>CBDBBO010000003.1:0-334513 GCA_965203135.1 Dehalococcoidia bacterium | reverse complement strand
GGCGGTTGCCCCGCCGCGCCCTCGGACGGCTCGTCATGCCGTACTCGAGCACCGCCTCGCCCATGTGCGGGATGAACGACTCCGCCTGCGCCATGTCGATGAACTGGCCCTGGCCGGTGCGATTGCGCCTTTGCAGCGCGGTGCACACCGCGAACGCCGCCGTCGCGCCCCCCACGGCGTCCGGGTGATGCACCGGCGACAGCGTGGAAAGATCCAGATCGGGGTAGCCGCGCTGCGAGGAGTGGCCCGACAGCGCGTCGATGGTCATGCCCATGCTGCGGTAGCGCTTGTAGGGGCCGGTGTTGCCGAAACCCGGCATCAGCAGCATCACTATGTCCGGCTTCACGCGCCTCAGCGTCTCGTAATCGAGGCCGAACTTCTCGGTCATCACGCCGTAGGCGTAGTTGGACACCACCACGTCGCTGATGCTCACAAGCTCCTTGAAGGCGTCGGCCCCCTTCGGATCGCCCAGGTCGAGCGTGAGGCCCAGCTTGTTGCGGTTGAGGCCGTTGAAGTTGGCGGCGCGGTTCCAGGGCCGCTCGCCGGGGTCTCCCGTCCGGATAGCCCGCCGAACCCTGGGGAGGCCGCACGGGGCCGCGCGCTATGCGCTGGATGGACTCGACCTTGATGACCTCCGCGCCCAGGTCGCCCAGCAGCACGCCGCAGAACGGCCCGGCCCAGATTTCGGCGAGCTCCAGCGAGCGCACGCCCGCAAGCGGCAGAGGGGTGTTCGAGTCGATGTTCATGATGCCTGCCTCCGTCCTGGCGCTAGATGATCTCGCGGCTGCGCAGCCCCGCTATCTCGGAGGCGTCCAGGCCGAGCAGCCCGCCCAGGATCTCATCGCTGTGCTGGCCCAGCGTCGGCGCGGGGCGTGGATCGTCTGCGGGCAAGCCGTCCAGCTTGAAGGGCGAGCCGCTGTAGGTAAGCTCACCCGCCTGTGGATGGACCATGCGCTGGAAGTAGTCCCGCGAGGCCAGGTGTTCGTTGGCGATGACCTCGCCTGTGGTGAGCACGGGCCCGCCGGGGATGCCCACTCGCTGCGTGGCCTCGAACACCTCGTCGCGCGTGTGCGCGTCCAGCCACGCCTGGAACCTGTCCAGCAACTCGTAGTGGTGCTGCTCGCGCTCGCGCGGCGTCGCCATGCGCGGGTCGTCCAGCAGTTCGGGCGACTCTATCATGTTCGCGAAGTAGGGCCACATCCTGGGTCCCAGCGGCAGGAAGCTGAAGTAGCCGTCCTTGCAGCGGAAGGTGCCGACGGCGAACGTCTCGCGCGCGCCCGCGACCGGCTCGTGGGGCGTGGTTGCGGCCATCCGTCTCGCCGCTGTAGGCGAAGGGAGCGCGGCGCCCTATCTGGTGCGGATGGCCCGCAAAGCACTCCTGGATGGACACGTCTATCCAGCGGCCCTTGCCCGTAAGACCGGTGCCGACGCAGGCGGCCATCGTCGCGGTTGCCGCGGACGTGCCTGCGAAGTACTGGGCGATTTCACCGCCGTACATGAGCGGCTCGCGGTCCGGCAGCCCCTCGCGGAGCATCCCGCCGCCCGACGCGAAGACGGTCAATTCGGTGTACTGGTGGCGGCTGTACGGCCCAGTCTGGCCGAAGGGGGTTATGGAGGTCATAACCAGGTCGGGTCGCGCGCGACGCAGCGCCTCGTAGCCAAGGCCCAGCGATTCCATCTGACCGGGCGGGCCGCTCTCTACCAGCACCTCGCTCTCGCCGACGAGTCTCAGAAAGAGGTCGCGGCCCTCGTCGCCGTTCAGGTCGAGCGTAACGCCCTTCTTGTTGGTGTTGAGGTGCAGGAACAGCGCGCTGCCCTCGGCGCGGGGCACGTCCGGGGCGAACGGCCCGCGAATGGCGGCTCTCGTCGCCGGTACGGGGCGGCTCGATCTTGACGACCTCCGCGCCGTACTCGGCGAGCAGCTTGGCGCAGTATGGCCCGGCGACTCCTTGGGAGGCGTCTAGCACTCGCAGTCCGTCCAGGGCCAGTATCGGCATAGCGCCACCTAGTCCACGCGCGCCGCGAGCAGGCGCTTGCGCCCGGCATGCGGCATGGCGTCCGCAGGATGGGCGCCATAATACCACACGCGGACGCAGGTGCGCCTAGTCGTCGAACATCTCTGTCTGGCTGTCGGGCGCGGTGAGCGAGATGTGGGCGAAGTCGGAGTCGGCGGTCGCGCCGTGCCAGTGCTTCTCCCCGGCTGGGATGAGCGCGGTGTCGCCCTCGGTGACCTCCACTTCTTCGGACTCGTTGGCGACGATGCCCGTGCCGCTGGTGACGTAGAGGATCTGGTCGCTGGTGTGGGTGTGGAACTTGTTGCGGGCGCCGGCGGCGAAGCTGACCAAGTTGAAGCTGAACCAGTTGCTGTCGCCGCTCACGATCGACTGGCCGGTGACCTTACCTCCGACGAACAGTGGCGCGTCGGTGCGGTCCTGTTCGGGTCCTGAGCCGTTTCTGATGATCTTCATGGCTGTGTCCTCCTTCTTGGTTCCTACTTTCCGTAGTGCTCGCGTACGCGTTGTTTGTAGTGCGGGTCGTGCGTGAGGATGCGGCCCAGGCGCACCTGCTCCTCCACTGGGACCGCGGGCGCAGGCGCCGGGCGCGTCGGCTCGCTGCCGATTGCGCCGTCGGCCTCCATTGCATGCACGTCCTCGCCGGCCATACCGAGAATGTCCTCGAGCACGTGGCGGTTGTGCTCGCCCAGCAGGGGTGCCGCGCTACGGGGCACAGCGGGCGCCTGCGTGAACTTCCACGGCCTGCTCGAGTACGGCAGCGGCGGCATGTCGGCGGCCGGGTGATGCTCGCAGATCTCGTAGAAGCCCCTCGACGTGAGATGCGGGTCGAACAGCAGATCCGCGTTGTTGAGCACGGCTCCTGCAGGCACGCCAACTTGCTGTAGTCGCCCGGCCAGCTCCCGGTGCTGCCACTTGCGTGTGAGCGACGACAGCGTCTCGTCCAGCGCGGCCCTGTGCCGCCAGCGCGAGTCGGCGTCCGCAAAGCGTTTGTTGTCGCTCAGCGCGCCCGCTTCCAGCACGCCGCACAGGGCCGACCACTCCTCGTCCTGAGAGATGGCTATAGCGATCCAGGCGTCCACTCCCTGACACGGGTAGAGGCCGTGCGGCGCCATGTACGGATGGCGGTTGCCGATGCGACGCGCGATCCTGCCGTTGGCGGTGTAGTCCATCAACGTTTCGGGCGCGGTGGCGCTGGCGGCCTGTGCCTGGGACACGTCCACGAACTGGCCTCTGCCAGTGCGAGCGCGGTGGGCCAGGGCCGTGACTATCGCGAACACGGTGTGCTCGGCGGCGGTGTAGTCGGTATAGGGCATCTCGGCCAGCTCGGGCGGTCCTCCCTCGTAGCCCGTGGAGTGCACAACCCCGACGCCGCCTCGGTCGTCGGGCCTATCGCGCCGAACGCGGACCACGGACCGGTGAAGCCGTAGCCGGTGGAGGATACGAACACGATGTCGGGCCTCAACAAGCGCAGGTCGTCGTACTCCAGCTTGAAGTTGCGCATAACCCTGGGAGTGAAGTTCTCGATGAAGACGTCGCTCATGGCGATCAGCTCGCGCAGCGTGTCAAGGGCGCCTGCTTTCGACAGGTCGAGCGTGAGGCCGAGCTTGTTGCGGTTCTGCTCGTAGAAGTTTGCGCCGCGGTTCCAGTAGACCTTGCCCGGGTCGTTGTCGTAGAAGGCGGAGGCGCGGTATCCCTCCAGGCGTGCGTGTGACTCCACCCTGATTACCTGGGCGCCCATGTCGGCGAGCATCTTGGCGGCGTGCGGAACCGCGATGAGCTGGCCCATCTCCACGACGCGAACGCCTGCCAGTGGAAGACTCATGGCCTAGATATCCCCGCTGGCCTTGAGGGCGACCAAGTCGTGTTGGGAGAGACCCAGCTCGCCGAACACCTCGGCATTGTGCTGTCCGAGCGTCGGCGCGGGCGATCGCGCGCGCCAGGGCGTGGCGCTCATGTCGAAAGGCGCGCCCGGATACGCGAAGCTGCCCGCCACCGGGTGAACGACGTCCTCGAAGTAGCGCCGGTGGCGATATTGGGGATTGTCGACCAACTGGGCCGGGTCCTGTACGAGGCCGAAGATGTAGCCGCGCCGCTCGTGCGCGGCGTAGAACAGGTCGGTGGCGTCGCGCCGGGCTATCGCCCGCTCCACCTCTTCGCGCAGTGCCCGCGCGTTGTCTCGCCGGCCCTCCGCCGTGGAGAAACGCTCGTCCGCCAGCGGTGGCGCTTCCATGAACTCCGACAGGTCGGCCCAGTCCACGCCGCCGAACACGATGGGCACCACGTAGCCGTCGCCCGCCGTCATGGGGCCCCTGGGCATCTCTCCGGTGTAGGTTGCGGCCCTGGCCTTGATGCCGCCCTGGTAGGTGTAGACGGAGGCGGTGTCCCTCAGGGCGGTGGTCATAGACTCCTGGATCGAGAGGTCGACGTAGTCGCCGCGGCCGGTCATCATGCGATGGAATACGGCGATGGCCGCGGCCGACGCGGCGTTGGTGCCCGCCTTGAACTGCGCCTGGTTGTAGGCGTGGACGAGCGGCTCGCGGTCCTGGCTGCCGAAGATGTAGGCCATGCCGCCGAGGGCGTACTCGACGATTTCGGTGGCCTTATGATCGCGGTAGGGGCCGGACTGGCCGAAGTTGGAAATGGACACCATGATCGCGTCCGGGTTGACCTTGCGAATCGAGTCGTAGTCCAGGCCCAGGGACGGCATGACGCGTGGGCTGAAGTTCTCGACCATTACGTCCGCCTCCGCCGCCAGTCTAAGGGCGATGTCATGGCCCGCGCTGGATTTGAGGTTCAGGGTGACGCCGCGCTTGCTGGTGTTCAGGTACAGGAACGGCAGGCTCATATCCTGTTGCGGCTCATCGCGGACGAACGGCCCCATGCGGCGCGCGGGGTCGCCACCTCCGGGCCGCTCGACCTTGACGACGTCGGCGCCGAAGTCGGCGAGGAGCTTGGTGCAGTACGGCCCGGCCACGTGGTGGGTGAAGTCCAACACGCGAACGCCGTCGAGCGCGGCCTGATTCATGGAGCGGAGTAATCCCCCGGATTGGTGTATAATCCGGCCCACGGCCCGGCAATACGGCGCGGTCCGAAGGGCCGACTAGAGTATATCCCCCCATCTGGCGACATCACAAGCGAGAACGGGTGGGTCGCGAACCCGTCCCTACCAGAGATTAGACAGGAGGACTCAATGAGCGCGAAGGTAGTGCTGCTTTCCCCGGATGGGGAGCAGTTGGAGGCGTTTCGCAGGCTGGCGCCGGAGGGCGTCGAAATCGGCTGGGTGGACTCGTCGCTGCCCATCGAAGAGCAGGCCGAGCAGATGCGGGAGACCGTGTCAGTGATCGCCATACCGTCGGTGTTTCCGGTGGAACTGGCGCGGGCATGTCCGAATCTGCGGCTGGTGCAGACCATCAGCGCGGGCACCAACATGATGGACCTGCAGGCGCTGGGCGAGCTGGGGGTGAAGGTGGCGAACAACGGCGGCGGCAACGCGGTCGCGGTCGCAGAGCACACCATCACGCTCATGGTGAGCGTCTACCGGAAGCTCCAGCTACAACTCCAGTACGTGAAGGAGCGCAAGTGGGCCGGGGACATCCGCGAGAGTTGGTTCGAGGACGCCTACGAGCTGACGGGCAAGACCGTGGGCATCATCGGGTTCGGGCGGATTGGGCAGAGCGTGGCGCGGCGGCTTCAGGGCTGGGAGTGCGAGCTGCTGTACAGCGATGTGGTCAACTTCCCGGCGGAGCTGGAGCGGGAGTTGAACGTGCGCCGGGTGGAGAGGGACGAGCTGCTGCGGGAGTCTGACATCGTGACGCTGCACGTGCCGCTGAACAGGCACACACGGGCCATGCTGAGCGACCGGGAGTTCGACATGATGAAGCCTAACGCGGTGTTGATCAACGCCTGCCGCGGGCCGGTGGTGGACGAGGCGGCGCTCATCAGGGCGATGCGGGACGGGAAGATCGCGGGAGCGGGCCTGGACGTGCTGGAGGAGGGAACCGACGAGCCCGGACAATCCGCTGCTGGACATGGACAGAGTGCTGGTCACGCCGCACCTGGCGGGGTTCGGGCAGGAGGCGACGGCCAAGAGCCGGGCGTTCGCGGTGCGGAACACGACGGGCGTGGCCACGGGCGCGGAGCCGGGACTCGGTGGTGCTACCGGAGTAGGCGTTGCGAGCGATCTTCAGCTAGCTACCATTTCCTCGCACATTAGAACGGCGGGGGAACCTTCTCCTTGGATTCCGGGGGTAGGTTGGCGTACCACTCGCGCAGGCGCTTCTGATCTTCGATCAGCCGTGCTGTCGCTAACTCCAACCACCTCCGCTCTTCCTCAAGGGCTTCTCGCATCCCCAGCAAAAGGCCTTCGCGATAGCCTTCTTCACGCGCAGCCTCCAAGCGCCTCTTGTTCAGCCATCTGTAGAGGACCATAGATTACTGCTCCCCTTTAGAAAGGCGGGGGCCACTGGTCTTTGACTTCCTGGGGCAGGTTGGCGTACCACTCTTTGAGGCGTGCGCGCTCTTCCTCCAAGCGCTTGCGTTCTTCTTCTCGGCCTTCTTGGCGTGCTTCGGCCAAGCGTCTTTCGTTGATTCTTCGCGCCAGCATCGAAAACACCTCCCACGTGCCTACCAGCAGCAGCGTGAATCCGGTAGCGCCAGCAGCGCCGATGATCGCCGCCACCACTGTTGCCGGCACACTGTCCGCTCGGTTGATGAAGATCTCGTAGTAGCCTATCAGGACGGCGATTGCCCAGGCCAACAACACCGACGCAACGACGTACCTGACTTCGTCGTCTCTAAACACTGTAGCACATCAATCAGCCCCTCGTTGTTCTCGCGTCGGTAGAGGAGGACCTTCACCCCCATCCTAACCTTCCCCCATCAAGGGGGAAGGGACCTTTTGGTTCTCAGCCGGCGTATTCGATGCCGATGGAGGCCAGCAGGCCGCGGGGGTTGTCGTCGAGGAGGGTTAGGGCCTCGTGTTCGTCGAGGCCGGCGCCGCGGGCCACCCGGAGGGCGTGGCTCGCGGGTCAGCAGGTCGCCCGGCTCGTGGGCGTCGGAGTCGAGCACCATGCCGGCGTTCGCCGCGCGAGCTATGCGCGCTACGTGGCCGTTGGTGAGGCTGTGTCCCTTGCGGGTGGAGATCTCGAGGTAGACGCCGTTCGCCGCGGCGATGGCGGCATCTTCGGGCGTGATGAGACCGGGGTGGGCGAGGATGTTGACGTGGCGGGAGCTGACGGCGGCGTGGTTGGTGCCCGGCTCCACCGGCTCGGCGATGGTCTCGCCGTGCACGTTCACCACTTTCGCGCCGAGGGCCCTCGACTCCCTGGCCAGCAGGTCGATGTCCTCCTTGGGGGTGTGGGTTATCTCCACCCCCGGCAGGGCGAGGATATCCCAGCGCTCGGAAGCCATCCGGCAGTCGATGGTCAGCGCCTTCAGCACGTACTCAAGGTTGCCGGAGCCCACATGATCGGTGATGGCCATTACGCGGTAGCCGGCCACGATCGCGCGGCGTATAAGCTCCACGGGGGAGAGCACACCATCGCTGAGGAAGGTGTGCGTGTGGAAGTCGAACACGGAGGGCTACTCTTCCCGCAGCTTGTCGGCCAGGCGGCGCATGGCACTGGCGGTGTCACCAATGTAGACCTCCGGCAGCTCTTCGCCGTGCGAGACCTTCAGGCAGACGAAGACGGGGCCCTTGGTGTTCATGATGTTGGGCAGTTTCGTTGACGAGGTCCTCGAGGTTGTCCAGCTCGAAGCTCTCGAGGTAGCCGGCGTCCCTGGCCATGGCGGCGAGGTTGAACCTGCCGGCGCCGGGCACCGGCTGGCCGCCGGTGGTGAAGTACATGCCGTCTTCGAAGACGAAGTGGACGAGGTTTTCGGGCTCCTGGTCGGCGATGGTGACGAGGGTGCCGAGGTTCATCAGCAGGCCGCCGTCGCCGTCCAGCACGACGATGCGCTTGTCCGGGCGGGCGAGCGAGAGTCCCAGGGCCACGGAGGACGCCTTGCCCATCGCGCCGAAGATGGGCAGGTCCAGGTCGCGATTGGTCGAGACGGACTCCCAGTAGCGGTTGGGGGTCATGGTGCTGACCACTATGGCGTCCTCGCGGCCGTCGTTGATGGCCTTGATGGCGTCTAGCGAGTGAATCACGGCGGAAGCTCTCCTGTGCAGGGTGCGGCCTGTTGGCTGTGAGTATTGTATGGGGAAGGCGGGGCCAGTTCAACCGCGGCGGTGGCTCTGCGCGCGGTACAAAGTAGGCTTTTGCCGAAAGTGTTCCATTTTGTGCTGTTCGTACTTGGAGGGTGTTTCATCGGGGGTGGCTGATGCCGCCCGGCTGTCACGATTTCGGGTGTATTCGGTATGAACTCGACGGATTTGGTGGCGGAACGGGACTGGGCGTCTCGCCGGGCTGGCCGGCACGCTGGCGGCGGGTCGGTTGTTGGTGTCGGTTGGCATGTGGGCAGAATAGTACGGATGTGCGGGGATGTCAATGGCCGTTTGCGAGGGATGGAGCAGGGGCGCGCCCAGCTTAGTCAAGAAATCAGCGGCGACTTGAGGGTTGCACCCTAGGTTCCTCAGCTGCGCCGCGCGCCGTGACGGCGTGAGTTGCCTGGTGTCCAAGACCAGCAGAAGTCATTGTCGCGAATCAGCTTCGCCTAGCCTTGAGAACTCCTGGGTGTGTGATGACCCCATCCCATCACCCTCGTCCCCGAAGCCTCAGTTCTTCAACACCCTACCAATGGGCCTGGGTTGGGCGTCGGCGTCTGCATCTACGAAACGGACGAGCCGCCGTACGACTCCCGGGGACCGCTCCCGGCCAAGGTCATCTAGGATTACGTGGAGGAACTGCGGACGAGTGGCGCCCCAGAGGGCCTATCCGCTCATCTAGAGGTGCGGGTCACCCGAATGAACCACCAGTGTCAAACCGACCGCCGCTGATACGCTTCCCATAGCTGCGTGCGCACCATCAGTAGCCACGTTCAAGGACTCCTACCCCTCGCTAGCTCCTAGGAGCACGTGTCCTACGATCCCATCCACCTGATAGAATCGACAGATGGAAGACAAGAGGACGAGCAGGGAGAGGCACAGCAGAATCATGCGACGCATGGCGGAGACCTTCAACACGGGAGATGTGTCAACCCTTGAGTCCCTAGTCTCACCCAGTTACGTTGACCACCAGGGAATCGGCGGCTCGGAAATGTATGGCCCCGATGGGTTCGCCAATGTCGTAGTGTCAGCCAGGCGGTCACACCCAGGGCTGAGAGTAGTTATCCAAGAGCTCACCGTGGCCGGTGACACCGTGCATGCCCGACTCGTTTGGTTCGAGCCGGAGCCAACACAGGGTTCCAGTTCAAATGCGTGGCACGTAACGCAACGGAGGACGGCCGAGACCGTTCGATTTTCCGATGGCCTAGCCGTTGAGCACTGGGGGGAACGGTTGGACTGATCGCTACCCGCGCAGGGTGGAATGTCGCTGGGGGTCTGGGCTGTTGTGCTGCTACGTCCTCGGCCCTTCGTAACGCATGCTGGGGGGGAGGGCGTCGGTGGCGCCGAGGGCGGTTAGGACGCGCTGGGCTACGAAGTCGATCACGTCGTCGATGGTGCGCTGGCGCAGGTAGAAGGCGGGCTCGGGCGGCAATATGGTCGCGCCGAGCTGGGCGAGCTCGGCGAGGTTGCGCAGGTGGATGGCGCTGAGGGGGGACTCGCGGGGGACGATCACGAGGGGGCGGCGCTCCTTGATGCAGACGTCGGCGGCGCGGCGCACGAGGTTGTCGGCGAGGCCGTGGGCGACGGCGGCAGCGGTGGCCATGCTGCACGGCACGATGACCATGCCGAGGGTGGGATAGGTGCCGCTGGCGATGGGCGCGCGGAGGTCGCCGACCTGGTGGAAGGTGAAGGATCCGCCGGCGTCCCAGCGCTCGAGGGCCGAGCCGAAGGACTCGTCCATCTCCTCGCGCCAGACCATGCGGGCGGCGGAGGACGCGGTGGCGACGACGGGGACGCGCATCGCGAGCAGCCGGTCGATTACGGCGTCGGCGAGCGCGGAGCCGCTGGCGCCGGTGATGCCGACGACGACGGGTTTCTCAATGGAACCATGCTGCATTGGTTTGACCCATATCCCGTGACACTTGTAGGGGCGTCCCTTGTGGGCGCCCGCCTCGCTGACACAGGGCAACCACGAGGGTTGCCCCTACGCGCCCGCCCGCCTCGCCGCCACAGGCAACCACGAGGGTTGCCCCTACGCGCCCGTCCATCCCCTATTGTAGCAGAAGGGCTATGAGGGTCCCGGTGAAGACGGAGGTGGAGACGTAGGCGTTGATTCGGAAGAAGGCCATGCCGAATCGGGAGAGGTCGTCGGGGGAGACGAGGGTGTGCTTGTAGACGAGCAGCGCGGCGGCGATGATGCAGCCGGCGAAGTAGGGCCAGCCGAGGCCGAACCAGAACCCCAGCGATAGGACGCACGCGACATGGCGACCACGTCGAGGGCGCGGGCCAGCCGGAACGCGCGGACGACGCCGAATCTGTGCGCCACGGAGTGGAGTCCGGCCTCGTCGTAAAAGTCGCGGTCCTGGGTGTGGTAGAGGATGTCGAAGCTGCCGGCCCAGGTGGCGACGGCCAGCGAAAGCACGAAGGGCTGCCAGCCGTAGCTGCCGGTGACGCCTATCCACGCGGCGGAGGGCGCGATGGCGAGCGCCCAGCCGAGCAGCAGGTTGGCGGCCCAGGTGAAGCGCTTGGTGTAGGGGTAGAAGACGAGGTAGGCGACGGCGACCGGCGCGAGTGCGAGGGCGAGGGTGTTGAGCTGCCAGGCGGCGAGGAAGAAGACCACCAGCGATACCGCGATGAGCGCGCCGAGGTCGGCGACGCGCAGGCGGCCGCTGGGCAGGTGGCGTCCGGCGTTGCGGGGGTTGCGGGCGTCGATGTGGCGGTCGATGACGCGGTTGGCGGCCATGCCGACGGTGCGGGCACTGACCATGGCGACGGTTATCCAGATGAACTGGTGCCAGGTGGGGAGGCCGCGGGCGGCGAGCAACATGCCGGTGTAGGCGAACGGGAGGGCGTAGAGGCTCTCCTGGAAGTTGATGGCTCCCAGCATGAGGGGGACTTTGCGGGCTGTGGTGGCGAGGGTTGTCATGGTCAGTCGTTACCTGAGCGGGCTCAACAGTCACACCCCCATGCTAACCTTCCCCCGTCAAGGGGGAAGGGACTTAAATGCCGTACTCGGTCCAGCGGTTGGTGACGAGGCGCTTGACGTCGTCGCTCATCACGATGTCGGGAGGCCACTCGCGGGTGAAGCCGTCCATAGGCCCCTTGGCGGTGGCGTCGATGCCGATCTTGCCGCCGAAGCGGGCCACGGCGGAGGCGTGGTCGAGGTCGTCGGTGGGTCCCTCGGACAGGGTGATGTCGCGTCCGGGGTCTATGTTCGCGCCCACGCGCCAGGCGACCTCGGACAGATTCTGGACGTCCACGTGGTCGTCCACGATGATGATGGCCTTCACCAGCATGAGCAGGCCGATGCCCCAGAGGGCGTGCATCACCTTCTGGGGGTGGCCGGGGTAGCGCTTGCGCATGGAGACGATCACGAAGTTCTTGTAGATGCCCTCGGCGGGCATGTTCATGTCCACTATCTCCGGCACGGCCATCTGGAGGGCGGGCAGCATGAGCCGCTCGCTGGCCTTGCCCATGAAGAAGTCCTCGGTGGGCGGGCGCCCCACCATGGTGGTGGGGTAGATGGGGTCGCGCCGGTGGGTGATGGCGGTCACGCGCATGAAGGGGTAGTCCTCGGCGGGGGAGTAGTAGCCGGTGTGGTCGCCGAACGGGCCCTCGGGGCGTAGCTCGCCGGGGGTGAGGTAGCCCTCGATCACGTACTCGGCGTGGGCGGGCACCTCGAGGTCCACGGTCTTGCACTTCACCACCTGCACCGCCTCGCCGCGAATGACGCCGGCGATGGCCAGCTCGTCCAGGTCGGGCGGCAGCGGCATGGAGCCGGACCAGATGGTCGCCGGATCGCCGCCGAGGGCCACGGCCACCTCCAGGCGCTCGTGGCCGCCGCGCACGCCCGCGTCGTGGTGGGCGGCGCCGACCTTGTGGGTCTGCCAGTGCAGGCCGGCGGTGCGCTCGTCGTAAATCTGCATCCGGTAGGTGCCGACGTTGCGGCGTCCGGTTTCGGGGTCGCGGGTGATGACGAGGGGCAGCGTGATGAAGCGTCCGGCGTCCAGGGGCCAGCACTTGAGAGCGGGCATCACGTTCAGATCGACGTCGTCGCCGGTGAGCACAACCTCCTGGCAGGGGGCGCGCCGCACCCGCTTGGGTCGCGCGCGGGCCACGCCGAGCACGTCGCCCAGGGCGCCCAGGCGCGCGCCGATGCCGGAGGGCGGGCCCTGGGCCAGCGAGAGCAGGCGGCGGACGCGGTCCACGAGCTCGATCGACGTGGTCGACGCCGAGCGCCCAGGCGGTGCGCTGGTGAGTGCCGAACATGTTGATGAGCAGGGGCGCGTCGTAGCCCTCGACGTTCTCGAACAGCAGGGCCGGGCCGCCGGACTTGATGACGCGGTCGGTTATCTCGGTGATTTCGAGGTCGCGGCTCACGGGGGCGCTGACGCGGCGCAGGTCGCCCCAGGACTCGAGGAAGGCGGCGAACTCGCGGATGTCCTTGAAGCGCACCGCTGCTACCGCCGAGCCTCGAGCGCGTCGCGCAGCTCGGTGGACGACACGTCCTCTGGCGGAAGGCCGACTCGGGGATGGCCTCGAACAGGTCGGCGAATCCGCGGGGTATGGACACGTCGTCCAGGGTGCGGAACGCGCCGTCGTGCGCGCGGCCCGCCACCAGGAATCGGCAGCCCTGGGCGCGGATGTGCTCGAGCGCGGAGACGAGGTTGGCGTCGCTGCCGTCGTAGTAGCGGGGGTCGACCAGCCGCGTGGCGGTGTCCCAGCCGATGACGAAGACGCAGCCGGGGAACAGGTCCGCCTTGCGGTAGAAGACGTGCGCCCTGGTGACGGCGACGGCTTCCGTGTCGTCGAACTGCGCCAGCCTGCGCCGGATTTCGGACTCGGCGAGCGGGGGCTTGTCGACGTTGGTGATGGACAGCTCGAACGTGGCCGGCGCGTCCAGGATGCGGGAGGCGGCGTCGGCGAGCTTGCGGTGGCCGTCGTGCAGCGGGTTGAACGAGCCGGGCAGCACGACGCCGCGCACGGGGCGTCGGCCTCGGCGGCGCCGGCGGAGACGAGGGCGTGGTCGACGTGGCCGGCGGCGAGGGCCTTCCACGGGGTCGTCGTAGGCGTTGCGAGCTCGACGTCCACGCGCTCGCGGTCGTCGAGGCCGAGCGGGAGGCCGGTGGGGACGCCCGCGGCCTCGGCGAAGGCGTACAGGGTGAGCCGGCTGGCTACGGCGTCCTCGCCGGCGCGGTCGCGCAGGCCCTTCACGAACGTGAGGCTGTAGACTGCGGAGGCGGAGCCGGTCCAGCAGGCGACGTGGCAGCGGTGCTCGCCGCGCTTGGGGCGGTCGGTGGCGATGGTGGCGGTGCAGGCGACGCCGGCGACGGGGGCGCTGCCCTCGCGCAGGCGGAGGGCGCGGCGGTAGGCGGCGCGGGCCATGTCGAGGGCGGTCTGGCGGGAGACGGCCTGGTCGGGTTCGTAGCCCACAAGCTCGGCGAGCGCGGGTGCGGAGTACGGGACGCTCAGCTCGAGCACGCTGCGCGATGCGCCGGCGACGCTCAGCAGCCAGGCGATGGCCTGCGTGCCCGCGCCAGCCACGGCGAACACGGCGGCGCGGGGCGCGGCGTGGAGGGTGGCCACGAGGGCTAGTTCGTTCTGGGCTGATGTGACGTTTTCTGGCATGAGTCCTTCTCGCACGGGGTAAACTATACGTCGGCGGCGGCGGGGTTCGCAACGCCTTGACCCCATCTTGGCTTTCCCACGTCAAGGGGAAGGGACTCTTGGCAATCGCGGAGTCTGAGCCGGCTTCGCTTGGCGGGAGTGTTTGACTTCCCTGAGGGGATGTGGGAAGGTTTGGAATGGAATCTCCAGGGCATTCACCCTTACCGCTCTCGTCGCAAGGATGCTTTCCCTCACTCGCCAGGAGTCAGTCTCATGCAAATCCAAGAGCGGCTCATAGTTCCCGGCCTTGGGATCGTCATCCTGCTGGCCGCCTTCATACTCGGCGTGCCGCTGGTCTACAAGCTGCTGCTGGGGCTTCTGGGACTGGCGGCGTCCGCGACCTACTTCGCGCCTCACGCGGTGCAGGTGGAGACACGGATCGCCATAGCGGCGTTGGGCCTGGTCATTCTTCTCATAGTCAGCTCTACGGCATTCTGGCTGACCCTGCTGTCGTTTGCGGCCATTGCCGCTTTGCAGATCCCGCATCGCCATACGTTGCAGCGGTCCTTAGCCACCGTCGAATGGCTGAATGCGCTGCTGGAGCGCCGCTCGTGGGCGCGAGCCGGCGAGGCTGCCGGCGGAGGCAGTGAAGAAGAGGCGGGGGCCGTAGCGACAGCCGGAGGCGACGAGAGCGTCCAGGCTCCGGCGCCGTCGCAGGCCGGCTCGCTCCCGGCATACGTGCGGATGAACGTGGGCGGGATCGGAAGCTCGATCTTTGGCGCGCTCAGCTTGGTGAGCGTCTTCCTGCCCTGGGTCCTCTTCGTGGTCTCGGACGATGACGAGTCTGAGAGCGTGAGTTTCACTCTGATGGCGGCATCCGAGGACCTGGATAGCGGACTACCCCTCGTGTTCTTCGTCATCGTGCTATTGCTGGGCTTGGTGGGCACCGCTTCGGTCGTGTTGCCCCGAGCCGCGGCAGCGATCGTTGCCGTCGCAGGCTTGATCGTCACTATCATCTCGTACTTCTACTTCTTCGAGCAGTTCAGGGACGCCTTCATAGAAGGTGTGGGAGGCTTCGTCCCGCCCGAGATCAGCATGATCACGTTCCCCCATTTCGGCGCGCTGCTGGCCATCTTCTGCTTCCTGGTCATCTTGGTGCTCCAGCTCATCTCCGCCCTGAACAGGCCCAGGGGATAGAAACAGGTCCGGCGAGTCCGGGCCGCTTCCCAAAACGCTCCAAAATAGGTATCATTTTGCGTGCCGCATTGGCTACGCGGCGCGGGACGTGCCCACATGGAGAGCGGGCCAGTGCCAGGCACTGGTCGCGCAACTGAGGAGAGCGGATTTTGGAGCAGTGCAAGATCGCGGTCGTCGGCGCTACGGGCGCCGTAGGCAGCGTGTTTCTCGACATCCTGGAGCAGAGGGACTTTCCGACCAGCGAGGTGCGCCTGTGCGCATCCAGCCGGTCGGTTGGTAAGCGGCTCAAGGTGAAGGGGCAGGAGGTCGAGGTCGAGGCCGTGACGCCTGAGCTGCTGAGCGAGGTCGACATCGTGTTCATCTCGGCGGGCGGCGACGTGAGCCGGGAGGTCGCGCCGCTGGCGGTGCGGCAGGGCGCATTGGTGGTCGACAAAAGCTCCGCATTCCGCATGGACCCGGACGTGCCATTGGTGGTGCCGGAGGTCAACGCGGACGACCTGGACGGCCACCGGGGAATCATCGCGGTCCCCAACTGCTCCACTACACCGCTGGTGATGGCGCTCAAGCCGCTGAACGACGTCAATCCGGTGCGCAGGGTCATCGCGGACACGTACCAGTCGGTGTCGGGCTCGGGCGCTGCGGCGGTCGAGGAGCTGCGGACGCAGACGGCGAGCGTGCAGGACGGCGAAGGGGCGGAGCCGAGCGTGTATCCGCACCGGATCGCGTTCAACGCCCTGCCTCACATCGAGCCGTTCAAGGAGAACGGCTACACAAACGAAGAACTGAAAATGCTCAACGAGACGCGGAAGATTCTGCACGAGCCGGACCTGGCGGTCTCGGCGACGTGCGTCAGAGTGCCGGTGATGGTCGGGCACAGCGAGGCGGTGCACATCGAGTTCGAGGAGCCGATTGGCGCGGGCGAGGTTCGCGAGATACTGTCCGGGTTCCCCGGCATCAAGGTGGTGGACGACCCCCTGCGGAATGTGTATCCGATGCCGATAGACGCCGAGGGAGTGGACGAGGTGCTGGTGGGCCGCATCCGGCAGGACGTGTCCCACCCGAACGGGGTGGCCATGTGGCTGGCGTCCGACAATCTGAGGAAGGGCGCGGCCCTGAACGCGCTGCAGATAGCTGAGGAAGTAATGGCGAAGGGGCTGCTGCTCGAGCCAGGAAGGAAGGTCTAGCCATGGTCGAGATAGGAAGACTCGTTACCGCGATGATTACGCCGTTCGACGAGAAGGGCGAGGTGAATTACGACGAGGCGCGCAAGCTGGCGCTGGGTCTGGTCGAGTCCGGCAGCGACGGGCTGGTAGTGACCGGCACGACCGGCGAGTCGCCCACGCTGTCCGCCGACGAGAAGCTGCGGCTGTACTCGGAGATCAAGCAGGCCGTGGGAGACCGGGCGGCGGTGATCGCGGGCACGACCGACAACGACACCGCGAAGAGCATCGAGTTGAGCAAGGAGGCGGAGCGCGAGGGCGCGGACGCCATCCTGCTGACGGTGCCGGCGTACAACAAGCCGACGCAGGAGGGGCTGTACCAGCACTTCAAGTCCATCGCCGAGAGCGTGCACCTGCCGGGCATCCTGTACAACGTGACCAGCCGAACCAGCCTCAACATGTCCAACGAGACGACCGTGCGGCTGAGCCAGATCGACAACATCGTGGGCATCAAGGAGGCGGGGAGCGACCTGGACCAGATCACGCGGATCATCCGCGACACGGACGAGGACTTCCGGGTGTGGAGCGGCAACGACAACGAGACGTTCTACATCATGGGCCTGGGCGGCTACGGCATCGTGAGCGTGGCGTCGCACCTGGTGGGGCGGCAGATCAAGGCGATGATGGGGATGATCCTGGAGGGCGAGATCGAGAACGCGGCGGCGGAGCACCGGAGGCTGCTGGAGCTGTTCAAGATACTGTTCCTGGTGTCGAATCCGATCCCGGTGAAGTACTGCGTGCGCAAGGCCGGCTACGACGTCGGCGAGCCGCGTCTGCCGCTGTGCGGCCCGGACGAGGCGACGGCCGCGGCGATCGACGCGGTGGTGTCGGGGTACACGATCGACCTGCCGGCGCCGAGCTAGGGGAGGATCGGGAAGATGGCCCACGTTGCCGATATGGGCTGTGGGCCGTCTCAGAGTTCAGGGCAATATAGCGGGCGGGTTTTCAAACCCGCCCGCGGTGGTGCTAGGGGCCGCGCGGTGTAGCGAAAGGAATCATTACTGGCGTGACCGATATCAAACGCGGACGCTGCACAATTGGCTTCTGGGTAGTGGCTGCTTTGATCATGCTAGTCGTCTCAACCACCACTAGCATCAACTGCGGGGGTTCGACATCTGTTCCCACCGCAGAGCCAACCACTGCCCCACCTCCGATAGCCGCTCTTGTGCCAACTGCTGAATCGACCCATTCGCCTTCGGCAACAGTGACAGCTACGCCTGCACCTACAGCGACCGCAACACCTACGGCCACAGCGACTGCGACGCCTACTCCAGTCCCTACTGCAACAGTCACATCAACACCCACGCCGGAGCGGCTCAGCGTGGCGCAGGCATTCGAGAAGGTGTCGCCTTCTATAGCTTACGTTGAAACAGCTATCTCCACCGGGAGCGGGGTATTGATTGACGGTGGATACGTGATAACCAACGCGCACGTCGTCTGGCCTTACCAAAGTTCTAGGATCGTGTTTCCAGACGGCACCGAGTTCCTTGACGTGCCAGTGAAGGGTGTTGACACGCTGTCGGACTTGGCTATTCTCGGTCCCATTGATGCACTTGTTGACGAAGTGGAATTAGCTAGCGGCGAAAGTCTGGCAATAGGCACGGAGTTGTATCTGATAGGCTATCCAGGAGAGGTTGAAACGTTCCCTCAGCCGACGATTTCCCGTGGGGTCCTAGCTCGCCTTAGGGAGTGGGACTCCGCTGGTTTGACCTACTTCCAGACCGACGCGACCATTGCGGGAGGTCAGAGTGGCGGGGCCTTGGTGTCAGATAAGGGAGAAGTGATAGGCATTAGCGGGTTCACATTCGGTGAAGCCGGGTTTGGTCTCGCTGTTTCCTCAGAGGACATCAGGCCAATCATTGGACACGTCATTGCTGGCAGGAATCCACCTGAGCTGGTCAATAGGCAAGTGCCCAGTGGTCGAGGGAGCCGTAGGCACGTTGCCGAAACCAGGAACTGGTGGGGGCAGCAGGCATACGTCTTTCAAGCTGCCGTGGGGACGACTGTCGATCTTGAGGTAACCGGCGAAAGCAATGTGGGTTTCGACATATACGATTCGCTCGGAGAAGATCTGCTATCCATAGGCGGTGACTACTCGACTAACGTCTCTCAAAGGTTCGCAACCGAATACGACGAACCTCACTTTCTCGTAGCTTGGCAATACTCCGAGGACCCGTCAGAACTTGAGGTCAACTCAAGCCACAGCCTGACTGCGTTCGCTGACCTGGACGATGGTAGGCGGTTGCGTCTCAACCAATTGATTTACGGCAATATCGACTTCCCAGGTGATAACGACTACTATCTCCTCACACTTCGCAGGGGCCAGATTGTCGAGGTAGCCGCTAGGTCAGCATTATCCGACACATTCACGCTGATTGACTTCTATGGGGCCTACGACGATCAGATCGTCGTTGATGACGATAGCGGCGGGGGCCTTTTCGGAACGGACTCGAGCATCATCTATGAAGCCCCGCATAGTGGAGATTTCCGGATTGTCATTTATGACGCTGAATATAGAGCACCGGGCGGCTACACCATTGAGGTGCGCGTCGCACCCGCAAATTCTGAGCTGACGCTAACCACTCGTGATTCTCTGTTTGAAGGCGGCAGCGTTTCATCGTCGGGATTTGGGATATCTCATCTTCGCGCTGCGTTTGTGGGCCTGCCCGACTCGTTTGAGGAATTTGATCCTTTAGATCTCGGTGTCTCCATTAGCGAATTAGGTCTCGAAGAATACGGTCTGGATTTCCTTAGCGAGATAGTGTCATTCGGGAACGCCGAGCCGTTCCAATGGTTTATGGCGTTAAGTGGAGAGCTTTCTAACTTCGATAGGGAACTTCTCGCAACATTAACTGAATCACCGGGAGAGTCCCTCGGGTTCTTCCAGGAGGGCCTTATCCTCGAGTCTGGGGAAGAGTTCAGATTGGAGGATAGTGGAATACTGAGCCTTCCTACAATTGGAGACGCGTCTTTTGGTGCATGGGCAAAGGGGTTCTTTGAGGATGTCTATTTGAGAATGGACATGGTCATTTTCAAGCGTGGTAGTATCGGCGGCCTTGTCTATAACTACTTCGCCCCTGGTACAACTCCTCAGGTCAGCACTTTGGAGCTTGCCAAGATGCTGGAATTGGCGATAACCGAGTACTTGGTGGCAAGGTAGTAGAAGCTACCTGAAAACGTCCGGACTCCACTGGCGACCGAACCACAAGGGCGCGCACGGCATACCTAGTTGCGAGTGTTGTCCACTTCCCGGCGATTTGTCCCTACTCAAGGCTTCACTCGCACGGAGGCAATGGGCTGACCCTCAATGTCGAAGGAATCCGGTTGTGATTTGATCAATTGAGAGAGTTGCCTGTGGCCATAGCTCCTGGAGTCGAATGCGGGGTTCAGCTTTTGAAGGTTTGAGCCAACGGCTGCAAGCAGCGCCCATCCGTCGTCTTGCGCTGCCATATCGATTGCTTGTGCCACTAACGGGACCCACTCGCGGTGTGATGCGACGGCTACCCTTTGGCCGCTCTCATCTTTTGGCGCCAGATTCTCCGTGTACACAAAGACCTCGCAGGCATTGACGAAAGCCTCGGGCGTGTTTGACCGGCCCACGCCCATCACAAACATGCCGCTCTCCCGAATTCGCGTAGCCAGTCTTGTGTAATCGCTGTCGCTGGAAACAATGCAAAATCCACCGACGCTGCCGGAATGAAGCAAGTCCATCGCATCAATGATCAGCGCGCTGTCTGTCGCGTTCTTGCCGGTCGTGTAGCGAAACTGCTGGATTGGCTGAACCGCGAGGGAATGGAGAGAATCCTTCCACCCCGACATTTGTCGCTCAGTCCAGTCGCCATAAATGCGGCGGGTCGTGACCAAGCCGTATTTCGCAGTCTCAGCAAGTACGTGCTCAATCAGAGATGGTTGAGCGTTGTCGCCGTCAATCAACATCGCCACTAGGCGGGTTTCGTGTCCAGTTTCCCTATTGAGCATACTCTCGTACTGTACTCCGGAGGTCTTTTACCTCATGCAAGAACGCATATAAACTACCAGGCACTCGTGTGACGATTTCAGATTCCGAACCATCGGCTTAACGCTGCGGTCGCGCGACTGTTCCGGGCTCTGGAAGATCGAACCCGTCTTCAATCATGGTTTCTATCCAGAGGCGCTTGGCGTCCTCGATGTTCTCTAGCGCCTCGTCCGGGGTTGCACCGTCGGTCATGCACCCTGGCAAGTCCGGTATCTCGGCAAGCCAAAACACGTCGCCGTCTTCGTCCAGATGTGTGAGCTTAACCGGATAATCGAGGCCCACGTAGTGTTCCACAGTCCCCATAGGCGACCCTTTCGTGGATGGCCCGCCCCCTACCCTCGCAGGAGGCGCTTGACCAGGACGGTTTCGTCGCGGTGGGGGCCGGTGGAGATGACGTCGACCGGGCAGCCGATGAGCTCCTCGAGGCGCTGGACGTAGGAGCGGGCCTGCTTGGGAAGCTCTTCGAGCGTGGTCGCGCTCGCGGTGGGGCTGTCCCAGCCCTCGTGATCCTCGAACACGGGCTTGCACCGCTCCAGCGCGGCGACGCCTCCGGGGAACTCCTGCGTGATCTCGCCGTCCAGCTCGTAGGCGGTGCAGACTTTCACGGAGTCGAATCCGTCCAGCACGTCCAGACGAGTGACGATGGCGGAGGTGTAGCCGTTCACCTGCGAGCTGTAGCGCGCGGCCACGGCGTCGAACCAGCCGACGCGGCGGGGGCGTCCGGTGGTGACGCCGAACTCCTGGGCGAGCTCGCGGATGTGGGCGCCGGTGTCGTCGTGCAGCTCCGTCGGGAACGGGCCGGTGCCGACGCGGGTGGAGTAGGCCTTGAACACGCCCATCACCGCAGAGATGTGGCCCGGATGCACGCCCAGTCCCACGGACACGCCGCCGATGGTGGGGTTGGAGGACGTGACGAACGGATAGGTGCCGTGATCCAGGTCCAGCAGCGCGCCCTGCGCGCCCTCCAGCAGCACGTTGGCGCCGGCGGAGAGGGCGTCGTTCACGATGCGCTCCACGGGGCCGATGAGCGGCGAGAGGCGCTCGGACCACTGGCGGCACTTGGCATAGACCTCGTCCAGGTCGATGGGATCGCCCTCGTAGACCTTGGTGATGACCGCGTTGGTGTACTCGAGGATGCTCTTCAGGCGTGGGTAGAGCGCCTCGATGTCCAGGAGGTCGGCGGCGCGGAGGCCGGTCCGGGCGGCCTTGTCGGCGTAGGTGGGGCCGATGCCCTTGCCGGTGGTGCCGATGGCGGACTTGCCGCGGGCCTTCTCGGTGAGGGCGTCCAGCGCCACGTGGTAGGGCATGATGAGGTGGGCGCGCTCGCTGACCATCAGGCGGTCGGAGATGTCCATGCCCTGCTCTTTCAGCCCGTCGATCTCGTCCAGCAGAACGTCGGGGTCCACGACCACGCCGTTGCCGATGACGTTCATCGTCTGCGGCCAGAAGATGCCGCAGGGCACGATGTGGAAGCTGAACTTGCCCTTGCCGTTGACGACGGTGTGGCCCGCGTTGTTGCCGCCGGAGAACCGCGCCACTATGTCGGCGTCGCGGGAAAGGACGTCGATAATCTTGCCCTTCCCTTCGTCGCCCCATTGCGCTCCCAAGACTGCGTAGGCTGGCATTAGGTCTCCTTGTGCCTGAGGTCGGCCCGGTCGGGACGGCGCGCCGCACGAGACGCGCGCGGCCTATTCCCCACGAACCGACAAGGGGAATCGCTAAGTGATTAGCCTACAGATTATATCAGAACGGAGGTATTGTTGGGAAAATCAGCTTTGGCGCCGGCAGGCCGAGTGCCCCTTGCAGGGCGAAATAGGGTAGAATCGTGCGCGGGCGCCGCGCCACAAGAGCGGCGCGCCGGAGGGCAAGACCGATGACCGACCGAGAAGACACCGAATCACTGTACACGGAGTTGACAGAACCGGCCTGGCCGATCACGAGAGCGCAGCCGCGCAGCTTCTTTCGCGCGCCGCTGTGCGACGACCTGGACACGCTGGACGCCGAGGTGGCGTTTCTGGGCGTGCCGTTCGACCAGGGCACGTTCGGGCGGCCCGGGGCGCGTTACGGCCCGGACGCGGTGCGGGACTGGCCGCGCGTCTACACTTACGAAGACCCGAAGGGCCGGCAGCGGCAGGCGGAGGGCTACTTCGACATCGACGCCAAGGACGAGCTGCTGCGCGGCATCACGATGGCAGACTGCGGCGACGTGACAATCGTTCCGTCGGAGGTGATTCGCAACTTCCAGAAGCTGACCCAGGCCGTCGAGAAGATCGTCGATCGGGGAGCGTTTCCGGTCGTCGTTGGCGGCGACCACGCCATCACGTTCCCGGTGGTGCGCGGGCTGAGCAAGTTCGGGCCGCTGAACGTGGTGCACTTCGACGCCCACATGGACTACTCGCACGAGACGCAGGGCGTGCTGTACACGCACGGCAGCCCCATACGCCGCTGCAGGGAGCTCGACTTCGTGGACCACATCACCTCGCTTGGGATACGCTCGGCGCGGCGCAAGCCTTACGAGGAGTCGCAGCGGGACGGCAGTCTCATCATATCGACACGGCGGTTCAAGGAGTTGGGGCCGCAGGGCGTGGTGGACCTGATTCCGAGCGGCCAGAACCTGTACATCACGTTCGACATCGACGTGATGGACCCGAGCCAGGCGCCCGGAACCGGCACGCCTGAGGTGGGCGGGCTTTACTACGAGGAGGCGCGGGACTGCCTGACGGCTCTGGTGGAGCGCGACAATCTGGTCGCCTTCGACATGGTGGAGGTCGCGCCGCCCTACGACTCGTCCGAGATCACGACCCAGCTGGCCGCCAGGCTTATCATCGACGTGCTGTCGACCAAGTTCCCTTCCCGTCCGGCGGAGACGAAACAGGAGACTCAGACCGAATGACAACTCTGTTCACGAACGCGACGCTGCTGGACGCGACAGGCGCCGCGGCTCAGCCCGACATGGCCGTGATGGTCGCCGAGGGGCGCATCGAGTGGATCGGGCCGGCGTCCGAAGCGCAGCCGCCGGAGGGCGCGCGCGTGATCGATCTGGGCGGCAAGACGCTGATGCCCGGGCTGATCGACGTGCACATGCACATCACGCAGGGCGCGGAGCCCAACCCCATCGCCGAGTTCACCGAGACTGTGCCGTTCATGGCGCTGCGGGGCGCGGCGCAGGCGGGCATCCTGCTCGACTCCGGCTACACCACGATGCGCAATCTCGGCGCGTTCGGCTACTCCGACGTCGCCATACGCGAGGCCGTCGAAAAGGGCCTGGCACGCGGGCCGCGTATGCTGGTATCGGGCGAGATGGTCATAACCGAGGGGTCCGGCGAACGCGGGTTCCTGCGTCCGGAGGTGCAGATACCCGAGTCCGGCATGTTCGTGGGAGCGGAGGAGGCGCGGCGGGCGGTGCGGCGGCAGGTGTACAACGGCGCTGACGTAATCAAGCTGATAGCGAGCGGCCGCGTCGGCTCCAACGCGTACTCGATGCCATGGGACACGGAGATGACCCAGGAGGAGATGTCGGCGGTGTGCGACGAGGCGCACCGCTGGGGCAAGCGCGTTGCGGCGCACGCCTATTCCGCGCAGAGCGTGGCGATGTGCGCCATCGCCGGCGTGGACAGCATCGAGCACGGCGCGCTCGTGGACGAGCCGACCATCGCGCTCATGGCCGAGCGCGGCGTCTCGCTTGTGCCCACGATGACGGCCTTCCACTCGTACCTCGGCCCGGACGCCGAGCAGCGCTATCCGGCGTACCGGCTGGCGCGCGGGCGGCCGATGGCGCAGCACCAGCGCGACCTCTTCCAGACGTACATGGACTACGGGTTGAACATCGCCACCGGGTCGGACGGTCCGAGGCCGGGCTGGCCGCCTGGCACGTCGGCGCTGGAGATGTGGCTGCTGGTCGACGCCGGGATGCCGCCCATGCAGGCGATCCAGGCGGGCACGCGCAATGGCGCGAGGGTGCTGGGTCTGGAGGACGACATCGGCACCGTGGAGCAGGGCAAGATCGCGGACCTGATAGTTGTGGACGGCGACCCCGTCGCGGACATCGCCATACTCCAGGACAGGGAGCGCATCTCGCTGGTGATGAAAGAGGGCGAGATTGTCCGGGAGTGAGGGGCGGCGTATGCGGTTCGGGCAGTTTCTGTTTCCGGTCAGCCACGTCCCGGACAACGACGGCGCCGCAATCGACAACGCCCTCGCCGAGGTCGAGCTGGCTGAGCGGCTCGGATTCGACGCGGTCTGGTTGACCGAGCACCACTTCGACGGCGCGTCCGCCTACGCGGATCCGCTGGTGTTCGGCGCGGCAATCGCCGCCAGGACACAGCGCATCCGCATCGGGTTCGCGGTGGTGGAGATGGCTTTCCACCATCCGGTGAGGCTCGCGGCGCAGACCGCGTTGCTCGACAACCTGAGCCACGGCAGGCTGATCGTTGGTACGGGCCGGGGATCGGCGTTCAATCACTACGAGTACCTGGGGTTCGGGCTGACGATGGAGGAGGGCGTCGAGCGGCTGCCGGAGGCCGAGGAACTGCTGGTGCGCTCGTGGACCGAGGAGCCGTTGCACTTTGAGGGGCAATACTGGAACGTGAAGTTTCCGCAGCTACGCCCACGTCCCGTGCAGAAGCCGCACCCGCCGCTGGTGCGCGCCTGTATCAGCGAGGCGTCCACGATGGCAATGGCCCGCATCGGGCGACCCATCCTGATGGGCGTGCAGTCCATGGACACGACTCGGCTGCGGCTGGAGCAGTACCGCGACACGATGCTGGCTGAGGGACACGGGGAGGAGGCGACGGAGCGGGCGCTGAACCAGTGCTGGGTGGCGCGCAACCTGATGCTGGGCGAGAGCTACGACGAGGCGGTGGAAGTCGCCGAGTACGGATTCGAGCGCGAGCGCAAGCACTTCCGCGAGGCGCGGGAGATCTACAATCCGGGCGGATTTCCCAAGCCGCCGCCCGGCACGCCGCCCGCGCCGGGTGAGGACCTGAGCCAGTCGTTCATCGTCGGCACGCCGGACCAGGCGGCGGAGCGGATAGCGGAGTTGCGCGACATCGGCGTGCGCAACCTGATGCTCAAGCTCAACACGGGCGAGATGCCGCCGGACAAGGTGCGCGCGTCGATGCGGCTGTTCGGCGAGAAGGTGCTGCCGCTGTTTGGGTAGGGGAGCGGTTGAAATCCATCGCTTGATCAATCTATACTGCTAACATGACCAAGCGACTACAAGTCCTGCTAGACGAAGACGAGTACAGGGAGATCCAAGAGGTCGCCCGACGCCAACGTCTGTCTGTATCGGAGTGGGTCCGGCAGTCCCTGCGAAAGGCCCGCTTTGACCGGCCACGTGCCACCAAAGAGGAAAAGCTCCGCGCCATCGCTGAGTCCGGTCGCCACCAGTTCCCTACCGCAGACATTGATACGATGCTCGCCGAAATTGAGGCTGGCCGGCGTCTCTAGTGATTTTCATAGACTCCAACGTGCCCATGTATCTGGAGGGCGCGCCACACGCCAACAGGGATCGCGCCGTTGCGATCCTTATGAGTTTGGCGAGGGATGGAGAGCACACAATCACAAGTGTCGAAGTCTATCAAGAGATATTACACAGGTACGCTGCCATCCGTCGCCTTGACGCTATCGACGCCACCTTCCGGATCCTCGATGCAATCGTGGACGATGTACTGACATTCGGCATATCAGAGATACACGCAGCTAAGACGATACTCGAAACCGTCAACGGTCTCTCTGCTCGAGACGCTCTACACGTGGCTGTTATGCAGAGCGCAGGTGTCAGCCGTATCCTGAGCTTCGACACGAGTTTCGATGGTTGTCCCGGCATCGAACGACTGGGTTGAGGGGTTGGTGCAGCCAATTCCACTACGCTGCCGCCAGGATTTTCCAAACGCGACTGTACCGTAGCCCAACACGGCCACGCCTACGGCGCCAGCGCGGTTAGCGGCGCGACAGGCAGGTTCCGCAGCGCCCAGTATGCGACGATTGCGGCGAGCAGTGCCCAGATCAGGCCGGGATGAACGAATACCGGGCGTGGCGCCCGAAGGCCGAACGTCCTCATCGCGCCGGTGGCGTAAGAGTAGGCGACGAACGGCAGCGCGAGCACCGTAAGCAAGTTATAGCCGATGGCGCCGCCGACGTCCCCTCGGAGCAGCGCGTGCAGGGCGCGCAGCGTGCCGCAGCCCGGGCAGAAACACCCGGTGAGGCTGAGAAACGGGCAGGTGGGGAACACCCCCGCATTCCTGGGGTCGAAGACGTAGAGCAGGGCTATCCCCGCCGCCCCGAGTAGAGCCAGTCCCAGATACCCCGCCCTCGGCGAAAGCGTGCGCTCTATGAGAATCATGTCGTCCTGCAACTGCTAGAACTGCACCGAAGTTAACACGTAGTCATAAACGGCCACTGATAACAGATACACGCCAAGAATGCCCAGGGCGACGCCAAAGGAAACCCACGCCCACGTCTTCGCATTTTTGGAGGCCTGCATCGCGCCCGAAACGTCGCCGGCCGCGAGCTTGCTGTTGACCTGGGCTGCGTAGACGATCGACACGATTCCGAACGGCAGGCAGCAGAAAATTGTTACCAGTATGGCCTGCACCAGGTAGTTCGGTATGTGTGCCGGCGGGCTCGGAAGCTCTGGCGCATACTCCCTGGCCGTCGCCCTCTGCTCGGATAGTTCCCGACCACATTCTCGGCAGAACCGGGCATTGTCTTGGTTTTGCGATCCGCAGCTCGTGCAGTACATGCTGCCACCCTCATCCTGATAACGTGAGGTCAGTGGCCCCCCAAATCATGTACATCGTAAGTCCCCCATCCTGATAACGTGAGGTTACTGGCCCCCCAAATCATGTACATCGTAAAAATGACCAAGCCGGTGCCGAAGGCAACCCACGCCCATGTCTTCGCGCTGGAGGAGGCCTTCATCGCGCCCGAAACGTCGCCGGCTGCGAGCTTGACGTTGACCTGGGCAGCGTAGACGATCGATACGATTCCGACCGGCAGGCAGCAGAAGATGGTTACCAGTATGGCCTGGACCAGGTAGTTGGGTATGTGTGCCGGCGGGGTTAGGGGCTCCGGTGCATACTCCCTGGCCGTCGTCCTCTGCTCGGATAGTTCCCGACCACATTCTCCGCAGAACCGGGCGTTCTCTTCATTCTGCGATCCGCAGCTCGTGCAGTACATGCTGTCACCCCCATCCTAGCCCTACCGCAGTACGGCCCTACCCCAGCACGGCCTCGGCGATGCGCTCCACGTCCGCCAGCGACTCGGCCTCGGCCGCCGTCTCCAGGCGGATGGTGACGCGGTCGGCGCCGGCCTCCTCGAAGCGCTTGAGCAGGTCGGGGTCCGGCTGCTGGCCGAACACAGTTATCTGGATGGACGCGGGGTCGCGGCCCGCGGCGGAGGCGAGCTCGTCCAGGGTTGCCCTGCCCTTCGCCACGTCCTCCGGGCTGACGCGGTTGGGCATCCAGCCGTCGCCGTACTCCACGACGCGGCGGAAGACGTTGCGGGCCATGCCGCCGAGCAGGACCGGCGGGTGCGGGCGCTGCACCGGGCGCGGGAACGAGTAGACCGGCGGGAAGTCGTAGTACTTGCCGTGATACTCGCTCTCGACCTTGGTCCAAAGCTCTTTCATCGCGAGGACCGACTCGCGCGCCTGCGTCCAGCGGTGATCGAAGTCTCCGCCGAGAATCTCGCTCTCCTCCCGGTTCCAGCCGGCGCCGATGCCGAAGATGAAGCGCCCGCCGGAGTACATATCCAGCGTCGCGACCTCCTTGGCGAGCAGGATGGGGTGGCGCTCCGGCAGCAGCACGATGCCCGTGGCGAGCTTGAGCGTAGTGGTGACGCCGGAAGCGCGGGCGAGCGCCACGAACGGGTCCACGATGTCGGCGTACACCTTGGGGATGACACCGTCCGGCGAGCCCGGCCATGGCGACGCCGTGTTGACGGGGATCATGGGGTGCTCGGGTACCCAGAGCGAGTCGAATCCCAGCTCCTCGACTCTTCGCGCGACGGTGGCTACGTCCACCGAGTAGTCCGTCAGAAAAGTGGAAATTCCGATGTCCATTTGCTGCTCCCTTTGTCTGGCTTGGCGGCGGAGCACTCCCCCGCCCGTTCGGATTGACAATCCTCCGCACAAAGATACACTCAAACACGATTGGCCGCCAATGGCCTGCCAGGAGGATTCAGCAGTTGGAAGTCGTCCCTGGCGTTCACGCGGTGCCGGGCGTCCGGTGGTCGCGATCATACCTGATAGTCGAGCGCGACCGGCTGGCACTGATCGACACCGGCCCGCCGATGAGCGCCCGCCGTGTGTTCGAATACGTCGAGTCGATAGGGCGCCGGCCCGAGGAGGTTGAGCTGGTTCTGATGACGCACGGCCACCCGGATCACGTCGGAGGCGCCCGCGCCATCGTGAAGCGCACCGGTGCGTCGGTACACGCCCACACGAGCGATACGCACCGCAAGTGGCGCGGCGACAGGCGCTACCTGGGCGGCGGGGGCGGCATCGTGGCGCGGGTGCCGCTGGTGCGGACGACGGAAGCGCACGCGTCCGTGGAGCACGGACAGGTCACCGACCTGCTGGGGGGCCTGCGCGCGCTGCACACGCCGGGCCACACGCCGGGCAGCGTCTGCTACCTGCTGGAGCGCGAGGGACTACTGTTTTCGGGCGACACGCTGTTCAGCGATGGCGAGCGGGTGAGCCGCTCGGTGCCGTTTCCGGGCTACAATCGGGACGACTACGTGGCGTCGCTGCGAACACTGGCGGAGATGGACTTCGGCGTCCTGTGCGGCGGCCACGGCGCGCCGCTGCTGCGGGGGGCGTCGCGCAGGCTGCGGGAGCTGCTGGACGTGAGGCCGGATCCTCCGACGTGGGCCGGGTTTTTCGTCAGCATACCGCGCCGTGTGCGGGTGCGGCGGCCGTTCACAGGGGAGTGGTGAGGGCGCGCCGACGGGCGCGTTCGGGTTGCCAGTGCGCGCGCCATTCGATAGAATTAGTGCAGTTTCGGGCAACGTAGCTCAGCGGCAGAGCGGGCGCTTCATAAGCGCTAGGTCGGAGGTTCGAGCCCTCCCGTTGCCACCAGCCGAATGCCACGCGAAGACGCGCCGGACGCGTCGACTCATCGGGGCGGTTAGCTCAGTGGTTAGAGCGCTTGCTTCACACGCAAGAGGCCGGAGGTTCGACCCCTCCACCGCCCACCATTTACGCTAGGAATTGGCGCTTACGTGTTAGAATTGCCGCACATCGCAAGGAGCGGCGTCTTATGGGCAGCCCCGAGAACCCCTACAAAGTACGGCTGGACGTATCCAATTTCGGCCCAATTGCGGAGGCCAGTGTCGAGTTGCGTCCGCTCACAGTCTTTGTCGGCCCGAGCAACACGGGCAAGACGTACCTCGCGACGCTGACGTATGCGCTTCACAGGTTCTTTAGTGGCGCTTCTTCAATTTCAGGAACAGGACTTTCTCCGACCTTTGAGCCTGATTCGATTAGGTTGCTTTATGGCGACCCTCTTGGCGAAGAACATTACTCTGAGAGCGAAACTGACTTGATGGCAAAATGGATCGAACGCGTGCGGGTCGTGCCGGGTTCGCTGCGTGCAACACAAGCCCTTCCTGAAGAAGTCGCCACAGTCGTTCGCCGCCGACTTCGCCCTCACAAAGATTGGGATGAGTTGCTGCCCGGCGAGTTGGCGAGGTGTTTTGGAATCAAGAATGCCGACCCGCTAATCAGATACGGTTCCGAATGCAGTGCCAAGATTTCGGTCGAGTGCCTGGAGAAAGACAGGGAACACGCCGCAAGGGCGCTCAAGTTCGACTTTGACATTGGGACTGGCTCGTCCAGGTCATCGTGCGCTGCTTCGGGTGACATTCCTTTGAGAATCGCTAACGAGTTCGTTCATGCTCAGGCAAAGCGATTCGGGCTATTGCGCCATCTGGTATCACAAGGCGAAGTGGAAGTAAGCCCCGGCCTCATTGCCGCCATCAACGAAGAAATCGCTGCACGCGTGGCAGGGACGATGGTCAGTCCTCTCAGCAGGTCCGCGCATTATCTGCCAACGGATAGAACCGGGACAATGCACGCTCATCGTGCGATGGTGGCATCCGTTGTCGCTTCGGCCCCTATGATCGGGCTAAGGGACGAAGTGTCGTTGCCCAAGCTGTCGGGAGTTCTGTCTGACTTTCTGATTCAAATGCTCTCAATGGAAAATGGCGGTGCTCGAGGTGAAAGCAATCTCTCCGAGGATTTGGGCAAGAACGTGGAGAAACACGTTCTTTTCGGGCATATCCATACGGATAGGTCTAACCCGATTTACCCCGCCTTCTTCTATCTGCCGCACGGCTGGGACAAACCACTCCCCCTGATGAACGCATCGTCCATGGTCTCGGAACTCGCGCCGGTCGTGCTGTACCTACGGCATGTGGTGAAACCGGGCGAAGTGCTTATCATCGAAGAGCCGGAGTCCAATCTGCACCCGGCCATGCAGGTCGAGTTTATGCGGCAGTTGGCGGCAGTGGTAAATGCCGGCGTGCGAATCATGATTACGACGCACAGCGAATGGATACTGGACGAACTGGCCAACTTGGTGCGCCTGTCGGAGCTGCCCCCGGAGAAACGCACTCCCCGACTCAAGGACGAACCCGCGCTCGACCCGAGCGACGTGGGCGTGTGGCTCTTCGAGCGGGGTGAAGGCGACGACGGTTCGCACGTGAAAGAACTGCCACTCGACCTGAACGAGGGGGGATTCGCGACTGGATACGAAGATACCGCGCGGCTCACGTACAACCAGTGGGCGGCCATCCATAACTTGCTGCAAAAGTGACGCACCATTCGGAATTGCTGAACCAGATCCTGGCGAAAGTGCATCCGGATTGTGTCAGCACCGTGTGCGAAGACGCTGGCTGTAGTCTTTCGCTACGCGGGCTTGACCCAACCAGTTACGCCCTTGTCGCTATGGACTGCCCTCACTTGCCATTGTCGCCAACCCAAGCCAGATGCGATTTTCTGTTCTTTGGCCAGATACCTGGCTCAGAACTATTTTGTGTGAGTCCCATCGAGCTGACTGTAGGCCATCGCAAGACTTGGATTGAAGTGCGGAACCAACTTATTGCCGGCGGTGAGCTTGCGGAAAGACTGGTCCCCGAAGACAAAGATGTTCAGTTCGCCCCTATTGCGGCCGGCCCGTTCAAGAGAATCAAGCAAGACAGAATACGCCGACTGACAATCCCATTTCGCGATGGCACGTACTTTCCCGCCACAGTGCGATGTGAATCCGAATTTCTGGATGCCCTGCGAGTTGTGCTAGGAGACTGAGAGGAGGCGCGCAAGGTTACCGTTTGGAACATCAAGCGAAGAACACGGCGCAAGTGGATTCGGAGGGAGTGTTTAGCCGAGTACCGCTCTTGGAGATGCAGAAAAGACATCACAGGGTTGAGAGGAAATGAAACGAAGGCGCGAGGACAACGACGGCTCAAGGAACAAGCGGCGTGTGCTACAAGGCTATCGTCAAGAGGGAAAGCGCTTCGTAACCGTCCCATAGGTGGTGGGGAAGTTTGGGAGGGATAGAGGGAGGGAACTTGGGCTGGGCGGTGTGGGTTTGGAAGGGCTTTGATCTAGGCGGCAACCAGTTCACCGAGATCGAGGCCGTCCCGACTGCTCCATACCCACTGTGTGAGTCCGAACCCGTTCATCATCCCCGATTCGCTCTTGTACCCCCTTATCGTCTTGTACCTTACCTTGCTTCTGCCTATCGCCCGCTCCGTACAGTTGTTGGTCTGTGGCATCCCTCTCACTCGTTGGTGACATGTCAGTGACCGCCATTTCTCGCACAACTCCACCACCAGTCTGTGAAGCATCGGGTGCCCACGAACCGCGCGTTCCATCCCAAGCAACTCTCGACCGCCCCCACCGGGCAACTCGGCCACAAGGAGCCATATCCTCGCCTTGTACCAGTCCCACCCCTGTATCCTGCCGAGTCGATTCCACACCCATTTCCTCACGTGCGCGATGCACAGTTGGTGCTCCACTCCCAACTGTTCGACCGCCGGCTTGTAGGTGTTGAGGTCGTCTGTCACCACAGCTTCCACTCCGAACCTGCCCACGTATCCCTCAAGCCATCTCACGAAGCCCTCGCTGTCGCGTTGGACCAGCACGTCCATTCCCACCAACCGCCCGCTCTGGGCGTCTGTGACGAACCCGACCACAGTCTGTCTGCCGCCCACTTTCACCACAGTCTCGTCCGCTCCCATCACCCTCACCCGACCACGATGCCGGCTCAACCATCCACTCAGCGCGTTCGACCCTGACTGCTGAACGTCACGCCACACACTCATCCTGGACAGCTCACATCCCAAAGCCCCCAGCAGGTGACTCACAGAACGCAAAGACAACCCCAGCGCCCAACTCAGCGCCGCAAACCCCCTGAGACGATGACTCCGGTCACAATGGTCGACCCCTTGCGGGTAGTGTCTGAAGGTGCGTTTGCAGTCACAGCAGCGGTATCTGTCCACCGTCACCTCACTGACGTGGAGGTCACTGATGGGCTTTGTCACCGACCCGTGCCGGTTCAGGTAAATGCCACCGCAGTGTACGCAGGCTGGCGGTCGGGTGTCCGGAGAGAGCTTGACTTGTGGGAGTGTGAATCTTACTCTGGGCATCGGCAGGGCCTCTTGGTCTGGTTCGGTTGTACGTTTACCAGACTCTACCAAGATTCCCTGCCTTTTTCATTCCCACCGCCTATGGGACGGTTACAGCGCTTCATCCCGCCTTATCTTCAACTTGCGCCAATGACAGAGAGCAGTTGGCTGGACGACAGAGTGCCTGAACTCATATGGATTGCGCTGCTCATCCATATGTTCGGATTGAAGGAGGGAACTGCAATTGCTCTAAGCATCGCCAAGGCAGCCGCGAAGTGTGACAAGACCGCTAAGAAAGCATATGCTGCCGCAAGTGATTACATGGAGTTGAGTGACGAATGTAAACGCTGCATAAGATTAGCGCTGGGCGAAGAGGGAATGCTGCAAAAAGCAAGTCAGGGGCTAGCAACTCTAACTCACAACTACACCGATTTCCCTCTTGCTTTCTTGTCCAGTACAGACAGTGACTCCTCAGGCTCTACACTCGGTGACCTGGAAGAGACAATCACCAACGTCATTGACCGGCAAAGCCGGGCCGGAATATACGCTCAGGCTGCGGCTGTTTATATTTTCTTCGTAAATGACAAGCTGAGGGTACCCTCCAACTCCGCACTAGCCAACTTCCCCGCAATCGAGGAGTACCCGACGACTGACGAATCACGGAGAGTCGCAGCAGCAGTTGGTTCCGAGGTGGTCGGCCTGCTGTCGCATGACATCTTGCCAAAATGGCGAAACTCCTTTTGGAATCAGGGGCGCTCCTTTGGTTCCTGTGAGGTCGGGTGATGGCAACACCAACTGATTCGACTGACGCATTCTGGCAAGCAATCCATGCCTTCGTAGAGTACCTATCCACTCAAGTACATCGCCGATGGGACGAGTGGGCACACGAGCACGAGCAGCGCCACGGGCATGAAGTCGTGGGCGGTTTGCTGGCGCGTCAGGCCACTCTCGCCACCGAATTCGCCTTGAATCCGCCTATGTGGAACGCACACTCGGCACCTCTTTTCCTGAGGTCAATGGTCGAGAACTGCATAACGATAGCATGGATTCTGAGGGCACCGGAGGAACGCGCTAAACGGTTTATAGCCTACGGGTTGGGCCAAGAGAATCTCTTACTGGAACAGAGAAAGGCTGACTTGTGCGAAACTGGAATTGACCCTGACAATGATCCGGTGATTCAGGCATGGGAGCAATGGCTAAACGCCCAGCGGTTTACGTTCCTCACAGAAGTGAACGTGGGCAACTGGGGCCCCAACCTTCGCGATATGGCCCAGGAAGCTGGGCTCATAGAACTGCACCGCCAAGATTACACCCGCTGGAGCAGCACAACGCACAACATGTGGCACCACATCGTCCGCTTCAATCTCCAATACTGCGCGAACCCTCTCCATGGCTATCATCGGGTTCCGGTAGTCCCCCAACTGCCATCTTCGCCAGAGTTGCTCCTGCGTGCTGCTGAGTTCATGGATTTGGCTGTCCGCGTCTTCGACGAGGCTACGGGGAAAAGCGTGGGCGATCTTAGCGCAGTAGAAGTGCTAGACCGAGAGCTTCAAAAGATACCCGAACCTCCAGAACATCAGCCCGGCGGTCAGACGTGACAGGTATCAGACCTACGTCGGCACGACAGAAGAATGGCACGATGATCCAGACCATGGACTCGGTCAACGGTAGGTCAGTTCCCGCCACGACTCATCAACAGCACATGGAGGACAGTAGAGAGAGGCGGTTCACAGGACTACTCACACTCGCAGATGGTTCTGCTACCGTTTTACAGAATTGAGAATTTTCACGATCAAGTTCGGGCTGGTAGCAACGTAGACCATTCCGTGGCTTCTATTGATCCGAGGCCTGTGCCCAGATCAGAGGACAAACCGCGCCCGTATCACGAGCCCGCGACTCCTCACGAGCCTACCATGCCGTAGATGGTTCGCAAGGGCTGAGTTTGATTGCATCGTGTAGATGATGCTATCTATTGCCGAAGAGATCAGCCCACGCCGGCATTTCCCCGCGCACGAACTCGGCCTGATTGTAGGAGCCGCCTGAGACGTATTGGCGCCAGCGCCTTGACACTACGTCCTGGGCCCCTCTACTCAAGACAGGATTCAGGATCGCACCGACCGCTTGGGTTAGCATGTTCACTCCATGGTCTTCAAGCAACTTGTACGCACAGGCGTTGGGGTTCGCGTCCGAGAACGCCAATTCGGTGATCGTGCCGAATAGGTGCCTCCAACCTTCGCCGTCAAGGGGGCGCATGACATCAAAATTATGGTTACCGAAGTGGAGAATGTACCTCAAAATTACGGTTACCCAAAAGCTGGAGGTAACCGTGAACCAAAAGAGCGTCCGAGAGTACCTGGAGCGGCAGATGGATAGGTACCTGAAGGCGGGTAAGAAGGAGAAGGGAAAGATACTGGACGAGGTGGAAGCCGTGACCGGCTATCACAGGAAGTCGGCGATACGAGCCCTGTCGGGTCGGAGGCGAGAAGGTAAGGGAGGGCGCGTGGGCAGACCGGTCGAGTACGGTCCGGAGGTGGCCGAGGCGGTCCGGGTGGTGCACGAGGCGGCGGGCGGGATAGGCGCCAGAAGGCTGCACCCGTTCGTGGGGGAGCTGGCGTCGCGGCTGGCTGAGTTCGGCGAACTGGAGTTGGACTGTTCCACCGAGACCAGGCTCGGGCGGGCGAGCGCGGCGACTTTGGAGCGGTTGCTGGCCGTGCACCAGGCGCCGGTGAGGAAGAGAGCGACCAGCCTGACCAAGGCCGGGACTCTGCTCAGGAACCGCATCCCGGTGCGGACGTACTGGGAGTGGGACGACGCGCGGCCCGGCTTCGTGGAGGTGGACACGGTGGCGCACTGCGGAGCGACGACGGAGGGGTTCTACCTGTGGACCGTGACGGCGGTGGACGTAGCTACGGGATGGGTGGACATGGACGTTGTGTGGGGTAAGACTCAGGAGCGTGTGGGTGCGGCGATACGCAGGATGCGGGGGAGGTTGCCTGTGCCTCTGCTGGGGCTGGACTCGGACAACGGCTCTGAGTTCATCAACCGCGGTCTGTACGCCTACTGCGAGAACAACGGCATCACGTTCACAAGGAGCAGGCCGTACCGTAAGAACGACAGCGCGCACGTCGAGCAGAAGAACGGCGCGGTGGTGCGTCGGCTGACCGGACACAGCCGGTACTCTTCGTCCGCGGCCTTCAGGCAGATGCAGCAGGTGTACTCTTTGGCGCGGCTGCAGGCGAACTTCTTCCAGCCGGTGCGCCGGCTCGTTGGGAAGAGTCGGCAGGGTGATAGGGTGGTGCGTATGCACGACGAGGGGATGACGCCGTACAAGCGGATGCTCGGGAGTGGGGCGCTTGTGGGTGCTCGGCGGGTGGTGTTCGAGAAGCTGTACGCGTCGCTCAACCCGCTGTGGCTGAGTCGTCAGATCGACTCGGAGATCGAGAAGCTGCAAGGCCTGGCGTGGAGGCGTGGAGACCCCCTAAACTGGAACACCGCTGGTAACCGTAATTTTGAGGTCACAACTCTCGTTCGGTAACCATTGATTTTGAGGTCGCACGTGGGGGTAGCTAGGTTGAGCGATGTGCAAAACGGCGTTGTCCGCCGGTCGAAGCGATTTCGGCGTGCTGAACCCGGAAGCCCGTGTTACTCCGCGGGACGAATCACCATCCTGACGGCATCGCCTTTGTTGAAGGGCTGCTCGGAAACGTCCCAGATGAAGTTGCTTCCTCTGACTAGAACGCGGGCATCGTCAAAAGCGAGTTTCAGAAGTTCAGCACCCTCAGAGTCTAGCACTGTGATCACATACCCTGCCAGATCAGCAGGTCTTTGTGTCAAGAACTTCATTCCTCCGTTTGTCCAGTAAAATGCTGCTACGGGGATGGTTGAGCCATTAAACTCGAACTCTCCGGGTGTGAGACTGCCAGTGAAACCCTGTAAGTACCCAGGCTCGCTAGCCGAGCTAAGAGGGTGTCTAAAAAGTGGTCACATAATGCCTATGCGCAGGAGTAGGGATGATGTTAAACCATCCTCATGGACAGACAAGCCTATCCCAGCGACCTCAGTGACTCCGAGTGGCGACAGTTGGAACCCCTGTTGCCCGCTCCCAAACCTGGAGGCAGGCCGATCAAGTATCCTCGCCGGGAGGTGATCAACGCCATCATGTACGTGCTCAGGAGCGGTTGCCCGTGGCGGATGCTGCCTCACGACCTTCCCCCCTGGCGCACGGCGTTTCACTACTTCCGCACCTGGCGAAAGGACGGAACGTGGGAGAGGGTCCATGAAGCCGTGCGCGAGAGGGTACGGACATCCGATGGACGACAGACAAGTCCGAGCGCGGCGATCATAGACAGCCAGAGCGTGAAGACGACGGAAAAAGGGGGCCTCGCGGCTACGACGCCGGCAAGAAGGTGACGGGCCGCAAGCGACATATCGTCGTGGACACGATGGGACTGTTGCTGGCCGTCGTGGTCCATCCGGCTGACATCCAGGACCGAGATGGGGCAAAGCCGGTCATTGGCAAGCTGAAGGGACGGTTTCCGCATCTGCGGTTGATCTGGGCGGACGCCGGTTACGCAGGCCGGTTGGTCGATTGGGTGATGTCCTTGTCGGGTTGGACCCTGGAGATTGTGAGGCGTCCGAGAAGCAGCCATCGGTTCGAGGTGTTGCCGCGGAGATGGGTGGTCGAGAGGACTTTCGCATGGCTGGGACGCTGCCGTCGGCTGAGCAAAGACTACGAGGAACTGTCGGAGACTACCGAGGCATGGATATACAGCGCTATGACGAGACTGATGCTCAAGCGGTTAGCGCGCACCACTGCTTTTTAGACACCCTCTAAGACTTCCGACCGTCAGTTGAGCATCAAAGATTGGAGGCGGGAGATCTGACGTGACACGCAGCATCAGCTGGTCACCTGCAGCCCAGGGGGCCGGCGACACGTCCCACGCCAGGGCCGCGCCGGTGCTGGTGGCAACGTCGGGGTTGAGCGAGAGCGCCACAGAGCCGTTCAGGGCGATGAAGTCCAGATTGGTGTTGGCGAGCGCGCCTGCGGGGTTGGTGACGATCCGCACCTTTCCGTTACGCCAGGTGAGCGTCGTGATGCCGCCGCCGTCGAAAGCGGCCGGTTCGAGTACGCCTGTGGACGTGCCGTAGCCGACGCCGTCCGTCGTGGTGGCTGGGTCAAAGAACGCTTCGTGAACTGTTCTGTCAGGAGCCGTCACGACTATTGTAGCGACGCTGTAATCTATCTCTGGCTGGTAGTTGCAAGGCTTGTAGTAGTACGGCAGAACATGATCGTAAAGCTCATACTCACCCGCAGGGAGCGGTCGGAGAGTTAGGACGTACTGGTTATAGCCCGTTCGAGAATTGTTGTCTGAATCTATCAGAGTGCTTTCAAACAAGTGAGCGTCACGTCCACTTATACGAAATTCGTGGTATCGTTGATTGCCAGGTAAAAGGCCCCCTCCATCACCTGCCGTCTCCCATCTGAGAGCTCTCGTGCCTTTAGGGAGTCCAGAGTCTAGCTGTTCTGTAAATCGCCAATCACGTTCTGGTAGTCCGGGATAGGCACTCCAATCACGCTCACGGCGTATCGTTTTAATGACAATCACCACGCATCGGTCAAATTCTTCGTCTGTAAAGGCTTGACCAGATTGCTGCGCGGCGGTCGTCGTACCAGAGTCACTGTAAGCAAGATTTGATCCGGGGCCTCCTGTGATCCAGTTGATAGCGTTCTGGATTGTGCTTAGGGTCACAGTTTGTGCAACACCGTCTGAGCCGTAGTCTGCAATCACGTCCGAATCGCTCTCTGACTGTGACTGAGCTGAAGCTCCAGAAACACCACTTACGTTTTCTCTCTCAGGTCGAACAGGGAGCCAAACAGGGTTGCGGCTGTTCACCGTATAGCCTTCAGGCAAAGAGCCAGTATAAGTTGGAATAGGGAAAGGCGGGTCGTCAGGTAAGATATATGGTCTGTTGTCGTAGAACGACATATCGGTGGTGTCCACGAACTCGAAGTCGGCCATCTCGTCAGGAAGTAGTTTGAGAAACAGGATTCCGTCTTGGTCGTCCCATTGAGTATCACGGCCCTCGGTCTTAGCCGCTACGCTGAAAGAACTTGGCCCTGTGCCCTTCATCCAGGTGACAGCATTAAAGTTAAGGATACCGTCCGTAGCGGATGCTAGACGCGCCCTTACAATCACATCAGCTTGATAGCTGCGTTCTTCGATAGAGGCTGTCGCTGCTCCTACGTAGTCGTCGAACACGGTAGTCACGCCAACTGGAGCAGGTTCTGAGGCTTCGACGGACTTCGACGATGAAGTATCCGAGTTACAGGCTAAGACCAAGAGTGTTGCGATTCCGAGAATGCTCAGCACACTGATCTGCTTCATGAGACGCTCCTGTTTATCTGTGAGTATGTGTCTGAATTGACTGCAGGAACCCGTACACGTCTTGTTGAGTCGGGCCTGTCCAAACACTACCAAGAATGTAGCCACCCATCATGTGTCCAGAGGATAAGTGTAGAACTCCCAAAGTGTGACCGAATTCGTGAGCCACAACTTGTGGCAGATAATAGTAATCCAGGAATGTAGCGGCGCGTTGAACTACCCTGGGGTTGTTTGTCCAGTGAGGTACTGTTATTCCGTCTCGCTGACTGACTTTATCTGGAGGATACCGTATCCATAGTGTCCGTCCATCCAAATGTGGATAGGAGCCGTCGATGGTGTAGCAAGCAAGAGCTATCGAGTTACACGTACCGCCTGTTCCGTACCAGTACGCCTTGACAGTAACTTCATAAGATGGCTCTTCTAGGGAAGGTCTGAACAAGCCTGCGTAGCGGCGGCTATTGGGGGCGAGTGGGCTGTATGGAAGCTCTTTCGGCCACAGTTTCGCCGTGTTTTGGGGCCACTTGCGATGGTTTTGAGGGACTGTTTGCGCCTTCGGTCCCTATCTTGAGGGGTCTGGCCTGACTTTGGGCGCACTTCGCCCCCGCTACTCGACTCAGTGGACCATCAGTCCCTGCGCTCGCTTCAGATTGTACAACCCCATAAGCACCGCAAGCCGTTCGGTGTTCTTGGCCAAGCCCCGATACCGTACCTTCGCGTAGCCGAACGTGCCTTTCACACCCCAGAAGGGGTGCTCCACTTTCGCTCGAATCGACGACTTCACTCTCTCCGCTATCGCCGCAGCACTCCCAGGCTCCAACTTCCGCCGCTGCCCCGCCCTCATCGCCACGTACCACCCCACCTCGAACTCCCTATTCTCATCACGCTTGTGCACACCTGTATACCCCGAATCTCCCCATACCGCACGCTCCTCCCCGTGCAACAGCCTGTGTGCCTGCCTTATGTCGTGGACGTTGGCCGGGGTCGTCGCCATGCTGTGCACAAGCCCGCTCTCAGCGTCCGCTCCTATATGTAGCTTCATACCGAAGTAGTACTGCCGGCCCTTCTTCACCTGCTGCATCTCAGGGTCGCGCTTCTTCGCCTTGTTCCTGGTCGACGACGGCGCATCTATGATGGTGGCGTCTACGATGGTTCCCTGCTTCAGCATCACGCCCTGCTGCGCCAGGTAGCCCTTGATCTCCTCGAACAGCCCCTGCCCCAACTCGTGGTTCTCCAACAAGTGGCGAAAGTGCAGAATGGTGCTCTCGTCGGGTATCGCTTTCGACAGCCGCAAACCCACGAACCGCCGCACAGACTCCGCCTCGTACAAAAGGTCTTCCATCGCGGGGTCGCTCAGATTGTAGACGACTTGCACCACGTGAACCCGCAGCATCACCGACAGCGGGTAGGGCCTGCGTCCATTGCCCGCTTTGGGGTAGTGTGGCTCGATGCGCTCTTGCAGCCGCTTCCAGGGCACAAGCGAGTCGAGTTGCTCCAGAAACCTCTCCCTGCGCGTCTTGTGCCGCTTGTGTTCGTAGTCGAGATCGGCGAAGCTGGGCTGGGCTGCCATGGCGTCCTCCACTCCATCTGGCTTGCTTGACTCCCATTATGCCACCAACGTTAATCACACGCTCGACAACGACTTGTTCAGAGTTGCCCTAGTATTCGTTGCCCAATCCTGCCATTGATCCGCGCAGCAGCTTCTCGAACGGAAGTCTCCGCGACGGGTTGATTATAAAGCGTGGCCCAAGACGGTTTACTGCCATTGACTGTAGATAGCTCAAGGCCAAAGGTCACTTTGCGATCTTCTTGATGCCAAGCCTGTTTGATTTCGCCGGTTCTTCCGACAAGGAACTCATGGAGTGTAACGGCGTCTCGGCCCCATACCTCGAAACCTGAGTTGTTTAGCTGGCCTAGTCCACATCTAATCGCGATTATGTAGAGGGTGGTTGTCTGTAACCAAACACTTGTATCCCTGCCAGCATTTCCAGGCGTACAACTAACGTCTCCGTTTTGTATCTGGTAGAAGCCTGTACTTCGTGGATTAAGCTTAACCCGAAACTCGTAGTCCGCTGGATTCACGTGGGAACGTGCTGCGGGTATGAGATTGAGATCGACTTGTAGAAGGTCGGAATCGAAGATAGCCCATTCGACATCAAGAATATCCCTGTTGTGTGATTCGATAACTGTCTCAAATGCATTGGTATAAGACACGCTGCCGCCCGGAGGCGGAACAGGGCCGGGGCCTCTTCCGCCGGGAATCGGAGTCGGTGTAGGTGTAGGCGTTGGAGTAATAGTAGGTGGTCTACGAGTACCTGTTACGGGATTCGATCCTACAGGCGTAGGTGTCGCTTCTTTAGCGGTTGCAGTCTGTGTTGCGCGTCTACTGGCAATCTGAGTTTGAACTGCGTGAAAGGCTTCTCGCATAGCAGTTTTCTTAGCCGCGATAGCCGTTTGAGTTGCTTGGCGTCGTTCTCTCTGACGCTGTTTCAGGGCTTCGGCTGTAGCTGTTCTGGCTTCGGCTGTGGCAGCCTTCGCCGCCGCTGTAGCACTCTTGGATACGGCTGTGGCTCGGTTGTTAGCCACAGCGGTCGCTGTCTGGTTCCTCTTAGCCGTTGCCGTTTGTCTGGCACGTCTGGCATTTGCCTGAGCAGTTGCTGTACGGTCTGCGGCTGAAACATATCCTCGACAGGCGGGATGGCCTGAGTTGCCGGGATCTTTGCAGTCTGGAGGTATTTCTTGAACTTCTTCCTCGACAAAATCATCTTCGACGGGGCCGTCCTCCTGCGCGATGGTCCGCTCGGCGAACAGCCGGTTGCCGCCTATTATCAAGGCGATAATCAGGGCTGCGCCTATCCAGTATTTCAGATGTTCTCTCCGCATGAACGGCGATCCTTTCCAGTCTGCGGGGTTTCTCCTGCCTGCATTGTAGCGTCTTCATCGCCCGGAGGGCATATCCTTCGCTAAGGAGTCCGCTCCGCGGGATTTGTTTTGCTCGTCCGAAAGCGGCGGATTCGCAGCCGCTTTGCGTGACTTTGAGCCTGTTTCGGACTACCAGGTGGCTTCGAGGGGGAGTGCCCAAGCGCGCCTGGGTTCCCGCGCACGTTTTCATGGGGGTGGCGTTAGTGGGTGGGCAGGACGAATTCTCGCGCACCTGGTAATGTGACGCCGCTTTCACGACTCTTGGCGCGTTGACACTCCAATGGCCAGCGCTTAACATTTGTCGTGGCTACATTGGAGGCCGAAGCGTCCATCCAGGCGGACGGTCGCAGGCTGGATTCACCCGACTCTGTACCAGAGACGACGCGCAAGTATGACTGAAGAACTGAGGCGAACGCCGCTTTACGACACGCACGTAGAACTTGGCGGCAGGATGGTGCCATTTTCCGGCTGGGAGATGCCCATCCAGTATGACAGCATTCTCCTGGAGACCAGGCTGGTGCGGTTTGGCGTCGGTCTCTTCGACGTCTCCCACATGGGACGAGTGGAGGTCAACGGGCCCGGGGCGGGTCCGCTGCTAAGCAGTGTCCTCAGCGTGAGCGCCATCGGTCTGCGGGAGGGCAGCGCGCGGTACAACGTAATCTGCGACGAGCAGGGCGGCATCATCGACGACGGCATCGTCTACCGGAAGGGTGAAGAGCAGTTCCTGGTGATTCCGAACGCGGGGAATCGCGCCGCCGTGTTCGACTGGATCGTGAAGTGGAACGTCGGGCCGGAGCCGGCGGACATCGTGGACGTGTCCGACGACTACGCGATGATAGCCTGCCAGGGACCGGCGGCGGAGTTCATCCTCGAGCCGCTGGCTTCGACTGACTTGTCCAAGATCAGGCCGTTTCGGTACGCGGACGCGCAGCTCGACGGCGTGGACACGATGTTCGCCCGTACGGGCTACACGGGCGAGGACGGCTTCGAGCTTATCCTGCCGAGCGAGCGCGCGGAGCGCATCTGGTCGTTGCTTATGGATCAGGGCGCCATCGCGGCGGGACTGGGCGCAAGGGACGTGCTGCGGATGGAGGCGGGGCTGCTGCTTCACGGAAGCGACATGAGCACCGAGGTCAATCCATACGAGGCGGCGCTGGAGAGGTTCGTCCGGCCCAATCGCAGGCGGTACATCGCCGGGGAGGCGCTGCGGCGGATACGCGACGAGGGCGTCAGCAAGCGCATGGTGGGCTTCAACATGGTGGAGCGGGGCATACCCCGGCACGGGTACGCCATCCTGGGCGAGTCGGGACAGATAGGCGAGGTGACGAGCGGGGGCTACTCGCCTACTCTTGACAGAAGTATCGGCATGGGCTACGTTCAAACCGACTACTCTGCCGAAGGCTCACGCTTCCACATAGACATCAGGGGGCGGAGCGTAGAGGCGGAGGTTACGGGCCTGCCGTTTTACACCCGGAGGCGGAGAAGCGATACATGAACCCATCCGACCTGAGATATTCCAAGGAGCATGAGTGGCTGCGAATGGAGTCTGACGATGTGGGCGTGGTTGGAATCACCGAGTTCGCGGCGGACAGCCTTGGCGACGTGGTGTTCGTGGAGTTGCCGGAGGTTGGGGCGACGCTGGTGCAGTTCGAAAAGATGGGCGAAATCGAGTCGGTGAAGGCCGTTTCGGACCTTTTCACGCCAATCAGCGGCGAGGTGATCGAGCGAAACGAGGAGCTCATAGACGGCCCGGAGAAAGTAAACGATTCTCCCTTCCACTTCGGGTGGATGCTCCGCGTTCAGATCAGCGACACGTCCGAGGTGGACAACCTGCTGAGCGCGGAGGAGTACGACGCCCTCATCTCCGCGGAGGAGGCATAGCCGGGCCTATGGAGAATGGCAACTTCGTTTCTCCCTACGTGCCGAGCACCGACAACGACCGGCGGTACATGCTAGACGCCATAGGCGTCGATTCGGTCGATGAGCTGTTCCTTGACATCCCCGAAGAGCATCGCAACCCCTCGCTGGACCTTCCCCCTCCCAAGTCCGAGTTCGAGTTGATGCGTCACGTCGCGGACCTTTCCGCGATGAACAGGGCGCCGGGCGAGTACGCCTGCTTCCTGGGGGCCGGGTCGTACCGCCACCATATTCCCGCCATCGTGAGGCAGATAACCAGCCGCAGCGAGTACGTGACATCGTACACGCCCTACCAGCCGGAGGTGTCGCAGGGCACGCTTCAGACCGAGTTCGAGTTCCAGACGCTGTGCGCCCAGCTCACGGGCATGGAGGTCGCCAACGCGGGAATGTACGACGGCTCGACCTCGCTGGCCGAGGGCGTGCTGATGGCCGCCCGCGTCACGAGGCGCGACCGAGTGGCGGTGCTTTCCAGCGTCTCGCCGATGTACAGGCGGGTGCTGGACACGTACACGCAGGCGCCGGGCATCGACGTGTACGAGGTGCCCGGAGACGTTTCCGAGCTGCAGGAGGGCACGGCCTGCCTGGTGGTGCAGCAACCGAACTTCTTCGGCTACATGGAGGAGATGGAGCGGCTTTCGGAGTTGGCGCACTCCAGCGGAGCGCTGCTGGTGTGTTACGTGGATCCGATCTCGCTTGGGATGTTCAGGCCGCCGGGCGACTACGGCGCGGACATCGTGGCGGCGGAGGGCCAGGCGCTGGGCGTGGCTCCCACTTACGGCGGACCGTACGTGGGCATATTCGCCTGCAAGGAGCGTTACATGCGGCAGATGCCGGGCCGCATCGTAGGCCGCACGGTCGACACGCGGGGACGCACGGCATACGTGCTCACGCTCCAGACGAGAGAGCAACACATCCGGAGGGAGCGTGCGACGTCCAACATCTGCACGAGCGTCGCGCTGATCGCGCTGATGACCACGGTGTACATGACGGCGAACGGAAGGCGCGGTCTTCGCCACATCGCGGAGCTGACCTACCACAAGGCCCACTACGCGGCGTCGCTGATCGAGAAGATTCCCGGCTACTCCCTGCCAATGGACGGACAGTTCTTCCAGGAGTTCGTGGTCAGTTGCCCGCTGCCGCCCGCCGAGCTTAACGAGCGGCTGCTGGAGCACAAGATCATCGGCGGCCTGGACGTGAGCGAGCAGTCGCCCAACGGGATGCTGGTGTGCGTGACCGAGATCAACAGCAGGGACGAGATAGAGCGGCTCGCGGCCGCTCTCGAGGAGATAGGCTCGACGGCATGAATCCACTGCTGGACAGATACGAGCAGGACCGCCGCCGGTTGCTGATGGAGCGCAGCGTGAGCGGGAGAATGGGCACTACGCTGCCACCGCTGGACGTGCCGGAGCAGCCGCTGCCGCCATCGGACCTGCTGCGCGACGAGCTTCCGATGCCGGAGGTGAGCGAGGGTGAGATAGTCCGGTACTTCTCGCAGCTCAGCCAGTTCAACTTCTCCATCGACCACAACTTCTACCCGCTTGGGAGCTGTACGATGAAGTACAATCCCAAGCTGAACGACGAAGTCTCCACGACGCCGGGCATGGCCCAGCTTCACCCCTACCAGCCGGAGTCCACGGTGCAGGGCGCGCTGAAGCTGATGTACGAGCTGCAGGGGTACCTTAACGAGATCACGGGTATGACCGCCAACTCGCTGGCCCCTATGGCGGGGGCGGACGGCGAGCTTGCCGGGATGCTGATGATCCGGGCATACCACCTCGACAACGGCGACGCCCAGCGCAAGAACGTGCTGATACCGGACAGCGCCCACGGCACCAATCCGGCGTCGGCGGCAATGGCGGGGTTCGAGGTCGTTACGCTGCCTTCGGACGCGAACGGCGACACGGACCTGGACGCTCTGCGCGCCACCGTGAACGACGAGTTGGCGGGGCTGATGATCACGCTGCCTAGCACGCTGGGACTGTTCGACGCGCACATCCTGGAGGTGTGCCGGACCGTTCACGAGGCGGGGGGACTGGTGTACGGCGACGGCGCGAACCTGAACGCGCTGCTTGGTCGGGTGAAGCTGGGAGACCTGGGATTCGACGTCGTCCACTCCAACTTGCACAAGACGTTCACGCAGCCGCACGGTGGAGGCGGCCCCGGGGCGGGACCGGTGATCTCCGGGCCGACGCTGGAGCCGTACCTGCCGACGCCGGTGGTCACGCGCCACGTGGCGGAGGACGGTTCGGAGAGCTACTCGCTGTCCGCGCCGGAGAGCAGCATCGGGCGCATGGGGGCGTTTCACGGCAACTTCGGCGCGCTGCTTCGCGCCTACGCCTACATAGCGACGCTGGGTGCTCCGGGCATAGCGGGCATCAGCGAGGACGCGGTCATCAACGCGAACTACATACTGAGCCGGCTCAAGGGCGAGTACGATCTTCCGTACGACAGGGTGTGCATGCACGAGGTGGTGTTCTCGGCACGCAACCTGAAGCGGGCGCACGGCGTCAACGCGCTCGACGTGGCCAAGCGGCTGATCGACTACGGCATTCACCCTCCCACGATGTACTTCCCGCTCATCGTCGAGGAGGCGCTGATGATCGAGCCGACCGAAACGGAGTCCAGGGAGACGCTGGACTACTTCATCGAGGTGATGAAGACGATCGCGCGGGAGGCGGAGGAGGAGCCGGACCTGCTCCATGACGCGCCGCACGACACGCCCAACACGAGGCTGGACGAGGCGCAGGCCGCCCGGCGGCCGTACCTGCGGTGGCGGCCCGAGTCGTAGTCGCACACTTCCCACTCGCGCCAGTTCAGGCGCGACGCCATCTGCAACGCAACATCAATCGAGAGCCAGGAGAAGCAAATGATCGAGGTAGGTCAGGCCGCGCCCGACTTTACGCTGAGGGCGCACAACGGCGAGAGCGTAACACTGAGCCAGTACAGGGGCGACAAGAACGTGGTGCTGTCGTTCCACCTGTTCTCATTCACAGGCGGTTGAACGCACCAGGTCTCCTCTTTCCGAATGGCCAACGCGTCATTCGAGAGGAAGGATACCCAGGTGCTGGGTATTAGCACAGACCCCGTTCCCACGCAGACAGCCTTCGCGTCGTCGATTGGCGGGTTGCCGTATCCGTTGCTGGGCGATTTCCACCCCAAGGGCGAGGTAGCGCAGCTCTTCGGCATCTACAATGACGACCGGGGCACGGCCAACCGCGCAATCATCATCATCGACAAAGAGGGCGTGGTGAGGTACGTTCGCACCTACGAGAGCATGGCCGGGCTGAGCCCCGAGGCTGTGCTGGAAGAGGTGGACAAGCTTTAGCGGCGGTCCGGCGGGCCGGGCCGGGACCTGACAACCCGGCCCCTTCGCCTCTCCGCGTATGGAGGGCAGATGCACGCCAACGCCACACGCGCCCCCGTGTTCAGGGAGGGGGATTCGGCGCTGCTGATAGACCGCAAGGGCCGCCGGTACATGGTGCGGCTCGAGCAGTCCGGCGAATTCCACACGCACATAGGGCACTTCAGCCACGATGAGCTTCTTGGCCGTGACGAGGGGGCGTGGGTGCTCACCTCCAAGGGGCACCACCTTCTGGCGGTAAAGCCCACGATGGCCGACTACAGCCTGGAGATGCCCCGCATCGCCACGGTGGTGTATCCAAAGGACGTCGGGGCGATCCTGGTGTACGGCGACATTTTCCCCGGGGCCAGGGTGCTGGAGGCGGGCACCGGATCGGGCGCGCTGACGGCGGCGCTGCTGCGGGCGGTCGGGCCCACGGGATCCGTGGCCTCCTACGACGTGCGGCAGGACATGCTGGAGCGGGCACGGTCGAATGTCGACGCGCTCTTTTACGATTCCAGCAATCTCAGCCTGAAGCTTGGCGACGTCGGCGAGGGATTCGACGAGGATGGTCTCGACCGGATAGTGCTCGATCTGCCGGAGCCGTGGCACGTGGCGCCGCACGCGGAAGAGCGGCTGTTGCCGGGCGGCATATTTCTCAGCTTCCTGCCGACGATACTGCAGGTGCACGAATTGACGCGGACGCTGCGCGAGCGTCGCACTTTCGACCTCATCGAGACGTTCGAGGTGATGCAGCGAGGCTGGACCGTGGGGCGGCGCAACGTGCGCCCGGACCACAGGATGGTGGCGCACACCGGATTCGTGACGACGGCGCGGCGGTGCTCGCCGCGGCCGCAGGCTGCCGGTGCAGATGGATAGAGCGGGAGCGGGAAAGAGAGGAGGGCTCCTCACCCCCATCCCAACCTTCCCCCTGCGAGGGGGAAGGGACTTTGTGGAGAGTGGAGGCGAATCATGGACAGCAACACGGCGAGAGCGATTGTGGAGGAGTACGCCAAGAGCGACAGCCTGCGCAAGCACCTTCGCGCCGTCGAGACGTGCATGAGGGCATACGCGCGCAAGTACGGGGAGGACGAGGAGGTGTGGGGCATCGCGGGCCTGGTGCACGACTTCGACTGGGAGGTGTGCCCCACGCCGGAGTCCCACCCCACCTACGGCGCCGACATACTTCGCGACCGCGGGTTCCCGGAGGAGATAGTGCGCGCGGTGCTGTCGCACGGCAACCACACCGGCATAGCCCGCGAGACGCTGTTGGAGAAGGCGCTGTTCGCGTGCGACGAGCTATCGGGATTCGTGACGGCGGTGGCGCTTGTGCGGCCCACGAAGAGCCTTTCGGACACCAAGGTGCGGTCGGTAAAGCGGAAGTTCAAGGACAAGCGGTTCGCGGCTTCGGTGAGCCGGGATGACATCTTCCAGGGCGCGGACGAGCTGGAAGTGGACCTGGACGAGCACATCGCGTTCATCATCGAATCGCTCAAGCCGGTGGCGGAGGAACTGGGCCTCAGCGAGTAGCGGGCCGGGAGTCCTCGCCAGACTGTGGCCCGAATGGCCACAGATTCTCAAGCTCGGGCGAAACGCCCTGCGCGGCGTGGGGATAGCGGCCGGCCATCAGGCGGACGTGATCGGGGCTTAGGAGCGGCGGGTCCAGCGGAGCGGGCGATGTGTAGTCGGGTTCGGCGCCGTCGTCGGCGAAATCGCCACGGCGCTGTAGCAGTACACGGAAGTCGCCCAGGCCGCCTCCCTTTACCAGATCGAGCATGCCCATGCGGTTGGCGCTGCGCTCGGCATCGCTCAGAGGCATGGCCCGCAGCCGCTGGAGCATCTGGCCGAAGCCCAGGCTTCGCAGGAATTGCGCCTGCGGGCCGAAAGCCACGGGTTCGAGTCCCACTGCCCTGCCCTCCGACATGACCGACGTGAAGTCGACGTGGGCGGTTATGTCCTGCTCCCCTACCCTGACGAATGGGTCGCCGCCGACAGTGTGACGGTGGTGGGTCTGGAGGGTGCCGCCCATCCGCTCCGGGGCGTACAGCTCGCCTGCGGGGTAGCCGTAGTCGATGGTCAGCAGGTAGCCCCGCTCCAGCGCGTCGGCCACGCCTGCCAGCCACGGGCGCAGCCCCAGGCAGACCTCGCCTCGGAAGCCCTCGGGCAGCGGCACGGCGAGGCGCTCCAGCCGCTCGGACAGCAGGGGTGTGGACGGCTCGCCCAGTTCTTCGGATAGCCCCCCTGCGTCGTGCGGGACGACGTAGAACTCGCAAAGTCTGCCTTCGTTGATGCAGAAGCGGTGGAACGGCAGGGCGTCCAGAAGCTCGTTGGCGATGACGCAGCCGGTCAGGCCGCGGAGGGGCAGGCGGTCGCTGATGATGGATTGCACGGCATTGAGGGTTGGGGTCGGCGCGGCAGGGCATCGAAGATCGACGGTGACGTAGGACAGTGCATCGGCGAATTCGGGGGGGAGACGGTCGGCGTAGGCGCAGATGTCGCGGGCGAGGAGGCCATCGCCGGCGCCGAGCTCGACGGCGGTGAAGGGTGAGGGGCGTCCGAGCCGGCGCCACATCCGCCAGAGCTGGATGCACAGCAGTGCGCCGAAGGCGGGGTGCGCCGCGGGGCTGGTGTAGAAGTCGCCGCGCTCGCCGACGCGGCCAGCGCGGGTGTAGTAGCCGCCTGCGGGGTGGTAGAGGGCCATCGCCATGAACTCGGCGAAGGTGAGCCTGCCCCTAGTCTCCGCCTCTGACCGGATGAGGGCGGCGAGTGGGCTGTTCGTCATGGCGTGGCGGTGGGAATCGGCGTCCTGGCGGGCGGCTTGAATCAGCGGCGCGGGCTCAGCCTCCGCGCGCCTGGCGTGCTCTTCTGCTCTGGGCGCTCTCCCGGTCCCAGCCGGAGCCGGGGATGGAGTTGCGAAACTCGGCTTGCGCGCCACACAGCTTGCATTCGCCCATGCTGGTGGGCCCGTTGGGGCTGGCGATCATCCAATGGTGCTGGCAATCCGACGCCGGTTCGACGTCCTGAGTCTCTTCAGTCGTCACTTTCAATTCCCCTGCGCGCTAAAGGGGTTAACGGTGTGGTTCCGGGTCACTCCCTTTCGTCGATCGGCGTGTACTCGAGGTCCATCGGGCCGGTGTACTGGAGTCTCGGCCTCAGCAGGATGTTGTTCTCGAACTGTTCGACCACCTGGGAGGTCCAGCCGGGGATGCGCCCCATGGTGAATATGGAGATGAACAGGTCGTCGGGGATGTCGAGCAGGTAGTAGATAGCGCCGGACCAGAAGTCGACGTTCTCGCAGATGCCCCGGCGTGAGTAGGGTTCCATGACCTCGGAGACGGTCCGCAGTATGGAGAACCACTTGGGTTGTCCTTTGCGCTCGCCGAGCGCTTGGGCGTCGGGGCGCAGGTGGTTGGCGCGAGGATCAGTTGCCTTGTAGACGCGGTGGCCGAAACCCATCACCCTTTCGCGCCTGCTCAGCATGTCGCGAACGTAACTTTCGGCGTTCTCTTCGTTGCCGATGTCCAGGGCCATCTTCATCACTTCTTCCGCCGCGCCGCCGTGCGAGGGGCCCTTGAGGACGGACACGCCGGTGGCGACGGCGCAGTGGAGGTCGGCCTGGGTGGAGGCGGCGACCCTGGCGCCGAACGACGAGGCATTTACGCCGTGCTCGGCGTGGAGCACAAAGTCCTTGTCGATGAGGCGAACGTCCTGGGGATCGGGCTTTTCGCCGGAGAGCATGTACAGGAAGTTGCCCGCGTGGCTCAGGGAGTCGTCGGGGTCCACAGGCTCCTTGCCCTCACGGATGCGGGCGTGGGAGGCGACGACGGTCGGCGCCTGGGCGGTGAGGCGGACGCCCTTCCGAAGGGTGGCCTCCCTGGAGTTGTCGTTCACGTCGGAGTCGAAGGTCGCGAGTGCCGAGACGGCGGTGCGTAGAACGTCCATCGGGTGGGCGCTCTTGGTCAGCTTGATGATGTCGATAACTTCGTCCGGGAGCTGCCTGTTCGCCTTCAATTCGGCGTCGAACTCTTCGAGTTCCTTGCGGTTCGGCAGCTTTTCATAGAGCAGCAGATAGATTATCTCCTCGAAAGTGGAGTGTTCTGCCAGATCGTCTATGTTGTAACCCCTGTAAAGCAGCTTACCGATGTTTCCGTCGATGAAGCTGGAGGTCGTCCTGTCAATGTAGACGTCGCGGAGGCCACGATGTAGTTCGACCTTTTCCTCGGTCATATGGCAATCCTCCCAGGCCTCGGTTGTTATTCCGTCAAGCGCGTGCGTTCACAAAATCGAACGCGCTGGCCGCCCGGGGCGCGGCGCGTCCACACCCGCAAGGCACGCTGATTCTAGCACTCGCCAATTGGGGTGTCAACAAAATGCGCGCGTCCCTGCCATCGGGATTGGCGGCATGTATCGAGGTTTTGAAAAGTGCGCCCACGTCCTTTAAAATGTAGATACATTTGAAGTCTAGCGAGTGCTTTCGGCGCCGGATTCTTGGACCGAGAAAGGCGGAACCGGCAGGATGGGAAAGCATGAGCGCTCCCAGTCGGTGAGAGGTTGATTCCGCGAAAATGACCTACCAGTTGGACTACCTAGACGTCGCAATAGTTTCACATCTTCAGAAGAACGGCTCACTCACCAACGCCGGCATTGCCGAGCGGGACGACGTGCCCGTTAGCGAGGAAACGGTCCGGCGCCGCATCAAACGCCTGGTCAAAGAAGGTCTGATAAAGATCGTCGCCGTTCCGGACCCGAACAAGCTCGGCTACGAGTCCGAGGTGCTGATAGGCGTGCAGGTCGAGTCCGACAAGGTGGGATTGGTCGCGGACGCGCTGACAGCGATCCCCGAGATCACGTGGGTCACCGTGAGCACGGGAGCCTACGACGTGTTCGCGTGGGCGACGCTCAAGACGTCAACCGAGCTCAGCAACCTGCTGCTTACTAAGGTCGGCGTCATACCGGGTGTGAGGAAAACCGAGACCTTCATCAATCTCGATATTCGCAAGCGCCTGTACGGGCTCGACATCAGCACCTACGCCGTTGAAGAGGAGACGTAGGCCGGCTATCTCTGCCCCACGCCGATGCTGCCTCGGAGCCTGGGGTCCAGAATGTCGCGCAAGGCGTCTCCGATGATGTTCATCGCCAGAACCGAGATCATTATCGCCAACCCGGGGAAGGTCGCGTACCAGCCGGCCCTGCCCATGTAGGTGCGGGCCGACGAGAGCATGGCTCCCCACTCCGGCGACGGGGGACGAGCGCCCAGCCCGAGGAAGCTCAGGCCGGCTATGGCCAGTATCGACGTCGCCATTCCGAGTGTGCCGAGCACGATAATGGGCGCCGCGACGTTTGGCAGGATGTGCCGCCGCATTATGCGCAGCATGCCCGCCCCGACGGCCTGGGACGACTCCACGTACTGAGTTTGCTTCACCTGGAGCGTGGAGCCTCGGACGGTGCGCGCGTACCAGGGGACGGCGCTTATGCCGACGGCTATCATCAGGTTGACCAGGCTCGGGCCGAGCACAGCCATTATGAGGATGGCCAGGATGATGCTGGGGAAGGCCATCAGGCCGTCGATAAAGCGCATGATGGCGGTGTCGATCAACCCGCCGACGTAGCCGGAAATTAGGCCGAGCGTGCTGCCTACCAGCACGGCGATAGTCACCGCGATGATGCCGACCGAGAGGGAGATCCGGCCGCCGTAGACGATCCGGCTAAACAGGTCGCGCCCGAACTCGTCGGTGCCCATCCAGTGCGAGGTCGACGGAGGTTGCAGCAGATCGGCGCTCTGCTTCAGAGGCTCATGTGTCGCGACCAGCGGCGCGAACAGCGCGATGAGCCAGATGGCGGCCAGAATGACAATCCACAGCGATGCGACCTTGTTGTACCTCAGGTAGGTGGCTGCGTTTGTCACCCACGCTCTATTCAAGCTTCGTCTCCAATTGCCTTTGCGCTCCTGTGCAGCACTTCAGGTAAGCGATTCCTGTCTATTCATAACGGATGCGTGGATCGAGAAAGCCGTAGCTGATGTCCACCAGCAAATTGGTGATGACGTAGATTACCGCGAAGAACATCACCACGCCGAGCACCAGGGGGATGTCGCGCTGCTGGATGGCGTCTATGGCGACCCTGCCAACCCCGGCCCGCGCGAACACAGACTCTATTATCACGGTGCCGCCGAGCAGGTTTCCAAACTGGATTCCGCTCACCGTCACTATCGGAATCAGGGCGTTGCGCAACGCGTGTCGATAGATGACAACCTGCTCGCCCAGTCCCTTCGACCGCGCGGTCCTGATGTAGTCCTGCCTCACCACCTCGAGCATACTCGATCTGGTCAGTCTGGCGAGCACGGCGCCCGACGATACGCCCAGCGTTATTGCGGGCAGCACAAGCGAGTGGAGTCCGGAGCCACCGAGGACAGGAAACCATCCGAGCTGGACACCGAAAAACAATATGAGCATCAACCCCAGCCAGAAATTGGGCATGGAGATGCCGAACAGAGCGCCAACCATGATGGAAAAACCGGCGCCCGGCACCCGAGTGACCGCCGCGAGTATGCCGAACACCAGCCCGATTCCCACCGCTACGCCCATGCCGGCGAGGGCGAGCTGCAACGTGCTCGGAAATCTCAGTAAGATTTCGTCCACGACCGGCGCCCGGGTTGTGATCGAGCGTCCAAGGTCTCCCCGCGCGACGCCCCAGAGGTAGCGAAAGTACTGCACGTGCAGCGGCTTGTCGAGGCCGTATTGCTCCCTCAGCATTTGCTCGATTTCGGGGCCGGGCTGGATCTCCTCGATCATCTCCGTGATCGGATCGCCCGGCGTCGCGTTCAACGCGAGGAAAGTGATTGACACGATAGCCCACACCAGCGGGATGAGTATGAGCATTCGCCTGAGGATGTAACGGTACATGCGCCGTGCCCGTGTGGGGAATCTCAGGGGTGTTGACGAGCGCCCGCACCACTCTAACGGGGAGGGTCGCTCCGGCTTGCCCACGAGTGCCGGGGATGCCCCGGCACTCGTGGGCGAAATCAGCTAGATGCCGCAGTCCCGTCGGACGACCTTCCGGTTACCCGCCGCAACGTTGGCGATAGTTCTATTGCTTGATCCAGGCGTCGTTGACTTTCCAGTCCATCGAGTTGCGGTGTGCGATGAATCCTCGCACCCGGCCGTTCACCAGCGTATTGGAGTTGGGATTGATCAGCGGAATCACCATGGCCTCGTCACGGAAGTACTTTTGCACCTCGTGGTTTGCCACGGCCCTGGCGTCGCCCAGGCTGTGGCGCGCCGCGTCCAGAAGCTCCGCGAACTTCTCGTCCGAAATGCGGTCCAGGTTGGAACTCTGGGTCGGGTGCCAGAAGAACGACAGTATGTCCGCTGTCAGCGTCGCGTACCCGGAGTGACGCAGATCGAAGTCTCCTTCCTTGCGCCTCGCGTTGTGCGTTGCCGATTCCAGAGTCTCCAGCTTGATTGTGATGCCGAGCTCTTCTAGTTGTGCCTGCAGCAGACTTCCCATTCGCACATTCCGTTCGGACCCTGTCTGGATGAAGTTGAACTCCAGCGGCGTCCCGTCCTTGGCCAGCTTGCCGTCACTGCCCTTCACCCAGCCGGCTTGGCCCAGCAGGTCCAGCGCGCGGTCAGGGTTGTAGGCGTTCATAGCGGCAGACTCGTCTTCGAAGGCCTGGTCGTAGAAGGGCAAAGCGCGCACCACCTGGCCGTACTGCGGGAAGCCCTCGCCCTGCTCCATGACTTGGATGATCCTGTCGCGGTCAACGGCCACCATCAGCGCCTGCCGCACCTTCACGTCATCCAGAGGCGCCGCCTCGTGGTTCATGGACAGCGCGCTCAGACGCCCCGACCGCCGCGTGTGAAACTCGAACCGGTCGTCGTTACGGAGGTCGGCCGCGAACTGGTTGGGCACATAAACGACGTCGATTTCCTCGGCCTGCACAGCCGCGTTGAGGACGGCTTCTTCCTCGATGAACTTGATGAATATGCCGTCGACGTAGGGGGCGCCGCGGTTCTCGTAGAAGGCGGGGCCCCAATTGTAGTCGGCATTTCGGGAGAGTGTGGCGTTGTCGCCGCGCACCCACTCGTCGAACTTGAAGGCGCCGGTACCGATGGGCTGCGTGCCGTAGTCCTCTTCTCCCACGACCGCGCGATGATGTTCCGCGGTCACAATGAACCAGGCGGGCCAGGAAATGTGATCCAGCATGGGGCCGTAAATCTTGGGAGACTTGATGACGAACGTCGTCGCGTCTTGCGCGAAGATGTCAGCTTCCGGCGGCAGGTAGATTTTGGGCACCCAGCCAACGTCGGCACCGTGTCTGTAGGACGCGGCCATGGCTTCGGCGTCGAAAGGTGTACCATCGTGGAAAGTTATGCCGTCCTTCAGTTTGAACGTCCAGGTGAGCATGTCCTCCGAGACGTCCCAAGAGTTCGCCAATCCCCCAGGAAGGAAGTCGTATGTCTCGGGGTGGCGGGAAACGAGAACATCGCCGTACATGCCGGCGATGTTTCCGGCGACAACCGACCAGGTCGCCTGGGGATCGAAGCTGTTAGGCTCGGGAATGCCGAATCTGAGAGTGCCGCCTGTCTGCGGCGCGTCGGCAGGGGGCGCGGTCGGTTGTGGTGGAGCCACGGTCGGTTGCGCCTGCGACGTCACCGGCGCCGAAGTGGCGGCCGTCGTCGGAGCGGGCTCCTCTTCCTCGGCACTGGAGCACGCGGCCAGTACCAGAAGCGATGCCAGCAGCCACAGGCACGCGAACCCGCTTGCCCTTGCAATCTTCAAACTCATAGGGACCTCCTCGAAAACCTCGGTCGCGGCGCGCCCCCAGTGGACCAAGGGATTACCCGCCAAGCTTACTTCAGCGGTAGTGCTCGTTCGTTGACAGAAGGGGGCCGGCAGCGCGGCTGAGAACCTACCGGCCGCCGCGCGAATGATACTGTCAAGTCAACACACTGTCAACAACGCGGGCAAGTCGTAACCGTCCCATAGGTGGTGGGGAAGTTTGGGAGGGATAGAGGGAGGGAACTTGGGCTGGGCGGTGTGGGTTTGGAAGGGCTTTGATCTAGGCGGCAACCAGTTCACCGAGATCGAGGCCGTCCCGACTGCTCCATACCCACTGTGTGAGTCCGAACCCGTTCATCATCCCCGATTCGCTCTTGTACCCCCTTATCGTCTTGTACCTTACCTTGCTTCTGCCTATCGCCCGCTCCGTACAGTTGTTGGTCTGTGGCATCCCTCTCACTCGTTGGTGACATGTCAGTGACCGCCATTTCTCGCACAACTCCACCACCAGTCTGTGAAGCATCGGGTGCCCACGAACCGCGCGTTCCATCCCAAGCAACTCTCGACCGCCCCCACCGGGCAACTCGGCCACAAGGAGCCATATCCTCGCCTTGTACCAGTCCCACCCCTGTATCCTGCCGAGTCGATTCCACACCCATTTCCTCACGTGCGCGATGCACAGTTGGTGCTCCACTCCCAACTGTTCGACCGCCGGCTTGTAGGTGTTGAGGTCGTCTGTCACCACAGCTTCCACTCCGAACCTGCCCACGTATCCCTCAAGCCATCTCACGAAGCCCTCGCTGTCGCGTTGGACCAGCACGTCCATTCCCACCAACCGCCCGCTCTGGGCGTCTGTGACGAACCCGACCACAGTCTGTCTGCCGCCCACTTTCACCACAGTCTCGTCCGCTCCCATCACCCTCACCCGACCACGATGCCGGCTCAACCATCCACTCAGCGCGTTCGACCCTGACTGCTGAACGTCACGCCACACACTCATCCTGGACAGCTCACATCCCAAAGCCCCCAGCAGGTGACTCACAGAACGCAAAGACAACCCCAGCGCCCAACTCAGCGCCGCAAACCCCCTGAGACGATGACTCCGGTCACAATGGTCGACCCCTTGCGGGTAGTGTCTGAAGGTGCGTTTGCAGTCACAGCAGCGGTATCTGTCCACCGTCACCTCACTGACGTGGAGGTCACTGATGGGCTTTGTCACCGACCCGTGCCGGTTCAGGTAAATGCCACCGCAGTGTACGCAGGCTGGCGGTCGGGTGTCCGGAGAGAGCTTGACTTGTGGGAGTGTGAATCTTACTCTGGGCATCGGCAGGGCCTCTTGGTCTGGTTCGGTTGTACGTTTACCAGACTTTACCAAGATTCCCTGCCTTTTTCATTCCCACCGCCTATGGGACGGTTACGGCAAGTCTTCATAGGGTCCGCGCAGTGCGCAAAGGTAGCCGGTGTTGCGCCGCTTTCCCTGTGCGGCAGGGCGTGGCGGTCGAGAAGTCTCAGTTTTGTGGTCGCTCGCTTGTTTGACATGTAGGTTTGTGCTTCATTAACATGAGATTGACGGACTTTAGGGTGAAGGAGGCCGAACCATGGAATCGAACGAGTCCATAACTATCCTTCAGGCCGCGGGAAAGTACGCCGAGCACCTGGCTATGCGCAAGGCAAGGCGGGCAAGCGCTAAGTCGCGCAGCGTCAAGGAGGAGGCCGACGCCCACTCCACGTCCGGCAGCAACACCGAGCTGGACAAGTTCATACGGTGGTGCAAGCCCGATACACTCTTTTCTAAGGTTAAGCCCGCGGATATCGGTACCTACGCGGAAAGGATGGTCGGGAGCGGCACGACGCCACAGGCCGCCGAGCGCCTCCAGATAGTGCGCGACTTTCTGACCTACTCCCACAAGAGCGGGTTCACCGACCAGAAGCTGGCGCAGCACCTCCGGATACGCAGGCCCCGCAACAGCGCTGTCAAGACCGGGGGCGTGGACAAGCAGGCGCCCAACGAACTGACCCAGGAGGGGCACGACAATCTCGTGGAAGAGCTGGAAAAGCTGAAGGAAGAGCGGACCAAGACGGCTGGCCAAATCCAGCGCGCCGCCGCGGACAAGGACGTCCGCGAAAACGCTCCCCTGGAGGCCGCAAGGGAACAGATGGGCCTGATCGACTCCCGTATCCGTTCCATAGAGTCGACCCTCGAGTCCTCGGTCATAATTTCGGCGAGGACGGGCAACGTCACCACGATAAGGCTGGGGATGCGCGTCCAGGTCCAGGAGTCGAGGACCAAGCGGGAGCAGACCTACACACTGGTCAGCCGCAGCGAAGCCAACTCGCTGGAGCAGAAGATCTCCGACGTGTCGCCGCTCGGCATGGCGCTGATCGGCAAGAGGAAGGGTGATACAGTGAAGGTCGAGACACCCCGCGGCCAGTCTCAGTACTCGATTCTGGACATCAGGGCCTAGCCCTACCCGGCCCGTCCAATCCCCGCTTACCCCGGCGCAAACAACCCGCAGGAGGTCGAGCGCCCATGCGCGTCCTTTACGAGAAGAAAGGTCCCGTCGCGTACATCACCCTGAACAATCCGGAGAAAGCGAACATCCTCGACCGTCCCACGGCCGACGAGCTGAGCGAGGTCTGGAAAGAGACGTGGGAGGACATGGACGTGCGGGTGGCGATACTGACCGCCGTCGGGCAACGCCACTTCTGCGCCGGACACAACCTGGCCGTGAGGCCGGACATCACCGAGGAGGAGCGTGAGCGCGCTCGCATGGAGGCCATCTTCTGGCCGCTGGCGGGCAGTGTGAACGGAGCGGCCAGGTTTGGGGCCGACGGGCGCCTGGGCGACCACTACCCCCAGATATGGAAGCCTGTCATCGGCGCGATCAACGGCTGGGCCGCCGGAGCGGGCTTCTACCTGATGTTGACGTCTACGGACATCCGCATCGCCTGCGAGGAGCACGCGCGGTTCAAGTACGCTTTGCTCAGCCAGGGATGGGTGGGCAACGGCCCGGGCGCGACTTACCTGCCCCGCCAGGTGTCATACGTCGACGCGATGCGCATCCTGCTCACCGACGAGCCGTTCGACGCTGAGGAGGCCCTTCGGATCAATCTCATCAACGAGGTCACGCCGCACGACAGGCTGCTGTCGCGCGCCGAGGAGATAGCGGACTCGATCGCGAAGATGCCGCCGCTGGCCGTTCGCATGATGAAGGAATTCGTAATCAGGTTCAAGGACATCCCGGTTACGGAGGCCTGGCGCGTCCAGACCCTGATGAATACGCTCGTTACGCAGATGAGCACCGACGGAGACGAGGGTCGCAGGGCGTTCTTCGAGAAGCGGCCACCGGAGTTCCGCGGCACGCTTCGAAGACCCGGCGAGCCCTATCCAGAGGTCGCCTCAGATGAGAGGGAGCGGCGGGAAGAGGTACGCCGGGAGCTGTTCAGCTAACGCGGCCCGGTCCCGTCGAGGCGCTCTCACAGCCGGCTCCGCAAGGCGAAAGCGCTGATGAAGATGACGATGTACCTGAATGGGCGGTTCGTTCCTCAGAACGAGGGCCTGCGCGAAATGCAGCAGATGGGCCAGTCCGTCGGCGGATACTACGACACAGAGCGCACCTTCAATGGCGAACCTTTCCGGCTGCGGCTCCACCTGGAGCGACTCTACAACGGGTTGAACTTCTCCGGTATCGACGCCGGGGTCACCATCGACGAGATGGAGGCGCTCACGCTACAGGTGCTCGAGGCCAACCGGCCCCGTCCCGAGGGGGGCGAGCTGACGATCACGCAACTTGTCGCGCTCACGGAGCCCGTAGCGCCCGACGACCCGCCGCAGGTGGCCGTGGCCATCTACTGCCAACCGCTCGACGTGGGCGCGTTCGCGAGCAGTTACATCCGGGGCGTGCGTGTCGTGACGCCGGTCACCTACGGCGCGCCGAACGCCCCGGGATCGGACGCAAAGGCCGGGACTCCCAGGCAGCTTCTGCTTATGACCGGGCCGAACGGTCGCATTACGGAATGCCAGGGGGCCAATTTCATGTTCGTTCGGGACGGGCGAGTGAAGCTGCCAAACCGCCGAAACGTGTTGCCCGGCGTGAGTATGCGTACGGCGCTCGAACTGTGCGAGGCGCTCGACATTGAGGTCGACGAGGCGGAGTACTCGATAGGCGACGTCTACCACGCCAGCGAGGCGTTCGTGTCCAGCACGCGGTTCTGTCTGCTTCCGGTGGCGACTATCAACGGCTACCGGCTGGGCGATGAGACGCCCGGGCCCGTTACTATCAAGCTGCTGGCCGCCTGGCGGAACCTGGTGGGCGTGAATTTCATCAGGCAGGCGATCGAGCAGATGCCCAGGGAAGCCGACCCAGACGGTGTTTGACAAGCACGTCCCTACCCGCCTATACTTTGCCGAGCGCGGTTACACGCGACCTAGGGCCACGTTCCGAACGCTTCCAGACTGAGACATGGCGCCTGGTTTTCGGGAACCGCTGAGCGGTAAACGTTCCTTTCCATCCTCTCGAAATGCCGTCCCCTAGCAGGTCCACTTGCCGTGCGCCGGTTGCCGTATTGAGACGCGCCGTGCGGCGTGGGATAGGAGCGCCAACCTTTGGCCGTCCGCGATGAGCCAACCAAGTACGTGTTCGTGACCGGCGGAGTCGTAAGCTCGGTCGGCAAGGGCGTAACTGTCGGCTCGATTGGCCGCATCCTCAAGAGCATGGGAATCACGGTGTCTCTTCTCAAGCTCGACCCGTACCTGAACGTAGATCCGGGCACGATGTCCCCTTACCAGCATGGGGAGGTCTTCGTAACCAGAGACGGCAGCGAGACGGACCTGGACCTTGGCCACTACGAACGCTTCATCGACGCCCACTTGACCAGCTCATCGAACGTGACCGCCGGGCAGGTGTACAGCGACGTCATTTCACGCGAGCGCAAGGGCGAGTTCCTGGGCGGCACGATTCAGACCGTGCCCCACGTAACCGACGCAATCAAACAGCGCATACTGGCCCTGGCCGACGAGAGTAAGGCCCAGGTAATCGTGGTAGAGGTCGGGGGCACAGTCGGCGACATCGAGGGGCTGCCGTTTCTCGAGGCTATACGGCAGATGCGCAACGAGGTAGGAAGGGACAACGTGCTGTACATGCACGTGACCTTTCTGCCCTACATAACCTCGACTGGCGAGCTGAAGACGAAGCCAACGCAGCACAGCGTAAGAGAGCTGCGCAGCATCGGCATACATCCCGACGCAATCGTGTGCCGCAGCGACCAGGAGGTCACTGACGAAATCCGCAGCAAGATAAGCATCCACTGCGACGTTCCCCGCGAGGCCGTACTCACACTCCCCACCGTTTCCACCATCTACGAGGTGCCTCTCATACTGGATGAGCAGGGCCTGGGCCGACTCATCGTGGAGAGCCTGGACCTTCCGGCCGAGCAGCGCGACCTGGCTAGCTGGCAGGAGATGGTGGGCGCCATCAAGCGGCCAAAGGACGTACTCCCCATAGCCGTCGTCGGCAAGTACGTCGACCTGCACGACGCCTACATTTCCGTCAAGGAAGCCCTTATCCATGCCGGACTCACCCATGGGCACGACGTGGAGGTTCGCTGGGTGCACTCGGAGGACATAGAGAAATTCGGCCCGGAACAGTATCTCGACTCGGTGCAAGGCATCGTCGTGCCCGGCGGTTTCGGGCCTCGCGGCATCGAGGGGATGATAGAAACGGCCCACTACGCGAGGAAGCGCGACGTGCCGTACCTGGGGCTGTGCCTGGGTCTGCAGGTGATGGTGATAGAAGCCGCCCGGCGGCTGCTTGGCAAGGCGCGGGCGAACTCTACTGAGTTCGACCCTGAAACGCCCGACCCCGTGATCGACTACATGCCCGATCAGAGAAACATCGTCGAAATGGGCGGCACCATGAGGCTCGGCATCTACCGGTGTAGCGTCGAGCGGCTTCCAAATGGTGAGAACAGCGCGGCGTCCAATGCGTACGGCGAGAAAGTGGTGGAGGAACGTCACCGACACAGGTTGGAGTTCAACAACCGTTACCGGGAGGACTTGCAGTCTGTCGGTCTAATGCCGACCGGGCTTTCGCCGGACGGGAGCCTTGTCGAGATACTGGAGATGGTGGACTCGAGCTTCATGGTTGGAGTGCAGTTCCACCCCGAGTTCCTGTCAAGACCGAACAGGCCTCACCCGCTCTTCGAGGCATTCGCCGCCGCAGCCACGAAGACTGTAAGGGAGGGCGGCCAGCGCACGCTGCCACTGGATGACGTCGGTCCAGTCGCCTCTTTCCAAAAGGTGTAGACTGAGGAAGTCTCATGTGCTAGTATATCAACAGATACCCCAATCGCCGAGCCAAAGCCACGCCCGCGGTCGGATGACATGGCCGCCAGGGGCTGGCTGGCAACAGGCCAACGGTTGGTCTGCTACTCTCTCACTGCCTCAAGTGGCATCCCGCTGATACAATGGTCGCGAGTGCTGCTGCCCAAAAGCTCCACAGGCATAGCCGTTTACACCAGCGGCGCAGCCAGTTTTCAAAACCCTGACCTTCCCAATGCAAGCCCCCCGCCTCAGATGGCGCGAAAATGAGGCGTCACACGAGATGCGCCGACTGGCGCAGAATCCTGGAGAGGAACATGGACCTGATCGAACTACAGCGCAAGAGCAACGACCAGTTGCTCGATACTGGCGTCAAGATGGGAGTCATAAACGAAGGCTCAAATCCCAAACGCCACGACATGCTGAATCGCATCCTTCATGCGGTAGCAGAGAAAAACGAACAGATTACCGCCAGCGGCATTTTGTCGGTGGTCAACGACGGGTACGGGTTCCTGCGCCAGAACGGCAGCCAGCAGGGTTCAGGCGACGTGTACGTCTCCCAATCCCAGATCAGGCGCTTTGGGCTTCGCACCGGCGACAAAGTGGCCGGCCAGGTGCGCCCGCCAAAGGACGGTGAGCGCTACTTCGGCCTGTTACGCGTCAGGAGCGTGAACGACACCCCGCCCGACGCGGCGGGGAACCGACCGCCGTTCGAGAGTCTTACCCCCGTCTTTCCCACTGAGCAGATCATCCTCGAGACCAGGCCCAACTACCTCGCCCCCAGGCTCATGGATATGTTCGCCCCTATCGGACGCGGCCAGCGCGGGCTGATCGTGTCGCCACCCAAGGCGGGCAAGACCACCCTCCTGAAGGACATCGCCAACGGAATCGCCATCAACTGCCCGGACATCGAGATAATGGTGGCGCTGATCGGCGAGCGTCCGGAGGAGGTCACGGACATGCGGCGCTCCATCAGCGGCGAGGTGTACAGCTCGACGTTCGACGAGCCGGTGGAAGACCACTGCAGGGTCGCGGAGCTGGTGCTCGAACGGTCGAAACGCCTGGTGGAGAGCGGCAGCGACGTGGTGATTCTGCTCGACAGCATCACGCGCCTTACGAGGGCCTACAACCTGGCCGTGCCGTCCAGCGGGCGCACGCTGTCGGGCGGCATGGACCCGGTCGCGCTCTATCCGCCGAAGCGCTTCTTCGGGGCGGCTCGAAACACTGAAGAGGGGGGCAGTCTCACGATCATGGCCGCCTGCCTGGTCGACACGGGCAGCCGCATGGACGACGTGATCTACGAGGAGTTCAAGGGCACCGGCAACATGGAAGTGCACCTCGACCGGCGGCTGGCCGAGCGGCGAGTCTTCCCGGCGATGGACATTCACCGCAGCGGCACGCGCCGCGAGGAGCTCTTGCTGGATGAAGACACGCTACGGCGGGTGTGGCTGTTCCGCCGCTTTATCAGCACGAGAATTTCGTCCGACAACGCCACCCCCTGGGAGGTCAACGAAGAGGTGTTGCAGCGGCTAAGGAAGAGCAGGAGCAACGCCGAGTACCTGCAACTGCTGGAAGACCAGTACAAGGTGGCGCAGATGAGCCGCCAGCCGGCTACTGCCGGGAGGCGTTAACCAGCTGGTCCCTCAGCCCGCCCAGGATGCGCTCGGCTTCAGAGTTCGCTTCGAAAAACTCGTTCAGGAGCTCGGCGCCTGCCCCGTGGTCGCCCTCGAGGGATAGCTGCCTGGCACGTAGCTGGAACACTTCCCATCTTCCTGGCGCAATCTTCGTCGCCTGGTCGGTGAACGCCCTGGCAAGGGCGAGGTACCGCTCATTCTGCGAAGATGCCGACTGGTACACCAGGCCGAGCGCTACAACGATGTGCCAGTTCTCCGGTTCCACGTCCTCCGCCTCCTTCGCCTCCCTCTCGGTGGCCCTGAGCACGTCCTCAGCGCGCGCCGGCGGCAGCCGCGGCACCTCCCTGGCAACGGCTTCGAACAGGTCGCGGCGCGGGTAGTTGCCAAGACCGGGGAACATGTCCGCAGACTCGGACAAGCCTTCCAACCTGTCCTCCAGTTCGAGTGAGGCGATTCTCACGTCGCGGTAGTTCTGCGCGGCGACCCAGACGCGGACGTTCACGAACAGGATGGCCGCCACGACCAGAGCCGCAATGGCCATCGAGCCGTAGAGGAACCGGGCGTCACGCGCGAGCGCCGGCACCGAGTCCAGGCGCCTTGCCAGGCTGCGTAGCATCGAGTTTCCGGGCATGCGACCTGCGGTCGATTCCCTCCGTGCGTGTGCCTCCGTCTCCATCCACGCTACGAACGCGGTCAGCATGACAAACTGAAGCAGCATCGTCGCCGTGTCGAACAGGAAGAGGTTTTGCACGAAGTAGCCCACCAGGGAGGCGCCGATGACGAGCGTAAACATCTGGTCGGCGGCGTTCTCCCGGCGGGCGCGCTTCAACACCACCCAGAACATCAACACCCAGATGGCCATATAGCTCAGAAAGCCCAGAGCGCCCTTTGTGACCAGCTCCTCGATCGGTTTGCTGTGGGCCTGGTCGAACTTTTCCAGGGACGGGTTGGTCTCCGAGACGTATCGCCCAAAGGGAACATGGTAGTTCTCCGGCCCCCAGCCGAGTACGGGCCTCGCGGCGAAGGCGCTGAGACCGGCGGCTACCGAGTGTATCCGGCCTTGGATAGAATGGTCTTCGAGGCCGGCGCTTACCAACCTCTTGAGCATAACGTTCGACTCGGCAATCGGCTCGAACGCTGGGGTGTTTCTGATCGCCAGGAAGCTCGCGCCTCCCACGACCAGAACCGCGACGATGGCGGTTGCGGCGATTCTGAGCGGTCTCAGCCTGCCGATGAAAATGTAGCAGACGCCCAGTGCGAGTAGAGCCGCCGCGACGCCGACTACTACGCCGCGCGTTCCGCTGTAGATCATGACCCACAGATTGAGCGAGGCAGTGGCGGCCCAGAAGAGCCTCCACCACCATAGTGACAGGTCGAGGTCTTCCTCGGCCGCACGGCGACGCTGGGCGCTTCGCCGTGCGGCCGCGCGGCGCCTGCGCTGCTGTCTTACAGGCGGTTCGGTGCTGCCACCACGCCGGATGAACGACTGTGCCAAAAAGCCGAGCGATAGCAGAAAATTCACGAGCATATATGCGCCAACGTAGGTCGCGTTGCCCAGCGTCAACTCGAGCCGGGTGTTCTGCTCGAAGAAGTCGAAGGGGGGCACCTGCACGCCTATCAGCTTGCCCGCGCCGAGGAGCGCCAGGAAGAGACTCACCGCCAGGTTGACGTTCAGTAGCATCCGCCAGTTGCCGGCGGTGCGCAGGGTGGAAACGAGGACGACCGCGAAAGCCAGCCAGTGGGCGAGGTCCACTATGCCCTGCATCCGCTCGTAGGTAGACCAGATGCTGCGAAGGAGGCTGACGCCGAACAGACCGGCCAGCAGGGCGACGGCCAGATAGAGCGCAAACGCCTGAATGATTCGCGATCCCGGCGACCGGTACTCGGGGCGCATCCAGGCAAGAAGGATCCAGGCGCCGAACGCCACCTCGATCAGAATGTGGGAGTAGACTGCCTTGCCAACGATGAATGGAAAGATGGAGCTGAAAGTGACGACCAGCGGCGTCAAGAAAGTCAGGCCGACGGCGGCGAATACGACTATCAGCAAGCTCTGTCTCAGCACGTCGTCGGACTGTTCTCTTGCCCGTATCGCCATCCGTCTACCCCCGTCGGTCTGCGCTTCAAGGTGCCCGCGCAATTATAGGTTTGCTGGCGTGTGCCGGTCAATTTGGCCGAGACTTCGGTCCGGTCCGGCGGTTAGAGGATGAAACCTTATTGTGATAACATAAGGGCAAACCGCAAGATCTGAACGATCGTCGCTCGGAAAGCAACCTTCGCCCGCGGCGGCGGGCAAGCGTCACCGCAAAGGAGGCATCGTGAAACTTACCATTTCCTGCATCAAGGCTGACGTGGGGTCCATCGGCGGCCACACCAAGCCGTCGGAGAGGATGATGGACGCCGTAAGGGGCGAGGTCGCGAGAGCCATCGACGACGGGCTGATCATCGACGGCTGGACGTCGTACACCGGTGACGACATTGCGATTCTGATGTCGCACACACGGGGCGAGAACGACGAGGACGTGCACCAGTTCGCATGGGACACGTTCATTAAGGCGACCGAGATCGCCAGGGAATACGGACTGTACGGCGCGGGCCAGGACCTGCTGGTGGACGCGCCCTCCGGCAACGTTAGAGGGGCCGGCCCGGCGGTGGCGGAGATCGAGATGGACCACACGCTCGAGGCTCCCAGGCCGGCCGAGTCGATCATGCTGTTCGCGGCCGACAAGTGCGGCCCGGGCGCGTACAATCTGCCCATCTTCCTGGGGTTCGCGGACCCGATGTACTGCGGCGGGCTGATGCTGCCCCAGATGATCCAGGGCTTCACTTTCCACATCATCGACATGGACAACACGGGCGGCGACAGCATCATCGAGCTGAACGCGCCCGAAGACTACTACCAGATTACCGCGCTGCTGCGGGACAACGAGCGCTTCGGCATCGACGGCATTTACTCCCGGACCAATGGGCAGCGAGCCGTGTCCGTGTCGGCGCAGCGGCTGCACTCGATCGCCGGCGTGTACACGGGCAAGGACGACCCGATAGCGCTGGTGCGCAACCAGGGCATCTTCCCCGCGCCGGAGGAGATCATCTCGACCTTCACCAAGGCCCACTTCGTCGGAGGCGACGCGCGCGGCTCCCACGTCATGCCTATCATGCCGGTGCCGCTGAACACGCCCGTGACCGGGCCGTACTGCCTGCCGCTCGTGTCCGCGGCCGGGTTCTCCGTAAACCGCGACGGCATGTTCTCGGACTCGCACATCGACTTCTTCGACAATCCGGTGTGGGACGAGGTGCGCGCGCACGCGCAGCGCAAGGGAATCGACATGCGCTCCCAGGGCTGGTCCGGCGCGGCAATGCTGCCCTACAGCGAGCTCGAATACGGAGGCTTCCGCGACACGGTGACCGGGCTGGTGGACAGGTTCTCGTTCAAGAATGGCGCGCGGGCGGGCGTTCCCGCCGACGACAACTAGCGCGGTTCGCAAAGCCGAACCCGCTCCTGAGACCTGGCGCCGACGTGACACTGGAAAAACTCCTGATCGCCACCAGGAACCCCGGCAAGATGCGGGAGCTGGCAGTGCTGATGGCCGACGCGCCGGCCGAGTTGGTTTCGTTGGAGGACGTCGGAATCAACGTGGATGTCGAGGAGACTGGGACGACATTCGAGGCTAACGCAGCGCTAAAGGCGCGCTCCTACTGCGCCCTCAGTGGCCTGCCCACGCTCGCCGACGACTCGGGGCTTGAGGTGGACGCGCTGGGCGGCGAGCCAGGGGTCTACTCGGCCCGGTACGCCGGCGAGGGCGCCACCGACGAGCAACGCATTGCCCGGCTGTACGAGCGCCTGGACGGCATTCCGACGAGCGAGTGGGACGCGCGCTTCAGGTGTGTGATTGCCATTGTGCGGCCCAACACTCCCGACTCCGAGACCGAGTTCTTCGAGGGCGTGTGCGAGGGTCGCATCGTGAGGCCGCCCAGGGGCGACAACGGGTTCGGATACGATCCGGCTTTCCTGTTTCCCTCTCTCGGCAGGACGATGGCGGAACTGACGACTTCAGAGAAGAACAGGCTGAGCCACCGGGGAATGGCGGCGAGCAAGGCCGTTGCGGCGTTGAAGGCGGGCGTGTAGGCGGAACTTAGCGCGAGAGGACACGGAACGATGTTGGCAGACTTCTTCGGAAACCTGGAGCGGCTGGCCGCCGACCTCTACCCGTACCGCTTCCCGATAGGCTTGGTCATTCTGATCGTCGTGGCGGCGGTCGTCTACTACGCCTACCGCAGAGGACTTCACCTGTGGGCGTGGCAACGGCGGCTGTGGGTCACCATCATCGGTGTCCCCGTGCTGGTGGTGCTGGGCATCGTGGCGTGGGACCTGGGGTCGCCGCTGTTCATCAACGTCACCGTGGAGGAGGAGTTTCCGTTCGCGTACACCGCTGAGGTTCCGGACGACATGACCATGGAAGAGATCGAAATGGTGATGTCGACCGTCGCGAAGATGGACAGGATGCCGGTTGCCGAGCCAATGCCGGAGATGCTGGGCGGGGCCTCCACGTTCCAGGGCAGCTTCGCGCCGGCGTCGCAGCTGACGCCGACGGCTGTGCCGCAAGCGGCCGCCACGCCGGAGCCGGCCGCGCAGCCAGACGCCGCCGCTCCTCAGCCAACGAGGCTAAAGTCCGGCGAGTTCCGCGACGCCGACGCCCTGCACAAGGGCAGCGGACAGGCGCTGATCTACGACCTGCCAGGGGCGAACAAGCTGCTGCGCCTGGAGGACTTCAGGGTCATCAACGGGCCGGAGCTGCACGTGCTGCTGTCCCAGGACCCGGACCCCATGAGACACTCGGACCTGGAGGAGGCGGGATTTGTGGACCTGGGCCTGCTGAAGGGCAACATCGGCAACCAGAACTACGAGATTCCCGACGACGTGGACGTGTCCGCGCAGCAGAGCGTAGTGATCTATTGCTACCCGTTCCGGGTGGTGTTCAGCGTGGCGACGCTGGCGGACGCGAACTGACGAGGTGGAAACGGGCGTATGAAGATAACCAACATCGAGACGTTCATAGTTGACGCCGGCTGGCGGCCGTGGACGTTCGTCAAAGTGGAGACCGACGAGGGCATCACGGGCTGGGGCGAGTGCAGCGACGGGCGCACGCCCAGGGGCGTTTGCGGCACAATCGAGGACTTCAAGCCGGTGCTCATCGGCAGCGATCCGAGGGCGTTCGAGATGCGCTTCTGGGACATGTACCGCGTCTCGCGGCAGAGTCCGGGAGGCATCGCGTCCAAGGCCATCGCCGGCGTGGAGCTCGCGCTAATCGACATCAAGGCGAAGGCGCTGGGCATATCCGTAGTCGAGCTGTTCGGCGGCCCGACGCGGGACAGCGTGCGCGTCTACTGGTCCCACTGCGGCACGTCGCGAATCCGCAACCACGAGCTGATCGGCGTACCGCCGATTACCAGCATGGCGAGCGTGACCGAGCTGGGCAGGGAGGTCGTTGAGAGGGGCTTCACGGCGCTGAAGACGAACATCCTGGTGCCGGGCGATGACCCCTACGTCCACGGGCCGGGCTTCGCCAGCGGACAGGGATCGACGGACCAGATCGTGAGCATCGAGTTGCTGTCGCACATCGAGGAGTTGATAGGCACGTTCCGGGACGCAGTCGGGCCGAACGTCGACATCAACCTCGATCTCAACTTCAACTTCAAGCCCGAAGCCTCGATGCGCATCGCGAAAGTGCTGGAGCAGTTCAACATGCTCTGGCTCGAAATCGATATGTACGACCCGCAGGCAATACTACAGATCAAGCAGTCCACATCGACAAGGATATGCACCGGCGAGAACCTGTACTACATGCGCGAGTACCTGCCATACTTCCAGCTACACGCGGCGGACATCTTCATGATCGACGTGCCCTGGAACGGCTTCAGCCAGTCCAAGAAGGTGGGCGACCTGGCGGAGGTGTTCCAACTCAACGCCGCGCCGCACAACTACTATAGCCACCTGTCCTCGTTTATGAGCGCGGGCCTGTGCGCGGTGCTGCCGAACGTGCGCATCATGGAAATCGACATCGACGACGTGCCGTGGAAGGACGAACTCACGACCACGACGCCCGATATCGCCGATGGCTACATGACGGTGCCGACTGCCCCTGGCTGGGGCGCGGACATCAACGAAGAGGTCGCGCTGGCGCACCCGTGGGCGCGCTAGGGCTGTCGCCCCCAACCGGCGCACGAGTACGGGCTAGGACACCACTATTTCCTGGACGCAGTGGCAGAATGTCAACAGGTTGGGGACGAACGCGAAGCAGTCTTCGCAATGGTGCAAGTAATCGACTTTGCAGGTGTCATCGCAACACCGAATACAGGTGTGTCCGCAGGACAGGTTGGCGCATCGGCATTGCCTGACCTCGAGGACCACACACTCGAGGCCCTCTACGCGCCGCCCAATGGGAGACTTCTCGAACTCCCGAATTATCGCGGGCAGGTCGGACTCGTCGGCAGTCCGAATGTCTGCGGTCAGCCGACGCAGCCTCTCCTCCAGAGCGGTCCGCTCTTCAAATGTGAAGTTGGGCTGCATACTCAGACGCCTATCTCGCTTTCTACTTCGCCTATGGCCCTGTCGAGCCCGGCCACAACCTGGTCGACTTCGTCGTTGGTGATGCAGAGTGGCGGCCCAAGGCCCACGGTCTGACCGGCGCAGCGGAGGATGAGGCCTTCGTCGTGGAACTTCTCGGTGAGCCGATCTCCAAGCTTCACATCGCTCGGGAAGTAGGTCTTCGATTCACGGTTGCTGACGAACTCGATGCCGAGCAACAGCCCGATACCGCGGACGTCGCCAACGATGGGGTGATCCTCTTTCAACTCCCTTAGCTGCTCGAGGAAGTAGGCGCCCACGTCAGCCGAGTTCTGCACCATGCCCTCATCTTCGATTATCTCGATGTTCTTCAGTGCGGCCGCGGCGGACACGGGATGGCCGCCGAAGGTGAGAGCCTGCCGGAAGATGTTGTCTTCACCAGCAAACGCGTCCGCAACCTCGCGGGACACAATGGTCGCGGCGAGGGGCAGGTAGCTGCTGATGACGCCCTTGGCGACGGTCATGATGTCCGGCACCACGTTCCAGTGTTCGACGGCGAACATCTTGCCGGTGCGACCGAAGCCGCAGATCACCTCGTCCGCTATCAGCAGCACGCCGTAGCGGTCGCAGATTTCTCTCAGCATGGGCCAGTACTCGTCGCCGGGCACTGCGGCGGCGGAGGCCGCGGAGACAGGCTCGGCAATGACGGCGGCGACGGTGGACGGGCCGTGGAACTGAATCAGGTCCTCGATGGCTTGGGCGCAGCGGACCGCGCACTCCGACGGTGAAGCGCCGCCCAACTCGCAGCGGTACGGCAGTGGCTGTGGGGCGTGCACCATGCCCGGGTAGGCCGGCTCGAAGTCCTCTCGCACCGCCGTGCCAGCCCCACCTAGCCACAGAACGCCTCCGGTCATGCCGTGATACGAACCCCTTCTGCTGATGACCTTGTACCGGCCGGTCTCTCCCCGGCGCTTGTGGTAGCTGCGAGCGATCTTGAGGGCGGTCTCGTTGGCCTCGGAGCCGCCGCTCACCGGCCAGGTGCGTTCCAGGCTTCCCGGCGCGATCTGCGCCAGCTTCTCGGCGAACATCACGGTAGGGGCTGTGGTGGTGCCCTGCGGAAAGTAGGGGAGCCTCTTCATCTGCTCGTAGGCGGCGTCGGCGATCTCCGTGCGTCCGTAGCCGGCGTTCACGGAGTTGTAGCCGCCGTTCACGTCGATCCAGGAATTGCCATCGGAGTCGGTGACCCTCACGCCGTCGCCGCCGACCATGATGCGCGGCTCACCGTCCTCTGCCATCTGCGTCCAGTCGCGGTTGTGCATCCACAGGTACTTGAGGGAGCTTCTGCGAAGGGCTTCGCTGTCGGAAATCGTAACCATTGCAAGTCCTCCTGACTGGTCACAGAAAGCAACGAGGGCAGCCCATGCCGGGCGACCCTCGTTCCGATTGTTCTATTACCCCGGTGTTTCCGCTATATGTTGAACTGAGGGTCGCGGTAGTCCGTGAGCTTGTTGTACATCTGTATGCGGTGGCGCTGGGAGTCGACGACCATCAGTCTGGACTTCTCGTCGTCGAACACTACCGCCATGGGCAGCGCGAAACGCCACTCAGGCTCCAGGCTGTAGACGCGCCGGCGCGCCTTGTACACGTCCGGGTTGCCGGCCACGTACTGGCGCTGCCACTTGGACAACTCCTGGGCGTCGCCAGCGAAGATGGTCAGGGGCGTGCCCTCGCTGTCGAAGCAGCCGACCCTGTTGTTGACCCAGTCACAGACGTAGATGTCGCCTTCCGGGTCTACGGCTACGTCGGACGGGTGGTCAAACTGGTCCTCGCCGGTCCCCTGGCTGCCAATCGAGAACAGGAAACCGCCGTCGGAGTCGAACTTCTGCATCCGGTGGTTCCTGTGGTCCGCCACGTAGATCGCGCCGGAGTCGTCGGTGGTGACGCCCCAGGGCGAGTCGAACTCACCCGGACCATCGCCCTTGCTTCCCCAGGCGGCGATGCTCTCGCCTTCGGCGGTCAGCTTCTGCACGCGGTGGTTGAGGGTGTCCGAGACTATGACGTTGTCGTCGCCGTCGACGGCTATGCCGGAGGGCCGGTCGAACTGGCCCTCCCCCGCTCCCTGCTCGCCGAACGTGCGGACGAAGTTGCCTTCCTTGTCGAACACGGTGATACGGCTAAGCCATTCGTCGGTCACGTAGATGTTGCCCTTGCTGTCGATGGCCGCTGCGGTGGGCCACACGAACTCTCCCTGGCCGGTACCGGACTTGCCTATCTGCCCGACAATCTCCTCGTCACCGGGAACCGGCCCGATGGTGAGCTTCATCAGGTTCCCGCCGTTGCGCCTGCGCATGACGAGGTACACGTCATCGCCATCGCCCAGCGCGAGCTGGACGATCCCGGTAAGCTGGCGACCGCCCACGACGTGGCTGAAGTCGTAGACGCGATTGGAGACGATTCTGGTTAGCATGTTTGTCGTCATTAGTACACCCTCACCCTGACCCTCTCCCTCAAGGGATAGGGAAATCCCGGACGGGTCATTTGCGGTTAGATGAACGCGGGCTTTTCGAAGGTGCCTTCGACAATCGGCACGGCGTCCAGGCCAAGCCAGTCCTCGAGCACGGTCGTGTAGACCCCGCGGAAGTCCATGTTCGGCACGAGGTCGCCCTGCTCCAGGTCGCTCGCCCTGGTGGAAGGATAGACGCCGTACTGGCCGCCCTTCACCTGGTTGCCAATCATGAACGAAACGCCGCCGGCGCCGTGGTCGGTGCCGGAGCCGTTGTCGTAGACGCGGCGTCCGAACTCCGAGAAGACGAGCATAGCGACGTTGTCCGCCGCGTCGTGCTCTTCGAGGTCGTCGAAGAAGTCGCGAATCGCGTCCGAAACGTCCCGCCACAGCGTGGCATGGGAGCCCATCTGGTCGGCGTGGGTGTCGAAGCTGCCGTGGTCGCAGTAGAAGACGCGCGTGCCCAGGTCGGCGGTGTGCACCTGCGCGATGCCCCTGAGCTTCCGGGCGATGCTGGTGTCCGCGTACTCGATGGAGGACGAGTACTGCTGCGGTGCCACCTTCAGGATGTCGGCGCCCTTCAGCGCGTCCAGGCCCGTCTGGCCAAGGAAGTCCATGACCGGACCGGTGCCCATGGCGGGCGCGTACATGCGCTTGTAGCGCTCCAGCACGCGATTGCGCTTCTGCTCCTGCGAGATGTCCGTCAGCAGGCCGTAGTTGTCCAGGTCCTCGACCGTCGCCACCGGCACGCCGGGAGCAGCGAGGGCGCGGAACAGGCTGGGGCCCATGCTGACCGCGGTCACGACGTTTTCCTTGTTGGGGTCGATTTCGCGGACGGCGCGGCCTAGCCAGCCCTCAGTGCCCAGCTTGTCAGGCTCGCAGGTGTGCCAGATGTCCATCGACCGGAAGTGTGACCGCGGCGAGTTCTCGTAGCCGACGCCGTGGAGAATCGCGACCTTGCCCTCGTTGTAGAGGTCCCGCATGGGACCCATATTGGGGTGGAACCCGATGTGGTTGTCGATCGCTAGAACTTCGTCCTCAGCGATGTTCACGTAGGGGCGGTAGTCCCTGTAAAGGGAGTCGCCGTGGGGCACCACGGTGTTCATGTAGTCGTTTCCGCCGGTGAGCTGAAGCACTACCAGGACGGGGTCTTTGGTTTCACCGTTGTTCACGTTGTTCTCCTCTCTGCTTGGCCTCCTCTCCCTTGACGGGAGAGGATTGAGGTGAGGGTGAAGTGTGGTCCCTTCTCACACCCATCCTAACCTTCCCCCATCGAGGGGGAAGGGATTCCAAAAATCGCTTTCTTAGGCGAACTGGAATTCCCTCAGCGATACGATGAGCTGCAGGATCTCCGCGACCCGCTCCTCGGACTCCGCGGCATTGTCGTCGTCCCAGCGGAGGTCGCCGTCAAGCGCCACGTGGGAGATCAGCTCCTTGCGGGAGTTCTCGTTGATGTCCAGCGGCCCCATCAGGTCCAGGCAGGTGTCGACGAGGTCTTCGGGCGTGCCGGTTCCCGCCTTGATCCTGTCCAGTATGGACCGGATGCCGGGGCGGGACACGTCCCCGACCATCTCGGCGACGAAGTTGGTGCGCTTCATAAGCGAGCCGCTGTTTATCCACTCCGCGCCGGAGTGCCAACCTTCGACGCTGGGCGGGTTGAGCAGGTCCTGGCCCATGTAGGTGATCTGGTTGGACCAGTCGAACACCTCGGGGCAGGGAAGCTCGGTGTCGCCCACGAAGCGGAGCGCGCCGATGACGACCTCGGTGGGGTTCTTCACCTTGTTGAAGCGGGACTCCTTGAAGAAGTCGGAGTTGAAGAGCACCCTCAGAGTCGTCCGCATGTCGTAACCGGACTCGATCAGGGTGTCCGCCAGCAGATCCACCGCCTCGGGGTTCGTCGGCGGCGTGACCGACCAGGCCGGCACCTGCGGCTCGTCGGCGACGAAGAAGTTGTACAGGTGGCGGGAGATGAATATGGCAGTCGCGCGCTGTTGCAGCACGATGTCGATGATGTCTTCGCCGTTGAAGTTGCCGGTGTGTCCCAGGAAGGTCTTCTCGCCGTTGTCGTGGTCCTCTTCCCGGTACTCGAAGTACCAGTCCCACCTGCCCATGTGGAATCTGGGCAGCTTGGGAGACATGGTCCAGCCGGTAAAGGCGCGGGAGCACTCCCTCACGTCCGTCTCGGTGTAGTTGCCCACGCCCATCGTGAACAGCTCGAGCAGCTCCCTGCCCCAGTTTTCGTTGACGGCTGTGGCGTGGTTCTCGTTGTTGTCCAGCCAGTAGATCATGCCCGGGCACTTGGCGACCTCGATCAGGATGTCGCGGTAACCGCCAAGCCCTTTCTCGCGGAACATGTCCACCATGTCGATGATCTCGTCGTAGTGGTCCACCTTGGACACGCCGGTGGCGAAGATCTGGTGGTAGAAGAGGCACAGCTTCTCCTGGAGAGGCGCCCTTGTGTTGATCATGCGCCACACCCAGCCGGACTGGCCTATGCCGCCCAGCGTGCCGGGCTTCCACTGGAGGAACTGGTAGCGCAGGAACTCGTAGATGTCGACCGGCTCCTGGCTCTCCGGGTGAAGCAACTCCTCTACGGTCGCCTCGTATCCCTTTGCGGCCCGGGCCTCCAGCTCGTCCCTGGTCGCTCCGAATCCTGCCCTACGCATCAGGTGCGCCATCAATTCGATGTCAGTGTTGCTCATAGGCAGTGCTCCTTCAAACTATGCTCTGTCGCCCGCGCCGCGCCTCTGTCGTGCGGACGGCTGCCGCGGGCCGTGCGAACTCGCTTCTACGGCACAAGACTAGCAAATGAGAAAAAAAGTGTCAAACGTTCGGGTTGGACTTGGAGCCGCGCCGGCACAGATTCAGGCGGCAATCGGCGAGGCGTCGGCCGACATGCCGGAAAGGGCGGGCAGCCGCGTGGAAATACCAAATTCCACACCGGCGAGCGATAGACCGCTCTGGGAAAGGTGATTTTTGGGGCATATGTCGCTCAGGTTTGACATTTCGACATTGTTGCGCGTACTCTCTAGGCAACTCAGGCTCAGATTGCCGCTGTGGAAAAGCCACACCCTCCGGCGCTTGGCCTTCAGGTTGCGTAGCTCCGGCCGAAACAGGCGGGGCAACGCGGGCAGTAGAGATGCGGTGACTTATGCGTGACTACGCGATCAACCGAGTCATCCTGCTGATACCGACGTTCTTCATCACGACGTTCATAATCTTCGTACTCGTGCGCGTAATGCCGGGCGACGTGCTCGACCGGCTGCTGCAGGACGGCCTCATCGCCAACCAGGAGCAGCTTGAGATAATGCGCACCGAGATGGGCATCAACCGCCCGATAGTCAATCAGTACTTCGAATTCCTCGGCGACATCTTCAGCGGCGACCTGGGGAAGTCACTTTGGACCGACCGCAAGGTCATCAACAGGATCGGCACTGCTCTCCCGGTCACCCTGGAGCTGACCTTCCTGGGGATGCTGGTGGCCGTGGTGGTAGCCATTCCAGTGGGGGTGTTCGCCGCTCTGCGGCAGGACACCTTACTGGACTACATCTTCCGGTCGTCCGCGTTCCTGTGGGTAGCCGCGCCCACTTTCTGGGTGGGTACCATAGTCATCACGTTCCCGGCGATATGGTGGGGATACCTGGCCCCCATTCGCTACGCGCGCCTGCAGGAAGACCCTATCACCAACCTGCAGCAGCTCATCGTGCCCGCTATCATCCTGGGGCTGGGGCTGTCGGGCAGCCTGATACGCATTACGCGAGCGATGATGCTGGAGGTGTTGCGGCAGGACTACATCAGGACCGCGCGGGCGAAGGGTCTGATAGAGCGAGTAGTCATCTACCAGCACGCGTTGAAAAACGCGATGATCCCGGTGGCGACGTGGATCGGGCTGGACATCGCTTTCCTCATAGGTGGAACAGTGGTAATCGAGCAGATCTTCACGCTGCCGGGAATGGGCCGCCTGCTCGTCGACTCTATCGACTTGCGGGACTGGCCGATGATACAGGGAGCCGCTCTCTTCTTCACCTTCTGGATACTGCTGGTCAACCTGATAGTGGACCTCAGCTATGGATGGCTCGACCCCCGCGTGCGCTACGACTAGAGCGCGCCAGGGTCGACGGCGAGGACGGAAGGCTATGGCAATGAACTTCAGGCGCGGCGACGCCGGAGACTCGGCAGCCATCGATCAGGGCCTGCTGGCCGAGGGTCTCAGGCCGCAGCGCAGCCTGGCCAACCGCGTGTGGCGCGCCTGGCGGCACAAACCGCTTGCGGCGGCCGGCGGCATCGTGCTGCTGTTCGTGATAATCGTGGCCATCCTTGCTCCCTGGATTGCGCCCTACCACCCACTCTATGCGAACCTGGGCGACGAGTTGGTGGGCATCAGCACGAAGTACTGGGTGGGAACTGATAACTTCGGCCGGGATATTCTGAGCCGCCTCATACACGGCGCCAGGGTGTCACTGGTAGTCGCCGCGACGTCGGTGGGCATCGGCATAACCGGCGCCACGGCGCTGGGCATGGTGTCGGGCTACGTCGGCGGGAGGCTCGACCGCTACTTCCAGCGGTTCGTGGACGCATTCATGAGCATACCCGCGCTGGTCTTCCTGCTGGTGGCGGCGGGCGCACTCGGCCCGAGCCTGCAAACCGTTATCGTAATCCTTGCCGTAAGGTACACATTCACGCAGTCGCGGCTCGTTCGGGGCGCTGTCATATCCATCAAGGAGAACCAGTACTTCGACGGCGCGAAGGCCGTCGGCGTACCTTTGAGCGGCATTCTGCTACGCTACGTGCTGCCCAACGTGGCGCCGACTGCGCTCGTGCTCGCCACCGCCGCGGTGGGCTGGGCCATACTGGCCGAGGCGTCCCTGAGCTTCCTGGGCTACGGCGTGCCGCCGCCCAGCCCCACGTGGGGCGGAATGCTCGCCTTCGAGAGCCGCGACTTCTTCCGCCAGCAGTGGACGATGGCCGTGGCGCCCGGCGTGATTCTAACCATTGTGGTGTTCAGCATGAATATGTTCGGCGACGGCGTTCGGGACGTTCTCGACCCCCGCCTGCGCGGAAGCCGGACCGAGGCGCAGTAGGCCTCTATCTCAAATCGAGCCGAATCGGAGCAATCGTGAAAGGAGGTTTCTTCCAAGGGCAGCTCACGCTGTACGCATGAAGGGCCTTTCATATCGTACGGAACCAGGCGCGCAGACATCTGTCGATACATCGAATTAACAGGAGGTGGAACATGTCGACTGCCAATCCCATACGGAGCTTGGGCAAAGTTCGATCACGAGGAGGACTGGCCATCCCTCTAGTACTGATGCTGGCCGGTGCTCTTGTTCTGATTTTCGCGATCGCGTGCGCCAGTGACGAGCCGGAGGACACGCCGGTGCCGGCAGCCCCCACGGCGGCGCAGGCACAGCCCACGGCGGCACCGGCCGCCGCGCCAACCATGGCGCCGGATGCCGACGGCATGATGATGGAGGCGCAGTTCGGCGGCTTCCTCGAGCTGCCCACGGGCACGGGACGCCAGACGAACACCGACCCCCACAAGACGCCGTGCTGCACCACTTGGTGGCAGCCGGTAAGCAACCGTGTCGTCGACCTGCACCCGCTGACGCTGGAGCCGAGGCCGCAGGTAGCCGAAAGCTGGGAGTGGTCCAGCGATCTCTTGACGCTCACGCTCACCATACGCGACGACGTCTCCTTCCAGGACAGGGCTCCAGTTAATGGGCGCAAGATGACGGCTGAGGACGTGGCGTACTCGCTGCGCAGGTCGAGGGGACTGGAGAACCCAGACAACCTGGACGAGGTCAACTGGCCTCGCTCCAGCGTGCTCCGCTCGATGGCGGGCGCGCAGGCGGTCGACGACACTACGGTCGAGATCACCCTCGCCAACGTGGACGGCGGATTCCTTCTCGGCATCGGCGACATTCGCAACATGGTCGTGCCCAAGGAGCTTGTGGACCAGTGCGGCGACCTGAAGGACACGCCCAACTGCACGATCGGAATCGGGCCGTTCATACTCGACGTGTTCGACGAGACGGTGAAGTACGACTACGTGCGCAACGACAACTACTGGCGTAGCAACGACGAGGGCGAGAGCCTGCCCTATCTCGAGGGCCTGCGCTACACCGCCATCTCGGACAAGGCGGCGACCATTGCCGGCCTCCGCGCCGGACAGCTCGACATGTGGGCGTCGTCGCAGGTGATGCCGCGCAACGTGCTCGACATTCAGAGCACGAACCCCGAGATCAAGCGCCACGCCTATGTCGGCGCGTGCTGCGGCAACATCGGCATACAGTTCGACATCACCAAGGCGCCGTTCGACGACATCAACGTTCGCCGCGCCATCCACCTGCTCATAGACCGCGACACGACGTCGGGAACCCACTTCGGCGGCGGTCCGGAGAGCTACGGCAGGGACTGGAACTATGGCACGCCGGCGTCGTCGCTCTTCGTCGACTACGCGCTGCCTCAGGACGAGGTGAAGACGCTTCCGGGCTTCCGACAGCCCAAGACCGACGACATCGCGGAGGCGAAGCGTCTGCTGGCTGCCGCGGGCTTCCCTACGGGCTTCGAGTTCCAGTGCGACGCCTCGGCCAGCGGCAGGGGCGCCGTGCACGGTGACGCGGACGGTTGCTTCCTGGTACAGGCGCAGTTCATTCGGGACTACGAAGTGTCCGGCGAGTTGCCTGACCTCAAGATAACAGTGAAGACCTTCGACAATATGCACGAGCGGAACGTCAACTACCTGCATCCGGGCGTGTTCTGGTGGAGCTACACCTATGAGATGGACCCGGGCCTGCAGCTACAGCTCACCTATGGCTGCGAGGGCGGACGCAACTACGTCTGGCCGCGCGACCGCGACGAGGACCTGTGCGACGACACCTGGCAGTCCAAGTGGCAGGCGCAGCAGTCGGAGTTGGATCCGGCCAAGCGGCAGGAGTTGCTCCACGACCTGCAGCGCTACACCATAGACCAGGTGTGGAAGGCGCTGGTGTGGGACCCCAAGTACAGCATCCTGTACAACGACAGGGTGCACGGCGTCGAGGAACACCTCGGGCCGTCGGTGGGAATCATCCCGAACTACAACCTGGAATTCATCTGGAAGAACTAGAAGAGGCATGTTCGCCGGGCCGGGCTTCGCTCGGCCCGGCGAACATGCCCGAACAGTCGGCTGGCCCCAGGCTCGCTACGGTGGGCTTGGGGTGGCCGCGTCAAGCCGCCCCCATCCTGACCTTCCCCCATCAAGGGGGAAGGTCAGGATGGGAGTGAGGGCCCCGAAGGGACCTACTACATGGCCTACCAGTTCGCCAGGTACGAGAAACGAGGCAACGTCGCCTACGTGACGATCGACCGGCCCGAGGTGATGAACGCCCTCCACCCGCCCGCCAACGAGGAGCTGTCCCGCATCTGGGACGATTTCCAAGGCGACGATGAGTTGTGGGTGGCGGTGCTGACCGGCGCGGGCGAGCGTGCGTTTTGCGCGGGCGCCGACCTCAAGCACATGGCGCAGTACCAGGGGCGCGGCGAGAATCGCCAATGGGCGAACCGCGGCGGGTTCGGCGGCATAGACACGCGGTTCGACCTGTGGAAGCCGGTCATCGCCGCGGTCAACGGCTACTGTCTCGCCGGCGGTTTCGAGCTGATGCTGGCGTGCGACATAGTGGTCGCGGCCGAGCACGCGCAGTTCGGCCTGCCCGAGCCCCGGTGGGGTTTGGACGCGGGGCCGACCGGATTTCACCGCCTGGTGCGCCAGGTGCCCACCAAGACCGCGATGGGCATGCTGCTCACCGGCAGATTCATCGACGCGGAGGAAGCCAGGCAGATAGGGCTCGTCAACGAGGTCGTTCCGGCGAACGAGTTGATGGCGGCAGCCGATAGATGGGTGGCGCAGATACTGGAGTGCGCCCCGCTGTCTGTGCGCGGCACCAAGCAGGCCGCCTACGCGGGGCTGGGGCTGCCGCTGGAGACGGCCGCGCGCGTCGAGTACGAGTGGCGCGTCCGTTCCGCCGCGTCCGACGACCGCCTGGAGGGGCCAAGGGCCTTCTCCGAGAAGCGCCGGCCCAGTTGGACGGGCCGCTAGGGGACACCGCGCCGCCTTGCCCGCGTAGCCCTTTCGACTTAGAATGTGCCGCGGGTAGGCGCCCGACCCCAGGCGGCCCCAATCTGTGCCCACGCTCTCACTTGGGCACGGCAGTCAGACCCTGACAGCGGACGCGAGAACCGAAGGCGAAGAGCGATGGTCACTACAGCCGCGGGTCTGAGCGACGTTCGCGTCCTGGACCTCTCCCAAGACATCGCGGGACCGTATGCGGCCTGCCTGCTCGGTGCGTTCGGCGCGGACGTGATCAAGGTCGAACCGCCAGGCTATGGCGACCTCACGCGGCGCAGAGGCCCATTCGCCAACGACGTGCCGGACCCCAACCGGAGCGCGCCGTTCCTGTACCTGAACCGCAACAAACGCGGAGTGACGTTGGACCTGCACACGCCGACCGGCCTCGATCTCGCGCGACGGATGGTGGAACTCGCGGACGTGGTGATCGACAGCTCCGAGCCGTGCTCGCCCCTGTTCGACGCGCTGGACGGTCGACGGCTGCGGCTACGCAACCCGGCGCTGGTGGTGACGTCCGTGACCAACTTCGGGCGCTCGGGGCCTTACAAGCGCTACAAGGGCGGCGAGTTGGTTATGGACGCATTCGGCGGTTGGGTTTTCGTCACCGGCGAGCCGGACAGGGAGCCGGTGAAGCCGGGTCTGTTCCAGGCGCAGTATTCGACCGGCCTGAACGCCGCCATTCACGCCGCCGCGGCGCTGAACGTGCGGCAGGCCACCGGCGAGGGCCGCAACATCGAGGTGACCGTCATGGAAACCGCCGCCCACTTCGTGGGCATGGGAATCTCTCTGTACTCCAGCTCCGGCGATATGCAGGTCCGCGCCGGAAGCTGGACCGCCATGACCAGGGGATCGGACGGCCCTCGCAGCCACCCCACCGAGATCTACGAATGCAAGGACGGTCACGTGGGCGTCGCGGTGCAGACGCAGGGCCAGTGGGAGATGTTCGCGCTGGCGGTGGGCGCGCCGGAACTGGAGACGGACCCCAGGTTCGCGACGGGCTACGGCGAGCGGGGACGCCACGCGCGGGAGTTCAACGCCGTCGTCGCGCCGTGGTTCATGGAGCGGACGCGGCGCGAGATTTTCGACCTGTTCGGCCAGTACCGCATACCGTGCGGCATGGCCTACACCGCGGAGGAGATGCTGACAGACCCGCAGCACCAGAGCGTGGACTTCTACCAGCGGTTGGAGCAGGCAGACGGCTCCACCCTGCCCTTCCCGCGCCTGCCGTTGCATGGCGAGGGCCTTCACATGCACATGGAGCGGGCGCCGTCCCTGGGAGAACACAACGGCGAAGTGTACACCGAGTTGCTCGGCCTGAGCGGGGCCGAGTTGGCGTCGCTGCGCGGCGCGGGGGTGATTTAAAGATGCTTCTGCATGGGATACGCATACTCGACCTCACCTACTACATCGCCGGGCCGGTTGGCACACAGGTGCTCGCGGACCTCGGCGCTGAGACCATCAAGGTGGAAGGACCCTTCGCGTCCACCAGGACACAGGTCGACGAGACGCCGCGGAACGGCTCCTCCAAGCCGCGTGTGGTGGTGGCTTACACCGGGTTCAACCACCTGAACCGCAACAAGCGCAGCGTGGTGCTCAACCTCGCCTCCGAGGAGGGCAAGGAGGTCTTTCGAGACCTGGTGCGAATCAGCGATCTGGTCGTCGAGAACTACAGCCTGCGCGTGATGCGAAACTTCGGGTTCGAGTACCCCGCGCTCAGGGAGATCAACCCGGGCATAATCGTCATCTCGATGCCAGGCTACGGGCGCGAGGGGCCGTACCGCGAGTACGCCTCCTGGGGCGAAACCATCGAGTCCACCGCGGGGCTGACACAGATGACGGGATACGTAGACGGCCCTCCGCTGCGCTCCGCCATCTACATGCCCGACCCGTTCAGCGGCATGTACGCCGCGATGGCCGCGATGGTGTGCCTGAACCAGCGCGCCAGGACGGGCGAGGGCCAGCACGTCACCGTGAGCCACCTGGAATCCGCCGCGCAGCTCTCTGGCGAGGTCGTTCTGGACTACGCGATGAACGGGCGTAACGGGCGCAGGATGGGAAGCCGAGATGCGTATCGCTCGCCGCACGGCGTCTATCCCTGCGCCGGCGAAGACGAGTGGGTTGCCATCGACGCAGGCGGCGAGAAGGAGTGGGACGCCTTTCGCACCGCGCTGGGCGACCCCGACTGGGCGCGAGAGCCGCGATTCGGCGACGTGCTCTCCCGCCACGCCAACCAGGACGCACTCGACGCGCGAATAGCGGACTGGACGCGAGAACGCACAAAGTCGGAGGTGACAGCCACCCTCCAGGCCGCGGGGGTGGCCGCGGGCGCGGTGCAGAACGCCAGAGACCTGGGGTCGGACTCGCACCTGAACGAACGGGGCTACTTCTGGCGCTACGCCGAAAATCTGGACGGCCACCCGCAAGTGACCTTTCCGGGCGGCAGGGCGAAGTACGAAGGCGCGCCTGAAGAAGTGTTGCGCCGCACACCCGCGTTCGGGGAGGACAATGCCTACGTCCTGAGTAAGCTGCTCGGATACTCCGACCGGCACATCGACCGGCTGCGCGAGCACGATATTACGCTGGATATTCTCCCCACGTTCTGATTATCCATAGCTGACAGGAGGCCAAGATGGCGGTGATAGAGTACGAGAAGAGGGGCAGGGTCGCATACGTGACCATCAATCGGCCGGAGGCGATGAACGCCCTCAATCGCGAGGTGCAGACCGGACTCGCCGACGCCTGGCGAGAGGTGGAGTCGGACGACGAGGTGTTCGCCGCCGTGCTGTCCGGCGCGGGCGGGCGGGCCTTCTCCGCAGGGGCCGACCTGAAGACGATGGAGACCGGCGACGACCGTGGCGAGCCGGTCGTTCCCGCGCAGCGCGAGGACGGCACGCTGGGTCCGTCGGTCAAGGGCGTCAGCAAGCCAGTCGTGGCCGCCATCGACGGCTACTGCCTCGCGGGCGGCCTGGAGCTGGCGCTCGCCTGCGACATCCGCATCGCAACCGAGCGATCCCAGTTCGGCTGCCCTGAGGTGAAGTGGAACCTGCTGCACGGCTTTGGAGCGCAGGTGATGCCCTTCAGCGCCCACATGTCCAGCATGATGGAGCTGCTCCTGACGGGCGAGTTCATCGACGCGCAGGAGGCCAAGCGCATCGGGCTTATCTCCCGCGTCGTCGAGGATGGCAAGCACCTGGAGGCCGCCCAGCAGCTTTGCGAGAGGATAGCCAGCAACGCGCCGCTGGCCATCCGCGTGACCAAGGAGCTGGCATCCCTAAAGGTCAACCAGGGACTGCGCGATGGGATGCGGCTGTACGCCACGCTGGGGCGGCTGCTCAGGACGACCGACGACTCCAAGGAGGGGCCGCGGGCCTTCGCCGAGAAGCGCCAACCCAGCTTCACCGGCAGGTAGCACTCCAAATTGTCCCCTCCCCCTTGATGGGGCAAGGTTAGGATGGGGGTGAAGTCTGGCAGCGCCCGCACCTAGCGCCTACAGGCCGTTCAGGAAGCGCTCGACCTCGAAGTTGAACACGTCCGGCCGCTCGAAGTAGACGGAGTGGCCCGCGCCAGGCACCGGAAGCAGTTTCGCGCCGGGTATGTAGCCCGCGGCCATCTCGATTATGTGCGGCGGCGTTATGTCGTCGTCTTCACCCACGATGAACAGCGTCGGGGTCGTCACCTTCGCCAGGTCCGCGGCCATCGGCCCGCCCGACAGGCCCTCGGTTCCGAAGGGTACTCGCGGCGGATTCGTCCTCGAAATCTGCAGGTACAGATTCGCCAGGTTCGGGTTGCGCTCCTGGAACGTCCGGCCCAGCGCCCTGACGCCGATCTCTTCCGTGGCCGCCTGCGCCTCGCGGAACGCCGTGAATGCTTGCTGCAACTCCGGCTCTGCGACGCCGCCCGGCGTGTCCGCCATCACCAGGCTCTTCACCCGGTCGGGGTGTTCCACCGTCAGCCCCAGGCACGTCCAACCGCCCATGGACTGCGCCACCAGATGGGCGCTGTCGATGTCCAGGTGGTCCAGCAGCACCCGCAGGTCCTCCACGAACATCGACCTGCCTGGCGCTTCGGCGGTGTCCAGCGACCGCCCGAAGCCGCGATGGTCGATTGTGACGCAGCGATAGTTCCGCGAGAAGTAGGGTATCTGCTGCCACCAGCTGAGCAGGTTTCCGCCCGCGCCGTGGCAGAACACGATCGCGTCGCCCTCTCCGTACTCCTGGTAGTGCATCTCGATTCCGTTGATGTCTGCCTTCGACACTTGTCACCTCCTGCTTGTGCTCCCATACCGCGCCATTCTATAGCGCGCGCCGCCCCGCGGTCGACCCCGTGCTGCCGAAGCGCCGCTCGCTGGCTGTCACGTGTCCTTGCGTAGCAAGTCTGCCTGAAATACAATTGGCCTCGGCCGCATCGCAAAGCGTCGAATTGCGGCCCACCAGCGCTGAGGAGGTAGCACTTGGATTTCGAACCCAGGTATTCCGATGAGCAGCAACAGTTCAGGACCGAGGTGCGGGAGTGGCTCGAAGAGCACGTTCCCAAGGACCTCGCCAATCCCGCCGACTCCGCCAAGACCACCTATGATGACTATCTCAAGTACCGGGAGCTCGGTAGGAAGATGGGGGAAAAGGGGTGGCTCTGGGCCACCGCGCCGACGCAATACGGCGGCGGCGGGCTGACAATCGATCACGCCATCGTCATCGAGGAGGAGCTGGACAAGTACGACCTCTCGGTACCGCCCTACTACGACAGCGGAGGACGACTCGGAGGCGCCAGCATCCTGGTCTGGGGCAGCGAGGAACAGAAGGACCACTTCCTGCCGCCAATTTTCAAGGGCGAGGTTCGCACCTGGCAGCTTCTGACCGAACCCGGCGCAGGCTCCGACCTGGCCGGCGTGAAGATAAGCGCGGTCCGCGACGGCGACGAGTACGTGATAAACGGCCAGAAGATCTACGTGGGCAGCTCCAACGGCGCGGAGCAGTTCTGGATGATCACCTGCACCGACCCGGAGGGCGAGAGGCACCAGAACCTGAGCTGGTTCATCATCCCCGCCGACAGCCCCGGCATCACCGTAACGCCCATGGACCTGCTGATCGCCGGAGGCGAGGGCGGCGCGGGCACCGGCGTCAAGAACACCATCTTCTTCGACAACGTGAGAGTCCCCGCCTTCAACCTCATCGGCGGCGAGAACAACGGCTGGCGCGTCGCCACGACGCACCTCGAACTCGAGCACGGCTCGGGCGGGACGATCCGGCGCAACCGGATGGTGGACCACCTCTTCGAGTACATGCGCGAGCTCAAGCGCGACGGCAGACCGCTGCTGGCGGACCAGGATGCCCGCGACGCCCTGGCGGACTTCTACATCGAGGCTGAGATTTCCAGGCTCTTCGGGCTGCGCAACTACTGGATGCGGCACTCGCACGTGCCCATGTCCTACGAAGGCCCGCAGTCGTCCTTCTACCGCAAGAGCACCGGGCTGAAGATGGCGCAGCGGATACTGGACATCGTGGGCCCCTACGCGCTGACCAACGACCCCAAGTGGGACCTGTCGGATGAGCACATGGAGGTCTACCAACGCTCCAGCATCGTTGCCCTCCACCCAGGCGGCACGACCGACATCCAGAAGGTGATCATGGCCAGGCGCATAGGCATCGGCCGAGAGGTCAAGGAGAAGCAGGGGGCGTTGGCCTAAGCAAAAGTCCCTTCCCCCTCGATGGGGGGAACATCAATCATCCCTTCCCCCTTGATGGGGGAAGGTTAGGATGGGGGTGACGACGCGACATGGACCTGTCGTTGAGCGAGTACCAGCAGCAGTTGAAGAACACCGCGCGGGACTTCATGGAGCGCGAGTGCCCCAAGGACACTCTGGTGGAGCTGGATGAGTCGGAGACGGGCTACACCGACGTCATCTGGCAGAGGGCGTCGGAGATCGGGTGGCTGGGAATGCTGGTGCCCGCCGAATACGGCGGCGCGGGCGGCTCGCTGACGGACGCCGCGGTCGTATACGAACAGCTTGGCAGCGGGCCGCTATCCGGGCCGTTCTTCTCGTCGGGCGTGCTCGGCGCGCTCATCGTGGAGGAGAGCGGAGACGACGAGCAGAAGGGTCGCTACCTCCCGGGCATCGCGAGCGGCCAGGACATTTTCACACTCGCTCTGACCGAGCCGAGCTACGGCTGGAACGCCTCGTCGATACAGATGCGCGCCGAGCGCACAAACGGAGGCTACACGCTCAACGGAACCAAGCTGTTCGTCCACGACGCGGTCGCCGCCTCCAGGCTCATCTGTCCAGTCCGCACCCAGGACTCCGACGACCCCGAGGACGGCATTTCGCTGATGGTCGTGGATACCAGCGCGGCGGGCGTGTCCGCCAGAAAGCTGTCAGGCTTCATGGGGTGGGTCGGCGAGGTCACCTTCGAGGACGTCCACGTGGACGACTCCGCGGTGCTCGGCGAGGCCGACGGCGGCTGGGGGCCGCTGCAGCGAGCCTTCCGTCGCGCCGCGCCGGTGCTGTGCGCCTACAAGGTGGGCGGCTCGCAAGCCGTATTCGACATGTCGGTGGAGTACAGCCGCGAGCGCCGACAATTCGGCACACCGATTGGCCGGTTCCAGCGGGTGCAAGACCACATCATCGGCATCGTCAACCACCTGGACGCCGCGCGCTGGACTACCTTCGAGGCGCTGTGGAAGCTCGACTCCGGAAGGCCGGCCGACACCAGCGTTCACATGGCGAAGGCAGTATCGAGCGAGGCGTACATGCAGGCGTGTAACGGAGCCCACGAGGTGCACGCCGGCCTGGGCGTGATGCGGGAGTACGGGCTGACTCTGCACACGAGAATGTCGCGCACGCTTTACCACGTGCTCGGCGACCCGCTCTACCACCGTAGGAGGATGGTGGACACCCTCGACATCTAGCCGCGGGCGGCCAGGAGCTCGCTCAACTTGTCTACGGGGATCTCGTCGCGCCTGTTGCCGTCGCGGCCCACCATGGTCTGCGCTCTCAGGATCGAGTTCACGATCGCCTCTTCCGTTGCCTCGACGGCGGCCCGGAACAGGGGCGTCAGCGCGGCGTCGTCGATGTCCGGCCGTTCGAACGAGTTCGAGAACGCAATCACGAAGTCGCCGCTCCCGTGGCTGGCGATGCCCCCTACCCTCGCAAGCCCCAAACCGGCGCGCCTGGCGATGCGGCCGAGCTGTCGCGCCGTCACCGGGGCGTCGGTACCGAGCACCATCATGGTGGACCCGCCGCCGTCGTCCGCCACGCCGGGCGGCAGTAAGTGGCGGCCCACCTCCACGCCGCCGATGCGAAGCTCCCGCGGATCGCCCGTGTTCGTCAGCGTCAGCGCGCCGACCGTGTAGGTGGTGTCAAGTCCGTGGCAGATGCGGGACGCCGTGCCGATTCCCGCCTTCCATCCGAAGCCGGTCATGCCCGTCCCGGCTCCCACGTTGCCTTCCTGCACGTTGGGCGTGTACGCGCCGGTTATGGCTTCGAGAACGTGTCCGGGTTGGACGTGCCTGCCGATGATGTCGTTGAGGAAGCCATCGTTGCACTCCCCCACGACGGGGTTGAAAGAGTAGACGCCGGGGTTGTCGGCCGCGAGATAGTCAACCATCGCGTCAGCGACTCGCCAGGTGCTCAGCGTGCCGGTCAGAGCTATGGGACTCTCGATTACGCCGAGCTCCCGAACCTGGAGAAAACCGACCGCCTTGCCGAAACCGTTGAGCACGTGTACCGCGGCGGTCACTTTCCGCCTGAACAGGCCGCGCTGGTGGGGCATGATGACCGTGACGCCGGTGCGCACCGGTCCGCTGCCAATCCGCATAGGGCCGTCGCCCCTAATCAGAGTGGTGTGGCCCACCGCCACGCCCTCTACGTCGGTTATCGAGTTGTGCTCCCCCCGGGGGAGGATGCCAAGCTGCAACCCCAAGTCGGTCGCGCGAGGTCGAGAGCTTGAATTCCAACCAGTCATGCATTCGCTCCGATTCAGAAATACGCTGACCGAGAATAGAGCAAGTTTTGATCTAGCGCAAGTGTCTAATGGCGCGCGCAGACGCGGAACTAGGCGCTCGCCGCCAGCAGCACCAGCCCGGCCATGGCCGCCGCCAGGCCGACCCATTGGTTGGGCGCGATTCTTTCCCGAAACAGGACGAGACCGCCCACCATCGGCAACACCGGGTATATTGTAGCCGATGCGGCGACAATAGAGATGACGCCCACCTCGGCTCCACGGGCGAACGCGAACAGGCCCAGGGTCTCGAACGCCGCGACGAACAGCGCGCCTGCCAGCAGCTTCGCCCCGAGCGACCGCCAGGGTGCGGTCCGCGTTACCGCAAGCGCGGGCGCCACCAGGCCGAGCGTCATTATCCTCGTGAGGTAGATCGGCAGGAACCAGCTCAGCTCCCGCGATGCCAAGCCCACAAGGTACTGCCAGCTTCCGAGGCATACCATCGCCACTATGGCGAACAGGACTCCCTTCCCGATCAGCTCTCGGCTGGACCTGAGATTGCGTAGGTCTACCGACACCAGCGCCACGCCGCCTATCACCGCGGGCATGGCGGCGAGTTGCAGGCCGCTGAGTCGCTCTCCGGCCAGCGCGACCGCCAGCAGGATGACCACCACCGCGTTCGCGCCGATTATCGGAGTGACGATAGCAATTGGGCCAAGCTGGAGCGAGCGGTAGAAGAATATGTAGGTCCCGAACGCCAGGACGGAGATTCCCGCCATCTCAGCCCACTGCGCCGCGCTCACGCCGCCAATAATGCCGGGGGCGAACGGCAGGTAGGTCGAGGAAAGAAGAACGGAGCCGACGTGCACCCAGAACACGGTCGGCAGACCGCCTATGCGCCGGGTGATCAGCGCAGCGGCGAAATCGGACGCTCCCCAGCCCAACGCGGCCAGCAGACCAAATGCGAGACTCTCGATAACCACGCGCCGGACGTGCTAGCGCGCGCCCGCGTCAGAACCGGGGCCGTGCAGGAGCGGCAGGACGTCCGACGTCGAAAGGCTGCCGACCAGGCTTCCGCCTTCAACCACCGGAATCTCCCTGTCAGGCAGACTCGCCAGCAGGTCAACGGCTGTCCCGAGGCTGTCGTCAGGGTGAATGGCGGGCAGCGGCGCCGGCCTCATGGCGTTTCTCACAGGGACCGACCTCCACAGCCCCGTGGGCACCGAGGACGCGTCGAATCCTGTGAGCGCCCCGACCAACCTGTCTCCCTCGCATACGAACAACGCCCGGCGTGCCGACGGGAGCAGCCGGTCGTGAACGGCCTCGAACAGCGGCATATCCGGTGGGGCAACCGCCGGGCTGGTGCACATCACCGAAGACACGCTGTGTGTGGCCGCATCTACTTCGCCCTCCGGCCTGCGCAAGGAGGCAGCCGCAGCGGCGAATAGGAACAGGCCTACGAGCACGAGCAGCAGTCCGCCAGGATTCCCCTGCAATACCCGAATCACGCCCCAGACCGCGAACGCTATGCCGAATAGCTGGCCTCCCCAGGCCGAAACCGTCGTTGCCAGTCGGAAGTTTCCAGAGATCCCCCATACGATAGACCGGAACATCCTGCCCCCGTCCATGGGGTAGGCCGGCACGAGGTTGAAAAGGGCCAGAACGAGATTCACCACCGCGAGGTATACCAGGATGCCGTTCAGTGGAGTGCGCCAGTCGCTGACTGGAAGCAATGCGAGCCAGAATAGCCCTGCCAGCACAATGCTTGTGGCTGGGCCGACCGAGGCTATCGAAAACTCTTCCCAGGCAGTGCGCGGCTCGGAGCGCAGTCGGCTGATGCCGCCCAGCAGGAACAGGGTTATGCCGTGGACGCCGATGCCTCGCCGCCGCGCCACGAAGGAGTGAGCGAACTCGTGGGCCAATACGGACGCGAACAGCAGCAGCGCGGCGGCGAGCGCGGTGGCCCAGTAAACCGTGCCGCTCCAGCCCCAGTAAAGAGACGGGTAGAACTGCGTCGCCAGGCTCCAGGTGACGAGACCTAACAGGAGGAACCAAGAATAGTGGAGCCCCACGGGGATGCCCGAAACCGTCCCGAGACTCAGCGTAGATCCGCCCCCAATTGGCGCAAGCATGAACCGCCGCGCAGTCGCGCGGAGACGACTGAAGAACACGGGGCGGTCCTGGCGGCTGTTCAAGGCGATCAGCCCATGACAGTTACGCCGATGAGGCGGCCTATGCCGTAGGTTACGGCGGCGGCGGCGCTTCCCAGCGCCAGCATCCTGATCGCGCCCCAGGCCGGGTTATTCCCCGAAAACAGGCTGAGAGCGCCTCCCACGATCACGAGCGCGCCCGCGCTCATCGCGGCGCTCAGCACGAAGGCCGAAACGCCCGTGTCGAACATGTACGCGAGAATCGGAATCAGCGCGCCCACGACGAACGCCGCGAAAGAACTGAACGCCGCCTGCCACGGCGAACCGAGCTGGTCCGGATCCAGCCCCAGCTCCTCTCTCGCCATCGTGTCCAGCGCAACTTCCGGACGCTCCATGATGCGCTTGGCGAAGGTCTCGGCCTCCTCCTGGCTCAGCCCCTTGGCACGGTATATGAGCACCAGCTCCTGCTCCTCCTCTTCAGGCCAGGCCTCGAGCTCGGCGCGCTCTACGCGGATGCTCTTCTCATACACGTCTCGCTGGGAACGCATAGAGACGTATTCGCCGGCCGCCATCGAGAACGCTCCGGCCAGCAAACCCGCCAGACCGGCCAGCAGAACGACGTCCGGGTTCCCCGAGCCGCCCGCCACTCCCATCACCAGGCTGAAGTTGGACACCAGGCCATCGTTCGCGCCCAGCACCGCGGCCCTCAGCCCACCGCCGCCGACGGCGTTGGAGCGGCGCAACTCCTGCCGGGCCGATCCGTCCTCGCCGGCGTCCAGGCGTCGCAGGGTGCGCGCGTGCTCGCGTTCCTCCGCGGCCATGTCCTCGGCACCCGGCTCGTAGTCGTAGGCGTCGATCTCCTTCGCCTCCACCCGGATGAGCCACGGCAGCACACGCTTGACGCCCAGGACGCCGAGAGCGAGGTTGAACACGCGAACCCTGAGATTGACCTTGGGCTGGATAGGCTCAGTGTCCTCCACGCCCAGCCTCTCGGCCCACCTGCGCGCGTGGCGGAGTTCCGATTCGACGAGCTGTTCGAATATCTCGGCCCGTTCGGCGTTATCGTCCGCCCTGGCCATGGAGGCGTACATCGCCGCCGCCTCCAGCTCCGCGTTCAGAAACTCCCTGTAGCGCCTTCTGTCCGACTCTCTCATGCTCTCCATTATATGGCAAAAGAGCATCTGGCTGGCGCGTTAGGCGTTGAGTCCCAGTTCGCCTCGTATCGCCTTGAGCCTGTCGAGGTTTGGCTTGTCCGGTCCTTTCCTGTCGTCGCCGGGCACCTCCAGCAGGAACGGCACGCTGGCGAATGCCTCGTGGGCCATTATGACGCGAAAGCCGTCGACGCCGATGAAGCCGCTGCCTATGTTCTCGTGGCGGTCCACGCCGGACCCGAACTCCACCTTCGAGTCGTTGGCGTGCACGGCCACCAGGTTCGCCAGGCCGATGTTGCGGTCGAAGTCCCGCATCGCCTCGTCTATCCCATCCGGGTCCGCCACGCGGTAGCCAGCCGCGAAGGCGTGCTGGGTGTCCAGGCACACCTTCACCCTCGGGCTGCCCACAAGCTCCATCAGCAAGCCTATTTCCTCGAACGACGCCCCCAGGTGCGACCCCATCCCGGCGCTGTTCTCCAGGATGAGGTAGGTGTCGTCGGGAGTGTTGGCGATCACCTCGGACAGCGCGGCGGCCGCGGCGTCTTTGACCGCGTCGAACCCGGCGGACTTGTGGCTGCCACAGTGGAAGATCACGCCCACCGCGCCGAGTTGGGAGGCGGCGTGCATGTGATTGACGAGCGAGTCGATGGACTTGCGCAGCAGATCGGGCCCGCCCGCTATGTTGACCAGGTAGCTGCCGTGCAGGAAAGAGGTCAGTTCGCCGGCTGCTGCGGCCTTCTCTTGAAAGGCCGCAGCCTGCTCTTCCGGTACGGGCCGGAACTTCCAGGCCCTGGGCGAGGACGCGAATATCTGGATGGCTTCCGCGCCAATCTCCTGTCCCCTGTCGATGGCGTTCGATGCTCCTCCCGCGGAGGATACGTGCGCGCCGAGTCTCATCTGTCTGCTCCTCACTCCCTGCGATTGGCCCCGCTCCACGTTTAGCTGTTCCGTGCCGGCGACGGGCGCGGCCTGGGTCTCAAGCTCCATTATAGGCCAGGCCGCGATTGAGCCAAAGACAGAATTGGCCTATAATCTGGCCATGGTGAGCGGGCGTCTCACACAGCAGCACGGCTCGCCTACCGATACCCAACACTTGATATGGAGCCGTACATGCGAATCGAAACAGTGGCAATTCTCAGCCCGGGCGACATGGGTCACGCCGTGGGCCGCGCGCTGCGCGAGCACGGGCTGAGCATCATATCCCACCTGGAGGGCAGAAGCGAGCGCACAAGGGAGCTCGCGCGCCGTGCCGGCATAGCCGGAGTCGCGAGTTTCGAGGACCTGGTCAGAGAGGCCGACGTGGTCCTCTCGATACTGGTGCCTTCGGAGGCCGGCGGCGTGGCCGAGTCCGTGGCGGACGCGATTCGCGCCACCGGAGCGGACACCATGTTCGCAGACTGCAACGCGGTCTCGCCCGCCACCGCTGCGGCGATGTGCGACACGATCACGTCCGCGGGCGGCTGCTACGTGGACGGCGGGATAATCGGCGGCCCGCCCGCGCCAGGCTCGCCGCGCGTGCGCATCTACGTTTCGGGCGAGTGCGCCGTCGAGCTGTCCGCGCTGGACTGCGACGGCGTGGCCATCAAGCAGATGGGCGACCAGATCGGCCGCGCCTCCGCCATCAAGATGTGCTACGCGGCGCTGACCAAGGGCACCTCCTCGCTGCAACTGGCGCTGCTCACCACGGCCAAAGTGCTGGGCGTTTCCGAGGAGCTGGCCGCGGAGTTCGCGTCCTCCCAATCCGCAGCCTTCGAGGCCATGAACAGGGGTCTGCCTGGGCTTCCCCACAAGGCGTTCCGCTGGATCGGAGAGATGGAGGAGATCGCAGACACCTTTGACGCGGCGGGCGTGACTCCATTCTTCCACAGGGGCGCCGCCGAGATGTACCGGCTGATGAGCGAGACCCCCTTCGCGAACGAGACGCCGGAGACCATCGACAGGGGCCGGACTCTCGACGAGACTGTCGCCGCGCTTGCAGAGCTTGTGTCGGCGCCCGCACCGGCGGGCGACTAGCACATGACGATGCGTGCGCTCGTGCTGGAGAGGCCGGGTGACGAGCCGATTCTCGCCGTCCGCGAGCTTCCCGTCCCATCACCGGGGCCGGGCGAGGCGGTGCTTGAGGTCGCCGCGTGCGGGATGTGCTACCACGACGTCGCCGTCATCGCCGGAACCCTGCGCCGGGGCGTCAAGCCCGATGTGGTGCTGGGTCACGAGATTTCGGGCCGCGTCGCCGAGGTGGGCGAGGGCGTCGCCGATCTCGGCGTGGGCGACGGGGTGGTTACCACGCTGACCACCTACTGTGGTCAGTGCGCGACCTGCGCGGCGGGGCGCCAGTACAGGTGCCCAACGGGTCAGGGTCTGGGTCACGGACTGGACGGCGGATTCGCCGAGTACATCTGCCTGCCCGGCAACAGCTTCGTTCGACTTCCCGACGGCATCGACCTGGTGGAAGCCGCGGTGCTCGGGTGCCCCCTGGGCGTGGCGCTGCGCGCGGCACGCGACGTGACGCGAGTCCGGCCCGGTGAGACGGTGCTGGTGACTGGCGCAGGCGGTGGGCTGGGCATCCATGCCGCGCAGATAGCCGCCGCGTTGGGCGCGCGGACGCTCGCGGTCACCGGCTCGCCGGAGAAGCTGGACGCGATCGAACGAGCGGCCCCCTGCGAGGTGATTCTCGCCGATAGCGAGCTGGACTTCGCTGAGATAGTCATGGCGCTAACCGAGGACGAGGGCGTGAACGCGGCCATCGACACGGTAGGATCGGCGCTGTTCCGCTCCGTGTTGAACAGCTTGGCGCAGTACGGCAGGATGACGCTTCTGGGTGAGATCGAGGGCCGGCGCGTGTCCATAAGTCTGGCTGAAATACTCTTCCGAGACGCGACGATCAACTCGTCGACGGGCGCAGGCCCACGGGACATCGAGGACGCGGCCCGGATGGTAGCCGACGGGCTGGTGTCGCCGGTGGTGTCGGCGCGCTACGCGCTCGAGGACTGGAAGCTCGCTTACGACGCCATGCGAGACCGCCGGACGTTAGGCCGAGTGGTGCTGACGCCCTAAGAGCCTATCCCATGAGTCCCTTCCCCCTCGCAGGGGGAAGGTTAGGATGGGGGTGATGAGCGGGTTGTCGGGCTGGCCCTAAGTCGCCGCTGCCGGACTCGGCCTGCGGAACACGCGCCGGAACAACGATCGCGCGTCGCCGTACTCCCACGACACCAGCAGTTGGCTGGCGATGCCGATAGAGCTGTACGTTCCCACCACCACGCCGATCAGCAGCACCAGCAGGAACGTCCGTATCGTCGTGCCGCCGAACAGCAGCAGCGCGAGCAGCGTGAACAGCAGCGTGAGGCTGGTGTTCAGCGAGCGGCCCAGCGACTCGGAGATGCTCAGGTTCACGTTGTCGGCAAAGCCGCTGTTCGGATTCAGGAGCACGTTCTCGCGCAGCCGGTCGAACACCACGATGGTGTCGTTGACGCTGTAACCTATCACGGTGAGCAGCGCAATCAGGAACATGGTGTTCACTTCCACGTCCCACACGTAGCCCAGCAGGGCGAAAATGCCCACTACGATGAACGTGTCGTGAAGCAGGGCCACGATCGCCGCCGCCCCGTACCGGAACGGGCTGGGCACGTTGCGGAAGGCCCACCACACGTAGAGGAAAATGCCCACCGAGGCCGCCAGCACGGCCCACATGGCGTTGAGCACCGTTTCGCGCGCAACTACCGGCGACACGAGGTCGAATGCCAGAACGGTCGAACCGCTCGGCGACAGGTCGGACTCGAGACCCTCCACCAGCGCGTCCTTCTGGTCCTCGTTCAACTCGACCGTGCGGATGAAGAACGTGTCTCCTCCCATGCTCTGCACCACCGCCTCGGGCCGTCCCATCTCCTCCAGGCTGGTGCGCAGGCTGCCCTGGTCGATGCTGTCGGAGAACTCCACTATCAGCGTGGAGCCGCCGGTGAAGTCGATTCCCGGCTTGAGGCCCGGCGCGAGGATCAGAAACACCACGCCCGGCAGGATGACCACCAGGGAGACGAGGAAGAACCAGCCCCTCTTACCCGCGAAATCCAATTGCTCGCTCCTCTATGCCGCGCCCGACGGCATCTGCCGCTGGGGCAACTCGCCGCCACCGGTCGGCACGAACACGCCCAGGCCCCGGGATGCTCGCGTAGTCGACAGCACCCTCAAGAGCGTCCTGCTCACCGTAATGGCCGAGAACATGCTCACCAGCACTCCGATGGCCAGCGTGGCCGCGAATCCCTGGACGATGGTGGTGCCCAACTGGTCCGAGAACCAGAACAGTATGCCGCAGGTTATCAGCGTGGATACGTTGCCGTCCCGGATCGCCGGCCACGCCCTGTCGAATCCAATGTTGATTGCGGAAAGCAGCGTGCGTCCGGCCCGCAGCTCTTCCTTCATGCGCTCGAATATCAGGATGTTGGCGTCCACCGCCATGCCCACGGACAGTATGGCCGCGGCGACGCCCGACAGCGTGAGCGTGACCGGCAGGATCTTGAAGATGGCCAGCAGCAGAGCCGCGTATATGAGCAGCGCCACCGCGGCGACGATGCCGGGCACCCGATAGTAGAGCGCCATGAACACCAGCACCAGGCCCAGACCCACCAGTCCCGCCACCACGCTCCTCCTGAGCGAGTCGGCGCCCAGAATCGCGTCGATTCCCCGCTCCTGTATAAGCTCGATGGGCACGGGCAGACGACCCGCCTCCAGCAGCAGGGCGATGTCCTGTGCGCGTTCCAGCGTGAAGTTGCCCCGGATGAAGCCCGTACCCGAGGTGATTACATCGGTTACGACGGGCGCGATCAACTCCTCGTTGTCCAGGAATATCGCGATGGACTCCTCTGTGCCGACGATCTGCTGTGTAAGCTCGCCGAAGATGCGCGTGCCGCGGTCGTTGAACTCGATGTTGACGATGGGCACGCCAGACCCGGCGTGCGTTCCCGCGAAAGCCCTGTCGAGGTCGTCGCCGGTGAGGCCGATTTCCTCGTCGAATGATCCCTGTATCTCCGTAAAGCTGGCGGTCGGACCCGCTCCCAGCCGCTCGTTCGTGTACGCGATCAGCGCGGCGGCATCCTGCTCCGCGTCGGCGTAGGGTTCCAGCGCCATGGCGTAGCTCGTGCTGGACGCAAGCCGCTGGAAGTAGAACGCCGGAGCGTCGGTGTACCTCAGAGGCTCGTCGCCCTCGATGGCTATCTCCAGCCGGCTCAGCCGCGGCGTCTGCCCGGTGAAAGAAGCCGCGAGGTCATCGAGCACCGCGCCGAACTTCGCCGCCCCGCTTTCGGTGAACTCGAACACCAGCACCGGCGGCTGCTCCTCGGCCGGCTGTGCCTCTTCGGTGGAAGTCGCCTCCGCCGCAGCCGACTCGGTCTCTTCGGTGGAGGTTGCCGTGGTTTCGGTCGTCGTCGCCACGTCGTCATCCGTGGGAGTGCCGAACTCCGTCTCCAATTCTGCCTCAGTTGGCAGGCGGCGGGCCGTCATGCTCACTACGTCGGCCGATGTAAACTGTTCCAACCTCTTTGGAACGTCGAGTCGCCGGTGCTTGAACTCAAGCAGCGCGGTCTCGCCGATGATCTCCTTGGCCCGCCCCGGGTCTCTCACGCCTGGGAGCTGAACCAGCAGCCTGTCGCCTCCCAGAATCTGGATGATCGGCTCGCCGAGACCGGAGCTGTTCACCCTGCGCTCGATGATTCGCTTAAGCCCATCCATGGCTTCGGAGTCCGGCGGCGTGACCTCCTGAACATTAGTCTCTACCGCGGTCTCGGAAGTGGTCGCTACCTCGGTAGACGTGGCCGCCTCTTCGGTAGACGTAGCCATAGCTCCGGTAGCACTGTACACCAAGTGGATGCCACCCTGGAGGTCGAGCCCCAGACTGAGGCCGAGTACTGTGTCTCCTCCCCGCTCGAAGCCGGCAAATGAAATCCTCTGCACGGCGAGTACGGTCACCGCCACGGCCAGCAGCACGGCGATGAGTATCAGCGTCCGGGCGTACCTACGCAACGTCTCCTCCAGACCGGAGTCGCGCGCCCACCAGGGCCATGGCGTCCTCCTTCGTCTCGATCTTTCCGCTTGCCGCGGCCTCCGCGACCATCGCCAGCATCCTACCCACAACCGGCCCCGGGGTCAGGGCGAAGCCATCCATGATGTCGTGACCGTTCAGCAGCTTGGGGAACGGCTCCTCGGAGCCGCTATCCAGCCGCCAGGCCAGCAAGACGCCCGCAACCTTGCAGGCGTGCGCCCACTCGCCCCGCTCCAGCAGCGGACCGCGTGCGGCTAGGTAGTCCGCCAGGTTCAGATAGATGGTGTCGATAGCGGCATCGCCGGCATCCCTGAAGAAGCGGTACATCGCCCGCCGCGTTGGCAGCGCGCCGCCATTGCCAAGCTGCCCTGGCCGCAGGTGGTGGCGCACCATCGCGCTGAGCAGGCGCGAGCTGCGTCCGCTCAGTCTGAGCCGTTCGGCTATCGCTGTCGTCATGCGCTCGCCCTCGGTGTGATGGCCAAGAAAGCGGATGCGCCCGGACTCCTCCACCGTGCGTGTGGCCGGCTTGGCAACATCGTGTAGGAGCGCGGCCAGCTTGAGGTGGGTCAGCCTGTCGAATCCGGTGCCGACCGTCTCGGCAAAACGCTCCTCGACCCCACCGAACCTCGGCAGAGCGTCCACCACCCAGTCTCCCTCGTCCGGTCGGCCCGTTACCAGGCGCTCGGCCTGACTCACGGTTTCCACCAGGTGATCGAACACGTCGTAGTAGTGCTCCCTGGGTTGAGTGGCACCCTTCGCGTCGGCCAACTCCGGCAGCACCTCGCAAAGCAGGCCCAGGTCGTCGAGTTCGCGGACGTTGTGCGTTCCTCGAGGCTCGGCCAGCAACTTCAAGAACTCTTGGGTGATCCGCTCCGGGGCGACGCCGCAAATCAATCGACAGTTCGCGCGAATGAGCGCACGAGTCTCGACGTCGACCTCGAAGCCAAGCTGCGCCGCGAGCCTGGGTGCGCGTATGAGGCGCGCCGGGTCGTCTTGGAAGACTCCGGGCCACACGGCGCGTATCCGGCTAGCCCGCAGGTCGTCCATCCCGCCGTAGGGATCCACTAGCGAGTGGGAGTCCGCGCTTTCGTCTGGCGCGAGCGTCAGTGGGACCGCCATCGCGTTGATGGTGAAGTCACGCCTGGCCAGATCAGCGCCAATCCCATCAGCGGCGCAGCTCAGGTCGACGACGCACCCGCCATCCGCTGCCGGCAGCACCACGCGCACCATTTCGTCCGGGCTGCCTGCCCAGGGCACGAGCGTGCCGTTCAACTCTGTCGCAAGCCTGAGACCAACACCGTGCGCGCTGCCGTAGACCGCAACGTCGACGTCGCCGGCCTCTCTGCCAAGCAGAGCGTCGCGGACCGCGCCGCCTACCAGCCAACTCCGCACGCCCCACTCTTCCAGACGCGAGCGGACTGCCTCGACGGCGGGCGCGATTCGCCAGTCGCCCATTGCTTCACGCACGGGCGCGTGCCGATGCACGGTCAGTAGTTCTGGGGGATTAGCGCTCATGTAGACTGACTGGTGGGCTGCCGCGTCGATGTGAAGTGTGTCGCAAACGCAGCGAGTTTGGACGTAAGCTGCAACTCGGCGACCTAACCGATCTTCATCGTGGCGGGAGACTCCTGCTCCTCCGGGTCCGGGGCCGCCTCTGATTCGCCGGCTCCGTCGTCCTCCCCATCGCCGCTCTCCAGCTTCACAAGATCGTCGTGGCTTTTGAGATGATCGAGATACAGTATGCCGTTGAGATGGTCGACTTCATGCTCCAGGGCCTGTCCAAGCAGGCCGTCGGCCTTCAGCTTGACGGTCTTGGAGGTGTGGTCCAGCGCGCCAAACGTGACCAAGAGGGACCTGGTAATGGTGCCTCTGTACCCTGGAATGCTGAGACAGCCCTCCTCGACCTCCCTTTCGCCCTCACGACGGACGATCTCCGGGTTGATGTAGATTCTTGGCTCCTCCTCGGGCAGGCGAACCACGATTATTCGCTGCAAGTCGCCTACCTGGTTGGCCGCGAGGCCCACTCCATCGGCATCGATCAGCGTGTCGATCATGTCGTGAGCCAAGCGTAGCACCGAGGCGTCCACGCGCCGCACCTTCCTGGCCCGCTTCCTCAAGGTGGGATGCGGAAGCATCAGTATCGGCAGTACGGCCAAGCAGCTCTCCTCGATGCACGGCCCACTCTCTGGGCCGTCGTAAGTGCGTCGTATGATTATATCTGCCACTACGCGGCCCTGTAAAGGACAACGACACCGGTGCGGCTGTATCAGCCGAGTGCCCTTGCCCCGTTCGAGCAGGCCGGTGGTGGCGGTCCCGGCCCGCCACGCTTCCGCCTCAGCGCGGCCCATTGTGCTAGAATTTATCCAATCCGTGGGAGTGTCCATAGTGAGAGTGCTGATTACCGGCTCGTCCGGATTCATAGGTTCCGTGCTGTCGGCTCGGCTGGAGTCGGAGGGACACGGCGTCGTCCGGCTCGTGCGCCGGGAGCCGCGGCCGGGAACTGGCGAGGCGCGCTGGGACCCCGAGACGGGCTACATCGACGAGGGGGCGCTGCAAGGCATCGACGGCGTGGTGCACCTTGCCGGTGAGAACATAGCCAACCGGCGCTGGGACGACGCCCAGAAGGCGCGCATACGCGACAGCCGCACCCGCGGCACCTCGCTGCTGGCGAATGCCCTGGCCCAGACGAGGCCAACCCCGCGCTGCTTTATCGGCGCGTCCGCCGTGGGCTACTACGGCGACCGGGGCGCGGACCTGCTCGGCGAGGAAGAACCGCCCGGCGCTGACTTCATCGCCCAGTCGACCGCCGAGTGGGAGAAGGCGGCCCAGCCGGCCTCGGACGCCGGCATCCGCGTCGCGGCTATGCGGCTGGGCATGGTGTTCGACCCATCCGGCGGGCCGCTGAAGCGGATGCTGCCTCCATTCCGAATGGGCATCGGCGGCAGGCTGGGAAGCGGCAGGCAGTACATGAGCTGGCTGTCGCTTGAGGACGCGGTGGGCGCCTTCGCTCACGCGCTCACGGCCGACGATCTGTTCGGGCCGGTCAATGTCAGCGCACCGGAGCCAGTCACCAACGCGGAGTTCACGCGCGCACTGGGCCGGGCGCTGGGTCGCCCGGCGCTGCTGTTCGTGCCCAGGTTTGCGCTGCGGGTCGCGATGGGAGAGATGGCGGACGCGGTGCTCTATAGCACCAGAATGTCGTCTGCCAAGCTGGTGGAATCGGGGTTCGAGTTCAGGAACACGGCTATCGAGACCACGCTGCGGGAGATGCTGAGGTCCTGACGACAGGTCGGCGAATGCTCAGGCGAACCTGATGCCGTGCAGCGGGAACACCAGGCTGTGAACGGCCTGCACGCTCGCCTCCGCGAACATCCGCGAATCGCTCGTGACCGAGTCCTGTATCGTGGGCGGCTCGTCTCTGAGCCTCTCGACTCCGTAACGGTTCCGGTATGCCTCCGGCACCTCGTCCCGCAACTCATGGCCCGCCATCGCCGCGAACGCCATCGTCCAGGCGCGACTCACCGCCTGCAGGTCGTATCCGCCGCCGCCCAGGGCCAGCCACAGGGGCGGTGCGGCCTTACGGAACTCTCCCACCGCCTCCGCGAAGCCCTGGGTAGTGAGCGCCAGGTGGGTTATCGGGTCGAGAAGGTGGGTGTCGATACCGAGCTGCGTCACCAAAACGTCCGGCCTGAACGCCGCGAGTAGCCGGGGGACGACCTCGCGGAACGCCCACAGGTACACCTCGTCCGATGTGTACGGATACAGGGGCACGTTCACCGAGTATCCGCGTCCCCTGCCCGCGCCGATCTCCTGGGTGAATCCGGTGCCCGGGAACAGGAACGCGCCGGACTCGTGCAGGGAAATGGTGAGCACCCGGTCCGTGTCGTAGAAGGCGTGTTGCACCCCGTCCCCGTGGTGGCAGTCGATGTCGACGTAGGCGACGCGAGCGCCCCTGGCGAGCAGCGACTTTATCGCGATAACCGGGTCGTTGAACACGCAGAAGCCGAAGGCGTAACCGGGCATGGCGTGGTGGAGTCCGCCCGAAATGCTGAACGCGCGGAAGTGCTCCCCGTCCAGTAACATCGACGCCGCTTTGAGAGACGCGCCGGTCGACAGCATCGCGGCGTCGTACATGCCCTCGTAGAAAGGATTGTCACCCGGGCCGAAGTTGAACGCGGCCGGATTGATGGCCGCATCCCCGCCGCTGAGGCCCCGAACGGCACTCAGGTACTCCGGCGAGTGGTACGAAAGCACGTCATCCTCGTTCGCTGCGGCCGGCGTTACCAGATCCACATCCGGCGCGGAGAATACACCGTAGGACTCCAGCAATTCGTATGTGTAGCGCAATCGCGCCGGCTTCATCGGGTGCGTGTCGCTCAGCGCATGGCGCGACAGACGGTCGTCGTACACAAAAGCGGCTCGGCTCACTTTGGCACGCTCCCCGGCCCGTGCCGAGAATTCAGGTTACCGTGCTCGATCATAGCGCGTAGCTCGTGTCTTCCGAGGAAATCTCTATGCGAATACCCAGCCGGTCCTCTACTCCGGCCATCTCGCTGCGAATCATCGGCTCCCACGGCGGGCTAATGTGGGAGATGATTACCCGCGGCAGGCGCGCCCACCGCTCTCGAAACGCCACCAGCGCGTTTTCGAGGGTGGCCGGCGTAAGATGGCCGGCCCTCGTCGCCGACCGCGCGCCGTCGTTGCCGAAGGTGCACTCGGATAGCAGAACGTCGGGACACACGTGCTCCCACGCCGCCTCCACGCCCTCTCCCGCGTCGCCGGTGTAGAACAGGCTCACGTCGCCGGACGAGATCAGGTAGCCCGCCGCTGGCACGGCGTGGGGCACCGGCACCGCCTTCACGGTGTAGTCCAGTACGCTGAACTCGGTATAGAACTCCACCGGGTTGAGAATATACGACGGATCGTGCCCTGTCGCCGGGTTCACGAAATTCGGGTACAGGCTCCCATCCAACAGCTTTCGACCCACGAAGTCTAGCGCGTCCGGAATCGCGTAAACGCCGACCGCCTCTTCCACGTCGCGCAGGGCCATCCCCAGTGGAAGCAGGTCCCTCACGTGATCGAAATGGCGGTGGGAGAGAATCACCGCCCTGATTCGCCGTTGCTCGTCAAAGGTCAGCGACCGCGTCATACCGCCCGCGTCTAACGCGAGCCGGCCGTCGATCAGGTGGGACTCCATTCGGGTGTCCCTGCTCTCCAGGTTGTGTGCGCCCAGCACGCGCAGGTGCATGTTCCACCTCGCCCCTGTTCCCGGCTGGTACTGTCCGCCAGCCACGTTGCCAGCCCTACTCGCGATCCGACTCCTCGGGGTCCGGTGTGCTTCTCAGCCACCGGAAGAGAACGGCGGTGAGCGTGACCACAACCGCTCCGCCGATTATGAACGACGTGCCGACGGTTCCCGGGTCCGCCGGCAATCTCTCGATTACGCCCCCGCGTAGGGTACGCTTCCAGCGAGACTCCAGCTCATCGAGGCTGATGTCGTAGGCCACCGGGACGGCCTCCTCGACGTCCATACCGGAGTCAATCGCTCCGAGTAGCGCCGTCATCCGGTCCGGCCCGTAAGTCTCCATCATGTAGTAGACGACGCTCCAGGACTGGGAGTAGAAGTTGCGGACGTCGCCGGGCACTCCGGGCACGGCTCCCATCGACCGCAGCGGCATCAGCCGGCCGCGGTGGTAGGCGTCCTGCACGGCGCGCTGCCGCCAACTGCTCGATCCCTCGTAGTACATCGCCAGGCCCTCGTTGAGCCACGCCGGCAGCCGGCCGCGCGGAGAGGTCATCGCCTCGTCGATGAGCAGGTGCGTCATTTCGTGAATCATCCCCTCGCGCCCCAGGCCCACGAGCACGAACACGTCTAGCGCCCCGTAGGCGAAGCCGCCGTAAAGGTGGCCCGCCGTCGCGGCGTCGCTCACCTTGGGAAGGCTCGTGCTAGCCTCTCGCCGCCCGTTCAGTATGACCGCCTTCATCGTCTTCGTTTCGTCCAGCCTGAGTAGCGCGCGCACCTCGTCCAGTCGCTCGTTTACGTCGTCGGCGACGGCGCGCACCTCGTTCGCCGGGCGGTCGTGCCACAGCACCTCGAACCCGGGCAGGCTGTAGCGCTGCCAGTCGTACCGCGGATTCAGGTACTCCAGGCTGTAGCGTTCGCTGTCGAACTCGTTCCCGTTCGCGTCGCCGATGTGGTAGAAGTAAGTGACGTCGACGCCGCTGGGAAGGAAGCTGGCTCCGCCGGTCTTGATTCGAAAGTCCGTGTCGATGCGGCTGGACGGCGTGAACTCGGGGTAGCCGTAGATCCTGGTTTCCTGGCTGCCGAGCCGGTACACGAGCCTCACGTGTGTAATGGGCGCATCGGACTCGGCGACGAGCCTTAGCCTTATCTCGTCCGGGAAGGCAATCGAGTGCGTGCTTTGAATGACCCGGATGGGCGTAGAGCCCTCGTTCGGAGACGGCGAGGGCTGATCGGCCCCGGGAGACGCCAGGGCGATCAGCGCGGCGAGGATGGTTGCGAGTATTGGCATCGCGGCCTGCTTTGCCTAGATTCCCGTGATCCTGATGGATGAGTGCGCCCGGTAGATGCGGTTGATGTTGAGCAGCAGGGCAGTGAGGTCCTCGACGTACCGCGCGTTTGCCAGCCCGCCCCCGTTCACGGCGCGCACTCCCTCGATGCGCTCCGCCAACTCCATCACCAGCCGGAGGGCGTCGGAGTCGTCGGCGCAGACGATGACGTCCGAGTCGATGGACTTGTTCGGGATGAGCAGGTCCTCCGCGCTCACGTTCTGAAACGCGGCCGCCACGGTCGAGTCCGGCAGAATGGCCTGGGCTTGCAGCGCCGCCGATCCCTCTTCGACGCGTACGGCACTCGCCCGGCCCCGGTTGAACTCCAGCGGCGCGACGAGGCTGACGACGGTCTTGCCGGCGAGCTCGCCGGTCAGTCCGGTCAGGGTGGCGCGCTGTGCAGCGTAGGGCACCGACACTAGCACAACGTCGGACTTGGCGGCGGCTTCGGAATTGGTAGCGCCGCTTACGGACTCGGCCGGGGCGTGTTCCAGCACGCTCTCGGCCGCGCTGTTGGCGCGAGCCTCGTCCCGCGAGCCTATAACCACCTGCTCACCCGCAAGAGCGAACCTGAGCGCGAGCCCCCTGCCCTCCGGCCCGGTGCCGCCTATGATTCCCAGCATGTATGCTACCTCGATATGCGCCGCGTATCCGGCTGTGCTCACCGCTACTCGGGAAGGGGCATAACCTCCGAGTCAACCGACAGGCCGCCCTGTCCCTCCTCGTACATCTCCCATGGCCTGAACGACTCGACGAATCCCTTGGCCTCGTCCATGGACGCCATTCCCTTCTGGGCGCGGCCCGGGTCGTATCCGAAGGTCTTCGCAAAGGCGTCGAATCCCCGCTTGGTCTCCCTGACGCCTCCGATCTCCTCTTCGATGCCGCCATCGTCCGAACCGAGAATCAGGCGCTGCCCTCTCTTCGTATAACGCCAGTACACCCTCATAAGGTATGTTCTCCTCGACGCTTTTCGTGCTGTCCTACAGGTACTACTCTATAGGCAAGCGTCTAGCCATTGCAACTTTGAGACACACTCCGCTCACACGTTGCGCGCTTAGGCGGGTTTGCCTACAATAGGGCCACTACCACACTACAAGGAGACCACGCCATGCCGGACTTCGGAACCGACAGCATCCGCAACATCGTGCTGCTATCTCACAGCGGGGCCGGCAAGACTATGCTGTGCGAGGCCATGCTGCACACGGCGGGCGTCAACAACCGGCTGGGCACCATCGAAGACGGCACGACGACTTCCGATTTCGAGCCGGAGGAGGCCCGGCGAGGCACAAGCATACAGACAGCCATCGCCGCCTGCCCGTGGAAGGGCGGCAAGATCAACATCATCGACACGCCGGGCTATGCCGACTATCGCGGCGAGGTAGTCTCGGGGCTCAGGGTGGCCGACGGCGCGGTGATCGTCGTCGCGGGCCAGGCCGGTATCGAAGTGGGCACGAAGCAGATGTGGCAGTATGCCGACGACGCCAACCTGCCGCGGCTGGTGTTTGTGAGCAAGCTCGACCGGGACAACGCCGATTTTGACCGCGTCATGGAGTCGCTCACCCAGACGTTTGGCAGGAGGTGCGTAGCGGTCCAGATTCCGATCGGCTCGGAAAACTCCTTCTCCGGCAGCATCAATCTTCTGGACCCGGAGGCAGATGTGCCCGGGGGACTGGAGGACGCGGTCGAGGGGGCGCGCGAGCTGCTAACGGAGGCGGTGGCGGAGACGGACGACGACCTGACGATGAAGTACCTGGAGGGCGAGCCGCTGACGCCGGAGGAGATGCGGTCGGGACTCAAGGCGGGCGTCATCTCGGGCGACATCGTGCCGGTGCTCGCCGGCAATTCCGTGGCCGAGCTTGGCACCACGGAGCTCATGGACGCTCTGATTGACCTTATGCCCTCTCCCGCCGACGTTGGCGCCGCCGAGGCGGAGATCCCCGGCTCGGGAGATATGGTCGAACTGGACTGCGACGGCTCCGGCCCGCTGGCGGCCCTGGTGTTCAAGACGGCAGCCGACCCCTTCGTCGGCAAGCTGTCCTACTTCCGTGTTTACAGCGGCACGTTTGCAAGCGACAGCCAGATATGGAACGCCAACCTGGGCGAGGGCGAGCGCGTCGGCCAGGTCTTCGTGCTCACCGGAAAGACACAGACCGCTACCGGCGAGCTGGCCGCGGGCGACATCGGAGCCGTCTCCAAGCTGTCGACCGTGCTTACCGGACACACGCTCACGACGCGGGAGCAGCCACTCACGCTGTCAGGCCTCCAGTTCCCCCTCCCGGTCTTCCACATGGCCGTGTTCCCCAAGTCCAAGGCCGACGTGGACAAGATGACCAGCTCTCTGAGCCGGATCGTCGAGGAGGACCCCAGCCTGGTGATATCGAGGGAGCCGGACACGCTGGAGGTGTTGCTGGGCGGCCTGGGCGACACCCACGTCGACGTCGCGGTGGACAAGATGAAGCGAAAGTTCGGCGTTGAGATTCTTCTGGAAGTGCCCAAAGTTGCCTACAAGGAGACAATATCGTCGCCCACGCGCGTGGAGTACCGCCACAAGAAGCAGAGCGGCGGCCACGGCCAGTTCGGCCACGTCTGGCTGGAGTTGCAACCGCTTACCAGGGGCGAAGGCTTCGCTTTCGACTCCAAGATCGTCGGCGGCGTGGTGCCCCGCGAGTACATCCCCTCCGTGGAAAAGGGCGTGCAGAAGTCTCTCACCGGTGGTGTGGTCGCCGGCTTCCCGGTCGTCGATCTCAAGGTCACGCTGGTGGACGGCAGCTACCACTCGGTGGACTCGTCGGGCATGTCTTTCGAGATCGCCGGGGCCTATGCCTTCTCCAAGGGCGTGCGCGAGGCGAGGCCGGTGCTGCTGGAGCCTGTGATGAAGGCGGATGTCACGGTGCCAGACATGTACGCGGGCGACATCATCGGCGACCTGAACAGCAAGCGCGGGCGCATCCTGGGAATGACGCCGAACGGCGACGGCGAGACACTCATCGAGGTAGAGGTTCCGCAGGCGGAGATGCTGAGGTACGCCACGGACCTGCGTTCTCAGACTCAGGGCGTCGGGTCGTTCACAATGGAGTTCGACCACTACGAGGAAGTACCGCAGCACCTCGTCGGCAGGCTCGTCGAGCAGCTGCAGGAGAGGGAAGCGGCGGGGGTATAGCCCATAGCGCTTCGGCCGCGGCCGGAACATGGACGCAAAGAGGGGCGGTTCACGGACCGCCCCTTACAATTTTCAGGCGTTTGCTCCCCGGCGTCAGGACTCCAGTAGCTCTCGCACTGTTTCCGTGAAGGCGGGAAGCACGTTCTTCCAGTCGCCGACTACTCCAAAGCTGGCTTCCTTGAAGATGTTGGCCTCCGGGTCCCTGTTGATGGCGACGATGAACTTGGAGCCTGAGCAGCCCGCGAGGTGCTGGCTCGCGCCGGAAATCGCGACGGTGATGTACAGGTCCGGCGTGATTGTCTTGCCGGTGAGGCCCACCTGGTAGCTGTGATCGAGCCACCCGGCGTCGCAGGCGGCGCGCGAAGCGCCCATCGCGCCGCCAAACAGCTTGGCGAGCTCCTCGATCTGCTCGAAAGGCTCGGGGCCGCCCAGGCCACGTCCGCCGCTCACAACCACAGTCGCGTCCTCCAGGCGCACACCCTCGGACTCGCTCTGCACCGTATCCACCAGCCTGGCCTTTACTACCGAACCGTCGAGACCGGGCTGCAAGTTCACCACCTCGCCGCTGCGTGACGAGTCCGCCGCCAGCGGCTCGAACACCTTGCCCCGCACAACGACCACCTGCGGCCCGTCGCCGGGGAAAGTGACCTTGGCCAGGGCGTTGCCGCCGTACACCGGGCGGGTTGCGACCACGCGCCCCGTGTCCGCATCCACGTCCAGGTTAACGCAGTCCTGCGCCACGCCGACTCCCAGCCTGAACGCCAGTCGAGGGCCGATGTCGCGCCCGTTTGGCGTGCGCGCGACCAGCACCACGCTGGGCGACGCTTCGTCCGCCACGTGCTGGTACGCCGCCAGGTGTGCATCGATCTGTGTGCCCTCCAACAGCGGGTCCTCTACCACGAAGACCTTGTCGGCTCCGTGAGCGATCGCGGTGTCGGCCAGCCCGCCGGCGTCTCCACCGGGCACGGCCGCCCCGACCTCTTCGCCGAGCGCGTCCGCCAGCTTGCGCGCCGCCGCCAGCAACTCGAGCGACGACGATTGGACCCTGCCGTCCTCCACCTCGGCCAGTACCAGAACTCCTGCCATTGTCACGCTCCGTCCGTTATCGGCGTTTGGCCGCGCAGTCGCCGCCAGCCGCTATATGATCTTCTCTTCGCGCAGACGCAGCGCGAGATTGCGCCCTGCCTCCGCCTCGTCCTCGCCCTCGATGATTTCGACCTCAGACTCGCTCACAGGAATGTACAGGTCGAGCGTCTCCAGTCTGGCGCTCAGTCGGGACTCGTCGAGGCCGAGGTCTCCGATGGTCTTCGTGACCGGCCGCTTCCGGCTCGCCGCCATAATGCCCCTCAGCGTGGGATAGCGCGGCTCGCCCAACTCGTTGCTCACAGTCACGACCGCGGGCAGCGGCGACTCGAACACCTCGTAGCCGTCGGACAGCGCACGGTGCACCAGCAGGCCGTTCTCGGCGATCTCCACCTTCTGGGCCAGCGTGATGCAAGGCAGGCCGAGCATCTCAGCGACGCCGAGAGGAACGTGGGCGTTGTCCCAGTCGGACGCCTGGCGACCGCAGAGGATAAGGTCGAACTCGCCCGCGCCCTTGATCGCCTCCGAGAGCGCGTAGGCGGTGCCGAAAGCGTCGAGCTCGAGCGCTGCCTCGTCGTCGATCAGGATCATCTCGTCCGCGCCCATGGACAGCGGTTTCTTCATCACGTCCATCACGAATCCACTGCCCATGGAGAGCACGGTTACGCTCCCGCCCTCGGCGTCCTTGATACGAAGCGCCGCCTCGACCGCGTTCTCGCAGAATCCGTTGACCACGGGCGGAATCCCCGCGGCGGGCACTACTTTCTTCGTGTTCGAGTCTATGCGAAAAGCGGACGCCGGCGTCTCAGGATCTACCACCTGCTTGACGCAGACCAGGATGTTTACCGCCATCACTTCCCCCTGACGATTCGAAGCGCGCGACGCTCTGTGCCGCCGCGCGCGTGCCATAAAGACCGTCCGAAAATATAGCACCGCGCGCTTTGGCATGTCAACTTGAGCACGCCTTCCAGAGGCCGCCGCAACCTTGTATCTTTTGCTTGCAACATAGCCGTGATATAATCACTCGCGACATCCCCCACTAGGAGCCAGCTTTGAAAGTCGAGCGCGAGGAAGTTGTTGACCGTCAGACAGTTCTCAATATCGAGTTGGAAGACGACGACCTCGACCCATATCTCGACCGGGGCTACAGACGCATCGTCCAGCGCGTAAACGTCCCCGGATTCCGAAAGGGAAAGGCCCCTCGCAGCATCATCGAGCGCATGATCGGCAGGGAGAGCCTGCTGAACGAAGTGCTGGACGTCCTGGTCACCGAGACCACCAACCGCGCCATTGACGACCAGGAGTTGGACTCCGTCGGTATGCCCCACATCGAGATGGTCGATTTCGAACCGCTCTCGTTCAAGGCCACCATTCCCCTGAAACCCGACGTCGACCTCGGCGCGTATCGCGACATCCGGGTCGAAGAAGAGCCTCTCGAGTTCGACGAGGACGAGGCCGTGCAGGAGCATCTCGAGGATCTGCGCGAGCGGCTGGCGACATGGAGCCCGGTAGAGCGCCCCCTCGAAATCGGGGACCTGGTGACCGCCGACATGCTAGTGACTTCAGATGGCGAGACCGTGTGGGAACAGTCTGACTACGTCCTGTTGGCAAGCGAGGAGGGAATGACGCCCCTTCCCGACTTGGGTGGGCATCTCGAGGGGGCACAGGCCGGCGACGAGCGCGAATTCGACCTGGACCTCCCCGACGACTTCTACCTGACCGACGTCGCCGGAAAGACGGTGAACGTGCGAGTCACCGTTAAGGACTACAAGGAACGCGAGCTCCCCGAACTGGACGACGACTTTGTCTTGAGCCTGGGGGAGGCTGAAGAGACCCTGGAGCAATTGACCGAACGGATCCGCGAGGAAGAACGGCAGGGCGCCGAGAACAGGGCCATCGGCGAGTTCACGGAAAAGGCCCTCGAGGCGCTGATGGAGAACGCCACAGTCGAGCTGCCACCCCTGCTGGTGGAGCATGGCGCGGAACACGCCTGGTACGAACAGCAACAGTTCCTGGACAGGCTCGGCATCCGCGCGGACGACTACCTGCGCTCGACGGGCAACACCGAAGAGGCGGTCCTGGAGCAGGCGCAGGCGGACGTGCGGGAGAGGCTCGTGCGCAGCTACGCCATGACCGAGTTTGCCGATCTGGAAGGCCTCGACGTGACCGAAGAAGAGGCGGAGGCGAGGGTCAGGGAGCTCCTGGCTGAAAACTCGCTCACCAGGGAGCCTACCGACGAGGAGATCGCCTCGGTCCGCAATTCCATGCTCACCGAAAAGGCCATGGAGCGCCTAAGGGCCATTGCCAGAGGAGAACAACCGGCGGAAAGTGACGACGAAGGCCCGGCGGAGCCGAACGAGGACGCTCCCGAATCCGCCGAAGACCCCAACGACGAAAGCGAAAGCGATTCCGAAGCTTAAAGCTCAAGGAGAACACTCCGGTGATTTACAGACCAGAAAACGTCATCCCCATGGTGGTCGAAGGCGACGCCAGGGGAGAACGGGCCTACGATATCTATTCGCTGCTTCTCAAGGAGCGGATAATCTTCCTGGGCACGCCAATCGTCGACCACATAGCCAACAACATTGTGGCGCAGCTCCTGTACCTGGACCGCGAGGACCCGGACAGGGACATCAGCCTCTACATCAACTCTCCGGGCGGCGTCATCAGCGCCGGGCTCGCCATCTACGACACGATGCACCTGATTCGCCCCGACGTGTCCACCATCTGCGTCGGCCTTGCCGCCAGCATGGGCACGGTGCTTCTCACCGCGGGCGCCCCCGGCAAGCGCTACGCCCTGCCCAACTCCACGGTCCACATGCACCAGCCGCTCGGCGGCGCTCAAGGCCAGGCGTCGGACATCGAAATTCACGCAAGAGAGATACTGCGGATGCAAGACAAGATTCGCCAGATTATCTCACAATCAACTGGTCAACCCTACGATAAGGTGGCCAGGGACTCCGACAGGGACTACTTCCTGAACGCCGAGCAGGCCGTAGAGTACGGTCTCGTCGACGAGGTGCTTCACCCGCCGTCCGACGGCGATCAGGAGAATGAGTCCGACAACGGGGAGTCCGGTGGAGAGGAGAACTAGTCCTGGTTGACGCCGGGGCTGTCGGAACAGAGCCAGTTGAGGAGGCGTCGCTAGAATGAGTCGTCGAACGGACCATCAGTGTTCTTTCTGCGGCAAATTCCAGAGCCAGGGTGGCAGACTGCTCGCCGGCATAGACGGCGTGTACATCTGCCACGAGTGCGTCGTCCTGTGCGAGCAGGCGATCGCGCGAGACATCCGGGAGCAGGCGCCCAAGTCTCGCCCCGGACCCAAGCCCAGCTCTTTCAGCCCGAAGGTCATCTGCGAGAAGCTCGACGAGTACGTCGTCGGCCAGGAGCGCGCCAAGAAAGTCCTCAGCGTCGCGGTCTATAACCACTACAAGCGGGTGTGGTCCAACCGCAGGCATCCCGACGTGGAGTTGCAGAAGGCGAACATCCTGATGCTCGGCCCCTCCGGCTCCGGTAAGACCCTTCTGGCGCAGACGCTCGCCAAGATACTGGACGTGCCGTTTACCATCGTGGACGCGACCTCGCTCACAGAAGCCGGCTATGTTGGCGAAGACGTCGAGAACATACTACTGCGCCTCATCCAGGCCGCCGACTTGGACATAGGACGCGCCGAGCACGGAATCATCTACATCGACGAGATCGACAAGATGGCGCGCAAGATGGCCAATCCGTCCATCACACGGGACGTTTCCGGCGAAGGCGTCCAGCAGGCGCTGCTCAAGATTGTCGAGGGGTGCGTGGCGAACGTGCCGCCTCAGGGCGGACGCAAGCACCCCCACCAGGAGTTCCTGCAAATCAACACCGAGCGCATCCTCTTCATGTGCGGCGGCGCGTTCGAGGGTATCACCGACGTCATAGAACGGCGAGCGTTCAAGGACAGGCGCTCGCTGGGATTCAGGCCGGGCGCCATCAGCGCCAACGGCCACGGTCCGGCGGAAGACGAAGACATCCTGGCGCACGTAGAAGCCGACGACCTGCTGGAGTACGGCTTCATTCCTGAGTTCGTGGGTAGGTTCCCCGTCGTGGTCAGCCTCGCCGGACTAGACCCCGCCACGCTGGTGCGCGTCCTCACGGAGCCGAAGGACGCACTGGTGAAGCAGTACCAGGCCCTCTTCAAGATGGACGGCGTAGAGTTGGTGATTACGGACGACGGCCTCCAGGCGGTGGCAGGGCAGGCCATCGGCCACAAGACCGGCGCGCGGAGGCTGCGGGCGATACTCGAGGATACGCTGCTGGACGTCATGTTCGAATTGCCCAGCATACCCAACGTTTCCAAGTGTATCCTGGACGCGGACGCATTCCAGGAAGACGCCGGCGTTTCGCTCGAGCTGGAAGACGGCGAGACGCTGAAGCTCGAAGCGGCTATCGCAGCCGCGCAGGCGCCTCCAACCTCGCCGGCCGCTATCGACGATGGCGAGGGCTATCACCCCGCCGCCTCCTGAACCGCGGCTCACCCTGCCCGGGCGGGAATCCCTAGACGGTAAGCAACTCCTCCTCCGGCGCGTACTCGTCCCGCTTGGGGATGTCCTCCCTCACGAGCTCACCCCGCCTCTTGTACACCCTGTACGCCCCCGCGTCGTCGCTCGAAGTCACCAGCCGATAACCGCCGTCAACCCACTCGATCGCGCAGTTGTACCCGATGCCCAGCCCAACGCCGCCGTGCCTCATCACCTTTGCGTGAAAGTCCGGCTCCCTCAGCTTGCCGTCCGTGACGCCCGCCGGGTTGGGGCACGCGAAAGCGTCGATGAAACCCAGCCCGCGCACCCGTGTGAAGCCTCCCCAGTTGGCGGCGTTGTAGAAGTAGCCGGAGTTGCTGTGGCCGTAGCTGTACCAGCAAATGCACCCTGCGCTCAGACCCGCAAGCGGAATGCCCTTTCGCCACGCGCGTTCCAGCACGCCATCAACTCCCAGCCGCCGCCACCGCATCACCGCCTTCTGGGTATTGCCGCCGCTCACGTATATCAGGTCGGCCGACAATATCGCGTCCTCCATCTCAACCAGATTCGGCTTGGCGTTCAGCAGGTGCAGGACGTCGGTCTCACAGCCGAGCCGCTCGCCATACACGGACTTGAAAATCTCCCAGGGCTCGGGAGCGTCGTAGGTCGCCGTCGGAATCAGCAGCGCCCTCGGACGTGACTTCCCCGAAAGCTCCACGACCCGCTTGTCGATGGGCAGCGTCTCCAGCTCGCCCATCATGCCGCCGCCAATCGTCACTATCTTTCCCATGACTTGTAAGACCTCCTCACGGCCCTGGAGTCTGTCCCAGCCGGCCCCACTTCTCGATCAGCCTCTCTACGTCTCCGGTCATGTCCAGGCCGCCCTCTATTGGGCCGTCCGGCCCCACCGGCCCGCCTTCCTTGATTCGGATCGAGCCGTTAGCCAGCGCGACGAGAGTGGCAACCACCAGCGGACGCTCCCGCGCGACTCCCCTGCACCGTATCTCCGCGAACAGCGGCTGACGCTCGCCCTCCGACCTTGCCGACTCCAGTCCAACGCGGTCCAGCTCGTCCCAGAGCGGAGCGAGAGCGGCGTCCTGAATCGGAAAGCTGCAATAGCTCAGCGGCGGCCCGCCGTCCAGCACCTCCGTAACCAGGTGCACCATCGCGCCATGCTCCGTGGCCCTTTCTTCGATTAGCTGCCATATCACGTCCTGCCACATACCGGAGGGCGCGTCCGGCAGCGCGGGGTGCAGATTGACCATGGCCCGCTCCCGGCACATCCGGGCACTGGTGATGAGCATGTATCCCGCAAGCACCGACAGGTCGGTCTCGTAGCCCGATGTCAGACGCATCGCCTCGTCATGGTAGGCGTCCCGGTGTCGGGCAATTGTGCCCCCACCATGCTCGCGCCGAAACCGCTGCGATGACAGCCACACCAGCGGCACGCCCATGCTCTCGACCAGCCTGAAGAACTCGTCGCTCCCCTCCGCCTCTCCGGGTTCCCGGTTGCTGAAGACGTACTCGATGGAGGCGTTCAACTCTCCGGACGCGATTGCCCCGTGCACCGCACGCAGCAAGCCTCGCGATCCTTCGCCGCGGCCCGTAGACCACCAACCCAGTCGCAGCGCCCGCCCGCGCTTCCCGTCCACCTAGCCACCATCCCCTATCGACACCAGCAGCGAGAGGGCCCTACTGCGGTCCTCGGCGGTGAGTCCTCGGAACAGCGCCTCGCTCAGATCGGCCCGGGCGCCGGCGTAGTCCCCCAGCCGCGCGCGGATAACGCCGCGCAGCAGGTACGCTTCACCCGTGTCCCAGCCTTGATCGATCACCTGCTGCACCTCCCGGAGCGCCTCGGTGTACTGCTGTTCCTCCGCCAGCCGCTCGGCCCTGACCAGTCCGCCCGCGACTCCGCCGCTGCCCAGCCACACGCCCGCAACCAGCAACAGGGCAACCGGAGGGAGGGCAAGCAGCACGCGGCGTGTGGACCCCGCGCGGCGCCTCACGGCCAGGCCGGTGTACACGCCCTGCCTTTCGGAACCGTCGGCCAGAACCCCGCCAAGCGCGAACCCCATCACCAGCCCGCCAATGTGCGCCCAGTTGTCGATCCCCGGCATCATGAAGCCGAACGCGAGGTTGATCGCCACCAGCACGCCGATTCCCGCGGCGTCACGACTGCTGCCACGCCCCAAGGGCCCTCTGCCCGTCAGGAAGCACGCCGCCAGCGCTCCCAACAGCCCGAATATGGCCCCGCTCGCGCCCGCGCTGATGGCCAGGGGGTTGGCGACGAAGCTCGCGGTGGAGCCGGCAAGCCCCGCCGCAAGGTAGATGAACGTGAACCGAAAGCTCCCGAACGCCCTCTCCAGCAACATGCCATATATGAGCAGACCAACGCTGTTCAGCCCCAGGTGCATGACGCCTATGTGGAGAAAGACAGAGGAGAGGAGCCGCCAGTACTCGCCGCCGGCCACCAGCGGACCGTAGTTCGCGCCGAAATCCAGCAGCGACAGCGGGTCCCGGGTGCTGCCTATCGCCTCCGCGATGAGCCACCAGATGCCATTGGCGGCGAGCAGCAGCCAGGTCGCGAACGGGCGATTACGAAGAGCCACGCCGCCCGGCGCGCTCATGCCACGCCGTCGGCGCCACGATTCAAACATCGGCTGCCACTCTAACCGGCCTGTTCAGCGGGCAAGTCTCGCCCGGCGGCGACCTAAAACACCTCGGTCCGCATCATGTCCTCGAACGTCTCGCGCCTGCGGATTAGGCGTGCCTCGCCGTCCTTCACCATGACGATAGCCGGCCTCGGGTTCATGTTGTAGTTGCTGGACATTGGCGGAGCGTATGCCCCCGACGACGGTATGGCCACGACGTCCCCCTCCACAAGCGTCGGCAATTCGATGTCGCGGATCAGCACGTCCCCCGATTCGCAGTACTTGCCCACCAGGGTCACCGTGTCCGCCGGAGCGTCGTTCATGCGGCTGGCCAGCACCGCCTCATACCGGGCTTCGTAGAGCGCCGGCCGGATGTTGTCGCCCATCCCGCCGTCCAGCGAAACGTACCGCCGCACAGTCGGGATGTCCTTCGTGCCGCCCACGCTGTACAACGCCACGCCCGCGCGCCCCACGATCGACCTGCCCGGCTCCACGACCAGGCGCGGCGTGCCGAGCGACAGGTCGGCGCACCGCTCCCGCGTGGCCGACGCGATGACCTGGGCATAGTCGGCAACCGCGGGCGGAGGCTCCTCCCGCACGTACCCGATTGCGAATCCGCCGCCGGGGCTGAACTCGCGCAACTCCAGGCCGTCGTCCTTGAACTGCGAGACGAACGTGAGCACAGTGTCGATGGCGATAGAGTACGGCTCCAACTCGAAGATAGGCGATCCCAGGTGGAAGTGGACGCCGACAAGGTCCAGGTTCGGAGCGGCGAGCGCCTGTCGGATTGCCAGCTCCGCGTGTCCCGTCTCCACCGAAAAGCCGAACTTGCTGTCCAGTATGCCGGTCGTGGTGTGGACGTGAGTGTGGGGGTCGACGCCGGGCGAGAGGCGGAGCATAACGTCCTGAACGGTGCCCCGGGACCCGGCCAGGGCGTCCAGCATATCCAACTCGTGGAAGCTGTCCACGACCACGCGGCCCACGCCGTAGTCCAGCGCCAACTCCAACTCCGCGGGCGTCTTGTTGTTGCCGTGAAAGTAGATGAGGTCCGCCGGAAACTCGATGGCCTTGCCGAGCGCCAGCTCGCCGCCGGACACCACGTCCAGGCCCAGACCCTCCTCCATGGCGAGCCTTCCTATCGCCGGGTTCAGGAACGCCTTAGAGGCGTAGGCCACCAGGGAATTCTCGTACCGGCCGGCGAATTCGGTAACGAAATCGCGGCACATCTGCCGCAGCGTCGTCTCGTCGTAAACGTACAGCGGAGTGCCGAACTCGGATGCGAGGTCGACCGCGTCGCAGCCGCCCAGCTCCAGGCGGCCTGACTCGTTCACGCCCGCGGTCATCGGAAAGAGGCTCTGGTTCTCAAACTGCATTTTGTCGTCCCGGTCTTCGCGCCGCGCGAAGATGCCATTGAGGAATGTGATGAAGGGGTTCGCCTTCCCATTTTATAGCACGGCGCGGCCGGACGGCAATTCGGCGCGTCAAGGCGGAATCGGCGGTGGATCGGCGCGATCAGAAACCAATCAACCGCTCGGAGGCAGCTGCCGACGAATCGATTTATCGCGATAGATTGCTATAATCCCCGTAGCGGTGCGTTTTCGAGTTTCTCCAGGGGGTTTTTCGCTATGCGTTTTCTCGTAGACAGGTGGCGTAACATTGGCACCAAGCTGTACCTGGCGCTGGGTTTTGCGGTACTGCTCACCCTGATTTCCAGTTCCGTGGGGGTTTACCACTTCGAACGCAGCGGCGACCTCAACTATCAAGCCGAGACCAGTTCGGTGCCGGCGCTGGAGGCGGCCTGGGCGGCGGCGCGCGAGGCGGGGAGATTGCGCGAGCTGGCGCTGCAACTGTTGACCGGCGCCGAGGACCTGCCGGAAGGATCGGTGGACCAGTCCCTGGCAGATCTGGAGGCTGCTCTGGCAGGCGCCACCACGTTGCCGGCCCTGCAAACCGACGCCCAGGCAGTGCAGGACGCGGCCTACGACCTGGCTGAGGTGATCGACACGATCTCCGCTAACCGCCTGGCCGCTCAGACGGCCGACCTGGACGCGGCGTCCTTGCGCCAGGATGTGTCCTCACTCCCCGCCGGTACGGAGACGTCCGGCGAGGGCGTGCGCGTGCTGGAGCAGGCGCTCCGGGCCGGGGACGAAGAGGCCCTGGATGCGCTGTGGGAGGATTTCAAGGCCTTGACCGCCGGAGGTCTGGAGCAGCGAATCGTCTCCCTGGGCGGAGGCGACCGGGGAGTGTTCGCGGTCCGCCGCCAGCAACTGGCCCTCCAAGAGCGCGAGCAGGCACTGGTTACAGACTTCGATAACAACAGCGCCGCTCTGGAAGAGTCGACGGCGACCCTGTTGGATGGGGCCAGGTCCCACAACACGGCGACGTTGCGGATGACCGTCGAGAGTTTCGACGAGGGCAGGATACTCCTGTTCGCGATTGGCGTGGTAAGCGTCATCGCGGCCACTTTGGCCGCCTGGCTCTGGGTTGGGAACGCCGTGATACGACGGCTTTCCCGCATGTCCGAGCGCATGAACACAATGGTCGGTGGTGACCTTGAAACCCCCGTGCCGGAAGTGGGACAGGATGAGATTGGACAGCTGGCCCAAAACCTGGAGCACTTCCGGCAACAAGCCCTGGAAGTGCAGCGCCTGAACCTCGTCGAACAGCTATACGGCGAGCTGCGCGAGACTAACGCCGAACTCCAGCGAATGCAGGACCGGCTGGTCGCCCAGGAAAAGCTCGCGGCCCTGGGGCAACTGGTCTCCGGAGTAGCCCACGAAATCAACAATCCGCTCAATTTCGTCAAGAACTTCTCCGAGGGATCGCTGGAACTGTACGACGAGCTGACCGAAGTGCTGGACGGTTACCGCTCCAGCATGTCGAAGGAAGACGTCGCTCTGCTGGACGAAATCAAAGATGAGCTAACCCAGAATCTCGACCGGATTGCCAATAGCAGCGAGCGGGCCATCGCCATCGTGCAGCGGATGCAGAGACTGAGCGCCGACAGAGGTACACGGGCGATGACCGACATCAACTTCATTCTGCGCCAGGCGGCCCAGCAGGAATGCGAGTCTTTCGTCTCCGAATGGGAGGACTTCCAGGTCGCCCCCGTGTTCGACTTCGACCACTCGGTGGGAGACCAGATTGTGGTCGAGCGGGACTTCGGCGAAGCCGTGATGAACCTGGTATCCAACGCATGCGCCGCCATGCGCTCCAAGCAGGGCGAGCTGGGAGCGGCCTACGAGCCGGCGTTAAGCGTATCCAGCCGCCTGACAGACGGCCTTGTCGAAATCAAGGTAAGAGACAACGGCACTGGAATTGCCGATGACAAGGTGGGTCACATATTCGATCCATTCTTCACCACCAGCGAAGGAACGGAGGGCACGGGGCTGGGCCTGTCCATCACCGCCGACGTGGTCCGCGACCTCGGTGGCGACCTGCTGGTGGACACGGTGCACGGCGAGTACGCCGAGTTCATCATTCGGATACCAGACACATCCGAGTCCCGCGAGTCGGGCGCTCAAAGTGCGGCCACATCTGTGTAGCTGGCTGTTCGCGTTTAGCGTCTCCTCAGGATCAGGTACGCGAAGGCAATGCCTACCACTACCAGGATGGGAACCAACACGACCACGAGCGTAAGGCGCTCCCTGCCTGCCGCGGCCACCAGGTCCAGTGCGCCGCGCGTCCGCTGGACCAGCCCAGATCCTGTCAGGCCCGACGGGGCTGGAGGATCGACGAGCAGCGCGGTCGCCGGGGTCGGCGTAGCTCGTGGGGTCTCAGTGGGCGTCGGCGAAGGTGTCGGCCTGGGCGTCGGTGTAGGCGCCTCCGAGCGTATAGCCGAAGGCGTAGGCGTAGGCGTGGGCAGGGGCGTGGGCGTCGGCGTCGACGTGGGCGTCGGCGCCGGAGTCTGAGTGGGCGTCGGCAAAGGTGTCGGTGAAGGTGTCGGTACGGGCGCTGGCGTCGGCGTCGGCGTCAACAAGACAACCGGCACGCGTGTCGCCACGATCCTGATGGGTGTGGGCGTGGGCGTGGGACGTGCCGAAGGCGCGTCCGAAGAGTTAGAAGTCGACCTCCGGGGTGCGGGAGTCGGTATCAGCGTCTGTCTGACCACCAACTGAGGCACCGCTGTGGGTACCGGCGTTGGCGTCCTCACCGTTATTGGCGCCGTGTCGTCGTTGACGATGGTCCCGGTCGCCTCCGCGTCGGCGATGCTCACGCCCGAAAGCAGCGTGCTCGTGGCCGAAATCATCACTGTGAATCTCTCGGACGGCTCAATCACGCCGTCCCCGAACGTCTCGACCGTGATGGTCCTGGTGGCGCCGGCGCCGGAGTTGGCGGCAAACGTCACCGTGCCCGTCGCCACGGCGTCGTAGTCGACATCCGCCACAGCCGTCTCGTCCGCGATGGTCCAGATGAGGCTCACCTGTTCGGACACGGACGCGCTCAGCCTTACAATGAACTCGATCTCCCTTCCCTCGGAGGCTCTGGCGTCGGAGATGGTAATGCGTGCGCTGTCGTTGTTGGTTATCCTACCGGTCCCTCTAGCCCTGGTGATCCTCACGCCCGCGAGCGGCGTGCCCGAAAGCGTCACCCTGAAGCTCTCGACAGGCTCCACCACCGGGTCCTCCACCGTGTTCACCGTGACGGTCGTTGTGGCGCCCGGGGCGGAGTTGGCGGCGAAGGATATCGTGCCATCCGACACGGCGGTGTAGTCGCCCCCGGCCACCGCCGACCCGTCCCCAGTGCTCCAGGTGAGATTCACGTCCTCAGACACCGACGCGCCCAGCCTGACCACGAACACGATGCTCTCCCCCTCCTCCGCGCTGCCGTCCGTGATGGTTATGTCCGCCCTGTCGTCATTGTTTATCCTGCCGGTCGCAACCCTTCTGGTGATGCTCACCCCCCCGAGCAGCGGCGTGCTCGTAGCGATTCTCACCCTGAAGGTCTCGTCGGGCTCCACCACCGGGTCCTCGGCTGTATCGACCGTGATAGTCATTGTGGCGTCGGAGCCGGAGCCGGGGCCGGCCGGGAAGCCCACCATACCCGACGTCGTGGCGGTGTAGTCGCCCCCCGCCACGGCCGTCCCGTCGGCGGTGGTCCAGATGAGATCCACGTCCTGGGCCACCGGCGCGCTCAGCCTGACCACGAACTCGACGCCGTCCCCTTCCTCCGCGTCGCCGTCCGCGATAGTTATCTCAGCCGTGTCGTCGTTGCGTATCGTCCCTGTCGCCATTCCGCCTGTGATGCTCACCCCGGGAATCAGCGAGTCCGGAGCAAGCGTCACCGTGAAGCTCTCGTCACGCTCCACCATCCTCTCCTCGGCCGTGACGACCGTAATGGTAGTGGTGGCGCCGGGGTCTGAGTTCGCCGGGAACGACGCCGTGCCCGAGGTCACGCGCGTGTAGTCGCCGGGCGCCACAGCCGTCCCGTCCGCGGTGCGCCAGGTGAGGCTCGTAACCTCGGATACCTCCTCGCTCAGCGTGACCACAAAGTTGACACGACGATCCCCTTCCTCCGCGGTGCCGTCCTCGATAGTTATCACAGCCTCGTCGTTGTTGGTTATCGTCCCCGTCGCCGTTCCGCCTGCGATGCTCACCCCATCGAGCAGCGAGCCCATGGCAGTGAGCGTTACCCTGAAGTGCTCTTCAGGCTCCACCACCGGGTCATCTCTGGTTTGGACTGTGACGGTTGTCGTAGTGCCGGCGTCGGAGTTCGCCGGAAACAGCACCATGCCCGACGGCACGGCGGTGTAGTCGTCCCCGGCTTCAGCCGTCAGGTCGCCGGTGGCCCATCTGAGCCTCACGTCCTCAGAGACCGATTTGTTCAGCATGATATCGAACCTGACGTTCTCTCCCTCAACGGCAGGGCGGCCCGTGATGGTTATCTCGGCCGTGTCGTTGTTGCGTATCGTCCCCGTCGCCATTCCGTCTGCGATGCTCACCCCGGGAATCAGCGAGTCCTCAACAAGCGTCACCGTGAAGTACTCGGTAGGCTCTACAACCTCGTCCGGACTTGTCCGCACGGTGATTGTCGTCGTGGTGCCTGCGTCGGAGTCCGCTGGAAACGACACCGTGCCCGACGCGGCGGTGTAGTCATCCCCGGCCACAGCCGTGTCGTCCGACGTCGACCAAGTGAGGACCGTATCTCTAGAGACCTGCTTGCTCAGTGTCACGGTGAACCGTACTTCATCCCCCTCATCCGCACCTTTGTCCCCAATGGTAATCGTGGCCGTGTCGGTGTTGGTTATCGACCCGCTCGCCTCACTGTCGGCGAAGCTCACGTTGGCAATCATGGTGGTCGTAGCGAGAGTCACCGTGAAGCTCTCGGCAGGCTCCACCACGGCGTCGTCGAACGGATCGACCGTGAACGTCTCGGTGGTTGAGAGAGCGTCAAAGGTCACCATTCCGGTTGTCGTGGCGAAGTCGTTGGGCATCGTCGGGTCGTCCGTGTCACCGGTGACTTCCCAGGTGAGCATCACCTCCCGCCACACCGGCGCGGTCAGCGTCACGGTGAACTCCACAGCCGCCCCCTCGCTGACGGCGCCCACATCCTCGATGGTTATCCCAGCATCGTCGTCGTTGCGTATCGTCCCGGTCGCAACGCCATCGCCGGCGATGCTCACATCCGCGGGCGGCATGCCCAAAAGCGTCACCGTGAAGTTCTCGTCGGGCTCTACCACGTTGTCCGAAGTCGTCTCGACCGTGATGGTCGTCGTGGTGCCCGCGTCGGAGTTCGCTGGAAACGACACCATGCCCGACGGCACGGCGGTGTAGTCGTCCCCGGCCATAGCCGTGCCGTCGGCGGTGCGCCAGGTGAGGCTTACGTCCTGCGAGACCTCCGCGCTCAGCGTGACCATGAAGCCGACGCCATTCCCTTCAGGGGCGTCGTCGTCCGCGATGGTTATCTCGGCTCTGTCGGTGTTGATTATCGTCCCGGTCGCCTCACTGGCAGCGAAGCTCACGTTGGCAATCATGGTGGTCGTAGCAAGCGTCACCTTGAAATTCTCGACAGGCTCCACCACGCCGTCGTCGTTCGGATCGACCGTGAAGGTGGTGGTGGTGGAGAGGGCGGCGAAGGGCACCGTGCCCGTGGCAGCGGTGAAGTCGTCGTCCTCCGTTGGGTTGGGCGTGCTACTGGCGACGGTCCAGGCGAGTATCACCTCCTGCGACACTGGATTGTCCAGCGTCACGGTGAACGAGGCCATCTGCCCCTCGTCGACGGCATCCGCGTTCGTGATGGTTATCTCGGCGTCGTCGTCGTTCGTTATCGTCCCGGTCGCAACGCCACCGCCGGAGATGCTCACGCCCGCGGGCAGCGTGCCCGTAATCGTCACCGTGAAGTTCTCGTCAGGCTCCACCACGTCGTCGTCGATCGTATCGACTATGAAGGTAGTGGAGGTGGACTTACGGGAGAAGGACACCATGCCGGCGATCGCGGCGAAGTCGTCGTCCTCAGTTGGGTTGCTCGTACCGCCGGCGACGGTCCAAGTCAGGTTCACCACCTGTGATACCGACTCGGTCAGCGTCACGGTAAACGTGGCTCTTCCTCCCTCGCTGACGGCATCCGCGTTGTCGATGGTTATCGTGGCGTTGTCGTCGTTGGTTATCGTACCTTCGGCGTTGGCACCGGTGATGGTCACGCGGGCGGGCAGCATGCCCATTGGCATGATCGTCACCGTGAAGTTCTCGTCAGGCTCCACCACGTCGTCCGGAGACGTATGGACCGTAAAGGTAGTGGTGGTCGAGAGGGCGTCGAAGGACGCTGTACCCGACATCACAGCAGTGTAGTCGGTCGACGATGCGGCCGTGCCGTCGGCGGTAGACCAGGTGAGGCTCACCGGCTGGGACACCGGCGCGGTCAGAGTGATTGTGAACTCCACAGACTTCCCCTCCATCGCCCTGGCGCCTGCGATGGATATGCCCGCCATGTCGTGGTCGGTTATCGTACCGTCGGCGCTGGAGTCGGTGATAGTGATGCCCGTGGGCAGGCTGTCGCCCGTTATCGTCACCGTGAAGCTCTCGTCAGGCTCCACCACCTCGTCGTCCTTAGTCTCGACCGTGATCGTCGTTGTGGTGCCCAAGACGGTGGTCGCGGGGAAAGACACCTCACCGGTGGTCGTGGCGAAGTCGTTGTTCGACGTCGGATTGGCCGTGCTACCGGAGATGGACCAGGTTAGGCTCACCTCCTGTGAGGACGTCGCGTTCATGGTCACGATGAAATCGACGCTGCTCCCCTCGTCGACGGTAGCCGCGTCGGCGATGGTTATTCCGGTGTCCTGCGTGAGCGCTGCCGGCGGAGGCCAAAGCGCCAGATAAGTCAGCAGCGCGCCGGCCGCCAGCGCGCAGACCAGCGCCAGGGTACGAATTCGACCTGCCGCCGTCTTCGTCGTAATGTTCAGGAAGATCATTCTCGCAAATCGTCGAGTTCGAGTACGTTCACCGGGGAATTATACTTGATGCTCAAGCGTGGGGACTGTCAATAATGACCATATCACAACAACGAGACTTTTTTGCTATACAGTTGCCGCGGGCAGGGCCCCTTCATTCTCCACCACGCCAACCTGCCGGCGGCCCGGAGTCACGGCGTCCCTTCCGCTTGTCCCCTCTCCCTCGATGGGAGAGGGTCGGGGTGAGGGTGAAACGCCCCTACTCCCACGCCCGCTAGCCGGAATCACCCCGAAAATCGTGTCTCAAACCTTCCCAACCGCGTAACCCAAACGCCACACCTCTTCTCATCTGTGCGCAATCCCACCTCAACTGTGTCACAAAAATTCCCACAATCAGGCCCACTCCCTCAATCTTATGTCAAGTAGGCCCGCCTTCCGCTTGTCCCTTCCCCCTTGATGGGGGAAGAGCCTGCCCTGAGCCTGTCGAACGGGTTAGGATGGGGGTGACGGCTCAGGCACAACCCAGGAATTAGCCAAGCCCTTCCCTGTCGGGACGCGTCTGTGTGCGCCGGTGTCCCCGACCCCTTTGATTCTACAGAACCTACGTGCTATCTTCTACCCCACAGGCGCCGTCGCCACCAGCCTCCCACTTGTCCCTTCCCCCTTGACGGGGGAAGGTTAGGATGGGGGTGAAGACGGGAGACGAGCCTGCCCTGAGCTTGCCGAACGGGTCGCGGCCCTGTCTCATTCTGCGCCAAATCGAACACCGATGAGACGCGCTCGAACACAAAGAGGACGGCCCGCCCAGCTACGAAATGGGCAGCATCGTACAGAATAGGGCAGATTTTTCGTAAAGCCCCGCCCAGAGGCGCGATAGCCCCTCGAATTCCTCCTGGCGCGGCGCGGTTCTGTCTAAATTTAGTGGAATCCCCGGTTGACTGCGCCTAACCTGCCAGCCGATTTGCGAGCTTCAATCGGCGCATTAGTGGGCCGGCGCTCCGCTTCCGACGCTTGGGTGTTCTCAGGCGAGTCTCCAGTACATCATCCTCGAACACGTCCCGCACCGCCGTTCCCGTCCGAACACCGCCGCCACTTCTGACCGGCATGGCCGCCACGTCCTGCCAGCTCGAGAATGATACGTCCATCCTGGCAACCTCAGCCGGCGTTATATCCTTCCCGTACTGCCCAAGGCTCAAGTGCGGTCGAAACAGGTTGTAGTCCATCTGCCAGCCGTCCAGGAACCGCTGACCGCTCTCTAGGGACTTCAACCCACGCAGAACCTTATCCCGCGCCCGAATCGTCCCCTGTAGCCGCTCGCTCATGTTGTTGTTCAGCGTGAGCGAACGGATGCCCTCGCTCTTGATGTGCTTGGCCTCCGCGCCAAACACGTCCTCAATCCCCTCGTCGTAACTCCGCAGTTTGTCGGTCTTGATAGTGGCCGGTGACTTCCCCGCCGCTTTCTTGGCCTTGTCCATCACGATACGCGCCTGCGCCGCTGTTCGGTATGGCGTCAGGTGCGTAGCCAGCAGATAGCGGGTGCGCTCGTCCAACACGTTCCATAGCCAGACCTTCCGCCCGCCGACGTTCACCATCATCTCGTCGGCAACCCAAGTGTTGCCCACGCTGGGCGTCTCGCCTTCGATAGCCTTCCCCAACGCGGTGCTGTAGTCGTGGACCCAGTTGTAAATGGTCTGTTTGGACGGCTCAGGGATGTTGAAGGCGGCGGCGATGTTCTCGGCGGTCCGCTTGTAGGATACGCCGTCGAAGTACATATCCACAGCCGCGCCTATCACCTGGGGCGTGTGCTGGCGGCTCTTTGTGGCGCGTGTGGGGGAGAACACCTTGCGACAGTGCTGGCAGCGATAGCGTTTCTTGCCGGTCTGCCGCCCGTGCGCGTACAGATCGCTTTGCCCACAGTGCGGACATTCAATCTGGTCTATCTTGGCGAACTTCGGCATGAACGCAGTCTACTTAGCGCGTCCCCTGCGGACGATTTCACGCGCCCTGTCAAGCATGGCCTGGATTGCTTCCTCGGTCATGCCGTTGTTCTTAGCGGCTTCCTCTACGGCTGATAGCGCGGCGGCTTCGCCTTCCTGTCGGCCAACCTCTTCCCGCCATTTCTTGTACCTCTCAGCGAGCATGTCGTTTACCTCCACAGCAGCATAAGTGACCGCACCAAAGAAAACTACCGCTGATTCCATTCCATCGACGATAGCGATGGTATTGTCCAAAAAACTGGAGCCGGAATGTCCTGCCCGCCAACTCAAGATTACCATCCAAAGAATGCTGGGTAGCAGGAACAGTGCCAGTATGAACTCACTGGGGGGTCTACCACCTTTAGGCGAACGTTCCGGTTCGGGTGTCATGTATAGTCTACCATTCAGTCCCTTTCAAGCGACTTGGTGCACTTGGCAACGTGTTGGTATTCTCTACTAGCTCACCCTAATTGTCTACCCCTCCAGTAGACAACTGTGGTACTCTGCTGTTGCTCCCCGTCAAGAGCTACATTTCTTTACCCTCCCACGCATGGTGCGGAACAGGTGGGCCTTGTGCCCCCTTGTGGCTCCGCACTATTCGGAGGGAACTCTTGACGGGGAAGCCCATCGCCGCAAGGGGGTTCCCGTTTGTCCGTCCTCAGACTGCTACTGCCGCTCATACTCATCGTTCTGTCGCTATCCGTATCCTGTGATCAACTCCTCGAAGTGACGCCCGCCGCCCAGCAGCAGGAGCGCCAAGAGACAGAACCCGCCAATCCGCCCGCGCCGAGCGCCGACGACGCCACTGGTGCGGCTGGAGTTGCTGGCGTTACTGACTCGGCCAGCACTCCGATCACCACCAGCGTAAAACCTACGAGTCCACCGGAAGAAGCGACAGTGCTTGTCCGGCTACGCAAGGGGACTGATGTGCCGGTGAAGCCTGGACATGACTCCTGGGGCGTGAGTGTGGACATTGCCATAGACGACCCACCGGATATGTGCCTTATGTCCGAATCCGAACGGGTAGCCTTGTCGGGCAAATACGGCGGCAGGGCCGATCTGGACCTGCATTCGGACTGGATTGTTGCCGTGTACTTCCGTGAGAACGAGGAATCGAAACGCTATCTGCTGAGAGTAACCGACGTGCGGTTCCGGTGCGCCACTCACGAGTTACAAGCTGAACCCGTCCTACTCCGCGCCGGCGGATGGATTGGAAAGGGCCTTGAATCGGGCAACGGCTCCATCTTGGAAGTCACGATTGCCTCGCTTGAAGAAGAAGTGCAGTTCAGGCAGTTCAGCCGCAGAAGTGGGGACGAGACCGAGTATTCAACCTACAAGTACGAGGGTGAGCCTGGAGGCACGCTGGACGTGAAGGTGTCCGTGACGGCAGACATCACATTGGGTATGGGCCAGCCACTCAATAACTTGGAAACGGCTAACGAGGTTGCGACCCACCTGATCGACCTTACGAACGACGCGCGTTCTGAGCGCGGCCTTTCCGCACTCTCCAGACAAAGCGAGGACATTTCCGAAGCACATTTTGCGTACATGCGGAATGAGCGTTCCTCGTACCCGAGATGGCACATTGGCGGTGTGCTCACCGCTTCACGAGAGTCCGGCGAATGCGCGGAAGGTCGTATTGAAGTCAAGGTCACAAACTACCTGACAGAGATTATCACGGAGATCTCTGATGCGAAGCGCGTGGCGGACCTTCTGATGGAATCGCTGATGGATAGCTCTGAGGGCAGAGCGAACGTCCTTGACGAAAGCGCCGTCTCGACAGGCATCGACGTATTCCCCTGGGGTTTGAGTTGGTACGTGTCGCAGGACTTCTACACATCCTCTGCGTGCGAGGGGTGAGGAGTGACGATGATACGGATACTGGCGATTGCAACAGTGGCGATCGTTCTGATAGCGGTGATGGTGTCCTGCGACGCACCCGAATCCGAGCCTTCTACTACCAGTGGGCCATCCGCTTCAACCCCAGGCGACTCCTACAGCCGTTTGGAATTGTCCCAGCGCGTGGACTCGATTCATGCTCTCACTTGGAGCATGGCGGGACATGTTATGACGTGCCCTGCGGGGTCCCGCGCCTATGCGAATGCCAATCTGCGGCTGGCGCGTGAGTACGGGGCTGCTTTCGGATATACGGAGAGGCAACTCATCGAGACGGGATTCATCGAAAGAGTGTTGGATCGCCAAGTAACGGCCAGGAGGGGGACTATCGACCCCCTGATTGATCACGAGGATACGGGACTTTCCCTGAGAGTGGTGGGCGATCTGGAAGACCTGTTCGACGACATAGACAGAAGTTGCCGGTAAGGTGCTTCCCCGCCGTCAGCTTGACGGGCAGACTGTACAAGCGGCAGGATGGAGACAGAAGGGAGGCCCCGCTATGAATCAGCCCAATGATCTCTACATTGCGACGCTTCAGGATATACGCGAAGACCTGCGCCAACTCAACACCCGCCTTGATTCGGGCCTGTCCGAGGTACGCGCTGAGATTGCCCGCGTGAACGGGCGCATCGACAAGTTGATGCTCACGACGTGGGTGATTGGCGGCAGCGTGATAACCGCACTGGTGGGGTCCATCATCACACTCATCATCACCCTATTGACGCGCGGCGGGTAGACTACTCACTTGCCCAACTGGGATTCCACTAAATTTGGACAGAACCCGCGGCGCGCGGCGCTTGACACAGGGGCGCAAACCCGATAAAGTCCAAATTCGCCCCGCCAAAGTGTTGACACACCCGCGGCGAAGGCATAAAATGATACACCCCTCACTAAAAGAGGGGCGGCACCTTAACAATTGGATAGTGGAAGGAAACAATTCTTGCAGAGTTTGATCCTGGCTCAGGACGAACGCTGGCGGTGCGCCTAATGCATGCAAGTCGAACGGACGGCTTAGATTCGTCTTTGTCGTTAGTGGCGGACGGCTGAGTAACACGTAAGTGACCTACCCTGAAGAGGGGGATAACCCCGAGAAATCGGGCCTAATACCCCGTAAGCTCCGGCCTCTAAGGTGGCCGGAGGAGAGGTTCTCGACTAGTTCGGGTTCCGCTTTAGGAGGGGCTTGCGGCCTATCAGGTAGTTGGTGGGGTAATGGCCTACCAAGCCGAATACGGGTAACCGGTGTGAGAGCATGATCGGTCAGAGGGGGACTGAGACACGGCCCCCACTCCTACGGGAGGCAGCAGCAGGGAATCTTGCGCAATGGGCGAAAGCCTGACGCAGCGACACCGCGTGGGGGAAGAAGGCTCTAGGGTCGTAAACCCCTTTTATCAGGGAGGAGAACGGACAGTACCTGATGAATAAGGATCGGCTAACTACGTGCCAGCAGCCGCGGTAATACGTAGGATCCGAGCGTTGTCCGAATTTACTGGGCGTAAAGGGCGCGTAGGCGGCTTGTTAAGTCTTATGTGAAATCTCCCGGCTCAACTGGGAGGGGACATGGGAAACTGGCAGGCTCGAGGGCAGTAGAGGGAAGCGGAATTCCCGGAGTAGTGGTGGAATGCGTAGATACCGGGAGGAACACCAGAGGCGAAAGCGGCTTCCTGGGCTGTCCCTGACGCTGAGGCGCGAAAGCGTGGGGAGCAAACCGGATTAGATACCCGGGTAGTCCACGCCCTAAACGATGGATACTAGGTATGGGGGGTATCGACCCCTCCCGTGCCGCAGCTAACGCAATAAGTATCCCGCCTGGGGAGTACGGCCGCAAGGCTAAAACTCAAAGGAATTGACGGGGGCCCGCACAAGCAGCGGAGCGTGTGGTTTAATTCGATGGTAAGCGAAGAACCTTACCAGGGCTTGACATGCTTCTGAAACCCCGTGAAAGCGGGGCCTCCTTCGGGACAGATGCACAGATGTTGCATGGCTGTCGTCAGCTCGTGCCGTGAGGTGTTGGGTTAAGTCCCGCAACGAGCGCAACCCTTGTCGTTAGTTACTCTGTCTAGCGAGACTGCTCCTAAAAAGGGAGAGGAAGGTGGGGACGACGTCAAGTCAGCATGGCTCTTACGCCCTGGGCTACACACACGCTACAATGGCCGGTACAGAGGTCGCGATGATGCGAGTCGGAGCTAATCCCACAAAGCCGGCCCCAGTTGGAATTGCAGGCTGCAACTCGCCTGCATGAACGCGGAGTTGCTAGTAACCGCAGGTCAGCACACTGCGGTGAATACGTTCCCGGGCCTTGTACACACCGCCCGTCACGTCATGGAAGTCGGCAACACTTGAAGTCGCTGGGCCAACCCGCAAGGGAGGTAGGCGCCGAGGGTGGGGCTGGTAACTGGGACGAAGTCGTAACAAGGTAGCTGTACCGGAAGGTGCGGCTGGATCACCTCCTTTCTAGGGAGACACTCCAATACCCGCCGCCCGGCTCACGCCGGTCACAGGGAAAAACGGAGCTACTCCTAGGTCGATCGGTGGGTGGGACGCCAAAGAAATCGGGTCGAGCCGGATCTGCCTCTGGCAGAGGAGCTCCTCGACAACCGAAGCGTCTCCCTGAGAAAACCCATCGCCTACTCACTTAGCTAAACTCAATGTTTCCTTCCACTATCCAACTGTTAAGCGCATACCAAAGGGGCGGGCCTGGCGCAGGTCGGCCCCTTATCTTTGCCAACGGCCAAACGCCAATCCGGGGCTGTAGCTCATCAGGGAGAGCGCCTGCTTTGCAAGCAGGAGGCAGGGGGTTCGAGTCCCCCCAGCTCCACTCGTCGAACGGCAGGCTGGCGGCCACGAGTATCGATCCGAGGCGTGAGGATTGAATCGTGAACAAGACTCCCGCGCGCACGAGTTGGCGAAGCCGCTTGGAGAGGAATCGTCTCCCCTTGCTCAGGAGAGCCTCCCCAAGGCGCACTCTCGTATTGCTCGCCTCCGTTCTCCTTCTCTTGGCGGTCATCAACTTCGGTGTGGCCTGGTACTACTCCGGCGTGCTGTACGACCTCGCCCTGGAAGTAGGAGACGACGAGGTCGAGTACAACCTGGTAGCCACCGCAGTCGGCGACGGCCTGGTCAAGCTGGAGAGTGGCCCTGAAGACGGAGGGTGGAGGCTGCACGGCAAGTGGGGGTTGAGCTGGGATGGCGGCAATGGGATGATCGGCGACATCGTGGAGTACGAGGAAGCTGTTGTCGTGCGGCGTTTCACGCTGGTAGATGGCGCCCCGCCTCCCTCCACACCCGCCAAGGTGTCGAGCGAAATCTTCCCGAACGACCCATACCTGGCCTTTGGCATCGAGTACAGTGAGGTCGAGTTCGAATCGCCGTTGGGAAGCCAGCACGCGTGGCAGTTCCAAGGGGAGAACGACACCTGGGCCATCTTCGTACACGGCCATCGCGGCAAACCGGCAGACGGCCTGTCGTCGTTACCCACGCTGCACCAGCTTGGCATTCCGGCACTGTTCATCACCTACCGCAACGACGAAGGGCAACCAGGAGACCCCACCGGCATCTATCAGTATGGCGTAACCGAGTGGCGCGACCTGCACGCCGCGGTGGAGTACGTGCTGTCCCAGCCGGGAGCCGACGCTGTCGTGCTTATCGGCCACAGCATGGGCGGCGGGATAGTGGTGAAGTTCCTCTACGAGTCGCCGCTGGCGGGTTCGGTTGTCGGCGCGGTGCTGGACTCGCCGGTCATGGACTTTAGCGCACCGGTGGACCTGGGGGCGCGCCAGCGTGGTCTGCCCGGATTCGTGGCCGCCTCCGTCAAGTGGATCGGCACGCTCCGGTTCGGGTTGGACTGGAACGCCATGAACTACCTGAAGGACGTCGACCGACTCGATGTGCCCATCCTGCTCATACACGGAGAGGACGACGCGCGCGTGCCCATAGAAACGAGCGCCGAGCTCGCCGAACTCCGCCCCGACCTCATCACGTACAGCGTCTATCCGAATACGACCCACGTCGACGGATGGAACACTGATTTCGCCCGATACGAGCGAGAACTCAGGGAGTTCCTCCTTCGCACACTTCGGTAGATACCCCTGCCGGTCGTCGACCTCGGGCCAACCCGCGTCTACTCCTGCACGAAGGTAAACGAGGGCGAGGGCATGGTGACGTGCCCGGTCAGCTATGGCCCGCCGGAAACCTCCGGCTTGTCGTCGTAGTAGCGCGACATAAAGATCAGCCCGTCGTGGCGAATCGCCCACGTATGCGAGTACAGCGTCTCAGATGACCTCGTATTGGGGAAGACGTTGTCGATCCAGACCCCTTCCTCAGTGGCCGCCGCGATCTCGTCGCCCACGCTCCGCCCCCTGAACTGGGGGAAGTCTCTCAATGACGTTCCGATCAGGTGAGGCGCGAGGTGCGCGATGCGCAGGACGTCGTTCTCATCGGCCAGGGAAAGGCCCCACTGGCCGTCAACGCTTTCCTGGCTGTTGTAACGGGCGATCGTGGCCTCCAGTCCGTTTTCCCGGTAGTAGTCGATGGCCTGCTGCACGTACGCGATGGTCTGGCCGGCCGGGTCATCGATCCGCAGATAGTAGCCGGAGGCGAACAGCATCCCGTCGCGGCGCACCGCGTAAGACACTTTCGGGACTTCCTTCAGCGTCACCGGGTGCGGCCACAGGTACTCCACCCATACCCCCTCTTCTTCCGTGGCCTTGGCCAACTCCTCGCCCAACCGGTATCCGTCGGAACCTACCACGTCCTTGATGTCCGTGCCAATCAGCTGCGGCAGCAGCGGGTGGACGTGATAGATGTCATTGGCATCGGTGGCGAACAGATACCACTCGCCCTCGTAGCTGGCGACGCTGTTGTAGTAGTTGAGCATGGACTGCAGGCCCTCGCTCTCGTAACGCTCGACCGCTCTGTGCACGTACTCGACCGTATACTCCCTCGGGTCGGCGTCCCGCCACGCCGGTGGACCGGTCTCGGGCTCGCCAGCATAGTAGCCTGAGGCGAATATCAGCCCGTCGTGGCGAAGTGCCCACGTGACCTTCTGCTGCTCCCTGCGGGAAATGGGATGGGGCCACAGATACTCCACCCACACGCCTTCCTCGGTTGCCAGGGCTATCTCCTTGCCCAGCTCCTGCCCGTCGGAGCCGACCACGTCCTTGATGTCCGTGCCGATGAGGTGGGGAAAGATGGGATGGGCCAGGTAGATGTCATCCGCGCCTATGAGAAACAGGTAGAACTGGCCGTCCAGGCTCTCCTGGCTGTTGTAATGGGCGATGACGGCGTCCAGGCCGTCCGCTTCGTACTTGGCCACTGCATTGTTCACGTATTCCTTGACGGACTCCGCCACGTCTTCCACCAGCACCGAGTGGCTGGCGGAGAACACCAGGCCGTCGTGCAGAATCGCCAGGAGTCGCCGCGGCTCTTGCTGCCGGGTAGCCGGGTTGATCCCCTGGGTCTCGTCCCATTGGCCTTGCTCGGTAGCGAATGTCATCAGCTCGTCGAATCTGGCGGCGAGCGCCGTCCCCGCGCTCAAGTCCTGACCTTGCAGAGATGGTATGGTGGTGAACACCAGCAACACCTTCTCGACCTTGTCTATGAGAAGCAGCCTTCGACCGTGCTCGGCGCTCGCCGCGGACCTGTAGAACTCGACCGTCGCGTCCAGTCCGTTCTCGCCGTAGTACTCTATCGCCTTATCGAGGTAAGCTCGCGTCAGCGCGTCGTCGTCCGACGCGGAGGGCGCTGGGGCCGCCACAGCGGTTGGAGCCGGCGTCGGCGTCGGCGCCGGCAATGCGGTGCTCGTAGGCTCCGGGGCCGCGACGGCAGTGGGTACGGGCGTTGGAGCAGGGTCGCCGCCGCAGGCAACCAGGAGGGCTGTGGATGATACCAGCACCAGGAGCAAGATTAGCGCGCTCACGCCGACCGGTGATCGCCGGAGCTTCGATCCTGTCCGCCTCGCCCGCGGTCTTGCCTCTTGCTCGGTTCGCAACATACCGTGTCTCTCCTTTGGTTCGTACCGCCCGCTTCTCGAGTCCCAGGCGCCTTTGCCGGGAATCGTACGCGTCGCGCAAATCGAGATACTGTATATCAGTTTGTGCCTTCGGATATATTATCGCATATACTGTGTTCCATTATACAGTCTCATTTCTCGCACGCAGAGACGATTGCCCGACAAGCCGCTGCGAAACGGGGGGTTCACCTAATTGTTTAGAAGAGCCCAGGAACGTCACGAAATCCTGTACGAACCGGACGAAAAGTGTCCGCCGCTACTGGCCATATCCTCGGCTTTGCAGATATTCATACCCAACACCATCAGCCTCGTCATGTTGGCGGCGCTGGTGGTACGGGCCTCCGGCGAGTCGGAAGCCTACCTGTCGTGGGTGACATTTACGGCGCTGGCAGTCACCGGCGTCAGCATGATTCTGCAGACCCTCCGGATGCGCCACCTGGGTTCGGGCCGCCTCATCGTCACAAACTTCAACGTCCCGTTCCTGGCGGTCAGCGCCCTTGCGCTCCATGTCGGCGGACCCGGTCTGCTGGCCAGCCTTGTGGTGATTTCCACCCTGGTCCAGTCCGTACTGACCCTGCGCCTTGCCTCCCTCCGCCGCGTGTTTACGCAGACCGTGAGCGGAGTGGTGGTCATGCTGGTGGCGGTTTCGGCCTTGCCCTTCATCATCAGCAGAGCCGTCGTGCCGCCGGAAGGGGCGTCGACGTTGCTCTTTCTGGCGCCGGGAATGGCCGCTCTTGCCGCCGGAATCCTCATATCCCTGCAAGACTCGCCGGTCTGGCGTATGTGGATTCTGCCGGTCACAGTCGCGGTCGGGCTGGTCGTCGCGGCGCCCCTGGGCTTCTACGACGCCGGCAGAATAGTCGACGCGCCGTGGCTGCGCCTGCCGGACTTCGGCTGGCCGGGGCTGGACCTTACCTTCAGCCCGGAATTCTGGGCGCTGCTTCCGGTGTTCGTGTTCGTGAATCTCGCCGGATTCATCAAGGCGGTGGGAGACCTGTCCGTGATCCACCGCGCCTCCTATCGGAGCCAGTCGGCCATCGACTTCCGCGCGGTGCAGGGAGGCCTGAACGTGTACGGCGTGGGAACGCTGCTTTCCGGCCTCCTGGGGACGCTGCCCGTCGCCGCGCCGTGGGCGGCCACCGTGGTCTACATCGCCTTTACGGGCGTCGCCGCGACGAGCGTCGGGATTTACCTGGGACTGTTCACCCTATTGGTCGCCTTCCTTTCCAAGTTGCTTGCCATACTGGTTGCCATTCCCAGCCCGGTGGTTTGCGCGGTGTACGTCATCATTTTCGGCATCCTCTTTGTCGAGGGCGCCAAGGCGGTGTTCACGGGCCAGGTCGACCAGAGGAAAGCCACCATCACCGGCGTTTCCATGGTGTTGGGCCTCTCCGCTGCGACTCTCAGCGGTTTGTTCGAAGGTGTCACCATTCATCTGGTGGGTAACACCATAGTCGTCGGCGGTCTGGCGGCCGTAGCAATGACGCTATTCACCGAACTATCGGGTCTTCGAGCCAGCAAACTCAGGATTGAGTTGTCACGATCTTCCCTGCCTGCCGTCGACGACTTCCTCTGCCAGTTCGCCGACGGTCACGGCTGGACAGAGAAAGGCAAGGGTCGGCTCCGCCTGGTGGGAGAAGAGGTCATGCTGAGCCTCTTAGATGAACAGGACGACGCCACTGTCGAGCAGAAGCGCAGGTTGGTAGCCACGATTCGTCCCGACGGCGCATCCGCCGAGCTCGAGATTGTGGTCGCTTCGGACGACGCCATCCAGGGAAACATCGAAAATCGCATTGCATACCTGGGCCAGGACCAGGCGCTGGAGGACGAGCAGGAGCTGTCCGTCCGGATACTGCGCCACTATGCCTCGTCGGTGCACCACCGCAAATATCACGGCATAGACATCATCAACTGCCGCGTGGAAAAGTAGCGGCGGCTTTGGGCCTCCTCGTGGTGCGCCACGCGATTGCTGGCTGAGAAAGAGGGCTGGCGACCGCCCTCCTCGAAAGCGCGGTCAGTCTTCGCGGCCATCACGAAGTCGTTGCGGTGAAGCCCGCCGATCGCGTGCGTCCACCAGTCGACTGTCACCCGCCCCCACTCGACGGTCAACCGGGGATGATGCCCCTCCTCCTCGGCCAGGTCCGCCACCGCCACGGCGAAGTCCACGGCTCGCCGGTACTCCCGGAACCGGAATATGCGCCGCAGCCTATCGACTCCGCCACTCTGGATGAGGTCCCACTCAGGAACTTGGGGATGCAGCAACGCGACTTCTGCATCCGTCACCCGAGGCGAGTCCCTTCGACAAGCCATGCATCGTTCCCGCACCAGATCCGTCATCGGCGAACCTCCCCTGGGCGCTACCGCCGCTCCCTGTTCCTGATGAACACCGTCGCCTCCTCCACGTCCATTCGACCGATGGGGCCGGATGCGTACAGCGAGCCCAGAACGATCCCCCGCCGCAACAGAAACTCCGTGGGCTGCACATAACGTCCGTGCCGGGCGTCCTCCGTCCACCACGGCGCGAGCGGCTCCACGCTTTCAGGCGTCACCCCGTAGGCGATCGGAAAGCTGAGCCCCACTTCTTCAGCCATGCGCGCGGCCGTCTCACGGTCCTCCACGGTGGCCCCAATGACGGATACGCCAAGCTGTTCCAGCTCGTCCAACTTCTGCTGGTAGGCGGCCAACTGCCGTCTGCAGTACGGTCACCACTCGCCCCGGTAAAACAGCAGCGCGAGGTAGCGGCTCGAAATCTGGTCCGGAAGCGCCAACCTGGAGCCATCCGTGAGATTCAGCTCGATTGTCGGAAAGCGGTCGCCCTGTTTCAGCTTTTCGGGCATGGTAGTCCTCCTTCAGACAGGGCTCGGCGGCCCGTGCACACTCAGGATACCACACCCGCCTCTCATCCCAACCAACCACCACCCTGGCCGCAACCTGCCAACACGGTCGTAGCCGGCCAGTCTACTGCCCCGGCGGTCCCATCATGCTGGCGCCGCACTTGAACGCGGCCTCGAACAACGCCGTCGGAAACTCGCCCTCTTCGACTTCAAGAGCCTCCACGAGACCCTCCGGCCCGCCCAATGCCTCGAGCACGCACTTCAGGTTCTCGATCTCCTCGGGCTGCGCCCCGAGCATTGAGCTCGCCATTTGCAGCTCCTTGTCGTTCAGGCACGATAGCGCGAGCACGAAAAGCCCCATACCCTCCACCAACGCCGCATCGTCTTCCTCGCTTGCGGCGAGCATGATCCCCAACACGTCCATCTCGGCGGCGCCCGCTCTTATGCAGGCCGAACTCTCCACGCTGAGCGAGCTACCCGGCTCCAAGACACCGCCAAGGAACATGCGCAGCACCGTATCCTGTTCCAGGCATTCGACAAGTGCCGTCATGTCTTGTCCGGCAGGCGCTTCTGGGCTGAGAAACAGCGCCGTAAGTTGCTCGGAACCTAGACTCCCTTCGAGGCAGGTGCGTTCGGTCTCCGACAGGCCGGACAGAAAGGCCTCGGGGTCCGACGGATCGAGCGGCCTGAGCTGCCCGTCGCTGCTCATGGCCCCGGAAGGCTCAGGCATCTGCGTCGGCGCCACGGCCGGCGCGCTCGTCGGCACTGGCGTGGCCGGCGCGCTGGTCGGTTCCGGCGAAGGCGTCGCGGTGGGCACGGACGTCGCCGTCGGCGTGGGCGTGACCGTCGGCTCGGGCATGGCCGTAACCGTTGGCGCAGGCGTGGGCGCCGCGGTAGGAACCGGCGTGGGCGATTCCGCCCTCGAACATGCCAGCAGCGCGAGTCCGGCGATAGCGATGAATAGCAGAAGCCTCAATGTCCTTGTCCTTCTCACCCCGTGAATGAGTACCGGTGTCCAGCAGAGTTCACATTCTTGTACAACGTCCATATGGAACGCTACGTTAGTTCGTGCGCCATCTGGACGAAGTCCCCCCTCCCCCTATCGGCCGCCCGTACATTTGTCATTTCCGTGTCCCACAATAGCTAGCCCCACACTGTCGCGAGGCCATACCATCATCCCCATCTAGCCTGAGGGAGTCTTATCATGGTGGTGCCGGAGTTCTATCTTGACTTCTGGAGAGCCTACGATGTGCTGAGACCGTTGGCGTTGTTCGTCGTCAGCATCGTCATCTACGGAGTGTTCGTATTCCACTTCTACAGGTTCCTCGCGAGAAAGGACATATTCCGTCTCGATCTAAGCAAGTACAACGAGTCCGGACATCCCGTCCTCAGAAAGACCGTCTCGGTCATATTCTACCTGGTGAAGAGCCTGGTGATGTTCCCACTCTTCATATCCTTCTGGTTTGTCGTGTTGGCAGGCCTGCTGCTGCTGATGGGGAGGAGCCAGTCCATCGACGGCATAATGCTCGGCGCCATGGGAGTCGTGGCCACGATTCGCGTGTGCGCATACTACAGAGAAGCTCTCGCGACGGACATCGCGAAGATCCTGCCGTTCGCCCTGCTCGGTATCATGCTGATCGACAGCTCACTCGTCCGGATCCCCGATTCCGCCGAGAGCATCCAGGACGCGGCAGCGCGGATCGAGACGGTGATCTACTACCTTATCGCCGTGGTAGCTCTGGAATTCCTGCTTCGTATTCTTTCGAGCATTATTGGACTCGTGAGGCCGTCATCCAAAAAAGCGACGGCAGGCTCGAAGGATGACGGCGCGAAAACGGGCCGCGTCGATCACGCACCCACTGAGGCTCCGTCGCCGGGCTTTGCCCGAAGCCCTTCGCACGGAACACCGCCGGCTGGAGGCTTGGGGTTCGACCAGGCCTACGGGCGGCCACAGTACGATCTGCCCGCAGGCACCGGGGCCAGACTGTTCGAATCTGGCTACGCGCCGGCGAGCTTCCCCGAATGGGAGGGTACGTCAGGCTATCCCGGCAGGAGGTTCGTCCGGAACAGCACGCTGCGGGACTCGCCTGAAAGCACCCGCTAAGGATACTTCTCCAGCCACCAGCGGGCGATGTCGATCCGGCGCGCGAACCAGACCCCGGGGAAACCCTGCGCGTACTCCAGGAACCGCCTCAGGGCCACGATTCTCGAAGGCCTGCCCACGATGCGACAGTGCAGCCCCACGTTCATCATCTTCGGGTTCTTCTCTCCCTCCCGGTACAGGGTGTCGAACGTGTTCTTCATCGTCTGGTAGAAGTCCTCAGGGCTGTTCATCCCGCCGCGCCAGAAGCGCGTGTCGTTCACCTCGAGCGAGTACGGCACCACCAGCCACTTCTTGCCGTTCACCCGCACGTAGTAGGGGATGTCGTCGTTGTACGCCATGCAGTCGTAGACGAAACCGCCCTCCTCGACGACCAGCTCCCGCGTGTTGACGCTCGGACCGTACCTTACGTACCAGCCCAACGGACGCTCCCCCGTCGTCCTTTCGAGAGACTCCACCGTCCTGCGGATGGCCTCGCGCTCCGCATCACGGCTCATCTTGAAGTACTCCTCCCAGCGGTAGCCGTGCCCGAACACCTCGTGCCCACGCTCGACGATTGCGCGACCCACTTCCGGGTTCCGCTCCATCGCCAGAGCGCAGCAGTAGAACGTCGACTTGACGTTGAACTCGTCCAGCAAGTCCATGATTCGCCACACGCCCACGCGGCTCCCGTACTCGAAGAACGACTCGTTAGCCAGGTCGCGCTCGTCCATCGGGACGGGCGATGGCACCTCGTTGTTCGTTTCGTGTGCGGCGTCCCCGTCGAGCGTGGAGTACTCGGACCCTTCCTCGTAATTCACCACCACCGAAATCGCGATGCGCGCCCCGTTCGGCCATTCCACTTGTGGCGGGTTCGCCCCATACCCGATCAGGTCTCGTTCCGTCGCCATATTGCGTAGTCTCCTCCCGGCGCCGGCATCTGCGGCCGCCTATTGTGTCGCCGATCCCGGATACACAAGCGCGAAGTCGCCGGTGCTGCTTAGTCGCACACTCGCGCTTACCGGTCTGGTGCCGCCAACGCTGAAGCTGAACGCGTGCTCCCGCCAGTGTTCACCGGGCGCGTCCCGCACCAGCAGCCTCAAATCGCCGTTCAGGTAGTGACGGTACAGCTCCGCCAGCCCTCCGGACTCCCCTATCAGGACCGGAGACAGCTCGATCCTGAGGTCCATCGGTCTCAGAAGTCGCGCCCGCTCTACCGGATTGCCGTCATCCCCAATCATCTCGACTCTCAAACACTCGAGCGCTGTGCCGGGCGCGGCGCCTGCATCACCCGGTTCGCCGCAGTTTCCCGCATCGGCGGACACCCGCACGCTGAATTCGTTGCCCCACGACTCCGACGCGAACGCCAGCGCCGTGCGCCCAACGTGCACGACCGTCCTTGCGTCGGTTGCCACGTTGGCCTCCACCTCCGTCGGCCTCGTCGTACCCGTGGCCGCCTCCGACGCGAAGCTGTCGCCTATGCTGCTGAGCGCGGCCACGCGATAGTAGCGCGTAGTCTCGGCGGCCAATCCTGTATCGAAGTGAGTCGTGCCGGTGGAACCGGTGTCGTCGATCAATTCAGACCATTCGCCATCGCCGGTCGGCGACCACTCCACGCGGTAGTCTGTCGTTCTCGCCGTCGTCGTCGAAGCGTCTGACTCCCAGGAAAGCTGCACGGTGTCTGTGCCCCACGCCCTTGTCGTCAGCTCGGACGGCGCGTTGGGAGCCGGAACGTACTCCACCCTCACTCCCCTTTGCCTCAGCTCGCTAATGTGAACGGTCAACGATTCTTCGTTCAGCGGGTTACCGCTAAGATTGAGCCTGTCCCCCGTGTCCAGCCCCTCATTGTCCAAGAGCGAAGATATGTCCTCGATGTCGTTGCCGTAAATGTGCAGCAACTCCAGGTTGGTGAGGCCGGAGAGCGTCGACACGTCGGTGATTTCGTTCAATTCCAAGTGAAGTCGCTCGAGGGCGGTCAGCCCCGAAATGGGCGAGACGTCCGAAATCCCCGTTTCGCGCAAGTTCAGTCCTTCCAGGCCCTTGAGACCGGACAGAGGCGACAAGTCCTCCAGTTCGTTGTTGTGCAGGTGCAGATGGGTCAAGTTGTCCAGCCCGGCGAGGGGCGTTACGTCCACGATCGAATTGTTCCCGAGGAGCAACTCGTCCAACTCAGTCAACCCGGACAGAGGCGACAAGTCTACGATCTGGTTGCCGTAGAGGAACAAGAACTTGAGGCTTGTCAGATCCGACAATGGGGAAATGTCCTCGATCTCGCAGCTCCACATGTACAGCCGTTCCAGCTTGTCGAGGTTCGCACCTGAGAGGGGCGTGAGATCCGAAATCGGATTCTCGCCCAGGGCAATCTCCTCCAGGTTGACGAGGCCGGCTATAGGCGACAAGTCCTCGATGTCGTTCCTGAAGAAGTGCAACTCCTTCAGGCCTGTCAGCCCCGACAGCGGGGAGAGGTCGGAGATGTCTTGCCCTTCGACGTGGAGTTCAGTCAGATTCACTAGGCTGGCCAACAGCCCGATGTCCGTGAGTACATACGTCTCGGGATCAGAGTAGTACTTTCCGACGTCCAGCCGTTCCAATTGCGTCAGCCCCTCTATGTGCACGAGGCCATCGCCGGTCAGCTTGTTGTCGCTTATGTCCAGTTCCCTCAGCCCTGTCAGCACCTCCAAAGGGCTGAAGTCCTCGATTTCGTTGTTCCACAGTTCCAGCGTCTCCAGATTGCTGAGGTGCGCCAGGGGCGAAATGTCCGAAACCGAGCCCCAGCTCAGCACAAGCTCGGTCAGTCCGGATAGGCCGGCCAGGGGCGAAACGTCGCTAACCGAGCTATCCGTAACGTGCAGTGACTCCAGGTTGGTCAGGCGCGCCAAGGGACCAACCTCTGTGATCGACTCCCCGCTCAGGAACAATTCCGTCAGCCCGGTCATGCGCGACAACACCACCAGGTCCTCATCGTCGAGGTTGTTGCTCCACAGATGCAGGATCTCCAGATTCGGCACTTCCAGCAAGGGCTCGACGTCAGAGATGGCGTTCCCGCCCAGGTGCAGTTCGTACAGCGACTCCAGTCCCCTGAGCGGCTCCACGCTGGTGATGATGTTCTCCCAGAGCTCCAACACTTCCAACTTGTCGAGACCTATAATCGGCGAGAGGTCCCATATCGAGTTCTCGTACAGGCTCAGCTTGGTAACGTTCGTGGCGTGCTCCAATCCCCTGATGCTCAGGATGCGCGTACCCGTCGCGGCAAACGACGTCAGCGACGCCATGTCGCCAACGGTTATCGGCTCCCCATCACTTTTCCCAAACTTCGCCTCCAATGCGGCACGCAAGTTTCGATCGGGGATTTCTACCGCCGTGCTGGTAGAGACCGGCTCCGATATCAGGGCTGGAGCGGTGGAAGTACCGTTGCCACTGTCCTGCGCCACTACCGCCCGCGGAGAAGCTGTCAGCAGAACTGTCGCCAGTCCCAACGCTATCGCCGCCAAGATAACGTAACCGACCCGTAGCCATCCCCTCTTCTCGCTACCCCCAGCCAACCCCGATGGCACAGTTCCGTTCCACATCCAGAACAACCTCCAACAACTTCTCGGTTGGTCTCGACAAGCTCCAAGCGCCTCAGCCGTGACAGTGGCAGCCGCCGGACGCGCCGTTGCGCTGGACGCTCGGCGGCACGTCCAGCGCCGGGTTGGTGTCGAAGAACCCCACAGGCTTCAGGCTGAACCCGCAGTACGCCACAGGCGAAATCGGCCAGTCCTCCGGGCGCGGCACGTGGTGATACCCCAGCGTGTACCAGACCACCACGTCCGTGTCCTCCACGCTCCGGTCATTCCTGGTGTATTCGGGCAGCCCCGCGCCGCCGGGGTGCTGGTTCGGGTACGCGCCCGTAGCGGCCGTCTCATCCGGGGCATACGGAGTTACCCACAGGTGCTTGGTCATGAACCCCGCCCGCTTGATGATGCTGGAGTCGGAATGAGCGAACGGCAGGATGTTCTCCCCCGGCATCAGCTTGTACCCCACCGGAGACCCCAGCGCGTTCTTCACCGACGGATTGGACACCACCCAGTAGCGGCCCTTCATCGGGTCCACCACCCGTTGAGCCTCCTTCTCCGTCCTCAGCGGCGTCGCCTCGGCGTAGAAGGCGTTGGCGTGCGGGTTGTCCGGTCCGGGAGGCTCGGCCAGCGTATTCACCTCGTACACCGTGTTCGATTCGCCGTCCACGCTCATGTCCAGCCGGAAGCTGAAGAAGTGCTGGTGGATGTGAGCGTTGAGTTGAGGCGCCACCAGCGTCCCGTACTTCGGCGTCTCCCCCTCCTCGATGCCCGCCGTGTTGATGATGCCGGTCAGCTTCACCTCGTGCTGGATCGTCCCGTCCTGGTAGAAGTACCAGAAGAACCCGTACTCGTAGTTGCCCACCGTCGCGATGCTGGAAATCACCAGCCGCCTCGACCGTCGCACCTCCACCTGCCCCGTCCGCCAGTCCGTGTGCTTCCACAGGATGCCGTAGTCCTCCTCGTGCATGCACACCGCGTTCGGTATCGTGACCGACCCTCCCTTGCCGTCGTTCAGGTTCGCGTCGAAGTAGTAAATCTCCCCCAGGCAGTCGCAGCCGAGCGTGAGCGAGTTCGTCAGCGACCCGATGCCGTACTCGCCCGCGTCGAACGCGTTCTTGCGGTAGTGGTCCTTGCCCGGCTCGCCGTAAGGCACCACCATGTCGGACAGCGAGGCCCTGTACAGGATCGGCCTTACCCGCCCCTGGTCCTCGTACCCCACCGTGTGCAGCACCAGCCCTTCCCTCGGCGTGAATCCCACCCGCAGGCTCCACTTCTGCCACGACACGCTGTACCCGTCCACGCTGAAGCTCGGCCCTGCCGGCTGCGTGATCTCCAGCGGCTTCAGGTCCTGCCGGAACTCGCCCACGAACTCCTCGGCGTAGTTGCCGTCCTCCGGCGCCATCGGGATCACGCCGTAGTCGTCGACCCGCATGACTTCCATCTTGTTCAGGTCGACCAGCGCGCTCAGACCCTCGACCGGCCGCGCGTACCCGTTGTCCGTCGGACTGGAGCGCACGAAATTGCGCGTCAGCGCCAGCCGCCGTCCCTCCTCCTCGGCGTACCCGTAGTACCCCGCCGACCACGGCTCCACCATCACCAGGTCCGGGTCGGTGATTCCCCGTTTCTTCAACCCAGCCCGAAACTCGGGGTCCGCCTTCACCGCCGCCTCGCACTCCAGAAACTCGTCGAGCATTATCCGCGGCTGCACCCCATCGATCCGCCTCCAGTCCAACAGCTTCCCCTCGTCGAGCGACACGATCGCCTCGTAAGTGGCCTCCTCGTCGTTGTCCAGCACCGCCACGAAAGCCCGTCGCTCCACGGCCTCGCCCTGCTCGAAGCCGAGCACCTGCTCCTTGTCAGGCTCCTTCAGCACTATCGTCTCGAACCTCACCCTGGAACCCAGCTCGCGCTCCGCCCTGAGAATCCGCGACGCCTCCACTATCTCCTCCGTCGTAAGCGGGTCCAGCGGATGGAACGTCACCGACCCCGCCTCCGCATCCTGTCTCCTGCCCTCCGAAATAATCATCGCGACCTCCTGCTGGCGTTTCTGCTCGCCCAATTCTCTCGTCTGTTGCACATCGCCGAAACTAGCACAGGCAAGCCTGCGGGTCAACAAAGGCGGCCCCAGAGTGCAGGGCGTTTTCGTTTTCGCCTCTCCGGTCGGGAGAGAGGGTAGGGAGGGGGACGCGCGGAAGGGGCCTTAGGCGCGGCTCTCCGAAAAATCTGCTCGATTCTGCTTCATTCTGCCCATTTCGTAGCTGACGGCCTGTCCTTTTTCCGTTCATTCGTGATACACCGGTGTTAAGTTTGGGGCAGGCGTGGCGCAGAATGAGACGGTGGCATTGGGCCGGGGGCCGGCGGCTTTGAAACCCGTTCGGCAAGCTCAGGGCAGTCTCCGTCCCCAGTCCACAACCGGCGGCCACAGCGCTCGTCAGGTAGAAAATAGCACGTTCGTACTATAGAATCAAGAGGGGTCGGGGCGACAGGCACGCGTAGACGCCTCCTGACAGGGGTAGGTTTGGCTAATTCCTGGGTTGTGCGTGAGCGGTCACCCCCATCCTAACCTTCCCCCGTCAAGGGGGAAGGGGCAATCGGAAGGGGAGCGGGCCTGGAGGTGGGAATTTTTGGGGCATGTGTGTGGCAGGTGCATGACAGGTTCGAGACGCCGGCGAGATATGGGTGTGGCGTTCGGGTTACGCGGTCGAGAAGGTTTGAGACACGAATTTTGGGGTAGTTCCGGCCAGAGGGCGTGGGGGAGCCGGTCTTTCGTGCAAGAGGTATCGCAAAGATACGTGCGAGCGCTCTTGAGACGGAGTGGGAGAGGGTGACGGTAAAATGATCAGCCCCCCGTCGCAATTCCCAGCGCCCTATCCGCCGCCGCCGCCGCGTCCGCTACCGCACCGGCCAGGTCCCCCAGCCTCTCCTCCCGCCTCGGCTGAAGGTACAGGAACACCACCTCTTTCACACCCTTCCCCGTCACCTGCCCTATCGAGTGCGCGTACGCTCCTCCCTGCAGCCGGTACCTCCCCACCGCTTCACGCGCATCCTCCGCGCTGACCGAGTCCGTCTTGTAGTCCACCAGCACCAGTCCCTCGTCCTCCTCGAACAGCAGGTCGATGAAGCCGTGCAGCGACCCCGACCCCACCGCCGCCGCGACCGGCACTTCGCGCCAGTACCTGCCGGACGCCACCGCCCGCTTTACCACCGTGCTGTCGACCGCCACGTGCGCCAACGCCGCGATCTCCCCCTCGCGCTCCGGGATGCCCTCCGCCGCCGCCTGGGCCCGCGCCCGGTCCTCGATACCCTCTCCCGTCGCCAGGTCTATCGCCTGCAGCACCGCGTGCACCGCCCGCCCCACCGACGTCCCCGCTCTCCCCCGCCGCCACGGCTCCGGGCTGTCCTGCTCACCCTTGTCCTCCTCCTCCCCCGTCTGCTTCCCCAGCGACGTCGCGGACACGAACGACGGTCGTCCCATCTCTTCGATCAGCCGCTCGCGCTCCGACATCCACCCCTCGCGTGCCTCCACCGTATGCTCACCCGACGCCTCCACGCGTTCCCGCCCGTCGCCGCCCTCCGCCTGACCGGGCACTTCCACGGCCAATTTCGGGTCGACCCGCTCCCAAAGCCCCGGCGCGCTCTCCAGATGCGCCGAAATTCTCCCCGCCAGGCTGCCCGCGCCCCCTCGCTCAGGCCGCCGCAGGCTCAGCACAAGATGGTCGCGTGCGCGCGTCGTCGCCACGTACATCAGCCGCACGTCTTCCGCCTCCGACATCCTCTTCTCGCTCTCCGCGAGACCCTCGTAGCCCGGCGTGGCGAACCCGCCGCCACTCGCCCCCAGCCTCACCTCCACCGCCCTCCGTGAACGGTCGAACAGCACCCGCTCGCCCCGATATGTTCGCCCCGAGTTGATCCCCGTCAGCACGACCACCGGAAACTCCAGCCCCTTGGAGGCGTGCACCGTCATCACCCGCACCGCCTTCTCGTCCGACTCCGGCACCGGCGTCTCCGTGACTCGCGCGCGCTCGTTCACCTGGTCCTCGATCCACCTCAGAAACGCCCTGAGAGACGTCCCGCCCGCCGCCGCGAACTGCCACGCCCGCTCCACCAGGAACCGGTACCGCCTCCACTGCTCCCGCATCCTCGGATGACCGGACGCCGCCTCCATCAGCCCGCGCTCGCGCACGAACCGCTCGATCAGCGCGCCCGGCGACTCCCACATCCGGCCCTCGTGGAACTCCCGCAGCGTCTCCAACGCCTCGCTCACCGGCCCCTGCCGCCGGCCCGCCTGCTCGCGCAGGTAGTCGAACCGTCCCCCGCTCTCGTAATGCCTCAGCAGGTCTACGTCGCTGCAACCGAACACCAGCGACCGCAGCGCCGCCACCGTGGACACCTGGTCGGCCGGATCGTCGATCGCCTTCAGGCAGTTGAGCAGGTCCCTGATCTCCTGCGTCTCGAAGATCAGCGACGCGCTCTCCAGCCGGTACGGGATGTCGTGCTCCTCCAGCGCCCGCTCCAGCGCCCCCAGTCCGGTCCGCGTCGGCATCAGTATGCACACGTCCGCGTAGGTCACCGCTCGGTACGCCTCCCTCCCCGTGGCCTCGGTCTTCTCCCGGTCCAGCGTCCGCCACTCGTCCGCCTCCATCCGGCGCAGCAGCACGGCTATCTGCCCTGCCTCATCTCTCCGCACGTCGCCGATCGGCCCCTCAACCTCCTCGTCCGCCAGCGCCCACACCCGCGGCCCGACGTGCGACCCCGACTCCCCGTCCCACCGCGCGTGCATCTTCTCGTACTCCGCCTGGACGAAACCGCCGCCCGCCTCCTCCGCTCCCTCGTCCATCCACTGCCCGAAGACGTGATTCACCCACGCCACCACCCGCTTCTGCGACCTGAAGTTCTGCACCAGGTTGACGGTTCGCCCACACGCTCCCTCGATGCGTTTCTTCAGCCTGTTCATCTGCACAACGTCCGCCCGCCGGAACCTGTAGATCGACTGCTTCGGGTCCCCCACCACGAACAGCTTCCCCGCCGCAGGCGCAATCTCCTCCCAGGCCGTCGGACGCTGCTCGCCGCTCAGACCATCGGCCGCCTCCTCGCTCAAGTACATCGCGATCTCGGTCTGTATCGGGTCCGTGTCCTGCACCTCGTCGATCAACACGTGCGAGAACCGCACCCTGAAGTGGTCCCGCACCTCCACTTTGTCCCGCAGCAGGTTCCGCGCCCACACCAGCAAGTCGTGAAACTCGGCCCGACCCTCTTTCCGCCTCCGCTCCGCGTAACACAGCGCGAAGTCCCGTAGCGCGTCCAGAACCGGCACCATCGCCTCGCCAAGCGCCAGCGCCAGCGCGCCCTCCGCAATCTCCTGCGTATCCGCGAGCAGCGCCTTCAGCGCCCTGCAGGCGTTCTCCCCCGTATCCGGGTCCGTATCCCAGTCCGCCTGTCTGCCACGCCCGAACTTCAGCGGCAGCACCCGCGAGAGCTGCCGGTAGGCCACCGCCGAACCCGGCTCCTCACCGTCGAGCCGCCGGATTTCCCTCAACTTCAGCTGCACGTGCTGATAGAGTGCGTCGTCGTCCATAAGCTGCGAGTACACGCACAGCCGCTCCATCTCGGCGCCCGCTACCCGCAACTCGTCCACCCAGCCGGTCCCCGTGACCGGCGGCGGACCGAACGTCGCGCCCTCCAGGTCCGCGTAGTTCCCATGAAACGCCAGCGCCACGTCCCTGAGCTGCGCCAGCGTCACTCCCATCGTCAGCGCCAGCCCCAATTGCGGCGCCAGCGGCGAGTCCAGTTCGAGCACGCCGTCCAGCCACTCCCTCCACACCTCGTCGAACCGCAGGCCCGCCGCGATTTCGTCCGCCGTCTCGAACGCCGGGGGTAGCCCCGCCTCCAGCGGCCGCTCGTGCAGCAGCGCCGCCGCGAACGAGTGCAGCGTCTGTATCGAGGCTTGGTCCAGGTCTTCCACGCCCCGCTCACACCGTTCGCGCTCCTCCACGCCCAGCGAGGCGTCCGACGCCGCCGACTCCAGCCCCTGCCGCACCCGGTCCCGCAGCTCCGCCGCCGCCGCCTCCGTGAACGTGATGGCCGCTATCCCGTCCAGCGTGGCCCGCCCCGTCCTCACCAGGCCCACCACCCTGCCGACCAGGCTGGCCGTCTTGCCCGTGCCTGCGCTCGCCTCCACGAACAGCGTCTCGTCCAGGCGATCCGCGATTACGCGCCGTTCCTGTTCGTCTACGGGGACGAATGAGTCTGTGGTAGCGTCAGTCTGATGCGCCGTCACTGGTTCTCACTCTCCCCGTCAGATAACCTCAGGTACTCGGCAAGACCAGGATCGGACTTCTTCCGCTCCCACAGGTCAACCCGCCGCGTCGCGCACAGCGAATCGAAGTCGCAGTAGGCGCAGTTCGAGGGACCGCCCCAGCCGGGCGGCCCCGGGTTCGCCGGAAACATCCCCGCCCCTATCCCGGACACTATCGTCTCCAGCCCTTCCCTGAACCGCTCGACGGTTTTCTCATCCCCCAGGTCGAACACCTCGCTGGGCGCCCGCGTGAACCCGCCCCTGTTCGTCGTGAACCAGTAGGCTGCCCCGACACTGGCCCCGGGCAGCATCGCCCTGGCCGCGAGCGAGTAAACCCCCAACTGCAGCCGCTTCCCCGCGTCGATTGGGTCCTTGTCGAGCGCCCTGTACGGTCTCGCGCTGCCCGTCTTGTAATCGATAACCAGCGCCGACTTCCCGTCCGCGCTCACGTCTATCCGGTCGATGTACCCGCGAAAGCGCAGCCCAGTCTCCGCGTCCGTCACTTCCAGCGACTCCCCGCCAAACCCGAATCCCGACTCCACCACGATCCTCCCGGTTCGCCCGTCGGCCCGCAGCTTCTCGTCCTCCTCCAGGAAAGTCTCCAGCTCCGCCAGAACATCCCCCTTCTCCATCTCCCACAGCAGCGGCTTTCCCGTCACGCCCCTCGACTCGGCGCCCTCGAACTCCTCCTCCGCGATCTCCATCAATCTCCGGCGCTGCGCCGGCGGCCACTCCTCGTCGGACGCCGGAAGTCTCCCGGCAGAGCCGATCTCCCCTATGAACCGCTCCAGGATCCCGTGTATCAGCGACCCCCGCTCCAGCGCCGATATGGACTCGCCCTCCTCCACCGCATCCAGCGCGCTCAACCTCAGCACGTGACCCAGGAAGTAACTGAACGGACACCGCGCCCAGCTTTCCAGGCTGGTCGGCGACACAGGCGAACGCCCCAGGTTTCGCAGGAACCGCGCCTCTGCGCCCATCGAGGACAGGTTCCCGTCGAACTCCGTCAGCCTGCCCACGTTCCGGCTCCGTCCGAGCTCCACCCCGCGCGCGAGCGTGCCCTCGCCGGCAAACGGATGGTCCCCCAGCCTCTGACCGTCGCGCCTCCACGCCAGCAGCCGGCTCAGGTTGTAGTCGAGCGCGTCCGCCAGCGCCGGTTCCGGAGCGCGGGACAGCGCCTCCTCCGGCGAGCGGTCGATCGTCAGCCACTCGCGCTCGCCCAGCCGCCCAAGCCCGCTCGCGTGCACCGGCGTATCCTCCAGCGCTGTCGCCTGCTCCAGGAACCACCGCGACGGGTACGCCTGCCGCTGCGACGCTGCGTTGGCCGCCGGATACGACAGTTCCCGCCGCCGCGCCGTCGCCAGCGCCGACAGGTAGTCGTACCGCTCCGTCGCGATGCGCCTGTCTACCCGGGACTCTCCCCCCGCGTCCTGCCAGTCCCTCTCCGGCAGCAGCGGATCGGGCCGGATTGCCGGCGGCATCCCACCCTCCACCATGCCCAGCACCCACACCACGTCGAAGCTCATTCCCGCCGCCGCGCCAATCGAAGACACGAACACGCCCTGCCCCGTCATCCCCAGGTGTCCCACCGTGCCCCGCAGCGAGTCCGCCACCGACTGCCGAAACTCCTCCAGCCTGCATCCCCGCCCAACGCTGTCCGCGCCGGCCAGCTCCCGCAGCGCCCGCGTCACTCTCTCCAACGCCACCGCCTCGCCTTCCGGAAGCTGCCTGTCGTCAAGGTAGCGGTCCAGCAGATCGCCGGCCCACTCGCAGAACTCCCCCCATCGGCTCCTGTCTTTCGGCGGCTCGACGTCACTCACCAACCGCTCGACGAACGCCAGCACCTCCCTGGCCGTCGCCGCCTCCTCCACCATCCGCTCGGCGCGCGCCTCCGTGATCTCCTCGGCCCTGACGCGCCTCTCGGCCTCCTCCTCGAGCCGCGCCGCGTGCGACCCAAGCCGGTCGCGCCACTGCTCCAGCCCCCGGACCACGCCCGCCGTTCTCGTCAGCGAGTCCCACCTGCTCGGACTGAACCCGCGCGCCGTACCACCCGCCGGGCGCACCGGGCAACTCGTCAGCCACTCCATCACGTCCGCGCGCCGGAACTCCCCCTCCGGCATGTCCAGCAGACCCATAAGCGTCCGGCCCGCCGCGCTGTCGGCCAGCGTCTTCCGGTCCGGCCCCGCCATCGGTATGCCCGCCATCCTTAGCTCGTCCCGCACCAGCGAGGCGTACGGATTGTCCATTCGGTAGAGTATCGCCATCCGGTGGAACGGAGTTCCCCTGTCCCTCGTCTCCCGCGCGATCCTCCTTGCCGCCCATCTCACCTCTTCATGCGCCGTGGGCGCGACGTGAAGCCTGGCCTCGTCCCGACCATGCCCATCGTCAGTATCACCCCGTCCCAGATCCACCCGCTGCCCCATCAAGCCGCCGAGCGAGTCCGCCAGCGCCTCCACCTGCCCGTCCGCCATGTCGTCGCCCGTCGTTCCGAGCACCACGTAGCAGAGGTCCTTTTCGGCCAGCGACTCGATTAGACTCAACTCGGCCGGACTCACGTTCCGTGGCAGATAGAAGACAACCGTGCCCAGGTCGCCCAGCGCGGGAGCCTCGCCCCGACGCACCGCGCCCGCGGCCGCCTCCGCCAGGTCGTCCGCGTCGTACCAGTCACCGCCCACCCTGCGACGAAACTCGCGGTACAACGTCACCAGTTCCCGACGCAACTCCCCCTTTGTCTCCAGCCCCGCCAGCACGTCCTCGCCGACCTGCCGCAGCTCCGCGAAGGACGCCCGCACACTCGCCTGCGTCGCCACGTGATCGCTCACCGACGCCAGCGGCCCCGTCGCACCCGCCAACACCTCCCTCAGCCACACCCGCTCCACCACCGACGTCAGCGGCCTCCTCCCCGAACGCGCCATCTCCGCGCCCCCCAGAAGCTCCGCCAGCACCGGCAGCACGATGAACCGCACGTTCGCGAATCCGTCCGCTCCCAACTCCTGCCGCAGGCTCAGGTTCGCGTAACTCGACGGCCCCACCACCGTCACCGGCGCCAGCGGATCGTCCCCCTTCACCTCGCGCACCAGCCGCCACAGCGCCTCCCGCAGCCTCGGCGACTGCCGTCCCATCACCAGCCTGCCCACGCTTGGGCCTCCGTTGTCACTTGAATTAGAATCCATGCCCGCACTGTACCACACCCGGCGCGTCCTTGAACAATGCGCGCGCGCCGTCTATCATCTTGAACCAAGGCCGAGCGAAACTCTACCCAAAGGCCAGGTATCGCTATGACTACGCGAACGAAAGATCCGGCGGCCGCGGCGCCGACTCCATCTCCCACGCTGGAAACCCGCAAGTTTACGGTGGCCGAGTACTACCGCATGGGCGAGGCGGGCATTCTGAAGCCCGACGAGCGGGTAGAACTCGTAGAGGGGGAGATAATCGTCATGCCGCCAATCGGACCACAGCACGCCGGCAACGTGGACTACCTTAACGCCATCTTTGCCCGATACGCCACCGGCCGCTTCCACGTCCGCATCCAGAGTCCGATACGCCTGGACGAACGCTCCGAACCGCAGCCGGACGCTGCCATACTGCGCCTCCGGGACGACTACTATACCCGCTCCCACCCCACTCCCTCCGACGTGCTGCTGGTCGTCGAGGTGGCCGACTCCACGCTGGAGTACGACCGCCAGATGAAGGCCCATGTGTACGGGCGGGCGGGTGTTCCTGAGACCTGGGTGAGGAACCTGCCCGAGGACTGCATAGAGCGGTTCACCGAGCCGGGCACGGAAGGCTACGCCCAACACAGCGTACACCGCCGCGGCGAGACGCTGGCGCCGGCGTCCCTGCCCGACCTGGAGTTGGCCGTGGCCGACCTGCTGCCGCCAGTCCCTTCCCCCCCGCAATCGTAGGGGCAGGCCTTGTGCCTGCCCTGTGCCGGCCGAACGGCTCAGCATTGGGGTGACAACGAGGCCCTTCCGCTTTGTCCCTTCCCCCTCGCCCCATTGCGTCATTCCCGCGAAAGCGGGAATCCAGGGAAGCGGCGCCCGTAGGAAGTCCCTTCCCCCTCGACGGGAGAAGGCCTTCCAATTGTCCCTTCCCCCTCGGACGGGGGAAGGTTAGGATGGGGGTGACAACTTGGGAACAGCGCCCGAAACTGCCAAGATCCACCGTGGTCAACCCTAGTCTGATACCCCCATGCGCCACCTCACCCAACCGATACTGAACAGGACAAACCTCGCCGACCACCCGCGCCTCCAAGCCGCCTTCCCCTGGCTGCTCGCGCTGCTTGCGGTCGCCTTCATCGCGTTCAACTGGTCGCAGCCCCTCGCCCTATCGCCCGACAGCGGCGGCTACCTGAACTTCAGCGAGCACCGGACCGCCGGCTACCCGCTCTTCCTCAAAGCCGTCGACGCTCTGTTCGGTACGACCGACGCTGCTCCCAGGGTCCAGCTCGTCCTGGCAGCCGCGGCGTTCGCCTTCCTCGGTTGGAGCCTGCACCGCGCCTTCCGGTCGCCCCTCTTCGCGCTCGCCCCAGTCATCGCCCTCATGCTCTACCCCCGCGTCACCGAACGGCACGCAGACATCCTCACCGAGTCCATCTTCATCTCGCTCATGTGCCTGATGGCCGGCGGCCTCGCGCTGGCTGTGCATCGCCCATCGTGGCGATGGGCCGCGCTCGCGGCTCTCGCCTGCGGCCTCGCCATCACCGTCCGGCCCGCCGCCCTCAGCCTGCTGGTGGTCTGGCCCTTCCTGTTCTGGTTTACTTGGAGACGCTGCGAGGGCAAGCGACTGGCTCTGGCCGCCTCTGTGATAGCCCCCATCGCCTTGTGCCTGATCGCCGAGAGCCTGGTCTGGCACGCGACCCACGACTCCGGCTCCCGCCCCAATCTCTCCGACCGTCACCTGTTCGCGAAGGCCCTCATCATCGAGCCCGCGCCGTCCCTCTCCGACCCCGAGCTTGCCGCCATCCTGACCATGGGCCGCGACGTCTTTGCGCCCGCACGTAATCTCATCGCCGGGGCGCCCAGCTTCTATGCTCGTGCTACGTTGTTGGCGGAATTCGAAGTTACGGGTCAACACGCGACCTATGGGCAGGTCTTCTCGCCGATAGTAAGGGAGGTGGCTGGCGAGCGTGGCCTTGAAGAGCACGCCCTCCTGGCGCAGATGGGACGTCCCGCCATGCTGTCCGAACCAGTGGCCTGGATCGGCAACGCCCTCACCCACTACCTCGGACTGTGGTCGCGCGCATTTGTCACACCCGCAGCCCTCGATGAGTTCCAGTCGTACATCGACGAATCCGAAACCAACGAGCTCTTCGAACGTATCTCGGTCTTCCGCCAAGGTGTGCTGCACGGATCCCGGGTGGTCTTTGTGCTCCGGGCCGTGCTGGGCATAGCCCTTCTCGTCATCCCGGTTTCCATTGTGCTGGCTACGTGGCAGCGGGTTCGCCGGCCGCATCCCGACGACCGGCTCGCAATCGCCGCCATCGGCGCTCTGGCCGTCCACTCCCATCTCCTTTTCGTCGGCCTGCTCGGAGTGATGGCCGGCCGCTACGCCGACTCCATGGCCCCCATGATGGCCGCATCCGGCGCCCTCCTCGCCGCCTGGCTCCTCGACCAACTCCGCAACCGCCCACACTATTCTTGTCATTCCAACCCGCAACCCTCACAATGCCATTACCATGAAAATAGACTGTTCAGGCAACTCTCAGCGTGACTCGATGCCCCAGCCGCCCCATCCAGAATGCCCGGCTCAGCCGCATTTTCATCCCCTTGCGTGGCCTTCGCAAGGCCATAGTGATTCCGAGCGTAGCTGAGGAATCTAAAGCCTGTGCCGCCAAGCCCGTCTCCGTTTCGCAACGTCATCCGAGTCGACAGCGCCCGCCTCCAAGCCGCCCTCTCTGAGTTGTCGCCCCGCGCCTGGGCGATTGCCGCGAGCCTCAGCACTCTCGCCGCCGTAGTCGCGGCGCTTCTGGTGGGCGAGCGGGGCGACTACGCCGCCTACGTGTTGCAGTGGGACCTGGTTTTCGCCGGGGACGACCCGTGGTCCACGGACAACACCTACGGCCCCGCGCACAACCTGTTCTCCATTCCCTATGCGCTCCATCCAATGTTGCCCAAGGTTCTGTTCGTCGCCGCGTGGCAGGTCAGCAGTTGGTACGTCCTGCATCGGCTCGCGCGGCGGGGCGTCACGCTTCCATGGCTGATGTTCTGGCTGGCCGCGCTCCCGCTGAATCCGCTCTTCTGGACGTTCCCTGTCGTGTACGGTCAAAGCGATGCGCTGGTCGCCGCGTTGTGCCTCGTCTCGCTGGCATGTCGGCAGGCCGACCGAAACTCGGTGGCCGCGGCCGCATTGGCGTTTGCGGTGTTGATGAAGGTGTATCCCATCGTGTTTGCGCCGTTTCTGGCCCTGGACGGTCGGAGGGTCAATCTCCGATTTCTAACCGCATTCGTAGCCGTGACAGCGTTTGGACTGGCCCTCAGCCTCCTCCTGTGGGGAGAATCTACCTTCCACGCTGTCACCTACAATTCCGGCCGGGGATCGGCAATTCTCTCCATCTTCCGTTTCCTGAAGGGGGACGCCTCACCGATACAGGCTTGGACAGATGATGTCGACTATCTGAGCATACCCGCAATGGCGCTTGGTGGCGGCCTGGTCTTCGCGCTGGCCTGGAAGTGGCGGATACCCCATGTGTCTGGAGCGCTGGCGGGAATTCTGGTGACCCTTGTGTTTTGGAGAGTGGGATTCCATCAGTACTTCCTGGTCGTCCCACTTGCGGCCGGCCTATTGCACGCCCCCCCCCCCCCCGCTGTGACCGCCTTCTCAACATCACAACAGTTGCGTGTATTGGATGGATGGGGTTCGTATCGATAGTGTATCTGCTGACTCACGCGCACAATTACTTCACCGACTCAGGAGTGACAGCGGGCATGGCAGGATGGTGGGCTTTCACTAGCGAGTGGGCGGGATTGCCCACGTTCGCGGTTCTCATTTCCATGCTGGCGGCTCTGATGCGTCACGAACACCGCCGCTCGCTGGCGTCCCCGGTCCACTGAGTCCAGGCAGTCTACCTTCCACCGTCCCTAGACGGACAATCGCCGGGACTGCCGACCCCGCCATTCCCGCCCATCCGTCATTCCCGTGAAAACGGGAATCCAGCAGCCAGGGCAGGGCCATTCCCATTCCTCCGTCATTACCATAAAAGCAGCCCGTTCAGGCAACTCTCAGCGTGATTAGATGCCCCAGCCGCCCCATCCAGACTGCCCGACTCAGCCGCATTTCCATCCCCTAGCGCGGCCTTCGCAAGGCCATAACGATTCCGACCTCCCTCCTGGGCCTGCGTCAGACCACCAGCCGTACCCATAACCGTCCCTCTCGCGTACACCCTGCCCTCGCCCTCGTCCGCGCCCACATCCGCTAACTTGCACTCACGTACCCCGAAAATTCCGTCACTTTCCCGCGCCACCCCATCCCCAGCCCTGCCCCACCCAAACCCCACCAACGGCCCGCTCCGTCCCCATGCCTACGCCATTTCTTCCCACAAATCCGCCCCCAGACCCGCAATTTCGGCCCTGATTCCCAAATTTCGCCAACCGACTTGCGGAATACGTACATCCGTGCTATCATATCTCACGGCAGGCGCGGGTCTCAAACCGCCCGCGGGACCGACCAGGGCCTTTCCAATGTCCCTTCCCCCCTGTCGTTCCGAGCGCAGCCGAGGAAACTAGCGTGCCTGCCGTGATGACGGGGGAAGAGCCTGCCCTGAGCCTGTCGAACGGGCTAGAGCCTGCCCCGTACTCGATACGGGGATGCGGAATGACAGGTAGGGCCCGGGTTTCAAACCCGCGCGCCACCGCTAGTCCCCTCTCCCTTGATGCGAGAGGGTCAGGGTGAGGGTGAAGATGGCGGTGAAGACCACCGTCGCGTTCTGCCACATTCGGCGCAATGCTCGTGACGAACCTTAACAACTTGGCTCACAGAAAGTGACAAGAACATCGGGCTGCCCAGCTACGGAATGGGCGGAATGTAGCAGAATTGAGCAGATTCTTCGGAGAGCCCCTCCTAAACAGCATCCCGACCCTTCCATAAGGAGGCCCCGCCCTTTCCATTCCGAGCGCATCCTCCCACTGTCATTACCATGAAAATAGATCGTTTAGGCAACTCTCAGCGTGACTCTATGCCCCAGCCGCCCCATCCAGGTCGCACGGAGCAAACGCATTTTCATCCCCTTGCGTGGCCTTCGCAAGGCCATAGTGATTCCGAGCGTAGCCGAGGAATCTAAAGCCCCGCTCTACCCCATACCCCTCTAGCTCCCCCACCACCTACGTGCCCCTCGTGGATAATCTTCGCCACCCCTCTTGACACTGCCGCACATATGTACTACTCTCCCTCCATGACGAACGGGCACCGCCATCATGCGACCCACGAGCGACTAGCCCCCTCTCCCTTGATGGGCGTTGGGGCATGCCCTGAGCGAAGCCGAATGGGTGAGAGTGAACGCTCCCCCAGCCATCCCAAGTCGCTCCCATTCCGACACTTTGTGGTTCAATATGCCGCCCAAAACCGGCCAACATGAAACACCTGAGTCGCAAACCACCAATGCTCTCAGCTATGAAACGGAGCAAATGAACCAATACTGAACGAAATGGAACAGATTTTAGGTGGTTTTTCTTGAATCCCGCCCTGCGGTGGTAAAATGCAAACCCAACTATGCACGCAATACTCGCTTACCCATGAGATACTTCGAACAAAGCCGCGTAGACGCCGCCTTCCCCTGGCTGCTCGCGCTGCTGGCGACCGCCTACGTCGCCCTCCACTGGTCGCAGCCGCTCACACTGTGGCCCGACAGCGGCGGCTACCTGGCGTTCAGCGAGCACCGCACCGCCGGCTACCCGCTCTTCCTCGATGCGGTCGAGCTACTCTTCGGCTCCTCGGACGCCGCGCCCAAGGTACAACTGCTGATTGCGGCGACCGCCTTCGCATTCCTCGGCTGGAGCCTCCACCGCGCCTTCCGCTCGCCCATCTTCGCGCTCGTGCCGGTCGTCGCCCTCATGCTCTACCCCCGCATCGCCGACCTGCACGCCTACATCCTCACGGAGTCCATCTTCATTTCCCTGCTCTGCCTGATGGTCGGCGGCATCGCCCTCTCGCTCCAACGCCCGTCCTGGCGCTGGACCGCGCTTGCCGCCCTCGCGTGCGGCCTGGCCATCATCGTCCGCCCGGCGGCCATCAGCCTGCTGATAGTCTGGCCCCTTCTGCTCTGGCTCACCTGGAGCCGCACCGATCGACGCCGCCTTGCCCTCGCGAGCGCGGTCATCGTCCCCATCGCCCTCTGCCTGCTCGTCGAGACCCTGCTCTGGCACGCCCACCACGACTCCGCATCGCGCCCCAACCTCGTCGACAGGCACCTGTTCGCCAAGTCCCTACTCATCGACAGCGAACCGTCCCTGTCCGACCCCGACCTCGCCGCAATCGTGTCCTTGGGCCGCCAGGTCTTCGCCCCGGGCCGAGCGCTAATCGCCGACGCCCCCAGCCACTACGCCCGCACCAGGCTGCTCGTGGATTTCGAGGTCGCCGCCCAGCACTCCACCTACTCCCGCGTCTTCTCCCCGCTTGTGAGAGAGGTCGCCGACAGGCGAGGAGTCGATGAGTACCGGCTGCTCGCCCGCATTGCCCGGCCCGCCATCCTGTCCGAGCCGGTCGCCTGGGTGAGGAACGCCCTCGCCCACTACCTCGGCCTCTGGTTCCCCTACTGGGCCTACGTCAGCCCCGCCGTGCTTAACGAGTACCAGGCATACATCGAGAGCGCCGAACCCGACGAGCTCTTTGGCGACAACCCCATCTTCGGCCACAAGGAACCGCCCGGCCCCAGGCTGGCCTTCGCCGTCAGGACCACTCTCGCCGCCGGCCTAGCGGTGAGCCTGCTGTCGTTCGCGCTCGCCGCCTGGCAGCGCCTCCGCGCCGCCGACCGCTCCCCCGACCCTCGCCTGGCATTGGCGGCCACCGCCGGCCTCGCCGTTCACGCCCACTTCCTGCTCATCGGCCTTACCGGCGTTGTCGCCACCCGCTACGCCGGAGCGATGGCTCCCCTCCTCGCGGTCTGCGGCGTGTTGACCGCGAGCTGGCTGCTGGATCACGTGGAAGCACCCATGTCGCTGCTCCGCACGCGCAACTTCCGTTTCGCCGGGCTCCGCAGCGGGGGGGGGGGGGTAGCGCACGATGACTACCTGCTGCCTCCGCATTGCCGTGCTGCTGCCGTGCCTCAACGAGGAGGCCGCCATAGCCGGCGTCGTCGAGTCCTTCCGGCAGGCCCTGCCCGAAGCCCAGGTCTACGTGTACGACAACGCCTCGACCGACGCCACCGCGGAGCGTGCCGCAGCCGCCGGGGCCGTGGTGATGTCCGAGCCGCTGCCGGGTAAGGGAAACGTGGTCCGCCGCATGTTCGCTGACGTCGAGGCCGACATCTACGTGCTCGCCGACGGCGACGGCACCTACGACGCCTCCGCCGCCCCGGACATGGTGGACAGGCTCATCGCCGACAACCTCGACATGGTCGTGGGAACCCGCGTCGAGGCCGAGGGCCAGGACGCCTACCGGCCCGGCCACCGCATGGGCAACGCCCTCCTCAACCGGCTGGTCCGCGGCCTGTTCGGCGGCGTCTTCACCGACATCAGCTCAGGCTACAGGGTAATGTCCCGCAGGCTGGTAAAGTCCTTCCCCGCCCTGTCCCGGCAGTTCGAGATCGAGCCGGAGCTTGCCGCCCACTGCGCCCACCTCCGCCTGCCCTGCGCCGAGATGCCCACCCGCTACGTCGAGCGCCCCCAGGGCGGCGAGAGCAAGCTGCGCACCCTCCGCGATGGAAGGCGAGCCATTGTCACCATCGGCCTGCTCGTAAAGGAGTTCCACCCCTTCAAGTTCTTCACGCTGTTCGCCGTCGTGCTGGCCCTGGTCTCCGTCGGCCTGGCAGTGCCCATCCTGCTCACCTTCTGGGAGACCGGCCTGGTGCCGCGACTGCCGACCGCCGTTTTCTGCGCCGCCCTCGGCCTGGCCTCACTCGGCAGCTTCGTCAGCGGCGTCGTCCTCGACAGCGTCAACAGGGGCCGCCACGAGCTAAAGCGCATGGCCTACCTCCGCTACCCCTCCATACGCGAGACCTGCCGTTCGCGACAGGTCCCTTCCCCCTCGCAGGGGGAAGGTTAGGATGGGGGTACTTCCGCTCCGGTCGCCCCCACCTAATCCCCCACGCCCTGGCGCTCCAACGCCGTCGCCGCCCCCGGCTGCGCCTCCCGCTTCAACACCGACGCGACGGCCCCGATCAACTGCAACACCGCCATCACCACGAACGCCGTCTTCAACCCCGCCATGAACGAACCCACCAGCCGCGAGCCCGACTCCGCGCCCAGCACCGCGTCGATGTTCGGCTCGAACCCCTGGCTCGCCATCACCGCCGTCACGATGGACGCCGCGATAGCGATCCCGGTCACGTTACCGGCGTTCCGCGAGAGGTTGACGAACGCCGCGACCACGCCGTGCCTGCTCGGGTCCGCCGCGCTGAATATGGACGCCGAGTTCGGAGACTGGAAAAGCCCCGAGCCCACGCTGTGCAGCACGATCCCCACCAGCGGAACCACGACCGACGAACTCACCGTCATGGAGGCGAGCGTGAACAGGCCCGCCGCCGAGAGCAGCAGCCCTATCACGTTGAACGGCCTCCAGCCGTACCGGTCCGAAAGCCGCCCGCTCACCGGCCCCATCACGATCCTGCTCACCGCGTTCGGCAGCAGCACCAACCCCACCAGCGCGGGCGTGTACCCCAGCGCCGCCTGCAGGTAAAACGGCAGCAGGAACCGCCCCGACGTGATCCCCAGGAAGGACATGAAGTTGGTCGAGATTCCGATGGCGAAGACCCTGCTCCTGAACAGCCCCAGGTCCAGCATCGGCGACGGCGCTCGGCTCTCCCACCAGATGAACGCCGCCAGCAGCGCCGCGAACCCCAACCCCGCCGCGACTATGGGAGCGGAAGTCCAGCCCAGCGTCGCCCCGTTCGACACCGCCAGCAGGAACGTCACCAGCACCGCCGTGGACAGCGCCGCCCCCGGAAAGTCGTATGCCCGGCCGCGCGTGTCCTGCCTGAACACCTGGCTCCTCACCACCGCCACCACCAGCAGGATGGCCAGCACCCCCATCGCCACGTTCACGTAGAACAGCCACCGCCAGTCCAACGCCGTTATCAGGAATCCACCGGCCACCGGGCCGAGCACGCCGCCCGTCCCCACCACGCTCGCGTGCGTGCCGATCCCCTTCCCACGTTCCTCTGCCGGGAACACCGACGTGATCATCGCCATGCCGGTGCCCTGCGTCATGGCCGCTCCGACTCCCTGCACCGCCTTGAACGCGATAAGCATCAGGATGCTCTGCGACCCGGCCGCAAGCAGCGCCGCGGCGGCGAAGACGGCCATGCCCGCCACGTACACCGTCTTCCGCCCGATCACGTCCGACAGCCTGCCCATCGGAAGTATGAGCGCGCTGATAGCCAGCCCCTCCGCGACCACGATCCACTGCGCCGCCGCCAGATTCGCGTCGAAGTACTGCGCGATCGTCGGCAGCGCAACCGACATCCCGCCGTGGTTGATGACCGACGTCAGCGTCCCGAACGCTACCGCGGCGAACACCCACCACTTGTATACGGGCCTGTCGAATACTCCCGATGCCAGCATCTACGACTAGTCTTCCCCTTCCGGCGTCCCGCCCACCGGCGCTACACGCCCCTTCGATACCAGCTTCGCCCCATGCACAACCCGCCTGCTCGGCGCGGGCGTCGAGAGAACCAGCACCGCCGCGAACGCCATCAGCGCGACGCCCGCCCACCACGCCGGATCGTAGGTCCCCCAGATATCCCGGACATATCCCGCCGCCGGCGCCCCCAGTCCCCCGACCCCCAGGTTGATCGGATTCACCAGTCCTCGTATGCTCCCCACGCTCTGCCGCCCGAAGTAGTCCGCCCAGATGAAGTTCTGCAGGAACATCATCCCGCCTATGCCCAGCCCGAACAACGCCATGGACGCGAACATGATCGTGAGACTGTTGGCGTAGATGGTCATGACGCTTGCCGCCGCGAGCATGAGAAAGCCGCTCGCACCTAGTGCCCGGGCGGGCACGTACCTGACGAGCATCCCGAATGTGAAGGTCATCACCCCCGCGCACACCGCGTCCAGCGCGGTCGCGAACGAGATGAGCGTCGGGTCCAGCCCCTTGTCCATGAAGTCGGCTATCCTGTGCAGAGCGACCGTCCCGATGGCGAGCGAGACCAGGCTGAACGCCGCGACCAGCTTCCACAGCGTAACCGTGCGCACGGCCTCCGACAGGCTCCACGAAACCTCATCCGGCGGCGCTTCCGCCGGCTGCCCCAGTCGCGCCATGTCCGGTCGCTCGGCCCCGTCAGGCCGAAGCCCCAGGTCCTCAGGCTGCCGCCGCACGAAGATGGCCGCCAGCGGAACGATCACTCCCATGCCCAGCACGGCCAGTATCATCCACGCATTCTGCCAACCGACCGAGTCTATCAGGTACTGGGTCAGCGGCACGAACAGCAGCGCCCCCGCCGGAATCCCAACCGACATGAACGCGATGGCCTTGCCCCGCTCAGCGACGAACCACTTGAGCACCGGCACGGACGTCACGAGCGCCCCCGGTCCGCTCATCCCAACCAACCCCATGACGGCAAACAACGCCACGAGCTGCCAAGCGTGGCCGATGTTGGCCAGACCTATCATGGAGAGGCCGGTCATCATCGCGGCCACCGGCAGCATCACCCGCGCCCCGAACCTGTCGAGTAGCCATCCGACCGCAGGACTGGTCACGGAGCTGGCACCCTGCCGGGCGGTGTGCGCCCACCCGAACGCTGCGCGCCCGATGCCCAGCTCGTCTCCCATGGGCTTGATGAACAGCCCGAAGTTCAGCGAGCCCATGGCCATGCTCACCGCGCCGGTCGCGGCCATCACCCACACTATCACCCAGCCGTAGAAGAACCGGCGGGGCTTACTCTTCACGTGTCATCTCTGTCGGCCCTCTCCAATAGTCGAACACCGATGCGCGGCGTTCAGTTATCATGTCCGCGCTGTTGCCCGGACCGGCGCCGCCGGCTTTGGGTTCGCATGATACCAGACTGAGATGCGTATCAATACGATTGTTCCAGCGGGGATGGTCTTCGCAGTCGCCCCGACTGCCGCGGTCATCATGGGCGATTCGCTGATGTACGTCGTGCTGCCGGTGGCGGCGGCCGACTTCGGCGTGGGCGACCGGCTCGGTCTCGCCGCCTCGTTCTGGATAGGGCTCGCCCTCAGCATCAACCGCTTCATTCGCCTCGTCAGCAACGCCACGGCCGCATCCGTCTACCAGCGATTCGGCGTGCGCTGGCCCTTCGTCGCGTCCATCGCCGCCGGCGCCCTGACGACACTCGCATACGGTCTTGGCAGGGGGCTGGCGATGATGCTGTTGGCCCGCGCAGCCTGGGGTGTTTCGTACTCATTCATGCGGCTCGCCGCGTACCTGACGGCGTTCGGCGTTGGCACCTCCAACATGCGCGGCAGGCTGCTGGGATTCTTCAACTCCGGGCAGCGGCTCGGCAGCCTGATAGCGGTCACCGCCGGCGCGATGCTCTTCCAGGCAGCATCGAGACAGGCAACCTTCGCCGCCCTGGCCGCCATTGGACTTGTCGGTGCGATCGTCGCCTCCCGGGTCCCCGACCTCAGGCCGGGCCGCGCGGCCCCCGCAGGCAACAGACTGCGGGACCGCCTCGACCCGTGGAGTCTGGCCGTGTCTCGCCTTCCCCACGAGGACCGCGCCGTGCGGACTACTCTGCTCTCGATCAGCCTCATGCGATTCGCCACGGCGTTCGCGGCGAACGGGCTTGCCATAGCCACCATTGCGCCCTATCTCTCCGAATTGGCCGGCAAAGACCAGACTGTATTCGGCGCCTTGACCGTCGTCACCCTTGCCGGTCTCCTCGTCGGATTCAGATGGTTCTCGGACCTGGGGCTCGGCGTTCCTCTCGGCCACTTCTCGGATCGCATAGGCAGACGACCGTCGATAGCGATCGGCATGGCCGGGATGTTTGCGCCGCTGGCGCTCATCGCGGCATTCGACTCGATTGTCGTCGCCGTCATCGGACTCCCCCTGCTATTCATCGCTGCCGTCGGAACCAACACGGCGCTGGACGCAGCCATGGGCGAGACCGCGCCGGCCTCCGCCCGCGCCTCGGCGATGGGCAGGTACTCGACCTGGCAGGACCTGGGTTCCGCGCTGGGTCCCTTCGCCGGCTTCCTGATTGCCGCCAGAATCGGCTTCCAGGGCGGATTCCTTGTCGCGGCGGTGCTGCTGGCGGCCTCATGGGCGTTGTACCTGGCCGCCGCCGGCAGCCCGCTGCGCGCCAGGGCCCGAAGACCGAGCACTTAGAGCCTATCCGATCAGTCCCTTCCCCCTCGCATGGGGAAGGGACTGCCCTGAGCCTGCCGAAGGGGTTAGGATGGGGGTGATGAACTGGAGGTGCGTGACTTGAGCAATACACTGGAAACGTTGGCCGATGCGCTGTGGCAAGCGCGAACCTCGGGCGGTCGCGTACCGGTCTCGGCAGCGGCCCGACTGGCGTCGGTGGAGGACGCCTACCACGTCCAGCGCATGATAGAGGCGCGGACGTCCATGCCGCGCTTCGGCTGGAAGGTCGGCGCGACGAGCGCAGCCGCGCAGCGCAGCCTCGACGCGGACGGCCCGGTTACGGCCCCGATGCACACGCCGTTCTGCTTCGAAAGCCCGGCCGTCGTGAACGTCTATCCGGGCCAGAGCGCCAGCGTAGAGTGCGAGTTCGCGTTCCGCTTCTCCCGCGACCTGCCGGCCCGGGCCAGAGACTACGGCCTGGACGAGGTGCTCGAGGCCGTGAGTGGCGTACTTCCCGCCATAGAGGTTGTCGGCGGCCGCTTCGAGGACGGCCTGCGCGGCATCGGCCAGCTACGCCTGATCGCGGACATGTCCGCGCACACCGCCTTCGTCCACGGTTCGGAGAGAGTCGACTGGCGCGCGTTGGACGCCAAGACACACCGAGTGCGCCTCTACAGGAACGGCTCGCCGCTGGGCGAAGGTGTTGGGTCGAACGCGCTCGGAGACCCGCTGCTGGTCCTTCTGTGGACCGCCAATCACCTCTCGCGCAGGGGCGAGTCGATAGAGGCGGGCCAGGTAGTCACGACCGGCACGTGCACCGGGATAACCCCCGTTTCCCACGCCGACCGCTTCACAGCCGACTTCGGGACGCTCGGCCGGGTGGAGGTCACGATTGCCGAGCGATGAGCTTGAGCATCACGGAAGTCGCCGGATCCGGGGCAACGCCACCGCCGACGTCACGGCCAGAAACGCGAGTATGCCGCCGTTGACCAGCAGGGCGCCCTGCGCTCCCAGCGCGCCCGCCATCGCGCCGATGCCCAGGTGGCCCGCCGGCGCCATGCCGATGCTGAGCGTCCAGGACCCCATGGCCCGACCCCTCTCCTCGTTGGACACGTTGGACTGCATAATCGTCCTGTAGATTATGTCCGAAGCCGAGGCGCACGCGTTGATGAACGCCAGAATCACCAGGAAGACCACGAGGTTGGTGGTGAGATAGAAGGCCATCTGACCAAGACCGAACCCGGCCACGATTATGAACGCCGCAAGTCCTTTGCGGTTGAAATTGCCCACGGCGGCGAGGAGCACCAGCGCGAGCACTCCTCCCCCCTGCCGCACCGCGGACATCACCCCGAAGCCGGTCGCTCCCACTTCAAGCACGTCCCGAGCGAACACGGGCAGCACGCTCTGGTGGGTGAACCCGAACACCTCGGTGATGGCGGTCATGAACATCATCGAGCGCAAAATGCTGTTCTGCCGCAGCACCTGGACGTAGCCCGCCAGGTTTTGCAGAACCGACTCGCGTTTCGCGGGCGCGGCCTGGCCGGCGCTGCGTATCGTCAGCATGAGCCCCGCGGCGGCGAGATAGCACGCGCAGATCACCGCATACTGGTATCCAAGTCCCCAGGCGGCGATGAAGCTCCCCGCGAACAGCGCGCCCAGCACTCCCCCGATCCGCTGGTTCATCGAGCTGAGCGCAAGGCCGTTCATCGCGTGTTCGGCCCCCACTATGTCGTAGACGTAGGCGTGCCTTGCGGTCATCAGGAACGCCCAGAAGCAGCCGGACGCCGCCGTCAACGCGATGACGTACCACACCTTCGCCACGTCGGTCAGCAGCATCAGCGCCATCGCGCCCGAAATGACGCCGCCCACCCACGCGATCACCCTGAGAAAGATGCGCCGGTCGACCCGGTCGGACACCGCGCCCGACAGGATGCCCAGAAAGAAGAATGGCGCGATTCGAGCGGCCGACGCCACGCCGACCATGAACGGCGAGTCGGTCATGTCCAGCACCAGCCAGCCCAGGGCCACGTGGTCCATTCCCATGCAGAGAGAATGGAACAACGAGGCCGCCCACAGCAGCCTGAAGTCCCTGTATCGAAAGGAGCGGGCCCACGCGGAGCCACTCAGCAAGGATGCCACGCCGAATCTCCAGTAGCCGGACATCGACCGAAAGCCTGGGGCGCACGCGAGAGCGAGAGGTGAGAGGAACCCCTGTGCGGGAGCGTAGTATACACCCACGCCCGCATGCGACTACAGCGAAACAGCGGTGTGGATTCGCCCTGTTATCCCTACCAACTTGGCCGATGTTTCGTCCGGCAGCCTCCGCACTTGACAGGGCGCGGGGCACAAGGCAAGGTTAGGCGCATACCGGCAGCGCGGCGCTTCTACGCGGTGCGCGCAAGCGAACGGAAGGTGAAGCCATGCCAACCATCGAAGTACTCAACCCCGTCGCATCCAAGTACACCGGCATGACGGTGCGTCCCGCACCGCGGCTGGACACCCTAAATGGCAAGACCATCGGCCTCTACTGGAACCAGAAGTCCGGCGGAGACGTGGTCCTCTCTCGCGTCTCCGAGCTGATTCGCCAGCGCTTCCCCGACGTGCGCTTTCGCAACTACACCGGCTCCATCGGCTGGGGCCGCACCGTCGCCTCCGACGAGGACGTCGACCGCATCGCCGAGGAGTGCCAGGGAGTAATCGGCACCACCGCCGATTGAGGGGGATGCACGTCGTGGCTTGCCCACGACACGGTCGCGGTCGAGAAGGCGGGCCTGCCCGCCGTCGCCGTCGTCGCGCAGCGCTTCTCCTCCGCCTGGCGCACAAGCATATCCGCCTGGGGACAGCCCCTGCTGCCATCGGTCACCATCCCCCACGTCGTCGCCGGCCAGAAGCACGATCTGATTCGCGACATGATCGACGAGCAGATCGACGGCATCGTGCGTGGATTGCTCGATCCCGTCAGCGAGGACGCGCCCGCCCAGCGCACCGACGGCGTCGCCGGGTCACTGACCGTCTCCGGCGAAGACTTCCTGTCCACCGTCGAGGCGGTGAACAGCCTGTACCTGGACAAGGGCTGGGGCGACGGCTTCCCCGTCGTGCCGCCCACACCGGAGGCCGTGGAGCGGATGCTCGGCGGCACGCTCCGCGATCCCCAGGACGTTGTTTCCATTATGGAGCCCGGCTTTGGCATTGCCACCGTCGAAAAGCTGGCCATAAACGCCGTAATGGCGGGATGTCGGCCAGAGCACCTGCCAGTGCTGATCGCCGCGGTGGAGGCGCTCGCCGACCCGGACTGTATCCTGCGGGAGATGCAGGTGTCCACCGTCCCGGAGGCGCCGCTCATCCTGGTCAACGGCCCCATCGCCAAACGGCTCGGCATCAACGCCGGGACGGCGGCCATGGGACCGGGCGCAATAAACTACGCCAACACCGTAATCGGACGCTCCCTGCGCCTGTCCCTGATGAACATCGGCGACTGCTACCCCGGCGAGGCCGACATCAACACGATGGGCCTGCCCACCAAGTACAGCATGTGCATCGCCGAGAACGAGGACGCCAGCCCCTGGACTCCCCACCACGTCGACGCCGGCTTCAGTCCCGAAGACAGCGCCGTGACTGTCGTAGCCGTGTCCGGCGCGGCGTCCATCGTGGACGTGTCCAGCACTGTCCCTGAGACCATACTGGACGGCGCCGCGTCCGCGCTGCATTTCACCGGCAGCGCGCCCATGGGCGACTGGCTCACCGGCGGCAAGATCAACCCCGCCATCAACAAGAAAGTGTTGGCGCAGCATACGCTGCTCGTGGCGCCCGACCACGCACGCATCATCGCCCAGGCCGGCTGGGACAAGGCGGACGTGCGCAACTACCTGCACCGCACCGCACGGCTGCCGTTCAAGACCATGTACGGGGACGGCAACATCAAGCGGGACAAGCAGGGCAACTGGTACGACCGCCCCGACCTCCAGTGGCTGGAGAACTATCCCGACGTGGAGGTGCCCATCGCCGCGAGCCCCGACTCGTTCATCGTCGCGGTCGCGGGAGGCCTCGGCAACGTAAGCGAGTTCTTCTGGGGCATCTACGGCTCAGCCACGAAGGGGATAGAGGAGGTGTAGGGTTCTGGCCAGTCCGTCCTAAAGGATCGTGGACTACGACGGCCGATGGCCCGTCTTGTACGGTGAAGACTCCATCCATTGAGTCTACCGTCCGGCAAGCCCATCGTTGTCGAAGAGGCACATGGGCTACCGGTTGATGGTCGGGAGGCAGCGGTGTCGAAAGTGAATACTCGTCACGTGGTTGCCGGCGTGATGCTCCTGGCAGTACTCCTGGCAGGGTGCTCCGATGAGCCGGACACTTCGAAAGTGGCAGAGGGTTTCGCCAGCCCCACTCCCACGTCACTATCCGTATCGACGGAGAATCCTTCTCTTGACCTTACGCCGACTACGGCCACGCCCACACCCGCTCCTACGGCTTCCCCTACGCCCACACACACCGCAACACCCATACCTTCCCCTACGCCCACTGCTTCCCCTACGCCCACGCCTTCCCCTACGCCCACACACACCGCAACACCTACCCCTACACCCACGCCTTCCCCTGCACCCACTGCTACATCCACACCCGCTCCTACGGCTTCCCCGACGCCCTTGGGCTCGCCGGACTCGGACAGGGATGCGCTCATTGCTCTGTACAACGCGATGGACGGCCCGAACTGGCGAAGAAGTTTGAAGTGGCTGAGCGACGCCCCGATAGATGAATGGGATGGAGTAACTACAGATTCTAATGGCCGAGTCACAGAACTTAACCTGGTCAGCAACGAGTTGAGTGGAGGGATACCGCCAGAGTTGGGCAATCTCAGTGAACTAAGGGAACTGTTCCTCGCCAGCAACGAATTGACCGGGGAGATACCCCCAGAGTTGGGGCGCCTTATCAATTTGAACGGTTGGCTGTCCCTTGAGACAAATTACTTGAGCGGGCAGATACCACCGGAACTGGGCTACCTCACCAAACTATCGGCGCTATCCCTCGCCGACAACCAGCTAAGCGGGGAGATACCGAAAGAGCTGGGCAACCTCGCAAACCTCACAGCACTGTCCCTCCATGGCAACCGGCTGAGCGGACAGATACCACCGGAGTTGGGCAACCTTGCTCATTTGCATGGGCTACGACTAAACGGCAACCGCTTCAGCGGGTGTATGCCTGCAGGCTTGCTAGACACACCGGACAGTGATTACTTGGACCTCGGACTGCCGATCTGCGACTTTGCCTCGGATGCCCCGGATAGGGCGGTACTAACCGCACTCTATGACGCGGCGGGTGGTGCCGGCTGGGAAAACAACGACAATTGGCTGAGCGCCGCGCCCATATCTCAATGGTATGGGGTTTCCGTCAACTCGAACTTACGCGTCACTGAACTGAGTCTCCGTCACAACCGGTTGAGCGGGCACATACCACCGGAGTTGGGCAACCTCACGAGTCTGGAACAGCTGTCCCTCTACGGCAACGAATTGAGTGGGGAAATACCCCCGGAGCTGGGAAGCCTTGCAAGCCTTACTCGGCTCTCCCTTGGGGAAAATCAGTTGAGCGGGCAGATACCACCGGAGCTCGGACGCCTCACCGACCTGATTGACGTCTACCTCGGCTTCAACCAGTTGACAGGAGTGATACCACCGGAGTTGGGCAATCTCGCCAACCTCGAATTTCTGTACCTCCATGACAACCAGTTGAGCGGGGCGATTCCACCGGAGTTAGGAAAGCTAACCCGCCTGAAACATTTGGTCTTTTTTGGCAACGAGTTGAGCGGGGAAATTCCAACGGAGTTAGGCGACCTCGCTAACCTGTTATGGCTCGTCATTGGTGACAACCAGTTGAGCGGGAAGATACCGTCGGAGCTCGGACGCCTCACCGACCTGCTTGATTTCAATCTCAGATTCAACCAGTTGAGCGGGCAGATACCACCGGAGTTGGGCAGCCTAACCAACCTGGTATGGCTGTACCTCAACGGAAACCAACTAACCGGACCGGTACCGCCGGAGTTGGGCAGCCTAACCAACCTGAGCCGTCTGAACCTCAGCGGAAACCTGTTGACAGGACCGGCACCCCCGGAGTTGGGCAGCCTGACCAACCTGAGCCATCTGTACCTCAGCGGAAACCAGCTAACCGATTGCATACCCGAGGGTCTGAGATACGTGCCGGAAAATGATTTGTCGGATCTTGCATTGCCGTTCTGCTCGCCGGATGGCTGACACAACACGATAGTCGGACAGCCAAGGCACCTCCCTTGCACACCGTCGAGCAGTTACCCGTAATCGCGCCGGAGGGATACGAGCGTGCGGCTTGGGGATGTGACGGCGCGGGAGTTCATGCGCGACCACGTGCTGCGGCCGACGTACACGGTGCACGACGTGGAGCTGTTCGCCTGGCGACCTGCGATACGTCGACCTGACCTTTCAAACGGGATTAGGAGAAGCGGCGCTCCCCCCGTCCGGCGACGCGGACTGCGCGTCCACCATGCGCGTGAACTCGCCATCGAGCGCGTACAGCTCCGCATAGCCGCCCCGCTCGACGACGCGGCCCTCCTTCAGCACGAAGATGGTGTCCGCGTTCCTCACCGTCGAGAGCCTGTGCGCGATCACGATGACCGTCTTGTCGCCGCGCAGCGAGTCGATGCTCTGCTGCACCACACGTTCGGACTCGCTGTCGAGCGCGCTCGTGGCCTCGTCCAGTATCAGGACAGGGACGCTCTTGTACAGCTCCCGCGCGATGGCTATGCGCTGGCGCTGCCCTCCGGAGATGTTCACGCCGTCCTCGCCGAGCTGCGTGTCGTACCCGTCCGGCAGCGACTCGATGAACTCTGCGATGTTCGCCGCCGACGCCGCCTCTCGCATCGCCGCGTCTACCTCCCGGCCGTCGCCCTCCCACAGCGTGATGTTGTTCCGCACCGTGTCGCTGAAGATGATGCTCTCCTGCGTCACGTAGCCGATCCGTCGCCTTAGCTCCGCCTGGTCCAGTTCGTCGTAGGGCGTTTCGCCGACGCGCACCGTGCCCGCCGTCGGCGGCAGAATGCCGGTCAGCAGCGTCGCCAGCGTGGACTTGCCCGCGCCGGACGCGCCCACGAAGGCGACGGTGCTGCGTGGAGGAATGTCCAGGGACAGGTCGACCAGGGCCGGCGTGGAGTCGCCGTAATGGAAGGTAACGCCGTCGAGAGTGATGGGGCGGTCGAAGTCCGGCGCCCTTCCCCCTTCCGCGGCTGGCTCTTCGTTGTCCGAGAGCTCGCGTGTCAGCTCGCGGAAGTTGCGCGCGCTGCCGACATACCTGAGGAACCCCTGGAACGAGCTCTGCGCCTGTAGCGCGTAGTTCATGCCGCGGCGCACGATGAAGAGAATGAAGAGTATCTCGATCACCTCCTGGCGCGCGATCTCCACGTAGTAGACCAGCAGCGCGGCTATGACGAACATGAAGAAGAGCTCGGCGCCATTGCTCACGAAGGCGGTCAGCGCCCTTTGCCGGTACTCCAGATCGCCCTGCTCCGTGCTGGTGGCGCTCAACCTCCGCGTCACCCTGCCGCTGCCGTGCGTGGACTTGAGATACTTCAGGGAGCCGAAGGCCTGTACGAGCTGCGACTGGAGCAAGGCGTTGGCTGCGGTCGCCCGGACGGAGTACCTGCCGGCAAGCCCGAACGCGCGCTTGATGAGGAAGTAGCCCGGAATTCCGACCACGATGACCACGCTGGTGAACACCGGGTTGATCGCGAGCGGCAGCGCCACGTAGACAACGGTGTACGCCACCGCGACGATGAACCGCGCGCAGTTGTTCAGCACCTGCGCGACGTTGCCTATCTCGATGGTGGCCGCGTTGGTGTATGCGCTCACACCCCGCTCCAGAACGTGCTGGTAGTCCGCCTTGAAGACCCTCTCCACCAGCTCTACCTTCATGCGGGCGAGCTGGCTGCCGGTTATCCTGCCGGCGACGACCTCCTGAAGTATGATGCAGCCCGTGCGCGCGGAGTAGAGCGCCGCCATGCCGATTACGGCCACCCACAGGTTGTAGGGCAACCCCAGCAGTTCCGCGCCCCGCGTCAGAGTCTGGTAAAGCGTGGAGTCCGTGGTGGTGGCGGACCCTGCGAGGATCGGCAGGATCAGGCTGATGCTGATGCCTTCGAGCAGAGACGCGGCCCCCACCAGTCCGAGCCACGCGGCAAGCCGCCACCTGATTGAGGCGTACAGGTATCGAACCAGGTATAGGAAGTCGCTCATCTGAGTGAGCCTACGGCAGCTCCAGGCCGTGCGTCTCGAGCAGCTCCTGGTCGGCGAGAATCTCGGAGGTGGGGGCGTCCGCCACGACCAGCCCCCCGTCCATGATGATCGACCGTGGGAACACTTCCTTGACCATATGCATGTCGTGGGTGGTAATCAGGATAGTCTGGTCAAGATCGTCCAGAAGGCCTATCAGCCCGCGGCGCGCCCTGGGGTCGAGGCCCGCCGACGGCTCGTCGAGCACCAGCACTCGCGGGCGCATGGACAGGACCGTGGCTATGGCCGCGCGCTTCTTCTCGCCGCCGCTCAGGTGGAACGGCATTCTTGCGCCATAGCCTTCGAGCCCAACCTGGCCCAGCGCGGTCTCGACCCGCTCGTCTATCTCTTGTTCGGGCAGTCCCATGTAGATGGGTCCGAACGCCACGTCGTCGTACACCGTTGGCGAAAAGAGCTGGTCGTCCGGGTCCTGGAACACCAGGCCCACCATCGAGCGGACGCGGGCGAGCGCCTTCTTGTCGTCCTCGACCACGCGCTCGCCCATAACCGAAACGTCGCCTCGGCCGTGCAACAAGCCGTTGAGGTGGAGCAGCAGCGTGGACTTGCCGGCGCCGTTCGGGCCGAGGATGGCCACCTTTTCGCCGGCGCCGAGCCGGAAGCTGACCCCGCGCAGCGCCTCCCGCCCGTCCGGGTAGGCAAAGCGCAGGTCCCGCACCTCCAGCGACGTCTCCGTGATCACATCAGCACCCTTGCGGATACGGCGACGGACGCGAATAGGGCCAGCGCAACCACAGTCGCCGCTACGGCGTTGCGGGTCACCGGCGGCGTCTCGCGCAGCCGGATCGTGCCGTCGTAGCCGCGAGCCAGCATGGCCATGTAGATGCGCTCCGTGCGGTCCATGGTGCGAATGAAGAGGGATCCCGCCATCCCCCCGGCGGTCCGGGCGCGCCACACCACCGAGCCTCCGGAGCGCCTGCCAACTCCCGCACTCCGCGCCGCCCGGGAACGCAACATGCGCTGTGTCTCGTCTACCAGCACGAACAGGTAGCGATACATGAGCATAACAACGACCACGAGGATTTGTGGAATCTTGAGTGCCCTGAGTGCCGCAAGCAACTGAAAGGCGGGCGTAGTCGAGGTGAGCACCACCGCGGCTGTGACGCTAGCCCAAGACTTGATCAACACGCTGGCGAAAAACTCCACACCCTCGACCGTGCCCGTCAGCGTGAACAGGCCCAGCGAAAGGTCGAACAGAAGGTCGCCCGGCTTGGTGAACACCGTGGGCAGCGCGATGAGGATGAAGGGCAGCGCGACCAGCGAGCGCAGGAAGACACGGATCAAGCCTACGCCGGAAAGCGCCGCGGCAAGCCAGACCAGCGCCACCATGATGGCGAACGCGGGCCACTTGCCGGGCGGCACCGATGTGGTGGCGAAAATGAAGCCGAGCGTGGCTATCAGTTTGACGCGCGCGTCGGCCTTGTGAAGAAAGCTCTCTCCTTCCAGGTAGCGGTCCAGGACTCCGGCGGCGGTAGAAATCGGACTGCTCAGGCTCTGCCGCGGTTTGCGGCCGCCCTATAGAGGTTTGCGGCTGCCCTATAAAGGTTTGCGGCCGCCCTATTAACGAGCAGCGCGAATCCCGCGAACAGGAGGTACACGACGGTAACGCCGACAACCCCGGCGAGGATTGTAGCGACGGCCTCGTTCTCGATACCGGGCAAGGTGTAGTCCGGAATTATCGAGTAGGGCGCGTCCAATGCGGTCTCGATGAATCCCTGGTCCTCGGCCACGCGCTCCAGTCCGTCGGGCGATCCGGACGCCAGGGGCGCGATGAGCGTCACGGCGATGGCGACGACATAGCCGACTGCAAGGACTCTTCGGAGGCCGATGCCTCGCCTCTCGGGCTGCGCGGACTCGGCGTCCTGGCCGCGGCTCAAGCCGAGCAGCTGCGGGCGCGCCGCCAGTATGAACCCCAGCGCGAACACCGTGATCAGACCCTCGCCAATGCCGATGAGCGCGTGCACGCCCGCCAGCGCCGGCAGCGCAAGCTGGAGCGGCGAGGTGCCGGACAGCGCGAGTTGGAACGCGGCCGCCACAGCCGCCACCATCACGGACACCCAGGCGCCTGCAAACCCACCATAGATGATCGTGTTCCTGGTCGAAAGCCCCAGGAAGCCAACAGCGCGGTAGACGCCGTATCCGGCGAGCACGCTGACAATAGACATGTTGAACAGGTTTATCCCGAGCACCACCAAACCGCCGTCCTGGAACAGCAGCGCCTGGAGGCCCACTACGGCGGTCATCACCAGTATGGCCGCCCATGGACCGAGGATGACGGCCGCGAGCGCGCCTCCGACGAGGTGGCCGGACGTCCCGCCGGCGACGGGGAAGTTGATCATCTGGGAGGCGAAGATGAACGCGCCCATCACGCCCATCATGGGCACCATGCGCTCGCTGAGGTCGCGGCTGGTCTGCCGCGCGGCGAAGGCTATCACGAGCGCGACCACGACGTAGCCGGCTATGGCTAGGGGCAGGCTGAAGAAGCCGTCCGGGGCGTGGAGCGGCGTCCACGAGTCCCAATCCAAGATGTTAACGCCGATGCTCAGTTGCAATTTGTGTACCTCCAGCGGCAGCCTGGCGGCTACGCTTCCTCACGGGACTCGCGGCAGTGCCTGCATTGGCCGAACACCGCGAGGTGGTCGATGTCCACCTTGAAGCCGTACGTTTCCAGAATGCCGTCCCCCAGCGACTGGAGCATCTCCTCGCCGAGCAGCTCGACGCCGTCGCAGCCCTGGCAAATCAAATGGTGGTGCCGCACCTGGTCGATCCACTCGTAGGAGTGCTGGTCTCCACCCATGTGGGTCTCAGAGACCAGCCGCATCTGCTTCAGCATGTCGAGGGTGCGATAGACGGTCGAGAGGTCGATGAAGGAGTAGTTCTCCTTCACCTGTTCGAGCACTTCTCCCGCCGTGACATGGCCCGGCGCGTGCCGCAGCGCAGACAGAATCATCATCCGCTGGGGAGTCGGCCTGAAACCCGACTCCTTGAGAGTCTCGATTATCTGGTCTTCACAACTCATTCGCTCTTCTGCCTGGAGTGGCTTGCACAAAAATAGCACCACAGCCAATACACGTCAACCCCTAAATGCTGCAAAAGCTCAATCAAGGCTACTGCAAGTATCTGCACTCCTATGGACCGGTCTTTGGCTACTGCTAGATGAGTAAGGAGTTCGGCCATCCGTCGCGAGCCCGTCGTGGCCGTTCACGCCGCCGTTCATGCCTTGAAACACGCCGCGCGCCGCAATATAATTGCTAACGGCACGCGCCGCGTCAGCCGAAGCGCGGCCAAAGGCTTGCGGCATCGTCGCGAGAACCCAAGGAGGGACCGTCAGGTATGACCTACATCATCGCCGAGCCATGCGTCGACCTAAAGGACGCATCTTGCGTAGACGTTTGCCCAGTGGACTGCATCTACACCACCGACGAAGACAACATGTACTACATCAACCCGGACGAGTGCATCGACTGTGCCGCCTGTGAGCCGGTATGTCCTGTGACGGCCATCTTCGCCGAGGACGACACGCCGGCGGAATGGCGCAGCTACATAGACCTCAACTACGAGTACTTCGGGCTGTCCCGCTAGGAGACTCCGAAATGGCCAGCATAGACTCCACGCCGGATTTCGTATCGGACGCCTATCAGAAGATGGAGCGGAACCTCGCGGTGGTGCGCGGCAGGCTCGGCCGGCCGCTCGGCCTCGCCGACAAGGTGCTGCTTTCCCACCTGGACGACCCTGAGGGACAGGAGTTGGTGTCCGGAAGCAGCTACCTCAACCTGCGCCCCGACCGCGTGGTGTTGCAGGACGTGCTGGGGCAGACGGTGATGCTCCAGTTCATGCAGACTCGGCGCGAGCGCACTGCGGTGCCCACCACCGTCCACTGCGACCACCTCATCCAGGCGCGCGTGGAGGGCGAGTCCGACCTGCGGGAGTCGATAGCCGAGAACAACGAAGTGTACGACTTCCTCAAGTCCGCGTCGGCCAAGTTTGGCGTCGGCTTCTGGGGGCCGGGCGCCGGCATCATTCACCAGGTGAACCTGGAGAACTACGCCTTCCCCGGCGCGCTCATCATCGGCACCGACTCCCACACGCCCAACGCGGGCGGGCTGGGAAGCTGCGCCGTCGGCGTGGGCGGCGCGGACGCTGTGGAAGTGATGGCCGGGCTGCCCTGGGAGGTGCTCTACCCGCGCCGCATCGGAGTGCACCTCACGGGCGAGATGAGCGGCTGGACCGCGCCCAAGGACGTCATCCTCTATCTCGCCGGACTGCTCACCGTTTCCGGCGGCACCAACGCCATAATCGAGTACTTCGGGCCGGGTGCCCGCTCCATTAGCTGCACGGGCAAGGCGACAATAACCAATATGGGCGCCGAACTGGGCGCGACCACCTCGATGTTCCCGTTCGACGACCGGATGGCCGCCTACCTGCGCGCCACCGGTCGCGCCGAGCTTGCCGACCTGGCCGCCAGATACTCGCACCTTGTCACGCCCGACGCAGAGGTGGAGGCCGACCCTGAGACCTACTTCGACCGCGTAGTGGAGATCGACCTGTCGCGGCTGGAGCCGCACGTGGTCGGCCCGCACTCTCCCGACCGGGCGCGCCCAATCTCGGCTCTCGCGGCCGAGGTGTCCGAGAGCGCGGACGAGTTTGTGGACGCGATTTCGTCCACGCTCATCGGGAGCTGCACCAACTCCTCCTACGAGGACATGAGCCGCGCCGCTGACGTGGCTGAACAGGCCGCCGCACACGGTCTGGGGGCCTCTGTGCCGTTCATGGTGACCCCAGGCTCGGAGCAGGTCCGGGCGACCATCGAGCGCGACGGCCAGATGGAGTCGCTCACGCAGATCGGGGGTACGGTGCTCGCCAACGCCTGCGGCCCGTGCATCGGCCAGTGGCGACGCGCGCAGGAGATGGTGGGCGTGCCCAACACCATCGTCACCTCATACAACCGCAACTTCCCGCGCCGCAACGACGGCCAGGCCCAGACGATGAACTTCATCGCCAGCCCGGAGATCGTGACGGCCCTTTCCATCTCAGGCCGCCTCTCGTTCAATCCCATGACCGATACGCTCACAGGCGCCGACGGCGAGCCGTTCACGCTGGAGCCCCCGGCACCGGCACCGGAAGTGCCCGAGCGCGACTTCGCCCGCGGCGTGTCTGCCTACGTCGCCCCTCCCGACGACGGAAGCTCGATCGAGCTGACCGTAAGCCCGGACAGCGAGCGCATCGAGCTGATGGAGCCCTGGCCCGCCTGGGACGGCAACGACTACCTCGATATGCCGGTGCTGATGAAGACGCAGGGCAAGACCACCACCGACCACATCTCCCCCGCGGGGCCGTGGCTGCGCTACCGCGGCCACCTGAGCAAGTTCAGCGAGAACATGTTCATGGGCGCAACGAACGCCTACACCGGCGACGCCGGCACCGGCAGGAACGTGCTCACCGGCGATGTGGGACAGGCAATATCGCGCATCGCCAGGCACTACCAGGGCGAGGGCCTGCGCTGGGTAGTGGTGGGCGATGACAACTACGGCGAGGGCAGCAGCCGCGAGCACGCGGCGCTGTCGCCAAGACTCCTCGGCGGCGCGGCGATCATCGCCCGCAGCTTCGCGCGAATCCACGAGACCAACCTGAAAAAGCAGGGCCTGCTGCCGCTCACCTTCGCCGATCCCGCAGACTACGACCGCATCCGTGAGGACGACCGCATCAGCCTCGTCGGCCTGAACGACCTGGCCGCCGGCCGGCCCGTCGAGTGCCGGATCGCCCACTCGGATGGCACGTCCGAGACGCTGCACCTCAACCACTCCATAGGCGAGTCGCAGGTGGAGTGGTTCCGCATCGGCGGCGCGCTGAACATGTTCCACAAGTAGCGCGCGTCGGACTGCTACAAGGACGCCAGCCAGCCGTACATGGTGTCGAACAGTTCCTGCTCGCGGCCCTGATAACCGTGGTTCGCGCCCTCGATCTCGCTCACGACCACGTGGGGGTATTCTGCCGCGGCCAGGCTGCGCCGAGCCGCTCCGCATACCGGTAGTTCCTGCTCTCCGCCGACGGCGCACTCCTCCGCGCCGAAGATGTACCGCGTCGGGCAGCCGGTGTTGGCGGCGTGGACGGTGACGCTGTACCTGTTGTCCGGATTGAAGCAGTCTACGTAGGCGCGCGCGCTCCAGGTCGATCCCCAAGGGACGCCGGGACGCAGCAGAGTGTCGGGCCGGCCCTCCGCCACGTTGCGCTCCGACTCGCGGAACGGCCCGGCAAAGTCATCGCCATGCAGCGCCACGACACCCTCGTGGTTGTACTCCCCCGGCGACACCGGCACGACGGCCACGACGTTGTCGAAGTGCTCCGTGGCTTGCGCATAGGTGGCCCTCACGGCGCCGCCACTGTGTCCGCCTATTGCGATGCGACGGTGTCCCCGCGTCCTGAGCAGCTCCAGCCACGCCGCGAAATCGGCCCGTGAGTCGTGCACGGACTCGAAGGCGTATCCCGCGAGCGGTCCGCCGCGGACGCCGTTGGCTACGTGGTCATGGCCCCGGCGATTCCCGGTGAGAAACGCGATGCCGCGCTCGGCGAAGCGCTCCCCCAGCCCCAAGTACAGGCTGCTGTAGAAGTGGCCGCCGTCGCCGTGGAAGAACAGCACGGCATCGACGGTGAGGTCGCTGCTCTCGCCTGCCGCGCCAAAATAGGCGCCGGACAACACGATTCCCTCGGGAGTGGTAACTTCCACAAGGTCTGCCAGCATTTTCTGCTCCTTGGGTCCCAAATCTCATCTCGCGCGGGCCTAGTAGATGACGCGCTCTTCCACCATCGTGGCGAATTCCGTTTCGCCTACGCCAAGCAGCTCCCGGTACACGTAGTCGTTGTGTTGGCCCAGCGCCGGCGCCGCCGTCAATCTGGCCTGCGGACCGCCGGCGAACCGCCAGCCTATTCCCGGGAGCATCCGAGTTTCACCATCGCTTGTCGCCACGGGCGCGAAGTATCCGCCCCGCCTCAATGACTCATCCTCGTACACCTGGAGCGAGTTCCTGGAAGCGGACGCCGCCACGCCGGCGTCTTGAAGGATGCGCGCGGCGTCCTCGGCGCCCCGACCTGCCGTCCAGGCGCCGATGGCCGCGTCAATCGCCTGCCGATCTCGCCTGCGGCCGCCCGCTCTGGCGTAGGCTGGCACGTCTGCGAGATCGCTCCTCCCCATGACGCGGCACAGCGCCCGCCACTCGTCCGCCGACGTGACCGCGATGGCGACCCATTCGTCGTTGCCCGCGCAGCGGTAAAGATCGTGCGGGGAGTGGGCCAGGTCCAGATTGCCCATCGGCTCTCTCAATTTGCCGCTCATCTGGTAGTCGAGAAGCGCGGGGGCGATACTGGCGGTCAGCGCCTCGGCCATCGAGAAGTCGACGTACTGCCCTTGTCCGGTCGCCGCCCGGTGCGCCAGCGCCGCGACCGTCACCATCGCCAACTCCATCCCCACCCAGGGGTCGGCCCACAGGCCGCCCTTGATTTGCTCGCCCCCCGGATAGCCCGACACCGAGTTCCATCCCGTGTAGAACTGGAGAAGGCTGCCGTACGCAACGTAGTCCCTGTCCGGCCCGGAGTGGCCGGTGCCGGACGACGACACCATGATGATGTCCGGCCGCACTTCCCTTAACACCGCATACGAAAGGCCCAGCCGCTCAATGACCCCGGCGGCAAAGTTCTCGATAACCACGTCGGCGGTCGCTATCAGCTCCTTGGCGAGCGCGAGCCCGGCGGGCTGAGCTATGTTCAGGGCGGAGTACAGCTTGGACTGGTTGTACACCTGGAACGCGGCTCCCCTCGACGATGGGTCGGGGCGTCTCACGCTGCCCATCTTGATGACCTCCGCCCCCATCGCGGCCAGGAACCGCGCCGCCGTCGGTCCGGCGATGATCCAGCTCAGGTCCACCACCCTGACGCCGGCCAGGGGCATCTTGCTCGACAGGTCTCCGCGGCGTTCCGAGAGGGGATCCGTGACAGCCTCGCCGTTCACTCGTTGACCCACGGACGGCTCGCGAACGAACGACTGTGTCAGCAGACTGTTGTGCTGACCGAGCGTCGGGGCTGGCCGGCGGTTGGCGACGTTCGCGGAGTTGGAAAGCCTGTAGGCCGCGCCGGCGTATCTGAGCGTACCCGCGACCGGATGATCCAGTTCGCTGAAGAACTCCCTTTCCTCTAGGTGAGGGTCTGCGAACAGGTCCTCGGCGGTGTTGACCGGAAAGCATGGAATCCGGCGTTCCTGCCCCCAGCGAGCGACGTCGTACTTCGAGAACCGGCCCGTCCACTCGCCGAGCAGCTCCCAGAGCGCGGCGGTGTTCGCCTCCCTGGCCTCCCGCGTGGCGAATCGCTCGTCGTCTCCCCATTCGGGATTGCCCATCATTTCGAGCCAACGCCTCCACTGCGCCTCCTCCCTCGGCGAGATGGCGACGTAACCGTCGTTGCACGGCAGCACTCCCCCGATCGCCCCCACTGAGCCGGCCTTTCCGCGGTCGCGCGACGCGGCGGGTTGCCCGGATGCGTGACCGGCGAACGACGCGATTAGCTGCGTGGCCAGCGCCTCGTATTCCGAAACGTCGATGCGCCGCCCCCAGCCCGTGATCTGCCTGTCGTAGATCGCCGTCAACACCGCGGTCGCGGCCGCAAGCCCGGCCGCGAGGTGCGACTGCCATCCGCCCGCGCGCACCGGCGGGACGCTTTCCGGGTCGTCGACCGGGCCGAGCAGCGCGTGAGCGTGACCGCTTTCGTGAAATAGCGTGAGGTCGGTCGCGGGTAGCCCGTCGCGCGAACTCCACGGTCCGTACGGCGTGATCGACGCGTAGACGAGGCCTCGATTCGAAGCGGACAGGCTGTTGTAACCAAGGCCCAGGGAGTCCAGCGCGCCCGTCCCCAGGTTTTCGACAACCACGTCCGATTCGGACGCCAGAGAGCGCACCGCCTGCCGGCCCTCCTTTGTGGTGAGGTCGGCGGTGACGCCATACTTGTTCACGTTGAGCGCAAGGAACAGCGCGCTGCGCTCGGCGTGTGCGGCGTCACCTGGAAACGGCCCCACCCGACGCGCGCTATCGCCATGCGGAGGTTCGACTTTCGCCACGCGCGCGCCAAGCTGGCCCAACAGCCTCGCGCAGTAGGCCGCGGACACACCCTCGCCGAGTTCCAGGACGTTGAGGCCGGTCAGCAGTGATTGTGCCATGCGCTATTCGCTCGCCACGACGCCACAGTTTGCCGCGCCCGCCGTCAATGCCTACCCGCCGGCCCGAAGCAGCGCGAACAACTCACCCACGTCGTCTACCTCTTCCAGCGCCCACAGCCGGGACAGCGCGCTCTCGATTTGGGCTTCGGACAGCACGCGACCGGCCAGGGCGCGGAACTTGTCCTCCAGTTGGGCGTCGCTAATCGGGTTATCCGGCGTGCCCGTCGCGTGCTCCACCACCTCGGTCAACTCGCGACCGTCCGTGAGCAGCAGGGTCACCTCCGCGGACCCCTCCTCCTGGGCGGTATCCACAGTGGCGGTTATCTTGTCTCTGAGCACCGTTATCTCGGGGTCCGCCACGCGCGCGTCGGTGTACTGCGCCGGAAACGCTGCGCCGTCCACCAGGCCGACTGCCATGCTGTGCTGGTACGAGAATTTGCCTTCAAGTCCCACCCTCGGATGGGGCCTGTCGACAAGCTCGATCACCAGCGGATGGACCTTAGCCCTCACCTCGGTCACCGCGTCACTGGTCACTCCGTGCACGTCCCGGAAGCGCACCATCGCGTCTATCAGCGGATGGTTGACGACACCGCAGGCGTAAGGCTTGAGACCGTTCTGGTACAGCTCCCAGTCCTCTCCCAGCCCGTTCGTCGCGCGGTCGAGATCGCTCTCCGCGGAGTACACCTCCGCAAAGCCCCGCCTTCCCTCAAGGATCTCGGTCGTGGAGGTGAAGCCGCGGCTCGCCAGCAGCGCCGCCAGCACACCGCTCTGCGCCGAACGCCCCGGGTGCAGCGGCTTGGTCATCGAGCCGAACGAGACCCGGAGTCCCGACGCCTGCGCGCCGGCGACGCCCAGCGCGTGGGCCATGCGGCCGGCGTCCATTCCCATCAGCCGGCCCGCCGCGGCCGCCGCCCCGAACACGCCGCAAGTGCCGGTGATGTGCCAGCCCTCGTCGTAGTGCGCCGGGTGAACCGCCATCCCTATGCGGCACGTCACCTCCATGCCCAGCACCGACGCCGCCAGCGCGCTCCGTCCGTCGGTGCCTACCCGCTCGGCCACCGCGAGCGACGCGGGAAAGGTGGGCGCCGAGGGATGGATGATCGTCGGAAAGTGCGTGTCGTCGTAGTCCTCAAGGTGGGCGAGGTAACCGTTCGCAAGCGCCGCGTTCTGCATCGAGGTGCGAGTTCCCGAGCCGACGACCGTCGCGCTGCCGTTGCCGCCCTCCTCTCGGAACACGTCCAGCAGAATGTTCAGCGAGGGGTCCGCCGAGGCGTAGAGCGAAACGGCGAGATAGTTGATGAGGCACCGCTTTCCCTCGTGCAAGAGGCGTTCCGGCAATGCCTCCACGTCCGTCTCCACTACAAAGCGAGCGATGTCTTCCGTCGTGCCCATGGTTTCGTTCCTCGCGGCTGTGGTTGGGACGGCCAAGCGTCCCCGACTGGATGAGTGTAAGACGGCGGTGTTGGACTGTCAACGAAGGAAATCGGGGCCGCGCACTGGACGGATGCGCGCGCCGCCGTGTACCATCTGCACGCCGCCGAGCCGCACCTCCGCTACTACGCGCGGCAGCAAAACGAGAGGTCGGGAGCATGAATCCGTTCGTCGACGCACATCTGGCCGCCATCGTGGAGAGCAACCGCTTTCTGGAAACGGTGGTGACTTCCCCGCTTGGGCTGCACTCCGACATCAAGATGCTGCGGGAGTCGCTCTCCATCCCCCTGGCGGCGGACCTTTCGCGCGATGAGAGCCTGCGCCGCCGCAGAACGCTCGCAGAGATGTCGGGACAGCCGCTGGAGCTGGCGCTTTCGGCCATCGCGTCCATGTCGGCGTCGGTGGACGCGCTGGAAGCCTGCGCCGACTCCGGCGAGCCCGCGCTCGACGCCAACTGGGTAGAGCGAGCGCGCCGGGTGCTCGCCCGCGCCGGGCAGAAGGTGGGCGGCGATCTACGCGCATCGTCCGCCACCCGCGTGCGCGGCCTGTACGTGATCGTCGACCCGGAGGCCACGCGCGGCCGGCCGATACTGGACGTCGCCGAGGCGGCGCTGCGGGGAGGAGCGAGCGTGGTGCAGCTCCGCGACAAGTCCCGTGACAAGGGCGAGGCGCTGCCCGACGCCCAGAGATTGCAGGCTATGTGCGAGGAGTACGGCGGCCTGTTCGTGGTCAACGACGACGCCGACTTGGCGCGGTCGGTCGGATCGCACGCGCTGCACGTGGGGCAGACAGACCTGCCCGTCGCCAGCGCCCGCGCCGTGCTGGACCCGCGGCAGCTCGTGGGCACTTCCAACGGCGGCGACGACGAGGCGCGCCGGTCGCAGGCCGATGGCGCGGATTACGCCGCGCTCGGGGCTATCTTTGCAACGACCACGATGGGCAAGAGCGGACGCCGGTCCCTGGGCGTGGACGCCATCGTGGAGGTCAAGGAGGCCGTTTCGATACCCGTCGTCGCCATCGGGGGCATCAACCTTGCCAACATAGCCGACGTGGTAAGGGCGGGCGCCGACTCGGTCTGCGTTGTGAGCGCAGTCACATTCGCCGATGACCCGGAGGACGCATCCGCCCGGCTGGCCGAGGCCATACAATCCGCCCACGGCTGACGTCGCTTCCTGGCGTGTTGACGCGCCGCCAGCAAGGACGGCGAAAGTCCAACTGAGACCAAGAATCAACTCATACGCGTTCCATTTGCGTTGACACTCTGGCGGGGCGCTACTAGAATTGACAAGGCCGCCTGGATTGAGCGTATACAGGTGGTACAAAGGTATCGTCTGCATTAGGCGACAGACATGGGAGGTCTGACACATGTCAAAAATGTTTAAGCTCTCTGCCCTGGCGGCGCTGGCCGCTTTGGCCGCCGTGGTCATAGTGGCCTGCGCGCAAGAGTTGAGCGACGACGAGATAATGGAGCGCGCTTCGGAACTCGGAATGATGACCGAGTCCGAAGCCGAAGGAATGATGCCCGCGACAGGCGAAAGACTCGCGCAGGTAAAGAGCAGGGGCAGGGTCATCTGCGCCAGCCGGAACGACGTTCCGGGCTACGGATACATCGATAGCTCCGGCAATAACGTTGGTTTCGACATCGACCTTTGCCGCGCACTGGCCGCCGCCGTGTTGGGCGACCCCGACGCTATCGAGATCCGCCTGATTTCCGCTGCGGAGCGTGGCCCCACCATCCAGTCCGGCGAAGTCGACATGCTGGTGCGCACGGTTACCTGGACGACCTTGCGCGACTCCCAGTGGGGCAACTACGCCCAGACCATGTTCTACGACGGCCAGGGTTTCATGGTCAACAAGAGCCTGGACATCGACAGCGCGCTGGAGTTGCAGGGCGCGACGGTCTGCGTGACGCAGGGAACGACCACCGAGTTGAACCTGAATGACTTTTCGAGCCAGAACGGCCTGAACATCGAACCGCTGACCTTCGAGGACACCGACGCGGTCGTGGCCGCCTACGAGAGCGGGCAGTGCGACGCGTTCACCAACGACCGATCCCAGCTTGCCGCGCTCGGCACGGCCCTCGCGGACAGGAGCGCCCACGTGATCCTGCCGGAGACTATCTCTGAGGAGCCGCTTGGACCGGTGGTGCCGCACGGGGACGACCAGTGGTTCGACGTCGTCAAGACCGTCATGGGCATTCTCATCTACGCGGAAGCCTACGGCGTGACCGCCGCTACCGTGCCTACCGCCGCCACCGGCGACACCAAGGTGGACAGGCTGTTCGGGCTCGAGGGCTCGTTCGGCCAGGAGAGCTTGGGCATAAGCGAGACCGCCGCCCAGGACGTGGTCCGCGCGGTGGGCAACTACGGCGAGATATATGACCGCAACCTTGGCCCCGGCGGCATCGACCTGCCCAGGGAGAACGGACGGAACGCGCTCTGGGCCTCCGCCCCCTGCACCGACTGCCCCAAGGGCGGCCAGATCTACGCGGCGCCCTTGCGCTAGGGGAAACCTCGGGTAATTCACTTGCGGTCATCTGTCGAGCGGACGCAATTCCGTACGGCAGATGACCGGCTCGGTGCCCCCGACAACGACAGGGGCAGGCCTTTGACCTGCCCCTGTCCATGCTTGAATTTAGGACTCTAGACGCTGCCGCGCAGGGCGATCGCAGGCGGTGCCACACCTCCATAGTCGGATGGCTCTAATCCCCACCTGAGCCGAGAAGGGGACTGGCAGGGCGCATGACGACCATTCCGCGAAATCTGACCTACGAGGGCATACCGGTCTGGCGGCATGAACGCATCATCCGCTGGGCGTCGCAGATCGTGTCGGGCGTGGTGGTGGTCACCCTCGTCGTGTGGTTCTTCTTCAACATCGGAAGCGCCATACAAGACCGCAACATCCCCTTCGGATTCAGTTTTCTCTCCAGGGCCTATCAGACGCCCATAGGGCAGCACTTCCTTCCCTACGTTCCCTCCGACACTTTCCTCTACGCCCTCGTAGTCGCCGCGACGAACACCCTCATCGTCGCGGTGTCCGGCATCATCCTGGCGATCCTGCTGGGCATTTTCGTAGGAGTCTCGCGGCTGTCCAGCAACTGGATTGTCTCCAGGATAGCCACGGTCTACATCGAGTTCTTCCGCAACGTCCCTCTCCTGGTGCAGCTCTTCTTCTGGTTTTACATCCTGCTCACGCTGCCACCGGTACGTGAAGGGTACGTCATCGCCGGCAATTTTTACGTGAACAACGCCGGCATATCCGTCCCCTGGATGGTGGCAAGCAGCCCGGGCGCGGGGCTGTCGTGGCTCGCGGTCGTCGCGGCAGGCGCGGTTAGCGGCTTCTACGTCCACCGGTGGCTGAGCCGCCGTGAGATCCAGACGGGCATTTCGTCCTACCCCGTGTTGTACGGTGTTGGCTCGGCGCTGTTGATAAGCGCCGCCGCCTGGATCGTCATCGGGCTGGCCTCCGGCGCGGCCCCTTTCGTCTCGTCATATCCGGCGCCAGCGGGCAGATTCGGACGCATCGAGGGCGGCTTCACCGCTTCCGCGGGACTTCTGGGTCTGCTCGTGGGCCTGGTAATCTACACTTCGTCTTTCATCGCGGAGATTGTGCGAGCCGGAATCCAGTCGGTCAGCCGCGGCCAGCGCGAGGCCGCCTCCGCGCTCGGCCTGTCTCCGATGAAGGCGCTTCGACACGTTACGTTTCCACAGGCCCTGCGCGTGATAGTTCCACCACTGATCAGCCAGTGCCTTAACCTCACCAAGAACAGCAGCCTGGCGGGAGCCATAGGCTACTCCGACCTGACAAACGTGGCCAAGACGATGACGCAGACGGCGCCGGCGGTGTCCATTTACATAATCATTATGCTGGCCTACCTAGCGATGAGCCTCACCTGGTCGCTGATCGGCAACCTGTACAACCGCCACATCCGGTTCCGGGAAGGCTAGGACATGGCGACTGACTCGCAGACGGCCTCCGCTCCCGTGCTGCCGCCGCCGCGTTCCGAGGTAGGCATCCAGGGTTGGCTGCGCGCCAACCTGTTCGATTCGCGATTCAGCGGCACCCTGACTATCCTCTCCGTAGCTGCGCTGCTGGTTGGAGGGTGGTTCGCCCTCAGGTGGATGTTCCTGGAAGCCAATTGGGGAGTTATTGCCGAGATCGGCGGCCTGTTCGTGCTGGGTCCGTACAACAACGACCAGGCATGTCCCGGAAACAACTGCCTCTGGAGGCCTCAGGTCGGGCTGCTGCTGGTCTCTATGCTGCTGGGTATGATCTGGGTGATCGCCGGGAGCGGTGCGGCCAAGCGGATCGCGATTACCGTCGTCGCGGCGGCGGCGGCATTCGCGTTTCTCCCGTACAGCTTCGAGCGTATGGGCATGGATGTACGGCTGCTGCTGCTGGCGAACGTGCCGGCGCTCGCGCTGGGCTGGGCGGTGGCGCGCTCCATCCCCTTCTTTGGCGCCGTCAGGGGCGTCGGCATCTTCGCTGTCGCGGCGTTCCTGCTTACGCTGCTGCTAGTGCGAGGATGGGAGGACGGCGGGCCTGGCCTCATGCCGGACCTGCTGTTCAGTTGGATCCCCGGCCTGGAGCCCGTCGTGGACCTGAAGGACTGGGGCGGGCTGATGCTCAACATTCTGCTGGCCGTTGTCGGCATATCGCTCAGCCTGCCCATCGGCATAGCGCTGGCGCTTGGCCGGCGCAGCGACCTCCAGGTCGTCAAGGGCATCTGTGTCGTGTTCATCGAGGTGTTCAGAGGCGTGCCCTTGATCACGCTGCTGTTCATGTCGCAGGTGCTGGTGCCGCTGGCGTTTCCAAGGGACTTTCCGCTGGATCCACTGCCTCGCGCCGCGATCGCGATCACCCTGTTCAGCTCGGCGTACATGGCCGAGAACATACGCGGAGGGCTGCAGGCGCTGCACCCCGGACAGGCGGAGGCCGCGCGCGCGCTCGGGTTGCCCGGGTGGCAGACGATGCTGCTCATCTCTCTGCCGCAGGCCATTCGCAACGTCATACCGGCGATAGTGGGCCAGTTCATCGCGCTGTTCAAAGACACCAGCCTGATATACATCATCGGGATGCTGGACGTTGTCGAGATAAGCAGGGCGTACATCCAGGGTAACCCGGAACTGCTCGCCAGCGCACGGGAGCTGTTCATCTTCATCGCCGTGGTGTTCTGGGTGTTCTGCTACGGCATGTCGTACATCAGCCGGCGCTACGAGCGTTACCTGGGCGTGGGAGAGAGATAGGAGCAAGCTATGGCTACTATAGAAGCGAGCAGCGGCGCCGAGCAGATCATAATATGCCGCGACGTCCACAAGTGGTACGGAGAGTTTCACGCTCTCAGGGGCATAACCACCAGCGTCAACCGCGGCGAAGTAGTCGTCATTTTCGGGCCGTCCGGCTCGGGCAAGTCCACATTCATCCGCACCATCAACCGCCTCGAGGAGCACCAGCGGGGCGACATCATCGTAGACGGAATCGAGCTGACGAACGACATACGCAACATCGACGCCATACGGCAGGACGTGGGGATGGTCTTCCAGTCGTTCAACCTGTTTCCCCACCTGAGCGTTATGAGCAACATCACGCTTGCCCCCATCAAGGTGCGCAAGGTGCCCGCCGCTGAGGCGGAGGAAACCGCCCTGGAGTTGCTGCGTCGCGTTGGGATCGAGGAGCAGGCCGACAAGTACCCGGCCCAGCTTTCGGGCGGCCAGCAGCAGCGCGTGGCCATCGCGCGGGCGCTCGCCATGCAACCCAACGTCATGCTGTTCGACGAGCCAACGTCAGCCCTCGACCCCGAAATGATCAAGGAGGTGCTGGACGTCATGCGGGAACTGGCGCAGTCTGGCATGACGATGCTGGTCGTCTCTCACGAAATGGGGTTCGCGCGAGAGGTGGCGGACCGGATGATGATGTTCGACGAGGGCCTGCTGGTGGAGGAAGGGCCGCCGGACCAGATATTCCACGACCCGCAGAGCGACAGGACCAAGCTGTTCCTGTCGCAGATACTCTAGCGGGCCGCCTGGGTCGAACGGCCCGCTCCCGTCCTCGCCGGCTACTGCGCCGGTGAGTGTAGAAACTGCCAGTTGATTCCGAAGCGGTCTACGCAGGCTCCGAAATAGTCCCCCCAGAACATGTCCTGCATGGGCATCTCCACCTTGCCGCCCATCGACATTGCGGCGAACAGGGTGTCTGCCTCCAGCCGGCTTTCGGCGACGAACGAAAGCGATACGTTGTCGCCGAACGTGCGAGGCGGTCCAAAGTGCTCCGGCACGTCGCTCCCCATCAGAACGCTCGAACCAACGTTGAGCGACATGTGCATTATCTTGTCCCTGTCGTCCTCGCCAACCGGCGTGTCGTCCGGCATTTCGGCGAACGTGGCGAGGTTGTTGAAATCCCCGCCGAACACCGACCGGTAGAACTCGAAAGCCTCGCGGCAGTTACCGTTGAAGTTGAGGTACGCGTTTATGGTCATGGCCGGCCTCCTTCCTTCTACTTGGGTATGGGCATAGAGACTAAAGCCACCTCTCGACAGAATTCTAGGTGGGATTTAACCAAAATCCCGTCTTATGTCAGAAACCTGGAAAACGAACGGCGGCGAAAGCCGCATCTCGCAGCCTCCACCGCCGTACCGGCACATGGCCGCTAACGGATCAGTTGATTCGTATCTCCTTCAGCTTGGGGACGATCATCGGAGTGACCCTGTAGCCCTCTACGTGGGGCTTCAACAGCACGTGGCGCTCGCCTGTGAACCAAAGCGGCACCCAGGCGCCGTCTTCCACGATCATCACCTCTGCCTTCCTGTACTCTTCGATGCGCTCCAGCGGATCCTGTAGAGTGCGGGCGCGTTCCAGTATGACATCCAACTCCGGGTTTGAGTACGCGCCGTGGTTGAGAGCGCTGTCGGTGTGGAACAGAATGTCCAGGAAGTCCTGCGGGTCGGGATAGTCCGCCTGCCAACCGAGTCCGGCGTATGCCTGGAACTTGGCGTCGTTGAGGTCTTCGAGATAGGTCGCCCACTCCACTTGCTGGATCTCGACTTCAACGCCGAGCACCTGTCGCCACATCTCTATGACGACTTCCAGGTCCAAACCGATCGTGCCTCCGGTTCCCGGCACCGTAATCACGATTCGCGGCCTGGTGTCCGGGTCCGCGTACTGGGACTCGCTGAGTAGCCGCTGGGCGAGCTCCTTGTCGTGACGCAGCCCCACGAGGCTATCGTTGTAGCCAGGAAAGCCCGGTGGCAGAATGCCGAAGGCGGGCACCACAAGGTCTGAGAGCACCTCGGAGGCTATCAGCTCCTTGTCTATGGCGTGGTTCAGCGCCTGCCTGAACTTGGCGTCGTCGAACGGCGCCATGCTGGTGTTGAAGCCGATGTAGGAGATGCTGAAGTCGGGCGGCGCCACTACCAGCTCCTGGTTCAGCGGTTCGTTGGGGTCGAGCACGCGCTCGAGGTCGAACAGGCTGACGCCGGTGATGTCGATCTCGTCGTTCTCGTACATCGCCATCGACTGCCCACCGGCGAGGTTGAGCAGTATGGTGTCTACATTGGCCGGCTCACGATAGAAGTGCTCGTTGCGCTCCAGAACGATGCGCTCGCCGATCTTGTACTCCTTCAGCCTGAACGGCCCGGTCCCATTAGGGTTGTCGGTCCAGCTTCGCCCACCGGCCTCCACGTTGGCCCGATCCAGGACGAACGCCGTCGGGTACGTGAGCTTAGCCAGGAAGTAGGCCTTCGGCTCGTCGACGGTTATGCTCAGCGTGGTGTCGTCCACAACCCGGATGCCCGAGATCTCGGTGGCGTTGCCCTTGATGTAGTCCAACGCGCCGACTATGTCATTGAGATAAGTGTCGGCCACCGGCGACGCCGTCTCCGGAGCCGCCGCCCGCTCGATAGACCACTTGAAGTCCTGCGCCGTCACCTGTCTGCCGTCGTGGAACTTGGCGTTGGAGCGCAGGTAGAAGGTGTACTGCAGGCCGTCGCTGCTGATCTCCCAGCGCTCGGCAAGGTCGGGCTCCAGCTCCAGGTCGGTGTTCAGCGTTACCAGGCCACTGTACAGCTCGACGACCACGAACGACGACGTGGTGTCCGTCGTCAGATGTGGGTCGAGCGTGGGCGGATCGGCCCACTGCCTGCGAAAAACTCCGCCCGCCGTCGGCTCGGTGGCAGGCTGCTCGGCGCTGAGCGCCGGCGCGCTGGTGGGCTCGGCAGAGGCCGGCGTCGACTCCGTAGACATCGCCGACGGCTCCTCTGATTCCGCCTGGTCCTCGCTAGAGTCTCCACCACACGCGACCGCGGCAAACGCGGCCACAACCAGCACAATCGGCAGAATCCACTTGAGCTTTAACAATTTTATCCTCCAACCTGAGATGCTAGAAACGATTCAATGAACGAGTCGATGTTGCCGTCGAGAACGGTCTCGGCGGCCGAGTCCTCGTGTCCTGTCCGGTGGTCCTTCACCATCTGGTACGGGTGCAGAACGTAGCTTCTTATCTGGTTTCCCCATTCGGGCGATACATGCTCCCCCTTGAGCCGCGCCATCTCCTCCGCCCTGCGACGCATTTCGAGCTCTACCAGCCGGGCCAGCAGTATGCGCATGGCGAACTCCCGGTTCTGACGTTGGGAGCGTTCGTTCTGGCAGCTTACGCGAATGCCCGTGGGCATGTGTGTGACGCGGACCGCGGTGGAGTTCTTCTGCACGCTCTGCCCGCCCGCTCCGCCTGCCCTGAACACGTCGAGCTTGACGTCGTCCGGGTCGATGGTTACGTCCACGCCCTCCTCGGCCTCCGGCAGTGCCTCGACGAGCGCGAACGACGTATGCCTCGCGTGGTTGCCGTCGAAGGGTGAAATCCTGACGAGCCGGTGTACTCCCCGCTCCGCCCGCATGTAGCCGAACGCGTACGGGCCGGACAACTGCACGGTGGCGCTCTTCACGCCGCCATCCTCCCCGTAGGACACGTCGAGCACGTCGTTCGAAAAGCCCCGACGCTCTGCCCACCGCAGGTACATCCGCATCAGCATCCTCGTCCAGTCCTGGGAATCCACTCCGCCGGCGCCCGCGTGCAGCGCGATGATGGCGTTGCGGTCGTCGTACTCGCCCGAAAGCGCAAGCTTGAACTCGAGAGCGCCGAGCCTTTCGCTCACACCCGCCAGGTCCTGCCTCAATCCGTCCAGCAGCGAGTCGTCATCCTCCTCCATCGCCAGCTCAAGCAGCTCCTCGACGGAAGCGGCCTCGTCGTCCAGCGACTGCCACTCTTCGACCTCCTGCGTCAGGGCCGATATTCGCCTCATCGTGTGTTGGGCACTGGTCGGTGAGTTCCAGAAGTCGGGTTCCATCGCCCGCCTTTCCAAGCGTGCGACCTGTCTGCGTTTCTCTTCGAGGTCAAAGGCGCACCATGATTTCGGCAATGCGCTCACGCAGTTCAACGACCCTACTCCTGAGTTCCAGCATGTCTGAGATTTCCTCCGACGTATATTGCAACGCCTTTGCGCCGCGAATGGTTAGCAGAAAGTATATCAGGATGTATGTTATTCTGGGGCGTGGCGCTGGGGCGCGGCGAATCACTGAAACGGGGGACGTACACCAATGCTCGACCTGCTAATAACCGGCGGCATGATCATAGACGGCACCGGCAGCCAGGGCTACTACGGCGCGGTCGGCGTGGAGGGCGACACGCTGCGCCTGCTGCGCGGCGACGTGTCGCACGTGCAGGCGGCGCGAACAATCGACGCCACTGGCCGCGTCGTGTGTCCCGGGTTCATCGACATGCACTCACACGCCGGCCTCGTCATTCTGTCTGAGCCGAGGCACGAGCCGAAGGTCCACCAGGGCATAACGACGGAACTTGTCGGCGTGGACGGCAACTCCTACGCGCCCTTCCGGACCAGGGACAACTTTCTCCGATTCGTCGAGCTGAACTCCGGCCTGGACGGCGACCCGCCGCTGCCCGGCTCATGGTCCACCGTGGAGCAGTACCTCGCCATGTTCGACCGCAAGGTGGCCGTCAACATCGCCTACATCCTGGGCAACTCCCCCGTGCGCATCGACGCCATCGGCTGGGACGACAGGCCCGCGACCCCGGCGGAGATCGCCAACATGCAGGCCATCGTGCGCGAGGCGATGGAGGAAGGCGCGGTCGGCCTCTCCACCGGCCTCGACTATCCGCCCGGCAACTTCGCCGACACGGCCGAAGTCTCGGCGCTGGCGTCCACCGCCGCGGCAATGGGCGGCTTTTACCACACCCACGTGCGCTATCGGCTCGGCGATCAGTTCCTCGACCCGTTCCGCGAGGCGACTGACATTTCACAGCGCAGCGGCGCTCCACTGCACGTTACCCACTTCTACCAGAAGGCTCCCAGTGCGGGCGGCGGCAGCCGAATGCTCGACCTGCTGGAGGACGCCCAGGCCGGCGGACTGGATGTGACGTTCGACAGCTACCCATACATCTACGGCAGCACTCGCATCCTCATAGTATTCCCCGACTGGGCGCACGACGGCGGCCCCGAGCGGCTGAAGGAGGTGCTGCGGTCCGAGGAGGGTCGCGAGCGGCTCCGCACGGAGATTGGCCCGCGCGCTCCCACCTGGCAGGACATGTGGCTCACCTACTTCAAGCGGCCCGAAAACCACAAGTACGAAGGACGCTCGGTAGCGGAGATCGCCGAAATGATGGGCAAGACGGAGGTCGACGCGCTCTGCGACCTGCTGCTCGCTGAGGACCTGCAAACGTGCTACGTAGCGGCGGGCGCCAACGGCAACACCTTGCCCGCGTTCGTCACCCACCCCATGTCGATGGTGGGCAGCGACGCCGTGCTGCTCGGCGACTTCCCCAGCCCACGCACCTACGGCTGCTTCCCCGTCATACTGGCGGAGTACGTGCGCGAGGAGCGGCAGATGTCGCTGCCGGAGGCTATACGAAAGATGACGTCGTTCCCGGCGCAGCGCCTCGGGCTTTCCGACCGTGGCCTCCTGCGCGACGGCATGAAAGCCGACGTCACCGTGTTCGACCCGCACAAGGTATCCGCACCGGCGACGCGCACCGAGCCGAAGCAGCTACCCATCGGCATAGACTACGTAATCGTGAACGGCACGCCGGTCATCGACGACGGCGCCCACACCGGCGCCCTGCCCGGCCGCGCCCTCAAGCGCAGGTAGCCTGCCATCTGGTCCCCTCTCCCAGATGGGAGAGGGTTAGGGTGAGGGAAAATGGGTCCCTTCCCCCTGCGAGGGGGAAGGGACTGCCCTGAGCCTGCCGAATGGGTTAGGATGGGGGTGAGCCCCGCCGTCACCCCGCCGCCGCCTTCACCTTCCCGACAAACTCCTGGACGCCCGCGGCCAGCCAGGCGTTCCAACTGGTCATCAGGAACCGCACTCCCTTGGCGATGTAGCTCTCGACGGTCGCGTCCGATACCACCGTCCCCGCCGTCCTCCCCGCCCCGACTATCCGCGCGATGGCATCGTCTATGACCGCCTGCACGTCGGGATGGTCCGCCCGTCCCAGGTGCCCCATGCTCTGCGCGAGATCACTGGGCGCGACGAACAACACGTCGATGTTGTCCACCTTCACGATTTCGTCCAGGTTCTCGATGGCCGCGGAGTCTTCTATCAGCACCATCAGCAGCGTCTCGTCGTTGGCGCGGTGCAGGTAGTCGGGCACGCCATAGCCCTGCCGGCTTGTATACATGCCGCGCGAGCCGAGCGGGTGGAACTTGGCCGCGTCCACCACCGCCCTGGCCTCGTCCGCGCTGTCCACGTGCGGCACCACTATCCCCTGCGCGCCGAGGTCGAGCGTGCGGTAGATGGTGCCGTAATGGTTGGAGTTCACGCGCACCACCGAAGTCTTGCCCCACAGGTCGCACGCCCGCGTCAGGTCGGGGACGCTGCCGAAATCCACCGGCCCGTGCTCGCCCTCCAGCCAGATTCCGTCGAAGTCCAGCGGCCCCAGCATGTCGATAACGTCGGGGGAGTTGTTGCCGCTCAGAATCGTCGCCGCCTGCCCGGCCGCCAGCTTTCGCTTCACAACGTTCGGTCTGATGTCCGCCATTTCGCCTCCCTATTCGTTTCGTGGATTGAGCGGCAAGCCGAAATCGCTTGCGTCGTGCGCCGCGATTATAGGAGCCGCCGACTGGCCGGTCAAACGCCGCGTGTGGACAGCGGCGGGGGCACGCGCTAGCATAGGCACGCCTGATTCGGCGGCGGGAGGAGACTTGAGGCGCGAACCCAGATTCTGCCAGTACTGCGGCGGCGGCCTTGAGATCGAGCAGGTCGAGGAGAGGCCGCGGCCCCGCTGCTCCGCCTGCGGAGTGACCGTGTTCGAAGACCCGAAACTGGCGGCGGTGACGCTGGTTGCTCGCGACGGCAAGCTCGCCCTGGTGCGCCGGGGCGTCGAACCCCACCTGGGCCGCTGGAGCTTCCCGTCCGGGTTTGTGGATCGAGGAGAGCGCGTGGAGGACGCTGCGGTGCGCGAGACACTGGAGGAGACCGGACTGCACGTCCGCCTGACCGGGCTGGTCGGCCTGTATTCCGACACCGGCCAGCCCGTGGCCCTGGCGGTCTACGCGGCCGAGGTGGTGCGAGGAGAACTGGCCGCGGGCCACGACGCGGAGTGTGCATCCTTCTTCACTATCGATGAAATGCCGCCGCTGCCCTTTCCCCACGACTACCGGATTCTAGAAGACTGGAAAGCGTTTCGCGCGAGATGCGCCTCCGAGTAGCGCCGACTCCAGACCGCCCCTTGCAAGGTACAGACCAAGTGAAGACAGGATAGAGACATGACCTCGTTGCTATTGCAAAACGCCACCCTCATCGACGGCACCGGCTCCGACGCCCAGAGCGGCGTCAGCGTGCTCGTACAAGACGGCACAATCGCCCGCGTCGGCCCCGCGTCCGAGCTGGACGCCCCACCCGGAGCAAGCGCCATCGACCTGACCGGGCACACCCTCATGCCCGGCCTGATGGACGCCCACGTCCACTTCGGCCTCGTCGGCGTAGGCGGCGGCTCCCACGGCGACGACGACAGCCTCGTGGCATACACCCTCGGCACAATCGAGAACATGAACATCGCCCTGCAGGAGGGGTTCACCACCGTCCGGGACGCCGGAGGACTCGACCCGGCATTCGCCCGCGCTGTAGAGCAGGGCCTCATAAGCGGCCCGCGCATCCTGCCGTCCGGCTCCCCGCTGTCCCAGACTGGCGGACACGGTGACCACCGCGGCCGCTACGACACTTCCCCGCAGGTTGCGATTCCCGGCCTGCTCGCCTCCACCGCGCTCGTCGACGGCGTGGACGCCGTGCGCGCCGCCGCCCGCCAGCAGTTGCGGCTGGGCGCCACGCAGATCAAGGTAATGGCCTCAGGCGGCGTGATGTCGCAGATGGACAAGCTGGACAGCCTCGGCTTCAGCGTCGGCGAGCTGCGGGCCGCCGTCGACGAGGCCAGGGCGGCGGGCACCTACGTCCTAGCCCACTGCCACACCTCGCCCTCGATGAACAACGCCCTCGACGCCGGCGTTCGCTCCCTCGAGCACGCCAGCATCCTCGACGAGCCTACCGCCGCTCGAATCGCGGAACTGGGCGCGTTCGTAGTGCCCACGCTGCTTGTCATCGAGCGGCTGGCCCTCTCCCCGGAGGCGGAGGGCGTCTCCCACTACAGCGCGATGAAGCTGGAACAGGTGCGGGGACTCATGCCGGACAGCGTCCGCGCGGCGAGGGAGGCCGGCGTGTCCATCGGCTCGGGGTCGGACATTCTAGGCGCCCGCCAGACGGGCCGCGGCGGAGAGCTCGCCGAAAAGGCCAAGATACTGGGTCCGATGGCCGCCATAGTCAGCGCCACCAGCACCAACGCCCGGCTCTTCAACCTGGAGGACCGGATTGGCGTAGTACGCGAAGGCTACGAGGCCGACCTGATCGCCGGCGACGGCGACCCGCTCGCTGACATCGAGCTCCTGGCCGACGGCGCAAATGTTCCGCTCGTGGTCAAGGGCGGCCAAGTGGTGAAGAACGCGCTTTAGGGGGCAGAGTCATGTAGTCCCTTCCACCTCACAAGAGGCGACGGTGTCCTTAGGTCCCTTCCCCCTCGCAGGGGGAAGGCTAGGATGGGGGTGCCGCCCTACCCCGCCAGCGCCTCGCGTATGACCCCGGCGATCCGCTCCTGCTCCGCCGGCACATCAGCCGGCTCCACCGGAACAGGCAGCGCGTCCAGCGCGTCGTGCAGCGCCCCCTCCAGAACGGCGGTCTCCTGGGACGACAACTCCCACCGCGCCGCAACGTCACCCGGACTCCACAGCGCCGCCTGGCGAAAGCCGTAATCCGCGACCGCGCGATTGGCGATTTCGATCAGTGCGTCCACTCGGCCCTCCCTATCGCCCCACGCTCGACAGTCCGCCGTCCGCCACGAACAGGCTGCCGCTCACGTACGACGCCTCGTCGGACGCCAGGAACACGATGACGCTGGCAATCTCGTCCGGCGTCCCGACGCGCCCCATCGGGTGCTGCTCCGCACGCTCCCGCACCACCTCGCTGCTCGCGGTGCTGCCCCGGAACTGCGGCGTGTCCACCGACCCCGGCGCGATGACGTTGGCCCGGATGCCCAGGCGCGTGTACTCGGCCGCGGCGGTGGTCGTGAGATGAATCACCCCCGCCTTGGTCACCGCGTAGGGCAGCGACATCCCGTAGCCACGCAGTCCCGCCATCGAAGCGATGTTGACGATGGAACCGCCCCCGCTGTCAAGCATGGCGGGTATGGCGTACTTGCAGCAGAAGAACAGACCCTTCAGGTTCACGTCCATCATCAGGTCCCAGTCGCGTTCCTCCACCTCGGCGAGCGGCGGCGTGCGAATCAGGATCGCCGCGGCGTTCACCAGCACGTCTAATCGCCCGAAACGTTCGACGGTCTGCCCGACCATCCGCTCGACCTGCTCCGGGTCGGCGACGTCCACCGGCACGAAAGTCGCGTCCCCGCCGGCCTCCTGCACCAGCCGCAGCGTCTCCTCACCCATGCGTCGGTTGCGGTCGGCGATGGCCACGGATGCCCCTTCGCCCACGAAACGCAGCGCCGTCTGCCGCCCGATGCCGGACGACCCGCCGGTTATGATTGCTATCTTGTCCTTCAGTCTGTCAGCCATGGCCCGCATTATAGGGTCGTGTCACTAGTGGTGGCAACACCCAGACCCCGCAAGACTACCCGAACAGCGCCGACGGCCGCTCGACAAGCTGCTGGAAGCGCCGCAGGAACGCCGCCGCCACCGCGCCGTCGATAACCTGGTGGTCCGAAGTCAGACTCACCGTCAGCATCTCCCGAACCACGATCTCGCCGCCCCTCACCACGGGCTTCTGCACCGGCCTGCCGACTCCCAGAATGGAACTCTGCCCAGCGTTGAGTATCGGCGTGAAACCGTCCACAGTCCCCAGCACGCTTATCGTGAACGTCCCGCCCACCACCTCGTCCGGCGACAGCCGGCCCTCCCGTGCACGAACGGCCAGGTCGTGCGTCTCGTTCGACACCTCAAAGATGCTCTTGTCCTGCACGTTCCTGATTACCGGCACAATCAAGCCGTCGTCCAGCGCCACCGCCACCCCGATGTTCACCTCGTCGAAGTACAGCACTCTGCCGTCCGCCAGCACGCTGTTGTGCGCCGGCACGCGCCGCAGCGTTCCCGCGCAAGCCATGATGAGCACGTGGGCGAGTGTGAGCACGCTTCCTGTCTCCCTGGAGATCTCCCGCCTCAGCCGCTGCGCCTCGGTAACGTCCACCTCAAGGAAGTACGATAGCTGCGCGGTGCCGGCCAGGCTACCCCGCATGTGGTCGGCGATGCTCTTCCTCATGCCCTCCAGCGGAACAACCCTGGAAGGCGCCGGAAGCCCCGGCGGTATCTTTGGTCCGCTGGAGGCGGCCTCCTGCTGCGCCGCGTATGCCCGCACATCTGCGTCCACCACCCTACCGCGCGGGCCCGTCGGCGTGACCAGCGCGATATCGACGCCAAGGTTCGCCGCCAGCCGTCGCGCGCCCGGTGTCGATGGCACGGCAGCGTCCCCGCGCCGCATCCGGCCCCGCCCGGGCGTCGACGCGGGCGGCTGGGCGGCGGCAGTGGTAGCGGACACTGCCGCGGCGTCACGCGCCGGCGGCGTCTCCCCCTCGGCGAGCAGATAGCCCAGCAGGCCGTCCACCGCCACCGTCTCGCCCTCTGCCACCGCCGTGTGCAGGATGCCGTCCTGGGACGCCTCCAGGTCGTAGTTGAGCTTCTCCGACTCGATCTGGGCGATCACCTCGCCCTGAGTCACCCGGTCGCCGTCGGACTTCACCCAACTGCTCACCTGTCCCTCGGTCATGAAGTCGCCGAGCCTCGGCATCACCACCGGCGTCGCCATAGGACCTCTCCTATTCGAGAACCTCTAGGGCCGCCTGCACGACCTGGGCCTTGTTGGGCACGTACAGCGCCTCCAGCGGCTGGCTGTACGGAACCGACGTGTGCGGCGGATTCACGCGCTTGGGCGGCGCGTCCAGGTAGTCGAACGCCTCCTCCGCTGCCAGCGCGGACACGTCGCTCGCGATGCTGCACCGCGGGTAGTCCTCGTCCACCACCACTATCTTCCGCGTCTTCTGGACCGAGGAGACTATCGCCTCGTCGTCCATCGGCGACAGCGACAGCAGGTCTATCACCTCCGCCGAGTAGCCCCGCGAGGCCAGGTCCTGCGCCGCCTCTAGGCAAACGCCCGTCGTGTACCCGATTCCCACCAGCGTGACGTCCGTTCCCTCCCTCGCGATAGACGCCTTCCCTATGGGCACCTCGTACGCCTCCTCCGGCACGTCCACGTCGAACCGCCTGCCGAGAAGCTGCCTGTTGTTGAACACGATCACCGGGTCGTCGTCGCGGATGGCCGACACGAACAACCCCTTGGCGTTATAAGGATTGGACGGCACCACGCACTTGAGGCCCGGGAAGTGAGTGAACACCGAGTACAGCGTCTCGGAGTGCTGCGCGGCGGAGTTGGTGCCCGCGCCGATGCCCGTCATGATCGTCAGCGGCACGCGCACCTTTCCGCCGAACATGTAGTGGATCTTCGCCGCGTTGTTCACTATCTGGTCGGCGCACACGCCGAAGAACCCCACGAACATGAGATCCACGACCGGCCGCAGGCCTGTGGCCGCCGCGCCCACTCCCGCGCCGACGAACCCAGCCTCGGATATGGGCGTGTCCCGCACCCGCGCCGCCCCGAACTGGCCTATCAGCCCCTTGGTCAGCCGCATGGGGCCGCCCCACGCGTCCTCCTTGTCGGGGCGTCCCGCGCCGCCGGCGATGTCCTCACCCATGATGATGACGGCCGGGTCGCGCTCCATCTCCTGCCGCAGCGCCTCGTTCACCGCCTGTATGTACGAAAGCTGCCTTGTCTGACTGGCTGTCGTCATGATTCGCCTCCCATGTGCCCAACACCGATTCCGGCCCGCCGGCTCACTGGTAAGACACGTACACGTCCGTCGTCAGTTCGTCGTCGGCCGGGAACGGGCTCTCGTCCGCGAACCGCGTCGCCGCCACGACCGCGGCCACCGCGCTCTCGTCGACGGCGGAAAGCTCGGCCTCCGTCGCGTACTCCCCTTCCAGCACGTGCGCCCGGAGCCTGTCGATGCAGTCCCTGGCGTGGTAGTATGCTTCCTCTTCCTCAGTCCTGTACCCGAGCGGATTGTCCGCCCCGAAGTGGCCCTGGTAGCGGTACGTCTGCGCCTCGATTAGCGTCGGTCCCTCTCCGGCCCTTGCCCGCCTCACCGCCTCGCCCGCCACGTCGTACACGTCCGGCAGCGACTGGCCGTCCACGGTCACGCCCGGCATGGCGTAGCCCGCCGCTCGCCCCGACACCGACGCGCCCGCCACCGAGTACTCGAACGGCGTAGCCTCGGCGTAGCGGTTATTCTCGCAAACGAACAGGATGGGCAGTTTCCAGATGCTTGCCAGATTCATCGACTCGTGCAAGCTCCCCTGGCTCGACGCGCCGTCCCCGAAGAACACCACGCTCACCTGGTCCGAGCCGCGAACGCTCGCGCTGAGCGCGACGCCTGTGGCGACCGGGATGTTGGAGCCGACCACGCCGTTCGCGCCGAGCATACCCTTGTTGATGTCGGCGATGTGCATCGTGCCGCCCTTGCCCTTGTTCGTGCCCGTCGCCTTGCCCAGGAGCTCGGCCATCATCTCGTTCAGGTCCACTCCCTTGGCGATGCAGTGGTGGTGGCTGCGATGCGTGCCCAGCACGAAATCGTCGTCCCGAAGGTGGGCGCACACGCCGGTGGGCACCGCCTCCTGCCCGATCGAGGAGTGCATCCCCCGCAGCTTGCCCGCGTCCGCCTCCCTGCGCGCCTGCTCCTCGAATCGCCGGATCGTCACCATCCTCTCATACGCCCACAGAAGCGTATCCCTGTTCAACTCCGGTCGTGCAGAGTGCCCCGCAACCATAGCGCAACCTCCCGTCAAGTATGAATTGCGCGGATTATAGCACAGGCCACATGCGGGCCATCCGGGGTAACTGTCCCGGTAGGGTGATTGCCCGTAGGGCAGGTTTGAAACCTGCCCGCCGGTCCCCTCCCCCTCGCAGGGGGAACGTGTGGTGATTGCCAAGAGTCCCTTCCCCCTTGACACGTGTGATGCAAATTAGACTTGTGGAACTACCACACAAGAAGCAGGCTGATGTGGATAACCGAGTTTGATGGCCCTTTTTTGAGGTTTAGGCACCATCTTAGACTCAGCACAGCCCTAGCACCCGCCAAGTTGGCGGCTTTTGGCCCGAAAACCGCCCTAAACAGGCATATCGGCCACTTTAATATGCATCACGCGTTTGACGGGGGAAGGTTAGGATGGGGGTGACGACTCGCGAACAACCCCCGAATGCTCCAGAACCTATCCATCTCAACCTTGAGTCGGGGAAGCCTCCGTGAAGCCACCTACTAAAGTGCCACAGCCGCGATTCATAACCACCAGTGGTCAAGCTGAACTCAGAATTGTACAATGCGCCAACAGGGAGTTACTCATGCAAGCGCCGGAGAACCTCATCAATGCCGTCGAGCGCATCCAGCCACGGGCAGTGCTGTTGCTCGACACCAACACGGCTATGGACGTCCCACGTCTTGACTCATACGAAATCAGCGCAGACGGAGAATTCCTCCTCGTCATCCCTATACTGTGCATTACCGAACTGATTTCACTATCCAAGGGAGGTCGCGACAAGCAAACACGGCGGAAGGCTGACCGAGCACTGAGGATTCTGTACAAGTACTTTGAGCAAGGCAAGCCCGATTTTGGGATCCAGCTAGGAGACGGTCTTTGGCTCATCACGGTGGAAACACCACCACTGCCAGAAACTCCTACCTTGGAGCAGAAACGTATCGAGAGAGTCGTGGGCAAAGTTGACGCTGGACTGCTCAGATTGGCGGAGGCCTGTGCAACACACCGGCCTCATGTCGCTTCGGCGCTCATCAGCCGCGACGGAGGTCCATCACTTCTGGCCAGCGGCCTCGGACTCTCCGCCTTCCCTGTATCAAGTCTTCGTTCCACTGAAGCGATGACCAGATGGCTCGGGGAAGTCCCTGTGTTCGAACCACCTACCATGAGGGATTTTGAAGGCCTACTGAACTTTGACGAGGAGCAACTGGTGAGAGTGTCGATGACACTTGAAGAGCTCAAGAGCGAGAGCGAACTGCTTATCGCGCGAGGTTCCGGCCGAATCACTTATGACGGCGAGCGATTCCCCTTCCGATGGACGTTCCCATACGAAGACTTGGCGAAGTACAAGCTCCTCTGTGTTGATGGGCCAGAAGAAGAGCCGGTCATGCCACTTGAAAACCTCGACTTCATGGGTGCTGACGAAAAACTCCCGGACGGCGTGAAGCGCCATATTTGCGGAATACTGGAAGATTCCGGAAGGTGTCCAGGGTGGGAATGGGAAACGGAAGGTTGGTCTTTGCAATCGCCACTGACTGCATTGCGTTATAGTCTACTGTTTCACACTTCAATGGGAATGATGAGAGGGGACATTAATCCTCATGTGAAAGAGCTATACGATCAAACATACTACAATCTGATGGAGTCTATCCTGGAAGGGACTGCAACGAACCTGGGAGTCGCATATCGTTCCGCATTTCAGTTACAGGAAGATGTCGAAGAGGCGGAAATGGGCGACGTGTCGGACGACAACGAAGATTACGAAACCAAACATGGGGTGTGGGACCTGGAAACCTCACTGATTGAACTTCTTGACGCCGCCTTGGGCACGTGGTCAGTCGGGCAAACCCGGGAAGAGGAGTTCACCTACACACCATTTGCATTGCCCGAATCGGAAGAGGAATCCCACGTCGAATACGATTTCGATGTCGACGACGATGACCAACCCTGTTAAGTGAAGTGGTGGAACACTTGGCCAGACGCATTAGCAGACATCTACAGGAATGACGATGATGCCCGTCTTGTGACGCCCATCTTCCCATTGTCCCTTCCCCCTCGCCAACCTGTAGGGGCGGGTTTGCAACCATCCGCTCCAACTAGGGCCTGTTCACACTAAGGGGTTTGGGTATGTTATCATAGATGTATGGAACTCACACAAGCCCAATACCAACTCATCGAGTCGTACCTGCCCGTGCAGCGTGGCAATGTAACCATTGCGAACATCCAGATACTCAACGCTATTCTGTACGTCGCAGAACACGGTTGCAAGTGGCGAGGACTGCCAAAACGCTTTGGCAACTGGCACACCGTCTACACACGCATGAACCGCTGGGCCAAGAGCGGAGTGCTCGATCGAGTGTTCGAACAGCTTCAACGAAAGGGGATCGTCAAGGTCACCATCGAGGTGGCTTCACTCGACAGCACCTCCATCAAGGTGCATCCCGACGGCACGGGCGCGGCCAAAAAAACGGACCACAGTCCATCGGCAAGTCTCGAGGTGGATGGACGACCAAGCTTCATATGGTTGCCGCGGATGATCGGACACCCTTAGCGTTCTCCCTCTCTCCCGGCCAGGCCCACGATGGCCCGGAGGGGCGCAAACTGCTCAACCGGATGGGGCCGCAACAAGGGAATCCCCCTCTGGTGATGGATCGCGCTTATTCGGGCGACCAGACACGCCGGTTGGCCTTCGACCTGGGGTTCACACCTGTTGTTCCGCCCCTGACAAGTCGCCTGGAGCCCTGGGAGTATGACAAGGAACTGTACAAGAGGCGGAATGAAGTGGAGCGGCTGTTCCGTCGTTTGAAGGGGTATCGGAGAGTATTCACGCGCTATGACAAGCTTGACGCGCTCTACGTCGGCTTTGTCTTGTTCGCAATCATCTTCGATGCCTTACGTAGTGTGAACAGACCCTAATTGGTGTGGCATCGTTGCGTTGCTTGGTCAGACCTCTCTTTTGGTGGTAGCGTTGGGGGACTACTGAGGAGGTGGAGTTGAGCGATCATGGGCACGGATGTCAGGGATGACGCGGACATTGTCGGGGGCGTAGAGGAGTTCATTCAGCAGTGTTTGGCGGGTATGAAGCTGAACCACGAGTACAAGGGTCCCGGCAGGCCGCGCATACTGCCCGCCATGGCGCTGTGGGCGGGGCTGCTGGTGTGCGTGGTGAGAGGGTTCAACAGCCAGTTGGCGCTGTGGCGTCTCATTTCGGAGCGCAGTCTGTGGTTTTGGCCTCGATTCGAGGTCACCGACCAGGCGGTCTACAAGCGGCTGCACAGCGCGGGAACGGCGCCGTTCGAGAGGATATTCGAGCACATCACCGGGGTGTTGGAAGGCAGGCTTTGCGATGTCGGGTCTGCGGAACTGGCGCCGTTCGCAAGCGAGGTGGTGTGCATAGACGAGAGCACGCTGGACAAGGTGGCGAGAACGGTTCCCACTCTGAGGAAAGTGCCCGATGGAGACAGCCGTCTGTTGCCCGGCAAGCTTGGGGGAGTGTTCGACGTGCGGCGCCAGTTGTGGCGAAAGGTGAGCTTTCACTCGAACCCCCGCCAGAACGAGAAGGTTTCGGCGCGGGAGTTGGCCTCCGAGTTGTCTGCGGGGACTTTGGTGTTGGCGGACCTGGGGTATTTCGGCTTCGCCTGGTTCGACTGGCTCACCGACCGGAAGATGTACTGGCTGAGCAGGCTGAGGCAGAAGACCAGCTACAAGGAGATCCACACCTACTATCGTCGGGGCGAGATGTTCGACGGGATAGTGTGGCTGGGTGCGCACCGCTCAGACCGGGCCAGGCACGCGGTTCGGCTGGTGACGTTCAGACAGGGCCGGACGATGCACCGCTACATCACCAACGTACTCGAGCCGAGTACGTTGCCTATCGCGACGATGGCCCAGTTGTATGCTCGCAGGTGGGACATCGAGATGGCCTTCAGGCTGGCCAAACAGCACCTGAAGCTGAGGCTTCTGTGGTCTGCCAAGCGGGTGGTGATACACCAGCAGGTATGGGCGACGCTGATCATCTCTCAGGTGCTGCAGTCGCTGAGGATGGAGATTGCTCACAAGGCGGAGGTCGACCCGTTCGAGGTGTCTATCGCCCTTCTGGTGGAGTATGCTCCCCAGTACGCCTACGAAGGCAGAGACCCTGTGAAGATATTCGTGGAGAGTGGGCGCCGGCTCGGCTTCATACGACCTTCCCGAAGAACCCGCGTCCAGACGCCCAATATACCCACCGATGCTATAACACCCGCACCACCAGGACTGGCGCTCACCCGTACACCTCGCTACGCCGGACGCAACTGCTCTCCACGGTCAAAAACCGCCGAGACAAAGAATTAGTTGGAGCGGATGGTTTCAAACCCGCCCGCGGGACCGACCCGCCCCGGGCCTTTTCAAAGTCCCTTCCCCCTTGATGGGGGAAGGCCAGGATGGGGTTGATGGCGCGAGTGCGGCCACCGGCCACCAGCACTTACCCCTGTCCTCTTCTGCCACGCAACAGGACGTTTCTGCGCCAGAATGCTCACTTCGGCGGGACAGAATTGAGCGCGATCGCGGCCACTCCCAGCTAGGGATTGTGCGGAATGGTGCAGAAATGCGCAGATTTTACCTCACCGCGCGGCTTGTGGCCGTGAAAGTGGGGCCGGGGACGACGCCGGGAGGTGGGAACCAGGCTACACGCCCGCGATGTCGCGCAGCTCGTCCAGCAGGTCTTCCACCGTCTCCGGCGAGTCGGCCTCGGCGTATATGCGCAGCAGCGGCTCGGTGCCGGAGAAGCGCACCAGGCCCCAGTAGCCGCCCTCCAGGACGAAGCGGTAGCCGTCGCGGGTGTCTATCGCATCCACCTGCAGTCCGGCCAGCGACGAGAAGCTGGCCGACCGCAGCCGCGCGTGCACGTCGTCGGTCTCCTCCGCGTCGAACTCGACGTCCCAGCGGTCGTAGTAGTGCGGACCCACGATGTCGGTCAGCATCTCCAGGAGCTCGGGCAGACTCCTGCCGGTCTGCACCATCATGTCGAGAATGAGCAGGCCGCTGAGGATGCCGTCGCGCTCGGGCACGTTGCCCTGGATGGCGTATCCGCCGCTCTCCTCGCCCGCGAGCAGCGCGCCCTCCCGGATCATCACCGGGCCGAGGTGCTTGAACCCGACCGGCGTGTCGAAGACGGGGACGCCGTACCGCTCGCCCAGCTTGTCCACCATGCTGGTCATGGTGATGGAGCGCACGATGGGGCCGCGGCGGTGGAGCACCTCCAAGTGGTACAGGCAGAGCAGGGCGAACGTTTCGAGCGTGGTGAGAAACCGGCCGTTCTCGTCGACCACGCCCAGGCGGTCGGCGTCGCCGTCAGTCGCCAGCCCCACGTCCGCGCCGGCGGAGGGCACGAGCGCAAGCAGGCGACCAAGGTTGTGCGCAAGCGGTTCGGGCTGCGCCAGGCCCGGAAACGCCGGATTGGCCTCGCCGTTGATCTCGGTGACGCGCGTCGCGCCGCCCGACAGCAGCTTGTCGAAGTAGCCCGCGCCCGCCCCGAACATCGAGTCGACCACCACGCTGAGGCCGGCGTCCCTGATGCTCTGCAGGTCCACGAGGGACGCGGCGTGGCCCAGGTAGGTAGATTCCGGGTCGACGTACTGCAAGAGGCCGCGCGCCTCCGCCCGCGGCAGGGACAGTTCCTGAATGTCGGCGGTATCCTCGGCCGCCTCGGCGATGGATTGCTCCAGCTCGTCGACGGTCTCCTGGGGGGCGCTGCCGCCCGACTCGCCCTTGAACTTGAAGCCGTTCCACTCGGCGGGATTGTGGCTCGCGGTGATGACGACGCCCCCGCCGGCGTCGAGCGTGACGAGGTTGTAGGACACGACGGGCGTCGGCGCGGGACGGTCGCACAGGAAGACCGGGATGCCGTTGGCGGCGACCACGCCCGCGACAGTCGCGGCGAACCGGTCGGAGGCGAAACGTGTGTCGTAGCCCACGACGAGGCCGCGCGCGGCCTGCCCGGATCGCTGCAGGTAGGCGGCGGTACCCTGGGCGCAGAGGCGCACGTTGTCGAACGTGAAGTCCTCTGCGATTAGCGCCCGCCAACCGTCTGTGCCGAAGCGTATGGTCATGGCACGTCTTCCGCCACCGGTGCGGGGGACTCTACCGCGCCCCGGCTCGGGCCACGCCGAACGCCGCTTCCCGCAGAGCGTCGGCCTTGTCGGTGCGCTCCCAGGGCAGGTCGAGGTCGTCGCGCCCGAAGTGTCCGTAGGAGGCGGTCTGCTTGTAGATGGGGCGGCGAAGGTCGAGGTCGCGGATGATCGCGCCGGGACGGAGGTCGAAGTGCTCGTCAACCAGCTCGACTATGCGGCTGTCGGGCACCTTGTTGGTCCCGAACGCCTCCACGGATATAGACGTTGGCGTCGCCACGCCGATGGCGTAGGACACCTGGATCTCCAGGCGGTCGGCGAGGCCGGCGGCCACGATGTTCTTGGCGGCGTAGCGCGCGGCGTAGGCGGCGGAGCGGTCGACCTTCGTCGGGTCCTTGCCTGAGAATGCGCCGCCGCCGTGACGGGCGAAGCCGCCGTAGGTATCCACGAGAATCTTGCGCCCGGTTAGCCCGGCGTCCCCGACCGGCCCGCCCACGACGAAGCGGCCGGACGGGTTGACGACGAACTTGGTGTCGGCGTCGACGAGATCAGGCGGAAGGATCGGCTTGGCCACGTGCTCTACTAGGTCCCTCCGTATCGTCTCCTGGTCCACGTCGGGGGTGTGCTGCGTGCTCATCACCACCGTGTCGATGCGCTTGGCCTTGCCGTGGGAGTACTCGACAGTGACCTGGGACTTGCCGTCAGGCCGCATGTACCGTAGGAGGCCCGACTCGCGGACCTTGGTCATCTGCTGGCAAAGCCTGTGCGACAGGGCTATCGGCAGGGGCATCAGCTCGGGAGTGTCGTTGCTGGCGAAGCCGACCATCATTCCCTGGTCTCCGGCGCCGACCTCCACCTCGCGGTCGGCGGCATCAGCGCCGCGGCTCTCGAGGGCGGTTGTGACGCCCTCGGAGATGTCTTGGGACTGCTCCTTCACGGACACTACAACACCGCAGGACTCGTAATCGAAGCCAAGTGAAGAGTCTGTGTAACCTGCGTCTCGGATGGTGTCCCGCACAAGCGTCGGAATGTCGACGTAAGTCTCGGTGGTGATCTCGCCCATCACCACCACCAGTCCGGTGGTGCAGGAGACCTCACAGGCCACGCGGGCCATGGGGTCGTTTTCCAGGATGGCGTCGAGCACCGCGTCCGAGATCTGGTCGCAGAGCTTGTCCGGATGTCCTCCGGTTACGGACTCCGACGTGAACAGGTACGACTCTGCGCTGTTGAAGCTATGTGACATAAAGCGTTTCTCCTTGTGATTTGGGGGGAAGGGACTTTGAAATTGGTGTTAGGTTCCGGCCTGCCAACTGGCCAGGTACTGCTCCTGCGCGGCGTCCAGGCTGTCGATGGTGATGCCCATCGACAGCAGCTTGAGCCGCCCGACCTCCTGGTCTATGTCGCGCGGAACCTCGTAGACTTGCGGCTCCAGGGTGTGCGCCGTCTGGGCCATGTACTCGGCGCAGAGCGCCTGGTTGGCGAAGCTCATGTCCATCACCGCTGAAGGGTGGCCCTCGGCGGCGGCGAGGTTGATCAGTCGGCCTTCTCCAAGCAGGTAGAGCTTGCGTCCGTCGCCCATCAGGTACTCGTCCACGTTGGGGCGGGCCTCCTGCTTGCCGTCCGACAGTTCCTCCAGCGCGTTGATGTCTATCTCGACGTCGAAGTGGCCGCTGTTCGCCATGATCGCGCCGTCCTTCATCGCCTCCACGTGCCGGCGGCCGATGGCGGCCATACCGCCCGTCAGGGTGACGAACACGTCGCCGACTTCGGCGGCGTCGTCCATAGACATCACCTGGTGGCCGTCCATTACGGCCTCCAGCGCCCGTATGGGGCTGACCTCGGTTACTATGGTGTGCGCGCCCATTCCCTTGGCGCGCAGCGCGAAGCCCTTGCCGCACCAGCCGTATCCGGCTACTACGACCTTTTTGCCGGCCCACAGGATGTTCGTGGCGCGGGTTATGCCATCCAGAGTGCTCTGGCCGGTGCCGTAGCGGTTGTCGAAGAAGTGCTTGGTGTCCGCGTCGTTTACGGCGACGATTGGATATCGGAGCCGCCCGGCCTCGGCGAGGCTCTTCAGGCGTATGACGCCTGTGGTCGTCTCCTCGGCGCCGCCAATCACGTCCCCCAGGAGATCGGTGCGGGAGGAGTGCAGCATGGCGACGAGGTCCGCGCCGTCGTCCATTGTGAGATGCGGCCTGGTCTCCAGCGCGGACGTCATGTGGTTGTAGTAGGTATCGGTATCCTCGCCCCGTATGGCATAGGTGGCTATCCCGTACTCGGCGACGAGCGCCGCCGCGACGTCGTCCTGTGTACTCAGAGGGTTGCTGGCGCAGAGGGCCACCTCGGCGCCGCCGTCGCGAAGCGCCAGCGCGAGATTGGCAGTCTCGGACGTCACGTGCAGGCACGCGGCGATCCTCACGCCCCGTAGCGGCTTCTCCCTGGCGAAACGCTCGCGTATCTGCAATACGACCGGCATCTCGCGCGCGGCCCAGGTGATGCGCCGAACGCCGTCGCCGGCTAGAGAAAGGTCGGCGACGTCTCCTGTGGTTGTTCTACTGGTCAATTGGTCCTCCTGTCACTTGCACCGCAAATGCGGTCAGCTGTCGATTCTACGCGGCAGTTGATCGCCGCCGGAATCGGGAAATCTGTTTATGTCGGCCAGCTGCCGGTATCGACGCTCGATGTCACCGTGGGTCAGCGAGCTAAGCCTGTCGGCGCTGAAACTCTCGACCGCGAACGAACCCATCACCGCGCCCACCATGGCGGCTCGCCTGAGCGCGTTCGGGCCGGTGTCGCCGCCCGCGGCAAGGCAACCCATGAAACCGCCGGCGAAGGCGTCGCCCGCGCCAGTGGGGTCGACGGGGGATTCCAGCGGGAAGGCGGGCGCGGCGAACGCGGACGGGCCGTCGAAAATCAGCGCGCCGTGCTCACCCCGCTTGGCGGCAACGACGCGTGGTCCCATGTCCTGTATGCGCTTGGCGGCCAGGAGCACGTTTGGCTCCCGCGCGAAGGAGCGGACCTCGTCGAAGTCCATGAATAACACATCCACCTCTGACACTATCCGCGACAGGTCGTCACGGCTGCCGTCTATCCAGAAGTTCATCGTGTCCAGCGCCACGAATCTGGGGCGCGGCTCCATCTGGCGCAGCACGTCGAGCTGGAGTGTCGGGTCTATGTTGGCGAGAAAGAGGTACGGCGCTCCCCTTTGGTTGCTTGCCAGTGTAGGCGAGAAGTCCGCGAACACGTTGAGCTGTGTGTCCAGTGTCTCGCGGGAGTTCAGGTCCTGGCTGTACTCGCCGGTCCACCGGAACGTGTTCCCCGGCGCCCGCTCCAGGCCTGACGTGTCCACGCCCTTCGACTCGAGCAGCTCGACGTCGCTGGTCGCGAAGTCCTCGCCCACCACGGCCACCACGCTGACGGGCGTGAAGTAGCTGGCGGCTATGGAGAAATAGGTCGCCGAGCCTCCGAGTGCGCTGTCACGGCGTCCGAAAGGCGTCGACACCGTGTCGTACGCGACCGACCCGACGACTAACAAAGACATGGCAGGGTCTCCTGGGTGCGGTTACTCATCGTCGCCATAGCTGGTGGGGTGACCCTTTTCGATCCACGCGGGGGTGCCGTCGTCGATGTTGTAGAGCAGCTCTGTGTCGTACCCCATGGCGGCGGCCATCTCGCAGGCGAGACCGCTGCGAACGCCCACGGCACAGATGAACAGCAGCTTCTTGTCGCGCGGCAGCTCGTCTATTCGCGCCATCACGTCGTCGAGGGTGATGAACGTCGCTCCCTTGATGTGACCTTCGATGTATTCGTCGGTGCGGCGGACGTCCACGAAAACGGCATCGTCGTCCCCGTACATCGTCGCGGCCTCATCGGAGTCGACCCGATAGTAAGGTTCCCCGGGCTCTCTTCTCGGCATCTTCCGAATCCTCCAACCTCTTCTGGTGTTGCTTGCTCTGCTTCTAGGCTGCCGCCCGCCCGCTCTGGCGCGAGGGTCGGGCGCGCCGGTTCATACGTACTTATCGACGATGACGCCCAGCCGACGGGCGGTCTCCGCCGGTATGCGGTCCCTGGCCGTCACGATTGCGTTCGCCAGGGCCGAGCCGCACTCACAGCGCCGTTCCTTCTCCGCGACGGTGGCTATGGCGCGGATGACCGCCTGGGCCAGGGACACGTTGCGGTGCAGGTTCGCGATGACCACCTCGACGGTTACGTCCTCCTCGCTGACGTGCCAGGTGTCGTAGTCGGTGACACAGGCCAGTGTGGCGTAGCACATTTCGGCCTCACGCGCGAGCTTCGCCTCCGGCAGCGCGGTCATGCCGATTATGTCCGCATCCCAAGACTGGTAGAGCTTGGACTCTGCACGCGTCGAGAACTGCGGCCCCTCTATCACCACGCAGGCGCCGCCGACGTGAGTGGTCGCGCCCTGCCCAGAGGAGGAGGCCGCCAACTCCCGGCTCAGGTCTGGGCAGAACGGGTCGGCGAAGGCTACGTGGCCCACGATACCGCCCTCGAAGAACGTGGCGGCGCGGGACTTGGTGCGGTCGATGAGCTGGTCGGGAACCACCATATCTAGAGGGCGGATGCCCTCCTTCAAGCTGCCGACCGCGCTTACCGACACGATGCGCTCCACGCCAAGCGACTTCAGGGCGTAGATGTTTGCGCGCGCCGGCAACTCGGTGGGGGAGATGCGGTGGCCCCTCCCATGGCGGGACAGGAACGCTACGTTCACGCCCCTAATGGACCCGAGTATGACGGAATCGCTTGGCGGGCCGTATGGCGTGTCCACGGACATCTCGTTACGGTCCGTAAGCTCGGGCAGGTCGTACAGGCCCGAGCCGCCTATGAATGCAAGCTTCGCCTCAGCCAAGACTCGCCTCCGCGAACACTGGGAATCGACTAGACATGCGCCGGCTCCAGCATGTTCTCGAGTGCGCCCTGGTAGGGTGCTCGCAACACGCCGCGTTCGGTGATGATGGCGCTGACATACTCGGCAGGCGTCAGGTCGAAAGCGACGTTGAGTGCTCGCGCGCCCTGAACAGTGGTAGGCACGCCGGCAATGCTCGTAACCTCTTCTTCCCTCCGGTGCTCGATGGGGATGTCGCTGCCGCGCTCCGCGTCCGGGTCGATGGTGCTCGTGGGGGCGGCGACGTAGAACGGGAGGCCGTGCTCTCTTGCGAGAACTGCCAGGCCATAAGTGCCAATCTTGTTGGCGACGTCGCCGTTGGCTGCGATGCGGTCGGCGCCCACTATCACCGCGTGGACGGAGCCGAGGCGCATCAGGTGGGCGGCGGCAGAATCGGGAATCAGCGTGAACGGAACGCCGGCGCGGGCGAGTTCCCAGGCAGTGAGACGGGCCCCCTGCAGCAGCGGCCGTGTCTCCGTGGCATACACCGCGGAGAGTTTGCCCTGCGACCACGCCGAGCGCACGACGCCGAGAGCGGTGCCGTACCCGCCCGTCGCCAGCGCGCCGGTGTTGCAGTGCGTCAGCACCGCCGCGCCGGGGTCGAGTAGCGCAACGCCGTGCTGGCCGATTGCGCGGTTGGCGGTTATGTCCTTCTCGTGGATTCGCTTCGCCTCGTCCACGAGAGTTGCGGCAGCGCCGTTAGACCGGGCCACTCCGAGCATCCGGTCGACGGCCCAGGCCAGGTTTACGGCGGTGGGGCGCGCCTCGCGGATCAGATGCGCCGGGGCGTCCAACGCAGCGGCAAGATCACCTGCGCCCTGACGCTCGAACTCCAGCGCGGCGAGGGCCACCGCGTAAGCCCCTGCGATTCCGATGGCCGGCGCGCCGCGGACGCTCATGTCCTTGATAGCGCGGACGACGCCCCGGTAGTCGTCGAAGCGCAGCCACACCTCCTCGAGCGGCAGGCGCGACTGGTCGATCAGGACGACGCTATTGTCGTCCTGCCACCGGATGGGGCTGAATTCGGGCTGTTCGATGTTCAAGCGGTGGTCCTGTAGCCCGCGGGTCTCCCGTGCGGGGCGGTCGTGCCTGCCCCTCTGACGTGAGAATGCCGAAACGTAAGGCGGAGTGGCGACCGAAAGCGAGTTGAGGCGCTGAGCGGGGTGACCGGGGCAGACTTCCTGGTACAAAAAAAGAGCTTCACCGGTTACGCGGGGAAGCTCTCACCTGAAAGGAAACTCTCATCTCTCGAGCGCTGTACGCTCGTCGGACTTGGCACCGCGTTGCTGGCCTTCAGGGCCAGAACAACCGGTTGCCGGGCATCACTGGGCCGATCCCTCCGCCTCTCGTGATAAGAGCTGCAGCTATTCGATTTGGCGGCAATGGTACTATGGGGCGAGACACGATGTCAAGAAATCGGCGCGCGGACAGCCCGGCGCCGAACGCTTCGTGCGGGTTTGTTGTAGAATTGTCGGCAGCGCAGGCGTGCGCTGGCGTGGCGCATCGCCAGGGAAGTCTTAACCGCGAAGGAGCATTCACATGTCGTATTCGGTATCGGATTTCGTGTCTGACGTGGACACCGCCCTGAACGAGAAGGGCGTGTCTATGGAGACCATCTGGTCGCTGGGCCCAAAGCTGCAGCAGCTCGTGGCTGAGGGCGGCGACCTGACGTTGCAGGGCGAGGCGAGCTCGGGCAGCTCGGGGCTTGGAGGCCGCATCCTCCACGTCGACCCGGACAAGCGTTTCCGGCTGGTGGTGGCGCGTTTCGCGTCCGACGAGCCGACGCCGGTGCACGCTCATCACCGCTGGGGGCTGGAGTGCGGCATTTCGGGCAAAGAGCGATTCACAGTGTGGACCAGGGTCGACGACGGCGGCGAACCCGACAGTGCGGAGCTTCAGGTGCTGACCGATCACCACATCGAACGCGGAGATCTGGGGTACTGGTACGACGCGCCCCGCAACATTCACAGGCAGTGGGCGGAGGGCGGCGAGCCTTCCTGCGTGGTGATCCTCATGGGTGGCGAGGGCACGCGCGAGAGCACCATCGATCTTGGATCCGGTGCCGTAACGCCCGTGTAGTGGTAGTCCCGGACACTACAGGAGGCGAACCGGGCGGTTCTCACAAGGAGCCATCGCGGTTCGCCTCTGTTGTTTGTGACTAGATTGAAATCCGACGCTCCTTGCGCCGGAGCTTCCAATCAAGAAGGGTGGCTAATCGCCCGGCCTGATGCTAGGCCGCCTTCCCAATTCTGAACACCGTGGCCGTGCAGACAGAGCACTTGCCCCGCGTGGCGGGCCTCCCGTTCTTGAGCTTGACTTGCTCGGCGTCGCTGATGTCGCGGTGATCACGGCACTTGAGACAGTAGGCCTGCATACAATCCCTCCATACTCCGAACGGCGTGCGCCGTTCGCGCTAATTCGTAGAGTGTCCTTTCGGCAAACAGGGAAGGGCCGTTCTCCCCAAACGGTCGGCATTTGTCGCCTCTCTCTGCCTTGACACTTCTTGTCCTGTTCTTAGTCTATGTCCATGAACACCAATCAACAACCCTTACAGAGACCTTGTCAAGACCAATCGAGGCCATACTTTGGCGACTATGGGCCGGGAAGGCCGTTTCGAAGCGTCAGTGACTGGCGGCTGTGATTGGGCTTGGGGGGTGACACTCGCCGAGGAGCGGCCCCGCGCACCTGCCTCGCCAAGTTGACCCTCCCGTGCGCGACGCATATAATCGGCCACACGTACCCTCTGGCCAGTCGGCGAAAGGACGTTCCCGATGCTTGAACCCGCATTGACCCCGCAGCCCGTCATCGATGAGCTCACCAAGAACGGTGTTTCCCACGTCATCTGCCTGCCGGACAGCGAGACCAACTACCTGTACGAGCAGATGCAGGAGGAGGATTCGCTGCGGCTGGTACCGGTCTGCCGGGAAGGGGAGACGCTGGCCATAGCCGCCGGGCTGTGGGTGGGTGGCAAGCGGCCTGTGGTGCTGATCCAGAACACAGGGCTGTTCGAGGCGGGCGACTCCATTCGCGGCCTGGGCGTCGACGTGAACCTGCCGGTCGTGCTCATCATCGGATACCGCGGCTGGACACGTCACGGCAAGACGCCGGACTCGGCGGGCAGGATAACGGAACCTACGCTGAATGCCTGGGGCATCAGCTATTTCCTGGTCGAGACTGACGCCGACATCGGGCGGCTGTCCCTCTCTTTCGAGGAGGCGGAGCGCACGAACCGGCCCGTCGCCTGCCTGATGGGCGCGGAGTACGCCTAGCATCGGCAGCGTTCGAAGGCGCTAAGCGCAGCAAGGAGCGAGGATATGATCACCAAGTTCGATACTCTGTACGCTGGACACGTGGACATGACGGACGTTGGATACGGCGGCACCGCCGTGAACGACCGGGTGTTTCCGAACGACCATCTCGTGACCGCCTACGACAAGGCGGAAGCGATCGCCAAGCTAATGGACGGCTACGGCTACGACACGTTCTGGCTTGCCGAGCACCACTTTCAACCCGAGGGCTACGAGTGTATTCCCAACATCTTAATGCTCGCCGTGCATCTGGCGCACATTACGGAGAGGATACGGATCGGCTGCGGCTTCAACATCACCCCGATGTGGCATCCCCTGCGGCTGGCCGAGGACTACGCCACCGCCGACATCCTTACGGGCGGGCGCGTCACGTTCGGCGTGGGGCGCGGCTACCACACCCGCGAGGTGGAGACTTTCGATTCACCGTTGCTGGACCAGCCCGCCAACCGCGACCTGTTCGAGGAGCAGGTCGAGATCATCATGAAGTCCTTCAACGAGCGGTCGTTCAGCCACAAGGGCAAGTACTACGCCATACCGCCCTCGGTGCCGTACCGCGGCTACGACCTGGAGGAGATAACGCTGGTGCCACGCCCGTTGCGCCTGCCTGTAGAGTGCTGGCAGCCGATACAGAGCGCGACCCAGCGAGGGCTGGACTTCATGGCGAAGCACGGTATCAAGGGCATCATCGGCGGCGGTGTCGCCGAGGGCGGCGCGATGCACCAGGTGATCGAGGCGTTCCAGGCAGCGCAGCACCGTGCGGGACGCGACGCCGAGTTGGGCGAGGGGCTGAGCTTCGGCTTCCACTTCTACATCGCCGACACCCAGGAGCAGGCCATCGAGGAGGCCGCCGGTTACTTCGAGGAGAACCTCAAGATGTTCGGGCCGCTGCGGCTCGTGCGGGCGCTCAGCGACCAGCAGATCGAGGATATGAGCGACCCCGCCAAAGCGCCCAACGCGGGCCTGCCCACGCTGGAGGGCGCGGTCGAGACCGGCGGCTTCCTGTGCGGGCCGTCTGAGTTGATCGCTGAGAAGCTGTTGCGCATCCAGGAGTTGTACCCGGGAACCGACCGCATCAGCGTCAGCCAGCCGGTGGGGACGCCGCAGTCCGTGATACTGGAGCAGATGCAGCAGTTCGCGGAGGAAGTGATGCCCGCCTTCACGTCGCAGGTCGCCGAGCCGGTGCCGGCGGACTAGAGCTGCAGGGGGATCGCGGGTCAGGGCGAGCAAGGGGGGAACGCAATGGCAACCACTAACGGTCATACCACGCACGTATACGCCGGGCTGGGCGGCGAGGGCGACAACATCGCCGAGGGCGGCCTGTATCGCATGGCCCTTGGCGGCGAGTGGGAGCCCGCCGAAAAGGGCTTGCCGCCGAAGCCCCAGGTGCGGGCGCTGCTCGTGCACCCCGACAAGCCGTCCGTCGTCTACGCCGGCACACAACAAGGCGTCTACCGCAGCGACGACCGCGGTGACCACTGGGAGGCGCTTGAGGCGCCGCGCGAAGGCCAGGACGTCTGGTCGTTAGCGTTCCATCCGTCCGATCCCAATGTCGTTTTCGCCGGTTACGAGCCCTGCACGATCTACCGCACACAGGACGGCGGCGAGACCTGGCGGCAGATGAACACGGACCGCATTAAGTACCCAGACGTGACAACCTACATGCCACCGCTCGCAAAGCGCGTCATAGGCATCGCGGCGGATCCTTCCGACCCGTCGGACGTGTACGCCGCGGTCGAGGTGGGCGGGCTGCTGGCCAGCAGGGACGGCGGCGATAGCTGGGACTCGATCACGGACGGACTGTACGTGCGCAACAACACCGTGGACCTGCACGGCGTCCAGGTGAGCGCAGCGGCGCCGGGCATGGTCTACATCATCACGCAGGTGGCGATGTTCAGGAGCCGCGACCGCGGCGGCCACTGGGAGCACGTGCGGTTCGGCGAGATGTTCCCGGGCGGCTCCTACTGCCGCGGACTGATAGTCGCACCGGACGACCCGCGCACCATGTACCTCGCCGCCGGCGCGGGCGGAGGCGGCGCGCCGCAGGGCACCCAAGAGGCGGGCGCGCTGTTCCGCAGCCGCGACGTAGGCGAGACGTGGGAGCGCATCGACATCGGCGGCACCCCGCCCAGCCGCATGTTCCAGATCGCCATCGACCGGGCCGCGCCCACCAACGTCTTCTGCTGCGCCGGCTATGGCCAGTTCTACGCCAGCGCCGACGGCGGCGAGACCTGGACGGGCAGCGAGATTCCCGTGGAGATGTCCCGCAGCCGCCACGTCTACCCGATGGTTAGCGGCTAGAACGCCAACGGACGGCGGTCGGAGAAACACCGTGAAATTCGGATTCAATCTACCCGGTACGCTCGATGGACAGGCGCTGCTGGCGTTCGCCAGGCGAGCGGACGAGCTGGGCTTCGAGTCCATCTGGTCGGGCGACCACATCGTGCTGCCCACCGCCGGCACGGACCAGTACCCCTACACCGAGGACGGCTCGTTCCAGCGCCCGGCGGACGCGCCTTACCACGAGATGATGACCGTGCTTACCTTCGTCGCGGGCGCGACCGAGCGCGTTCGAATCGGTTCGACGGTCATCATACTGCCGTACCGCGACCCAGTGGTACAGGCAAAGATGTTCTCATCCCTGGACGTGCTCACCAACGGCAGGGTGATCTGTGGTGTTGGCGTAGGCTGGCTGGAGAAGGAGTTCGATACGCTGCGTGTGCCCTACGCCGACCGCGGGCCGATGAGCGACGAGTGCCTGGAAGTGATGAGGTGCCTTTGGACCGAGGATGAGCCAGAGTACCACGGCCGGTTCTTCGACTTCGACGGCATCCAGATGTATCCCAAGCCGGTGCAGAAGCCGCACATACCGATATGGGTGGGCGGCCACACCGGCCGTGCGCTGCGCCGCACCGCCAAGTACGGCGACGCCTGGCACCCCACGCGGCAGACGCCGGACTTCGTGAAGGCGATGCTCCCCCGGCTGGCCAACTACGCCGAGCAGGCGGGACGCGACGTGACGGACATCACCATCTCGCTCAAGCGCAGCCTCTTCTTCACGGACATCGGGCTGACCGAGGGCGGCGGAGTGCGCACAGGCGGCGCGCTGATCGCAACCACGCAGCAGGTCATAGACGACGCGCTCCGCTGCCGCGACATCGGCATCGACCAGCTCACGTTCGACTTCCGCACGTCGGACCCCGCCGACTGCACCCGCACGATCGAGCACTTCGCCGAGAAGGTCGCGCCGGCCCTGGAGTGAGCGGCACTCAGCCGGCCTCTCGCACCACCACCCTGAAGCGCCGCAAGATGCAAGCGCTGGACAGCTCCTCGAAGCTCACCACCTCCAGCGTCCCGCGCCCGTGCTCCGCCTCGAAGCGCTCCCCGGGCACGGGCTCCGCTTCGTCCTCTGTCTGCCTGTACACGCGGCCCATCGGCTCGCCGCTCTCGGAATAGAGGAACCATGCCGCGGCAGGGGATACGGAGCTTCGTAGTTCAGCCAAGTCCTAACCTCCAGGCCGTTTGGACTATCATAGCCGCTCGCGCTCCCGTCGCAATAGGGGTGTCGCGTTCCACTGCAGCAACTCGGCCCCACGGAGTCACATGGTGAACGGCCCTCCCTCTCCCGCGAACGCCCTCGTTATGCAGTCCGGGGGAGCCACTCAGGTGCTGAACCGCAGCCTGGCGGGCGTGGTGCGCGAGGCGAGCGACAGCGGCGCGTTCGGCGAAGTCTACGGCGCGCGGCGCGGCGTCGAGGGCCTGCTGGCCGGCGATCTCATCCCGCTGGCCGCCGTGTCCGACGCGCAGTGGGGGCGAGTCGAGGCGACGCCGGGCGCGGCGCTCGGCTCCACCCGGCGCAAGCTCAGGGACGGCGACCTGCCCGCCATCCTCGAAACGCTGTCGGCCCGCCGCGTGTCAGCGTGCTTCATCATAGGCGGCAACGACTCGGCCGAGACCGGCCACACGCTGGATCTCGCGGCGCGAGACTCGGGCTACGACCTCCGCGTCGTGAACGTTCCCAAGACCATCGACAACGACCTCGTGCTGACCGACCACACGCCGGGCTACGGCAGCGCGGCGCGCTTCGTGGCGCTGGCGACGATGGGCGCGGGCCGGGACGCGGAGTCCATGGGGGCGGCTGCGCCGGTGACGGTGATCGAGGTGATGGGCCGGGACGCCGGCTGGCTCGCCGCCGCATCGACGCTGGGCAAGCGGGAGGAGCGCGACGCTCCCCACGTAGTGTGCGTACCGGAGGCGCCGGTGGACGAGGACGGGTTCATCGCGGCGGTGGAGGAGGCGTTGCGGCGATTCGGTTTCGCCGTGGCCGTGGTGTCGGACAACGTGCGTGGCGCGGAAGGCCCGCTCGGCGGTGACGCCGGGCCCTGGCACGTGGACGACTTCGGTCACGCCTACTACGACAGCCCCGCGCGTCACCTGGCGCGCCTCGTCTCGCGGCAACTGGGCGTGCGGGCGCGGCACGAGACGCCCGGCACCATCCAGCGCTCGCTCGCAGAGTGCGTGTCGGAGGTTGACGCGCGTGAGGCGGAGCTGGTCGGCAGGGCCGCAGTACGCTACGCCCTCGAAGGCCACACCGACGCGATAGTCACGCTCCAGCGCGTCGACGGGCCGGCCTACGCGGTCGAGACTGGACTGGCGCCGCTGGCCGAGGTCGCCGGGCGTGTCCGCCGAATGCCGCCCGCCATGTACGATGCCGCGAGCGGGCGCGTTACGCCTGGATTCGTGCGCTACGCCATGCCGTTGATCGGCCCCTCCCTGCCGGAGTTCGGGCGGCTGTAGGCAGCCGTTTGACAACTATAGCGTATGACGATATACTGAGATACGATATAGTTAGAACGAGGGTTGATGTTGACTACCCAAGACCCCACGAGCCTGCTGCCCCTGCCCGCCTCGCACCTGCACGTCCTGATGGCTGTGGCGACCGGGGACAAGCACGGCTACGCCATCATGCGAGAGGTGGAGGCGCTGACCAACGGCGCGACCACCATGGGACCGGGTACGCTGTACGGCGCGGTCAAGCGGATGCTGGCGGCCGGGCTGATAGAGGAAAGCGTCGAGCGACCTGACCCGGAACTCGACGACGAGCGCCGTCGCTACTACCGAATCACCGCCCTGGGAGCGCGCGTTCTGGAGCTTGAGATAGAGCGTATGGAGCAACTCGCTCGAACCGCGAGAGCCATTGACGCCGTGCCCTCGCGGAGAACGGACGGCTGACTATGCTGTCCGAAAGGATGTACCGCCTGCTGTTGCTCGTCTATCCGAAGCGGCATCGACTGGAATACGGGGAGCTTATGGCGCAGCTGTTCCGGGACAGGATGCGCCGTGACGGAGGCGGCCTGCGGACGCTGTACGTCTGGCTGTCTATCGCGCTGGACCTGGCGGGTTCCGCCTGGAAAGAACGCAAGGAGGAAGTTCACATGAATAAGCGAACCTGGATAGGGGCCGCGCTGGTTGTGGTGCTGCTTGTAGGCGTCGTAGGGGCAACTACGCTTGTGGCGCAGTCGAAGGGCAAGCCGATAGTCTCCGTACACCGCGAAACCAAGACCTACTCCCCATCGGTGCAGACCGACGACGTGGGTGTGGCGCTCGCCGACGCGATGAACCAGGCTGTGCAGGACGGCGCATTGGACAGGGCCGCCGCAGATGAAATCGCGCGGACGTACAGCCAACCGCCCGAACAGAGTCGGACCGCGCCGGGAGAAGTCGCGCACCCCTTGGGGGTGTCCGTCTGGATAGGCTCTCGCACATACACCCCCGACGGAACGAACGGCTTGGCCGACGCGCTGCGCCGGGCCGTGGCGGACGGTGAGCTCGACAAGGACAAGGCCGACCAGGTACTGCGCTCGTTCGAGAGCGAGGATACGCCGGGCAAGTGGCGCCACTACACCATCACCGCCCCTGATGGCATCTCCGACGTCCTCAGTCAAGCCGTCGCCGAGGGCCAAATCGACCAGGAAACCGCCGACCTGATACTCCAGTCTCTCGACACCGCCAACTGAAAACCGATCACTGACAAGCTCAGGCCCTTTCTATTGTCCCATCCTGTCCATATCCCTTGACATCCGTTCCCGTGTATAGAACAATAGTGCTGTACATCAGACCGAAAGGAGCGGATATGCTGGTAAAGCGAGCACCGGACACCTTCGAGAAACTCCACGCCCTCAGCGGCATGGCGAGCGACGACATCCTCTCCCGCCCTCAGCCGGGCGAGAGGCAGCGCGCGCCCTACGCCGTGCGCGAGCGCAGCCCCGCGCCGGGCGTGTACAAGGCGCAGATGCCGAATGGCAAGACCATCAGCCTGATGCGCGTCATGTACACCGACTTCTGCAAGTACGATTGCCACTACTGCCCCAACAGCACCTGGGTGCCGCGAAAGCGTTTTGCGTTCAAGCCGGACGAGCTGGCCGGCGCTTTCGACGAGATGCGACGCCGCCACATGGTGAGCGGCCTCTTTCTCAGCTCCGGAATCTTCGGAAGTGGCTCCAAGACCACGGAGCGCCTGCTCAAGGTCATCGAGATTATCCGCAGAAAGCAGGGCTTTCGCGGCTACGTCCACATGAAGGTCATGCCCGACACCGAGAAGCAGTACGTGGAGGAGGCGTACCGGCTCGGCACGAGGCTCTCCATCAACATCGAGTCTCCAACCCCCGAGATGCTCTCGCGCATCAGCCCGATGAAGGACATGCGGCGCGACATACTGGAGCCTATGAGCTGGATCGACGACATGATGCGCAGGGATGATCGCCGGGGCGGGCCTGCCCGGGGCGCCGTCGGCCAGGCCACGCAGATGGTGGTGGGCGCGGCGGACGAGTCGGACTGGGACATCTTCGAGCGCATGGACCAACTCTACTCGGACTGGAACTTCAAGCGGGTGTACTACTCGCCGTTCCAGCCCATACGCCACACGCCGCTGGAGGAGCACCCCGCCACGCCCATGATCCGCGAGCACCGGCTCTACCAGGTGGACTGGCTGAGGCGCGTGTACGCTTTCGACAACGACGAGCTGAGGCTGGCCTACGACGCCGGCGGCTTCCTCCCGCACGAGGACGACCCCAAGACGTCCATCGCGCTGGCGAACCTCGACCGCTTTCCGGTCAACGTCAACGAGGCCTCCAGGGAGCAGCTTCTGCGCGTGCCCGGCGTCGGGCCGACGTCTACGGACCGCATACTGCGCAACCGCGCCCGCCACTCCCTGGACAACTGGCGCGATCTGCAGGCCATGGGCGTCGTGCGCAAGTGGGCCTGGCCCTTCCTGGCGTTCCCCGGCCACCGGCCGCCGCGCGCCAGGCAGCTACGGCTGGACCTGTTCGGCGAGCAGGCGAGGGAAGAGCGCAAAACGCGCGTCGCTGAACAGGCAGCGGCCTACACAGCGTCGACCGCAGGCGCGACCGCCGCGCCGTGCGGCCAGGCCAGGTCGTGCACAGGCTGCCCGCTCTATGGCACGCCGGGCCATCCGAGGCCGTGAGGGGGGTTGCGGCCTAACCCACTCTAGTTTGACTGTCTGCTGATACAATGGCGTCTAGCCGCTCCAGCAATTCACCGTATTCCTTAACCCACTCTCGCAGTGCGCTGGCGGTAACATCGGACAGATGCATTCGGCCGGCAAGGTCAGCGAGATACCGGCGCTCCTCGTCACCTGTAACCTCGTCTGCGGTTGACAGCATCTCGAGGAGCTTGCGCTAGGCGTCGCGCACCGTCACATACTTGCGGCGCCGCTTGCCTGCGAGGTCGGCGTTAAGCCTCTCGGCGCTCCTCAAACTCTTCGTCTTCCCGGCGCACAATCTCATTGGCCATGTGAAACCAGCCAAAGGTTGCCCCAAATCCAGTCAGCAGCGACACGGCCAGAGCCTTTACCAACGCTCCTCCAACACCGCCAGACATAACGAGTACTTCCAGACCAAAGGCCAGTGTCGCCAGCAGAAACGAGACCAGCGCGTTCAGCCCTAACCATCGCCCCAACCAATGACCGTAGAGCCATGCCGACCCGAAGAGTAGCGGACCAATGAGTAACCAAGGCTTGCCAGGATAAGCAATACCGAGGTAGGTCAAAGCGGCTGCACTTGCGATATTAGTCGGCCAAAACCTGATGAGACCAAACACAAATGGCCGCATCAGGAGTCTGTTCTCGGCGTGACGTACTTGGCCAGCCGGCGTCCGAAGTTCAATTCCTGGTGGTAGGAATTCCTCTCGGTCATGCGAGCCTCGACGACTATGTCGGTGCTACTCAAGCTCTCGATGCTCTCTGCGTAAGTGATGCCAAAGAGGATGATGTGGATCACCTTTTCGTCATGCGGTGCGCCCTGGTGCATCGCACGAAGCGTCCGCCCGGCTTCGGCCAGTGTCATTTGCGGCATTCCTGCGCTACCTTTCCTTCTTTTGTGTGCTCGGTGCCATTAGTTAGTCTATCTCCCTGGCCACGTCTTGCCATTGTAGTTACAGGTCATCGATTCGTTGGCGTTGTTCGTCCACAGTCTGATTGGCAGCGGCTACCTCCCTTACTGGCTCGGTACCATACAGAAGTCTTCGTAATGAACCCTGCCGCTGACTCGTTCACCGTTTCCAAGAAGATAATGACTGCGAGTAGGACTTGAGTAGGAATCATATAGCTCTGGCCGTATGTGATTCCAGTAGTGTCCAGCCCCCGAAAAATCCAGGTCTAGTGGGGCCTCTATTCCATTCACGAAGAGCTCGTAGCGTTTCTCCGCGCGATTGAAGCGAAAGGTGAGCAGGTTCTTCTCGCCGGACTGATGGTTGAATGGCATTTCATGAGTAGCAAGGTTTCCTGCAGTCAGAGTTCGGTATCCTAATGGGTAGTACTCTAACCGCACGTGCCAGTACCCGTATGAATTCAGAATGACTTGGAAACCTCCGGAACGTCCGCCTCCACGCACACGCGTGCTTTGAGCCGCAAAGAAGCCATACTCCCAAGGGTCTCGATTGGGGTTGATGAACACCGCCTCCATGTCGTACAGCAGGTCTTCACCGACGCGTTTTTCGCCGCTGACCGAACCATCTGAGCGATTGGCGCATGAAAGCATGAAATCGAAGTCCGATACAGGCGCTGGGGACGGCGTAGACGTTATGGGGGTCGGTGTAGGTGCAGGCGCGGGCACTACCACAGTTTCGCTCGCCCACGGGCTAGGCCCATTCTTGGTTAGCGACCGCACCTGGATCTCATATCGCTCTCCCACGGAGAACGTGCCCCCACGAGTAATCCCGGAGGCTGAGGTCCCGCTAGAGGACTCCCTGCCCATCGTCGTCCATGCTCCTCCCTCTGGCCTGTACCGCGCCTCGTACCCGGTTACATTCGGGGCATTGTGTCGCCAGCTAACCTGAATCGAGATTGTGTTTATGCGGGTAAAGGTTACAACGGGTGCTTGGATAGGTGTCCGTGTGGGGGTTGGCTTGGTCGTAGGCGTCGGCGAGGCAACCGCCGTGGCTGTAGCAACGCGGGTCGGCGCAGGCAGTGCGGTAGGGCCGGCCACAGGTATGTGGCCCCAGAATCGCAGTAGTATGTCGAGTGTCTCTTCCTGCGTCAGTTTCCCGGCGTAGTGATCCTGTATAGCCTGGTACGCCTCGTTGCTCTCGGTCATCCCGCTGAGGTTAGTGTCGTATCGTTGGGGCAGGCTCTCTCCACCTGCGAGAACCGCCGTTGCCCCGACCACGACGAGTGCGGCCAAGACTGCTGTGATGATGGCTCTACGGTGTCTCATCAGGACCTCCAGGAGAGGAAGATGACATCTCCAACATCTCTACAAAGTATTTGTAAAGCCTGCGGTACTGATCTCTTTCGTCGTCGGATAGATGAGTTTCTAGTTGAAGTACAGCCACTTCTAGAACGGATGCAAAACGATCCTGTAGTCCTTCCATTTCCCGGGTCTTCAGCAAGTACTTCTAGAACAACAACAATCGCGGTGTGCAAGGTTTGAGTCGCTCTGATAAAATCGGAGCGTCCCTTAACCTCAGCAGCTATTCGTCGCGTCAGTTCTGCTGGTAGGTCGTCTAGACTCATCAGTCCCCCGGATGGAGATTTTAGTGCTTACCAACGATGACAAGATAGCCCTTCTTGAAGCACATCGGACGAACCGCGCTGCTGTGGTTTGCCTTGAGCATAAAGTAGATACTCTGGCCAAACAAATCTCGGCCCTTGCCCGTTCGCTTGAAACGGGGGCTCCTGTCACTCCGGCTGAGGATGGAACAATCCTGACAAGCGCTGGAGTAGTTTCTGGAGAAACCATTTCTTCTCTTGCAGAAGCTGTGATCGAACTCGAACAAGCAAGACTCGCCTTCGCAATTTCTCAAGAGCGAGTTGATAAATCGGGACTACTCTGAATTAGTACCCCAAGTGAGTGTGGTCGGATTCCGCGTACTCCCAGTGAGTGTGATTAGATTCCGCGTACTCACTATGGGTGTGGTAGCCTGAATTAGGGAAGCTGCTACCCAGGTCGTGATAATGATCAGGTTCGTGAGTGTGGGTAGGCTCTCCGTGCTTGATCCAATACAACTCAGATTCCAGTTTTGATATACGTTCGTCGAGTATCTCAATCGACTGGACAAATGCCTGTATACTCTCGTCAGATACGAGATCGAAAGAGAGTGACGCTTCGTCCGGTTCAAGAGTTGGGATGTCTTCTACCTTCATCTGTCTGAGTTCTCTGATGAATTCTTTGGTAGAAGGATCCAATTCATTAGGAGGAGTACTAGGTAGTGTTGACATTTGCATTATACTAGGTATATGTCAACAGTCACACTATCTCCCGAACAGTGGCCAAAGGTGCTGGAGTTTCTTCGTAGCCAGCCCGATTTGTACGTCGGAAAGGAAGCCGATTGCAAGCGTTTCATCGAGGCCGTCTTGTGGATTGCTCGGACTGGTGCGCAGTGGAGGATGCTCCCAGCCGAATATGGCAATTGGAACAGCATCTACAAACGGTTCGCCCGATGGTGCGATCATGGGATATGGGAACGTATGCATCAGTATTTTGTCGATGACCCCGACATGGAGAACCTCATCATCGACAGCACCGTAGTGCGGGCCCATCATTCTGCCGCTGGCGCACCCAAAAAAACGGTGGGCAAGCGTCCCAAGCCCTCGGTCGAAGTCGGGGCGGGTTCTCTACAAAGGTCCACGTGAGTGTCGATGGTCTGGGCAATCCCTTGAGATTTACGCTGACCGCAGGACAAGAGCACGATGTGACTCAAGCTGCCGAACTCATATCCGGTACCGAGAGTGAGCATGTGATAGCCGACCGGGCATACGACGCCGATCACGTTCGCGAGTTGGTCGTCGACAATGGGGCTGTCCCGGTGATTCCGTCTCGCTCCAACAGAAGGGCGCCGCACTCATACGATGAGTACCTGTACCGAGAGCGTCATCTTGTCGAGTGTTTCATCGGTAAGATCAAGCACTTCCGCCGCATCTTCTCCCGATTCGATAAACTGGCGAACAGGTACCTCGGGTTCCTCCATTTCACAGGCGCTCTCATATGGCTAAGATGAAATGTCAACACTACCTAGTCTCGGCGGCACAGCCGAACAGCAGTAAAACGGAGATGAGGAGAAGTAAAATTCGTTGCAAAGGCGAGCCTCCTTGCAGCGTCGGCTTCTCTGCCACGAGTCACCCCCTGGGAATGCGAACCGCTATGAGCCAAGAACTGGCTATGCTCGGAGTTCGCGGTACAACCTTCTGTGCTTGACACTGGTGTGGAGTTCGTCAAATCTTACCATACAGTGGACCGACATACGTCACAGATGAATCACAGCAAGGCCCTTTCATTCTCCGTCGCAAGAGTGCTCTCATGCATATTGGCGACAGCTTCACATGGAAGGCCAAGAACCCTCTCCCCCCAGCCCGAACCACCGAAAACCCTGCCCCAAACCTGCCCAACCGCGTAACCCAAACGCCACTTACTTGCTCTTCGCCGGCCCACTTCCGCCACCGGAGTGCCACTGCTTTGCCACAGAATTTCCCACTCTCAGCCCCACTCCCACGACATTATGTAAAGTAGCCTCGGCTTGCGCCAACAGATCGGCGGATGCACCTTGGTATAGTGGCGGTCTTTGCCCTTTGCATTCCGAGCACGGCGGGCTCTCTGACCCTTCCATTCCGAGCCTTTGCCCATTCCATTCCGAGCGCAGCCGAGGAATCTAGGGCGTTTACCCCCGCCTGTGGCCCTGAACCCTCTTGATTCTATAGCACGCACGTGCTACATTCTATCGCACAGACCCTGCGACCACCGGTTGGTGGGGTCGGAGAGCCGGCATCCGCCCCAAGGCCACCGTCACGGCCTGTCACGTTTCGCGCAATGTGCGTGACGAACCTTAACAACTTGGCTCACAAAAAGTGACAAGAACATCGGGCCGCCCAGCTACGGAATGGGCGGAATGTAGCAGAATTGAGCAGATTTTTCGGAGAGCCTCGCCGAAGGGCGCAATCGCCGCTCGGATTCCCCTCATCCTGAGTCCCCTGCATCGAGGGGGAAGGGAGTCTGGCAGGCCCGACGCCGGTTGACTGGCGGGGGTGTATTGCCTACCATTTCTTGTGCTTAAGGCAAGACCCTGTCTAATCCGACGCAGGCCCGTCCCCAGTCTGAAAATAACCAGGTGCGAGACTATGAACAGCAACCAGATTCGCGAGCGGTTCCTTGGCTACTTCGAGAGCAAGGCGCACACTCGCGTCGCGAGCTCCTCGCTAATACCGGTCGGCGACCCGACCCTGCTGCTGACGTCCGCGGGCATGGTCCAGTTCAAGCCGTACTTCTCCGGCGAGGCCGAGCCTCCCAACAGGCGGCTCACCTCTTCCCAGAAGTCCTTCCGCACGGTCGACATAGACGAGGTGGGAGACTCCACGCACCTCACGCTGTTCGAAATGCTGGGCAACTTCAGCATCGGCGACTACTTCAAGAAAGAGGCCATCGCCTTCGCGCTGGAGTTCTTCGAGACGGAGTTCGGGCTGGCCAAGGAGCGCTTCGCCATCACCATCCACGACACCGACGACGAGAGCTTCGATCTTTGGCGCGATGTCGGCATCGCCGAGGACGAGATTTACAGGTTCGGCGATGAGGACAACTGGTGGGGACCGGCCGGCCTGGAGGGGCCGTGCGGCCCGTGCAGCGAGCTCCACTTCGACTTTGGCGAGGGCAGGGGGTGTTTGCGCCCAGACTGCGGCCCCAACTGCGCCTATCCCAAGAACGACGCCGGCGACGCCTGTGACAGGTACGTGGAGCTGTGGAATCTGGTGTTCATGCAGTTCTACCACCACCTCGACGGCACGCGCGACCCGCTTCCCGCGCCCAGCGTGGACACCGGCATGGGCCTCGAGCGCGCCGCCGTCGTCATGCAGGGCGTTACCACGATCTACGAGACCGATCTGTTCCTGCCGCTGCTCGCCCGCGTCGAGGCGCTGTCGGGGGGCAGCTACGGCGATGACGAAGCCGACGACTACGCCATGCGCGTCGTCGCCGAGCACGCGCGCAGCTCCACGTTCCTCATCGGCGACGGCGTGGTGCCGGGCAACGAAGGCAGGGGATACGTGCTGCGCCGCGTCATCCGCCGCGCGATACGCCACGGACGGCAGCTCGGCCTGGAGGGCGCGTTCCTGGGCGACGTTGCGGGCGAGGTCATCGCGCAGATGGGCGACATCTACCCCGAGCTTCGCAACCACCAGGACTTCATACTGACTGTGCTGAGGCTGGAGGAGGAACGCTTCCAGCAGGCCTTCCGCAACGGCTACGAGGCGCTAACGGAGGCGCTGGAGGGAGCCGACTCGCTGCCCGGCGAGGTGGTGTTCCGGCTGTGGGACACCTACGGCTTTCCCGTCGAGATGACCAGCGAGATCGCGAGAGAGCGCGGCATCGACGTGGACATGGCCGGGTTCGAGGAGCAGATGGCGTCCCAGCGGGAGCGCGCCCGCGCGACCGCCCAGTTCGGCGGCGACCGCGCCAAGATCCGGGTGTACGAGAGCATGGCCGTCGGCGCCACGCGCTTCCTGGGCTACGAGCAGCTTACGGCGAGCTCCGTGGTAGTGGGCCTCGTCAGCGGAGACGAGCTCGCCTCGGAAGCTACCGAAGGCCAGGACGTCGAGATAGTGCTGGTAGAGACGCCATTCTACCCGGAGGGCGGCGGCCAGATCGGGGACGCCGGCCAGCTTGTCGGCCCCAACGGCAGCGTTGAGGTGCGTGACACGCTGGAGGTGATGCCAGAGGTGATCGTCCACTTCGGCACTGTGGCCTCCGGCTCCATCGCCCTGGGCGACAGCGTGGAGGCCTATGTGGACGAGATTCGCCGGGAGGACACCGCGCGCAACCACACTGCGACTCACCTGCTGCACGCCGCGCTGCGACAGGTGCTCGGGCCGCACGTGCGGCAAGCGGGCTCTCTCGTCGCGCCCGACAGGTTGCGGTTCGACTTCTCCCACGTCCAGCCTGTCACGGACGAGGAGATGTGGCAGGTGCAGCTTCTGGTCAACGAGAAGCTCCGCCAGAACGCCCGCATCGTGAAGAGCGAGGACACCTACGCCTCCGCCATCAACAGGGGTGCGCTGGCGTTCTTCGGCGACAAGTACGGCGACCGCGTGCGCCTGGTCGAGATCGCGAACGGCGCGACGTTCAGTTTCGAGGTTTGCGGCGGCACGCACGTCGAGCGCACCGGCGAATTGGGCGCGGTGTACGTGCTCGGCGAGTCCAGCGTCGGCGCGGGAATGCGCCGCATCGAGGCGGTCAGCGGCCGGGCCGCCGAGCGGTTGGTCTGGGAGCGGTTCAGGCGCGAGGAGGCCGTAGCGCGCAGGCTCCAGGTCCCGCCGACCGAGGCGGAGGACAGGGTGCAGTCGCTCGTGGAAGCGCTGGACGAGGCGAACCGGGCGCGCTCGGCGCTCGAGCGACGCCTGTCCCTACAGGCGGCTGAGAGCCTGCTCGCGGACCAGCAGGACGTCGACGGCGTGAGCGTGCTGGCTGTCCGTACCACCGCCGCCAACGCCGACGGGCTGCGCGAGGTGGGGGACTGGCTACGCGACAAGATGGGCAGTGGGGTGATCGTGCTCGGCTCCGTGATAGGCGAACGGCCCCTGCTGGTATCGATGGTGACTCAGGACCTCGTAGAACGGGGTCTGGACGCCAGCGTCATAGCCAGGGGCGCCGCCAAGGCCATACAGGGCGGCGGCGGCGGGCGCCCGGACGTGGCGCAGGCGGGCGGGCGGCGCGCGGAAGGGCTGGACGATGCGCTGGCGCTTGTGCCCGGCCTGGTGCGCGAGGGCCAGGCCGAATGAGAATTCTCGCCCTCGACGTTGGTGAGAGTCGCATCGGCCTCGCGCTCAGCGACCCCACGGGACTGTTGGCGTCGCCCATCGAAGCCCTAGAACTCGACGGTCGCGAGCCGGCCCACGAGATGGCCGCGCGCCACGCCTCAGGCATGGAATTGAGCGAGATCGTGGTCGGCATGCCCTACTCGATGTCCGGCGAACGGGGACGCCAGGCGGGACGGGTCGCGGCGTTCGTGCGGGAGCTCACCAATCTCGTGGAGGTTCCGGTCACGACGGTAGACGAGCGGCTCTCGACCGCTCAAGCTGAGAGGCTACTGAGAGGGCAGGGCGTCGAAACCTCGCGCGACAGAGGGAGGCTCGACTCCGCCGCTGCCGCAGTGATCCTGCAGGGCTACCTGGACTCGCGCCGGCTGGGCTAGGCCGCCTCCCTCAGCAGTGCCGCCATCCGCTTGCGGTGGTGCACGGCGTCGCCCAGGTAGTGCTGTAGCGTGCGCGACTTCTGGGTATAGTAAGCCAGGCCGTAATTCATGTCCACGCCGATGCCGCCGTGGACGTGGTGCCCCGCCTCGCAGGCGGTGAAGTAGGCGTCGCTGGCCACGGCCTTCGCCATCGAGATCGCGAGTTGAGCGTCGGTGGCGCCGCCGTCCAGCTTCCAGAGCGCCTCGTAGGTGGTCCAGCGAGTGGCCTGCTCCGAGTTGAGCGCCTCAATCAGGTGGTCCTGAACACGCTGGAAGTTGCCGATGGGCACGCCGAACTGGATGCGGTTCTGGCTGTACTCGATGCTGATTTCCAGCACCCGCCTGCAGCCGCCCAGCATGTAGGCGCAGAGCAGCGCCGTGGCCCTGTCGATCGCGGATTCGAGGCCGTGGCCCGCCGCTCCGGGCTCGCCGAGCACCGCTGAATCTTGGACGCGCACGCCGTCCAGCGTGACCTCGCACAGCAAGTCGCCGAGCCAGCCGGTGTGAGGGCGTACGGTCAGGCCGCGCGCAGCCCGGTCCACCAGGAAGACGGACAGGCCGGCCGAGCCTTCCGTTCTTCCGACCACCAGCAGGTTGTCGGCGAGGTGAGCGTCAGGCACGAACGCCTTGGCTCCGCTCAACTCGAACGCATCACCGTGGCGAGTTGCGGTGAGCGTGACGGAGTCGGGGTCCCAGCTACCGCTGGCCTCGGTGTACGCTACGGCGGCGATGATGTCGCCCCGGGCGATGGATGGGAGAAGCCGTTGCTTCTGGCCATCGTCACCGGCCTCGAGGACGATTTGCGCTGCGAGCACGGACGAAAGCAGGGGGCTGGGGCACAGGGCCGCGCCGAGCTCCTCGAACAGGACGCCCATTGTGGTGTAATCCGAGGCTTGGCCGCCGTACTCGGCCGGCAGCGACATGCCCGCCCAGCCCAGGCTCCCCATCTTGTTCCACAGCTCGGGGTCGTGGCCGGTGTCGGAGCGGAAGAGTTCGTCCACGCGCTCTTTCGGCAGTTCCTGCCGGAGGAACTCCTGGGCGGAGTTCTTTATCATAGTTTGCTCTTGAGAGAGGGAAAGGTCCATGTCGTCTCCCCGTGTGGGACTGTGAGGTCGCCAGACTCACCCCCATCCTCTCCTTCGCCCGTCAGGGGGAAGGGGCTTCCGGTTGGCGCGCTAGCTGCGGGCGGCTGCCGTCGTGGACGGCGTTGGCGCGGCGCGTTCACGCGTGCGGCTTACCCCGAGCCTGCGGGCGATGATGACCTTCTGGATTTCGATTGCGCCGCCGGGGTGGGCCGCGGTCAGGCTGGCGCGCTGGTGCACCTCAAGCTCGCCGTCTATGGGGGCCATAGAGTCTTCGAAGTCCAGCATGGCCTTCAGGCCGCCGACCTCCCGGATGACGTCCGCCGTGCGCAGGCCGGCCTCCCGGCGCCAGAGCGACAGGTGCGAGCCGTGGAAGCTCATCTCCTGGTGGGTGCTGTACATCCAGTGGTTGCGCGCGCCAAGAAGCCGCTGCACCTCGTTGTCGATGTATGCCTTCATGAGAAGCTGCTCGTTGTGCTCTTCGCGGTCCATGCCGTTTTCCATGCAGTAGGCCAGGAACTTCTTGAAGGTGGAGTTCCTGGGCACCACCTCGCCGCCGCCGCCATGTTCGATTTCGAGCGTGGTTTGAGCAACTTGCCAGCCCTGGGTCTCGCCGCCAATCAGCCGGCTTGCGGGCACGCGCACGTTGTCCATGAACACGTGGCGCTTGCCCTGGCCGACGAGCAGATCGAGTGTCTGCACCGTGATGCCCGGGGTGTCGCCGGGCACCATGAAGTAGCCCATGTTACGGTGGCGGGGAGCGTCAGGGTCGGTGACTGCCAGCGTGAACAGCTCGCCCATCTGGACGTCATCGGGCACCTTGTTGTCCGGGTCGACGTATCCGGCATCTCCGCCAACGAACACCTTCTGGCCGGTCAGCACCCAATCGTCTCCGTCCCGGACGGCCCGCATCTGAAGGCTCGCCAGGTCGGACCCCGCGCCGGGCTCGGTGAAGAGCTGCCAGCCGAGCTTCTCTCCCCGCAGCCGCGGCCAGAGGATCTCCTGCTTTTGCTCCTCCGTGCCCCACACCAGGATGGCGGGAAGGTCGAGGCTGTTGTCGTAGAACGGCGGAAGATCGGCCTTCTCAAGCTCCTCGCGGATAACCACGCTCTCTTCGGTCGACAGCCCACCGCCGCCGTACTCCTTGGGGAACGCCGGGTGCAACCAGCCCTTTTCTCCGAGACGCAGCCGGAACTGTCGAATCTGCTCCCACGTGTGGGCGTCGACGTGGCTCGACTCCAGTGGTCGGTTGATGTCGGTGGGCAGGTTGTCGGCGAGCCACTCCCGCACTTCGCGGCGAAACTCTTCCTGCTCCGGGGTGTATCTGTACATGAAATCCATGAAAGCGCCTCCTAGACGATTGGCGCTCGGGTGTGTGCCGGGGGTAAGACCGGCGCCATCCTTCGCGCAAGTTCAAGATATAGGCGGGGATAGCAGATGTCAACGCGCATCAGGTTGACTGGTGGGCGCGGCCCGCTTAGGCTTGCGATGGGCCTCCAGACTGGAATCGTACCGGGACTAGCGGCGGATGACGTGATGACGATGAGAGACGCAGGAGAGGAGCAACCACGGATGGCGAAGATCATGGCGAAGACGGCGATTGGGCGATACGGGCACACGTTGCCGCTGCTGGATGGCTCGGTGGCGTCCGAGCGGGTGGCGTTCGACTGGGCCGAGTACGAGACCATCGTGGGCGTGTTCAGGACGATGGTGAGGACGAACGCCTACGAGGTCTCAGAGATGGCGCTCTCGACCTACCTGTGCGCGAGAGCTCACGGTAAGCCGATGACGGCGATTCCGGTGTTCATAACGCGCAGCTTCAATCACGGCGACGTCGTGTGCAACGTGGACGCGGGCATCGAGTCTCCGAGGGATCTGGCTGGCAAGCGGGTGGGGGTGCGCGCGTACACGGTGACGCCCGGCGTGTGGGCCAGGGGGATATTGAAGCATGAACACGGCCTGGATCTGGACGCGGTGACGTGGGTGTTGGGTTCGGACGAGCACGTGGCGGAGTTCGTAGAGCCGCCGAACGTGGTGTCCGCGCCGGCCGGCAGCGACCTCGGCGACATGCTGCTCAGCGGCGAACTGGACGCGGCCATCGGCGTGGGCGGGCTGGACGCGGCGCGGGTACGTCCGCTGATCCTGGATGCTCGCGACGCCGCACTGCGCTTCCACGAGGAGACGGGTGTGTACCCGATAAGCCACATCGTCGTCATCAGGGACGACACGCTCGATGCGAACCCGTGGCTTGCCGGCGAGCTGTTCGAGTTGTTCGAAGCGGCCAGGGACGAGTATGCCAACAGGCTTGCGGCGGGCGCGGATCCGCATCCAAGCGACGAGTCGGTTGCGCCGTTGCGATCGGCCCGTGTCGATGAGCCGCTACCATACGGAATCGAGGCCAACCGGGTGACGCTGGAGACGTTCATCGACTGGAACGTGGAGCAGGGGATCATTCCCGAGAGGGTCGACGTGGAGGAGGTGTTCGCTTGATTGGCTACAAGGACAAGACAGTCAAGACGATCGCTAGAACTACCAAAGCCACAGAGCAGAAGCATAACCAACCTAGAGCCTATCCGATAACCCTAAATCGCCTTGAGTCGCCGTATGGTACTTCATTTACGCTTTCTCCAATTCCGTATGGAGGAAGGACATGACCAAGAGTGGAAAACGTGTTGCGGGAGACGACATGCGCATGTCCGATGCGCTTTGGGAAAGAATCGAGCCCTTGCTGCCCCTGGACGAGATGGGTCCGAAGGGCGGAAGGCCCTGGAAGTCCGCCCGCGATTGTATGGACGGGATACTCTACGTGTTGCGCACCGGCTGCCAGTGGAAGTCCATGCCTCGAACGTACGGAGCCCCGAGCACCGTGCACGACCGCTATCAGCGTTGGGTGAAAGACGGAGTCTTCGAGAGGCTATGGAAGCACGGGTTGGCCGAGTACGACGAGTTACACGGCATACAATGGCAGTGGCAGGCAATGGATGGAGCCATGACGAAGGCTCCGCTCGGGGGGTGAGGGTACTGGCCCCAACCCTACGGACAGAGGCAAGACGGGTACAAAGCGAAGTCTGCTGACCGATGGTAACGGCATTCCGATAGGAATAAGCGTGGACGGCGCCAATCGCCACGATATGAAGCTGGCTGAGCCAACTCTCCAAGCCGTTGTGGGAGACCGTCCGGCGCCCCAACCGCAACGGCCTCAAGGGCTGTGTTTAGACAAGGGCTATGACTATCCTGAGGTTCAGGAGTTGGTGTCTAGCTACGGATACACAGCGCACATACGAAGTCGAGGCGAGGAACGCAAGGACAAACAGACCGTTCCCGGATACCGCGCCCGCCGCTGGGTGGTCGAGCGCAGTCACAGTTGGTTGAATCGGTCCAGAAGGCTGCTGGTCCGGTGGGAAAAGCGCTTGGATAACTACCTGGCTATGCTTCATCTCGCCTGCGCTCAAACAACATATCGTGCAGCCGGAGTTATCGGATAGGCTCCTAGTAAGGAGTTAAATCCTTTGATGCTTTTTTGCAAGGCTTCTATATCGTCTTTGGTCGCTAGGCGTGGAAGTCCGCCCTTCAGGGCCTGATTGAATTTGTCAATCATTTCGGCGACTACACGGGGGCTTGTGTGCTTCAGTTGGAACTCAAGATTTGTGGCCTGGTCTCGCGTTTCAACAATGTTGTACCACACGAGGACCGGCTCCTTTCCTGCCGTTGATCGGGCCCTCGCAATGCGATGCTGATGCAGTCGTCGCTCAAGATTATTCGTGTGTCCAACATAGTAACTGTCATCCTGTAACTGCAGGATGTAGACGTAGAACTCAGATGCCTGTTGATCTCCTCTAGCCCAATCTTGAGAGAACTCGGGCACTTAGAGGGTGTCTAAAAAGCAGTGGTGCGCGCTAACCGCTTGAGCATCAGTCTCGTCATAGCGCTGTATATCCATGCCTCGGTAGTCTCCGACAGTTCCTCGTAGTCTTTGCTCAGCCGACGGCAGCGTCCCAGCCATGCGAAAGTCCTCTCGACCACCCATCTCCGCGGCAACACCTCGAACCGATGGCTGCTTCTCGGACGCCTCACAATCTCCAGGGTCCAACCCGACAAGGACATCACCCAATCGACCAACCGGCCTGCGTAACCGGCGTCCGCCCAGATCAACCGCAGATGCGGAAACCGTCCCTTCAGCTTGCCAATGACCGGCTTTGCCCCATCTCGGTCCTGGATGTCAGCCGGATGGACCACGACGGCCAGCAACAGTCCCATCGTGTCCACGACGATATGTCGCTTGCGGCCCGTCACCTTCTTGCCGGCGTCGTAGCCGCGAGGCCCCCTTTTTCCGTCGTCTTCACGCTCTGGCTGTCTATGATCGCCGCGCTCGGACTTGTCTGTCGTCCATCGGATGTCCGTACCCTCTCGCGCACGGCTTCATGGACCCTCTCCCACGTTCCGTCCTTTCGCCAGGTGCGGAAGTAGTGAAACGCCGTGCGCCAGGGGGGAAGGTCGTGAGGCAGCATCCGCCACGGGCAACCGCTCCTGAGCACGTACATGATGGCGTTGATCACCTCCCGGCGAGGATACTTGATCGGCCTGCCTCCAGGTTTGGGAGCGGGCAACAGGGGTTCCAACTGTCGCCACTCGGAGTCACTGAGGTCGCTGGGATAGGCTTGTCTGTCCATGAGGATGGTTTAACATCATCCCTACTCCTGCGCATAGGCATTATGTGACCACTTTTTAGACGCCCTCTTAGAGCCTATCCGATAACCCTAAGAAACTATCTCAAAATGCTGACCCACAAGTGCATTGAGGGATTTGAGGGACGAATCGTATGGTTTCTCCAAAATGATCAGGAGAGGCCTTATGTCGAAGCAGGAGACTTTAGGAACCATCTGGGAAGTGCCGGACGAACTGTGGGAGCTCGTTGAACCCATCATCCTGGAGGTAGACCCGCCCAAGGCCAGGGGCCGCAAGCGCGCAGACCCTCGGCAGATGCTCAACGGCATCATCTTCCGGCTACGGAGCGGGTGTCAATGGAACCGAATGCCAAAGGAACTCGGAGACGACAGCACCATCCATCGCACCTTTCAGCGGTGGGTGGAGACGGGTGTCTTGCGGCGGATATGGGGAGCCCTGGTGGAAGGGTGCGAAGAGTTGGTCGGTGTAGACTGGGAATGGCAGGCAGCAGACGGCGCCATGGGCAAAGCTCGTTTTGGGGGGACTTGATTGGACCCAACCCGACGGACCGTGGCAAGGCTGGCTCCAAGCGGAGTCTGCTTGTGGACGCAGAGGGCGGCCCATTGAGCATTGTGGTTGCTGGAGCGAACGTACACGATGCAAAGCTGTTGGAGGCGACCCTGGACGCGATTGTGGTCGAACGACCACAGCCCACTGAGGAGGAACCCCAACACTTGTGTCTGGACAAAGGGTATGACAATCCTTCAGGCCGTGAGGCTGCCGCCAGACACGGCTATAGGGAGCACATCCGACGCATCGGCGAGGAGAAGCTGGACGTCTCGGGGGTCAAGCGGTATCCGGCTCGCCGCTGGGTTGTAGAACGGACGCTGGCGTGGTTGTCGAAGTGCCGTGCGGTCTTGATTCGCTACGACAAAAAGGCGGCCAACTACCTCGGACTGGTGCAACTCGCATGTGCGCTTCTGTGGTTCCGACGACAGTGGCGCATGTCCGTTTTGAGATAGTTTCTTATGGGGGTGGTGGTGTTTATCGCGCTGGTGTTCTTCGCGATTGCCGCTGGGATTGCGGTTGCAGACAAAGAGTAACGCCCGCTCGTTGGCGGGCGCTTACGCGGGCGTAAACAACCTGGACCTAACGCGGCGGGCTTAGGCCAACGGCGCAAAGGGGTTGACGCGCGCCGACCTTGTCCTTAGTATCTTGACCTTGAAGGGGCAGACCGGAATCGAACCGGCGTCTCCCACATTGCAAGCGCGGCGCATGGACCACTCTGCTACTGCCCCTCATGCGGGCCTCGGTGGTGAAAGCCGCCGAGGCTTTTCTCATCTGCTTGGCCATCATCGTTCCTCCTCCAGTGTGCTACTGCCCGTAGCGTACTGCCTATAGGTTGAACTGTCAACGCTTTGGCAAGGCATATTTGGGTCAAGTTTTGACGGCTTGCCCAGACAAGCTGGCCAACTCCACACTAGAAACGCCCGCCCCGTTGGGCGGGCGCTTGCTACCTACGGCTCGTTGTATTAATGCGTTGAGCAGTCTGCGTTAATGGTGCCTGCTGCTTGACGTTTAGCGAACATCCCGCTGCCGAGTTTGATCTCCCAATCGAGGCTTGTTGCGCCATCGTCCCAGGGGTTGCCCGCAATGCTGCCATCGCCCGTGGGCGTCCCCTTACCCTCGCTCAAGTGCAGGACGAGCAACTCCTCGGCCTTTATCGTTCCTATCTCGGCAATGGGATGTCTAGCCGAGGTAGCGACAACCCAGCCGTACTCGTGCTTTACCAGCTTGGCGGAGGCGTTGCTAAACCCTTGCCGAGCCATGTCGAGCCTGTACTCCTCTTTCGCGTCCTCGAGCTTCGCCCCTATGAACGTTGTCATAAGGCTATCCTGTACCGCCTCCGCGCCGCCACAACGGGCAAGCAACCCGTAGAACGCTGCGCGCTCTTCGGGAGCGGGGTTAGCAACGATGCCGAGCCTGCGAGCCTCCGCGGAGGTTTCACCGACGGTTTGCGGGTTAGTAACTACCTGTAGCCCCTCGCCCGCTTCATCTCCGCCGCTTTGTTCGGCCGACGCGAACACCCCAACAATGGGCGCGCGGAGGCTATCGTCCCCCGTCCGCTTCAAGCCCCACAGCGCACCCTCGCCGTAGGCGTCAACGGGCCACGCTACAAACAGGGCGGCAAACGCGGCGACCGCAAGTACCCAGGGCCAGTAGTTACGCCCGCTTGCCCTACGGCGGGACCGCCGGGGCGTGCGGGTAGGTTGCTGGTTCAAGTTGTCCCTCCTGGTATGTTAAAGCCCTCCCTGTGTAACGAGCCGTATTTGTTCCGGGCGCGCGGGAGACACTTGTAGTGGTTGGCCTAAGAACCTATCCTAAAAACAAGATTCAGGCTATACTGGTTTAATGACGAAAGCGAAAGCTGCCAACCCGCCACGCCCCGAACGCGCCAGCCCGGCCACCAAGACCAATCCCACCACCGGCGGATTCCAGGTTTCCGACGAACTCTGGGAAGTGCTGGAACCCCTGATTCCACAGCGGGTGAACACCCATCCCCGGGGCGGCGGCCGGCCCCGGGTTCCGGACCGCACCTGCGCCAATGGCATCTTCTACGTGCTGCGCACCGGCTGCCAGTGGAAAGCCCTGGACGCCACGAGCATCTGCTCGGGCTCCACCGCCCATCTGCGCTTTCAGGAATGGGTTGCCGCCGGGGTGTTCCTCGAGCTGTGGCGAGAGGGGCTGGAACGCTATGACGAACTGAAGGGGTTGGACTGGAGTTGGCTGAGTATGGACGGCGCCATGACCAAATCGCCCCTGGGTGGGGAAAAAAACCGGCGCAAACCCCACCGACCGAGGTAAACGGGGCGTCAAACGCAGTCTGTTGACCGAAGCCCGGGGCATCCCGGTGGGGCTGGCAGTGGATGGGGCCAACCGCCACGATATGAAGCTGGTGCGTGCCACGGTGGAAAGCGTGGCGGCGCCACGACCGACGCCCAGCCCCGATCAACCCCAGGGAATGTGCCTGGACAAGGGTTACGACTTCGACGAGGTTCGCCGCACGTTGGAAGAGTTCGGCTTCACCGTCCACATCCGCAGTCGTGGGGAGGAGGCGAAGGCCATCGAGCGGGAGGCCGGGTTCAAGGCTCGGCGCTGGGTGGTGGAACGCACTCACGGTTGGCTGAACCGTTTCCGGCGCATTCTGGTGCGCTGGGACAAGTCTCCACACAACTACATCGCGTTTCTTCATTTCGCCTGTGCCCTGATTGCTCTCAGAGCCGCCGGGTTTTTAGGATAGGCTCTAAGTATCAACACATTTTAGCACGGATGTAGTTTTGCACAACTCTTGGGAATACCTTTAGAATTGCTCTGACGGACGATTATGATTTCCACTGGCAAAAGCTGATAGTCGCGGAGGCGATGCACATCAACTTCTACGAAGAGACGCTGCGAGAGGACGACGTCCGGCTCGGTATTGCGACGGCCAAAGCGCTAATCGATCTGCTTGAGGGCGTGGCGCCGAAGCCAAATCGACAAGGCGGTTTCGGTGGCTCATCCGACTCGTTTGCCGACAGGGTGGTTACTGACGCGGGCGAGCTCTTCCCGAGGCGCTTGAGAGCGTCAACTACCGGGGGTCGGTTCTCATTGCGCGCGACCTCATAGCATGGCGATGCCCGCCGCGGCGCAATCTTCGTCCTGTTGAGAGGTGCCTCCGCCGACGCCGCAGGCGCCCTCTACCACGCCATCGCGGATGATGGGCAACGCACCCTGGCTCGGAATGCCGTGACCTCCCTCGGCTGCGAGGATACCTTTCACGATGGGTGTGTCCGCCCGCTCCTGCAGTTCGCCGCTGGAGCGGGCAAAGGCGGCGCTGGCGACCGCTTTGCCTTGGGAGCCGTAAACCCCTGCCCAGATAGCGCCGTCCATCCGGTTGAACGCTATCAGCCGCCCGCCCGCGTCGCAGACGGCAACGTTGATCTTGATGTCGAGCTCGACCGCCTTGGCGATGGCTCCGGCCACGATGCGGTTGGCCTCTTCCAGCGTGATAGCCATTAGAACCCTCCTGAGCGAGATGCGGCTATTCTAGCGCAGCCACAAAGCCCTGCCAATTGCGTTCGATGCAAGCCCTAAACCTCACGGGCGCCGAGTCTTCGCCGAAGTGACGATCGGCGGTGATTCGAGGGCGTTTTCTGCTACAATGTGCCCCGGTAATTCCGATAGCACAGGGGCCGCCGAGTCGCGCGCGACACCCACCACATATATGACCTGATTGAGGGCGTGGTGTCGGAACAGGCCCAATAGACTTCTGTCTTGAATTGTACAACTGCTTCTGAGGTCAGTAATGATATGCGGGTAATCTACGACACCGAGTCTGACATACTTCGCATACTTCTCAGCCAGGAAGAGGTCGACGAAAGCGACGAAGAGAAGCCAGGAGTCATTTTAGACTACGATAGTCACGGCGACGTAGTGGGAATCGAAATCCTGGACGCCTCGCGGCGCGACAACGGCCAGAAGACTGGGCAAAGTTAATGGAGGCCTGCTGTGAGCAAGGAATTTGAGGCAGCACTCGCCAAGATCAAGGGGCAAGATTCGATTCTCAAGGACCGTGACGAAAGGGCGGTGGAGTCCGCGGTAATTTCGCCTCTGTTGAGGACTCTTGGTTGGGATACTGAAGACCTCACAAAGGTTCACCTTCAGCTGCCGATTGCCCGCGAAAGGGTAGACTTTGCCTTGCGTAGCTGTGGCAAGAACCGTGTGTTCATTGAAGCAAAGAAGTGGGGGCGGGACCTTACTGAAGACAATGAGAAACAGCTTGTTGACTATTGTGTTCAAGGAAAACCAAATTTGGGGGTGTTAACAAATGGAGTGGACTGGCGACTGTTCTGGGTAAACACGCGACGGAAGAACCCAGTTGCGGGACAGTTCCTATCGTTTAGCATCATGTCGGAGCGGTCGGAGGTTGTGGAAAGCCACTTTAGGCGGTTCTTGGGATTTGAAAGTCTGGCTGATGACGAAACTGTTGGGGCGACTGATAGCGATGCTGAGGCATTGTACAAGGAAGCAATCAGCACCAGTAAGGTTATGGAGGAGTTAACTACTCTCTGGAACTGCCTTGCAGACGAAGAAGGAACCGAAATAAGGGCCTTGGTTGGAATGCTTGCTAAGCAGCACGATATTGAGGCAAGTGACCAGCAGATTGAGAGGTTTTTGCAACGAAATAGATCGCTAGTGAACAAGGTCGAAGCTCGGAAGAGACAGAAGGCCCCAAAGCCTGTTTCATTCACTATTGAGCGTGAGAATGGGCAGAGTGCCATTGCCAGAGATAGGAAGGTTAAAAGACAGTGGAGTAACCTAATAGTAGGCATATGCTTGGCACTGCGGCCAGGGCAATCGCATCTAAACGCGTTACAAGGTATTGTATAAGATAGAGGTCAGTCTTGAGTTAGGGAGTGGCCTCATGGAAAACCAACAAGCGACGTCTCTGATAGCGTTTTTCACCGAACTCGACGACCCCAGGATGGAGCGCACCAAGCGCCACGAGTTGTCGGACATCATCGCAATCACCATATTGGGTGTCTTGTGCGGAGCCGACTCCTGGGTGGACGTGGAACTGTTCGGAAATTCAAAGAGGGAGTGGTTAGAGCGGTTCTTGGAGATGCCCAACGGCGTTCCTTCCCACGACACCTTCGGCAGAGTGTTCGCGGCCATAGACGCCGAGCAGTTCCAGAGATGCTTCATCGAGTGGGTCAAGGGGATCAGCGACATCACCGATGGACAGATAGTGGCGATAGACGGCAAGACGCTCAGACGCTCCCATGACAGGGATGCGGGCAAGGCCGCCATCCACATGGTGAGCGCGTGGGCGTCGGCCAACAGGATGGTGCTGGGCCAGGTCAAGGTGGACGACAAGTCCAACGAGATAACCGCCATACCCAGGCTGCTTGAGATGCTGGAGTTGAACGGCTGTATAGTCACGATAGACGCGATGGGATGCCAAAAGAGCATCTCGCGCAAGATAGTGGATGAGGGCGCCGATTACGCGCTGGCTCTGAAGGAGAACCAGGTCAGTCTGCACGACGAGGTGGTGGAGATGTTCGACCAGGCGCTGAGAACGGACTTTGCGGAACTGGAGCATGACAGGTACGAGACGGTGGAGAAGAGCCGCAATCGTATGGAGACCCGTCGCTGCTGGGCCGTCTCAGACGCTGACCACATCCTCTACTTCAACGAGTGCGGCGAGTGGGCGAAGCTGAGGAGCGTGGCGATGGTGGAGAGTGAGCGGGTAGTGGATGATAAGAGGACGCGGCAGCGGCGCTATTACATATCAAGCCTGCCCGGGAACGCCAAGCTGCTGCTTGAGGCGGTTCGAGGACACTGGGGGATAGAGAACTGCGTCCACTGGTCGCTCGACGTATCGTTCGGCGAGGATGCGTCGAGGGCGAGGAAGGGCAACTCTGCGGAAACACTGAGCGTGATACGGCGAATGGCGCTAAACCTGCTGAAGCAGGAGAGTTCGCTCAAGGTGGGCATAGCCGCCAAGCGCAAGCGTGCCGGATGGGACACTGATTACCTGCTCAAAGTGCTTAACCATTAAGATGCGATTGCCCTGGCACTGCGGCGGCATCATCTTGACAGATTTGATGAAGTTCTGCTTTCTATCCCAGATTGGTTCAGTGACAGCGACTCACATGAACACAAGCGATATGCTGTTGGGAGTACAGGCATCTGGGTTAACCACGCCAACAGGAGGGATGCGATCGAAGTTAGTTACCTCGTGGTTGAGAAGTTTGGTTATCCAAGAATGGCATTGAAGATAATGCAGGACAGTTAATTCATCTCTAGCAGAAATTGCGTCGTACTCTCGCTCTATTGGCTGCTTCAACTGCCCTTGCAACGTCACATGGCCGCATCGTGGCCCAAGAATCAGGTCGGAAAGGAAAACACTACCATGCCAGAAGGTGACATTGGTTTCGTAGGACTGGGCATCATGGGGCGGCCCATGGTCCGCAACCTGATGAAGGCGGGCTACTCGCTGACCGTGTACGACATCGTCGGCACGGCGGTCGAGGAGATGGTCACGGAGGGCGCGTCAGGCGCGTCCTCTGCACGCGAGGTCGCTGAGAAGGCCCCGGTAGTCATAACGATGGTGCCGGACTCGCCGCACTCCGAGGCGGCCATACTCGGCGAGGGCGGCGTGCTCGAAGGCGCGTCCGGCGGCTCCGTCGTCATCGACATGAGTTCAATCGCGCCGGGAAGTTCCCAGAAGATCGCCGCCGCCTGCGAGGCTCAGGGCGTCAGCTTCCTCGACGCGCCAGTCAGCGGCGGCGAGCCGGGCGCAATCGCCGGGACGCTGGCCATCATGGTTGGCGGCAAGCAGGACGTGTTCGACGCGCACCTGGAGTTGCTGGGGCACATGGGCGCGAGCATCGTGCTGTGCGGCGACTACGGCGCGGGCAACACCACCAAGCTGGCCAACCAGATCATCGTCGCCGTCAACATCGAGGCCGTGGGCGAGGCGCTGACTCTCGCCAGTAAGGCGGGCCTCGACCCCAACGTCGTGTTCGACGCGATCAAGGGCGGCCTGGCCGGAAGCTCCGTCCTCAACGCCAAGGGCCCGATGATGATTGCAGGCGACTTCCAGCCCGGCTTCCGCATCAACCTGCACCAGAAGGACCTGAGAAATGCCCTGCTGACCGGCCAGGAACTGGGCGTCCCCCTGCCGGTCACCGGGCTGGTGCAGCAGATGATCGGCTCATTGGTCAACGACGGCAAGGGCGACCTGGACCACTCCGCGATCGCCAACTTCATCGAGGACATGGCGAACACGAAGATCAGCGGCCAGTAGCCACCCCCATCCTGACCTTCCCCCTCGAGGGGGAAGGGAATTCTGAAGGAGACACCTGTCATGGAATTCGGTGTAGGGCTGGACGGCACACTGGGGCTGTCGGTGCAGGACGAAATGGAGATGTCGCGCGAGGCGGCGCGGTTGGGGTATACCAGCATCTGGACGCCGGAGGGCACGGGTCAGGACTCGTTCCAGGTGTGCAACTACCGCTGGGCGGCGTCCCGCGACGTGGTGCCCGAGGGCCTGCACACCGGAATCTCGGTGTCCCCCGTGATGTGGCGCTCCCCGATGGCGTTCGCCATGAGCGGCGGCACCATGAGCCAAGTGACGGGCGGGCGCTTCTACATGGGCATCGGCGCGGGCGGCGTGTACCAGCCCCGCGCAAGGCAGCAGACCGGCATGGCTCGAGTTTCGGCGCTGGCGATGATGCGGGACTACCTGACCGTCATACGCGGCCTGGTCGCCGGAGAGCGCGTCACCCACGAGGGCGAGACGGTCACGCTGCGGGGCGGCCGACTCGGCATCCGCCCCGCGCCGGAGACGCCAGTCTACCTCGGCGCGCTCGGCCCGCGTATGCTGGAGCTCGCGGGCGAGGCGGCGGACGGCGCGAGCCTCAACTGGTGCGACTCCGAGCGCGTGGCGTGGAGCCGCGAGCGCGTCGACGAGGGCGCAAAGAGGGCGGGCAGGGACCCGTCCGAGGTCAAGCTGGCGGAGTACATCCGCGTCTGCGTGGACGACGACGAGGACGCCGCGCGGCGCGCCTTCGCGCTGTCCACCATGAACTACGCGCTCGGCCCACGGGTGCCGACGGAGCGGCAGCGGCAGCTCGGCTACCGGGCGCACTTCGAGCGGATGGGATTCACCGACGCGCTGCGCGAACTCGACGAGATGCGCTCGAACGGCGCGTCCCGCGAGGAGGTCGCCGACGCGTTTCCCGCCGAGCTACTGCTCAAGGTGGGTTACTTCGGCAAGCCCGACGGCGCCGCCGCGCACTTCCGCGCGCTCGCCGAGGGTCTCGACATCGCGATGGTCAGGGTCGTGGCGTCCCGCCCCGGAGTCGACTCCACGCTCGCGGCGATGCGCGCTTGCCGCCCCGAGCTGCTGGGCTAGGTACGCGGCGCGCGGGTGAACAACTGAGGACACGAAGGGCACCAAGAGGGGAAGGAGCGGGCTATGGCTAACATCGTAGGCAGCGGCGACTACAGGTACGAGGTGATCGAGGAATGGGCAAAGCTGCCGGACGGCTGGGACGCTCCGATGGCGGCGGTGGCCATCGACTCGCAGGACAGGGTCTACGGCTTCAACCGCGGCGAGCACAGGGTCATAGTCTTCGACCGCGACGGAAACTTCCTCAGTTCGTGGGGCGAGGGCCAGTTCCCGTTCCCTCACGCAATCTACGCCGACCCGCACGACAACATATGGATCGTGGAGCGCGACGACTGCCAGATAATGAAGTTCACGCCGGAGGGCGAGCTGCTGCTGACGATCGGCAAGCAGGGCTTCCGCTCCGACACCGGCGCGAACAACAGCGAGTACGGCTCGCTTCACGAGCAGGTCACGCACGGCGGCGAGCCGTTCAACCTGCCCGCAGGGGTCGGCGTCGCTCCGTCCGGCGACATTTTCGTAGCCGACGGATACGCCAACTGCCGCGTCCACCGCTTCACCGCGGACGGCGAGCACACGCTGTCCTGGGGCGAGCCGGGCACCGGACCGGGCCAGTTCATGCTGCCGCACGGCGTGTTCGTCGACAGCCGGGGCAGGGTGCTGGTGGCGGACCGCGAGAACGACCGCGTGCAGGCGTTCAGCCAGGACGGCGAGTTTCTCAGCGAGTGGGAGTCCGAGCTGATCGGGCCCGCCACTCTCTGGGTGGACTCCGACGGCGCGGCGTTCGTGCCCGAGCACAACGGCGGCTACTTCAGCGTGCTGACGCTGGACGGCGAGCGGCTGGCCCGCTGGGGCGGCGAGCAGTACCGCTCCTGCCACGGGTCGGCGGGCGACTCGCAGGGCAGCGTCTACTTCGTGCAGCCCACCTCCGGCGAGGGCAGCACCGGCCGCCGGATCGTCAAGTACGTGCGGGCGTAGGCGGCCACGCGGGGACCTACACCTCCAGTATCGCCCCGTCGCGCATGGTGAGGACTCGGCCGCAGGCTTCGCTCACGAGTGGGTCGTGGGTGACGAGCACCATCGTCTGGCGCCGTTCGGCGTTGTAGCGGCGGAGTAGCTCCAGCAACTCGACGGTGTTCTGCGTGTCGAGGTTGCCGGTGGGCTCGTCTGCGAGGAGGAGCGACGGCTCGTTGACCAGCGCCCGCGCGATGGCCACGCGCTGCTGCTGTCCGCCGGACATTTCTACGGGTTGATGGCCGGCCCTGTCCGCGATGCCCATCAGCTCAAGCGCCTCCCCGGCGGCCGCCCTCGCATCCTTTCGTCCCAGGCCGGCGTACTCAGCGGGAAGGGCCACGTTTTCCAGCGCGGTCAGCGTTGGCACGAGATTGAAGGCCTGGAACACGAACCCGATCCTCTCTGCACGCATCCGCGTCCTGTCCCTGTCGGGCAACGACGTGACATCCATGCCGTCGAACACCAAGCTGGGCGGCGGCTCGCTTCCCGCGTCCGGGGAGTGCAGCAGGCCGAGGATGTGCATGAGCGTACTCTTGCCAGACCCCGACGGCCCGGCGATGGCGACCATCTCCCCAGCCTCTATCGTCACCCCAACTCCCCGCAAGGCGTGGACAACGTTGCGCCGGCTGATGCGGTAGGTCTTGTTCAGGTTGCGTGCCGTCAGAAAGGCCATGGATAGCCCCTACTCGTAGCGTAGCGCCTCTATCGGGTCCAGCCCGGACGCGTTCCATGCGGGCAGCGCGCCCGCCAGGGTGCCTAGTGCCACGGAGAACGCGACCGCCAGAACGGCGATCCAAGGCGTCAGAAGAAACAGTACTGTCCCCGAATCCTGCCCGAGCCGGTTCGCACTAACCACGAACGCAGCTCCGGCGGCCAACCCGATCAGCCCGCCGATCAGGCCGATGACGGCCGCTTCGGACAGCAGCTCCCGCATGATCCGGCCACGCTGTGCGCCGACCGCCCGCTTGATGCCGATCTCGCGCGTCCGCTCCGCCACGCTCATTGTCATCGTGTTGATGACCGACAGCCCACCCACCACCACGCTGATGAGCGCCACGCTAAGGATGATCGTGTTGAATATCGCCAGCGTCGATCCGAACTGGTCGTCGTACTCCGCTCCGGTGCCCGCCCGAACATGCGGCACGTTTTCTTCGATTCTACCCGCAAGCACCTCCGTGTCCACACCGTCCTCCGGATAGACAATCACCATGGAAGTCAACCGGGCGGAGTCCGTCTCGCGCCCGAGAAGGGCGGGAACCTCCTGGGCCAGCATACCTTGAGCCTCTGACAGCGGAATAACAGCGGATGAGTCGAAGAACATCAGCCTCGGCTCTCCCACGCCAACGACCTCGAACTCGATCCCGCGAATCTCGAAGGTGTCTCCCGGCCCCTTTTCGTACTCCCGCGCCAGGTCTGAGCCGAGGAACACCACCCTCCGCCCCTCGTCTGCCACAGACGTGGCCCGTCCTTCCGCTACGACCAGGGGAAACGATTCATGCCCCCGGTCAGCCCCCGCGGTGTATCCGGCCACATAGGTGGGAAGCTGAAACGCATTGCTCGGATCGTCGGGGTTCATGAGGAACAGCACTCGAGGCATCGCGACGGCCACGCCCGGCACCTGTTCAATCTGATGGACAACGTCCATGGGCAAGGGCGTCAGTTGCAAGACCTGGGAAAAGACTGTGCTCGTCGCATCGGTGACCACAACTTTGTCTCTAAAGTAAGTGGAACCGCCCTCGACAAGCACGCTGAGCTTGGTCGCAAGCGCCGTCATTACCACCAGCGCCCAGATTCCGACGGCGATTCCCATAACGGTGAGTGACGTGCGCAGCTTGCGCCTCGCCAGGTTGCGCAGAGAAGTCACAGAGCGCCAACTCCCGCGGCCTGGCGGGGTTCGATGGCGGGGCGTTCGGACATCGCGATAAGGCCCGATTGCGCCTACTCGATGGCGTAGAGCGTGCCATCGCGTGACGTGACGTACATCACACCGTTTGCGACTACGGGCGCCGCGTCGATGCGGGCGCCCGTCTTGAAGCGCCACACCAGCTTGCCGGTCTCGCCGTCCACCGCGTACAGGTTGCCGTCAGCGTCGCCAACATAAACCGTATTGCCGGCGACCGACGCGGATGCCAGGATCGGCGCGTCCGTGGCGTACTCCCACAATCGCTCGCCCGTCTCGGCGTCGAAGGCGAGCACTTCTCGCCCGTGGGACCCGATGTAGAGGGCACCGTTGGCAATCACTGGCGTGCTCGAGAAGCCGCCGCCGCGGATGCGGTCCGCCCACACATACCCCTTCTGAGGCGGTATGGAGTTGACCATGCCCCAGATGAAAAGCTGTGTCCGAAGCCACCTCGCGGACTTTTCGAACGGCACGACGCGCTTGCGCCAGTCCACGGCCCTGATTCCGCCGCCCTCGTCCGCGGAATAGACGAGGTTGCCGAGCATGGCGGGCGAGCCATTGGAAATGCTCACCATGGAGTAATCGAGCCGCAGGTTGCCCGTGTTCGTGTCCACTATGTGCAGGGTACCGCTCTGTGACACCAGCGTGACGACCTCGTCATTTACCGCGGGCGGCGTGAGAATTGGGGCCCTGGCGTTGTAGGTCCAGCGTATGTCTCCGGTCAGAGCGTCGAAAGCGTAGAGAAGGGAGTCGCCGGAGCCGATGTAGACAACGCCGTTGTGAATGGCGGGCGACGAGAAGATGTAGTTGTCGGTCTGGTACATCCACAGCTCTTCGCCGCTGTAGCGGTCGAGCGCGTAGAACTTGCCGTCCCGCAGCCCATAGTACACGATACCGCCGGCAACGGCAGGGGAGGAGTTGACCGGTCCCGTCGTCTTTCGCTCCCAGATCAGTTCGCCGCTTGCCTCGTCCAGCGCCACGACGCGCCGGTCGCCCGTGGTCAGGTACAGGGTGCCGTCCACGACGGCCGGAGACGAGAACAGGGGACCGTCGGTGTCGAACCGCCACTTCAGGTTGCCCGCCGGCGTCGCGTTGTCATCCGCGACCAAACCGGAGTGGAGGTGGTCGCGCTGGAACATGGGCCAGTTTCCCGGCGTGGACGCGGCGCTCACGTTGGTGGACGCGGGACCCTGGAAGCGGGTGGTACCTACGTTCAAGTACACCAGCCACGCCACTATCGCCAGCACTACCGCGGCGACTATTCCGTAGCGGAAACGCTTGCGCCACCGCCGAACCGAAAGCACCCTCGCGACGATGCTGGCGCCTTCCTCCTCGGTCACGACGGCCGCGCCCCGAAGCCTCGACCAGCATTGGCCGCAGCGCTCCGACCGCGGGTCGTTGGTGTGCGCGCAGTAGGGGCATACGATTACGCCGCCCTCTTGTATCTCTTTTTCCTCTGTCGCCATTTCCGTCCCTGGTAGGAAGGTGCTCGATGCGCCTTCTCTCGCGGCTCAGTGGCCACTTGATTCCGTTCTCATTCGTTATCGGTAAACTCGCCGCTCGCAACCGCTGACCTACGCCGCAGTTTCCGGGCCGCCAGCAGCACGGCCACCAGGGCGATTCCCGCGGCCACCGCGCCGATGGTCACGTACTCGAATCGTTCGAGTATCAGCTTCTCGACCGATTCGCCGTACAGCGCAATCAACACGCCTACTGCCATGAACCGCAATCCCCGGCCCAACAGCGCGGCTAGCACAAAGCCCTTCAGTTCCATGCCCATCACGCCCGAGAGCACCGTGAACACCTTGAACGGTATCGGTGTTATCGCGGACGCGATAACTGCCCACGCGCCGTACTTGCGGTACATCCGCTCGGCGGCTTCCACCTTGTCCGCCGACGCGAACCTGCGCAGCAGCGGCCGTCCGAAGCGAATGCCCAGCCAGCGCCCGACTACCGCCCCCGCAACAGAAGCCGCTGTGCAAAGCCCGGCCAGCCAGATGGCCGCCTCCGGCTGCCGGATACCTATCGCGATGAGCAGCGGGTCCGGTGGCACCGGAAAGAACACCGACTCGCTCATCGAAACCAGCACCAGCGCGACAACCGCCGCGCCGCTGTCGGCGAAGTCCAGCGTCCAGTCCGCGAGGGCGTGCAGCCAGTCCAACATGAGCCGGGCTTATCAGCGGAAGCGCCGCCCGGCCGGTCGGGCCGGAGTCGCTCCTAGAGGCCCGCAAGCTCCAGCACGCGATCGATGTTCGACGGATCAGCGGCGGACTTGCCGTCATCGATCTCCTTGACCACGCTCACCACCGCGTCGTTGACCGGCGTTGGCACTCCAACCTCGCGTCCCATGCGGGAGATGAAGCCGTTCATATGCTCCACCTCGGTCTTCCGGCCCTTCGCCACGTCCTGGCCCATCGACGACTTCCAATCGCTGCCGCCGCGCCCGCCGCGGAACTTGGCGTCCAGGTCCTCCATCACGTCGCCCTCGTCCGCGCGCGCCCACACCTCGGCCTCCACGCCGCTGATGCTCTCCACGCGCACGTTGTGGGCCAGGCCAACCTGGGCGGACTCCTTGCAAATCTGCACCTGGATGCGGCGCGCCCCCGGCATCGCGGACAGGCCGCCCGAGCCGAGGCCGGTCATGCCCTGCATCGGGTTTCCGGAGGCGTTCGTGGTGAGCTTGGACCAGCGTTCGCCCCAGATGTTCGTTGTGGTCTTTGCGCCGTCTATGCAACTCACCATCTCAACCAGTTCCTGGACGCGAGGAGTGACCTGCCCGTGGTGCTCGCCGATGCGAAACACGTCGTGGCCGCGGTCGCGCCCCGGCTGCCCTCCGCGGGTGACGTGGCCCGGCTCCCACAGCGCGACCGTGATGCCGGACATGACGCACGGGATCTCGCGCTCGTAGCCGACGATTGAGGCGATCAGCCGATCGTTCATGCAGTTCTGGGAGCTGACCATCGCCCCGGTGGGGGACAGGAACCGCTTCAGGAAGTGCGCGCCCCACTCGGTATCGTAGGACTTCAGCGCCAGGAAAGCGTAGTCGAACCTCTTGTGAAGCTGGTAGGCGTCGGCCATGTGAACTGCGTTCACAGCCACGGTGAAGTCGCCCTGCGTGCCCGTCACCTTCAGACCCGACTCGTTCATGGCGTCCACATGGGCGCCCCACATGTCGATCAGCGTTACGTCATACCCCTCGCGCGTAAGGAAGGCCCCGATGTAGCTGCCCACCGCGCCCACGCCCAGAATGCCTATGCTCTTGCTCATTGCTCTGTCCTCGCTTGGCCAACCCTGATGTCGAACTCGTACGCGGCCCCGCCGCTCGATGCCTTTATAACATGGCTCCAGACCGCACCGCCATCCTGGCCCTCAGGAAGCGATATGGGTTCCCCGAACTCGTCCGCGACCTCGAAACTCTCACCGTCGATTACCACGCTCAGCCCGCGAGCAGGACCGACTCCCGCGGCCGCCGCCAGGTCGCGCAGCGCGGCCTCCTGCTCGGCGAGGATGGCGTGGGCCTCCTCCACGCTAACCGCCTCGAACCTTATGGCGTCGCCCGGCATCGCCTGGGCTATCCTGCCGATATCTGCGCTCAGCACCGTCGCTATCTTGGCGTATCCGCCTGTGGTGCCCCGGTCCGCGAGAAGGATGATCGGCTGCCCGTTGCCGGGCACCTGGATCGCGCCGAGCGCCGTTCCGTCCGACACGATGTCGGGGCCGGAAACGTGCTCTATGGCTGGGCCGTCCAGCCGGTAGCCCATCCTGTCAGATTGCACCGAGACCTTGTACTCGGAGCCCAGCAGCGTTTCGACGCCCGCCTCGGTAAACGCCCCTCCCTGTGGGCCGAGCACCACCCGAATCCGGTGGTCGTGGCCGTAATCCGGCGCGACGAATGATTCGGGCAGTTCCACCTCGTCGAAGTCGCCCTCTCGCGGCCCGCCCAGCGTATGCAGCTCGTCGCCCGCGCGCAGCGGACGCCCTCCGAGACCGCCGAACTCTCCCTTCAGGTAGGTGGACCGGCTGCCCATGAGCCGCGGCACGTCGATCCCTCCCGCCACTGCCAGGTACGCGCGCATCCCGTCCCGTGATCCCTGGAAGCTGAGCACGCTGCCGGCGGCGGCTCGCACACGCCGCCAGTTCGGGACTGGCTCACCGTCCAGCATGGGTGTAAGATCGGCCCCCGCAATGGCGAACCAGGTGTCAGCCCCGAATCGAATGCGTGGGCCGAGCACCGTCATCTCCAGGCCGGCGTCGCCGTCGTCGTTGCCGGCGAGCAGATTCGCGGCTCGGAGCGCGAAGGCGTCGAGCGCGCCCGACACTGGCACACCGTACCTCTGGTAACCGACTCGACCCCTGTCCTGCACAGTGGTGAGCAGGCCGGGTTCAATGATCTCCAGCGCCGCGCCGCTCAGCTTGCCGCCTCCGTCTGCACCGCGAACTCGCCCGCCTCCACGCTCGCCAGGAGTTCGACATAGGCCGCCTCGGTCTCCAGCGGCACGAACCGTATGTAGTCACCCGCCTGGAGTACCGCGGGCTGTTCGGCCGTCTCGTCGAACAGACGCAGCGGGGTGCGCCCTATCAACTGCCAGCCCCCGGGACTGGCGACCGGGTACACGCCCGTCTGGCTCTCGGCTATGCCCACCGAGCCGGCGGGGATCTCCAGCCTGGGCGACTCCAGCCGAGGCGTGGCCAGCCTCTCGTCGAGACCGCCCAAGTAGGGAAAGCCGGGGCTGAACCCCATCATGTACACCAGGTAGTCCGTGCCGGAGTGCAGTTCTATTACCTCGTCCGATGACAGCCCGGCGTTTTCGGACACGAACTCCAGGTCCGGGCCGTACTCGCCGCCGTACAACGTGGGCAGCAGCACGACCCGCGGCGTGGAGGTGACGCGGTCACCGGTGTCGCTCAGCAGGGAGCGAAGGCTGTCCTCGAGCTCCCTCCAGCCCGTCCTCACGGGGTTGTAGTACACCAACAGCGAGCGGTAGGTGGGCACAAGGTCGTACACGCCCGCCACGCCGGCGGACTCGATGGCGTGCGCCAGGTCGTGGACGCGCCGGTTGACGGCGGCATCTATCGCGTCACCGAACTCGACGATGAGAGCCTGGTCGCCACACGGAAGCAGGGCAGGGGACTCTTGCATCACACAATCTGGCCGACGGGCGTGATCTCGACACCCGCCTGGGTCAGGCCCTGCTTGAGCGCGCGGGCCATGTCAACCGCGCCTGGGGTGTCCCCGTGCAGGCACAGGCTGTCCGCGTGGACCTCGATCACGTCCCCGTTGATGGCGGTCGCCTTGCCCTCGGTGACCATCCGTATGCTGCGCTCCAGCACCTCTTCGACGTCGTGGATAACCGAACCCGGCTGCGAGCGCGAGACCAGCGTACCGTCGGGGTTGAGCGCGCGGTCGGCGAATATCTCTCGCGCTACCCTGAGTCCCATGTCCTGCGCGATGTCGATCCACTTCGAGCCGGCGAGAGCCAGGATTATCAAGTCCTCGTCCACTTCGAGCACTGCCTCGCAGATGGCGCGCGCCAGCGGCTCATCGTTCACCGCCTTGTTGTACATCGCGCCGTGGGGCTTGACGTGCTGGAGCTTCTTCGCCTCCGTGAAGGCTGTGAGCGCGCCTATCTGGTACACGACGTCGTTCCTCGCCTCTTCCGGCGTAACCGACAGGTCCCTGCGCCCGAAGCCGTTCAGGTCCGGGTAGCTGGGATGCGCTCCAATGGCGACTCCCTGCTCCTCCGCAAGGCGCACGGTGTGGCGCATCCACATGGGGTCGCCGGCGTGGAAACCGCAGGCCACGTTCGCGGACGTTATATGCTTGATGACGTCCTCGTCGTAGCCCATCTTGTGCATTCCGTAGCTCTCACCCATGTCGCAGTTGAAGTCGATTCGGTTCGCCATCTCTAGAGGTCTCCTTGCGTCGGTTGATGCGGGGTCAAGTACAATTATAGTGGATTTAGCCGTTCTACGGCGCGTCTCGCTACGCTGGCGCGCGAACGAGCTTGGTCACCGCCGTGGACGACACCTTGGGACCCCAGCTCGGCATCACGCCGCACATCGTATTCTCCTCGCCTCCCGCGAACACCACCAGCACGTCATCCGGCGACTCCACCAGCGGCAACATGCGGTCCTCGTCACCCGGCTCCGCCGCTCCCTTCACGTGGCCGGACCGCCTCAGGTCGGCCATCGAGCGAGCCAGCTTCGGGTGCAGCGCCTCGCGGAAGTCGGCCTTGCTCCAGCCGCTCCACGTCTCGCTGTCGCCGGACACCACCACCGCGACCTCGCCGCGCCGCACGATGGCAGACTCGTCGCCGGTGGAGCCGACGGTAGACATCGACGTGCCCATCGTGGAAGCCACGTCGGCGACCGACTCGATGATCGCCGCCGGCTCGCCGGTCGTCCGCACCTGGCGCGGCGCCTCGCACGCGAACACCGTCACCGCGCTGTCCTCGCGCGCGAACCCGCGCTCCACGTGCAGAGGGTTCCAGTGTGTGTCCTCTTCGGCCTCGGCGATGCAGTAGCTGTACTTCCCGGGATGACCCAGGATGCTGCGGTCGAACAGGCCGGGCACCGCCGCGCAGGCGTTCATCAGTATCAGCCGTATCGAGCGTCCGATGGTGGCGTTGGCGCGGTTGCCCGGACCGAACAGGTTGTTGCGCGAGTTGATCCCCAGGCGTTGCGTGACCGGCCCGTTGACTATGACCAGTATGCCCGAACCGCCCAGGCTGGAGGACGGCCCGACCAGGTTGAAGACCGGGTCCAGCATGGCCTCGCAGGCCGCCAGCACCACCGGGAAGTGCTCCGGAAGGCAGCCCGCCATCACCGCGTTCGCGGCCGCCTTGCCCACGGTCACCTCGCGCCGCCGCTCCGGCACGCCACCAAGCACCTCGTCCTCCGGCCGTCCGGCGTAGCCAAGGAACGAACGCACGCGCCCTACGGTGGGAGGAACCACCGGCAGCCCGTCGGTCCAGCCGAGATCGTAGCAGCGCTCTATCGCGTCGATGGGATCGTCGAACTCGATAGTCTGGAGGCCGGTGTCAGAGTCGTTCATCTTCTATCCTCAGCTTCGGTCATGCCGCCGCGCCCGGTTCTCAACGCGGGCGGCGTGGACTACACCAACAGCGGAGTTCCCTCCATGTACCCCACCTCGACAAGCCTGGTGCGCGGCTCCACGCGGGCCAACTCATCGCGCACCGGCGCCATCATCTCGTCGGTGGTCATGTCCTGCGTCATGGGCGGCATCCAGTTGTCGTGATGGCCCAGGTACATCTCCCGCGGCCGCAGCAGCCCGGCCATGCGCCCCACGAAGTTCGCCAGAGACCCCTGCAGCGGCTCGCCGTCCACGTTGGGCCGACCGGCCATCGCTACGATCGCGATGTCGGGCCGAAGGTCGCTCACCACGCGCGTCCAGCAGCCGGAGGTGTCGTGGTAGAAGATAGAGCCGTAGGGCGTCTCGATGACGTAGGCGATAGCGCCGCCGTGCGTGTCGCTGCCAACCGCGGCGCGTCCGTGAACGGACCGGTGGGCCTCCGACAGCGCCTCCAGCCGTCTCTCCATCTCGTCCGAGTCTATTTCCGGCCAGCGCTCGTCCTCGGTGAGGCAGTACTGCCCCACCACCACGTCGCCCGGTGCGTGAGAGCTCGCGGTCCATATGCAGGAATGTAGGCTGGGGTAAGTCCGCACCGTCACGCTGTCGGACAGGCGGAAATGTTCGCCGCCCTGCGTCCGCCAGAGCTGCCCGGCGGGGACGTCCGCGTCCCGCATGATTCGCGCCGTTTCGGTCGAGCCGATCACCGTCGCGCCGGTGTTCGCCGCGATCACCTCCGCTCCCGCGATGTGGTCGAAGTGGCTGTGGCCCACCAGCACGTAGTCCGCCTCGTCTATCTCGTCCACCGTGATGCCCACCGGGGGCGCGCCCGCGACCCTGTCCACGTAGGCGTCGAGATACAGCGTCAGGTCGTCGATGCGGAGCCTGTATGTCGCGCAGCCCAGCCAGTCGAGCGTTACCGCCATGTCATGCTCCTAGTCGACCGGAATCCGCTCGATTGTCGCCGTGGGGAAGATCGCCATCAGCCGGGCGGGCGCGCCGGACTTGTTCACGAAGCCGTGCTTTACCCCCGCGGGCGCAAGCACCGTCTGCCCTGGCTTGACCGGAACGACCTCGTCGCCCAGGACGGCCTCCAGCTCGCCCTCCAGAATCACCATCGCCTCTTCCGTCGGGTGAATGTGGGTTGCGACTCTCGAACCCGGGTCCAGCGTAAGGTCGCCGACGCTCAGCGAGTCTGCGCCCTGGGTGCCGTCCACGATGGCCCAGCGCCTCGTGCCGGGAGAGAGCTCCTCCTCGTTAACGTCATCGATGTTAAGAATGGGCATGACTGCAACATCCTCCTTGAGCCGGAATTTCGCTCCGCCAAAACTGGGCTGAGACTGCGCACAATTGTATCACGAGAGGGCCGACCTCCGCAGCCGCGGTTGACATCCAAACCGCGCATGGCATAGGCTTTCGGCGACCGAGCACCCGAGGCCGCGCTCCCTTTACTGAGACACGGAGAGCAGCCCAGAACCCGCGATGGAGGTCGTATCTTGGCTTTCGTAATCAATCACATACACCTCAAGGCGCCGGACCCCGAAAAGACCGCCAACTGGTACGTCAAGGCGTTCGATTTCAAGCTGGTCAGCGACACCGTCAGGAAGTTCGGCGACCGCTTCATCCGCTGCGAGTCCCCCGGCGGCATGGTCGTCAACATCTCCGGCGCCCGCACCAATGAGCAGATGGGCGGCGGCGACGCCACTCCCCACTGGGGACTCGAACACTTTGGCGTAGACGTCGACGACATGGACGCCGAGATCGCGCGCCTGGAGGGACTGGGCGCGGAGCTGATGGAGGGGCCGATACAGTCCGCGCCAAACATGCGGATCGCCTTCATCAAGGCCCCCGACGACGTTCGCATCGAACTGATCGAGGCCTCCTAGCAACAGAACGCCGAAAGGGTAGGGTGCCGCAAATGGCCAGACAGGTATTCTTTCCGTATCCGAACAACAAGCCCAGCGGGTTCTCCACCGCCACCCGCGTTGGCAACATGGTCTTCGTCTCCGGCCAGGTGGCCGCTGACGAGAACGGCAGCCTGGTGGGGAAGGGGGACGCCCGCGCTCAGGCCGACCAGTGCTTCCGCAACGTCCAGGCGGCGCTGGAGGCCGCGGGCGCAACGCTGGACGATCTTACCAAGATAACCTGCTTCCTGGTCAACCTCGAGGACTATCCCGCCTATGCCGCGGCGCGCCTCGCCGTGTTTCCCGAGAACGGCCCCGCCAGCAGCACCATCATGAACACGCACCTGGTCAGCCCCGATTACCTGGTGGAGATCGAGGCGATTGCGGTGGTCGAGTAGCGCGTCACACGATGGAGCAAGACTGCATCTTCTGCAAGATTCGCGACGGCGAGATTCCGAGCGAGGTGCTGTACCGCGACGAGAGCTGCTTCGTCATCAGGGACATCGCGCCCAAGGCGCCGGTGCATCTTCTTGTCATTCCGACCGAGCACTTCACCTTTCTGTCGCACCTGACCTCCGAGTTCCACGCCACGCTGGGTGCGATGTTCGAGGCCGCGCACATGATGGCCGGGCGAGAGGGCGTGGACGACAGTGGCTACCGCCTGATCATCAACCAGGGTGCCGACGCGGGCCAGATGATCGACCACCTGCATCTCCACGTGCTCGGCGGCCGGGCGCTCGGCGGCATGGGCTAGCCCGGAGTGCTGACCACGCTGCCGCACTGCGTGGAGTCGCGGCTGGACGCCCTCCCCGCGGGACTGCGCGACCACGTGGAACGCGTGCGGGAGATCGGGCGGCGCCTGGCGAACCGCCACGGCGTGGACGCGGGGCTTGTCGACCTCGGCCTGGCCGCGCACGACCTAGCCCGCCACCTGGAACCCGCCGAGCTTATCCAGCGAGCGGAGGCGATTGGAATGGTGCCTACGGAGGTGGAGCGGAGCCTGCCGATCCTGCTCCACGGTCCTGTGGCCGCCGCCGAGCTGGAACTCGACGGCTTAGAGGACGCCCGCGTTTTGGAGAGCGTGCGCTGGCACACCACGGGCAAACGGCGCATGGGCGACGTCGCCAAGGTCGTGTTTCTCGCCGACAAGCTGGACCCGCAGAAGGCGGGGCGCTATCCGTACCTGGACGAGATCGAGCGGTTGGCCCGGGACAGCCTGGACGCCGCGCTGCTGCGCTTTCTGGATCTGTCCACTGCAGACCACCTGCGACAGGGTCGGCTGGTCCATCCCGAGTCGATCCACCTCAGGAACGAGCTGATTCTCGCGTCGAAGCCAGGATAGGCGCGCCGGCAGCGAGCCGCGCCCTTGCTAGACCGGCATGGTGCGCCCGGTGTGGGCGCGGCCCAACACTGCGGCGGACTCGCCGCTGCGCCCGGTGGCGCAGACCATCACGCCCTCGTCGATCATACCCCGGACGTTCTCGTCGTTCACCGCGTTCAGGAAGTACAGGCCGGCGGCCTCGCACGCCGCCTTCACACGCTGCCGCGCCGACACCATGTCCATCGGATAGGGCGGGTCGTGGGCGTCGGCGTAGCCCAACGACATTCCCATGTCGCCCGGCCCCCACTCCGCGAACGAAATGCCGGGAACGCGGGCCGTGTCCTCGCAGTTGCCGAGGGCGCGCTTGTTCTCGATCTTCAGGCCGAGCAGAAGCTCACCGTCTGGGTTGAGCGGCCACGGGTCGGCTTTCGCCAGATAGTCCCCGACGCTCAGCCCCCACACCTCCGCGGCGGACGCCTGACCGCCGCCGCCTCGCCTTCCCTCGTCCAGCGAATCACCAACGCCCAGCGTGTTGAACGGGTACCGGCACGCCTCCACGAATGCTCGCACCGCTCCCGGCGTCTCCGCATGGCACAGCAACACGCCATGGACGCCTCGCGCCAGCGCCTGCCGGTACATCCAGGCGTTCGCGCGCACCACGTCCCCGGTCGAGCCGTCCAGCGGCAGCGTTATCACCACGGCGGGCGTGTGGTGTCCGCTGTTGGTCGGGCCGCCGTCCACCAGCCCGCGCATGAACTCGTCCAGCCCGCGCATGTCGAACGCGCCGTGCTCCATCTCGACCGCGATGTAATCGGCCCAGGTGTGGGCCATCGCCAGGCCCCCGTCGTAGGTTACGTCGTGCGTCCCGGTGTAGTAGATGGGCTGGCCCTGTTCCAGGAGCTCAATCGCCCTGTTAACTCTCTTCGGCATCGAACGCACCTCGCTCGCGGGATTCTACCTGAATCGTCGTTGCGGCCCCTGAGCCGGAACCCAGGGATAAGCCGTCCGAAGCCCTACTGCGCAGGCTCCACGGTCTCGATACTCACCGTAATATGCCCGGAATCGACGCGCAGTCGGGCGATCGTACAGGGCACCATGAACGAGGCGTAGCCCTGGCCCGGATTGACGAACAGCACGCCGCCGCGCTCCTCATTGATAGGCACGTGGAAGTGGCCGAACACTATCGCGTCCACCGGGTCGGGAAAGTCGGGAAGGAGATCCTCCAGAGGGAACTCCGGCCCGCCCCAGGACGGGTGGATGACGCCTATTCGAACGCTCTCGATCTCAAGCACCTCGGCATAAGGCAGCGCCTTCCTCACGTCCACCTGGTCCGAGTTGCCGTGCACCACGATGGCCCGCTTGGCGCACCGCCTCATCCCGTCCACCACGCCCATGTACGTGAAGTCGCCGCAGTGGAGCGCCACGTCCGCCTGCTCCACCGCCTCGCGGATGCCGGGATGCACCTCCGACCATTCGCGGCAGTGCGTGTCGCCTATGGCGACGATGTCGACGGCCATCTAGACGCCGCCGGACTCCCACAGCTCCGAGAACTTCAGCGCTCGCGGGCAGTGGCCGTACGACTCCTCGATCTCCACCACGATGCCCTGTAGCACCTTGGAGTTGTCGTCCGGGTTGTTCACCTCGAGCTCCACCTCCAGCCGGCGCAGCTCGTCGCCACTTACGATGCGAGTCCTGCCGTTCACTCTCACCGTCTCGCGCACACCGGGGATGAAGAACACCAGCCCCACGTGCGGGTTCTCGTTCATGTTGATATAGGACTGGAACAGCCTGTTGCCCGCCACGTCCGGCACCAGGAGCGTCGAATCGTCGAGTATCTTCACGAAGCCCGGCAGCCCGCCCTTGGGCGAAGCGTCGCAGCTGCCGTCGGTGCCGCTGGTGGCCATCACCAGGAAGGGTGACAGCCCGATGAACTCCTTCTCCCTGTCGTTCAAATAGCCCTTGACCTTGGTGGCCGGACGCTGCGCCGGAAATCCGAATTCTCGCGTGAACCTGTTGTCGAACGCGGTCTCGATGTCGATGACTTCTACCATTTCGTCGCTCTCTTCCTCGGTACTTTGGACCTGTTCTTGATCGTAAGCCTGGTTCGTCGCGTCGCGTCCGTCAAGACTTGCGGTTGCGCTGGTGCATTCCGATGTATCCCACCACCACGCGCCTTCTGTCCTCGTCCCACGCGAACGCGATCCTGATAGTGTTCTGCGGATCATGGCTGATCCCTTTGCCCAGGTGGGGGCTAAGATCGTAGCTCCTGCCGTCCCACGTGGTAGTGTACCACTCCTCGAACTGCTCCCTGGTAATCTCAGTCTGGCTCGACTTGTAGGACCAGCCGGGACAGGCCTCCTTGAGCAGCTTGTCGAAGTCCGGCGAACCGCCTGGATTCGCTCGACGGTGGTGGTAGTCCGTGGCGAGCCACGTCAGCGCGTCGAAGACTTCCTGCGGCTTCTGGAACTGGCTGCGCTTGTCCGACTTAGAATTGAGGGCCACAGCGAGCCTGTCCGGAAACAGCTTCTCAGCGCGCGCGACAGCGTCCCTCACGGTTCTCGGCTCAGCCTGCCCGCTCGCCGGCAGCCCCGCCTCTTCCATCCTTGCGGACACGCCCGCAAGCCGCCATATCTTGACCGTCTCGCGGCTGGCGGACAGCTCGTCCTCGAGCCTTCCGACCTCTCCCTGCAGCGAGTCTCGCTCGGCAGCGAGGCCATCCCGCTCCCGCGCGACTTTCGCGGCATCGGCCTCCAATTCCTGGTTCGTATTCCTGAGTTGTTCGACCTCGGCTCGCAGCTCCTCGAGCTCCTCCGCCCGCGCGATGGCGTCGACACTCTCTCCCGGACCGTCCTCTTGCTCCACTTCCAGTACGGGGTCCGGCTGGCTCATCAGTTCGCGCCATCTGTCGGCAAGCGCCAGAATCGCTTCTTCCGCTGCCACTCTCTCGACGGCCCTCTCCACTTCTTCAGTCCTGGTCTCGGCCTGCGGCCTTATTGGTTGGTACTCCTGCAGTTCTTCAAACAGCCCATCGACGATCACGATCGAGTCTCCAATCGGCCAGACCCTCTTCGTTGCGTCTTTGGTCCACTCCGCAATGTCGGTCTGCAAGCCGAGATAGACCAGTTCCGCTTCATACTCCCCCTGCAACCTGTCGACGAGTGCTCGTATGCCTTCGATGGCCGTGTCGGCTGCCTTCTTGAACCGCTGGTAGCCAAGTTCGTCTACCGCCTCCAGAAACGGTCCGACGTCGTCCCAGTCGGGCGCATCGATATCCAGATCCTCGAGCTCGGCGAGAAAGTCCAGCATCAGGGGCGACCTGATTTCCACGACCTGGTCGTCAACGTCCACGGACCTTCTCGAAAGGAATGACAGCATCAGGGCAATGTCCGGCTCGTAGTGGCCCTCGTGCTGGCTGAGGAGGTCGTTAACAGCCTCCTTCAGTTCCCCGGCACTCCACGGGCGACCATCTGGATCAGGCGGGCCCGCCGCCTTGCCGTCCCCCTCCAGGTACCCCCTCACCGCGTCGCGTAGATCCGGCATCGACTCGGCCCACACGCCGAGCAGCGCTCGCGCGAATGCGGCGTTCTCATCTGCCAGCACGTCCAGCGTCGGGGCCTTCAGCGGACCGCTGGGCGCCCTGCTCGCGTCCCGAAAGCCGTTGACTCTGACGTGACTGTCCAGCGCCCTGTTTAGCGCGCTGCGCGCACCCGTCGAAGCACTCTCCCTGAACTCCAGGGCGCGCACGACGACCGATTCGGCGTATTCGGGGCCGGCTCTGACCACGAGGGCGCCAAGCCCGATGTGTCGACCGTTCGCGTGAGCGGCCATGTTGACCTCCTGGAAGTCAGCCTATATGCGCGGCCCTTCGCAGTCAAGACCAGGCCCCTGTTCGAGCGGCCCGGAAGCCGACCATGCTACCACTTAGCTGCCCGTCGCATTAGAATAAGCAGCGCCGAGCCCGTCCAGTTAGACCACCAAGGTATGGAGAGGAAATGTGAAGGCATCACTCGTCGCATTCGTCGCCGCCACACTCGCCGTGCTGCTCGCAATCGCAGCTTGCGGCGGTAACGACACGCCTCCACTTACCTCTTCCGCGCCACAGGCAGCGAGCCAGGCGCCCTCGTCCGGCTCCGGCCTTTCCGAAATGGCCCGCGCCGGCGAGTCCGTCTTCAACGCCAACTGCTCCATTTGCCACGGCGCGGGCGCGATCGGCACAAGGCAGGGCCCGCCGCTTTTAGACCGCGTCTACCATCCCGGCCATCACCCCGACGCCAGCTTCCGCAACGCGGTGCGAAACGGGGTTCAGTCGCACCACTGGGAGTTCGGCGACATGGCCCCGGTTCCAGGCGTGTCCGCCGACGAGATTGAAGAAATCATCTGCTACGTCCGCGAGACGCAGCGCGCGAACGGCCTTTTCGAAAGCGGCGTCTACTCCACCGTGTGCTGAGCCGTCAGCCGCCGAGCATGTACTCGAGGAGCATCGATCAGTGGCGACATCTCAGGTGAACGACCGCATCAGCCATGAGCCGGAAGAGAAGTGCTCGATTCTGGACGCCTTCGTTGTCGGATTTCAGGGCGTTATGCTGGTGTTGCCGCCAGCCATTTCCATAGTCGTGGTGACGGTCCTCGCCGCGGGCCTGGGGGATGAGTACCTGACCTGGGCGATGTTCGCGGCCCTGGGAATCATGGCGATAGTAACCGCGCTTCAGGCCTCCCGCATAGGTCGCCTTGGCGCGGGCCACATGGTGGTCACCGGCGTTTCGCCAAACTACATCGCGCTGGCCGTGCTCGCGCTGGCCGAGGGCGGCCCGGCATTGCTGGCGAGTCTTATGGTCGTCTCCGCGGTCTTCTTTTTCGCGATTGCAACCTGGCTTCCGCAGCTCCGGCGCGTATTGACTCCCGCGGTCTCAGGGACGGTTCTCATGCTGATTGCGGTCTCCGTCCTGCCATTCTGCCTCGACCGTATCGAGGAGGTCTCGGCGGGCTCGGCGTCGTTCGCGGGGCCTCTCGTGGCCGTGGTCACGCTGGTTGTATCCGTCGTCCTGGTGCTGCGCGCTCCCCGTCGGCTGCGTCCCTGGTCCATGCTGATAGGGTTCCTGTCCGGCTGCGTAGCGGCGGCGCTGCTGGGCGTGTACGATCTGGACCGACTGTATTCCGCGCCATGGCTCGGCATCCCGGAGGTCGGCTTTGAGGGGTTGGAGCTCAGGCCGAGCGCCTCGTTCTGGGCGCTACTACCAATGTTCCTGATAGTAACCCTCGTCCAGTCGATCAAGGGAATCGGTGACAGCGTGGTGATCCAACGCACTGCCCGCCGGCAACCTGGTTCAACCGACTTTCGCCTGCTCCAGGGGTCCATTTACGCCAATGGCGCGGGCATCCTGATGTCCGGGCTCGCCGGAACACCGCCGGCCTCTTCGTACTCGTCATTCACCGCCTCGGTCGTGAACATGACCGGTGTGGCGTCGAGGTACGTTGGCTACGCCATGGCCGTCATTCTGGTAGTCATGGCGCTGCTCCCCAAACTGACCGGTGCGCTCCTCACGATACCAAGCCCCGTAATGGGCGCCCTGCTGCTGGTTACGCTGGGCATATTTTTCGTCGAAGGACTGCAGACCATTGTTCGCGACGGGCTCGACCTCGAGAAGTCGCTTGTGGTTGGCCTGTCGTTCGCGGTCGGCGCGGGGCTGCTCCAGCGAAACATCATAGAGGGCATCCTGGGAAGTCCCTGGGGCGCGCTCCTCGGCAATGGCATCACCGTTGGCGCCACGACCGCAATTGTCCTCACCGTTTTTCTGAACGCGACGAGCGCCCGACCAAAACGTTTTCGCTCCACGTTGGATATTGCGGATCTGCCGCTTGTCGACGGGTTCATGCAGGACGTGGCGAATGAAATGGGATGGAGCGAAAGATCAACGTTGCGACTGCGCTCGGCGGGCGAGGAAGCGCTGTCAAGCCTGCTTCAGCCGGGCAACGAGTTCCGGGTCGACGGAGCAAACGGCAAGACTCCGCAACTGATGATTACCGCGCGCCCGGAAGGGGATGCCGTGGACCTCGAGTTCGTCTCCATCCTGGAGGAAGAGCAGAACCTCGAAGACCGCCTCGCGCACCTGGACGATGAAGAGCAGACTACGGACGAAAGAGAGATGTCCTTCCGGTTGCTGCGTCACTACGCAACGTCGGTGCGCCACCAGAAGTATTATGGAATGGACGTGATTACCATCCGGGTGGAAGCATAGCGCCGGCGTCGCGTCATCCCTGAGGAAGCACGACGCCGGCTATTGTAATCGAGGCGCTATGCCGCCTGGGAATCGATGAACTCGATCAGCCGGCCCAGGCTGTTCAGCTCGGTGCACTGTTCGACGGCGAACTTGATGCCGAACTCATCCTGTATGACCCTTCCGAACGAGACGAGGTCCATGGAGGACACCCCGGCGTCCAGGAGACTGGAAGTGAGCGCCATCGACGAGTCAACGGGCTTTCCGTCCACTTCCAGGTTGTCCGCAATCAGCTTTCTTACCCTGTCTTCAGTTGATGCCATTTGATTGATTCTCCTTCCGGTGTTTTTCTGGGAACTGTCCCACTCGTTAAGCTAACCACTTGCGCGCAACAAAGTCAACTCGCGATTTACGGGCCTTTCTTCCAGCCGAGTTCGCAACCCGGCCGGGGCGGCGGCATACCAGCCCGCGTCTATAGCCAGTGCCGCCTTCGCTGGAAGGGGTAAGTCGGGATCGAGATTCGTCTGCGCTCTTCGCCCGCGAACAGGTCGTCGAAGCAAACGTCCTCACCGGACTCGTAAGACCGCGCAACGTCCCTCAGGAACGCCATCCGGGAGCCCGGCTGACTGATCGCGGCATCGACGGCGTCGTTCGACGTCACTACTGCGTTCAGACCCTCCCTGAGCTCGCTCAGGTCTCTGAACACCACTCCCACGCGGTGGTCGAAATGGCTCCTCCCGACCGACGCCGTCCACGCCATGTCGGACAGCACATCCTGCGACGCTGTCCCACCCTCGTCGTCCAGCCACGACAGGTAGCGCGCGGCCAGATCGTGAAGAGCCTCCGGCGACCGGCCGGACAGCGGCAGCATCCGGGCAGGAATCTCCGAACCTTCGTCTGCCCTCGGCATAGCCGCGTCCTCCGACCCGGGGCGCACCGGCGCCGGACTGCCCGCAACAGGCCGAAAGTCGTCAGTCTCCGAAACTGCCGGCGGCGTAGCCCGGTAGCCCTCGACCAGAACGTGCGCGTTCGCTCCGGACAGCCCGAATGCGTTGACGCCCGCCAGCGGCATACGTCCGTTGCCGGCAGGCCACGCGGTCTTCTCGGAAGTGACTCGCACAGGTCGTCTGTCCCATTCGAAATTCGGATTCGGCTCCTCGAAGTGAAGGTGCCTGGGAATCACTCCCCGGTTCATGGACAGAACCGTCTTAATGAGCGCGGCAATTCCGGCCGCCGACTCCGTGTGCCCGATGTTGGACTTCACGGATCCAACGAGCAACGGCCTCCCGTTGTCGCGCCCCTCGCCGTACACGGCCGCCGCCGCGTTCAGCTCGATCGGGTCGCCGAGCTGCGACCCCGTCGCGTGCGCCTCCAGGTAGTCGACCTGGGAGGGCGACGCGCCCGCCTGCACGAGGGCCTCCTCCATCACGCGCACCTGGGACGGCCCGTTGGGCACCGTCAGGCCCGCGCTCGCGCCGTTCTGGTTGACCGCGGACCCTCGTATCACGGCCCATATCCGGTCGCCGTCGGCCTCGGCTTCGCTGAGCCGCTTTAGCACCACCACTCCACACCCCTCGCCGCGCACGTAGCCGTCGGCGGACGCGTCGAACGGGTGGCAGCGTCCGGTTGGAGACAACATGCCGGCTTCCATCATGAATCGCGAGACCGAGGGGGAGAGAATCGCGTTAACGCCGCCGGCGAGGGCGAGATCGACTTCTCCCCGCTGTAGACCGACGACCGCCTGGTGGACCGCGGCCAGAGACGACGCGCAGGCCAGGTCCACGGGCATCGCCGGCCCTTCCAGCCCCAGCGCGAAGGCTATGCGCCCCACAGCCACGCTTCCGGTCGTTCCCAGGTAGCTGTGCTCCCGCTTGCTGGCCTGGAACAGGTCGCGGTACTCGCTCCCACCGACTCCGGCATACACGCCGGTCCGACTGCCCCGCAGGCTGTCGGGGTTCACGGCCGCGTCTTCCAGGGCCTGCCAGGTCGTCTCCAGCAGCATCCGCTGCTGCGGGTCCATCATCCGCGCCTCTATCGGCGCGATGCGGAAGAACCTGGAATCGAACCAGTCGATTCCATCCACAAACGCGCCCCGCGTGGTCGCGACGTCCCCGGCATCCGGGTCGCCCACGGCGCCGCTCCACATCCCGGCGTCCTGACGGCCGGTGGTCACCGCGTCGCGGCCCGATTCCAGCAACTCCCAGAATGTCTCCAGGCTATCGGCTCCGGGAAAGCGGCAGGCCATGCCCACAACCGCGATTCCATCGTCGTCACTCTTCGCCGTCAGCCTTGTCTCAGGCCCAACGGTCTCAGCAGACGCGGGAACATCCGGGACCTCACCAAGCTGGCCAAGTTCGCCGGACAAGTGGCCCGCCAGCGTGTCGATGTCGGGATAGTCGAAAACGGCAGTGTTGGACACCACGTACTCGCCCAACAGGGCTCTGTTCAGCCGGTTCCGTAGCTCGACCGCCATCAGCGAGTCCATCCCCAGGTCGAAGAACCCCACGGTCGGCGCCGGCGCGGCGGGCAGCCTCAACACCGCCTGCAACTCCGCCTGCAGGAAGGAAACCAGCAATGGCTCCCAGTCGGTGGCGGGACTCTGCCTCAACTGCGACAGGATGTCGGCGTCGACTCCTCCGTTCGAACCGTCGGTATCCGAGTCCTCGGAGAGCAGTTCCTCCAGGAATGGGTTTCGTCCTTCGAAATTCTCTGCGAGTATCGGCCAGTCCACTACCGAAACCATCCCGGCCGTCAGGTCTTGGCGCACAAACGCATCGAAGGCTCGGAGGCCCTGCTGTGGAGCTATCCAGCCGGTTCCAGATGCGGCCAGTTGCCGCTCGATACGCTCTCGCTGCTCTTCGGCCTCGCCCAGCCCGGCCCAGGCTCCCCAGGCTATGGACTGCCCCGGCAACCCCAGGGAGCGCCGGTAACCGGCCAGTTGGTCCAGGAAAGCGTTCGCCGCAGCATGGTTGCCCTGGCCCGAGTTACCCACAACCCCGGTTATGCTCGAGAAGAGGACGAACATATCGAGGTCCATGTCCAGCGTCGACTTGTGCAGATGCCAGGCGCCAAGCACCTTGGGCGACAGCACCTGCTCGAACCGCTCCCAGGTCTGGTTTCCCAGCGAACCGTCGGAGAGCACGCCGACACTGTGAATCACACCGGCCAGCGGCGGCGCGGCGGCGTCCAGCCGGGCCAGCATAGCATCGATTGCGGCCGTATCGGTCATGTCGGCCAACTCTACGCGCACGTCGGCGCCCTGTCGTCTCAGGGCGTCGATAACCTCCTCGGCAGCGGCGTCCGGGGCGCGGCGGCCGTTCAACACGATGACCCCGGCTCCCCGGTCGGCCAGCCAACCGGCCACCACGGTCCCGATTCCGCCCAACCCGCCCGTCACGAGGTACGTCCGATCCGCCTTCAACCGCCCCCCGGTCAATGGGGGCATCACGATCACGTTCTTGCCGATATGGCGTGCCGACTGCATAAACTCCATTGCCGGCCTGATTTCCGCCATGGGCCAACGTGTATGGACGAGGGGACGCAACTCTCCGGCTTCCAGGCGCCCCATCACCCTCCGCAGAGACGCCCCGGCCGTTGCAGGGTCCTGCCTCTTCAGCGCGTCGACTTCCAGCACCGAATAGGCAACGTCGGGACGGGCGGCGGCCATGTCGTCGGCGCTCCAGATGTCGCGCCTGCCCATCTCCACAAAGCGGCCGCCCTCGGCCAGGCACGAGAGGCTGGCTTCGATGAACCCCGGCCCCGTGAGGCTGTTCAACACCACGTCGACGCCCTCTCCTCCCGTGGCCTCCAGAATCTCGCTTCCGAAAACGGTGCTCCGGCTGTCGTAGACGTGGGATATGCCCAGCGACCGCAGGTAGTCATGCTTGGCTACGCTGGCCGTCGCGAACACTTCCGCTCCCGCGGCTTCAACCAGTTGGGTGGCCGCCAGCCCCACACCGCCTGACGCGGTATGAACAAGTACGCGATCTCCCTTTTCCAACCCGGACATCTGGAAGGCCAACTCCGCGGAAACGAAAGAAGTGGGTACGGTAGCCAGAGCAGCCGCCGGGGTATCCGGCGATGCCGGCGCCACCATCTCCGCCCGCGTTACCGCGTCCGGCCTGAAAGTGCCGATTCCCAGCCCCACCACGCGATCGCCCACTCGGAACCCGGAAACGTCATCGGCGACTTCCGCAATGCGGCCGCAGAACTCGTCGCCCAACATCGGGTCCATCTCGACGGCCCCCATGCCTATGAGGACGTCGGAGAAGTTGAGCCCTGCCGCTTCCACCCGCACTCGAACCTCGCCGCTCTGGAGCGGTTGCGGCGTAGCGGGCACCGTGTGCAGTCCCTGCAGACCCTCACCCGCGGTGGAGACGAGCCGCCAGTCCGGTTCATCCGGCAAGTCCAGTCGAGGCCTGGCGTCACTCCTCCTCACGAGACGTGAGGCCAAACGGTCGCCGGACCGGTAGGCGATATGGGTTTCGGAATCGGGGAACATCAGCTCGTCGACCAGGCTGTCGATGTTCGGCGACGCATCCGGGTCCAGATCGATCATTCTGGGTTGCAGATGGCCAACCTCCCGCGCCAGCGCCTTGCCGAACCCCCAGAGGGTGGCGCCGGGCAGTTCCTCGACGCTGCGTCGCATGTAGTCCCGTTCCAGCGCCTGGGCTCCCCTGGTGATGAACGACAGCCCCTTGACCGGCACCACACCCGAATCCTGCAGGGCCTGCGTCAATGCAAGGGCGCTCGAACCGACCCTCCTCACTTCCTGCGCCAACTGCTCCGTCGTCGCCTCTGTCCCCAGGCCCTCCAGCGAAGAGCAGTGGACTACTCCGTGCAACGGGACATCGTCCGGCAGGGACTCCAGCAGTTGGCTCCACGACTCCCGCCGTTCCGCATCGACCGCGGCATGTAAAACACCTGCGCCACTGGGAGGCGAGCTATCGCTCCGGCTATTGCTCGCGACGACCACCTTCTGATTTTGCGCCGCGAAGCCTCCCGCCAGATCAACCGCCGCAGCCTCATTGTGGGCGGCCAGCACCCAGACGCCTTCCGCCAGGGTGATATGCTCGGGTCCCCGGCCCAGAATGACGCCGGAACCCACGGGGCCCATGTCGCCCACGCTCTCGCCGCCCAGTACCGCCGAGTCTACGAATCCGGTGTCGGCCAGGGCCTGGAGCCAGACTTCGGGCGAGGCGACGGCGTGGTTCGGCCTGTAGGCGTCGGAGTAGCGCCACCATCCGTCCAGTTGCCCAAAGGTCATGTCCTGCCACCCGCGCCCCCGCAGGCTCTCCACGGCGAGCAGCTGGCCGGACGGGGCCAGCAGACTCTTACAGTTGGTCAGGGTCTCTCCCAGGTCCCGCGTGGCGTGCAGCACGTTGACGGCTATGACCAGATCATAGGAATGGAGATCGAAACCCTGGTCGGCAGGGTCTCGCTCGATATCCAGCGGCCGGTACTCGATGGGCGCTCCCGAATCGCTGAAACGGATCTCGGCCTCGGCAAAGAAGCCCGCCGAGATGTCGGTGAACACGTAGTCGAACCCGCCGTCCGGCAGTTCCGGCAGCACCACGGATGTTCCGGAGCCGGTGCCCGCGCCCACCTCCAGAATGCGCAGCCGGCGTCCCTCCGGCCAGTCGGCTACGGTCGCGGCCACCGCGTCCGCCAGCATCCTGTTCGAGGCCCTCGAAGCCGGTGCGGTGAAGTAGAAGTCCGCCGCGCCGGGGCCCTCTCTCGGGAATAGTATTGATAGTGGGTCCACCTCGCCCCGCAGCACTTCCGCCAGGGCTCCACCGCTCCTCCTGAGGAGGCCCAGCTCGCTGGAGCCATGAGGATGCAATTCGACCATACGATCCGCGAAGGCTTCCGGGTCGACCAGCGCCTCGTCCGGAAGCCGGTCTTCCGTTCCTACAACGATCCCGTAGCCGCCGCTCGGACCGCGCTCCAGTACGCCCGCGTCGGCCAGCAGCCGGAGCATCCTCTCCAGGAGACGGGCGTGTTCGGGCAGGACCCGCAGCCCTTCCCGGAGAGCGTCCGGATGCACGACCTTTCCCGCATCGCGCTGCCATCCCAAGCGATTCAGAGCCGCCAGGGCATAGGACCGGGACAGCCGCTCCATATCGCCAAGCAGGGTCGCGCGGTCGTCGATCTCGACGCCTTCCTCGGACAGATACTCGGCGAAGGCGCCCGTGCTCGCCGCGACTGCGGATGGACCGACGAGGGGATCTGCCGACCGCAAGCCGCCCAACAGCGGCCGCTCGCGCCAGACGACCTCGTACAACAGGTCCTCGAGTCCCTCGGTAGACGACAGGAACGCGGCTCGCGTGGCCCGCTTCAGGGCGAAACCCGTCAATTCGCCGAGCACGTCGCCCTCAAGCGAGTACAGCCGCAAATCCCCGATCAGGGTCTCCGGCGTATGCGCGGTCGCTTCATCATCGTCCGGCGCCTGAACGCCGTCCCTCATCCGAGCGTGGCACACCAGCCGGTCGGGCAGGGGGCCATTCAGCCGGAGGCGCTCCCAGCCGAACGGGAGATAGGTGGCCTCGCCCCCGATACCGGACAGGTTTCGGGCGGCCGACAACACCTGGAAACATCCGTCCAGCAACAGCGGGTGTATGGCCTCGTAGATGGACCCTCTTGTGTCCTGAAGCGCGATTTCGCCGACCGCCTCGCTTCCTTCACCCCATAGGGCCTCCAGGGTCCTGAACGCTGGCCCGAAGTCGATTCCGCTCACCGCTTTGGCCCGGTAGTAGTCGGACAGGTCCTGCAGAGTGAGACCGGCCTTCAGCGCATCCAGGTCCGCCGTTTCAACTATGCCCCACTGCCCTGAATCAGGAGATAGCCGGCCCTCCGCGTGGAGTAGCCATTCGTCGTCTTCACCCTTGCTGAAGACCTCGAAAGTCCGTGCGGTCGAGTCCGTCGAGCCGTCGACGACCAACTGCATCCGGCGTCCCGGCTCCTCCGTGTCGCCATCTGGCGAATACTCCGGGTAGACCAGCGGGACATGAAGCTGGAGGTCCTCGACCACAGACGCGCCCGCTCCTTCGGTGAATGGTACGGTGGCGGCCATCGCTCCGTAGACCGCTCCGGGCATCACCACCCGGCCGAATACCTGGTGGTCCTCCAGCCAGGACGGTTCGGAAGGGAACATCTCCGTCTCGAACATCACCTCGCCACGCGCGGACTCGTGCCTCTCGCCCAGCAGCGGGTGCGCGTCGCCGGAGGTGCGCCTCTGAGTGCCCTCCACCCAGTACCGGCGCCGCTGGAAGGGATAGCCGGGCACGGAAATGCGCCGCCGCTCTTCCCCGGCGAACAGGCCGGCAAAGTCCAGCGAAAGGCCGGCGTTATATGCGGCCGCGACCGCATCGACGAATCCGTCGTCCACCTCGGCGTCGAACGCGCCCGAGGACGGACGCAGCATGCTCTGCAACACGACGGGATCATTCGCGCCTTCAGCCACGCTTTGCCACACCAGCGACACCAGCGGGCCGAGCACGGCGTGCGGGCCGATCTCAACCACCAGATCGACGCCCAAATCGGCCATCTCGCCTATGCCCTTTCGGAACTGTACCGCATTGCGCGCGTGACCACGCCAGTACCTGCCGTCCAGGGACTCGTCCTGTGCTACCACCTTGCCTGTGACGTTGCTCACCAGCGACAGTGAAGGCGGCGAGACTTCGACCCGGTTGAACGCCTGCTCCAGGTCGTCCAGCGCGGGCTCGAGCAGCGGGCTGTGGAACGCCTGGTTTCTCAGCGGTCTCACCATGATTTCGTCGGCCTCGAAGCGGTCGGACACCGCTTTGACCGCCGCTTCCGTGCCGCTGATCACCTGGTGTATGCCGTTGTCGACCGCGACGCTCACGCCTGCAGTGGCCGCCGCCGCGTTGTGCTCATCGACGGCGGCGGCCACTGCCTCCGGCGACGCGAAGATCGCCGCCATTGTGCCCTTCACAGGAACGGACGACAGCAGCTCGCCCCGTCTGGCCACGAATCGCAGGCCCTCCTCCAGGCTGAACACGCCCGCCGCCTGCGCGGCAGCGAACTCGCCCAGGCTGTGTCCGATCGCAACGCTCGGCTCGACGCCTATGCTCCGCCACAGCGCCGTGAGGGCGCATTCCAGCGCGTACACGGCGGGCTGCGACCACGTGGTGTCGTACAGATCGCCGGCGGCGGTCCCGGCCCCGAACATCACGTCCAGCAGCGACGCCCCACGCTCCTCCAGCATGACGCGCTCGCACCTGTCCAGCACGTCCTTCACCACCGGCTCGCGCTCGTAGAGTGTCCTGCCCATGCCGTACCATTGGCTTCCCTGTCCCGTGTAGACGAACGCCACCTTGGTCGCGGCATCCTCGGAAGGTTTGCGTGTGCCCTCGACAACCTCTCGGAGACCGGCTCGCAGCGACTCTGCGTCCTTGAAGGCGACAGCCGCGCGCCGCTCAAAGTGGCTGCGCGCGACTCCTGCCGTCCAGGCCATGTCCGAGAAGCCGGGGGCGACGGCGCTGCCGTCCGCGAACGCGGCCCCGCTCTGCGTGTCCAGCCACGACAGGTACGACCTCGCCGAGTCTCTCAGGGCGTCATCCATCTTTCCCGAAAGCGGCAGAATGCGGGCATGCCTGGCCCCTTCCACTACGGGAAGCGGGCCGTCCGGCGAATCCGGCAGCGAAACTGGGACCGTGCGATATGCTCCGGCGGGTTGCGGCATTCCACCCTTGTCCGCGGAAGCCTCCGCAGGACTCGGGTAGCCCTCGACCACGACGTGGACATTGGTCCCGGACCAGCCGTATGAGCTGATCCCGGCCCTCGGATGCCTGCCTGAAACCCGCGGCCACTGGACGTTCTCTGTCGGGATCCTGACGGGAAGACTGTCCCAATCAAGGCGCGGGTTCGGATTGTTGAAGTGCAGGTGCCTGGGGACGATACCCCGCTGCATGGACAGAAGCACCTTCATCAGGCCGGCCACTCCCGCCGCCGGCTCCAGGTGCCCCACATTGGTCTTCACCGAACCCACCAGCAAGGGATTGCCGGGATCTCTCCCCCTGCCGTAGACTTCCGCCGCGGCGTTCAACTCGATGGGGTCGCCCACTTCGGTGCCCGTGCCGTGGGCCTCCAAAAAGTCCACATCCTGGGGAGCGACGCCGGCTTGAAGCAGGGCCTCCTCGATCACCCTCTCCTGGGCGACGCCGCTCGGCACCGTGAGTCCGGCGCTGGTGCCGTCCTGGTTCACGGCCGAACCCAGCACCACGCCCCAGATCCGGTCGCCGTCGGCCTCGGCGTCGGCGAGCCGCTTCAGCACGACCATGCCGCAGCCCTCGCCGCGAACGAAACCGTTGGCAGAAGCGTCGAAGGCCTTGCACTGGCCGTCAGGAGACAGCATCCCGGCTCTCGCCCTCAACTGGGTCAGCTGACCCAGGAAGATGGCCTGGACGCCCCCGACCAGTATCAGGTCAGCCTCATCCCGTTGAAGCGATGCCATCGCCTGGTGTAGTGCGAACAGTGAGGACGAGCAGGCGGTGTCCACCGCCATGGCCGGTCCTTGCAGGCCGAGCGCGAACGCAACCCGGCCGGCGGCTGTATTGAATGACGTGCCGGCAACGGTGTACAGGCTCTCGGCCGCGCCGGTCTGCTGGGTGGCCGCCAGGCTCACCCCGCGGTAGTCATTGTTGCTTATGCCCAGGTATATCCCGGTGCGGCTTCCCTTGAGCTGCTCGGGGTCCACCAGCGAGTCCTCGAGGGCCTTCCAGCAGGTTTCCAGTACCATGCGCTGCTGGGGGTCCAGAAGCTGTGCCTCTACAGGCGAAATCCTGAAAAACTCCGCGTCAAACATGTCGATATCGTCGACTAGGGCCGCATACCGGCAGGCCGGAAACTGATTTGCGGATTCCGGGTAGAACTGCCCGATCCGGCCAACACCGGAACCCGGCACGCCTTCGGTGATAGCATTTCCACCTGACTCCAGCAGCTGCCAGAATTCGTCGAGACTGTTCGCGCCCGGGAAGCGGCAGGCCATGCCAACGATGGCGATAGGCTCCGCCGGCCCGGAAGGGCTCCCAACCCCCGAATGAGATGCTATATCACTTGATGATCCAGCGATATCGTCCAGCGCCACGATGGCCTCCTCTGGAAGGTCGAGTCCACAATTGCGGACGTTGAAAGTATATGAATTTCATCGTAGCAAGTGGCTGGCGGTGGGTCAAACCGAGTCTTGTACAAGGGCCGCGTCACTCAGTCTCCCGATAGAGGCTGTGACAAGGTCCATGCCTCAGCAACGTTGACCGGCATGTACCGGTTCTGCTAACTTTGTGTGCCTATGACAACCTCATCAGTTCCAGGGAGAACCATGTCAGTCCGTGCCACGGACTGCTGGTGGAAGCCACACGGTCGATTCGGGACCGCTGCCGTGGTCCACGTCGACCTCGCCCCTCATCCTGGTCATGAAGCGTCCGCCTTCGCCATGCTCGACGCCTGCGAGCGAAAGCGATGGCGAAAGTTCGTTCACCTGGGAGCGCGCCGAAGGTTCGCGCTGTGTCGAGCGGCCCTCCGCGCCATCCTCTGCGACCACCTGGGATGCCGCAATGAACAACTCGCCTTCGGCCAGGCGATTCACGAAAAGCCCTTCACGCTCGTCGACGGCGAGCACGTGCCCGTCAGCTTCAACGTGAGCCACGGCGGCAGCCACGGCCTGATCGCCCTCGCACCGGACGGCAGGCTCGGCGTAGACGTCGAGGAGCGCACCGAGCGGCGCGACTTCGACCGCCTGATCGACGCCGCCTTCGGAGCCAACGAACAGCGCGCTCTCACCCGGGCGAACGGTCCCCGCAGGATCCACCTGTTCTTCAAGCTCTGGACCATCAAGGAGGCGCTCATCAAGGCGTTGGGAACGGGCATATCATTCGACCCGGCCGATTTCGAGGCGCCGGCGGCCATGCGCCTGGGCGCGTCGTCCGCGACGTACCGCTTTCCGCAGCTTCCCACGATGAATTGGCGCGTGGACGATCTGGGCTGCGATGAGTTCGCCGCCGCTGTCGCCCATGAGCCTGGGCCGCGCTTCAGCGCGCTCACCGACGCCGAAATCGACCGGGCATTGGCCCGCGCGAAAGGCGAGCGCGCGTGACGTCCGCACCGGAGCGCGCCTGGGAGCTGCCCGAACCGCTCTCTACCCACGACGTCCGGGTGGACGAAGAGACTGTCATCACCCTGCGCCGCCACGGCAACCCGTCCGGGCCACGGCTCGTGATGAGTCATGGAAACGGGCTTTCGATCGACGTCTACTATCCATTCTGGTCGCTTCTCGCGGACGACTACGACATCATCGCCTACGACCTGCGAAACCACGGCTGGAACGCCGCCAGCTCCATGCAGAACCACAATCTGCCCACGCTGGTGCACGACCACGACGTGATCATGGAGTCTATCGACGCCCACTTCGGCGACAAACCCAGGGTGGGAGTGTTCCACTCCATCTCCGCGCTCACCACGCTCCTGTCCGCCAATCTGGGGGCCGACTTCACCGCCCGCATCCTCTTCGACCCTCCGCTGTGCAAGGCCGGCCGCAGCCTCCAGGAGTTCGAGGAGGTCGCCGCGCGCCTCGCCGCGCTCACCCGCTCTCGCACGCCCCTATTCCCGACCAGGGAGTCGTTCGCCGAGCTCCTGGGGTTCATTCCTAACTTCCAACGCGTCAAGCCAGGCGTGCGTGATCTGTTCGCGGAGGCCACGCTCCGCGACGCCGCGAGCGGCGACGGCTACGAGCTTCGCTGCCCCCGCGACTATGAAGCGCAGATGATCGAGTGGGCCGGCGCATACGCCGTGCTGGTGGACTTTGACGCGATGCTGTGCCCGACCAAGGTCATCGGCGCCGACCCCACCCTGCCGTACTCGTACCTACCCACGCTCGACCTTCGCGACGTCTTCACCGTCAACTACGACTTCCTCCCCGAGACGACCCACCTGCTTCAGCTCGAGCAGCCGGAAAGGTGTGCCGCCCTAGTGCGAGACTTTCTCCAGGAAATCGCCCACGACTGAGCGCCGTCTCATTCGGTCGTGACTCCGAACGCCGCTGAGCCATCCGGCCGCAGATCCCCCACTTGACATTCCGTCCGCCTTGCCTGTTAAATTAGGCTCGATGAGACTGAACGGTCTCAATAGAACCACAAGGAGGTTGTTGTGTCGGCTACCGACGAACTGCTGGAGAATAACGCGCGCTATGCCGAGGCTTTCGACAAGGGGGATCTCCCACTGCCGCCCGCGAAGGGCCTGGCAGTGGTGGCCTGTATGGACGCACGGCTGGATACGCACAGGCTGCTGGGCATCGAAGCGGGCGACGCCCACGTCATCCGCAACGCCGGCGGCGTAGTCACCGACGACGCCATTCGCTCGCTCGTTATCTCGCAGCGCCTTCTCGGTACGCGAGAGGTGATCCTCATTCACCACACCGACTGCGGCATGCTCACCTTCCGGGACGACGACGTGAAGGACGCCATCTACGCCGACACCGGCCTCAGGCCCACCTTCGCGATGGAGGCGTTCCCCGACCTCGATGAGGACGTGAGACAGTCCATCGCCCGCGTCAAGGCCAGCCCGTTCATCCCGGTCAAGGACTCCGTGCGCGGATTCGTCTACGACTGCGCGACCGGCAAGCTGAACGAGGTCTCCGCCGGCTAACTGCTGTCCAGGAAACCACGAGATCGGAAGGCGCTCCGGAGAACTCTGCCGGAGCGCCTTCTTGATGTTCGCGTGATCCTCTTACGCGACCCGAGGCGCGGCAACGTGTATCATGGCAGGGCAACATATCCAGGAGGCAGAACATGGACATCTACGAGGCCCTGAGAACGCGCCGCACCGTTCGCGAATTCAAGCCCGACCCAGTCACCGACGACTCGCTCGCCAAGCTGCTAAGCGCGGCCCGCTGGTCGCCCAGCTCGCGCAACCAGCAGCCCTGGCGCTTCATCGTCATCCGAGACCGTGACACCTTGGTCAAGCTCGGCGAGACCGCCGGCTCCGGCGGCTTCCTCGCGCGGGCACCTCTCGCCATCGCCATCGTGATGGAGAACGCCGACCAGCCCCTCATGGATGCGGGCCGCGCGCTGCAACAGATGGAACTCGTGGCGTGGTCTGAGGGTATGGGCACCTGCTACGTCACCCTGACGGACGACCAGCGCGCAACTATAGCAGACGTGTTGGGCATACCCGAGGGACCGTTCCTGGTAACGGTGATTCCGTTCGGCTATCGCCGCGACGATTTCCGAGGCCGGGGCGTCCCCCGCAAGCCCATCTCCGAACTGGTCCACTCCGAGAAGTACGACAACCCGTTCGCCGGATAGCGCGCTGGCCCTCTCTCACCACTGTCCCGAGCGTTCCGCGTGGGCGTGGTCCGGTAGCCTGTAACTGACGCCGGAGTCGTCGTAAGCCGACGTCTCCAGAAGTCCCGTGAAACCCGTCGCGGGCCGATTCGTTAGTTTGGCCGCCACGCGCTTTATGGATTGGTCCAGTCGAAACGCGAAGATGGGAAACGGCACGCCCCGGTTCGGAAACCGGAGCACGTCGGCAAGCTCCCTGCCGATAAGCCCCCTCGAAACCGGGTATATCACCCGCTGGACCAGCTTCTTGCGGCTCTCGGGTTCCTCGATTCCCGCCACGAGCGGAGCGGAATTGATGAGCGCGTTCGTCATGATGATCGCGTCCTCGGTCGGGTCGGGCTCGCACAAGTTGCCGATATCGAATATGCGATTCGCGTGGGCCTCGTCGGTGTACAGAATCGACTCGGGAACTCCCATCAGGTATCCGGCATAGCGCCACACGGCGTGAAAGCTGGCCCGCTCCTCCTCGCTGTAGCGCGCCCCCAGGGTGGTCGAGTGCTTAGCCGAACGGGATGCGAAGCAGGCGGCGGCGTACCCCATGTGCGCCCCGCTGATCGGGGCTCCCCATGCGTCCCAGTCCCACTCCTCGGATTGGCCCAGCAGCCGACGCACCTGCCCGTGCACGAAACGTATCCGGACCGATAGCTTCCACCCTTCGCCATAGCGTTCAAGGCCGCCTGGCCAGAATATCTCCAATTGGTGGCGGTTGTTCTGCTTGAGGCGCCAGACCCCGTTGTCGAATATGCGTCCCGTCTGCACGAACGACTTGCTTATCAGCGTGCAAAAACCCTCGATAAGGGCGCCCGCAACGAACGCGGCCAACACAAGCCCCGAGTTTCTGTGAAAGGCGCGAATGCCGGGGCCGAAGGCGCTGTGATCGAGCCACTCGGGCTCCTGCTGCGGGGCATCGACGAAGAACTCGCGCACCGCCTGGGGAGCTTTTCGAAGTTCCGCGCGGTCCTCTTCCATACCCGCGCGTATGTAACGATGGACGTCGCTCTGCTCGATGCCTTGCAGCTCCTCCAGCAAGTTGTCCATTACCGGGTCGCCGACGGTGGTGTGGGAAACGTAGGTTTCCGCAAGCTCACCATCCACCAGGCGGGCCTTCTCGTAACCCGGCAAGTATGCAGTCGGTATGTTCATCATACAAAAAGTGAAAGACAGCGCTCCATCGAGCGGCAGAAACTCGTTGCGCTGCGAGGCTGAATGTATCTCACAGCCGAGCCAAACGTCAATGCGGAACCTGAGCCTGCCGAATGGGTCAGGATGGGAGTGATGTTCAGGGCAGCACCCTGTACTTATTGTCCTCGGTCCGCTCCGCCATCGGCAGCACCTCCACCACCACCCTGGACAGCCCGACTACCTCGCCCCGCTCGTCGAAGCTGTAGTCGTTGCCGATCGCGCCGCTCCAGGTGATGGCGTACATGCAGTCGCGGAAACCGTCCGCGTCCTGGTCGTCGCCGGTCCGCTTCAGGCACTCGGCGGCGATGTACACGTCGTCATAGGCGGAGCCCAGGTGCCACGGCAGCGTGACGTAGTTGTAGCGCTCCCGGAAGTTGGCCAGCACCTCCTGCGCCTTCTCGTTGTTCGGGTCGAGGTCGGCGGTGACCGCCTTCATTCCTGTCGCCGCGTCTCCCGCGATCTCCAGCGCCGTCGTTCCCACCGACACCGTCTCCGCGTAAATGGGGCCGTCGTACCCCACCTCGCGCGCCTGCTTGATGATCGTCCCCGCCGTGAACTCGGCTTGCGGCGCCAGGTGCAGCGCGTCGGGACTCTCCGCGAACAGCTTCTGGAGCTGCGACCTGAAGTCCGTGACGTCGGACGCGAACTTCTCCGCAGCAACCACTTTCCCGCCCAGCTTCTCGAACTGCTCCACCGAGTTTCTCCGGACGCCCTCGGCGTAGTCCGTGGACTCGGTGATAGTCGCCAGCGTGCGGACCCCGTCCGCCCACAGCACGTTGCCGGTCACTATGCCCACCTCGATGTCGCTTATCTGCGTGCGGAATATGTAGTCGCCCGCATCGGCGATGTCCGGGTTGCTCGCCAGCCCTGAAAACAGGATCACGCCTTCCTCTTCCGCCAGCGGCGCGACGCCGAGCATGGCCCCGCTGCACGAAGTGCCCAGTATGATCTTGATGCCGTCCACGTCGGTCAGCTTCCTGTACGCGGCGATCGCCTCCTTGGCGCTGCACTGCGAGTCCTCCACCACCAGCTCCAGCCTGCGCCCGTCGATACCTCCCGCCGCGTTGATTTCGTCCGCCGCCATCTGCTTCGACTGGTTCGCCACCGTGCCGTAGGTCTCGCCCGGCCCCGTCAGCGACTCCATGACCCCTATCCTGAACGGCTCGTCTTCTTCGCCTCCGGCACAGGCCGCCGCGGCCAGCATCACGACCGCCAGAACCGCTAGGACGATGGGCCAGGCCCTTGTCGACAATCGCATTAGTAGTCTTCTCCAACTCCCAATCTTCGTTTCCATGAGTCAGAACAGCCCGCTCAGCGCCTGCCCCGGCGTGATAGCCGGGACGGGAGAGCGTTCGTAGTCCCGCACGTTTCTGGTCACGATCTGCCTCGCGCCGCAGGCAAGGGCAGCCGCCACCTGCATCGCGTCCTCGAAGTCCCCCATCGGAAGCTCGGCGGCGTAGCGAATCCCCGTGGTATCGGTGGCGGCCACGCCGACGAAGCGAGTCAGCTCCATTATGAAGTCGCGTGCGTTCGCGCCGCCGAGCGTGGGCGACACGATGTAGTAGAGATTCGATACCGAATGCCAGGCGATGGACCCGGCCTCTCCGCCGCGCTCGATGTGGTCCAGCAGTTCCGAGGCGTGCTCCGAATGAGGCCGCCGGTCCAGGGCGAGGTCTATAAGTACGTCTGTATCCAGAAGCATCAACTGAGATACTTCTCTGCCAGCCTGTCGTACCGAGGATCGCCCTGGATGTCCGCGGCCTGGAACCTGCCCCGCCAGCGCGAAGAGAACGTCGTGGAGTACTCGCCGGCCATCTCCTTGAGGGACTGCTCGACAAGCGACGACAACGACACGCCCTTCGACTTGGCGTACCGCTTGGCCTTGGGCACCAATTCGGCATCAACGGTTATGGTGAGCTTCTGTTTCATCCTGGCCTGACGCTCCTTTTGCAGTGTACGTGTACTATATTAGAGTATACGTGTATGTGCAGGGTTTTGCAAGTCCGTCTTCCTCTCCGACGGCTAGAAAATCCCCTCAGGCTCCATTTCAAGATAGTACTGCCCCGCCGTGTCGTAGTGGCTCAACCGCCCCTGCACCTGCTGCGTGATTGTGTGCACGTCCTGGAAGCGGCGCAGCACCGGCCCCTCCGCGAATATCGCGCGCGACCCGAACAGCGAGTACGCCACGTCCACCACCTCGGCGGCCTCCCGTATGGCGTGCGTGCTGGCCAACCGGACGGCCATCCGCTCCGCCATCGTCAGCGAGAGATTCGCCTTCGCCCCCGCCCACATCGCCGACGCCGCTTCGTCGAGAAACGCCCGCGCTCCGTTCCACCTGGCCTCTGCCTGCCCAACCATCCGCTGCGTCGTCGCGAGCTCGCTCATCCTCTCCTGCTGGAAGTGCTGCGTCCTGCCCCTCGTCATCGCGATCGCCTCGTCGAGCGCCGCTCGCGATGCGCCCAGCGCGACGTTGGCGAATCCCGAGCAGAACAGCAGCGTTGTCGGGATGATATAGATCGGCCCCGGCTCGCTGGAGGGCGCGTCCGCGGGATATGCACGTGTCGCCGGTACAAACACGCCGTCCGCCTCGAAGCTGTGGCTGCCGGTGCCCCGCAGCCCGCCCACGTCCCAAACGTCCAGCACCCTGACCTGGCTCTTTGGCAGCAGCAGCGTCCGCATCTCGGACGACTCGGACTCGCCAGGACGGTACACCGGCGTCAGCGCCGCGACCCAGGTGGCGTGCGGTATGCCGCTGCTGAAGTTCCACCGGCCGCTCAGCCGGTATCCTCCGTCGACGACGTCCGCCCTCGCGCTCGGAATCGGCGGCCCGTTCGTGACCACGTTCCTCTGGACGCCCCATATCTCCGTGGCGGTCTCTCGCGACACCCGCACCGAGTTCGTGGAAAAGACATTGTTCTGGTTTATGCACCATCCCACGCTGGCGTCCGCCTCGGCAAACACCCGCACAATCTTCAGGAAGTCGGGGTGCTCCAGCTCTGCGCCGCCCAGCGACCGGGGCAGCAGCAGCCTGAAGAACCCCCTGTCGGCCAGCTCATCCGACAGCTCCACCGGTATGCGCCGCTCCGCCTCGATGCGGGCGCCGGCGTCCCGCACGCGGGCGGCAATCTCCATCGCTGTCTCCAATAGCTGACTGACATCTGTGTGGGCGGTGATCATCTGTCATCCTGCGCGGCTGAATCGAATCCGGTCGGCCATATTATCGCACATGCGCCGCGCCACGTCCGAGCCTCACCTCACACCACCGTCACCGGATGCGGCAGCGGTTGGTTGAACAAATAGCCCTTCCGGTTGAACGGCACGGCGTCCAGCTGCGTGTTCCCGGCCTCGTCCGTGGCGCGCGTCATGATCGTGTACTCGCCCGGATCCGCCGACCACTCGAACTCGAACCGCGTCCAGGAGTACGGCGACGCCGGAATATCCACCTCGGCCTCCTTCCATGTTGCGCCGGAGTCCGAGCTCCATTCGACCCGCCCGATCTGGTTGGGGGAGTGCGCGTACCCGTGAATGCGCTGCCGCGAGGACGGAATCTCAGCGGGCCACGGAAGAGCCAGCGCGCTCTTGACAGTCTGCGTGGTCACAACTACGCCGTCCGCCTCTCCCTCCGGCGGATAGCCGTCCCCAATGAGCACGTAGGAGCCGGTGTTGTTGCGCGTCCAGTGCCGCTCGGACGAGACCTCGATGCGACCCAGCCACTTGATCCAGGAGCTGCCGACCCACCCGGGCACAACCGCCCGCAGGGGATATCCGTGGTCTCTCGGCAGAGTCTCGCCGTTCATGCCGTATGCCAGCAGCGTATCAGGGTCTGTCGCCTTGGCGACAGACATCGCCCGTCGGAAGCCTCCCTCCGGCGAGTTTTCGTCCAGTCCCACCAACAGGACGCTCTCCACGTCCCCGGCTATGCCAGCAAGCTCCAAGACGTCTCGCAACCGCACCCCAGTCCACTCCGCGTTGCCGACCGCTCCGCGCTCCCACTGCGTGCCCTCGGCCTGCCGCCCGTTCACCAGCCCGAACATGGCCCGCTGGTTGCCCGCGCACTCCAGGTACGAAACCAGCGTTGTGCCGCGCATGTTCAGTAGGTCCGCATAGGACAACTCCAGCGAATTGCCGACGGCGTCGCCCTCGACCGAAAGCCGCCACGAGGAGGCGTCCAGGTCAATACTCTCGGAGTTGTTGCGGACGAAGAACAGCCGGTTGGGAGTGATCAATCCCCGCATGTTCTCCAGCCGCGACTCCAGGCCGCCGTCTCGCCGGACGAAAGGCGATGGGTCCTTGAACCACGCCCTCGCCTGCGCCTCACCGGTCTCTTCCACCACGGTCGCCACGCCGCCCGCACAGGCCGCCAGTACCGCCGTCGCGCCACCCGCCGCAAGCAGTTGCAGGAAGCGCCGCCTGCTCATGCCGCTGCCGCGGGCGAGCCTCCACAACCCCTCGCCGCCAACCGCGGAGTTCCCTAATCGCGTCATCCCAACCCGCTAGCCGGACTCAATCTGCCTCCAACACGCTAAGATACAGGTACGCGCCGGTGTAGGTCGTGGCGTCCTCGCAGTGGCCGCCGATCATCTCGCCGGACGGACGGGCGGCTGCCAAGTGGACGTGTACCCGGATCCCGCCCTCGGGCAGCGGCTGGACGTATCCCTCCGCGCTCACCAACTCCAGGTTCTCATCCAACGTGGTCCTCTCGAACTCCGGCGAACCCTCGGCGTCGTGCCTGCACAGGTTCCTCAGCTTCAACTGCCGCAGGCTGCCTATGCAGGACGTGATGGCGGCATGGCTGATCCCCTCCGCCAAAGCGAACGCCTCCAACTCGGACACCAGCGAAACACCGGCCTCGACGCGGTGATACACAACGCGGGCGGCTGTCTGCGAAATCTGCATAAGAGCGTCCCCCTTAGTAGACTGAGTAGACTGATTGCGAAGGCAATTGTACACCACGTGCAAGCGCTGCCGCGCCCTGTCCCTTCCCCCTCGCAGGAGGAAGAGCCTGCCCTGAGCTTGCCGAACGGGTTAGGATGGGGGTGACGACGCCCACAACCGCGCGTACTCCGCTACGTACCGTGCCGCAACCGCCCGCTCGTCGAACTCCCGCTCGGCCTTCCGCCGCCCAGCGTCGCCGTACCTGTCCCGCGTCTCCGCATCGTCCAGCAGCGCCCCGATGGCGCCCGCCAGCGCGCCGGCGTCCCGCGGCGGCACCAGCGTCCCGTTCACACCATTGTCGACCACCTCCGCCGCGCCCGGTATGTCCGTGGCCACGATGGCCCTGCCCATCGCCGCTGCCTCGACCAGCGACCGCGGCACGCCCTCGTGGTAGGAGGGCAGGGCGACCACGTCCGAGATGGCCAGCAGGCGCGGCACGTCGCCCACGTGGCCCGGCAATATCACGTCACCCGACTCCCGCCAGGCCGCCAGGTCCCGCTCCGTAACCGACTCCCGATTGCCCGGGTCCCCCTCCCCCGCCAGCACGAACACCGCGTCCGGCCTGCGCGCCCTCACGGCTCGCGCCGCCTCCACGAACTCCGCGATCCCCTTGTCGTACAGCAGCCGCGACGCCATCGTCACGACCGGCGCTCCCGTCGGAATCCCCAGCGCGACCCTCATCTCCCGCCGCGCCTCCGCGCTCACCGCGTCCCGGCTGAACACGGCAAGGTCTACGCCGGACCCGCCGGGGACGACCAACGCCTTCCGCCTGAGTCTGCTGGACGCGCCAAAGAGCACGTCCGCGTCGTGCGCCGTCTGAAACGTCACGCCGTTGCCCAGCGCCGCCGCCAGCCGGTACAGCATCCCCGCAACCGACCGTATCACTCCGCGCCGGCGCCCGCCAGCCGCGAACGCGTACCCCAGCCCGGTCACGCCGCCCACCACGACCGGCACGCCCGCCAGCCTGCCCGCAATCGCCCCGTACACGTTCGGCTTGATCGTGAAGTGCTGCGCCACGTCCGGCCTCAGCCGCCGGTAGATGCCCACCAGCGACGCCACCGACGCCGCCTCGGCGAAAGGGTTGACCCCGCCACGGCTCAGCCGCCACGGCATGAACTCCGCGCCCAACGCCTCGATTTCGCCCGCGGACTCCCCGGCCGGCGCCACCGCGTACACCCGCACGCCCCGCTCGACCAGCGCCCGCACTATCGGCGCGCGGAAGCGGTACAACCGCTCGCCCGAGTTGGTGGTGATGGCAACCGACCGCGGAAGTTCCGTCACCGCGCCTTGCCCTCCAGCAGTCGCCCGAACAGCTCCTCCCACCTGTCGATCACGCTCTCCACCGAATGCCGCTCCCGCACGACCCGGCGTCCCGCCTCGCCCATCGCCCGCCGCTCATCCGGCGCCAGGCCCATCACCCGCGCCATCGCGCCCGCAAGAGCGGCGTGGTCCCCCGCCGGCACGACGAACCCCGTCTCGCCGTCCGCCGCCATCTCGGGCACGGCGCCCACCGCCGTCGCCACCACCGGCCTCCCGGACGCCATCGCTTCCAGCACCACGTTCGGCATTCCCTCCCACGCCGACGACAGCACCAGCGCGTCGCACGCCCCGTACAGCTCAGGCATGTCATTCCGCAATCCCAGCAGCCGGACTCGCTCCGCCAGCCCCAGCTCCTCCACCAGCCGTGCCAACTCTCCACGCAGCCGCCCGTCCCCCGCGACGTACAGCCGCGCCCGCCGCTCCCCAAGCGTCCCGAACGCCCGCAGCAGCCCGGCGTAGTCCTTCTGGGGAGCCAGCCGACCCACGGCCAGCCACACGAACTCACCCTCGCCGACCCCCAGCGATCGCCGCGTCTCGACCCGGCAGCCCCCCGCCTCGAACCGCGCGACCTCCACCGCGTTCGGGATGACGACCAGCCGCGCGCGGTCGGCCACCCTCCTCTCGGCGAGCCGCGACGCTAGGCTCTTTGACATGACCGTCACCGCATCCGTCAGCCGCCCCGTGACGCCCAGCACCCGTTCCCTCATCCGCCCGTGGACCTCGTTGCGGACTGCGGACACCACCGCTGACACGCCACAAAGCCGTCCGGCCATCCGCGCCGTCATGATGCCGTGGAACATGAACCCGACCAGCACGTCCGGCCTCTCCCTCCGCACAACCGCAACTGCCCTGGCTAGCCCGACAAGCTTGCCCGCGCCGTCGGTGGCGTCGAGACTCAGCAGCCGCACTCTGGATTCCTCCACCTCCGTCCGCAGCGACGTCTCCGAGAAGGTCAGGTAGGACAGCACCGTGACCCTCCACCCTCGCGCCGCCAGCCCGTTGGCCACGATTACGAGCTGCCGCTCCGCTCCGCCGCGCTCCAGCCCGCTGATGACGAACATCGCGTGGCCGCGCGAGTCACCCCCGTCCGTCACGCCGCCACGCCGTACTCGTCGTACCACAGCGCCAGGTTGAGCAGCCTGTACAGGAACGTACCGTAGTTGCGCCGGCCCTCCACGTGGTCGTCGATGAGCGTCCGCAGTACTGATACGTCGAACAGCGACGCGCTGCGCCGCGCATCATCCAGCAGCACGTCCTTCATGTACCCCGCCAGCGTGGTCCTCAGCCAGTATCCCGCGGGCACCCCGAACCCCACCTTCGGCATATCCAGTATGTCGTCCGGCACCACGCCCCGCAGCGCCCGCCGCAGGATGCGCTTCTTGTGCCCCCACCGTATCTTGTACTTCGACGGCAACCCCATCACGTACGCCGCCAACTGCGTGTCCACGAGCGGCACCCGCACCTCGACGCCGTGCGCCATCGTCGCCTTGTCCACCTTCTCGAAGAACAGGTCCGGCAGTATGATGGCGGAGTCCGTGTATACCGTTCGCTGCGCGCTATCAAGCTTCGAGAACCTGTGGTACATCTCGCGGTAGCGCGCGAACGGGTCGCTGACCTCCAGCATCGCCTGCGCCCCCGGCACAAAGACGCGGCTTGGTTTCTCGCCGCCCCTGCCATCCGCAATAACCTTGGCGTATCGGACGGAGCGGTCCGGCGTGTTCAGGCGCTGCACCGTGTGGAAGTAAGGCACCCAACCGGGCACAATCGGCAGCGCCCACGAAGTCGCCCAGACGAAGGCCATGGCCCACCGCTCCATCGCCATGAGGGAGTGTGGTTTGTACCCGGCGAACACCTCGTCGCCCCCATCGCCCTGGAGCACCACCTTGTTGCCGCCGCCGAGATGCTCGCACAGCAGGTACAGCGCGATGTTCGCCGCGTCCCCGAACGGCTGGTCGTGGCATCGCACCAGCCGCTCGATCACCCCCGCCACGTCGCCGCCGGACACGTGCAGCTCCTGGTGGTCCGTGCCAAAGTGCTCCGCCACCGCCCGCGCCTTGGGCAGCTCCTTGACGCCCCGGTCGAAATCGAACCCCGCCGAGAACGTCTTAAGCCTGCCCCCATAGTGCTTCGCCGCGAACGCGGTGATGGCCGACGAGTCGATGCCCCCGCTCAGGAACACTCCCACCGGCACGTCGCTCACCAGGTGCGCCTTAACCGCCCGCTCCATCAGCTCCCGCACCCGCTCGACCGCCGTCGCGTAGTCGTCCTCCACCGCCTCCACGTCGAACACCGACGCGTACTCCCACACCCGCGCGCCGTCCTCATCCACCGTCAGCGCGTGCCCCGGCGGCAGCTTGCGCACCCCCGCGAACATCGTCCGCTCCCCCAGCGCCGTGTTGTAGTACAGGTACTCGTGCAGACCCGCCCAGTCCAGCTCGCGACCCACGTCGCCGGACGCCAGCAGCGCCTTGATCTCCGACCCGAACACCACCCGATCCGCGTCCGTGTGGTAGTACAGCGGCTTGATGCCGAACCGGTCCCGCGCCAGGTGCAGGTGCAGCCGCCGCTCCGCCTCGTCCCACACCGCCAGCGCGAACATCCCCTCCAGCATCGCGAACGACGACTCGCCCCACTCCACGAACGCCCGCAGCACCACCTCCGTGTCCGACCGCCCACGGAACTTGTGGCCCATGCTCTCAAGCCTGTGCTGCAGCTCCCGGAAGTTGTACACCTCGCCGTTGTACGAGACGACGTACCTGCCGTCCTCCGACCGCATCGGCTGACGCCCGCTCTCGCTCAGGTCGATGATGCTCAGCCGCGTGTGCGCCAGACCCACGCCGGCGCCCGTGTACACGCCGTCGTCGTCCGGTCCCCGGTGCCGCAGGCACGCCCCCATCCGCGCCACCACCTCGCGGTCCACAGGCCGCCCGTCCCGGTATACGACCCCTGCTACTCCACACATGCAGCCCGCGCCCTCACAGCTTAAACACCCTCGCACCCGATCCCCCCGCCACCCCCGCCCGCGCCACCGCGTTGCGCGTGTCCACCACCAGCCGGCTCCGCGCCACCACGTCCTCCCAGTCGTAGCTGCTGTGGTCCGTCACCACCACCACGCAGTCCGCCGCCGCCAGCGCCTCCCCCAGCGTCGGTTCGCCCTCCGTACCCACGCTCGCCATCTCCAACCCCGCCTCCCGTATCGACGGCGCCAGCGGGTCGTGGTATTCGACCACCGCCCCCTGCTGCCTCAACAGGTGTATCAGGTCCAGCGCCGGCGACTCCCGCGTGTCCGCCACGTCCGGCTTGTACGCCACGCCCAGCACCAGCACCCGCGCCCCGTTCAGCGGCTTGGACTCGCTCCCCAGCGCCCGCGTGACCTCCAGCACCACGTGCTGCGGCATCGCCGAGTTGATCTCGTCCGCGAGCTGGATGAACCGCGCCGTGTACCCAAGCGTCCGCATCTTCCACACCAGGTAGTGCGGGTCCACCGGTATGCAGTGCCCGCCCAGTCCCGGCCCCGGGTAGAACGGCATGAACCCGAACGGCTTGCTGGACGCCGCGTCGATCACCTCCCACACGTCCAGACCCAGGTGGGCGCACATGATCGCCATCTCGTTCGCCAGCGCGATGTTCGCCGCCCGAAACGTGTTCTCCAGCAGCTTCACCATCTCCGCCGCCCGCGACGAGGACACCGCCACGACCCGCTCAATGGCCGCCCCGTACAGGCACGACGCCGCCTCGGTGCACGCCTCCGTCACCCCACCGATGACCTTCGGCGTGTTGGAGATGGTCCAGTCCTCCCGCCCCGGGTCCACCCGCTCCGGCGAGAACGCCAGAAAGAAGTCCTGCCCAACCACTTGTCCCTTCCCCCTCGCAGTGGAAAGAGCCTGCCCTGAGCTTGTCGAAGGGTCTGCATGGGGGTACCCTTCCACCAGCCGAGGCAGCACCAGCTCCTCCGTCGTCCCCGGATACGTCGTGCTCTCCAACACCACCAGCGCGCCCTCCCGCAGCCGCGGCGCCACCTCGCGCGCCGCCGCCACGATGTACGACACGTCCGGGTCCCGCGTCTTCCCCAGCGGCGTCGGCACGCAAATCAGCACCGCGTCCGCCTCGCCCACCGCGTCGTACCCTGTCGCCGCGCTCAGCCTGCACTCGTCGAGGGCCAGCCGCGCCACCGCCTCCGACGCCACGTCCGGCACGTGCGACCGCCCCGCGTTCACCGCCGCCACCCGGTCCGCGTCCGTATCCACCCCCACCACGCTAAACCCCGCCTCCGCGAACGTCACCGCCAGCGGCAGCCCCACGTACCCCAGGCCCACCACGCACACCACCGCCTCCCTCCGCTCGATTCGATCCCGTAACCTATCCCCAGGCGTCACGCCTCAGTTCCTCCTTTCGTGACATTAGCCATCCACAGCATACCACTTGTCCCTTCCCCCGGCGCTTTCCCCGCCATTCCGAGCGCAGCGCAGCGGAGCCGAGGAATCTAAAGCCCCTGCACTCCACTCGCCCCGACCTTTCCCCACGCCGTTTCTGCTATACTGACGGCGAAAGGGGCCGCCCCATGACTACCGAATCCCGCCTCGGCGTGCTCGAAGGGCGCACCGCCGAGCACGCCGCCACCATCGCCGGACTGCGAGAAGACCTCCGGCAAGGCCTTGCCGCAGTCAACACGCGCTTCGACGCAGTCGACGCCCGCATCGACACACTCAGCGCCCGCATCGATGCGGTCAACGCGCGTATCGACCGGCTCATACTCGCCATGCTGGGCCTGGGCGTCACCTTCGCGCTCTCCCAGGTCGCGCTCATCGTCACAGTCGTGCTGCGATCATAACGCCACTATGCACTCGCCCCACGACGCCACCATCGCCGCCAGTTTCGACGCACTCGACGCCCGCTTCGACGCACTCGAAGCCCGCCTCGACCGGATCACACGCGCCGTGCTGGCCTTTGGCGTCACGTTCGCCCTCTCCCAGCTCGCCGTCATCGTCACAATCCTGCTGCGAACGTAACGCCACGCGCCGCCCTATCCCTTCCCCCTTCGTGCCCCTTCGTGCCCTTCGTGGATAATCTAGGACGCGCTCCCCCCCAACAACACCTCCAGGTACCGCTCCACCGACGCCTCCACCGAATACACCGACGCCCTCGCCCTCAGCGCCTCTGCCGGCATCGGATCATCCAGCGTCGCCTCGATCGCCCGCGCCATCGCCCGCCAGTCCCCCACCGGCACCAGCCGACCCCACTTGCCCCCCTCCAGCATCTCGCTCGGCCCGCTCCGGCAATCCGTGCTCACCACCGGCGCCCCGCACGCCATCGCCTGCGCCAGCACGTTCGGAAACCCCTCGTACCTCGACGACAGCACGAACACCGACGCCCTCGCCATGTACCGGAACGGATTGACGTCGAACCCCGGCAGGTCAAACCGATCCTCTATCCCCAGCCGCGCCGCCAGTTCCAGCAGGCTCTCCCGATCCGGACCCTGCCCCAGAATCACCAGCCGCGCCGCCCGCGACCGCGCCACCTCCGCAAAGGCCCGCAACAGGGTAGGGTAGTCCTTCTCAGCCGACATCCGACCCGCTGCCAGCACCACCGGCTCGCCGTCTCCAAACCACGGATGCTCCACCGCCTCCGCCGCCTGCTCCTCGATATCGGCGGACACCACCGGATTGTAGATTGTCGTTATCTTGTCCGCGGCCCGCGGAACCTGCCCTCGAAGGTCTGCCGCCGCGCCTTCCGACACGGCAACTATGGCATCCGCCGCCGGCATCAACAGACGTGCCAGCCGCATGAATTGGCGAGTCTTAAACCTCTCTACGTCGAACATATCCGAGAACATCGTCGCCTGTCGCACCACCACGCGTAGCCGCTTACGGTGGACCAGTTTGCCGAACAGCGCCGCCAGGTCTGTCGTCAGCAGAGTAGAAAGCAGCGTGGGGGGGCGTTCGCGCCGCACGTAGCGAAGAAACTTAGGAACTGCGGCGTATGTCCTGTGCGAGTCGAGGTCGAACACCCGCACACCGTCGGGCACCATGTCCAGGTATTCGCCCTCTGCCTTGACCAGCACGAGATCAACGCATATCTCACGTTTGGCGAACTCCGTCGCCAGAGTCAGCATGGCCCGCTCTGCGCCTCCTCCCCGCATCGACCCAGTGAACAACGCTAATCTGGCGGCCCGCACTTCAACCTCACAAGACTATCTGTTTGGGTCCAAGCAGAAACTTAGCTTCCGCCCAGCACTTCCTCGGGAATCAGACAGCGCGTGAAGATGAACTTGCCCTGTACGGACTTTTCAATTGCATCGACGTATTCCCATTCAATTTTGCACTTCTCACCCATCACCGCCCGAACACTCGAACTAATCTCGCCCACGTCATCGGGGTTCACCACATCGCGTGGAACCACCCTGATCCTAAGCATGTCGTACTCAAGCTGATCCACCTGGAATTGGTCCACCCAGTCCCTGAAATAGAACAGGTGAGTAACAAACTCGCCATGCACAAGCTTGCCGCTCTCAAGAACGAAGTGATCCGTTATCCTACCTGACAGGCTGCTCAAGTGCGGAAGACTGGATCCACATCCGCAGGGCTCTTCTGCCAGCGCGCCAACGTCTCCAATCTCGTAGCGAATCATCGGAAATGAGTAGTTGTGCAGGCACGTAATGACTAGCTTACCGTCAGTGCCGGTTTCGACTGGTCGGTCATTGTCATCAAGGACCTCGACCAGGTTGTTCATCACGAAGAGGTGCTTGTTCCCTTTAGCACACTCTCCGGCGATTGCCCCGACCTCCCTTGACCCATAGTAGTCATACACCTTCGTGCCGAACTGCTCTTCGATCTCGGCTCGCATAAAGTCTCGCAGCGTCTCTGCGGCCGAATACACGAAGGTTGGCCTGTACATTCCGATATTGTGCCGGCGGGCGACTCTGGCGATCTCGTAGAGCGATCCGGCATAGCCTGCAATGTAGTGAGGGCGGTAGCTGCGAATGACCTCTATGTACTCCAGCCATCTCGTCTCGTCCACATCAAACGTGTTGAGGAAGACCTTGTTGGTCAGAAAGTTCGCGGCTTTGCCTCGAAATCCCCGGTCCTTAAGTTGGAGTGAGTCCCGCTCCGAGCCCCACAACCAGAGATTCTTAACAGTGTTCATCTCCACTCCCAGCATCTCGCGGAAGTAGTAGCCCTGCGTGGCGTTAGACCAACTCGCATAGTGGGCGTCCTGGATGAAGGTTGCAGGCCGCCCTGTAGAACCACCAGAACTGTTGCGGTAAGCTGTCGGCGACTCCGGCGACGTGCGAATGTCGTCGAATCGCTCCCGCATGATGTATTTGGTCAGGACAGGAAGAGAGCGAAAGTCGTCGCCATCTGCCAACAGTTCGGCATAGTACGGACTATGCCCCTTGGTGTAGTTGAGAAGTTCTTGAAGGTGCCGCTCCGACATGGCAATCGGGTCTTCTCTAACCATCGCGTCGATGCGCTTGGCGTAGTCCTTGTAGTACGCGTTCGACCGGAGAAGGAGATACAACAGATAGAATCGGTGTCGCCAAGCCCTTTCAGACAGAAGCATCTTCCCATTCCTCTGGCAGCGTGAATGACATGGACTCGGTGCGCGCCATGGGCATGGTGACGCTGTCCACTGTCATTTCAAGTTCGTGCAATCTTGGGCTGATGCGGGCAAGCAGACTCTTCGGATGTCCGAATCCGTATTTGAGCAGCCGCACCTTCATGGGGTCATAACCAATCAGCATCGCGCCGAGAGTATCTATCGCTAGCGGATTCCAGCCGCCTATGACAACGCCCGCTGGTTTGGCAGTCGGCCACAGCGGCCCGTAGCCCTCTCCAGCAACCACACCATCGACGATGCTCAGGACATTTCTAACTGGGGTTGTCGAAAGCCCAAGAATGTCCTGGCGGTAGAAATAGAGCGCATGATTAAGGTCGATAGTGGTCCTGGGTATTGTGTCGTTTCCTGACCATCCGCCGTCATACATGTGGTCATCCCTGGCTAATCTGGAGGCCTTGGCGAGCGTTCTTAGAACCGAGGCTTGGGCGAGTGTCGCCACTCCACCGCTGGAGTGGCCCCGCCACCGCCTGTCGTACAGCACGTTGTAGATAGGCTTCACCACGCTGCGACGCGCGTACTGGTCCCCGCCACTCCCCGGCCACCCATTGATGTGGTGCGGCAGGTACTCCTTGTGCCCGTTGATGCCAACAAGGTTCTTGAGCGCGCCGGTTATGCCCGCCTTGATGTGGGTCTTCAGCTTGGGCACGTTGACAACGAAGTCCGCGTCCAAGACAGAGTTTGATACCAGGTACTGGTGCCTACCACGAGTGTGCCGGCGGTTCATCAACCGATGGTCGTACATTGTAACCCTGAACCGCTTAGACCTGTCTTCTAAGTCGGTGAGAAGGCTGTCTTCAGCAAGGTCGATTAGGGTGTAACCGCGCGGGTCTCCCTCCTGTCCAGCCTGCGTCCCCACGTTGGACGCCCTGCGCTCTCTCGGCGTAAAGGTGACTTTCCTCAGATCTATCACACTGAAGCTGATACCAGGAAACTCCTCACGATACAAGTCCAGTAGTTCTTCGATTCTGGTGCGGCGTTTCAGCTCCTCAAAGTCGCAACCCTGAAGGGGCGCATCGGCAATGTCAACAGCGCCGCGCCCTTCCAGAGCGAGCACAAGGTAATCTAGCAGCACTCGTAAAATGGAAGCATGAGTCAACAGCGATTTGATTGAACCGTCCAAGTGGTTAGCGTGAAGCACCCAGTTGGGCTTTAGGAGTGCACGCTGGCCAGGTCTGAGGAAGCTGCCAAACGGATTCCAGGACGAAGTTCCGTAGTGTGTGGCGTGCAAGCCGAGGCTGCCCAGGACCTCGCGCACCGCCCGGTACACGTCATTGTCTTCGTCGGTCACCATTGAGCGAGTGCCGAACTCTGGATAGCGTTCCGGGGGTCTGTAAGGAAACTCGGGATACGCGACTACTGGTAACTTGCACACAACTGGCGGCCGCTGGTAAAGATCACTCATTGGCACACTCACTGCAATTCAGTTCACATTGCTTGATGACATAGTACCGATCGATCACGGACGACTTCTCTACTACCTCGGCTCGTGTACAGACGAATTCGTCCACAGCCTGTGTTGCGCCCGGCCAGTCCGGCGCGGCGTACTCGTCAAATGCCACTACCCCACCGCGCACCACGTGAGACCAAAGGTGCTTGAAGACTGCCCTGTACGACTCATAGAAGTCGATGTCCATGTGAATCAGCACAATGGGGCCACTTGAGTACAGTGGCAACGTGTCCTTGAATTCGCCGGGCACTAGTGTCACATACTCGTCGATGAACTCTCGCGGCAGGCCGTTTACCTGAAGCACCTTGCGCACGTAGCGCTGGGAGTAGCTCATCGCTCCAGCGTGATTAGCGTTCCAGTCGCCGTCCTCGACGGATGGCTCCGGCAGCCCGCGAAAGGTGTCGAAGCCCAAGATCTGGCGGGACCGGACAGCCGTTTGAGTGAGCATCCCAAAGGCGAACAAGGACGTCCCTCGCCCGACGCCACACTCGACGATATTGCCGTCAATGTGCTCGACCTTTGCCAACAGCCGCTCGAAATGAAGCAACCGCCTGACGTACCAATCATCGCCTTTGTAAGTGAGGTCCTCAAGCTCGTAAAGGTCGGCAAAGCGCAAGTCTATGCCGAACAGCTCCCTGAATGATCTTCTTAACGCCTGTTTGAACCGATAAGGAAGTCGTCGAAGCACTTCTCCACCTGATAATCAGCAGCTTTCTCGCCTACACACAGTAGCTTAACCCCGAGGAGGTTGCTCAGGTCAAGGTAGGCTTTCATACGGTACCCATTATTGCAGTAACTGTGACTCACTATTCGAACCCTGCTTGACCACGTAGTAGAGGTCAATCAACGCGGACTTCGACAACGTTTCTTGCCGTGAGCAAAAGAACTCATCGATCGCCTGTGTGGCTCCCGGCCATATTGTCATCTTGTATTCATCGAACGCCACGACTCCACCCGTGGCTACATGCGGCCAAAGCTGTTCCAAGGCCACCTTGTACGAGCTGTAGAAGTCGACATCTAGGTGAAGAAACGCAATGGGTTCGCCGTCGTAGTCTGGAAGCGTATCTTCCAATTTTCCAGCATTGAACCTTATCTGGTTCTCTATAAAGGACCGGTCTACACCATTGAATTCCAGAAGCGCGCTTACCCTACGTCGCGAGTAACTCCAGACGCCCTCATGTCCTGCGTTTACTTCTCCGTCTTCAACTGTTGGCGGCGGCATACCTTCAAACGTGTCATAACCCCATATCTCACGGGAGCGTGTGACCGTCTGGGTAAGGATCGAAAATGCAAAGATGGAACGACCTGGGCCTACTCCGCACTCTACGATTCTGCCGTCGACATCTTCTACCCGCCTCAGCAGTTGTTCAAAGTGAAGAAGGCGCCTCGTATACCAAGAGTCTCCCTCGTAAGTCATTTCATCGTGGTTGTAGTTGTCAGCAAATCTGAGGTCAATTCCGAACAGGGCCCTGAATGACCCTCTCAACCCTTGCTTGACTCGATGCGGTAGTGTTCGAAGCAATTCTCCACCTAATAATCAGCAGCTTTCTTGCCCACACGTACTGTAACTTGACTCAGAGAAGGTTGCTCAGGCCAAGGGAGGCTAGTGGACTCACACCGTTTCCAGGAAGATTCTTGCATCTACCCCCGCACATCCGCGCTACCTCGGTTGCCCATTGCGAACGCTTACGACCCGTCACTCCTCCTCCAACAGCCGCCGCGCCGCGTCCACCACCTCCCGCACCGCATCCGCGTCCGTCTCGTCCAACCCAAACCCGTTCACCAGCGCGTCCCGCCTGCTCACCGCGTCCGTCAGCAAAAAGTAGCACTCACTCGATATGATGCCCTCGTGCGTAGCCTGGGAGATAGCGTGCTCCGACGGCGGCCTGCCCAGCAACTCCCCCTCCTCGTCCAGCAGAATCCTCACCGCCCCAACCGCGGCGGCGCAAGCCTGCACGAACGCCGCGTCCGCGAAACCCGCCTCCAGCAACCGCTCCGATTGCGCCGCGCAATCCAGCACATCCTCCCGCGTAAACGCGCGAACGCCCTTCGGCACCCTGAGCTGCTCGCCCACGTTCACCTGCGACAACCAGTAGGTCCATCCGGGCCTCTCTTCCAACGCGGCCGCAAGCCCGGACGGACGGCCCTCCTTCTCCATAGTGGGCCTTGACCTCACTTCGACGACGATTGCCCTGTCCCCTTTTTTCATCAGAAGGTCAGGGCTGAACCCGGCGAGGAATGGCGGCAACTGCTCTTGAGTAGGTCCAATCGCCACCTCATAACCCCGCGACCGCCACTCATCCGCGATCTCCTGGGCGCGCCTGCCCTCCATCTCGGCTATCGTAATCCCCATCAGACCCTCGCCAACCCGCTTTCCCACCGCGAAAACGAGACAAGAGAAGCGGTTCAAAGATTTCCCGGCCGGCGCTCAAACCGCCTCGAATTGCAGCGCCGACAGATTGAGGCTGGACGAGCGCTTCGAGAGGTTCAGCATCTCCACTCCAACCACTTCGTTTGCCTCATTAAAGTCGAGCACAACACCCGGCGAAACCTCTTCGGACTCGACTATTTGAGAGTCGTCGAGGCGGAGGTACAGGGCGTCCGCTTCCTTGTCCACGCTCAGCTTCATAGCCACCCCCATTGACACCCCCGTACATCCGTGCTACTATCCCCACATGCCAAACACCACTCGCGTACCGGCCCCCAGCGTCCGCCGCCTCGCCACGCCGTCGGGTGCCCGCCGGTCCGCCGCGACACTCCGTCCCATCCGGCCCGAAAACCGCCCCAAAATCGCCCAAAATCGGTTCGCCGGCGTTTCGCCAGTCGCTCAGAACCAGCTTGCCCCACCATGAAAACGGAACACTTGGGCCGGAATGGAACGAAACGGAACACTTCTTTCAAAGTTCGGTTTGTAACCCCGCTCCCAAGCCCGCCGCCTCTCCCGCAAGCCTTGATTATGTTAGCATAATCCCCGCGCGCGGACAGCGCGCCAGACCCCGCGAGGACAGACCCCATGCGATACCTGGTAACCGGCGGCTGCGGCTTCATCGGCTCCAGCCTCGTCGACCGCCTCGTCGAGCTCGGCCACGACGTCGTCGCCCTCGACGACTTCTCCACCAGCGAGGGCGACCGCGCCAACCCGGCCGCCGCCCTCGTCGAGGCCTCCATAACCGACCCCGACGCCGTCAACGAAGCCGCCCACGGCGCCGACTGCATCTTCCACACCGCCGCCTGGGCCCGCATCCCCCGCTCCATCGAAGACCCCGTCGGCACCCACCAGGTCAACGTCACCGGCACCCTCAACGTCCTCCAGGCCGCCCGCGAAAACGGCGTCCCCCGCCTCGTCTACTCCTCCTCATCCAGCGTCTACGGCGACCAGCCCACCCACGTCATGCGCGAAGACATGCCGACCAACCCCAAGTCGCCCTACGCCCTCCAGAAGCTCATGGGCGAGCAGTACGCCGCCATCTTCGCCCGCCTCTTCGGCCTCCGCGTCGCCTCCCTCCGCTACTTCAACGTCTACGGCCCCAGGCAGGCCACCCAGGGCGCCTACGTCCTCGTCATCCCCCACTTCATGCGCCTGCGAGACGCCGGCAAGCCCCTCACCGTCTATGGCGACGGCGAGCAGACCCGCGGCTACACCCACGTCTCCGACGTCGTCAGGGCCAACGTGCTCGCCGCCACCGCCGACCTGCCGGAGGGCGAGAACGTGGCTCTCAACATCGGCCCCACCGAGGAGACCTCCGTCAACCAGATCGCCGAGATCGTCGGCGGCGAGGTCATTCACGTCATCCCCAACCCCCGCGGCGACTTCGAGGAGCTCCGCAAGTCCGCCGACTACTCCAAGGCCAAGTCCCTCCTCGGCTGGGAACCCCTGATCCCCGCCTACGTCGGCATCCGCCAAATCGCCGCGCCCAATCCCGTCATTCCCGCGAAAGCGGGAATCCAGGAGGGGAAGGGGACCCAACCTTGAAAATCACCGTCATCGGCCTCGGCTACGTCGGCACCGTCGCCGCAGCCGGCCTCTCCAACGCCGGCCACCAAGTCGTCGGCATCGACGTCGACCGGGACCGCGTGGACGCCCTCTCCGCCGGCCGCGTCCCCATCTACGAGCCCGGCCTCGAATCCAGGATCGCCCGCGGCCTGCGAGACGGCAACTTGCGCTTCCTCCACCGCGACGACTTCGCCGAATCGCCCGGTGACGCCGCCCTCGTCGCCACCGGCACGCCGCCCACCCACGGCGGCGCCGCCGACCTCCGCCAGGTGCGCGCCGCCGTCGGCTGGCTCAAGTCGGTCACCACCGAGGGCCTCGCCGTCGTGATGAAGAGCACCGTCCCCCCAGGCACCGGACGCCGCCTCCTCGACTTCGAGCTGAAGGGCGCCGGCATCCGCTACGCCGCCAACCCCGAGTTCCTTCGCGAGGGCAGGGCGGTCGCCGACTGGGCATCGCCCGACCGCATCGTCGTCGGCGTGGAGCCGGACGACGACGCCACCGCCGACCTCGTCAGGCGCATGCACTCCGGCATCGACGCCCCCTACCTGGTCACCGACATCACCAGCGCCGAGATGGTCAAGTACGCCAGCAACGCCTTCCTCGCCGCGCGCATCTCCTTCATCAACGAGATCGCCTCCCTCTGCGGCTCCATCGGCGCCTCCATCGACGACGTGAGCGCCGGACTCGCCATGGACTCCCGCACCGGCGCCCGTATCCACGCCGGCGTCGGCTACGGCGGCTCCTGCTTCCCCAAGGACGTCCGCGCCCTCGACCACCTCGCCCTCACCAGCGGCGTCGAGGTGGACCTGCTGCGCTCGGTCATCAACACCAACAACCGCCAGCGCCTGCTCCCCCTCCACGCGCTGCGCCAGCGGTTCGGCGGCGGTCTCGCCGGATTGCGCGTAGGCGTGCTCGGCCTCGCCTTTAAGCCGGAAACCGACGACGTGCGGGACGCCCCCGCCCTCGACCTGGTGCGCGCCCTGGTCGACGAGGGTGTCGAGGTCCGGGCCTACGACCCCCGCGCCATGGACAACGCCCGCGCCGAACTGCCGCCTGAGGCCGAGCTCGTCCCCGGCGTCGCCGAGGCCGCCAACCGTGCCCAGGCCCTCGTCCTGCTAACCGAGTGGCCCGAAATCGTCGAGTCCGACTGGCAGCTCGTCGCCCGCTGCATGATCCCCCCGCGCCTCATCTTCGACGGCCGCAACGCCCTCCCCCCCGGCACCCTCGAACCCCTCGGCTTCGAGTACATCGGCGTCGGCCGCTAAGTCCCTACCCCGCATGTCCCTTCCCCCTTGACGGGGGAAGGTTAGGATGGGGGTGAGAGAGGCCCTCTACTCATCCGTCCGGTACACGTACCGCTCATCCCAGATCGCGTACAGCGTCGGCGTCGTGTTGCCGAACACGTTGCGCACCGCCGTCAGCCGCTCCGCCAGCGTCGTGTAGATAACCGGCACGTTCTCCGCGGCCAGCTCCTGCGCCCGGTGGTAGTACTCCACCCGCTGGGCGTGGTCCAGCTCCGCGCTGGCATTCACGTACAGCTCGTCGATCTCCGCCTCCCAGTCGGTCGCCGGCTCCTCCTGGCTCGGGTTCCACACGTGTAGCGGCTCGCCGCTATGCCAGAAGGTGATGCCCCCGTGCGGGTCGGTGCCACCGGTGAAGCCAACGATCATCGCTTCCCAGTCGTACGTCTGAACGATCCTGTTGACCAGGTCCCCGAACTCGATCAGCTTGTAATCGACGCCCAGGCCAACATCCCGCATTCCCTCGCTGACTATACCGCCCACGCGCTCCCGCACCGAGTTGCCCTCGTTAGTCACCATCGTGAACTCGATGGGGTTCCCGTCCCCGTCCTCGCGTACCCCGTCGCCGTCGGTGTCGGTCCAACCCAGGCCATCCAGCAGCTCGCGCGCGCTGTCCAGATCGTACTCGTAACGCCGCACGTCCGGGTTGTGGAAGTCGCCCGCCGACGGGCTGACCGGCGACCACTGCGGATAGCCCACGCCGTGCTGCACCTCGTCGATGATCCTGGCCTTGTCGATGGCATACGCTACCGCCTGCCGGAACTCCTTCTGCTGGAACCACTCCAGCTTGACCGGATCGAGGTAAGGATCCCCCGTCTCCTCGTTCACGCGAGCGTTCTGGTTGAACCCCACCAGCGTAAACCCGAACTGCGGACCGCGCCTGTGGATAGTGAAGTTACCCTCCCGCTGCAGCGGCTCCAGCCGCTCCAACTCCTCGCCCAGCACGCCGTGTACGTCCGTTTCGCCCGCAATGAACGCCGCGAGCTCCGCCTCAAAGTCCGGCACCACGATGTCAACGAGCTTCTCGATGTAAGGCAGCTTGTTGCCCTCGCCGTCTTCCATCCAGTAGTCAGGGTTTCGGCGCAGAATCACCGTCTCTCCCGGCACGTAGTTCTCGATGATGTATGGGCCGGTGCCGATCACCTCGCTCGGGTCCGTATCAATGCCCCACACCTCGGCGAATGTGCCGTCGTCGACGTACTGCTCAAGGATGTGCCGCGGATAGATCGCCGTGCCCATCGATCTCAAGAAGGGCGCGAATGGCTGTGGAAGCACGCACTGGACGGTGAAGTTGTCCAGCGCCTTCACGGTCATCGGCGCCTCGTCCCACTCTCCCGTCTCCTCGTTGATGAACCTGAAGTGGAACGCCGGCCTTGCGGCCGCTGGTATGTTCTCGTTGTAGATGATGCGATTAAACGTGAACTCCACGTCGTGGGCGGTGAACGGTTCACCGTCGTGCCACCTCACATCCCTGCGCAGCCGGAACGTCCACGTCAGGCCATCGTCGGAGCTCTCCCAAGACTCCGCAAGTCTGGGCTCGACCTCGTCCGTCAACCACGACGTCTCGGTCAGTCCCTCGAAAACGTAGCTCAGAGTTCCGGCCGAGTAGGCGTCGTTTGCGATGGCAAGGTTGAACGTCAGCGGCTCAGCAATCGTGGCAGTCGTTATGGTGCCACCATGCCTGCCGATGGTGTACTCGAAGTCCGTCGCGTTCTGCTTCAGCCGGTCGACCACGCTTGCCTCGCCCGCCGGGGTCGGCTGCGCCATTGGCGTCGGCGCCACAGTCGCGGTTGGTTCCGGAGCGGGAGAGGGCTGGACCACGGCGGTCGGTGCGGCCCCTGGGGTGGGTTGCGCCGTCGGGACGGGCTGCGCCGTGGGCGCGGGTCGGGCCGCTGTCGTCGGTTCGGGCGAGGGAATCGGCTCGGCGTCATCTCCGCACGCGGCCAGCAGCAGTACCGCGAACGCCGTCAAAGAGAGAGCCCACCTCAGCGCCAGGGGAGTGGCACGAAAGCGGGCTCGACGAAAGCTGGGAGATCGTGAGGCGATGCGGAAAATGGGTGTCAAGTGCGTGTCCTTTCAGATGGCAGTTTCGTAGAACGAGTCAACCTCTTGAGTGTACCACAGGGTTCAAGTCCCGCTTGTGAGCGAACGACGACTCCGGCGACGTTCACCGCACCAGACGTTGCGATTTCGATTGGCCGTTGCTATAGTCGAGCCAGTGGCGTCACCACCCACGGATTGCGACCCGCGCTGGTAGAAGGGAGCTGCAGATGCCAACCCCCGACATCCCGGACTGGGTGACTTTCCCGGAAGACGAGTGGATTCAGATTACTCCCGAAGAGGCGGGCCTCGACCGCGAGAGGTTCGACGCCTTCCTGTCCTCCATCGACGCCAGGGGGGCGGACTTCGGAGGTGAGGACCACACCGGCGACAAGTTCGGTACCGTCATCACCCGTGGCGGCTACCTCGTGCACACCTGGGGCGACGGCGACTACAAGTTCCAGACCGCATCCACCGGCAAGGCGTTCACGTATGCCTTGCTTGGCCTCGCTGTGCAGGAAGGCATGGTGCAGGCCGACGACCTGATTTCCGAGACCTGGACCGGCGAAGGGCAGCTCTCACATCCCCACAAGCATCTCGACCAGGGCTACCACAAGACGCTCACCTGGCGGCACCTCGTCGGCATCAAGTGGGGAGCGGGTCACTACGGCGGCTTTGCCATAGAACTGGGAATAGACTGGATGGAGCGCAACACCAGAACGGACGACATCCCCGGTGTCCCGGCATGGGCAAACTGGACCGGCGATCCGTTCTACGACATATACTCGCACATCGAGCCAGGCACTCGCCGCCACTACAGCAGCGCCGGCACCTGGCGAGTGGCCCAGGCACTCACTCACCTCTGGGGCAGAGACCTCAAGGACGTGCTGGACGAGAAGATCATGAGCAAGATCGGCATCGCTGCCGATAGCTGGGACTGGTACATCGGCGGCGACGTGAAGGACCAGAAGTACTTTTACCCCACCATCCCCGACTCATACACCTACCTAGACCCACCTTACGAGATTGACGGCAACCCCGTCAGGAGCGGCCCCGGCTGGGTGGTAATTAGCGCAAAGGACCTGGCGCGATACGGGCTGCTGGTGGCTACCGGCGGGAACTGGAAAGGCGAACAGATTCTCCCACCCGGTTGGGTCCGCACTCACTCCGGCGGCAACCGCAGCGGCCTGCACGGAGAAAGCAGACGCTTCACGTCAATGGGCAGGGTCGCCACCGAAGGCATCGACATGCGTTTCTCCGTCGAACGGGAAAGCCTCATCCCACAGGACGCATTCGCTGGTCCCGTCAGACCGTCCCGCATGGTGTAGGTGCGCCTAGTTTCAGCGGCGGGCCAGACGACACAGAAGAGGCTAGATTGACTTCGACACAACGCAGGCCGGTAGTTTACACACAGACGCTCGACCCTTTCCCCGAGGGCTGGTACTTCGTCGCCACTCGTGAGGAGGTGCTGAAGGCCAAACTCATCGAAAGAACCTGGATGGGCGAAGACATCATCGTCTGGTGCGACGATGAGGGCCGAGTCTGCGTCTCCGAGGGCTTTTGCCCTCACCTGGGAGCCTATCTGGGCGCCGACGCGGGCGGGCAAGTGTGTGCCGGTCGGCTGGTCTGCCCCTTTCACGGCTTCGAATTCGATACTACCGGCCAGTGCGTCGCCACTCCCTACGCCGAGCCGCCCAAGACCGCCAGGCTGCGCGTCTATGAGACCCAAGAAGTCCATGGCATGGTCTTCGCCTGGTGGGGCATCGGAGGGCGCGAGCCGCAATGGGGCCTGCCCTCGGGGTTGCCGGACCAGGCTGGCTGGAGCGGCCTCCAGTTCCAGACTCTGCGCTTTCCCGGTCATCCGCAGGAGACTTCGGAGAATTCCGTGGACCTGGGCCACCTGCGCTACGTGCACGGCTACGGCGACGTTGGCCGCACACAACGTGTGTCGGTGGACGGCCCCCTGCTCAAGAGCGACTTCCAGTTCAAGAGCGTTCGGCGCATCGCCAAGATAGCCACTCTCACCTTCGACATCGACGCGAAGGCCAGCATCTGCGGCCTGGGTTACTCGTTCGTCGAGATAAATGAGCGCTCCATCGGAATGGACTTGCGCCTGTGGGTGCTGGCGACGCCCGTAGACGGTACGCTGATAGACGTGACTCTGGTCTCGCAGGTGCGGGAGATGCGCAAGCCCAAGCGGTTGCTGGTGGGACTGGGCATTCTGCCGCCCAAACTGCGCGCCCCGCTTATGAACAGGTTCATGTCGCTACAGCAACGCCACGACGTCCTCCAGGACGTGGTCATCTGGCGGCGCAAGAAGTACCGCCCCCGCCCGCGCCTCTGCCGTTCCGACGGCGAGATAATGCCCTTCCGGTACTACTGCGCCCAGTTCTATCCTCACCCAGAGGATAACGAGGACTCAGATGCCTAGCGTCGAGGTAAGGCGCTCTGGCTCTCCGCTAGCTGCTGTGGTCGCCGGATCTGCGAAGTGAAGGGTACGCCATGAGCAACCTACTCGGAGGGTTCAGCAGGCTGGTCACAGCCCGTCCGTATGTCACGATTCTCGTCCTGCTTGTCATCACCATCGTACTGGGTGCCGGCGCCGTCAGGCGAGCGCCGCCGCCGGAGACCGCATCCACGCTTCCCCAGGGAAGCGACGTGGCTGAAGCGCTGGCCGACATCGAGAGGCTCTTTGGGGATTCCGGCGAAGAGAGCGTCGTGACGCTGCTGTTCCGCGGAGATGCACTTACGCCCGGCGGTCTCTCCCAGATGGAGGAGCTGGTCGAGGACATTCTCAGCGACCCAAGTGTGCAAGGGTTGCTGGCGCCCGAAAATGCCGTTCTAGCGCCCTCCTCGCTGCTACAGGCCATCCTCCAAACAGCGGACTTCAGTTCGGTTTCCCAGGCAGAGATCGACGCCGCTCGCCAGTCGCCACCAGCCAGACCGGTGCTGGATGCCCTGACCGGTACCGACACCGATGGTACGCCGGTAGCCATCGCCACAATTCGCCTGACCGACACGGGTGACGAACGCATCGAGGTCGCGGAACGCAGGATTTTCGAAACCGCGACAGATTCCGAAGGGCCGCTGCGGGTTAGCAGCGTCTCTTCCGTTATCATCGAGGATGAGTACAAGAAGGCCACGGAAGAGGGGATGGCGCCCCTGATTGGCCTGGCGTTTCTGCTCATCGCCGCGCTCATCCTGCTCTTCATGCGCACGATATCGGACCTTCTGCTGACGCTGGCCGGGCTGCTGATGTCCATCATCTGGATAGTCGGAGCGGAGGGCTGGCTTGGACCGAATGCACTGGGACTCACGGGTCCTCCCAACTCGCTCACGGTCATGGTGCCCATCATCGTAATCGGACTGACGGTGGACTACGCCATACAGATCATCTCCCACTACCGGGAGCAGCGCACGGACGGATCGGGCGTGTTGGAGGCGATCCGCAGAGGCGTCGCCAACGTCACGGTGCCCCTGTTGCTCGCCGCCGTCACCACAATCGCCAGCCTTCTGGCAAGCCTATTTTCTCCCATCGAAATCGTTGGTGACTTCGGCATCGTCGCTGGGATGGGAGTGGGAATGAGTCTCGTGGTGATGCTGTCGCTTGTTCCTGCCGGCCGCACAATCATCGATCGAAGGCGCGAGGCGCGAGGAACGCTCAAGCCCCCCCGCCCGATCGCGGGCGCCCTGCCGGGCGTAAGCCGCTTGGCTGAGCTGTTCGGCCGGGAGGTCACCCGCAGGCCCATGCCCTACATTATCGGAGTGGTCGCGGTCACCGCCGTGCTTGGATACGCCGCCACCGGCATCGAGTCGGAGTTCAGCATTCGCGACATCCTTCCAAGGGGCGGGAGCCTGCTACAGGATTTGGAGACGCTAGACGCGGCTGTAGGTGGATCGACGGAGATGGCCAGCGTGCTGGTGGAAGCAGAGGCAACAGAGACCCGTACGCTCCTCAACCTGCTCGAACTCACCACAGCATTCGCGGACGAAAGCACCAGACCCAGCGCCGCCGCGGGACCGATTCAGGCATCCTACGAGCTGATCGTTCTCGACTGGACCGACGACAGCGGTGAACCAGGCGACAAGTACGACCCGGACCTCGCCGCGCTGTTCAGGGAAGCCCACACAGGAGTACAGTTGAACTCGGATTTGATGCAGGAGTTACTCGACAAGCTTCAGGAGAGAGACCTCGCCTTCAACCGCCTACTGGTGAACAATCGCGATGGAATCGACGCGATGTTGCTCCAGTTTCCGGCGTTCTCCGGGGTGCCCAAACGGACGAGGGCGCTCCAACACGAGATCGAAGGCCTTTGGTTCGGCGAAGACGACACCATCACAGCCACATCCGAGAGCATAATTTCGGTCACGGTTACGGACTCCATCACAGAGCGGCAGACGGAGGCCATCAGCGCGACCATCGCGGCCGCCCTTACCGTGCTTGCGGTGTTCTTCTGGATAACGGTCCGCCGTCCCGCGCTTGCGATAATCGCGGTCGGACCGATCGTGCTCGTCCTCATTTCCGTGCTGGGGACCATGGCGCTGTTGAACATCCCTTACACGATCATCACTTCGATTATTACCGCGCTTTCAATCGGCATTGGTGTCGACTACACCATCCACATGATTCATCGCTACAGGGAGGAGTACTCCAGCACGCGCGACCCGGAGCAGGCGGCGGTAAGGACGCTCGCGACCACCGGCTCGGCCCTGCTCGGATCCGCACTGACCACGGCTCTCGGTCTCGGAGTGCTCGTGGCGTCGCCGCTGGCCGCATCCCAGCAGTTCGGATTCACTGCGGCCATCACGATCACCTACTCGCTGGTAGTTTCCATACTGGTGGTGCCACCGGCCATGACGGTATGGGGCGCGTACCAGAACATGCGGCTGCGCTCGATGGTGCAGAGCTGGGGAGACGAACTCGACGAAGCGATAGAGGCGGTCTATCGACGCCAGGAGCGACAGTAGACTCCGGCTTGCGGGTCAGGCCGGTATCTCGCGCCTCCGTTCGGCAATGCGGAACCTGAGCTTCTTGTTCGGCTTCTGCGAGGGTATGGGGCTGTATCGTAGCTTGTAGTCGCTCGGCGACACCCTGATGTCGAAGTAGTGGGCGACCATCAGCACGTTAACGGCCAGTTGGAGGTCCATCCAGCGCGAGCCGAGACACCTGTGAGTTCCCAGACCGTAGGGGGCGTAACCGGGGCCGCGATGCTCGTTGCGCGGGTGCTGGTAGCGGTCGACGTCGAATTTGAGCGGTTCGGGGAAACACTCTGCCATGTAGTGCGTAGCGGTCTGAGCTATGAAAAGCCGTTCGCCAACCGGCAGCTCGTAGCCCTCCACCACGCACGAATTCATGACGTTGCGTATAGACATGGGTACGATGGGGTACACTCGCAGGCATTCCATCAGGAATCGGTGCGTAACGTCTATGGCCTCCAGCGTAAATTCGTCGCGCCCCGGGTCGCCGTCTCCGAACAGGCCATCGGCCTCCGCCTGGAGTTTCTCGTAGAGTTCGGGCTGCGACGCCATGGCGTAGAGGGCGAAGCTGAAGGCGTCTCCGAGATAGACGCTGGCGACGAGCGCGGCCGACAGCGCGAAGCGCAGGTTCGACTCCGGCACCAGCTGAGGGTCGCTGCCATGCAGGCTCAGCAGGTCGTCCGCGAGGTCGCGGGGCTGCCCGGCGCGCTGGGCGGGCGTGTGGACGCTCTGCACCCGTTCCACCAGCGTATCGATCTTCTTCGCCCGCCTTCGCATCCCGGGCGTCTTCAGCATGAACTTGGGGAGCGCCCTCATGACGTGCGTGGTGAGGGCGCGTTCCTTGTACTTGATGAGGTCGTCGATGAGGTCCTGCGAATCGACGCCTATCTTGATAGGAGAAATCTGCGCGTTGATCATAAGCCGGCACAAGGTGGTGGCCTGGTAGGAATGCCCCACCTGCCAGTCGGCCATGAACGCACGGGCCTGGCTGTAGACCCCTTCCAGGTGCGCAAGTAGCCGGCCGCGCGAATACGACGCCTGCAGGGACTTGCGAAGCCGGAAGTGGTCGCCGCCGTCCAGGGAGGGCAGCACTCCGTGGGCGCCGTAGACCTGCTCGAAGTCCGAAAAGTAGTCCTTGGCCCGCAGGTACATTCGTCCGTTGCGGTTCACCCAATGGTTCGTCTCTGGGCCCGCAAGGAAGGTCATGGCCGGAGAAAACGGCGGTTTGACGCGAAACACCGGACCGTACTCGTCGGTAAGGTCCGCGAACAGCGCCGGGATATTGCCGGCGCGCAGGTTGTGGTTGAGCAGCAGCTTGCGCAGTGGGACGTTCGGTATCTTCTTGGCCAGGACCGAGTACCGCAAAAACGGGACGGTCAGGCTCTCAGACACGGCGGCGGCCATCGAGCGGCCAAGCAGGTCGATGTTGCAATAGAAGCGGATTCTCTCCTCCGCCACTTCGTCAAGCTGAAAGATGAAGCGGAAGACGTCGCACGTGTTGATGAGGCATATCAGTATGATGTCCCTGGGGTCCGGTATGCGGTCCTCGAAGATAGCGCTTCTGATGCGGTTTCTGACGAATCCGCCTTCCTCGTCGCCCGCGGTCGTCTGGAACATATCCGAGGTCCCGGCCTTGTTGGAAACAGTCCAGAAATCCCCGTCGTGCGCGTCGAGGATGTTCAGCGAGACCATGCGCTCCAGGGTCTCGTCGATCACCGACTCGGAGCGCGGAGCCAGGCGTTCGATCCAGTACTGGGCGTTGCGCTCGTCAGGCTCGGAGATGATTTCGTCCAGGAAGGGGTCGAGAACAGGGTCGCCCGTACGAGTCAAGTCCACCAGGAACAGGGATTCGGCGTCGGTATCTATGCGGTTTCGCAGCGAAAGCTCGGCCAACACTGCCCCCGCGACGGCGCAGTTCAGGTTCCAGCCGGGCACCTGGTGGAAGTACCCGTTCTCATCGTTGAGAAGCATGAGAATGAGTTCTTCCGGCAGACTCAGCGTTCGGCTTGTCACGTCGTCAGTGGTGGTGCTCATCCCTCCCAGCCTTATCGAGGTGTGTAGTTTCCACGCCGTTATGGATACACAGGTACAGTATACCTTACTCCACTATTGCACGTTCCTGCCGCCGTCGATGACGTAAGCGGATCCGCTCACGTAGGCGGCATCATCCGAAGCGAGATAGAGAATGAGCCTGGCGACGTCCTCAGGCACACCGGCCCGGCCCACGGGTATCCTGGCCACCGCCTCGTCGAACACCCCCGCCGCGCCCTCCACACCCTGCGAGCCCGGCGTGTCGACAAGCCCGGGAACCACGCAGTTTGAGCGGATGCCGCGGGATGCGTACTGGCTGCTGACGGTCTTGGTGAGCTGCACCACGCCCGCCTTGCTGACGGAGTAGGGAAGCGAGAACGAGGACCCTCTCAGCACCACCGACGAGGCGACGTTCACTATGGCGCCGCCGCCCTGATCCAGCATGTGGGGAACAGCGTACTTGCACGCCAGGAAGATTCCCTTCAGGTTCACGTCCATGACCAGGTCCCACTCCTCCTCGGTAACGTCGATGAGGTGAGGAACCTCCGCCTGCCGGCCAGCGACGTTGATGAGCAGGTCGAGCCTTCCGTAGTGTTCGATGGTCTTCTGCACCATGTCGCGCACCTGCGGTGATTGCGAGACGTCGGTGCGGACGAACAGGGCGTCCCCGCCCGATTCGCCGATGAGCACGACGGTCTCCTCGCCGCCCCGGTCATCGACGTCGGCGACGACGACCTTAGAGGCTTCAGCGGCGAACAGCAGGGCCGTGCCGCGGCCTATGCCGGAGCCGCCGCCGGTTACGATGCTCACCTTGCCGTCGAGTTTTCCGGGCATGGCATCCTCCTCAGCGCCTACAGGCCCATGATCCTGATCGCGTTTTCTCCCAGCATAGCCTCCTTTTCCTCGCGCGCCAGGTGCGGCAGCCCCATTACGATCTCGACGCTGCGGTCGAGGTCGTACCAGGGGAAGTCCGACCCCATGACCACCCGCTCGGGCCCTATGTCCTTTATGAGCCTGCCTAGCTGCTCATAGGTCGGGGCGCTGGAGCCTCCCAGCCATTCCATGATCTCGCAGCAATCGAAAGCGGCGTGCGGGAACACCCGCGCAACTTCCAGCGCCTCCGTCCAGGCTCCACCGCCGAGATGTGCGATGACCACTGTCAGGTCCGGGAAGTTCTCCAGCAGCGGAGCGAACGCCTTTGGCGTGCCGAAAGCGCTTCCGTCCCTGGCCGGGCCTGAGTGGGACAGGACGGGTATCCCAAGCTCGATGCACGTTCGGTAGGCCGGAGTCATCCTCGGGTCGCCCAGCTCGAAGCGCTGGAGCACCGGATGCAGCTTCACGCCTCCGGCGCCGTGATTCTCCACCATGTCGAGAATGTGGGCAGACATTTCATCGCCCGAAAAGATGTGAGGGTCGACGTTGATGTACGGGACGAGGCTGTCGTGAGGGGCCGCGGTGTCGCATCCCCACCTGTTGAATGCCCTCAGCTCGTCGGCAAGAGCCGGGCCCCTCTCGAAGGCCGGACTGCCCGAGCCGAACAGGTTCACCACCACGGCCTTGGAGAATCCGGCCTCGTTCATGGCGTCCAGCGCGTCCTCGACGATCCCGTCGTAGGCGCTGTACTTCACGTCGGACTTCTCGCCGTACTCCCAGATCTCGTAGGTCTGCTTTCGGACCCGGCCCTTCTCCCTGGACTCGGTTATGTGCATGTGGGCATCTACAAGTATGGGATCGGCCATCGTCTTCTCCTCCCAGGCGGAAACTTCGTTGCATTTCGTTGCATTTCGTTGCGTTCCGTTCCACCTCATAGCTGGGAAGCTCGCCGGGCGCTCCGGCTGGAGGCGCTGATAAGCATGGATTGGGCTAGGTAGTGTTGACATTTGCATTATACTAGGTATATGTCAACAGTCACACTATCTCCCGAACAGTGGCCAAAGGTGCTGGAGTTTCTTCGTAGCCAGCCCGATTTGTACGTCGGAAAGGAAGCCGATTGCAAGCGTTTCATCGAGGCCGTCTTGTGGATTGCTCGGACTGGTGCGCAGTGGAGGATGCTCCCAGCCGAATATGGCAATTGGAACAGCATCTACAAACGGTTCGCCCGATGGTGCGATCATGGGATATGGGAACGTATGCATCAGTATTTTGTCGATGACCCCGACATGGAGAACCTCATCATCGACAGCACCGTAGTGCGGGCCCATCATTCTGCCGCTGGCGCACCCAAAAAAACGGTGGGCAAGCGTCCCAAGCCCTCGGTCGAAGTCGGGGCGGGTTCTCTACAAAGGTCCACGTGAGTGTCGATGGTCTGGGCAATCCCTTGAGATTTACGCTGACCGCAGGACAAGAGCACGATGTGACTCAAGCTGCCGAACTCATATCCGGTACCGAGAGTGAGCATGTGATAGCCGACCGGGCATACGACGCCGATCACGTTCGCGAGTTGGTCGTCGACAATGGGGCTGTCCCGGTGATTCCGTCTCGCTCCAACAGAAGGGCGCCGCACTCATACGATGAGTACCTGTACCGAGAGCGTCATCTTGTCGAGTGTTTCATCGGTAAGATCAAGCACTTCCGCCGCATCTTCTCCCGATTCGATAAACTGGCGAACAGGTACCTCGGGTTCCTCCATTTCACAGGCGCTCTCATATGGCTAAGATGAAATGTCAACACTACCTAGTAAAGCCGCAAAATCGACAGAAATAGAACAGTCCGACGAGAGGTCCCAATCCCGGTGTCCGAGGTCGCCAGTCGCAGGGTCAGTCCATTGCAGAACGGAGGATAGCACGGGTGTGCGGAGACTTCAAGGGGGCGCATGACATCAAAATTATGGTTACCGAAGTGGAGAATGTACCTCAAAATTACGGTTACCCAAAAGCTGGAGGTAACCGTGAACCAAAAGAGCGTCCGAGAGTACCTGGAGCGGCAGATGGAGAGGTACCTGAAGGCGGGTAAGAAGGAGAAGGGGAAGATACTGGACGAGGTGGAAGCCGTGACCGGCTATCACAGGAAGTCGGCGATACGAGCCCTGTCGGGTCGGAGGCGAGAACGTAAGGGAGGGCGCGTGGGCAGACCGGTCGAGTACGGTCCGGAGGTGGCCGAGGCGGTCCGGGTGGTGCACGAGGCGGCGGGCGGGATAGGCGCCAGAAGGCTGCACCCGTTCGTGGGGGAGCTGGCGTCGCGGCTGGCCGAGTTCGGCGAACTGGAGTTGGACTGTTGGATTGAGACCAGGCTCGGGCGGGCAAGCGCGGCGACGCTTGAGCGGTTGCTGGCTGCGCACCAGGCGCCGGTGAGGAAGAGAGCGACCAGCCTTACCAAGGCAGGGACTCTGCTTCGGAACCGCATCCCGGTGCGGACCTACTGGGAGTGGGACGACGCCCGGCCCGGCTTCGTGGAGGTGGACACGGTTGCGCACTGCGGAACGACTACCGAGGGGTTCTACCTGTGGACCGTGACCGCGGTGGACGTAGCTACGGGATGGGTGGACATGGACGTTGTGTGGGGCAAGACGCAGGAGCGTGTGGGTGCTGCGATACGCAGGATGCGGAGACGGTTGCCGGTGCCTCTGCTGGGGCTGGACTCGGACAACGGCTCTGAGTTCATCAACCGCGGTCTGTACGCCTACTGCGAGAACAACGGCATCACGTTCACAAGGAGCAGGCCGTACCGCAAGAACGACAGCGCGCACGTCGAGCAGAAGAACGGCGCGGTGGTGCGTCGGCTGACCGGACACAGCCGGTACTCTACGTCCGCGGCCTTCAGGCAGATGCAACAGGTGTACTCGCTGGCGCGGCTGCAGGCGAACTTCTTCCAGCCGGTGCGTCGGCTCATTGGGAAGAGTCGACAGGGTGATCGGGTGGTGCGTATGCACGACGAGGGTATGACCCCGTACCGGCGGATGCTCGGGAGTGGGGCGCTTGTGGGTGCTCGGCGGGTGGTGTTCGAGAAGCTGTACGCGTCGCTCAACCCGCTGTGGCTGAGCCGTCAGATCGACTCAGAGATCGAGAAGCTGCAAGGCCTGGCGTGGAGGCGTGGAGACCCCCTAAACTGGAACACCGCCGGTAACCGTAATTTTGAGGTCACAACTCTCGTTCGGTAACCATTGATTTTGAGGTCGCACGGAGGGATGGCCCCAGATCCACCGCCTAGTTACAAGCGGCGCCGTCGCCATCGGCGGTGTTCAGGTATCTGGGCAGTTTCCACGACGAGGCCGAGGAGGCCGGGAGGTGGCCTGAGGGTGCGTTCATACCGGCGGCCAACGACGCGCTGAGGGGGCTTGGGAGAGTCAATGCGGAGTTGGTGGGGTTCGCGGGGAGACATTCGGGGCACACCGAGGCGACGTTGGACGTGGTGAGGCGGCTGCGCCGCAAGCTGGGCGACGATGCGGACAGCCCCACGTACATCATCACCGAACCCCGCGTCGGCTACCGGATGCTCAAGAAAGAGTCTTGAAGCGGAGACGTTGGTTCGGGTGCGCTGGCGCTACTCTCCAGCCTGTATGAACACGCTACCCAACCACATCTCGAAGACGGCGCCATCTACCGTCCCCCCCAGCTCCACCAGGCTTGATAAAATCAAGAACCTTTCAGATTCTGTGACCCCGCCTCCCCCACCGCCGTCCGGTAGCCGACGCGGGGCTCGGTGATGATGTACGTGGGGCTGTCCGCATCGTCGCCCAGCTTGCGGCGCAGCCGCCTCACCACGTCCCGCACCAGCCACGCGTCGCCCACGCGCTCCGGACCCCAGACCCGCTGGAGCAGCACGCCGTGGGTCAGCACCCTGGGGGCGTGGACCGTAAGCTCGTAGAGCACCGCGTACTCCGTGGCCGTAAGCTCCACCGGCTCTCCGTCCACCGTCACCCGGCGCAGCGCGTAGTCGATGCCCAGTCCTCCAACCGCGTAGGGTCCCGACGGCTCGGCCTGGAAGGGGTCCAGCCGCTTCCTGAGCGCCGCCCTGATCCGCGCCGCAAGCTCCGTCGGCGAGAAGGGCTTGACCAGGTAATCCACCGCCCCCATGTCCAGAGCCCTGGCGACCGTCTCGTCCTGGCCGTACATCGACAGGAATATGACCGGCACGTCCGCCGACTTGCGGATGTGGTTCATCAGCTCGATACCGTCGCTCCCCGGCAGCACCAGGTCCAGCAGGACGAGGTGGGGCTTCTCCTCTGATAGGAGGCGGGGCACGTCGGCGGGGTCGCCGGTGGCGATGGGCGCGTACCCCGCCCTGGCGAGGACGTCTCGGACGTACCGCAGGTCCTGGGGGTCGTCGTCCACGGCCAGGACGCGGACCCGTGCTGCGGGACGGGCGCCGGGAGAGGCAGGAGCGGGGGCGGAGGTCGCGCCCTCCACCGCCGGCAGGGTGAAGGTGAACCGCGCCCCCAGGCCCGGGCCGTCGCTCTCGGCCCAGATGCGGCCCCCGTGGGCCTCCACGATGCCCTTGCAGATCGCGAGTCCCAGGCCCGACCCGTCGACACCCGACGCCCGCGAGAACTTGCGGAACAGCCCCGGCAGAAGCTCCGCCGGTATGCCCCGGCCCTGGTCGGCGACGGAGACGGCGACGTGCACGCCATCCCGCACTGCGGTCACCAGGATGGGCGACCCGTCGGGGGAGTACCCGGCTGCGTTGGAGAGCAGGTTGCCCAGCACCTGGACGATGCGCAGCCGGTCGGCCAGCACCATCGGCAGGTCCGCCGCCAGCTCCACTTCCAGGGCGTTCCCCGCGCCTCCGGCCACCAACCTGCTGCTTGCCTCATCCACCAGCGAGCGCAGGTTGGCGGGCTCGGGGTCAACCGGGAGGGAACCCGTCTCGATGCGGGCCACGTCCAGCAGGTCGCCGATGAGAGAGCGCATCTGGTCCGACTGGTCGCGGATGATGCGGTGGAACTGGGTCGTCTCGGCGGGGTCCAGCTCCCCCACCCCCTCCAGCAGCGTGGTGATCGAGCCCTTGACCGCCGCCAGGGGCGTCCTCAGCTCGTGGCTCACCATGGCCAGGAACTCTGCCCGCAGCCGCTCCTGCTCCTCCAGGGGCGTCATGTCCTGCAGGGTGACGATGAAGGACGCCAGCCGACCGTCCTCCGAGTGGATGGGGGAGGCGTTGAGCAGGACGCTGACGCTGCGCCCGTCAGGGACCCGCAGCACGATCTCCTCGGCCCGCACCGTCTCCCCGGCCCTCAGAGCCTCGGCCGCCGGCAGCTCCCGCAGGGAGGCCTCCCGGCCGTCGGAACGCACCCATGTCAGCACCTCCAGCAGGGCCTCCGGCGGTTGGTCGTCGTCCCGCAGGCCGTCCACGATGCGCAGCGCCTCCCGGTTGAAGGACGCCATACGCCCGGTATGGGCGTCGAAGACCACCACGCCCACCGGCGAGGTGTTCACCAGCGTCTCCAGGTCGGCCCGGGCCTGCCGCTCCTCCCGGTGGGTTCGGGCGTTGGCGATGACCAGCGCCGCCTGGGAGGCGAACATCACCACGGAGTCCTCGTCCTCCCGGGTGAACTCGCCGCCCTCCTCGCCCCCGCTCAGGTAGATGGAGCCGGTCGCCACGCCCCGGTGGCGGATGGGCGCAATCAGCAACGAGGTGACGGGCACGGGGGGACGGAAGTCGGGCATCCCCAGGGCCTCCAGGTGAGCGCCGAAGTCGGCCACCCGCAGGGGCGTCTCCTGGCCCGACACGTACTCGAAGAACCGCATGCCTTCGTGCATGTCCCAGAAGCCCTGGTGCTCCTGGGGGGTCATCCCCGAGACGATGAAGTGGGGAAGCTCCCCCTCGTCGCCGAAGACGGTCAGGGCGCCGTAGCGGGCGCCGGTGAGGGAGCGGGCGCCGTCCACCACGCCCTGGAGCAGGTCGTCGAAGTCCAGGTTCTCGTTGATGCGGAGGCTGGCCTCGCTCAGGCGCGAGAGCCGGTCCCGCAGGGCATCGATCTCCCGGTCCTGTTGGTCTGAAGGCACCGAATCTTACCTCCTGGGTTGGGGGTCGCGGAGCCCGTTTCCGGCCCCGGATGCACTGGGGGTCTCCACAGAATTATACACTGCTTTTCACAAAAGAAGGGGTAAAAACCACGTGGAGGCGATAGGCCGTCTGGTACTCTGACCACTGGGTTCCGTGGAACCCGTTCATCCCGGTAATCGTACTCGAAGTGGTACGTTGTCTCCTGTATTGAGATTACATATCAAGTAGAACATAGCTGGGAGGTGTTGGGGCGGGGCATATGAGCTACGTTGGAGGCCCTGCCTCAGCCCATATATTAATATTACATATCAAAGATAGGAAACGAACGGAAACAGACCAAGAATGAATATCGGCGCAAAGGAGACGCTCGAAGGCCCATGACTGGTGTTTGCGCTGCACCCGTATCGGCTGGCAACGTCTTGGCGGCGCTGCCTCGATGCGTGAAGTGGGATGCCGCCAAGGTTCACGCCAGGCTGGCTGAGAAGCCGGAAATCCTGGGTGGGACGTCCTCGAATGGCGTCGTTTCGTCCGGGTTCCTCGACGACCTCACCAGGCCCGACGACAGCCAACTTCAGCCGCTGCACAGCTCGTCACCCTACTCGATGCCATGAAAAGACCAACGACCTTCATCGTAGCAATCATCGCCCTGGCGGTGGCCTATACCTCTGCTGCAGCGCCGGTCCAGGCCCAGGACGAGTCCTACCGCCAGCCTATAGACCTTGCTGTGGAGTTTGAGGAGGGCAAGACCGGCAAAATTCGTGTAGTAGTGACAAATGACTCTGAGGTAGTTGTTAATGACGTGGTGGTCAATTTCGAGAGTGACCCGCCAGTAGTGGACGAAATTACTCCCCACACGGGAGGTTTCGCCAATGGGAAATGGACTATCCCGCAAATCAGAGCTGGAAGGTCGGCAACCCTCTCGTTCGGCCAGGAGACTGGGGGACCCCGCCATTGAGTTCTTTCAGGCACGCGCCTCAATCGTCTCGTCCTCACCACAAGAGACGCGGGGATTTGAATACAACAATCGTGCCGAGAGATGGTTTTTTGCCGTCACCGGGAATATTGGTTTTTCGCGAGATGGCGTGGGCCTGCAGGTCGAGGTGGCCGACCTGCGCCCGGCGCCGGACGGGCGGGCCGTCTTCAAGGTCAGTGCAAAAACACCACTTTCATTACTTTCATTAACCGTCTCGACACCCCTGCCTGGGATAAGACTGGCGTGCAGGTGAAGGTCACCCTTTCGCCGGGACTGTCCTTTGCCTCGTCCAATCTGTCGAACACCACGATTTCGGGGAATACCGCCATCTGGCGCGCCGGCGATTTACTTGCGGTGAGGAACGATGCCAGGAGGACCAAGACGCTGAGTATGCCCGTGAACCTGAGCGGCAGCGCTCCCCTGGAGAGGCGATGCCTGACGGCGGAGATCGTCCAAGTAACGCCTCCCGACTCCGAGGATTGGAGTTTTGACGACGTCGCGACGGTGTGCCTGGGAGACGGGCCGCCGGAGGTGATTGACCGCGGCGAAATCGACCTGTTCAAATATGTTCCGTGCATCGGCGTCACCACCTACCCCTGCAGCACGGACGATACGCTGGAGCTTGTCGCCGAATTCAGCCTCAACGACCGGCTCCTGAGGCTGAAACAAAGACGAGACGATACAGCTGCCCCGCCTACGTCGACCGATTTGGGCAATATGTACTTGCAGCCGGAATCGGTGATCATCCATGTCAAGGATCCCCAGGGACGGCATGACGGGAAATGGCGGACCGGCACCACAAGCGCCCATAGTAACCACTACCTTCGCTCTTACGCGATGCCGGGAGTAGGGCTCCTGATGGAACTCATCCCCAGCGGCTACTCCCAGTACACCTATGCGATCAGCGACGTGGAGCCGAAGCAAAGGCCCGGCGCGTTTACGCTTCTTGGCGGCCCCGAGGCGGGAGGCGCCTTCCTGGACGCGGATACAAGAACCTCCCTCGGGCCGCTCGATCTTCCCGAATCTACGACATCAGCACCATATGCCCTAATTGCCGAGTTCAGCGCGCTGGGCACGCATAAGGTTCAACTGACCTTCGGGGCCTCCACGTCGGGCACCGCATACACCGACACTGTCACCTATACCTTCCACGTCGGTCCCATGGCGGAACTGGAGGTGCGGGACGCCGGAGCCAGCCCGGCGGTCGCAAGGGGGAAGGTGGCCTACACCATCGAGGCGGTGAACAACGGGCCGGACGCCACCCCCGCCGAGGTGACGCTGACCGGAGTGCCGGAGGGGGCAGTGGCCGACCCCAGCCGGGGGAGCTACGCCCAGGGCGCCTGCCAGGCCGGCCTCTGCGAGGGCGTCTGGGCCATCGGCCAGCTGGAGTCCCCGGAAATAGCCCCCTATTCGGGCCGGAGCCCGTCGGCGACCCTGACCATCACCGCCGAAGGAGACCCGGTCACCGCCACCATCGAGAGCGTCCGGGACTACACGGTCTGCATCGACAGCGACGGCGTGGGCGTGGCCGCGTCCAGTGAGTCCGCCTGCGAAGCCGGCGGCAACACCTGGCACACCGCGGAGTACTATGACCACATCCCCGACAACAACAGGGCGACCATCGCGTCCCACGCTGGAACCGGCGAGGGACACCCCGACGCGCCGGCCGGCGTGAGGGTGGTGGAAACGCCGCTGGCGAACATCATCATGTGGCAGCCGGTAGAGACGGTGAACGGCCATAAGGTGAGCCACTACGAGGTGCAGCGGTCGGCCAGCCCCTGGACGACGGTGGCGAGGGACGTGGGTGGGACCATCTGGGTGGACATGGCCGCTGCCGGCCAGCTCCTGCCCTACCGGGTGCGGGCAATGAACGAGGCGGGCGGCCACGGGCCGGATCATCGTGACCCCGGCGAGCCTGACGGTGAACGAGGGCGGCTCGGCCAGCTACCGGGTGAGGCTGGGCGCCAGCCCGGCCTGGCCGGTGCGGGTGGCCCTCATCTGGGACGGGGACGACACACTCTCGGACTCCCTGGCGGGGCACCAGGGCATGATCCTGCTGCCCAGCGGCTACGCCCTCCCCGAGGATGGGAGGTGGGACGGCTGGGCCTTTGCCTGGAACGTGGGCGTCCCCATCACCGTGGAGGCGGCGGAGGACGACGATTCGGAGGACGGAGCGGCCCTGATCCACCACGAAATCTACGCCGTGCCGTGCGGCCAGCTGGACAACCCGGAGGACTGCGTCCCGGACCCGGTGTACGATGGAATGATCGGGCCGAGCGTGAAGGTCACCGTGAGGGACAACGATTAGGGGCGAGTGGTTAGTGGTCAGTGATCAGTGGTTAGGGGACGGCGGCGGGGAATTGCACCCCCTCCGGCCGCCTTCTGGCCCCTCGCAACTGTAGGGGCAGGTTTGATACATGCCTCGTTCAGACCGACAACTGCTCGACGCCCTCAGCCGGACGCCCTTCGTCGACTCGATCGCCGTCCGGCCAGCAGGCGGATGGTGAACCGGCTGCCCTGTCCCACCACGCTCTCGGCCTCGATGGAACCGCCGTGGGCCTCGACGAGCCTCCGGGCTATGGTTAGCCCAAGCCCGCTTCCGCCGGTGCTGCGGGAACGGGAGGGATCGGCGCGGTAGAAGCGGTCGAATACGCGGGGCAGGTCATCGGGAGCGATTCCCGGCCCGGTGTCCGCCACCCGCACTTCGACAGCGTTGCCACTTGCTTGGGCAGACACCGTTATCCTGCCGCCCTCCGGCGTGTGGGTGACGGCGTTGTCCAGCAGGTTGCCGACCGCCTGAGAGATGCGGGTCGGGTCCAGGTCCAGCTCCGGCAGGGTTTCAGCCACATCGACGTCCTGGGCCACGCCGCTGGCTTCGGCCCGGGGCCGCAGGGCGTCCACGCAGGACTGCACCAACTCTTCCACGCGCGTCTGCGTCCGTTGCAGCCGAAGCTCGCCGCCGTCGACCTGGGCGAGGAGGCGCAGGTCGTCGACAAGCCGCGACAGCAGGAGCGACTGCTCGTGGATGGTGTCCACCGTTTCCGGCGTCGCCTGAAACACCCCGTCCTTGATGGCCTCCATATAGCCCTGGATGTTGGAGGTAGGGGTCCGCAGCTCGTGGGCGATGTCGGCGGTGAGGCTGCGGCGGCGATCCTCGGCCTCTTCCAGCTCAGCGGCCATGCTGTTGAAGCTGTGGGCCAGATGCCGGATTTCGGTGGGGCCGGCGACCTCGGCCCGTTGGGACAGGTCGCCCCGGCCCAACTGTCGGGCGGTTGCTCCCAACCTCCGCACCGGGGCCAGCGTGCGCCGTGCGAGCATCCACACCAGCGCCGTACCCAGGAGCGCGACGCCGATTCCGGCCCACAGCAGGTAGCGGTCCACGTGGCGGGCTATGCGGGAAACATCCGGGTCGCTGACGGCGAACTGCCCAGGCTCCGCCTCAAGACCAGAATCGCTGGATGCGGTGATGGAACCCACAACCTCCCCGTCGGATAGAAGGGAGAAGGACTCCGCCTCCTTCGGCCCGTATTGGTCTTCCAGAGGGCTTGATATTGAAGAGGGAGGGTTGGAGTCGGCGACGACGTTGCCCTGGGCGTCGTAGGTGGTTATGCGAAGCCCGGAGATGTCGGCGGCCTGCTGGACAACCGATTGCAGATCGGGGCCTAGTCCGGCGGGGTCGGGGTTCTCGATGCTGTAATTGGAGATGAACTCGCTGACCCGCCCGGCCTGCGCCATGGCCTGATCGGTCTCGAACCGTTCGACCTGGGTCTCGGTGGCGAGGCTGATGAAGATTCCCGCCCCGGCGAGGGTCAGGGCGATGGTCAGCGCGAATCCCGCGACCAGCCGGAATTGCAGGCTGGAAACGAGGTCGTGCAGCATCCCAGTACGCACGTCAGGCGCTCCCGCCATGACGCAGCCGGTAGCCGCCGCCATACACGGTCTCGATGTGCCCGGCGCTCCCCGGGCTTTCGGCTTCGAGCTTCCGGCGAAGACCGGACACATGGGTGTCGACGGCGCGGTCGAAGCCGTCGAAGTCATCGCCGAGCGCCCTGTCGATGATGTCGTTGCGGGAGAACACTCTGCCGGGTTCCTGGAGCAGGAGGGTCAGCAGCCGGAGCTCCGTTGGCGTCAGGCCGAGCTCCGCGCCGTCCACCGTCGCCTTCCGGGTGCGCAGGTTGACCCTGATCCCGTCGAAGCTAAGCTCCGGGTATGCGGAAACGGCGCTCTCCCGGTCTGAGCGGCGCAGGACGGCGCGGACCCTGGCCGCCAGTTCCCGGGGGCTGAAGGGCTTGGTGATATAGTCGTCGGCCCCCAGGTTCAGCCCCTCCAGCCGGTCCGCCTCTTCCACCCGCGCCGTCAGCATGATGACGGGCGCCATCGATTCCACCTGCAGCCTACGGTAGACCTCCAGCCCGTCCAGGCCGGGGAGCATGAGATCCAGCACCACGAGGCAGGGCTGCTCCTTTCGGGCCAGCTCCAACGCCCGGAGCCCGTCGCCGGCCTCCGACACCCGGTATCCGTCCCGCTCCAGGTAGCCGCGCGCCAGCGCGACCACGTTGGGGTCGTCGTCGACGACCAGCACCAGGGGCTTCTCTCCGTGTTTCTCGCCGTTAGTGTTCCTGGAGGGCATGACACTCTCCTCTGTGCGGCATGGGCCGAGGCGGGACCGATGCCCGCCCCGGCCTTCGGCCTGCGTCGCGGGACGCCGGGGTTATCCGGCGGGATGCTTGCCGGACTCGTATTTGCCTTCCGCGTCCCGTCCGCTGCCATTATCCCAGATGTCCCGCTCTATCGCGTACAGCTCCTCGTAAGCCTGGGCGATGGCCCGGGCGACCCTCTCACCGTCCACGCCGAGGATTGCGCCGATCCTGTCGCCGTACTCCGCATACGACATCCCTTCGGCTTCCACAGATGCCGAATCCTCATCCCCCACTTCCACTTGGCCGTCCACCCCGAGATGGTCGAGATCGACCTGGTCCGCCTGCACCATGGCATCGTGCGTCGCCTGGGTGTCCGTGCCCAGAATCTCCGCGACCCTTACGGACAGATCATCCGGCTCCCCCGAGTCCACCTCCGTGTTCTCGATGCTGAGGACGGAGACATCCCCATCCGTCACGACCACCTCCTCGGCATCGGGGTCACCGTTCCCGGCCCCATCTCCGCCAGAGGCCAGCACGGCGCCGCCGGTTATGGCCGCGGCCAGCAGCCCCACTATCAGCCCCATTGGTATCCATTTCCTGTTCATACCAACACCTCCTGCTTCACTACTTGCCGAGCCCCACGGCCCTGCTGTAGTAGTCAATGTAGCAGGAGATCTTTAGGAAACTTTGCGGACTCCCGCTTCTCGAAGCAGACCAGCCCGCCAGCTCCGTCGAGTCGATGACCGGCGTCCGGCCCTGGGCGTCGAGCAGCCGTCGTTCCGTGAGGGCCACGTGTTGAGACTACCGGCATGGTGTCGGGGTCTATGTGCATTCGCTTCTGCGTTCCAGGCGCGGCAGCGTATCCGGGTGTCCAGGAAGGTTGCAATCAATGGCGATTCGACAACGGGTGGGGGAGTAGCAGTGGGCGTCGGCTCAGGGGTGGTGGATGAGAAGGCTTCACGGATACGCACCGTGTGACCTGTGGGTGCGATTTCGAGCGTGTAGGTTCGCCCGTCTAACGTAAACGGCTCGTCCGCATAAACGGGTTGAAAGGCGGATTCCGGTTCAACGTAAGGATCGCACTCACTCAGCCAGCCATCCCGATCCTTATCGACACAAACAAAGTCCTGCAACATGCTGGCATCCTGGCGAGGCCAGGGGCTGTACCGCAACTCCCCTGTGTTGAACACCCCGTCGACATTCATATCAACCGTTCCCACCAGGACCGGTTCAGCGCCTGGAACCGACACCAGACCCATCCACACGCTTGCGCCCCCGTAGCGCAGGCGTATGTCTTCGGGTCCGCCCATCGGGTACAGGAGCAACCCGTACGGCAGAAGTTCGCCAGTGCTATAGGGAACCTTGACGATGGCGTGGGCCGAGGGAAGGGAATGGTCCCGGTCCTCCTCGTTTCGAGCCATGACCAGCGGCGGTCCGTCATCGGTCAAGTCCCCATTGCGGTTCCTGTCGACGTATATCTTGTGGTACCACCGCTCGTAGTAGTAGAAGTTGGGCGCCTGCGCGTCGCACAGCCTGGCGAGGAGTACGTCTTCGCACGACTCATCGCGCTCGTAGGAATCGATCATTATCTCGAACACCGGATTGGCCCCATCCCCCAAACGGATGGAATGCCAGGACTGGCGGTTTCCGAGCGCCTCCGGGTACTTGATCGACACAGGTTGGCTGCGGTGAACATGGGCAAATGGAACCTGTTGGTAAGTGAGGTAAAGCTGCCCCGAACTGACAGATTTGAACGTCAGCTGGTCGTTGCGGGGGCCGCGGAGAGGATCCGGGTCGGCGCTGTCCGGAACTCCGTCGTTGTCATCGTCCACATCGATGTTGTCGCCGATTCCGTCTTCATCGTTGTCACGCCACTCTGTCGGGTCCAGGGAGAACGGGTCGGCCGCATTCTCGATGCCGTCACCGTCGGCGTCGCGGTCGGCGAAGTCTCCGGTCCCGTCTGAATCGGTGTCGAGCCAGTCCCTCGGTTCCAAGGGCAAGGCGTCTATGATGTCCGGCGCTCCGTCATTGTCGTCGTCCGGATCGAGCGCATTCGCCAGCCCGTCGCCGTCGTGGTCGGCGACTGTACCTGCGGCAACTTGCGTGATAGGAGTTTCGGACAGCCACTCCACGATTGAACGTCTTGGTGTTGCGCCCATCCAACAATGGCCTCCCGGAGCATCGAGGTCCCATCGTGTGTTCAGGCCCAGCACGTCCCGGTAGTAGTCCCGCATTGCCACGGCATCGTCATGAAGTTTGTCTTCGGTTGTGGCTTCCACGAATACGCGCATCCGTTGTGCGACTGCCGATGCTGTGTGCCTGGACCACGGAACAGTGGGCGCCCACGAGGCGGCCTTTCGGGGAGGATGGGAATAGGACCCGTTCCAGAAATAGCCGCACCACGCGTGAAAACCGCCACCATATACGGTGAAGTACCTCTCCAAGAATCTGGCCAAGAAACCGGTGCCGTCAGAACCTCCCTGAAAAACGATCTTGTCTTTGTCAAGGGCGACATTTCCTCCCAGGTTGCTCTGCAATAGCTCGTGGATCAGACGAAAATCGGCTTCGTGCCATCCCCTAATTCCACCACTGTGCAGCCTGTATCCAAAGAGACTGGTCTCGGAGCCTGCATGGTCAGAATCATCGCCGGACTCTGGAGACGCCACCCGGACAAACAACAGCCCCTGCGGAAGTACGCTCCCGTCTTCGTCTGGGCCCCAGAACATGCCATCCTCGGTGCCTCGGCTGTTTCCATGAAAGAAGATTACGGCCCCGCGCGGCTGGCTCAGGTCCCAATCTTGATTATAGTGGACCCGATACCGGATCCTCCGACCGGTTGAATCGGTGAAAGAACCAGATAGGGAAGTGGTAGGCGCTACAGTGGGCGTGGGTGTGGGCGTCGGCTCAGGGGTTGGAGTCGGCGTGGGAGTCGGTTCGAGGGTAAGCGTAGGTGTGGCTGTAGGAACAGGTGAGGGAGTTGCAGTCGGCGTCGCGGTCTGAGTTGGTGCGGGAGTCTGTTCGGGGGTTGGCGTAGGTGTGGTTATTGGTGAGGGGGTTGCCGAATCGGTCGATGTAGGCGTATGCACTGTCGCAGGCGTTGCGGCTGGCGTATCGGTCGGCGTGGGAACCGGGTCGTCGCTACAGGCGCTCAGCACGACAGCGATGGCCAGAACCGTCACGACCGCGAGCCAGCGGCTAAGAAAAGTCGACTGGTCTATCTCAATCATCTCCTTCCTGACGGCTGCCGTAACCACCAAGCGCTTCATTCAAAAAATCGCAGCCACCGGAGCAGGTCAAACACCCGATCCCGTGCCAGCAGCAGCCAGAACGCCGCAGAGCCCCCAACCCCGGCCAGCACAGCGCCCGGCAGCACCAGCCACGGCAGCAGGTCCTCCTCCACCTCCCACGGCCGCGCCGATGGCCAGCACGAGGACCGCCGTGATCGCCAGGGACATTCTTCTCATATCGGCAGGTCTCCTCTACGGGACCGTTCTCCAGCCCGCAACAGGCCCATGACCTCCTCGGCGGCGGAGATGCCGCGGGCCAGCGCGCCCGCCCCCTTCTCCGGCGACATCAGCCGGTGCGGTCGCAGCATCGTGTTTGCCAGAAACCCCCGTATGTACGCCTGGCTGGAGGAATCGATGTAGTCCAGCACGCCGTTCTCAACGAACCCCTTGAGCGTGACCCGCAGAGACTCGGGCGCGCCGGTCCTCGCCAGGTACTCGCCGAAGCTCTCGTCATCGTCGATCTCGGCTATGCGGCTGTGGCTGGCGAACGTCAGGTAGTCGGCCTGGCGAAAGGCCTTGCAGATAAACTTCATCGCCCCCCAAGACGACAGTCCCAGGCCGGGGAACGCTCTCAGGTTCCCGATGACGCCGGGAATGGATTGAGCCGCCGTGGTTACATGCCACCGTCCATTTCTGTACCAGCCGAGCTTCTGCCGCGAGGGAACCAGCGGCACATCCAGCTCTTCGCAGATGCGAAACACCGCGTCGTAGGAGTAGCTGAAGAAGTCCGCTCCCGTGTCGATGAGGAACCCGTCCACCTCGTCGGACGCAAGCCGCCCTCCGACATGGTCCTCGGCCTCCAGCAGTGTGGGAGCACGGCCATGCTTCTTCAGGGTGTAGGCGGCGCCCAGGCCGGCAGCTCCTCCTCCTACTATGACTACGCGCTTTGTGTCCATTGGCATGTTTCTCACAACTTGCGGAGCAGCGGTGGCGCTGTCCTTTCTCCTGCCTTTGCCTTTTTGCTTTCCGGCCAGGGCCCGCAACCGATCGACGCCAGGGAAGGCGGGGCGTCGACTCCACCGGCCCGTGCAGCTCTCCGAATAATCGGAGAGACCGTTCCGGGCGAGAGGGATGCCCACTTCTCCTCATCGCGTCCAGCGCTACCACAAGGGTCGCGCCCTACGGATTGGGCCACCAACTTCAACGTCGATGTTCGGGTTGTGCCTGTCGAGCAGGGACATACCAAGAGCGCGGTGTTCACAATCCCCCCTGTCTCTGATTGCCGGAGCCCTCTTCCGAAGGGTCTTGCTCCTCTTCCGAGGTCACCGAGACATGGATGACCGTGACCGTATAGGTCTTGGTTGTGACCCCGTCTTCGGCCGTTATCACCACCGGGATGGCCTTGTCCTCGCCCTCTACCAGGGAGATCCGGGCCCATAGTTCAGGGCCGAGTCGCACACCGTCTACGCTAACGGTTGCGCGGTAGTCTCTGGGGAAGACGCTGACTGTGACGCTGGTCACGGTCTGGAGCACGTTCACCGTGTACTCGGTCGTATCCGCATCGAACTCGAGCTCGCCCGGTGAAATCAACAGGCCCCGCAGGTCGGTGTCGCTGGACTTCACGCCCCCGACCGTAATCGTCGACACCGGCGACCACGGGCTGACCCCCTTGTCGTAGGTGAGGCCGCGGGTCTTCACCCTGTAAGTGGAGCCGCTGACCACCGGGTGCGTATTCACGACCGGCCTCACCGAGTACGGTGATGAGGCCGGGACAGCCCATCTGGTATTCGCTCTGAACTTCCACGGGCCGTCGTCCATCTTGATGGCGGTGTCGTACCCGACGATGGGCGTGCTTCCACAGGAAGCGGCAGACGGGCTGATCGTCATGTGGCGGTTCGAATCGTCCACGGCGAGCGTCGGGGCATCCGAACCGGTGCACGCAAGGCTCGTGCCGACTATGTCCAGCGTGAAGGAGGGACTCAGGCCGTCGTAGCCGGAGTCGTCGCTGCTGACGGTGTGTGTAATGCTGCCGGCGTTTTCGTCGTCCGCGGCTCCGGGGTAGGTGAAGACCTGCACCGACCGCACCCTGGTCCAGTTCTCAGGACTGAAGGTCAACGGCCCGTCGTAGCCGGTATTCACCCATATCGCGGACGAAGAGCTTGCGGGCGCGACGGTCACATTCGCGCTGGGCTGGGACCCCAACTTCACAAAGTAGGTGATTGACAGTCCTTCCGAGATGGCCAGGCTGTTGGCCCTGACCAGGCGTCCGCCGCTGCCGTCACTCAGAACGCCCTGCTTGATATAGAATGCCACGCCCGGCTCCTGCGCTGCGGTGGGCGAGACCGGCGACGCCAACAGGCTCAGCGCCAACAAGGCAACGCCGGCCGCGATAAACGCCTTCAACAGGCGGCGCGGAGCTGGACGGGCCTGGGTTCGTTTCCTCATCCGGCTATGTCCTCCTAACAGATTCGAGCGGCGCTTCGACCGCTTTCCCCATCGGCCCTACTCGTCCCGGCTCCAGCCGGAGCCGAAGACGTAGCCGTCATAACCGGCCACGAATACCCGCAGCGACTCGGACTCCACCCAGACGCCGTCCTCGGTGGCGACGAAGGTCTCTCCGCCGAGCAGGTCGTGGGTGTCACCGCCGATTTTCGAGATGTCGGAGTGCCCCACGATCTTCCCGTCCGGCCCGCCTATGAAGGCGAACCAGTGGCCGTCCACGGTCTCGGCGGAGTTGTAGTAGGCTATGGCCTCCTCCAGGCCCGCCAGAGCGCTTCCCGGACTGGCGAAGTAGGCCATCGTTCCCGCCAAGCCGACCTCGCGGTACTTGTCCACCGACAGCGACACCAGCATCCTGGTGAACTCGTCGGCGTCTATGTACCAGCCGGAGGCGAACAGCAGCCCGTCGTGCTTCTCCACCCACACGTTCTTCAGCTCGAAGTCGCCGGAGCCTATGCCCCCGCTCTCCGGGTTGCGGTAGACGTAGGTGACCCACTTGCCCTCCTCGGTGGCAGACAGCATCTCGGGCCCGAACTCGTAGCCGTTGAGGTCGGTGCCCACCCAGCCCTTCACGTCCAGGCCCAGGCGTTCGGGGTCGGGGTGTCCTATCACCAGGTCGCTCTCGTCGATGATGAAGACGTACCACTGGCCGTCGATGCTCTGCGGGCTGTTGTAGTGGGCGAGGGTGGCTTCGAGGCCCCGGGCGTCGTAGCGGGCGATGGCGCTCTCGACGAAGTGCCGGGTGTACTCGGCGGGAGCGGACTTGGACGGGATGGAGGCGATGGCCGCCCGGACGATCTCCTCAACCTCGGCGCGGGACAGTCCCTGCTCCGGTTGGGGCGCTTCCGCGCGCACTATCTCCTCCACCTCGGCGCGGGTCAGCCCCTCGTCCCCGCCGCCGCAGGCGGAGAGGACGAGGGCGGAGAGTAGCAGCAGCGCCGAGAGCGCCGCCGTGAAGCGTGCATTGCGAGCTATACGCATCATGTTGATTCCATCCCTTTACGATTCGCGGACCTGTGCTAGAGGCCGCCTACTCCGTGCCGCACCTCGGTGTAGCCTTGCGCCACAGCACCGTTCTGGTCCGTGGCGATGAAGGTGACGGCGTAACGCGCGCCGGACGCCAACGTTCCCCCGATCGTGCGGGTGGAGGCGTCGAAGGTGACCGAGGCGACATGGTCGGCCAACGGCTCGCCCGAGGCGTTGTGGATCAGGCTGTAGGTCAGCGTCCCGGTACCGCCCTGGGCCGCCGGGAAGGTGGGGTTCTCCCATCCGCTGTCGGGGACATAGGCGACGATATTGGAGCTGAAGAACCTCTGCGCATCTGCGCTGAAGGTCACCGGCGGGTTGACCGTCACGTCGAAGGTGAGGTCTGCGGTCCCGGTGCCCGACTCGCTGAAGGTGTTGTCTTCGTCCGCGGTGTAGAAGGTGACGGTGGCGGTGTAGGTGACCGTGACCGCGCCGTTGGTGGCCGACTCGGGGACGCCCCGGACCACCCGATCCTGGGCCATGGTGAGCCCCGCCGGCAGGCCCGTGGCGGAGTAGACCACCTCGTAGTACCCCTTACCGGGGTCGACGCCGAACTCGACGGCGGCTTCCGGCAGCCTCCCCTCGTTCACGCCGGCGCCGGCCGTGTAGGTCTTGTCGGATACGGATGCCAGGGCGCTGATCGAGAATCCCACGGTCGTGGTCCCGCTCTCATCCTGGCCGTGGACGGAGGGCGGAGACCAAAGGACGAAGGCCGCCGCCAGCGCCGCCAACACGAGAACGGCCAACGCCGGAGTCCGCCTGCTAGCCCTGAAACTGTTTGCATTCATCATCACGTTTGCCTCCCTGTTGTATTTCGTTCCCATTTGCCGTCCCTGCCGTCCTCGTACGCCGTGGCCGCCGGTGCAGCCGATGCGGATGCTCATGCCGGTCTATCTGGGTGATGACGCTCCCGGCCCCAGGCGTTTGGCTTCGGCGTCGTAAGCCCGCACCCGGGCCTGGAACTCTACGGCCGGATCGCTGGCGGCGATCCTGTCTTCCCTGGCGACGGTGAACCGGTTGTCGTCCCCCTTCGGATGCACCAAGATAAAGGGTTCATTGCTCCAGTCGTTCCCCTTGACGCCTTTGGGCCGCCACTGCACCAGCCAGGCGGTGACGTTGACGTCGTCGGCCTCGGCGTTGTCGGGGTCGTCCCACGTTATCAGCAGGTCTCCGTTATCCTGCATCGACGAGGCAACGTTCCTGGGAGCCTCGACACTGGTATTGCCGTTGCCGTTGGCGAGCCGCAGGATGGTGAAGGTGTAGGTCTGCGATTCCTCGGACCCCCTGGGCGTCACAGTCGCGGTGATGACGTTGATGCCCTTCTTCAGTGGAACGTGGGTCCTGTCGACTTCCACTTCCTGATTGCTGGCCAGGGTCACGTCGTACAGGCCGGGGTTGTGGGCTATTGCCGCGTGGGTGAACCTGGGAGGCGCCTTGGCGGTGTAGGCCATGGTGTCGGCGTCGAAGGGGCGGTCCACCTTCAGCACACGCCGTTCTTTCGATTCGCCATGTGCGTTCTTCTTGTGGAGGAAGACGAGGAAATCGAAGACCGGTTCCGCCCCCTCCTCCGTGCTTGCGGTGGTGAACCGGACCGTGGCCTCGCCCCTGCTGCTGGCGGGGTCGTAGGTGTGGACGTACCTGTCGCTCACGGTGAGATCGTAGGTGGCGCCCGGTTTCAGGTCCCTGATCGTGAGTTTGCCGGATGCGCCTTCTTCGGGTGCGCCCTTTATGGTGAGATTGAAGAAACCGTCACCTATGGGGCCCTCTTTGCCGACGGGCTTCCACGATATGTAGTGGCCGCGCCACGGGCGGGTGACGCCTTCGACGTAGGGCGTGATGTTCTTCCAGCTCACCACGGCGGTGGTCGCGGCGGGCGCCACGGCAAGGCCGGTTATGGCCCCTTTGGTGGTGAACTCGACTGAGACCTCACTCCCGCTGGCAAGGTCGCCCACGGTGAGAAGATAGGTTGTCGCCGGCTTCAGCTGCGAGAGTCCGACTTTGACGCGGCGGCTGCCTGGGGTGATTTCGTAACTGACGGCGGGGACATCCTGGCCCACGGGCTTCCACGCTATGTGCTGGCGGCGCTTTTGCCGCGTGTCTCCGACGTCGACGTACGTCGTGGTGTTTCTCCAGGTCACCTTGGCGGTGGTAACGCCGGGCGCTACGGCAAGTCTGGTTATGACCTGCTCCTCGTCCTGGGCCTGGGCGGGGGCCGCCAGAATGACAGCGAAGACGGCAACGGCGACGGCAACGGCCGCCAGGGTGGGGATGGTCACGGCGGGGTTGAAGAGCCTCATGTGGCGCATTTTTCACCTTTCTCCTTTTGATCAGGTCGTGTGACGGTTATTCGCGTACCTTTCAGGGCGCTGCCGCACCACCCGGGCCGGATGCCACTTGCCAAATCGGCAGAGCTGCCGGTCATGGTCGTATCGCTCCTTTCCCTACAGACCGCCCGCGCCGGTGGTGAAGGACTCGATGGCGCTGAACCCGCTGCGGCAGCCCAGGATGTTGCGCGCCCGCACCCGCGCCTCGTAGGCCGTGTTCGCCTCCAGCCCGGTGAGGGTCTCGCTGTAGGTCGTCGCGGCGTTTTCGTGGCCCAGGAAGTCCCAATACCTCGCCGACCTCAGCGTCTCGTCCGCCTTGTAGACGTACACGATGTAGTTGGTCACCGGGTGGCCGTGGGAATCGGCGGGCGGGTTCCAACTGAGGGTGACCGACGTGCCGGAGACGGTGGCGCCGGTGATGGCGGGATTGGTCGGCGGCGTCGCGGTGTTGTTTACGCGGTCGCAATCGCCGACCGAGAGGAACGGCCGCAGACTCAGCGAAATCGACTGGCCCGTGGTCCAGGTAACGCCTTCGACGTCGACAAGCAGCCTGTCGGCGAACTGGCTGGACACGGCTATCTTGCCGGGGGGTATCGTAAGCGAATCGATGAACAGCGAGTAGTCGGTACCGAGAGATGCTGGGACATCCTGGTCCAGATCGAACGTAACGCGTGGGGGTATGGTGGACGTGCCTATCACCTGCGAAGGCTGCCACCAAAAGCCAATGATGGTGTACGTCGTTCCACCCAGGACAAAATCGTCGTCGGTCAGCGTCGTCGCCGTACTGCACTTCCGGGCAGTCTCCGTATATGCGTTGGCGCAACCCACTTGACTGCCCTCATGGGCCTTGGCCACCAGCGTGGCCGACCAGAGGGTGTCGGACTGCGCGCGGGCGGCGTTAGGCCAGGCCAGCAGCGCGGCAAGAATCGCGGCGGCAAGAATCGCGGTCAAGGTCAAGGCCAGGCGCCAGTGGGAGAGGGAGCCGCGCAATAGTAGTGACATCATCTGTACCTCGCTCGAATTGTGGTGGTCATGGTCGTATCGCTCCCTTTCCTACAGACCGCCCGCGCCGGTGGTGAAGGACTCGATGGCGCTGAACCCGCTGCGGCAGCCCAGGATGTTGCGCGCCCGCACCCGCGCCTCGTAGGCCGTGTTCGCCTCCAGCCCGGTGAGGGTCTCGGTGTAGGTCGTCGCGGCGTTTTCGTGGCCCTTGAAGTCCCACGCCCTCGCCGACCTCAGCGTCTCGTCCGCCTTGTAGACGTACACGACGTAGTTGGTCACCGGGTGGCCGTGGGAATTGGCGGGCGGGTTCCAGCTGAGGGTGACCGACGTGCCGGAGACGGTGGCGCCGGTGATGGCGGGATTGGTCGGCGGCGTCGCGGTGTTGTTTACGCGGTCGCAATCGCCGACGGAGAGCGGGTCCGCCTGCGGCGTGCCGGAGACGTAGTGCGTCGCCCAGCCCCGCTGGTTGGTCCCGAACCCCGCGCTGATGAGGATTTCGTACTCCGTGCCGCCCATCAGGCCGGTGACCGTGTAGCTGGTGGCGGCGGTGGGGGTCCGGATGGTGGTCGCGGACTCCCCGACCGGGTTGATCTGGATGACGTAGCTGTTGATCGTCCGCCCGCCCGTGTGGGCCGGCGCGGTCCAGGAGAGGGCCAGCGAGCCCGGACCCGGCGCGGCCGTGGGGTTGAAGGGCGAGTCCGGCAGGTTGGGCTGCACATAGACCGCCGACGACGCGGTCTCGGAGGTCCAGGCGCTGTTGCCGTTGGCGTTGACGGCGCGGATGCGGACATCGTACGTGGAGCCGGTGGTCAGGCCCGTGATCCGCGTGGCCTGCAGCGGCGGCGTGCCGGTGACGCTCGTTGCGGATGTCCAGGAGGACGCGGTGGTCAGCTTGTACTGCACGTCGTACTTGGTGACGGACGTGTCGCGGCTGCCGCAGTCCGCAACGTCGCACCAGTAGAGGACGTAGCCCGTGTGGATACGGTAGAACTCGTCGATGGCCGGGGCGGAGGGGACGGAGGACTGGGCCTGGGCCGGTGGCGCGCTGACGAGGAGGACGGTCAAGAGGGCCAGGGCAGCCAGCAGGAGCGGCAGGGTTCGTCCG
>CBDBBO010000002.1:0-1074351 GCA_965203135.1 Dehalococcoidia bacterium | reverse complement strand
GGACACGGGGATGCGGTGGTACTTGGGGTCGCCGCTGCTGGCCTCGTGGGTGATGCCGACGCTCTCGTCGTTGGAGTCGGCGTCGTCCGCGCCGCTGACGGTGATGGTCTGGGGCGTGTACCAGTTCTCCGGGGAGAAGACCAGGGGCAGGGCGCCGAAGGTCGCGCCGTCGTCGTTGCTGAGGGGGAGTACGAACACGTCGTCCGTGGGCTGGCTGTCCAGCACCACGGAGTAGCTCGCGCTGCCGTCCTCGGCGACGCTCAGGGTCGTGGGGGTGACGGTCACCCCTGCGGTGTCGTCGTCGGTGATGGTGACGGTGGCCGTGTCCTGCCCGGCGCCCGCCGGGTCCCAGTCCTGGGTGACGGCGGCCACGGTCACGGTGAAGGTCTCGTCGTCCTCGTCCACGGCGTCGTCCACGGTGAGCACGGCGATTTGCAGGGTGTCGCTGCCCTCCGGCACGGTGACCGGGGAGGCGATGGCGCCCACGTCGGCGCTGTCGGCGGAGCCGGAGTAGCCCGCCGTCACCGTGAACTGCACCCCGCCCGCGGGCGCGGCCTCGCTGAGGGTGACGGTCAGCAGGGCGCTCCAGCTCTCGGCGGCCGTGGCCGTGGGAGTGACCGAGTAGGTCTTGGGCGCGGCCTGCTGTTGCTGCGGCGGCCCTCCGGCGGTGGGCGTGGTGTTGTCGCCCTTGATGCGCACCCACTTGCTGGAGTGCTCGCTGCGCTCCGAGTAGCTGCCGCCCACGAAGGAGCGGACGAAGACGCCGGTGGCCACGTCGTTGGTCAGGCCGGTGATGACGTAGCTGGTCACGCCGCCCTCGACGGAGAGGCCGTCCTCGCGGCCTCCGCCGGACGGGTCCGGCGGGTTGGCCCAGACGCCGGAGACCTGGCTCCAGCGCAGGGCGTGCCTGATCTGGTCGTTCTCGAAGCCGTCGCGGGGCGCGACGCTCCACGTGACGGTCAGCGTGCCGTCGCCGGGGGTGACCTGGACGTTGTAGGGCTCCAGCTGGCCCGGCGTCGGCGGCTCCGCGCCCTGCTCGCCCTCGGACCCCGGCGAGCCGCCGCCGGAGCCGGGGGAGTTCTGGGAGCCCTGGGAGCCCTGACCGCCGCCACTGGAGGCGGTCGGCGACCAGGGGCCGGGGCCGGAGTCGTACACCGCCCGCACGCGCACGTCGTAGGTGGCGCCGTCGGTCAGGCCGGTGATCTCCTGGCTGAGGGCGGGCACCAGGCTCAGGGAAACCGTGTCGCCGTCGCTCCAGCTCAGGCCGGGGTTCCGGAAGTTCAGCCGGTTGGGGAAATCGTTGGCGCGGTAAGTGGCGCTTGCCAGGGGGAACTCGCGCCCGCGGACAGTCAGCACCAAACTCCGGATGTCGTCGGTGATGGCCCTGTCCAGTTGGATGACGATTTCGGGGGGAATGGGAGTCCCAGAGAGGGTTTGCATGGGCACGAAGTAGAGCCGGTCGATGGAGTAGGTCGTTCCGTTCACGACGAAGTCGTCGTCGGTGAGCCGGGCGGTGCACGTTTGGGCGAGAGCATTGCTGCACCCGACGATGTTGCCCATACTCCTGGCCGTCAGCGTGGCCGACCAGATCGCTCCCGTTCCCACGCGCCCGGCGTCCCGCCAGTTCGCGGAGGAGGCCCCCTTGTACTGTACGTCGTAGCCGGTGGGGGCCGGGCCGTCGCCGGCGGGGGCGGCCCAGGTGACGGAGGCGGCGCCGCCGCTGACGTCGCTGATCGCAAGGTCGGCGGGCGCGCCGATGTTCTCCGCGATGGTGAACAGCAGGGGCTCCGACCAGCCGCCCACGTTGTCGTTGGAGTCGCTGTCGTCGAAGTGGGTGCCGGAGACCGAGATGACGAAGTACTCGGCGGGCTCGGCATCGACGTCGTTCAGGGCGCGGACGGTGAAGGTCTTGGACGCCGGACCGCCCTCGGCGAAGTTGGGGTCGAAGCCCTGGACCTCGAAGTCGGCGTTGCAATCGGCCTCGGGCTGCTCGGCGTTGCTGCAGGGGCTGACGCTCAGGCGCGCCCAGCCGTCCCGGGTCCAGGCGAGGGGTATGGTGACGGTCACGGTGGCGGCCGGGCCGCCCTCGGTGAGGGTGGTGCGGGTGGTGTGCAGGATGATGTTGTTCTCCGCGAAGGTCCTCACGCTGTGGGTGATGGACCACTCGCCGGGGCCGGCGGTGGCGTTGACGGCCCGGACCTGCACGTCGTACCAGGTGTCGGGCGAGAGCCCGCTGATGCGCTGGCTGTGGCGCCCGGGGTCGCTGCCGACGGTGCGCCAGGAGTCCCTGCCGCCCGTGTAGGGCTTGTAGCGCACCTGGTAGTTGTGGATGGCCGAATGGCCCGTGTCGGCGGGCGCGGTCCAGGTGACGATGGCCTCGTCGTAGCCAGGCCTGAGCCAGATGGAGGTGGGCACGCCGGGGGGCTGGTAGGGCACCAGGCGCAGGTCCACCACCTCGCCGACCCGCCACTCCAGGGCGTCCCAGCCCAGGGTCAAGAGGTCCCAGTGGGCGGTATCGGCAGTGCCGTAGGTCGCCGCGGCCAGGGAGAAGGGCCGGCCGTCGACGAGGAGGACGAAGGTCTTCAGGCTCGCCGGGACCGTCTTGTCGAGCTCAACGATCAAGGAGTTTGTTACCACGGTGCCGAACAAGACAGAGTGCTGCACGGTCACCTCTTCGACCCGGTACTCCACGCCGCCGTGGACGAAGGTGTTGTCGCTGAGATGGACGCTGCAGCGCGCAGTTGATACGCCATCGTTACAGCCTTCTACGCCTGACTGCTCCTGTTTGACCGTCAGCCTGGCCTCCCAGGGGGAGTCCCCCGGCCTCATCGCGCCCGGGGTGCCGAAGGTGGACGGCGACCAGGGGCCGGGGCCGGCGTCGTTCACCGCCCGCACCCGCACCTCGTAGGTCGCGCCGTCGGTCAGCCCGGTGATGGGGTGGGTGAGGACCGCCAGGCGCAGCCGCACCAGCTGGTCCCTGCTCCAGCCCAGGTCGAGCCCGGGCAGGGTCACCACCCGTCCGGCGCCGGGCCAGTTGCCGGCCGAGAGAGGCAGGTAGAGGGGGGCCGCGTCGTCGATCAAGTCGTCGACCAACAGGACCACGCTGTCGCGAAGAGCCTGCGTGGTCGCGGTGTCGAAGGCGATGGCGAGGGTCCCGGTTCGCGGCCGGTACCCGACGATCTCGATGGTGTATTCCGCGCCCTGATGCTCGAAGTTGACGTCGGTCAGCTGTGCGGTGCAGTCGAGCAGGGCGGTAGAGAAATCGTCGCAGCCGAAGAGCCGGCCTCCAGCGTCGGCGTGCACAGACAGCCTGGCGTCCCAGAGGGCCTTGCCCTCCACTCCCGCGCGCCCGGCGTCGACCCAGGTGTCGGAGGTGGTGTCCCTGTACTGCACGTCGTAGCCGGTGATGGCCGAGTTGCCGGTGTCGGACGGGACTTTCCACGAGACGTCCAGCCTGCCGGAGCCAAGCTCCCGGGAGGGCCGGCCGGGGGCGCCGGGGAAGTCCAGCGCCGCCCACGGGCCCGCGCCCTGGGCGCTGGTGGCCCGCACGCGCACGTCGTAGATGTCGCCGTCGGTCAGGCCGGTGATGTCCCGGCTGCCGAGGGGGGCCAGCCTCAGCTGCACCATGTCGCCTGATTTCCAGTCAAGATGGCCGGCCGTCCAGACGGGCCGCTCTCCGGTAGCCGGGGGGAAGCGGAATGGCTCCCCGTCCACGTACAGCAGGTATTTCGCGAAGCGGTGACTGTTCCGGTAGGACGACGGAGGGGTGGCGGAGAACACGAGGGTCTTCCTCAGGGTGCCCCGGTTCAGAGTGAGATCGACGATGGTGAAGGTCGTGCCGTCGACTTCGACGGTGTTGTCGGTCAGGGTGTCCGCGGCGCTGCACTTCTTGGCGTTATCGTTCTGCAAGGTCACGCAGCCCCACGACCCCAAGTTGGCGAAGTGCTTCACGTTCAGCGCGGCGGACCAGATGTCGGGCCCCTGGACCGCGCTCCCGGCGTCGAGCCAGGCGCCGGAGGAGGTCTCCTTGTACTGCACGTCGTAGCCGGTGGTGGCCGGGCCGTCGCCCGCGGGGGCGGCCCAGGTGACGGAGGCGGCCCCGCTGCTGACGTCGCTGATGGCAATGTCGGCGGGCGCGCCGATGTTCTCCGTGATGGTCAGCGAAGTCGACGCCCGACTGTCCCGCATCCAGGCGGCGGTGACCGCGTCCGGGAGATTGTTGCCGTCCACCTGGATGACGGCGTTCATGGTGATGGACTCGGCGGCCTCCGACTCCGCGTCCCTGGTTGCGTTGATGTCGAAGGTGCGGAACCCCTCCTGCGTGGACACGAGGAAGGTCGCCATGGACACGATGGCCGTGCCGCCGGGCAGGACGTGGACGGTCTGGCCCTCCACGGTGTAGTCCTCTCCGTAGCGTGCGTCGCCGCCGAGGGTGACGGTGACGAGCGTCTCGGTCTCCTGGGGCTGGACGCTCACGGTCACCCTGGCGCTGCCGCCCTCGGCGATGTTGCCCGGCGAGACGGACAGGGAGATCTGCGGGTCCCGGGGGGACTCGTGGGCGTAGAGGGTGATGCCGACCTTGGGACTCGGACCATTCGGCTGCGGCCAGTAGCCGTCCACGCCGGTCCACTCCATGAGCTTCGCATCGGTGCTGAAGTCGCTGTTGTCGCCGGGCAGCGTGAGCGTGACCGGCTGCGGGTTGGGGTCGACATCGCGCCCCCAGACGTGGAAGGTCAGGTAGCCGCCCGAGCGCAGGCCCGGGGGCACGTCCTTGTCCAGGCGCAGGCGGAACACGCCGTTCCGCAGGGAGATCTCCTCCACGGTGTAGGTCCGGTCGTAGTAGTTGAACGAGTTGGAGTGCAGGGCGCCCGAACCGGCGACCACGACCCTGACATTTGAATGATCCGGGTGGGGCGTGGTGCTGACGACGTTGCACTTGTAGGACTGGCTGTTGTCGCAGCCGCGCCCGTCGTTCGGCAGGTTGCCGATGAAGAGGCCGGATGACCAAAGCATGTTGGCGGCGGGGTCGGCGGTCGTCGCCTCGGCGCCGGTCCAGGGGCCGTAGCCGAAGGCGTTCCAGGCGCGCGCCTGCACGGTGTACCGCTTGTAGTTGGCGAGGCCCTCGATGAGATGGGGACTGGCGTCCTCCACGTCGATGAGCCGCTTCACCCAGCCTTCGGCCGGGTCGTCGACGCCCGGGGTCCAGGCGTTGCGCGGGGCGGCCGTCTGTCCCACCAGCCCGGCCAGCGTGTAGCGCAGCTCGTAGCCGGAGACGCCCCGGACGAACTCGCCGTCGGCGGGCGGGCCGAAGGTCCTGGTGAGGGTGTCGGACCAGGGGCCGGGGGCGCCGTTCCGCAACGGCCGCACCCGCACCTCGTAGTCCTCGCCCGGCGTCAGGCGGTCGCGGTGACCGCCCGCCGCATGGAGGCTGCGGTTGATGTGGGCCACCACGCGGGCGCCGAGCGGGCTGACGTCGGTCCAGTCGCCGCCGTCGGCGGGCCGGTACTCCACGGTCCAGCCGGTGACGCCCTCGTTGTTCAGCGGCGGCAGCCAGGTGACGACGCCGTTGTCGTTGGCGTCCTGGTAGAGGGTCAGGCCCGTGGGCGCGGTGAGCCGCCTCTGGGGCGCGGCGCGCGGGGAGGAAGGCAGGTCCCAGGAGGCGGTGATCCGGCCGTCGCCCGGCTCAAGGGCGAAGTCGGCGGGGGCTCCGGGCGGGCCGGTGGGGGTGAGAGAGGTGTCGGTGATTGCCAGCTGCGCCTCGCTCGAGTCGCCCAAGTCGTAGGGCGCGCCGGGGACGGCGCTCAACCGGATGTTGACTGATTTATCGCCATCGGTGATGCCGTCGGCCACCGCATGCACCCTGAATTGGGTGTTGCCCTCTCCGGCCGGCAGGGTCAGCCTGCCCTGGCTCAGCCCGGTAATGGTGTAGTCGGCGTTCAGGTCGGCCTCGTCGGAGGTCACCGTCACCCCGATGCTGCTCTCCTGCTCCAGGGGCGGGGAGATGAACACCGTCATGGAGATGGCGTCGCCCTCGTCCACCGCAGCTGAAACGATAAACGGCGCGAACTGCACCGTGGTGGGGGCGCGAGTGAGGCTCAGGGACACGGTCTGTCCGTCGGTCCAGGTCAGGGCGGCGGCTGGCGTCAGGGTCAACTGCGCTGTCCCGGTCCGGCGGTCTTGCGATAAGGGGTACGCCACATCGTCGATGTTCAGGATGAAGGCCTGGCGAAGAGCGACCGGGAAGACGGCGTCGAACTGGACAAACAGTTGGTCTGCTCCCGGCGCACTGTATATCGCGATAATCGTGTAGGTCGTACCCTTATGCGTGAAGTCGTCGTCGGTCAGGAGCCCGGAGCAGTCGTCCAGGTCGGCGAGATGGTTGCAGCCATGGAACTGACCGTCCGCGCTCACGTCCGCCGTCAGGGTGGCGGTCCATTCGGCGGCGCTCTCTTGGGGCGTGGTGGCCGCCCCCTGGATGCTCAGCGAGACGGTGTCGCCGACCGCCCAACTCAGGCCGGAGTTGGTCCAAAAGGCCTGGGTAGTGGCGACGGTGGCGTCTTTGAAGGCGAACTGGGCGCTGCCGACATGTAGCACAAGTCGCTGCTTGAAGCTGTCGGGGATATCCCTGGTGAGGACGACGACGAGGGAGCCGCTTTGGAGATAGAGGTCTGCGAACGAATAGCTCACGGTCTCGTATGTGAAGCTGCTGGACGTAAGAGCATTGGAACAAGTTTGTTGAGTCGGTCCGCGGGCGCAACCGGGATTGGTGTTGGCGGGATTAGAGAGACCGGGGGATGCATCCGCCGCCGTCAGCGTTGCGGACCAGATGGCGGCGGACTGGGGCGTGGTGGGGGTGGGCGTGGTTGGCTGCCCCGACCCGGTGTTGTCGTTCACGTTCACCGTGGCCGAGGCCGGGGTCAGCGCCCGGTACCTGGGGTCGCTGCCGGACACGCGGTGGGTGATGGTCACCGTCTCGTCGCTGGTGTCGGCGTCCTGCACGCCCGTGACGGTGACGAACTGGCCCTGCGCCCAGTTGGTGCGGGAGAAGGTCAGCGTGGACGGGGTGAGGGTGACGGCCCCTGGGTCGGAGCTGGAGGGGGTCACGGTCACGCTGGCCGATGGCCTGGAGTTCAGCCAGACCCTGTACCGACCGGTGGCTCCCTCGTTCACGTTCAGCGTGACGGCGACGCCTCTGACGCCCGCCGTGTCGTCGTCCACGATGGCCACCGTGGTCGTCGGCGGGCTGCCGGTGGCCCGCGACCAGCCGGTCGTCGTGACCGTGACCGTGACGGTGAAGCTCTCGTCGTCCTCGTCGATGGAGTCGTCGACGAGGGGGATGCTGAGGTTTAACTCGGTCTCGCCCTCGGCGACGGTGAAACTGACCGGGACGGACACGGCATCCGCCGCGCTCGCCCCGCCGCTGGTGTAGTCGGCGGAGCCGGTGAACGACACCCCGCCGGCGGGGGCCGCCTCGCCGAGCCGCACGGTCAGGACGGCAGGGTCCCCGCCCTCCGTCCCGCTGATGGCGGCGGGGACGTCGAAGGTCTTCCCCGACGGGGCGCCGAGCGAGTTGTCGAGGATGTCGACACGACTGTTGATTCGGTTGCCGAGTGCGTAAGGCGCGTTGGCGATGGCCGTCAGTTCCAGAGCGATGTTCTCAATCCTGCCATCCGTGGTCGCGTCCTCCACGGCGGTCACCGTGAAGGTCGCGCTCGCCGCGTTCGCCGGCAGCGACAGCGTCCCCGAAAACACCCCAATCCCCGACGGCGACGTGCCCGTCTGGACCGAAGTCAGCCCGGTGAGGGTGTAGTCGTCGGTATAGCCCGCGAAAGAGACGGAAGTCGCACTCACCGTGACGCTGCTCGCCTGGGTGAGCGCCGGCGAGATGTTCACCGTCACCGTGGCGGCGTTGCTCGACTGGCTGGTGGCGGCTTCGCTGATGAAATACGAATTCTGCGCAAACGCCACCGTGGGGGTCTGCTGCTGTGGCTGCGCCTGCTGTTCGGGCGGCGTCTGCTCCTGGGGCACGGGCGCTCCGGGCGTGGTGTCGTCGCCCTTGATGCGCACCCACGGGCTGGAGTGGGGGCTGCGCTCCGACAGGCTGCCGCCGGTGAAGGAGCGGACGAAGACGCCGGTGGCGACGCCGTTCTCCAATCCGGTGATGGTGTAGCTGTACACGCCGCCGTCGACGGGGACGCCGTCCTCGCGGCCCCCGGCTTCGGGGTCGGCGGGGTTGGCCCAGACGCCCGGCTCCTGGCTCCAGCGCAGGGCGTGGCGGATCTGGTGGTCGTCGAAGCCGTCCCTGGGGCTCACGTCCCAGGTGACGGTCAGCGTGCCGTCGCCGGGGACGACCTGGACGTTCTGGGGCGCGGGGTGGCCCTGTTGGGCCTGGGCAGAGGGCGCGCCGACGAAGAGGACGGCGAGGAGGGCGAGGGCTGCAAGGAGAAGGGGAACGGCCGGGAGGCGGCGGGCGAGGGCTGCGGCGGGACGCCGCGCCGGGGATGTGTTGCGGTGAAGTCGCTGTCTGGTGGTCATGACTGCCTCCCTGTCTGCGTTGGAATGGTGTGGAGAGGGGGCGTTACCCCCCCCCGAACTTCTGTGCTGCAAAGGCTCCAAGGGCGGCGGTCATCCCGGCGAGTCCTCTGTTCAGCATTTCGGTGGCCCTCCTTACGTTGCGTGCGAAGCGTGGTCAATCGGCTGCCCGCGTCCTGTCCCGGCCCGGTTCCCATTTCCTTACGACTCACAGGCCGCCGACTCCGTCGTTGTCCAGGATGTCTATCGTGAACCCCGGGATCTGCAGCGCTCTGGGAATCGTCCTCACGTTCGACGAAATGCGCACCTTTTCCGGATCGGTCCTGACGTCGAAGATGATCCTCTCCGGGGGTTCCGCCAGATCATCGTCGATGATGCGGATGCTCATGTAGGCCTCGGTCTCTCCGGAGGGAATGGTGACCTTCGGCGTCAGAAGCTCGAAATCCTCGCCGGCCGTGGCGCTGCTTGCCGGGTTCACGGACAGGTGCACGTCCATGTCTATGTCGGCGCCTGAGAACTTGACGAACTGCACGGGGACCCGCCTGACGGTTGGGTCCAGGTCGGGATAGTTGCGCCGGTCGTACTCGAATGGCGGCTCCTCGCTCATGACGGCCTTATAGTGGCTTCCTCGGGAACTCCGCCCAAACCACAACTGCGCTTCGTATATCAGACCCACGTGGCGGAACTTGTGAAGCGGCTGGTCGCCCCTGGACCAGTCGAGTCCGCTCTGGTGCCAGATGTAGTAGAAGTTGGTATTGGTTGTGGAGCAGCTGTATATCTCGCAGCTGAATCTGGTGGCGTCTCTCAGGTCGAAGACCCGGTACAGGTCGGGTGTGACCTCGGCCGCCGCGTATTGATCGCCGGTCACTTCGTCTGCTTTTCTCTGATGGAGGATCGCGCTCTGGCGTTTGTTGCACTCCTTCAGGGTTGGGATACTGCTATCGCCAACGTCCGTCCCGCTGTGGATGCAAAGATGCAGTCTCACGAAGTTCTCGAAGTCCGGATAGCTCGACGGACTGGGGCGGTCTTTCACGCCGAGTATGAGGTCGCCGTTGCTGCCAACGGTGAGCCGGACGACGGTGAAGAGGCCGCCGAGGAAGGTGTTTTCCTCTCCCGCATCGAGCGCAATGGGGTCATTGGGATCAGGGCTCTTCATCGCCTCCACGCAGGTCGGCTGTCCCTCCCCGCCGCAGCCCCAGCTTGGCGTCCCCAGCACGGCTTTATCCGCGTTGCCCGACTGGGCCTGGGCCGGGAACGACTGTTGGACGAAGATGACGGCCAGCAAGGCCAGGGCCGCCAACAGGAGCGGCAGGGCCGGGAGGCGACGGAGCAGAACCGCAGCGGGACGCGCCGCACGGGATGTCATGCGGGGATGTCTCGTGGTCATGACTGCCTCCCTGTCCGCATTGGAATGGCGCGAAGAAGGGGCGTTACCCCCCCCCCCCCCCCCGAACTTCTGTGCTGCAAAGGCTCCAAGGGCGGCGGTCATCCCGGCGATTCCTCTGTTCAGCATTTCGGTGGCCCTCCTTACGTGGCGTGCGAAGCGTGGTCAATCGGCTGCCCGCGACCGGTCCCGGTCCGGTTTCGGTTCCCGGTCCAACGGCTGCCGTGCGAGTTGCAAGCGATACCGGCCCCTCCTCACAGGGGTTCAATCGCCTATTATAGATTTCTAGCGTGCACTTACCGTTCATAAACACCCCATTTTCGGAGAAGTTGTGTGACAGTTTTTCGTGCACTTTTCGCCTCTTTCTGGTAAAATGCGCCCGATTGGGCCTTCAGCCCACCGTTCTCAGGAAGGAGGAACATGGAGCTAGACGACCGCCGCGATGCGGAGATAGCCTCCCTGCGGGACCGGCTCTCGCGCCTGAGCGAGGCCAGCCTCCGCATCAACGAGAACCTGGACTTCGACGACCTGCTCCAGGGCGTGGTGGACGGCGCCCGCTCCCTCACCGGCGCCCGCTACGGCGCCCTGACCGTCTTCGGCGACGAGGGGGAGCTTCCCCACTTCATCGTCTCGGGGATGACCCCCCAGGAGCACCAGGGCTTCTGGGACATGCACGAAGGCCTGCGGTTCTTCGAGTACGTGTCGGGCCAGGAGACGCCCCTGCGGGTGGCCGACTTCGGCGCTCACCTGGAGGCCCTGGGGATGCCCGACTTCCGTCCCCCCGTGCCCGTGACCTCGTTGCTGATTGCGCCCATCCGCCACCGGGGCGTGGCGACCGGCTCCATCTACCTGAGCGGGGGCGAGGAGGGCGGCGAGTTCACCCGGGAGGACGAGGACTCCGTGGTGATGTTCGCCTCCCAGGCGGCCCTGGTCATCGCCAACGTCCGTCGCTACCGGGAGGAGCGGCGAGCCAGGGCCGACATGGAGACGCTGGTGGACACCTCCCCCGTCGCCGTGCTGGTGTTCGACGCCAGGACGGGGAAGCTGAAGTCCTTCAACCAGGAGGCCAGGAGGATCGCCGGGGAGATGGTCCCCTCGGCCGGGACCTTCGAGGAGGCGATGGGCGCGGCCCGCATCCGGCGGGCCGACGGCGGCGAGGCGTCGGTGGCGGAGATGCTGCTGGAGCGGGAGATGAGCGCCGGGGAGCAGGTGCGGGTGGAGGAGGTCGTCATCGAGGCCCCGGGCGACCGCAGCCTCACCGCCCTGGTGAACGCCACGCCCATCCACTCCGAGGACGGCGGCGTCGAGACCTACGTCATCACCCTGCAGGACATGACGCCCCTGGACGACATGGAGCGGCTGCGGGCCGAGTTCCTGGCCATGGTGAGCCACGAGCTGCGCACGCCCCTGTCCTCGGTGAAGGGCTCGGTGACCAACCTGCTGGACCCCCAGGCGTCCCTGTACCCGGCGGAGGTGGCCCAGTTCCTGCGCATCATCGACGTCCAGACCGACCGGATGCGGGACCTGATCGGCGACCTGCTGGACGCGGCCCGCATCCAGACCGGCAGCCTGTCCGTCTCCCCCGGCGCTACGGAGCTGGCCCTCCTGGTGGACGAGGCGAGGAGCACCTTCCATAGCGGGGGCGGCAGGCAGGACGTCCGCGTCGAGGCGCCGCCCGGCCTGCCGATGGTCATGGCCGACGGACGCCGCATCGTCCAGGTGCTGGGCAACCTCCTCTCCAACGCCTCGCGGCACTCCCCCACGTCGTCGGTCATACGGATCGCCGCCGAGCAGGAGGGCCTCCACGTCAGGGTGACGGTCACCGACCAGGGCCGGGGCATCGCCGCCGACCGCCTGCCCCGCCTGTTCCGGAGGTTCTCGCGCCCCGACGCCGGGAACCGGACGGGCCTGGGCCTGGCCATCTGCAGGGGCATCGTGGAGGCCCACGGGGGCCGCATCTGGGCCGAGAGCGACGGGCCCGGCCTGGGGGCGCGGTTCACCTTCACGCTGCCGGTCCACGCCGAGGCCGGAAACCCGGCCGGCGGAGCGAGAAGGGGCTCGGGCGCCCGCTCCTATCGCGGGGCCGTGGAGCCGTCCCGCGTTCTCGTGGTGGACGACGACCCCCAGACCCTCAGGCAGGTGCGGGACGTGCTCACCAGGGCGGGCTACGCCGTGACCGTCACCGCCGACCCCGAGGAGGTCTCCCGTCTGCTGACGGAGGAGGACCCCCACCTGGTCCTGCTGGACCTGATGCTGCCCGGCACGGACGGCATGGAGCTGATGGATACCGTCCGGGCCATGGTCAGGGCGCCGGTCATCTTCCTGTCGGCCAACGGCCACGAGGAGGCGGTCGCCGAGGCCCTGGAGAAGGGAGCGGCCGACTACATCGTCAAGCCCTTCTCGCCCACCGAGCTTGCCGCCAGAATCGGGGCCGCCCTCAGAAGGCGGGACCCGTCCGAGCCGGGCTACCCCGCCGAGCCATACGTCTCCGGCGACCTGATCGTCGACTTCGCCCGAAGAAGGGTGACCGTCGGCGGAGAGCCGGTCAACCTCACCCGCCTGGAGTTCCGGCTGCTGGCCGAGCTTTCGGCCAACGCCGGCCGCCTGGTGCCCCATGAGCAGCTGCTCATGGGGCTGTGGGGCCAGGAGAACTCCGGCAACTCGCAGCCGGTGCGCGCCTACGTGAAGAGGGTGCGCCGCAAGCTGGGCGACGACGCCGGGAACCCGTCTTACATCTTCACCAGGCGGCGCGTCGGCTACTGGATGGAGCCGGGCGAGGGATAGGAATGGATACCGGCAGGACTTGCGGCGGGATTGCTGATGGCGGCCATCACCGGCGGTTCCGTCATGGCATCGGGCGGAGACGGGGCCGGGATAGCGGCGCTCCGCGCACAGCCAACCTCCCCACCACCTATGTGACGGTTACTTGATTTACTGTGAATCGCGCGTTAAGGTGGTATACTATAAACTAAGGCCCATTGGATCATGCCAAAAGGGATATTCGGGTAATGAGGGAGGTAGAACCATGACGACGGCAACCGAGATGAGGGAGCGGATTCTGAGCAAGGCGGATGAGGACAGCGAGTTCCGCGCGCGCCTCATCGCGGACCCGAAGGCGGCCATCTCGGCCGAGATCGGGGCCGACATACCGGAAGGGTTTGACGTGGTGGTGCACGAGGACAACGCCACGACCGCGCACCTGGTGCTGCCGCCCTCGCCGGAGCTGACGGAGGCCGAGCTGGAGAAGGCGGCCGGCGGCCTTGCGTTAATTGTGTGGTAAACGCAGCCTCTCAACGGTGAGGGCAAGGCGGATGCGGGGCATGGACTTCTCAGACGATACGCTGGGAAGTCCATTTTATTGCCGGGGGAGGCGACCGGCATTCAGTCGGGGCGCTTCCCCCAGGCAACGAATTGGCGTACTGACCGAACTACTGTCGAGTGGTTCATTCTGGTGAAGTGCGGCGCGATAATGTCGGTAAAAAACTCCAAACGAGGACTCATCATCAGGTGTACTCCGCCGATGTCTTGGTATTGCCAGAGCACCCCGTCGGCGGAGCGCAGGGCGACCTTGGCGCCCGTCTCCGCCGAGAACTCGTTGTCGTTGAAACCTTCCAACCCTTCCGGTTCGGTCAGTTCCAGATAGAGAGCGCCGCCCGGAGCAGTCCACCGTACCAGCTTCTGCACCAGCGTCCGTATAGCGTCCTCATCGTTCAGGTAGGAATAGGAGCTCCAGAAGTTGCTCACCAAGTCAAAGCGCTGCCCGTCCGGAAACTCGTAATCGACAACGTCGGCCTGAATGAAGGGGACGCCGGGATTCTGCTGCCTGGCCAGTTCCAATTGGGCCGCGCTGATGTCGATGCCCATCCGCCGGTGGGCGGGAAACTGCGCAAGGTGCCAGCCCTGCCCACAACAGGTATCCAGCCAATTGCCCAATGGATGCAACAGCGCTCTGAGCAACGCCGCGTTGTGCCGCAGCTTCGGCTCCCAGTGTGGGTGATCGATGTAGAGCGACGCATAGTGTGGGGCATATCCATCGCTGAAAATATCGCTGGACACCAATTCACCTTTCCTGGGGAGGGTCGTCAAATTGAGTTGCCAATCGCAGCGTCGCTCATGGTCACAGGACTACCCGTGGCATGTCAATGCCGGCGTAGGCTTTGGCGGTGATCTCGACGCGGTCCATGACCAGCTTGACGTGGTTGATGGTCTGCCGTACCCGGTACACGCCGCCCTCGGCGAACACTTGGTCCAGTTGCGGCCACGCCGCCATCCCTCGGCCCTTTTCCGGCAGACACCAGCCCTTCTCCACCAGCAGGTCGAACAGGCTCTTCCACCCTGGGCGGTCCAGCTCATACCATTCTACCGGGCGGAACAGCTCCAGGCCCAAGCGGGGTGACACGCCCTGCGCTGTCACGTCCATGCTAAGCCCCGTGTACGGCCTGGTCAGATGCATCACGTCTTCCAGGACCGCCGCCGCCGCAGGGGACGAACCGGGCCATTGGAGCCGCTCCAGCATCTCAATGGCCTCTCCCACAGAGTGTATCCGTACAACGAGACGGATAGCCCGCTGCGCCCTCCCCGGGATGACCCCGGCCTGGGAGATGAACCCGGTCGGCGGCAGCGTCTCGTAGATTCTCTGCACCTGTCGCTGTTCCGCCGAGTCCGGGCCCCGCCCGGCAACGGCCCACAAAGCCGTCACCACAGAGTCCGGGTCGCCAAGCAGTTCCCGCGCGCTTGTTTCTCTGGCAGTCCCTGGCACAAGGAAGATTCCGGGCGGCGCATCCGGATCCGGCGTGGCTCCGACCAGATCATACTCAAGGATTACGTCTCCGCCCGAGCGCGGGAGAAAGGCCTGGGGGTTCTGCGCCTGCTCGACGAGGAACGCTCCCATCGCAGCCGGCGCCGAACCGGGCGGGGCAGTCTTCCCCTGGCTGACGTAGAACTCGGCAAGGCGGTCCCGGGCGGAGAATCCTGCGAAGAAGTCCGCCGCCGGTTCCGGGTCGCAAAGCGCGAACTCGAAACCAAAACGGTTGTCGATCACGTGAATCGGCAGGCGATGCGCCAACGCCAGCAACCGCTCCCAGCCGGTGCCGTCGAGCAGCGCCGGGGGGAATAGGCTCCTCAGCTCCGCCAGGAATTCCCCAAAGGAGCTGTGCGCCGGCCCGTTGCCCGGCCCCGCCTCGCTTTCCTTCACGCAGTCCCCGTCGGATCTCATCGGACTCCCTCCATACACCTGCCGCCTATCGGGCGGGATGGGCGATTCACGCCAGTTGCCGCCTGACCAGGTCCCGGAATACGCCGTCCCGTTCCATCAGCGCCGCGAAGGTTCCCTCCTGGACGACGCGGCCGCCCTGCAGCACGTAGATGCGGTCGGCGCGCCGGATGGTGGACAGCCGGTGGGCGCTGATGATCCGGGTCACGGAGAGTTGCTCGATCTGTTCCATGACGTCGGCCTGGGTCCGGTTGTCGAGCCAGTTGGTCGCCTCGTCCAGGAGCAGCACCTTTGGGTTGCGGGCCAGGGCGGCGGCCAGCATGAAGCGCTGCACCTGGCCGCCGGAGAACGCCGCGGAGCTCTCGCTGCTGACGGTGTACATGCGCATGGGCATGGCCGAGATGTCGGCGTCCACCCGGGCCAGCCGGGCGGCTCGCCAGGCGTCGTCCTCGTTCAGCTCGCCGTCGATTCCGACGATGTTGTCCAGCACGGTTTGGGGACGCAGGTGGGCGTCCTGGGGAACGGTGCCGATCTTGCTGCGCACCGAGCTCCAGTTGAGCCGGCTCAGGTCGTGGCCGTCGAAGTAGACGGCGCCAAGCTGCGGCCTTTCCAACCCCAGGGCCAGCCGGAATATGGTGCTCTTTCCCGCGCCGGACTCCCCGACCAGGGCGATGAACTCTCCGGGCAGGGCATGGATGGTGACGTCATTCAGGATGAGCGGCCCGTCGTCGGAATATCGGAAGCTCACGTGGTCCAGCAGCACCTCGCCTTTCAGATCGGGAGCGGGAAGGTCCGAGGCGAGGTTCCGGGGACGCTCGGTGAGTATGGGCCGGATCTGCTGAACCGCGGGGAGTATGGCGGCGATGGCGGAGAAGGCGCCGCCGAACTGGACCACCGCGCCGTTGAACACCATGAAGGCGGCGTACACCACCAGAAAGCCGCCCACCGCCAGGTCGTCCCCGCCGACCGCCAGGGCCAGGGCGAACAGCGCCGCGCTCGCGAACAGGGGCACGGCCGCGGTGAAGGCCATCAGGTGCTCCTGGTACGCGCCCAGCTTCATCTCCGTCCACTTCTGCTCCCGGTACCCCTGGGCCCACAGGATGAATGCCATCCCCTCGGCGCCCGCGGTCCGCAGCTTGACCACCCCGCCTATCAGCTGGAGCAGCGTCCCCGCCAGTTGCCGCGTGACGGCCAGCCGCCTGCGATGGTGGGGCGTCTGCATCAGGCCCAGCGCAAGGGTGACGCCCAGGGAGAGCAGCCCCAGTCCCAGGCACAGCCAGCCCAGAGCGGCGTTGTAGAGGAAGAGCAGCGCGAAGGTGGGGAGCAGGAAGAGGACCGACAACAGCGCGCCCACGACGACGCCCGACACCTGGTCTCGCAGCTCATGGAGCGCCATGGCGCGCGTGGCCAGATCGCCGGCGGTGAAGCGGCGGAAGAAGCCCGAGGGCAGATCCAGCATCCGGTGCCACAGGGCGGCCCCTGCGCGCGCCGCCACCCGCCCCTCCAGCCGCATCAGGGACGTGCCCTGGATCATTTGCAGCACTCCCAGGAGCAGCGCGATCAGTACGGCGCCCAGGGTCAACGCGCCCAGCATCTGTAGGGAACCGGAGGGCAGCGCCTGCCCCACGAAGGCTCCCAGCAGCACCGCGGGTGCCAGCATGGCCATGCCCGCAAGCAGCCCGGCCCCGACTATCCGGGCGAGGTCGGCTCTCACCCGGTGGAAGGCCAACCTCGAAAGCTGCCGGGCCTCGACCGGGCCGTCTTCGGGCAGCGGGCAGTAGAAGAAATGGGCCTCCGGCTCCAGCGACTCCGCCCGACGGGCGTTGACGCGCCGGAGGCGGCCGGACTCCGGCTCCACCATTCGGTAGCGTCCCAGCGGGCCAGGGAGGAGGGCGATGGGCGCGCCGTCGTCCTTGCGGATGGCGAGCATCGCGCCGCTGTCACCGAGCCACCAGCGGTGCTCGCGGCGCAGGGCTACGCGTCTCATGCGAACTCCCGAGGCGACCAGGATTTCGGCCAGCGACGGCGTCTCCGCGGCGAACCCCGGGCGCAGCGCCCGGCCGTGTGGCATGCGGAAGGCGATGCCCTCGTGGCGACCGACCTGTTGCAGCGCCTCCGGGAGAGCCAGGTCGCCTATCTCTCGCCGCGCGTCCGGCTCCAGCACCCCAAAGAGGCGGCGGCGCGCGTTCTGCTCACCCTTCTGGCGGTACTCGGCGGTGCTCGTCTGCAGGTTGGCGACGTCGGCCAGAAGCAGACGCCGGTTGAGGTCGTCGGCGCTGAGGGCCAGATCGTTGAAGGCCGCAAGCGCGGATATCAGGCGGCGCTCCGCGTGGAGCTCCCGCGTGGCGACGCAGCGCACGCCGGCTCCCTTTGAAGACGTCACCCAGCTTGCGGGGGTGACCGGGACCATCCCGGGGCCGTCCGGGTCCCCCTCCTCCGTGCCCAGGTACGCGAGACCCGCGCGCCCGCTGGATATCCACACCACGCGCCGGCGCGTCGACAGCGTCTCCCCGGCCTCCACGGTATGCTCTTCCGCCTCCGCCGATATGAGCCGGTCGATGCGCGGGCGGAAGGTGAACTCCCGTGTCACCGCCTCGGAAACCTCGGAGACCCATGCCTCCGCCTGTTCGACGACCTGTTCATCGCACCCGGCGGCGGCGAGAGCGTCCGGCGGCATCAGGCGCAGCGCGGAGCCGGGAAGGCCCTTGGCCACCAGCACCGTTCCGGTCAGGCCCTCGGCGGCGGGAAACAGCAGCCGCCCGGCGTCGGCGCGCAGGAGGTGTTTGAAGTCGGTCGGCACCCCGTCGGCCCGGCGGCGGGCCGCGAACACGTCCACCGACCCCTCGGCCACGAACCACAGAACGCCGGGGTCGGAGAGGTAGATGGGGCGGTTGCCGCCCCCGGCCACCTGCTCGCCGTGGGCGTCTGCCAGTTCGGCCAGGATGACCGCGGCCGGTGCGCCAACGGCCTGTTCAGGGTCGTTATTCATTCCGTCTCCATCAGGTGACGGTAGAGGCCGTCCGGGTCGGCCATCAGCTCGGTGTGCGTACCCCGTTGCACCTCCCTCCCGCCGTCCAGGACCACGATCAGGTCGCAGTCGCGGATGGTGCTGAGGCGGTGCGCCACGATCAGGCAACTGCATCCGCGCCGGCGCAGGGCGTCGTCGATGCGCACCTCGGTGATCGGGTCCAGCGCGCTGGTGGCCTCGTCCAGTATCAGCAGGGACGGATTCCCCACCAGCGCGCGGGCGATCTCCAGGCGCTGGCGCTGGCCGCCGCTGAAGTTTCGGCCGCCCTCGTCCACGGGCGCATCGTAGCCCTGCGAGCGCGCCATGATCTCATCGTGGATGGCGGCGTCGGTGGCGGCGGCCACCAGGTCCTGCTCGGGGATCTCAGGGTTCCACAGGCTCAGGTTCTCCCGCACGGTCCCGGCGAACAGGAATATGCGCTGATCGACCATGGCCACCGAACTGCCGAGCAGGCCGCGGGGAATCTCGGGGCGCGGGTGGCCATCCAGAAAGACTCCTCCGGACCAAGGCTGGTGTATCCCTGCCGCCAGCAGCGCCAGCGTCGACTTGCCCGACCCGGTGGGGCCGACCACGGCCACCCGCTGCCCCGGCTCGATGGTCAGGTTGAAGTCCCGGAGCATCGGCTCCCGGTTCGCCTTATGGCCGAACTCCACGTCGCGCAGCTCGAGCTGCCCGCTCAGCCGCACCGTCCGGCTCAGGGCGGCGCCGCTCTCGGAAGGCCGCTCCCCGCCCTGCTGAAGGTATGCGTCTTCGGGGGCGTCCATCACGTCTTCGAGCCGTTGCAGGTTGGCCTCCAGGACCTGGAAGAGGTCGGCGAACTGGGCGAAGCGTCCGATGGGCAACAGGAAGTACGTCGCCAGGACGTAGCATCCCATCATCATGCCCAGGGACATGTCGCCCTCCATCACGCGCCAGCCCGCCACTCCCAGCACGACGGCGTTGCCCAGAACCATGAACACGCCCGGCAGCGCCGCCATGAGGTGCCCTATCTCCGCGAAACGCTGGCGGGCCAGCAGTTCCCGGGCCTGGTAGCCGCTCCAGTGGGAGAAGAACCCGACCTCCCCCGAGGTCGCCTGCAGGGTGTCGATGTTGCTCAGCCCGTACATCCCCACGCCTTGCAGCTTGCCCTGCTCACGCTGGAGGCGGCGGTTCTCGCCCACCCGCCCACGGGTGAGCAGGCGCATGACGTAGAGGTTGACGGCGCCCAGCGCCGCCACCGCGCCGGCCAGCACCGGGTCGTACAGAAACAGGAACAGCAGGAACACGGCACTGGTCACCAACTCGATGACCACACCGACGAACTGCTCGGTCGCCACCGTGGCAACCTGGTCGATCAGCTGGATCCGGGAGGTGAGGTCGCCGCCGTAGCGGTTGGTGAAGAACCGCATCCTCAGACGGAACAGCCGCCTGATGAAGCGGTCGGCGTGGTCCACCGAAAGCCGCACCGCCAGGAGTCTGAGGCAGCGCTGTCTCAGCCAGGTCAGCAGGTACACCAGGCCGCCCGCCAGGGCCACCCCGCCGGCCAGCGCGACTCCCCACTGGGGCTCCCGTCCGCTCAGGACGTGGTCGACAAAAATGCTCAGCAGGAACGGCAGGGCGGCGACCGGGAGCGACAGCAGCAGCCCACAGCACAGGGCGAACGCCAGCGGCCCGGTCACGTCCGAGAGCCAGGGCCACAGCCTGCGGACGACGCCGGGGCGGGAGCCGCCGGGACGGAAGTCCGGTCCGGCCTGGAAGCTGAGCGCGACGCCGGTGAACCCCTGGTCGAACTCCTCCGCGCTCAGCGTGCGGTGTCCGTTGGCCGGATCGTTCACCAGGTAGTTGCCGGCCCGGAATCCCTCCAGCACCAGGAAGTGATTGAACTCCCAGAAGATGATGAGCGGCATAGCCATATCGTGAAGCTGTTCCGGCTCCCGGCGCCAGCCCTGGGCCTCCAGCCCATATCGGCGGGCGGCGCGCGTAATGTCGGCGGCGTCACAGCCGTCCCTGTTGACGGCGCACACCTCGCGCAGTTCTTCCACGGAGACCCAGCGTCCGAAGTACGCCAGAACGATGCCCAGGCAGACGGCCCCGCACTCGGTGTCTTCCATCTGTAGCATCAGGGGCGTCCGCGCCCGCCGGGGCCGGCGGCGCGCCCCTATCGGGGACGGAATCCGCATCAGTAGCCCCCTCCCGGCGCCAGGAGGGACAGGAATGAGCTCCGTCCCAACACCACGCGCAGCGACCCCATGGAGCCATCCGCTACCGCATCGCCCGTGCCGCCGCCTTCAAGCCGCGCCCGCACCAGATGGGACCCCGCCGGGGCCGACATTCCCAGGTCCGCCAGCCACTCCGGCGGCGCGACGGCCCGCGCCGACACGACGGCCACCTGCGCCGGGTAGGTGATGGCCTCCCGGTTGCCGCGCGCCACCGTGACCCGCGCCGCGACCCCCGCCTCGATCCGTCCTGCGTCGTCGGACGGCACCAGAGCGAGGGCCTCGGGCGGGCCGGAAGCCGCATCTCGCACCAGCGCCACCGGCTCACCGGCGCGCACCGGCATCCCCGGCACGAGGCCAAGCGTCATGATCTCGCCCCCGGTCACGCTGACGACGTCCACTCCCGCAGCGGACCCTTCCGCATCCCCCGCGCTCGCCAGCGCCAGCAGGAGCGAGAGCAGGTCTGCCGTTGTTTCGACGTCCCGGCCCGCCTCATCCGCCAGGAACTCGGAGAGCCAGCCCGCCTCTGTACCCCGCTGCCGCTCCACGAGTGGGCGCACGCGGGCGATGGCCTGCCCCGGTTCGACGGTGTCGCCCACCTCCGCCAGGATCTCGACAACCGTGCCGGACACCGGTGCGGACACGGGGTAGCGTTCGCCGGCGAGGACCACCACCGCGTCGTAGGAGAGGCTTCGCTCGACCCTGCCAACGGCGCCGTACACCAGCAGCGCCAGGAACATTACGCCCAGCCCGGCCACCAGGAGCCACTCGTGGGGGGCCGTTACCTGCAGACGGTCGTCCAGCGGCTCCTGCCTCCGGCGCCTTGCCAGAGCCTGTTCACGAAACAACCTGTTGATGAACACTGCGTATAGACCTCTACTTCGTCAGACAGACCCCTTCACCCCACACTTTCATCTCCCCCCTCTCTGGGTGAAGTCATCGGGTAGCGTACCATGCAGGTATGATATTGTCGTGATAAAACGCTTGAAATTATCGTGACGTATTGTGATTCTTCGCCGATGCTACCATGATTGCCCCGGTAGACGCCGAATTCCGCGTAGTCGCATCCAAGTGACGAGTCGGACCGAATCCTACGAGCCGAATCCGAGAACGAGGCGCTGCGGGAGCGGCTGTCGCGCCTCATCGAGGCCAGTCTCCGCATCAGCGAGAGCCTGGATTTCGACACCGTGCTCCAGGGCGTGCTCGACTCCGCCCGCTCCCTCACCTCAGCCCGGTACGGCGTGGTGACCCTGCTGGACGACGGGGGACGGGTGCAGGACTTCCTGTCGTCGGGAACCACGGCGGCGGAGGCCGAGCGGCTCTGGCACACCCCGGAGGGGCGGGAGATATTCGAGCGGCTGGGCGGCGTCTCCGAGCCCCTGCGCATCCCCGACCTGGTGGGCTACGTCCGGTCCCTGGGTTTCGCCGATTTCAGCCTGCCCCTGCCGGCGGAGCCGGCCTCGCCCTTCCTGGCGTCGCAGATGTTCCACGGGAGCGAGCGGGTGGGCAACATCTTCCTGGCCGGGCGCGGGGACGGTCGGGAGTTCAGCCCGGAGGACGAGCAGACCCTGGTGATGTTCACCTCCCAAGCTGCGCTGGTCATCGCCAACGCCCGCACTCACCGGGAGGAGCGGCGGGCCAGGACGGACCTGGAGACCCTCATCGGCACCTCGCCGGTGGGGGTGGTGGTCTTCGACGCCCGGACCGCGGGGATGGCGTCCTTCAACCGGGAGGCCCGCAGGATCGTCGACGGGCTGCGGAATCCCGGCCAGGGGCCGGAGGACCTGCTGGAGTTGATGACCATACGCCGCGCCGACGGGAGCGAGGTCTCCCTACAGGAGTTTCCCCTGGCCCGGCTCCTGGGCGACACCGAGACGCTGCGGGCCGAGGAGATCGTGCTGGGGGTCCCCGATGGGCGGAGCGTCACGGTGCTGCTCAACGCCACGCCCATCCTATCGGAGCAGGGCACGGTGGAGTCGGTGGTCGTGACCATGCAGGACATGGCCGACGTGGAGGAGCTGGAGCGGCTTAGGGCCGAGTTCCTGGCGATGGTGAGCCACGAACTCCGGGCGCCCCTGGCGGCGGTCAAGGGCTCGGTCGCCACGCTGATGGAGTCGGCGGGTGAGCTGGACCCGGCCGTGGGCCGCCAGTTCTTCCGCCTCATCGAGGAGCGGGTCGACCACATGCACGGCCTCGTGTCCGACCTCCTGGACGTGGCCCGCATCGAGACGGGGACGCTGGCCGTCGGTCCCGAACCGACGGAGGTGACGCTGCTGCTGGAGCGGGCGAGGAGCGCCTTCACCGGCGCCGGGGGCAGGAACAACCTGGCCATCGACCTGGAGCCCGACCTCCCCCCGGTGATGGCGGACCGGCGGCGCATAGTCCAGGTGCTGGGCAACCTGCTCGCCAACGCCGCCCGCCACTCCGCCGAGTCATCCGTCATCAGGGTGAACGCCTTGCTGGAGGAGCTTCACGTCGCGTTCTCGGTGGCCGACGAGGGACGGGGCATCCCGGCGGAGAGCCTGCCCCACCTGTTCCGCAAGTTCTCCCGGGCGCAGTCCGAGGAGCAGGGTGGGGACACGGGCCTGGGCCTTGCCATCTGCAAGGGGATAGTGGAGGCCCACGGGGGACGCATCCGGGTCGAGAGCGATGGGCCGGGGCTGGGCGCCCGCTTCACCTTCACCCTGCCCACGGTGGCGGAGAGGCCCGCCCTCGTGCTGCTGGACCTGATGCTCCCGGGAGCGGACGGCATCGAGTTGATGAGGGAGATCCTGGATGCGGCGGACGTGCCGGTCATCGGACGGGACGAGCTCATAGCCACGGCCTTCGGCATGGGCGCCGCCGACTACGTGGTGGGCGACCTGACCATCGACTACACCCAGCGCAGGGTGACGCTGGCCGGGGAGCCGGTGGACCTGCTCCCGATGGAGTACCGGCTGCTCGCCGAGCTCTCCTTCAGCGCCGGACGGACGCTGACCTACGAGCACCTCCTGGACCGGGTGTGGAGGGAGAGGAGCGGCGACGACCTGCGGCCCATGCGCACCATCGTGCGAAAGCTGCGGCGCAAGCTGGGCGACGACGCGGCCAACCCAACCTGCATCTTCACCGAACGCCGCGTCGGCTACCGGATGCCCAGGGGGAGAACAAGGGAGAGGGGACAGAGAAGCCTTGAAGCGGACGGGTCGATTCGGGAGCGCCGCCGCTACCCTCCGGCCTGTATGACGACGCGGCCGCCGTCCCGGACCTGGATGCTCAGGTCATGTTCGTCGAGCAACCGCATACCCACGAGGGGAGTGGCGTCGGCGGCATAGGCATAGACGTGCCGCGATTCCCCATCCCAGAGCAGGGAGGCTCTGTAGATGTCGAAGGTTGCCTCGCTGCCATCGGCCAGAATCATCTGGCCCCGGTTCCGGTAGGCCAAGCCCGACTCTGTGGCCAACGCCGACGGCAGGGTCAGGAAGTCGTTGAACCCGGTGTCGATCACGGCCTCGATGTCCCGGCTCTGCCCTGACGGGCCTTGCACCGTGAGGGATACGACGGCTTCCAGGGCGGCGTTTACCACCCCTTCGATCATTGGGCGCTCCGCAGGGAGCCGCCCCCGAAGCTGGCCAGGGCTCTATACCCTACTCGCTCACACCAGATGTCATGGGCGTCGGGCCATTGCGATTGCAGGCGGTCCAATGCCTCAAGGACATCCCCGCCGATGGTCCACTTGCCGGTCTCCACATCTATGGCGATGAGATCCCCGTCGTGGTCTGCTTCCACCTGCTGTCGGATGTCGCGCTCGTATATCTCCTTGCCCAGACGCGCCGTCTCTTCTTTCGGGCGGCTCGGCGGCGATGTGCGTCTGATGGGTTGCGCGGGCGCCGGGGTGCCTGCGTCTCTCATGTGTCCCTCTTCAAGACATGCTTATGCACTCCAATTCTACCATTTTGTGAGAATGTGAAATAGAGGGAAGAGCTGTGCACACAGGGGAGGACAGACTCACCGGCTCACTGCTATGCTATGTGGCCGCAGGGACGGACGGACTGCCAACCACATCTCGAAGATGGTACTGCCTACCGTCGAAATAGGCCCAGCGTGGCACCCCTGCCGTCCCTCAGCCCCTTCGCATCACACCACGGGAATTGCGAGCCCTTGGTACGCCGACAGGCTGCCGAGCGACATCTCGAAGATGGCGGTATCTACCGTAAGCGGTGGTGGGCCGGACTGGACGAAATCAAGAACCGAGGCCGATTCCGAGGTCACGCCGTCCGTTGGCATGGGGACGGTGTACGTCAGAACGGCCTCGTCTCCCTCCACCTCAATGTCCTCAACGAAGTTGCGGATGAGCACCTTCTTCTCCGGTATCGTCCCGTCCTTCAGGAAGGCCCGGAAGTCCGCCGCATACTCCGCTATCTCATCGGTGTCGGGCAGGACAACCCTGCGCTGCTCAAGCCGGGTCTCGGCATCCTCTCTCGCAGCCTCAAGCTGCTCCTCGCGGTGCCTCAGAGACATGATGCGGGGTGAGAGGACCTCAAGGGTCAACTCGCTCGTCTCTATGGCCTCGTAGAGCTTCCCCAGTCGCTTCCTCACGTCTGACAGCTCCGCCTCGACGACCTCCAGTTGGCCGGCAAGCTCCCCGGCCATGGCGTCGATCTCCTCGGCCACAAGCTGCACCAGCGCCACGATGGTCTCCTCGTTCAGGATGCGCTCCCTGATCTTCTCCACCACGAAGGTCTCCAGCTTGGGTGCGTTCAGGTAGCGGGCGCTGCACGTCCCCGCTCCCTCGGTGAACAGGGTGCCGCAGATGTAGTAGGCGAACTGTCCGCTCTTGGCTCCCTGGGCCGAGTAGGGCCTGCCGCACACACCGCACTTGAGCAGTCCGCTCAACAGGTAGGGGCTTCCCACCCTCGCGGGTCTCTGCACCTTGGGAGCGCGTTCACTCATCGCCTGCTGAACGTCCTCGAACAGCTCCCTCGACACCAGCGCGGGCCATGCGTTCTCGACTATCACCGGGTCGGGGGCCTGCCCGTCCTTGCTGGTCTTTCCCCACACGGCGGTTCCCGTGTAGGCTTCGTTGGTCAGCACGTAGTGGAGACCGCCCTTGTACCAGCGCCTGCCCCTGTTGGTGACGCCCCGGTCGTTCAGGGTCTTGCATATCTCCTTGAGGCCGTAGCCGCTCAGCGACTTCTCGAATATCTCCTTCACTACAGGAGCCGTGGCCGGGTCAACCTCCAGGGTGGGGCGCTCCTTGGCTCCGTCGCTGACCTTGACCTTCCTGTAGCCGAAGGGAGCGTTGGAGCCGAGGAAGAAGCCTCTCGATGCGGCCTCCCTCATTCCCCGGACGACCTCCTGGGCCAAATTCTCGCTGTAGTATTCATCGACGCTCTCGATGATGCCCTCAAGCAGCCTGCCGGTGGCGTTGTCCTCGGCCTGCTCGGTGATGGACACCACGCGGATGCCCTTGCGCCGGAGCTGGGACTTGAACGCCACGGCGTGCTCGCGCTTCCTGGTGAATCTGCTGAACTTCCATACGAGGATGACCTCGAAGGGGGCCTTCGGCTTGCTGCCCTCCTCTATCATCTCCCTGAACTGGGGCCTGTCGGCGACTCGGCCGCTCTCAGCCTCGTCGATGTACTCCCTTGCCACGGAGTAGCCGTTGGCCTTGGCGTATTCCTTGAGCGCCCTCAGTTGGGCGGATACCGACAGGTCCACGTCCTGCCGGTCGCTGGACACCCTGGCGTAGAGCGCAGCCGGCGTTAGCGGCTGTGGGTGCTTCCTCTCTTTCATGTCATCCTCCATTACTTACCGAGTCTTACTCGTTATCATCGGACATTCAAGGGCCATTGTCAAGAAGCGACGGCTCACTTCACCAAAGCCGCGAGATACCGGAATCTGCCGTAGGACTTCCCGGGAAAGCTGGAATAGTCCTGCCAGCGAAGACGATACGGACCTTGCAACTGTATCGGCGACTTCCGGCCACTTATCGTTCCCGGACTTGCGCGGTCCGCCCACGTCAACGTTCCCGCGATGTCCCTTCCCTCGTGTAGGCGGAAGTCGGCGTCCACCGTGTCCCGCTGCGGAGGAACATTCCAGTACGAGGAGTCGTTGGTCAGCAGCACCGCGTATCCGGCCTTGCACTGCTCCGGCTTGGAGCGCAGAAGCTCCTCAAGTCTCTGAACATCCCAAAGGAAATCGTACCGTCCCTGGTCCTGGGCGCTCTGGTCGCGGAGAGCGAAAGGCTCGCCGTCTTGCTCCACCCCTAACCCTCGGGTCTTGTACTTCAACTCGATTGCGATGCCCTCCACTGGAAGCCAGATGTCCTGGAACATCCTTCCGCCTTCCACCTGCATGACATCGACCTCCAGGCGGACCTGGCTTTCCGGCATGACCTCGTGAATGCACCAAGCCAGGGCGTGCTGGAAGTCAGCCTCGGAATGAAACACCTTTCTGTTTGCGGCTAAGCCCGCCAGTAGGCCGTCAATATCGAACATAGTCCATGCTCCCTTCTGACTGTGGCTTTAAGTTCTCAAATCACGCCTCCAGCTCCGATAGGAACCGGGGGGCGTTCACGATTCTCGCACCTTCATGCTCCCCAAGAGGCAACAGATGCCGCCGGTCGCCGGTGACCAGGTAGTCGGCGGAAGCCTCCACCGCGCACTCCAGGATGCGATTGTCAGCGTGACCGCCCTCGATCACCTCCGGGAGCCGACGAGGGTAGATTACGGTGCCTGCGTTCCCAAGTGCTCTGAGGGCCTGAGAAGAGCGTTCCTCGTCCCAATCGAATTTGCGGGTCAGCACCCCGGCGGCTTCCTCCAGGATGAATGTGGACAGGTAGAGCTCGAACCGTCCCCTGAGAGCCAGTTCAAGCACGAGACGCTCGTTGCCGGGGAAGTTCAGGCCGGAGACTATGACGTTGGTGTCTAGGACGACTCTCATGTACGGGACGAGCCGACCTCGGCCCGGTACTCTTCCACCAGACCGGCCACGTCCTCAGGGCCAATGCCCTTCTCCCTGGCCCTCTCCTCCCCGTACTGGAGCAGATCCCGCCACTCGCACTCCTCGATGTAGCGGAGCACCGCGTCCCGCAGGAACTCGCTCCTGGACCGTCCCTGCCGTTTCATCGCCTCGTCCACCCGGTCGGCCATCTCCGGCGGCAGCGAGAAGGTGATGGTCTTGGTTGTTCGCGCCATGATCAAACCTCTGTTATCGAGTCTTACCCAGATAGTGCGTCAACGAGGGTCCCCTTGTCAACGGGGCACGCCCACAGCCCCCCCACGGGGCGCGAGATTCAAGGTGCCGAGCGAAACTGCTATACGGAGGCGACTTCCTTGGAGATTCGCAGTAGCCGCCGCCTTTTTCGCTTGAGTTGACGATCCTCGATGTACGATAGATTCTGGAACTGATGAGGGTATCCTTGATCTGAGCGTCCTGTTCTCAGCTTCTTCCCTGTTGTGCGCTTCGGAATTGCCCTATAGATGGCGCGCACATTCGTGTCATCCAGATGCCACCGCTCAATGACACTCCCTCTCCATGGCGTATCTCCGAGTCGATACGTCGCCACGAGGAGAGGGTTGACGAGATTGAAGTGAGTTCGGTTCTTTGACGTGTCGAACAAAATATAAGGCGCGTCCGCTCTCTCTCGCCAATCGCTGTTGTGCTTACCGTAGATAAACTCATACTGGTCGCCCTGTGGGTCCACGAGCAGATTGAAGAAGTCTCTGTACGGTCTGTACTCATCCGAAGACCAGATGAGTCCTCGGTCAAGCGTTTCCGAAACCGTGCCGAGTCCTATGTAGTAGTATTCCCACGTCTGGCCCTCCAGGGCCTTGGCACAGAAGAAGATGACGAAATCTCCATTGCGGAGTTTTTCGCGCACGTCCCTGCGACATACCCCCCAGCTTGCCTTGTTCACGTCTCCGAAGAACTCCTCCGCTGCGAAGAAGGCCGGGTCGTCCCCCCAGTCGTAGAAGCAAGTCGCACCTTGCTCGAAGCCTGATTTGTACAGTTTCAGGTACTTCTTCAGACCACGCTTGCCTCCAGCCTCCCGCCAGCTTCTATTCCATTTACTGGCATTCAATGCTGGTTGGCGATACACACAGACATAGCACTTCACAAGATTTCTCCATCTTTCGCTCCAAGACGTATTACGTTTACTCCGAGACTCGCCCAGGTAGACAACCCGCTACTTCTGTCGAATTCCTTTACTCGCCCTCCAGTAGGCAATACCGTCTTGGCCAATGCAGTTGCACACGCCCTACCTCAGCACGAACCACCACAGGAGGACGCTGCCGATCAGCAGCACGAGCAGCGCGAAGGCGGTCACGCGGGCGAAGTTGAGCACGTCCTTCGTCCCCCTGTGCGCGGCGACCTCCTTCCGGTGCTCCTCTTGAAGCTGGTGGCGCTCCAGCCTGCCGGCGGAAACGGCCTCCTTCGCCTCGTCCCTCTCCTGCTCAATCTTGGACGCTCTGCGCTCCGCCTCGGACAGGTTCCGCTCCAACTGGCGCACCGTCCGCTCAAGCTCACGCTCCCTGGCGGCGGCCCGGCGCAGCAGCTCCTCGTCGCTGACGTACTCCCCCTCCATCCGCACGTACACCCGGCGTCCCTCCCTGCGAACCTCCGCCTCTCCCCGCCGGATCATCCGGTCCAGGGTGGACAGGGAGACCTCCAGCTCCTCGGCCGCCTCCGCCTTCGTCACCCAGCGGACAGGTTCATCCATCGCTCTTCTCCTCGCCCTGGGATTGACGCCTCCGAATCAAGTTGAACAGACGCAGGCCCCGCCCATCGGGGTCGGGCGCAGCATCCGCCGGTTCCTCCCGGCCCTCAGCGTCGTCTGCGGGCTTATGTGCCGCCTCCAGGGCTGCCACGCGCTGCGCCAGGTTCTCCACCAGCGTCGCCAGCTCGTCGCACACCTCCAGCGCCACCTGTATCCTCGCCTCCAACCTCTCCACCGGCGTCGTCCTCTTCCACCCCGGGTTGTCCATGCTGGACATGAGCCGCCGGACGGCCAGGTTCATCCTGCCCGTCAGCCGCTCCCGGCGCAGGGCCAGCGCCACCGTCTTCCGGTTCACCCCCAGGAGGACCGCCGCCTTGCGCTGTCCCTCCCGCTCGACCAGCCACTCGACGGCCCACTTGAGGTCGGCCCTATCGTCGTCGGCCCTCGATGCCCGTCCGTCGCTCATTTTCGTCCTCTACAGGGGGTGGCCCGTTTTGTCATTTCATCGCCCGTTTTACCGGAACCGGCCCTTTCGTCAAAGTGTTCACTGCAACTGTCCGATGCACCCCCGAAATCGGCATGTTTTCATAGCTGAGTTGGCCCAGGATGTCCACGTCTCCCCCACGCTCCAAAACCGTGTCGCCCACCCCCACGTCGTTTTGCGCCAAACCGATGGGCCAAACGGGGCCGCCTCTGCCTCCGACGGGCCGGATTCTCCCCGAATCGACTCGCCGGAGCCGTCGGACGGGTCCATCCGTAGCTGGCTCGCCTCTACAGGATGACACGTCAGGGGTGCAAGAGTGCAATCCGGTGGTCATCGGGCCGGTGATTTATTTTAGCATGTCTTCTCATTTTGTACCCTGACCGGTCAACCGGTGCGTCAGCCCCGTTTCGTAGCTGAAACAGGGGTGAAATGGCCCCCGGATGCCCCTCGAAATCGGGCCGGTTGCCCCGTTTTGTACCCCCCAGACGGCATGGAGGGCAGGTAGCGATGTGTCATCGCTATCTATGTGTCACCCGCTACAGGACCCTACAGGACAGGGCGCATCACGTGGTACAGGGAATCCCATCGGTAGGCGCTCAGCCCGGACAGCGTGAGTCTCGGGGACTGCTGCTTCCACAGTGGACGCCATGACGGGCCAAGTATTCCGGTGACTGACAGGATGGGGATGCAGGACACGAGGACGGGCAGGGACATTTGGGAAATGGGGACTGCGGTGTGCACGTAGGTCTCCTCCACCTCCTCGGTGTCAACGACGAACAGGGTGTAGGGGTACGGCGGCTGATCCTGTTCATGCTCCGGCGACCAGTAGTACCTCTCGTATGGTCTCAGTCGGGCCATGACTCCCCTGGGGTAGCGGGCGCGCAGCTCGTGCTCGAAATAGAAGGGCACGTGGAGGCCCCGGGCCACCAGGTGCCCAACGGCGTCGGGGGCGATGGCGGAATCCCCCCAGTTGTAGGCCCGGTCGGACCTGGCGGTGGGGACGGACCACACCAACTCGCTGTTGGGGTCGGCGCGTGTCTCCGCCTCCAGCTTCGAGAGGAACCAGGTGATGCCGTCGGCATGCCTCGTCTGCCTCGCCCATGTCTCGATGCGGTGGCCCATGTGTCGGGGCCGTCCCTCGTTGTCGGTCGTGAGTTCCGTGCTCCAGATGCCCCGCGTGGTGGGCAGCTCTGCCCGGTCCCGGTGGGTGACGTAGCGTATGCCCTCGGCGGACAGGGTGTAGCGAACGTCGCCACGTTGTCCCCTGCGCTCCACCAACCCCCAGGTCTTCACGAGGCTGTGGGTCATCTGACTGACCCTTCCCTCGGAGACGCCGAGCCAGGTGGCCAAGTGCTCGCGGGGGATCATCGGCTGGTCGCTGATGAGGTCCAGCGTCCGCTTCTCCGAGGGGCTGAGACCGAAGGCCGGCGCAGCCTGCGCCATGCGCTCAGGGTCGGGCAGCGACGCCCGCTTCCTCTCCGGCGACTGGGCGCTAGACTCTTCACCGGGGCTGGTGCGGGAGACGACGCCCTCCAGCGAGAAGAAGCGGCTGCGGATCTCCCAGCCGGTGTACCGCCAGTGGCGAAGGTCTCCCTCCAGCGCGTCCCTGGACTCCACGGCGACGTAGCAGTCCCGGATGTTCCGCTCGTCGCAGAACCGCGCCGTCAGCCTCTCCTCCCACACGCTGGGCACAAGGACCAGAACCGTGTCGGGGCGGCGGGTATAGTCGTACTCCGCTATGGCCCTCAGCCGGTCGTAGAGAGACCGGCGCCGCAGGGCCAGCCCCTGGCGCACCACGCCGAAGCTGCGACCGTCGTGGCGGGTGATCGTGGCGTCGAAGCGCCCCCTGCGGTGGAACTCCACGTTGGTCCGTAGCCCGTCGATGCCGGGTGAGAGGGCAGCGGCCATGCGGTAGACCGCGGCAACTGCGTCCATCCTGCGGATGAGCAGCGTCAGCCACTCCCTGGAGATGGGGTAGGCCCGCACGTAGTCCGATGCGGTGTCGAAGCCGAAGACCTGGGCGGCTTCGCGGACGCCCTTGCCCGTCAGGAAGTACCTCTGGCTCGACGGCAGGTGGGCCGTGCCGTGGCTCACACGCCCCACGATGCCGACCGACAGCAGGCCGGTCAGGGCGCGGTGCACGGTCGAGTGCGGCTCGCCCAGGACGCCCGCCAGCTCCGCCGAGTCGATGAACGGCATCCGGCTGAGTGCGTCGAGCAACTGTTGGTCTGACAAAATCATATGTCCGGCGTAGCAAGAGAAGGGTGGTGCGGGCATCCCTCAGATGGCAGCGTTTAGGATGCACAATCTGAGTCTCCCTTGCTCCGGTCACTGCGGGGCGCTTTCCTGGACTTCCCCGCCGTTATGGGATTAGATGATTTGTCGACCACCGTCTCCCCGAAGGTCAGGAGTGCGCGGTCCCAGCGGTCGGTATGTCACCACGGGAGTGGAATCGACCATCGTCGCCCGGTCCGCTACTCAAGCGGCATCCATCTGTGCACCCGCTGGCCCCCTGCCGTCGTAGTTCTGGGAGCGCCCCACACCCGGTAGGACTTGCCGCCTTGGAGGACTCTGAACACTACCTACGACGACGCCAACCCCGCCTACATCTTCACCAAGCCGCGCGTCGGCCACCGGATACCCAGGAAGGGCGAGCCGATACGAGACTGGTGTGGTACACTACAGCAGTGATATTCACTCCTTTGAGGATCTGGCCATGAATATGCCCAACGAGCTTACTGTACCTCAGGCGGCGTCTTATCTCAATGTAAGTGAGGAGACTGTTCGTCGAAACATTCGGTCAAAGCGGCTGACGGCCCTGCGAAGGGGAACTCAGTGGTTTATCCAACACAATGTCCTTGTAGTCTTCGCCAATAGCTACGATCCCAAGACCGGCAAGATACGGCGGATGCTCTAAGATGGCCCTGATTGAAACATCTGCTCCCTTTCGGGGATTGCGAATTTCCCCGTGGGCCAACCTGGATATGCTCAGACCCACTTATGGCCAAAGGTTCAAGTGTGACTGACGAACACGCAATCCAAGACGGGCGACTCGGCCGCTTCGAGAGCCAGGATGCTGTGAAGCTCAGGGGTGGCTATTATACGTCCCCGGAAGTCGCCAGGTGGCTCTGTGAATGGGCGATTCGTCACCTAGCGGATCAAGTTCTTGAACCTAGTTGCGGCGATGGGGTATTCCTTAGCGCAGCTCTCGATCGATTCGCCGCGTTAGGGGCGTGTTCGCCCGTCCGCCAGTCAAAGAATCTAACGGGGGTAGAAATAGTCCCGGAAGAAGCGGAGGTCGCTCGGCAGCGCCTGCGCACCAGGATTGGCTCGGGAGTAAGTGACGTTGTTCAGACAGGCGACTTCTTCCACTCGTGGCAACGGTCAAAAGGGCGAGCCTTCGACGCAGTGATCGGCAACCCACCCTTTATACGCTATCAAAACTTCCCAGAGCCATACCGTTCCCGTGCCATGAACATCATGGCAGAACTTGGCCTCAAACCGAACCGCCTCACCAACATTTGGGTTCCTTTTGTAGTTGCCGCTACTGCTAGTCTCCGTGTAGGGGGCCGACTGGCTCTTGTGTTGCCAGCCGAACTTCTACAGGTGTCATATGCAGCTCAACTCCGTTCCTTTCTTACTGACCGCTTCTCTAGAATAGACATCATCGCCTGCAACGAGTTGTTTTTTGACTATGCTGAGCAAGAAGTTGTTCTCCTTCTAGCAGATGGCGCTATTCCAGTTCCATCAGCTGACAACAACTGTCGAGTCACGATGACAGAAACACGTACAGTGGGTGAAATCATTGGACGCTCTCCCGATGTCGTCCTTGCTAAGGCTGCTCCCAAGACCATTCGTCACGATAGTGAAAAGTGGCTCAAGTATCTTCTGACAAGTAGTGAGATCGCCTTAATGCGTGAATTGCGCGAAATGCCAGAGGTTACCACGCTGTCTACTTACGCCAGCGTGGACGTTGGCGTTGTGACCGGCAGGAACTCCTTCTTCGTACTCAATGGCAAGGACCTACTTGAGTTGGAATTGGAGGAATATGCTATCCCTCTTGTGTCTCGCTCGGTACAACTCCGCGGAGCACTCTTGAGCCCTGACGATTGGCGGTCTCTATCGGATGCCGGAAACCGTGTACACCTTCTTCACCTCTCTCCGCTCAACGGCGAATCGCTTAAGGAACCTCTCAGTCGCTATATCGAAATGGGTGAAGAGCAGGGCGTACACGAAGGCTACAAGTGTTCAATCCGGTCGCCTTGGTATGCCGTTCCATCCGTCTGGCAACCTGATGGATTCCTCTTTCGTCAGATTTACGATTTCCCCCGCGCAGTACTCAATAACGCTAATGCGACATCCACCGACACTATCCATCGCCTGCGTTGCGAGGTTCAGCCTGAACGAGTGGTCACTAACACTTATACTTACCTCACGGCAGCTTCAGCCGAGATCGAGGGACGCAGTTACGGAGGTGGTGTACTCGAATTGGAACCCACAGAAGCCGAGCGGCTGCTTATCCCGGGGCGCCTAGGCCGGAGTTTATCCATAGATGAGTGCGACAGCCTAATCCGGTCTGACAGACTAGACGACCTCCTAGAAGAGAATTCCCGGCTAGTGTTGATGGATTCGCTTGGTTTGTCTAAAGGGGACTGTCTTCTACTCCGGAAGATATGGCTTAAGATGCGTAACCGACGCAACGCCCGTCGCCGTCGGCGCCCTGTGGCAGCAGGAGGCAGAAGATGACCGCGCGAGCGGACAAGGCAACTGCTCTGGCTAGAATTGCGGACCTTGTTGCCAGGTTTCGGCTGAACGAGGCGGACTACCTCGGTGCCACTTACAACGAAACGCAAGCGCGCACAGACTTTATTTCACCCCTTCTGGAAGCCTTGGGATGGGACGTTCACAACACCCAGGGGCAACCGCTTCGTCTGAGAGAAGTTATCGAGGAGGCGACCGTCGAGGTTGGTGAAGAGAAGTTCTCGAAGAGGCCTGACTACGAGCTCCGTCTTGCCCGCCAAAGGACGCTGTTTGTCGAAGCCAAAAAACCCAGCGTCAGGATCGACCGTGACCGCCCCTCCGCGTTCCAGGTGCGTCGTTACGGTTATTCGGCGAGCCTCCCGATTTGCGTCTTGACCAATTTTCACCAGCTTGCTGTCTATGATTGCTTGCCAGTTCCGGCGGAAACCGACGAAGCCCATGTCGCGCGCCTATGGGTGTTGACCTACGATCAGTTCCCAGACCACTTTGATGACCTTTGGGAGACGTTGGCCCGAGATACAGTGTATTCTGGCGAATTTGACCGGAAATTTGCCGTCGGTGTTACAAGGCGTGGGGCAGAGCAATTCGACGATTTCTTTCTTCGCCAGGTACAGAACTGGCGGCGACGTCTGGCCGCGGACATTCATGAGAACTGTCCGGGCCTTACTTCTGAAGAGTTGACGTACGTAGTCCAGCTTTTCTTGTCTCGCATTGTCTTTCTTCGTATATGCGAGGACCGTGACATCGAGAAATATGAGACGCTGAGGAATCTTGATGCTGGAGACACTTTCAACGCCTTGATGGGCGAATTGAGACGCGCGGACGCCTTCTATGACTCTGGGATCTTCCGTCTGTTGGAGGATAAGCGGCTTGGAGTTCGAATAAGCGACCTAACTCTTCAAGGCATCATTTCTGAACTCTACTATCCGCAAAGTCCGTATACCTTCTCGGTAGTGGAAACCGAGGTGTTGGGCCAGATCTATGAACAATTTCTAGGGGAGGTCATTGACCTAAATGGAGGTGCCATCGAAATCGTAAGCAAGCCCGAAGTTCGTGAGAGTGGAGGTGTAATACCTACACCGCAGTACGTTGTCGATTCAATAGTGGAGCGAACCCTGATTCCTTCAATAACCGGCAGGACCCCGTCCGACTTGAAGGGTTTCACTGTCGCAGATGTTTGTTGCGGTTCAGGGACATTCCTCTTGTCCGCATACGAGGCTCTCCTGGAGCATCACTTGTCATCATATCTGTCGGAGGAGTCCTCGGTCCATGTTGGACACAGGATTTACGAGGTTGCAGGCGGGCAGTGGCGGTTGACCCTTCAAGAGAGGCGTAGGATTCTCCTTGAGCATATTCGCGGCGTTGACATCGATGCCAATGCAGTTGAGGTCACGCGCTTCAGCCTGTTACTTAAGCTCATTGAAGACGAAACCGCAGAAGGGTTGCAAGAGTACGTCGAGACACATGGTGAACCGGCGTTACCTCCATTGGAAGAGACGATCCTCGCGGGCAACAGCCTTGTTAGCTACGAGGAGTGGACCGCGGCTCTTGGAACTATGCCGGGCGAGCTTGTTCCCAGAGTCAATCCTCTTACTTGGGCACAGGAGTTCCCAGATGAGATAGGCCGTGAAGGTTTCGACATCATTTTGGGCAATCCGCCTTATGTCCGCATCCAAAACATGGCAACCTATTCTCCCGAAGAAGTGGCGTTCTATCAAAATCCTGCATCGCCATTCCTAACGGGACACCAAGACAACTTCGATAAATATGCCCTTTTCGTAGAGCGGGCACTGGGCCTATTGAGGCCCTCTGGGCGACTGGGCTTTATAGTGCCCCACAAATTCATGACTATCCGGTCAGGGCAGACCCTTCGTCGTTTGATAGCCCAAGAGCAGGCCCTTGAAGAGATTGTGCATTTCGGAGCGAAGCAAGTCTTTGGCGCGGGGACCGCCAATTACACCAGCATTCTCGTATTTGATAAAGGCGGAAGAGATCGTGTTAATTTTGAAGTTGCAGGTCCATTGGAAGAGTGGCGATATGGACAGAGAGGTGCCGTCACCGAAATTCCCACAGATGATCTGAGCGAGGAGCCTTGGCAGTTTGTTGACGAGGAGACACGCGCACTATTCTCGCGGATTCGGCAGACGTCCCCAAGTCGTCTAAGCGATTTAGCAGAGATTTTTGTCGGCGTCCAAACAAGTGCAGACTCCATCTACATCTTCCAATCGGTCGCTGAGGATGCCGAAACCGTAACTCTGAGATGGAATGAAGAAGATTGGCCAATTGAGCGTGGTATTCTCCGCCCCTGCTTGCTTGACGTTACTCTCTCTCCTTATGCCCGCCCCAAGGCCAACACTTGGATGATATTCCCATACGAGGTGCTGCCAACTAATCATGGGCTGCGAGCTAGGCTAATTCAACCAGACGATTTAGCCAACCGCTTCCCTGTTTGCTGGGAGTACCTTAACGCCCGCCGTGCGGAGTTGGAGCAGCGCAATATCACTGGTGGGTGGGCAGCCGAACGGCAGTGGTACCAGTTTGGAAGGTCTCAAAGCCTTACTAAGTTTGATGGTCCAAAGATCATACTGCCCATTCTATCGCTTGAGGCGCGATACTCATACGACGATACCAACATCATAGTCACCGGTGGTGGCAACGGCCCATACTATATGGTTCGTGCTCGTCCAGACGCGCCCCTCTCCAACTATTACCTCTTGGCTGTCCTCCACCATCCCCTGAGCGAGGCGATGGTAAGAGGCAATACGAGCGTTTTCCGAGGGGGATATTATTCGCATGGCAAGCAATTCATCGAGGACCTGCCTGTTCCGGTCCCTTCCGAACCCGACTTGAGAGTTGTTGAAAGTATTGTAGCTCAGCTCATCGATGCGATTGACGCGGTTAACGCTTCTCGCACGCCTCAACAACGTGTGGTGAGGCAACGCCATGCCAATGTGTTGCGGGAACAGATAGAAGGACACATATCCGCCTTCTTTGATCTGAGTGCAGACGATATGGAAGTGATTCGCGCAGTGCCGTCTCCATATTGAGAGTGCATGAGTTGCCAAGGGAGCGGTTCGAGCCGGGGGACTGGTTCCAGTAGCGGGAGGGAGAAGCAGCTGCACAATGAGACCTTGAGGGGGCCAACTACCACATGGGCCGAAAGAGCCGCCTGAAAAGGCAACGTCGAGAGGCAATGGCGAGTGCAGCTCAGTATAAGCGTGTCGAGGGCTTGGGCTTCGCCATGGAGCTTGATGGGCCGCGGATACGCTTTGAGACTAGCGCGGACCCAACCGAGCGAGCCAAAGCTATAGACCGGATTGCTGTCTGGGCTGAATCGGTGCCTGCTGAGATAAACGCCGACATTGAGCGAATCAGTTCTGCACTCGCGACCTATCCCACCGCAAGCCTACTTGCGCAACTCACCGGTATGATGAAGCTCGGCGACCCTGAGACGTACAGAGAGTCTGAGACCAAACATCTAGATATAGAGCTTGAGTACGCTACTTGGTTGCTATTGCAATCGCCTGGTCCCGTCGGTGGTTCTGGGTGGATTGACGGACCACAGCTAAAGGCGCTTGTTGATGACCTTCACAATTTGGTGAAGAAAGTGCTCCTCTACCATAGCGTAAGGCCGAGTAAAACATCGGGTACGCTTGATATCCTCGCACGTAAGACGCGGATTCACGATATTGCCATCCGTAGTCCAGGATATGAGCATCACCTCGTTGAATTACTTAGGACTCTCTTCGACCCCTTCGAATCTGACCTCGCTGCGACGTACGGCTTCACCGTGCAAGAGGCGATTGCCGCATCTAAGGCAATCCGCGATCATGTCAATGAAGCAATTATGAGTCTAGTCGACGAGGGTCGAAGGCAACGACGCCTCATGCCTGACCTTCTGAGAAATGGCACCACTGATGACCTAGTCTCCGTCGGCCTGCCAGAAGACGTGAGTCGGTTCCTTCTTGCGCTTCCTCAGACGACAAGAGAAGAGCGGGCAATCAATTATTTGGTTGGAAGGGTATGGAACAGCTTTCATTCAGCAATGGTTGTTGACGGATCGACTATTGCGAACCGAGCTAACATTGATCCGGGGGCAGCATCAGCCTTCCTAGACTCCTTTTCCTTGCCCTTCGGTCAGAAGCGCATTGCGGATAACTGGCCCAGTCGATACGAACCACAATACCTGGCACCTCTTATTCGATTAGATGAAGATGCCTATTTTGCGCACCTCAACACTGCGCTCCCATGGGCGGTAAGGCCCAATTTGGAGCGGAAGTTGCGTGACGCAGGCTTATGGCAGAATTATGAGAGGCATAGGAGCGACACGGTTGAAACTGAGGCGCTCCGTCTCCTTACCGCGATCCTGCCTGGTGCTCGTAGCTTTCGAAACCTCAAGTACTCAATGCCTGACGCTCATGGGAATCTTGTTCAGTACGAGTTGGATGGACTGATCCTGTACGACGAAGTGTTGGTTGTGGTTGAGGCCAAGGGTGGCAGCTTCAGTGCTGCCGCACGGCGAGGAGCGCCAAGCCTCGAAGAAGACCTCAAGGAGACTCTGGGCAGGGCGCACGAACAGGCCGCGAGAGCCACGAAGTATCTGATATCTACTGACAAGGCGGTGTTCCGTACTGCCGACGGTGAGGAATTGGTGCTCAGCTTGAGCGATTTCCCGCGAGTTATCGAAGTCGCGGTCACCCTTGATCCAATCTCTGCCTTCGTAGCGAATTGGGCTGGCGTCTTGGAATCGCAAGACTTGGAAGCCTCTCACCTCCGTTGGTCCGTTGAGCTTCTGCACCTGCGCATCATCGCTGAGGTCATCGAGTTCGGTCCCCAGTTCGTCCACTATGTGGACTGTCTTTCTCGGGTACCTCCGGGCGTCCTGGACTTCAATGATGTACTAGATACCCTAGGCCGCTACTTCAAAAACGGCCTAAACTTCGATTTCGAGCTTAGTCATCCGGCAACTGCAGGCATTCGACTTCTGACCCACACGGCGGCGTTCGACGACTACTTCCTCTACGAGATAGGCGAACGCCAGAGTCCGGCAAGAAAACCTACCATGGCGTTGGACCCTGACACCAAATCAATGCTGCAAGCCCTGTGTGAGACCGCGGCCCCCGGATTCGTTGAGCGGGCATGCAAGGAGTTGGACAAGTGGAGACATTCGGCTACTAGCTACCCTGGCTGACTCAACTCTGGCCATCACAGCATGACGGGAGCCGACTGAGGCTCTGGCTCTCCTATCTCGGCTACAGGACTAGCGTAAACGCCAATCGAAAGGTTCTTGATTTTATCAAGTCTGGTGGGCCATCCTGGACTCGAACCAGGGACCTCAGTCTTATCAGGACTGCGCTCTAACCGTCTGAGCTAATGGCCCATGCCGCGAGCGGGGAGTGAGAAACGCTTATAGCACGAATGCGCACTCTCTGAGGAGCTGTCAAGCAAGAACAGAGGACAGGGACGGAATGGGTGATGGTGGATGGGCTCAAGCACCGGGCGATGCTCAACTATTGGTGCGGAGTCGAAGTTAAGGGAACGCTGGTCGAAGCCCTGATACAATCGATCCGGAAGGAAAGGATGACGGCACGGAATAGCTGCAAATAAGTAGAGGGTAGCTTTGGGAAAGAGGCGCTACCGCCCTCTTCCACTACGAATCTTCTCGGCGTTCTTCAGGGCCTCTCGTCGACTTAGCGGGCTGATGCGGCCTTCGTTGCGAGCGATGTACGACTCGACGGTGTCGAGGTCGGTCCAGGCCAGGGAGCGGAGGGCCCACCCGATGCCCTTGCGGATGAAGAAGTCGGGGTCAGGGAGATTGGGATCGATACAGTCGAAGAGGAGGGAGACGTCAGTCTCATCCTTGCGGTTAAGCTGGCAGATGATGGCTGAGCGACGTTTCCACTTATCTGGGTCCCGACTCCAGCACCGCATTTCGCGGGCCATATCAGCCGGGAATCTCTCCAGAAGTTCGCAAAGTCGGTGGGAGGCTATGCCATCGACGTAGTCCCACCAAGCGCCTGTGACGACTAGTTCTTCCCAGAGGGGCAGTGTATCGAGGGTACGGAAGGGTTTATGGGGTTTGGCGCCCGCGAGTTCCAGTGCAGCGTAGCGTTCTTCCCTGTATTCGGCTTTTCTCCATAGATCCAGAACAACCCCGCGCCAGACGTCCTTCTCTTCGATGGGGTGACGGAGAAACAGGTCCTTGCATATTCGGCGCAGGAGGGGAGTTTGAACACCGCGGTAGGGCATCTCCGATTTCATGTACTGGCGCATGCCCTCGGCTTTGGTAGGGTCTCCGTTGTCGGCAAGGGCCTGGCGGAGCGCGGTTACGAGGGGGTGCGGCATTTGGATTTGAGAACGCCTGCTGAAAGCTCTTGATCTTATCAAGTCTGGTGGGCCATCCTGGACTCGAACCAGGGACCTCAGTCTTATCAGGACTGCGCTCTAACCGTCTGAGCTAATGGCCCATGCCGCGAGCGGGAACTGAGGCTCGCGTGCGCTCGAACACGCGGTGGAGCTATTGCGCGGAGGGGTCGTGCTCGACCACTATCTCCACCGGCGCGTTGCGCGCCACGATCAGCTCCATAGGCTCCGTCATGCTGTCGTTGATCGGCTGATGGACGGAGTCTGGCGGCACGTAGATGAAGTCGCCCGGTCCTATGGCCAAGCTGTTCTCGAGCCGCTTGCCGGTGAGGAAACGTCCTTCACCCTTCACCACGTATATGGCCGACTCGCAGTTCACGTGGTAGTGTGGCGAAGATGCGCAACCGGGCGGGATGGTGGCGACCGCGAGGTGGATGCCCTCGGCCCCCACGAGAGCCTGCGACACCCCCGCAAGGCGCGTCATCGCGCCCGACGCGATCTCCACCTCCAGCTCGCCCGGCCTTACCACGCTGCACTCGGCATCCAGTTTGGTGCTCATGGCCGAAATTATACCATTCCACCAACGATTCCGAAAGCCGCCCAGCCTCGCAGCAGTGTCTTTCCAAAGTCCCCTCTCCCTCGCAAGGGGAAGGCGATCCGATAAGTCCCCTCTCCCTTGACACGTGTGATGCAAATTAGATTTGTGGAACTACCACACAAGAGGCAGGTTGATGTGGATAACCGAGTTTGATGGCCTTTTTTTGCAGTTTAGGCACCACCTTCGACTCAGCACAGCCCTAGCACCCGCCAAGTTGGCGGCTCTTGGCCCGAAAACCGCCCTAAACAGGCATTTCGGCCACTTTAATATGCATCACGCGTTTGACGGGAGAGGGCTAGGGTGAGGGTGAAGCCAGGATGGGGGTAACGCTCACCCGCGAGCCTTTAACAATCTAAGCTAACACCGGTTCAGTCTCGCGCCGAGCTTCGCAGCAGGTGGCAACCGGTCGCGCCGTAGGCGATCACGAACAGCGGGTCCAGAAGCCCCCAGAAGATCAGGCGATTGTCCGACTGGAGTTCGTCGGTGATGAACGCGAAGCCGCCTCCAACGAACAGGTTGTCGAACCAGTTCCAGAGGAAGTAGATGGCCAGCAGGATGGCCCCGTAAGCCGCGACGTTGACCTCCAGGTACTCGCGCGTTATCGACCCGTTCGAGCCCTGGGCGTCGAATTCGCGCTTTCGCTGGTAGTGGACCACCATGAGCGTTATCGCGGCGGCCGCCATGAAGTAGTTGAGTATGTCCCAGACCAGGCCGACGTCTACCGCGTCCTCGTAGAAGGGCGAGAAGATGAAGTGGACGGCCACCACGACCGACAACGCGATGAGCGCCATTGCTATCAGTTTCTTCAAAGCTGCCATGAAAGCTCTCCTTTCGGTGTTGGAGGTCGCGTAATCCCTCAGAACTGGAGCTTGACCGATGCCTCCCTCGTTCGCTGCTTTCGGGCCTCCTGGTCGGGCATGACGGCGGTGACGAGCCGCCAGTAGTCGCGCGAGTGGTTGAAGTGGACCAGGTGCGCCAGCTCGTGCGCCACGACGTACTCGATCAGCGGCTCTTCCAGCATAATGACCCGCCAGCTGAAGCGGAGCACGCCGTCGCTGGAGCAGGTGGCCCACGCGCGGCGCTGGTTGCCGATCTTCACGGGCGGCCGGTGATCGAATCCGAATCGCGGCAGCCAGCGGTCGACCAGTTCGGGAAGCCGCTCCGCGGCCCTCTCCTTGTACCACTTCTGCACGGCAACACAGACAAGCTCGGACCGCGCCGGCTCGCCCAGTCCGGCCGGCGCCGACACGCGGAACCCGTCCGCCTCGAGCCGGACGGCGACGCGGCGCGTGCCGTCGCCGGGAGCGTAGCTCACCGGCAGGCGCCGGCCGAGGTAGGGTACGGTAGCCGTCTCGTCGAACCGTTCGGGTATCGCGAGCTGCTGCTCCTCCGGACGCTGTTTAGCGATCCAGTCGGCGTTGGCGCGCACGAAGTTGTCTATGTCGCGCACACGCGCCTTGAGGGGCGCCGCCACCAGCACCTTTCCGCCTTCCACGGTAAGCGCAATGTTCTTCGTCCGGCGCCTGCTGCGCCTGAGCTCGTACTCTATGGTGCGCCCCTTGGCGCGCACCCTTCGCACGGCGCCCTCCATTGCCCCCTACCGGGTGACTCCTTCATCCTGAAGGTGCTGGATCGTGGCGGCGTCGTAGCCCAGTTCGGAGAGAATCTCGGAGGTGTGCTCGCCGAGCGCGGGGGAGGCGCGCCTGGCCTCCAGGGGGGACTCGCTCATGCTGAAAGGCGGCCCCACCATCGTCACCTTGCCCGCGAGCGAGTGTTCGAGCTCCACCACCAGGTCGTTGGCGACAACCTGCTCATTCGCCGGCAGCTCCTCCACGAACCTGAGCGGACCCGCGGGCACGCCCGCCTCGTCGAGCATAGCCAGCCACTCGTCGACAGTCTTCTCCAGGAAGATCTGCTTCGCCTGCTCCAGCAGCCTCTCGTTGAACTCTATCGTCTCTTCGGACATCGGATCGTAGCCCGGCTCGAAGCGTATGTCGTGCAGCCCCACGGCGTCGGCCATCTTCTTGCGGAGGCTGTCGCTCAGGCACCCGACCGTCACTATGCCGTCCTTGGCTTGATACGACGTGTAGTAGACGTTGCCCCTACGAAACGGCGACTGCTCGCGGTAGACTTCCTGCATCGTCTCGTAGGACGCGCCTGCCTCCCTCAGCGCCTGAAGATTTTCCAGGAGCTCCGCGCGAGGCTCCTCGTTGAGCGCCGCGATGCTCATGAACCGGCCGCACTGGACCGCCAACGCCGAACCCAGAAGCGACGCCTCGATCTTCTGGCCCTTGCCGGTGCGCTCGCGGTGGTACAGCGCCGCGCACACCGACCAGGCGATGGACAGCCCGGTGGCGTAATCGGCTATGGCCGTGGACGTTATCTGCTGCGGCACGCCATCCTGGACCTTGCCTTCCGCCGCCATCAGCCCGGTCATGGCCTGCACCACGATGTCGTAGCCGGGCCTGTAGCTGTCCGGCCCCTTGCGCCCGTAGGCGGTGTTTTCGCAGTAGATGAGGCGGGGATTGATTGCCGACAGGCTCTCATAGTCCACCTTCAGGTTGTAGGGTACGTCGGGACGCGCGTTGATTATCACCACGTCAATGTCGGGGACGAGCCGGTGGACGACCTCGAGGGCCTCCGGCCTGGTCAGGTCGAGGGGAAGGCTGCGCTTGCCGCGGTTCAGCGATATGTAGGTCGGGCTCTCGGTGGGTATGAACTCCCGGGCGAATCGCCACGGCTCTCCCCACGGCGGCTCGACCTTGATGACGTCGGCACCCATGTCGCTGAGCAGCATCCCGCCGAACGGCCCGGCGATGATCTCCGTGAACTCCAGTATCTTCACGCCGTCTAGAGGTCCTGGCATACGCTCACCACACCTGCTCTTGAGTTAACTCTGAAAGATGTCTTCGGGCAGGAACGCCGACACCGTCACGTTCGGCAGATCGACTATGTTGCTGATCTTGAGGTCTACCGCCACGCTGCAAATCACGTATGCCTGCTCGCGGCTCCAGCCCCGTTCGCCAAGCAGTTCGATCATATTCAGCAGGGCGTTGCGAGCGGCCAGCGTCACGTTCTCGCCGTCGTTGACGCCCTCGCTGGTGATGGGATATCCCATCGTGGCGATGAAGTTGCGCGGAGCGGCCCACTCCGGGGATGCGAAGTATCCCGGATGGGAAAACCGCGGCATGCGTATGCCGTGACGCTTCGCCTCTCCCTTGTGCACGGTGAACCTCACCACCGGAGTCGCGCCCATCTCGATGGCGGTGATGCAGCACTCCGAGTCGCCCTGCGCGAAGTGGCCGTCTCCAGCCGAGTATAGACCGCCCGGCACGGCCACGGGGATGAGCAGTTTCGAACCCTTCGTGAGCTGCTTCACGTCCACGTTGCCGCAGTTTTCGCGGGGCGGTATCGTGCGTAGGCCATAGCTCGCCACCGGCTCGGTAGAGGGTACCGCGTCCTCCGCGTCAGGCGGCGCGGCGACGCCCCCGCGGACCGCGAGCGCCTCCTCCCGCTTGCGCCACTCCTCAACCTGGGTATGCGACGGCGCGAGTCCTGCCGTGCCCATGAACGAGCCGTCCGGTATTCGCACGCCGGGAAGCTGGCTCGAGGTGGCCCAACCGTCGCTCATCTCCCAGTGGACGAGGTATGGCTCGGTGAACAGGTCTCTCAAAAAGCCCGAACCCGGCCGAATCCGGGTCCATCCGTATGGCTGCGGCAGGATATCGACGTACTCTATCTCGAGGAGGTCTCCCGGCACGGCCCCCTTCACGTAGACTGGACCGGTCAAAGGATGACCAACCTTCGTGGCCATTCCCTCGAGGTCGGCAACGCTCATGCCCGGCCGAATCTGCCCGTCCGAGGCGTCCCGCGTTTCCAAGAGGACGTGCTCGCCCGGGTCGATCTCCAGTATGGGTGGGACGTCCGGATGCCAGCGGTTGTGTCCGGTGTGCGGCTCCTGCTTGAGGCGTTTGGTGCGGTCGATTTCGATGCTCTTCAAGACCTCGCCTCCTTTTGCGCGCAGTGTCGTTCGGCCTCCTCGCGGCGGTCTCCCGCTACCGAAAGCAGAATAGCAGCAATGCGCCCGGTTTGCTACCCGGATGCGTCCGCGCGGTAGGCAGCCATGTCGTTCCCGGAATCGAACAGGAACTTGCACCAGTAAGGCAGGTCGAGCATCTGGCTCGCCTCCGTCCATACAGCCGCCGACGCCCCGTCGCCTGCCAAAGCTTGGTACCGCTCCTCGTAAAGGCCGACGAGCAACTCGAAGTCCGCCCGGAAGTCCGGCGGATGGGAGTACTCGCGCTCGCGCACTCGCGCGATGATGGTGGCGCCGAGCTCGCCTATATCCCGGCAGGGCATGGACTCGTAGGCACGCTTGAACGCGGCCAGGTCCTGCTCGAATCGCGACACCGAGTCCATGCCGTGGGGGGTCGAGTAACCGTCCACATCCGAGGGAGGGTCGCCCAGCGGGACGTACCATTTGAACAGCTCGGCGTAGAAGTCGTGCGCATCGAGCGCGGGTCGTCTCCTCGTCGCCTCTCTCGTCTCAGTCGCGCCTCCCGTGTCGATCAGGGTGATGCGCGCCCGTGCCGGGTCGAAGAAGACGTTCTGCGGCCTGGCGTCCAGCAGCACAAGCCCCATTTCGAAAAACGCCTCTCCGACCTCCAGGACGTCCATCGCCACCGAGAACCCAGGTCGGTTCGGATGACGGCGCACAGGATGTAGGGCGAAAAGCTGTTGAGGCAGTCCAATAGGCATTCGCTTGATACCGTCCGTAGCGCTGCCCACCAGCGGCACGCCTGTTGCTCTCTGCTCCACGACCGCCAGGTATGGCCTGTCGTGGGAGTCGCCGAAGTAGCCGGTTCCCGCTTGCACGGTCGAGTGAGCGACTACCCCGGCCAGATGCTTGGAGGCACGTCCCAAGACTTGTTGTAAGGAAACTGAACGTAAGAGCCGGCGCTCCACGTCGGCGTGCTGGCCCCTCACGATCAGGGTTGGGTGGGGTCGCTTGACGACGGCCGGGGAGCCGTCCTCCAGGTCCGTGGCGGCGAACACCTGGCAGTCCGCCCCTTCGCCTAATGGACCGGAGAGCCGAAAGCGGGACAGACCGGATGCCTCAAGCTCCACGCTCAACTCCGAGCCGGGCGGTGCGTTGCCCGTTCCGACGCCTCGGAACGATCAGGGGCGAACGGCCTACCGGATCCCACTCCGGGAAATCCTATCGCCACACCTCTATCCGTTTGAACTGCTCTGCGAGCTCGACGCCGATTCGCTTGCCGACCTCCCTGTGCCTCGCCATCGACCGTTCCCGGCGCGCGTTGGTCGGCTCACCCACTTGGCTGACGTGGCAGTACAGCGCCTTCATCTTGACGTCGAACGTGTCCGTGATGTCGAGGAACGTGTCCGGCTCCACCGCGCTCCACAGGTACACCTCGCGCACCTTGTGCGGCTCCAGGCCCTCCTCGAGGTGCTGCGGGTAGGCGAGGTGGTCGCGCGAGTATGGGAACACCGCGTCCAGCGTCACTCGGCCGGTCACAATGTGGTCGCGGTGGCGGATGTAGGGGCGGTTGGGGTCGATGGTGACCACGGTGTAGGGCCTGTGCCTGCGAATCTCGCGCACGATGCGCTCCCGGAGTTCGTGTCCGTCCACGAGGCCCTGGTCGGGGAATCGCAGGAACACCACCTCCGAAATGCCGAGCACCTCGGCGGCGTTGCGCTGCTCCTCCTCGCGAGTACGGGCGAGGTCGGAGGGGTCAACGGACCTGTCGCTGGTCCCGTGCCTGCCGTCTGTGGTGACTACCAGCACCACGTCGCGACCCTGCGACGTCCATTTGGCGATAGTGCCGCCCGCGCCTCCCTCCGCGTCGTCGGGATGCGGCGTCACCACAAGCACATTCTTCTTCTCATCCATGATGTAGGGAACTATCCTCCTTGACTGCAGGTGTTGCCAGAGAGCGCGGCAATTGTATCACGGACGTAGCTGATCGACGCGCTGGTGAGGGAATTGGCTGGCCGGAATCGTACGCCGGAAGGGGAGTCGACGCGCCGGCCTACATGCGGCGGGCCAGCTTGGGGTCGAGAACGTCGCGGAGTCCGTCTCCGGCGAGGTTGATCGCGGTAACCGCGACAGCGAGCACCAGACCGGGGAAGAAGATTATCCACATGGCCTTGCTGATAAAGCCGCGGCCCTCGGCCATGATGTTGCCCCAACTGGGGATAGTGGGAGGCGTCCCCGCTCCAAGAAAGCTGAGGTAGGCTTCCGTGAGCACCGCGGCAGCCGCGATGAACGTGCCCATCACGACCAGGGGAGCAAGCAGGTTGGGCACGATGTGGCGCGCCAGTATGCGCACAGGGTTGGCGCCTATCACGCGCGCCGCCTCTATGAAGGGCTGCTCCCTGAGGCTCAACACCGACGCGCGGGCCACCCTGACGGTTCGAGGCGTGTCGACAATGGCCAGCGATATGATGACGTTCTGAACGCTGGCCCCCAGCATGGCCATCAGAGCTATCGCGAGGAGGATGGTGGGTATGGCCATCACTCCGTCCATCACCCGCATTACTACCGAGTCGACCTTGCGAAAGTACCCGGATATGGCGCCTATCACCGCGCCCGCCGCCATCGCGATGACAGCCACCGAGAAGCCGACCAGCAGCGAGATGCGGCCGCCATAGAGCGACCTGGTGTAGACGTCGCGTCCAAATCCATCGGCTCCGAACCAATGCTGGGCCGACGGGCCTGTCAGGCGGCTGCTCATGCTGATGTCGGTTGGGTCGACGCTCGAGAGCAGCGGCGCGGCCAGACTGATGACGATGAGCGCCAGGATTATCAGTATGCCGGCCGCCATGCTGGGCTGGCGACGCGCCAGCCTCAAGGCAGCCCGAGTCCAGCCGCCCGAACTTGGTATGGGAGCCGGGCCCGCGAGCCCAACGGTGTCGCCGGTTGTACGGGCCATCAGTATCTGATCCTCGGATCCAGGTAGGCGTAGATGATATCAACGCCCAGGTTGATAAACACGTACATGGTCGCCAACACGATTATCAAGCCCTGAATGACGGGGTAGTCGCGCGCCACAATCGCGTCCACCGCTAACCTACCCATGCCGGGAATCGCGAACACGCTCTCGGTCACCACCGCCCCGGACAGTAGTGCGGCCACGCCAAGACCGATCACAGTGATGATGGGCAGCGAGGCGTTTCTGAGAGCGTGCCGTATGAGTACCAGTTTCTCGGTGATTCCCTTGGCCCTGGCCGTTCGCACGTAGTCCTCTTTCAGGATCTCCAGCATGCTCGCCCGGGTCATGCGCGCGATGAGCGCGACCAGCACCATGCCCAAAGTAACCGTTGGAAGTATGAGATGCCTCGCGTAATCTGTCAGCCCTTCACCAATGGGCGAGTATCCGGCGACGGGTAGAAGCGGAAAGTCCAGACCGAACGACCAGAGGCCGAACACCCAGATGAGAATGAACCCTACCCAGAAGACGGGCATCGAAAAGCCGACCGCGGCGAACACCATCACGACCCTATCCACCCACGAATTGGCCTTCCAGGCGGCAAGCACGCCAATGGGCACCGCGATCAACACGGCGACCACCTCGGTGATGAGCGCCAGGGACAGGGTAGGCTCAACCCGGCTGGCGATAAGGCTCAGAACCGGCTCGTCAGACTTGCGTATCGAGTTTCCCAGGTCGCCGCGCAGCAGCTGAGTTATCCACGAGCCGAGTTGGACGGGCAATGGCTTGTCCAGGCCGAGCCGAGTGCGGATGACCTCGACGTCTTCCTGCGAGGCCTCGTGCCCAGCCAGAACCGCCGCGGGATCGCCCGGCACTATTCGCAGCAGCGTGAACGTGAACAGCGCCACCACTATCAGCACCGGAATCGTGGCCAGAAGCCTGCGAAGTATGTACGCCTTCAAATTTCACTTTCCTGCTGACTGGCGTGCGAGGGCGGCGTGGCGTCCCGTTCTCTCCCGACGAGACTAGATTTCGCCGCCGGACCGACGCTGCGGTCTCCGCGAGTAAAAGGGGCGCGTCAAGCGCCCCTGACCTAAATTGGAGCGGCGCCTACTGGCCGCGCCTAGACGGATCCTCCCAGTAGAGTCCCACGGCGTAGAACCCGCCTACAGGCGAGGCGATCAGCCCGTCCAGATCTTTGTTCATGGCGCGCAACTGGAAGAAGTTGCCTAGATGCACGTAGGGCACCTCGTCGAAGAACACCCTCTGCATTTCGTCCGCGATATTCTTCAACTCGTTCAGGTCGGACTCGCGCGAGAATTTCGACCTCAACTCCTCCATCGCGTCGCTGTTGTAGTATCCAAGGCCATTCTGCCTGAGCGCCCCATTGGCCAGCGGGAGGAATGCCCAACTGCTCATCCACGTCGGCGCGATGTCCCACTCGTCAACGGCGGTAGAGTCGCTCGGAGCTAGGATAAGCTGAACTTCGGTCGCCCAGTCGACCACACGGTAGTCAACGTTGATTCCGGCGCGCTTGAGCTGCTCGTTCAGCACGATCGATATGGGGTGGATCGTGGGGTAGTCCGCGGGATCGAGCAGAATTATCGGCTCGCCGTCGTAGCCCGCCTCATCGAGCAGCTGCTTGGCTAGCTCCACGTTGTTCGTGCTGTACCTGTCGCCCGCCAAGTCCTCGTTGGCGAAGAACGTGCCGCACGACCACAGCGAGGCGCAAGTCGACCAGAGGTCGGGAGGTCCGTAGCCTTGCATGATTTCTTCGGCGTTGGTGAGCGCCTGCAGCGCCCGGCGCATCAACAGGCCATTGGGAGTGTGATCGAAGGGAGGCGCCGCCTTGTTGAAGAAGAAGATGGGCTGAGAGCCGGGCCTGCCAATGGCGACCTCGACCTTGTCGTTGTTGTTGAGCTCTTCGTAGAAGTCGAGCGACATGATGTCCAGGAAGTCTACGGTGCCCGTAACCAGCGCCGCGACCCTGGTCTGCTGGTCGGGCACCTCGAGCATCTCGAGCTCGTCGAGGTACGCGACTTTTCCGCCCGCCAGGAAGCTGGGAGATTCGTCGCGTGGCGTGTAGTCCTGGAACTTATCCAGGACGATGCTATGCCCCAGGTTCCATTCGGCGAACTTGAACGGGCCGGAGCCGGTGTGGTCACTCACAAGCTCGGAGGAAGGCGTCGCGGCGACGTCCGCCGGCATTATGACCGGGTATGAGGCGGTGGGAATGCCCAGCCCCTGCAAGAATATGCCGACCGGCTCCGAGAACTTGGCGGAGAGCTGATTGTCGTCTATCTTGGCGAACTCCACCAGCGCGTCGTTGAAGAAGGAACCGTAGGCGGATTTCTCACGCCAGCGGTGCATCGACGCTATCACGTCGTCCGAGGTTACCGGATCGCCATCGTGGAACAACTGGCCTTCCCTCAGCGTGAAGACGAACGTCGCGCCGCCGTCCTCCACAGACCAGTCCTCCAGCATCTGCGGCTGAAGCGCGCCCTCTTCGTCCCACGACACTAGAGTGTCGTACAAGTTGTAGCCGTACGTCAGCGTTACCGCGGCCGAGGTCACGTGGGGGTCCAGGGACCCGACGCTTCCCTGCGATATCCAGCGCAGGTTCCCGCCGAATCTCGCCAGGGCTTCCGGCACGGGTGTCGGCAGCGCTCTGGAAGGTCTCTGCTGGATGCCTGCCACCGCCGGGGCAGGCTGAACGTCCAACGGGATCGCGGTGGCTGCCGGCGCGGCGGGCGCTGCGGCGGCCGGGGCCTGTGGGGCCTGCTGGGCCATCTGTCCGGACGCAGGAGCCGGAGCGGCCGCCTCCGGCTGGGCCGGTTGCTGTCGTTCGGCCGGTTCGGCCGACGCGCAGGCCGCGGCCAGCGCCATGACCACCGTAAGCGACAAAAGGGTCACAATTGCATGGGCCAACTTCATCTGATTCCTCCCAACGTCACCAGTGTCTGGCAGCAGCTTAACTTGGAATTTGAAAGTGTCTTGAACGGCTCTTTGTATTGGGGCTGCGGCTGCGCGCCAGCCGTCTAACGCCCCAAAGCTACTACAAGCCTAAGTGATTGTCCAGAAATTCGGCCAGTCTGGAGCGTTAAGGCGCGGACGGCTTGGGCCGCGGCCATGTCTAGTCGCCCACGGCAGTCGCGGCCGACTCCGTCTTGAAGTTGGGCATCACGTCGCGAGCGAACCAGTCGAGCTGTTCCAGTATCACGCTCTGGGGCGTGCCGATGACGTTCCCCATGTTCACCTCTTCCAGGCCGGGGTACATCTCCTGGATACGCAGCAGCTTCTCGGCTATCAGGTCCGGCGGACCGCACAGCCACGAGCCGGACTCCACCGCCTGCTCGAGCGTCGGGAGGCCGGCGAACGGCGCTCTCGCCGGGTCGCCCAGTGCCGAGATCTGATCGTCCGTCAGCCCTCGCACGAACCCGAGCGGCGCGAACATCTTCATGTTCTCCTCGAAATACGTCCTGGCCTCGTCGATGGCCTTGGCTTCGGTCTCGGCGATGTGGAAGGACACACCCATGATCAAGTCGCCGCCAAGCTCCGTCTCCTTGCCGTGCTCGGCCAGCGTGTCCCGCCATGCGTGCACCACCTGCTGCGCAGCCCCACCGGGCGCCGCCCCGCCACCGATTATACCCTTGATACCGTGCTTGGCCATGAAGTTGAGCCCGCGCGGGCTGGCGCTCACTATAGGTTGCCAGCACTCGACCGGCAGATTGACCGGGCGGGGCACCAGCGTGATCTCCTTCAGGTCGTATCCGCGGTACGGCACGTCGGGCGGTATCTGGTAGTACTTCCCGTGATGCGAGAACGACTCGTTGTTGAACGCCTTGAAGATGACATCGACCTGCTCCTCGAACAGTTCGCGGTTGGCGTCGCCGTCGAGCATCGGGGCGCCGAACACCTCGACCTCGCGCGTGTGGTAGCCGCGCCCGACGCCAAAGATGACGCGCCCGCCGGTCAGAACGTCGGCGGTCGCGTAGTCTTCGGCCATCCGGAGAGGATGCCACATCGGAGCAATGTTGAAGCCGCAGCCGAACTTGACGTTCTCCGTCAGGTGAGCGAGGTGCACCGCCAGCATCAGAATGTTGGGTATGCACTCGTACCCCTCCCGTTGGAAGTGGTGCTCGGCGAACCACAGCGTGCTGTACCCCGTGCGGTCCATCAACTCCGCCATTGCCTGTGATTTGTCGAACACCGTGGCAAGGTGCTCGTCTGACAGCCAGCGGTCATTGACCGGCGTTCCCGACCAGCCCATATCTTCGAGGTCTACGTGTCCCGCAAACAGCGTTCCAAACTTCTTAATCATCGCAGTTTCCCCCGGTTCACTAGTCCGTTGCCTTGCCACCATTGTAGGGCGGCGCGGCGGTGTGTCAACCTGAGTCGATTATCGACCGCCGGCCCCTGTATAATCGCATGAGCCTCGAAACCGAAAGGAGCTTCCACATGCCAATCCGATCTGGGTACCTCTTCACCGCGAGCATGGACGTACAGCCGGACAAGGAGGACGTGTTCAACGAGGTGTACGACACCGAGCACGTACCGCTGCTGCAACAGGTGCCGGGGGTCATTTCCATCGCGCGGCTGAAGACCGAGGATCTGACGATGATACTCGGCGGCGAGCGGCGCACCATCGTCGTCGAGGGGGAGCCACGCTACAGCGCCATCTACGAGATCGAGTCGCCCGAGGTGCTGACCAGCGACGCTTGGGCGGCCGCCGTAGACAGTGGTCGCTGGCCGGACGAGGTGAGGCCGTACACCACCAACCGCCGCCACGTCTTGCGCCGGTTGCTACCTTCGTGAGCCTCCACCGAGCCATTTCCCCCAACGGCGGCCCGACCGGCAGATGCTAGGAGCCTTGCGGGCGCGCCGCGCCAACTACAAGTGGTGGGCGTTCGCCACCGTCGCCCTCGGCACCTTTGTGTCCGTGCTGGACCAGTCCGGCCTGTCCCTGGCGCTGCCCCTGATCGCCGACGACCTGGACGCCTCCATACCGGCCGTGCAGTGGGTGACGCTCGCCTACATGCTGGCGACCAGCTCACTTCTGCTGCCCGTGGGCCGAATGTCGGACATCCTGGGACGCAAGCTCGTGTACTCTGCCGGGTTCGTGATTTTCGTAGCCGCGGCCGTTCTCGCCGGAACTTCCAACGCGTTGGGCTTTATCATCGCCTTCAAAGCGCTCCAGGGAGTGGGCGCCGCGATGATCCAGGCCAACGGCATGGCCATAGTAACAACCACCTTCCACGCGAGCGAGCGCGGCAAGGCGATCGGTTCGCTGATGACCACGGTCGGTTCCGGGGCCATCGCGGGGCCAATCATCAGCGGGGCGGTCGTGGGCGTCTTCGGCTGGCGCGCCGCGTTCTTCCTCGGCGTTCCAGTCGGCCTGCTCTCGCTGGCCGCGGCGATAGCCGTGCTCGACGCTGGAGCGCACGACAACAGGGAAGGGGGTGGCAAGGGCGGATTCGACTGGCTCGGGGCAGGGCTGTCGGCCGCCGCGCTTTCCGTGTTCCTGCTGGCGGTGACCAACGCCCACGTGCTGGGCTGGACTTCGCCGCTGGCCGTTAGCGCTCTGGGTCTTGTGGTCGTGATGGTGGGCGTGTTCGTGTGGTGGGAGTCCCGCGCACCCCAACCCATGCTCGCGCTCGAGCTGTTCCGGCGCAGGCTCTTCACATTCGGCAGCTTTGCGAGTTTCCTGACCTTCATGTCGGGTAGCTCTGTGTTCTTTCTGATGCCATTTTATCTACAGGGAGTTCGCGGGCTAACGCCCTGGGAGACGGGGCTGCTGCTGAGCCCGACCGCCCTGTGCTTCGCCGCCGCCGGTCCGTTTGCCGGGCGGCTCTCGGACAGGTACGGCTGGCGCTGGTTCATCGTCGGCAGCCTCGTCGTCATCAGCATAGCCATGCTGGCCCTCGCCACGATCAGCGACGAGCCACCCCTTTGGAGAGTCCTCGGCGCGCTGTTCCTCCAGAGCCTGGGAATGGGGTTCTTCTTCTCACCGAACTCCAGCGCCGTCCTGAGCACGGTCGAGCGCTCGAGATACGGCGTCGCAACCGCGTTCATGACGCTGATGCGCACGGGCGCTGGCGTCATCGGCATAGCCCTGGTCACCACGGTAGTCACAGCCGTGATGGGTTCGATGGGGTTTGAGCCAAGCCTGGACGCCATAGCATCGACTGGGGGAGTCGACGACGGCGTAAGGGGAGCGTTCACGCAAGGACTCCGAATGGCCTTCTTCGTGATGTTCGGCCTGAACCTGCTGGCCCTCGCGCTGTCGATCATGCCGGGCAAACCCGCCGCTTCGCCAGCGAGCGCCGCGCAGGTTGGCGGGCAGGCGCCCGCGCGTTAGGATATACGTGTGTTGAAACCGCCGGTTGCGATAGGCCCGATCGACAAGATAGCCAGAAGCCCGAACTACAAGTGGTGGGCCTACTTCTCCATCGCCATCGGCCTGTTCCTCACCGTACTCGACCAGTCCGGTGTCAACATAGCCCTGCCCAGGATCGCGGAGGAGTTCGACGCCGACATCCCCACCGTGCAATGGATCAGCCTCAGCTACGTGCTGAGCACCAGCGCGACCCTCATGCCGCTGGGCCGGCTGTCGGACATTCTGGGCCGGAAGCTGGTGTACGTGACAGGATTCTTCGTATTCGTGGGGGCGGCGGCCCTGGCCGGCTCGGCCGACACCTTCATGCTCATCATTCTCGCCAAGGTGATCCAGGGCGTCGGCTCTGCCGCGATCCAGGCAAACGGCATGGCGATGATCACGCAAGTCTTCCCGGAGCAGGAACGTGGCCGCGCGCTGGGACTCTACATGACCATAATCGGCACCGGCGCAATCACCGGCCCCGTCGTAGGCGGCCTCCTCGTGACCCAACTGGGCTGGCGCTATGTCTTCTTCGCGAGCGTGCCCATAGGCATAATCGCCATAACCGCGGCCCTGGCGGTCCTCCGCGGCGGAGGCGCGGGCGGCCCCGATGGCGCGCGCCAGCGCTTCGACTGGGCCGGAGCGGCCCTCTCCTCCGCCGCGCTCGTCAGCTTCCTGTTGGGCATCACGAACGCCCACGAGCTGGGCTGGCTCTCGCCGCCCATTGTGCTGGCCTTCGGCCTCGCGCTGTCGCTGGCCGCGGCGTTCATCTGGTGGGAGAGGCGAATCGACCACCCGATGCTCGACCTGGGCTTCTTCCGCGTGAGGGCGTTTTCGTTCGGGGTAGCGGCCAGGTTTCTCAGCTTCCTCGGCGGCACGGCGGTCTTCTTCCTCATGCCCTTCTACATCATCCAGGGGCTGGGCTACCAGGCCAGCACAGCGGCCCTTTTCATGCTTCCAGGCTCCGCCTCCATGGCCCTCATGGCGCCGATCGTGGGTCGCGTTTCGGAGAAACTCGGCACCCGCTGGCTGTCCGTGGGCGCGATGGTCTGCTCCACGGCTGGAATGTTCCTCTTCTCGCAGCTCAGCACCGACTCGTCTCCCCTGCACATTATGGCGGGCATGGTGCTGACGGGCACGGGCATGGGCGCGTTCTCGTCAACCAACACCAGCGCCATCATGGGTTCGCTGAGCCGTCAGTCCTACGGAATAGCGTCAGCGTTCCTGAACCTGGTCAGAACCTTCGCCAACCTGACCGGCGTGGCCGTCGGCGCGGCTATCACGGCAATCACCATGGCCTCGCTCGGGTTCGAACCGAGCCTCGCGGACTTGGGCCTGTCGGCGGATCCGGAGGGCGCGAGATCCGCGTTCGTGCTGGGACTCAACCGCGCGTTCCTGCTGTCTGTCGCACTGATGCTGATGGCGCTGGCGTGTGCCGCGCTGCGTGGCGAGCCGGTTCCGTATGCTGAGCCGGTGGACGGCGACCAGGAGCGGTCTAAGGCCGTGTCGGGACGGGCGAGCTAGCCGCCCAGCCCGCTCTTTGAGCGCAAGTAGAGGCGGATTAGTTCGTCGGCCTCGCGATTGTCCCGATCCGGAAAGGTCACGGGAACGTCGTCACCATTCGTGAGGCGGAAGAACACCGTCGTGTTGGGCGGCACTCGAATCAGGCTCTTGAGCACCAGGTAGAGGCCCAGAAGCAGGCCGACCATTCCGACCACGAACAACAACAGTTCCACGGTCTCGAAGATGCCACCAAGCTCTCGCAGGAACCCGCTCCCCAGCGCGCCGGCAGCCGTGATTGCCGCTCCTCCCGCGAGCAACTTCAGGCCTTGCGCCATTCGGCTTTCCTCGCCGCCGTTACGCCTCTCGTGCTTGACGATGTCCGAAAGGTCGACCAGCCTGTCAGGCCCCTCATTGGGCTTGGACTTGACGCGTGCCAGCAGCCGGCGGTTGGTAAGTATGCCGCTGCCGCCCTCGAACACGATCTGCTCGCCCGGAAGAAACTCCACGTTTGCGGATGAGAGCATGGGTCTATCACCATTGGCAAGGGTTAGTGGAAGTTTACAACAGTAGGCCGAATGCGGAAAGGGCGCGCACGGCTGAACGTAGTCGACACTCTTTGCGTTAGTCACGCTAAGATAGACCATCGAACTGCCGGGTCGAGAGTACCGCAGTAACCTCCCAGACCATGGCGGGGCGCGCAGTCAGATGTGGTTTGCCTCCGTCATATGCCGGTGATATTATGTATCGAAATTCTATGGATGGCCAAGCAGTTACCAAATCTACAAGCCAACACAAGGGAGAAGCGATTTGAACTGGTCTACGCCGCAATGATATATGGTATCATATGGGCGTGGCAGACTCGTAGCTCGGCAACTTAGCACGCAGGCGGTCAAACATGATGATGACACAGGGGGTAAGACCCGACCTTTTGGCAGCGCTCGAGGACCGAGGCCACCGACTGACTTCTCCACGGCGCAGGGTAATCGACCACTTGAGCGATAAGCTCGAGGGGTTCAGCGCGGAACAGGTGCACGAAGAGCTGCCGGAGGTGGGACGGGCGACCATCTACAGGACGATCAAACTGCTCGTCGAGGCGGGCGTCGTCTGCAAGCTCGCCCTCCCAAACGGCTCGCCGAAGTACAGCCTGGCGAGATTCGAGCACCACCACCACACCGTCTGCATCAGGTGCGGAATCGTGGGCGAATTCAGGGCCGCCACCATCGAGCGGATTGTGCGCGCCCTCGGAAGCGATATTCCCGGAGAGATTCTCGGCCACCGTATCGAATTCTACATTTGCTGCGAAAGGTGCCTGGAACGCGAAGACGCCTGATTCGGCAACACAGGGCGTCCATGCGGGTCATCCGGCACGAGCCTTGACCGCTGGCCGGCACGTTGGGGAGACGGCGACGCGGCTGGTGGACACCGGGCCACCAGTTACGAAAGGGAGACTGAGAATGCACGACTCGTCGGGGCAAACGCCAGGTATAGTGGCGAGTTCCGTGTCTGTGGAGATAGGCGGCTTCAAGGCGCTAACGAGCGTGGACTTCGAGGTGGGGGCGGGCACGCTGATGGGCGTGCTCGGACCGAATGGCGCGGGCAAGAGCACACTGTTCGGGGCGCTGGCCGGCACCGTGCCTATCACTGGGGGCAGCGTGACCCTGCTGGGAGACGGCGCGCGTAGGGGAGCACTGGCCTACGTCCCCCAACGAGACAGCGTCAACTGGCGCTTTCCGGCGACTGCATTCGACGTTGTGATGATGGGACGCTGCCTCAACGCGGGCTTACTCCACGCGCTCGGCAGAGAAGACCGGGAGAAGTCGAGAGAATGCCTGGAGCGCGTCGGCCTCTGGGACAGGCGGGACGCTCTCATGGTGGAGTTGTCGGGCGGGCAGCGCCAGAGAGTGTTCGTAGCTCGCGCCCTTGCCCAGGAGGCGGTCATCCTGCTGCTGGACGAAGCGTTCAGCGGTGTTGACGTCGGCGCTCAAGAAGGACTGGTCAGAGTCCTTCAGTCTCTCCGTGACGAGGGCAAGATCATTCTGCTCGCTACTCACGACCTCTCCAACCTTGCCCGAAGATTCGATAAGGTGCTTTGCCTCAACCGGCACGTCTGTGCCTGTGGTCCGCCCGACGAAGTGTTCACGTCCGAAGTGCTGGAAGAACTCTATGGCTCCCACGGCGTCGAGTTCGCCACAGGCCCCCGCAAGGGAGCGGAGTCGAATTGACCGAGTTGCTGGTCGAGCCATTCACCTTTCGCTTCATGCAGCGGGCGCTCATCGTCTCCGTGCTCGTGGGGGTAATGTGCCCGGTGCTTGGGGCCTACGTGATCACCAGGGGTAGCGCGTTCATGGGCGACGCCTTGGCGCACTCTGTGCTTCCTGCGATGGCCCTGGCGTTCCTGCTGAAGATCAGCCCATTCATTGCGGCGGTGCCCGGCGGAATCGGGATAGCCCTTCTCATGGGCTACCTCAGCCGTCGAACACGCATAAGCGAGGATACCTCGATAGGCATAGTGTTCGCTGGTCTTTTCGCGTTGGGGTTGGTGATGCTGTCTAAGTTCTCGGTAGGCGTGAACATCGAAGACCTGCTACTGGGACAGGTGCTTGGCGTTTCCGTCACGGACGTCTACGTGTCACTTGGACTGTGCGCTCTCGTGCTGGTCGGCCTGTACGTCTACCACAACCCCCTAGCCTACACGTCATTCGACCCGATAGGCGCCGAGGTGGTGGGCATCAAGACTTCGTTCGTGGAAGCGATTCTTCTCACGATGCTGGCACTCGTCATAGTGGTCGGCATACAGGCGGCGGGCATCGTTCTAGTTATGGCGATGCTCATCACGCCGGCCGCGACTGGCTATCTGCTGGCCAGGCGATTTGTAGGAGTGATGTCTGTAGGGGCCACCATAGGCGGCGCGTCCGCTATCACCGGGCTCTACCTGTCATACCATTTCAACCTGCCTTCCGGTCCCGCCATGGCGCTGGTGGCCACCGGCGTCTTCGGAGTCGTAGCGGCCTGGAAGCGCCGCACTATCTGACGGCTAAGCAATTCCGCCGCGCGCCACTCTCTCCAGAAAACCGCTGAGGTCCGGGGGCAGGTCGGACGAGAACTCCGCGTACTCGCCGCTCGCCGGATGCCGAAAACCCAAGACCGCCGCGTGGAGGAACTGCCTGTCTATTGGGTGAGGCCCGCGGCCGTAGGTACGATCGCCCACCAACGGGTGCCCGAGCGAGGCAAAGTGCACCCTTATCTGGTGGGTGCGGCCCGTAACCAATTTAACCTCCACCAGACTGCAATCGGGGCGGCGCTCCAGCACACGGTACTGCGAAATCGCCTCTCGCCCTCCTTCCACGACCGCCATCCTCTGCCTGTTGGCCGGATCCCTGGCGATAGGCGACTCGATCGCGGCGCGGCATGGCTCGACACGTCCTCTCACCAACGCCAGGTACATCTTGTGGAAGGTTCTGTGTTGCAGTTGAGTGGTGAGGTCCGCGTACGCGCTTTCCGTCTTGGCGACCACCAGTAGCCCAGACGTGTCCTTGTCGAGCCGATGCACGATTCCGCGCCTCATGCCGGGGCCGTCGGGCAATCCGGGGCAGCGTTCCAGCAGGGCGTTGAGCAACGTGCCGTCGCGCTGCGCGGGCGTGGGATGGACGACCAGACCGGCCGGCTTGTCTACCACGATGATGCTCCCGTCCTCGTGTACGACTCCGAAAGCTATACGCTGCGGCCGGTGGCCAGGGATACACGCCCCAGGCAACTCCGCGATGATTCGCTGCCCGACCCGGACACGAGTGGAAGGCCTGGCGGGCGAGCCGTCCAGCGTTACCCGCTTCTCCTCGATCAGCCTGCGCGCCCTCGAACGGGAGAGGCCCGGCACCTTGGACGCGACGTAGGCGTCGAGACGCTCGCCGTCAAGCGCGGCGTCGAACTCGTGCTTCTCGCTCAAGGCTGTTCGCTGCTCTCTGACTCTCCGGCGGACTTCGCAGAGCGATTCCTGGCCCCATCTCGCTCGGCGAGAAGGAGCACCGACACGAGAACGATCATGCCGACCACAATGCACGAGTCGGCGACGTTAAAGATGGGCCAGGGCCCTACGTCGATGAAGTCCACTACGGCGCCGGTCCTCACCCTGTCGACCAGGTTGCCCAGCGCGCCTCCAAGCTGCAACCCGATAGCGGCTCGCAGCAGCGGCCTGTTCAGGGCGTGAGCACGATAGAAGTAGACGAGGAATCCGATGGCGACCAGGGACGCCAGAATGAGCGCCAGTGTCTGGTTGGGGAAGAGTCCGAACGCGGATCCGGTGTTCGTGCCGTAAGTCAGCCGGAAGAACCCGGTGGCCGGCCACGACTCGCCAAGCTCGAAGTTGCTGCGCACAAGCAGCTTGGTGAGCTGGTCCAGCGCGAACGCCGCCGGAGCCAGTAGCAGCCAGGCATGGTCGGCGAGCCTGAACCCGCTGCTTCTGTCGGCCTCGAGCGCCTCTGCGGCTCGCTGGTCGGCTTCCGGTTCTACACTCATGTTCCGCCGCTCCGTTGGCATCCTTCCTGGAAGTCAGAGTATCACATGAGCGCTGACACGGACACGGCTACAGCATCCCGGTGCGCAGCCAGCGCCCCCTGGCGTAGTAGGCGTAAAGCAGCACGAGCCTGGACGTCATGCCTATGACGATCGCCCAGGGAACTCCGAATTCGCCGAGCGGCGTGAACATCGACAGCGCGAACATCAGCGGAATCTCAACCGCCCACATCGTGGCTATCGTTATCACCATCGGGGCCATGGTCGCGCCGGTGCCGTTCAGCGCCTGCGTAAAGACCTGCACTGTGCTCACCGACACGTAGCCGACCGCGACGATGCTGACCCAGGTCGCGGCCTGAGAGACGAACTCCGGCTCGCTATTGAACAGTGTTGCCACCGCATCAGGAAAGAGCAGAAACAGAGCTACTACCAGCGACGACCCTGTCGCCGCGTAGACCAGCGCCCAGTTGATGGAGCTCTTCGCTCTATTCGGAAATCCTGCGCCCAGGTTCTGTCCGGCCAATGCGCCCGCCGCACGTCCGAGACCACGGCTGCCCTGGCTAACCACGTTCTCGGCGCGGCGCGTGAGCGCGAACGCGGCCAGCGCGGCATCGCCGAACGTCGCCACCAGTCCCACCACCGCCAGCTGGCCCAGCCCGCGCTGCATGTTCGTCACCGACGCAGGCGCTCCAATTTTGACCAGCCGCCAGATGAGCGGAAGGTCCAGACTGTACTCTCGCACGCTGAGGGTGAGTCGCGACGTGCCCTTCAGCAGCGCGTAGAAGTTCATCGCGCCGCCCAGGGTCACAGCCACCAGGTTCGCCACCGCCGCGCCCGTAAGCCCCAACGACGGGAACCACCACACGCCGAAGATCAGCAGCGGACTGAGCGCCAGGTGGGTGATCCTGACCACGAGAGCCGCCTTGAGCGGCGTCATGCTGTCGCCGGACGCCTGGAGCGCGCTGCCACACAGCCGCTGGTATCCCATCACCGCCATGACCACGAACTGGACGCGCATGTAGCCGGTGGCCTGGGACACCACGGCTTCGCTCAATCCCAGGATGCGGAGCAGGGGTTCGGTGAGGAAGATTCCGGCGAGCACCGCCAGCAGGGCGAACAGGCTCGCGAGGGTAAGGGACTGCGCCAGCACGTGGTTCGCGTAGGAGATGTTGCGAGTGCCCACCGCTCGCGCGATCATCGACCTCATACCGGTATCCAGCCCCATCCGGGACGTCATTACCAGCATGATGTACGTCTGGGCAACGCCCATGCCGGCAATCGCCTGGAAACCGAGCCGTCCGGCCCATATGAGGTCGGCTATCTGGTCGATTACCCCGAGCTTGCCCTCCGCGATCTGGGGCCAGCTCAGAAACCAGAGGTTGCCGGGGATGCTTCCCTTTGTGAGGTCCCGCGTCGCGTAGGCGGACCGCCTGCGACCCCGGCGGACGCCGGCCTGAGAAGGGGCCCCCGTCCGGCCGGTCGTGGCCTGCACCCTCCGTCTGCCGGAGAGTTCGGCGTCGTCATCCGCCATAAGCTTGGACCTCCGGGCCGCACGGGCGCGCGGGCGGCCACGCGCAAGCATAAGCGAAAGCGAAACAGAGCGTCAAACCAGAGAGTTCATAGCGATACCTTGTTTTGCGCTTGCGCCGAGCCTTGCTTACTTGGTATGATACTTACACGTAATGCAAAGGGTATCCTCAGGAGAAAGACATGAGCGAGAGAAACAGGTACGAGACCGGGAACGAGTCCGAACCAGGCGAGTCGTCAAACGACTCGGGGCAGGCGGAGGACCTTAAGGTGAAGGGCAAGAGGCTTCTCGACGACTTGGACGACGTGGTCGACGAGGTGAACAAGGTTGTCCGGGAGGCCGTGGGCAGAGGCTCGGAGGCGGTGGGAGCGATGGGCGAGAACGTCAAGCAGACCCTGCAGGAGACCGTGCGCGGCCAACGATCCGCCAGAACGAGCGTGGTGATGGTGCGCGTCGACACCGACAGCCTGCACCGGCTCGACGAGCTGATCGAAGCCGGCCTCTGTTCGAGCCGGTCCGAAGCGGCCCACTACTTGATCACCGCGGGCATCGCTGCCAAGCAGGGCACTTTCGACAAGATCGGCGAGAAGATCGAGGATATCCGCAAAGCGAAGCGCGAGCTGAGAGACTTGCTCCGCGAGGATGCCGACGCCACTTGAGTGCGGCGCAGAGTTGACAGATGCCACCTAACCGCTAGTCCTACACACGTCCACCTTACCGAACCGGATTCCGCGTCTCACAGATGCTGCGATCGAAGTGACGCGGCTGGTGGCGGAGCCTGTGTCGGATTACCCAGCGCACCCCATAACCCGTCCCTCTCGTGAATACACTTCCCTCGCTCACGCCCACACCCGCTCACTCGCGCCCACGTACCCCGAAAAAGCCGTAACTTTCCCGCGCCATCCGTTCCCAGTCGTGTATCACCCATTCTCATCCACGTCCCACCGGTTCCCATTCGTGCGCCATTCCTTCCCACCAATCCGCCCCAAAATCGCAGTTTCGCCCCTGATTCCCAAATTTCGCCAACCGGCTTGCGGTATACGCACATACGTGCTATCATATCTCACGGTAAGGGCGGGCTTCAAACCCGCCGCGGGACCGACCCGCCCCGAAAGTCCCCTCTCCCTTGACGTGAGAGGGCTAGGGTGAGGGTGAACAGGATCAGGATGAGGGTGAAGCCTTTCCCCCCTGTCCTCTTCTGCCGCGCAAAAGGACGCTTTTGCCCCAGAATGCCCAACTCGGCGGGACAGAATCGAGCACCATCGCCGCCGCTCCCAGCTACGGATTGCGCACAATGAAGCAGAATCGAACAGAAAAACGGTGATCGCCCGCAAGTCCCTTCCCCCTCGCAGGGGGAAGAGCCTGCCCTGAGCCTTGTCCTGAGCGTGCCGAACGGACTGCCGAACTATACGTTTGCGGGGGCCGACGCCGTTGTCTATACTAGATGCCGTACCCACTACGCCCGGTTCAGCGCGACCTGGAGCACTGCAAATTGGAGACTCTGCTAGAGAAGGTTCGGGACTACCTGCCCGAAGAGAAGATCTCCGTAATCGAGGACGCCTTCCAATTCGCCGAGCGGGCGCACTCAGGCCAGTTGCGCCGTTCAGGCGAACCCTTCATCGAGCACCCCATACAGACGGCGTCGCTGCTAGCGGACCTGAAGCTCGACGCAAACGCGCTTGCCGCCGCGCTTCTTCACGACGTGGTAGAGGACTGCGACGTGCGCTCCGAGGAGCTTGAGGATCGGTTCGGTGTCGAAATCGCCAAGCTGGTCGACGGCGTCACGAAACTCACCCAGGCGGAGTTGCTGTCCGAGGCGCGCAGCCAGATACAGCGGCCCCAGAACAGCGACAGGTTCGCCGAGGCCGCCACCATCCGCAAGATGCTCGTCGCCATGGCGGAGGACATCAGGGTAGTTCTCATCAAACTTGCGGACCGCCTGCACAACATGAAGACCCTCCGGGCATTGTCGCCCGAACGTCAGATAGCCATTGCCCAGGAGACCCTCGAGATTTACTCGCCCCTAGCCCATAGGCTGGGCATCTGGGAACTGAAGTGGCAACTGGAGGACCTTTCGTTCCAGTACCTCAACCCGGCGGCTTACCGGGAACTGTCCATCCTGCTCAACTCCAAGCGTGATGAGCGCGAAGAGTACGTTAAGCGCGTACAGAGCGCACTCGAGGCCGGGCTTGAGGCGGCCGGTATTGACGCAGAGGTTACCGGTCGGCCCAAGCACTTCTACAGCATCCACAAGAAGATCCAGAAGTACGCCGAGCAGAACAAAACGTTCGGCGAGATTTACGACCTGTTCGCCCTACGCGTGCTCGTCAACGAGGTAAAGGACTGCTACTCGGCCCTGGGCGTGGTGCACAGCATGTGGCGGCCCATTCCGGGCCAGTTCGACGACTACATCGCCAACCCCAAGGAGAACCTGTACCGTGCCCTCCACACCACCGTGCTGTGCGAAGACGCCTGCCCGGTAGAAGTGCAGGTGCGCACGCACGAGTTCCACAACGTGGCCGAATACGGCGTCGCCGCTCACTGGCTGTATAAGGAAGGCTCTCCCTCCGACGTCCAGTTCGAGGAGAAGATGACCTGGCTTCGCCAGCTACTCGAATGGCATCGGGACGTGAGCGGCGCCGAAGAGTTCGTCGAGTCGTTCAAGACCGACGTGCTCCAGAACCAGGTATTCGTCTACACGCCAAAGGGCGACCTCAAAGAGCTTCCCGCAGGGGCCACGCCGCTCGACTTCGCCTACCGCATTCACACCGACGTGGGCAACCGCTGCATCGGCGGAAAGGTAAACGGCAAGCTGGTGCCGCTTCAGTACCAGCTCCAGAACGGCGACACCGTCGAGATACTCACCAGCAAGACCATGCGCGGGCCAAGCCTGGACTGGCTGAACGCCAACCTGGGCTACGTCAACACGTCCTCCGCGCGAGCCAAGGTCCGAAGCTGGTTCAACCGGCAGGAACGTGCCATAAACATCCAGCGGGGCAAGGACATTTACCAGAAGCAGGTGCGTAGACTCATCGTCGGCACAACGGACGAAGAGGCCGTCAAGCTGATGAAACAGGACAGCCTGGACGACTTCTTCGCCGAGCTCGGCAACGGGGGCATCACGCCCGCCCAGGTGGTGGCTAAGCTGTCTGAGAACACCGAGCAGATGGAGAAGCTGCCCCGGATAGGACCGCAGCCCTCCGGCCCCGCATCCGGCGTACAGGTGCTGGGCGTCGGGGACCTGCTCACCAGGATGGCCCGCTGCTGCAGCCCCATACTGGGCGACGAAATTATGGGCTACATCACCCGCAGCCGAGGTGTGACAGTCCATCGCGCCGCCTGCCCGAACGTGGTCTCGGAGACGGAAACAGAACGTCTCGTGCCGGTCGATTGGGGCCGAAAGCAGACACTATACCCAGTCAGAATTCGCATACAGGCATTCGACAGGGTAGGGCTGCTGCGTGACACCACTTCCCTTGTCTCGGAGGAACGTGTTAACATAGCTTCCTGTGTTTCGGAGGAATTCGAAGACATCAGCATAATATCCCTCACGGTCTACGTGGAGAGCATCGACCAGTTGAGCCGCCTGTTCGCCAAGCTCGAGGGCGTCAAGGGCGTCATAAGCGTCACCAGGACCGCCCAGTCGTGACCCACCAAGACACAGGACGCAGGAGGTCGTAGTCAACTTGCCAAGCGAAAAAGCGGCACGAGTGTCGGCGCGGAGACGCGCCAGAAACCAGCCACTGAGAACCAGGGCTCGCACATTCGTAACTAAGGCGCGCAGGCTGATTCCTTCCGGCGACGTCGCCGCCGCCGAACGTGCGGTCAGGGACGCCGTAGTTGCCCTCGACAAGGCTGCCCAGAAGGGCGCCCTGCATCCCAACAACGCATCACGGCGAAAATCGCGGATAATGAAGCAACTGCAACAGGCGAAGCAGGCCGAGGCGGAATCCCCGTCCGGTCAGACGGGGTAGAACGGCCAGAGATGCTGAGAATCAGACTGAGAAGAGTAGGCGCGCGAGACCAGGCCAGCTACCGCATCGTGGTGGCGGACTCCAGGGCGGCGCGCGACGGCAGATTCGTGGAGCAGGTGGGACACTACAATCCCAGGACAGACCCGCCAACGGTGGTTGTCGACGAGGAAAAGACCCTGAAATGGCTGAGGCAGGGCGCCCAGCCCTCCGACGCCGTGAAGAGCGTACTCCGCGGCCTGGGTACACTCGACAGAGTTAAGATCGAATGAAAGAACTGGTCGAGTTCATCGCCAAGTCCATCGCGTCACAGCCCGACGACGTGAAGGTCACAGAGGAGACCTCGAACGGGCGCGTTATCCTGCGCCTCGAGGTCGCCCCCGAAGACAAGGGAAAGGTCATCGGCAGACAAGGCAAGGTGGCCCAATCGATGCGCGCGCTGCTGCGAGTGGCGGCCGTCAAACAGGGAACCCGCGCGATACTAGAGATTGTCTAGCCTCCGCGACAACCTCCCAACCCCACCAGTTCCCCCCCCTCCGACCCGGCGAGAGCCGGGCCACTCACAAGCGGCGCCTTCTTCCGATGAGGATGACGTCGTGGTGGGCATCATCAAAGGAGCGTGGGGTATCCAGGGTGACTTGCGTGTCGAGAGCCTCACCGACAACCCCGACCGCTTCGCCGCGAACAGCCGCCTGTACCTGGAGGGCCGCGCCGTGCGGGTGCGGCGGTCGCGGGAAGTGAAGCGGGGAATAGTGCTGAAGCTGGACTCGGTCCACGACCGCACCGCCGCCGAGCGACTAAGGGGCAAGAGCCTCACCGTGTCTGCTCATGTTGTCCCGACACTCCCCGTAGGCACCTACTACCACTACCAGCTCATCGACCTCAGAGTTTTCACGTGCGAGGGAGAACGCCTGGGCACCGTTAAGGAGATCCTCACGACGGGCGCTAACGACGTGTACGTGGTCAAGCGTCCCGGAGATAAAGACTTGCTGATTCCGGCACTGAAGCGCGTCGTGGTCGGTGTCGATCTCGTCGCCGGAAGGATGGTGGTTCGACTGCCTGAGGGCCTGGAGTAGGAGACTCCCACGTCTTCAAGGCAGTTGCCTCAGATCGGCAGGAAAGCGGAGGCCAGGGAGTCTCGGCAAGACTTCTCTGGCCCCTATGCCGCATGCTAGTTCTTGGCGCTCTTGCTTAGCTCGGCGCCGGGCGTGAACCCCACCCGCTTGTGCGCCGGCACCGTTATCAGGTCGGTGGAGCCGTTGGCGCGGATTGGGCGTACCCTCCGCGCCTTGACGTTGCGCACCTCGAACGAGCCGAACCCGGTGAGCACCACGCGGTCCCCGGACGAGAGCGCGCTCTGAATGGAGCCGAGCACCGCGTTCAGCGCGGCCTCGCCCTCAGCCCTGCTCCCGTTGAGCTCGGACGCAATCTTCTCGGTTATCTCCTGCTTCCTCAGCGTTGCCATAGTTATTCCTCCCTTTCTACTGCTCGCGCTGTTTCGACTTGGGCGGACGCTGCCGCTAATCCTATCTTTACGGCCAATCTAAAGGCGTTGTCTAGGCGTTTTACGATACTCTTTCCGAGAACTTTCGCAAAGCGAATCTTGCGCTCGCCTCGATCGTGGCCGCCTTACCGGCAAGACAACGAACCCTCGGACTTACCGATTCGCGCTTTTCCGCAGTGAGATTCTCCTCACCTGTGGGTTCCGATTTTGACCGAAGTGTGGCCTCATGCTAGAATCTGCCCTACCGGGGGCTACCCGTCACACCCCACGTAGGCAGCCACCGTGAATGCAGTCATTCACGACATTTCTCGGGAGGGGCCGACATGTCGGGACATTCCAAGTGGTCCACAATCAAGCACGGCAAGGCCATAACCGACGCCCGCAGGGGCAAGCTGTTCACTAAGCTGACAAGGGAGATTATCACCGCCGCGCGCCAGGGCGGGGGCAACCCCGACATGAATATCCGGCTGCGAATGGCCGTCCAGCGCGCCCGCGACAATAATATGCCCCTGGACAACATCGACAGAGCTATCAAGCGCGCGACTGGCGAAGGCGGAGAGCAAGACCAGATGGTGGAGGTCGTCTACGAGGGCTACGGCCCGGGTGGAGCCGCCATCCTGCTGGAGACTATCACCGATAACCGCAACCGCACCGTGTCGGACATTCGCTCCACGTTCACCAAGGCTGGCGGCAACCTGGCGCAGACCGGAGCCGTAGCCTGGCAGTTTTCGCAAAGGGGCGTAGTGGTGGTCGAGGCCGATAGGGAGCAGGCCGAGGAGCTTGCGTTGCTGGCCATCGACGCGGGCGCCGACGACTTCGAGACTTACGACACCAGCCTGCACGTGTACTCGGAACCGTCCGACCTCGACGGTATTCGCCACACGCTCGCTGAGAACGAGGCCAACATCACCTCTTCCGAGATTGCCATGCTGCCCACCAACGCCATCGCTCTCGACGACAAGGTGGCGCTGCAGACTCTCCGGCTGCTGGATCGGCTGGAGGAGTTGGACGACGTCCAGCGCGTGTTCTCCAACGCCGACTTTTCGGACGAAGTGCTCGAAGAGTACCGTGGGGAATCATGACGATTCGGCCCGGCTCGAGCGGTACCTCTCAGCTAATGCGTTTCACTTTGGTGTAGCGCCTTGCGAGTGCTTGGTATAGATCCGGGGACGACCGCTACGGGCGTCGGTGTGGTTGAGACGGTGGGTGAGGGAGCGCGGCTGGTGCACGCCGGAACACTGGTTCCCCCGCGTCGCGGACCACTCCCGCTCAGGCTCAGTTTTCTCTACGACGAGTTGACCCGGATGATAGAGAACTGGCGGCCCGCTGAGTTGGCCATCGAGCAGCCCTTCGTGGCTCGCAACGTCAAGTCCGCCATGGCGGTAGGTCAGGCCCAGGGCGTCGCTATGGCCGTCGCCGGAAAGGCCGGGTTGGAGATAGTCGGCTACGAACCCCGAAAGGTGAAGCAGTCGATCACAGGACACGGTGGCAGCACCAAGCTCCAGGTCCAGCTGATGGTCTGCGCGAGCCTTGGCCTGGACAGCCTGGACGACCACACCACCGACGCTTCGGACGCCCTGGCCGTGGCGCTTTGCCACCTCAGCGCCCGCAGAGTCTCGCGGCTCGTCGCGAGGGATTAGGCGGAGGGCGCAGTGGTATCCTCCCTCATTTCGTCCGTCCAGGGGCCGATCGAGAGCGTCGGCCCGGACACCGTGAACATCCGCGTCGGCGGCATTTCGCTGCAGGTCAACGTCCCGGCCTCCACGGCCCAGGATCTGGGCGTCGGAGACCACGCGCGGCTGTTCACGTGCCTGCAGGTGCGGGAAGACAGCCTCACACTCTACGGATTCGCCAGCGAGGACGCGCGTGCCGCGTTCGAGGCGCTTGTCGCCGTCAGCGGCGTGGGGCCCAGGGTGGCCCTCAACGTCCTGTCCGCGATGACGCCCGGCGCGCTGGCCGTCGCCGTCGGATCCGCGGACACCGACGCATTCGTCGCGGTGCCAGGCGTCGGAAAGAAGACCGCTGGACGGATCATTCTGGACCTGCGCGGCAAGCTGGCGGAGGACCTGCTCGTTCAGGCATCGGGCGCGGACGACGGCGACGCTCTGGACGCCCTGACCGCCCTGGGCTATTCGATCGCTGAGGCCAGAACCGCGCTCGCGTCTCTAGGTCCAGCGGGTTCCGCTACGGCCGAGGAACGGGTTCGTCAGGCCCTCCAGCGAATCGCGGCCGGCTAGCGCTGCCGTGGCCTCCATGTACGACGCTTGGGCCGACGCGTACGACGCGGTGTACGCCTACGTCAGCGACGATCTGCCCTACTACGTCCGCGAAGCCTTGCGCACGGGGGGGCCTGTGCTGGAGCTGGGCTGCGGCACCGGGCGCGTGGCGATCGCGTTGGCCCGGGCGGGAATAGACGTGGTAGGGGTGGACTTCTCGCCCAGCATGCTGGAGGCGGCCCGGCGAAACCTGGAGGGCGCGGGCGCGGTGGAAGGCTCTGTCACTCTAATCGAGGCGGACATGCGGAGATTCGAACCTGAACAGGTAGGTGGCCCTTTCCCGCTGGCGCTCATCCCGTTTCGAGGGTTTCTCTCGCTGCTGACTGTCCCCGACCAAATCAACACGCTCCAGAACGTCAAACGCCACCTCACCTCGGACGGCGAGCTTATCATAGACATGTTCGTCCCCGACCCCGAAATGTTGGTGCAGGAGGGCGACACGCCTCGCCACTTCCGTGACGTCACCGACCCCCGCACCGGCGGCCGCTACGTACTCTGGCAGCAGAGCGCCTACGACAACCACAACCAGATCATCGACGCGCGCATAATCGTCGAGCGGCTGGCCGCCAGCGGCATCGTCGAAGAGCGGCGCTACCTGGACTTCCAGATCCGCTACGTCCATTACTGGGAGATGCGCCACCTGCTGGCGGCCTACGGCTATGATGTACTGGAGGTTCTGGGGGACTTCGACGGGTCGCCTTTCGACGACACCTCTACGGAGATGATCTGGCGCGTGCGCCCCACCGTGAAGCAGTGCCCGGCGGTCTGAGTTCCACGCTTGGGCTAACCCGTCGCGAACGCTCTGCGTTATAGAATTGAACGGGTATCCCGCCTCCAATGGTAAGAGGAGCCTACGCCAAAACGCCAAACAACTCCCAGGGGTTTGACCATGAAAACAACCAGCCTCAAGCTACCAATTCTCGCCATGTTGTTGCTGCCGGCGCTCCTGCTGCTGGCTGTTGCCGCCTGCAGCGAAACGTCAGAGGGGTCTGGCGCCGCCGGAGACATGCCGGCCGCCGTCGCCGAGTCCGCCGAACGTGAGGCTCCTCCGGCTGACACCATCGAAGTGAGCGGCGCCGGCTCGCCGCTCGAGACATGGGGAGGCGCCCTCGATCCCCATGCCGTCGTCGCCGCCCAGGGCGTCGTGCTTAACCGCATATACACAGAGCTTCTCCCATCTATCGTGCACATAGATACCTACAGGCGCGTGACCACCGCCTCTCCCGGTGGCTTGCCCTTCTCAACTAGCCCCGACGTGGGACCCGTGGGGCCACAGGTCCTCCCGGACCGGTTCGTGCTCGGAGAGGGCTCCGGATTCGTCTGGAGCGCCGATGGTCACATCGTCACAAGCTACCACGTCGTCGCTGATGCGGACCGCCTCACGGTCACGTTCCACGATGGCGCGGTCGTCGAGGCAGAGCTCCTGGGAGGCGACCCCGATTCAGACCTTGCCGTGCTCAGACTGACGGAGCCGAAGACCGAGCTCGGAGCGGCGCGGCTGGGGGACAGCGCCGCGGTGGAAGTGGGTCAGCTCGTTGCGGCGATAGGGAGTCCATTTGGGCGCGAGTTCACGCTCACCAGCGGCATAATCAGCGCCGCCGGCCGTTCGCTTCCCGCGGGGAACCTCGGCTTCTCCCTGGCAGGCGTGCTGCAGACGGACGCGGCGATCAATCCGGGCAGCTCCGGCGGTCCGCTCCTCGATATGCACGGAAACGTGATCGGCATAAACGCGCGCATCGCCTCGTCCAGCGGCGTCAGCGCGGGCGTGGGCTTCGCGGTGCCCATAAACGCCGCCAAGGTGATTGTTCCAAGCCTGATGCGCGGAGGCGAGTACTCCTACTCGTGGCTGGGCATTCGAGGAACGCTCGTCACCCCGGCTATCGCCGACGAGATGTCTCTCTCGTCCGACACCAGGGGCGTGCTGGTTATCGAAGCGATCGAGGGCGGTCCAGCGAACGGCGCGGGAATGCGCGGCGTCTCAGGGGCAGACTCCCTGGATGGCGACATCATCGTCGCCATCGACGGTAACGTCGTTGAGGCCATGGACGACATCATCTCCTACCTCTTGGAGCAGACCACTCCCGGCGAAACCGTAACCTTGGGGGTGATGCGCGACGGCTCGGACAGCCAGATGGAGATGGAAGTGGTCCTCGGCACCCGTCCCCGTAGCGACCCGCTGGCGCCCTAGCATCTTGCCCGGCGGGGCCGGTCCGGTTTGCCGGCTGGTCTCGCCCTTTGACGACACAATGGCCCGCCGTGGTCGGGCGCATTCGCACCAATCGTAGTAGAATAGGCGTGGGTGGCCTGGCGGCGCCCGCCCGCCGCCGTCCACCCAATGCAGACTGCTAGATAGGTGATGTGCGTGCCGGACTTCGAAATCGTTTCCGACTTCAGGCCGACCGGCGACCAGCCGCAGGCGATTGACAAGCTGGTTGCCGGAATCGATCAGGGCCTCAAGCACCAGACCCTGCTGGGCGTGACCGGCAGCGGCAAGACATTCACAATGGCCTGCGCCGTCGAGCGCCTGCAGCGTCCCACCATCGTCATCGCCCACAATAAGACGCTGGCGGCGCAGCTCGCCACCGAGTTCAAGGAGTTCCTGCCCAACAACGCCGTCGAGTACTTCGTCAGCTACTACGACTATTACCAGCCGGAGGCCTACGTCCCCAGAACAGACACCTACATCGAAAAGGACGCCGACATCAACGAGCAACTCGACAAGCTGCGGCACGCCGCGACACGGGCCCTGCTCACCAGGCGTGACGTGCTCATAGTCGCGTCGGTGTCGTGCATCTTCGGCCTGGGCTCGCCGGAGGAGTACCAGGGCTTCGTCGCCTACGTGCGAAAGGGGGAGCAGCGCAGCCGCGGTCTGCTCGTCCGCCAGCTCGTCGACATGCAGTACGAGCGCAACGACTACGACCTGGCCCGCGGCCGCTTCAGAGTCCGGGGCGACACCCTGGAGATCCTGCCTGCCTACGAGGAGATGGGCGTCCGCATCGAGTTCTGGGGCGACGAGATAGAGCGCATCGTCGAAGTCGATACGCTGACCGGCGAGTTGGTAGCTGAGCGCCAGGACATCGAAATCTACCCGGCCAAGCACTTCGTCACCTCGGATGAGAAGATGCTCCAGGCCATCGAGGACATCAAGGTCGAGCTGGCCGAGAGAACGGCCGAGTTGGAGGCCCAGGGCAAGCTGCTCGAGGCCCAGCGACTCGAATCGCGGACCATGTACGACCTCGAGATGATGCGCGAGACCGGCTACTGCGCGGGGGTGGAGAACTACTCACGCCACCTGTCAAGACGGGAGGCGGGCAGCACCCCCTACACGCTCATGGACTACCTGCCGGAGGATGCCCTCATTTTCATAGACGAGTCGCACATGACGCTGCCCCAGTTGCGCGGCATGTACTTCGGCGACCGATCACGAAAAGAGGTGCTTGTGGACTTCGGCTTCCGGTTGCCCTCGGCGCTGGACAACCGCCCGCTCAACTTCGGCGAGTTCGAGGAGCGCGTCAACCAGATAGTCTACGTGTCCGCAACGCCCGGTCCATACGAGTACGAGCACAGCCAGAGCATCGTCGAGCAGGTCATCCGGCCCACGGGGCTTATGGACCCGGTCGTGGATGTAAGGCCAATCGAGGGCCAGATAGACGACCTGATACACGAGATCCGCGTCAGGACGGACCGCGGCGAACGGTCCGTCGTTACCACGCTCACGAAGCGTATGGCCGAGGAGTTGGCCGACTACCTGCGCGAACTTGGAATCAAGACCCACTATCTGCACTCGGAGATAGACACGCTGGAGCGAAGCGAGATACTGCGCGATCTGAGGCTGGGCGTCTACGACGTGGTAGTGGGCATCAACTTACTCCGCGAAGGCATCGATCTTCCCGAAGTCAGCCTCGTCGCAATACTGGACGCCGACAAGGAGGGTTACCTGCGCTCCTGGACCGCGCTCATACAGACCATTGGCCGCGCCGCGAGACACGTGGACGGGCAGGTGATTATGTACGCCGACGCCGTCACGGACTCGATGAAGCGCGCCATCGACGAGACCAACCGCCGCCGGCAGATTCAGGACATCTACAACCGCGAGAATGGCATTACGCCGCAGGGCATTCGCAAGACCGTACACGACATCACCGAGCGGGTCAGGGCGCTCGCAGAGACCAGGGCTCCCTACGTCACCAAGGACGACATGCCCAAGGACGACATTTTGCGGCTCATCAAGGACCTGGAGGCGCAGATGAAGGCCGCGGCCCGCAACCTGGAATTCGAGAAGGCGGCGCTGTTGAGAGACCAGATTGTCGATCTCCGCAAGGCCATCGCCTGACAGCGCCTTCTCACGCCTTCGCGCGGCGAGCGGCCGTGCGCTTCCCGCCAGCCTCGCACTACTCGCCCTCTCCCTGACGCTGGTTTCGCTGTCTCTGGCCTGCTCCGGAACTTACGAGCCGGGAGAGGCCCTGCTGCCGGATGGCATGGCCCAGACTGTGGTACCGAACATTGCCGCCGCCAGTTACGTTTACGTCAACCCCGATGGGCCGATGATGCTGCCCCTGGACTCGTTCGGCCCGACCGGCACCGAGTTCAATCCCGGCGCGCGGCCGGGCTCCCTGCTGCGGGCGAGCGGGGTTACGCTGTTCGTTGGCAAGTCTCCGGACGGCTTCGGAGGCATACTCGACTTCGACGATCCCACCGGCGCCGCCAACGCGTTGATTACCTTCCGCCTCGGCGTGAATCCTGAGAGAAGCTGGGGCGAAAGCGAAGAGGGCAGGCTGCGTGTGGCCGTGGGGGACCCTGGCTGGGTTCAGAAGGTGGAAGACGCCTCTAGCCCGGCATCCTACGTTACGCTGGAGCGTCACCCTTCGCTGCCGTGGGACCTCGTAACTAACCTGCCGGCGCAGCCTCCTTCGCGGCCCGTGGCCGCGGGCATTGCCAGGGTCGACGACGGCATCGCCGGCGCCGTCTACAACTCGGTGGACCTCGACCTGACCGACATCGACACCGCGTTCGCCCTTCTGCGCGTGGACCTGGTAGGGTTTGCGATATACGCGGACGAAGACCCGCTCGTGCTGCCGGAGAGGCTCGACAGGCAGGCTCTTGAAGACAACGCCTACGGCGTGTTGATGGTCAGCAGGTCCGATTTTTCGGGCGTCATGGTGGCGTTCATGCTCGGTGTCGTCTCCGACAGAGCGGAGTTGGAGACGATCCCAATCGCCAACACCAACGCCCGCTACGGCACCATCGACGGGCTTCACATGCTGCTGAAGAACAGGGGAAACCTCGTGTTCGCCGCGCTTTCGTCAGACAGGCAGAACGCCATCGACCTCATACTCAGCGCGATCGACGAATAGACATTCCCTCAGCTCAGATGCCGGATCATACGTGCTGGTCGACCAGGATCGGGTTGCCGTCCGGGTCTATCGCCACGAAGCTGGCCGGGCCGGAGCCTTCCTCGTCCGCCTCGGCGGCGAAGCTGACTCCCTCTACCTTCAGGCGCCGCTGAATCTCGCGCACATCGGTGAACTCCTCCACCGGATTGGCGTGCTTGTCCCAGCCGGGGTTGAACGTGAGAATATTCCTCTCGAACATGCCCTGGAACAGGCCGATGGTGTGGTCGCCGTTTCGCAGGATCAGCCAGTTCTGAGAAGCGTCGCCTCCGACAACCTCGAAGCCGAACTTCTCGTAGAATTCCCTGGACGCGGCGAGGTCCTGAACTGCGAGGCTGACCGAAAACGTCCCAGGTCCATGTCTGTCACCCTAGCTGGCCCGTCAGTGGTGTCCGCCGTGGCCGTGGCCGCCGTGCCCGCCCTCACCGTGGTGGCCGTGTTGCCTGCCGTGGTCGTGGTGGCCCTCGTGACCGTGGTGATCGTCGTGAGACGGCTGCGGCGAGGGCAGGGGTATGAACGCCAGAATCACCACTGCCGCCGCGTACAGCGCCGCCGTGTAGTAGAAGAGATAATCGGCCTCGATGGAGTACAGCCAGGAAGCGATCAACGGCGACGCCGCGCTGAAGATGAAGCGGGAAGTCGAGAGGAGGCCGAGCGTAGTCGCCGCCGTGCCCTCCCGTACGATGTCGATGGCCGCCGCGGTCAGAATGGGCTGGTCGCTGTACAGGAACAGGCCGAGCGCCGCCAACAGCACCGACATCACGACTACCGTGTCGCCCAGCGGCGCCATGAGAAGCGTAATGACGCCTAGGGCGATGAGCCCGGGAATCAGAATCAGCTTCCGGCCGAACCGATCAGACAGGTAGCCGGTCACCGGGCTGGCGAAGATGCCGACGAACACGAGCAGACCAATCAGACCGCCGCGCAGCGCCAGGTTCTCGAAGGAGCTGCCGTCCTCGCCCTCCGCAATCAGTCCGAGTTCATCCGCCAGGTACAGCGGAAGCACGGTCACGAACCCAAGGTATGCCATGCCCCTCAGTCCGGCGACCATCACTATGCCCCACACGCGCGAGTTGCGCACTATGAGCTTCGTTTCGGCCATCTGGGACCGAAGGGCGCTCCCGGTTCGAGCCTCCGCCGCCGCCTGGGCCCTGTGACCGATGTCGCGGAACGCCCAGAACACCAGGAATGCGAGGAAGATAGGCACGACGGCGTAGATGCTGATTATCGCCTGCCAGCTCAGCGCGACGAGAAGGATGCCCGTCAGTGGTGGGCCGATGACGTCGCCTACGTTGCCTCCGACGCCGTGGAAGGAGAGCACGGAGCCGCGGCGCTCCCTGAAGTGGGAGGACAGCGCGGCCATCGCCGGCAGATGCCAAACCGACGCGGCCAGGCCCACTATCGCCATGCCGAACAGCAGCAGCGCGAATCCCGCGGGATTGAGCTCCCTGGAGCCGGCCTCCGCGGCGTCGGCCGCCTGGGTCACCCACGTCGCCCCGGGCACGAGCCAGCCCGCGCTCGCCATCAGGAGCCAGCCGATGCCGAACAGCGCCATGCAGGACGCCATCACCCAGCCCCAGTAGCGGCGGAGCGCGTCGGTGAGGACGCCGCCGGGCAGAGCGACTACGCCGGAGACCACCTCCCTGGTGGACTGGATGCTGGCCACGGCGACGCTGCTGCCGCCCAGCAGCAGGTCCCGCACTTCGGGCAGGACCACGATGAAGCTCTGGGCAATCCAGTGGAAGACGCCGTGGCCGCTCGTCAGGCCGCCGATGATGAACGCGGCCCTGCGCCTGATTCCGGTCCGCCCCTCGACTAGGGCGGCCGGCGCTCCGTGATCATGGTGACTATGTGCCATGGCGGTTAGTCCCCAGTTTCCGTTCGATTACCCTAAACTAACTGACCAAGCCTGCGCCTAGACCCAATAGGCTAGCCGTCACACCCATGAGAATCAGCCAGGGAATGGCAGATATCACAATCACGAAGATTGCGCGCCAAGTGGAGGTGTAGTCGAGGCACTGGCGAACGGCGATCACCATGCACACAATCCTCCATATGAGCGCCACAAGCGCAATCAGTCCTCCCACCGCTGGCACGAAGAGGAACAGGTTGAGCACCCCTGCGGTCTGGGCGAATCCGGTGCCTCGCGCAAGCTGTCCCCAATCAGCCACAGTATCGGGCGTCTTCAGCAGGAATCCTCCCACAACCCAGGTTACGAGCGCCCAGAACGCCCAACCGACCAGGCCCAACCCGAGACCAAGTACCAGACTACTTACGACGTCGACCTCCTCTTCCGATGCTGTGAATACCGGTGTTAGCAGGTCACCGACGAATGTGCAGAGTGAGACGAGGATGACTACACCCAACGCCTGCCAAGTTGCGCTGCGGTCGTCCTCCACGTCCTCGTAGGTATCGACGTCCAGCCTTATCGCTCCCAACATCCTGGCTAACATCTGTACATCTCCTGTGCGTTGAAGGTATGAGTCCAGCGCGCGGCTTCGGTGGGCAGGGCCGTGAGAACGGCGGCTCCGTCCAGTGTTCGCGCGTCCGGCGAAAGCTTAACACAAACCGCGGAAGCCGTGTAGGCAGCGTGAGCGGGTGAGAGACTCTTGAGCGGCGCCGCCACGCGAAATTGACCTCTTGCAAGGCGCGTCTTATAATGTGGCCTGCCAAGCAATCCCGCGCCCGTCGCCCGCCGCGACGGGGTGCATATCCAGTACGCGAGGAGTGAGAGCAGCGATGGTACACCAACAGGCGGCCTTGTTAAGGCCCGAAACCCTCATCGAGCAGTTCAAGGCCAACGGCGTAACCCACATAGTTACGATTCCGGACAGCGAGACGAACTACCTCTACGAGCTTATGGAGCAGCAGTCCTGGCTCGACGTAATACCCACCTGCCGTGAGGGCGAGACGATGGCGATCTCGCTGGGCCTGCTGGTCGGCGGCAAGGTGCCGGTGTGCCTCATCCAGAACACCGGCATGCTGGAGTCCGGCGACTCCATCCGGGGCATGGCGCTGGACGCTGGCTTTCCGATGGTGATGATCATCGGCTACCGGGGCTGGACGCGCCACGGGATTACGCCCGACACCGTTGCCAAGTACACCGAGCCCTTCCTGCACGCCTTCCGCATCAACTACTACCTCGTGGAGCAGGACGATGACGCGGAGCGCATCACCACGGCGTTCGAGGAGGCAAAGGAAACCCAGCGGCCGGTGGTGGTGCTCATCGGCGACGAGTACCACGGATTCAACCGCTAGGCACGCGGCAAGCTGAACTCAACCTGAGCTGTCCCTACGCGTAGGCGTCAAAGCCTGAACGTCGAGGGATAGATCCCGGAGGAAATAGATGATCGAAGCATCCGATGTTTTCAAGACTTTCAAAGACCACCGCGGCAAGGCGATCGTGATACCCACTGGCACCGCGGGACGGCACTGGATGGACTACAGCGAGGACACCGACAGGGACATCGGCCTGGGTGGGGCGATGGGTCACACCACCTCCGCCGCGCTGGGACTGGCGCTGTCTCTCCCCGACGAGAAGATAGCTCTCTTCGACTCCGAAGGTTCGCTGCTGATGAACCTCGGGATTCTCGCCACTATAGCCGGCAAGAAGCCAGAGAACTTCGTCCACTTCCTCTTGGACAACGGCTGCTACGCCACCACCGGCGGCCAGCCCGTGCCCAACTCCGACGACATCGACTACGCCGGCATGGCAAAAGGCGCGGGCTACGCCACGACCTACCACTTCGACGACCTGGAGGAGTTCGCCACCAGCATCGAGTCCATCATGGCGGAGAGTGGCCCGGTCTTCGTCTCGCTGAAGATCGTCCCCGAGGTGGAGAACGAGCCTATCGGGCGAAGGGTGCGCAGGCCCACCAAGCCGCGGGGCCAGGCGATTGCCGACCTGCGCGCGGCCGTCGGCCTCACCGACTAGGGGCAAGGCGCACAGCCGCAATAGGGAGTCTATGCGGGGCAGGTTAGTGAGCCTGCCCGCGCGGGGTACCGACTAGCCCATTCGGACCGGCCGGGGCCAGAGCACAGGCGACCGGAGCGTGTTGCGGACTGTCAATACCGAATACACTGTGGGGGCCTCGGCTGGAGGTGATATGGTGGGTTCGAAAAGCAAAGTAGCCGCCGGAGTTCTTGCCATTCTGCTGGGTGGTCTTGGAATTCACAAGTTTTACCTCGGCTACACAGGACCAGGGATCATTCTTCTGCTGGGCACCATCATCAGCGCGGCGTTGGCAATCGTCATCGTCGGGATATTTGGACTCCTCGCCATCGGAGCAATAGTGCTGGTCGAGGGCATACTTTACCTGACCAAATCGGACGAGGAATTCCACTCCATATACGTGGAGAATCGCAAGAGTTGGTTCTGATGCCGGACCCAGTGATGCCGGGTCCAGTGTGATCTGACGAACTGACGCCTTCTTCGGATTTGTCCGAGGGGCTCGTCGGCAACCAACCTGTGGTATCATCTCGCCGTGCGCGTACTAGTACGGTGGCGGCCACGCTTCTTTTACGGATGGGTCGTGGTGGGAGCCGCTTTCCTCTCCCACTTCATCAACTACGGCGTTCTCGTCGTCTCATTCGGCATCTTCTTCCCCTTCATGGTGGCCACCCTCGGATGGGGCCGTGGCCTGCTGGCCAGCGTCACCTTCGTCTCCCGCGTCGCCTCGGCCGCCGGAGCGCCCCTGGTCGGGCGCGCTATCGACCGGCACGGGCCGCGCCCCTACCTGCTGATCGGCGGCGCGGCGATGGCGGTCGGCGCGGTGCTCGTCTCGCTCACGTCGCAGCCTTGGCAGATGTTCGCCGCGTACGGCGTGCTGATGGCCTTGGGTGGTCTAGCCCTCGGCCCGCTCGGCGCCGATTCCACCGTCGCGCGGTGGTTCATCCGAAGGCGGGGCAGGGCGCTGGCGTTCTCCACCATGGGCATGTCCTCCGCGGGCGTCGTCCTTCCGCTTCCGCTGACGCTGCTGATAGATGCGACGGACTGGCGGCGGGCGTGGGTCGCGCTTGGCGCTTTCGTGCTGATGCTTACCCTCGTAGTAGCGCCGCTCATGCGAAAGCGTCCCGAGGACTATGGCATGGTCCCGGACGGCAACAGCGAAGAGGAAGTCGCAAGGGGCGGTCGCGGCGTCGTCGAGGAGGTGTCGCTCACGGCCAGGGAGGCCATGCGGACTCCCGCATTCTGGCTATTGCTCGTCAGCACAAACTTCGCCGGATTCGCGATCAGCGGCGTCAACCTGCACATCTTCTCGTACATCACGGACCGGCAGATCGACCCGGGCCAGGCCGCGATGGTGATTACGTACCTCTACTTCCTCCAGTCGGTCGCCAAGCCTCTGTGGGGATTCGCCGCCGAGCGCATGCACGTTCGCTACTGCCTAGCCTCATGCTACGCCGGGGGCGCCGCGGGCATTGTGCTGCTGATGGGCGCGAATTCGCTGCCCCACCTCGCCGTGTTCGCAACGGTGTACGGACTGACACGCGGCGCGCAGTCCTTCGTAAGCAGCCTGGCGTGGTCCGACTATTTCGGGCGCGAGGCGCAGGGAGCGATACGCGGCACTGCCCAGCCGTTCGGCCTCATCACCGGCGCGGGCGGCCCCGTGCTGGGAGGCTTTCTGTTCGACCTGCGCAACGACTACCTGCTCGCGTTCTCGGTGTTCGTCGGCGCCTTCGTGCTGAGCAGCATCGCCGCTTTGCTTGCCCAGCCGCCTCGCCGGGTGCCGCGTCCGGCCACCGAGTAGCCGAGAGCGTGTGTGCGCCGTTGTGCGGTGTTCGCTATAATGGGCGTGGCCGGCCACCACTTCCATATCCGCGCCCGGCCCGGAGCATCTAATGATCAAGCATTTTTCCGTTCTCTACGTCGGGAACATCGACCTCGAAGACGTGGGGCTGGACGGCATACCCGCGGACGACCGGCGCTACGCCAACGACCGGCTGGTGCAGGCATACGACACGGCGGCGCGCGCGGCGAAGCTGATGGACGAGCACGGCTATTACGCGCTATGGATGGCGGAGCACCACTTCCAGCACGAAGGCTACGAGTGCATCCCCAACATCATCCTGCTCGGGACGCATCTGGCGTCCCAAACTAAGCGGCTCAAGTTCGGGTGCGCCTTCAACATCTCTCCCATGTGGCATCCTCTGCGTCTCGCCGAGGACTACGCTCTGGCCGACGTGCTCACCGGCGGGCGCATCATCTTTGGCGTGGGCCGGGGCTACCACAGCCGGGAGGTCGAGACATTCGGCGCGCCGGTCATCGACAACGACGCCAACCGCGAGCTGTTCGAGGAGCAGATAGAGGTCATCCGCAAGGCCTTCAACGAGGAGTCGTTCTCCCACAAGGGCAAGCACTACACCATACCGGCGGAGGTGCCCTACCGCGGCTACGACCTGCAGGAAGTGACCCTTGTGCCGCGACCGCTCACCGTTCCGGTGGAGACTTGGCAGCCCATCGTCAGCGGCCGCAGCATCGAGTTCACCGCCAGAAATAGCTTCAAGGGAGTCGTGGCCCTCACTGGCGAGACCATCGTGGAGGATATGTTCACCAGGTTCCGGGACGCGGCGGCGCAGCACGGCCGGGACCTCGAGCTGGGCGAGGACCTGGCGCTGGGAATCGGCTTCTACATCGCGGACAGCGAGCAGGAGGCGATCGAGCGCATCCGGCCGTTCCACGATGAACGCTACAAGTGGTTCGCGCCGTTCGGCTTCGTTCGCTACGCGGACGAGGAGGGCCGAACCTGGGGCACGCCCGGCGCGCCGGCGCGCGTGCCGCACGTGGAGGACGGCGCTCAGCAGAAGGCGTGGATCTGCGGCACCGCGTCCGACATGGTGGACTTCCTGAGGGACATGGAGCGCAAGTATCCGGGCCTGGAGCACATCATCCTGCACTGGCCGGAGGGCATGCCCAGTGATGAGTCGCTGGAGCAGTTGCGAATCTTCGCCGAACAGGTGATGCCGGCTTTCCAGCGGCAGCCGGCTGCCGCGTCCGGAGACGACTCGTAGCGACGGGCGACCCGTCCCGACGCACGGAGGACTCACTATGGGCAGGATAGTGGCTATTGGCGGCGGCGACATGGCGAACCTCGAGACACGCGCCATCGACGAGCGCGTTATCGAGCTGACCGGAGCCGACAGACCCAAGGCCCTCTTCGTGCCCACAGCCAGCTACGACAGGGTGAGCTACTGGGAGGACTTCCGTCGCGTCTACGGCGACACGCTGGGCTGCGAGACTGACGTGCTGTACCTGCTGGGCGTCAACCCGAGCAGGGAGGAGCTGGAGGAGAAGATACTGTCGTCGCACCTGGTGTACGTGGGTGGCGGCAACACGCTCAAGATGATGCGCCGGTGGCGCAGGCTGGGCGTGGACGCAGTGTTGCGGGAGGCCCATGACAGCGGCATAGTCCTCGCCGGGCTCAGCGCTGGGTGCATATGCTGGTTCAGTTGGGGCCACAGCGACTCGATGGCGTTCTACCATCCGGATGACTGGAACTACGTCAGGGTGAAAGGCATGGGCCTGATCGACGCGCTGGGCTGCCCGCACTTCGACAGCGCGACGGCGGGCGTCCCCAGGAAGGCCGACTTCGAGCGCATGGTCTCACGGCATCGCGACGTGGGAATCGCCATCGACAACAACTGCGCCGTCGAGGTGGTGGACGGCGGCTACAGGGTCATCACGTCCCAGGAAGGCGCGGGAGCCTACAAGCTGCTGAGCCGGTCCGGAGCCATCTCCACCGAACCTCTGGTCAAGAGCGAGGCTTACGCGCCGCTGACCGACCTGGTGAGCCGGTAGGCGTCCGGCAGTTGCCGATTCCCGCCACCATAGTGGATATCAGGCAGGCGTCGCCTACGACCAAGGCGCTGAGGCTGGACACGGGCGGCAAGCGGCTGTCGTTCAGTCCCGGCCAGTGGGTGGACTTCTACGCCGACGTAGGCGGGGAGATCGGCTGCGCCGGCTACTCGATAACGTCTTCCCCATCCCGGACGGACGGCTTCGAGCTCGCGGTGAAGCTGGTTGGCGAAAACCCCGTTACCCACTACGTGCACGAGCGAGCCAGGGTGGGGGACGTGGTGGAGGTGGCGGTTGGCGGCGACTTCCTGTACACGGCGGACATGGGCGGTCCGCTGGCGCTGGTGGCCGGTGGAATAGGAATAACGCCGCTGATGAGCATCGTGAGGTACGTCGACGAGTCAGCGTCCGGGATCCGGCTCAGGCTGCTCTACAGCGCGAAGACGCCCGATGAACTGCTCTTCAGGGACGAGTTGGAGGCCATCGCCCGCTCCAACCCGAACATCCTCTGCCATTTCACAGTCACGCAGCCCGGCGGTGCGAACTGGACCGGCCGTGTAGGCAGAATCGACCGGGAAATGGCGTCAGGCGCGGGCATCGACGCGGACTCGCTATTCTTCATATGCGGCCCACCGCCGATGATCGACGATATGGTGGAATTGGCTACGTCCCTGGGCGCGCACCCGTCCCGTATCAGATACGAGGGTTGGTAGCTCCATCGCACGCTGTGTGATGCAGCGGACTTGGCGGCTGCCGCCGACAACAGGCCGCGGCTCGGGCTACTTCCACCTCTTGAGGTCGGACAGTATCGTCCTGGAAATGGCTTTTGCCTCGGCTGTCGTGACGTCGTCCGCCTCGATGAAGTCCGCTACAATGGCGCTCATCTGGTCGATAGTGAGATCAGGGTCGGCAAACGCGCCGTCCTGGTAGCAATGCGTGCAGTAGTCCCGCGCTCGGAGACTCGTCGGCCTCCGTGCCATAGTCGGAGCCATCTACCATTTCCATGGCGCAACTCTGACAGTATGCGGCATTCGGCTCGGCAGTAATCATGGCTTTCATCCTCGCTAGGCCCGGTGCATGAACTCGTCGGCTTCCGCTGGTTGCTGGCCTCTACTTGCAGTCTTACACAATCCAGGATAACACCATCCGTGCCCAGATTTCTAGCGTGCCGATTCTAGCCGGATTTGCCACAAGCCGTACGCTTGACGCTATAATGTGCGCGGTAAGGCAGCGCACGGCCTAACCCGATTCGGGTAGGAACGCGTGCAAGCAACATCGGATACTGGAGGTAAGCACATGGGAAATCGGCTTGAGGGCAAGGTAGCAGTGGTCACGGGCGCCGGGCGAGGGGTCGGGCGCGGCGTGGCGTTGCTGCTTGCCGAAGAGGGAGCGTCAGTCGTGGTGAACGACCTCGGCTGCGACGTGGACGGCTCAGGGTCTTCTAACGATCCCGCCGACAGAGTGGTAGAGGAGATCAAGTCGCGCGGCGGCAATGCCGTCGCCAACTACGACAACGTGGCCGAGATGGACGGCGGAGAAAACCTGATCAAGACGGCGGTGGACACATTCGGCGGCCTCGACGTTCTGGTTAACTCTGCCGGTATCATCCGCGACCGCATGATCTTCCAGATGACTCCCGAGGATTTCGACTTGGTCGTCAAGAACAACGGCAAGGGCACCTTCGCCACCTGCAAGTTCGCCGCCATCGTCTTCAGACAGCAGCGGAGCGGCCGCATCGTGAACATGACAGCCGACGCCGGACTGGGCGAGATAGGCCGCGCGAACTACGCCGCCGCGTCCGAGGGCATCGTCGGCCTCACGCGCACGGTGGCCCGCGACCTGGGCAGGTACGGCGTCACCTGCAACGGCATCTCCCCGCTGGTCGAGACCAGGCTGTTCCCGGGTACGGTGGACGAGTACCGCGTCGCGTCCGGCGCGCCTCGCGACGACCGGGCAGGCATCGGCCTCTCTCCGCCCATTGCCGACTGGCAGGGCCCCGGCTACAGGGACGACCCCGAAAACGTGGCACCCCTCGCCGTCTACCTGAGCACCTACGCGGCCCCGCACATCAACGGCTACATCTTTGGCGTGCGCGGCGGCAGCATCTACCTGTACTCGAACCCCGGCATAGAGCGGAGCGTCCACAAGTACGGCAACTTCGACATGGACGAGATGGACGTGATTATGCCCAAGATGATCGGCCCCGGCTTCTAAGCCTAGCGCCGTTCCGCTCGAAATCACCCAGACGAAAGAGAGGGTCTACACAATGGGAAACAGACTTGAGGGCAGGGTAGCGATAGTGACGGGCTCGGGCCGCGGAATCGGCGCGGCGTGCGCCAAGCTGCTCGCCGAAGAGGGCGCCGCGGTCGTGGTGAACGACATCGGCGGCGCGGTCGACGGCACCGGCGAGGCCACCGCGCCCGCCGACGAGACAGTCAACGACATCATCGCGGCCGGCGGCAGGGCAGTGGCAAATTACGATTCCGTCGCCGAGTTCGACTCCGCGGGCAAGATCGTCCAAGCCGCCATCGACAACTTCGGCCGGCTCGACATCCTGGCCCACCCCGCCGGCATCCTGCGCGACCGCATGGTCTTCAACATGACCGAGTACGAATGGGACGGCGTGCTGCAGGTCCACCTGTACGGCGCGTTCAACATGGTCAAGCACGCGGTTCCGCACATGATCAAGCAGAACTACGGACGAATCGTGCTGTTCTCGTCCGGCTCCGGGCTAGGCTCTTCCGGCCAGTCCAACTACGCGATGGCCAAGGAGGGCATGGTGGGCATGGCGCGGGCGCTCGCGCCGGAGCTCGCCCCCTACGGCATCACGATTAACGCCGTGTACCCTGGCGCCGCCACGCGCATGACCGCCACGGTGCCGCAGAGTTCGCGCGACCTGCGGGCGCAGGCGGCCGGGCTGCCGCCTCCCGTGGTGGACCCGGAGGGCGTGGGCGACGCCGAGAACAACGCGCCCAAGGTCGTCTACCTGAGCTCGGAGGCGGGCGGCGCCGTCACGGGCCAGGTCATCGGCACCAGCGGATGGGTCGTGTCGCTCTACTCGCCCAGGCATGTCATCAGGAGCATCCACAAGGACGGACGCTGGACGCTCGACGAGCTGGACGAGCTGATTCCCATATCCATCGGCAGGAACCTGACCAACCCGATGCCCCCCGCGCCTCCCCGGCAGTAGCCTGAGGCTGCTCTCCCTCTAGTGAGAGCAGAGGGGCGAGGGCGCCGCTGCAGTGCTGCTCCCTCGTCCCGGGTCCGGTCTGGCCGCAAGATAACAACTCTGTAGCGCGCAGACGGCGCTTCCCGTCTCAAGGCGGGAGGCGCCGTTGTGCGGCCCGCGCGTTGACAGGCGCGCGCCCGTGTTGATACCATTCCGTTGCCTGAAGCAAGCCCTCCGCCCGGCCGCGCAGTTCGGCTACACCAAACAGGAACAGAAAGTACGCCAATGCCACACGTATCGCTGCTGCGATGTCGGGAGTGCGACCGCCAGTATCCGGTCGAGCCTCTCAACGTCTGCGACTTCTGCTTTGGCCCTCTGGAGGTCGGCTACGACTACGCCAGCATAGGGAAGAGCATCAGCCGCGAGAGCATCTCCAGCGGCCCGCTCACGATGTGGCGCTACCACGAGCTGCTGCCCGTGAACAGCGAGTACGTGCTGGACATGGGCACGGGATTCACGCCGCTGGTGAGGGCCAAGAACCTGGGCCGGGCGCTTGGGCTGGACAACCTTTACATCAAGAACGACAGCGTAAATCCGACGTTCTCGTTCAAGGACAGGGTGGTGTCGGTGGCTACCGCCAAGGCGCTAGAGTTCGAGTTCGACGTGCTCGCCTGCGCCTCCACCGGCAACCTGGCGGGGGCGGTGGCCGCGCACGGTGCCAAGGCCGGAATGAAGACGATGGTCTTCTTTCCCGCGGACCTGGAGAAGGGCAAGGTTATAGGCGCGGGCATCTACGGCGCCGACCTGGTGGCCGTGGACGGCACCTACGACCAGGTCAACCGCCTGTGCAGCGAACTGGCCGACAATCACCACTGGGCGTTCGTGAACATCAACATGCGGCCCTACTACGCCGAGGGCAGCAAGACGCTGGGGTACGAGGTGGCCGAGCAGCTCGGCTGGCGCGCGCCCGACAACTGCGTGGTGCCCGCCGCGTCCGGGTCGATGTTCACCAAGATCTGGAAGGCGTTTAACGAGATGGCCGACCTCGGCCTGATCGACCGGCCAAAGACGGGTATGCACGTCGCCCAGGCCGAGGGGTGCTCGCCCATCGTGGAAGCCTACGAGCAGGGCACGCCCCACGTGCGGCCGGTCGTACCCGACACGATCGCCAAGTCTCTCGCCATCGGCAACCCCGCGGACGGCTTCTACGCGCTCCAGACCGTGGAGGCGTCCAACGGCTCTGCGGTGATCGCCCACGAGGATGAGGTGGTCGAGGGCATACAGCTACTGGCGGAGACCGAAGGCATATTCACGGAGACCGCCGGGGGCGTCGTGGTGTCCGGCCTGCGCAGACTGGCGAAGAGGGGCATCATCAAGCAGGACGAGCTTACGGTGGCATACGTCACCGGCAACGGGCTGAAGACCCAAGAGGTGGTCGAGGAACTGATCAACCCCATCGAGACGGCACCCGATTACGAGGCGTTTCAGACCGCGATGGCGTCGCGCTGAACGCGCCTTTTCGTCCGGTTGCCCCCGACAGCGAGAGCGACATGGCAAGCAAGAGAGTGAGATTCACCTTTCCTACCCAGCTCATCACCGAGCCTGTCATTTACCAACTCGGCCAGAAGTTCCAGATCGTAACGAACATCCGCCGCGCGGACGTTCGGGAGGACATGGGCTGGGTGGTGCTCGAGTTGGAGGGCGAGGAAGAGGAAATCGACAGGGGCATAGAATGGGTCTCTTCCGCCGGCGTCAGAGTCGACCCGGTGGCCGGCGACGTGATAGAGGGATAACGACCTATCGAGGGCTGACAGACCCACGCCCGCGGCCGGCGGCGCGACGCTGCCGGGGACCGCTACGCGAACATCTGGAGGATGCTAGGCATGAGTGTAATGGTACGGATACCGACGCCGCTTCGCCGCGTCACCAACGGCGAGTCGACCGTAAACGTCGATGGCGCCACGCTGAGCGAGGTGGTGGGGTCGCTGGAGAGCGAGTTCCCCGGCATCAAGGAGCGCCTCTGCGACGACACCGGGGCGCTACGCAACTTCGTGAACGTGTACGTCAACGGAGAGGACGTGCGTTTCCTACAGGGACTGGACACCTCCACCAACGACGGCGACGAGATAAGCATCGTCCCGGCCGTGGCGGGCGGAAACTAAGCTCTCTCCCAGGACTCTAATCGCCTACGTCAGGTCCGCCGGGTGCCGTGTGTGCCAGTCCGTGATGGACTGATATGCGCGCGCGACCGCTAGCACGGCGTTCTCGTCGTAGGCCCTTCCCATGAACTGGATGCCTGTTGGCAGTCCTTCGTCCGAGAAACCGCTCGGCACCGAGATGGCCGGTAGGCCCGCGCCGTTGCCCACGGCCCCCATCGTGTCTCGCCCGCCGTGGAGCGCCGCGCTGCGGAACTCCTGGTCCAGCGGGGTCGCGATGGTTGAGCGAGTCGGCCCCACCAGCGCGTCGAACGGCGCCATGACCTCTTCGGCGTTCCTCGCCATCAGCGTGCGCAGCCGGGTGGCCTTCACGTAGTCTTTCCCCAACACCGCGACTCGCGCGTAGAGGCCATAGCGGTCCTCCGGGGCCGTTAGCTCCGCGGGCAGGCCCGCGTCTACGAAGTCCTCGAACGCGCTCGCGGCCTCGGCGAACATTATAGTGCGGTTGATGGCCTCGTGTGGAAGGTCAGAAAACTCCACCTCCTCGATGTCCGCGATGGACGCCAGCGCCTCGAGCGCGCTCGCAAAGTTCGCCCCCGTGGGCTCGTCGACGTTGTCCGCCACACCCTTGACGACGCCGAGCCTGAAGCGGCGGCCCGACACGTCCGAATCGTCGTAGCGAAACGGTCTCTCTGTCGTCGAGGGGTCCTTGGGGTCGCTACCCGCGATCGCCTCCAGAACAAGGCCGCAGTCGTCCGCGGTCAGGCACAGAGGCCCCAGCTTGTCCAGTGTGTACGACAGCGCCATCGCGCCGTACCGGCTAACGCGCCCGTAGGTGGGTCGCAGCCCGGCGACGCCGCAGTTGCTGGCCGGAGAGATGATCGATCCCCCCGTCTCGGAGCCTATGGCGAAAGGCACCAGGCCGGCAGCGGTGGCCGCGCCGGAACCACTGGAGGAGCCGCCGCTCCACCTGCCCTTGTCCCACGGCGTGATGCCCGGTCCCGTGAACGATGCCACCGGCTGCCGGTATCCGCCACCGCCGGCGAGCTCCACCATCGCCAGCTTCGCGGCCAGCACGGCCCCGGCCTCCCTCAGGCGCTCAATCACCGTGGCATCGTAATCGAAAGTCTGGTCGCGCAGCGGCGCCGCTCCCCACGTCGTTGGAATGCCTCCAGACGTGGCGAGCAGGTCTTTCGCGCCGTAGGGTATGCCGTGCAGCGGACCACGGAAGTCGCCATCGGCGATTTCCTGCTCCGCCCGCGCCGCCTGGGTCAGGGCGTGGTGGCGAGTGACCGTCACAACTGCGTTGTAGTCCGGCCCCAGCTTCTCGAGCCGGTCAAGAAACACAGTGGCCAATTCGACAGGCGACACCTCCCGTGACTCAATCAGCCCGCCCAGTTCGCGAATGCTGGTAAAGACGTACTCGTTGGCGGTCATGTCACTCCTCCTCGCGGTAAGGCGTGAACGCCGACATAGGCTCGTCGCCGTTCCGCAGGCTAACCGCTCTCAGCGCCTCCGACATCTCCACGATGCCCTCGACGCCTTTCCGCACCTCGGCGAGTTGATCGTCGTCAAGCCTGTCCCCATACAGCCGTGTAACTATCCGAAGCCTGTCTTCCACGTCTTGCTCATTGTGGTCGCTCACGGTCGGCCTCCAAATGGTGATTGCTAACTATTGGACGGATGCGGAAAGTCGGTCTGCCGCCAATTGGCGCGTCGCGTTACGCTGACTCCGCCAGTATCAGTATGGCGTCGCAGCAGTGGAACGCCTCGAGGTAGTCGCTGGACGTGAACGACACAGTTACGCCGTCGTGCCGCTCCACTCCGGGGATGAAGGCGGCAAGGTCGGCCATGCCCGCGTTGGCGAGCCGCATCGTCATAGTTACTGGCATACTGTAGCGTACGGGCGCAATCTCCTCCCGCCGCTCGACGGCGGCAGCGGCCTGCCGTCGAATCAGCGCCTGCGACGCCTGGGGCGACAGGCACTTGGCCGCGTATCGGGTCAGCGCCTCCTTCACGGCGGCGACCTCCACTCCCGGTATCAGGTCCTCCGCCATGGCCGTCGTTGTCGAGTCTCCGGTTACCAGCACCACCGGCACGCCGTGATAACCGGCGATGCCGGCGTTCACGCCCAGCTCCCCCTGCGACTGCCCATTGACCCGGAAGTCCGCGACGGCCCCGGTGAAGGTGTGGTCGAGTATGCCGCCGGCGCCCGCCCTGCCGTGGTAGCCAACGCATAGCACCGCGCCGAAGCTGTCGTCCAGTCCGGCCATCATCGTCTGCGGCTTGGGAGACCCCGTGATTAGCTGGGCCCGCTGGTCGACAAGCTCCTGGATGAGGTTCATCTGCGTCCCGTGGCTGTCGTTTACGACCACCTCGTCCGCGCCCGCATTGAATGCCGCTTCGACTGCCGCGTTGGCCTCGAGAGTCATCAGGCGGCGAGCCGTCTCGTAGTCCTTGCCGTCTCGTCCGGTGTGATCCCTGTGGACCACACCGCTCACTCCCTCCATGTCGACCGAGACCAGCACTTTCAGCGCCATGACGCACACCCCCGACACCGGATGCCCGCCATGATACCACAGGTGGGCAGAGGGGCTGAGCGGCCCTGTCCGTTCGGGATTCGCTAACCGGCTACGATCAGGTGTATCGCCAGCGTAGCCAGCCCAAGGTAGATGAGGAAGCCCACGACGTCCGTAACGGTGGTGACCGCCACCGCCGACGCCAGTGCGGGGTCGACGCGGATTGCCCGCAGTCCCAGCGGCACGACCACACCGCTGATCCCGGCCACCACCATGTTCGCCATCATCGCGACGCCCACCACCATTGCCAGGTATTCGTTGCCGCCCATCCAGATCAAAACGATGCCCGCGATGAGCAATCCGAGTATCAGTCCGTGAATCAGTCCCAACACCGCTTCTCTGACCAGGAGCCGTTTGGCGGCCGTCCGTCCCAGCTCGCCAAGCGCGATAGAGCGCACGATGAGCGTCAGTGTCTGAGTGCCCGCAATCCCGCCTTGCCCGGCTATCACCGGAAGGAACGCCGCGAGCGCCACGGCTCTGCCCAGAGTCGACTGGAAGAGCGCAATGATCAGCCCCGCCAGTATCGCCGTGCCCAGGTTGACGCACAGCCAGGGCAGCCGGTTGCGCACCGAGCGCACTATCGGACCGTGCGCCGATTCGCTCCTGTCCACCCCGATCATCCGGTACATGTCCTCGGTGGCCTCGCTCTCCACAACGTCGATCATGTCCTCCAGCGTGAGTACGCCTACCAGGTGCTCGTCCTCGTCCACTACGGGAAGCCGCTGAATATCGTACCGCTCCATCAGGCGAGCGCACTGCTCCTGATCGGTGTCTGCCAGTACGGAGATTATGTCGGTCTCCATCAGCAGGCTGATCAACTGGTGGGGATGTGCAAGGACAAGCTGTGACAGGCTGATGCCGCCCCGCAGCATCCCGTTGGAGTCCACCACGAACATGTAGGAGGACTCTTCGGGCCGCAGTTCACCGGCCCAGCGCCGGACGAACGACACGGCCTGTGAGACGGTCATCCTGTCGCGTAGCGCTATCATGTGGGGCGTCATCAGGCCGCCGGCCTGATCGTCCTGGTATTCCAGCAAGGGGATGACCTCGCTGGCGTCCGCCATGTTTTCGAGGGCCGTACTGGAAATGGCGACGGGAAGGCCGCGCAGTATGTCGGCGGCAACTTCCGGCCTGGATTGGTCGAGGGTGGAGGCGAGCTGGGCCGGCAACATTGACATGCACAACTCGACGGCTTCGGAAGGATCGAGCTCGCCCAGAATCTCGGCCAGATTGTCGGGCGAGAGATGCTCCAGCAGCCTGACCTGCAGCTCCGGGTTCATATGGGATACCACTTCCGCCTGGTCTTTCAGCCGCAGGCGGGATATGCGCGCGACCGCCTCCGTAATCGCGCCGCGAGACGTCAGGTCCGACAGCCACGTAGTGACTCGCTCGACAGTGGTCTGCGCGTGCACGAGGAACAGCGTGGCGTCTTCGCGCGTTATGCGTTTTCTCATTCGGTCCCCTGAGCCATCATCCAAAAAATGAGGTCGGAGCCGACGTCAGCCAGCACCAACCCCACGTATCTTAACTGGCGGCCTGCGGGACCTTATTGGCAAAAGTGGGTCAGTGAGAGCAATTTCTGGGAGGAATCTTGGACTATAGCCAATTGTTCTTAATCTACCGTTCCCTTGGCATGACCCTGAGCTCTTCCACTGTCGCTCCTTCTACCGCGTCGGCAGACCAGGCGATCGGCACTCCTGAGCCGCGCCGCCACAGAGGCAGCATGTCGGAGTAGTGTGGCGAAAGGGGGTTGCCGGACTGGCCGCCCGGCAGCACGAACCGGCTGGCGTCCCAGTTGCCGACGTCGATCACCATGCGCAACGATGCGACTACCGTCACGCCGTCCGACGGGCCGCGCATCGTGCCGGCGGCCTGGCTCACGGTGTCCGCGTCGCCGCCCCAGGGGAAGGGGCCGAGGTCGAGCAGCAGGCCCAGCGGCTTGCGAGCGGACGCGGGGTGGCGTAGCGTGGTCGGCCGCAGCCGGCCCCAGGCCCACCGACGCTCGTCCGGGCCGCACCGGAGGCGAAGCTCCGCGTAGGCCGCGTGGAGCGCGGCGTCCACCTCCGACAGCCAGGGGCGACCGAACCAGTCGTCCGGACGCTCTCCCATGAGCCGCACCAGCAGGCAGATCAGCCTGTGGCCGAAGATGGTGCGCACCGTCAGCGGTGTGAAGCCGTCCCCCATCGCCCACCTGTGCGAGTTGGGGGCTTTCGCCTGAGTCACTCGCCTCGTCATCTCCCATACGAAGAACTCGTAGACCGACGCCGCGGCGGAATCCGCCGCGATTCTTCCGTCCCACTCCGCCAGTATCTCGAGCGCTCTCGCCGACTCCGACGACGCGCCGGGCGCGGCGAGCACTCCGGCGCGCATGTCCAGCCACGGCAGGGAGAGTTGGTCCATTTGCAGCGCCAGCGTGGAGCCTACGTCCCAGTCGCTTCTCGACCCCAGCATCTCGGCGATTCGCCTGCGCCGGTACGGGGGCAGCCAGTCCGCCCCCAGGAACGGGCCGTCGTCCTCTGCGCCCAGCCCGTCGTTCGCGGTCGCCACGAAGCCCTGCTCCGGGTTGAGGACAGCCGGCACTTCGTCGAAAGGGACGGGGTAGTCTTCCCAGCCCGCGTCGAGCTCCCAGCCGGGGGAAGGCAGGGAACCATTCCCCCTGCGGCGCGACGGCACCTGCCCGGCCAGGAGGCCGCCGACGTTGCCCCTCTCGTCTGCGTAGACCAGTCCAAACGACGCGAGGTTCCAGGTGGACCACGCCCGGTGAAACTCGTCGAAGCTGCGCGCCTGGTGCAGCTCGTCCAGCGTGTCCAGCTGCGCGTCGCTAAGCCAGGTGGCGGCGAGGGACACCGCGGGCGCGTCCGCGCTCAGCGCCGGGCTGATGATGGGGCCTCTCTTCGTCACCAGCACCTCGTCCACCAGCGGGGCGCCGCCCTTGACGCCAATGACCTCGCGGAACACGTCGCACCTGACGAACTCGTCACCCTCGAGCACGCTCCGCCCGTCGGGGCCGACACGCTCCAGAAACAGGTCGGTGTTGTCCACCAGTCCCGCAGTGACGCCCCAGGCAATCGAACCGTTGTGAGCGGCGGCGAACAGGGGCGCGCCGACGAAGCTCGCGCCCGCGACGGACCATTCGGGCGTGCTGACGCGGGCGAGGTACCAGTTGGGCGGCAGCTCCGGGCGCAGATGCGGGTCGTTGGCGAGTATCGGCCTGCCCGTGGCCGTCCGGTCGGGAGAGACGGCCCAGCCGTTCGACATGCCTCCGCATCCCGCTAGGTCCGCGAACGCGGCGAGGTCGGATGCGAGCGCGTCGAACACCCTCCGGGAATGGGGAAGGTCCGCAGCTCCCGGGTGCCGCGCAGACTCGAGCGCGGCGAGCGCCTCGGGACCGTCCTCCTGGAGAATCTTCACCCGCGCAAGCTCGACGTCCCAGTTGGAGGACAGCGAGAATGCGACCAGCTTACCCACCGCGAGCACGTCCTCGGGGAGATAACGCGCCACGTGGATGCCGGCCAGGGCGAACTCGTGGGGTGCGCGCGAGCAGCCGAGCGTGGCGCCGTCGTAGAGTCCGCGGGCGTAGGCGGCGACATTGCGCCTGGTCTGCTCGCTGAGCGCCGCGAACTGTGCTGCCCCGGAGCGCCGGAAGCCAATTCTCCGCGACAGCCTGTCCATGGGCAGTAACCGGGGTCCTCCGGCCTCTGCCAGCGTGCCCCGCACCAGCCGCAGCAGGCCCTCGAGCTGCACGGCCCGGTCCTGGCCGTGGCAGAAGCCGAGGCCGTACCAGCCATCCTCGACGCTGCCGGCCTCCACGTAAGGGATGCCCCAGCGGTCCCTGTGGATGACCACTTCGCCACGGGCGCCGGGCGACTCAAGCCGGCCGGCGGTCTTGGGAAGCCGCCGGCCCAGCATAGCGAGCAGCAGGCCGCGAGACAGTGTCTTCAGCATGTGGTTACCCCGCCTCGTCCCACAGTCGATTTCCGTCTATCCGCGATTGACGCGGCAGTAAGTGAGACATTACAATTTTCTCCCGACCGGACATTTCGGCCCCCATGTGTTCACAAGCGGCAAAGCCAAAAGCCCGACAGCCCCGCCGTTCGCGCGGGGCGAAGCGCGCAAAGGAGATCACCGCCCATGTACTCATCGAGCCTCGTAAGGAAAGCCGCCAAGGCCAGGGACTACGCCGAGCAGGGCGACCGGGCGAGCCTGATTAGCTGCTCCGTAGCATTCCGAGGCGACAACGGCGACCACCTGGTGACTTACGAGGCCGGAGCATGGCGGTGTGACTGCCACACCCACATGATGAACCAGGATTGCAGCCACGCGATGGCAATGGAGCTGATGCTCGCCGGACTGCTTCACGAGTAACCGCCGGGCGGCGGTCTCACACCCAGGGCCACGGTACATTGTAGTACGGGTCCAGGGCGGGCAGCGACTTTTCCTCCAGCAGAAACCCGACCCTGCTGGTCAGCGCGCCAACCTCCTCGGGCGAGAGCATCCCGGTCAGCCTATCGGCAACCTCCCCCGGCTTCTCCAGGTTTCGGCCTAGCGCCTCGATGTCCTCGACGAGGTTGTCAGGCATGGGCTTGCCCCAGAACTCCAGCATCACCGTGCGCAGCTTGAAAGACGGGTGGAACGTAAGCCCGTGGTCGATGCTCCACACCCTGCCGCCCGCGTCCAGCAGGCAGTGGCCCGCCTTGCGGTCCGCGTTGTTCACCAGCAGATCGAATATGGCGAATTTCTGGAGTTGTTCGGCCTTGTCCTCCACCATGTCGAAGTAGTTGGCTTCCGGGTCGTGGTCCACGTATAGCTGCACCGTCCCCACGCCGTATGGCCCCTCACGCACGAGCGTCAGCGGCACCGGCGGCCAGCCGAGCGAGCGGCTCAATACGTAGGTCGCGTACTCGCGCTTGTACAGCGATCCTGAGGGGAAGTCCCAGAGCGGACGCTCGCCGTCCCTGGGCTTGTATATGGCCCTGAGAAACCTGCCCGGACCCGCGCTTATCCGCACGTAGAAGGTGTAGTTGGATCCCCAGGGCATCCGGTAGCCGCTGACGATTTCGCCCGATTGGAGAAGCTGCCTCGCCTCGTCTTCCGGCGGGGTTACGGGCGTGCCGTGCTCCGCGTCGTCGGGGAGGGAATAGCGCTGGTGGCGCCGCCGCCTGCGGGACAACGTTCGGTCGCTACTCGCTCAGGTCCAGCGCCTTGACCCGCCCGTTCATCTTGGGGCAGACGTGGCCGTCGGCGTCTACCGGGCGGGAGCACAGCGGGCAGATTGGCCGACCGGCGGCGCAGACGCGCAGCGCGTCCTCTGCGAAGGTCTCGGCCTGGGCGGAATCCGTCCAAAGCCTCACGTCGGCGGTGTCCTCATCGGCCTCGTGGGCGTCGATTATGAACATCGCCCGTCGTTCGTGGTAGCCCAGGGCCAGCTTGCTCGCCTTGAACTCGACGTTGGTCAGGGGTTGTACTTCACGCTCGCGGGGAGGAGCGGCGTCTTTGTCGCCGGCGTCCTCCAGCGATGAGGCGATCTGTTGCATCGCCATCGCGAGCTGCGCGAGTTGCTCCTTTTCCAGCCAGATCGTGGCGGTGCTGCTTCCGCTCTCGGCTTTGACCCGGAACGTGCGCTTGCCGGGTTCGCCTATCGCCTCGGGCACAAGCGCGCTGATGTCGGTGAACTCGTTTCTTGCTCCAGCCATAATATGCACTTCATGTTAGTGGAAGCTCCCCTCTGTCCGCAAGTCAACCACAAATGCGCGCGCACCGCCGATTTGCTAGAATTGGACCCGTCTCGCGCCACCAGTCGTCGCTCAGGAGGCAGTCAATTGCCCGACACCACAGTAGTTATATGCATCGACGGGCTCGATCCCGAGTACCTCGACGCCCTAGAAATGCCCAACCTGAAGGCGCTCGGAGCGAAGGGATTTTCCAGGGTCGGGCGCTGCATGATGCCCTCCGTCACCAACGTCAACAACGTGTCGCTGGTGACGTCAAGCTATCCCGAGACGCACGGGATAAGCTCCAACTACCGCCTCGTCAGGGAGACCGGCGAGGAGGTGTACATGGAGTCGGGCGAGTACATCCTGGCCCCCACCTTCTTCCAGAAGGCGACGGAGCTTGGCAAGTCGTCGGTGCTGGTGACGTCCAAGGACAAGCTCCGGACGCTGCTCGGCGGCTGGGCGACGGTCGCCGTATCGTCCGAGCGCGCGCCCGCAGACATTGCATCCGCAGTGGGCGAGCCGCCGGCCATATACTCGCTTGAGGTCAATGGCTGGGCAATCGACGCCGCCAACCACATCATGTCTCAGCGTTCCGCCGACATCGTCTACATCACCACTACCGACTACGCGATGCACACCTACGCGCCGGACGAGCCGGAATCCCAGCAGCACCTGACGATCATCGACGACGCCATCGGGGAGCTGCTCTCGAACCACCCCGACGTTACGCTGCTGCTTACCGCGGACCACGGAATGTCGCGCAAGACCCGCATGATCGACCTGGGGGCGGCGCTCGCGAAGTGGAACATCCGCGGCAACCCCGTGCCCATCATCAAGGACCGCTACGTCGTCCACCACTCCAACCTGGGCGGCTGCATGTTCGTCTACCTCGACGACCCGCGGCAGACCGCCGAGGCGATGGACGCCCTCCGGGACGTCCCCGGCGTGGAAGAGGTCTACGACCGCGAACAGGCCGTGCGGGAGTTGCGGCTGCACTACGACCGCATCGGCGACGTGGTGGTCACCGCCGACCGAGACTCCGTGTTCGGCGATCCGTCACAGGTCGAACTCCCGCCCCGGCTGCGCTCTCATGCGTCCGTCCACGAGCAGGACGTGCCGCTGATAGGCTACAACGGCGACTTCGACGGCTTCTCGTTCGAGGAGAACCGCGACCTGGGCCGCTACGTTTTCGAGCGCGTGCTCGCCGGCTGAGTCCCAAAACTACCAGGAGGATACGTCCATGCTGGAACGCTTCAAGGTGCCCAAGCCCGACCAGGTGAGAGTCTCGGAAGGCTCTCTGCGCCAGACGGTCACGGAGATCTTCGAGAAGATGGGCGTTTCGGGCGACGACGCCGCCGAGGGCGCGGACGTGCTGACCATGACGGACCTGCGCGGCGTCGAGACGCACGGCGTGTCCAACATGATGCGCGCCTACGTGCAGCAGTACAGGGAGGGGCGGCTCAATCCCACGCCGGACGTTCAGATCCTGCGCGAGTTTCCGGGCACGGCCACCATGGACGCCGACGGCGGGCTGGGCATCATCGTCGGCCGCCGCGCCATGGAGCTTGCGATAAGCAAGGCGCGCGAGGTCGGCGTTGGCATCGTTACGATGCGCAACAGCGGCCACGCCGGGGCCGTGGGCCACTTCGCCATGCTCGCGGCCCAGCAGGACATGGTCGGCATGTGCATCACGGCGGGAGGCGCGTCGGTGCTGCCCACGTTCGGCGCCGAGGGACGGCTGGGCGCGAACCCCATCTCCATCGCCGCCCCCGCCAAGAGCGAGGCCCCGCTGCTGTTCGACGCCGCAACCTCCGCCGTCGCGCTGAACAAGCTGGAGCTGGCGCGCAGGGTCGGCTCCGACCTGCTGCCGGGCTGGATTGCCGACGTCGACGGCTCACCCGTGCTGGAGGAGACGGCGCCCAGGGTACGGGGCGAGTTCTTCGGGCTGCCCATCGGCGGCACGCGGGAGCAGGGATCCCACAAGGGCTACGGCTTCAACCTGATGGTCGAGGTGCTCGGCGCGTTCCTGTCCGGTTCGGTGCCCAGCATGTTGGACAGCGAGCCCTACGGCAGCGGCTTCAAGAACTACTTCGCGGCCTACGACGTCGCGGCGTTCACCGACCTCGACGAGTTCAAGGAGCACATGGACCAGACCCAGACCCTGCGCACGCTGCGCACCACGCCGCCCGCGCCGGGGCAAGAGAGGGTCATCTACCCGGGCCTGTCCGAGCGCGAGGAGGAAGAGGAGCGACGCGCGAACGGCATCCCGCTGCACAGGGAAGTGGTGCAGTGGTTCGACGACATCACCGCCGAGCTCGAAATAACACCCCTCGCGCGCGCGTAGGCCGTCCGGACTACTCCAGGGGCCAGGCCGGCAGGGTGTTGATCATCGCCGCCAGGTACCCGGCGCCGAAGCCGTTGTCGATGTTCACCACGCCCACGCCGCTCGCGCAGCTATTGAGCATGGCCAGCAGCGCAGCCACGCCGCCGAAGCTCGCGCCGTATCCTATGCTCGTCGGGACCGCGATGAGAGGCGCGCGCACCAGCCCGCCGACCACCGAGGGCAGCGCGCCCTCCATGCCGGCGACCGCGACGACCACCCTGGCCTGCTGGAGCGTGGGCAGGTGCTCGAGCAGGCGGTGCAGCCCGGCGACACCCACGTCGCTTATCTGCTCCACCTCGCAGTCCATCAGTTGCGCGGTGACGGCCGCCTCGCGCGCCACCGGCAGGTCCGACGTGCCCGCGCACACCACCACAACGCCCGGCACGGTCAGGGGTGACTCGCGCCGGTCCACGACTATCGCCCGCGCAAGCTCATCGTGCGCAGCGTCGGGGACGACGGCGCGAACGCTCTCATACGCCTCGGGCGTCGTCCTGGTCACCAGCAAGCGGTCCGACCTGGCCAGCACCGAGGACGCGATGGCGGCGATCTGCTCGGGCGACTTGCCGAGCCCGAACACCACCTCCGGGAAGCCGGTCCGCAGCGCGCGGTGGTGGTCCACCCTGGCGAAGTCCAGGTTCTCGTAGGGCATCTGGCGGAGCTGGGACAGAAGCTCGTCGATTCCCAGCCCGTCGTTCTTGAAGTCGCTCAGCAGAGCGCGCAGGCGAGTCTCGTCGATGGTGCTACTCCAGGCTGCCGTACTCGATGAACCGCTGAGGCGTCAGGCGTATCGAGATGGAGTCCCCGCCAGCGGTCTGCTCGATGTACTCGCGGGCGCGCTGCTCTCCCAGGTATCGCGTGGCTATCTTCAGCCGCGTCTCCGGCGGCGCGGCGGAACCGATCTCGGCGGTGCCCTGCACCATCAGCGCGTAGTAGGGCTGCTCGCGGCGGTCGATCACCAGCGTCGCCTGCCCGTTCCTGTCGATGTTGCGGCGCTTCTGGGAGTTCGCCCCCGCTCCGAGAATAATCTGGCCGTCCTCATAGATATACCATACCGGCATGGCGTGGGCGCGATTGCCGGGCCCTGTCGTCGCCAGGATCGCCACGTTCGTCTCTTCCAGGTATGCCTTCTGCGCGGGAGTCGGCTCCATGTGCGTTCACCTCGGGGCTGGATGGTGGGGGTATTCTAGCATAAGGGCGGCGTTAACAAGGGTAGACAAGAGGGTTTGGCACAGCCTTCTGGAACGACTTGGAAGACATTGGCATTTCGCCTTGTCATACACTCATATGCCTTGCTAAAATTGCAAGTATAGTGAAATGCAGGAATCCACAATGCAAGAGGTGGCCTTGCCATGATAGAGTCCACAGTTACTGCAAGAGGACAGACTACCTTGCCCAAACGCGTAAGGGAAGCACTTTCCGTTAGTCCTGGGGACAAGGTGCTTTATGTCATTCAAGAAGGGGAAGTTCGGATGACAAAGGCACGCCCCATCAAGAGACTCTCTGGCATATTGAGATACGACGGGCCCCCGGTGAGCTTGGAAGAGATGGACATTGCCATAGCGGAGGGGGCAGCCGAATCGTGCTTGCCCTAGACACCAACGTGATCTTGCGCTACCTGGTGCAAGACAACGAGGTACAGGCTGAAGCGGCTGGTTCTCTGATAGAGAGTTTGACGGCCGACCGTCCGGGATTCATCTGTCGCGAAGTCATTATCGAGATGGTATGGGTACTTGAGCGATCCTACCGTTTCACACGGTCCCAGATTGCCGACGTCCTGGTCGAAATGACTCTCACGCAGGGCTTGGTATTCGAGTCTGAGGACGATGTTGTCCGCGCAGCCCTCCAGTATCGACAAGGCGGTCCTGGCTTTGCCGACCTCATGATTTTGGCAGCGGTAACACGTGCCGAAGCGGATCCGCTGTACACTTTTGACCGCGCTCTCAGCAGAAATGAGGGCGTAGCTCTGGTTGAGGCGGCTTCCCTATAGCCTTGACACACGGATGCAGTAGGGTCATCCGCTAAGGATACGAAACGATTGCTCGGTGGGTGTTAGGCACACCGCTGAGGGTGCCAGGATTGGTGTCAGCGGAGGAGTTCTGTGCCGGCTGATAGCAACGCAATCATGCTACAATTGCCCAACATATCAGACGGAGGCCCCGCCATGGCAAGTATCACCGTGCGTAACCTGGAAGAAGGGCTGAAGCATCGGTTGCGTGTACGTGCTGCCGAAAACGGCCACTCGATGGAGGAGGAGGCTCGGCAAATCCTACGCAGGGCACTCAGCCAACAGCCGTCGAAGCAACAAGACCTGGCCAGCGCCATTCGCGCCCGCTTCGCCCCCCTCGGTGGCGTCGAGCTGGAGTTGCCGCCTCGCTCCCCGATGCGGAAGCCGCCCCAACTCCACTGAGGAAACAGGCATTGATAATCCTCGACACAAACGTAGTCTCGGAACTGATGCGCCCGGGTCCCAGCTCCAGCGTGGTCGACTGGGTTGCCAGGCAAGCCGCGACAGATCTGCACCTCACGACCGTCAGCGAGGCCGAGTTGCGCTACGGCGTTGAGATTATGCCGATAGGTCAACGTCGCGAAAAACTGTTGGCTGAGATTGAGGGGATGCTACGAGAGGACTTTGCCGGGCGCATCCTTCCTTTCGACAGCGAGGCCGCCCGTTCCTACGCCGTGGTTGCCGCCGCTCGCCGCGCGGCCGGCCATCCCATAAGCCACGCTGATTGCCAGATTGCCGCGATAGCCCGTTCTCGACAGGCGGACATAGCGACCAGAGACGTTGATGGCTTCGAGGGATGCGGGATAGAAGTGATCAACCCTTGGGGTGTGAGATAGTGTAGGCCACAGCCCAAATCGGAGACTGCATCCCCCAGAGACACGGGGCACGTGGAACGGTGAATGACATGGCATCAGATACTGAATTCGGCTGGACCAAGTACTATGTGGAGTTTGCGAACAAACTATTTGCACACAAAGGCGACCGTACTGAACTCGTTGACAGGGTTAGAGAGGCGAGTAACAGCCGGCGCTAGGTCCTGCGTAAATTTGGTGGAATACAAGAAAACAGGTATGAGGGTTCTGCATAAAATGCGTCGGTTGTGGTTTAGTGCGGTTTCGTATTCGGTGGCGACACTAGGCTATTTGGAAGCGTGTGAGGTGTTCATGTTTTCGTGCGAGTGTTGCAGACAGCCAGCGCCGTCGTTTGACGAAATCCGAGAGACATTCATGCGTATGAACGTTTGTCGATTTTGCGACGGCCCTGTTGGACAGGTCGGGCACATGAAAGGTCATGCCTGCGACAAATGCGGTCTACCCCAAGGAGGTTGAGGGCAGTGACCGAGTTGGGGAAACCAACAGGGTTTCCACCAAATTTACACAGAACCCAGGAGCGCGACGATGAGCCTGCGTCCCTCGACTCGACCGGGGTGTTGCTGCATCCGTCGGTGGGCGAGTGCATTGACAAGTACGCCACGATACAAGGCCACCTGATACGCTTCGCCACCGTGGACCTGGCCGCGCACAGCCAGGAAATCAGGCACCAGCTCTTGCGCATTCCGTGTGGAGTCCTGTCAGGCTAGGCACTCCCAATAGGCGGTCACTTGCGCCTCCCCCACGCCCGCTAGCCGGAACCACCCAAAAATCGTGTCCCATACGTTCTCAACCGCGTAACCCAAACGCCACACCCATTCTCATTCATGGTCCAGTCATTCTCAAACGTGTCACAAAAATTCCCACGCCCGAGGCCACTCCCACGACTTATGTCAAGTAGGAGCCTGCGTCGCGCCGACAAATCGACCCATTCGCCGTTGCGTTGTGGCAGATCTCTGACCGGTCTTGATTCTACAGCACACACGTGCTATTTTCTACCTGACAAGCGTTGTGTCCGCCGGTTGGCGAGTAGGACGGAGCCTGTCCTGAGCCTGCCGAACGGATTGCCGAATGGATCCCGTCCTGCGACATTCCGCGCAATGCGTGTGACGAACCTTAACAACTTGGCTCACAAAAGGTGACAGGAACATCGGGCCTCCCAGCTACGGATTGGGCAGCAAGTAGCAGAATTGAGCAGACTTTTCGGAGAGCCGCGCCCAAAGACCCTGACCCTTCCATTCCGAGAGACCCTGACCCTCCACGCACAGGTGTTCAAATATCCCTTGCTGCCAACTATAATGGGGCGCGAGGCCGCTTGATGGGGCCTGGTGGGGAGCCGCTTGGACGTACACGCCTTTCTCGATTATCTGCAATACGTGCCCTGGTACAAGGACCAGCTCGTTCACCGCGAGAGCATTCCGCCGCGCGCGGCAGAGTACGGCGACCTGGACGCGCCGCTTCACCCGCGCCTTGTGGATGCGCTGTCGGGGCAGGGAATCGACGCGCTCTACACCCACCAGGCCGAGGCCATCAACCACGTCCGGCGGGGCGAGAACGTCATCGTCGCCACGCCCGCGGCCAGCGGCAAGAGCCTGTGCTACCAGCTTCCGGTGATCGAGGCCCTGATGGAGGACCGCTCCGCCTGCGCGCTGTATGTCTTCCCCACGAAGGCGCTGTCGCAGGACCAGAGCGAGTCGCTGTCCGCGCTCACGGCATCCTCGTTCCGCGCCACGCGCCACGCCGTGTACGACGGCGACACGCCCCGCCAGGACAGGGGCGCGATTCGGCGGACTTCCCGCGTCGTCATCACCAACCCGGACATGCTGCACGTGGGCATCCTGCCAAATCACCGCGCCTGGTACCGGCTGCTGCGCAATCTGCGCTACGTGGTGATAGACGAAGCCCATGTCTTCCGCGGCGTCTTCGGCTCCCACTTCGCCAACGTCCTACGGAGGCTCCGCCGGCTGTGCCGGCACTTCGGCAGCGACCCGCAGTTCGTGATGTGCTCAGCGACCGTCGCCAATCCGGCCGAGCACGCCCAGAGGCTCACGGGACTGCCGTTTCAAGTCGTCAACCGGGACGGCTCCTCCTTCGGCGGCAAGGACTTCCTCTTCTGGAACCCGCCGATGCTCGACTACGCCGAGGGCAGCCGGCTGAGCACCAACACCGAGACCGCCCGCATATTCGCGGAACTGCTGCGACGCCGTGTGCGAACGCTGGCGTTCGTCAAGAGCCGCCAGCTTGCCGAGTTGGTGAATCTGCACACGCGACGCGAGCTCGAGGAGACCGACCCCGCCATCGTGGACAGGGTGTCGCCCTACCGCGGCGGCTACATGCCGGAGCAGCGGCGGCGCATCGAACAGGAGCTATACGACGGCCGGCTGCTGGGGCTGGCGACCACCAACGCGCTGGAGCTCGGCATCAACGTGGGCGACCTCGACGCCACGCTGCTGAACGGCTACCCGGGAAGCATCGCCAGCGCCTGGCAGCAGGCGGCGCGCAGCGGAAGGAGCGGCGACCGATCGCTGAGTGTGCTGGTGGCCCTGGACGACCCGCTCGACCAGTACCTGATGCGCCACCCGGAGGCGTTCTTCGGACGCCCGCACGAGCGCGCGCTTACCTCGCCCGAGAACGAGTACATCCTCAAGCCCCACCTGCTCTGCGCCGCGTACGAGGCGCCGCTGACCATGGCCGACACCGAGTTCTTCGGCCCCGACCTGCTGATGTGCGCCGCCGAGCTTCAGGAAGACGGGCTTCTCAACGCGGTGGAGGGTCGCTGGCACATCACGCCCGAAATCTACTACCCCGCCGATTCGGTCAACATCCGCGCCGCGTCCTCCAACACGTACACCCTGGTCGACGATGAGACCGGCCAGATACTGGAGACGCTCGACGAGCTCGGCGCGTTTCTCCAGCTGCACCCCGGCGGCATGTACATACACCAGGGAGAGCAGTATCTCGTCAAGTCCCTCGACCTGGACGCCCGCACCGCCTACGCCTCCAGGGAGGACGCGCCCTACTACACACAGGCGCGCGACCTGACGGACACGCGAGTTCGGCACGTGTACAGGTGGAAGCACGTCGGCGACACGCGGGTCTACCTGGGAGAGGTGCGCGTGTCCACCACCGTCGTCGGCTTCTTTCGACGGGCGCACATGACCGGCGAGCTGCTCGGCGGCGAGGACGTGGACCTGCCGCCGCAGAGCTACGACACCGTGGCTCTGTGGTTCGACGTGCCGGACGACACGCTTGAAACGATACGCCGGCACCGGATGCACCTGGCCGGCGGACTGCACGCCGTGGAGCACGCCGCCATAGGAGTGCTGCCGCTGTTCGCCATGTGCGACCGCAACGACATCGGCGGCATCACCACGCCGCTTCACCCGGACACGGGCAGGCCGCAGGTGTTCATCCACGACGCCCACCCCGGCGGCGTCGGCATAGCGGAGCTCGGCTACGAATTGATCGAGCGGCTATGGGCGACCACGTTACAGGCCATATCCGAGTGCGCATGCGAGGCGGGGTGTCCGGGCTGCATCCAGTCTCCCAAGTGCGGCAGCAATAATCAGCCGCTGGACAAGGCCGCTGCGGAGTTGATCCTCCGAGCCATTCTCGGCAAGCTGATTTGACCACAGTGACGCCCCGTTGTATTGTTTGGAATAACAAAGCCAGCACATCAGGTGGGCAGGAGAACGAGCATCATGCAGACATACAGCGTCGACCACCAACTGGACGTTGCCTTTTTCGAGGCCCACTATGACGAACTGCTGGCTGACTACAAGAACCAGTGGATAGCGATTTTGGGAGAGCAGGTAGTCTGCGCGGCCGACGATGCCTTCGACCTCGTCGCGAAACTCAAGGCGCAAGGTCTGTGCGCGAGCGGCGCCATCAGGCGGCACATGACCGCGGAAGCCGAACTGTTGATACTGGCCGCCGCGTGATTCGAGGATACTTCTCCGGCAGCGCAAACGCCCAGCGGCCTTTCGTCAACTGCGCCATCGCTTTCCCCGAACGTCCCAACCTCGGGAGCGTGAGCGTCGAGTTTCTCGTAGACACCGGGGCCGACGTCACCATCCTTTCGCCTCTCGACGTGATGGATATCGGCCTGGACGTCGATAGTCTGGAACTTGGCCCGCCCAGCACTGGTCTAGGCGGCTCGACACCAATGAGGGTCGTCGACGCGCAACTAGATGTGCAGGACTATTCGATTTCTCTCAAGCTGCACATCCCCGAAGCTCAGAACCCCATACCGTCACTGCTCGGGCGCGACTTCATCTCCGCATTCGCGTTGTTCTTTCAGCAGCGCACCAAGACATTGGTTTTGCTGGACGAGGCAGAAGTCCAATCTCTGGGTCTCAATGTTCTGTGATATCTAACAATTCGGAGTTGCTCCTAATGGACGAACGCGAGCAGGTGGCGAGAGCGAGGGGAGACATCAAGGTCTTCCTCCACACCGAGGAGGCCGCGGTGGTGTTCGCCGCGCTGGCGCTCCTGAAATCGGAGTTGCTGCTGGCGGACGAACACGTGCCCAGCCTGAAGTCTCTGGACGCCAGGATGAGGATCCCCCCGGGCCTGTTCCGCAGCCTGGACGAAGTGATAGACCGCATTACGGCCCGTCTTATGGCGCAGTGCGAGGCGGACTTCACCGAGCGCGGAGACGAAGACGGCGTCCGAAAGTTTCACGAGACCATCCACGAGCGCTGGGAGTGGCACAGCCAGCTAATGGAGCTGATGCAACTCGTGCTCATGTCAGCCTACGGCGACCGTGATGCGATTTGACAGGCCAGACAAGCTGTGCTAGTTTTCTGCTGGCAGATTCAAAGACCCCGCGGGTTACGTCTCGCGGGCTGTTGTTTGGAGGAATCAGGTGAAGAGAGCAATCTTGACGAGCAGATCCCTGTTGTTGATAGCCGCCAGCGTGCTGGTTGGGCTAGCCGTGGCGGCGTGTAGCTCCGCGGAGCCGGAGGCGCCGCCGACACCGACGCCGGTAGACGTGTCGGGCATAATCCAGCAGGTAATGGCGGCCCAGCAGCCGGGAGTTACGACCGAGGACGTCGCGATGGCGATCCAGAACGCCCTCGCCCAACAGCAAGGCCTTACCTCATCGGACGTGGCGAATGAGATTGCCAAGGCGCTGAGCGCACAGCCCGGCGTTACTTCCGATGAAGTGGCGTCGGCCATCGCCAGCGCGCTGGATCAGCGGCCCGGCGTCACCACGCAGGACGTGGCGAACGAGATAGCGAAGGCGCTGAGCGCACAGCCAGGCGTCACCGAGGACCAGGTCGCTGAGGCTATTGCGGCGGCCCTGGCGGAGCGCCCCGGGCTTACCGAGGCAAAGGTCTCCGAAATAGTCGCCATGGCGATGGAAGAGCAGCAGGCCCAGATCATCGCCGCCGTCACTGAGTCCATCGAGATTCGCGCCGAGGCGCCTGTGGCAGTCACGACCGGTGACGCGCAGGCCGGCGGAATCCTCCGCAAGAGCGCGGGCGACGACCTGGTGCACTTCGACTTCATGGTCCAGACCACCGTTCGTACCCAGCAGCGCGTCGGCGCGGCATATAACCGCCTCTTCCGGTACGCCTTCGACGAGGTGGGCGTCATAGTGCCCGACCTTGCCACGAAGTTCGATACCTCCGACGACGGGCTGACCTACACGATAACCCTGCAGGAAGGCATCAACTTCCACACCATCGACGGCGTGCCCGGCAGCGGCACCAGCCTCGACTGCCAGGACGTGGTCCACAGCCTGGACAAGTACCGCAACGTCGATCACAGCAGGCGGGCCAAAGACGTAGTCGCTATCGAGAGCGTGGCTTGCGGCGCGGACTCACAACAGGTGGTTATCAAGCTCGGCCAGAGGGACGCGGGCCTCATCTCGATGATCTCCGCGGGCTGGGCCTCGATCTTCCCGAGCGAATTGCCCTATGAAGACCTCGAGACCACGGTCATAGGAACCGGACCTTTCGTCTGGCAGGGCTACACGAAGGGCGGCAGGGCGGAGTTGACCAGGAACCCCGATTACTGGCGCGGCATTCTTCCCTACATGGACGGCATACACGACATCGTCTTCGCCGAGGAGACCGCGGGATTCGCCGCCTTCCGCGCCAAGCAGTTGGACATGAACTCCCTGATGCAGTACCTGTACCCCGAAGAGGGCAAGATACTGAAGCAGGACGACCCGAACATCAATGTCTCCATCATCCCGCGCCTCTGGTGGCACGCGGTGTCCGGCCAGGTGAAAGACCCGGTATGGGGCGACCAGAGGGTACGCCAGGCTTTCAACCTTGGCCTTGATCGCCCGCTGTCAACACAGATCCTCAACCAGGGCGCCGGCGACGTCGGCGGTTTCCAGCCCCCGTGGAGCAAGTGGAGCCTGCCGCGCGAGGAGCTGGACGGGCTGATTGGCAAGCTGGACAGTTCCGACATGCCCGACAGAAGGGAGCAGGCGAAGCAGTTGCTCAAGGATGCGGGCTATGAGGACGGGCTCGAACTGAACTGGATGGTGCTCAACACCAGGGAGAGCAGGCTGACCCCACAGTTCGCCCAGGACCAGCTCAGGCAGATCGGGGTGAACATAGTTCAGGACGTGGTGGACCGCGCGACCTACACCGACAGGTCGGACCGGCGAGACTTCACGCTGAGGAGCTCCGGCGGCGTAGCCCCGGTCTTGAACCCCAGCCTGTTCTACGGCAACTACTTCCTGTGCGAATCGGCGGCCAACTTCAGCGGCTACTGTGACGAAGAATTCGAGGACATGTTCACCAGGCAACTCTCGGAGCTGGACGAAGCCAAACGCCTGAGCATCATCTGGGACATTGAGCGCAAACTCTTCAACGACTTGCCACGCGTCCAGGTGCGCTGGGTGGCCGAGGGCATGGCCTGGTGGCCGTGGGTCAAGAACTTCCACGACGTGGACCCCGCCTACTACAACAACGTGACGCTCGAAGAGGTGTGGATGGAGGGGCAACCCTAGCCACAGCCGACCAGAGTTAACTTGGGGGCGCCCCTCGTGGGCGCCCCTCTGCCGCACGGGGCAAGCCTTGTGATTGCCCCTAAACGTAACGCCAGGCTGTGATACACGGGACCATAGTTGCGTAACTACATCATAAAGAGACTCCTGCTCGCCGTCGTTACCGTTTACGCGGTCGTGACGCTCGTGTTCGTCCTCATGCGCATCGTGCCCGGCGACCCCGCGCTGATAGCGCTGGCGGAGCCCGGCAGGGGAGAAGCCATCCCCCAGGAGATACTGGAGAAGAAACGGGAGGAGTTGGGGCTGAACCGCCCTCTCTATGTCCAGTATTTCACGTGGCTTGGCAATTCCTTCCGACTGGACTTCGGCGAGTCCTCGTGGGGCGGCGGCGACGTGGTCGATGAGTACATCCAACGTCTGCCCATCTCCGTCAACATGGTCATCCTGGCGAGCATTCTGACGATCATCGTGGGCATTCCTCTGGGCATATTGTCCGCCGTGAAGCAGGACACGCCTTTAGATTACATTGCCCGCATAATCTCCATCTCGGGCCTGTCCATGCCCAGCTTCTGGGTCGCCGGCCTTATCATCATCGTCCTCCTGCGTGTCTTTCAGTGGCTGCCGCCGCTGGACTTCATACCGTTCTGGGAAGACCCGGCGCGCGCCTTCTTCCAGGGCATATTCCCCGCTTTCGCCGTGGCCTTCGCCTTCATCGGCTCCACGTCCCGCATGGCTCGCTCCTCGCTGCTCGAGGTGATGCGAGAGGACTACATACAGACGGCCAGGGCGAAGGGACTCATCGAGCGCGTAGTGATTCGACGCCACGCCCTGAGAAATGCGATGCTCCCCGTGATAACGATTCTGGGCCTGCAGTTCGGATTCGCGCTGGGCGGCCTGGTCGTGGTCGAAGCGGCCTTCAATCTGCCCGGCGCGGGGCGTTTCCTGCTGGACGCCACGATACGGCGCGACTATAACGTGGTGCAGGCCAGCCTGTTCGCCATCGCTATCTTCGTGACCGTGGCGAACCTGGTTGTGGACATTCTGTACGCCTGGCTCAATCCCCGCATAAGATACGAGTGAGAAAACAGTGAGCACGCCTGAGCTGAGGAACACCGCCAGCCCCGCGCGGGCGGCTCTGGAAGAAAACCGATTCGCATCGGCCCTCAGAGTAACGACCCGCTTGATTCGCCAGAAGCCGCTGGGCTTCGTGGGGTTCCTGCTTCTCGTGCTCATCACCCTGTTGGCGATCTTCGCTCCCTGGATCGCCCCAGTGGACCCCAACTCACTGAGCATCGACATCCTACAGGGGCCGTCGGCGCTCCACTGGTTCGGAACCGACACCACCGGCAGGGACGTCTTCAGCCGCGTGGCATGGGGCGGCCGGGTGTCGCTCCTCGTGGGCGTCGCCGCCACTCTCCTGGGCACAGGCACAGGCGCGCTCATCGCGGTGGTGACCGCGTACTGGGGAGGCAAGGTAGATATCGTCGCTCAGCGCTTCATGGACATAATCTGGGCCTTCCCCTCTCTGATAGTCGCGATGGTGCTGATGTTCGTGATAGGCACCAGCACCCGCAACGTCATCCTTGCCATCAGCATAGTGGTCGTTCCCTCGGCGGCCCGAGTCGTCCGCTCCCAGGTGCTGGCGGTTAAAGAGACCGAATACGCGACCGCCGCGCGAGCCATCGGGGCCAGCGACATGCGCATCATGTGGCACCACATAACACGCAACTGCCTGGCGCCCTACATCATCGTGGCCAGCATCACGCTCGGCGGCGCGATCACCACGGAGGCCTCGCTGAGCTTCCTGGGCATGGGCATTCCGCCGCCCACGCCGTCCTGGGGACGGGACCTGTTCGGCGCGGCCCGGCAGTACGCGGAGCTTGCGCCGTGGATGGCGATCGCCCCGGGCGTGGCGCTCAGCCTTGCGGTGTACGGCTTCAACCTGCTGGGCGACGCCGTTCGCGACGTACTGGACCCACGCTTGCGAGGCGCGTAGTCCCTCGCCCATTCCCGCTTGCGCCCGTTTATCACCGCGAGTTTGACAACCCGAATGCGCTGTGATAACTTCCGATAGAAGTTCGCGCACGCATGTTTGCAGGGCTTCCGGATCGTATCAAGTAAGGAGGAATTGCCATGGCTGGAGAAGGCAAGCTCGACATCGAAATCATCTACTGCGTTCCTTGAGCGTATCACGCGACGGCGGCCTGGATGGCCACCGAGTTCTTCGCTGAAGGCGGCAAGGACGTATCGATCACGCTTACGCCCGGAACCGCGGGGATCCTGCAGGTGTTCGTTGACGGCGACAAGATTTTCGACAAGGTCGAAGAGGACGGAAAGTTCCCGGATCTCTCCAGAGTCAGGGAAATGAAGGCCGTCATCAAGGAGAGGCTCGCCGAGCCTGTCCCAGCCGACGACAACTAGCACACGTCATGCCGGGGCGGCGCTATTTGCGCCGCCCATGGCTCGTGAGAGAGGCCCCGGCCCTTCTTCAGGCGCGGGGCCTTCGTTTGCCTAAACCCCGAACCTGCCTTTCTGTACTCGCCCCCCTCCTTTTCTAGCCCCGCGCTTTGGCATACAATGCACCGAGCGGCGCACATGGGCAAAAACCGCCGCAATCTTGAACTGAACGGGGCGCGACACCTCGCATGGCCAGAGCACTAGAAGGCATAACCGTACTCGACCTCACCGACGGCCCCGCCGGCGCCATCGCGACGATGTTCCTGGCCGACAACGGCGCTCGGGTGATCCACGCCACGCCTGAGTACACGGCCGCCGCGCGCTGCCATCCGGCGTACCGCATCTGGGACAGGGGCAAGCAGAGCGTCTTCCTGGACCTCCGCGAGGATGCCGCCGTCTTTCGTAGGATAGCGGCGGCCTCGGACGTGCTCATCGAGAGTTGGCAGCCCTCTTCGGAGGTTCACGAGATAGCCGGGTACGGGGCGGTCTCTCCCATCAACCGCCGACTGGTGCACTGTTCTATCACCGCCTACGGCAGAAACGGCCCGCTCAGGGACGAGCCGGCGCACGAGGACCTCGTGATGGCGAGAGCGGGAATACTAGCGAGTCAGCCCTCGTTCGACGGCGACCCCATTCACGTCGTACACCCGCTTCCGCAGGTCGGCGCGGGGCTGCTCGCCGCCCAGGGCATAGTCGCTTCGCTCACCGCGCGGGAGAGGACTGGCGCCGGCCGCAAGGTAGAGACCTCTCTGCTGGCCGGTGCGTTGCTCTACTCGCCAAAGGTGGGCGGCGACTCCTACAAGCCGCGTCCGTACACCTCCACGCCTTCCGGCGGTGCGCCCTTCTACAGCGTTATGGAGTGCTCGGATGGAATCTGGATCCATCTCGGCTGCATACACCTCGGCTTCATCGAGCGCGCCGCCACTGCCATGGGAATCGCGGACATCGTTGCTCAGCCCAAGTACGGCTTCGGACGCGCCGCCGAGTCCGACTTGCTGCGCCAGGAGCTGTACGACATAGTCGCGGACGCTATTCGCACCAAGACCTACGCCGAGTGGGCCGAGATATTCGAGCGCGCCGACGTGCCCTACGCTCGCGCCTGCACTGCCGAAGAGGGCATGGACAACGAGCAGGCGCTGCACAACGAGATGATCATCGAGCTCGACGACCCGCTGCTGGGCCGCGTGACCCAGATGGGCGTGCCCATTAGGCTGTCCCAGACGCCCGGCAGCGTATCGGGCCCCGCGCCCGTGCCCGGCGAGCACACCGACGCCGTGCTCGCCGAGTTCAGCACCGAACCGACTCTTTCCGCGGAAGGGCCTGTGTCCCCCGCGCCGCCGCTTCACGGCGTCCGGGTGCTGGAGCTGACCAACGTGCTGGCCGGACCGACCGCTGGCAAGATGCTGTCCGATCTGGGCGCGGAGGTCGTCAAGCTTGAGTCGCCGACGGGCGACATTTCACGCTCGGATACACTCTCCACGTTCCACTACCTCAACTCCAACAAACGCTCGATCTCCCTGAACGCCAGGACGCCTGCAGGGCGAGAGGCCGCGCAGCGCCTGGCGTCTTGCTCCGATGTGCTGCTCGCCAACATGCGGCCCGGGGCCACCGGGCGGCTGGGCCTGGGAAGCGACGATCTGGCCGCGCTGAATCCAAACATCGTCGAGTCTCACATCACCGCTTTCGGATGGGACGGGCCGTATGCGCACCGGGCCGGCGTGGACCCGCTCGCCCAGGCCCTTACCGGCATGCAGCGAGCGCAGGGCGGCGAACATCTCCCGCCGGTCTACCTCGCCGCGCTCGCGCCGACGGACTTCACCGGGGGCGCGCTGGGAGCGCTGGGGGCGCTTCTGTGCTTGTACGCCAGGGAGCGCCACGGCGTGACTCAGAAGGCCGACACGAGCCTTCTCAGCGCCGGAATCGTGCTCAGCATGGACGGATTCATGCGCTACGATGGCAAGCCGCCGCGCCGCGCCCCTCAGAAGCACCAGCGCGGCCTCAGCGCGTTGAGCCGCATCTACCGGGCGCGGGACGGCTGGTTGTATCTCGCGGCCGATTCCGAGGAGGGCTGGTCTGCGCTGCGCTCGGCGTCAGAATTGGAAGCCGTCGCCGCGGACGAACGCTACAACTCGGCCCAGGCCCGCGACTCGAACGACGGCGCGCTGTCCGACGTGCTCTCCGTGTTGTTCGCCTCCAAGGACATCAATCACTGGCTGAGCAAGTTTAGCGGCACCGCGGCCCTGTGCGCTCCACTTGCGGAGGGTTTCGAGGTGGGATTCTTAGAGAGCGAGCAGATCGCCGCAAACGACATGATCGCCGACCTCCAGCACCCGACGATGGGACTTCTCAGGCTCATGCGCAAGGGCGTGAGTTTCCCCGGCTGCGATGACATATCCTACCTCCCAACCCCCCTGCTGGGTGAGCACGGGCAGCAGGTGCTACTCGAGGCCGGTCTCTCGCCGGAGGAGATCGCCGAACTCCGTACTTCGGGCGTGCTGCGCGTCGACGCCCCTCCCTCTCACCGGGACAGTCCCTAGCTCGTCCAGATGCCCGCGTCGAACGGCGTCCGCTTCGCCCTGGTAGCCGCGGCATTGGCCCTGGCGCTCCTCGCCCAGGCACTGCTAACCGCGGGCCGGCCCCTGTGGGCGTCCGCGCTCTTCCTGGCGGCGATAGCCGCGTTCACGTTTGCCGTGACCGACATAGCTAGCGCCGCCCGCTGGCGTGAACGCGACTCTTCGCCACCATCGCCCCGCCGAAAGCCCAGACTGCGGTGGCCCGGCTGGTCCGCTGAGACACAATTCGGCACGGCCTGCGGCGTCCTCTGCGTAGCCTCCACCATTGCATCGCTGGCCGCGTTCTACAGCGGGCCGCCCAACACCGCCGGCTGGGCGATGTTCGGCGTGTCGGCAGTCCTCATGCTCGCCGCGGTCCCTGCCATCGACGGCCGGTGGACGCCGCTAGTCCGCAGGCTGCGATCCGGTAGGCCATTCGCGGTCCCGCCCAACGCGCTGTATGAGGCCGCCGCCTTGATCGGCGTGCTGCTGCTGGCGTTGGTCATACGCTTCCACGACCTGCGGGAACTGCCGGTCGGTCTCTGGTACGACGAGGCCGCAAACCTGTCCGTCGCCGCGGCCATCGCGCTGGATCCGGGCTCAGCCCCCGTCTTCGCCACCACGCTGCCGACTCTTTACCTGATGCCTGTCGCGGCGCTCACGACGCTGCTGGGGACAACGCCCGAGGCACTGCGCCTTATCAGTGTCGCGTTCTCGCTGGCCGGAATCGCGGCAGTGTACCTGCTCGGGCGTCACCTGGCGGGGCCGTGGGTGGGCCTGGCCTCCGCGTTCGTGCTGGCGGTGATGCGCTGGGACATCAACTTCAGCCGCATCGGAATGCACGGGGTGACGATGAGCATGGCCACGGCGTTGACGGCCTGGCTGACGCTGCGCGCAGTGCGGAGCGGCCGTCTGTCCGACTACGGCCTCGCGGGTGCGGCCCTTGGCTTGGGCATGTGGTTCTACGCCGCATTCCGGCTGTTTCCTTTCGTTGTGGCGGTCGTCCTGCTGTACGGCATCCTGTCGGAGCGCCCCGCTCTCCGGCAACTCCTAGCGCGGCTGGCGGTCTTTGGCTTCGCGGCATTCGTCATGGCCGCGCCCGTGGCCCAGTACGCAGTCCTCGAACCGGCAGACTTCTTCGACCGGACCGGGACAAGCTCGGTGTTCTCCATGGCGCCGGCGGGAGAGGTCATCGGGGACGTTGTCGAGAATCTCCGCTCCCACGCTTTGATGTTCAACGTGGAGGGCGACTCCAATCCACGACACAATCTGCCAGGCGCGGCCATGCTAGACGGCCTGTCCGCGGCGTTGCTGGTGCTCGGCGCCGCAGCGTGCCTCGTCTGCTGGCCGCGCACCGCGTTAGTAATCCTGCCTATCTGGCTGGTCATCATGCTCATCCCCGGCGTGTTGACGATTCCGTGGGAGGCGCCCCAAGCATTGCGGACCATCGGCGTGCTGCCGGCGGTGGCCGTACTCGTCGCGCTCACCGTCTACACGCTGTGGCAGGCCGGGCGGGCTTCGCCCTGGACGCTCACCCGCCGCCTCACGCCCGTTGCCTGCTGCGCCCTGCTCACGCTCATCGCGCTGCTGAACATGGGCCGCTACTTTGGCGAGCAGGCGTCCGATCCGAGAGTGTACGCCGCCTTTTCGACCGACGAGACGCTGATAGGACGCGATATGCTCAGGCAGCAGGCCAGGGGTTACACGCTCTTCACCTCTCGCCAGTTCAAGCACAGCCTCGCTATAGACTTGGCGGCCAACGGTCCGGACTACGCGGCCCTGCGAGCGCCTCAGGACGCGCCGATTGACGCCGGCAGGGTAGGGCTGGGCGCCGCCGTCTACGTCGAGCCACGGGAGGAGGCCGTCTACCGCCTGCTCAGGCTGTACTACCCGGACGCCGCCTTCCGGGAGGTGCGGCCTCCCGGCGGCGTCGAGCCGATGTTCTACGTCGCCGAGATGAGCCGCGAACAGCTCCGGTCTCGCCAAGGCCTGGAAGCCGTTTACACCCTCGATAGTGGCGCGTCGGTCTTCGGAGTCCAGCGGAGCACGGAGGCCGCCTGGGCGCTGGAGGTCGGCGCGGACGCTCCGCCGTTCGCCTTCGCGTGGTCGGGCGCGCTGCACATAACCGAGCCGGGCGAGTACGGCCTTGCTCTGGATTCGGCAGAGACGGTGGAGGTGCTGCTGAACGGCGTGTCCGTGCTCTCGGGCAAGGGCGATAACGTCACGCTCCAGCCCGCGGTGGGCCTCCACACGCTGGAGGTGAAGGGCAGGGTAGAGGAACCCGGCGGGACGCTCCGGCTGCTGTGGAGGCCGCCCGGCTCCGAGTTGCAGGTCGTTCGGGCGGCGCACCTCTTCCGGGGCGACGTGCGGCCCTACGGCCTCACCGGACGATTCTACGCCTTGGAAGGCGAAGCCGAGGCGTACAGCGGCTCTCGCGTCACGCCGTCCCTGCAGCCATTTTGGTACGACCCGGTGACTCCGGAGCCGTACCGCGCCATTTGGGAAGGCGTGTTGGACGTACCCGACGACGGCGACTACGGCTTCACGCTGTCGGCCGAGGGAGAGCTCTCGCTGAGTGTCGACGGCAGTGTCGTGGCACGCGTACCGTCCGATGAGACCGCGCCGCACTCCGCGGTTGTAACTCTGTCAGGAGGCCCGCACCGGGTCCGCGTGGAGTACGTCTCCCAGTATCCGCCGTCCCGTTTCTCGATCCACTGGACTCCGCCCGGTGGCGAGTACGAGCCGCTTCCGGTCGAACGGCTTACGCCCGCGCCGGAGCTGATGCTAGGACCTTAGCCGCGGCATGTCCTCGCAGGGCGCGAGGCTACGTGTGGCCGGCCGGCGGTGTGCCCTCCAGGTAGGTCGTGTGATTGAAAGGGTCGGACACCGGGAAGTAGGTAAGCAGCTTGGCGTCCTCCGGCCCTTTGTTCGTGAAACCGTGCGGCGCGCCCGGCGGGATGATCAGCGTGTGGTTGGGCCCAACGAGTTGCACGTGGTCTCCGAGCCGCGCCTCGAGCTCGCCCTCCAGTATCGTGATCAGTTCGTCCGCCTCGTGCTGGTGCAGGGGAGCGCCAGCCCCAACGCCTACTACGCTGTACGACATGCTGCTGCTGGTCGTGCCGTCGCCGGAAACCGTAAGGTCCCACTTGCGGTAGTTGGGGCGCCAGGGGACTTCCGCTACGTCGTCGTGGTTAACGATTGGCATGGCGTTACCTGCCCTTTCTTGCTCAATTATCGACTTTGAGCGTTGCGTCCAGGAAGGAGATGGTGCGCTTCCAGGCGTCGTCCGCCGCGTCCGGTCGGAAGCTGCCCCGCGTGTCGTTCATGAACGAGTGGCCCGCGCCCGCGTAGGAGTGCGTCTCGAATGTCTTGCCGTGCGATTCGAGGGCGGTGCGCAGCTTCGGAACGCCCTTCGATATCATCTTGTCGTCCTCGCCGTACATGAAGAGCAGCGGGCAGTTCAGCTCGGAAATCGAGTCGACTGGGCTGGGGTTGCGTCCGTAGAATACGACGCTGGTCTTGACCTGGTTCGAGGCGCACGCCAGCAGCAGCGAAAAGCCGCCGCCCATGCAGAAGCCCACCACGCCCACGCGGTCCCAATTCACGCCGTTCATGCTCTGCAGGTGGGCCACCGCTCCACGCAGGTCGCGCACCGCGCGCTGGTCCACCTTCAGCTTGACGAACGCCTTGAAGAGCTGCGTCATGCAGAAGCGCGCCGCGCCGCCGACACGCGAGTAGAGGTTGGGCGCCATCGCCGCGTAGCCCTCGTCCGCGAATCGCGTGGCGATGTCCCTGATGTTGTCGTTCAGCCCGTACATCTCGTGGATGACGATGAGGCCCGGGTGATTGCCCCCGTTCTCGGGCATGGCGACGAAGGCGTCCATCGTCGCGCCGTCGCCTCTGAACTTCACGCTGCTGGTTGTGGCCATCCGGCGAACTCCTTGCCACGGTATCGCGCCTCCGCACCATGGCTCACGTTAGCAGATTTTGGATTGCGAGCGCAATCGCCGAACGGGCCGGGGGCACACGCGCCCACTGGTAACTGTTCAGACTTCGTGAGATCTTGTCGAGAAACAGAGCCACGCATCGGGCGCTTTAGCTTTGAGCCAAGCTGGATTGCCGTGCTCCGGGGGAATTCGCCTCATCAACTCTGAACAGTTACGCCCACTGAGGCGCGATTGGACAACTCCCGCCTTCGTGCTAGAATCGAAGGCGAGTTGCCCCTATCCTGACCTTCCCCCACAGGGGGAAGGGACTTTAGCACTCCGGAGGTCTGACGTGCCACTCGTTCCAAAAGTGATGAGCACCCAACACCCGGACAACGCGACTCCCGCGCCCTTCGCGGACGAGGAGGGCGTGCTGAAGGGTGAAGGCGAGGTCGAGGAGGCGGTCGACGTGTTCGCCCTGGGCTGCGACGAGCAGATGTGGGACTCGGAGGGCAAGGAGGCCGACAACCAGGTCGTGCGCAAGCTGCTGATCGGGCATCCCGACTTTTTCCAGGACGACAACAGGCTGGGCCGCGACATGGCCCTAACGCTCCGCGTACCCAACCCCCGCATCGAGCAGGACATGCGCAAGTCCATGGTCGAGGCGCTGCAGAGCGTGCCCGCCGCCTGGGACGTCGCGCGCGGCTTCTACGGGGACCTCGACGACGCCCCAATACAGGAGGTCATCCTTCCGTTCACCACTTCGTCCGAGGAGCTCTCCCTCATCGAGGCCTACTACCGGGACGTCATTGTCGGGCAGGAGGACAGGCCGATACTGGGCGAACAAACCGTGAGGGACTGGATCGGCGAGTTCTACCCAAAGCGCATCCGGGTCATCCCCCTGATAGAGGACAGCGATCACCTCCTCGCCTGCGACCGCATCGTCGAAGAGTACCTTCAAGACAGGGATGAGCCGTACCAGCGCGTGTTCCTGGCCCGCAGTGATCCCGCTCTGAACTACGGCATGGTAGGCGCGGAGCTGATTCTGAAGGTGGGCCTGCTGCGGCTGCACCGCCTCGAACAGCGCCTCGGCATGCCGCTGTACCCCATCATCGGCGCGGGTTCCGTGCCGTTCCGGGGACACCTGACGCCGGTCAACGTGGAGCGCGCGTTCACAGAGTACCCCAGCGCCCAGACATTCACCGTCCAGTCCGCCTTCAAGTACGACTACGACAAACAGACCGTGCGGAACGGCATCGCGAAGATACTTGCGCATGACCGCACCGAGCCGACGCCCATCGACGAGGACCGCGCGCTCGACGTCATAGACAGGACGACCGAGGAGTACCAATCGCAGGTGCAGCGCCTGACCGACGTGATAACCAGGGTGTCCGCGCACGTTCCGAAGCGCCGCGAGCGCAAGATGCACGTCGGCCTGTTCGGCTACGGACGCTCGCTCGGCGGCGTGGGCGGCGTCACGCTGCCCCGCGCCATCGGTTTCGCCTCGGCGCTCTACTCGATCGGAGTGCCGCCCGAGCTGCTGGGACTTGCCGCCCTTTCGGAAGACGACATCGCATTCGTGCGGGAGCACTACCCCAGCTTCGACGGCGATCTGCGGGCGTCGCTCAGATTCGCCAACGAGCGCCACGTGCGCGAGCTGATGGGGTACGACTACCTGCGCCTGCTCGTCCGCTTCACCGAAGAGCTCGACAGGGTCCACGAGGGCCTGACCAGCGCGACATTCGCCAGCCTGAGCCAGGACTACTCCTCAGGCGAGATTTCGCACTACATCCAGGAGGCCGCCCACCTCCGCCGCTTCCTGGGCTGACTCGCTAAAGGCGAGCAGGCCCGCCCGAACAGAGTGACGCCACCAGGCGACGGTGCGCGCGCCTGCCCTCGCTACCGCCGCTCGTGGGACCTCAATTCCGCGACCTCTTCCCTGAGAGCTTTGACCTCCCGCAGCAGCTCCTCCACCTCTTCGTGGCCGTCCTGCTGCCGGATGAACATCCTGGCGAGATTCGCGGTCAGCGCGCCAAACAGCGCGATGCCCCCGACCATCAGCACCACGCCCCCGGCCCTGCCGGTGGTTGTGGCCGGCACCATATCGCCGTAGCCAACCGTCGTCACGGTTGTGAGCGCCCACCACAGGGTGTTTCCGAAGAGCGCCAGCGGAGAGTCCGTGCCGCGCTCCGCCGTCGTAACAACCGTCGAGACGACCAGTATCAGGCCAACAGCGTAGACCACCAGGTAGTCTATCTGGACCAGCTTCGCGACTCCGGCAAGCGCCCGCGATCCGTACAGGAAGGCCCGCACCACACGAAGGGGGCGGAAGAATGGCATTACCACTATCAGCACGTCGAGCCAGCGATGCCTGAAGAATGCCATCTTGTTGGGAGAGATCACCGCCTTGACACACAGATCAGTTGCGAACACCGTCCACACCGCAATGTCCAGGTACAGAACTGTCCTCTCGGCGGCGGGAGTCAACTCCCACAGCATCGACGCCGCGAGCAGAGGCACCATTGCGAACGCCAGTAGCAGCAACGGAATCTCGGTGATGCGGTCGATACGCTCGAGCAGCGCCTCGCGTTCCTCCGCGCTGCCGAGGCGTCCTTTCCTGGCGATGTTCAGGTCGTCCTCCATATCCGGTGCGGCCGCGCGTAGTCTACTCGCTTCGGGGACGCGCCAACTCCGCGAGCGCGGCGAGGCCGGGCACAGTCAGATCGGGCCTCGCGTCGCTTCGCCGTGTACCGCCTCCCCGGTCAGGGCGATTCACCCACACCGACGCTATGCCAAGCTCGTTCGCCGGGCCGACGTCGTGGTGCAGGCTCTCGGCGACGTGCAGCCAACTCTCGAGCCGAACGCCCATCCGTTCCTGGGCGAGGTTGAAGTTGGTCAGACTGGGCTTGTACGCTCGCGCCTGCTGCGAAGTTATCACCGCGTCGAACCCCACGCCCAGTCGCCGGGCCGTACCCGCGAACAGGTCGTCGTCGACGTTGGAAATTATCCCCAGCTTGAAACGCTCGCCCAGCGTGCGCAGGGCGTCGGCCACGTCGGGGAAGACGGGCCACTCGGGCAGCGAGTCCGAGAGGCAGGTGAGCTCGGACTCGGCAAGCTCGATGTTCATCTCCTCCGCCATCAGCCTCATCACCTCGCGCAGAACGCGCCGGTAATCCATGAATCCGGGCGTGGACTGCACCTTTGGCTCCACGTCCGCGAACAGCGCCAGAATTTCGGCGCGGGACTTGCGCACGCCGTGCGCGTCCGCCACTCGGGCCACGGCAGAGGAAATGCCCGTTTCCCAGTCCACAAGCGTTCCGTAGCAGTCGAAGCTTATCCACTCGAAGCGGTTGAAGTCAGTTATCACAGCACCGTCCCATCCGTTCATGAAATCTCGGCGAATCTGCCCGCGGATATGGGCCTTTGCTTGCGCCGCGCAATATGGATACAATACGGCCCAAGATACACAGGTGGACCGGGAAGCGTCTAGCATAAGTTGGGCGCGGCATTGCCGGGTCGACGCCTGGGCGCGTGGCGCTGTTGCCTTGACGACGCAGTTTGGGCTATGCTTCAAGAGAGGTGCGAAACATGGAACTGTCCGAACGGATAAGAACTCTCCGCAAGGAGGCTCAGATGAGCCAGCGGGTCCTTGCGGAGAAGGTGAAGATCGACTTCACTTACCTTAGCAAGATCGAGAACCAGCGAGTGAAGCCGCCGAGCGAGAAAGTGCTCAAGAGCATCGCCTACGAACTCGCGGGAGAGCTCGGCCTCGACCAGCAGGAGCTCGCCGACGAATTGACGATACTGGGAGGCAAAGTGCCTTCCGACCTCGCCGGCACGCTGTTCAGGAACCCGCAGGCGGTGCATTTCCTACGCTCCATCGGCGACGATGTGAAGTCTCCGGAGGAGTGGAACAGACTCATAGAGAGCAGCCGGTCCGGCGACTGATCCGGGAGCCGGAGGAGGTTGCTCAAGTGGGTCTAAGCGAAAAGGTCTGCATTGTAACCGGCGGCGGCAGCGGCATCGGCCGGGCGTCCGCCCTGATGATGGCGGAAGAGGGCGCGGTGGTGATCGCCGTTGGGCGCACGGCGTCGAAAGTCGAGGCTGTGAGGGACGAGATACTCGCCGGCGGCGGTAAAGCCGAGTCCTACGGGCTGGACGTTGCCGACAAGCAGCGCGTATTCGGCATGGTCGAGGAGGTGCTCGGCAAGCACGGCAAGGTTGACGTGCTCGTGAACAACGCGGGCCATAGCTCGCCACGCAGGATGCTTCTGACCACCACGCCTGAGGACCTGCGCAGCGTCTACGACAGCAATCTCGTCGGCTCGGTGTTCTGCGCCCAGGCCGTGGTGCCCTCGATGGCCGCGGCGGGCGAAGGAACCGTCATCAACGTGTCCTCCATGGCCGGACTCAGCGGCAGCCCGCTGGCCGGCATGAGCTACAGCGCCGCCAAGGCCGCCGTCATCAACTTCACCGCGTTCCTCAACAACGAGTACCGCAACTCTGGCATCAGGTTCAGCGTCGTGATTCCCGGAGAGGTAGACACGCCCATCCTGGACGGCCGCCCGGTCGTCCCCTCCGCCGAGGCGCGAAACACGATGGTGACGGCCGAGGACACCGCGGAGGCGATCACCCTGATAGCCCGCCTGCCCCAGCGCGCCTCCATCCCCGAGCTCGTCATCCGCCCCACGTGGCTCAGGGACACCAGCGCCGAGGTGAACGTCGCCTGAGCGGCGTGCAACCGCGACCTCGATAGCGTCGTTCCGGCCCCCGAGCCGGAACCCAGGTCAGCCGGGAGGAGCGCCGTGTCGACCGCACATCAGCGAATCGGGGGAATCTCCGGCAAGGCCGTGGCCACGGCCACGGGCCGCGACTGGGACGAGTGGCTGGATTTCCTCGACGGTCTCGGCGCCAGGCAGATGACACACAAGCAGATAGTCGGCCTCCTTGCCGCGGAGAGAGGGCTATCCAATGGCTGGTGGCAGCAGATGGTCACCGTGGGTTACGAGCAGGCCAGGGGACTGCGGAAGGTGGGCCAGACCGCCGACGCCGGCTACCAGATTGGCGTGCAGAAGACACTGCCCATACCCCATGAGCTCGCTTGGGATCTGCTCGTCCTCGGCCCGGGTAGGAACATCTGGCTTGGCGAGTCCCAACCGCTCCAACTGCGCAAGGGTGCGGAGTACGTGACCGCCGACGGCGCCAGCGGAGAAATCCGCTCCGTGGTGCCGGGACAAAGGCTGCGCCTCACCTGGTCGCATCCCGGCCTCGCCCGGCCCTCGACGCTGCAGTTGTATCTAATCCCTTCCGGCGAGAAGACGTCAGTCCGCTTCCACCAGGAGAAACTATCCAGCCAGGACGAGCGCGAACTCATGCGCCAGCACTGGCGAGAGGTACTGCGGCAGCTACAGGATCTGCTGTAGGTTGAACGACACTCTTGGCGAAAAGGCCGTGCCCATCAGAAGCTCGGCTTCACCGGATACGGCGTTAGCTGGAGGTCGTGCGTCCAGCAGGACTTGTCCTGCGTGTACAGGTAGTAGAACGCCTCCGCTATCTTGACCGGGTTTATCAGCAGTTCGGGGTTCTGCTGCGACCGCGGCATCGCCCTCGTTCCCGGGGAATCGATCATGCCGTCTATGACCACGTTGGCGACGTGCACGCCGTACTCCGAGTATTCCTCTGTCAGGGCCTGCGCCAGCGTCCGCATCAGCACCCTCGGGTAGTACAGCGACTGTCCGGTGTAGCGCTTTCTGCCACGCAGCGAGGAAGCGTTGTTGGAGAACAGAATGGTGCCATCACCGCGTTCCCGCATGGCGGGCAGCACCTCCTGGACGACCAGGAACGGGCCGCTGCTGGATATGTGCTGCGCGGTCTCCAGCATCTCGAACGGAATGTGCTCCAGCAGCTCCTTCTCCGGCGGAAGATCGCGCCCCTCGATGTAGCCCGCGTTGTACACCAGCACGTCCGGCTCGCCCGCCTGGTCCCGGATCCGGGCGAAAGCGTTAGATATGGAGTCGCGCGATGAGAGATCCAACTCGACGATAATGCTCTCGCCACCCTGCTCGCCGATGGCCGCCTGCAGCGCGGCGGCATTCCCGGCGTTGCGGGTGGTCAGCACCGTGAGGAAGCCCTCCTGCGCGAACTTCTGGGCGATGGCGCCGCCCACGCCCCAGCGCACGCCGACGGGCAGGTCGCTGTCGTCGATATCGCTGCCGTGGATCAGCCGCGTGTTGCGCCCATCCGACTGCCACTTGGAGGTCGCGCCTATCACGACGGCGACGGGCTTCTGCGTAGCGTTCATCTGTAGTCCCTTCTCTTTCGTCTCCTCCGTATGCCGATGCGGACATTTCGGCCGTGAGGCGATGTTACCGAATCGCAATTCGCTGGGTCAAGCCGCCGAATCTCGTCCGCACGACGCGGGAGGCCGCCTGCACATACCGCCGCTAAGGATCCGACCCACACAACTTTAGCCCCAACCGGCCCAAGTCATGGTAGCCCACGTCCCCGAGCGCGGATGGCACGCACCCGCTCAGTTCCTTTCCAAACAGGTTCAATGACTCCAGGTTGGGGAGCTGGCCCAGTTCGGCCGGTATCGCTCCGCTCAACTGGTTGACTGCGAGGAACAGTGTTCTCAACCCGGAGAGTTGGCCCAGTTCGGCCGGAATCTGTCCGCTCAGGCGGTTGAAAGAGAGGTCCAGAGAACGGAGTTTGGAGAGTTGGGTCAGTGTAGCGGGTATTCCTCCACTCAGATGGTTTCTGCCGAGTATCAGCGCTCGCAGATTGGATAGCCGGCCCAGCTCCGGAGGTATCTCGCCGCTCAGATTATTGCCAAAGAGGTTCAGGTATCTCAAACCTGTGAGCCGACTCAGTTCCGGCGGCAACGTTCCGCTCAGCTGGGCCTCTTGAATGTCAAGCTGTTGCAGGCTGGAGAGCCGGCTCAACTCCGGTGGTATCTCCCCGCTCAGCGCATTGCTACCTATGTGGAGACGGATCAAGTTGGAGAGCCGGCCCAGTTCCGGCGGGATCTCTCCGCTCAGATTATTGGAATAGAGGTACATACTCTCCAGCTTGAAGAGTTGGCCCAGTTCAACAGGAATCTCTCCGGTCAGCCCGTTGCTGCTGAGTCCAAGCACAAGCAGTCCCTCGAGCCTACCCAACTCCGGAGGTATCTCCCCGCTCAATTGGTTGGCGTCCAGGCTCAGGAACTCCAAGTTGGAGAGTTGCCCGAGTTCGGCGGGTATCTCTCCTGTCAAGTCGTTGTAGTGGAAGCTCAGGTCCACCAGCCTGGAGAGTTGGCCCAACTCGGCCGGCAACTTCCATCTCAACCCGTTGTAGGCGAGGTCCAAGTCGATCACACGCCCGCTGTCGTCGGTTCCCACGCCGTACCATTCGCTCAGGGGCCTGTTGCTCAGCCAGTTGTCGTTGTTCGTCCAGTTGAGCCCGTCGGTGGCATCGTAAAGGGCAACCAGCGCCTTCCTGTCCGTTTCGACGGAACCCTGGTAGGCTGCGACCACAGACTCCCACGCTTCCATAGCCGCACCCTCGACAGTGGCTGCCATCGTGCCCGAATCCAAGGCGGAGCGGTGGTAGGGTGCGGGGATGCCTGAACTGGGAGAGGCTGCGCGCCTATCCGGCCCAGGCGTGGAAGCGGCCGACGGTGCATCGGAGCCGCAGGCCAGCAGAACCAGGGGAAGCGCCAGTACAAGGATAGCTACAAGTATCCGCCCGGTCATTTCACCCGTGCCCTCATTCACTTTTGGTGGGTCACGATTGTACAGCTTCCGGCAGACAATTGCGCAGATAGTGACGCCGCGCTCCACGTCCGCTTCGAACTCGTCTTGGAGCTCCAGGCATGCCTCCTTGCATTTCCTCCAGGTATTCGGCCTGCTGCGCCAGTTCAGGATCAGGCAGACCGGACTCCAGGTAGTCAATCAAAGCTTGGAGTCGTCGCGGCAGACCACGGAGTCTGTGCTGTCGACGTTGACAGTAGCCCCGGATGCACTATCTCGTAGAGGCGATCCTCAGGAGTCGTCGTCCCGCGCTTCCACGCCCTCGCCTTCGGGCCGGTTCGGGGGGGCTTCCTGATCCCTAGGGAGGCCCTCTGCACGCTGTTGCCGCGTGTGCGTTGGTTGCACCTCAACCTCTTCCTGAGCACCAGCAGGACTCTCGCTGGAACCTTCTGACTCGGCAGTGAACGTGTCTCTGAATGCCGGCTCCAGTATCCTGTGAAGTCGGATGCTGAACACACTCACCGCGAGCGCGGGCAGGACCAGCAGGATAAGCGATAGCGGTACTGACAGACTGCCCAGAGTGAACAGCCGAACGATAAACGGGAGGCTCAACAGAAACAGTAGCCCGAGGAGCACCGTTGCAAGCCCATACTCAACCATAGTCCGCCACGTGCGCCAGCGTTCGAGACCGCCCTCGCCGAAGGAATGAAACTGTGGATTGTTGGTGGCAATGTATGCGAGAGCTCCCAGCGAGTGCCAGATGCGAATCGCCGATGGTACGCTCAGACCTATCACAATCCCCACGAACAGCAGTCCCGTGATACCCACGGGCCAGGGAAACAGACCCCCGAGCGTCTCCGGAGTGATGTACAGCACACCAGTCCCTGCGGCACAGAGCACGCCGATAATGCCGACATTGATCAGAATCCCACGTCCGATGTCACGCAGCCGCTCGCCCGTCGGGCCAACCAGCGAAAAGGCGGACCAGAAGATGCTAACGCCCAGGCTGACCGAGAGCATAACCTTGTGCACCGGGACAGGAATGCGTCGATTAGCCCACCTTGTCAGGGTCGGCGCCGAACGACTCGTCAGAGGCGCCAGTACCGAGGTTATTGCGGTGCACAGTGAGAGCACCGGTCCCAGCGCCGACCCGCCCACGACGTCCGAGGGGCTGAGACGACCTATCGCCAGAGAGAACTCTCCCATCTGGGGCATCGTCATGCCCACTCGAAGTGCGTCGGCGGGTCTGCGCCCGGCCAGAATGGAGCCGATGAAGTTGGCAGAGATCTTGCCAACCATGAACACGGCCGCCACCACCAGCGCGGGCACTATGTAGTCGCCCAGCGTACGGTAGTCGATGAGCATTCCAATCGAGAGGAAGAACAGAGCTCCGAACATGTCTCTCACCGGAGAGACCATTCCCGTGACGCGCTCCGAGGCTTCGGTATCTCCTATCACTACCCCGACCAGAAAGGCGCCGGCGGCCGGCGACAGGCCGAGGAGAGTTGCGCACAGCGCGAGCAGGAAGCAGAACCCCAAGCTTGCAAGCAGCAGAGTCTCGTCCGACTGAAAGCGCGATAACGCGTGCATTATCCTGGAGGCAAGCATGGTGCCAACCACGAGCACCACGATGCAGAACAAGGCCAGCTTCAAGACCAACAGTCCAGTGTCGCCCAGGCTCGCCGTGCCCGTGGTCGCCAGACCGGACAGAACGGTCAGCAGTATCACTGCGGCGAAGTCCTCGACCAGCAGAATCCCGACGATAGTCTGACCCCATCTCGCATTGAGATTGCCGCTGTCTCGCAGCCCTTTGAGGAGAATCGCAGAACTACTGATGGCGATTGCGCCACCCAGATAGAGGCCGTAACTGGAGTCAATACCTGGGAAGATACTGGCGGTCCAGACGCCGAAGAGTGTGAGAACACTGATCTCCACAACGCCAATAACCAGCACCAGGAATCCGATGTTGCGAATGCGCCGCCAACCCAACTCCAGGCCGATGCCGAATAGCAGCAGTATGAGTCCCAGCTCGGCCAGCACACCGATTGTGTCCAGATTGCTGATAAGGGGTGTGGGCAGGGTGAACGGGCCGATCAGCATTCCCGCCACGAGGTACCCGAGCACCGGGGGCTGCCGCACCACCCTTGCCAGCGCCAGACCGGCGGCGGCAATCACCATCGCGATGGCGAAGTCCTTTACGAGTGTGGCGCTACCGTCCGACAGTCCGGCAGCGGGCACAAAGAGCAGGATGTCTATCGTGGTACTCCTGTACGGCAAGTATGGGAAGGAGAGCAACGTCGCACGACACGTCGTCTCTGCCCGAGGCCGGCGCCATGGACACACAAGACTAGCCTAGTCGCGAGGAGTAATTTTACTCCAATGCGACGGACAAATGAATGCTCTTCAGACCGGTTTCTATTGTAATGCCGCAACTCTGGTGGCAGAATAATTGCAAGCAGGACTGAACCCGAAAGGTCCTTCTCGTAGCGCCACGTAAAGGAGGTTTAAACATGGGCACAATATCAGTGAACCGGCTGGCAGGTCTGTCCCTCATATTCGGCCCGATAATCGCCTTCGTCTTCTTTCTCATAGAGCCGGGTGGACTACTGATCGACAGCGCCGAAGTGTCGGACGCTGTTGGCGCCATAACGGCCAAGGGTTCCAACGCCGCGCTGACCAACGTAACCAACATCGCGATAATCCTTGGCCTGACCCTGATCCTCTCGGGCCTCTACGCGCTTATGCGAAACGTGACCTTGCAGGGCAACGGCAAGGCGCTTGTGCAGATGGGCTTCTTCATGATCTTCGTCGGGCTGACCGGCTGGATTCTGACCGGCGGCATTGACTTCGTTCTGGCCGATGCCCAGACTCCCGACCAGGTCATGGGAACCGTTCCAGTCTACTACGTCGGCTCCGCTCTACTCTACGCCGGTGGGATCGCGCTCGGGTTTGGCGGCTTCATTTTCGCGCTGGGCCTCTCCACGAGAGACGACTTCAACCGGATAATCTCCCTGTTGGCTGCCCTTGTCAGCCTGGCTGTAATGGTCTTCTTCATGATAGCCATACTCAACAACGACGGTCGCGACACCTTCATCGGCCTGGCCCGGAGCTTCTACGTGCTGCTGGTCATCTGGTATGCGTATCTGGGCTTCGGACTGATGAACCGACTCGATCCCGACCTGTGGCAATAGCCAGGGCCTGGGACTTGCGGGCGGGCGGGCGTCCTAAGGTCAAGGGACGGTGGTTGCCCACGAGTTCTCTGAGCTAGATCTCGAAAACGGTTCTGTCTTTCGGCAAGTTTGGTGGGCCGGCTGGGATTCGAACCCAGGACACTCGGATTAAAAGTCCGATGCTCTGACCAGACTGAGCTACCGGCCCACACTGTACGCCAACCGCCTGACACCAATCCATCGACACGGGCCGGACAATGTTAGCCCGCGTCGCCCGGCGTGGCAAGCGCGACCTACGCCGTCGACGACCCCAGCAGATGCGACAGCACCGCCATCCGCACGTACAGCGCGTTCTCCGACTGGCGGTAGAACGCCAGCCGGTCGTCCTGCACCTCGATCGGAAAATCCCCGCTGTGCTGCATCGGGTCCAGCACCACGCAGTGGGACTGCAACCGCGCCATGAACCCCTCGTCTATGCGAAGGTCCAGCACGCCCCGAGAGCGCAGCAGCCGCACGTGCGCCATCGTGCGCGGCCCGTTCAGGTAGATCGCGTCCGCCTCCGCCAGCGCCTCCACCGACTGCGCCTGCGTCATCGACACCTCGTTGCCCTCGCAGTACTCCACCAGCTTCGGGTCCACGCCGCCGCTCACCGGCATCATCAGCACGCGCACCCCGTCGTACAGGCAAAGGCCCCGCAGGAGCGCGCTCACGTTTCGGTGTTCCAGCCGCCCCACCACCGCCACCGTCGCGCCGTCCACGCCTCCCAGCTCCCGGCGCAGCGTGTACAAGTCCGCCAGCGCCTGCGTTGGATGGTCGTCCAGGCTGCCGCCGTTGACGACCGGAATCGCGTCCGCCCGCTCCGCCATCTCCACCACGCCCGGCTCGCTGCTGCGCAACACCACCAGGTCCAGGCGCATGCTCGCCAGCAGGTTGATGGTGTTGCCAATGTACCCCGGCGTCTGCACGGGAAAGAACTGCGACGCGTCCTCGGTGTGGTACGCCGCGCCCCCCAGCAGACCGATGGCCCGCTCGAACGACGTCCGCGTCAGGAAGCTCGGCTCGTAAAACAGGCAGTACAGCGAGCGCCCGGCCAGCGGTGCGTCCTCCCGGTCGCCATTGCGCAGCTGGTCGCACAGCGGAAACAGCTCCTCCTCGAGCAGACCTCTCTCAAGTTGTAGCGTGCTTGTCAGATGTCGAAACTTGGGCATCCCTTCCTCCGGCTCCCGGGCGCGCCCAGCGCCACGGTGCGTGTAGGCACACATTATCGCACACCAACACAGGGGGTATGGTAGGGTAACCGAGAGAAGTCCCTTCCCCCTTGATGGGGGAAGGTTAGGATGGGGGTGACGAGTCCCATGTTGCGCCCAACTTCCGCTGGCGCATAAAATACGCCACGTCCATCACGACACCAAGCCATGCCCCGTACGAAGGAGGTCGCAAGTGCTCGAGCGATTCAAGGTCAAGAAAGAAGACGCCGTAAGAGTCCGCGAGGAGCCGCTCCGCCAGACGGTCACCGACATCTTCAGCAAGATGGGCGTGCCCCAAGAGGACTGCTCGCTGGCGACCGACGTGCTCGTCACTTCGGACGTCCGCGGCGTGGACAGCCACGGCGTCTCCAACATGCTGCGCACCTACGTCCAGGGCTACAACGAGGGCAGCCTGAACCCGCACCCAAACTGGCGCGTCCTGCGGGAGACCCCCGCCACCGCGAACATCGATTCCGACAGGGGACTAGGCATCATCGTAGTCCCCAAGGCCATGGAGATCGCCATCGAGAAGGCCTCCAAGGTCGGCGTCGGCATGGTCACCATCCGCAATTCGCGCCACCTCGGCATGGCCTCCTACCACGCCATGATGGCCCTCGAGCACGACATGATCGGCACCTGCATGACGTCCTGCCCGCCCGGCGTGTTGCCCACCTTCGGCGCCGAGCCGAGACTCGGCACCAACCCCATCGCGCTCGCCGCCCCAGCGGACGAGGAGCCGCCGTTCGTCTTCGACGCCGCCACCAGCACCGTCGCCGGCAACAAGCTCGGCCTCGCGCGGCGGCTGGGCACCGACCTTCTCCCCGGCTGGGTCGCGGATGAGGAGGGCGTACCCATCATGGACGAAGTCTCGCCCCCGATCCCCGGCTACCAGGGCAGGGCGTCCTCGTTCCTCGTACCCCTCGGAAGCACCCGCGAGCTCGGCTCTCACAAGGGCTACGGCCTGTCCTGCATCGTCGACATCCTCGGCGGAGTCCTCTCCGGCGGCGGCTACGGCGCCAACCCCGGCCGCCCCAACTTCGGCCACTACGTCGCCGCCTACAACATCGAGGCGTTCATGGACACACAGGAGTTCAAGCGCACCATGGACGAGTGGATTCGCATGCTCAAGGCGACTCCGCCCGCGAGCGGCCACGACCGCGTGCTCTATCCCGGCCAGCCGGAAGCCGAGGCCACCGAGGACCGCCGGCAGAACGGCATCCCCTTCCATCCTGAGGTGATCGACTGGTTCCGCGACATCTGCGGCGAGCTTTCCATCCCCTACATCCTCACAGACGGGTAGGGCGGAGGAACCAGTGGCCTCCTCTCCCTTGAAGGAGAGGATCAGGGCGAACGTGAGAGTCCCCTCTCCCTTGATGGGAGAGGGTAGGGTGAGGGTGAAAGTCCCTTCCCCCTCGCAGGGGGAAGGTTAGGATGGGGGTGAAGACCCAGGCTCCCGGGCGTCCGCTACAAGTACCGGTCGAAAAAGTCCGAGATCGCCGAAACGGTCGTCAGCCGGTTGCCACGCTTGACGAAGCCGTGCCCCTCGTCTTCGAACCGGACGTACTCCACCACCTTGCCCTGCTCCCGCAGCGCCTCCACGATCTGCTCCGTTTCGCTTATCGGCACGCGCGGGTCGGTCGCCCCGTGCAGCACCAGCAGCGGCGCGGTGATGCGGTCCACGTAGTGGATCGGCGAAATCTCCCGCAGAAAGTCCCCGTCGTCCTCCAGGTTGCCGTACTCGGACTCGCGCAGCTTGCGCCGGTACGAGCTCGTGTTCTCCAGGAACGTCTCAAAGTTGGCGATGCCGTACAGCTCCACCGCCGCGGCCCACAAGTTGGGATAGCTCGTAATCGCCGCCAGCACCATGAACCCCCCGTAGCTCCCGCCCATCACCGCCACGCGGTTGGGATCAGCCCAGCCCGAGTCCCGCAGCCAGTTCCAGGCCGACTCCAGGTCGCGTACCGAGTCCATCCGCTTTCGCACGTCGTCGAGGTGAATGTACTCGCGGCCGTAGCCGGAACTCCCCCGAACGTTGGGCGCCAGCACGCAGTAGCCGCGCGAGACGAAGTACTGGTACTGCGCGTTGAACGCTGGCCTCTCCTGGCCCTCCGGCCCGCCGTGAACGCTCATGATCACCGCGTTCGAGCCGTCCGCCTTGGCGCCCTCCGGCGCGTACAGGAATGCCGGTACCTCGCGCCCATCGAACGTCGGGAACTGCACCAGCTGCGGCTCAACGAACGACCCACCGTCGATGCCGCCCGTGTCCGCGAACGTCAGTTGCCGCGCCTCGCCCGACTTCACGTCGTACAGCCACACGTTCGCGTTGGACGCAACCCCGTTCGCCGTCAGCGCCAGCGTCGACCCATCCGGCGACCACTCCACCGCCGCCGGGCCGCGCGGGTTCTGCAACGTGCCCGTGGGCAGCCCCTCCACCGCCGTCTCGCTCTGAGACTCCAAATCGCGCACGAAAAGCCGGCTGTACCCCGCCTCGTCCGCCACGTACGCGATCCGGCTGCCGTCCGGCGACAGCGATGCCGCCTCCACGTCCCACGGCGGCTCCGCCAGCGCCGCCAGTTCGCCACTCGCCGCGTCCATCCACGCCAGCGCCGAGAACTCGCGGTCCCTGTTCGTCGTCAGGTACAGCCCCTTGCCCTTGTTGTCCCACGACAGCGATCCGTACGAGGCCAGTTCCCCGTCGGGTGACAGCGGCCGCGTCTCTCCCGTCGCGACGTCCACGTACGTCAGGTCATTGTATCGCGACGTCAGGTCCCGGCTGACGACCAGCGCAGACCCGTCCGGCGTCCACGCCGCCACCGAGTTTGAGCCGTCGTTCTGGTACACCATCCGCGCCGACCCGTCCGGCACGTCCATCACGTACACGTCGAAGTGCGCCGGGTGCCGCTCGTTGCTCGCGAACGCGATAGATGACCCGTCCGGCGACCAGCCGCCGAAGATGTGCATCACGCCCGGCGAGTCTGTCAGCGCGCGCACCTCGCCTCCCGCGTCCAGGTCGATCAGGTACAGCTGGTGACGCTCACTGCCGCCCTCGTCCATGGCGAACAGCAGCCTGTTGCCGGTCGGACACCACGAAACCAAGCTCACCCTCTCGCCAAAGTACGTGAGCTGCCGCGGCCACCCACCCTTCGCGTCTATCAGCCACACCTGCGGCACACCCGTCACGTCCATCAGGAATGCGATCCGCTCGCCCGATGGATCGAACGACGGCGCGTAGGCGTTGCGAATGTTCAGATAGCTGTCGAAAGTCGCTGTTCGGTTCGACATGGTTCTTACAACTCCACTCGCTTGCCTTCAGTCGAATGAGTGATACGCTTCCTCGATTACCGCAAACTTGGCGTCAATGTCTTGGTCTGCTCGATTGACGTATATGTCCCCCCAGCCTCCACCGCCCTGGCTAGCGAAGGAATCGGGGACAAAGAAGTTGCGGTGGTCCTGAATCTGACTATCTGGGTTGACCCTTAACCGGACCCTCAGTCGATTGGGTACCGCGGGTGTCCACCGACCCCGATAGGATGGTGTGATAAGCCCCGCAAAGGACTTCGCGCGACTTCTCGGAACGTCAGGACTGCGGGGGCGAATGAATGCGACATCGTAGGTACTTTGCCCATCTACTCTGAGGCCAACGCCGGGCAGTCTAAGTATCCTCCCTCCGAGGCCGAGGATTTCGTTCTCTAGTTCTGGGTTCCTGTGTGCCAAACGACGAATGGCGGCCATGGCATCGCCATCGTACAGAACCTCACGGGCTCTCTGTCCTCTCCGACTAGGCATTGCTTCGCCCTCCAAGTCTCCCTGGGACAACTGTGTTCATTCGCGATCGAGACTGGTGGGATTCCGCAGCAATGCCTACCCGAACGGCGACGGCATCATGCCCACCGGAACCTCGATGAGCGTCGGCGCGTCGTTCGCCTCCAGCGTCTCGCCCAGCGCCTGCCGCAGCTCGTCCGGCCCGTCCACGCGCAGCCCGCGCGCGCCGTAGGCCTCCGCCAGCCGCACGAAGTCCGGGTTGTGCAGCTTGGCCCCGATGTCCCGCCCTTCGAACCGCGTCTGCTGGTCCCGCAGCACGTTGCCGAATGCGTTGTCGTTGAACACGACGACGACGGCGTTGATCTTGTGCTGCACCGCCGTCGCCAGCTCCTGTGAGTTAAACAGGAAACCGCCGTCGCCCGACACCGCGACCACCGCCTTGTCCGGGTTCGCGACCTTTGCTCCCAGCGCCGTGGGGAAGGCGAACCCCAGGTTGCCGTAGTACGACGAGGTAATGTACGTGCCCGGCTCGTAAACCGGATAGTACACGCGGCTGTAGTAACCGATCTGCGTCATGCCCGACACGAAGATGCCGTCGTCCGGTATCGCGTCCCGGATCGCCTGCACGTAGGACGCCTGCGGCTCCATTTTCGCAAGCGAGATCCGCCGCTCTTCCTTAACCGCCTCCATCTCCGCCTCGCGGCTCGGCCGACGCGGCGTTCTCGCGGTAACCAGCCTGTGGATCGCCTCCAGCGTCAGCCTGGCGTCGCCCACCACGCCGACGGTTTTATCGTAGTTGCGCCCGATCTCCTCCTCGTCGATGTCGATCTGGAGGACTCTCTGGTCAGTCAGGAACTGCGGCGTAGCCAGCCGCGTGCCCACCGCGATGACCAGGTCCGACTCCTGGAGCTTGGACTGGAAGGGGTCGTTGCGTATCTGCAAGCCGCCCATCGACAGGTAATGCCGGTCCGAAACCGCCCCCTTGCCCTCGCTGGTGGCCACCACCGGCGCCTGCAGGTGCTCAGCCAGCGCCAGCAGGACGTCGGACGCTCCCGACGACACCGCTCCGCCGCCGACCCAGAACACCGGATTCGCAGACGCCCCGATGAGCTCCGCCGCCTTTCGCACGCTGTCCGCGTCAGCGGCTTCTCGCCGCACATTGACCGGCTCCAGTATCTCGACCTCGTCCACTTCCTCCAGAGTCTCCGGCGGTATCTCGATCTCCACCGGACGGGGTCTCCCAGTCTTGAGCTGGTAGAATGCCTCGTGCACCGCCCCTGCAACGTCCTTAGCGTCGAGTATGCGCTGGCTCCATTTGGTCACCGGCCTGATGGTGTCCATCTGGTCGTGTACCTCGTGCAGCACGCCACGCTCCACTCCGATCAGCTCCTTCTGCACCTGCCCCGCCACAACCAGGATGGGCGAAGACGCCGAGTACGCCGTGCCGATGCCGGCCGAGGCGTTCTGCAAACCCGGCCCGGGCACCACCAGCGCCGTGCCGATGCCGCCGCCCGCGCGGGCGTAGCCGTCCGCCATGTACGTCGTGGCCTGCTCGTGCCGCGTGGTGATGAACCTGATCTCCGGCACCTCGTACAGCCCGTCCATCGCGTGGTAAAGCTGCACGCCCGGCAGCCCGAAGATTACGCGCACGCCCTCCTCGTACAACGCGCGCGCCAGCGCCTGGCCCCCCGTCAGCTTTGGCATATGCGACTAACCTCTCTCAGATTATTCCTGCTAGTCTAAGGGCGCAATCTTGCCTGCCGGCACCTGCCTCCGAGTCCGCAGCCAGGCCTGTAGGAGTTCCTCTTGATGAAGTCTTGCCCACTCCATGACCATGCCATGAGCTCTCGTGGGAAGTCGCCCTTGAAGCACGCCTGGCGGATCAATGGAAAAAACAGCGCGGCTACCAGCATATCTTGCATGAAAGTGTGCGGGCGGGTGATCATTGAAGTACATCTGGATGACAATGCCATAAAACCGACAGATTTCAGGCATTCTCTAACAGGTTCACTGACATTGGCATTAATTCGGCCAGGCTCTTACCCGTCAGTTCCAGGTAAAGAGCGTCCGGACACAGTTCCAAGTCATCGTCCCAAGCGATTGCATCGTAGTCGGTAAGGTGTACGCGCCTGAAGTATGCTACGTCGTCCCAGACCTTGAAGACTCCTTTACCGACGAGATGGGATAGGTCAACCTCGCCCTCCTCTCCATCAGAATAGCGGAGCCAGATTCGGTATCCCTCTCGCGGCTTCACCGCCACAGGACGAGGCTCGGAGTCTTCCGAGACCGTCTGCCTTTCAGCGTCGCTCCCGCTTCTAACCCGATCCACCATCTATCAGACCGCTCGCCCCCGCTACCGCGCCCGCGCCGCCGCGTAGTCGTCCCGCGCCCGCGTCATCGCCGCCTTCCGCGCCTCCGCCAGCTCCACCTTCTTGTGCTCGGACCACTGCTGTGAGCGGTCCAGACTCGCGATCGATCCCTGGAAGTGCGGCATCACGTACCGCGCCACCAGTTCGTAGCTGTGGCGCACCTGCTCGCGCGTGCCCCACTCGGTCGCCTGGATCAGGAAACCGCCGAACCCGCCGCTCTCCTCGTCCAGCTTGTTGATCGTGGCGATCAGGTCGTCCGGCGTGCCCACGCACCACGCGCCATGCTCGGTCATCACGTCGATGATCTTGTCGCGGTCGCTGGTATTGTTCACCTCGACTGCCAAGTCGTGGCCTAGCGTCTTCACGAAATAGTCGTACTGGTAGCGCCCGGCGTTTACCCGCGCCTGCTCTATCGCTTCCTTCTTGGACTCGGCCAGGTGGACGTGCATCACCACGCGCCACTCATTGCGGTCCATCACGTTGCCGTGCCGCTCCGCCGTCTCCTCTGCGATACTCCAGAACTGCGACAGGTTTGACGCAATCTCGGCGTCCCGTGTAACGCTCACCGACAGCACCCCCGCGCCGTGCTTCCCCGCCAGTACCATGCCCGACGGCGACTGGGCCGCCGCCACCGCAATAGGGAAGTGAGGCTTGGTGTACGGCCTCAGGTGAAGCTGAGCCTCCACCAGGTTGAACCACTCCGACTCGTGCGTCACCGGCTCGGTCTCCCTCAGCAGCCGCATGATGACCGTCATCGACTCGTCCATGCGCCGCCGCTGCACTACCGGGTCTATCCCCAGCATCGCCGCATCGGTCGACAGCGCGCCCGGGCCGACGCCCATCATGGCGCGTCCCCGCGTCAGGTGGTCCAGCAGCACCATCCGGTTGGCCACCATGAGCGGGTTGTGGTAGGGCAGGCTGATCACGCCCGTCCCCAGCTTGATGTTGCGCGTGCGCTCCGCAGCAGTCGCCATGAATATCTCCGGCGACGCTATGATCTCCCACCCCGCGCTGTGGTGCTCGCCGACCCACGCCTCGTCGAACCCCAGGTAATCCAGCCACTGAATCGTCTCCAGGTCTCGCTCGAGCGAGAGCGTAGGATTCTCACCCTTCCAGTGAAAGGGCGCCATGAATATGCCAAATTTCATGCGTTCGGGAAGTGCCATGGCTCAGTCCTTTGCGTTTTGACAGCGTGTTGGTTGCGGCCCGATTCTAGCACGCCGCCTTTGGCCGGGCAACTTTGGAGAGGGTGTGCGTTGCGTGGTCCCTTCCCCCTCGATGGGGGAAGGTTAGGATGGGGGTGACGGAACATAGCGCACGCTCCATCATGCTCAGGCAGTTGCCGTCAGCCTCGGGCGCTTGACCTTCACCACTATCAATCGTACTCTTTCCCACAACCCGCTGACCACAGAGCTACGGAGGTCCAACTATGCCGTTCGGAGGAAATGACTGGCTTGCCCTGACGCAAGAGGAGACGCTGGAGCCCGACCTCCCAATCTGCGATCCGCACCACCACTTCTGGGACTTTCGCTCGGAGCGGATACCCTACCAACGCTATCTGCTGCACGAGTTGGCCGATGACGTGAACAGCGGCCACAACGTCCGCTCCACGGTGTTCGTCGAGGCCCGCGCCATGTACCGCTCGACCGGCCCGGAGGAGATGCGCCCCGTCGGCGAGGTCGAGTTCGTGCAGGGCCTCGCCGCAGCCAGCGCGAACGGCCTCTACGGCCCGACCCGTGCCGCGGCTTCCATCGTTGGCCACGCCAACCTCAATCTCGGCGACCGCGTCGAGCCAGTGCTGGAAGCGCTCCAGACCGCCAGCCCCAACAGGTTCCGCGGCATTCGCCACTCCGTGACGTGGGACCCCCATCCCGAAGTGGAAGTTACCGCCGCCCACCGCCAGCAGGGCCAGCTTCTGAGCGACGAGTTCCGCGCGGGCGCGCGCGTCCTTGCCAGGATGGGCATGTCGCTGGAGGGCTGGCTCTACTTCCCCCAGCTACCCGAGCTCGCGGACTTCGCGAAGGCCGTTCCCGACCTGACCATCATTCTAAACCACATCGGCGGCCTGCTCAGGGTCGGCCCGTACGCGAACAACGACGACGAGGTGCTCGCCACCTGGCGCAGCGGCATCGCGGCGGTCGCCGAATGCCCCAACGTGGTCGTCAAGCTGGGCGGCATAGGCATGCCCCGCACCGGATTCGACTGGCACGACCGCACCAAGCCCGCCAGCTCGGAGGAACTGGCCGAGTCTATGGCGCCGTTCATGCACTACTGCATCGAGCAGTTCGGCCCGGACCGCAGCATGTTCGAGAGCAACTTCCCTGTGGACAAGGTGTCCTACTCCTACAACGTCCTGTACAACGCCTTCAAGCGCCTGTCCAGCGGCTACTCCGCAAGCGAACGCGCCGCCATGTTCCACGACACAGCGGCGCGCATCTACAGGGTAGAAATAGACTAGAAGGACAGATTGCGCAGGGCAGAGCCATCCCCGTAAGGCGTCATTCCCCTCTCCCAAGACTGGGAGAGGGCTAGGGTGAGGGTTGAAGGCCCCCGCCCACTCAGTCCGCGGCCTCGGCCTCCGCGTACCACTCCGGGCCCTCCTGGCCCGGCTCGGGCGTCGGGACGCCGCCGTGGAGCGACCACGAGGCGCGACCTTCCGTAATCTTGCCGCCTATCTTCTCGACAGGCACGCCCGTGATCTCGCTGAACGCCGCCTTGATGTCGCCCAGCATACGGAGCTTGAGCGATTCGGGCCGGCCGGCACGGTTCCCGCCGTCGATGTAGTACTCCTCGGCGAACTCAGACTCGTCCTCCGAGAAGATGACCTGCACGAAAGACCGTGGCGCGCCGGTCGTGCCCGTGTGTATGTCGGTAAACGTGCGAGCTATCTCAAACCGCTTCTCCAGCGACACCGACCCCTTCGGAACGCTACACCTGTACAAAGGCATGGTCTTGTCCTCTCCTGGTCACTTACAAAGTCCCTTCCCCCTTGATGGGGGAAGGTTAGGATGGGGGTGATGAAAGCGCTGTCCAACAGGCCCTAGGCACCCCGATCCCGCGCCGATACGTTAACCTCTTCGTCCGGACAGCCCGTGATCTCCACCCACGCCTCATGTATCCGTCGCATGAACGCGACGCGGGCCTCCTGGTCCAGCCCCGGATCGATGGTTCCCCGAACGGACGACAGCCTCGAAAGCTCGCCCGCCCGGAACCCGTAACCGTGCGGAATCTCCACGAACTCCACCGTCACGTCTTCCGGCGCGCCGCCCAGCGCATCGGCGCTCACCCGCGCCAACTCCGACGCCAGCTTTGGGCGTAGCTCCTCCGGCACGCATCCCTCTTGAACGGTACACCTGAACTCGATCATCGCTTAGAGCGCCGCTCCCATCTCAAGATGCGCCTACCCTACCACAGCCCCTCTCAATGGACAATTGCGCCCAGCGTAGCGGCCGGCCCACGGAATGCCAGCAATCAAGCATCTTCACCCCGCAAACCTAATCATGGCGTCACCTCATACCAGCGGTTGATCAGTTCTTCGACAGCGGCGCGGTTCTCTTCCGAGGCATAAGTAGTGAACGCTTCCATCACACGACAGTAAGTCGTTGTGTCACCTCTGCACGCCGGGACGCCGTACAGCATGTGGAGGTGCCATCTTCGGAAGGCCAGGCGGAAGTTGACCTCATCCATAGTGCGATACAGATCGCGATAGAACCGTTGACCTATGTCGTACCAGCACCTCGGTCCGCTGAGTGGTAGCCGTTCGACCTCAGGGATGTTGAGATCGCATTCGTCCCCCGGTTCTACGCCCAAAGTGATTTCCTCGCCCAAATAGGTAAGAAAATCAGCCGCTCCTTCATGGACCCACTGGTAATTGATTCCAATGCGCGTCCAGCCCACGGATGGCCAATCCCAGTAGTAGTGCGCCGTTTCGTGCGCCACGGATATGTTCAGTTGTTCGGGACTCCAGGGTCCCGAGAGGTAGACATACCGATCACGGTGGGACGCGGACCATGGCCCGCCCAAGTCGATTCTATACACGACCTGACGCTGCGGAAATGGAAAGCCCATGGTCGCCTCGATTCTGCGTACGACCTGTTCCAACGTGTCCATGGTGCCATCGAGCCCCGCACTGTTCCAGATAATGGTCAACTCCACTGTTCCGGCCAGGGGTAGGGTAATGGTTCGGTTCTCTATGATGACCGCGTCGGGGTCAAGACTGCTGGCATCGTCCGGCTTCCGGACTGTGGCGAGAATCGCGGCTTCCCCGTCGGAAATGCCGTCGTTGAGGGCGGGATGGTCCACAACCCAACTCAAAACCTCCGGCGGGTCGAAAGAGAGTTCGCTGGTGGCAAGGCCCCACAGCGCTGCATAGTTGCGGCCTTCGACAACCCACGGCTCCTCAATGAACTTTGCCAGGTGCCCCTCATCCGCCAGTTTGATCAACCCTCTAGCCGCCCAGTACTCGTCCTTCCTCTGAAAGCCGTCTGCGATCCATCGCATGTCCTCTATCTGCGCCGCAAGTTCTGGCTTCCGCACTCGAAGATTACTAATGTCTTGCCGAAACCTTTTGCCATAATCCTCATTCGACGCTGATATTGCCAACGCGAAGTCTTCCCTGATAGGCGGCAGTGGAGCGGGCGTCGGTGTCAGCGTCGGCATCGCGGTCGCCGTGGGCGTCAGCGTCGCCGTGGCCGTCGGCATCGCGGTCGCCGTGGGCGTCAGCGTCGCCGTGGCCGTCGGCATCGCGGTCACCGTGGGAGTCGGCGTCAGGGTCACCGTGGGAGTCGGCGTCAGGGTCGCCGTGGGCGCAGGGGTCGCGGTCGGCGTGGGAACCTGCGTCGCCGTCGCCGTGGGCATCAGCGCCCCCGTCGGAACCTGAGACGCCGTCGCCACCAGCGTCGCCGTGGGAGTCGGCATAGCGGTCGCCGTGGGAGCCGGCGTTCCCGTCGGCGTGAAGGCCGGCGTCGCGGTCGGCGTGGGCGTCCCCGTACATGCCGAAATCAGCACCGCTCCGAGCATCGCAAGGCTGTAGCAAAGCGACCGAATTTTGTTCACTTTCCCACTTGGCCGAGCCGATTCAGCCCCCTGTTCGCTACTGCTGTGATTGGCGCACCCATCCTACTCCCTAAACATCGCCGCCACGCGGTCGAGCCGCATGAACTCCACCCCCGGAAAACTCCGCATGTGGCGTATCAGCCGGTCCAGCATCCGTATCCGCCCCGGCCTCCCGATAATCCACGGATGCATCGTCAGCACGAACGCCCGCCCGTACTCGTAGGCTCCCTCGAAGCCGCTCGACCAAACCTGGTACACGTGCTCCGGACTCGCCATCGGGCTGCGCGCGCCCAGCGCAGGCGCGTAGCTGAAGTAAGGCGCGTCGTCCCACTCCCAGTGCACCGGAATCTCCACGATGTCGCCGCCGTCCGCGTCCACGATGTAAGGGATGTCGTTCCCCATCAGGCTCGAGTCGTACAGAAACCCATACTTGAGCAGTAGCGGCAGCGAGTACTCGCTCAGTTCCCAGCTCGGCGACCTGTATCCCACCGGCCGCTCGCCTGTGATGCGCTCGATTATCTCGATGCCCCGCACAAGCACCTCCTCCTCTTTGTCCGGCGTCATCGTGGCGGGCGGCTCGTGCATATAGCCGTGGTGCGCCACCTCGTGCCCAGACTCCCGTATGTCCAGCAGAAGCTGCTCGTGCGTCTCCGCCACGAATCCCGGCACGTAGAAGCTCGCCTCGATCCCGTGCCGTCCCAGCATCTCGATTACCCGTGGCGTCCCGACGCTCGGGCCGTACTCCCGCATCGACATGAAGCTGGGCAGACGCGCCGTGTCCGGGTTCTGGTACAGCGCGCCCGACACGCCGTCCACGTCGAACCCCAGCATCACCACGCACCTCGTGTCCCCCGGCCAGATACCGCTCATGGTCTTAGCTCCTCTCCGAGTTGTCCCTTCCCCCTGATGGGGGAAGGTTAGGATGGGGGTGACGATTCAAGCACAGCCGCCGATGCCCCAGTATCCTACCCCTGCAATACTAGCCAGTCCCAATCTTCTCACACGCCGCCCGACCTGTCACACCACCACGGTTCTATGCCCTGCCGAAAGCGCCTCGAACCTTCCCGCACGCGTCCCATGCCTTCCCATTCGCGTCCCATTGCCGGCCCGCACGTGCCCCATAGCCGGCCCGCACGTGCCCCATGCCTTACCCGCTCACGCTCCATGCCTGCTCGCTCACGTCCCATGTATTCCCGCTCACGCCCCATGCGCCATTCCGAGCGAAGCCGAGGAATCTTTAGCCGTCGCCGTCAAAACCCCTGAAACTTCCCGGCCGCGCCGAGTGCGAAGCTTCAGTCTTCACTGTCGCGCGCTGGACTCCGCCTGCCAACCCCCTTGAAGTTGCCGCACATCCGTGCTATCATCCCTCCATGACATACCGACATCACCGTTCGCCGGCCTCGAACGACACGGCCGACGGCAAACACAGCGTATCGCGCTGTCCCATTTCGGACGTAAATTGCGCACCATACCGGACAAACGACACACCCAACGTCACAAGATGCCGGGTCTCCCAGCTACGAAATGGTGCGAATGATGCAGAATAGGGCAGTTTCGAGCACTTTTTTTGCGGCCTACCCCGTCTTCAGCCGGCCCGCGACTTCTCTCGATGCGCCAGGCCCTGCACCCGTCGGCTGACAAACCCGACCCCAGCGGTTATAGTAATGCCACTACAGACCCCGCCACTGCGGCCAGAGGAGCACGCCAGATGACCGACTCTCAGCAGATTTACACCCTCGAACAGGGCGACCCCGAACGCCCTCCCACCGGCAGGCCGGTCGTCTACGCCACCCAGGGCGTCATCTCCAGCGGCCACTACCTCACCTCCATGGCCGGAATGCGGATGCTGCTCGACGGCGGAAACGCCTTCGACGCCGTCGCGGCCGCCGCGTTCGCCGCCGCCGTGGTGGAGCCTATCGCGTCCTACTCCCTCGCGGCCGAAGGCGTGTTCATGCTCTACCACGCCGAGAGCGGAGACCTCCTGTCGCTGAGCGGGCAGGGCACCGCCCCCGGCAAGGCGACCGTCGAGTTCTACGAGTCGCTCGGCCTCGACGAGATCCCCACCGGTCCGGGTGACCAGGCCCACCTCTCGTTCACCGTGCCCGGCATTGTCGACGCCCTGCTGTCCCTCATCGACCGCTACGGCACCCGGACGCTCGCCGAAGTGCTCGCACCCTCGATCCACTACGCCGAGCGCGGCATCCCCAACTACGAGTACATGCTCGAACGCATGAAGAACGCCGCCACCCGGCGCCAATTCGAGTTGTACCCGCCCGGCGGGACGTCCGTCTTCTACGACAACGGCCAAGTGCCCGCGCCCGGCTCGGTGCTCGTCCAGCCCGGCCTGGCCGACGTTTTCAAGCGCATGGTCGCCGCCGAAAGCGCCGCAGCCGGCCACAGGCGAGACGGCATTCGCGCCGCGCGTGACGCCTTCTACCGCGGCGGCATCGCCCGCACCATCGTCGACTGCGCCCAGGGCGCGGGCGGGATCCTCAGCTTGGAAGACCTCGCCGGATTCGAGGCCGAGTACGAGCAACCCATCTCCACGAGCTTCCACGGCTACGACGTCTACGGCCAGTCCACCTGGACCCAGGGCGCGGTGCTGCACCAGACCCTGAACATCCTGGAGCGGTTCGACCTCCGGTCGATGGGCCACAACTCCGCCGCCTACGTCCACACCGTCAACGAGGCCCTGAAACTCGCCCTCGCCGACAGGGAAGCCCACTACGGCGACCCAAACTACTCCACCATCCCGGTGGACGGCCTGTTGTCAAAGCAGTACGCCGCCGAGCGCGCCGCCCTCATCGACCCGTCAGAGGCCACACCCGATCTGCCGCCGGCGGGCGACCCCTGGCGCTTCTCCTCGGCGTCCAGGCCCCATGCCCAGGCGCCGGCCCCGGCGGGCGTTCCGGGCGACGGCGCCGGCGACGACAGCGGCACCACGCACGTCGCCGCGCTGGACCGCGACGGCAATATGGTCTGTGCCACGCCCAGCGGCGGCGGATTCGCCAAGTCGGTCTACTTCCCCGAAATCGGCTGCGCCCTCAGCACCCGCATGGAGATGCTCAACTTCAGGCGGGGCCATCCCAACGTCCCTCGAGCCAAACAAGCGCCCGCGCACCACGCTGGTCAACTACATCGTCGCCAAGGACGGCCAGCCCCTGATGACGGTCGGCTGCCCCGGCGGAGACCACCAGGCGCAGGCCAACGTCCAGCTCATCCTCAACACCCTGGTGTTCGGCATGAACCCACAGCAGGCCATCGAGGCGCCACGCTTCGCCACCGACAGCGCCGTCAACTCCTTCTATCCGCACACCCACTATCCGGGCCAGCTATCCCTGGAGCCGGGCTTCTCCGAGGAAACGGTCGCCGAGCTCGCCGCGATGGGCCACAAACCGAATCCCAGCGCCGTCTGCGGCATGGGCGCCACAATCGCCCGCCGCGACCCGGCAACCGGCGTCCTGAGCACCGGGGGCGACCCCCGCCGAGCTTGCTACGCCATAGGCTGGTAGCCCTCTCGAGTACCTTCCCCCTCGCAGGGGGAAGGTCAGGATGGGGGTGTCACAATCCCCTCTCCCTTGATGGGAGAGGGCTAGGGTGAGGGTGAAAGCGAAGCTCTACCCCGGCACGCTCCACCGCTCCACCGCGTAGGGGTCCAGCTCCAGCCCAAGCCCCGGCTTGTCCGGGAACGGCGACCACGTGCCGCCCCGCTGCTCGGGGAACTCGGTGTACCACACCCGGTCGCCCTCGAGGCCGGTGTTCATGTACTCCACCACCTTCAGGTTGGGCGTCGCGCAGGCAAGGTGAAGGTGCACCAGCTGCACAGCGTGAGGGGCCACCGGCAGATTGAACGAGTGCGCCAGGTGCGCCACCTTCATCCACTCGGTCACGCCGCCGACCCGCCCCACGTCAGGCTGCACGATGTCCGCGCCGCCCGCCGCGATAAGCTCGCCGAACCCGTACTTGGTGTACTCGTGCTCGCCCGTCGCGACCGGAATCGCGCTCGCCTCACGCACCCGCGCTAGGCCCCGGATGTCGTCCGCAAGCACCGGCTCCTCGAACCAGCCGACCTGGAACTGCTCGAACTCGCGCGCCATGTAGATGGCCTGCTTGGCGTAGTAGCCGTTGTTCGCGTCGACGTAGATCGCTACGTCGTCCCCCAGTGCCCGCCTCACCGCCGCCAGCCGCTGCAGGTCCTCCCTCTCCGCGGACCCAAAGTCCTTGCCCACCTTCATCTTCACCCTGGGAATGCCCTGCTCGACGTACCCCGCCATTTCCGCCACCAGCTCCTCCTCGCTGAAGTTGGTCCACCCCCCGCTTCCGTAGATTGGAACCGAATCGGTGAATGGTCCCAGCAGCCGGTACAGCGGCAGCCCCACGCTCTTCGCCTTCAGGTCCCACAGCCCGATATCCACGGCGGACAGCGCGCAGAAGGCCACGCCCTTGCGTCCGTACCCTCTCACGCGCCAGAACATGTCATGCCAAAGCCGCTCGATCTCCAGCGGGTCCCGCCCGATTAGCTCGTCCCGCAGCGCCGTCTCGACCACCTGCCTCACGCCCGGCGACGCCTGGCCGATCCCCAACCCTTCCAACCCCTCGTCGGTGTAGATGTGCACGAAGAGTTGGCCCCTTCCTCCCGAGTCCGGGCCTGGCGGCGCCATCGTGGCGTCCTGAAAAGGCGTTGTGTGGGGATAGAAGAGCGATGTGACGGCGACATCGGTTATGCGCATGTGTGAGTCTCCTGAGGAGGCGGCGAATGGCGCCCGTAGCGGAAGCTAGGCGAATCTAGGGTAGCGGCTCAACGAGAGTCAAGCAAGCCGACAATGGCTTCCAGCGACACCCCCTCCAGGGTCGGGTAGACCGCGTCCGCTCCGCTGAAATCCATTCCGGCGGTGATGGGGTTCGGTACCGCCACGCAGAACAGCCCCGCGCTCTTCGCCGACGCAACCCCCCTCGCGGAGTCCTCGATGGCAAGCGCCCTGTGCGGTACGACACCCAGTTCCTCCGTGACTGCGAGGTAGACTTCCGGATCGGGCTTCACAGCACTCACGTCATCCCCGCACCACACAGAGCCGAACCTTCCCATCAGCCCTCGACGCTCCAGATGCCCCACAACCCAGTTCCGCGTCGCGCTGGACGCCACTCCAAGCCTCAGCCCGAGCCGCTCCGCCGACCCGATGATTGCCAGAACTCCCGGGCGAAGCGGTTCGGCTTCCACCAGTTCGAGGTATCGTCGCCTGCGTTCCAGGCGCACGGCTTCGCGGTCGACAGTCCCCCCAGACAGCGCGGCCAGGTGCCCCACCGCGTCGAACCCTCCCGACGCCCCACCAACGTAAGACGCCCACAGGGAAGGCTCCAGACTCACGCCGAAGGACTCGAAGGTCTCCTGCCAACTACGGTAATCGGGCGTCTCCGTCTCCAGGATGGTGCCGTCGAAATCGAGCACCAAAGCCTCGATCATATCGCGCCATCCACGCCGCGTGACGCCGCGACGTCACCTCTGCCCGCAACCGCGTGTGCTAACATGGATAGTGCCGGCGACTGAGAGCCACCGCCGACAGTCCGCCGCAATCCCGTGGAGACTATCATGATCAGACTGGCATTGATATTGGCAACGTTGCTGTTGGCGCTCTCGGCAGTTACCGCCTGCGCCGATTCCGGGGAGGACGACGCGACTCCCACGCCGGAGCCAACGTCCACGCCGGCGCCTACGGCGACACCGGTTCCCACTCCATCCCCGACACCCGCGCCCACGGCGACACCGGTTCCCACTCCATCCCCGACGCCCGCGCCCACCGCGATGCCGGTAACGTCCGCTCCGGTAGTCGCTACGCCCGCGCCCGCACCGGCAGGCGAAGCCGAAGCCGACGACATCCTAGCGGCCGCGCTCGACGCTCTGTCCGGGGCCGAGTCGTACCACTTTCTGGTGGAAGCCGTGATCGAAGTCGAGGAGGAGGGGACGACACTGGAGCTGCCCTTCACCTTCGAGGGCGACTTCCAGCAGCCCGACCGCCTGCGCGGCGAGATGACCATGTCGCTTGGCTTCTTCTCTGTCGAGACCGAGATTGTGCTCATTGGAGAAGACTATTACGCGAAGAATCCCGCGTCAGGAGAGTGGGAGGCAAACTCCACCGCGCTGGAAGCATTTCCACAGCCCATTGCCATGTTCGCCATGCCGGAAACCCTAACGTCACTAACCGCCGACCCTGTGTTCGTGGGCATTGAGGAACTGGACGGCATGAAGACGTACCGTCTCCGCTTGACCGAAGAGGGGCATCAACTTGGCGCGGGCGAGTCAATCGTGCTGGACCTCTGGATAGACTCGGAAGAGCTCAGGCTGAGGAGGATTGCCGCTACTGTGGCAGACCTCTCGTCAGATGCGGCCGCTGGCGCGTCGGACGGGCTACTGAGTGGCAACCTCACCGTGGAAGTCAACGCGGTCATCAGCGGCTACGACGCCCCGGTGGACATACAGCCGCCGCCCGTGAACTGAGAATGATCCGTTCGTGGCGTCACGCCCCTGGCGATGCCTCTCCACCGAGCTCCCCTCGGATGAAGGCGATTATCTCGCCGGTAGTCGTACCCGGTCCGAACACGCCCCTTATTCCCATCTGCTCCAGGGCCGCCCGGTCGTCCTCCGGAATGATGCCGCCCGCGACGAGCAGCACGTCGTCCATGCCGTTCTCGTTCAGCCCCTCGACTATCTTGGGAAAGAGTTGCATGTGCGCGCCGGAAAGAATGCTCAGCCCGATTACGCTTACGTCCTCCTGCAGGGCCGCCTCGACTATCATCTCCGGCGTCTGCCGGATTCCGGTGTAGATCACCTCCATACCGTCGTCTCGCAGCGCCCGCGCGATGATCTTCGCGCCCCGGTCGTGACCATCCAGCCCCGGCTTGGCCACAAGCACTCTGATAGCCCTGGTCGTCAAAGCCTCTACCTCCTGGCCCCGTCCTGTTCGACAAGCTCTACGAGCACACCCCGTGTGGCCCGCGGATGAATGAAGGCGATCTCGCCCGACAAGCCCTCACGCGGAGCCGAGTCGATGAGCTGGACTCCCTCCGCCGCCAGCCGATCGAGCTGCGCCTGCAGGTCTTCCACTTCGAACGCGATGTGGTGCACGCCCTCTCCGCGGCGTTCGATGAAGCGCGCCACGCCTCCCGCCGGATCTGTGGGCTGTATGAACTCAAGCTGGCTTCCGCCCACACGCACGAGCGCGGCCCTCACCCCCTGGTCTTCCAGGTCCTCAACGTCGGCGTCACCGACGCCGAACGTGCGCCGGTAGAACCCCAGTGTGTCGTCGATGTCGCTGACTGCTATGCACACGTGGTTCAGATGTCTTGCTGTACAAAAAGGCGTTTCGCTCATTGACTCAATATCCTGACCTTCCCCCATCAACGGGAATGGGACTGTTGAGTGGCAGCTACTTCGTCTGGAGCAGGTTCCTCGCGATGATGAGCCTTTGCACCTCGGACGAACCCTCGTATATCTCTGTAACCTTGGCGTCTCGGAAGTACCGTTCCGCCGGAGTCGGCGCGAAGTAACCCGCGCCGCCGTGAATCTGAACAGCTTGGTCTGCCGTCTCCACCGCAACTCGCGACGCGAACAGCTTAGCCATCGACGCCTCTGTAACGAATGGAAAGCCCTTGTCCAGCAGGGAGGCCGCGCGATGCACCAGCAGGCGGGCCGCGTCGATGCGCGTGGCCATATCGGCGATCTTCCACTGCGTGCCCTGGAACTCCACTATGGGCTGTCCGAACGCCTCCCGCTGCTTGGCGTACGACACCGCGGAATCGTAGGCCGCCTGGGCTATGCCCACCGCCTGGGCCGCGATCCCGATGCGGCTTGCGTTAAGCACCTGCATCGTCTCGCGGAAACCGTCCCCCTCGTCCCCCAGGCGGTTCTCGGCCGGCACCGGGCAGCCGTCGAAGACCAACTCGCTGGTGGTAGACGCCCGCATACCCATCTTGCCATGCTGCGCGTGAACGTCGAATCCCGGCAGGTCGCGCTCGACAATGAATGCGTCGACGCCCCTGGTACGCAGACTGAGGTCATGGCTCGCAAGCACAACGAACGTGCTGGCCTCCGTGCCGTTTGTGATGTACAGCTTGCTGCCGCTCAGCAGGTAGTGGCCGTCCGACCGCGTGGCTGTTGTACGCATCGCGCCCGCGTCGCTGCCGGACCCCGGCTCGGTAAGTGCGAACGCGCCGATCTCCTGTCCGCTTGCCAGCGGCGGCAGGAACCGACGCTTCTGGCCCTCCGTGCCGAACATGTGGATGAACTGGGAGCATAGCGACAAGTGCGCGACGTAGATGACACTGGTCGCCGCACAGCCACGCGCGATCTCCTCGACGACGATCGCGAACTGGCGGGCGGTTCCGCCGCTTCCGCCGTACTCCTCGTCGATCGTCAACCCGAACAGTCCCAACTCGCCAATCTGCCGGACGTTCTCCCACGGGAACTCGCCCGACTCGTCGTAGCCCGCCGCGCGGGGCGCCAACTCCTGGTCCGCCAGGTCGCGCACCGTGTTCTTGAGCAACAGCTCGTCTTCTGAAAGCAATAGATCGCTCATATCCTCAGTCCTCTATGGCCTGTCCTGCCGGATCATCATCCGGCTTGTCTCAGTGTGAGTTTCTACGGCTGCCGTGTCATACCCCTAGAACGGGGAAATCTCCTGCTGCTCACCGAACACCTCCCGGAACACCCCGGAGATCTCGCCCACCGTGGCGTAGGCCTCCACGCACTCGAGTATGGCCGGCACCGTGTTGTCTCGCCCTTTAGCGGCATCCCGCAGCCTCGCCAGCGACGCGACCGCGGTCTCGCCATCCCGATCGCTGCGCACACGCGAGACGCGGGCCAGCTGTCTGGCGGTTTCGCCTTCGTCGATGGTCTGAAGCTGCTCGATGGGCGGAGCCTCTCCCTGGTACTGGTTCACGCCAACCACGACCCGCTCCCGGCTCTCAACCTCTTGCTGCCGCCTGAAGGCGCTTTCGTGGATTTCGCGAATCTGGTAACCCTGGTCGAGCGCCTCCAGCGCGCCCCCCATCTCGTCGATGCGCTCGATGTATCCGAACGCCTTCTCCTCCAGTTGGTCGGTCAGGCTCTCCACGTAGTAAGAGCCTGCCAGCGGGTCCACGGTGTCCGTCACTCCGCTTTCGTGCGCCAGTATCTGCTGGGTGCGCAGCGACAGTTGCACCGACTCCTCCGTGGGAAGCGCCAGCGCCTCGTCGCGCGAGTTCACGTGCAGGGACTGAGTGCCGCCCAGTATCGCCGCCAGCGCTTGGACGGTTGAGCGTATGACGTTGTTGTCCGGCTGCTGCGCGGTCAACGTCACTCCTGCGGTCTGCGTATGGAAGCGCAGCCTCCAAGAGCGCGGGTCCTTCGCGCCAAACCGCTCGCGGGTGATCTTCGCCCACATTCGCCTCGCCGCCCTGAACTTGGCGGCCTCCTCAAACAGGTTGCTCTGCGCGACGAAGAAGAACGAGAGCTGGCCCGCAAACGAGTCCACGTCCATACCGGCGTCCAGCGCGGCCTCCACGTAGGCAATGGCGTTGGAGAAGGTGAACGCCAGTTCCTGCGCCGCGGTCGCCCCGGCTTCGCTCATGTGATAGCCGCTGATGCTGATGGTGTTCCAGCGCGGCGTCGCCTCCGAGCAGTATTGGAACACGTCGGTCACCAATCGCATCGATGGGCGGGGAGGGTAGATGTAGGTGCCGCGGGCGATGTACTCCTTGAGGATGTCATTCTGCACCGTGCCGTTAAGCTTGTTAGTGGGCACGCCCTGGCGCTTGGCCACGGCGACGTACAGAGCCAGCAGTATCGACGCGGTGGAGTTTATGGTCATGGACGTGCTGACCCTGTCCAGGGGTATGCCGTCGAACAGCACCTCCATGTCCGCCAGGCTCGAAATGGGCACTCCGGTTCGACCCACCTCGCCCGCGGCCATCGGGTGGTCCGAGTCGTAGCCAATCTGCGTCGGCAGATCGAACGCGACGCTCAGGCCGGTCTGGCCCTGCTCGAGCAGGTAGCGGTAGCGGCGGTTCGACTCCTCCGGGGAAGCCAGACCCGCGTACTGCCGCATCGTCCACAGGCGGCCGCGGTACATGTTGGGCTGCACGCCGCGCGTGAACGGGTACTCGCCCGGGTAGCCCAACCTGTCGTCGTAGCCGCCGCCGTTTACGTCCTCAGGGGTGTACAGCGGCTCCACTTCGACACCGGACGACGTCTCGAAGCGCGGCTGGCGTTCGCCGAACCGCTTCACAAGAGGCCCGAGGGTGTTGTCCGTCCACTCGTGCTTTGATTGGCTGGGCATTGGTTCTCCTCTAGGTCACGACACGGGGCGGCAACCCTTGCGTATTGGCCGATTCGAGTGTAGAGCGTAGCAGTTGGAGTGTCAATTTCAGGCGAGCTGCGCCCGCACAGTCCGCAGCGCCTCTCCGTACGTAGTCCTCTCGCCTGTCGCGCCGGCCCCGCGTTTGTATCCCCCATACACGGCATGTCCGGCCAGCATCCAGAAGCAGTCCGCAGACACGAACCCCGCCTCCCGGAGCCACGCAAGCTGGTCGTAAAGCGGCGAGGGCATCTCGCTGGGTTCAGGAAAGCGGAAGAAGTTCCACTCCTCTTCAACAAGTCGCTGATACAACTCCCCGGAGCCTGTCTGCTCACGCGACCTCTGCTCCGCCGCCATGTCGTACACGTCCGCGTAGTACCCCCAAACCTCTGTCACCAGGGGCTCTACAACGTCGACGACCAGCAGCGCACCCCGTTCCGTCGTCTCGCGAGCCACGTCCTCGAACAGACGCCTCTTGCCATCGCCGGACAGATGATGAATCGCGAGCGACGACACAACCGCGCCGGCCCCCGCCATACGTCCCCTCCACTCAGCCGACCCAAGATCGAACTCCCCAAGCGTGGCGCGCTCGCCGAATCGGTCCAGTCGCGCCGCCGTCTCACGGAGCATGGACGCTGAGCCGTCAAGAGCGAGAACACTGGCGCGAGGGTATGCGTCCAACACTGCCGCGGCCAGCACTCCCTCGCCACAACCAAGTTCCACCACCCGAAACGCCTCGTCTCGCCCGAAGGGCAGCAGCGCCACCAGCGCGGCCAACTGCTCCTCGCGCCGGGGCACGGCCACTGCCGACAGCTCCCGGTAGAGCGCAGAGTCCTCCTCGGTCCAACCGGGCTGTTCTGCGTTCATCTATCTGCCTCCAGCAATCTCATACGTGACACGAGCACTGGCGGGATGTCGGTGAAATTGGCCCACGATACCACGGTGCTCCCAGTCCCGGGTTGGCCGAAGCAGGGCTCTTCCACGCCGTCCAGCGCGAAGCCGGCACCGAAGAAGACCCCGTACAGGTCGCTGATAGACCGGTGAAAGTAATGCTGCGCCTCAGGCTGGCCTACCATCGCCAGCCCTATCGCGGTGTACGACGTGGCGTAATGGCCAACCTTGATCGAAAACTCCTCCACCAATTCTCCTTCCCTGTCCTCCACCTCGGCCGTCATGGTGATGTCGGGCGAGTTGAAACACGGGTGAGTCACGGAGAAGACCAGCCGTCCTCCGGGCTTCAACAGGCGCGTCAATGCCTGCGCCAGCGTGCCGACGCTCGCTATGTCCATGATGGCCATGGTGCACACGGCGGCATCGAAGCTCCGCTCGCCGAGCGCGAGAAGCGCTTCCTCGTCGGTCACGTCCACCACGTGGTACTCGACCGTGCCCGGCCCCGGCGCGGACCGCGCCCTGGCGTTCCGTACCATACCTTCGGCTGCGTCGATACCGACCACCGCCGCGCCGAGCTCTGCCAGCTTTCGCGCGAACTGTCCGTTGCCGCAGGCCACGTCGAGCACTCGCTTGCCAGCGGGCGAACCGAGCAGCCGCAACTGGCTCGGCTCGATGAGCTGCTTGTGAAAGTCGTTGCCCTCGCCCATCCGCGCGTCCCAGAAGTCGGCGTTGGCGTCCCAGATGCGCGTGGCCTCCCGGTTCAGATGCTGAAACTCAGTCACACTCTACTCCTTTATTCGAGCGACCCCACTCGTCGGCGAGGATGCTGTACAGCACCATGTCCCGGAAGCGCGTGTACAGCCAGTCGGACTGGCGCGTGACGCCTTCCTGCACAAAGCCGAGCCGCTCAGGGATAGAACGGCTGCGAGTGTTGCCGACGTCCACGCGTATGACGACGCGGTTAAGGCCCAAATTGCCGAATGCGTGGTCCAGCACTGCGACGCACGCGCGCGTGACCAGCCCTCTTCCCTGCAGGTCCTCGCTCACCCAATAGCCAATCTCACCACTGCGGTTCACCTCGTCGATGAAGTGAAGGCCGATACCACCGGAGATACGGCCCTTGTGCCAAATGGCGAACTCTATCGTCGTGCCCTTAGCGAAACCCTCCAGCGACGACCTGACGAACGCTCTTTCGTCCTCCACCGTCGTGGTGGCGTCCACCCACGGCAGCCACTCTCGCAGGTAGGCGCGATTGCGGTCTACCAACGCGAACAGCTCCTCGGTGTGGCGCTCCTCGAGCAGCCGCAACTCTGTCTTGTCGTCTATGGGGCAGCGCAACATATGTGTCCTCAGTGGAATCGGGTGTGGACATTGTAGCGCAATGCCTCCACTGGGCGTTTCTTGACACCGCGCCGAGCCGCGCCTAAAGTGCAGGCATACCCCCAAAGGTGTACTGGCCCCATGACCGAACGAATTGTCTCCGGCAACCAGCAGGAGGGAGACCACACGCTCGACACGAGCCTCAGGCCGCGGCGGCTCGACGAGTATGTGGGCCAGGCGGCGGTCAAGGGCAACCTGCAGATCGCCATCACGGCGGCGCTCCAGCGCGGCGAGCCGCTCGATCACCTGCTGGTTTACGGCCCGCCCGGCCTGGGGAAGACGACCCTCGCCAACATCGTCGCGACCGAGATGGGCGTGCGTATTCGCGTCACATCCGGCCCCGCCATCGAGCGTCCTGGCGACATGGTCGCGCTGCTGACACAGCTACGCAAGGACGACATCCTGTTCGTGGACGAAGTCCACCGGCTCAGCCGCCTGGTGGAAGAGGTCCTCTACTCGGCGATGGAGGACTTCTTCGTATCGTGGGTCATCGACAAGGGACTGAACGCCCGCAGCATGAACCTCGCCATACAGCCGTTCACTCTCATCGGCGCTACCACCCGCTACGGAATGGTCAGCTCGCCGCTCAGAGACCGTTTCGGCTCGGTATACCGCTTGGACTTCTACGGCGAGGAGGATATGCGCACCATCGTCGAGCGGTCCGCACGGATTCTCGATATCCCCGCCGAGCCGGGCGGCATACGCGAAGTTGCCCTGCGCGCCCGCGGTACGCCCCGGGTCGCCAACCGCCTGCTGCGGCGTGTGCGGGACTACGCCCAGGTGGTAGCCGACAACGTGATCACCGAAGAGGTCGCCAAGTCGGCATTGGCGCAGTTGGAAGTCGATAACATCGGCCTGGACAGCATGGACCTGCGGGTGCTGCAATCGATCGTTGAGAAGTTCGGCGGCGGCCCGGTCGGGCTGGACACGCTGGCGGCGTCCATCAGCGAGGAGTCGGACACCATAGAGGACGTGTGCGAGCCCTACCTGCTGCAACTGGGCTTCCTGGACCGCACCCCCCGCGGGCGGATGGCCACCCGCCGCGCGTATGACCACCTGGGCGTCGAGTACGAGGACGGCGCCTCCAACCAACCCAGGCTCATATAGCGGTATCCCGCTAGGAGTCGCCGTCGGCTCGCCCCGCCAACTCCAGCGGCTCCTCGATCGAGGCGTAGTTCATGGCGTACAGCCGGGAGTACAGTCCGTTGCGGGCCAGCAACTGGTCGTGCGTTCCCTCTTCGATGACCTCGCCCAGGTTCAGCACGACGATCTTATCCGCGCCGCGAATGGTCGACAGCCTGTGCGCGATGACGATGGCGGTACGATCCTTGAGCAGGTTTTGCAGCGCCCTCTGGATGAGTACTTCGGTGTAGCTGTCGATGTTTGCGGTGGCCTCGTCCAGGATGAGTACGCGCGGGTCGGCCACAATGGCCCGGGCGAAGCTGAGTAGCTGCCGCTGCCCCAGGCTCAGGTTCACGCCGCGCTCGGCCAGGAAAGTGTCGTAGCCGTTCTCGAGCCGCATGATGAAGTTGTGGGCGTTCACCGCCTGCGCCGCCTCGATCATCCGCATATCGGTCACGTCAGCGTTGTTGTACTTGATGTTTTCGCGCACGGTGCCAGAGAAGAGGAAAGGCTCCTGCAGAACCATGCTCATCTGGCGGGCGAGCGAGTTGCGAGTGACGTCGCGTATGTCCCAGCCGTCCACCAGTATGGCGCCATTGCCACGCGGCACGTCGTAGAACCTGGACAGAAGCGAGACCATCGAGGTCTTGCCGGCGCCTGTCGGCCCCACTATAGCCACAGTCTCGCCGGGGTTCACGTGCAGGTTAACGTTCTTGAGTATCGGCTCTTCCGGCACGTACGAGAAGTTGAGATTGCGGAACTCAACCTCGCCGCGGAGCCGCGGCAGTTCTACTGCGTCCGGGGCGTCCTCCAGGTCCAGCGGCGTGTCCAACAGATCGAAAATGCGCGAGCCTGAGGCCATGGAGCGCTGGAGCTGGGTGTACTGCATGGTGAGATTGCGGATCGGATCGAAGAAACGCTGAATGTACAGGATGAATCCGACGAGCGTGCCCACTTCAAGCTCATTGTTGAGTATCATCTGCGCGCCGAAGATAAGGGCCAGGACTATCGAGACGGCGGTCAGCACGTCCACAACGCCTATCAGACCGGAAGAGAGCCTGCTTGCATACAGGTTTGCATCGAGATGTTCGTGGTTTTTGCCGTCGAATATCTCCAAGTTACGGTCCTGGCGGTTCATGCTCTGGACAACGCGGATGCCGGTGATGTTCTCGTTGAGCGCCCCGTTGACTATGGAGATGGCCACCCTGACCCGCATGAATGCCTTGCGTGCGTACGGTTGCCAGAACGCCATGATGAGTATGAGAATGGGGATGGTCACCATGGAGATGAGGCCGAGTTCCACATTGAGCACAAGCAGCATGATCACGATGCCCGCCAGTGACAGCATGTCGCCGAGGGTCATAACCACCAGCGCCATGAACTCCTGCAATTGACCAGAGTCGCCCTGCACTCGCGACATTATCCGGCCGACCTCGGTCTTGTCGTAGTACGACAGCGACAGCTTTTGCAGGTGCGCGAACATATCTCGGCGCAGGCCGAACAGGATTCCCTGTCCCACCTTGGCCATGGCCAACTGCTGGGCATAGTTGGACACCCAATTGAGGCCGGCCACGCCGACGAACACGGCGAAAATGAGCGTCAACTGGCCGAAGTTGGCGTTGCTGAGGATGTAGTCGTCGATGCCGATAGCCACCAGCCAGGGCACCGCGATTTGCGTGGCGGTGAACACCAGCATGGACAACGTGGCTATCACCGCGAAGCCCTTGTATCGGAACATGTAGGGGAGCATACGCAGAACCACGCGGCGGTTATAGACGCTGCCGAAAACCTCGTCGTCTATGTGCCCGCGCCTTGTGCCCTGAAGCATGCCGCCGCCGCGGCCACCGCCCATCATGAGTCGCCCTCCGCCGTCACTATCACGGGCGCCTCCATGTCCTTCATAACCTCTTCCTGCGGCCGTAGCTGCAGCTCGTAGATGTCCCGATAAAGGCCGGACGCCGCAAGCAACTCCTGGTGTGTCCCCTGTTCGACGATCTCACCTTCCTGCATAACCAGTATCAGGTCGGCCCTGTGCACCGTGCTCAACCTGTGGGCTATCACGAACGTCGTGCGGCCCTGCATTACCGAAATCATCGCCTGGCGTATGAGCTCCTCGGTACCGGCGTCTACGCTGGAGGTGGAGTCGTCGAGTATGAGAACGGGCGGGTCCAAGAGTACGGCGCGCGCAATTGACATTCGCTGTCGCTGTCCGCCCGAAAGCGTGGACCCGCGCTCGCCAATGGGCGTCTCGTAACCCTGGTCGAGCGACTCGATGAAGTCGTGCAACTGCGCCACCTTCGCCGCCTGGGTTACCTCCTCCGGGGACGCCGATTCCCTGCCGTACGCGATGTTCTCCTTCATGCTGGTGGTGAACAGGAACACGTCCTGCTGCACAAAGCCCACGTTGTGGCGCAGCGACTCGAATGTCACGTCCCGCACGTCGATACCGTCGATAGTTATCCTGCCTCCGCTCACATCGTAAAATCGCGAAATCAGGTTTACTACGGTGCTCTTGCCGCTGCCCGGCGCTCCGAGCAGCGCGATCACCATGCCGGGCTTGGCGTCGATGCTCACACCGCGTAGCACGGGCACGCCGTCATCGTAGCTGAAAGTCACGTCCTCGAAGCGAACGTGGCCCTTGACCCTGGGCATCTCGTCAGCGTCGGGGCGCTCCTGCACCGGAGACTCTGTGTCCAGTATCTCGAACAGACGCTGGCCGGCGGAGGTCGCCCTGGCGTATGCGTTCACCATCCACGCCGTCATGCGGACGGGCATGGACAGAATCTGCATGTAGAACACGAACGCGGCCAACTCGCCCAGGCTCATATCTCCGTTGACGACGCGCCAGCCTCCGAACCAGATTATGAGCGCGAGCGCGACAAGGAAGGCGAAGTTCATGAACGACGTGTTGGAGGCGCGCAGCTTTTCGGCCTCCACCATGTCTTCGGCCACGCTCGCGTTGCGGGTGCTGTACCGCTCCTCTTCGTGCTTTTCCGCCGCGAACGCCTTGACCACGCGAACGCCCGTCAGGTTCTCCTGGAGGACGGTGTTCAACTCGGCCATCTTCTCCTGGACGCTGAGCCAGATGGCGCGCATCTTGAGCCGCATGACGACGGAGTGATAGGCGACGAAGGGCAGGAAGCTGGTGCTGAGCAGGCCGAGGCGCCAGTCCATCCACATCAGGATGATGCCCACGATGACGAACAGTGCCATGAAGTAGGGCATACGCACCAGGCCCATGTTGATGAACATGCGGATGTTCTCGACGTCGGTAATGGCCCGGGACATCAGGTTTCCGGTGTGGTGCCGGTCGTGAAACCCGAAGCTCATGTGCTGGACGTGATTGTAGAAGCGATTGCGGATGTCGAAGGCTACGAGCTGCGAGAGGGCCTCGCCGAGGTAGGTCTGGAGGAACGACAGCACGCCACGAATTATGCTCAGGACGACAATGGCAATGGAAATTGCGATCAGTTCGTCTCTGGGGATCTCGCTTATGCCGCCTTCAGAAAAGGCTATGTAGATGCGGTCGATCGCGTCTTTGAATAGCCTGGGTAGCAGCAGATAAGCCGCCACGGCGCCCGCCATCGAGGCGTATGCGCCAATCAGCCGCCATTTGTGCCGAAGGGCAATCCTTATGATACGAAGAATGACTCTCATGCGGACCTGGTGGGACGACCTCCTGCTCGGTCTATCTCAAGTGCACAGTCCAAAACCGCTACACTCTAAACCTGTTCAGCCTTGCTTGCAACCCTTCAACGTCTGCTTTCCCCAGTTTCGGAGCTGGGCGAATGGCTTCCCAACGGTCCGGAGTCGAACTGAAATGGCGCCATTTTCGCATTTGTTCCGAACCAGCCTACCATAAACGGCAAATGCGCCAAATGCAACATGAAATGGGTTGCGTTTTGTCTCAGAACTGTCCGAACCGCGCCTGGTCCGCGCCATAGATGCCGCTTGCGGCTTCCGGCGACACCAAGCCGTCTCGCACGTCTCGCTCCACCAGTTCCCGGCTCCTCCCTCTGGGGTCGTAGATGCCGCCGCCGCTGGGGAACTCCACCACCAGTTCGTCCGACTCGGACTCGAGCCCCACGTAGCCTTGGGTCATCTTCTCCGGGTCGTCGCTCAGCGCGACGCCGTTCATCACAACCCGCGTTCTTCTGCCGTCGTCGCCGCCAAATATGCCTTGCGCCGGGAACAACATCCTGTGCGGGTGGAAGTAGATGTTCAGGTTTCCGGTATGGCCGGGAGCTTTGCGCATAACCACCCGCTGGCCCGGACTGCCCCTGTGCCGTCCCGCGCCCGCCGAGTCGGTGACGAACTCCTTGGCACGGACCAGCGCCGGGCTGTTCAACTCGAACACCTCGACCGGCACGTTGGACGCGCTGCTTGGGAACATGTTCGTACCCATGCCGTCGCCCATGCTCGTCGCCCCGCGGCCTCCGCCGCAGAACAGGTGGGCATTGAACACCCTGCCGTCGCGGTCGAACCCGTAGGTGTGCAGGCTGGACATAAGGCCGTTGCCGGACTGTATGTCTCCCGGCAGAGCCTGCGCCAGCGCACCGAATATCGCCCCGTGAATGTACCAGCCAGTGTTTACCCTGGAACCCACCGAAATCGGGAAGGTGCAGTTTATGATGCTGCCCTCCGGCGCGACCGTCGTTATGGGTTGGAAGCAGCCCTCGTTCACCGGCACCTCCGGCGCGAGCAGGCAGGCCATCGGGTACAGCGTGTGTCCTGTGCTATAGATCAGAGTGCAGTTGATGCCGCCCCAGTCCACCTGTGGTGACGAGCCGGCGTAATCCACCACCATCTCGTCGCCCTGCACCGTCACTTTCACGGCAATCTTGAGAGGCGTCCCTACGCCGTCGGTGTAAACCTCGTTGTAGTACTCACCGTCCGGCAGACTGCCTATGGCCCGTCGCATCGCGGCCTCCGACCGGCCTCGTATCGCCTGCGACAGCGCGGACAGGTCCTCAAGCTGGTACTCATCCAGCAGCGCCGCCACTCGCCTTCTGCCGACTTCGTTGGCAGCTACCTGCGCCTCTATGTCGGTCAGCACCATGTCCGGCGCGCGCACGTTCCAGCGGAACATGTCGAACACTAGCTCGTTAGGCTCCCCGTCGTCGTACAGCTTGCAGATGGGAAAGAAGATTCCCTCTTCGTAAGAGTCTCGCACGCTTTTGGCGTCCAGCGAGCCGCCGATGTCGGAGGTGTTGGCGATGTTTCCCGCAAAGCCCACGAACCTGCCCTGGAAGAAGATCGGCGTCACCACCGCGATGTCGGGCAGGTGGCCCGCACACAGCCAGGGGTCGTTGGTAAGGAAAACGTCGCCGGGCCTGAGCGAGTCGGCGGGATACTTCTTCAGAATCTCCTTGGTGACGTTGGGCATCGTCATGTTGAACACGGGCATGCTTCGGTAGGCGTGTGCGATCGAACGCCCCTCGGCGTCCATGATCTCGCACCCGAAGTCGTTGGCCGACGCGATGATCGTCGAGACCGCCGTCCTCAGTATCGTCGTCCACATCTCCTCGGTGACGTTGAGGAGGCGGCTCCAGATTATCTCAAGTGAAACTGGGTCGAATTCCCTCATTGCTCGCTCCCGGTCAGCCCTGGCTGTTTCCGATTCCCGCCACTTGCGCGCACCATCACGCCTGCGCTGTGCCGCCCACCTCGAACACCAGATTGAACCACTCGTCCACTTCGGCCCGGTCCTGCGGACCCAGTACGGCAGTGGACTCCTGTTCCTCCACGATTGCCGGCCCGCTGAGCCGCGCGCCGGGCGCCAGGCGGTAGCGGTCGTAAACGGGGCACTCGATGAACCCAACGCCCTGGAAGTACGCGCTCCTGGCCCCCTTCAGCGCCGCGCCGGCATCCGCGTTGTCGTCCACGTCCTGGCGGGCCAGCCGCACCACCGGCTCCGGCCCGGTCGCCAGCAGGCGCCAGTTCTGAACTTCGATGGGTATGTTCAGATTCCGGCGCGAGTACAACTCCTCGTAGATGTCGTGGAAGTCCGCCCGGATGCGCTCCAGCTGCGCGGCTCCCAGCTCGCCATCCGGAATCGGCACGTTGATCTCGTGAATCTGCCCGCTCAGCCGCATGTCCGCCGAGCGCGCCAGCGTCACGCCACCCTCCGGTGTGCCTGCCTGGGCCAGCAGCCGTAGACCCTGCGCTTCCATATCCCGGTACACGTCGTTCACCGAGCTCCAGTCCGCGCCCTCCAGCGACGAAGGCAGCGACCGCACGTCCTCGAACGACAGCGGCGCCGTCAGGCAGCCAAGCGCGGACGTGACGCCCGCAGCCAGCGGCGAAATCACTCTGCGCGCGCCCATCTTGCGGGCGACCTCGCAGGCGTGCGCCGGCCCCGCGCCACCGAACGCGACCACGCTGTAGTTGCGCGGGTCTTTGTTGCGGCCGATCACGTGTAGCCGCGCCGATGACGCCATGTTCTCGGTGACCACGCTGTAGATACCCCAGGCCGCCTCTTCTTCACTGATCCCCAGCGCGTCGCCCAGTCCCGCAATAGCCCGCCTGGCGGCGTCTACGTCGAGATTCATGCGCCCGCCCAGGAAGTAGTCGGGGTTGAGATAGCCCAGTACCAGGTTGGCGTCCGTCACCGTCGGCTCGTCGCCTCCCTGGCCGTAGCAGGCCGGGCCCGGCCTCGCCCCCGCGCTCTGCGGCCCCACCTTGAGCAGGCCAAGGCTGTCCGTCCAGGCTATGCTGCCGCCCCCGGAGCCAATCTCGATAAGCTCGACCACGGGTATCACTATCGGCAGGCCGCTGCCGGCTTTGAAGCGGTGCACGCGTGCGACCTCTATCCGGCTGGACACCGTGGGCCGTCCGCCCTCGATGACGCACGTCTTGGCCGTGGTGCCTCCCATGTCCAGTGACACCAAGTCCGGCTGGCCCAACAACTCGCCGTAGAACCTGGCCGCCAGCGCGCCCGCCGCCGGTCCAGACTCCAGCATCCGCACGGGCCGTTCGGCTGCCGCGTCGCTCCCGATCACGCCGCCCGCGGAGTGCATCACCAGTAGCCGGCCCTCGTATCCCTCCTCGGCCAGGCTTCCGGTGAGCGACGCCAGGTAGCCGGACACGGCGGGCTTGATATAGCAGTCTGCCACCGTGGTCGAGGTTCGCTCGTACTCGTTGATGACCGGGGCGACCTCGGACGACAACGAGAGCGCCACGCCCGGGAACCGCTCCCCGATTGCGGTCTTCAACCTCTGCTCGTGCTCCGGGTTCTTGTAGGAGTGAAGCAGAGACACCGCCACGCCCTCGATGTCCTGCTCCAGCAGCTCTCCCATGGTCTCCATGGCAGCTTCCACGTCCAACTGGGAGACGACGTTGCCATCGCGGTCCACTCTCTCGGCGACTCCCCGTCGCAGGTATCGCGGCACCAGCGGCGGGGGATACTGTGCCTTCAGATCGTAGATGTCATATATCTGCTCTCGGCCCATCTGAAGGATGTCCCGGAAACCCTCGGTGGTCAGCAGCGCCGTCTTGGCGCCTTTGCGCTCGATTATCGAGTTGGTCGCCAGTGTCGTGCTGTGAACGACCATGCGCAGGCGGTCGAAGTCTACACCCTCGTCGTCCAGCAACTCCGATGCCCCGGCGATGAGCGCGACGTCCGGGTTCTCCGGGTCGGTCAGCACCTTGTTGACCAGCACGCGCCCGGTCGAAAGCTCCAGCAGGGAAAAGTCTGTGAAAGTGCCTCCTATGTCCACGCTGAGCGCGTGCGTGAACCGGTCGGCGGAATCCGTCATGTCTGCTCCCAGTAGCCGGCAAGTCGTCCTGCCGGGCGGTTACGACTCGCCCCCTCGCGGCAGCCTGCGCCCCGTCTCACCGGCGTCCGGGGCAAGCCCAAGCGAGTTTAGCAACCGCCACATGGGCAGTCAACCAAGCCCACGGCAGCGTAAGTGTTCAGAGTTGATGAGGCGAGTCTGAACAAGGGTCGTCACCCCCATCCTAACCCATTCGGCAAGCTCAGGGCAGGCCCTTCCCCCTGCGAGGCAGGGCAATCGCATACTAAACTCATTCCAAGATCACGTGTAGAATCGTGGCCAGTACAGCATAGGAGGCGGCCACGTGAACCCCGTTTTCGCATCGAACCTGCTAAAACAGCTCTCGAATCTCGAAGACCCCAGGGATAGCCGCGCCAAGCGGCACGAACTGGGCAACGTCGTCTTCATGGCCATCTGCGCGGTGCTGGGCGGCGCAGACTCCTGGACCGACGTGGAGATGTTCTGCAATTCCAAGAGGCAGTGGTTCGAAAGTCTGCTCGACATACCCGACGGCATACCTTCCCACGACACCTTCGGCAGGGTCTTCTCCGTGCTGGACCCCGAACAGTTCCAGCAGTGCTTCACCCACTGGATAGCGGCCGTCAGCGAGATCACCAAGGGCAAGGTGGTCGCGATAGACGGCAAGGCGTTGCGCGGTTCGGCGGACCGGACCGGGGGCGTTCGCCCCACGCACCTGGTGAGCGCATGGGCGCAGAGCAACTCGATGATACTCGGGCAACTCAAGGTGGACGACCGTTCCAACGAGATAACGGCGATACCTCGACTGCTCAAGACGCTCGACGTGTCCGGTTCCACGGTGACTATAGACGCGATGGGGTGTCAAAAGAAGGTCGTCGAGAAGATAATCGAGCAAAAAGCGGACTACGTGCTGGCGTTAAAGGAAAATCAACCCCGATTGTACGAGGACGTAGTGGAGATATTCGCCCATGGGCGCAAGACCGACTTCGCCGACATGAAGCACGACTTTATCGAGACTGTGGACACAGGCCATGGTCGAATTGAGACAAGGCGGTGCTGGATGGTCTGGGACCCGGACTGCGTCGGGTACGTGAACGAGGATCGGGAATGGGTGAATCTCACAAGCGTGGCGATGGTGGAGTCTGAGCGGCTCATAGACGGCAATACGTCGAAGGAAGTGCGCTACTACATATCCAGTCTGCCGGCGCAAGCCGAGCGGATGCTCGCGGCGGTGAGGGGGCATTGGGGCATAGAGAACTCGGTGCACTGGGTGCTGGACGTGACCTTCGGGGAGGACAATTGCCGGGTGAGAAAGGGCAACGCTGCCGAGAACTTCTCTACGCTGCGCCGCATGGCGATGAACATGCTCAGGCGCGAAACCACGCTGAAGGCCAGCATACGGGGCAAACGCAAAAGGGCCGGCTGGAATGAGAACTACCTGCTCAAGGTGCTACGCACAAGTTAGTATGCGATTGCCCTGACCTGCGAGGGAAGGGACCAGCGGGCAGGGCGGGCAGGTTTGAAACCTGCCCCTACAGGCGACGGTTTGGCGAAATGTGTGTCAGACAGGGACTTTTGGGGACATTTGGTAGCTGGATGGTGCGCGGGCGGGGTCTGGCCGGAGGGGCCTGGGCGCACGGTAACGGGTGCGAATGCCCCAGGTGGCCCCGGAGGTGGGTCGTATGGGCGGGAGGTAGGTCGGTCCTTTGTTGAGGGAAGCGTAGCACGGATGTACGAGGCGGGTCAAGGGCCCTTTGGCAGGGGTAACTGTTCGGAGGAACCGGCGGGCAGGTTTTGCGGGCAGCGAGGTCGGTCCCGCGGGCGGGGTTGAAATCTGGCCCTACCGCGGAGTATGATAGCACGGATGTGCGTTTACTTCAAGGGCGGTGGCGAAATTGCGGGACTGGGGCGAATTTGTGGGAAGAAATGGCGCAGGCGTGGGGACGGGGCGGGGCGTGCGTGGGGCGTGGGTGGGGCAGTGATGGGGAACAGATGGCGCGGGAAAGTGACGGAATTTCCGGGGTACAGGAGAGCGATCGGGTGGGGTGTGGGCGATGGAGTGCGGCTGGGGTGCGCGCCGGCGCGCCCGGGAGATGTTGGCTGGGCGATATGTGGAACGCAAGGGAATGACCGAAGATTCAGGGATGGGCGCAGCCGGTAGTCTGAGACAGGCTCGCTGGACGACACAACGCAGCCCCACCAGGCCGGCTATCCACCGCGCACGCATTTGGGCTAGCATGGTGTGGAGCGATCGAGTCAACCTGCCGGATGGGACGGTGTGAAGCGATGGAGCCTGGCATATTCACAGTCGCCGCGCTGGTTGTGGGCGGCTACCTGATCGGATCGATACCGGCTGCATACCTGATCGCGCGAGCAGCCGGTGCGGACGTGTTCAAGGTCGGCACGCGCAATCCCGGCGCGGCGAACACCTTTCGGGAGGTGGGCCGCTGGGCCGGCGTCGCGGTGTTCCTCGCCGACGCGGTTAAGGGCGGACTGCCGGTCGCCGCGGCGTGGGTGGTCAACGCCCCGCTTGGCGTGATGGTCGCGGCGGGCGCGGCGTCGGTGCTGGGGCACTGGCTGCCGGTGTTTCTCCGCTTTCGGGGAGGCGCGGGCCTCGCGACGGCTATTGGAGCTGGAATCGCGTTGGTGCCCGTTCTGGCCGCCATCGGATTGGCGGTGGGCGCGATCAGCGTGTTGGTCATGCGGCGGACCGTGGAGGGCGCAGCGGTGGGCTACGCCGCCGTGGCCTGCGCGGCGTTCGCGCTGGACGCCGCAGGCGCACGGGAGGCGGACTGGCCGAGGGTGGCGGCCGCCGTGGGACTCACTTTGGTCGTTGGGATACGCGCCCTCATCGTGGAGAGGCCGTGGCGGGGCAGGGGAGACGACGGCGGCTGATCGAGATGCGCCCGGCAGGTTTTCGAATCCACCTACTCGATGGCGACCCTCACGGTGTACGTGCCGGTCAAGCCGTAGCCTTCCACCAGAACGAAGTAGTCGCCGGACCAGAGCGGCTCCCAGAGGATGGTTACGCTGTCCTCACCCCAAGACCTAAAATCCGAGGACTCAATGTCGGCTGCGGAGCTGTACAGGTTTACGAAGGGATCCTCCAGCGTGCCTGGCGTGACCACTATGCGGTAGCTTTGTCCCTCCTTCGCCGGGAAGCGGAAGGCGTCGAGATCGAACGCGAAGCCTATCTCGCCGTCGATGGTGTCGCCTATTTCGATCAGTGTGGCGGTCTCCATGCTGTCGCCGTGGTCGTCGGAGGCCGTGGCGGTCTCGGGACTGTCGCCCTGGTCGTCAGAGCCGAATAGCCCGCCTTGGTCCGTAACTTCCGGCGCCTCGATGGTTACGGGGGCGTTGTAGTCCGAAAATGTGGTCACGTAGGTAGCCTGAGTCAGGTAGGTGAGGTTGGTGAGGGGGTCCGTGCCCGAGTCCTCAAAGGAGATCTCGGTCTTCCTGACGAGATGGTCGTCGACGCCCACCCAGTACTGGACAGCGGCCTCGCCCCGGCTCGCGCTCTGATCGTCCAACAACTCCGCCACGTCCTCGCCAGTGACCGTGCCGCTGAGATGATAGACGCGCTCGCCGTCCAGCTCCTCTATGCCAGACAGCGTGAAGCTTGCCGCGACCTCCGGGCGGAAGTCCGTGCCGAACGCCCCCATAGAAAAGGACTCAGTGCCGATTGGGATGGCCGACTCAACGTTGGCCTCCCATTCGCCGGTCACGGGATTCCGCATGTATGAGTCGCTGCCGATTGCGATTATCTCGAACTCCACCGTAAAGCCGGAGGCAGCCATCTCGACCGTAAAGTGAAAGCGGTCGGGGACTACAAGGTCTCCCACCAGTCCCATATTGAAATCCGCGCTCGTGCCCGTGCCGCCAGACTCCACGTGCACCTCTACGTCGCTTTCGACGTGCGCCGTGGAGACGCCGCTCATCGCCGCGGTGACCGCGTCCAGCACCGCTTGGGCCGACGGCGGGGCCGGCGTCGAGGTTGGTACGCTCGTGGCGGTAGGCGCAGGCGTGGGTGTGGGCGTCGGCGTGACGGTAGGCGCAGGCGTGGGTGTGGGCGCCGGCGCAGCGGTGGGCAGAGCGGTGGCAGCGGCCGTCGGAGCGGCCTGCACTGTCACCGGAGACTCGTCGCCTCCAGCGCACGCCGCCGCGGCCAGGACAGCCAACGCGGCGACCGCAAGGAATAACGGGGACGTTCTCCCGAACGTCCCCGCCAACCAGTCAAAGGCGAACAACAGCTAGCCCCGCGTGGCCGCGGTGAGGCCCGCCTCCAGGCGCTCCATCGCCTCGTCGATCTCTTCTCTCGTCACTGTGAGCGGCGGCATCAACCGCACGGCGTTGGGGCGCAGCGGGTTAAGCAGGATGCCCGCCTCGTTGCAGGCGCCCACGACCGCCGGCGAGATGTCGGAGTCGAAGAGTACGGCCCACAGCAGCCCCATGCCGCGCACCTCGCTGATGACGCTGTGCCTGGCCTTCAGTCCGTTGAGCGCCGCGCCCAGGTACTCGCCCATGGCGGCGGCGTTGCCGGACACGTCGTTGTCGATGATGTACTTGGTGGAAGCGTAAGCGGCGGCGCAGGTGAGCGCGTTGCCGCCAAACGTGGAGCCGTGGTCGCCCGGCTCGAAGGCCATCGCGTGGTCCTTCGCGAGGAACGCGCCGATGGGCACTCCACCACCCAGCCCCTTGGCCAGCGTCATGATGTCCGGCTCGACGTCGAACGACTGGTAGCCGAACAGCGTGCCCAGCCGTCCCAGTCCGGTCTGCACCTCGTCAAAGATGAGCAGCAGGCCGTTCTCGTCGCACCACTCGCGCACCTGCTCCAGGTATCCCACGCTGGGGATGTTGACGCCGCCCTCGCCCTGCACCGGCTCCAGCATCACCGCGCAGGTCTCGTCAGTGGTGGCCGTCTTCAGCGCCTCGATGTCGTTGTAGTCGACGTGGGTGAAGCCCGTGGGAATCGGCTCGAATATCTGCTGGTAGTGAGGCTGGCCCGTCGCGGCCACGTTCATCATGGTCCTGCCGTGGAACGAGTTGAACGCCGTGATGATGCCAACGGCCCCGTCGCGGTTGGCCTTGCCCCACTTGCGGGCGAGCTTGATGGCGCCCTCGTTGGCCTCCGCTCCGCTGTTGCAGATGAAGATCTTGTCCAGGCAACTGTTGTCGACAAGGATCTGGGCGAGTTGGAGCTGGGGCAGGGTGTAGAACTGATTGGAGGTCTGAAGCAGGGTGCGCGCCTGCCTCTCGATGGCCTCGGCCACCTCCGCGTTGGCGTGGCCAACGTTGTTGACCGCCCAGCCGGAGGTGAAGTCCAGGTACTCCTTGTCGTCGACGTCCCAGACTCGCGTGCCCTCACCCCGCGCGATCACGACGGGCTGCCGCCGGACGACGAACATGTAGTACTGGCTCTCGAGGTCTTTCCAATCGGTTGTCATCTCAGTTTCCTCCTGCTAAGTCCTTCAGCCGGTCAAGGGCTTCTTCGATATCTGCCACGTTGTCTTTCAGTTCGTCCAGGGCGGAGAGCAAGCTGTCAATCTCCTGTTGCAGCCCCACGCCCACGGACGGCGCCGGCGTCTGGCCGTTCGTGGGCGCTGTGACCACGGGCGCGTCCGCCTGGAAGCCGGTCAGCGACTCGAGCGCGTCGTTGAGCGAGTCCTCCATCACCACCCTGTCGCCGGTCGCCAGTATCACGCGCTTGAGCTCCGGGAACCTGACGCCCTCCGCGCGGATGTAGACCGGTTCGGCGTACAACAGGCTCTCGCCGATCGGTATCACGAGCAGGTTGCCCCTGATGCAGACCGACCCCTCGGAGCAGCGGAGCGTGAACCAGGCCGAAATGTCCTGGTCGTTGTCGATGCGGGCCTCCACCTGCTCGGGACCGTCTATCTGCCTGTCCTTCGGGAAGTTGAAAGCCACGAGCTTGCCATAGTTCTCATGGTCGCTCCTGGCCGCGAGCCAGCCGATTAGGTTCTGGCGCTGGTTGGGAGTGTAGGGGAGAAGCAAAACGAACTCCTCCCGTTCCTCGCCGGGCAGCTTCATTATCACGTAGTACGACTCGACGGGCTGGAGCTGCTCTTCCTGTCCGAACTTCTCATTCGGAATCGCCCACAAGTCCTCGTTGTTATAGAAGTTCTGCGGGTCCTTCATGTGGTACTTCGTGTATTTGTGGGCCTGCACGTCGAACATGTCCTGGGGGTACCGTACGTGTTCCGCAATCGCGGGTGGCATTTCGTCCTGCGACTTGAACAGGCCCGGGAACATGCCTCGGTACGTGGCGATGATGGGATCGCTGGAGTCCCATTCGTACATCAGCACGTCGCCGTTGAAGGCGTCGACCGTAATCTTGACGCTGTTGCGTATGTAGTTGATCCGCTCCTCGCCTGACGTGACTGTCGGATCGGAGTACGGGAAGTGGTCAGTCACCGTGTAGGCGTCTTGAATCCAGTACAGTTGTCCGTCGGCGACAACGATGTAAGGGTCGCTGTCCAGCCACAGGAACGGCGCGATAGTCTTGATCCGGTCCTGCACCTGGCGCCGGTACTGTACGAGGCTCTGGCTCGTAATCTCGCCGCTAATCAGGATGTTCACGTCCGCGAACTGCCAGGCGTAGGCCATGCGCCGGAAGAACGACGACAGCTCGACCCCTCCGTCGCCGGAGTAGCTGGTGCGGATGAGGTCTCCCTCCTCCGTCTGAAAGTCCAGCTCGTCGGTGTTGGTCTTGACGATAACGTAGTCCGCGGTGTTCTCGCCGTAGTAGATGCGCGGGTTGTCCACCACCAACTCGGGCTCGGGCGCTCCCTCCACGCCAATGGGAATCACGCCGTCGGCGGGGATGTCCTTGGCAAAGAACAGCGGCCTGCCCTCGGGCGTGAATTCCGTAACAGGGCTCATCGCTATGCCGATGCCGTGCGTGTAGAAGAGGTGCCGGTTGAGCCAGGTCTGCGACTCCGGCTGCAGCTTGTCCGGCGCGACCTCGCGCGTCGCCAGCAACACCTGGCGGTAGGCGCCGCCCAGCGTGTAGCGTCCCACGTCCACGCCAAGGAAGTCGTAGTACGGGCGAATCAACTGGATCTGCCGGTACACGTCGGTCAAGGGGCGATAGTCCCACAACCGGATGTTGTTGATGGTCAGAGCGTTATCCGCGATCAATTCTGACGAAACCGCGCTGTCGGCCTGGTAGAACTGCTCATCTATGTTGTCGAGACCGTAGCCCTGCCGGGTGTAACTCAGGTTGTGTGATATGTACTCCGCCTCCCTCACGAACTCGTTGGGCGTTACCGTGAAGCGCTGCACGATGGAAGGCCAGACGGCGCCCAGGACAATCGAGGCGACCACCCACAGCGCGACGGCGCCCGTGAACAGCCTCATTCCCGTCAGCCAGATGTTGACCAGCAGAAGTATGCCGCTCGCCACCGCGATGATTGCCGATATCAGCAGGGCCGGCCTGCGCGCGTTCAGGTCGGTGTAGGCCGCCCCGAACACCGCTCCGTCCTCGGACAGCAGCAGCTCCCAGCGATCGATCAACAGTCCCGCGGCGATGGTGAACAGGATGAGCGCACCTATCACCGACATATGCACCTTGAGAGCGGGCGTTATGGAGAAGCGGTCTCCGCGCAGCCCCGACCGGATGAAGTAGATCGCGAGGGCGGCCAGCGCCGACACTATCAGAATGCCCAGTATCCACCCCTGGACGAACCCGTAGACGGGAAGGGCGAACACGTAGAATCCGAGGTCCAGGTTGTAGATCGGGTCGGTCTGCCCGAAGGGTACGGACTCCAGGAACCGCAGGAAGTACTCCCACTGCGTCGCCAGCGCCGCGCCAAACATCAGGCTCAGCAGCACCCCCGCGCCCACGCTTCCCCACAGCACCAGCTTCCGCAGGAAGTCAACCGCGTCCTCGGGCAGCGACACGTTGACCGGCCCGTCCGACTTTCGATAGGCGATGAAGATGTTAATCGCCAAGATGATTCCCGCGATCACCATGCCGGCGACGAACAACCCGATTCGCGTGAACAGTATCTTCGTGTAGACGCCCCGGTAGCCCAGCGATTCGTACCACAGCCAGTCGGTGTACACCGAGCGCGCGAGGGAAATCAGCACGAATATCGCCACCAGCCCGATGATCACGGCGCCCCACTTCAGGATGCCGCCAATCTGAATCGGGATCTGCTCCGGTTCGAACTCGCTGGGGTAACCGTTGCCGTTCTCGTAGTCCGGGTTCATGGCCTCACTAACCTATCCTGGTTCCTGTGGCTTTGCCGTTCAACGTCTCCATAAGCGCCCTGGTCCGGCGACCGTCCACGATGTGTGCGGTACTGCCGCCGTTCAACGACGTGATGCACGCCTCCAGCTTGGGAATCATGCCGCCGCCGATGACGCTGGAACCCATCAGGCCCCGCGCCTGGCGTTCGGTCAGCCGGGGTATGACGCGCCGCGAGCTGTCGTACAGGCCCTCTACGTCCGTGAGGAACACCAGCCGCTCGGCACCAAGGGCCGCCGCCACTTCGCCCGCGGCGGTGTCGGCGTTGATGTTCAGCAGCGGTGGATGGGAGGCGTCCTGGGAAGCGCGTACCGCGACGGGGGCGATGACGGGAATGTAACCTGAGCGCAGCATCGCGTCGATCGGCTCGGGATCGACCTCCGTTACTGTGCCCACCAGCCCCAGTTCGGGGTCCTTGACGACTCCCTTGATCATTCCGCCGTCCGCGCCGCTCAACCCCATGGCCCTGCCGCCAGCCGCGTTGAGCGACGCCACCAGGTCCTTGTTGATCAGCCCCGTCAGGACCGCCACCGCGATATCCAGGCTCTGCTCGTCCGTAACCCGCAATCCTCGCACGAATTTGGGCTTGACGCCCTGCTTCTCCATCCACTCGGAAATCACCTTGCCGCCGCCGTGCACCACCACGGCCGGGCGGCCCTCCCGCTGGAGCGCCACGAGGTCTTCGAGGGTGGTGTCGTGACTGCCCAGCGTGCTGCCGCCAATCTTGACTACTGTCGTCCCATTGGATAGAGGCTCCTCTCGTGTGATGGCGGCCTAGGTGCTGTAGGCCGAGTTGAAGGTCACGTACTCCTCGGTCAGGTCGCATCCCCATGCCCGGGCGCTGCCGGTCCCGATATCCAATTCTACCCTGAAGGACACCTCGCTGCCGCCCATCGATCCCACGACGGCGTCCAGGGAGTAGGGTATGGCCTTGCCCTCGTGGACAATCTGGATGCCATTGATGAAGAGTTGTATCTTGGACTCGTCCATGTCGGCGCCGCTCTTGCCGAGCGCCATCATGATGCGGCCCCAGTTGGGGTCCCGGCCGTGCACAGCGGCCTTGACCAGCAAGGATCCGGCGATCTCCCGGGCCGCCACGCGGGCGTCGGACTCGCTCGCCGCGCCGTTCACGTCGACCTCGATCAGCCGCTGCGCTCCCTCACCGTCACGCACAAGCTCCTTCGCCAGCTCGGTGCAGACGTAGGTCAGCGCCTCCTGGAAGTCCGGCGCGCCGGCCGCCCCCGCGTCGATCGTCGGTCCGCCCGCCGCGCCGTTCGCGAACACGAGCACGGTGTCGTTCGTGCTCTGGTCGCCGTCCACGTCGATCATGTTGAAGCTCAAGGAGACCGCCTCGCTCAAAGCGGCCTGCAGAAAGCCCTGTTCGACGGGGGCGTCGGTCGCGATGAAGCACAGCATGGTGGCCATGTTGGGATGAATCATGCCCACGCCCTTTGCCGCGCCCCCCAGCGTCACTGTCCGGCCGTCCAGTTCCACGCTCACGGCTAAGTCCTTGCGGCGCGAGTCCGTCGTCCTTATCGATTCCGCGAAGGCGTGGCCTCCGTCCGCGCTGAGCTCCAGGTCGCCCATGTGCTGGCGAATCAACCCCATCGGCAGTTCGACGCCGATCATCCCGGTGCTGGCGACCAGAACCTCCTGCGGGTCCACGCCCACGTGTGCCGCGGCCAGGGCTACCATCTCCTCGGCGTCCATGCGGCCCTGGTCTCCGACGCTACAGTTCGCGCAGCCGCTGTTGGCGACTACACCACGTGCAGACCCGCGCTCCGCGCGTACGCGGCTCACCGTGACAGAGGGAGAGAGAATCCGGTTCGTGGAGAAGGTTGCCGCGAGAGAGGCGGGTCGCTCGGAGAGCAGGATACCGAGGTCGAGCACGCCCTCCCCCTGAGTCTTGAGGCCCGCGTACGTTCCGCCCGCGACGAATCCGGCCGCGGAAGTTACGCTTCCGTCTGGAATCAGTTCGATGTTTGCGGCCAAGTCTCGCTTCTCCCTCGTGCTGCTAAAGTCGCGCCGCCGTAAGCCGCGCAAGTATAACATAGTGGACAATCACTTGCGAAAGCCGGGCCCGCGGGGAACGCTCGACCTCAGACGCCCGGCGTCACGTCGTACCCCGGCACGCGCCGTCCAGCGGTGCGCGATGGAGCCGGTGGTACACCGCGCCTCCCGGAGCCAGCGTGCTCTGGAATAACGCCACCCCGTCTACGACGAAGCCGGCGTTCTGCATCGGCTGCGCGGCCTCCAGCACTCGCAGGGCGTGAGCACGGTCCTCCCTCGACGCCGAGTCGCGCAGCCGGGCCAGCGTGAGGTGAGGGTTGAACGCCCGCCGCTCCCTGGCAAAGCCAAGCTCGGACAGGCAATCGTCGACGCTTTCCTGAAGCGCCGCGAGACGCTCCAAGTCGCCAGCGATGCCCGCCCACAGCACGCGAGGGGCACGGCCACCCGGAAACGCGCCGACTCCGCTCAGCGAAAGCGCGAACGGCGTGTGATGGCCGGCGGCGCGCTCGATGGCGTCCCCGATGGCTCCGATGCGGTCCGCGGGCACGTCGCCCAGGAACTTGAGCGTGAGATGGATGCCTTCCGGGCGCACCGGCCTCAGCCCGCTAATGCCGGCGGCCCTCAGTTCCCCGACTACGCCGGCCAGCGTTTTCTTCACGCTGTCCGGCAGCTCTATCGCCACGAAGGCGCGCACCGATTGTCGCGCCGCGCCCTGCTCTTCGGCCCGGCTTACTGCTGTACCGCCTGGCCGACGCCGCCGCTGGCCGCTATCGCCTCGCCCGTGACGGCCAACGCCAAGGGCGACGCGAGGAAAGTCACGACGTAAGCAATCTCGGTCGCGTCCACGATTTTGCGAATGGCCATGCCCTGGGCTATGCGCTCCTCCATGTCCTCCACCGATACGCCCTCGCGCTCCGCCTGCTCCGCGTGCATGGGGCCGGTCCGCTCCGTGCGGGTCGTGCCAGGGTGGACTACGTTCACGTTGACGCCGTGCGGGCCGAGCTCGTTCGACAGCGTCTTGGTCATGTGGACCAGCGCCAGGTTGCGCACACCGCTGTAGGTGCCGGCGTTGCGAGATGCCATTCCGCCGATGTTGATGATCCGGCCCCAGCCCTGCTCGCGCATGATGGGAGCCACTGCCTTGGCGCAGCGCAGGTAGCCCACCACCTTGGTGTTCAGGTCGGCCAGCAGGTCCTCGTCGCTCGCGTCGTCCAGGCCGCCGCCCACCAGGCCGCCTGGGTAAGCGGCGTTGTTCACGAGGATGTCGACCCTGCCGAACTCGGCCATGGTCACGTCTACCAGCCCCTGTACCGACTGGTTGCTGGTGGTGTCGGCGGGAACGGCGACGATTCGGCCGCCGGTCTCTGCCGATAGCTCCTTGGCCGCCTCCTCGAGCAGCCCCTCGCGCCTGGCGCATATCACGACGTTAACGCCCTCGCGCGCAAGCTCACGCGCGATCGCCTTTCCGATGCCGACGCTGCCACCTGTCACTATGGCGACCTTGTCAGTTAGCTGTAGGTCCATTCTCTCGCTCCTCTCATGTTTTACTCCGGCCGGACAGCCGGAGTCGATCTAGTACGGCAGTTTCAGCCCTGGCGTGTCCTGGACGTAGTGCGCCTGTCGGACACCGAAATCCTCCTGGAGCTGCACTGTCAGCCCGCCGTCCACCGCAAGGGCGTGGCCGGTGATGAAGGAGGCCTCGTCCGAACATAGGAACACGATTGCGTTGGCGACGTCCACGGGACGGCCAACCCGTCTCAGGGGGTACTGGTCCTCGAGAAAGCGCGCGCCGGAGCGGTCCTCGCCATAGCTCGCCTCTATGCGCTCCGTCACGATGTGGCCCGGGCAGATGGCATTGACCCGTATGTTCATCGGACCGAAGTCCGTCGCCATCTGGCGTGTCATGCCGATCACGGCGGACTTGCCCGCCTCGTAGACCAGCTTGCCCGGCGCCATGAGCAGGCCGTGCACGGAGGCGATGTTGACGATACTGCCCGCGCCCGTCTGTCGCATCTCCGGCACCGCGTACTTCACGCCGAGGAAGATCGACTTGGCGAGTACGCCCATTTCGAAGTCCCAGCGCTCCTCGGTCACGTCCAGGGCGCTGCCAGTGTCCGGGCCGTGGGCCGGGCTGTAGGCGTTGTTCACCAGTATGTCGAGCCTGCCCCACTGCCGGACCGCCTCTTTGATCATGCCCCGGATGTCGTCGTGGCTGCCCACGTCGGCGCGCACCACGCCTGCCTCGCCGCCGGCCTCTCGAATCCTCTCGGCGTTGGCCTCGGCTGCGTCTATGTCGATGTCGGCGATCAGCGCCCTCGCGCCCTCCTCGGCCAGCCGCCTCGCCGCGGCGCCGCCAATCCCGAGCGCGCCGCCCGTGACTATCGCCACCTGTCCATCTAGTCTTGCCATTCTCGTCCTCCCGGCGCCTCTCGGACCCCGCTGCTTGAATTGAAACGTCCCTGCGCCTTAGTGTAACCTCATTGTACCCGCTGCCGGAATTGTTACAAGCGACGTGAGAAAGCTGGCGCGATGGCCGACGACATCATCTCCATGGAAGACATGATGGCCCTGTACGAGGTGACGGACCGCTACGGCATCGACAGGGAGCAGATCAGCGTCCCGCTGGAGAAGAGCGGCGGCGGCGCGCTCGACCTGCGGCCCACCGGCGCGGTCGAGATCACGATACCCGCGAACATACCGACTCGAGACTGGCTGCCAAGTCTGGAAGAGGACCTGAAAAGCAAGGGATTCCTTGAGGTTGAGGAAGAGGACGACTTCTAGGCAGTCACGATCCTTATCGAGCCGCCAGGCGGCCAGGTGGCGAACGCCCGGAAGGGGGAGCGAATGAGATGGAGTTCAGCGGTTTCAGAGGCGGCCACCATCGCCGAAGCAGTCCAAGAGTGCGCCGCCAGTCTCAGCGAGCAGCTTGAAGGCGAGTCCCCCGACCTGGTTGTGGCGTTCGCGTCGGCGCACCACGCCGAGGGCTTCGCGGACGTGCCGGCCCTGGTTGGGGCGGCCCTGCCCGGAGGCGTGCTGGTGGGCTGCTCCAGCGGCGGCGTGATAGGCGCGGGCGCGGAGGTGGAACATCGCCCCGGTTTCGCGATGACCGCCGCCCGGCTGCCCGGCGTGTCCATCACGCCCTTCCACGTCGAGGACGCCGTCTTGCCGGACGGGGACGCTCCTCCTCACGACTGGGAGGCGCTGTTCCACGCGTCATCGACCGACGAACCGCAGTTCCTGCTGCTCGCCGATCCGTTCAGCGTCAGGGGAGAGTTCCTGCTTATGGGGCTCGACTACGCCTTCCCAGGCAGCGTCAAGATAGGCGGACTCGCCAGCGGCGGAAGCCAGCCCGGGTCTAACGCTCTCTTCCTCGGCGACGAGGTCCACCGGGGCGGTGTTGTGGGGCTGGCCTTCAGCGGCGACATCGTGATAGACACCGTCGTCGCGCAGGGCTGCCGGCCCATCGGCGCGCCAATGCAGATAACCCGCTGCCAGCGCAACGTGCTGGTCGAGGTGGACGGGCGCACGCCTTTCGAGGCGCTCAAGGAGGTATTCGTCGGACTTAGCGACCGCGACAGGCAGCTGGCCCAGCACTCGCTCTTCCTCGGCATCGTGATGGACGAGATGAACGACTCCCCGCTTCATGGCGACTTCCTCATTCGCAACATCGTTGGCGTGGACGGCCAACGCGGATTCCTTGCCATCGGCGAGATGCTCAAGGAAGGCCAGATCGTGCAGTTCCACCTTCGGGACGCCGATGCGTCCGCGCAGGACCTCGACGCCGTACTCGAGCGCTACCTGGACACGCACGCCGCGCACGGCGAGGCCGGCGCGCTGCTGTTCTCCTGTCTCGGCAGGGGGTCGTACCTCTACGGACGCGCTGACCACGACACCGATATGTTCCGCGACAAGCTGGGGCCAATGCCGCTGACCGGCTTCTTCTGCAACGGCGAGATCGGGCAGGTTGGCGGGGCAACCTACCTGCACGGCTACACAAGCTCGTTCGGCGTGTTTCGGCCCAAATCGGACCTCCAGGCTTAGAGCCTATCCTAAAAACAAGATTCAGGCTATACTGGTTTAATGACGAAAGCGAAAGCTGCCAACCCGCCACGCCCCGAACGCGCCAGCCCGGCCACCAAGACCAATCCCACCACCGGCGGATTCCAGGTTTCCGACGAACTCTGGGAAGTGCTGGAACCCCTGATTCCACAGCGGGTGAACACCCATCCCCGGGGCGGCGGCCGGCCCCGGGTTCCGGACCGCACCTGCGCCAACGGCATCTTCTACGTGCTGCGCACCGGCTGCCAGTGGAAAGCCCTGGACGCCACGAGCATCTGCTCGGGCTCCACCGCCCATCTGCGCTTTCAGGAATGGGTTGCCGCCGGGGTGTTCCTCGAGCTGTGGCGAGAGGGGCTGGAACGCTATGACGAACTGAAGGGGTTGGACTGGAGTTGGCTGAGTATGGACGGCGCCATGACCAAATCGCCCCTGGGTGGGGAAAAAAACCGGCGCAAACCCCACCGACCGAGGTAAACGGGGCGTCAAACGCAGTCTGTTGACCGAAGCCCGGGGCATCCCGGTGGGGCTGGCAGTGGATGGGGCCAACCGCCACGATATGAAGCTGGTGCGTGCCACGGTGGAAAGCGTGGCGGCGCCACGACCGACGCCCAGCCCCGATCAACCCCAGGGAATGTGCCTGGACAAGGGTTACGACTTCGACGAGGTTCGCCGCACGTTGGAAGAGTTCGGCTTCACCGTCCACATCCGCAGTCGTGGGGAGGAGGCGAAGGCCATCAAGCGGGAGGCCGGGTTCAAGGCTCGGCGCTGGGTGGTGGAACGCACTCACGGTTGGCTGAACCGTTTCCGGCGCATTCTGGTGCGCTGGGACAAGTCTCCACACAACTACATCGCGTTTCTTCATTTCGCCTGTGCCCTGATTGCTCTCAGAGCCGCCGGATTATTAGGATAGGCTCTTAGCCGCCAGAGCGCGCCAGAAGTCGCTCGGCGTTCCCGCCCAGGATCGCCGTCAGGTCATCCTCCGACACCACGGTGCGCCGCGCCTCGTCGATCACCCTGCGCGCAGGCAGCAGTGGGTAGTCGCTGCCCATAAGAACCTTCTCCCGGCCCACCAGAGCGGCGACCGTGGGGAACACCGAGGGTGAGTAGAGGAACGGCGACGCGGCGGAATCGAAGTATACGTTGGACAGGCTCTCCTCGACCTCCGGCATCAGGGCGTAGAAGGGCAGGCCGCCTCCCCAGTGCGCACACACTATAGGGACGTCGGGGAACGCGAGGATGAACCGCCAGAGCGACTCGGGCCGCGTAGCTCCCTTACCGGGGTAGGTGTGGCCCACTGGTTCCGACGAGTGCGTGGTCACGATAAGTCCCAGGTGTTGCGCCGCCTCCATCAGTGGCGCCATTGTCCGCGCGTCGCCGATGTCGTAACCCTGGGAGTCGGGGTGAAGCTCGCCGATGCCCACCAGCCCGGCGGCGGCGCAGCGCTCGGCCTCCCGCGCCGCGCGTTCGCCCCAGGCCGGGTTGATGCCGCCGAACCCATACAGCCTACCGGGGTATCGTCGCACTGATTCCACCAGGTAGTCGTTGACCTCCCTGGCGAGGCCGTGGTCGGTCCAACCCATGCCCATGACGACGGATGCATCCACGCCGTCGGCCTCCATCGCCTCTATCAGCTCTTCTGCCGTGGCCATCCTGGCCCTCGGATTGGCGAACAGCTCGCCGAATGTGGCGTCGCGTTTCAGGTAGCGGCCGCGCCCGTCCTGGAGCCAAGACGGAAAGGCGTGGGTGTGGAAGTCGATGATCCTGGGAATGGGTCGCGGCTCGGATGCGCACATGTCAGCGCCGACCGGCTCGGATCACCGCGCTAGACGCTCGTAGGCCGCGAGTCCGGCGAAAGTAGCGAGGTCCCCTAGTTCTTCCTCGATGCGCAGCAGCCGGTTGTACTTCGCCGTGCGCTCGGAGCGGGCAGGGGCGCCGGCCTTGATCTGCCCCGCGGCGGTTGCAACCGCGAGATCCGCGATAGTCGTATCCTCGGTCTCACCGGAGCGGTGGCTTATCACGGTGCCCCAGCCCGCCTGCCTGGTCATCGCTATGGCCTGGAGCGTCTCGGTCAGGGTGCCGATCTGGTTGAGCTTGATGAGGACGGCGTTTGCGGCCGAAGTGTCGATGCCGCGCTGGATCAGCGCCGTGTTGGTAGTGAACAGGTCGTCGCCTACGAGCTGGACGTCGGCGCCTATCTTCGACGTCATAGCCCGCCACCCGTCCCAATCGTTCTCGTCCATGCCGTCTTCTATGCTTACCAGGGGGTAGTCGCGCGACCACTCGGCGTATCTCGCGATCAGTTGGTCCGGGTCAAGCACGGCGTTTTCGCGGGCGAGGGTGTACCGTCCGCCCTCGTAGAACTCGGACGCCGCCACATCCAGCGCGATGAAGCACTGCTCGCCGGGCGTGTAACCCGCCGACTCGATGGCCGACAGAATCAGCTCCACGGCCTCGCGGTTGGACGACAGCGCAGGTGCGAAACCGCCCTCGTCGCCCACGCTCCCTCCCATGCCGCGCTGGACGAGCAGCGAGTGAAGTGCGTGGTAGACCTCTACGCCTGCCCGCAGCGCGTCGGAGTAGCTGTCGAAACCGGCAGGGACGACCATAAACTCCTGGAAGTCGGTGGAGTTCGCGGCGTGCCTGCCGCCGTTGATGATGTTGAACATAGGCACCGGCAGCGTGGGCTCGGCTCCTCCCGAAAGTTGGGCGTACAGAGGCACGCCGCGGCTGCGCGCCGCAGCGCGGGCGACCGCCAGCGACACGCCCAGGGTGGCGTTCGCGCCCAGCGCGCTCTTGTTCGGCGTGCCGTCCAGCTCAATCAGCGCGCCGTCCAGCGCCCTCTGGTCGAGCGCGGACATGCCCCTGACTCGTTCCGCGATAGGTCCGCGCACGTTGGCGACGGCGCGCAGTACGCCGCGCCCACCGTATCTGTTCGGGTCGCCGTCGCGCAACTCGTGGGCCTCGTTGGCCCCGGTGCTCGCGCCGGAGGGCACGAGTGCACGGGCAGCCGCGCCGTCGCCCAGAGTAACCTCCACCTCCACGGTGGGGTTTCCACGGGAGTCCAGCACCTCTCTTGCCGTGACTTTCGAAATCGCGCTCATGGTAGCGACCTTTCACTCCATCCCCGTATCGAGTGCGGGGCAAGCTCTAACCTTCCTCCGTCAGCGGGGAGGGATTCTCTATCTCATCGTAAACCGGCCCATCAGGTACAGGAACAGCCTTTCGGGCAGCAGCCGTGCGCCCAGACCGCCCAGGCGCGCCTCGACGCTGACCGGGTATCGGAACGCGGGACGCCTGGAGCGTATGATCTTGTGTATCACACGGGCCACCCTCACAGGGTCCGCGCCCCTCTTGTGCATAGCGAGGCTGCGCTGCCTGTACCGCCGGACGTATGGTGAGTAGGCGGAATCTTCGTCCTCGGCGTCCGCGGCTGTAACCTGGTTGCCGATGAATTCGGTCTTGAACAATCCCGGCTCCACGACGGCTACCCGCACGCCGAAGGGTGCTAGCTCCGTTCTCAGTGACTCGCTCAGCCCCTCCAATGCGAACTTGCTGGCGGCGTACGCGCCGTTGAACGGCGTCGCGAGCCTGCCCAGCACGGAGCTGATGTTGATGATGGTGCCCCGGCGCCGTTCCAGCATTTCAGGCAGCACGGCCCTGGTCATGCGGTGAGCGGCGAACACGTTCGTCTCGAACTGGGCAGCCAACTCACTTGACGACAGGCTACCGACCGGCCCCCAGAGGCCGTATCCGGCGTTGTTCACCAGCGCACCGAAAGCTCCATGACGATCCGCCAGAACCGGCATCACGCGCTCAACCTCCGCGTCGCTGTTGATGTCCAGCTTCACACCGGATACGGGCAGACTCCTCCGGCTGGCCTCGTCGAGCAGGCCCTCCAGCCGTTTCATCGACCGGCTCGTACCGACGACGCGATAGCCGCGTTCCGCCAGGTACAGTGCCGCGGCGCGTCCGATGCCTGACGACGCTCCCGTAATCAGAACTGCCCCATGTTCCTCGCTAGACAAGACAACTCCCAACCACGCCCTCAACAGGGCAGGACGTCCTCGGCCAACCTCCTTGCGCCATTATAGAGCACGCGGCCCCGAAGGGGCGTGAGAGTCCGACGGCTCCCGGAAGCGGCTCGGGTATAACAGCGCGGAGAATACCCCCACGCCCGTCAGCAGTGTCAACACCAGCAGCCCCGTTTGCAGCGAGCCGGTGAACTCGGCGACCGCGCCCACCACGACCGGCCCTGCGGCGAACCCCAGACCGGTCACGGTGTGGATCAGCGCGGACACCACGACCACCTCCCGCGGCCCGATGCCCGGGAACTCGAACGGCAACAATTCGATGACCGGCGAGGCCACCCACACCAGCCCCAGCCCCGTGATCAGCGCCATCAGTAGCAGGGGATAGGGTGTGATTGTGATCGCCGCCCCCAGCGCCGCGTTGCACACGGCGGCGACGGTGAGCAGTAGCTTGCGATTGGGCACGCGGCGCGAAATCCATCCCGCCGAGAGCGCGAACGGCACAAGGCTGTAGTACAGGAACGCCAGCAGCGGCCCTCCGAGCGTCAGCGCGATACCCTTGTCTTCCAGAAGGAGCGTGGGAAGAAACGTGACCATCGCCGTCCACGTCGCCGCAAGGCAGAACATCGTGACGCCTATCAGCCACGCCTGCGGGTAGGCGCGAATGGCGCTAACCGGGCTGCGCTGCGGCGCGCGGAGCCGCACCTGGAAGTCGCGCACCGGGGCGTGGCGCTCCCTGGCGACCACCAGCCACGCCACTAACTGCGCCGCCATGAGTCCGCCCTGGATGAAGTAGGCCGTCCGCCAGCTTCCCACAACGCCTATGAGCACCGCGCTCAGGCTGATGGACAGCGCGAGCAGCAGGCTGTGCTGGGAGAGGCCGACGGCGTTGATGATGGCGTATTGCCGGCGCGCGGCCCACTGTTGCAACAGCATCGTCTGGGCCGGTACGGATATGAGGTTGGACACCACCAGCAGGAGTCTGGCCGCGAACAGCGTGGTGAAGTTGACGGCCAGTCCCTGCAGGAAGACGAACGGCACGACGAGCGTAATCGACGCCAGCGACAGGGGGACGGGGCGGAATCGGGAGAAGAACGCCCCGAACGGCAGTGTGAGGGCGGCGGTCGCCACCCACCAGACCGCCTGGAGCAGCCCCGCCTGCAGCGGCGTCAGTCCGAGGTCATCGGTGATGAAGGGCAGGAATATGCCGAACGCGAACGAGTTGACGATTATGCTGCTGCGCCGGAACCGCGACAGCAGGATGACGGCCCAGCCGCGCGGCGGCGTCCGCCTCGGCTGGTCGTCACTGGCCGCGGCGTCGTCCATTAGGGGGCGCTAAAGGACCCGGAGCGCTTCGCCGTCCTCGATCAACTCGGTGCCGAACCGCTGCGACAGCCGCTCCAGGTGGTCCATCGCCTCCCGCTCCTGGTCGACGGTGCGGAAGACGCTGCGGCGGTTGTCGTGGTCGTCCTCGGAGACGGGGACGCACCTGACCGAGGCTATCTGGCCGTCCCGGACGTCGGCCTTCACCGCGAGCCCGACCCAGTCGCCGCCCATGTGCTCCCAGCCGAAGTGGAAGTTGCCGAGGCTGTAGAATGCAGCCTTGCCCTTGTACACCTCTATCGGCTGGATTACGTGCGGGCCGTGGCCTATTACCAGGTCAGCGCCCGCGTCGATAGCGGCGTGGGCGATGTCCACCTGGTACTGCTGCGTGTCGTCGCTGCCGGATATGCCCCAGTGGTGCGAAGTCACCAGCACGTCGACGCGCTCGCGGAGCGCGCTCACGTCCTCCTGGAAGGCCGCGAGGTATTCGGCGTCGGGCCAGGTGAGCGTGGTGGCGGGGCCGCCCGGCATCTCGCCGGTGCGCGGGTTTGGCAGGTAGGCCGTGTGCGCCTTGATCGTGGCGACTCCCACCGCGGCCTCGTGCGGTAGCGGGGCGTCGGGCAGGCCCGCGCCGGCGTTGTACTGCTTCTCGAACGGGTCCAACCCATCGCCGCTGCGGGCATCACTCGCCTGGTGTCCAATGGGCCAGAAGACCGACGTGTATTGCAGGAACCCGTAGCGCGTGCCGCCGCGTTCCAGCACCACCGGCCTGCGCGCCGACGTCAGGTCGTGTCCGGCACCGGTGTGCGGCACGCCCAGCTCGTCCAGCACCGCCAGCGACTCCAGGATGGCCTCGCGCCCGAAGGTCACGTTGTTGGCGCAGCCCACGGCGTCGAAACCGCCGAGCCTGAGCGCGGGAGCGCCAGCCGAGCCGGCGTTGCGCCAGCCGGCCTTGCTCATGTAGTGGTACGGGTCCACCGCGTCGGACAGGCAGCCCTCCAGGTTGCCGAACACAACGTCCTCGGCGTGGAGAGTGTCGGCCACAAGCGCGAAGGGCTTGGCGGGGTCGGTGACGTTGGTGAGGTTGATGTCTCCGGTGAGCAGCATGGCGTCGCCTCGAATCAGGGTTGGTCGAAAACTAGCACCGGTGGGAAGTGCGTGTCAAATCCCGGCAGCAGGTTCTACGCCAGGTCGTCCGCGCGGTGGCGCGGCTCCACCAGCGCCGCGTGGACGCGCTCGGCGTGCTTATCCTGCAGACGTGTGGCGTCCTCCGGCGATTCGATACGCCCGGCAATCGCGGCACAGGCCGCGTCGAGCACGAGCTCGGCCAGCAGCGCCTGGCTCTGCCCGGACGGCACACCGCGCCGCGCGGCGCTCGCCAGGTAGGGCGCCACCGCGGGATGGCCCGTGTTAACTGCAACAGTCCGAGACGGCGCGTCGTATCGAACGCGACCGGCGTTCCCACCCGAGTCCACAAGCGCGATGCGCTCGAACACCGGGGCCATCGTTCCAGCCTCGGCGCGCGCGATCTCGTTGATGGCCTCCACCGCCCGCGCCAGCCGCTCGGCAGCGGCCTCCGCGTCGCGCGTGCGCCGCAGGGATACAGCCTGCCGGGCTAAGTTCGTCACCAGCGGCTCGAGCCGTTCGTCCAGCGTGAGCCGCAGCTCCCGCGCCACCTCGTGGTCCCACATCAAGCCGTGCCGCGTGGCCTGCACGATAGGCTCGTTGTCCCGCATCAGCTTGTTGAGGTGGGGGCATTCCAGCCTGCCGAACAGCAAGGCCGCATCCGGGTCGGCGTCGAACATGCCGAGCGTAATGTCCAGGATCGCGTTCCCGTCCGTTATCAGGATGCCGGACTCGGCGTAAGGCCCGGACTGCCGTGGCGTGGAGAGGGGCCGTTCGGACTCGTACACGATAACGCGGTAGGGAATGTCCAGCCGTCGCAGCAGCAAGGAGTTGTCCAGCACGAGCTTGCCGGGAGGGAAGCGGTATTGCAGCCGCTTGCGCCGAATGACCTCGCCGTCCGGCGCGGTCTCGCTCAGGTAGATGTGCCTGGCCGGGTTGCTCAGGATACCGCGCAGCATGAAGTGGTACGGAATCTGCCGCTCGAGGTTGCGGAACGTCGGAGGCAAGACGTCGGGGCGGTTCACGTGTATGCGCACCGTGGTGCCGCTCGGCGGCGGCGCGCCGTCGCCAGCGCGCGGCGTGTCAGTCGGGTGCTGCGCCTCGTAGTAGGGCTGTCCGCCGCGTATGCCGAGCCAGGCGCGATGTACCGACCCGTTCGACACGGACTCCACCTCGCCGTCGCCCAGCGCCAGTATGCCGTCCTTCAGACCGCGCCCAAAGTAGCCGCGGTCCGCCCCGGTGCTGGTGGCGGAGGTGTAGCTGCCGAGCGCCTGGTCCATGCGCGGGCCGTCCATGCCGACCGCCCGGTCGCTGATGGTCAGGAATGAGGCCGGGCCGTCCTCGCAGACGCTTATCTCGATGGGGTGCGCCTTGCGGCCCAACTCCGGCGGACGCTTGTTGTAGGCGTCGTCGCAGTTGGTGATTAGCTCCACCAGGGCGCGTATGGGGTCGCCCTGGATGGCGTTGTCGGCGAAGGTGATCTGGTGAAGCTGAAACAGCCCGCCGGAGGCCGACTGCTGTTCGCCGAATCGGTTGGAGTAGGTTAGCGGCCTGGAGACGCGGGCTGGCACGCTTTCACCCCCATCCTAACCTTCCCCCTGCGAGGGGGAAGGGACTTGTAGTAGAGGGTCACCTAACTTTCCCCCTGCGAGGGGGTAGGGACTCGTAGAGGGGTCACCTAGTGCTCCATCACGTCGCCGCCGTCCATGTTGATGGACTGGCCGTGAATCCAGGAGGCGGCCTCGGTGCACAGGTAGGTGATGAACGCGCCCACTTCCTGGTCGGTGCCGTACCGGCCCACGGCGGTGCGCGCCGCGCCGCGCTCCCACGCCTCGCCGCGTCCGATGTCGTCCACGCGGGAGGTGTCGACGCCGCCGGGGCAGACGCAGTTGACGTTGATGTTGTACTGGCCCAGCTCGCGCGCCATCGATTGGGTCATGCCCACGTGGGCGAAGTTGGCTGCGTTGTAGGCGAGCGTGTTGGCCGCGCCGGTCTTGCCCGCGCCGGACGCGACGTTGACTATCTTGCCGCCGTCGCCCTGCGCAACCATGTGCTCGATCACCGCCTTGGTGCACAGGAACGTTCCGGTGACCTTGACGTGTATGACCGTCTGGAAGTTGTCGAGGGTAAGCTCGGGAATGGGCACGCGATCAGGCCCGCGCGCTGAGGCTGCGTTGTTGATGAGGATGTCGATGCGCCCGAACTCCTCGATGGTGCGCTCCACCATGTTGCGCACGCTGTCCTTGTCGGCCACGTCCACCACCAGCGGGAGAGCGCGGACGCCCTCGGCCCGCACCTGCTCGGCGGTGCTCTCGATGTCGCGCCAGCCCACAGCCTTCTCGTCATCCGGGAAGGTGTCCGGGTTGCGGCCCGTGCCCGTCACCACCACGTCGGCGCCCAGCTTGGCAAGCTCCACCGCCGCTGCCCTGCCGATGCCTCGCAGGCGGCCCGCGCCGGTTACTATCGCTACTTTGCCGTCTAGCTCACCCAAGTTACGCTCACCCCCATCCTAACCTTCCCCCTGCGAGGGGGAAGGGACTTGTAGATAGTCTCCTAGTGCTCCATCACGGTGCCGCCGTTGATGTTGATCGACTGGCCCGAAATCCAGGACGCCGCCTCGGTGCAGAGGTAGGCCGTGAACGCGCCTACCTCGTCGTCAGTGCCGTTCCTGCCTATCGGCGTATTGGTGGCCATGTCGCCCCAGCGTTCGCCGCGGCCGAGGTCGTCCATCCGGTGAGTGTCCACCGCGCCCGGGCACACACAGTTCACGTTGATGCCGTACTGGCCAAGCTCGCGCGCCATGGATTGCGTCATGCCGACCAGCCCGAAGTTTCCGGCGTTGTAGGCGAGCGTGTTAGCGCTGCCGCGCTTGCCGGCGGTGGAAGATATGTTGACTATCTTCCCGCCGTCGCCCTGCCGGATCATGTGCTCTATGACGGCCTTGGTGCACAGAAACGAACCCGCCAGCTTGATGTCCACTACCCGCTGGAAGATGTAAGGGTCCAGCTCCAGGATTGGCACGCGGTCCGGGCCGCGCGCGTAGGCGGCGTTGTTGATGAGGATGTCGACGCGACCGAACTCCTCGATGGTGCGGTCCACCATGTTGCGGACGCTCTCCTGACTGCTCACGTCCGCTATCAGCGGAAGCGGACGGCGGCCCTGCTCGCGAATCTGGTCGGCCACGCTCTCGATGTCGCGCCATCCAATGGCCTTCTCGTCGTCCGGGAAGGAGTCCGGATTGCGGCCCGTCCCCGTCACCACCACGTCCGCGCCCAGTCGCGCCAACTCCACCGCGGCGGCTCTGCCGATGCCGCGCAGGCGACCCGCGCCCGTTACAATCGCAACCTTGCCGTCTAGCTCACCCAAGTGTTTCTCCTAATGCTCCATCAACGTTCCACCGTTGATATTGATCGACTGGCCATGAATCCATGACGCCGCCTCGGTGCAGAGGTAGGCCGTAAACGCGCCAACCTCGTCGTCGGTGCCGGTCCTGCCTATCGGCGTGTTGGTCCCCATCTCAGCCCAGCGGTCGCCGCGTCCCAGGTCGTCCATGCGGTGCGTATCCACGGCCCCCGGGCAGACGCAATTCACGTTTATCCCGTACTTGCCCAGCTCATGCGCCATCGACTGAGTCATGCCGACAAGGCCGAAGTTTCCGGCGTTGTAGGCGAGTGTGTTCGCGCTGCCGCGCTTTCCCGCACCGGACGATATGTTGACGATCTTGCCGCCGTCGCCTTGGGGAATCATGCGCTCGATAACAGCCTTGGTGCACAGAAAAGCGCCCAGTAGCTTGATGTCGACGACTCGCTGGAAGATGTCGGGGTCCAGTTCCAGTATGGGCACACGGTCCGGGCCGCGGGCGTAGGCGGCGTTGTTTATGAGGATGTCGACGCGCCCGAACTCCTGTATGGTGCGGTCCACCATGTTCCGGACGCTCTCCTCGCTGCTCACGTCCGCTATGAGCGGCAGCGGGCGCCGACCCTGCTCGCGAATCTGGTCGGCCACGCTCTCGACGTCGCGCCAGCCAATCGCCTTCTCGTCCGGCGGGAACGAGTCCGGGTTCCGGCCCGTGCCGGTAACGACCACGTCGGCTCCCAGCCGCGCCAACTCCACCGCGGCGGCCCTGCCGATGCCACGGAGCCGGCCCGCGCCGGTTACGATTGCCACCTTGCCGTCTAGCTCACCCATCTAAAGTCTGTCCTTTCGGTTGGGGCCGCGGCCCCGTATGCTCGAATATAGCCCTTCGAGGGCAAGTGAGAGTATAGATTGCGAGCGCCCACGATGGCAACATCCGGGCGCTGCATGAGCCGGTTTCGAATTGCCGGGCGAGCCCACACCGGCCTCCCCAAGAGTGTGGGGAAGCGAAATCTGTTCGATTCTGCGACATTCTGTTGTGTTCGTAGCTGGGCGCGCCGACGGTCCCGCGCAATTCTGTAATGCCGGTGCGGGCAATTCGTGGCGTAAGCGTCACGCCGCGTGGCAGAACAGGACAGGGGGGCGGGACTTTGCGGCGCCGTCACCCTCACCCCCGTATCAAGTACGGGGCAGGCTCTAACCCGCTCCCATCGAGGGAGAGGCGACTTGTGGTGCCGAGGGCGGGTTTGAAGTCCGCCCAAACCGTGTGGGAGAATAGCACGAATGTACGTTCCTATCAATACCGTTGGCCAAATTGCGGGATGAGGGCGAATTTGTGGGAAGAAACTGCGCACGAATGGTGACGGAGAGGGGCGTTGGTGGGGTTAGGGTGGGGCAGGGCTGGGGAACGGGTGGCGCAGGAAAGTGACGCTTTTTTCGGGGTATGGGGGATCGGAAGGTCTGGGTGTAGGCGATAGAGTGCAGCCGGGGTGCGCGTTGGGACGCACAGGATCAGCAGGGGGGCCTTAGGCTACGGCTCCTCGGGCAGCAGGTTCGTCGCCAGGAAGTCGCGGAGCAGGCCGCGCACCTCGTCGGCGCACTCGCGCAGGCCGTGGCCAGCGCCCGGATAAATGATTTTGCGCTTGGGGCGGCTCGCCCACTCGAAGATCATCTCGGTGCAGTAGGGCGGGAGCCGGGTGTCCGCCTCGCCGTGGACGAGCAGCAGCGGGCGGGGCGCCACGTCCGCGGCCCTGGACGCGCCCGCGGTCTGACTGGAGAGCGCCGCAACCGCCTTGACCGAATCGCTGAAGGGCGCCGCGGCGATCACCACCGCGCCGCCGAAGGAGTGGCCCACCAGCACTATCTCGGTGTGGCCCGTCCCGCTCAGGAACGACACGCCGGCGAGAGTGTCCATCACGGACTCGGGCAGTACACCGGGGTAGCGGTAGTTCACGCGCAGCGACGTGATGCCGCTCTTCAGCTCCTCGGCGAGCGCGCCGTACACGCCGTCGGCGGGGCCGTCGAACCCGCCGCGCGCGCCCCACACCCACACGATGCCCGCCCTCGTGGGTTTCTCCGGGTCGTGGTGCAGGATGGCCTCGATAGGCCCGCGCGTGGTGTGCAGCATCAGGCCGTCGCCGGCCTGCCCGTCGGGGGGCTGCCACGGCTCCACGCCGCTGATGCTGAGGGTCAGCTCTTCTCGGATGTCGTCGGGTGTCACTTCACTGGCCTTGCCACATGGCGTTCGGGGAGCGCCTCCAGCATGTCCAGCAGCCTCTCAATGTCCCCGAGACTGAACGCGACGCCATCTTTGTCGAACCATCCCTCATAGATATTGGTGTTGAGCGAATCGGCGACGTCGAACAGCAGGTCGATGTCGTCATTGCCCGATTCGATGGCTATGACCGTGGCGGTTTCGACAAGCTCCGGGTGAGTGTCACGCGGAAGATTCCATTGCGCCGCGACGGTCTGCATGGCCAGTTCCGCGGCTTTCCAGCCCTTGATGGAGGCGTCGGTGTTGTCACCGTCACGCAGTGCGTCCTCGGCCTGCTTTAGCAGGGCTCGGCTCGCGTTGAACGGCACCCCTCTCTCCTTGTCACTCAATAGTGATCTCTCAATACTGGACATTCGGGCGGTCGTCGAGCGTCTCGATTTTCGACGGGCTGACTATGTACGAGCCGGGCAGCGCTCGCACTACGGCATGAGCGTAAGGTTGCTCAGCGTCGGGCTGCGACGGCGTGCCATGCAAGAGAATCTGAATGCGAGCCTCAGACGCGAGCATTGACGCGACGCCCCACGCGCGCGTCGACCCTTGGCCCACCACACGCCAGCGATTGCGCTCGTCGACTAGAGCATCGTATTCGTCTCCCACGCGAGTGACTACGTGAAGTCTTGTCAGCATCCATCACCTCATCACGGTCGAGAAAATCCAGTCGAAATGGATAGGGGTCATGCACTAGGAAACCGGTGTCTGATGAAGGCAAGAAGATCGTCCCCTGTGAGTGAACGAGTTGCGGCTCCCGCTCGGATGAAAAAGTCCTGATTGCTCCCGTCTTTCAGAAAGACCGGATTGTGAGAAGCCTTACAGTCCAGCACCATTACGCGGTTTCCTCGGTAGTCGTGAAACGAGGAATCGATGTACTGCATGGCTAGAGCGCCCAAGCTTCGGTTTACGATGTTGCCAAAGTGCAGATTCATCCTGTCTTCGTTTGGGAAGTCGTCAACCTGGATTCCAACCGCTGAGCGGTCGTCCGCGACGCCTATCACCAAGGTTCCCCCGTCGCAGTTCAGGAAGGCAGCCAGCGTCTTGAGGATGGAAAACTCTATTTTCTTGTCGGGTTGGCGAGTGTGGAGGTTCATCCTTAGCGAAGACTTGAACTCCACCACGTTGGACTCGCCACTATCAACGATGGCGTTTACGTCAAGCTGTTCGCTCTCGCTGCCTTGCGCGAAAACTCCCTGTTCTCGCGTTATCTGCTTGCCCATGGCTGTTTCGATGCTCTCTAGCAGCCCTTCGGCGCGCTCGGCAAAGAATCCATTGAAGTCGTCAATCCGCAACCTCCACGCCGGTATCCGGTGCGATCCCAGGATGTCGTCCATGACGTCGGAAGAGACTTCTGCGTTTCTTTGCAGGGTAGGCAGATATTCGGACGGAGCCCGCCCGCCTATGCTTCGGTTGGTCTTTGACGAGATTGCGGTCTTGTTGATGATGGTATCGAAGCGCGAAGCCTCTATTTCGTTCGAATTGCACCATGCCCGAGGGAAGATATGATGTATGTCAATGCTGTCATCGAAGAACGTCGACTCCTCGACAGGGACCCCAGATTGAAAGTCGCGGCTGCCGTCATGCATGAGCAATGCGTGGATGCCTTTGTAGGCCGCGCTGTTTCGCGTCCTTAGAGTGAGCAGGCGATTGGCCTGGAAGTTTGCCTCCTGAATCGTTCTTGGCAACTCAGAGTCTTCGCGCACCCATTTCACTACATCATTAAGATCTTGCGCGAATCGCGTCTCTGTGGCGCCGCCGTACATCTCGCCCAGCACACCGCACCAGTACCAGCGGGCGATCTTCTGACGGGCACCTTCCGTGTTAGCTTCATCCCCCAAGTCCGCATAAATGGCCGCAAGTGGCACGAACTGAGTGCGATAGGGAAGGTCCCTGCCATTGAAGATCTTTTGGCCGTGCAGGAATTTGGCAGCTTCAATGAAACCACTCTCCGTCCGGCCAGCCCATTCCTTGTACTCCTCCGTTCTCAAGCGCAGGATGTCGCGGCGTCTGCAACTGACGGCACTGCCTCTAGCCTTCGTTACGAGCAGGGTGAGCGCTTGCAAGAATAGGGTGTTTTCTATGCTGCGCAGTACGGTATGGGTATCCCGAAGGCGGGATTCTCTGACACGCCAGTCGTCGCGCAGTTGGAAGTCGTCGGCTGCAAAAGACGCCGTAAGCAACTCAAAGACGGTGAGAGACACACCGCCTTGGTTCACCTTCTCAAAGACGATGCAAACAGCCTCTTTCGGAGTTGACTTTCCTAGTTCGATGACAGGAACCATGTATCGAGCGAAAGGTTTTACAACTCGCTCGTTGAATTCCCGCCATAGAGACCACTTGTCGGCGTTCAGCTGCCAATACTCAACGTAGCCTTGCATCCACTCGCTCTCGTCAAAGATGTGCCTCAGAGGGAAAATATCCTGCTTGTATTCCTCTTCAGGAGTGGACAAGTCCGTGGTTACTTCACCTCGGAATGTCTTTATCTTGCGATCCTCAGGCACGGAGAGGACGGCATCTACACGATCGAAGTCGCTATCGAGACACTTCTTCATGTCAAGGTAGTACCAGCGGCAAATGTCGTTGCCTCTCGTGTCCCTTGTTTTGACAGGCTCATCCGCCTTCAAGGACTGAAAGAGCGAAGTCAGTCGTTGTTGGCCGTCGAGAACGAGAAGGGCAGGATCCACTTCTCGTAGTCTCTCATGCGTCCCTTCTATTGGGCGTGGCTTGAACCGCACGTCTTGCCCGCCCGTCTCCAAAGTCATCACCGCACCAATCGGGAACGCCTGCGAGACGCTGGCAATGAGATCGCGAATGTGGTGGTCGTCCCACACCCATCCACGCTGAAAGTCGGGCAGTTGTGTCTGGCCGTTGCCAACGCCGTCGAGCAGGCCTTTGACGAAGTGTTTTGTTGTATCAAAGCTGGTTACGTTCACCACTGGGAACCCTCCAACGACTTGAGCCCATTATCACAATTCGGAATTGTCCTTGCAATCTTCGGCTTGCGTTGTGCATCCACCAGTTTACCGCCCTTCCACCCTACAGCTCTGGGCCGGGGTTTTGGCGCCAGCCGGACGCCTGCTCGTAGTTGTGGGCGACGCGCAGGATTGTCTGCTCGCCCATGGGTTGGCCCATGACCTGGAGGCCCACGGGCAGGCCGTCGGACAGGCCGCAGGGGACCGAGATGGCGGGTATGCCGGCGATGTTCGCGGGCATGGTGAGGATGTCGTTCAGGTACATCTGCACCGGGTCCTGGGTCTTTTCGCCCAGCTTGAAGGCCACCGACGGGGACGTGGGCATCACCAGCGCGTCGAACCGTTCGAACACGTCCATGAACTCGCGCCGGATGATGGTACGGACCCTCTGGGCCTTGAGATAGTAGGCGTCGTAGTAGCCGGCGGACAGCGCGTAGGTGCCCAGCATGATGCGCCGCTTGACCTCCGGGCCGAACCCCTGCTGCCGCGTCTGCTCCAGCGCGTCCCACATCGTCTCCGCGTCCTGGGCCGAGTAGCCGTACTTCACGCCGTCGTAGCGCGCCAGGTTGGCGGACGCCTCGGACGGTGCCAGGATGTAGTAGACGGCCAGCGCGTAGCCGGTGTGGGGTAGGGAAGTCTCCTCGACGCTCGCGCCCAGGCCCTCCAGCAAGCTTATCGCCTCGCGCACTGAGTCCTCCACCCCCGGCTCGATGCCGGCCGCGAAGTACTCCTTGGGAATGCCCAGTCGCACGCCGTTCAGCCCACCCGTCAGCGCCTTCGTGTAGTCGGGCGGATGGAAGTCGATGGACGTGGAATCTCGCGGGTCGTGGCCGGCGATGGCGTTGAGCACTAGGGCGCAGTCAGCGACGTCTTTGGTGATGGGTCCGATCTGGTCGAGCGAGCTGGCGAACGCGATGAGGCCGTAGCGGCTCACCGCGCCGTAGGTGGGCTTCATGCCGACCACGCCGCACAGCGCGGCAGGCTGGCGGATGCTGCCGCCGGTGTCCGAGCCGAGGGAGAAGACGCACTCCGACGCGGCCACGGCAGCGCTCGGACCGCCGCTGCTGCCGCCGGGGACTCGGTCGGTGTCCCAGGGGTTGCGCGTGGTGAACAGCGCGGAGTTCTCGGTGGACGACCCCATCGCGAACTCGTCGAGGTTGCCCTTGCCCAGCAGCACCGCGCCCGCGTCGTACAGTTGCCGCGTCACGGTGGCGTCGAAGGGCGGCACGAAACCCTCGAGCATACGGGAGGAGCAGGTGGTGGCGACGCCGCGGGTGGACATGTTGTCCTTGAGCTGCATGGGTATGCCGGTCAGCGGGCCGGCCTCGCCCGCAGCGATGCGCTCGTCCGCGCGCGCCGCCTGGTCCAGGGCAAGGTCGTTCGTGACGGTGACGAATGCGCTCACGCGGTCGTCCACGGCGGCGATGCGATCCAGGTGCGCCTGGGCCAACTCGACCGACGACACCTCGCGGCTGTCCAGCAGCTTGCGCGCCTCCCGAATAGTCAGGCCGGTCAGCCCATCCGCGAGAGTCATGCCTACTCCAGCACCGCCTTCACGCGGATGAAGTCGTCCTGGCGCGTCGGCGCGTTCGCCAGCACGTCCTCCATCGGGAAGGACTCGCCCACCTCGTCGTCGCGCATCACCGAGGTCACGTCCACCGAGTGGCCGGTAGGCTCCACGCCCTCGGTGTCAACTTGGTTGAGCACGCTCACGTGCTCCAGGATGTTCGAGAGTTGCGAGCGCATGAGCTCGACCTCGTCGTCCGTCATGGCGACGCGGGCGAGCGCCGCGACGTGGCGGACTTCGTCCTGGGTCAAACGCGTGGGCATGGCTGGCCTCCGTGTGTCGTCTGGGCAGTGGGGAGTTTACCAAAGGGGTAGGGGGCGTACAAGCGGCCAATGGCTCCGCGATGGACTGGGCGGTATATGGTACACTTAGCGCAGCGGGACAGTGCTCAGCGCGGACGCGGGGGTAAGACATGGCATGGACGCCGGAAGAGCGAGAGAAGTACTTTCAGGAAGCCGTGGAGAGGTGGAGCGATCCCGCCTACGCAGCTAAGATGAGGCAGAGGGAAAGAGCGTTGTTGGCGGCCTTAAACCGAATAAATCAGGATTTCGACTCCTTGTTAGAGAGATTTCCCGAGAAATGGGTGGCCGTTGGGAAGGATGGGCTGCTAGCTGTCGGCGATACGCCAGACGAAGTTGTTCAAGACGTTGACCGCCAGGGTTTTCGGAGATGGGAATACACCCTCGAACACCTGGAAACCGACCCTGTTCCGCTCCTCCTGTGATGCCTTGATCGCTGGCGTGTTCGACGGCTTTGGGCGGCCTCGAGTAGTTGGACAAGTAACTCTCCCACGTTTGAGAATCGTGGATATTGAGATAGTTTTCTTGGTGGATACTGGAGCTGACGCCACGAGTATCCACCCTGGATTCGCCAAAGACAGTGTCCACATCCCGTATGATCGACTGGGCGGTCGAAGATCATTCACAGGCGTCGGCGGCAGTTCTCAGTACTTCAGCGAACGCGCGCTTGTCTCGTTCGCTGACGACGGCCTTGAACGAGTGTACAATATAGACCTGTACATCGCGGAGCCCAGCGATGCTAACGCGAGACTGCCTTCCCTGCTAGGCCGAGACATTATCAACAACTGGTACATGCAATACGACCCGTCTAACCGCAGGCTGGATTTCAGTGTGCGTTACGCGGACCGCACGATTCGTCTGTGGTAGGTATGGGTTGACGTTTTCGCGCACGTATTGGAGCGAAAACTGTTAAGCTAGAGGTGTACAGGCAGAGCGCATTTGCGCCAGTGTGAGGCGGTGAAGATTATGCGCGTCGTATTCGAAGAGGCTGTCAATCTGCTGGAAGAGGGCGACCCGATCGTCGTCGCGACCGTGGTGCGCACCAAGGGCTCCACGCCGCAGAAGCCCGGCTCCAAGCTGCTCGTGCGCAAGGACGGCAGCGGCGTGGGCACACTCGGCGGCGGCTGCGTCGAGGGCGACATCTGGTTCGCGGCCAAGGAGCTGCTCAAGCGCGGCGGGGACACCGAGTACCGCGAGTACGAGCTGAACGAGGACCTCGCCGCCGAGGACGGGCTGGTCTGCGGGGGCACCATGTTCTTCCAGATCGATCCCGTCTACTCCCCAGAGGGTTACCTCTCTTACGCGCGAGAGATCGAAGAGGCCTACAAGGGCGGCGCCTCGGTTGCGCTGGCCAGCGTGATTCGAGCTGGCGGAGGCAGCGCGCCGGCCGGGGCCAAGCTGCTCATACGCGACTCGGGCGAGACCGAGGGCACGCTCGGCACCGCGGCGCTCGACGCGGACGCTGCGGACCGTGGGCTCGGCCTGATGGCGCACGGGCGCAACGAGTACGTGCAACACGAGAGCGGCGCGGAGTACTTCGTCGAGGCTTACACCACGCCTCCGCAGCTCGTGGTGTGCGGCGGCGGCCACGTCTCCAAGGCCATCGCGCCGCTGGCGAAGCCGCTGGGGTTCCGACTGTTCATCACAGACGACCGCGAGGAGTTCGCCAACCCGGAACGCTTCCCGGAGGCGGACATCCTGATGCCGCTCAAGCCGGAGGAGGCGCTCCCCAAGCTGCCCATCAACGCCAACACCTTCATCATCGTCGCCACGCGCGGCCACCGCTACGACAACGTCGCGCTCGAGGCCGCCGCCCGCACTCCGGCGAAGTACGTCGGCTTGATGGGAAGCAGACGCAAGACGATCCTCATCTATGAGGACCTGCTCCGCAACGGCGTGCCGCTGGACCGCGTGCGCGAGATTCGGTCGCCAGTGGGTCTGGACGTGCGCGCGAGGACGCCGGAGGAGATAGCCGTGAGCATCGTGGCCGAGGTGCTGATGTTCAGGCTTGGGGGTACGGGCTTGCCGATGAAGCTGGAGGACTGGCGCCTAGACCGCATCGTCCAGAAGGTCGACGCGGAGAAGTCGGCGGTCCCTGCGGACTAGACCCGGCGCCGAGTGGCCCGCGTATCCGCCATACTCACCGCCGCGGGCGAATCGACGCGAATGGGCACGCCCAAGCCGCTGCTTCCCTGGCGCGGCACGACGCTTGTGGTGCACCAGGTGGCCTGCCTGTTGGAGGGCGGCTGCGACGAGGTGGTAGTTGTGCTGGGTCACGCCGCCGACCGGGTCGCGCCGCACGTCCGGGGCGATGGCGTCCGCGCCGTCGTCAATCCCGACTACCGGCTGGGCAAGACCACCTCTATCAAGGCCGGACTCGCCCACGCCGACCCGTCCGCCACCGCAATCCTGCTGCTGGCAGTCGACCAGCCGCGGACGGCTGACATCGTGCGCCGGGTGGTGCGCGCCCACCTCGGGGCCGGGGCGCTCATCACGTCCCCGCGCTACGACGGACACGGCGGCCATCCTCTCGTCTTCTCCGCCGAGCTACGCGCGGAGCTCGAGGGCATCACCGAGGAGAACCAGGGAATCCGCGAGGTGTTTGAGGCGCACCGTAGCGACGTGCTGGAAGTCCACCTGGATGATCCGATGCTCCGCCTCGACCTCAACACTCCTGAGGCGTACGCGGACGCCCACGCACGGTGGGGTACGGCGTAGTTAGCCCTGTCTGCGCAGCTACCCGCGCCACTCGTCCCAGGCGCGCTCCAGCCGGGCCTGCGTCGCCGCGTACCGCTCGCCCAGCTTCGCGATGTCATCGACGCGCTGTTGGGACGACGCCAGCGCCAGCTCGGACTCCAGTTCGGCGAGGCTCGCCTCGAGGTCGCTAATCATCTGCTCGTGGTCGACGCGCGGTGGTAGCGACTGCGGCTCTGGAGCCGCGGCCGATCTGGCCTGACGTCGCCGTCTGCGGTCGCCCCTGGTGCGCCTGGGCTTTTGGCTGTTGCGCGGCGGCGACTGGAGGTTGTTCCGTGCCCACTCGTCGAACGTGCCCTCGAACACGGTTACGGTACCGTCCTCCACGATCCACAGCCGCTCCGCGAGCGTCGAGATGAGCTGCCGGTCGTGGGAGATGAACAGCGCGGCGCCCTCGTAGGACAGCAGCGCCGACTCCAACGCCTCGCGGCTGGGAATGTCCAGATGGGTGGTCGGCTCGTCCAGCGCCAGCACGTTCGGCGCCGTGAGCAGCAGCCGCGCAAGGGAAAGCCTGCTGCGCTCGCCGCCGCTCAGCGTGGACACCTCCTGGAACACGTCGTCGCCCCGGAACAGGAAGCGCGCCAGGTAGTCGCGCGCGTCCGCAACCGGAAGGTTTCGCGCGTCCAACAGGGCGTCGAGCACGTGGGACCCAGAGGGCAGGTGATCGGTGCCCTGACGGTAGTAGCCCGCCTCGACGTTGTGGCCCAGACGCGCGGCCCCGGCGAGCGGCGGGTGCAGACCCAGCAGCGTGCGAAGCAGCGTAGTCTTGCCCGCACCGTTGCTGCCGATGATGGCGGTGCGCGAGCCGCGTTCCAGTTTGAGGTCGGGCACGCTCAGCAGCTTCGTCTTTCGACCGTCCTCGGCGAACCCCACCTGCAGGGATTCGGCCGACAGCACGATCTGCCCGGTGCGGCTGGCGGGCGCCGCGGTCACGCTGACGGTGTGCGAGCGTTCGGGCGCGCGCAGGCGCTCCAGCCGGTCCAGCCGGCGCTCGCGGCCTTTCGCCTCGCGCGAACGCTGGCCAGCCTTGTAGCGCTGGATGAAGTACTCCTCCTTGGCGATGAACTCCTGCTGGCGCTCGTACTCTTTGCGCCGGCGCTCCACGCGCTCCGCTTTCAGCGCCCGGTAGCGGGTGAAGTTGCCGGGGTAGGATTCCAGACGACCGTGCTCCAGCTCCAGTATGCGGGTGACGGTCCTGTCGAGGAAGTAGCGGTCATGGGAGACGACGATGAAGGCGTGGCCGGAGCGTTCGAGGAAGCCCTCGAGCCAGGCCAGCCCGCGGAAGTCGAGGTAGTTGGTCGGCTCGTCCAGCACGAGCAGGTCCGGCTCGGTGAGCAGCGCCCGGGCCAGCGCGGCGCGCGTCCGCTGGCCGCCGCTGGCCGCGCTCGACGGCGTTCGCAGCGCCTCTTCCGGCAGTCCCACGCCCGCGACCACGCGCTCCATGCGGTTGTAGTAGTCGTAGCCGCCGAGCGCCTCGAAGTCGTGGAGCAGCGACGAATAGCGCCGCTCGGCAGCGCGCAGCTCGTTGGGATTCGCACGCTGGATTGCGAGTGCGCTGTCCTCCAGCTCCGCCTCGACGCGGCGCACCTCGCGGAACGCCTCCAACACCTCGTCCTCGAGAGTGCCGCCGCCCGGAGCCGCCGGAAGCTGCGGCACGTAGCCGATTCGCAGGTTGGCGGCGCGAGAGACGCTCCCCGCGTTCGGCTCAGTGTCGCCGACGAGCAGGCGCAACAGCGTCGTCTTGCCGCCGCCGTTGGGGCCGACTATGCCGATGCGCGCTCCGTCGTCCACCTGCACGTCCACGCCGGAGAATACCTCGACATTGGCGTAGAGCGCTCTGAGATTCGAGCCGGTTAGCAGACGCATAGGCAGACGCTGGCGGGCAGGGGACTACGCCCCGTTAGACGCCCCGGCTCCGATTCGCTCGTCGAACCAGGCCAGCATACGGGCCAGGTACTCCTCGCGCATCTTGGGGTGGCCCGTGCGCATGAAGCCGTGCGAGCAGCCGGGGAAGCGAACCAGCTCGACCTCCTTGCCCAGCCGCTTGAGCGAAACGAAGTACTGCTCGCTCTGTTCGATGGGGCAGCGGAAGTCGTCCTCGCCGTGCAGCAGAAGCACCGGGGTCTCCACGTTGGGCGCGTAGGTGAGCGGGGAGTGCTCCAGGAACTTGTCGAGCGCGTCCTTGCGCAGGCCGCCCCACTGCATCTCGCCGAAGCGTATGCCGATGTCCGAGGTGCCGTACATGCTCGACAGGTTGATGCACGGCGCGCCCACCACCGCCGCGCCGAAGCGGGTCGTGTGGCCCACTATCCAGCTGCTCATGAAGCCGCCGTAGCTGTAGCCGTGCACGCCCATCCGCGTGTCGTCAACGTAGGGCCGCGCCGCGAGCTCTTCGGTGGCCGCTATGATGTCCAAGTAGTCCTCGCCGCCCCAGTCGCGCAGTACCGCCTTGAGAAAGTCGGGGCCGTATGAAGACGACCCGCGCGGGTTTACGCACAGCACGATGTAGCCGGCGGACGCCAGCGCCTGCTGCCGCGGTTCGAAGGCGTCGTAGAACGCGCCGTGCGGCCCGCCGTGTATGTCCACCACCAGCGGGTAGCTGCCGGACGGGTCGAAATCCGATGGATACCAGACCCGGGACTCGATCTCCATGCCTTCACGCTCGATGGTGAACTTCTCCAGCGCACCCACCGGATGGCGTCTGAAGAATCCCCCGTTGCAGTTGGTGAGCTGCCGGTTCGTGCCGTCGGCCAGGTCCACGAAGTACAGGTCGCCCGCGCTGTGCGGCGGCACGGAGTGGATGACCGCGCGGCGTCCCGCGGCGTCGAACGCGACGTCGTTGTGTTGCGCGCCGCCGTCGCCGATCTTGCGCAGCCCGCCGCTGTCCAGGTCCAGTTCGTACAGGTGGGACTCGCCCCTTGTGGACGCGATGAACAGCAGACGCCCGTCGTCCGTCCACCGCATCTGCGCGCCGGTCGTGACCGTGAGCGCGTCCTCGGTCACGCGCATGGGCGCGCTGCCCGGCTCCAGTATGAAGATGGCGCTCTCGCGGCCGTCGGATATCTCCGTGTCCGGGGAGCCTACTACCGCCAGCATCTCGCCGTCCGGCGACCAGGTCGCGTTGTGGGAGTAGGGCAGACCCTCCGAGAGCAGGTCGGGCGTGCCGCCGCCTATGCCGACAACGTATGTCTCGGTGAAACCCGTGATGTCCCGGTCTTCCCGCCGGTCGGACACGAACGCTATGCGCTCGCCGTCGGGCGACCACGCCGGCGCGCCGTCCTCTCCCTCGCCGGTGGTGAGCTGGTGCGTCGGGCCGCCGTAGGCGTCGACGATGAAAAGCTGGCGGAAGGCGTCGCCCCGCCAGCCTACGCCGTCGAACCGGTAGCGAATGCGCCTGGCGACGCTCACTCTCGGCTCGTTGGGGTCGGCGTCCGCCGGCGGAGCGTCGGGGTCCACGTCCGAGACGAAGACCAGGTTGCCCGAGCACGGAGACCATGCGAACGACTCCACCGCCTTCACCGAATCGGTGAGTTTGCGCGCCTCGCCGCCCGCTGTCGCGATCGTCCAGAGCTGATTGACGCCCCGGTCGTCCGGCCTCAGGAACGCGACCCGCTTGCCGTCGGGCGAGAATTCCGGCGCGCTGTCCTTGGGCCCGCTGGTGAACTGCGACGGCACGCCGTCCGGCAGCGAGGTCCGCATGATGCGCGACCGTCCTGACTTGCCGTGCCCCTGCATGTCCGAGCGCACGAACACCAGCTCCGAGCCGTTGGGCGACACGGACGGCTGCGAGACGGACACCATCTCGTACACAAGCTCTTTGGGAGTCATCGGAGATGCCATAGTTGTTCTCCTTACCTTGCTGTGTCAGTGGTGTATACTTGTACCTACCGTGGCAAGGTGCTCAGTACCCAACTGAGTGAATGGGGTCGATCACGCTGCCTATTCCGGGCCGCGCAGGTACACGCCGTTGGGGTCCACCTCTTCGCGCAGCAGGCGCAAGTCCTCCGGCGTGGGCGGGTCCACGCCGATCACCTCGGGCGCGGACGAAAGCTCGAACCCGGTGCTCTCCTGCACCTGCTCGAGGCTCACGCCCGGCATCAGCTTCTCGACCCGCAGCCGCCCGTCCGACTTGTCGATTCCGAGCACGGCGAGGTCGGTGAAAACGAAGATGTCCGGGTAGGCCGAGGGCAACCCGGCTTTCGCTCGCCCATCCGGCCCGTCGATGTAGCCCGGGCTGGTGATGTAGTCGCAGTGCGCAGGAAAGCGCCGCTTCTCGTGGCGCGTGATTATCAGTATCTTCCGCGCGTGAGACGCCAGGTCGTTCGCGCCGCCGCTGCCGGGGAAGCGGACCTTGGGGTTGTCGTAGTCCCCTATGACGGTCGAGTTGACGTTGGCGAACTGGTCGATCTGCGCGCCGCCCAGGAACGCCACGTCCGCCATGCCGCGCTGCAGCACGCCGCCCAGGGACTCCACCAGCGAGCCGAGCCGGGCGGCGCGGTACATCACCCTGGCGTCCGAAACCGATATGGGCGTGGGAATGACCTCCGGCGAGATGGGGCCCGTCTCCACGACGTAGCACATGTGGGGCGCGCCGCTCTTCTGTGCGAACAGGCTCGCGGCGAACGGCAGGCCCGTGCCCACCAGCACGATGTCGCCGTCGTCGATGTGGCGCGCCGCCTCTACCACCATCAGCTCGTCGAGCGCGTAATCGTTGGCCATATTCGCCGCAACCTCCATACCATACGTCATTCCGAGCGGAGCGGAGCGCAGCCGAGGAATCTAGGACAGTTGCCAGCAAGACCTCTCACGGCGGTTGCTCCACCGTCGTTCCCGCCGCCGCCTCACACAAGCCCGGCCATGATCCTCCGCAGCTCGTTCAGTTTCGTCACGCCCACCAGTTCCAGGTGATCGTCGAACGTCTCGCAGTCGTAGATGTACTTGGTCAGGTACTCCTGGTACGCCTCTCCGCCCGCGCGCGCCGCCGCCTGGTACATCCGCAAGTGGTCCTCGTCGTGCTCGTAGTAGCGGTAGACCGAGGTGGGGTATGCCCCCCAGGGTTGCTCCACCACCGCGTCGACGAAGATGTACGGGATGGTGGTGCGGTCCGGGTTGCGCCGTATCTCGTCCGTGCTGACAAGCTCCTCGCAGGACACTATCGCCGCCTTCGACGCCTTTGTCATCTCCGGCTCCTGCGTGGTGAATCCCTCGATGACCACGTTGCCGAACTCGTCGGCCTTCTGCGCGTGGATGATGGACACGTCCGGCGTCAGCGCGGGCAGCAGCACCACCGGCTCGCCCGGATTCCACGGGTTGTCGATCATCTCGAACGGCTTGCCGTCGTCGAAGCTCTTCTTGTTCAGGATGTCCGTGCCCAACAGGCTCTTGGACGGCATGAAGGGAAGACCCAGCGACCCCGCGAGGAAGCGCGACGCCATGCCCAGGTGGCTGTAGTCGTCCACCTCGATCTGCCCCTGCTCGATCGCGTAGCGCCACCGGAACGCCGTCCCGAACCGCTCCAGGCTGCCGGTGCCGTTCTCTGTGCGCTTCACCAGCCCCGCGCCCACCATGATGTCCATGGACAATGAAAGGTTGCAGCCAACCAGCGTGAGGTCGCGCTTCCCCTGCCGCACGATTTCGTGGGCGATGGCCATGCTGCACCGGCCGATGCTCTGGCCGCCCATGCCGATGGTCGCGCCGTCCGATACGAAGCGGCTCACGGCCTCCGACACACTCATCAGCTTGCTGCCGTACTGTTTGCCCAATGCGGCCCCCTAGTACATATTTGGGTAGACGGCGCGTATTGTAGCAAGTACGCCGCGCACGTGGCTAGTATCGCGTTCAATCGACCGGGGTGTTTTCGTTCCTCGAGCCGCGCAGGATGGACCTTGGCACGGCGTCCACCAGGTCGAGCGCCCTCTCTGTGCCCACGATCGCGATTGCTGCCTCCACACCCTCGACGAGGCCGGGCCAGCGCGGGCCAGTCGGCGCGTGCGTGTCCGACGCCATCAGGTGGGCAAGGCCGCGCCGCAGCAGCTCGGCGGTGAAGTCCCGCACCCAGGGGCCGAAGTGACCGAGCAGGCTGCCCGCCGTGATCTGGCCCAACATGCCGTCGCGCACAAACTCCGCTAGCAGGTCCGGGTCCTGCTGGAACGCCTCTATGCGCTCCGGGTGCGCCAGTACCGGCACGAATCCGGCCGCCTGTATGCGGCCCAGCGTGGGCCGGACGAAGCCGGGGTTTCCGAAGAAGGGCATCTCGACCAGCACGTGGTCGGTGCCGTCGATTGGCAGGGCGCGCCCGGCGTCGATCTCATCGGGTAGCTCGGCGTCCAGGTGGTTCTCCATGCCCAGCAGCACCTCCAGATCGAGGCTCTCGGCGCGGATTCGCGTGTTCAGATCATCGAGCAGGGATCTGGCGCGCGCCACGGAGTGCAGTTCGGTAACGTCCTTGCGGTGCGGCGTGGCGACAATCGCCTTCGTGCCCTGGGCGGCGGCAACGCGGGCCATTTCAAGGGACTCCTCCATGCACTTGGCGCCGTCGTCCAGACCCGGCAGGATGTGAGCGTGCAGGTCGTACAAGCGCGGTTAGCCGTGGATCTGCACGCGCCGGAACGCCTCGGCGTATGGCACGTCGGCCCGCTCACCGGAGCGGCGGGCGTGGCCGCGAATAAACTCGTCGATCTCGCTCGGGTCGTTGTCGCCGAGCTGGCTCGCGTGCTTCTTCAGGGCGTCGATCTTGGCCTGGATGGTGTCGGAAACGTCGACGTAGGTGTCCGGGTTTTCGGTGCCCCAGAAGAGTACGTCGGCCACCTTGTACGGCTCCAGGCCCTCGGATTCGTGTTCGGGATAGTGGAGCCTGTCTCGCGAGTAGGGGAAGACCGCGTCCATCGTCACCTGGCCGCAGACGCGGTGGTCGCGGTGCAGGTAGAAGCTGGTGCGGAATGGGTCGGGGCATAGCGCGATCTGGGGGCGGAACCGTCTGATGGCGCGCACCAGGTGGCCGCGAAACTCCGACGTGTCTTCCAGGCCACCGTCGGGATAGCGTAAATAGACGACCTCTTCGACGCCGAGCGAATCCGCGGCTTCCGCCTGCTCGCGCTCCCGAATCTGCGCCAGCCGCTCCGACGTCATGTCCGGGTCGCCGCTGCCCTTGTCGCCGTTGGTGCAGAGCACATACAGCACCCGAGTTCCCTCGCGTATCCACCGGGCGATGGTTCCGCCGCAGCCAATCTCGGCGTCGTCCGGGTGCGGCGTGACGACCATCGCCCTGTCGGGTCTGTCAATCATGATTCGCGTGTTCCTCCGTGCCGCCATTATACACCTGTAGGGGAATCCCTTGTGGACGCTCCGTAGCGCGCGGGCAACCACAGTGACTGCCCCTACGGGTGGCGCAAGGTGAATTCAGAACGCTTTTCATAGTATTGTCTGAGTTCGGGAACTAGATTAGTATATGGGCTAATCTTTGTCAGGCGACGGATGGCGTCCCACCACGGTGGATGCCCCCGGTCGCATCGAATCGAGAGGTTCGCCCGTGCGCTCGAACTCCTCCGCACCCGTCACAGTCGAGCAGCGTATGCGCCAGTCGCTCGGCCGGCGGATGCCGCCCTCGGAGAGCCGCGTTCCGGCCCACTACCGGGAGACCACCATCTGCTACGCTTACATGTGCCCCTACGCCTATGGCTGCAACGAGAAGAGCAGGCGGCCCGCCCAGGTGATGACCCGCCGCTGCATGAGGTACATGCCCGAAGGGCTGCGGATACGGCCGGGCATGTCCGACCTCGCGCTCGACCTGCTCGCCAGGCAGCGGGACTCCGGCGTAGCTCTCTCGCCCGCGACGACCACGATTCTGGACAAGTTCAGGCCGAACGGGCCCCTGCGCACCAGGGGGTAAACGGCCTCATGGAGAGACAGGAGACTTAACGATGGGTCCCGGCATGTTCGATCTGAGCGGAAAGACGGCTGTGGTGACCGGCGGCAACGGCGGCATTGGCCTGGGCATCGCGCTGGGCCTCGCCGGAGCAGGGGCGAACGTGGTCGTGGCGGCCCGGAACGAGGACAAGACCTCGGACGCGGTCTCCCGCATCGAGGCCGCCGGAGTGGGCGCGCTAGGCGTGACCACTGACGTTGCGGACGAGGCGTCCGTGGCGAACATGGTGGAGCGCACCGTCGAGCGGTTCGGCCGCGTGGACGTGCTGGTGAACAACGCCGGCGTCAGCGTGCGCAAGCCGCCCCAGGACTACGCCCTGGAGGAGTGGGAGCGCGTGATCGACATCAACCTGAACGGCCTGTTCCTGTGTTGCCGGGCCGTCTACGCGGGCATGGCCGCGCAGGGCGGCGGGAAGATCATCAACATCGGCTCGATGACGTCGATCTTCGGCAGCGACTGGGTTGCGCCGTACTCGGCCAGCAAGGGCGGTGTGGTGCAACTCACCAAGAGCCTGGCGGTGGCGTGGGCCAAGGACAACATCCAGGTGAACGCCATACTGCCCGGCTGGATTCACACGGACCTGACGGCGCCGATCCTTACGGACAACAGGCCGCGCTACGACTTCATAGAGGCCCGCATACCGCAGGGCCGCTGGGGCGAGCCGGACGAGATGGCGGGCACGGCCGTGTTCCTGGCCGCGCCCGCGTCGGACTACGTCACGGGCGTTTCGGTGCCGGTGGACGGCGGCTACAGCGTTTTTTGAGGTGCGGAGCGGGCTCAGGTTCGTACTAGAATCTGGGCCAGATAATCATAAGCTGGGCTATAGCCCATTCTCGTATGTCCGCAATTCCGTATGGCGTGCGAGCACATCAAAGTCGGCATCCCTGTGCAATATGGGCGCATTGACGCGAATGGCTACCGCTGCTATGAGACAGTCCAAAATCTTGCGAACAGTCTCGCCCTCCACTCGGCAACGACGATAGAGTATGGCGGCATCTTCATAGTCCGACGGGAGCGTGGGAATCGCCTCTGCCAGTTCCAGCAAGCCTTGTAGATTGGAGAGGTGAGCCTCGTTTCGTGCGCCGGCGAAGACCTCCATTCGGACGGCGTCACAAACGACAGCCTCGCCCGACAGGGCATCCTCAACAAGACTACTGACCTCTGATCCCGTATCGCGGAGAAACTCAATCCAGGCCGAGGTATCGACTAAGAGCATGGAGCGCGTCCGCCACGCATCTCATCGAGGTCGCCTTCCCACCCTATCCCTCGAAGCGCGCGGGCCTCTTCAAGAGTCATTCGCTTCGTCGCCAGAGTTCGCAGCGCGAAGTTTATCGCCTCGTGCTCTGTAGCGATGCCATAGCGTCGCATCACCTCGGCGCAGGCATGTTCATCAATGTCTACGTTAGTCCGAACCATTGCAAAGTTCTCCCTTGCTGAACGCTACAAGCGTCGGGGACGGGAACGTCACGCCCCGACGCCTAGTCGTCCGACGCCACCGCCGCGCGCCGCGTTAGGCCCAGCCGCTCTAGGTCGGCGACGAGTATCGCCCGCTGCTCCGGCGTCAGCGGCAGCCCCGGCGGGCGCGGATCGCCGCAGTCGATGCCCAGCCGCTCAGTCAGCACCGCCTTCAGCGTGGAGTGCATGCCGAACTGCCGCACCGCGATCCCCACCTCGCTGGCCCTGTCCTGCGCCTGCTCGGCCCTGGGGAAGTCGCCATCCTGGTAGGCGCGCCAGATGTCGACCCACAGCTCGGGGGCCACGTTGGGCGGCCCGTCGATGCAGCCGGTGGCGCCGATGTTCAGCGCGGGCAGCATCATCATGCAGTTGCCCACGAAGCAGTCCAGGCCCATCTTGGCGAAGGCGCGCACGTTGTGGACGATGGGCGCGGAGTGCTTCAGACCCCGTAGCTGGGGCACGCGGTCCTGGATCCTGGCCATCAGTTCGGGCGTGATCTCGACGCCTGTGGACTGCGGCAGGTTGTAGACGAAGAAGGGAAGGTCGGCCGCGGCCGCCACCGTGCGGTAATGCTCGACGATGGCCTCGTCGGGTTGGCGGTAGAAGAAGGGGGGCACGCAGCAGATGGCGTCCACGCCCGCCCTGGCGGCGTGCTCGGCCATGGCCGCGGCGCGGCGGGTGTTGGGCGCGCCCACGTGCATGATGTTCTTGATACGGCCCCTGGCCTGGTCGGCGGCTATCTCGGCGATACGATTGTTCTCGTGGTCCTCCAGCAGCACGCTCTCGCCGGTGCCGCCCGCGACCCAGAAACCGTGCACGCCGGCCTCGATATTGAACTCGATCACCTCTCTGAACGCCGCCTCGTTCAGCTCGCCGTCTTTTGTCATCGGCGTGATGATGGCGGGGTATACCCCCTCGAACTCTGCCATGTTAACGCTCCTTTCGTTTGTGGCTGTGTGTTCGGCGGGAATTGTAGCACACGGCCAAGCAGGTCTCAGGCGCGCAGCAGGGCCAGGATGCCGGCCGTGGTGGCAAGCCACAGCGCGATGGCGCAGAGCATTGGAACGTCGGACACGATAACGTCTTCCGGCCGCTCGCCCAGGCTCCTGGAGTGCACAAGGTACAGGTATCGGAACAGCCCGTACACCACGAACGGAATGGTGAGCATCATGGCGTGGTTGTCGGGCAGGTTGGGCGCGGTGAAGGTGTAGAGCGAGTAGGCCACGATGGTCGACGTGGCCACCACGCCGATGAGCTGGTCCAGCAGCGGCAGCGTGTAGCGGGCCAGGGTGTCGCGCTGGCTCGGCGCGCCCGCACCGGACGCGGCGAGCTCGCCACGTCGCTTGGCGAGCGCGATGAAGAGCGACCCCAGGCCGGCGCAGATGTAGAGCCAGGGCGATACGGGCACCTCGATGGCGACGGCGCCGGCCACCGTTCGCAGCACGAAGCCGAGGCTGATGGTGAACACGTCCAGCAGGATGAGCCGCCTGATGCCCAGTGAGTAGGCCGCCATTGCGGCGAGGTACACGGCGGAAACCACGCCGAATAGGGGCTGTAGCGCGAACGCGCCCGCAAGACCGGCGACGGCAAGCGCGAACGCGCCGGCCCACGCCGCGCCAACGGGCAGGCGTCCCGACGCCACGGGCCGGTGGCGCTTGACCGGATGCTCGCGGTCGCTTTTGCTGTCCAGGACGTCGTTGGCGAGATAGGTCGCGCCGCTGAGCGCGCAGAACACCACGAAGGCCACGGTCGCGTCGATGGCCAATGCCGCCGCGCCCGCGAGATCGGTCGTCTCCCACGCCTCGTTCAGCGTGAACAGCAGGGCGAGATAGACGACCAGATTCTTCGTCCACTGGCGGGGGCGCACCGCGCGGACGAACTCCAAGGGCAGGGATGTCAGCGCGCCGCGCGGCCTGTCTGGGTTGGCCTGCTCCATGGCGTGATGATAAGAGCGCGCGGGCGCCGCGTCAACGCGCGCTTGTGCTCCCATACGGCCCTTCGGCACACCTTGTGGAATAGTATGTCCGCAAATCGTCAGCAGTCGGCAACAGCCGAAAGGCCCTGCGTGTCATTCCGTGTCTTCCTGGCCCGGGTCCGATGAGTTGACCGTTTCGAGTATGCGGCCGACGTCGCGGGGATCCACTACTCGCTCATGGTAAGCCTGCTCCACGCGTCGAAGATGGGTGGCCAGCCGCCTTATGTCGTAGCCGTGTTCGCGCGCGATGTCGTCTTTTATCTGCCACAGTTCTTCCATGATTTCGTCAGGCGTATCAGGCATATCCATAGCCTCCCACCAACTCGCTTGGAGTGCAGATTTCGGGACTGGCGTAGCCATTTTGCGCGCAGACTCTTCGAATCAAGGGCCGGGTCTGAGCGTTGGCAATGTGGCGAAAGTTCCAGGTCAGCAGATAGTCTATGCCATGCACTGCTGGAATGGCGATGTGAATGGCGTCGTACAAAGCGCGTGGGGGCAACGCTCGCGCCCGCAGCAGTGCGGCTGCAAAGTCATCTACTGCATCTGTGATTGGCAGTATGGCGATGCTGGCCAGCGCCTCCATTCGACGCGCGGCCGCTTGAGGATTGCCCCTTCTGGATTCCTCGATAGTGATGGCGGATGTAAGGCTCGTGCAAAACCCCACCCATCCGAAAACGCACAGAACCCCGACGCAACTGAGGTCAAGCGTCGGGGTTCCCGTGCAGATATGAAGGCAGTTCAGCTAGCCTTGTTTCAGGCTATACGTCTCCTCTCAGAGTGTCAAGTAGTTTTTGTGCCTGTTATCTGGCGGGTCGGATTATTAGCCTGACAGTATCGCCTGCCTCCCAGGGCGGCGTGGGAACGCTCCAACGCCAGTTGCTCCCTGATATTACGGCGTGGGTGTTCTCGATGGAGACGCTTAGAATCTCAGTGTCCTCTGTGTCCAGCACCACGATCACATGCCCTGACAAGTCAGCATGATTCTGTAGCAGAAGTTTCAGATGTCCGCCACCCCAGTAGAACGCTGCGATTGTGATGGTCGAACCCTGAAACTGAAAGTTTGCGGGTGTAAGTGTGCCCGCAATCCCTCCCAGGAACCCCGGTTCATTGAAACTCAGATTTTCAGTTATCAGTTGAGCGTCTAGGATCGGAGGCAGCAGGTCAGACACAACGCGAAGCATCAGCTTATCGTCCGCTGCCCAGGGCGCGGTCGGCACGCTCCACGTCAGCATCGAGTTTGTACTGGAGGCGGTATCAGGATCGAGCGAGAAGGCTACAGACCCGTCTAAGCCGATGAAGTCCAATTTGGACTCTGCCAGCGCATCTTGGGGATTCACTGTGAGATAGACTTGTCCGCTGTGCCAAACGAGTTCTGTTATGGCCCCGGATCTGAAAGAGGCAGAATCCAACACACCCGCGTCGGCAGCATATCCGATGCCCCTTGCTGTGACAGCCGGATCAAAGAACGCCTCGTGAATCGTGTTCAGTGGAGCTTTGACTGTTATATGGTTCGCCACATAGAAGTCAGGATGCCGGAACTTGCAGTCCTCAAGCCAGGGCGGACGCGCTGACGTGCGTAACTCATACTCTCCGGCAGGGAGAGGTCGGGCCGTGACGATCTTGTGCTCATAACCGGTTATCGAAGCTCCGTCAGGGTCTACGAAACTACTTGAAAACAAATGTGCTTGCGGCCCAATAACCTCGAAGAGAATATAATCCTGACCTACCTTTTGGCTGAAGTCAATTAGTTCAGTATTTCGGCCTTGACTAGACTCGAGCGTTATGGGACGGCCCGTACCAGGAGCGTACTCTCTGCCCAAGTAAGCTTCCTTGTCTCGTGCGTATCTGATGGTTTCCAAGGACGCTACGACACACTCTTGGTACGCAACGATTCTGGATTGATCCTGGATCTGACTGCTCGGCCCCGCCATCCATCTGATTGTCTGTTCGAGGTCTTGCTGTGTGACTGACACTGGCCCTCCAACATCCAGATTTGCTGTTATCTCGATAAGGCCAGAATCAGGTGGGGACGTCTGGGACTGTCCGCCTACGCCTGGAGATATAGATGGTCTTGGCACAGAGCTAACCGGAATCCACACAGGGTTATTGCGGCCAAGTGTGTATCCGCTTGGCAGATCGCCTGTGTACTCCGTCGGGGTCGCACCCGGCCACATATAATCCCATTCTGTGGTGTCTATGAAGACAAAGTTTTCCGGCCCTCCAACAAGCTCATTCAGGAACAGGATGGCGTCTTGGTTGTCGTACTGAGTATCTCTGTTCTGAGTTTTAGCCTGAACAGTAAAATCAGGTGGACCTGTACCTTTAAGATACGTTAAAGCCTGAAACACCAAGACTGACTCCGAAGCTGAGACGAATCGGGCTTTGACTACCACATCGGCCATGTAGATTCTTTCTTCGAGCGATGCTGTAGCAGCGCCAAAATGCAGATCAGTGGCACTTCCGTAAATGTGGGGTGTAGGTTCTCTTAAATCCACAGCGGGCACTTCCACGTCTTCGAACTCATCTAAGGGGATATATGGCCCTGAGTAAACCTGCTGTGGAGTTGGCTTGGACTCTGTAGTCTGAGAAATGCCGCTGGAGCAGGCTAGGCCGGAGGCAAGTAAGCACACCAACACCAGAACGCCTGTGAGCTTGCTGAATGCTTTCTGACTCATCATGTGTGCCTCCGTACCGAACTAGCGGTGTAACCTGTTGTGCGTTTTGACTAGCTCCTTGGCAGCCCACTTGTCATTGCTTTGAAGTCTCTCAGTAATATCGTCGGTGTCCGCGACCTTACCCATTCTAGTGTCGGTCACGTTATGACCTAAGAGGGTGTCTAAAAAGACTCCGTTCGCCCTGAGCCTGTGGAAGGGTCCAAGCGTCGTTCATGGTTCGTCAAGCTCACCACGAACGGTTTCGATTGACTTGTTAGACACCCTCTTAGGCTCTCCTGTGATAAGGTCAGGCTGCTCCCAACCACTGAGCACCTTCCCACGTCTTGCATGACGTGTGGGCCTCGTGCCCTCTTTCGGCTTGCATGATTTGGGTGACTCGTGGTTGGGAAGCCCACCGCCGCCGCAGGAGGGCCTCTCTGTGCCACAGCGTCCTCGGAAACCTGCTGCTTCCTCTGATTGCTGGTATGGCAATCACCCGTTTATTGCGGTTCTCTCATAAGCAAAACCGTGTTTCTGCGTCTTGCACGAAGCTTGATGTATAGACGTCGAACCTGGGTCTATGCGAATCCCACCAGTCGACCGTGGCCTTTTGCCATGCGGCCCCCAGCAGGTTGCTGGCGGCTCTGGCGGTCAGGTACGACACGATAGACGTTTCGATGTAGACTGTCGGGGTGCTTTCGTTAGCCATGTGATCAAGGGAGTGTGCTGCCATCGCGGCGAGGTACGCGGACGAACTCCAAGGGCAGGGATGTCAGCGCGGCGCGCGGCCTGTCTGGGTTGGCCTGCTCCATGGCGTGACGATAAGAGCGCGCACGGGCCGCGTCAACGCGCGCTTGTGCTCACATACGGCCCTTCGGCGCACCTTGTGGAATAGTATGTCCGCAAATCGTCAGCAGATAGTCTATACCATGCACTGCTGGAATGGCGATGTGAATGGCGTCGTACAGAGCGCGTGGGGGCAACGCCCGCGCCCCGCCGTCCATGTGTGCGGCCTTCTTTGCGTTTGGGGGAGATGCGAGTCGCGCTTCGGCCTGTATCCCTACCGGCGCTGCTATTCGCGGCTCCAGCCGGAGCCGAAGACGTGGCCGTCGTAGCCGGCCACGAATACCCGCAGCGACTCGGACTCCACCCAGACGCCTGCCTCGGTGGCCTGGAACGTCTCCCCGCCGAGCAGGCCCTGGGTGTCCCCGCCGATCTTCGAGATGTCGGAGTGGCCCACGATCTTGCCGTCCGGGCCGCCTATGAAGGCGAACCAGCGCCCGTCCACCGTCTCGGCCTCGTTGTAGTAGGCGATTGCCTCCTCCAGGCCCGCCAGGGCGCTGCCGGGACTGGCGAAGTAAGCCATCGTTCCCGCCAGCCCGAGCTCGCGGTACTTGTCCACCGCCACGGAGACCAGCATCCTGGTGAACTCGTCGGCGTCGATGTACCAGCCCGACCCGAACAGCAGCCCGTCGCGCTTCATCACCCATGCGTTCTTCAGCTCAAAGTCACCGGCGCCTATGCCCCCGCTTTCCGGGTTGCGGTAGACGTAGGACACCCACTTGCCCTCCTCCGTGGCCGAGAGCATCTCAGGCCCGAACTCGTAGCCGTTGGCGTCGGTGCCCACCCAGCCCTTCAGGTCCAGGCCCAGGCGCTCGGGGTCGGGGTGTCCGATGACCAGGTCGTTCTGGTCGATGATGAAGACGTACCACTGGTCGTCGACGCTCTGCGGGCTGTTGTAGTGAGCGAGGGTGGCTTCAAGGCCCAGGGACTCGTATCTTGCGACGGCGCTGCCGACGAAGTGCCGGGTGTACTCGGCGGGGGCGGACTTGGACGGGATGGCGGCGATGGCCGCCCGCACTATCTCCTCCACCTCGGCGCGGGTCAGGCCCGGCTCGGGTTGGGGCATCTCGGCGATGGCTTCGTTGACGATCCCCTCCACGTCGGCGGGGGCCATGCCTGAAGAGGATTCGGCATCGGACTGTGAGGCCATCTCCGCCCTGACTATCTGCTCCACATCGGCGCGGGTCAGTCCGGCGTCCCCGCCTCCGCAGGCGGAGAGCAGCGCGGAGACGAGGAGCAGGACTCCCGCCAGTGAAGCGACTCTGCGTATTCTTACGGTCATGCTTGCTCCTTTCCTTCTCTACACGCCCCCGCAACTTCCGCCGTCGTTGTCGTTGACGGTGACGGTGACGCCGGCGACGGAGCTGGACGCGCCGCCCGCCGGCTCGTAGCCGTCGACGAGCTGATAGTTGTACTCGCCCATGCCGGAGCCGGCCCACACGTAGTTTCCGTTCGCGTGCAGGTTGTAGCTGCCGTTATTGGGGCCGACGTAGACGTAGGCGTATGTCTGGGCCGAGCTCTTCAGGAGCAGGATGGCCAGCTGCTCGTCACAGCTGTCGGCGTCCTCTACGCCGGTGACGGTCACGGTCTGGGCCGTGCCCCAGTTGCCCGTGCTGCCCGGCGTGAAGGTCAGGGTCTCGGGGGAGACGGTGGCGGCGTTCAGGTCCCAGACGTGGCCGGACTCGCCGTACCCGGATTGGTAGTACTGCGTCTTCACCAGGGTGACGGTGGCGCTGGCGCCGGGGTCGGCGGACAAGGCGACCGTGAAGGTGCCGGAGCCGCCCTCCGCGACGGTCAGGGTTTCGCTCGAGAGTGTTACGCCGGTCTCCTCAGGGCCGCTCCGGGCTTCTGCGAGAGGAATGTCGCTGGAAAGAATGGTGACCGTGAACCCACTGACGTAGCCGATGTTACCCTGGTACCAATCGGTGTAGGTTTCGTCCAGGTAGACCTGGAAGCTCTCCGACTCCTCGCGCAGGTTATCGTCGATGGTGGGAATGCTCACCGTGCCTCTCCGGTCGCCTGCCGCAATCTGGACAGTAGTCGGCAGCGTGCCCACGTCGGCAGAGCTGGCATCCGACCCTGAGAAGCTGGCGCGGACGGTGAAACTCAGGCCTCCGGAGGGGGCCGGAGAGGTCAGGATCACGTCCGCCACGGCGGTCTCCCCTTCTTCGACGGCGACGTCGTGGAGGACGTAGGTCTGCTCGGGGATGACCACGGTGCCGACGTTGGCCCCCGTTTTGAGGGGTGACCACTCCGAGTGGCTGAGCGTGGAAGTGGCGACTTCGATGGTGACTTCGAAGCTCTCGCGTGGTTCGTTCGCAGTTGCCGCGCTGATCGGGATGGTCAGCGTGTTGTCACAGGGAGTAGCTGAACTGACGGTAACGGTGGACGGAACCGTGCCCACGTCGGCGGCGCTGGCCGAGGAGTCGTTGGACGCCAGGTTGGTGGTGACGTTGAACGTCACGCTTCGCTGTCTGCTCAGAGCGATACACAGTACGGCGTTGCCGCCCTGGTAGCCCGTGGCGTTGGAAATCGCAAAGTGATGCGGCTCGGCGTAGGCGGGCCGTGCGTCGTGGACGAGAACGACCGCCAGCGCCACCAGCGCGGCGACAAGCAGCAGCGGGGAGCGGCGGAAGACGGAGTCACGCATCACAGTGGACCTCCCGTGGTTGTCAGCGGCTGAAAATCGGGGGGGTAGGAAGGCATGGCCGCCCTCAACAAGCGTCGTGGAGATGAACGGACCCCGGCCTGTTTCTTCATAATGCTATTTCCTCCTGTCGGTGATGATGTCTGGGTCTGTCAGTCCGCTGCCTACAGGCCGCCGACTGACACTTCTATCCTGATTTGCCTCTCCTCATCTATGCGGGGACCCTGAAACCATTGGTAAGTGTCGTAGTCGGGGTCAGAGCCTTCCACGCCGTGCAATATGAGATATTCCCCCAAAGTGGCGTCATTGGTGGACACGGTGAAGGTCTGCGGCGTGCTCCAGTTCGATGAGGTGAAGGTCAGCGACGCCGGGCTAACGCTGATCTCACTGCCCGTCAATCCGATGTTGCGGGCGCCTGCGCCTTCAGGTTCATCAAGGTACGCTTTCACCGTAACGTCCGAATCCGGCATGGAAGCCAGGGCGACTATGTAGGAGTCGGAGGCATTTGGCCCCACCATCACGGAGACTGGATTGATTTGGATGCCCCGCTCCGGGTCTGCGTCCTCGGGTATCGAAAGCGAGTTGTCGTAAATCAAGACCTCCATGTTCCTGTATTTCTCCGACCTAAAATCATCCTCCACCATGTAGGGCGCGTCCTCGATGGCCACTAGCTCAAGGTCCACACTCTCATTGCCCTCGGTCTCTTGGTCTGGCATGAAGGACATCCCAAAGGGCACACGACTTGCTCCGGCCGGCAGGTGCAGCACCTTCGTCGCGGTCGTGTCGGGAGCATCGAGCAGGTAAATCTTGTAGTCGTCGACCTCGGTGGCAGTGGAGTCGGACTTGATTCTGATATGCACGGCGCTGCCGGATTCCAACGGCGGGTCAACCGTAACGGTGTACACCTCGGTGTACCGCAAGCCGTGTTTGCCAATCTCCTGTGCTGAAGTCGGATCTTTCGTGAAGTAAACGCTCGTGGTTTGTTCGCTCGTGGTCTCTTGTGCCTGGGCAGGCGGAGCGCTGTCACCGACGAGGAAGACCGCCAGCGCAACCAGCGCGGCGACCGCGAGAAGAAGCGGGGAAAGGCGGAGGGTCCTACTGGAACTAAGGTTCCCATAGGGGCTAACTGGCATTGCCGCCCTCAGCAGGCGGCGCAGAGCTGTGTGGGTCTCGGTAAGGTTTCTCATCCTGTTATCTCCTCGACCTCGGCGCGGGTCAGGCCGGGCTCCGGTTGAGTCTTCTCCTCGATGGCGTCGTCAACGATCTGCTCCACCTCGGCCCGCGTGAGCCCCTCTTCACCCCCGCCGCAGGCGGCGGTGATAAGGGCAATAGCGGCAATCAACGCTATTGAGCCGAGGGCACTCTTCACTTTAGCTCCAGGGAATCCGATCAATGGTGTATGTCTGCGACAGGGTTGCTTTCCATGACAGTGGGCGCGCACGCTAGATGCCGCCTATCCCCTCCCGCACCTCGGTGTGGCCTTGCGCGGTGGCGCCGTTCTGGTCCGTGGCGATGAAGGTGACGGCGTACCGCGCGCCGGCCGGCAGCGTTCCCCCCAGCGTGCGGGTGGAGGCATTGAAGGTTAGCGAGGGGACGACGTCGGCCAACGGCCGGCCCGTATCGTTGTCGATCAGGCTGTAGGTCAGGGTCCCCGCGCCGCCCTGGGCCGCCGGGAGGGTGGGGTTGTACCAGCGGCTGGGGATGGGGACGGGGGCATACGCGATGATATTGGAGGCGAAGAAGCTCTGCGCCTCTGCGTTGAACGCGACCGGCCGGGCTACGGTCACCGTGAACGTGAGGGAGGCAGATCCCGTGCCGGACTGCGAGACGACCATGGTGGTTGTGTCTCTCGTATAGGTGACCACGGTGGCGGTGTAGGTGACGGTGCGCGGGGTGCTGAAGGTGAGTTGCGTGGGTGTGCCGTAGATGATACGGTCGTCCCCCATGTTGAGTCCTCTGGGGAGATTGGAGGCCGTGTAGCTCACGGTGTGGTAGTAGGTGCCTGTCGGAACGGTGACGTTCACTTCCGGCAACTGGAGGGCCTCCCACTCCGGCGTATGCGCCTGAAGCCGCTCGCTAGGTAGCGCCAAGCCGAAGGTGTAGCTCTTGCTGGGTATCGTTACGCCGGACCCGAATGCCACGGTAAGACTGGTCTGGCCCTGGACGGGCGGCGCGTGCAGGATGGCGAGGACCGAGGCCGCCAGCGCCAGCAACGCAAGACCGGCGTATGCCGGAATCCAACGGTGAATTCTCAAGCTGTTTTTATGTGTCATGGTTGTCTCCTTCCAGGCTTGGCCTCACCCGTTAGAGAGCCGCCTAGATGCCTCCCACCCTCACGGTGAAGCTGGCCTCAGCAGACCAGGGCCCCACCCCGTCGCCGTCCCGGCAGCCGGTGCGATGCGTCGTGTCATGCCTGTCATGCTCGCTCCCTGCCTACACACCGCCGCTGCCGCCCTCCGGTGTTCCCTGCCCCGTAGCCCACGGCCCTGCGGCGGTATGGTTCACCGCGCGCACCCGCACGTCGTAGGCCGTGCCCGCCGTCAGGCCGTCGGGCAGGACGGTGATGCGCCCGGAGGTGTTGTCTGTGGTGCTCCCTGTGGCGGGATCATCGGTTTTCAGCGCGGACCACTTGGGCATCGCGATCCAGCCGGTGGTCGGGTCAACCCGGCCATTCACTGGGGCGTCGCCCATCTGGTCGGGGGCGCTGGCGGTCTTGAACTGCGCCTCGTAGTGGGTGATCCTGCCGGTGGGCTTGTTCCAACTCAGCAGGAGATGGCGGACCTTGGGCGTGACGGTGAAGTTCGACACGCCGCCAGGGGCCGCCGCCGTGTCGCTATCGTTGATGGTCACCGTCACGAAGGAGGGGCTGCCGGCGATGACCGACGACGGCAGGTTGGCGGAGTCCAGTACCACTTGGAAGTAGTCGTCGTCGGTGCCCGCGTCCTCCCACACCCGGATTTTCGCCGTGCCGCTGAGCTCGTTGGGGTTGATGCCGATTCTGCTGATCGTCCCGTGGTCGGAGTTGGGGTCAGCGCTGAGCGCGGATACCGTCACCGGAATCCAGACGGTCTCCGTGAGGGGGCTCGACAGCGTGGCCGTGATGGTCACATACGCCTTCTTCAAGTCCGGGTCGGCGGGGTCGTTCACCGGCGTCACCGGGTTGGGCGACGCGGACAGCGTCACCGTCGCAGGGATCGTGAGGCTCAGCTGGACCGTATCGCCTTCGGACCAGCGCAGGCCGGGGGCGCTCCAGGATACGGCTGTATCACTCTCCTCTAAGGGGACGTCCGCAAAGCTGAACGCTCTGCGGCCCACGTGGAGCGTCGCGTTCTGCTTTATGCCATCCGGGATGGCATTGTCGAGAACAAAGTGGAGGTCTCCGGAGTGCAAATAGATTCTAGCTATGGTATATGGGGTGCCTTGGTAGGTGAATCTGTGGTTGCCTGAGGGGCTAAGAGAATCGCCGCAAGTACGGTCATTAGCAAACACTGCGCAACCGAAGCCGTGGTCGCCGAAGTCAGTACTGGTAATGTCCTGCACCGTCAGCGTGGCGGACCAGATGGTGGTCTGGGCAGAGGCGGGTCGTGCGTCGTGGACGAAGAAGACCGCCAGCGCAACCAGGGCGGCGGCCACGAGAAGGAGCGGGGAGCGGCGGAAGGCGGAGTCTCGTATCATAGTGGGCCTCCCGTGGGGTTCAGCGGCTGAAAATCGGGGGGGGGGGGGGTAGAAGGCATGGCCGCCCTCAGCAGGCGGCGCAGAGATGCTTGGGTCCCGGTCTGTTTCTTCATAATGCTATCTCCTCCTCTCCTCCTGTCGGTGATGATGTTGGCGTCCATCTGTCCGCCGCCTACAGGCCGCCGGCGGCCTCCGGCGTCCCCTGCCCAGTCGCCCACGGCCCTGCGGCGGTATGGTTCACCGCGCGCACCCGCACGTCGTAGGCCGTGCCCGCCGTCAGGCCGTTGGGCAGGACGGTGATGCGCCCGGAGGTGTTGTCTGTGGTGCTCGCTGTGGCGGGATCATCGGTTTTCAGCGCGGACCACTTGGGCATCGCGATCCAGCCGGTGGTCGGGTCAACCCGGCCATTCACTGGGGCGTCGCCCATCTGGTCGGGGGCGGCCGTTGTCTTGAACTGCGCCTCGTAGTGGGTGATCCTGCCGGTGGGTTTGTTCCAACTCAGCAGGAGATGGCGGACCTTGGGCGTGACGGAGAAGTTCGACACGCCGCCAGGGGCCGCCGCCGTGTCGCTATCGTTGATGGTCACCGTCACGAAGGAGGGGCTGCCGGCGATGACCGACGACGGCAGGTTGGCGGAGTCCAGTACCACTTGGAAGTAGTCGTCGGCGGTGTCCACGTCCTCCCACACCCGGATTTGCGCCGTGCCGCTGAGCTCGTTGGGGTTGATGCCGATGGTGCTGATCGTCCCGTGGTCGGCGTTGGGGTCAGCGCTGAACGCGGATACCGTCACCGGAATCCAGACGGTCTCCGTGAGGGGGCTCGACAGCGTGGCCGTGATGGTCACATACGCCTTCTTCAGGTCCGGGTCGGCGGGGTCGTTCACCGGCGTCACCGGGTTGGGCGACGCGGACAGCGTCACCTCGGGATGAATCGGGGGCGCGGTCAGGCTCAGCGACACCGTGTCGCCGACGGACCAGCTCAAGCCGGAGGGGACCCACTCCGCCTGGTCGCCATCGTTGAATCGTCCTCTGGAAGCGGCGGACGCCAGAGGGAAAGACTGGCCGTCCACGATCAGCGTGAGATCGTCCAGGACGCGCGCGTCGCCCAAGAAAACCTTGTCTAGAGAAAAAATGAGTTCGTCAGTGCTGGTTTCGACGAAGACTCGGATGACCTGGTAGCTCACACCGGCGTAGGTAAAGCTGTCGTCCGTGAGCGCGGCGCTACAGTCGTTCGCTTCGTTTTCCTGGCATCCCTTAAATTGCCCAATGATGTCCTGCACCGTCAGCGTGGCGGACCAGACGGTGACGGGGTCTTCATGGTCGGCGGAGGCTGGCCGGGAGTCGCCGACGAGAACGAACGCCAGCGCGACGAGCGCGAAGGCCAGGAGAAGGAGCGGGGAGCGGCGGAAAGCGGAGTCTCGTATCATAGTGGGCCTCCCGTGGGGTTCAGCGGCTGAAAATCGGGGGGGGGTAGAAGGCATGGCCGCCCTCAGCAGGCGGCGCAATCTACTGCTGTTGCTCCCTGTGTCGAACATGGCTATCGTACCTCCTATCGGCAACGGTCTGCTTAATCGGCCGGGATGGCTCGCCAACCCCGGCGCCGGAGCGGTTGCTTCCAACTCTCCGGTCGAGATCGGCGGCGGCCGGCGCCGTCACTTCGGAACGGGGACGCACAAACCCATCAGAAACTATACCCGACCACCTCTCTTATCTACGCAGTATTCAATGCCTCTTTTATATAATCCGGTGTATAATCAGGTGAGAATTCCCAGTGCATCCGGGCCGGAAACAGCTCCGTCACCCCCCAACCCAGGAGGTCGGATTCGGTGAGTGAAGACCAGCGGGACCGTGACTTCCAGGCGCTCCGGGAACGCCTGTCGCGCCTGAGCGAGGCCAGCCTGCGCATCAACGAGAGCCTCGACTTCGACACGGTGCTCCAGGGGGTCCTCGACTCCGCCCGCTCCCTGACGGCGGCCCGCTACGGCGTGATGACGCTGCTGGACGACGGGGGCGGAGTGGAACACCGCCTGACCTCCGGCTTCACCCCCGATGAGGCCGAGCGGCTATGGCTCACCCCGGAAGGACTGCGGCTCCTGGGAGCCTTGACCAATATCTCCGAACCCCTGCGGCTCCCCGACCTGATGGAGCACGTGCATACCCTTGGCTTCACGGAGTTCGTCATCCCCCTGCAGGTCGGGGTCTTCCGCTTCATGGCGGCGCCCATGTTCCACCGGGGCGTCCGGGTGGGCCATGTCTTTGTGGGCGACCGGGAGGACGGGGAAGAGTTCACGAAGGAGGACGAGGAGACCCTGGTGATGTTCGCATCCCAGGCGGCGCTGGTCATCGCCAACGCCCGCTCCCACCGGGAGGAGCGGCAGGCCAGGGCCGACCTGGAGACACTGGTGAACACCTCGCCGGTGGGCGTGGTGGTCTTCGACGCCCAGACGGGGAGGATGGCGTCCTTCAACCGGGAGGCATTGCGCATCGTGGCCGGTCTTCGGGATGATGACCAACCGCCGGAGGCCCTGCTGGAGGTGCTGACCTGCGTGCGCTCCGACGGCCGGGAGGTCTCCCTGCGGGAGCTGCCGGTGGCCGAGGCTCTGAGGGCCGGGGAGACGGTGCGGGCCGAGGAGATAGTGCTGCGGGTTCCCGACGGGCGCAGCGTCAGCGTCCTGCTCAACGCCTCCCCCATCCACTCGCAGGACGGGCCGCTGGCGTCCGTCATCGTCACCCTGCAGGACATGACCCCCCTGGAGGAGCAGGAGCGGCTGCGGGCCGAGTTCCTGGCCATGGTGAGCCACGAGCTGAGGATGCCCCTGACCTCCGTAATGGGCGCGGGGACCACCCTGCTGAACGCGGCGGACCTGGACCCGGCCGAGATGCGTCAGTTTTTCCGCATCATCGTCGACCGGGCAGAGCACATGCGCTACCTCATCGGCGACCTGCTGGACGTGGCCCGCATCCAGACGGGGGCGCTGCCCGTGGATCCCGAGCCGTCAGAGCTGCACCCGCTGGTGGAGGAGGCCGGGGGCCGGTTCCGCAGCGCAGACGCAAGGAACCCGCTGGACGTGGAGCTGGCTGAGGGCCTCCCCCAGGCGATGGCCGATAGGCGGCGCATCGTCCAGGTGCTGGGCAACCTGCTCTCCAACGCCGCCGGGTACTCGCCCGATGGGTCGCCCATCACGGTGACCGCCGTACGGGACGGGGTACACGTCGCGGTCTCCGTCGCCGACCGGGGCAGGGGCATACCGGCGGAGCTTCTGCCGGAGCTGTTCCGCAAGTTCTCGCGGGCCTCCGGTGAAGCGACGGCATCGGGCGTCGACGGGTCGGGCCTGGGCCTAGCCATATGCCGGGGCATCGTCGAAGCCCACGGGGGCCGCATCTGGGCCGAGAGCGACGGACCGGGCCTGGGGGCGCGGTTCACGTTCACGTTGCCGGCGGTGGAGCGGTCCGCGATTCCGGCCCCTGATCCCGCCTCCACCGGCTCGCGGCGCACGCCCCGGGTCCGTGTCCTCGTTGTGGACGACAACCCCCAGGACCTGCGGTACGCCCGCGACGGTCCTCACGCGCGCGGACTACGCGCCCATAGCCACCGGCGACCCCGCCGACGTGCCCCGCCTCATGGCCGAGGAGAAGCCCCACCTGGTATTGCTGGACCTGGTGCTGCCGGGGACCGACGGCATCGAGCTGATGAACGACATCCGCAAGACGGCGGACGTGCCGGTCATCTTCCTCTCGGTCTACGGCCAGGACGATACCGTCGCCCGCGCCCTCGACATGGGCGCGGTCGACTACGTGGTCAAGCCCTTCTCGCCAACGGAACTGGCGGCGAGGATCAGGGCGGCCCTCAGGAAGCGGCTGGAACCCTTCCAGGGCGAGCCCTCGGGACCCTACGCCGTCGCAGGGCTGGGCATCGACTACGCCCTGCGACGGGTGACGGTGGACGGGGCGCCGGTGGAACTGACGGCCACGGAGTACGCGGTGCTCTACGAGCTTTCGGTCCACGCCCCACGCACGCTGACCCACGCCGTGCTGCTCCAACGGGTCTGGGGTCCGGAGAAAGTCGGCGAGCCCTGGCTGGTAAGGGACGTGGTCGGTAGACTCCGCCGCAAGCTGGGGGACGACGCCGCCGACCCCAGGTACATATTCACCGAGCCCCGCGTCGGCTATCGCATGGCGAAAGGGGAGATGTCACAGACTGAAGAGGGGTGAGGGATGCCATCCCTCACCCCTCCCTGACGTCCTCTCGTCCGACGGGATGGGAAGCAGGCTCGCCCTACAGGGCCAGCGCGAACCGAATCTGAAAGGTTCTTGTTTTCATCAAGTCTGGTGGGCTCGGCAGGGATCGAACCTACGACCAATCGGTTATGAGCCGACCGCTCTACCGCTGAGCTACGAGCCCACACCGCACCCAATCGCTCCCCGCACCCCGAAAATTCCGTAACTTTCCCGCGCCATCCGTTCCCCATCCCTGCCTCAGACCTGCCTCACACTCGCCCCGCTCCGTACCCACGCCTGCGCCATTTCTTCCCACCAATCCGCCCCAAAACCGCATTTTCGACCCTGATTCCGCAATTTCGCCCACCATCTTGAAGTCTCCGCACATTCGTGCTATTATCTACCGCAGTAGGGACGGGCTGCAATCCCGCCCGCGGGACCGACCCGCACCAGGCATCCGTCGGGACGTCGAAAACCGGCCACCGGCCACTGTCCCCTTCTGCCACGCGACGGGACGCTTATGCCTCGAATTGCCCACGCCGGCACTACAGAATTGCACAGGACCCCCGGCGCGCCCAGCTACGAATACAACAGAATGACGCAGAATCGAACAGATTCTGCCTGACCGCCTCTCCTGGGAGCGGCGGCGTTGGGGTCGCCCGGTAGTCCGAAACAGCCTCCGGCCGTCGCGCGTTGTTGACATCTGCAAAAACGTTCCGCTATCATTGTTTAGCAGTCTAACTCGATGACTGCTAATGAAGGTCCAACAGGCTCAAATACACCAGTTTCAAGGAGGATGTCCCGGATGACGACAGAGACGGGAGTTACGTTCAAGCCCCTCGGCAACAGGGTTGTCATCGAACCCCTGGAGTCCGAGGAGCAGGTAAGCGCCGGCGGGATCTACATACCCGACACGGCGAAGGAGAAGCCCCAGGAGGGCAAGGTCGTGGCCATAGGCCCCGGCAAGCTCACGGACGACGGCAACAGGGTAGCGATGGACGTCGCGGTCGGCGACGTCGTGGTCTACTCCAAGTACGCGGGAACCGAGTACAGAGAGGGCGAGATCGAGTACCTGGTGCTGCGCGAGGACGACATCCTCTTCAAGAAGTAGCGCCGCTCACCCACACGCGAAGAACACCGACAACACAAGGGGAAAAAGGAGAACGATGCCAAAGCAGTTGACTTTCAGTGAGGAAGCCCGCGCGGCCATGAAGCGCGGCATCGACCAGATGGCCAACACCGTGGGCGTTACGCTCGGCCCGCGAGGCCGAAACGTAGTGCTCGACAAGAAGTTCGGTCCTCCGCAGGTATGCAGCGACGGCGTGACCATCGCCAAGGAGATCGAGCTCGAGGACCCGTTCGAGAACATGGGCGCGCAGCTTCTCAAGGAGGCGGCGAGCAAGACCAACGACGTGGCCGGCGACGGTACGACGACCGCGACGGTTCTCGCGCAGGCGATCATCCACGAGGGATTCAAGAACATCGCCGCCGGCGCCAACCCCATGGCGCTCAAGCGCGGCATCGAGAAGGGCGTAGGCACCCTGCGAGACGCCATTGACGAGATGTCCACTCCGGTCGAGGGCAGGACCCAGATCGGCCAGGTGGCCTCGCTTTCCGCCCACGACGACGAGATGGGCAACCTGATCGCCGACGTGATGGAGAAGGTCGGCAAGGACGGCGTGATCACGGTCGAGGAGTCCAAGGGCCTCAACTACGAGCAGGAGTTCGTAGAGGGCATGCAGATCGACCGCGGCTATATCTCCCCCTACTTCATCACCGACCAGGACCGCATGGAAGCCGCGATTGACGACGTCCACCTGCTCATAACCGACAGGAAGATCTCCGCGGTCGCCGACGTTCTGCCCGCGCTCGAGAAGATCCTCCAGGTCGGCAAGAACGTGGTCATAGTGGCCGAGGACATCGAGGGCGAGGCGTTGGCCACGCTGGTGGTCAACAAGCTGCGCGGCACCCTCAACTGCCTGGCAGTGAAGGCCCCCGGCTTCGGCGACCGCCGCAAGGCGATGCTCGAAGACATGGCCATCCTCACCGGCGGAGTCGTAATCAGTGAGGACATCGGGCGCAAGCTCGACTCCGTGACCTCCGAGGACCTCGGCAGGGCGCGCAGGGTCGTTTCCAGCAAGGAAGAGACCACCATCGTCGACGGCGCCGGCTCCGAGAACGACATCCAGGGCCGCATCAAGCAGATTCGCGCCCAGGCCGAGGAGACCACCTCCGAGTTCGACCGCGAGAAGCTCCAGGAACGGTTGGCCAAGCTCTCCGGCGGCGTCGCCATCATCAAGGTGGGCGCGGCAACCGAGGTGGAGCTCAAGGAGAAGAAGAACCGCGTAGAGGACGCCCTGTCCGCGACGCGCGCCGCCGTCGAGTCCGGCATCGTCCCGGGTGGCGGGCTGGCCCTCATCCGCGCCAGCTCCAAGCTCGACGAGATGGGCCTGAGCGGGGACGAGGCGACCGGCACCAGCATCCTGAAGAGGGCGCTGGAAGAGCCGCTGAAGCTCATCGCCGAGAACACCGGCGTCTCCGGCGACGTCATCCTCTCCGAGAGCCGCAAGAGCGAGGGCGACTGGGGCTACGACGCCGAGGCCGGCGAGTTCTCCCCGCTGCTCGAGCGCGGCATCATGGACCCGGCGAAGGTGACCCGCGCCGCCGTCGAGAACGCGGCCAGCGTGGCGGCCATGGTGCTGACCACCGAGTCGCTCATCACCGACATCAAGGAGAAGGACGCGGCCGCGGCGCCCGCCATGCCGCCGATGGACTACTAGTCCACCACCGCAGCCCGTAACGAGGCCCCGGACGATCGACTCGTCCGGGGCCTTTTTTGGCGTCCAGCCCATTGCAACCGCCGCCGCTGATTGTGTTAGCATTACGCCAGCCTTGGATATCCGGCTTCCAGGGCGTGGCGGAACGGCCCCGGAGCGCGCAGCGGAGGACCCTTGTTCACCCACCTTCACGTTCACACCGAGTACAGCATGTTGGACGGCCTCAGCCGCATCGACCAACTGGTGGAGCGCGCCGAGCAACTGGGCATGGACAGCCTCGCCATAACCGATCACGGCGGAATGTACGGCGCCATCGACTTCTACAACAAGGCCCGCGCGCATGGCATCAAGCCCATCATAGGCTGCGAAATGTACGTGGCGCCGGGCAGCCGACACGAGAGGAATCCCGCCGACAAGAGCCCCTACCACATGACGGTGCTGGCCCAGAACGCCGAGGGCTACCGCAACCTCATCAAGCTGGTGACCAAGTCCCACGTTGAGGGTTTCTACTACCGGCCCCGCATCGACAGGGAGCTGCTGGAGCGGCACCACAAGGGCCTGATCGTGATGTCCGGCTGCCCCAGCGGCGAGGTGCCCGGCCTGCTGGCGCAGGGCAGGCACGACGAGGCCGCGGAGGTCGCGGGATGGTACCGCGAGCTGCTCGGCGAGCGCTACTTCCTGGAAGTGATGCGTCACGGCGGCGTTCCCGACCTGCCCGCCATCAACCGCGGGCTTCTCGCGCTGAGCGACCGCGTAGGTATTCCCGTGGTGGGAACCAACGACTCCCACTACGTCGACCGTGACGATGCCCACTTGCAGGACATCGTCATCTGCATACACACCAACACCAACATCAACGACGAGAAACGGCTGAAGATGGAGGAGGCTTCTTATTACCTGAAGAGCCACCAGGAGATGGCGCAGCTCTTCGAGGACCTGCCCGATGCCGTGACCAACACCGAGCGGATCGCCGAGATGTGCGACCTCAGGCTCGACTTCTCCCAGCTTCGGCTGCCGCAGTTCCCAACGCCCGACGGAATGACCGCGGACGACTACCTCACGCGGCTGTGCGAGGAGGGGCTGCGACGCCGCACGGGCGGACCTACGCCGGCTGAGGAAGAGAGGCTGCGGTACGAGTTGGACGTCATACGCCACACGCAGTTCGCCGACTACTTCCTGGTGGTGTGGGACATCGCCAAGTTCGTGCGCGAGCGCGACATCTTCTTCGCCGTGCGCGGCAGCGCCGCCGCCAGCCTGGCCCTGTTCTGCCTGGGCGTAACGGACGTGAACCCGCTGGAGTTCGACCTGGTCTTCGAGCGCTTCCTGAACATGGAGCGCAAGGAGATGCCGGACATCGACATGGACTTCCAGGACGACCGGCGCGAGGAGGTGATCAACTACGTGGTGGCCAAGTACGGCCGCGAGCACGTGGCACAGATCATCACGTTCGGCACGCTGGGCGCAAGGGCAAGCATACGCGACGTGGGCCGCGCGCTCGGAATGTCCTATGCCGACGTCGACAGGGTGGCGCGGCTGGTGCCGTTCAGGCTGAACATCACTCTGCCCGACGTGATGAAGGAAAACGCCGAGTTCAGCGAGGTGTATGGGGCCGACGAGAGCATTCAGAAGCTGATCGACACCAGCATGAAGCTCGAGGGCCTGACGCGCCACTCCAGCACCCACGCCGCGGGCGTGGTCATATCCGGCGAGCCGCTCGACGACGTAGTGCCGCTGCAGCGTCCCTCCAGGGGCGACGGCGACGGCGTGCTGACGACGCAGTACTCGATGGACCCCATTGCCGAGCTCGGCCTGCTGAAGATGGACTTCCTCGGCCTTGCCAACCTGACCGTGCTGGCCAAGACGCGGGACCTGATACGCGAAACGCGCGGCGAGCACATCGAGCTCCAGGACATTTCTCTCGAAGACGCCAGGACGTTCGAGCTGTTGTCGCGCGGCGACACGGTGGGCGTGTTCCAGATGGAAGGCTCGGGGATGACCCGCTACATAAGGGAGCTGAAGCCCTCTTCTCTGGGCGACGTGGCCGCCATGATAGCGCTGTACCGTCCCGGACCGATGGAGCACATAACCGCCTTCATCGACGCCAAACACGGGCGCGAAAAGGCCCGCTACCTGCATCCGGCGCTTGAAGACATCCTCCGTGAGACCTACGGGATCATCGTGTACCAGGACCAGGTGCTGCAGATATTCCGCACGTTCGCCGGCTACTCCCTGGGCGCCGCTGACATCGTGCGCAAGGCGATGGGAAAGAAGATCGCCGAGATCATGGCCGAAGAGGAGCAGCAGTTCATCGAGGGCGCAATGCAGAACGGGTACACGCGGGAGCTCGCGGAGCAGCTCTTCGCCCTGATAACACCCTTTGCCGGCTACGCCTTCAACAAGGCGCACAGCGTGAGCTACGGGCTGATCTCCTACTGGACGGCGTACTTCAAGGCCAACTACCCGGTGGAGTACATGGCTTCGCTCCTCAACGCGAACAGTGCCAGCACCGACAGGATCGCCAACGCGGTGAACGAGTGCAGGCGCATGGGCATCCAGGTGTTGCCGCCGGACATACGCCTGGGCGAGGAGGTGTTCTCCATTGAGGCCGGGCAGGACGACAAGCCCGCGATACGCTTCGGAATGGCGTCGGTGAAGAACGTCGGCGGCGCCGCCCTCGAGCCTGTCATCGCGGCCCGCAAGAAGGAGGGCCCCTTCGAGTCGATAGAGCAGATGTGCCGGGTCTCGGATTTCAGCGGCGTCAACCGCAAGGCGTTGGAGAGCCTGATAAGGGCCGGCGCCTTCGACTCGTTCGGCGAGCGCAACGGCCTGCTCAGCGTGATCGACAGAATCATATCGCTGGCCCAGAGCGAGTCGCGTCTGCGAAACTCCAACCAGTCCTCCATGTTCGACATGTTCGGCGAAAGCGTCCCAGCGCCCCTGTTCGACCTACAGGTGCCGGCGGAGGCCACGAGCGAGGCCGAGAAGTGGCGCTGGGAAAAGGAGTTCCTGGGCGTCGCGGTTTCGAACAACAGCCTGCTCGCGTCGCTTTCCGCGGACGGCGACCCGAGCGTGTACGTGCTGATGAGCCAGCTCACCGATGCGCCGAGAAACTCGACGGTGCGCGTCAGGGGGCAGGTTGCGTCGGTTGATCACAGGAGCACGCGGGAGAACAAGCCGTTCGCGATAGCATCGCTGGCGCTGATGGACGGCCCCGTGGAGGTGTTCGTGTGGGAGGAGGCTCTGCGGAACACCCGCGGCCTGTGGCAGGAGGGCAATCTGGTCACGGTGACCGGCACGGTGAGGGTGCGAGACGACGAGATAAGCCTGAGCTGCAGAGCGGCCGAGGAGTTTCGCATAGGCGAAGAGGCCGCGGCGGCAGATGAGAGACCGGCGCCCGCGTCCGTGTCCGAGGCGCCGCGACCCGCCTACTCGCCTCCGCCGCAGCCGGCCGCCCAGCCGCCCGTGGCGTCGGAGGGTGCAGAGTCTCCCGCCGCGACGCCCGCGCCCGCGAACGGGTCTCGCGAATCGGCCGCACCGCCATCCGAGGAGCAACGAAACGGGCTGCGGCTGACGGTGCGCCTGCGCGAGACCGGCGAGCAGACCGACGACAACAACCGCCTCCAGGACGTCAAACGAGCGCTGCTGAACTTCCGCGGCGAAGACGAGGTGGGTCTGCAGATAGTGTACGAGGGCAGGGTGGTGCACATGGACTGGCCCCAGGTGCGAGTCACCGTGTGCGACGAGTTGGCGACTGAGCTTGAGGAGGCGTTGAGCGGCCAGGGCGAGGTTATCGTGGAGGCGTCGTCGTGGTGAAGTGGGCGCGCCTGACGACCGCGCCCAACCAGCTTACCGCCGAGATGTGGCGCGACCTGCTGTTGGGCGAGGGCATACCTGCAATGGTGCGCGGCGGGGACACGTCGTCGTACTTCGGCGTCGCGCCGTTCCCGCGTCCCATCCTGGTGGACGAGAGCCTGGAGTCCGAGGCCAGGCAGGCGCTGGAGGGCTATCTCGGCCGCGAGCTAGACGCCTAGACGGCGCGTGCGAATCGACGGACTTACCCTTTTGTCAAATCTCGTGTTAGTGGATAGCAGATTTCGGTGTATAACATGAACAGGGATAGTGGGAGGCGATATGGACAAGGAACATGAAGATTGGATGGAGCAACAGAGGGAAGCTATAAGCAATATCGAGTCCATGTTGTACGACATGAATCGTACCCTGGATTCACACTCTAAGAGGTTCAATGTACAGGCCGAAACCCTAGAAGAAATACATTTTGCTCTACTCAGAGTTGTTGCTTCTCTTGGGAGCATGACAGATGTAATGTTAAAGCAGACTAAAATCATGCAGGAGATTCGCGGCAAGGTTTTCTCTGGAAGAGAAGAACCGAGACTGGAAGACTGGCGATTTCGCGGCAGAAGAGAGGGGTAGAGACATTGAGGTACTACATACAGTTCAACAAGCATGTGAGAAACGTAGAGGCGAACACTTCCGAGGACGCGCAGAAGAAGGCGTCTGAGGAACTGATTAACGCTGTGCTGAGGGCGAGTGACGAAAGCGGCGATCCAGTTGAGGCCCTATTGAAAGCTGGATTCGGCGTCAGCGTTCGGTATGATTATGACTAGATTTCGCGGCAGAGTGAATCTAGTGATTTCGCCTGCGTAGCAAGGTATATAATTCCCCATCGATTCCAACTGCTGCTATGGTAGCTCCGGATGGTATGAGTTTCTTGAGAGCCGCCAACCGCTGAGCTTCTTGTGTTCCGACGTTGACGCAACCCCACTTGAAATCGTTCTGCTCTATGGTGATTAGACACAGTCCGGTCGTAGTTCTCCTACTGGAATACCCAACATCGATTCCGAGGTAGATCTCTGCCATGAAATGCGCTCCAATCTAGTGGTTCTCAATCGCCATTTTGAGGCATAGGTTGAATTGGATCAAGTGCGCGTCCTCTGACTGAACACTGCATAGCAAGACTTCGCCTAGTGTGTACATTGAATGGCAGTTAGGAGGTTCTCATCAACAGCACACCCACCAAAGAACTCGGAAGGATTCTGCTTCCAGCCTATGGCCCCTGCCCAGGATTCGATGGATCGTGTAATGGAATTGCGCGTTGGGACCCAGAGGAGGGTCATGTACCTCGCGGATTCATGGGTGCGACTTCGTCACTGAAGGAAGTGGAAGTCGTTATCCTGCTCGCTGAACCCGGCGACCCTTATGGCAGCGATCCGTTCTCGCCTACCCACAGCTCACGGCGTCTCATGAATCAGGCAAGCCGTTACACCCTCCAACACCACAGAGACGGTACCGACCTGTTCCACAGGAATCTGAGACTACTCCTGAGTCTCATATTTCCGGGCCTTCGGTTCGAGGAGCAGTTGAAGAGAGCGTGGATAACTGAGACCTACTTGTGCTCGGCACCTCGAGAAGGCGGCAACGTGCCGGCTACCGCAGAGCGTGGGTGCGCTGACCGTTACCTGGCAAGGCAGTTGGCGCTGTTCGAAGGTTTGCCGGTGATTGCGTTAGGCGGAAAAGCTCAGAAGCGCGCAAGGAGATACGCGCCGAATCTGATCCAAGCCTACTCTATAGCGCCTCCAGGTGCCAACCATAAGCCTGCTCGTCCCTCATGGGAGGCGGCCGCCGCGCAAGCGCGCAAGATGATTGCTGCGAGAGGAAGACGAAGGTGATGGTAAGGCAGGCGCTGGAAGGCTATCTCGGCCGCGATCTAGACGCCTAGCCGCCGCACTCCTCGCTCCAGTTCCAGAAGGCGGCGCTTCAGGTCCAGCCGGGTTGTGCCGCTGCCGTATCCGCGCAGGGAGCCGTCCGCCCCGATTACCCTGTGGCACGGCACCACTATCGGAAGCCTGTTGCGCGCCATCGCCTGCCCGGCGGCCCTGGAGGCGCCGGGGTTGCCCGCCCGGGTGGCGAGCCATTTGTACGAGCGAGTCTCACCCGATGGAATGGAGCGGCAGGCCAGCCACGCCGCGCGCTGGAAGGAGGGGGCGTCTTCCACGTCGATGGGCACGCCGGCAAATGCGTCGCTCCCGTCCGCGAAGTAGCGATCGTACATCGTCGACAGTTCGGCGAATCGTTCGGGCACCGGGGCGGCACTTCCGAAGTCGGCACCCAATTCGTCCGCGCACGCTCCCGGCTCCCGCTGGGGCAGAGTGCAGCGGCGCAGACCGCGCTCCGACGCGATTGCGCCGACCCACCCGAGCGGCGTTTCGAGTGCGGCATAGTAGAGCATCGTTACGCCCTTGCCCGGAGCGGCACAAGCCGCGTCACCGCGTGGCCAAGCAGCCTCAGCCGCATCTCGCGCCATGCGCCGTCGATCTCGTCTTCGGCGCCATCGTCCTCGCCGGTCGCGGTGCCGTACCTGCCGACCGCGAATGCCCAGCCGATGCGCTGCGCGGCCGCCGCGACAGCGGGAGCCGCCGCTCCTACGCTGCGAGCGTACTCCAACGGCGTCTGGGTGTGATCCCGGCGTAGTCCGGCCACGGCCCCCAGCCGGCTCATCTTGGTGTATGCCTTTTCTGCGGGCGTCGCCCCGCCCAGGTTTCGCGTCCACGCGAGCCACAATAGCAGCCACACTACGGCCACGCCGCCCAGAACGATGGCGGTCGGCCGAAGCAGCGCCACCACGTCGATGTTGAGACCGCCAACGCCGCCCGGCTCGACGGGCGGCACGCCCACGGCGTCCAACGCAGAATCGAAGATGTCCTCCAGAGCCTCGTCGATTGCCTCGGCGTCCTCACGGCCCGTTCCAATTGCGACAGCGGCCGGATCGCTGAGCAACTGTCGCTCGTGCCTCGGCCAATTTGGGGTCGGCTCGAAGTCGATCCATCCGTAGCTGGGGAAATAGACCTGGACCCAGCCGTGGCTGTCCAGGTCGCGCACGACGTGCATTCCCGTCTCGGAGTAGTACAGGCCAGGCCCGTAGCCCGCCGCCAGCCTGGTGGGCACACCCACCGCCCTCAACATCACCGCCATGGCGGAGGCGTAGTAGTCGCTGTATCCGGTCCGGGTCTCGAACAGGAAGTGGTCCACGCCGTCGGCGCCAGCCGGGGGCGCCTCGATGTCCTGGGAGTACGTGAACCTGTCACTGCGCAGGAACTCTTGGACGGTTACCGCCTTGTCCAGCGGCGTCTCCGAGGTCACCGTGATCCGCTCGGCCAGCTCGATCACTCTATCGGGCAGGTCGGGCGGCAGCGCCAGGTAGTGGTCCCGGATGAAACCGTGGTAGTCGGTGCCGGCCTGCCGCAGGTCGTCGTCGGTGGCAAGCGAGACGTACGAGACCATGGTGTAGGGGTTGTTCCTGGGCAACGGACTCGAGAAGTTCCAGGCCACTATCTCCGGGGCTATAGGCTCCTTTCTGGCGACGGTCACCGTTTCGACAGCCTGTGGGGTGTCTATCGTCGCGTGCCGGTAGGTGACGCCTTCCAGCACCATGTCGGGCGGCAGGCTGCGAGATATGAGCGATTCCTCCACCGAGGTGACGGAACGCTCTTCGAGCTCCTCTCTCAGCGTCTCAGCCAACTCGCGCATGTCCTCGGGAAGCGCCTCGTCGGTCGAGGGGTCGAGAAGGTCGAGAGTGTACTTCTTGGGGGCGAGCGTCTGCAGGGTGGCGCCGTGGCTTACCCAGTCCAGACCGCCGCCCGACAGGAACGCCTTGGACTCGAAGTCCAGTTGCAGGAGCTGCTGCACCGGCTCGCGCTTGAGATCGTCCACCCTGGGCGGGGGCACAATCTGAGGACCGACGTCTATGGGCTGCGTTTCGCCCGCTACCCAGCCGGCGGCGGTGTACTCGCTGTAGGTGCGCGAGATCCAGTAAGACGGATAGTCGGACTCAGCCCAGAACACCGGCTCGCCTCCGAAGGAGATGGAGCCCAGGAAGGGCAGCGTGTCCCCGAAGAGCCGGCCGGGCAAATCCTTGCGCGACGGGATGGCGGAGAACAGCCTCGCGAACTCGCCCTCCAGCGCGCTCACCGGGGAGCGCGCCGTCCGCCAGATGTCCGCCAGTGTCGGCGACACGTATACGTGCAGGGGCAGAAGAGACGCAATCAGAAGCACCACAATGCCGAAGACGAAGGTGTTGTTGAGAGTCATCCAGCCGTTCGAGCGTTCGTAACCGATGCCGGCCTTTGTCCACTCCTGTTGCTGGATGACGATGCTGAGCCGCACTATCAGCAGGATGGCGACGAACGCGAACACGAAGAACTCGTAGGCGCGGCCGATGGGCAGAAAGCTGAGGTTCGTGAGCAGGGCCGTGCCCATGAGCACCACGCCCACCCACACGTTGTTGCTCCTGAAGATGAACCAGGAGCTCACGTAGGCGATGATCCAGGCCGCGGCGAGCAGAATCAACGAGACGGGCAGCAGGTCGGTGCTGATGCCGCCGGTGGTCGCGGCCTCGTACCACACGCTGAGCCGTTCGTACGCGAGGCGCTGCTGCTCGAACAGCGTCTCGCCCTCGGTGATCGAGCCGATGCGCCACATCACCATCACAAAGCCGACCACCAGCCCTATGGGGTGCAGGAAAGCGGCGTGAACGCGCAGCTTCGCGAGCGCAAGGCCCAGCACGGCGGCCCAGAACATGATCGCCAGCATGGACGGCGTGCGCGCCCAGCCGGCCGCCGAGACCGATTGGCCCAGCACGAGAAGGGCCAGCATGAGCAGCACGAACGTGGACCAGCCCTGCGAGGGCAAGTAGCGATCATACAGCCTGAGGAGCGGGTGGCGCTGCCGAGTGCCGACTCCGCCGCGGCCGGTGGGATACAGTACAGACGTGGTTTCGGCGGCCACTACGCGACCTCCCGCCTGGCGCGCTCGGCGTCGGCGATCAGATAGGGCCGGCTCATCGCAATGGGTATCGACTCGCCGGAGCGGACGGCGTAGGTGGGAATGCCGGCCTCATGCAGGGCGGGGGCCACGCTCAGCGTAGGGAAGACGCCGCCGAAGGTGACGCCGTCCAGCAGCACGGCCACTACCCTGACTCGCCGACGGGTAAGCTCGCGCAGCCCCGCCACCCAGGCGGGCCGGTGCGAGGGCGTGATTACGACCAGCGTGCTGTGGTAGCCCCACAGCGCCTCTTCGAGCGGCAGGGCATCCGCAAGCGGGACCCTGCCCTCAGCCTTGCTCCGCGCGAGAAACTCCATCACCCGGTCCATCTGTCCCGAACCGGTCTCCGCCGGCAGGTAGTATCGCTGGTCGCCGTAGGACACCAGGCCCACCGGCATGTCGGAAGACAGGTATTTTCTCGCCAGCGACGCGGCTATGGAGACGCCGTACTCGTCGGTGCTCTCCTCGAGCTCGCCCGCCTGCACGTCCCTGTGTAGGTCCACCATGATCCACACGTCGCTGGACTGTCCCAGGTCGAACTCCTTGGACATCAGCCGTCCCAGGCGGGCCGTGCTGTTCCAGTGGACGCGGCTGATGCTGTCGCCGAAGGCGTAGTCGCGAACGCTCGACGCGTGCGGGCTCAGGTCGTGGCTGCGCCGTCTCGCCGTGCTCTCGCCGGTGAGGTCGGCCGCCGGTATGGAGAAGCCCGGCAGATCGAACACTCGGGGGTAAACGACGAGCTCGTCGGTGCCGCAGAACTCGCGGCTTCTCCGAAACAGACCCAGGAAGTCGGTGTTGGACACTCGCACCGGGCCCATGGTGTACACGCCCCTCTTGCGCGCCGGCGTTAGCGTCCGCCAGGACCGGAAGCTCTTCGCGCCGAGCGCGAGCGCCATGCCGCTGGAGTAGCCGGGCAGGTCGGTGAGGTCCTCGACCTCCAGCACCGGCTTGGGCAGGGTGCCCAGATTGCGAATCGTGATCCGCTCTTCCACGTCGTCGCCCACGCGCACGCGATGGCTTCGCCGGTCGACCTCCACGTGTAGAGTACGGACGCTCATCCAGTTCCACAGGAAACCAAAAACCGCGGCAAGGCCGAAGATGTACAGCAGCCTGTAAAACAGCCCGAACCCGGTGGCCGCTCCGGTTACAGCGGTCACGCCCATAAGAGCGGCGACGAGGTAGAACCGCTTCAGGACGAACACTCTTACAGCGTCTATCGGCTACCTCCTGACCCAGCCACGGGCCTCGGCGCCCGGCACTGGAATCTCGCCCGCGAGGCCGGAGATGACCTCGCCGCCCTGCACGCCGCGCATACGGGCCGCGGCGGATACGATGATGCGGTGGCCCAGCATCGGTACGGCAAGCTCCTTCACGTCGTCCGGCAGCACGAAGTCGCGCCCACGGATCAGCGCCAGCGCCTGCGCGGCCCTGTACTGAGCGAGCGAGCCGCGCGGCGAGCTGCCCAGCGCGACGTCGGGGTGCTCGCGTGTGGACTCGGTTATCGTGACAATGTATCGCTTGATGGCATCATCGACGTAGACCTGCTTGACCGCCTCCTGCAGCTCGACGATCTCCTCCGGGTTCGTCACCGGTCCCAGCGATTCGATGGGATGCTCCATGCGTTGGCCCTCGACTATCGCCAGCTCTTGCTCCAGCGTGGGGTAGCCCAGCCTGATCATCAACAGGAACCGGTCGAGCTGCGCCTCCGGCAGGGGAAAGGTGCCCTCGTACTCGATGGGGTTCTGGGTGGCCATCACCATGAACGGGCGGCCGATGGGGTGAGTCTCGCCCTCCACCGTGACCTGCCGCTCGTCCATCGCCTCCAGCAGCGCCGACTGGGTCTTGGGCGTGGCGCGGTTGATCTCGTCGGCGAGTACGATCTGGGAGATGATCGGGCCCTGGCGGAACTCGAACTCGCCCGTCTTCTGGTTGAAGATGGACACGCCGGTTATGTCGGTGGGCAGCAGGTCGGGCGTGAACTGGATGCGCTTGAACTCGCTACCCGTCGAGCGAGCGATGCTCCGGGCGAGCATGGTCTTGCCCACGCCCGGCACGTCCTCGATGAGCGCGTGGCCCTGGCAGGTGAGGGCGACGACGCCCAATTCGACGGCCTCGTCCTTGCCGATGATCACCTTCTTTACGTTTTCGACGATGCTGTGGGCGACTGCCCTGGCCTTCTCCAAGTCGGTGGCTAGTTGCTGCAAAACGGCTCTCCTATGCGAGATGGACGGGCGACCGGAGCTGGACTCCAGCGTCGTCGAAAGGGATGGCGGAAGGCGCGGCGAGACCGATGGCCCGGTACGCGCCGACTGACGGCATGGCTAGACAACCAGCGGGGTGTCCGGCAGGTTGGCCCACTCCGACATGGAAGCGTCGTAGTTTCGGGCGTCGCCGTATCCCAACAGCTTGAGGACTAGAACTCCGTGCGCCGCACGGATTCCGCCCTGTCAATAGGTCACCACTCGTTTATCCGGCGTAACCCCTCTCGATTCGAGCATGGCTCTCAACTCCGAGGCGGGCTTCACGGTCTGGTACTCGCCCTCGGAAAGGAAGTTGAGCCACTCCAGGTGGACGGCGCCGGGGACATGGCCGCGCCTGTCGTTGCCGCGGTCGTTCGAGCCGTCCCACTCGCCGTCCGATCGCACGTCGAGGAACACCACGTCGGAGTTTCCCACGCTGGCCACGCCGTCGTCGAGCCGGCAGATCACGCTGTCGTCGATCTTCGGAGTGAAGGTGGCGGCTTGCGGCTCCGCGGGCGTGGCGGTGATGGGCCGCCCCTCGCCGAACCACTTGGCCCAGCCGCCGTTGAGCATCTTGACGTTGGTGTGGCCGTAGTAGTTGAGCACCCACCAGAAGCGGGAGGCGCTGAGGCCCCAGCCGCTGTCGTAGGTCACTATCAGGTTGTCGTCGCCCAGGCCCATTTCGGAGGCGAGCTTGGCGAAGTCGTCCGCCTCCATGACGCGGGGGCGGTTCGGGTCCTTGATGTAGGGGTGGACGCTGATGCCCACGGCGCCCTTGATGTGAGCGCGACGGTAGGCGTCGAACGGTTCGCAGTCCACGATGCGAAGGTTGGGGTCGTCGAGATGGGCTTCCAGCCAGTCGGTCTCGGCGAGCAGGTCGGGGTTCGTGTAGCCTTCGGTAGCCACGTAGTCACCTCAAGGCGCCGGTAGTATCGTCTGCGTCGGCGTCTAGGTGCGATTATACAACAAAGGGAGTGGGCGGCGCGATTTTCGGGGGTTGAGAGCAAGTCAGCGCCAGTCTTGTACGGCGGAGGCTTGCCAAATGCGGAGCAGCAATGGTGTGGGGCGGATCGTGAACCAAAGCACTCGGTGCTGTCAGACCGACAGGTTACTGCGGTCTGTGGGATTCCACTATTCTACCCACGTATGGCCATACACGCTTCAGTTGGTTGTCTCCACCACCGCCACCCATAAGTGAACCTCCTGAGCCGAGGGGAAGGTAGCGCTTAAGAGTGGGTATTGAATACCTGTAATCCAGGTTCTCTTCAGTGGCGAATTCCGTAAGAAAACGCTTCCAGTCCTCCAAAATGGGGTCGGAGGAGACATCAAACCATTCGTTGTCGGGCAAGCCAGATATGCGGTTGACGTGGCCGGGGTACTCTTGCAAGAATCTTTGAATTCCGTAAAATGCTTGCTTAACTTTGCCAGTATTGTTATTACCGTCAATATTTCTCGCGATAGTCAGTATCTCATTAGCCTGTGAACTCTGGTAACCTTCCAAGTAGTCAAGAAAGTCAATGTAACTCACAAGTGGCTGGGGGCCGAAATCTTGTGGTGGCATTTCTTCCCTAATCAGAGCCAGCAGCGCCTCTTGGGAATCAACCTTCGCCACGCATTGAGCGACAAATTCCATGAATTGGTCGAACGTAATCGGTGTCAGTCTCGGTCTCATCCTTTCAACAAAGTTCCTTAGCCTGTTCAAGTCACTTTGTTGTGTCAGGCCTACGACCTCCAAATTGCCTCCGAATCCTCCAGCAGTTAGGTTTGCCGACCCTGCGAGTCCGTATGGACCATCCGACACAACTATTTTCGCATGAAGGTTACTTGCGTGCCTCATTGAAACGTCACTTACGTTTGAATTAATCTCTTGAATGAAGTCTAGAAGTCCCTCGTAGTCTGATGCGCCAGTCAACCAATCATGCGGTTCCAGCTTTGTCCATATCTCAATTTGTGAGACATCACTTGGTAGTGCGTCAGTAACCATTTCGAGTCCGGGTCTGGACACATATGGACTGCAAAGCAATAGTTTGCCGGTTGACGTCTCGACTAAGGTTCTTAAGGTTTCAGGTGAAGAGGACAGCCACTGGGTCATAGAAGTAACCTCGCTTGCTCGCTTTCGCGCCCTTCGCAGGGTTGTTCATTTTCGCAATCAACTGAGGAATCAGAGTCACTCATTGCGACCTTGCGAGTTGCTGAAACAAGGGATAGATTGTTCCCGTGCAGTTCAAATGACGACGGCTCTTGCTCAGCGATCCTACAAATGTACTTTGTGGCGTTATCCGAGTCTTCTAGATTGGACAGTGAGGCAGTTAGGGCGTCCAACACAGACCTATAACGGGTGACACCATTGAAGTGCTTTCTGAGCCTATAGCAACGCGACAGGAGCTCGTCAGCCAGAGCGATACTGTTCTCTACTGAAGAAGGACCCATGATCTTGTCATACTTTATCCAGACATCTCGTTTTATCTGATTTCTGCCCCGCCCATCGCTAAACACCCTCCTTATGTCCTTCTCTAAGTTGTTCCAGAGATCGACAACGGGAACACTTCTGGACCAGAATGAAACCGTCTCAACTATCTCTGAAATGGGCAATGTTGACGGCCTGTCTCGAAATGCCAGATGTTTGATCAATTCTGATGCTAGGGACTCTCCCTCAGAAGGCTGCTGATATCCAACCCTTACGCAGGATTCGGCAGCATAAAAGGGGGAGATTTCGACTCCTATCCATCGTCGGCCCAAACCTCGCGCCACTTTCGCTACGGTGCCACTTCCGGAGAATGGATCCAACACAATCTCCCCGGGTCTGGAGCAGGCACGGACGATTCGCTCGGTGATTTCTTCGGGAAAAACCGCAATGTGGGAAGTTTGTTCCGTAGAACCATAGGCCACTCTGTCAACTTCCCAAACGTTTCCTGGATTACGTCCCCAGAAATTGTTGCGCTTGTCGTATTCCTTGGACCTCTCCCTTACAGCGTCTACGAGAAACGTCGGTTCTTTGCCCCCCTTAACAAACCAAAGAACGGTTTCATGTTTGTTCGTAAATTTCTTGGTGAATGCGTGGCCACCCCAGTAACGCCAAATTATGCGGTCCCAAAGCACAAAATCATTTGGCCCAGACCGGAAGAAGTCGTAGCTGAGGAGGTCAATTGGCACAATTTCGGAGCGGTTCGTTTCACCCTGTGTGTAACCAGTCTGCCAAAACACAGAGCCCCCCGGTTTGACAACCCGCTTGAGTTCATTGATCGCCGCAGACAAGAACTTCCTATATTCGTCTACAGAGGATCTATCATTCCGCCCTGATTCGTACTGTTTATCAATGTTGTATGGTGGGCTGGTATGTACCAAATCGACAGATTCCGACGGAAATCTCGACAGGGTGTCAATTGCGTCACCGCAGATTACGTGTCCTTCACCTGCCCTCAACACGGCGTCGCTGGGTGCGGAGTCGCCTGGAAGGTCTTGGGAACTAAGCATGAAGCGGTGTACAGCGGGATGGACTTGTTCTATTGTCACTGGTCTTGACACGAAAGTACCTCGCGTTTGAGTCAGTAAACTAATTCGACGCTGGGCACAACAATCCCCCTAGTGGTGGTACCCCCGCGCGGTGATGGGTATGACCACTTTGACGGCGCCGTTGCGCACGCCGATCATGTTGTCCCAATGGTTGACCATGACGTCTGCCTGGCCGTCCAAAAAGGCAACCTCAGGCCAACCGATAGGCGGCCCTGCAGCCAATCTTTGCTAAGAACCTGACGGACCCCGGTCGTCTAGCCTTCAGCCGGTGAGAAGCATCAAGCTCTTCCTCGGCTACTTCGTAGTCGCCGCTTTCGATATCGATGGCGATGAACCTTCCGTTCTGCAGGGGTTCCACCAAGTGTTTGGTCTGCTCCCTGTAGATTTCCTCTCCTCGGTCGCAAATCTCGTCGATAGTGTATCTTTTGGAATTCATTTGAGTCCAGTCCCGACACGACCCTAGTGGTGGCACCCCCGGGCGGTGATGGGCATGACGACCTCGACGACGCCGTTGCGCACGCCGATCATGTTGTCCCAGCGGTTGACCATGATGTCGGACTGGCCGCTGAGCAGGTAGAAGTTGTCGCCCACCTCCAGCGGCATGGGGCCGTCGGACCGCAGCACCGCGTGGTGCTCGTGCAGCGCCTCGACGCTCACGCCCGCCGGTCCCTCGAAATCGGGCAGCACGCCGTTGGGCGAGCCGAGCGCGCGGTGTCCGACGTCGCCGATGGCGACGCCGGGACGCGGCGTGCTGATGACGGTGCCCAGCACGCGGCCCGCACGCTCGAACTCGTCCATGTAGGTGTAGTTCGACCCCATCAGGGCGTAGGTGCCGCCCTCGACCTCGGTGACGCCCTCGATGGTGGCGGCCACGTCGTAGCTCCAGGACTCGCCGGACGAGACTATCTCGACGGGTATGCCCTCGCCCTCGATGGCGTCCTTGACGTCCAGGCACATCTGGATGTACCTGCGGCCCTCGATCATCCGCGTCTCCTTGTCGGGCCGACCCGGCAGCGTCTGGTGGCTCATCACGCCTTTGAAGGAGATGCCCGGCAGCGAATCGGCGAGCTTCGCCAGCTCGACGCCGTGCTCCACCACGCGTATGCCGGCGCGGCCCATCGAGGTGTTCACCTCGATCACCACGCCCACGTTTGCGCCGCTCGCCTCGGCGATCTCGGACAGCAGCCGAACGTTGCGGGGGTCGTCGATCGTCACCTTCACGTCGGCGCGCCGGGCGAGAGCGCACACGCGCTCCAGCTTGTCAGCGGTGGGCACCTCGCTGGTGATGAGAATGTCCTCGATGCCGCCCTCGATCATGGCCTCGGCCTCGGCGGTCTTGGCGGTGCAGACCCCGCCGACGGTGCCTCCGGCGTTCATCTGCATCCGGGCCAGCAGCGGCGTCTTGATGTCCTTCGAGTGCTCGCGCATCTTGCACACCGTGTCCGCATAGGTGTCCGCGACTACCTTGAAGTTGTGCTCCACCAGGTCCAGGTCCACGAGCAGGCAGGGCGTGTCCAATTCCTGGATGGGTGTGCCTACGGGCGGTCTGTAGTTCTCCATGTCGTTCTCCCGTTCGGGCGGCGTCTTGCTGGCGCCGCCGTTGGTCTAGCGGTAGCGGCCTCGCGCGGATACGTCCCAGACGACCTCCAGTTTGCCGCCGCGCACTCCGTTTACGTAGTCGTAGATGTTGGCGGTGGTTCCTATTTCGTAGGGCGTCAGCCACACCTTGTCGCCCAGGTCCACGCTGTCACGCGCCTCCGGCTCCAGCATTAGGAAGCCGTGCTCCGCGCTCATGCGCGCTATCTCTGCGCCGTCTATGTCCTCCACCGCCGGCAGGCCGGTGTCGATGCCGATAGCCTTCTGCCCGCAGTCCAGGAAGGCCCTGTCCTCCTCCGGCCGGCTCATCACAGTCGTCAGCACGCGCGCAGCCTGCTTCAGTTCGGGTCTGCGGAAGCTGTAGCGGTAGTCGAGCAGCGCGTACGACCCCGCGGGCACCTCCGTCACTCCGGACATGTCGCCCACTACGTCGTAGTTGTGCGTGCCGCCCGCGCTCACCGTCTCGACGTCGATGCCCGCCCGCTCCACCATCTCCCGCGTGTCCAGCAGCCGCTGGACGCACGCCCTGGACTCGGCAGCGCGCTCGTCCGCGTCCTCGGTCAGTATCGCTCCCTCGTAGGTCATCAGCCCCGCGAATCTCAGACCGTCCGCCTCGTGGATCTGCCGCGCGAGCGACACGGCCGGCTCGCCCGGGGCGACGCCGCAGCGCTCCAGCCGCGTGTGTACGTCCACCAGCGCGCCGATGACCACGCCAGCGTCCTGCGCGGCGAGGGTGGTGCGCTCCACCACGCGCGGATTGTCGACCGCGACGGTCACGCGGCAGCTCTGCGCCAGCGCGCACAGGCGTGCGATCTTCTGACCGGTTACAACCTCGTTCGCGACGGTGATGTCCGTTATCCCCGCCTGCGCGAACACCTCCGCCTCGCCTACCGTGGACACCGAGACGCCGCCGACGGTCCCTGCGGACGCGAGCTGGCGGTGCGCGATGCCGGGGCAGCCGTGCGCCTCGACGTGGGGGCGCAGCTTGGCCTCCCGGTCTCGGAAGAAAGAGTGGACCGCCTCGATGTTGTGCGCGAGGGCGTCGAGGTCGACGATCAGGGTAGGGGTGTCGAGCTGTTCGGTTGGTGTGCCTATTGGCTTGAAAATGGGGCGTTCCATGTGAATTCCTGTCTGTTGGGCCGCCGCGCGGCCGGACCTGCCGATGGCTGGCAGAATACCACGCGCGCGGGCGGCCCGTCTATCGCGCACTTGGACACCGTTGGTGTGCGTGATAACATTGCGGCGCTACACGTGAAGCATCGCTCAACCGGGGAGGCAGGCATGAAGGCGATAACCGGCGCCACTCTAATCGATGGCAGGGGGAGCACGCCGGTGCCCGACGCCACCGTGCTTATCGAGGGCGCGAGCATCGCCGCCGCCGGGCCGTCCGCCGAGGTGGCCGTGCCGGACGGCGCGGAGGTCGTCCAGGCCCGCGGACTGACGCTGCTGCCCGGTCTGATCGACTGCCACGACCATCTGGCCAACTTCGGCTACGAGATCGCGAGCCGCTGGGGAATCACAGAGACCCGGGCGCTTCGCGACATGCGTATCGCCGCCGTCATGCGGCAGACGCTCGAGACCGGCTACACCACGGTCCGCGACGCCGGCGGGCTGGCCGCTGGGTTCCGCGACGCGGTGGAGGAGGGCCTGGTGCCCGGACCGCGCCTCCAGGTGTCGCTGAACATCATCTCGCCCTCCGGCGGCATCGGCGACCACATCAGCCCCTCCGGCCACGCCAATCCGACGGACCGCGATCCGGCGCTGCCCCCGGGCGTCGCCAACGGGCCGGACGCGATGCGCGCCAAGGTGCGCGAGATGGTGCGCATGGGCGCGGACGTGATTAAGACCGCGACTACTGGCGGCGCGAGCTCCAGGGCCGGGCTTGGCCCCAAGGACATGCTGATGTCCCGCGCCGAGCTGGAGGCGCTCATCAACGAGGCGCACGGCCTGGGCCGCCGCGTGATGTGTCACGCGCTGGGCGGTCCGGGACTGCGCGCGGGCGTGGAGCTTGGCGCGAATTCGATAGAGCACGGCGCGTACCTGGACGAAGACCCCGACCTGCTGCCGTTGATGGCCGAGCGGGACTGCTTTCTCATCCCGACCTTCAGCGTGTACACCTTCCACGCCACACGGGGAACGCCACACGGACGTGAGCGTTCGGCACTGCTCCGGGAGCATCACGTCAGGACGCTCGCTATGGCCCTGGATGCGGGCGTGAAAGTGGTGGCGGGCACGGACGAGGGCGGCTGGGAGCACGGCAACAACGCCCACGAGCTGAGCTGCCTGGTGGAGGCAGGAATGACGCCCATGCAGGCCATCGTCGCCGGCACCAGCCTGGCCGTCGAGTGCCTGGGCCTCGACGGCGTCACAGGGTCTATCGAGCCGGGCAAGGCCGCCGACCTGGTGCTGGTAGACTCAGACCCATTGCTCGATGTTTCCACGCTGGAACGCGGAGAGAGCGTCGTGCTGGTGATGAAGGACGGGGAGACTTTCGTGGACAGACGGTCCGATGGCTGAGGTGTCCTCGCGGGGGCGACCCTCCGCGACCCGGGGCGCCGGAGCGGCGCTGCCATTGGAACCGAATCTCGACAGCCACAGGTCACAGGGCTTGGACCTGCTGGACGGCGAGAACGTCGAGCAGGTGATTCGCCTCGACGACGCCTCCGACGATGACGCTACCGGGACGCTTCTGCTGCTCACGGACAAGCGCGTCGTCTACCTGAGCGGCCAGGGCAAGCGGCGGCGCGCCATGTACGCCTCCGTTCGGGACGTGCAGGCGGTGGAGATCGGCTATCACGCCCGTGGAAGCGGCGCCTACGTGTGGGCAGGGCTGGCGTTCCTGGCCGCGTTTTTCCTGTTCTTCGTCATCGAGAACACGCTCGGTAGAATAGCCGGGCCGGTTGTGGTCGCCGGTCTGGGCGTTTACCTCGTGGTCGACAACCTCCTCGCCCCGAACAAGCAGTTCGTGGTCTTCCGAGCGGCCGGCGGTCAACTGCTGGTGGACCTGGACGGCGACGGCTCCACAGAGGCCGTGAACGACTTCATAGCCAGGCTGTTCCAGCTGAAGGAAGGCCCGCCCCGCGAATCGCCATACGGCTGGGTCGACCGCTTCGCGCCGCGGTAGGGACGATCGCCGTCCGGGGTGTGATTGCGTTACAATTCCATTGATTTCAGGCCTACCATTTCTTTGTACGTGGTGATATAGGACGATTCTACAATGGACACCAACATCCTCAATCCCAGCGATCTCTTTCAGAAGAACATTCGCTACACTATTCCCGCATTTCAACGTCATTACGTCTGGACGCAGGACGACCAATGGGAGCCACTCTGGGAAGATGTGCGCAATGTTGCGGAAGATTTCCTGGAGGAGCTAGAGCGCTCTGGAAACAACGCGGTAGAGGCTGAGCAGCAGACTAAGCCTCACTTCCTAGGCGCAATCGTGTTGCAGCAGGTGCAAGTCTCGGTGAGGGACATTGACCGAAGGGAGGTCATTGACGGTCAGCAGAGGATTACGACGCTGCAACTGCTGCTGGACGCAATTCAGCTCGTCGTTGAGGACATGGAATTCGACGCCTCTTCTTATCGTCTGTCCCTCTTGGTGTTGAATGACGCCAGATTGCTCAGGGACGACAAGAGCCACGCCTTCAAACTATGGCCTACTAGGACAGACCGGGAGGCCTTCCAGCACGCCATGGACAACGGCTCAGCGGTGGACGACTTCGAAAACTCGCTCATCGTTCAGGCGCATGAGTTCTTTCAGCAGCAGGTGCGGCACTGGCTGGAAACTGGGCGCGCAGCCAGTGGGGAGATTGACGGTCGCCGTGTTGAAGCTCTGGAGACTGCCCTAACGAGTTTGATCAATCTTGTTGTGATTGATCTCGATCAGAAAGACGACCCAAATGTCATCTTCGAGACGCTGAACGCTCGCGGCACTCCGCTTGAGCAATCCGACCTTATCAGGAACTTCGTTCTCTCCCGTCGTGCAAGCGACGAAGATTGGCAAAAGGTGTGGGACGACCTCAATGACGGTTGGTGGCTTCAGGAGGTTCGCCAAGGACGGCTCGCCCGACCCCGCATCGATGTGCTTCTGAACTACTGGCTTGCCATGAGAACCGGCAGGGAGGTCTCGCCGACACGGGTGTTCACTACCTTCCAATCGCACGCCAGGGGCAAGGAGATAGATTGCCTCATGGAAGAGGTCAAGCTCGATTTGGCGAACTACCGCCGATTCGAGCATGGCGAGCGCACTGAGTACGAGAACCTGTTCTACTACCGGGCGTTCGAGACAATGCAGATGCGCGCCATCACACCGGTGTTGCTGCTGTTGCTACGGGCTGACGTGTCGGTACGCGCACAGGCCCTCCGCGTTCTGGAGAGCTTCCTCGTCCGTCGAATGATCTGCAGAATGACCACAAAAGACTACACCAGCATTACCTTGGGGATCGCCACAAGATTGCGCGAAGCTGGCTTGAATGAAGCCCACAAAGTGGTTGCCAGCTACCTGAAAGAGCAGGATGCCTATTCCATGCAGTGGCCGAGCGACCGGACTATTGCCGACTCCCTGGGATGGTCGCCGCTCTATCGTCTGCTTACACGGGGCAGGCTGCGAGTAGTACTCGAGGGGATAGAGAGCACTCTACGCACAGGCAAAACCGAAACGAGCGATGTTCAAAGAGATCTCACGATTGAACACCTGATGCCGGTTAGCTGGAAGGAGAGAGACTGGCCTCTTCCCAACGATCCGGATATGGAGAAAGACCAACAGACCGAAGAGAGAAACAAGCGCATTCACACCATCGGCAACCTGACGCTTGTAACCCAACGTCTGAACTCCTCATTGTCCAACGGCCCTTGGCGTGACAAGAGAAAGGAGATCGACGAGTACAGCACACTGATGCTGAAGAAGGACGTCACAGACAAGTGCCTCTGGGACGAAGGCTCGATAAGGGCGCGCAGCCGGCGCATGGCCGAGGAGATAGCGAAGTGCTGGCCCGGCCCGGACTCCGACGTGTGGGGCGTGTAACGTCGTTCCCAACCCCCTTAGCGCCCTTCGTGTCCTTCGTGGATAATTCCTAGCCCAGGCTGAGGTTGGGCACCACGTCAACGTCCCACTCGTAGCGGGCGCCCTGCCGCAGGTGGAAGTACGCCGCGGCCCCTATCATGGCGGCGTTGTCGGTGCACAGCGCCGGGCGTGGCACGACGACCTCGACGGGACAGCGCGCCGCCATCTCCTTGCGCAGCAGGCTGTTCGCGGCCACGCCGCCGCCTAGCAGCACGCCGCGCACCCTGTGGCGCTCCACCGCCTCCAGCGTGCGGCGCACCATCGTGTCCACGATCGCCTCCTGGAACTCGCGCGCCACGTTGGCGACCTTCTGCGAGTCCGGGGCATCGTCGGGATGCGGTGGGTACAGCCCCCGCTCCTCCGCGCGGCGCACCAGCGCGGACTTCAGGCCGCTGAAGCTGAAGTCCAGCGAGTCACGCACCCGCGGGCGGGGCAGTCGCGGCTCCTCGCCGTCGCCGTCGACCGACACGCGCTGGATCTCCGGCCCGCCCGGGAATCCCAGGCCCAGCACCCGCGCCGCCTTGTCGAACGCCTCGCCGGCCGCGTCATCGCGCGTGCGGCCCATAAGCGTGAACCTGCCGTGGCCCTCCATCAGTATCAGGTCGGTGTGGCCACCAGAGGCGATGAGACAAAGCAGCGGAAAGCCCGGCCCCGTCTCGGGATCCGAGTCTTCGAGCCAGGCCGCGTAGACGTGGCCCTCCAGGTGGTTGATGCCGACGAAGGGCAAGTCTTTCGCCATCGCGTAGCCCTTCGCGGCGTTCACGCCGATTAGCAGCGCCCCCGCGAGTCCGGGGCCGTGGGTGACCGCCACGCCGTCGAGCTGGTCGAGCTCCACGCCGGCCGTGTCCAGCGCCTGCTCCACCACGGGCACGATGGTCAGGAAGTGTTGGCGCGCGGCCACCTCCGGCACGATGCCGCCGAAGCGCGCGTGCATCTCGACCTGCGTCGCTACCACGTTGGAGTGTATGATCCTGCCGTCCTCGATGACCGCGGCGGCAGTCTCGTCGCAGGACGTCTCTATGCCGAGTATCTTCATGCCGCCATTTTAGCAGGCGCGGGCGGGCCATGCTTGCGGCGAAACGTCTCATTGGGATATAACAAGGGCGGCGTCCAAGCCTAACGAATGAGGGAGAGTGACCCAATGAAAGCAGCCAGGATCAGCGGCCCCAAGCAGTTCGAGATAATGGACGTGGACATGCCCGAGGTCAAGGATGGCGAGTGCCTCGTCAAGCTGGAGCGCTGGTCGATCTGCGGCAGCGACATCCGGCACGCCTACGGCCCCGTCCACCCCGAGGAGGAGTACCCGATGCGAGTCGGCGGGCCCTGCCACGAGTGCGCCGGCACCATCGTCGAAAGCCGGTCGGACCAGTTCCAAGTCGGCCAGCGCGTAATCGTACTGCCCGGCGGTGATGGCCCCGGCGGACTGGTCGAGTACATCTCCGGCGACCCCGGTCGCATGGCCGTGTTGCCCGACGATGGCGACCTGACCGAGTGGGTCATGTGCCAGCCGTCGGGCACCGTGCTCTACTCGTGCCAGCAGATGGGCACAATCCTGGGCAAGCGCGTGCTGATATTCGGACAGGGAGCCATAGGACTGTCGTTTACGGCCATCTGCGCGCGGGCCGGCGCCCGCCAGGTCATCGCGGTGGACCTGCTCGACTACCGGCTGGAGTACTCCAAGAAGTTCGGCGCGACGCACACCATCAATCCCACACGCGACAACCTGGACGAGGCGGTCGCGGAGATCACCGGAGGCCAGATGCCCGACATCTCGGTAGAGGCCGCGGGCTATCCCGACGCGCTCAACAACGCCATCCGGCTCATCCGGCAGTTCGGCCGCGTGATAGTGTTCGGCATACAGGAGAACGCCGCCGAGGGCGCGCGCACGCCGCTCAACACCCACTGGCTAATGCAGAACGCGCCCACCATCGTGCCCACCACCGGCGCGCGCAGCGGAGACCCCATCACGCATATCAACAACATGGTCGCGCTGCGGGAGCGCGGATGGTGGGACCCGGCGGAGATGATCACCCACCGCCTGAGCTTCGATGAGGTGGGTAAGGCCTACGAGCAGTACGAGAACCGGCAGGACGACATCGTAAAGGTCGTCATGAGCATGTAGGCTGGATAGAGGAATCCCTTCCCCCTTGATGGGGGAAGGTTAGGATGGGGGTGAAGAGGTCATCCGCCTAACCGTATCGACCACTTCGCCCGCCGGCACGGATGCCGCCTCGTCCTCATTGCGCCGCTTGACCTCCACCACGCCCTGGCGCAGGTTGCGTGCGCTCACGACAAGCCTGATGGGCAGGCCGAGCAGATCGGCGTCGTTGAACTTGACGCCCGCAGACTCGGCGCGGTCGTCGTAGAGCGTCTCCACGCCCGCCCGGCGCATCTCGTCGTACAGCGAGTCCGCCGCCGCCGCTACCTCCTGGTTCTCCACGTTCAGCGCCGTCAGGCACACTTGGTAGGGGGCGATGGGCGCCGGGAACACGATCCCGCGCTCGTCGTGGTGTTGCTCGATGGCCGCCCCCAGCAGCCTGCCGACGCCGATGCCGTAGCAGCCCATGATAATCGGGCGCTGCACGTCCTGCTGGTCGGGGAAATAGGCCTCAAGCGCCTCGCTGTAGCGGGTGCCCAGCTTGAAGATGTGGCCCACCTCTATGCCCCTGCGGATGACGAGCGGCGTCTCGCAGCGCGGGCAGCCAAAGCCCGCCTCGGCCAGCGCGAGGTCGGCAATCACGTCGGCCTCGAAGTCGCGTGGGTAGTTGGCATTGACCAGGTGGTAGTCCTCCCGGTTCGCGCCCACCGCGAAGTTGGACCCCATCTGGATCGAGTCGTCGGCGAACACCCTCACTCCGTTCAGGCCGACCGGCGACGCGGACCCAGCCACAAGGCCGGCCCGCTCGACCTCCTCGGGTGTGGCGAGTCGAAGCTCGTTGGCCCCCAGCGCGTTCCGCAGCTTGATCTCGTTGACCTCCAGGTCGCCGCGAATGACGACGAACACCACCTCGTCATCGGCGCAGTAGAACACCGCCTTGAGTGTATCGGACGTAGGAATGCCGAGCAGTTCGGCGAGTCCCTCTATCGTCTTCACGCCCGGGGTGTGCCGCTCCTCCAGCGGCAGCGGGTCCTCGATGGGCATGGGCGGCTTCGTGAACGCGGCCTTTTCCACGTTCGCGGCGTAATCGCAGGACTCGCACAGGATTATGGAGTCTTCGCCGGCGTCCGCCAGCAGTATGAACTCGTTGGAGTCTTTGCCACCGATTGCCCCGCTGTCGGCGTCAACCATGATGGCGGTCAGGCCGATGCGGGCGTAGATGTTCCTGTAGGCGCGCGCCATGGCCTGGAAGCTGTCGTCCAGACCCGCCTCGTCGACGTCGAAGCTGTATGCGTCCTTCATGTCGAACTCGCGCACGCGGATGAGGCCGCCCCGGGGCCTGGGCTCGTCCCGGAACTTGGTCTGGATCTGGTACAGGATGAGCGGCAGGTCGCGGTAGCTGAACACGTTGGCCGTGACCATCATCGTGAGGATTTCCTCGTGCGTGGGGGCGATCACGAGCGGGCGCTGTCGCCGGTCCTCCAGCCGGAACAGGTCGGGGCCGTAGGCCTCGTCGCGGCCGGATCGCTGCCATAGGTCCCGCGGCTGCAAGGCGGGCAGCCGCAGCTCCTGGCCGCCCTCCGCGTCGATCTCTTCGCGTATGATCTGCTCGATCTTCCGCAGCGAGCGCCACGCGAGGGGTAGGTAGCCGTACACACCGGAGGCGGCCTGGTAGATCATCCCCGCCTTAAGCATGAGCCGGTGACTCGCCAGTTCCGCCTCGGCGGGTTCTTCCCTCAGGGTCTTGCCAAACAGCTTAGACCAGCGCATAACCGTCCTCGTGCCGTCCTAAAACCCGTGGTCTCAGCGCAACTCCTCCAGAAGCCGCCGCAACGTCTCCCGGTCGACGCTGCCGTTGCCGTCATCGAGGGCCTCGATGAGCGCGGCCATCATGAGCTCGGAGCGGCGGTGGGCCGCCTCGGCCCTCTCATGCGCCGCCTCTGACCGCTGTTGTGCAGCCTCTGACCGCTGTTGCGCCGCCTCTGACCGCTGTTGTGCAGCCTCGGCCCACTCCTGCGCAGCCTTCGCGCGCGCTTCGGCCGTCTCCGCTTGCATACGCCACATCTCGGCGATTTCCGCCCTGGTCTCTGCGGCGACCGCGCGCGCTTCGGCGGCCGTAGCCTGCGCCTGCGCTGCCACCCTTTCCGCGCGCTCGCCTCTCACAAACATATCTGCGAAAACCATGTTCGGAATCTCCAACGCCAGGAATGTCAGAAAAGCCACCGATGCCCCGGTGGAAATCGACTCCGCCCAACTGGACTCGAGCCTCAGTACGTAGTATAGCAGAGTGGACGCGCCGCCAAGCAAGGCAAACGATGGAGACGCGAGTCGCCTGGCGAGGGCGTACCTCTCGGTCCGGCGGACCCGATTGGCCATCCTGCGTCGCCGGGCGCGGGCGCGTCTCAGGCGCCACCTCGCCCGGCAGTAGCGTATCCTCTTTCTCAAACGAGAAATGCGATTTGGCCAATGCAACCGAACTGACGGTTACACCGGCAAGTGATCCGCAACCGACGAATCATCCGGCCGCGCCGATTTCGGACTCAGCCCGGCGCACTTCTTCCATCAGCGCGTCCAGCATGTCCGCCTCTTCCACTATGCGGGACTTCTGACCCTTGCGGAATATGATGGCCCGGCCCGCGCCCGCCGCGATACCGACGTCCGCGTCCTTCGCCTCGCCCGGCCCGTTCACCTCGCAGCCCATGACGGCCACCTTGATGGGCGTCTTCGTGCTCTTGAGCAGGCCGTCGACGTCGTTTGCCAGCTTGCGGATGTCCACGTCGGCGCGGCCGCAACTCGGGCAGGCGACCATCACCGCGCCCTCTTTGCGAAGGCCGAGCGCCTTCAGTATCTCGAAGCCGGTGTACACCTCTTCCCGCGAATCGTCGCTGAGCGACACGCGGATGGTGTCGCCGATGCCCTGGTACAGCAGCGCGCCCAGACCTATCGCGCTGCGTATGCTGCCCGACCTTGCCGTGCCCGCCTCGGTAATCCCTAGGTGGAGCGGGTAGGGCACCAGCCGCGACATGCGCCGGTAGGACTCGATGGTGGTGTCGACGTCGAAGGCCTTGAGCGAAATCTTGATGAGGTCGAAATCCAGGTCTTCCAGGATGCCGATCTCCCACAGTCCGGTCTGCACCATGTGGTCGACTATCGAATACTGGCCGGTATCGGTGTCATCGGCTTTGGGCAGCGTGTTAACGCCGTCGGTGTGGCGTGAGAGTCCGCGCGTGACGCCGATGCCCCCAACAGGCGGCAGGCTGCCGAAGTTTACGCCGATGCGGATGGGAACACTTCGTGCCTTCGCCTCGCGCACTACCAACTCGACCTTCTCGCGGTCCCTTATGTTGCCCGGGTTCAGCCGCAGGCAGTCCACGCCGCTCTCAAGGGCCTGGAGCGCGAGCTGGTAGTGGAAGTGGATGTCGGCGATGAGCGGGATGGAAATCTGCCGCTTGATCTCGGCTAGCGCCTGGGCGGCCTCCATGTCCGGCACGGCGCAGCGAATCAGCTCGCAGCCTTCCTCCTCCAGACCGTGAATCTCGGCGACCGTGGCCGCCACGTCGCGCGTGTCGGTCTTGGTCATGGACTGGACGGTTATGGGGGCGTCGCCGCCTACCTTTACGTCGCCAACGTGGATTGCTTTGGATACACGGCGCTGTCGCATTGGCGTGGTTCCCCCTCATCCTGCCTTCTCCCGCTATGTAGAGAAGGGACTTCGTTGTACCTACTAGACTATCTGAAAAAACTGTCGCCGTTCAAGATGCGGGAAACGTCGAAGTAGGTTATCACCACCACCAACCCTATCAGCGCCACGAAACCCGCGAAGTGAATCAGCCCTTCGCGCTGTGGTGAGACCCGCTTGCCCCCACGCACCCACTCCAGCACCACGAACACAAGCCGGCCACCGTCCAGGCCCGGAATCGGCAGCACGTTGACAATGGCGAGGCTGAGGCTGATGAACGCGGTCAGCTCGAGCACCGGCAGCAGCCCTCCGACGTCCGCCGCCTCGCCCGTGATCTGCGCTATGCCCACCGGTCCCGCGAGGCCGGGGTCGTCACCGCCGGCTATCCAACTATGCAGTCCGTTCTTGGTGATGGATAGTATCTCCCACATCTGGCCGAACGACATGGGCACCGCCTGCCACACGGGGTAGCTCTTCTTGACTATCCTCGCGTTCGACGTGCCAATGAGTATGCCGATTGCGCCCTGCCTAAGCGTGTCGCCCACGCTCAGGGAGCCATCGTAGCGGCGCGCCTCGGTAAGCGACACCTCGCGTTCGGGGTCCGTCACCTCGTCCACTACGAGCAGTTCGGGCGGTGCGAGGCGCGGCGTAACTGTCACCACGTCCACGGAGGCGTACTCCGGAGACGCTCCCAGCCCGCTGACGATTGAGCCGCGGCGCACGCTTAGCTCGGTGGACGCGCCCAATCTCGCCATTACCTTGCGCTGCAGGTCTCCGTGCCACTCTATGCGCTGGCCCTGCACGGCGATGATGGTGTCTCCGGCCCGCAGCCCCGCCTGCGCCGCGGGCGAGTTGGGCGCGACGCCGCTTATGGTCACGGTGCCAACCACCGTGTCCCGACCGACCACCAGCAGCGCCGACAGTATGGCCGCAGCCACCAGCAGGTTCATGAGCGAGCCGGCGACCAGCACGATGGTGCGCGCCAGCGGGCTCTTTCGCGCGAAACTATTCGGCGCGGTCGGGTCCTCCTCCCCCAACATGCGCACGAATCCGCCGAGCGGAATGGCGTTGACGGAGTAGATGGTGCCACCGCCGTCGTGTTCCGGGGAGTAGCCGCCGTCGTCGTGGGTCGAGTTGTCACGCCCGAACAGCCGGCGAATCGGCCTCGGAGCCACCAGGCGCAGGCGGCCTCGTCCCATGGGCCGGACTCCCGCCACGCGGGGAGGGAAGCCGAACCCGAACTCGATCACGCCAATGCGGAACCACTTCGCCGATACGAAGTGCCCCAACTCGTGGACGAATATCAGGAACGCCAGGATGGGGATGACTAGCAGCCAGGATGGTAGGTCGAACAACTGCGGTCCTACTGCGCAGCAGCCCGCGCCCGGTCCATGGCCGACCGCGCCGCCGCTATGGTGTCGGGAATCTCAGGGTCGGGCACGTTGCGATGGCCGGCAAGGGCTTCCTGGATCAGGTCGGGAATCTCCATGAAGCCGATGCGGCCCTCCAGAAACATCTCCACTGCGGCCTCGTCCGCGCCGCACAGCGCCGCCGGCCAGGTCCCGCCACGCCGCGCCACCTCGATGGCCATGTTGAAGCACGGGTAGCGCTCGGGGTCCCATTCTTTGAAGGTGAGCGATCCGGCCTCCGGCAGGTCCAGGCTGGGCAGCTTGCTGTTACGCACCCGCCGCGGGTAGAACAGCGCGCACTGGATGGGCAGCCGCATGTCGGGCATTCCCATCTGCGCCTTGACCGAACCGTCGAGGAACTCGACCAGAGAGTGCACCACGCTCTGCGGGTGGATGACGATCTCGATGTCGTCCCACGGCACGTCGAACAGCCAGCGAGCCTCGATCACCTCGAACGCCTTGTTCATCAGCGTCGCGGAGTCCACGGTGATCTTCGCCCCCATGCTCCAGGTGGGATGCTTCAGCGCGTCGGCGGGCGTTACGTCGGCCAGGCGATCGATCGGCATATCGCGCAGTGCGCCGCCCGACCCGGTGATGATGAGCCTCTTGACCTCCGGCGCTTCCCCCCTCATGCACTGCCAGATGGCGTTCGGCTCGCTGTCCAGCGGTAGAATCGCCGTGCCGTGCCGCGCGGCGAGACCAGTCACGATCTCGCCCGCCATAACCACAGTCTCCTTATTGGCGAGGGCGACGTCCTTGCCGGCCTCGATCGCCGCGCAGGTGGGCGCGAGCGCCACGTCGCCGGTCGTCGCCGTCACCAGCATGTCCACGTCGGGGTGCGACGCCATCTCGGTCAGCCCGCACTCGCGGCATCCGCGGTCGAGGATAGGCTTTTTTTCCAGCGAGGTCCCTTCGCAGGCAACCAGATCGGGGGAGAACTCCCGCACCTGCTCTTCCAGCAGCGCCAGGCTCCTGCGAGCGGCCAGCCCTACCGCGCGGAACTCGTCGGGGAAAGCGCGCACGATGTCCAGCGTCTGCGTGCCGATAGACCCCGTGGAGCCCAGGATGGCGAGTCTCTTCTTTGTGGGGGTCATAGCACGAAATAGTATACCACGACGAGGTTGAGCACCACGGAGTCGAGCCGGTCGAGCAGGCCCCCGTGGCCGGGCATGAGCCGGCCCGAGTCCTTGACGTCCGCTATGCGTTTCAGACGCGACTCGACAAGGTCGCCAAGCTGCCCGACGATTCCGAGAGCGCCTCCCAGCAGAGCGGCCTGCCACCACGTCGCGGGCAGGCCGAGGATCGCGTCCAGCGCCACGCACGCGGCCACCGCGCACAGCAGCCCGCCCGCCGCGCCCTCGCGGGTCTTGGCCGGGCTGATAGCCGGCGCGAGCGGCGTTCTGCCAATCGCCCTGCCGACGAAGTAAGCGCCCGTGTCGGTGGCGAACGTGGTCAGCAGCAGCAGCAGCACCCACTCGCGCCCATCGCCCGCCGCACGCAGCAGCGGCGCGTGAAAGAGCAGCCCGCCCACGAACAGCGCCGGAGCGAGCGTCGCCAGCCAACGAGACGCGCCGGTATCGGGCGCTCCCCGCCTCAGCAGCCACGCCAGCGCGAGCGCGGACAGCAGCAGCGCCGCGGAATGGACGAGGGTGGCCGGGAAGGTGTCGGGCTCCAGCAACAACGCCGACGCGACGAGCGCGCCGGCAAGGACTGCCGATGCCATATCGACCGGCCGGTCGCCCCAGCCTCGCGCCATGCCGCACAGTTCCCATGCGCCGAGCGCGGCCGCAGAGGCACACAGAGCGGCGAAGGGCAGGGGGTTGTCGAGCCAGACTACCAGAAAAAGCAGCGGCAGCCCGACGGCGGCCGTCGCGATTCGCGCTTTCATAGGCGGCGCGGCCCTCTGGGGACGCGGCCCTAGAGCCGGCTCTCCGCCGGCGCGCGCCCGAAGCGCCGGCGGCGGCCGGCGTAGGCGGAGAGCGCGGCAAGGGCCTCGTGCTCGCCGAAGTCCGGCCACAGTACCTCGGTGGTATAAAACTCGGCGTAAGCCGACTGCCACAGCAGGAAGTTGCTGAGCCGCATCTCCCCCGCGGTCCTGATGACGAGATCCGGGTCCGGGAGTTCGTGCGTGTGCAGGTAGCGCTCGAACAGCTCGTGCGTTACGTCTTCGAGCGGGACGCCGTCGGCGATTATGCCCCGCACCGCGTTCACTATCTCGTCGCGCCCGCCATAGTCGAACGCCACGCTGAGAGTCATGCCCGTGTTGTCGCGGGTCAGCTCGATGCTCTGGCGGACGAGCGATTGAAGCTCCTGGGACAGCCGATCCAGCCTTCCCAGGTGTCGTATCCTGACGCCGTTGTCGTGCAGGTCGCGCAGGTCGCGGATGATGACCTCGCGCAGCAGGTCGATGAGCGCGCTCACCTCATCGCCGGGGCGTAGCCAGTTCTCGGTAGAAAACGCGAAGAGCGTGAGATAGCTCACACCGCCGCGGGAAAAGGTCTCTATCACGGTGCGCAGGTTCCGCGTGCCGGCGCGGTGGCCGTCCGAGCGCGAGCCTCCACGGCTGCGCGCCCAGCGACCGTTGCCGTCCATGATGATCGCTACGTGCTGCGGTGCAGGGGGATCCGGCGCGACGCAGGCGCCCGCGGCGTCGGCTTCAGCCATAGCCCCGCTCAGACCTCCATCACCTCGGCTTCCTTCTCCTGCCGCTGCTCCCCGTTCTGACCAATGAATGTGTCGGTCACCTGCTGGAGTTGCGTCTGCGCACGCCTGCTCTCGTCCTGGGAGATGTCCTTGCTCTTCTCCATGCTGCGGAACGTCTCCAGCGAGTCGCGGCGAATGTTGCGGACCGCCACGTTGGCCTCTTCCGTCTTTCGGCCCACCAGCTTCACCAGGTCGCGGCGGCGCTCCTCGGTCAGGGTGGGAATGTTGATGCGAATCACGTTGCCGTCGTTGTTGGGCGTCAACCCGAGATCGGACCGGAGTATCCCCTTTTCGACGTCCTTCATCGACTGCTTGTCCCAGGGCTGGATCATCAGCATCCGCGCCTCGGGCACGGATATCGAGGCCAACTGGTTGAGCGGGGTCGGCACTCCGTAGTAGTCCACCATCAGGTTTTCGACCAGGGCGGGCGACGCCCGGCCCGTGCGGATCGTGCTCAACTCCCTCTTCAGCGCCTCGACCGACTTGCTCATCCTCGTTTCGGTGTCCGCTAAGACCTCTTCGACCGTTGCCATGGCATTACTCTCCCGTCTGAATCAGTGTTCCGTCCCGCGCGGTCGCGCATGGGCGGGCGCTTCCCAGGCACCGCCGTGTCGCCACGGTGATCAGCCGACCGCGCTTACCACCGAGCCTACGCTCTCACCCCGTATGATGCGCTCCAGGCTTCCGGGTGTAAACAGATCGAAAACGATGATGGGCAGGCTGTTCTCCATGCAAAGCGAAAGGGCGGTGCTGTCCATCACCTTCAGCCGCCTCTCCAGCGCCTCCAGGTACGTGAGCGTATCCAGCTTCTCGGCGGCTGGGTCCAGGTTGGGGTCTGTGGCGTAAACGCCGTCCACCCCGTGCTTGGCCATAAGCAGCACCTTGGCGTTGATCTCGATGGCTCGGAGCGCGGCAGCCGTATCTGTGGTCATGAACGGGTTGCCTGTTCCCGCGGCGAACAGCACCACTCGCTCCTTTTCCAGGTGGCGAATGGCCCGGCGGCGAATGTACGGTTCCGCGACCTGCTGAATCGTCAGCGCCGTCTGCGTCCTGGTGGGGATGTCGAAATGCCGCTCCAGCGAGTCCTGCAGGGCCAGCGCGTCTATCACCGTGGCCAGCATACCGGCGTAATCCGCGGTCGCCCTGTCCATGCCGGACGCCTGCGAGCCTCTCCAGATGTTGCCGCCGCCCACCACGACGCCGAGTTCGACGCCCATGTCCCGGACCGCCTTTATCTGGCGGGCCATGTAGCTGACCGCCTCGGAGTCGATTACGGCGCCGCCCCTGCCCTTGAACGATTCGCCGCTGAGCTTGAGCAGAATGCGGCTGTACTTGACCTCGGCCATATTGTGAGCGGCTGGCGGCGGGCTATTCGCCGAGGGCGAATCTGGTAAACCTTCTAACCCGTATGTTCTCACCCAGCTTGCCGACGGTCTCTTTCAGGAGATCTTCTATCGTTTTGCTGGGGTCCCTGATGAAGGCCTGCTGCAACAGGCAGTCCTCCTGCGGGTTGACCTCCGCGCCATCGGGAAGGTCCGCCTCGTCGACGTGCTGCGGGTCCATGGCCGCCACCTGCATGGCCAGGTTGTGGGCAAGCTCGCGAAATTCCGGCGTGCGCGCTACGAAGTCAGTTTCGCAGTTGACCTCGACCAGCACGCCTATGCGGCCACCGCTGTGGATGTAGGACTCCACAACGCCGTCGTTCGTCGCCCGTGAAGACTTCTTAGCGGCGGAGGCTATGCCCTCCTGTCGCAGAATGTCCTGCGCCCTGCCGACGTCGCCGTCCGCGGCTTCCAAGGCACGCTTGCAGTCCATTACGCCGGCGCCGGTCTCTTCCCTGAGCGCCTTGATAGAATCAACGCTTACCAACGCCTGGCCTCCTACGAATCGCTGGGGGCCGCTGGCGCGGCTGCCGGGGTTTCTTCGGTCGGGGTTGTCGGAGCCGGCTGAGAGGCCGGTTCCGCGGCAACGGCCTGGGTCGCCGGTGCGGCTGCCGGGGTCTCTCCGGTCGGGGCTGGCGGAGCCGGCTGGGCGGCCGACTCCGCGCCAACGGCCTGTGCGACCACCGCGGCCGGGGCCTCGTCCACCTGGCCCTCGGTCTCCTCGGCTACCTCCTCCACCTCGAACGCGAGCCGCTGGTTGTTGCCCTCGATGATGCCGTCGGCGATCCGGCCCGTGATCAGCCGGATGGAGCGGATGGCGTCGTCGTTGCCCGGAATGGGATAGTCGATCAGATCCGGGTCGCAGTCCGAGTCCACCAGCGCCACGATGGGCACGCCCACGCGCCGCGCCTCGGCTACGGCGATGGACTCCTTGCCCACGTCGACCACGAACAGCGCCCCCGGCATTTGGGTCATCTCCTTGATGCCGCCCAGGTACCGGTTGAGCCGCGCGATGCTCTCCTCCAGCTTGAGGGACTCCTTCTTGGGGAGTGCGGCGAACTCGCCGCGGTCGCGCCGCGTCTCGAGCTGCACCATGTAGTCTATTCTGGACTGGATGGTCTTGAAGTTGGTGAGAGTGCCGCCCAGCCAGCGCGTCGTTATGTGGAACGAGTTGCTGCGGGCCGAGTCGTTGAGAATGGTGTCCTGCGCCTGCTTCTTGGTGCCCACCATCAGGATTCGCTTACCCTCGGCGGCGGTCTCGCGCATAAACGAGCAGGCCTCTTCGAGCATACGCAGCGTCTTCTGCAGGTCGATGATGTGTATGCCGTTGCGCTGGGCGAAGATGTACGTCTTCATCTTGGGATTCCAGCGGCGCTTCTGGTGCCCAAAGTGTACACCCGCCTCAAGCAGGGACTTCATGGTGACCGGGGCGGACCCCTGCGGCATGATTCCCGCCTGTACCATCTGTTGCTGCATAGACTCTCGCCTTCCTCCGCATGTGTTTTTCAGGCGCGCGGCCACCCGCGCCGCCGGAAACGGCTCCTCTGTATCGTCGCAGAGTATACCATAGCGCGCGCGGCTTGGGCAATGTATCAGAACGGGCGCAACGCAGCCTTTCCTGCACCCTGGCGAGCGCATCTTGACAGCCCGATAGACCCGCATATACTTCCACACATGCTGCTTCGCCGGACACCACTCACAGGGCGTGCGATTCCGCTCGCGGCAGCCCTTTTCGTCGCCCTCCTGGCCGCCGCCTGCGGCGCGCCGATGCCCGATACGCCGCCGCCGGCGCCGGACGTGAGCACCGTGCTGGTAAGAAGCGACGACGCCATCATGCTCCCCCTGAGAATCGACCGCGAAACCCGGGAGATTCCCGACTATGACCGCGGGGAGTGGCGGCACTGGCTGGACGAGGACGGCGACTGCCAGGACGCCCGCCAGGAAACGCTCATCGCAGAGGCCGACGGCCCGCTCACCTACGAGACCGAGAAGCAGTGCCGCGTCGAGTCCGGCAGGTGGGTGGACCCTTACACCCTGGAAGTGTTCGAAGACCCCAGCGACCTGGACGTCGACCACGTGGTGCCGCTCGCCAACGCCCACCGCTCCGGCGGCTGGGCCTGGTCCCGCGAACGCAAGGCGGCCTACGCCAACGACCTGGACTTCGAGGGCCATCTCGCGGCGGTGGACCCGTCCGCGAACCGATCCAAGGGCAGCAAGGGGCCCGAAGACTGGCGCCCGCCCAACCAGGACCACTGGTGCGATTACGCGATGGACTGGCTGAAGATAAAGGACAAGTGGGAGTTGACAGCAACCGACCGGGAGTGGATTGCTCTGAGGGAGATGCTGGACACCTGCGAGGAAGAGGTGCACGTGGACATCATCAGCCGTTTGGCGCCCTCTGCGGCTCGTTCCGGTCATCCGGCGTGAGTGCGTAGACGAGCACGCCGCGGGACTAGTCCTCCATCCAGCCGAACCTGCGAAAGCTCACACGGCCCTGCTCGTCGAACTCGACGCCCTCGTCCTCCAGGAGCAGACGCTGCATCTCGCTGCCGTGGCCCGTGCTCCGCGGGCTTATCCCGCCCTTGTAGTTGATCACGCGCTGCCACGGCACGTCGCTTCCGTGGTCCAGCGAGGCCAGACAGTAGCCCACCATCCTGGGCGTGCACCCGCCCGCGATCAGCGCGACCTGCCCGTAGGTGGCGACCTGCCCGCACGGTATCCGGCGAACCACGTCCAGGATTCGCCCGTAAACGGATCCCTCTTGGCGCTCGCTTGGCATGGTGTCTCCTCTTGGGCCTACTCTCCCTTGAAGGGAGAGCATTGAGAGCCCGCCCTGAGCCTGTCGAAGGGTGAGCGTGAATCGCGTAGCCCGATTCTACCACGCTCAGGCCGCGCCGACGCCGCGTGCGGTTGTGTTAGAATCGCGCTTGGTGAGTCCCGTACAGGTACGGCCCGGAGGAGAGCGAATTGGCAGACCACGACTCTGAGCGCCTTGAAAAATTCCTTCGCCCGCCCCGCATCGCGGTTGTGGCGACCGTCAGCAGGGACGGAACGCCGCAGATCACGCCGGTCTGGTATGGATACGAGGACGGTCGGCTCACCGTTGCCGCGAACGAGAACAGCGCCAAGGTGCGCAACCTCCAGCGCGACCCCCGGCTGTCGGTGTGCGTCTACGCGGGCGAGCGGGGCGCGGAATACGCCGCGCTGTACGGGCGAGCCGACGTGGACACAGGAGATGGTGTCTGGCCGCGGGTGCGGGCCATCGTGGAGCGCTACGAGAAGCCGGAGGACGTCGAGGAGTACATGCGGGAGCTGATGTCCGAGCGGTTCGCCATCATCACTCTCGTTCCCGAGCGCGTGCTGTTCGGGCCATAGCGTCGGAGCTCAGGCATCCGCGCGCCGTGCTTGTCGGATGGGATTGATTGTTGAAAGGAGGCGTGGCCATGACTGGGGATAGCGCACAGGAACAGGGCTTCTTCGGAAGGTACCTTCAGCCACACACGGACGAGTTCTACCTGCTGTTTCGTCTCGTCTTCGCGACACTGGTGGGACTGCACGGCGCCCAGAAGGCGTTTCTGCTCTGGGACTTCCCCGCTGGCGCGAACCCGAACGGCCTTGGACTCCTCGTCGACATAGCCGGCTGGGTGGAGCTGGCCTCGGCGATCCTCATCGGGCTCGGCATATTCACCCGCCTGGGAGCCGGAGCGCTGGTAGTCACCATGATCGTGGCCTACTTCGGCGTCCACGCCGCGCTCAGTCCGGTATGGCCCTGGCCGCACCTGTATCCCAACCCCCCGGACGGCGGCAACGCCTTTGTGGCCCACGGCGGCGAGGTAACCATCCTCTGGTTCATCTGCGCCGGCGTCATCGGCGTGCTGGGAAGCCGCAAGTGGGGCATCGAGAGGCACTTTTTCGGCAAGGAGCATCTGTAAGCGCGTTTCGGCCCATGACTGGCGGGCCCTGGGACGACCTCCCTGTCTGCGCTTGCGGAGCGGGTTAGCTACAAGGCGCCATGACAGCAACCAGCTACAACATCGATAGATACCTGGACACCGCGCGAGAGTTCGCGGCAAGGGTGGCGCAGCACGCCGAGCGCATCGACGACGCGCGCGAGCTGCCCGACGAGCTGGCGCGCGACATGGCGGACAGGGGCTTCTTCCGGCTGCTGGTGCCCCGCTCGCTCGGCGGGGCCGAACTGGACCTGCCCGACTACCTGCGCCTGGTGGAAGTGTTCGCCGAGGTCGACGCCAGCACGGCCTGGACCTTCAACCAGAACAACGTCTGGGCGACCAACTCCGTGCGTTTGCCGCTGCAGACCGCGCGGGAGATCTGGGCCAACCCGCGCGCCGTCGTCACGAACGGCCCACCTCTACCGGGGGCCAGGGCGGAGCCGGCGGACGGCGGCTACCTGGTATCGGGCCGCTGGACCTTCAGCACCGGCTGCGACCACGCCACTTGGATAGCCGCCATGGCTCCGGTGGCGGCGGACGGCGAGACCGGCCCGCCGCCTGTGTACGACCAGGACGCCCCCGTGATGCTCGTGCCGAAGAGCGCGGTCAACATAGTCGACGACTGGCACGTGAACGGGCTGCGCGGCACCGCCAGCTACGGGTTCGAGGCCGAAGGGCTGTTCGTGCCCTCGGTCCGCACCTTCAGCGCCACCTGGCCGCCCAGGGAAAGCGGTCCGCTCTACGTGCTCCCCACCACGCTGCTGTTCGCGTCCGGCTTCGCCACCGCGGCACTGGGCGTGGCGCGCGCCGCACTGGACACGGCCATAGACGTCGCGGGCGGCAAGGTGCCGGCCCGATTGCATGGCAAGCTGCGGGACTACACCACGACCCAGCGACAGGTCGGCCAGGCGGAGGCCACCTGGCGCTCGGCGAAGGCCTTCCTGCGCGAGGCTGTCGCCCAGGTCTGGCAAAGCGCGCAACTCAACGGCGCGCTCACAGTGGAGGACCGGATATCGCTGCGGATTGCCACCACTCACGCCATACGCCTTGCCGCCGAGGTGGTGGACTCGGCCTACAACCTGTGCGGCTCCGGCGCGATCTTCAAGGAGCACCCCATCCAGCGGCGTTTCCAGGACGTCCACGTCATCACCCAGCACCTCCAGGGCCGGCTGACGCACTACGACACCGCCGGCCAGTACTTCCTGGGCCTTGAGCCGCGCGGCCAGTTCTAGCCGCCGCGTCCGACCGGGACAGTCCCCTCAGGACCCGGATATCCACTCCCTGAGCGCCCGGATGTGGTCGGGCCGCGTCCCGCAGCACCCCCCGATGATGCGCGCCCCCTGTTCGCTCCACCCCTTCGCGTGCTCCAGGTACTGCTGAGGGTCCAGCGCGTTCGGATTGGGCGTCACGCCGCCGCCGCTCCTGAAATGGGCGTAAGCGCCGTAGGTTCCGGCCCAGTTCTCCTTTACTATCGCCAGCCCCGGCGCCGTCTCGTCCACCGGCGTGTGCATCACGAACAGCGCCGCGACGTCCTTGCCCTCCAGCGCCTCGATGGCGTCCTGAATCGTCTCGCCTCCGTGCCTGCCTTCGATTCCCAAGTACAATTCATCCCCATCGGGCACCAGCGACAGCCCGACCCACACCGGCAGACCAAGCTCCGCCGCCGCATCCACCGCCGCCAGCGTGTCCGAAATCCGCACCAGCATCTCGGCCACCGCCACGTCCGGGCCGCCCCTGGCCAGCTCGCCCAGCTGCTCCCGATATGTCTCAAGCGCGTTCTCGTAGGGCACCGGGACCTCACCGTGAGGCTTGGGCGCCATCGTGGACACCGAGGCCGCGATCACCACCGAGTCCTCCGTTCCCGTGTTTCTCCGCGCCTGCACCGCCGCCTCGATTCCCTGCCTGTTGGCCTCCGCCACCCTGTCCCCGAGACCGTTCGGCTCCAGAACGTCACGCCCCGTGCTGAACGTGTTGGTGATGATGATCTCCGCGCCCGCCTCTATGTACTCCTGGTGAATCTCCCTCACCAACTCGGAATGTGTGAGCATCGGCTCTCCCGACCACGTGGTGGGGCTGGTCAACCTCCGCCTTCCCAGCTCCGAGCCCATACCCCCGTCCATCACAATCGTCTCCCCCGCCGCCAGCCGCGCCTGCAGTCTGTCGAAGTTGCTCATGCGACCCTCCTTGCGAAATCCCGACTTTCTGGTCTCATTCTAGCGGAGGCTGCGCCCGCTGTAACCCTGCGCGCCAAAGTCCGCGCCGTCTTGACTACGCTTGGCCGCCCAAACTAGGCTAAGCGGCATCCCGGCGGTCTCTTGTTTGGTGAGGACACGGTCTGGTGGACTGGAAAGAGCACTACGAAACCAACACGGTCACGGCGGACGAGGCGATTGCGCTCGTCGGTCCGGGCGACAACCTGGCGATCAGCGTCGACCCCAAGCCCACCACCCTGATGGACGCGCTCGCGTCTCAGCACGAGCGCCTGGCCGACCTGCGGATATTCGACGTCGCCCCCATATACGACCCCGGCTGGCTACGGCCCGACTTCGAGGGCTCGTTCAGGTACAGCCCCTCCATGTTCCTCGGGCCGCTCGCCCGGTCGGCCTACCACGAGCGCCGCATAGACTTCGCGCCAGTCATCTTCACAACGGACCTGCAGCCGTACCGCGAGCCCGGCAGAGGCCCCCGGCTCGACGCGACCCTGATGTCCGTCTCGCCGCCCGACGAGCAAGGCTATTGCAGCTTCGGCAAGGGCCTGTGGAACAAGCGCAGCTTTGCTAGGTACGCCCGCGTTGTGCTCGCACAGGTGGACGACTCGCTCATCCGCACCTACGGCGACAACTACATCCACGTCTCCCAAATCGACCGCTTCGTCGAGCACTCCCAGCACGAGTTGTCCCTCGAAGTGTCCGAGGAGATGGTCGCCAACGTGGAGGACCCACTCGTCCGAGCGGAGCTGGAGCGGGTGCTGCCGCTGCTGAACGGGAGCAACAGGTACGAGTTCCTGCCCAATCTGCTCGGCGGCACCTTCAGGCAGGTGCAGGAGTTCTCCAGGCTATGGGCCACGGCGGAGCCGAGCGAGGTAGACAGGAGCATCTCGCAGAACGTGGCCGAGCTAGTCAGGGACGGGGACACCATCCAGATAGGCGTGGGCAGCCCCAGCTCCTATCTCCCTCGATTGGGCACATTCGACGACAAGCGCGACCTGGGCTGGCACTCGGAGATGACCGCCCCCGGCATCCTCAGCCTCATCAGGGACGGCGTTATCACCGGCGCGCGCAAGAACGTCAACCCCGGCGTCGCGGTGTTCACGGCGATAACCGGCTGCGCTCCCGACGAGATTCAATACGCCCACAACAATCCCCTCATCGAGTTGCGAGACGCCGAGTACGTGGTCAACATGAGCACCATCGCTGCCCACGACAACTACGTCTCGATCAACAATGCCCTCTCCGTGGACTTCTCGGGGCAGATCAACGCGGAAACGATCGGAGACCGCCAGTGGAACGGCACCGGCGGCCAGCCGGAGCTTCACATGGGCGCGGTCATGTCGAGGGGCGGCAGGGCCATCACGCTGTTGCGTTCCACGGCAGCGGGAGGAACCGTGTCCCGCATAGTGCCCCAGCACCCGCCAGGGTCCGCGGTGACCATACCGCGCACCTTCGCCGACACCATCGTTACCGAGTACGGCGTTGCCCAGCTCCTCGGCAAGACCATCCGCGAGCGGGCACGCGAGCTCATAGCCGTCGCCCACCCGGACTTCCGCGCCGACCTGAAGGGGGAGGCCCAAAGACTCTACTACCCCTGAGGAGAACCACATGGCAGTTATCGAGTACGAGGTAAGAGACAAAATCGCCTACGTCACCCTCAACAGGCCCGAAACCCTCAACGCCATCAACAACGAGATGGCCCGCGCCTGGAACGGCATCTGGGAGAGATTCCGCGACGATGACGACGCCTGGGCGGCCATCCTCACAGGCGCCGGCGACAGGTCTTTCTGCTCCGGCGCCGACCTGAAGGAGATGGGCGCCGGCCACGAGAGCGGCTCCAACGGCGGCAACCCGTTCGGTGGCAACCCCAGGCCCAGGCGGCCCGCGGAGGAGCTGGGCGTCTGGAAGCCGATCATCGCCGCCATCAACGGCTACGCCATCGGAGGCGGCGTGGTCTTCGCGATGGACTGCGACATCCGCATCGCGTCGGACAGGGCGGTGTTCGCCATGCCCGAGGTGGAGTTGGGCGTGGTCACCACCTGGTGGGGCACCGTGCGGTCCCGCGCCCACATGCCGTTCGGCAGCGCGCTGGAGTTCCTGCTCACCGGCAATCGCTTCACGGCCCAGCAGGCCGAGCGCTGGGGACTCGTGAACCACGTCGTCCCCCACGACGAGCTGATGACCAGGGCCGAGGAGATGGCCCGCAAGATCAACAGCAACGGCCCCCTCGCCGTCCGGGGCATGAAAGAGGTCCTCTACAGGAGCCTTCTGGACGGCATCCGTGAGGCGGGCCGGCTGGAAGACGTCATCAGCGTGGTCGCCTCGCAGAGCGAGGACGTCCAGGAGGGCGTGCGCGCCTGGCTCGAAAAGCGCCCGCCGCAGTTCAAAGGCCGCTAGGAGTCCCTTCCCCCCGCAAAGCGCAGGAACAGGTACCCCGCGACGCCCGCGATGAACGAGGCGCCGAATATGCCCATCTTCGCCTGGTTCACCAGCGCCGGATCATCGAAGGCGATTCCCGCGATGAAGATGGCGACCGTGAACCCTATCCCGGCCAGGAACCCGGCGCCCAGCACGTGCCGCCATGTGACGGTCGAGGGCAGTTGACCCAGCCCGAGCCGAGCCGCCAGCCACGTCATGCCGAGCACGCCCACCGGGTTGCCGACCAGCAGCCCTGCCGCGACCCCCAGCGTGATGGGGCTGCCGAGCGCCTCGGACAGCGCGTCCGACGTGATGATGACCCCCGCGTTGGCGAGCGCGAACAGCGGCAGCACGACGAAGCTTACCCACGGGTGGACGATCCCCTCCAGCCGCTCCATCGGCCCCTCGGTGCCGCGGCTGAGCGTCTCGATCTGCTCCACGACGACCTGCGCCTTCTCCTCGTCATCGTTCTCCATGGCCAGCCGAAAATCGTGCAGATGGTCCTCCATGGCGGCGGCGTAGTCCTTGCGCTGGAGCGACGGTTCGGAGGGGATGATGGCCGCCACCAGCACTCCCGCCAGCGTGGCGTGTATCCCGGACTCCAGGAAGAACTGCCACATGACGACGCACAGGATGAGATAGAACCCCAACGAGCGTATGCCGAGGCGTATGCATCCGGCGATTACCGCGAACAGCGCCACCCCCAGGCCGAGGTTGACCCAGTGGATCGACTCCGTGTAGAAGACCGCGATGATAGCGATCGCCCCGAGGTCGTCGACCACCGCCAGCCCCAGCAGAAACACCCTCAGCTCCGCCGGCACCCTTCTCCCCAGCAGCGCCAGCACCCCGAGCGCGAAGGCGATGTCGGTCGCCATGGGCACTCCCCACCCGACGACGCCCTCGCCCGACCTGTTGAGCAGAAAGTAGATGAGCGCGGGGGTCGCCATTCCGCCCACCGCCGCCACGACCGGCATCGTGGCTTTCCTGAACGAAGACAGCTCGCCGTGGAGCAGCTCCCGCTTTATCTCGAGGCCGACCACAAAGAAGAAGACGGCCATCAGGCCTTCGTTTACCAGGTGTTCGAGGTTCTCCGAGATGGCGAAGATGTGGATGTCGAACGAGATGTAGGTGTGCCAGAAGTCGTAGTACGAGTCCGACCACGGGGAGTTGGCCCACCCGAGCGCCGCCCCGGCGGCCGCCAGCAATATGAGCGCGCCGACCTCCTCGGTGTGAATGAAGGTCTGTATGGGCGCGCGCACCGCCCTGACGAGATACGACGGTTCTCTCAAGACCTCGCAAACCTCAACGGTCTATCCTCCACTAACCGGTCCTCGATACGGGCAGGCGGCCATCAACCGGGCTGTGTCTGGCCTGGATGGCCTAGCCAGATTAACACAGTTAGGGAGTCGTTCACATTCTCCCCACGCGCGTTCATGTAGGTGAGCAAAATCGCGCACATCGTCTCTGCTTCTGGCCCTGGTCCGTCTGTCGCGGCTGAACAGCGAGTCGACCGATGGAGAGACGCAAGATGCCCTCTACAGGAGCCTGCTGGACGGCATCCGCGAGGCGGGCCGGCTCGAAGTCCCCAGACCGACACGCTACCAGAGGTCACCCGGTTCGCGGCTACCAACATCGATAGTGTTCCCGTCCCTCCTTCGCCATTTCGCAAGCTGTTTGGCCTTTGTTGTTCCTGGCGCCTTCGTCCGCGCCGCGCTCCAATAGGAGCTCCACGATCTCTTCCCTATAGCTTGGCATCAAATGCCGAGAGGCGGCCCAGTGCAGGGGGGTGTTTCCCTCATTGTCTCTCACGTGAATGTCCGCGCCCTTGTCCAAAAGAAACTCGGTGATCCATGGCGGGTTGCCGTTATGGGCCGCTTGGTGCAGAGCCGTCCAACCGCTACGAAGCTTCGCCTCGATATCCGCTCCGTGTCGTAGCAATAGTTCCAGTATCTCCAGTTCTGCCTGGCGGTTGATTGCTTCGTAGAAGGGAGTGATTCCCCAGGAACTCTCGGCATTTATGAGCGCCCCACCATCCAGCAGCGCCTCGACAACCGCGAGGTTGTTTGACTTAGCTGCCCGGTGCAACGGGGTCTTGTCCATTTCTCCCCGCGCGTTCACGTCAGCGCCGAGGTCTAGTAGTAGCTTCACGGTATCCTCCGCATCCCCGGAGTCAGACCACGCCGCCCAGTGCAACGGCGTGTTGCCATCGTCCTCCTCAGCATGGATGTCCGCGCCCCCTTCCGCCAGCATTTCCACCATACGGCTATCCCTGGCAGCGGCGAAGTGAAGTGGCGTTCTATCATGTTTGTTTTTCGCGTGAATGTCTGCGCCGCGCTCGATGAGCATTTCCAGAACATCCGGCCCATGCCGTGTCAGGGCCGTGTGCAGGATGGTATTGTCGTACAAGTCTTTAGCCCTGATGTCGGCCCCGTAGTCCAGCAGGAGAAACATGACCGCCGGGTCTTCGTGCTGTCCGGCCCATATCAACGCTGTGGCGTCGACGGCAGCCCCGCCATCCAGGAGCAACTCCACGATCGCCGGGTCGGTGTGGCTATAAAACGCAAACATCAGGGGAGTACCGCCAGTGGGCTTAGCGTTTACGTCCGCCCCATAGTCCAGCAGCAACTCTACCACTGCCGGATCGTTACTTGATTCTACCGCCGAGTGCAGAGGTGTCCCGTCGGCTCCCCCCGTAGCGGTGACATCCGCGCCCCGGTCCAGCAGCGCCTTGACTACTTCCTTCACATTGTGGCCCGCCGCTCGATGCAACGGTGTTCCTCCTTCATAGCCTCCATAGCTTCCGGCGTCGACGTCTGCTCCTCGGTCGAGCAGCAACCCCACCACAGCGGGATCGCTGTTTAGCTCCGCTGCCCATGCCAGGGGCGTCTGATCTCTTGATGCTCGCGCGTCAACTTCTGCTCCTCGGTCCAGCAGAAGTCTGACCATGGCCTTTACGTTGTATCCCGCCGCCCAGTGCAACGGCGTTGACCCGAGATCGCTCCTGACATCGACCGTGGCCCCTCGGTCCAGGAGCAACTCCACAACCTGAGTAGCGACATTACCGGCGGCCGCCCGGTGCAGTGGCGTGACGCCCGAATAGTCCCTGGCGTTTACGTCTGCCCCATGCTCAAGCAACAATTCGATAACGGCTGTTCTCGTATTACATTCCGCCGCCCAGTGCAACAGCGTCCGGCCGTACCCGCCTCTCGCAGCGACGTCCGCGCCATCCTCCAACTCGGCGAGTAGCGTCTCTTCGTCGACGTCGCTCCACGACGCTATCGAGGCAATCGCGGCCCAGGGTGAGGCGCCGCTCTCCGTGTTGCGATAGTATGACTCCGCACAGCCGCTTGGGTCATCTTGGAGAGGCGGGTCCGACGGTTTGGGATCGGAAGTTCCGTAGAAAGGCCCGGAAGACTCTCGGACCCAGCACTCCACCGAGCCGTCGGTCCTCAGCCCACACGTGTGGTCAAAACCGGCGCTTACGGATACGAACTTCCCCGGCGGTGTCGCCTGGCCTTCACCATCCACGCCCCAGCAGGCCACCGTGCCATCGGTTCTCACCCCGCAGGCGCGGTGAAATCCACTGCTGACAGAGGCAAACTGTCCGGACGCGGGTGCGGCTTCGCCCTTGTAATCATCCCCCCAGCAGGCTATCGAGCCGTCGGTCCTAACCCCGCACGCGAGGCCGGAACCGGCGCTGACGGTGGCGAACCCTCCGGACCTCGGGGCGTCCTCGATTAGCCAGTTCGGGCCCCAGCACTCCACCGAGCCGTCCGTTCTTACCCCGCACGAATTCCGAGAACCGGCGCTGACGGTGGCGAACTCTCCCGCGGGCGGCGTGGCCTGGCCATCGTCGTCAGTCCCCCAGCAGGCCACCGAGCCATCCCTCTTCACACCGCAGGTGTGTTGTGATCCGGCGCTCACCGAGGCAAACTCTCCTGGCGCCGGCGTCGCCCGGCCGTCCTCACTGTATCCCCAACACTCCACTTGGCCGTCGCCTCTCACTCCGCACGCGTGAGAGGATCCGGCGCTGACGGAGATGAACTTTCCCGGCGGGGGAGTCGCCTGGCCATGATGACCCTCGCCCCAGCAGGCAACCGAGCCGTCGATCCTCACTCCACACGTGTAAATATCCCCGGCGCTTACAGAGGCAAACTCGCCCGTCGGTGGCTTGGACGGGTCCCAATAGGGGTTGCCCCAGCACTCCACCGAGCCGTCGGTCTTCACCCCGCACGTGTGCGAATGTCCCGCGCTTATGGAGGCGAACTTCCCCGGTGGCGGCCGCGTTGCCTCGGCATGTTCGTCATATCCCCAGCAGGCAACCGAGCCATCGGTCTTCACCCCGCAAGAGTGAAGCCACCCGGCACTGACCGAGGCGTACTCGCCAGGCGCAGGTGTGATAAGGCCTACAGGGGTCCAGGTGGGCATCCCTATCGGGGGCGGCACCGCGCCCCAGCAGGCAACCGACCCATCGGTCTTCACGCCGCACGTGTGAATATAGCCGGCGCTGACGGAGGCGAACTGTCCGGACGGCGACATGGACTGGCCGTATTCGTCAAAACGCCAGCAGGTTACCGAACCGTCGGTTCTCACTCCGCACGTGTGGAACTCTCCGGCGCTAACGGAGGCGAACTCGCCCGGAGGCGCCGGAAACTGACCGTACTTGTCATCTCCCCAGCACTCCACCGTGCCATCGGTCCTCACTCCGCACGTGTGGCCTCCCCCGGAACTCGCGGTGGCGAACTCGCCCGGCGGCGGCGTGGACTGGTCGTACTCGTCATCGCCCCAGCAGGCCACCCGGCCGTTGGTCCTCACGCCACACGTGTGAGTTCGCCCCGCGCTCACGGAGGCAAACTCGCCCGGAGACGGCATGGACTGGCCATGTTCATTGTTGCCCCAGCAGGCCACCCAGCCGTTGGCCCTCACCCCACAGGTGTGAAGTTCCCCCGTGCTGACGGAGGCGAACTCGCCCGGAGGCGGCGCGGATGGCACTGTTGTCGTAAAGGCTCCCTCGTCACAGCCGCCACATGCCAGCAACAGAAGAAGTATGGCCATGCACACCAGGCCAATACGCGCGCGGGGAAGTGTTCGACTCGCCAATGGACCGTCCTCCGGAACTCGTACTGATCTGTTAGATAGTACGCCGTCCAGCCGAAATCCGTTCCATCCCGCCCGCGCCCCGTCAGTTCCTGCCGAATCGTCCCTTCCCCGTTGATGGGGAAAGGGTAGGATGCGGGTGAAGGCCCTGGACACAATCCGCCCGGCTCTGCCCCCGAGACTAGGCTCGAACCGCCTTACTTCACCCCATTAGGTGCCCTCAGCCTCTCCCACGTCGGAGAAGTTGGTGATGGCAACCTCGCCTTCGGGAAACTCAGCGACGATCTTCAGCTTGCCACCCACCGCCTCGATGTAGGACCGAAGGCTGGACACGTACACGTCGGCCCGCTGCTCCAGCTTGGACACGGCGGGCTGGTTCACCCTCAGCATCTTCGCCATATCTCTCTGGGTCAGCTCCCGCGCCCGGCGAAGCTCGTGCAGAGGCATCTTGGCGAGCAAGTCGCTCTTCATGCCGTCGATACGCCGCTGGCGCTCTGATGTATAGTCCTTGGTCAACTCGCTGAACGGATGTCGCCCACTCATTCGATCAACCCCCGTTACGCAGTTCTTCCCGATGCTCGTCGTAGAGACTGTCGGCCAGCGGAACATACTCCTCGTAGAACCGGTCGTTGCCCGAACTCGTCCGTGTACTCGACCTCCTAAGGCATGAGCGAACTATGTTCCAGCTACGGAATAAAACGCGACAGGAAACCCTTCCCCCTAGATGGGGGAAGGGTAGAGCCTGTCCCGCACTTGATGTGGGGATGGGGATGATGCTCAACCGCGAGCCTTTAGCAACTCATGCGAAGCCTACTTCAGCGCCTCGACGATGCGTTCGACGTTTATTCGCACCATGCCGAGGTACGTGCCGCCTGGACTGCCCCTCTCGCCCAGGGAGTCCGCGAAGAGCTGGTAAAGCACCGCGCCGGTCTCTCTCGCGACGGCATCCGGCAGCTTCCCGCTGACCGTCGTTTCGCTGAATACCGCCGGCACGTTGTGCTCCCGGATCACCTCGACCAGTCCGCCGATGTGCTCCGCGGAGGGCTCCACGTCGGGCGCCAGCGAAGGAATCAGGGCGCCGACGACCTCGAATCCGTAGACATCCGCGAAGTAGGCGAACGTGTCATGGGACGTCACCAGCAGCCTGCGCTCCGGGTGCACCTGCTCGACCTGCGCTCTTATCCAGGAGTCCAGCTCGTCGAGCTGCGCAGAGTACGCGGCCGCGTTCTGAGAGTAGTAGCCCGCGCCCTCCGGGTCCAGGGCCGAGAACCGTGCCGCTATGTCGTTGACAGCGATCTTCACCCGGTTCGGGTCGAACCAGAAATGGGGATCCAGGGGGCCGTGGTCGTGCCCCTCATGGCCGTGTGCGTCACCGTGATCATCGTGGCCTTCCCCCTCACCCACGATGCCGACGAAAGCGATCTTGGTGGGCATTCCCGCCACATCCCAGTGGTCTACTTCCTCCAGGTCGTGCTCGTCGAGCTGCAGCACGTGGCCTCCCACCGAATCGGTGATGAATATGGCGCCCGGCGCCGTGGCCAGGTGTGGACGCGCCCAGAACCCCGTCTCCACGGGAGTCGTCAGCAGATCGTTCCTGGACGCCAGCAGGTCGCCGTCGTGGGCGTCATACATCCGGACCTCTCCGTCGCTCATGACCACGAACAGGTTTTCACCCGCGTAGCCGAGGTGGACCTGGATCGGACGCAGATCATCTGTGGCGGGGATGAACTGCTCCATTAACCCGTCTTCCGGCTCCACTATGTACAGCCCCACAGCCGAGCCAAGCGCGTAGAAGTGGTCCAGGCCGTGGGCGCCCCAAACGGACGTGAGGCGGAAGTCGTCGGGTGATCCGGCCGGAGCCGAAATGAATGCGTCCTCGAAGTGGCCGTCGTGGGCCTCGACCATGAGCGCCCCGCCGGTGCAGCCGAACACGGCCATGTTGCCGTTGCCCGCGTCCCCGTGGAGATCGGGGCAGCCTTCGGCGCGATGGAGCACGTTGCCGTCCAGGTCCCATATCTCGGCGCCGATGGGCAACCCGTAATCGTCAGGGTTCTGGTCATAGTCCGGGTGCTGGATGGTCACCGCGAACACGTCGCCCTCCAGGGGTATCACCGCGCCGTGCTGGGCGCCCGCGTTCATCTTGATCGGCACGTAGGAGTCGCCGTCTTCCTCGAGCTCGTGCTCGTTGATCAGCAGGAAGTCCCCGGAACCGTCGTAGAAGATGGTTGCCCACTCGTCGCCGGCGTACATGTGGACCGGCCGGTCACCGCTCAGGTCCACGGCCATCATGCGCGTTCTGCCCTCGACCAGGTCGAAGTGGTCCCCGTGAGGCTCCATGTAAATCCCGCCGTCGAACAGGTGCGCCGCGTTGGCGTCCGAAGAGACGGCTATCGCGAAGCGGCCGCTGGCGGTGGAGTAAATCCGGCCGGCCCGCGAGCCTACGTCGAAGTGGTCCTGGCCCAGCGCTCCCAGTTCCAGGTCTATGAGGGATATCTTCCCCCGCTCCCCGTCGCCTATGAGCAGGCGCCCTATCGGCATCCCCTCATGTTCGTCGTGCTCGTCCATGTGCTCGGCGAACTCCAGGGGATCGACCCCGTCGCCGAGCGCGACTACCCTGGACTCGTCCGCGCTGGCATTGTGGATGAGGTCCTCCAGCCACTCGGTCTCGAGGCCAAGGCCGATGGACAGCACGATGTCCGCTTCGGCCACCTTGGCGACGTCGCGCGCTCCCGGCACGATGCTGTGCGGATCGGCGCCCGGTGAATGCAGGCTGAAGAGCTCGATCCTGTCCCCGCCTACCACCTCGGCCCAGTCGGCCACGATGTTGGAGGTTGTCACCACCTTCAGAGGCGGCCTCGAGGGCGCGGGCGGGCTGGTGGGCACCGCCGTCGCAGCGGGCGGGCTGGTGGGCACCGCCGTCGCAGCGGGCGGGCTGGTGGGCACCGCCGTCGCAGCGGGCGGGCTGGTGGGCACCGCCGTCGCAGCGGGCGGGACAGTTGCCGCGGGCATGGCCGTGGCGGCGGGCGCCGCCTGGGTCGGCTGGACGACCGTAGGCGCCGCGGTCGCTGCGGTTGTCGGCGCTGGAGCCTGCGTCGGCTCCGTGTCCTCGTCGCCCCCGCAGGCCACCAGGAAAGCCAGGCCGAATAAGACAAGCCCCACAGCTAAAGCCTGCGCCAGACACTGCAGACGATTGTTGATATTAGGTATCATGTACAATCCAGATTTCTCCTTCGTAAACATCGCAATTGGAAATTACCGAACTGCGTCCTACCGCTGCCTGAATATTGCTGCCAGTTGTCACTTGGCGATCCGGAGCCCCGGAGCCTCAACCGGTTGGAACACCCCCGGCCTTAACACCCATCCGGCTACACCCATTGGTCGGGCAATAGCCGCAGCTCACGTACAATTCGATTCGGTGGTCGACGACCTGTCCCGGAATTTCGTCGCCGATGGACCTGAGCAACTGCTCGACCGAGGCTGCCCTGAACTCCTCCACCGCGCCGCATTGGACACATACGTAGTGGTGATGATGGTCGGCCCGGGAGACGCTGTAGACGTGAGATCCGTCCATCAAGGCGAGTTTGCAGACCGCTCCCACCTCCAGAAGGAGTTTCACGGTGCGATACACCGTTGCCCTGCCCACCGAAGGCAGCTCTTCGCAGAGCGCCTCGATCGTGAAGCCTCCGCGCCTGTGCTTCAGGTGATTGGCTATCGCTCTCCTGGGACGAGTGACCCTGGCGCCTCGGTCCTTCAGTACAGCCATCAAGTCTGGGTGTATTGTTTGGAACTTCATACTGATATGCTATCTCAATTTAGAGTATACTCTCAATGGGCTGTTCCTTCCTATAGGGGCGATACACCATATCAAAGAAGAGTCGCTGTTGTCAACGCCAATTCTCGCCTCGGGAGATCCCTCTCTGCCCACGGTCGTGCGGAGTTCCGGTCCTGGCCCTGCCTAGCCTTGCCGACCGCGTCTCTGGCCCAAACATGCGGCGCGCTGGCCCGAAGGTGCTGCGGGGCGGGGCCCACCGCACCACCCGCTTTGCAAACCGCCCCGCAATTGCTTTACCATAGCCCTACCTTTCGAGCATCTATCGACACGCCCCGCCAGCCGAAGGCGCGGACGCCAATTGGAGGCAGCAGCTTGGCCAACACCATCGTCCTTTACACTCACCCCGACTGCTCGTTCTCGGACGCCCTCAAGGACGAGTTGGACACCGCCGGAACCGAGTACGACGAGATCAACCTCGCGCTCCGCCCGGAGGCCTGGCTCGATCTCGAGAAGCTCACCGGAGGCGAGCGCATCACCCCCGTCATGATCGAGGACGGCGAGGTGAGCGTCGGCTTCCACGGCGTAGGTTGAAGCTTCTAGCCCACCGGGAGCCGTTGGCTCCCATCAACAGCAACCCCATCTGATCATGAGGAGGAGCGCATGGTACGCGCCACCACCGCGGGCGTTAGCGTAGGCGACGCCGCACCGGACTTCACCCTGCCGACCCTGGATGGACGCGAGGTCAGTCTCTCCGACTACCGCGGTCGCAAGGTAATCCTGTTCTTCTGGGCGTCCTGGTGAGCGTGCCGCGAGCAGCTGCCGGTCTGGCAGCAGGTGCACGAGCGGCACGGCGACGCCGTAGAGGTGCTGTCCATAGCGGTCGACGCCCAGGGCGCTGAGAAAGCCCGCCCCTTCGTGGAGAAGGCAGGCGCGACGTTCACCACGCTCGTGGACGAGCGCAACTTCCTCGGCCGGACCTACGGCTTCAAGGCCATACCCAACGGCTACCTGGTGGACGAGTCCGGCGTCGTGCGCTACAAGCGGCTCGGCGGCTTCGACGTCCGCCGCGCCGACACCGCCCAGGTCGTCGAGCGCTGGTGCACGGGCCAGGACTTGGACGAGGAAGCCGCGCAGTCCGCCGAACCCGGCGCCGACAACGACGGCGTCCATGCGCTATTCCAGCGCGGTCAGGAACTCTATCGCGAGGGCAGAGTGGACGAGGCGCTCGAGCAGTGGCGCGAGGCCGCCGCGCTCGAGCCCGCCAACTGGATCGTTCGCAAGCAGCTATGGGCGGTCGAGCACCCCGAACGCTTCTACGACGGCGCCGTAGACTTCGACTGGCAGAAAGAGCAGATAGCGCGCGAGGCCTAGAGCCTATCCGATAAGTCCCTTCCCCCTTGATACGCGTGATGCATATTAAAGTGGCCGATATGCCTGTTTAGGGCGGTTTTCGGGCCAAAAGCCGCCAACTTGGCGGGTGCTAGGGCTGTGCTGAGTCTAAGATGGTGCCTAAACCTCAAAAAAGGGCCATCAAACTCGGTTATCCACATCAGCCTGCTTCTTGTGTGGTAGTTCCACAAGTCTAATTTGCATCACACGTTTGATGGGGGAAGGTTAGGATGGGGGTGAAAACGCGGTCGCCGGATGAGCCCTTAGCCCAGCGCCACTATCGCCTCTATCTCCACGTCCAGCCCCGGCTCGGCCAGCGCCGTGATCTCCACCAGCGAGTTGGCCGGGTTCTGTCCGCCGAAGTAGCCGTTCATCACCGCCTGCTGCTCCGCGGACGCCGGAAACCACTCCCTCATGTCGGTGACGAACGTCGTTATCTTCACGATGTCCGTCGCCGTGCCCCCCTCCGCCTCCACGATCCGCACCAGCTTGTCCCAAACGACCTTGAACTGCTCGATGGCGGGGCCGCCCTGGGCGTTAGTGCCCCGCGCCGTGCAGCCCGAAATGTACAGCGTGCCGCCCACCTGCACGGCCCTCGCGAAGGTCGGCCCGGCCGGCGCGATGTCAGGATACTCCTTGCGGGTCTTGTCCATGAGTCGGCCCTCCTCTCGCCAAGTGTGATTCCGCCAAAACCTCCTCTCCCTCGATGGGAGAGGATTGAGGTGAGGGTGAGTATGTCGTCACACCTTCACCGCCTTGATCGAATACATCAGCGGAATGCTCTCGCCCCCGCCGGGCATACGCCACCATCCGTCCGCGCACAGCTCCAGCATGGGTAGCTGCTGGTAGGCGCTGAACGGGAATTCGCGCAGGTACTCGATCCTGAGGCCCGCGTCCGCCAGCGCGCTCACCACGTCGCCCAGCGTATGGCACCACTCGAAGCCGCGCGTGGTCACGTCGGCGGACGGGTCGGCGTAGCTGCCCGTCCCCTCGAACTCCATCGGCTCGTCCGAATGAAAGTAGGGATACCGAAAACGCAGGTCGGTCCGCCCCTCGTCGTCGTCGAACATCCCCGCGAACGGGTGGAACTCCACGATGTGGAACGCCCCTCCCGGCCGCAGGAAGTGCGCCGCCACTCGCGCCCACTCGGAAAGGTCGGGCAGCCAGCACAGCACCCCGTAGGATGTGAACACCACGTCGAACCCGGCGGGTTCGTCCAGTCGGTCCGGCAAGTCGTAAACGCTCGCCTCGACAAAGCGGGCGGGCAGCCCGAGCTCGTCAGCCAGCGAACGCGCCACCTCGAGAGACGCCGCAGAGAAATCGACACCCGTGACGCGCGCTCCCAGCCTGGCCCAGGAGAGCGTGTCCAGCCCGATGTGGCACTGCATGTGCAGCAGCGAGCGCCCCGAAACGTCGCCGACCTCCTCCAATTCCACGCTCTTCAGCGAAGACTCGCCGGCCCGGAATCCCGCCAGATCGTAGAACTCCGACCGGGCGTGGATGGGAGCCAGGGCGTCCCACTGGCTGCGATTAAGGTTCATGTACTCGTTCATGTGGTCGCTCGACTCTCTCACAAACCTGCCCGCAAGTCCGGGCCTGCCGACGCTGCCGACCATTCTAGCTTAGCGCGCAGGGCTTTTGAACTGCGGTGGCGCGGTTGTGTATACTTCCCCCTCAGTACGGTGCGCACGCTTCGAGGTCGCAGGTAACTCCACACACGCAAAGGGAGAGACAATGTCAGTACGCAGGGCGCTCCCATTTGGCGTGGCCGCGCTCCTGGTCCCGCTGCTGGTCCTCCTGATTGCGCTGGGCTTTGCGTGCGGCACGGTGTTCCAGCCGGACTACCCCGCCGACCGCTTCGAAGAGGCCGGAGCTTACGACTTCCTCCTCGACCGCCTGCTGCCTACTATGCTGGACGACGCCCGAAACTCTGAGTCCCTCTCCACGGACGGTACACTCAAAAACAACCCGCTCGTCGTACTTGGCGTCTCCAACCGCCACCTGGTGGCGTGGACGACCAGGGTTGTCCCTCGCAAGTGGTTCGACGAGACCGCCCGCGCGTCCGCGACCGACGTGTGGAAGTATCTCACGGGCATCAGCGACGAGTTCACGATCGACCTGCGCCTCCCAATCGAAGACGAGGTGCTCACATCGGAGACCTCGGCCCTCCTCAGGCGTTCCCATCTCTACGACTACGCGGTCGATTCGCACCTCGCCCCCGCCGCCCAGGAGATTCTGGCCGCCGAGGTGCTGCCCTTCGGGTCGGACCTGCGCGCCGCCCGCGTCGAGTCCGCGGTGCGGCAGGTCGTGTCGAAGGCCTGGTTCGACGCCCGGGTCGCGGAGGCCGTGGCCGCTTTCGTGCCCTACGCCACCGGAACCGAGAACGGCTTCGAGGTGCGCATGGACCTGGCAGAGCTTGGGCCCGCCGCCACGGCCGAATACAAGCTGCTGCTGTACGACACCGGCGCCTACGATTCCCTGTACGACTCGATCGTCGAGCCGGCAGTGCAAGCACTGCATGGCGAACAAATCGACCTCGCCCCCGGCGTGTCGCTTCACACCGAAGACGTGGTGACGGCCATCCGGGACGCGGGCAGGGGACAGTGGGCCAGAGGCGAGGTAGACAAGGCTGTGGATGAGGTCGCCGGCTACCTGTTTGGGGACACGGACTCGTTCTCGTTCGTGGTGACCCTGGACTCGATCGCCGATGAGGTGGCATCGCGACTGGAAGAGGTCGTCCACGGCAGGATTCTGGCGCTGGCCACAGTGACCGGCGGAACCGCCGCGGACGCGCAGGCGAGGCGCACTGTCGCCGGGCGGGCCGACATAATCTTGGCTGACGTCGCGCCACAGATAGTCGAGCCGCTGGGTGGCGAGGTGACGTTCACGGATTTTGACCTCAGGGACGCGCTCTCCAGCGAGGACAAGGAGCGGCTCGACGACATCCGCACCATAATGAGGGACGGCTTCCTCTACACCGAAGATGACCTTCGCGGCGACATCGAACGCAATTTCGACGACCCCGAAAGCGTGGAACGGGCCATCGAGTCCATTCGCGACCTGTTCTCCGACGGCATAACGTACACGGACCTCGACCTGGCGAACGACCTGTCTTCCGGGGTAGGCGGCTCCGTGTGGGACATAGAGGGCTTGCGCAACGCACTCCGATGGATAAGCGCGGCGAAGTGGATAGTGTCGGCGCTGGTGCTCGCCGGCCTCGCCGCCGTGTGGCTGCTGGCCGGCGGAGCGCTCCACGTGCGCGCCGCGTGGGTTGCGGCGACCGTCTCGGCCGGCGCGCTGGCGGCGTGCGTTTCGTTCGCGGCCATCAACCTGGCGACGGGCGCCAGCTTCGCTGCGTCCCGCGCCGACGCTGCCCGCGATTTCTACACGGCGTCGGACTTTGACCGCACTCAGTCGTTGGTGGACGTGTGGGTGCTGGACTTTGGCCGAGACATCGTGGGCGGCTTCACCTCCGGCGTCGCAATAAGAGGAGGCCTGTTAGCGGTGGTCGCCCTGCTGGCGTTACTCATAGCCCTACTGTGGCCCAGGCTGGAGCCACTCCTGCGCCGCTACGTCCCGCCCCGCCGCGAGTAAGTGCATGGCGCCACCGCGGCCGATCGCAACACTTGGCCTCGCGCCTGGATGATCGGACGCCTACGTGTCAGGAGTTCATCACTATGCCGCTACTGGCGAACACGGTGGACAAGTCGAGATTCAACCACGATCTGGATCTGCCATTCGAGCTGAGGCTGATGGACTTCGATTCAGCTATGCAGGACGTTTACGACTTCTTCTACGACGTGAACTCCCATCTGGTCGGTAAGGGTCTGGAGCGGCTTGACGATATGTTGCGCCCGGCGATCCTCTCGGGCGTTCTGTCGGACATGGTAACCGCCAGCCTGGCGAGGCATTCGCGCGCGCTGACCGAGAACCGTTTCTTCAATGGGCACCCCGACCTTGTGGTCAGGGGATTCTACGCCAACAACTCGATCAAGTCGGGTGAGAGGGGTGTAGAGATTAAGACTACTCGAAAGAGAGGAGGCGCTGTTGACACTCATGGGGCACGAGACCAGTGGATGTGCGTCTTTGTCTACACCGTCGACAATGAGACGGAGCCAGCGATTAACCGACGGCCGCTGACGTTTACGGAGGTTTACCTGGGTCACGTAACAGTCGGGGACTTCAGGCGAAACCCCAGGAGCGAACTGGGAACCCGTACCGCAACTCTGCACAGGGAGGGAATAGCAAAGTTGCGTCATAAATGGCTCTACAGACTGTAGCTTACCGATCATCACCTACAGACAGGTCTGCGAGGTCTTGGATCGCGTTGGCTGCCATGTCGAAGTAGTGAGGATCCTTCTCCACTCCAACCGATTCGTAGCCGACCGCTTCAGCCGCCGCCAGAGTCGAACCGGATCCTGCGAATGTGTCCACGACTACGCCTGAACCTAGAGGAAGGACCGCCCGAACTAGCTGACGCAGAAAGGCCTGGGGCTTCAAGCTTGGGTGGGGCGCGATGAGCCTCTCTCTCTTCCTTGTCGGAGAAGACCTGATTACATCCCCGAACGGGGTATCGTCAGACGGCCTTCTGAAGCCACCAGTCTTCCACGCCCTGATGTTGTCCTGTACTCTGCCTTCCAGTGGTTTCCGAAAGGCGACCCACGGCTCCCACATGGATCTTGGCATCACGCTGACCTGAGCGAACTCCTCGTGGGCGTGCTTGGGGCGGTCGCCCCCCCGCATGGTCATTACCAGCCTGATAATCTCGCCGCGCTTCTCCAGGCCGGCGTCCGTCAATGCGCTTGAAACTATATGGGAAAGGAGTGGGTTAGACGCGACTATGACGTTGGCGCCGGGAACCAGCTTGGGAAGAAGTAGCCTGCCCCAGACGTAGAAGAATTCCCGAAGTTGCGCCCGCTGCGCGTCGGTCATCGTGGTGAATCGCGGGACCGGCGAGCGGCGGTGTCCGTCGTAAGAAGGTGGGAGCCTCCAGACGCCTCCTCTCCCCTTGCGCAGCTTGGACTGCTCTTTAGCAGAGTACTCGTGGAGTCCAAATGGCGGGTCGGTCACAACGGCGTGCAACGAGTTGTCGAGTTGCCGTTCCAGCCAGTCGAAGCAGTCTCCGTGGACTAGGGTCGCGCGACCGTAATGGAGTGGTTCTTTCCATGGGCTGGCTCCAGGAAGGTCACGCTGCAGGGTCACATTCTCGACTGGGCCGTCTTTTATGCGATAAACGCCTCTAGCTTCCCGTGTAAAGTGAGATGGAGTATTCAGGCGCAGGAAGGATCGAACCGATGATTCGGGTGTTGGACCGATGATCCTGGACACGCGATCCGCTACCTGCTTTGCTGTCAAGTCCTCGGATGTGTGGGCGAGAACTTGCAGAATTGCGTCACGTACCCGGCCCGGCGGATTTCTCCCCACTTTGGTGCTCATATCCACATGTTAGACGTCCAGACGTCGCGGGTCAATGGGTGTCCCCGCCGTCACATCCAAGGTCAGAGTGTGCGCGAAGGCCGTCGCGGGAATGGGTTCCTCAAAAAAACAGTCCCGGTCTGGAGTGGGAATTGGTTGGCAAAAGGGCAACGTGAACACACGGCTTGGGTTTCGTGCGGAATGATGTATAATGAGCGAGAATCGCCGCCGCAACTCGCGGCACGGCGATTGGGAGACATGCTTAGCGACCACGGGAGTACCGCATATGCAGCAGATGACGCGACGCACGCCACCACAACCCCTCACCATAAACATCAGCAAGGAAGCTGCCGACCATGTGCGCCAGTTCGCGGCGCAGGCCGGCAAGCCCGACTCGAATCTGCGCGTGGGCGTCAAGGGCGGCGGATGCTCGGGACTGACTTACGTGCTCGACCTGGTTGACGAGCCGGGCGAGAATGACAAGACCATCGAAGAACACGGCATCCAGCTGTACGTGGACAAGAAGTCCTACGTCTTTCTGGCCGGCACGGTGCTCGAGTACTCCGGCGGGCTTAACGGCAAGGGCTTCGTCTTCCACAACCCCAACGCCAAGACGACCTGCGGCTGCGGCACGTCGTTCAGCGTCTAGGACCGAAATCGAAGTCCCCCGGATTGAGCGAGAAACGTCCGTGTCCACCAGCGCGCAAGCAGAGGCACTCCCCGATAGCTACACGTCTCTCCGCGAGGAGTACGACGCCCTCACCGGCGCCGTCGGGCTGGTGCGCCGGTCCCACGTCGGCCGCCTCGAGCTCACCGGCGAGGACGCCCTAGACCTGCTCAACAGGCTCAGCACCAACAAGCTGGAGAACCTGACCCCTGGCGCGGGCATGGGCAGCGTGCTCACCTCCGCCAAGGGCAGAATCGTCGACCTGCTGCTGGTGCTGATGCTGGAGGACCGGCTGCTGCTACTCGTCGGCCCGGACGCTCGGGAGCGAGTGGCGGAGTGGATCGACTTCTACACGTTCGTCGAGGATGTGACCGTACGCGACGTTACGCCCGACACCGCCATGTTCTCGCTGATCGGCCTGGGAGCCGTCGCCCTCGTAGAAGAGTTGGCTGGCGAAAGCGTGGCGACGCTGCCACCATACGGCGCGCGTGCTGCGAACGTCGGCGGCATCAACGTTACTATGGTGCGCGAAGACTTCGGCGCGCTGCCAGGATTCGACGTCATTGCGCCTGCTGCGGAAAGCGAGCGGCTGTGGCGCTACCTGGTCGAGCGCGGCGCGGGAGACGGTGCCAGGCCCGTCGGCTCGCTCGCGTTGGAGTCCGTCCGCGTGGAGCAGGGCGTGCCCGCGCCCGGACTGGAGCTGTCCGAGGACTACAACCCGCTGGAGGCAGGGCTCCTGAAGCACATCAGCTTCAATAAGGGCTGCTACATCGGGCAGGAAGTTATCGCTCGGCTGGACACTTACAAGAAGGTGTCCAAGTATCTCGTTGGGCTGTCGTGGGACGGCCACAACCTGCCCCCAGCCGGGGCCAGCCTGACAGTCGACGGCAAGCGCTCCGGCGTGGTGACTTCGGCGGTCAAGTCGGAGCGGCTCCAACGGGGAATTGGCCTTGGCTACGTGCGGAAGGCTTACGCCAAGCCGGGGTCTACCCTGACGCTGGAACAGGACGGCAGAGAGGTTGAGGTCCGCGTAGAGGCGCTGCCGTTCAGATAGTCAGCGAAACGCCGCCGTCCACCACCAGCACCTGCCCCCTTATCATGCGCGCCGCGTCGGTGCATAGGAACGCCACCACGCGGGCGATGTCTTCCCCGGTCACCGACCTGCCGTCCAGCGTCGTCTTGGTGGCGCTCACCATCTCCTCCCGGTTCGGAAACGAATCGAACGCGCCGGTTTCCACGTAGCCGCCCGAAACCGCGTTGACGGATATGCCCTTCTCGGCCAGCTCAACCGCCAGGTAGCGCGTCATCGACTCCAGCGCCGCCTTGGACACCCCAACGGAGAAGTAGTAGGGCAGCACCTTGTGCGATCCCTGGCTGGTGATGTTGACCACGCTGCCGCCCCGGGTCATGATCCTCGACGCCTCGATGGCGCACAGCCACGGAGCCTTCGCGTTGATCCCCAGCGCCCAGTCCCAGTGCTTTTCCCGCAACTCTCCGGCGGGCCGCTGGACGCCGGAGGCGGCGTTGTTGACAAGGACGTCGAGCGCCCCGAACTCCGCCTCCACGCGGGCGAACATCTGGCTGATCTTGGCCGAGTCGCCGAGGTGCGCCCGGATACTGACGCAGCGCACGCCCTCGCTTTCGACGTCGCGCTGCGTCTGCTCGGCCGCCGAAGAATTGGAGCGGTAGTTGATCGCTACGTCGGCGCCGCGCCGCGCGAACTCCAGCGCTATTGCGCGTCCGATGCCGCGAGACCCGCCCGTGACGAGCGCGGTCTTGCCCTGGAAGTCTCTCATCTCCGCCGTCCGATTCCCAGTGGCGTCTAAAACGCCGTGCGTGAGCGGCAGTCGCGCTAAATCGCCATGCCGCCGTCGACGCTGATTACCTGGCCGGTCATGTAGCTGGCCTTCTCGCTGGCAACGAAGGCCGCGAGGTGGGCCACATCATCGACTTCGCCGAAGTGCCCCTGCGGTATCCAGGTCATAATCCGGTCCTTCTGCTCCTGCGTCAGGCCTGCCACCGTGTCGGTGCTGATATAGCCGGGCGTGATCGTGTTCACGGTAATGTTGCGGGTGGCAATCTCCTTGGCAAGCGCCTTGGTGAAGCCGATGAGCCCGGCCTTGGAGGCGGAGTAGTTGGCCTGGCCCACGTTGCCGCGAATGCCGACCACCGACCCGATGTTGATTATGCGCCCCCAGCGCCCCCGCATCATGCCCCGCAGCGCCGCCCTCGTGCAGTAGAACGTGCCGGTGAGGTTGGTGGCCAAGACGCGTTCCCACGCCCTGTCCGACATCCTGATCAGCAGTCCGTCGTCGATTATGCCGGCGTTGTTCACCAGGATGTCGATGCGGCCCCAGGTACCGTTCACCTCATCGACCATCGCCGTGACCTGTTCCAGGTCGCTCACGTCGGCGTGAATCGCAAACGCCTCGACGCCGGTCTCTTTGATGGTGTCGACGACGACGTTCGCCTCATCGTGCGAGGTGTTGTAATTGACAGCCACCTTGACGCCCTGTTCCGCCAGCCGCAGGGCGATGGCTCTGCCAATGCCCTTGGAGGCGCCGGTGACAAGTGCGGCTCTTCCTTCTATGTCCGATCTGCTCAACTCGCCTCCCTGAATAGCAAAACGATCGATTGGCCCGGGCGCGACGAGGCTACCCGCTAGCCCGAGACTCTGCTTCTGACGCTTGCGAGCTCTTCGTTCAACTCGCTCACGAACTGGCTGTCCACGGCCCTCTTGGCGGTGGATATGGCGCGCTTGACTGCCGTGCGCCTGGCGCGGCCGTGCCCCACGATGCTCACACCATTTACCCCGAATATCGGGCCGCCGCCCCAGGTCTCGACAACGTTGTTCAGTTCGTAGATCTCGTTTACGAGGCGCTCCAGGTCCCCGGCGGGCAGGCTGTCGCCCAGCGCATCGCGCAGATGGTCGGCCAAGGCCTGCCCCATGCCCTCCGTGAGTTTCATCACGACGTTGCCGACGAACCCGTCGCATACCACGACCTCGGCAGGACCAAAAGGCAGCTCGTTGGCCTCGACGTTGCCGATAAAGTCCAGCCCGCTCTTCGCCAGCAGCTCCGTGGCCTCTTTGACCTGGCTGTTGCCCTTGCCCGCCTCGCTGCCCACGCTCAGAATCCCCACTCGTGGCCTTTCGATGCCCCAGAACTTGCGGGCGAACACCTCGCCTATCACGCCGAACGTGAGTAGCTGTGCGGGGCGCGAGTCCACGTTTGCCCCCAGGTCGATGATGGCCGTCTGGGGTGCTAGACCCACTACGGGACCGCCGATGGCAGGGCGCTCCACGCCTTCCGGCATTCCGAGCACAACGGCGGCGGCGGCCATCGCCGCGCCGGTCGATCCCATCGACACGCAGGCGTCCGCCAGCCCGTACTTGACTAGGCCGGTTGCCACGATGATGGACGCCCTGGGATTCTGGCGCAGGGCGAGCGCGGGCGATTCGCCCTCGCGCACGTAACCCTCGGAGGGCACGACCCTTATCGGCAGACCCTCGACATTGTGGCGGTCAAGCTCCTCGCGAAGCGTGTCCTCGTCTCCAACGAGACGCACATCCACGTCGTACTCCGCGACGGCCTCCACCGCGCCAGCGACGAGTTCAGCCGGCGCGTGGTCGCCGCCCATCGCGTCCAGGGCTATCTTGGTGCGCCTTTGCCTGCGGCTGGTCAAGTCACGGTCTCCGATTTACGTTGCGGCCACGACGCTGGCGTCGCCGCTTATCACAACGCCGCCGTCCTGGTTCTTCACGCCCACTCCGCACCGGATTACGGTCTGTCCGCCTTCTTCCTCAACACTCTTCACCTGGCCGTGGGCCGTCAGGGTGTCTCCGGGGTAGGACGGCGCGCGCAGTCGCAACTTCAGCTTGCCAGTTGAGGACCAGCTATCGCCGTAGGCGCGCGTCATCATCTCGGATACGAAGGCAATGACCATCATGCCGTGGGCGATGGTGCCCCCGAACTGGGTTGTGGCGGCGAACTCCTGGTCCAGGTGAATCGGATTGAAGTCTCCGGCGGCGTGCGCATATCTCTCGATACGCTGCTGGGTGATCTTCCGTTCGATGGTGGGCAGCACCGCCCCCTGTGTCGTGTAGCCGCCCATCTTCACTCGCCAGGCCGCTGCATCGGCAGCATTACGGTGCTCTTGCCGCTGAGCGATGCCCGGCCCTGGGGGTCCGCCGCCTCCAGTCTCACGACGATGACGCGCATTCCGCGCCGGACGGAGTTCTGAAGCACCTCGGCGCGGCATTCGAGCGTCTCGCCAATTGCAATGGGCCTGGCGAACTCGAGCTCCTGGGCGAGGTGCAGCGAACCACTCGGAAGGTCGAGTGCGCGGATGACGCCTCGGAAGCTCAACGCCGCCACCGCCATCGCCGGTGCGAGCCGAGGACCGTCGTCAGTCGCAGTCGGTGTTTCGTCGCCGACGGCATCCACGTAACGCGCCACTGTCTCGTCGTCCAGGGATAGTTTGTCGCTCGCCAACTGGCTGCCGGGCGTCAGCGAAGCGTAGTCTACCGGCAAAATCGCTGTTCTCCAGAGTGATTGTAGGATTATAGTGGGGCAGGCGTGGCAAAGCAACGAACGCGGAACTGCCGAACCTGGCTCACATTACCGCGCACCCCAACACCTTCGACGAGTCACTCCGAATCTACGGCAATCGCATTCCGTTCGCCACATCGCTCAGCCTACGCTCCCAACGCCCCAACGCACGTCCTGACCGCACTCACCCTCGCCCACACGCAGCCAATTCCCTCCCCCGCACCCCGAAAAAAGCGTCACTTTCCCGCGCCATCCGTTCCCATCCATGCCCCATCCATTCTCACCCGCGCCCCACCAGTCCCCATTCGTGCGCCAATTCTTCCCACAAATCCGCCCTGGTCCCACGAATTCGCCGTAACTGTTCAGACTACGTGAGTGTCAAGAGTCCCTTCCCCCTCGCAGGGGGAAGGTTAGGATGGGGGTGCAGCCCTAGTCTAGGCTCGCCTCATCGACTCTGAACAGTTACAATTCGCCAGCCTCCTTGCAAGGTACGCACATCCGTGCTACCATAGCCAATAGCAGGGGCGGGTTTCAATCCCGCCCGCGGGACCGACCCGCCCCGGGCTCCTCAAAGTCCCTTCCCCCTTGATGGGGGAAGGTTAGGATGGGGGTGATGGCGCGAGTGCGACCGCCAGCCACCGGCCCGCCCCCTGTCCTCTTCTGCCCCGCGGCGCGACGCTTATGCCCTGAATTGCCCACTCCGGCAGTACAGAATTGGGCAGCGCCGCCGGCAGTCCCAGCTATGGATCGCGCAGAATGGCGCAGAATCGAGCAGATTTTTCTCTCCCGCCTCCGCGAGGGAACGACGGTCCTCTGGACGCGCCCGGCAAACCGACGTGGTCTCCGCCCCGATTCGGGGCCTTGCGCCTGGTATGCCGCCGCCTTAAAATGCCGAGCAAGAAGTTGATTTGTCAGCGGAGTGAAGGAGATTCCAAGTGACCAACATCTACGAGCAACTGGGAGCCAGGCCAATTCTCAACGCCCACGGCAACAGGACTCTGCTCGGAGGCAACACGCCCAACGCCTCGGTGCGGGCGCTGATGGACGAGTCCGAAGAGTTCTACGTAGACATGGGCGAGTTGATCGAGAAGGTGGGCGAGCACATATCCGACTTGCTCGGCGTGGAGGCCGCGCTCGTCACGCCCGGCTGCGCGGCGGCGCTTACGTTCGGCGCGGCGGCGTGCATCACCGGCGACGACGTCGAGAAGATCGAGAGTGTGCCCGACGTCACCGGTATGCCTAACGAGATCATCATCCAGCGGCAACTCCGCGTCCAATACGACAGGACGATGACGGTCGCGGGCGGCAAGCTCGTCGAGATCGGCGACGAGGATGGTACGAGCGCCGAGCAGCTCGAGGAGGCCATCGGACCGAACACCGCGGCCATTCACTACCTGGCTCCCGGCGACCGCAATCCCGGCGCGCTTCCGCTGGAAGAGGTGATTCGCATAGGCCACTCCCACGGCGTGCCCATCATTGTGGACGCCGCCGGACAGGTCTACCCGACCGACCTGCTCAGCAGTTACGCGAAGATGGGCGCCGACCTCGTGGCCTACGGCGCCAAGTACTTCGGCGCCGTCAACTCCAGCGGCATGCTCACCGGGCGCAAGGACCTCGTGGACGTGGCGCGCAAGCACAGCTCCATCGGCTTCGAGTCCGACGGCATTCGCTCGATCGGCCGAGGCATGAAGATCGACCGCCAGGAAGTCATCGCCGTATACGCCGCCCTACGCGAATGGCTCACCATGAACCACGAAGACAGGTTCGCGGCCTACGAGGCCCGCATAACCACACTGAGCGGCGACTTAGCGGGCGTTGGCGGCATCGGAATGTCCAGCTTCCCGGCGGACGGTCCCGCCGACGGCCTGCGAATCGAGGTGGACGCCGACACCACCGGCAAGAGCGCCGCCGACGTGGTCGCGGAGATGCAGGCCGGCAATCCCAGCATATGGGTGCGCTACAACGCCGACGACCCCAACGCCTTCATCGTCAGGATGGGCACGCTCAAGAATGGCGGCGAGAACATAATCGCCGAGCGACTCAGGGAGATACTCTAAGCGTGACGCTTACCAAAGTCCGTCCCCCTGGCAAGGCCAAGCAACCAAAAAATCCCTTCCCCCTTGATACGTGTGATGCAAATTAGACTTGTGGAACTACCACACAAGAAGCAGGCTGATGTGGATAACCGAGTTTGATGGCCCTTTTTTGAGGTTTAGGCACCATCTTAGACTCAGCACAGCCCTAGCACCCGCCAAGTTGGCGGCTTTTGGCCCGAAAACCGCCCTAAACAGGCATATCGGCCACTTTAATATGCATCACGCGTTTGATGGGGGAAGGTTAGGATGGGGGTGAAAAAGGTGGCTAACGAATCCTACACGCTCATTCGAGGCGGCCGCCTGATCGACGGCCTGGGCGGCGCGCCCGTAGAGGACGGCGCGGTGCTGCTGCGCGGCGACAGGATTGCCGCCGTCGGCCGGGCGAGCGAGGTCGCGCCGCCTGAGGGCGCGCCGGCAACCACCTACGACTACCCGGGCAAGAGCATCATGCCCGGCATGGTCGACTGTCACACGCACCACAACGGCTTTGGCGACGGCCGACCCGGCGAGGAAGTGGCGGCCCAGCCGGACGAGGTGCTCATGCTCCAGTCGGCCCGCAACGCGAGGGCGAGCCTCGTAACCGGCGTCACGACCATCCGCGAAAACGGACCCAAGAACACCACGATGTTCAGGCTTCGCGACGCGGTGAATCAGGGCATTCTCATCGCGCCCAGGATGGTGCTGTGCGGCCGGCCCGTCGCCATCGTCGGCGGCCACATGGGCTACTTCGGCACGGAGGTCACCGGCGCGGTCGAGGCCAAGCGCGAGACGCGGCGGCTCATTCAGGAGGGCGCCGACTACATCAAGATAACCGCAACCGGCGGCAGCACGCGGACCTCGTTCCCGCTTCGGCCCTCGTTCACGCTCGAGGAGTTGCGGGCCATCACCGAGGAAGCGCAGAACTTCGGCAAGCTCACCGCCACCCACTGTCTGTCCACGCAGGGCATCATCAACTCGCTGGACGCCGGCGTGGACATGATAGTGCACTGCGCCTACATGGAAGCCGACGGCTCCAACAACTTTCGCGAGGACGTGGCCGAGCGCATTGGCGAGCAGGGCGCGTTCGTCAATCCCACGCTGCACGTGGGACGCGCGCGGGCCTGGACGCTCATGCACAAGCGCGAGGAGCAGGGACTGACCGCCGATGAGCAGGCGCGGCTGGACGACAACCTGCGCGCCTACGGCGATAAGCTGAACGACTGCCGCCGGATGCAGGAGATGGGCCTCAAGGTCATCACCGGCTCCGATTCTTCCTGGGGCGACTACGCGCTCGGCAACACCTTCTTCGAGACCGAGTGCCTGGTGGACGCCGGCTTCTCCGCCATGCAGGGCGTGCTGTCGGTGACGAGCGAGGCGGCCAAGGCGCTCGAACTGTTCGACGAGGTTGGCTCGCTGGAACCCGGAAAGGCCGCCGACGTGATAGTGGTGGACGGCAATCCCGCCGAGGACATATCCGCGCTCTGGAACGTCGAGGACGTCTTCTTCGGAGGTCGGCTGCTCGACCGCGGAACCCCCGAGTCGGTGGATGCCTTCCGGCAGGTCCGGCCCGACAGCTCTCCCATCTAACCCGTCCCTGATCTTTGCCGATACTCCTGGCAGATGGAGGTAAGCGCCCATGTCCGACGCTAATCCCGACTTCACGCTGCTCCGCGTGGCGCGCCTCATCGACGGCGGAGCGGGCCGGCCGGTGGAACGCGGCGCGGTCCTGATGCGAGGCGGCGAGATCGTGTCCGCCGGCCCGGAGGAACAGGTCGTCCCGCCGGAGGGAGCGCAGGTCCGCGAGGTCCATTACGAGGACAAGACCGCGCTTCCGGGCCTGGTGGACTGCCACGTACACCTGACCGGCTTCGGTGATGGCCGTTCCGGCGACGAGTTGGCGACGCTCCCGGACGAAGTGCTAACACTCCAGGCGGCGCGCAACGCCGCCGATCACCTGCGTTCGGGGGTGACCACGGTGCGCGACTGCGGCGCGAAGAACCGCACCACCTTCATGCTCCGCAGCGCCTACGAGATGGGCATAACCACCGGCCCTCGGCTGTCGCTTGCGGGCAGGCCGCTGGCCATAGTCGGCGGGCACCTGGGCTACTTCGGCATCGAGGCCACCGGTGAGGTGGAGTGCCGGGCCCACGTGCGCCAACTAGTGAAGGAGGGCGCCGACTTCATCAAGATAACCGCAACGGGAGGCAGCACCCGCACCTCGTTCCCCACGCGGCCCTCGTTCAGCCCGGACGAGCTCGCCGCCATCGTCGACGAGGCGCACAGCTTCGGCAAGCACACCGTGGCGCACTGCGCGTCGACGCAGGGCATGGTGAACGCGCTGGACGCCGGAATCGACACCATCGTGCACGCCATGTTCGTGGAGCCGGACGGCTCGTGGCTGTATCGCCCGGACGTGGCCGAACGCATCGCCCGGCAGGGAGTGTTCGTCAATCCGACCATTCACAACGGGCGCGGGCGTATTCTCGCTCTGGAAGAGCTACGCGCCGCGCGGGGTCTTACGAAAAGCGGGCAGGTGGAGCTGGACGGGCTGCGCCGCCGCGACGAGGAGCGGCTTAGCGCGTTCGCGGCCATGCGGGACGCCGGCGTGCGGCTGGTGTGTGGGTCGGACTCGGCGTGGAGCGCGTACCCGATGGGCGGCTTTCAGCACGAGATAGCGGCGCACGTCGAGGGAGGAATGTCGCCCTCGGAGGCCATCCTCTCCGCGACGTCGGCGTCGGCGCGCTCGTGTTGGATGGACGAGGAAGTGGGCACGCTGGAGCCGGGTAAGCGCGCGGACGTGCTGGTCGTGGACGGCGATCCAACGCAGGACGTGGACGCGCTGTGGAACGTGGCGGACGTCTACTTGGACGGCGAGCGCGTGGGGTAGATGCGGCGGACGTACACAGGCTTCTGACAGTCGTTCACGGCTGCCTCACTCCTTAGACAGCGATACGTGTAAGTGAGCTTACCGGAGGATGTTGAAAAGGCTACTAGTCCTCATCATCCCAGCTCTCTTCGTCATCCCAGCTCTCTTCGGACTCTCCGAGAAAGAGTTCGCCACGAAACAGCGCTTGGGCTTCGGCAAAATCATCCTTTGCTTTATCATGCTCACCTGAACCACTGTAAGCCCGCGACCGGAGGAAGTACGCGTTTGTTCTATCTGCATGCGCGGCAGATGCGAGGTTGTCGAACTTGAGGGCCATACTGAAGTCGGCTATGGCTCTGCTAAGACTCGCTATGGCCTTATCGTGTTCTTCGTCTCTTAAGTGGCTTTGTCCAACAATGTAGAAAGCTCTTCCTCGAGCAAAGTAGGCTTTTGCGCCTTCGGCGTATTCGCCATCGTCTTCAGGGTTGAGAAGGTAAGGGTCAAGCTCGACAGCCCTTCCAAAGCAATCGATGGCCGAATCATATTCGCCATTCTCTGTGTACAGCAGACCATTTGACCAGTAGTGATCGACCAGTATGCTATAGGCGTCGACCGTTTCCACCCCGGGCAAGTCGGCGACTTTGTCCAGAAGCTCAACCGCCTCGTCATGTTCTCCGTTTTGGGCACATTCTAGAGCTTTCATGCTCAACTCGATCTTAACCTTGTATGAGTGAGCTGCTTCCCTTTCAGTCAAGGCGACGTTGTGTCCGGGGTCGAGTTCCAACACCTTGTCGAAGTCGTTGATGGCCCTCTCATACTCATCAGTTTCGGAGTAGGCCTGTCCACGTAGGAGGTACGCTTCGATGCAACCAGGATCCAATTCGATGGCCCTTGTATAGTCCTCAATCGCGTTGATGTAGGCTCTAGAGTAGTCATCGACTGTGCCACCATCTTCAAGGACGACAAAACTGGCCTTCCCTTTAGCAATGTAGGTGTCAGCATTGTCAAGGCACATGTACTAACCGTCCCCTCAATTGCAGAGGCGGAGCCACGAAGCTCACTTCCCGCAAAGTGGTTTTGCGCGTTAGCTGATAGCCGGCGCTCCGCAGAACGCTTCGTAGTCTATCAACTCCGTCACGGTGGGGTTGTCGCCGCAGAGCGGGCAGTCGGGGTTGCGCCGCATCTTCAGTGTGCGGAAGCTCATGTCCATCGCGTCGATGATGAGCAGCCGGCCCGAGAGCGACTCACCCAGTCCCATGATGAGCTTCACGGTCTCCGTGGCCTGGATGGTGCCCACCAGACCGGGCAGCACGCCCAGCACGCCGGCCTCGGCGCAGCTAGGCACTTCGCCGGGAGGCGGCGGAGTCGGGAACAGGCAGCGGTAGCAGCCCTGCCCCGGGATGTATACGGTAGCTTGGCCGTCGAACAGCAGGATGCTGCCGTCCACTAGGGGCTTGCCGCACAGATAGGCGGCGTCGTTGACCAGGTAGCGGGCGGGGAAGTTGTCCGCGCCGTTGATGATCACGTCGTAGCCAGAGATGATATCCATCGCGTTGTCGGAAAGCAGCGGCTCCTCGTGGATGATGACGTTGACGTCCGGGTTGTACGAGAGCAGCGTCTCCTTCGCCGACTTCACCTTTGGCCGACCGATGTCGTCGTTCTGGTGCAGGATCTGGCGCTGGAGATTGGTCACGTCCACAGTGTCGAAGTCGACGATGCCGACCGTGCCCACGCCCGCCAGCGTGAGGTAGATTGAGATGGGAGAGCCGAGGCCGCCTGCGCCCACCATCAGCACCTTGGCCTCCAGCAGCTTGCGCTGCCCTGCGCTGCCCACCTGGGGCATGATGATGTGGCGGCTGTAGCGCTGGACCTGGTACGGGGTTAGCGGCTGCGTGAGCGTGGTCGTGGCCATTGTGCGATTGCCTCCGGGGGACGATTGGGGTGTGTCAGCCGCGGAACGGGCCGGTGTTGTCCGGCAAGTTCGCGCAGCAAACTGTCAAGTATCAGTTGGGTCGAGTATAGCACTCAGCAGGTGGCGCTTCAACCGAAACAGGAGCGCTGAGCCTACTTGAACGCAGGCATCACCTTTTCGCAGAGAAGCTGTAGCGAGCGGGCAATCTTCTCGGGCGGGATGAGCTCGCCGGCGTTCAGCTCGGCCACCACACCGGACAGGCTCAGCGTCTCCCTCATCTTGTGGAGCTGCTCGACCACCATCTCGGGCGTTCCGACCGCCACCTTCTCCTTCTGCACCTCTTCCCACGTCAGCCCCGCCAGTTCCTCCCCGCGCTCAGCCCGCTGCTCGCGCGGGTCCGTGCCGGCGCGCGTTACCGAGCTGGCGAGCTGCGCCCCCAGCCGGCGGAACTGCTTCATGAAGCTCTCCTCCGGCACGGTCAGCGCCTCCTCCTTGCTGTCCGCGACGAATACAGGCACTCGCAGCGACACGTCCGCCGGCCCCTCGTGTCCGGCGTCCTTCCACGCCCGCTTGTAGGCGTCAACCTGCTCGGCAACCTGGCTCATGCCCTGGCCCCTCACACCGATGAACACCGGATAGCCCATCTTGGCGATTACCGGGAACGTGTCGGGCGTGGTGGCGGCGATGCGAATTGGCGGGTGCGGCGACTGGTACGGCTTGGGCACCAGGCAGACGTCGTCGAACGTGAAGTACTTGCCCTCGTAGGAGAACCGCTCGTTGGTCCAGGCCTCTATGATGATGTCCAGATACTCGTAGAATCGATCCCGGCTCTCACCGTAGGGGATGTTGTAGCCTTCGTAGGCGCCGGGCAGTCCGCTGCGCCCCACGCCAAAGTCGAACCTGCCTCCGCTTACATGGTCGAGCGTGGCCGCCTGCTCGGCTATTCGCAGCGGGTTGCCCAAGGGCAGCACGTGCACCGAGGTGCCGACACGCAGGCGCTTCGTGCGCGCCGCGATGGCGGCCGCCAGTATCAGCGGCGACGACAGAACGGACCTCGCGGGGCTGAAGTGGGACTCCGCGAGCCAGACCGCATCGAGGCCGAGCTCTTCGGCCAGGTCCACCTGCTCGAAGGACTCGCTGAACGACTGGGCCTGGCTCTCTCCGGGCCGGCAGTGAAACTCCATGAATGACCCGAATTCCATACAAGACCTCCCTGTTGCCCAGACCTCCGGTGTCCGAGCCGCGGTGTGTGACATGCGATAGCAAAAGCGCGACGATATGCGCACTCGGTAGACTACGCCCTAGTCGGGCATCGGGTCAAGTTTGACGCGGCCGCGGGAGTACTTCCCGGTGCCGCATCACGATTGACATTCAGCCCTCCCACGCTTCAGAATTATCCGTCCGGGAGTGAACGCGAGAGTTTTGGGCCCCGGTCAACTCCAACTACGACACGAGGTTTCGATGGTACAGACCGATTCCGACGCCATGGTCTTCGCGAGGGGCGTCCACAAGATCTACGACAGCGGCAAGGGTGTTCGAGTGCACGCACTGCGCGGCGTCGACCTGACGGTGCGACGGGGAGAAGTGGTCGCCATCATGGGGCCCAGCGGCTGCGGCAAGACCACGCTGCTCAACTGCCTTTCCGGCATCGACGACATCGACGAGGGCGACATCGACATCGACGGCGTGTCGCTGCGGGACATGGACGACAACACCCGCACCGACTACCGCGCCAGGCAGATGGGTTTCGTGTTCCAGCTTTACAACCTGCTGCCGGTGCTCAGCACGGTCGAGAACGTGGAGCTTCCCATGCTCATTTCGGGGGCGAAGTCGGCGGATGCGCGGCAGCGCGCGCTGGAGGTGCTGGCGATGGTGGGGCTGGCCGACTGGGCGGCGCACAAGCCCGCTGAGCTTTCGGGCGGCCAGCGTCAGCGGGTCACGATCGCCCGCGCGCTCGCCAACGACCCCGCCATCATCTGGGCGGACGAGCCGACGGGCGACCTGGACAGCGAAACGGCGCAGGAGGTTATGGACCTGATCTTGAGGCTCAACCGCGAAAACCGGGAGACTTTCATCATAGTCACCCACTCGCCCGAAATCGGCCGGCAGTGCGACCGCATCGTGCGGATGAGGGACGGCCTGATAGTGGACGACGGCTTCTCCGGCTAGCGGCTCACAGGAAGCCGCGAATCTTCGCCACGCGAGCTACCCGCTCGACGCCAATACTGAAGGCCGCCTCCCTCAGGGTGATGCCCTCGCTGCCGGCCATTCGGCTCACGTTCTCGTAAGCGGCGGTCATGGTGTCGCGCAGCTCTTCATCCACGCGCTCCTGCTCCCAGTGGTGCTGGTACAGGTTCTGCACCCACTCGAAGTAGGAGACGATGACGCCCCCGGCGTTGGTGAGGATGTCGGGCAGTATCGGCACTCCCCGCTGGTGCAGTATGGCGTCCGCGTCCGGTGTCAAGGGATGATTGGCGGCCTCGACGATGACTCGTGCCCGCACTCGGGGAGCGTTGGCCTCGGTGATGACGCGGTCGATGGCCGCGGGTACCAGAAAGTCGCACTCCAGCTCCAGCAGGTCGGCGTTGGAGATCGGCTCGGCAGCACCGAATCCGGACATGCCGCCCGTCTCTTGGACGTGGCGGGCAAGCTCGCCGATGTTCAGGCCGCCGGCGCGGTAAACGCCACCGTTTACGTCACTGACCGCTATGACGTTGTAGCCCTCCTCCCACAGCAACCGCGCGGTCCACGAACCCACCTGGCCAAAGCCCTGCACCGCCACGCGTGCGCCGAGCAGGGAGAGCCCCAGGTCGCGCCCTATGGCGCGGATCACGTAGGTGGCGCCTCTGCCTGTGGCCGAATCGCGGCCAACGGAGCCTCCGAGCTCCACTGGCTTGCCGGTCACGATGGCGGGTGTGAGTCCGTGGATCTGGCTGTAGGCGTCCATCATCCACGCCATCACCTGGGCGTTCGTGCCGAGGTCGGGCGCCGGGATGTCCCTGTTGACGCCGAGGAAGTGTTCGATGTTGATGGTGTATCGCCGAGTGAGCCGGTTCAGCTCGCCCTCGCTCAGTGCCGTGGGGTCGCACTTGACGCCCCCTTTGGCGCCTCCGAACGGAACGTCGACGAGGGCGTTCTTCCAGGTCATCAGGGAGGCGAGCGCCTTGACCTCCTCCTGGTCCGCGGTCGGGTGGTAGCGCACGCCGCCCTTGTAGGGGCCGCGCACGCCGTTGTGCTGGATGCGGTATCCCTCGAATACCTCGATGCGGCCGTCGTCCATGCGCACGGGCACCGCGACCTTCAGCTCGCGCCAGGGGCGGCTGAGTAGCTCGCGCACGCCCTCATCCAAGCCCAGCCGGTCGGCGGCGCGGTTGAAGAAGACGCTAATCTCGTCGAAGGTGTTTTCTGTAGTTGTGGTCATTTCGGTGGTCGGTTGGCCTCCGTCACCCCCATCCTAACCCTACGGCAGGCTCAGGGCAGGCTCTTCCCCCTGCGAGGGGGAAGGGATCTCTATGCGTCGGCCAGGTCGGAGTGGAACGCGTCGCACCAGCTATTCTCGGTGTGCCGTCGGACGACTCTGGCGAGCGAGCTCCATCGCTCGCGGCGCTCGTCGGCCGGCATGCGGAGGGCGCGGTAGGTGGCCTCCGCGGTGCCGTCCACATCGTACGGATTGACTATCACAGCGTCGGTCATGGAACTGGCGGCACCGCAGAACTTGGAGAGCAGCAGGACGCCCGGGGTGTCGCCCTGCGAGGCCACGAACTCCTTGGCTACCAGGTTCAAGCCGTCCCGTAGGGGGGTCACCATGCACACGTCGGCGAGCGAGTAGAAGCACGCCAGCTCGTCCTGCGGGTACGACCTGTACAGGTAGCGAATGGGCGTCCAGTCGGCCTCGGAAAAGCGGCCGTTTATCTGGCCGACCAGCTTGTCGACCTCCTCCTTCTCGCTGATGTACTCAGGCACCCGCGTCCGCGAGGGCGACGAGATCTGCACCAGGCTCACTTTACCGCGCACGGCCGGACGGTGTTCGAGCAGACGCCGGAACGCCCGGAGACGCCCGGGGATGCCCTTGGTGTAATCCAGCCTGTCCACGCCGAGTATGAGCTGGTGCTCGGGCGACAGGGGCAGCGAGAATTGCCTGGCGAGGGCCTCTACCTCGCCGGCCGGCGGCTCGCCGAACACGTTCACGTCGATGCCCACGTTGTAGGTCTCCAGTCGAGTGGTCCCCTCTTCGCCGGAGTAGACCCAATCGTTTACCGTGCCGGCTAGTTCCTGCTCCAGGGTATCGGCAAGGTTGCGGCGGTAGCCCTGGGTGTGCACGCCCACCAGGTCGTAGCTCATCATGCCCCTGAGTATGGACGGCGACCAGGGCAGTATGGAGAAGATGTCCGGCGACGGGAACGGCACGTGAAGGAAGAAGCCGATCTTGCCGCGCCAACCCAGCTCGCGGAGCTCCTCTCCGACGTTGAACACGTGGTAGTCGTTGACCAGCACCAGGTCGCCCTCCCGCAGCATCGGGTACAGCGCCTCGGCGTAGCGGCGATTGATGCGGCGGTAGGCGCGGTAGGTGTCGCGGCGGATGACGACGTGCTCGGTGAAGCTGTGCAGCAGCGGCCACAGGGTGCGGTTGGCGAAGCCGGTGTAGAAGAGGCTGACGTCGTTGGAGGAGAGGTCGAGCGTGGCGAGCTCGATGTTGCCGAGCCTGGTGACGTCCGGGGTCGTCTGCGGCTCGCCCGCGGCGCTTCTGCCGCTCCAGCCCAGCCAGAGGCCGCCGAGCTTCTCCATGGCGGGCCTGACGGCGCTGACCAGTCCGCCGACCGGGACGGACCGCCCTTCTTCGGGGGACACCTCGGACCGGGAGGGGACGCGATTGGAGACGACGACCAGACGGGAGTTGTGGGCCATGTCGCTCGCCCCCCATGCGGACGGTGAAGGGGTGTGGGGCGACGGCACAGACGGGGCGCCGCAAACCCTGAAGTGCGGTGTCTCCCTGATGGCTATGTTACTTGCCGCGCGGAAGGGGTGTCAAACGGGCGACGTGGCGAGCCATCATCACCCCCATCCTGACCCATTCGGCAGGCTCAGGGCAGGCTCTTCCCCCGTCCGAGGGGGAAGGGATCCTGAGATTGGCGGCGAACAACCTTGCAATTCTGGCGCTGGAGTCCATAATTACAGGGATGATTGCCCGTCGTGCTAAGAGTCGCCTGCTACGATTGCTCGCCGAGTTTCCCGCGGTCGCGCTGCTGGGAGCGCGCCAGGTCGGGAAGACGACGCTCGCACTGGACGTGGGCGAGGCCAGGAATGCCGTCTATCTGGACCTGGAATCGCCGGCGGACCGCGCTCGGCTGTCCGACCCCGAGCTGTACCTGACCGACCTCGAGGATCGGCTGGTCATCCTCGACGAAGTGCAGCGCCTGCCTGGCCTGTTCCAGAGCCTTCGCGGGCTGATAGACCGCGGGCGGCGGCGCGGGCGGCGATCCGGCCGGTTTCTGCTGCTGGGGTCGGCCTCGCTGGACCTGCTGCAACAGTCGGGCGAGAGTCTGGCGGGACGAATCGCCTACCTGGAGCTGAACCCGTTCGACGCGCTGGAGGTGGGTCCGGGCGATCTGAGCAGGCTGTGGGAGCGTGGCGGTTTCCCGGACAGCTTCCTCGCCGAGGACGCCGCCGGCAGCCTGACGTGGCGGCAGAACTTCGTCAGGACCTACCTCGAAAGAGACATTCCCCAGTTGGGCCCGCGCATTCCCTCCGAGACTCTCAGGCGCTTCTGGGTGATGCTCGCCCACTCGCAGGGAGGGATGCTGAACGCGGCGGCGCTGGCGCGCGGTCTCGGCGTCGACGGCAAGACGGTCGCTCGCTACCTGGATCTGATGGTGGACCTGCTGCTGGTGCGGCGGCTGACGCCGTGGCGCGCCAACGTCGGCAAACGCCTGGTGAAGTCGCCGAAGGTCTACATCCGCGACAGCGGCATAGTTCACGCGCTGCTCGGGCTCGGGTCCGGAGACGATGTTCTCGGCCATCCCGTCGTTGGCGGTAGCTGGGAGGGATTCGTCATCGAAAACCTGTTGGCGGTCGCGCCGGACGGAGCGGAGGCGAGTTTCTATCGCTCGGCGGGCGGTGCGGAGATCGACCTGGTGCTTGGGCTGCCCGGGGGCGGCGCGTGGGCGATAGAGGTGAAGCGCAGCCTCAGCCCTCACCCTAGCAGAGGCTTTCACAGCGCGTGCGAGGACGTTCGCCTGGAGCGCAAGTTCGTCGTGTATCCCGGCGACGAGCGCTACAGGCTGGCCCAAGACGTCGAGGCGACGCCGCTGCCCGCGCTGGCCCGGGACGTGGCGTCGTCGACTTGAGGGGGCATCCAACGAGGCGGCAGAGTGAAGCTTGGGCCTGATCGGGCGGTGAAGACGGCGGAACTTCGGAAGATATGCCCCATTTTGCACCATTCTGCACCTTTCATAGCTGAGAGGCTGGTAGATTCTGTGTCCCCCGGATGTCCCGTCATGCCCGAAACTGCGCAATTGTGTACCGAAATTGGGTGGAAATGGGACAGGTCGGGGGAGGTCCCTGCGGGGTCGGTGATCGATTGTAAAGGTTCAACTGCCGGTGCAGTAAACGGATAATAGCACGGATGTACGGAGGATGCAAGAGGGGGTCGGAGAAATCGCTCAGGGCAATCGAATACCACTCCACAGTCGTTGGCGCTGACACAAAACAGGTACGGCATTGGGCATCTGCCAGACAGCCCCGGGTGACTCGCACGGCACTGACGATACTCCGATGGGGCGGTTTTGGGGCGGAATTTCGGCGTTCGGGTGTGAGGGCGGGGCTAGCAAGTTGACGCAGGCTCTCCATCACAATGACGTTTGACTGTCTATGCGCTGAGTAGATAGTATAATTTTAGATCTTTCCGCAGGAAGTTCCTGAGAGGCCGAAATGACGACTAAAGAAAGCACTGACGCTCGCGTGGACTATGAGCGAGAAGGCCTCATGCCCTCGGACTTGGAGTTGGAGCCTGTCACATCCGAAGACGACGACTACACCAGCTCTCCGGCCAACTACGAAATCAACACTTATCCGGCGGACTTCACTCTCGAGGTCTTACACTCTAAGTGGCACGCCGGGGAGATTGACATCCCAGACTTCCAGAGGGCATTCGTGTGGAAGATAGCCCAGGCAAGCAAGCTTATCGAATCGTTCTTGGTAGGCTTGCCTGTGCCACCGGTTTTCGTTTACAAGGAGCGACGGTCCAAGAAGCTTCTCGTCATAGACGGTCAGCAGAGACTGAAGAGCATTTTCTACTTCCTGGACGGAATCTTTGGGGAAGGATCGGGCCGAAACAGAAGGGTCTTCAAACTTACCGGCTTGAACGAGAACAGCCGGTTTTTGGGCAAGACTTTTGTTGACTTAATGGATGCCGACCAACAGGACTTCAAGAATTCAGTCCTCAGGTCCCTTGTAGTGCAACAACTCGAGCCGGATGACGACACGAGCATTTACCATATCTTCGAGCGGCTGAACACAGGCGGCACCCTGCTTTCAAATCAGGAGATACGCAACTGCATTCACATGGGCAGTTTCGTAAAGTTCCTGGTGAACCTGAATGAGAATTCTGAGTGGCGCAAGATACTTGGAAAAGAGATGCCGGACAGCCGAAAGAGGGACATCGAAATCCTGTTGCGCTTCTTCGCAATGAGAGACATTTCGGATTACCAGAAACCGATGAAGGACTTCTTGTCCAAGTTCATGAGAAAGAACCGGGATGCGCCGGAAGCCTCGCTGGGCAAGATCGAGAAGATATTCCGTGACACGTGCGCACAGGTGCTGGAATCGTTAGGCGAAAAGCCGTTTCACGGACGCAGCGGAGTAAACGTGGCGGTCCTGGACGCAGTGATGGTAGCCTTCTCGGAAAACCTGGCTTCCGTTCCCGGAGACATCAAGGCCAGGTATGATGATCTACGCAATAATGAGGAATTCGTGACAAGAACAAGGCAGGGAACTACAGACGTGGCGATTGTCCGTCAACGTTTCGACCAGGCCAAGACAACACTGTTCGGGTAGGTGACCCCAGATTGCGTGTGGCCCGTATCGACGCAGCATTGGAGGATTGTGAGAATCACTTGGCCCTCAGCGGCTCCTTTGGCACTTCTATCGAGAATCTTCTCACCTATTCTCTGCTGGTGGTGATTTACGCTGAGTTTGAGCAACAGATAAACTCTATTGTCCAGCAGAAATATGCTTCCATCGAGGACCGGGAGGTGAGAGAAATCGTCAGGTCATGCATTGGGAGCGTGAGCAGAATCAAGTCGAGTGATTTGGGAGATTTGTTGAAACGGTTTGGAGAGAACCGTAGAGCAGCTTTCAGAGATCAAATGACGGTCAGCATAAATAATGAACGAGCAGAGACGTCTTACAACAACCTGATAACGAACCGCCACGATACCGCTCACGGCACAGGCTCAAACCTTACCTTTGCAGACGTGAAGCGATTCTATGAGGAAGGACACATAGTGCTTGACTTCTTCAAGGACGCCTTGCTATCCGCAATGGAGCCGGCGGGGAACACGCGCGGTTGAAGAAACGGGCCGATGGAAGTGGAAGGTTGCTTGAAGAGGCGAGCCCAGGAATCGCCGGAGCCTCGGATCGTGTGCTCCTGGGGCACTTCGTCGGCGTGGATTCGTATGCCCCACTCTTCGAAGAAGCGTTCCCGCTCGCCGATTTCCTCAAGTACTTCAAGATGGTCGGAAACCAGCTCTTCCAGCTCTGACTGGCATCTCTCGAATGAATCGGCGAAGGTACTTGTGCCAAGCTCTAGACACACGCCAACCCAATCTTCACCTTCCTTTTCGAAGCTGAAGGTTAGAGTTACGTATCCCGCGGTAGCTTCCATCGTAATGTGCCTCGCTCAAGCTATGGCCGGACGGTCGAATACATGGTTGCAGCGCCAGTAACGGCTGTCAAGCGAGGGTGTGAGGCGACGGGGCGGCCCTTGATGGTGCACTTCTTGTGTTAAGCTAGGGGCAGTGGACGCAAGATTCTACATTGATCCGGCGACGGGTTTCCCGCACGTCCATTTGCACGGTGTCGATGAGGACGAAGTTGAGGACGTGTTGGCATCCCCGAGCGAAGATAGGCCGGGGCGAGACGACTCGCGTATTGCGGTGGGGAGGACTTCTGGTGGACGATGCATCCGCATCATCTACGTGCCGGACCCGGAGCCGAACAAGGTGTTTGTGATCACGGCGTATGAACTGAGAGGCAAACCGCTGACCGCCTTTCGCAGGCGCATGAGAAGGAGAGGGAGATGACGTCGGCGACGAACTTCCCGCCGGGTTGGGACGAAGAGCGCGTCCGGGGCGTTCTGCGGCACTATGAGTCGCTGACCGAGGACGAAGCGGTTGCAGAGGATGAGGCGGCTTTCGAAGACTCTACGCAGATCAAAGCAGACGACCCGAAGTACAGAGAGGCTGCGCAGCAGATGCTGTGGCGGCATGATAACGACGCCGCGGAGGCGAATATCACCAGCGCGGTGCGCGACTTCCTCATCACGACCAAACTGGCCGCCATTGAGGAGATCGTCGAGGAGAACCCGCCGTCGGAAGGGTCGCGCAGCGCGGTGGACCTGACTGCGCTCGACACGTTCATCGAGGTGAAGCGTAGCATCAGCATGGCGGCGAGCGGCTACCCCAATCCGGACTACGTGCGGCAACTGGACGACTACCTGGCGCAGTCCGCGAAGGACGGGCGCGTGCGGATGGGCGTGCTGACTGACGGGAAGCACTGGTTGTTGCGCTGGCCGGACGCGGGGCCGCCCATGATGATGCCGCCCCATTATTTCACGCTGCGGGACGCGGACGGCTGGCCCTCGTTGTTCAAGTGGCTGCGGGACGAGGCGCTGTTCTCGCAGAGGGACGTACCGCCGGACGCCGGGAGCGTTTCCCGCTACTTTGGCCCCGACAGCCCGTTGCAGCAGCGCGACCTCGCCGCGCTGGGGGCGCTGTACCAGCAGTACGCCTCGTCCGCGACCGTCGGTGTCAAGCGCAGGCTTTGGCGCGACCTGCTACGCGCAGCGCTGGGCGAAGTCGCCGGGGCGGGCCGCGACGAGTCGATGGACGGCCTGTTCGTCCGCCACACCTACCTGTGCGCCGTGCTGAGCATGGTGGTGCAGGCGTCCTTCGGTATCGACATCAGGGCGCTTGCCGAGACCGATACGGCCGACCTGCTGGACGGCAGGGCGTTCCACAACGCAACCGGACTGCGAGGCGTGCTGGAGTCAGACTTCTTCAGTTGGCCGAACGAGGTTGGAGCAAACCCGCTGCTGCGCACACTGGCGCGCCGCGTGGCGCGGTTCGACTGGAGGCAGGCGCCGGCGGACATCGCGTCCACGCTGTACGTCACGGTGATACCGCCGGAGGAGCGGCGGCAGCTCGGCGAGTACTACACGCCCGCGTGGCTGGCGCGAACGATGGTGCGCGAACTGGTAGACAAGCCGCTGGAGCAGCGAGTGCTCGATCCGGCCTGCGGGTCAGGCACGTTCCTGGCCGAGGCGGTGTCGCACTTCGTAGCCGCCGCGGACAAGGCGGGGTGGGAGCCCAACAAGACGGTGAACCGGCTGCGCCGCGCCGTGACCGGAATCGACGTTCACCCCGCCGCGGCGCAGCTTGCGCGCACCGCGTGGACGCTGGCGGCGCGCCCGGCTATCGACGCGGCGGCGAGAGCGGGCGTGGACGCCGAATTGTCCGTTCCGGTGTACCTGGGCGACGCGCTTCAGTTGAGGTTTCGCACCGGCGACCTGCTCGCGGAGCGCGAGGTGACGATACAGACAGGCGACGAGGACGACACGGAGCTGGTGTTCCCAACCAGCTTGGTGGAGCGGGCCGAGAACTTCGACGCGCTGATGGCGGACGTTTCGTCGGACATCGCGGAGGGAAGCGATCCGTACCTGGCGCTGGGCGACCACGGCATCGAGGACGCCGGCGAGCTCGAAACGCTGACCAGGACCATCGGCACGATGAAGCGGTTGCACGACGAGGGGCGTGACCACGTGTGGGCGTACTACGCGCGCAACATGGTGCGTCCGGTGGCGCTGTCACGCGAGAAGGTGGACGTGGTGATCGGCAATCCGCCGTGGATCAATTACAACCAGACATCGGACGTGCTGCGAACCGAATTGCAGCGGCTGAGCCGCAACCTGTACGGCATCTGGGCAGGCGGACGGTACGCCACTCACCAGGACGTGGCGGGTCTGTTCTTCGCTCGCAGCGTGGACCTGTACCTCGAGGAAGGCGGCAAGATCGGGTTCGTGATGCCACACAGCGCGCTGCAGGCGGGGCAGTACTCCAAGTGGCGCACGGGGCGCTGGAGGGCCGGCAAGTCCGGCGCGGGCGTGCTGGCGGACTTCACGGTCAAGACGGCGTGGGACCTGGAGCGGCTGGAGCCCAACACCTTCTTCCCGGTGCCGTCCTCGGTCGTATTCGCGAGCCGGCTGGCGCCTGAGGACGCGGCCAGGCCGCTGGCGGAGTCTGTGCAGCGTTGGCGGGGCAAGGAAGGCGCGGATGACATGTGGCGTGAGCCCGCAGCCATCACCGACACCGGTGTGGCGGGCGATTCGCCTTACGCCGGACATTCCAGACAGGGCGCGACGATCGTCCCGCGCGTGCTGTTCTTCGTCAACGAGACCGACAACCCCGCCACAGTTCAGGCGGTAAACACAGTCACGGTCAATCCTCGGCGGGGCGTATACGATAAGGCACCGTGGAAGAGCCTGGAACTGATCGCCATAACCGGCCAGACCATCGAGGATCGCCACCTGTTCGACGTTCACCTGGGCGAGACCGTCGCGCCATACGTGACGCTGGAGCCGCTGAAGGCGCTGCTGCCGGTCAGTCGTGGCGAGTCGGCCATACCGATGATCGGCGACGGACCGGGAGGCGTGAAGATGGCCGAGCTTGGACGTCGGATGCGCGGAAGGTGGCGGACGATCAGCGGTGTTTGGGAGGCTAACAAGGGCCCGGCCAACAAGCTGAACCTGCTGGATCGCCTGGATTATGTGCACAATTTTTCGGTCCAACTGGCTTGGCGAAAGTACTCTGGTGAGCGCCCAATCAGGTTGGTCTACAACAGTTCGGGCGTTCCTACCGCCGCGGTCGTCAGTAGCGATGAAGTCCTGGCCGACTACACACTCTTCTGGGTTGCATGCAAGAGCGTTGACGAGGCCAATTACCTGCTGGCGGTCATCAACAGCGACGCGCTGTACGAGGCCGTGCAACCGCTCATGGCCAAAGGCCAGTTCGGGGCGCGCCACCTGCAAAAGCACCTGTGGAAGCTGCCGATTCCGGCGTTCGACGCGGGGGTGGCACTGCACGCGGAGATCGCGGCGGCGGGGGCGGCGGCCGCGGCTGGGGCGAGCGCGCGGCTGGCGGCGGTGCGGGAGGAGCGGGGCGCGGACGTGGGGGTGACGATCGTGCGCCGGGAATTGCGGGCGTGGCTGCGGGGGTCGGAAGAGGGCGCGGCGGTGGAGGAGGCGGTGGGTCGGTTGCTGGGGGGCGGGTAGGGGGCAATTCCCTCTCCCGCTGGGAGAGGGCCAGGGTGAGGGCAAAAGCGCCGCCCGCTACGTCGGCCGGAAGCCTATAGGTCCCCTGTCTTCGCTTGCGTCCGGCGGCTCATCTGGCAACTCGTTTTGGAAAGCCACTTGCACTATGTGTTCGGGCCTGTACAAGACGTCAGGGTTTGCAAATCTGATGAAGGGGGTTCCCTCCACAAATGCGTTCTCCAGGTTCTGCCGGATGAGGTCAACCTGTGCGCTTTCGCTCAGACGATACGTGTGATTTGTCGCGAAGCCGTCCGTAGTAGAGACGCGCACCACAAGGACGAGATTATCCTTGTCGGACCGGCTCTCATTCTCCATCGATCGTCCCACCTATCGGCTTGCCGAACACCTTGTCGAGCGCCGCCTGCAGTTCCCACTTCAGACGCGGATTAGCGGGAGGAAGGACGCCATCCTTCTTGTGTCTTCTCAGCAAATCCGCGAACATCGACATGACGGCCCTCGATACCGAGTCGAAACTCGGCTCATCGATGAATTCATCCAGCCGCGCGATGGCCTCGTCTATGTCCTCGTACTCCTCATTGCGGCGGATAGCCGATGGATCGAAGTAGTCCTTGTCGTCCCATATCTTGAGCCGCAGCTTGCGGAAGTGCCGCCATCCGTCGTCATCTGTGCGGTATTCCCATTTCGGTCTGCAATAGAGCATGGCGTGACTCCTTTCAGTGTATCTCGCCTGTGGCAATGATAGCATCTCTACATACGGCGGATAAAAGGGGCCGAGTCCGCCATCACCATCCCTTCGGCAGGCTCAGGGCAGGCTCTAGCCTTCCACTATCAAGGGGGAAGGGACTGATTGGCCCTCATCCTTCACAGCGCGGCGGCTTCCTGTGCCAGCACCACGGCGCTGGTGGCCATGATGACGGCGATGGCGGCGATGCGGAAGACGCGCTCGTTGAGGCCGCGGGCGATTCTGGTGCCGAGGAAGAAGCCGACAAGGACGGGGGCCAGGGTCACCGCCGAGACGGTGAGCCGCTCGGCGTTGTAGAGGCCGTTCAGGGCATAGCCGGCGACCGCGGTGGGGATCACGAACAGGAACATCAGCGACATAGAGCCGCGTATGGTGTCGCGGCGCCACCGACGGGCGAGCATGTAGAGCGCGAGGAGGGGGCCGCCGACTCCTAGGGCCGTGAGCATGAGGCCGACCACGAAGCCGATGACGGGTCCCAGGAATCGCGGCATCGGTATCCCGGCGCGGAGGTTGAGCGCGGTGACGACCGTGAGCACCACTATCATCACGATGATGGTGATTCGCAGGGGCCGCTCGGCGGAGGCCGCCAGTACGAACGCGCCCACGAGAGCGCCCAGGAGGCCGGCGACCGCTATCGGGATCATCTCGCCGCGCTCGAGGTCGCGGCGGTTCTGCCACACCATCAGGATCGACAGCGGCACCTCGACGGTGTTGAGCATCACGATGGCCGTCTGGGCGTCGAAGGCGAGCAGCAGGATCGGGATGGACACCATGCCGATGCCGAAGCCGAGGGCGCTGAAGACGGTGGAGCCGACCAGGGTGGCCCCGGCGGCGATGGCGAGCCGCGCGAGGGTTAGCGAGGCTACGGGACGGCCCGGCCGGCGAGGATGCCGGTGCAGCGCTCGTGGTCGACCGCGACCTGGCCGTTGACGACCACGAACGGGATGCCGGTCGGGAACTGGAACGGGTCGTCGTAAGTGGCGTTGTCCATGATGCGGTCGGCGTCGAACACGACGAGGTCGGCGAACCAGTCCTTTTCGACGCGGCCGCGGCGGGTGAGACCGAAGCGGCGGGCGGCGTTGTCGGTCATGCGCTGGACCATCTGCTCCAGGCTCATGATGTCGAACTGGCGCCTGAGCCGTCCCAGGAAGCGCGGGAAGCAGCCGTAGGCGCGCGGGTGGGGCATGCCGCCCATAGGTATGGCGTCGCTGCCCACCATGTAGTCGTCGCGGGACAGGAGCTCCACGCAGTCGCGGCTGACCTGCTGCCACAGGCGGACGCTGGCGGGAGGCGCGCCTCGGAAGCAGATGCGCAGGGACTCCTCGACGAGCAGGTCGCATAGCACTTCACCCTTGGACTTGCCGCGCTCGTCGGCGACGTCGGGCAGGCTCATGCCGACGTACTGGGTGTTGACGGGCATGTGGGAGAATACCACGTCGTCGAGCGAGCCGAAGTAGTCGTTGTCCAGGTAATCCGCCAATCGCCTGCGCTCGGCGGCGTCCCTCAGCCGCCGTAACACCGCGTCCGGGCCGCCCTCGTGGGCCTCGCTGGGCAGGAAGCTGAGCGGGTAGGTGCTGCCGGTGGGGTAGGGGTACAGCTCCAGGCTGCAATCGACGCCCTCGGCCTTGGCCTTGTCGATGAGCTCCACGCGCTGGGCCACCTGGCCCGCGTTGGAGGCCTGGGTGCGGTAGTGCGAGAAGTGGACCTTGACCCCGGAGCGGCGGCCGATCTCCAGCGCCTCGGGCACATCGCCGCCGCCGAAGGCGCGGTCGGTGTTCACGTTGCGCAGGTGGGTCACGTAGACGCCGCCGAACTCGTTGGCGGCCTTGCAGAGCTCGATCAGCTCGTCGGTGTCGCTCCAGGAGTTGGGGAAGTAGGACATGCCGGTGGCGAATCCGACCGCGCCCTGCTCCATGCCCTCCCGGACGAGGCGCTTGGCGTGCTCCATGGCGTCGCCGACCAGCGGCGCGTCCTCGAAGCCGACGGCCTCCATGCGCACGGCGGCGTGGGCGACGCAGTAGGCGGTGTTGACGGAGACCTTGTTGTCGTAGTGGGAGCGGAAGGCGGCGACGCTGCTGAAATCCAGGTCGTCGGGCGGCTCGCCCAGGATGCCGGCGAGGTAGCTGCGAAGCATCTTGTAGTTGTCGGGCGAGAGCGGCGCGTAGGAGAGGCCGTCCTGGCCGAGGATCTCGGTGGTGATGCCCTGGCGCAGGCCGTTGGCGTGCTGGGGGTCGAGGAGCAGCGCGCCCTCGGAGTGGGCGTGGGTGTCGATGAAGCCGGGGCAGACGACGAGGCCGGTAGCGTCGATGACGCGGGCGGCGTCCGCGGCGGAGAGGTCGCCGATGGCGGTGATGGCATCGCCGGACACGCCGACGTCGGCGCGGTAGGCGGGGGCGCCGGTGCCGTCGACTACGGTGCCGCCTGAGATGACGAGGTCGAACATGGGGGAGCCTCCTTGCGAGGTGGATGGCGTCGCGCGACGCCCCGGGCCGCAGCGGAGGCTATCAGCGCGCGCGTTGGGGTGTCAAGGTGAGGGGGCTAGGGCTGGCTGGTGTAGGTCGCGGGGCTGGCGAGGAACTTGTTGCGGCAGTCGAGGCTGCACAGGTAGTACCAGGCGCCCTCGTGGAAGCGGCGGGTGCCCTTGGTCGGGTCCACCTCAGGCGCGCCGCCTGGGACGGTGCCGACGGGGCGGTTCATCTCGTCGGTGTCGAGCTCGAGCCCGCAGACCGGGTCGTAGACTATTGCCATGGTGTGCTCCTGTTTTCGCCCTCGCCCTAGCCCAGTAGCTCGTTCGCCACGACTTCGAGGTGGTCGTCCGCGGTGCCGAGACGCAAGGCCATGCCCTGCATCTGGCGCGTGTACATCTGCAGGTCGAACTCCTGCATGAAGCCGACGCCGCCGTGAAGTTGGTGGGCGGTGAGGGTTACGAACTGGCAGGCGCGGCTGCAGAACGCCTTGGCGATGGCGATCTCGCGGCGCGCGGGCAGGCCCTGGTCGAGCCGCGAGACCGCCTCCTGGGCCGCGAGCGTCGCGCCGTCGCAGTTGATGGCCATGTCCGCGCAGTGGTGCTGCACCGCCTGGAGGGAGCCGATGGGGCGCCCGAACTGGACGCGCATCTTCACGTACTCGACGGTGCGCTCCAGCACCCTCTCGGCCATGCCCGCCATCTGCACGCAGGTCAGCGCCGTGGCGGCGTCGAGCGCGCGCCGCAGGTGCGGCCAGGCGCCACCGACCTCGCCGATGACGTTGGGGGCCGGCACGATGGCGTCGTCGAAGACCACCTCGGATTGCTTGTCGCCGGCGATGGTGTCCAGCGGGGCTATGCTGACACCGGGATTGGTGGCTGGGACGAGGAACAGCGAGATGTCCTCAGCGCCGGGGCCGGTGCGTGCCGCGCACAGAATGAAGTCGGCGACGTTGGCGTACTCCACGAACAGCTTGGCGCCGGTCAGCACGAAGTGGTCGCCCCGGGCGCGCGCCTCGAGCCAGATGGCGTCGGGCGCGTACATGCCGGACTCTTCGAGCAGCGCGAGGGAGAGCAGAGCCTGGCCCTGCGCGACGGCGGGGATGAGGCCGCGCCGCTGGTCGTCGGTTCCGGCGTAGAGCAGCGCCAAGCCGCCCAGGGCCACGGTGGCGAAGTAGGGGCCGGTGTACAGGCCACGGCCCATCTCGTCGAAGATGACGCCCAGCTCCGTCAGGCCGCCGCCCGCGCCGCCGTACTCCTCCGGAAATCCGGCGTTCACCAGGCCGGTCTCGACCATCTTGCGCCACACCTCCGGGGAGTGGCCGCGCTCGTCCTGCTCCAGCTCGCGCGCGAGAGCAGGGGGAAACTCGCGCTCCAGCAAGTCGCTGGCCAGGCGCTTGAGCATCTGTTGGGCTTCGGTGAGGGCGAGGTCCATGGCAGCCTCCTAGCGGGGGAGGCCGAGGCCGCGCTGGGCGATGATGTTGCGCTGTATCTCGTTGGTGCCGGCGCCGAAGCGCATGAGCGGTGTCTGGCGGTACATGCGCTCGAATCTGCCGTGCAGGTAGGCCCACCGGGAGCCGCTCTTGAGCTGGCCGCGCGGTCCCATGATTTCGAGCGCGACGGCGGACATGCGCTGGGCCAGCTCGGATGACCAGACCTTGGCTATGGACGCCTCCTTGGTGGGCACCAGGTCGTTTTCGATCATCCAGGCGTTGCGGTAGGAGAACAGGCGGAGCACGTCCACCTCGACGGCGAGTTCGGCGAGACGGCGGCGCACGACGGGGTCTTGGGCGAGCGTAGCACCGTTGCGGCTGGTGTCGCGGGCGAACTGGGCGAGCTCATCGAGGGCGCGCTGGAGCGGGCTGATCGGGGCGACCGCGGCGCGTTCGTAGTCGAGGGCCATCGCCACCACGTAGAAGCCGCGGTTCTCCTCGCCAACGAGGTTGTCGCGCGGTATGCGCACGTCCTCGAAGAACACCTCGTTGGTGCGACCGTCGCCCATCGTCCACAGGGGGCGTATGGTGATGCCGGGCGAATCGAGGGGCACGATCATCAGCGAGACGCCGCGGTGCTTGGGCTCGTTGGGGTCGGTGCGCGCGGCGAGCCAGATGTGGGTCGAGTAGTGGGCGGCGGAGGTGTATATCTTCTGGCCGTTGATGACGTAGTCGTCGCCGTCCGCCACGGCCCTGGTCTGGAGCGAGCCCAGGTCGGTGCCGGCGGAAGGCTCGGAGTAGCCGAGGGCGAACTCGTACTCGCCGTTGAGAATGCCGCCCAGGTACTGCTGGCGCTGCTCCTCGGTGCCCGCGCGGAACAGGGTCGGGCCGACGGAGGTGAGGCTGAGGCCGCCGTAGGGGAGGCCGTGGTAGCCGAGCTCCTCGGTGAGGATGAACTGGTGGAGCAGGGACTTGCCGCCGCCGCCGTACTCCTCGGGCCAGCTTATGCCGAGCAGCCCCTTCCGGCCCAGAAGCCGCTTGAACTCGCGCCCGGCCTCGGACGCAGAGCCGTCGGCCGCAGCCTGAATCTCGGCGACCATATCGGCGGGCACTTCGTCGCGGATGAACGCGCGGACGTGTTCTCGGAACTGTTCCTGCTCGGGGGTGAATCGAAAGTCCATCGCGTATCCCGCTCCACGTGTTAGCCCGGGCCGCCCGATGCGGGGAGGCTATCAGCAGGCGCGGAGGGGTGTCAAGGCTGAGTCGGCGCCGGACCTTGAAGCCCGAGCGGTTCCACCTCCGGCTTGCCCTTTTGCGCCCCAGAGATTAACCTTTTCCTGTAGAAGCAACGCGTTCGCGGCGAACGAATCTGCGGGTTTCGCCGCCTTATGCAACCCCAATGGAGTCGTTCTGCCCATGTGGGTGTACATTGCCCGACGCCTGATATGGCTACCCGTTCTGCTGCTCGCGGTGTCGCTCGTGACGTTCGCTCTGGGCAGGTTCGGGCCGGGCGATCCGGTGCAGGTGATACTGGGCGCCAGGTACGAGGAGGAGACGGCGGACCGGCTGCGCGAGCAGCTCGGCCTGAACCGCCCGTTCTTCGTGCAGTACGGCGACTACGTGTGGAAGGCTGTGCGCGGCGACCTGGGCGAGAGCATACGCTTCAGGGGTCGGCCGGTAAGCGAGCTTCTGGGCGCCAAGATTTGGGTGTCGTTCCAGGTCAGCATAGCCGCGTTGATAGTGAGCGTCGGCCTGGGTCTGCCGCTCGGATTCTGGGTCGCGCACAAGCAGGGGCGGTGGGAAGACCCAACGATGGTTAGCCTGTCGCTCGTGCTGATGTCCATTCCCATCATGGTGACCATTCCGTTCATGCTGTGGGCGTTCTGCCTGAAGCTGAGCTGGCTGCCGTGCTCCGGCTGGGGCGGGTTCTGGGACGTGCGCATCATCATTCCGGCCATCACCATGGGCATACCGGGCGTGGCGGGCCTGGCGCGGCTGATGCGGGCCAGCACGCTGGACGTGATGGGTCAGGACTTCATACGCACCGCGCGGGCCAAGGGCCTGTCCGAGGTCGTGGTGGACGCGCGCCACGTGCTCAAGAACTCGCTCATTCCGGTGGTCACGGTGATTTCGCTGTCGCTGCCGGGCCTGCTGAGCACCGGCATCATCACCGAGCGCATCCTGGGTATTCCGGGCATGGGCAACCTGGCGATCGACGCCATCTTCAACAGGGACTACCCGGTGATCATGGCCATAACGCTGATAGGCGCGACGGCGTTCGTTCTGGCGAACCTGGTGGCAGACATCGTGTACACGCTGATAGATCCCAGGATTCGTTACAGCTAGCGGAGCGGCGGCGCGCCGCGAATGGGAGGGCGAGAACGGATTGGCAACGGGTGAGCTGAGCCTCGAACGGGAACTTAGGCGTCCCACCAGGGGACACCTGTCGCTGGCGTGGGCGCGCCTGGTCCGCAAGCGCATCGCGCTGGCGTGCATGGCGGCGCTGGCGATCGTCTATCTGCTGGGGATAGGCGCGCCGGTCGTCTCCTTCTTCGCGCCCTACGGCTACACGGAGCAGGACTACACGGCGATACGCAAGCCGCCTAGCCCGTCCCACTGGGCGGGCACCGACCTGAAGGGCCGCGACGTGCTGATGCGCGTGGTGTGGGCGGTGCAGACGACGGTCATAATCACGGTGGTGGTGGTGGCCACGGGAGGGATCGCGCTGGGGGTTACGCTGGGGCTGGTGGCCGGGTACCTGGGTCGGCGGGTGGACTCGTTGATCATGCGCACTGGGGAGCTGTTCAGCGCGTTCCCCGACATTCTGCTGATCATTCTGATAGCCGCGACGCTGGGCGGCCGCATCCGGGACATGGTGTGGTGGATAGAGGACAACACCTTCCTGGACGGGCTGGCAAGGAGCGGCGCGGCGGACTACCTGGTCATATCGGTCGCACTGGTGTCGTTCGGGTGGATCGGCATGGCGCGGCTGGTTCGGGGCCAAGTGCTGTATCTCAAGGAGTCGCAGTTCGTGGACGCGGCACGCGCGGCGGGGACGTCGACGCCCCGCATCCTGTTCGTACACATACTGCCCAACGCCATCAGCCCAATCGTGGTGACGGTGAGCATGTCCATGGGGGCGCTGGTGGGCGCGGAGATAATCCTGAGCTGGCTGGGGCTCGGCGTTCAGCCGCCCAAGCCCAGCCTGGGCACGATGCTGCTGGAGGCGGGCTCGCTGAGCGCGCTGCGCGAGGTGCCGTGGATGCTGCTGGCGCCGGGCGCGGCGGCGTGGACCATCGTGCTTGCGTGGAACCTGCTGGGCGACTCGCTCAACGACGTGCTCAACCCGCGCACGCGGTGACGGCGAGGGGGTGTTCGCAAGATGGGCGATTCACCAATGCCGCCTTGGCATGAACACCGGCTAGGCAGCGACCATCCCGCGCGTTCCGACTCGGAGTCCGTCAGGACGCCTGGGCACGATGGCGCTACCTCGCCTCTCACCGAGCCGGACTGCTCGCCGCATCCTTTCGACGTGATGGCGATCTTCGCGCTGTATGGACGCGTCCCATGAACGTGGACTGGTTCTTCCGTATCCCCCTCCGCGTGAGGATGTTGGCGATGCTGCTGACGCTCGCGCTCGTCATGGCGGTTTCCTGGAGGCCGTTTGTAGAGTGGTACAAGTGCGGCGGATTCGATCCATTTTCGTTCGAGCCGCTTGACGACGACGGGCCAGAAGTCTGGGTTGGGTTCAGAATGACCCCTCGCGCGTGGACTCTGCGCGCGTTGTCGCCGGAATGGACTCACGATGGGGCACACATTGTCTTCGTCGCCGAGGCACCCAGGAAGGAATTCTCAGAGGATGAAAAAAAGGTCAAGAGCTTGGTGCACGTAGTCGACGTGGATGGGTCGAACCTGCTGACCGTCTCCGATGACTCAAGGGAATACGTCATGGATCACTCGCCGAGCGTCTCCCCGGACGGCACTCGCGTAGCATACTCCGCGTCCAACCATGTGAACGATAGCAAAAGTTACGAAGAGATTTTAACGACCGCTCTCGACGGATCTGAACGGCGAGGACTGACTAAAGAGGTTGGACTTGATAGAGAATCGGAGTGGTTGTCAGATGGGGATCGTATCGCGTTCAGGAGAGACTCCACCTATTCATGCGCCTCCCGCAACGAATCAATAGCCGGCATTTACACTATGAAATCGGACGGCTCTGACGTTCGTAGAATCTTGTCGGACAAGACCGCTTTCGTTGGCAACTTCACACAGACTGAAACCACTTCGTGGTCTCCAAACAAGCGGACTGTTGGCTTTTTTGTTGAAGAGCTTCTGCCCGAACGCGACCCATCGACCGCTTACACCTACTACAGGCGCACCTCCTTAGTCACAGTCGACGTCCATAACTCCACCATGACGAGGCTGATCGTCGGCGAGAAAAGGCCCCACAGTGGTGGAACGAAGCCGAGTTCGTTGGCGGGGCCGCCCGCATGATCGCCGGACGGCGCGCGCATCGCCTTCTTCTTAGTAGATGATGACGTAGTAGAAGATGAAAGGAAGGTTAGCCTGATCACCATCGACGCCGGCAGCGGCGAAATCAGCAAAGTTGCCGACCTTCCGGTAACCGGCTCTTTGTCGTGGAGTCCGGATGGCTCGCAGATCATGGTCAGCAATGGGTATGGAACCGTGTATCTGGTCAAAGTCGATGGTACCGACGTTCGCTTATTCTCTGACATCGATGCATCCGAGATTAGTGGCGGTTTGTATGCGGCCTGGGCCCCCGACGGTTCCAGAGTCGCCGTTGTCGTACCGGAAAGTTCCGGCGTCGTGCTCGCCACGGTCGCTCCGGACGGGACCGACGCGAGAGCATTGGTGCGCCGGGGAGAGAACGGAGAGCTGGAGGCAGTAGGCGCCGCTCGGCACGAAGATGGGCCGACCGACGTTGTTGGCTGCGCCCACACTACGGAGTATGTGTATTGTCTCCAGGTGATGAATGACAGACTTGTGGTTTCCAGCACTATGTGCGCAGCCGCATTTGCCGAGAATGCTGCCACTCAACACCCTAGACTTGCATCGGACTGCGAGGCGCTTTGGGCGATCCGCCGCTGGGCGACGGAGAGTCGGCGGCCCGGCCAATTCGAGCGAACGAGGTGGGAGGGACACGCCCCCATTTCCGACTTGTCCGACCTGGAAGAAAGCGTCGTTTTTGAAGAACGCTTCATTGTTGAAGAGGCCTCCTTAAGTCTGAGGGTGGTGGAACTGTCGCTTGAGGGTTGGAACCTGACCGGTCCCATCTCCGGTCGGCTGGCAACTGAGTTGGCCAAGCTCACGGCTCTGGAGACCGTGGACCTCAGCGGCAACCGGTTGAGCGGTTGCATACCCGAAGAGTTGCGCGGGAAGGTGGTCGGATACGAGGAGCCTGAGGGCTGCGAGGGGTGAGGGAGTGAGAATGCGGATGGTCGTGGCGAAAGTCCGGTGGGTGCTGGCGCTGGGCGCGGCGGCGTGGACCATAGTGCTGGCGTGGAACCTGCTGGGGGACTCGCTCAACGACGTGCTGAACTCGCGCACGCGGTGACGGGACGGGCACAGGGGGAACTGCTCAACCTACGTTGTCTCAGTGCAGCGCTGGTTCAACGTCGGTGAGCTCGAAGTCCCGGCCCTTGAACAGAAGGGGCTCGCCGGTAGTCTCAGCGAGCGCATAGGCAAAGCAGTCGCCAAAATTCAGCGATGCGGGGTGGTTGCCCTTGCCGAATTGCCGCCAGGCTTGGCGCGCGGCCAAGGCCTGGCGAGGAGTGACAGACTCCAACTCGATCCTTGCTTCGATGAGATAGGCGTCAAGGTTGGGTACGGCCTCATGGCCGCGCCGGCTCTCGAAGACTATGGCCGCCTCCACGTAGTTGGCGGCCGACATGCGGGGAAGCGAGGCTCTCGCTATGGCATCGTCATATCGGTCTGCGTCGCTTTCGCCGAAGAGTATCGCTAGAATCGCGGACGTATCGACGATCACCTGGGCAAACCTCGCTCGTCGTACAGGAAGTCGCCGTGGTCGGACGCCGCCGGCCCGTCACGGAGTGACTCGGCGCAGCGATGGGAGATGGCTCGCATTGCTTGAAGGCGCTTCTGTATATCCCGCTCGCGCTTCAGCCGTTCCTTTATCGCAACCCCGACTGCCCTATCCTCTGGCTCGCCGGTAAGCTCCGCGAGTTCACTAGCCAGCCGGCTGTTCTCTTCGTTTTCGATGCTGACGCTCATCGGATTTCCTCTTAGGCAAGATGAAGCGGGTGTAGTTTACTCTACACTTTCTCGCAACCGTCCACAACGTAGCCGTTTTTGGTGTCCCAGGCTGATGCGGATGGGTCGCGGTCGTTGGGGTCGCCGTAGCCGCCGCCGCCGGCTGACAGGCACAGGATGACGTCGCCCGGCTTGACAATCACGCCCGTTTCCTTGGAGCCGAGGACGCGCTCACTGCCGTTGGAGATGATGCTGTAGACGTGGGGCAGGCCGGGGTCGCCGCCGAAGAGGCCGAACGGCGGGTTGACCGTGCCGTCGCCCGCGGTGTTGAGGCGGGCGTCGCCAGCGCCCTCGTACACCATCTCGCAGACCGCGCCGAGCCCGCCGCGCATCGCGCCGTCGCCCGCGGAGCCGGGCCGCAGCTCGTGGCGGCGCACGAACAGCGGGAAGCGCTCCTCCGTCACCTCCACGCTGGGCGAGCGTATGCCGCCGGCGACGTTCACCTCGCCTACGTTGGGCCAGCCGTCGTGCGCGTGGGACGCGCCTCCGCCGCCGCGCGCCATGAAGAAGTGCCAGATGAAGGCGCGGTCGGTGCGCGGATCGACTCCGGTTATGGCGAACCTGAGACGCCGCGAAAAGCCTGCGTTCACGGCTTGGGGCACGGCGGGAGCAAGGGCCTTGAACACCGCCTCGACTATCTCCTCGGCACAGTGGTTGGTGCTCATGCACACCGGCGCGGGAGGGTTCGCGTTGACCACCAGCCCCATGGGGGCCGTGACCGTGACAGGCCGCATCGAGCCTTCGTTCTTCGCCACGTCCGACGGGGCCATGTACATGATCGCGGCGTGGGTCAGCGAGCGGGTGTTGGCGTAGGCGCTGTTGATGAAGCCGGTCACCTGCGGCGCGGACTCGCCCAGGTCGATGTTCATAGACGAGCCTTCTATGGTGACCGTGGCGCGAATGGGAATCATCTTCGACTCGAAGCCGTCGTCGTCGACGAGCGACTCGCCCTTGTACACGCCGTCCGGCCACTCGGAGATGAACTGGCGCACCTGCCGCTCGGTGGCGTTGAGTATGTCGGCGATGATTCGCTTGAGAACGTTCGGCTCGTAGATGCGCAGCAGCTCGCCGATCCGGCGGGCGGCGATGTCGACCGAGCCTATCTGCGCGTTCAGGTCGCCCAGGAAGTTCTCGGGATGGCGCACGTTGGCGGAGAGCATCTGAAGCAGGTCCCGCCGCGGCTCGCCCCGGTCGTGGATGCGCAGGGGCGGGATACGCAGGCCCTCGTGGTAGATCTCGCTGGCCGAGGGGTTGTAGCCGCCGTGAGTCGCCCCGCCCACGTCGCTGTGGTGCGCCCGGTTGACGGAGTAGAAGAGCAGCTCGCCGTCGTGGAAGATGGGCCGGATGACGGTTATGTCCGGCAGGTGGCTGCCGCCGAAGTAGGGGTCGTTGAGCGCGAACAGGTCGCCCGGCGAAATGTCGTCGCCGAAGTAGTCGCGCACCGCCGCGCCGGCGATGGGCAGCGCGCTGATGTGCACCGGAATGCCCTCGCCCTGCGCTACTAGCTGGCAGTCGGCGTCCAGTATCGCGGTCGAGAAGTCGCGGCTGGAGTTGAGAATCTGCGACATTGAGGTGCGCAGCATCACCTCCATCATCTCCATCGCAATGGACTCGAGGCGGTTTTCCACCACCGCGAGCGTGACGGGGTCGGGCGCGTTGGGGGCCGCGTGCAACTGTTCTCGTGCCTGGCTGGCGGCAACGCGCAAGGCCACGCCGCCGAAGCGGTCCAGCGTCGCCGTGTCCCCCTCGTCCACCAGCACGGTCGTGAAGTCTGACTCAAGAATGGCGGGCCCCTCGATTTCGACGTCCGGGCTAAGCTCGCTGATCGCGTACGCCGGGACATTGCGCCACCCGCCGAGATACACGCGGCGGCGGCCCTTCGGCACCACCGAGCCGTCCCTGGACGTCTGCGCGGAGAGGTCCGTCTTGGGCAGACGGCCAAGCGCCGACACGCGAAGGGTGACGAGGCGAATCTCCTGGTCAGACTGGCGGTAGGAGTACAGTTCCTCGTAGCGTCGATGGAAGTTCGCGGCCCACTCCCGCAGCAGCTCTTCAGCCGGTAGCGACAGGTCGGGGACGGGTACGTTCACCTCGTATATCTGGTCGAGGTAGCGCATGTCGGCGGACACCGCGATGGTCGTGTCCCCGTCGCTCACGCCCTGAGCCCGGAGCCTGTCGCGGCCCTGCTCCTCCAGCCGCGCCACTATGGCGCGCACGGTGTCCAGGTCGATGCCGTCGAGGCTCGCCGGGTGCGATAGGGACGAGTCGTACTGGAGGTCGGTAGACAGCATACCGAGCGCGGAGAGCACCGGCGCCGCCGCGGGTACGTACACCTTCTCGATCTGCAGTTGGCGGGCCACCGCGCTCACGTGCAGTCCGGACGCGCCGCCGAAGGCGAGTATGGCGAAGTCGCGCGGGTCGACGCCGCGCTTTACGGACATGAGCCGTATGCCCTCGGCCATGGTGGTGGAGACTACGCGATGTACTCCAAGGGCGGCATCCAAAGTACCTATACCGAGCGGACGGGCGACTCGTTCCCCGAGCGCCTGTTCCGCTTTCGCGAGGTCCAACGTCTCGCGCCCGCCGAGAAAACTGTCGGAGTCCAGGTAGCCCAGCACCAGGTTGGCGTCGGTAACCGTCGGCTCGTCTCCGCCGCGGCCATAGCACACCGGGCCGGGGTCGGCGCCGGCGCTGTCGGGGCCGACGCGGAGAATGCCGCCGGCATCGACGCGGGCGATGCTGCCGCCGCCCGCGCCCAGCGTCTGGATGTCTATGGCGGGCACGGCTATTTTCCAGCCGGCCTCGAACTTCTCGTTGGTGAGGTGGGGAGAGCCGTTTTCGATGAGGGAGATGTCCGCGCTGGTGCCTCCCATGTCGAAGCCGATGATCTTCGTTTCGCCCAGGCCCTCGCCGTACCGCGCCGCGCCACTCACACCGCCCGCAGGTCCTGACAGGATCGCGCCGACGGCGAGTCGGCTGGAGTCCTCTATGGAGGCCACGCCGCCGTTGGACTGCATGATGAGAATTTCGCTCACCCGGCTGAACGTGCTGAGTCGCTCTCTCAGGCGCAGCAGGTACTCGCCGAGGACAGGGCCGACGTAGGAGTTGATGACGGTCGCGCTGAGCCGGTCGAACTCCTTGATCTGCGGGATGACCTCGTGGGAAAGCGAGACGTAGGCTCCGGGGAATTTTTCTCTGATGCGTTCGGCGGCGCGGCGTTCGTGGTCGGGGTTCAGGTACGAGAAGAGGAAGCACACGGCGAGCGCATCCACACCCTCATCGGCGAGAGTGTCCAGCGCGTCGGCCAGCGCCACCTCGTCGAGGGGCTGTTCCTCCGCGCCGTCGGCCCGCACGCGCTCGGGCACGCCGAGCCGCAGGTAGCGCGGCACCAGCGGCTGCACCGGCTCCATTCGCAGGTTGTACCGGTCCTCCTTCAGACCCTCGCGCATTTCGAGCAGATCCCGAAAGCCGTCGGTGGTGATGAGGCCGACACGCGAGCCTTTTCGTTCCACCAGCGTGTTGGTGGCTACCGTGGTGCCGTGTATCAGCATCTCGGTCTGGGCGAGCAGCTCTTCTATCGACAGGCCGTGGTCGGCGGCCGCCTCCCGGAGGCCGCTCAGCACACCCTCGGACGGGTCGCGCGGGGTCGAGGCGGTCTTGAACTGGCGGGGAGGTCGCCCGTCCTGTGATACCACGAAGTCGGTGAAGGTGCCGCCAACGTCGATGCCTATGCGGAACATGTGCGCTCCTTGGAGGGGTGCTCGGGGGTGGTTGTCGGCTTCCGTCCGTCGGCCCCTGGCGCGGCAGGCGGACGGCGCTAGTATACCACTTCCGGGGGACGGCCCCGCGACATCGGAACGCCGCGGGCGATGCGCTCGATTGACGGATGTACCAACCGAGATTTACAATCTGAGCGCCGACAGAGACAGGAGGTCCGCATGTCTGAACAGGAGCGCCGTTGGGAATACGCCGTGGTGGAAATCGGGCAGGCGTCGCCGGAGACCCAGGTGGAGGTCACGGGCGATCTGATCGCGGCCTACGCCGGCGCCGTGCGCAACGATAACCCGGCGTACAGCGCGGACGACGGGACCGTCCCCGCCCACGCGATGCCGTCGACCATCTTCCGCGTCGCGCCGCTGCGGCGTGGCGACATCGCGGCCAACAACGGGTTCGTGGCCCAGGAGCACGCCAAGGAGAACCCGTTCCAGACGCCGTTCGCCAAGTGCGAGGTGCGCTGGTTCGCGCCGATGCGCGAGGGGGACACGATCACGAGCTTCGGACACGTGGTGGACAAGTACGAGCGGCGGGGCAACAAGTTCGTCACCATTCGGGTGGAGGCGAGCAACCAGGCGGGAGACAAGGTGGCGGAGTACGACTACACGTGCATATTCCAGTACGCCCAGGGGCAGAAGCGACCGGACTAGAGGGCTGCCAATCGCCCCTTCACCCTCACCTTAGTCCTCTCCCATCAAGGGAGAGGAGACACATTTGGAGGTGCCGCAACATGGCTACGACCGCAGGCAAGCTGACATTCGACGACATAGAGCAGGGCGACGCGCTGACGCCGTTTACCATAAGCGAGACGCAGGAGACCATCGACGGCGCGCGGCTGTCCGAGGGCGAGGACATGGAAGCGCCTCGCAACATCCACACGGACCCCGAGTTCGCCAAGGAGGGGATGTTCGGCGGCACGTTGAACGCGGGCGTCACCACGATGGCGTACCTGAACCAGATGCTGGAGCGCTGGCTGCCCAACGGATCGCTGTACGGCAACGGCCGGCTGCTGTTCAAAGCCATAGAGCCGTTCCGGCCCGGAGACACTGTTGAGTTCACCGGGACCGTGACCGGCAAGCGCGTGGATGGCGATCTGAGGCTGGTGGACTGCGAGATCAAGGGCTTCAACCAGCGCGGCAAGCTGATTGGGGTCGCCGAGGCGACGCTGGCGGTCGGCGAATGAGTCCGAACGACTCCGACGTCGTAATCCGCACGCAGGCGCTCACCAAGCACTACGGCAGCGTGGCGGCGGTGGTGGACGCGGACATGGAGGTGCGGCGCGGCGAGGTGTTCGGGTACCTGGGCCCCAACGGCGCGGGCAAGACCACCACGATACGAGTGCTGCTGGACCATCTTCGCCCCACCAGCGGCTCGGCCACGGTGTTCGGCATGGACTGCCGGACCGAGAGCGTGAGCATCAAGCGGAGGCTGGGCTACCTGCCGGGCGAGTTCTCACTGTACGACAGCATGACCGGCGACGAGGTGCTCACTTACATGGCGAACCTGCGCGGCGGCGTGGACTGGGACTACACGCGGGACATCGCCAGCCGCCTGGACGCGAACTTGGACCGGAAGTTCTCGCAGTTGTCGCGAGGCAACAAGCAGAAGGTGGGGCTGATCCAGGCGTTTATGCACAAGCCGGAACTGCTTGTGCTGGACGAGCCGACCGGCGGGCTGGACCCGCTGGTGCAGCAGGCCTTCTACGAGATTATCGACGAGGTGAAGGCCGAGGGCCGCACGGTCTTCTTCTCCTCCCACAACCTGCCTGAGGTAGAGCGCGTGTGCGACCGGGTGGCCTTCATCAGGGGCGGCCGGTTGATAGCCACGGAGGACGTGTCCGACATCGTGCAGAAGGCGTTCCACAGGTTCGAGGCTCACATTTCGGACGACTTCACGGCGGAGGAGTTCGAGTCGCTGCCGGGCGTTGCCGCCGTCAGCGTGAGCGGCGACACGCTGACCTTCGACGTCATCGGCAGCCCGGACGCGGTGGTGAAGGCGCTGGCGCGGCACAGCGTGACCAAGCTGTTCACCCACGAATCGGCGCTGGAGGACGTGTTCCTCGCCTACTACAGCGAGGGCGATCAGGATGCTTAGCAATATCTTCCTGAAATCGCTTCGGGACCAGCGGCGCCCCATGCTCTGGTGGGAAGTCGGCATCATCGTCGTGTCGCTGATTACGTGCGCCACCTATCCGAGCTTCAAGGGAAACACGCAGCTCGACGACATAATGGGCGATTCGGAGTTTCTCAAGGCACTGGCCGGTGGATTCGAGAGCCTGAGCTCCGGCGAGGGCTTCATCAACACGCAGCTGCTGGCGGTGTTCCTGCCCGTGCTGGTGATGATATTCGTCATACGTCTGGGAACCAACACGATTGCGGGCGAGGAGCGGGACGCTACTATCGACATCCTGCTGGCGAACCCCGTCAGCCGACTTTCGGCGCTGGCCCAGAAGTTCGGCGCGCTCGCCGTGTCCAGCCTGGCGCTCGTGGGCGCGGTGTGGGTGTCGCTGCTCATAGGCTCGGCGGCCTTCGACATGGGGCTCGATCTCTGGAGGGTGACGCAGGCGTGCGTCTCGCTGGCGCTGTTCGGCTGGGCGTTCGGCGCGCTGGCGCTAGCGGTGGGCAGCGCGACGGGCAGGACGGGCACGACGTTCGCGGTCACCAGCGCGGTGGGCGTGGCGGCGTACCTGGCGCACACGTTCGCGCCGCTGGTGGACGCGCTGGAAGGGCTCAAGTACATCTCGCTGTTCTACTACTACATCGCCGTGGACCCGCTCACGAATGGAATCAGCATCGCCCACGCGCTGGTGCTCGCGGCTGTGACGGCTGCGCTGTTCGGAGTAGCGGCGTACACCTTCGAGCGCCGCGACCTGGCGATCTAAGGCCTGTTGCCTGAGAAGGGCGATCGAATGAACCAACACGACAGAATCTCCGACGCAATCCGCGAGTACGACTCACAGGGCTACCACCGAACCGGTACCGCCCCCGACGTGCAGTCCGCGCGGTGGCTGGCGGACTGCGCCCGCTCGTACGCTCCGGACGTCGAACTGGAAGATGTACCGCTGGACCGTCTGGTGCTCGGCGCATGCGGCATCGAGGTCGGCGGCCGCCACGTGCGGGGGCTGCCGCTGTTCGACGGCGGGCTGACCGGCACAGGCGGTGTCGAGGGCAGGCTGGGGCCGGTCGGTTCGGACGCGGAGATCGGCCTGCTGGACGCGGGTGTTGGCGAGTTCCAGCACAACTTCGACGCCGAGCGCAGGAGTCCACGCCACGAGGCATATGTGGTGGTGACCCGGGGCGGCAGCGCCGGCCTGGCCTGTCGCAACGCGCCGGAGTTTACGTCGCCCTTCGGCCCGCCCGTCTTACAGGTGAGCGGCGAGGCGGCGGGTTGGCTGCACGAGGCCGCGAGTGACGGAACGCGCGTGAGGCTGCTGGCGTGCGCGACGCGCAGCCCCTCAGTGTCGTACAACGTGGTGGCGTCCCTGCCGGGCCGCGAGCAGTCGCTTGCGCCGTTGGCGGTGATGACGCCGCGCAGCGGGTGGTGGCAGTGTGCCGCCGAGCGGGGCGGCGGCATCGCGGGCTGGCTCGAGGTCATGCGCCGGCTGTCCGATTCGGACCGGGACAGGGATGTCACGTTCGTGGCGACCACCGGGCACGAGCTGGGCCTGCTGGGCGTGCACAGGTTCCTGGAGAGCAGGGCCAGCCTCGTGAAAGGCGCGGAGGCGTGGATACATTTCGGAGCCTCGATTGGCGCCGCAGTGGACGCCGGTGTGCGCCTGGGCGCCGGAGACGAGACGCTGGCGAGTGCGGCCCAGAAGGCGCTGAAACGCCGGGGCGCGCCGGATACGCCGACCGCGGGCGAGATGGTGGGCGCGGAATCGAACGTTGTGCACGCCCTGGGGGCGCGCTGCGTGGCGATGGCGGGCGGGCACGCCTTCTTCCACATGCGCAGCGACCGCTGGCCCGGCGCGGTGGATGTCACCGCCGTGGCGGCCTACGCCAACGCGTTCGCGGACGTGGCGGTGGAGATAGCCTGCTGACGAACTCGTAGCATGACCCGGCGCATACGCTCGCCGATGGATCGCCGAAACTGAACGAATGGAGAGAGCATTGCCGATACGACCGACCCTCCTGGACATAATGGAAGCAAGGGCTAGAGTAGCCCCATACGTGTCCCGGACGCCATTGCACCGCTACCTTTCCCTGGACAAGCTGCTGGGCGCCGAAGTGTACGTCAAGCACGAGAACCACCAGCGGCTGGGCGCGTTCAAGATGCGCGGCGGCTTCAACCTCATCTCGCAGCTAAGCGAGGAGGACCGCCGGCGCGGCGTGATCACCGCGTCCACCGGCAACCACGGCCAGTCCGTCGCCTACGCCTCCAGCGTGTTCGGGGTCAAGGCGGTCATCGTGGTGCCGGAGGGAGCAAACCCCGACAAGGTGGAGTCGATACGAAACCTGGGAGCCGAGATCGTGTTCTACGGCAGGGACTTCGACGAGTCGCGCGGGTACGTGGAGAGGGCCTCCAGAGAGGAAGGGTACCGCTACATCCACTCGGCCAACGAGCCCGCGCTCATCGCCGGGGTGGGCACGTACGGCCTGGAGATTATGGAGGACCTGCCGGACGTGGACACGATCATCGTGCCGGTCGGCGGCGGCAGCGGCGCGTGCGGTGTCTGCATCTCCGCGAAGGGCGTGAACCCGGGCGTCGAGGTTATCGGCGTGCAGGCGGCGGATGCCCCGGCAGCCTACCTGTCCTGGAAGGAAGGCCGCATCGTCGAGTCGGAGAACAGCACGGTGGCCGAGGGCCTGGCGACGCGGCTGGGGTTCGAGCTGACTCAGGAAATCCTGCGCGACCTGTTGGACGACTTCGTGCTGGTAAGCGACTCGGAGATGAACGAGGCCATCGTGCTCCACCTCCAGCACACGCACAACCTGATCGAGCACGCGGGGGCGGCCTCGCTGGCGGCGGCGGTGAAGATGCGCGACCGGCTGGCGGGAAAGAAGGTGGTGCTGGTGGCGAGCGGCGGGAACGTTACGCTGGCGGGCCTGCGAGCGGCGTTGCAGGAAGGGGTGGCGGACTAGGCGGCGCGTTGATCGCGCGCGGCAGGTACGGGCTACGCCGGTCCCTGCCCCGACTCGAGCCTCCTGATTCGCGAGTCCAACTCGCTGAGGTTGGCGTACTCCTCGCGCAGGATGAGGAAGCAGCGCTGGAGGTACAGGTGCGCCAGCTCGGCGTTGGCGTTACCGGCTACCTTGGCCACCTCGAGAAGGCGCGGGATCTGGTGGTTGTCCGGCAACAGCCTAGAAAGTGTCAGGATGTCGGATTCGGCCTCCCTCACCATCACCTCTTCGCCGCCCTCCACGGCGTAGCGCAGCCTGCCGACCAGCTTGGTGAGCTCGCTGAGCTTGTCGCCGTCGTTCATCAGGCTGTACATCACCTCGTTGATGCCAAAGCCCTCGGGGGCCTCGACCGCCTCCAACTCCTCGTCTTCCTGGTCGAGGCTGGCGCAGGCGTCGGTGTACTGCTGCAGGGCATCGCTCACGGTCGACATGGCGGTAACGACGTCCGATGGGTCGATGGCGCCGCCCAGGATAACGTCGTCTCCACGCTCGGCCGCCAACTCGGTCAGTTGGTCGTAGCTCTCAATCTTCTCGGGAAAAGGCGGGAAGGCGAAGGCTGACAAGTCGTGGTCCGCGGCGTCGCCGAGCTGGCCCATCAGGAAGGGCGGCACGTACTTGGCTAGGTCGATGGAGATTGGGAGCACCACGAGGTAAGTTGCCCACACTTCGCCGGGGCCGGCGGAGTTCTCGAACACCAGAAAGGCGTGGCCTTTGGGTGTTTGCAGGTTGCCTTTTCCGAATGTCAGGTCCATAAAACTCCGCGCAACCTCTCGGCTGGTATTTGGGCACTCGCGACATTATACGGCAATTGCAGGCCGTTTTGGGCGCTGTCGGGAGCCTTCTGTGCCCATAACCGCTATTCAAAAAAGCGGCTGAACACCTCGTTGCCCAGCATTCGCCCGCGCTGCGTCAGCCGCAGCCGGCCAGCGCCATCAGTCAACAGGCCCAGTTCGGTCAACTCGGCCACGGTCTCGCCGTATGCGCTCTGGGCAGTCTGGCCGAACCTGCGCTGGAAGTCCGCCTCTTCCACGCCGCGGTCCAGGCGCAGCCCCATCATGAGCGTCTCGGCCATTGCCAGCCGGCGGTCTATGGTCTCGACTTCGCTCACCACGGGCATGGACACCAGCGCGTCGGCGTCCACTCTCTCGGGCCGCCAGGCGTCGGCGGCCTCGCCGCTCAGCCTGCGTACGTACTCGCGGGGTGAGCGGATGTTGGAGAAGCGGTAGGAAGCGTAGTGGGAGTGCGCGCCCGGCCCGACGCCGATGTACGGACGGTTGAGCCAGTAGGCGAGGTTGTGGGCGCTCTCGCGGCCCTCCACGGCCCAGTTGGAGATTTCGTAGTGGCGGTAGTCCAGCCCCGCCATGGACTCCTGGGCCAGCAGGTACATGTCGGCGGCGAGATCGGCGTCGGGGTCGGGGAGAACGCCGTCGTCGACCCAGCGCTGCATCGGCGTGCCGTCCTCCAGCGTCAGGCAGTACATCGACACGTGCGGCGGCGCGAGCTCGCGGGTGCGCTCTAGGGTGCCCCGCCACTGGTCCAGCGTCTGCCGCGGCAGCCCGTACATCAGGTCTATGCTCACGTTGTCGAAGCCGGCGGCTACGGCCAGGGCGTACGCGTCCGCGGCCTGTTGCGCCGAGTGCCTGCGTCCGAGCATCGTCAGCAGCCCGTCGTCGAAGCTCTGCACGCCGATGCTGAGGCGGTTTACGCCGGAGCGCAGGTAGGACTCCAGCTTGGCCTCGCAAAGGTCTCCGGGATTGGACTCCAGCGTTATCTCCGCGTCCGGGCAGACCTCGAACTCGCGGCGCGCCGCGTCCATCACGTGCTTGATACGCTCGGCGGGCAGGTAGGATGGCGTGCCGCCGCCGATGAACACGCTGGACAGCGCCGGGCGGCCCAGGACGCGGCCCCACATTGCGATCTCGCGGCAAAGGGCATCGCAGTACGATGGAATGAGCGGCTCGATGGCGGTGTAGGTGTTGAAGTCGCAGTAGGGACACTTGGTCTCGCAAAAGGGGATGTGGACGTAGAGGGCGAGCGGGGATTCTGCAGGTTGCCCCGTTGGTGCGGCGGACTGCTGGCGTTCAGACATTGCTCAGGAAGTGTATCACGTCGCCGTCCCGCACCCCGTAGTCGCGGCCCTGCTGGCGCAGCAGACCCTGCCGGCGGCTCTCGGCGTAGCCGCCGCAGCGGGTGAAGTCGTCGAAACCGACCACCTCGGCGCGTATGAACCCCGCCTCGAAGTCGGAGTGTATCTTGCCAGCGGCCCTGGACGCGGCCATTCCCCTGTCCACCGGCCAGGCCCGCAACTCCCGCTGGTTGCCTGTGAAGAAGGTGACCAGGTCCAGCGCCTCATAGACCAGGCCGATGATGGTCTGGAGCGCCGGCTCCGGGGCGTCCATCATCTCGCGGAACTCGGACTCGTCCTCGGGCTCCATCTGCGCAAGCTCCATTTCGAGCTTGCCCCGGAGCGTGGCGGCGAGCAGGTTCGGCCACTCTAGGCCGCCGCGCAGGCTGCTTTCCAGCGCCGCCAGGTCGTCCGGAGTCGCGTCCTCAGAAGCGTTGGCGGCAACGATGCAGGGCTTGGCGGTGAGGAATCGGTAGCCCGCGATGGCCGGGGCATCTGACTCAGACAATCGCTGGCTGCCCACGGCCGCGCCGGACTCCAGTCCCGCCTTCAGACGCGCCATAAGCTCCAGCCCGCCGTTTATCTCCGCACGCTCGGCCGCCCTCGCGCCCTTGAGTCCCGCTTTCAGGCGCTCGATGCGGCGGTCGACTATCTCCAGGTCGGAGAACACAAGCTCGTACAGCATCGTCTCGGCGTCGCGTACTGGGTCTACGCTGCCCGTGGGGTGCGGCACGGAAGGATCGTCGAAAGCGCGGGCGACCAGCAGCAGCGCGTCGACGGCCTGCAGGTCGTTGAGGAACTGGCCGCCGATTCCGCGCGTTTCGCCGAAGCCTTCGGGGGCGGGCGGCAGGTCCACGAACGTGAGCTCGGACTGGACCACGCGCCGCGAGCCGAACAGTTCCGCCAGCGCGTCCAGCCGGGGATCGGGCACCTTCACCACGCCTATGCTCGGCCTGGCTCTCCCGTCGGTCTGGGGGACGCTGCCAACGAGGGCCGAGAACAGGGTAGTCTTGCCGCTTGCTGGCAGGCCCACGATGCCGACTTGCATGGGGAACCCGGAATCTCCGCCGCGGGCCTAGTTGTCGTCGACGCGGCGGAAGTCGCCGTCGATCACGTCGCCGCCGCGGCCCGGCTTGCCGGCGCGCGGGTCCGGCGGGGTCGGCGAGTTCAGGCCGCGCAGGTGTTCCCACATGACCTCTCCCGGCACCATGCCCAGGAACATCACCGAGGCCAGCAGCAACGCCAGCACGTCGTCTATCCACCCGTGCAGTGGTATTATGTCGGGCACGAGGTCGAACGGCGAGAGGATGTAGACGGCGGTCCCCACCACGAGCAGCTTGGCGCGCAGCGGGACGCGGCTGTCCCGCAGCAGCCGGCCAAGAAGCCGGGGGATGCCGGACCACGACAGCAGCATCAGCAGCGCTCTGCCCAACTTCGCCTCGCTTTCATCCAGTGGGTATGGGGCCATTCTAGCATACGCTACGCTTTTTGGAGTACCGGCGCTTGATTTACGTGCTGTACGGTGACGACGAGTTCTCGGTGCGCGAGGAACTGGCCGCGCTGAGGAAGCGGGTAACCCCGGAGGAGATGCGCGAGTCGAACGTGACGGCGCTGCTGGGCGCGGAGGCGAGCTTCGACCAACTGGCCCAGGCGTGCTATGCCGTGCCGTTCATGGCGAACAAGCGACTGGTGTCCGTCGACGGGCTTCTGGGACGGTTCGAGCCGCGGCGGGGCGGCGGCGCGCGCGGCAGGGGCGGTCGCGGCGGTCGCGCTTCGCTGGGGGAGTGGGAGGGCCTGGATGGCCTGCTTCCCGCCGTCCCACCGACCACCGACCTCGTCTTCGTCGACGGTCCGCTCACGGAGCGCAATCCACTGTTTGCCAAGGTGCGCGAGCACGCCACCCTGCGCGGCTTTCGCACGCCGAGGGGAGACGGGCTGCGCCGGTGGATCCTGGATCGCGCGTCGTCGCAGGGCATGGCCATCACGCCGGACGCGGCGACCGAGCTTGCGGACGCGGTGGGCGGCAACCTGCGGGTGATCGCGAGCGAACTGGACAAGCTGGCCGTCTATCGCTGGCGCGAGACTGTGAGCCGAGACGACGTGCGGCGGGTGGTGGTCTACGCCAGGGACGCGAACATCTTCCAGACCGTGGACGCGGTGATCGAGGGCCGGGCGTCCGCCGCCATCGGGCAGATTCTGCGGGCGCTGGACTCGGGCGCGGCGCCCAGCTTCGTCATCGCGATGCTGGCGAGGCAGGTGCGGCACCTGCTGCTGGCCAAGGATATGCGCGCCCGCGGGCTGGGGTCATCCGAGATCGGCCGCGCCCTGGGCATACCGGAGTTCGCCGCGCGTCGGGTGATGGGACAGGAGCGGCGGCTGGACTTCGCGCAACTCGCGGCGATGCACCGCGAGCTGCTGGAGACGGACGCGAGCATCAAGCGCAGCGAACTCGACGAGCGCGTGGCCGTCGAGATGCTGGCCGCCTCGCTCGTGGCCGTGAGCCGCGGGCGGGTTTGAAACCTGCCCGCTGCCCCCTAACCACCGGCCACTCGCCCCTAATCGTTGTCCCGCTCGGTGACCGTCAGGGCGAGGCCGAACATCCCATCGTACACCGGGTCCGGCGCGTAATCGGCCGGGTTCCCCAGGCACTCCGCCGACACCGTCCCCAGGTCGTGGGTGATGACCAGCCGCCCGTTCCCCGGCTCGTCGTCCTCCGGGGCCTCTACCGTGATGGGCACGCCCACGTTCCAGGCGTAGGCATTCTCCTTCCAGTCGTGATCCTGTTCGCAACTGTCCGGCAGGCCGGAGAGGTCGTAGCCGGTGGGCAGCAGCACCTGGCCCTGCTGGAACGGCAGCTCGCTGCCCAGAGCCTCGTCCTCGGTCCCGTTCAGGTTCCAGTGCATGAACACCACTATCGGCAGGGTCGGATTCCGGCTCAGCTTCACCCGGTAGGTGGCCTCGCCGCCCTCGCGCACCGTCAGCCGGGACGGACTCAGGATGACCCGACCGCCGCCAGCGGTGGCGGGACCGACGTCCCTCTGGATTGACTGGGACCAGTCCCCCGCGCCCACGACGTTCAGCGCCCGCACCTCGAACTGGTACGTGCCTTCCCGGTTCAGCCCGGAGATGCTCCGCGAGGTGCCGCTGACACGGGTGGGAGCGACGATGTCGCACACCGCGTCCGCACCCGACGGGCAGGGGCCGAACACCCGGTACTCGTAGCCCGTGACCCGGCTGCCGCCGTCGTCCGCCGGCGGGTCCCAGGCAAGGGTCACCGCCGTGCGGTCTATCCTGGTGAACCGCAGGTTCATCGGCCAGCCGGGCACGTAGAGGGCGGTGCCGTCCACGATTTCGGTGGTTGCCTGGACGTAGGCCCACGCGCTGATGAGCTCGCCCTTCCGCGCCGCCACCCGGTAGTAGTGGGTGGTGCCCGGCAGCAGGATGCTGCCGGTGTGGGAGTAGGTGGCGCCGCTATAGCCGTGGGCCAGCGTGGTCCAGGGGCCGGGGCTGTCGGCGGCGTGCTCGATGATGTAGCGCAGGCCGGTCTCCCCGGACGGCGCGAACCAGCTCAGGTCGATGCGGCGCGCGTCGCCCATGCCCGGCGTGGCGGTCAGACCCGTGGGCGCGGCCAACTCCGCCGTCTGAGCCAGCACGTCGGTTCCCCCCGCGGGCAGGGACCACGGCCCGGGGTCTCCAAACTCGTTCACCGCCCGTACCCGATAGACGTGGTTCCCGCCGGCCTGCAGGTCCAGGTACAGGGCCTCCTTGGGCTCAACGTCCAGGACCTGGTTGCCCCGCTGCACCTGGTAGTAGTCCACCGGCCAGCGGCTCACTTTCTCCACCGTCTCCCAGCGCAGGAGGGCGATCCGGCCGAATTGGTCAACCCGCAGGGATACGGGCGCTTCGGGATCAGGCTCCCCGCGGCCCGTGCCCACGGCGACGCTCACGTCCTTGCTGTTGGAGTCGTCGAGGTCCGTTACCTCGATGGTGTAGGAGTTCCCCCCGGCGGTCACCCTCTGGGTCTTGGTGCTGGCGATGGTCGCGGTGATGGGGTTGGGGTTGCCGTCCACCAGCAGGGTCAGCGTCGGCCCGTCGCTGCGGCCGCTGAGGTACCGGTACTCCCGGCTCTCCAGGTCGCCGATCTTCCAGATGCCTTCGCAGAGGCCGTTCTCGTCGCAGGCGCCCCGGTCGTAGCGGCCGCCGTCGCTGCTGACTTCCGGCGCCGCCCCCTCGGGCACACCGGTCAGGGCGACCTCGACCTGCTCGACGGTCCCATCCAGGTTGTTCTCGGCGCGCAGGGTGTAGGCCTGCTGACCCTCGGGAAGCCTGCCGTGCAGGCCCGCGTCATGCACCTGCAGTTCCGAGAGGGCACCCACGATATAGGTCAAGGTGGAGGTAGCCGAGAACACGGTTTCGTCAGATCTGCGAGTGTGCTCCATCCCCACGTTGACTTTATACACGCCCGGTTCGCTGAATACGACGAGACGAGTGAAATCCCTGGAAGTATGAGTATCAACGATTGTGTCAACTAATTTATCAGATTTGTCGGGGTTCAATCCTTCCCAATGATTGACTTGGCCATTGGCAAACCAGCGCCAGAGTTCGGCGATGGCTCCCGGCCTCTCCTTTGGAGTGACGTCGCTGATCGTGAATCTGCGGCTCTCAGCGTCGGCGCGAGATGGCACTCTACGGACGACCCGCACACCCGGAAACCTATCATCATCTTCGATGTTGCTTATGACATGCCCGGTTGCCCAGTGGTAGGTTGTTGTGCTTGTGCCGCCAATTGTGACCGGGGGATCAAGCGGCTCCGGGTCCACCACGATGATCAAGTCCTCCGGCCGGTAGGCCGGTCCTTGGTAATGTCCGACATGCGCTATCACTGCCGAGTCACCCTCTGGGCAGAGGTGAGGTAAGAAGGCGCAGATGTTAGCTTGAGGGTAATGCCTCATGTAAAGCGCGTCTCCTTCAGAGAGAACAAGCCGGATTTCGCCCCCAAGGCATAAGGTATGCGGTTCCCCCGATCGCAAGCTGGGAGAAGGAACGGAGGCCACGATTTGGGCGGACAGGCACCGGCGGTTCAGTGGCGGCGCATCTCCGGCGTCGAGGGACAACCGCACCGGCACGCTCAGCGTGCCTGGCACCATCTCACCGCTGCCAAGGCGCCAGACGCCGGCGGTCGAGGAAGTCCGGGAAAAGGAGGTGCCCGATGGCGGGCTCGGGGTCGAAGCGAAGACCAGTCCCTCCGAAAGGGCAACCTTCACCACCACGCCCACCTGATCGTATATTAATCCCGTCCTCTCGTAAAGTCCGCCAGAGACGCTCACCGAGAAAACCGGATTTTCGCCTGGTTCCGGCGACCTGTTGTCGACGCCCAGATTGAGTAGCGCATTGGGCAAAAGCTCGCTGCGCACGGTGTTACCGGCATATATCCACTTCTTCACCGTCTGATTATTGTCGCGATTCCCCGCGCCTTCTGGAGGGAGCGAACCGATGATTTCAGCCTGGACCGTGACGTACGGGTTCGGGTAGTTGCCTCGGACAGTCGTGAACAGCAACGTCGTCCTAAGGCCGTATGGCTCCAATTCGGGAATTGTCCATATGTTGGTGGTGGGGTCGAATTGGTCCGGGTGCGCATAGCCCGGGCGCTGCTTCGCCTCAAGCGGCACTGGCGGGTCGGCTGTGATCAGGACCTTCACGTTTCGCATTGTAATGGTAGAGTTATTGTTTACGCCTGCCTGTAACGTTCCTGTACGTGTTAGATCGAACCCCAATGTTATCGACAGGTCTCGGACACCAGCGATGGGCGGCAGCTCCTGTGCGTGGGCGGGGGGGGGGGGGGGCGAGGAACGCCGCCAGCAGGGCGACGGCAAGGGCGGCCAGGGCAAGGCCCCGCCGGGCGGAGGGCGTGAATGTGCGGGTAGCGTTGCGAATGGCGTTGATCATGGGGCTCGAGTTCCTCTCTCAGAGCGATGGCGTCGCGCGTGTGGCCGTCCGGATGATTTTATGAGACAAAATATCATTTTGTGGCGAAAACAGGCCGCGAACTTACGCTCCGGACGCCCGTAACCGCCGCCGGATTCTATTTCCTGTCGATACTAAGTATCAATCGCGTCCGGGCACGTCAGCCAGTATAGCAGAAGAGACACCGCGCGCGCCACATCATCGCGCAATTTCCCAGAGCCTTTCGATTATCGTGCCGCTGCGACGTTTTCTCGCCTTGTCATGCTGAGCCTGTCGAAGCATCTTAGACCCTTCGGCTACGCTCAGGGTGGAGGAAGGGGACGCTCAGGGTGGCATAAGGGGACAATCGAAAGACCCTGCCGTCAAGGGAGAGGGGACATTTGAGGCGCCCCGACATCCCGCGCTAGTCGTAGCCGATGGTGTTGTAGCAGGCCACCCAGTGGTTGTCGGCGATCTCTTCCAGCGGCGGACGGGGGCTGGTGCGGCACTCGGCGGTGGCCTTGGAGCAGCGGGCCAGGAAGGGGCACTGGTCGGGCGGGTCCATCATCTGGGGCGGCGCGCCGCGCATGGGCGTGAGCGACCGTTGAGGCGCGTCGAGCCTGGGCAGCGCCTGGAACAGCCCCCAGGTGTAGGGGTGGTAGTGCCGGGCGAACAGGTCGCGCGTCGTGGCCTGCTCCACCACCGTGCCGCCGTACATCACCACCACGCGCTCGGCCATCTGCGCGATCACGCCCAGGTCGTGGGTGATGAGCATGATGGCGGAGTGGTTCTCCTGGCGCAGCCGGCGCAGCCGCTGGAGCATCTCGGCCTGGAGCGTGACGTCCAGGTTCGACGTCGGCTCGTCGGCGATGAGCACGCGTGGGTTGAGCGCGACACCTATGGCCATCATCACGCGCTGCGCCATGCCGCCGCTGAGCTGGAAGGGGTACTGGTCCAGCATCCGGCGGGCGTCGGGAATTCCCATCTGCCTCAGCAGGTCCTCGGCCACGGACCGCGCCTGGCGCTTTCCCATGTCCGTGTGCTCGAGCATGATCTCCTCGACCTGCCGGCCGATGGGGATGACGGGATTGAGGGCGGCGCCGGAGTCCTGGAAGATGAGCGAAATCTCCTGGCCGCGAATGGCGCGCAGCCGGTCCGTGGACATGTCGAGCAGGCTCTCGCCGGCGTAGGTGATGCTGCCTTCCACGATTTTGCCGGGGAAGGGCACAAGCTGGAGTATGGACAGCGCGGTGACGGTCTTGCCGGAGCCGCTCTCGCCCACGAGGCCGAGGACGCTGTCCTCTTCGAGGTCGAACGAGACGCCGTTGACGGCCTTGACCGTGCCCTCTTTGGTCATGAAGTAGGTGTGCAGATCGCGCACTTCCAGCAGGGTTTCGGGCATGGTTCCGTCCTGGCCTAGGTTGCTACCTTCAGGCGGGCACGCTTTTCCAGCGCCACGGCGCTGAACCGGCCGGCGCGGAGCTCGTGGATGAACTGCTCCAGGGAGTGGATGGGGCGCTCGAACTCGGTGGCGTAAGTGCCGATGTCCGACAGCTTGTGGGCGTCGCTCGCGCCGGTGCCCTTGAATCCGAACCGGCGGGCGATGCCGTGCGAGAACTCGTTCTCCGCGTCGGAGCCCCTGCTGTTGAACACCTCCACGGCGTCGACGCGCTGGAAGACCTCGTTGCGGGCCGCGCGGTCCAGCATCTCGTCGTAAGCCTCCCCGCCGCTGTCGGCCTCCTGCCTGTAGGTGCGGCGGTACGGGTGGGCCACCACCATCACGCCGCCGACCTCGTCGACCATCTTCTTCACGGTGGAGGCGCGGTGCATTCCAAACACGTACTCGGAGAGGCCGTAGACCAGCAGGTGCCCCTCCTCGGTGGTAACCTCGCAGCCCGGAAGCACCAGGAAGTTGAAGTCTCGCGAAAGCTGGTGAATCTCCTCGGGGTCCCAGAAGCCATCGTGGTCGGTGATGCAGATGCCGTCGAGGCCAAGCCTCTTGGATTCCGTGATTAACTCTTCGGGGGTCAACTCACTGTCGATCGACGTGGGGTAGGTGTGAGTGTGGATGTCTATTATCAAATGTGTCTCCGGGCCGGGTTCGCGAGGTGTGCGTCAAGTGTCGCACCGCCGTCGCGGCGCTGTCAAGACGACGGGCGCCGACCGTTCGGAATGCGACTCCGAGCGGGAACTTGCCGGGGAAACCGCGAGAGGGCGAGTCACTACGGCCACCAGGGTCTTTTCATTCTCACGTCTCCAGCCAGCAGGGCGGGTCAGAACGGGGCCTTAGATTCCCCGGCTGCGCTTGGAATGGAATGGTCGGAGTCTTCTTTACGAGGGGCTCTCAGAAAAATCTGCTCAATTCTGCTACATTCCGCCCATTCCGTAGCTGGGCGGGCCGATGTTGTTGTCACTTTCTGTGAGCCAAGTTGTTAAGGTTCGTCACGCGCATTGCGCAGAATGTGGCAGAACGCGACCCGTTCGGCAGGCTCTGTTCGGCCCGGGGCGGGCGGGTTTGAAGCTCGCTCCTACTCCACGACCGGCGGGCACAACGCTTGTCAGGTAGAAGATAGCACGTGCGTACTATAGAATCAAGGGGGCGCATGACATCAAAATTATGGTTACCGAAGTGGAGAATGTACCTCAAAATTACGGTTACCCAAAAGCTGGAGGTAACCGTGAACCAAAAGAGCGTCCGAGAGTACCTGGAGCGGCAGATGGATAGGTACCTGAAGGCGGGTAAGAAGGAGAAGGGAAAGATACTGGACGAGGTGGAAGCCGTGACCGGCTATCACAGGAAGTCGGCGATACGAGCCCTGTCGGGTCGGAGGCGAGAAGGTAAGGGAGGGCGCGTGGGCAGACCGGTCGAGTACGGTCCGGAGGTGGCCGAGGCGGTCCGGGTGGTGCACGAGGCGGCGGGCGGGATAGGCGCCAGAAGGCTGCACCCGTTCGTGGGGGAGCTGGCGTCGCGGCTGGCTGAGTTCGGCGAACTGGAGTTGGACTGTTCCACCGAGACCAGGCTCGGGCGGGCGAGCGCGGCGACTTTGGAGCGGTTGCTGGCCGTGCACCAGGCGCCGGTGAGGAAGAGAGCGACCAGCCTGACCAAGGCCGGGACTCTGCTCAGGAACCGCATCCCGGTGCGGACCTACTGGGAGTGGGACGACGCGCGGCCCGGCTTCGTGGAGGTGGACACGGTGGCGCACTGCGGAGCGACGACGGAGGGGTTCTACCTGTGGACCGTGACGGCGGTGGACGTAGCTACGGGATGGGTGGACATGGACGTTGTGTGGGGTAAGACTCAGGAGCGTGTGGGTGCGGCGATACGCAGGATGCGGGGGAGGTTGCCTGTGCCTCTGCTGGGGCTGGACTCGGACAACGGCTCTGAGTTCATCAACCGCGGTCTGTACGCCTACTGCGAGAACAACGGCATCACGTTCACAAGGAGCAGGCCGTACCGTAAGAACGACAGCGCGCACGTCGAGCAGAAGAACGGCGCGGTGGTGCGTCGGCTGACCGGACACAGCCGGTACTCTTCGTCCGCGGCCTTCAGGCAGATGCAGCAGGTGTACTCTTTGGCGCGGCTGCAGGCGAACTTCTTCCAGCCGGTGCGCCGGCTCGTTGGGAAGAGTCGGCAGGGTGATAGGGTGGTGCGTATGCACGACGAGGGGATGACGCCGTACAAGCGGATGCTCGGGAGTGGGGCGCTTGTGGGTGCTCGGCGGGTGGTGTTCGAGAAGCTGTACGCGTCGCTCAACCCGCTGTGGCTGAGTCGTCAGATCGACTCGGAGATCGAGAAGCTGCAAGGCCTGGCGTGGAGGCGTGGAGACCCCCTAAACTGGAAACACCGCTGGTAACCGTAATTTTGAGGTCACAACTCTCGTTCGGTAACCATTGATTTTGAGGTCGCACGGGACGGCGGGATTGGACATGAGGTAGCCCCTCCACGTCCCCACTTGGCCGGGGTAAAGAGTACGGAAAGCCAAGTACTGAGCCTCTAAAGGATCGAACTGCGACTTCAAGAAGCTACGGACAGAGTCGGACGCGCTGCTCCAGCCAGGATTCAGTGAGATGTACAGCGCCCGCCTCTCTTCAGACGTTGAGTCATCGACGGCGCATGGTGTGGCGGTTGGCGTTGGCGTCCACGTGGGCGTGGGAAGCACAGTCGGTGTGGCGGTCGGCGTTGGCGTCCACGTGGGTGTAGGAACAGGCGTCCACGTGGGTTGAGGCGTCGGTGTAGGCATTGGGGTTTCTGTCGGCTCGGCTGTCGGCGGAGGCTCCGGCGTGGGCGTGCGTATAGGTCTTGCAGGTTGAGCCGGTACTGCCGTCGAAGTGGGGTTGACGGTCGGATCTATCTGACCAACAGTGGAGGCAGGAGGACCTTGAGGCTCAGGACCGACCTGTGCGTCGGCACAGGCTGCTAGTGCCAGCGTGAAGATCAGTATTGTTATCAGAGTCTTCATCTGTCGAAAGCATGGAGCGGACCCAGCCTGGCTTTCAGTACCAAGGTGGCTGTCGAGGCGGCGAAACGCGAATACAAAGAGGCTGAGTCGGTCGCGTAGCACAAAAGGCCCACCTAAGCCCAGGGGGCAGTGCGCGTCGGTGCCCGACCAGGTTGCTCGTGAAGTTCTAACCTAATCGACAAGGCAAAAGTCGCGCCCTAGGCTTGAGGGAGTGCGTTGGCAGGAGCGGCAGGACTCGAACCCGCGACCCTCGGTTTTGGAGACCGATGCTCTACCAAACTGAGCTACGCTCCTGCGCGTGGCATATTGTAGCACACGACGCGGGGACGGGCTAACGTGGGCGTGGCAATCGTGACTCACCATCTCGCGGTTTTCCTGGCAGAGTCCTGCCTGGGGTGGCCCTCCGAACAGTCCCTGCAGTCCCTTTTCATTATCCATCGCAAGACTGCTCCCATGCATCATTGCGACACCTCTTGCATGGAAGGCCGGCTCCCCCACGCCCGCCAGCCGGAATCACCCCAGAAATCGTGTCTCAAAGCTTCCCAACCGCGTAACCCAAACGCCACACCCCTTCCCATCAGCGCGCAATGCCTTCCCAACCGTGTCACAGAAATTCCCACTCTCAGGCCCACTCCCTCCACTTTATGTCAAGTAGCCCTGCCTTGCGCCAACAGATCGGCGCATTCACCTTGGTCTAGCGGCAACTCCGTGGCCCTACCGTTCTGAGCGTCGCCGACGATTCCGAGCGCAGCCGAGGAATCTGGGGTGTCTACGCGCGCCTGTCGCCCCAGGGTCTTTCGGTTATTGCCAATTGCTGACGATTTCTCGCCATATCCACTTGTTCAGACCAAGGCTGCAAGTTTGGGAGCGGATGCCGGTATGGTGTGAAACCGATAACCGAAAGACCCTGCCTGTCGCCCTGACCCCTCCGTGCGACCTCAAAATCAATGGTTACCGAACGAGAGTTGTGACCTCAAAATTACGGTTACCAGCGGTGTTCCAGTTTAGGGGGTCTCCACGCCTCCACGCCAGGCCTTGCAGCTTCTCGATCTCCGAGTCGATCTGACGACTCAGCCACAGCGGGTTGAGCGACGCGTACAGCTTCTCGAACACCACCCGCCGAGCACCCACAAGCGCCCCACTCCCGAGCATCCGCTTGTACGGCGTCATCCCCTCGTCGTGCATACGCACCACCCTATCACCCTGCCGACTCTTCCCAACGAGCCGGCGCACCGGCTGGAAGAAGTTCGCCTGCAGCCGCGCCAAAGAGTACACCTGCTGCATCTGCCTGAAGGCCGCGGACGAAGAGTACCGGCTGTGTCCGGTCAGCCGACGCACCACCGCGCCGTTCTTCTGCTCGACGTGCGCGCTGTCGTTCTTACGGTACGGCCTGCTCCTTGTGAACGTGATGCCGTTGTTCTCGCAGTAGGCGTACAGACCGCGGTTGATGAACTCAGAGCCGTTGTCCGAGTCCAGCCCCAGCAGAGGCACAGGCAACCTCCCCCGCATCCTGCGTATCGCCGCACCCACACGCTCCTGAGTCTTACCCCACACAACGTCCATGTCCACCCATCCCGTAGCTACGTCCACCGCCGTCACGGTCCACAGGTAGAACCCCTCCGTCGTCGCTCCGCAGTGCGCCACCGTGTCCACCTCCACGAAGCCGGGCCGCGCGTCGTCCCACTCCCAGTAGGTCCGCACCGGGATGCGGTTCCTGAGCAGAGTCCCGGCCTTGGTCAGGCTGGTCGCTCTCTTCCTCACCGGCGCCTGGTGCACGGCCAGCAACCGCTCCAAAGTCGCCGCGCTCGCCCGCCCGAGCCTGGTCTCGGTGGAACAGTCCAACTCCAGTTCGCCGAACTCAGCCAGCCGCGACGCCAGCTCCCCCACGAACGGGTGCAGCCTTCTGGCGCCTATCCCGCCCGCCGCCTCGTGCACCACCCGGACCGCCTCGGCCACCTCCGGACCGTACTCGACCGGTCTGCCCACGCGCCCTCCCTTACCTTCTCGCCTCCGACCCGACAGGGCTCGTATCGCCGACTTCCTGTGATAGCCGGTCACGGCTTCCACCTCGTCCAGTATCTTTCCCTTCTCCTTCTTACCCGCCTTCAGGTACCTATCCATCTGCCGCTCCAGGTACTCTCGGACGCTCTTTTGGTTCACGGTTACCTCCAGCTTTTGGGTAACCGTAATTTTGAGGTACATTCTCCACTTCGGTAACCATAATTTTGATGTCATGCGCCCCATTGACAGCCCCGCACATCCGTGCTATTCTTCCCATATGCCAGTCACAAGCACTGCACCTGCCACCTACGTCCACCAGGCGGCTGCCATGAGCGGTCCGATGCGACACTGCGTTCCATCCCGACCCTCACCGCTCCGAAATCGCACGGCGTGCACCCGAATTTGGAACGGTTACGGTACCCAAGGCACACTCAACGGAACAGCCCTCAAGTACGAACGGAACAAAACGGAACACTTTCCGCTAACTTCACCCAGTTGGTGATACAATGCCCGCGGAACCACAACCCTCAGACAACGGGAGAGATACATGGCAGCAGTAAGAAGAGCCGATGCGACCTGGACAGGCGACCTTCCCTCCGGCAGCGGCGTCGTCACGGCCACCACCAGCCAGGCCTTCTCCGACCTCGGCGTAAGCTGGTCCGCGCGAACCGAGCAGCCGGACGGCCGCACCAGCCCCGAAGAATTGATCGCCGCCGCCCACGCGAGCTGCTTCTCGATGGCGCTCTCCGCTGGCCTCGGCAGAGCCGGAACACCGCCTCAGCAGTTGCGTGTGAGCGCCACGGTCACGTTCGACAACGTCGACGGCGGATTCAAGGTCGTTTCCAGCGCCCTCACCGTTACCGGCAAGGTCGACGGCATCGACGAAGAAGCCTTCCGGCAAGCCGCCGAAGGCGCCAAGGACGGCTGCCCGATTTCCCAGGCGCTCTCCGGCAACGTCGCGCTCAGCGTCGAGGCCTCGCTCGAGTAGTTCATCCCCTCTCCCAAGACTGGGAGAGGGTTAGGGTGAGGGTTGACGGTGCGCGCACCATCGAGTCTCGGAGGTTGTTGGGTCATTTAAGCCCGGCGCAGCGAAGCCGCGAGCGAGCTGACTTCCTCGACTCCGCTGCCCTCGACGTACACCCTTGACACGCTCCGGCCAAGCGCCGCCAGAGCCGAAAGGTCCCCGTCTGCCTGCGCTTTCGCCAGCCGGCCGAACGTGTAGCCCGCGCCCGGCACGCCTAGGTCGGTGCCTTCCCCACTGCTCGGACTCTCCACAAGCTGTAGAAACCGCCCGTTCGCCGGGCCGCCCTTGTGAAGCTGCCCGGTCGAGTGCAGGTACCGCGGCCCGTAGCCTACAGTCGTGGCGATGCCGTGCCTCTCGGCGATTGCTCGGCGGAGTCCGGCCAGCGCCGCATCGAGCTCCGACGTGCGCCGCACGTATGCCAACACCGCGAGGTAGTCGCCCGCCTCCACGTCTGCCAGCAGTTCCGACGACGAGACGCCGTCCGATGCGCCGGTCGAGCCGTCCGCGCCGCCAAGCGCGTCTCTCGCCATCTGCTTAGAAAACTCCACGTCCGGCTGGTCGAATGGATTGACGCCCAGCAGCGCGCCCGCGACCGCAACCGCGAACTCCCAGCGGAAGAATTCTCTCCACACCTCGTTCCTGTCGCCGAGCTCCAGGGTAACGAGCGGCCTGCGCTGCCTGGCCGCGGTGTCGGCCACCGAATCAACCGCGGCGTTCGCGTCGCCCCGCATCCTGACGTATACGAACTGCCGATCCGCGCCGGGGCGTGCCGACCGCGCGAGCGGCTCGCCCACCACCGGCACCACTCCCTTGCCCTCCTTGCCCAGGCTCTCCGCCACGAGCTGCTCCGCCCACGGCGCGAACGCCGCCACCGACGGCGACGCCAGCAACGTCAGTTTGTCCTGGCCCCGCACCGCCTGTGCGGCGATGGCCGCGCCGAGCCGAGCGCCCGGACTGTTGCTTGCGGTGTGCGTGGCCGAGCAGCGGTCGGCCATGGCGTCGACCTGGTCGAGTGCTGCTTCCAGGTCCAGCCCCATGAGCGCCGCCGGAACCAGGCCCACGAGCGACTGCACCGAGTACCGCCCGCCAATGTCTGGCGGATTGAGGAGCAGGCGCCGGAACCCATCGCGAACGGCGAGCCTCGCCAATGGAGTTCCGCTGTCCGTGATAGCCACGAAGTGCTGGCCCGCACTCTCGGCCCCCACGCTCGCCTCCACCTCACTCCTGAAGTGTCGGTACATCGCGTTCGTCTCCACGGTCGTGCCCGACTTCGAGGAAACGAGGAAAAGTGTCCGCGCTGGGTCGATGGCATCCGTCGCGGCCAGTACCTCGCAGGGCAGCACCGAATCCAGCACGCTCAGTTCGGGGTATCCAACGGCGCTGCCAAAGGTCCGGGCCAGCGCATCCGGTCCCAGACTGCTGCCTCCCATGCCAAGCAGCAGCACGCGCTCCAAGCCGTCGGCACGGACCTCATCCGCGAACCGTCGTAAAGAGGGAAGCTCTCTTCGCATAGGGGCCGACACGTCCAGCCAGCCCAGCCTGTTCGCAATCTCGTCCGGTTCGGGCTTCCAGACCGTGTGGTCGCGCCGCCATATCCTGCCGACGACGTCCCGCCGGTCGATCTCCTCGCAGGCGAGCTCCGTCAGCAACTCGTGGTCGGAAGAGTCCCCCGACATCACGCCCCCGCGGCTGCCAACCTCTTGGCCTTAGCCTCTATGTTCGCCAGCAGCGCGTCGTAGGAGTCCGCGAACGCCTTCACACCTGCCGCGAGCAGGTCTGCGGTCGTCCGCTCCATGCTGACTCCCACCGCCTCCAACGCGGCGACATGCGCTTCCGCCGCCTCCACGCCGTCCTCCAGCGTAGATGCCACGCTCCCATGGTCGAGAAATGCCTCCAGCGTCGCGTCCGGCATGGTGTTGACGGTATCCGGGCCGATCAGGCTCTCGACGTACAACACGTCGCTCAAGTCCGGATTCTTGGTGCTCGTGCTCGCCCAAAGCGGACGCTGCACCTTCGCGCCCTGCTCGGCCAGCGCCGCGAATCGCCCGGTCTCGAACGTCGCCTTGAAGTCCCGGTAGGCCATCCTCGCGTTCGCCACCGCCGCCTTACCCGAAAGCCGACCCGTCAGGTCTCCGCCCAGCTCAGCCAGCTGCGCGTCCACGGACGTATCCACCCGGCTCACGAAGAACGACGCCACCGACGCCACGCGCGACACGTCGCCGCCGGCAGCCGCCAGATCCTCCAGCCCGCTGATGTAGGCCTCGCGCACTTTGGCGTAAGCCTCCAGCGAAAAGATGAGCGTCACGTTGACGTTCACGCCGCTCCCGATGAGCCGGCGAATGGCGGGGATACCCTCAGGCGTTGCGGGCACCTTGATCATCGCGTTTGGCCTGTCCAGCAGCGCGAACAGCCGCTTGGCGGCCTGCACTGTCCCCTCCGTGTCATGGGCGAGATGCGGGCTCACCTCGAAGGAGGCGAAGCCGTCCGCTCCACCGGCCGCGTCATAGGCCGGGCGAAGCATGTCCGCCGCGGCGCGAATGTCGTCTCCCGCTAGCGCCTCGAACACCTCCGACGGCTCCTTGCCCGCGCTGACCAGAGCGTCCAGGTCGGCGTCGTAGTCCGTGCCCTCCGATATCGCCTTCTCGAATATGGTCGGATTGGAGGTCAATCCGCTGACGCCCAGGTCTATCAGGCGCTGCAACTCGCCTGACCGCAGGTGCGCGCGGCTGATGTTGTCGTACCAGATCGATTGCCCGAGCTCTCTGACGCCGTGTATAGGATTGATCATAGGACAAGCGCCTCCATGCAGAGTCTGACTGCGGACATGATACTTCAACCGGCCACCGGTTGTGAAACGGCGCGGCTGTTGACCGGAACCGCCTGACGGCATGCCTGGCCGCCGGCCAGGGGTCACTCGCGCTGGAATGCGATGAACGGACCGATTCGTCGGGAGTGCAGCGACACGCGAGTACCCGGCTCGATCTGCTCGTCGAGCGTGTGGCTGCACCTCACGGTAAAGCCGGAAACCGTCTGGACGTACAGCATAACCCTGTCACCCAGAAACTCGGAGGATCCGACGACACAGTCACCGTTCTCGTCGGACGCCGCTCTGAAGTCTTCGGGGTGCACCAGCACGTCCACGCTGGCATCCTCCTCCAGTGGTCTGCCCGGGTCTATCACTGGGAGCGCGCCGACCTCGACATGTGCCACTCCGCTAGAGTGCCTGCCCGGGAGCAGGTCGCACGTGCGCGTCATGCGGGCGACGAACGCGGTCGCGGGCGAGCTGAACATCTTTGTAGGGGTGTCTATCTGGTCGATGTGCCCGGCGTTCATCACGGCAATCCTATCCGCCATGGCGAACGCCTCCTGGCGGTTGTGTGTGACCAGCACGGTCGCGATCTCACCGGCTCGGAGTATCGCCTCAACCTGACGGCGCATCCGCGTGGCCATCTGCGCGTCCAGGTTGCTGAACGGCTCGTCCAACAGCATCGTGACCGGGCGCGGCGCCAGGGTGCGGGCCAGTGCGACGCGCTGCTGCTGGCCGCCCGAAAGCTCGTGGGGATAGCTCTGTTCGAGCCTTTCGAGCTGCACCAGGTCAAGCACCTGCCGCAGCCGCGCCTCCCGCTGGTCTGACGGCAGCTTGCGAAGTCCGAACTCCACGTTTTTGCCCACCGTCAGGTGTGGGAACAGCGCGTACTCCTGGAACACCATGCCGACGTTGCGCCTTTCGGGGGCGACGTGAACCGCCGCGCCCGATACCTGCCGCCCATTGATCTCGATCGCCCCGGAGTCGAGGTACTCGAACCCCGCTATCAACCGGAGAAGCGTCGTCTTTCCGCAGCCGCTGTCTCCAAGGATCGCGAGAACTTCACCCTGCTGCAGGTGCAACGTGGCGCGCCTCACCGCTTGCGCCACGCCGAAGGACTTGCTCACGTCCCGGCACGACAGGACAGGGGATGTCACTCTCGCGTTCTCCCGGAGACGGCCAGCACGAAAGCCATCGGTATCGAAGATATGAGCACCAGCATCATCGCCGGAGCAGCGGCGCGCGCGAAGAAGGCCTCCGAGGAAGCGGACCAGACCGTCGTGGCGAGCGTGCCGAATCCCAGCGGGCCCAGGATCAGCGTCGCCGGCAGCTCCTTGACGGTGATGAGAAACGCGAGCGCGGCTCCCATCAGCACCCCTGGGCTCAGCAGCGGAACCTGTGATCGACGTCAGCACCTGCCAGGGGCGCCTGCCCAGCCCCCTTGCCGCGTCCTCGAGCCGCGGGCTTATCTGCTGGAGCCTCGAGCTTACCGCCCCGGAGAGCGACGGGGAAGAATAACACCACGTAGGCGAACACAAGAAGCCAGATCGTCTGGTAGAGCGGACGCGCGTAGTTTGCGCCGAAGTAAACGAGCGCCAATGCGATGACCACACCCGGCAGCGCGTAACCAGTGAAACTTGTCGTTTCCAGCACTCGGCTCAGTCTGCCCCGGTGGCGGACTATGATGACAGCGACCGGAATCGCAAACGCGGCGGTGGCAATGGCTGACAGCCCCGACACAACAACGGAGTTCCTGGTGGCCTCCCACAACGGCATTAGCGGCTCGCCGATGCCAAGACCGCGTACCAGCCAGTAGGCAAGCACCGCCATCGGCAGGCCCAGCGACAGCAGCGCGACGCCACCGCAGTAAGTCAGCGCCGGCCACTTCCACCGTCCCAGCCGGAAGCGCCGGGGCACTCTGGCAGCGGAGGCGTTCGACTGGTAGTAACGCTCGCGGCCCTGACTGACGTGTACCAGCACCAGCACCGCCGCAGCCATGGCGACCAACCCCAGCGACATTACGGCTGCGACCGATCGATCGTAGGCCGACTCGTACTGCTGGTAGATGACCCAGGTGAAGGTCTGGTAGCGCATTAGCGAAACGGCGCCAAAATCGCTCAAGGTGTACAGGGCTACCAGCAGACCGCCTGAGGCAATCGAAGGTCTAAGCTGCGGCAGCGTGACACGCCATAGCGTTCCCAGCGGCCCACACCCCAACCCACGGGCGGACTCCTCGGTGGCGGGATCAAGATTGGATAGCGACGCACGGACCGTAAGCAGCATGTAGGGGAAGCTGAGCAACGCCAGCGTCAGCGTCGCGCCCACGAAGCCGTACATGTTCGGCAACCTCTCCAGCCCGAACACGTTCTCCATAGCGCTCTGCAGCAGGCCTCGTGGTCCCAGCACCGAGATGTACAGAAACGCACCCACGAAGCTGGGTATCACCAGAGGGAGGACGCTCACCACTCCCCACGCCCTGCGAAACGGAAGGTCGGTCCGCACCGTGAGCCAGGCGAGGGGCACCGCGATCGCTCCGGAAATCAACGTGACGCTCGCCATCAAGAGCAGTGTACGAGCGAGCGTGTAGAGCGTCTGGGCCCGGAACAGCAGGCGCCACGCCTCATCGGACGCCCCCGAGCCGCGTATGACCAGGTAAACGAGCGGAATCAACATCGCCGCGCCGACGAGCAGAGCCGGCGCCAGTACCGCGATTGGCGGCATGCCCGCCCACATTCGCCGGAACGCGCCGCCATCGGCCGCGCGGGCCGCCACGCTCCCTATGCCGTGACCAATGGTAGCCAAGCGCCTAGTTTACCCCGCAAGCCGACCGCCTTCCGCGGTACCCAAGCTTCCCGGCCAGCGAATCAAGTACAGTCAAATTCACCGGGAAAGCTCACACTATTCATGCAGGTTAGAATATATTAACTGCCATTATGTGTCAAAATAAACTAGCCAGATTAGGCTAGGCATAGGCGCATCGGGTGTGAAGCCTCATTTGCCAGGAAGTGCAGTTGGCACATGCGGCCGATCAAGTCTGTTTCCTGCCGTCAGCCGCTACAGAGCTCGCCCGACGGCCGCGATGGCCTCGAGGGCGCGGTTTGCGGAGGCTTCGCGGTCGGTGCCCGCCAGAACCGGGTGGGCGATGATCTCGGTCGCCCCCATCGCGAACAGTTCTCGTAGACTGTCCGCAACCTGCTCCGCGCTGCCCATGAAGACCACGTCGTCGATCATCCCGTCACTCCACTCGCCGGAGAACGCCTCCGGGTGGCCGGAGTCGGCGAACATCTGCTGGTAGAAGGGAGAACGCGGGTAGTTGGATAGCTGCTCTCGCGCCGCCGCCCGCGCCTCGTCGGCATTGTCATGGACGCACACGGGGGCGTGGGCGACGAGCGGCGGCGTTGGACGTCCAGCGCGCTCGGCTCCTCTCCGCATGGCTGGCAGGGCGACATCGCGCAGGTATGTGCCCGGGCACACCCAGCTTATAGCGCCGTCCGCAACCTCCCCACATGCCTCGAACGAACGTCGGCGCAGCGCCGAAGCCATAACCGGCACGTCCGGAATCGGGTCGTTCGCCAACCGTGCGTGGGCGTGGTACTGAGTGCCGTCGAAGTCCACTTCGCCGTCCCACAGCAATGATTTGCACACCTGGATGTACTCTTTCAAATTAGTGAGTGGCGCCGTGTGCTGGATCCCGTATGTAGGCTCGATACTCACTTTGTGGCTCGGTCCCAGTCCCAACCGGAACCGACCCGGCGCGAGGCTGCGCCACGACCTGCACCTGCTGGACGGTCGTGATGGGGTGTCTGGGGTAGGTTGGAGTGATACAGGTGCCGAGCAGTATGTTCTCGGTGCGGGCCGCCGCGGCCGCGAACAGCGTGATGCCGTCGATCCCCGCGCCTCCGGTGGTGAGCCACGCGGCGCCGATGCCGCGGCTCTCCAAGTCCTCGATTCGAGCCAGTACGTCTTTGCTGTCGCCGCCCATTGCGGCCACCCCGATGCGCTTTCGTGCCATTTGTCGCCTCCAATGTGCTGGTCGCCGCCCGCGCGGACGTGCCACGCCGTGCGGCGCAGGCCCATTGTACGCCAATGCGTCCTGCCCGTCAGCGGCTATCCGGCCGCACCGCCGTTCCGAGCTTGAATCGTCGGGGCACAGACGTATACCATTGGCGCGGATGACCCATATCAACTCGCCGCTCGGCCACGGTGTGACAATGCCAATACTCCGAATCAACGCCCATATCGACGCTCCGCCCGAAGAGGTGTACCGCCACGTCGCCCTCTGGGACGGCGACGGCCCTACCGACGAGGCGCGCTTCACAGAACACTACGGCGAGATAGTGGAGCGGGATGGTGGCTCACTGGTTATCGACGAGGACGTTCGGAGATTCCCGGACGACCCGCCCGACATAGTGCGATGGCGTTGTTTCTTCGACTTCCCCGAGCGTCGCCAGATGGTCGCGGTGGATTCGACCTGGGCGGACCGCGAGGACATCTTCTCCGAAGAGGACGGTGGTACGCGCTGGCGAGTCCGGTGGCGCACCAAGATGGGTGGAGCGCGCGGCGTGCTGCAGGTCGTCTTCTTCTGGCTCGCGCAGCGCCGGGCGATGAGCCGAGACGTGTTCGATCCGGTCAAGAAGCGATTCCCGCCGGCCGTGTAGTCATACCTGGAGACTACTCCCAGTCGAGCACGCGGCGCTCCCGCAGTGCTATCACTTCTTCCCTGGAATAACCCAGTTCGCCGAGAATCTCGAAGGTGTGCTGGCCCCTGGTGATGCCCGGGCCGGCCTTGCTCGGCGTTCGGGAGAACTTCAGCACCGGACTGTATCTCCAGAAGCTACCCAGCCGCTCACTCTCGACCTGCGTTATGAAGCCATTCTCGGCGATGTGCGGGTCTTCATCGAAGAAGTGATACATGCCGCGCTCCTCGACCTCCACGCAGCCCAGATCGGCGGCGGTAAGCGTGCGCTCCCAGTGCGCGGCCGGCGCGGAGGCGAACACGGAGGTCAGTTCTTCGGCCAGTTCCGAGTCGTTCGCCCGCCGGCCGTCTACGGTGGCGAATCGGGGATCGTCGGCCAGGTCGGGCCGTCCAACGGCCTCGCAGAGCGGCCGCCATTCTTTGGGGAGCGGACAGGCGAGGTACACCCAGCCGCTTTCGGCCCTGTAGAGCCGGTACAGCGCATTCGGACCGTATCCCGCGGCGTCCGATACCTCCCGCGCAGGCTTGCCATCGTAGTCGAAGAAATCGTCGGCGTTGGCGTAGGCGTTGGCGCCAATCATAGTCGTCTCGATGTACTGGCCCTCGCCGAATCGGTCGCGGGCGTACAGACCCAGGGCCACAGCGGTAGAAGCAACCATCGAAGTGTTCGGGTCGGGGTTCACGTCCTGGGCGCGGCCCAGCATGCGCGAGACCTCCACTATCTCGTCCATCGTCATAGGCGCGCCCGGGTCCGGTAGGGCGCCTCGTCCTGCCTGCGCCATCGCGCCGCCGGAAACCGCGCCGCCGATGGGGTGCATGGCCGGCCTGCGGTGATACGGCCCGGTGGAGCCGTAGCCGCCTATGTACACGTAGACGATGTTCGGGTTCAGCTTCCGCGCCTGCTCAAGCCCGACGCCGAGCCGCTCCGGCGCGCCCGGCCTCATGTTGTGCATCAGCACGTCGACTTTCTTGACCAACTCAAAAAGTATGGCCTGGCCCTCGGGAGTCTTCAGGTCTATCGACAAACCCTGCGTGCCCGCCATGGTCCGGTTGGACGCGATGCCGTTGTTCATCCGGCGCATCCAGTCGCCCTCGAGCGTCTCGATACGTATGACCCGCGCGCCTAGCTCCGCGACCAGCGATCCACCCAGAGGCCCAGCGATTACGGTTGACAGGTCCAGCACCGTCACGCCTTCGAATGGGTGGGCAGGCAGTTCCACCGCCGAATCGCCGTCTCTCTCTCCGGTACTGTGCCCATTTCGCCGGGCGAGCAGTTCCGCCGTGTGCTGGCCCGGCCTTGGCGCGGGCCCCTGGATTCGGGACGGCGTGGCGCTCATCGCGCACAGAGGCCCGAGTTGCCTTGTTGGACCCACCGCGGGGTCGAACAGGCGCTGCACATGGCCGTTGTGGACCATCTGAACGTGGTCCATCGCCTCACTGGAAGTTAAGAACGGCTCGGCGGCGACGTCGCTCGTCTCGTTGACGAACAGCGACATCCACTCGTCGAGCGTTTTCTCGCCGACGCGCTCCAGGATTATCTCACGCAGGGCGTCGCGTTCCTCCTCCAGCAGGGTAGGGGCGTTCTTGAAGCGCGGATCCTCGTATATGTACTCGAGTCCCATGGCGCGGATTTCCGCGTGGAACAGCCTCACCATGAGATTGGCAAGCTGCATCCACTTGCCGTCCTTTGTGCGCGAGGGGAGGTATTGGATGGGTCCCGACCGCCGGAGGTTGACCGTCTGGTCCTCCGGAAAGTTATCGGGGTCCTTGATCATCATCTGCCAGATGAGCCACTGGAGCATGTCGTAGTACGTGACCGCCTGAAGAAGGCTGGTCTCGACAAGCTGACCGACTCCCGTCCTGTCCCGGACCAGTAGCGCGGCCACGACTCCCCGCACCGCCGCCATGGCCGCCGCGTGGTTGGCGACCTTCACCGCGGCGTGGTGCGGCCCCTCGCGGGGCGTCTGGCCGGCGAAGTTCATCAGCCGGCCGCTCTTGGCCTGCACCAACCCCTCGTAGCCACGGTAGTTCGCGTAACGGCCCTTAGGACCGAACCCGGTGATGGAAGCGTAGACAAGGTCGGCGCGCTGGCCTCTGAGCGTCTCGTAACCGAGCCGGAGCCTCTGAGTGGTGGCGGGTCGGAAGCTGGAGACAACGACGTCTGAGTCCCGAACCAGGCCGAGCGCGTCGCAGTAGCCTTCAGACGACGCAAGGTCCAGACAGACGCTCTTCTTGCCCCGGTTCCACAGCACAGAGACGGGAAATGCTCGGAATGATTCCCCGCCAGGCGGCTCCACCTTGACCACCTCGGCGCCAAAGTCCGAGAGCACCATGGTGGCGACGGAGCCCGCCATGCCCTTCGAAAAGTCCAGTACGCGGACGCCCTCGAGAACCTGTCGCACTTCTTCCCTCCGGGGCCGCTCCGCCGGCGGTCTACGTGCCGGGGTCGCCGGCCCTCCTGCCGATGGTCGAGTCGTAGTCACGCTGGAGATCCGCGGGCAGGTAGGTCTCCTCCAACTCCCGTACGCGCGCTATGGAGAGCAGGTCGCTGGGAAGCTGGCGCTCCGGCGGTTTGGCCTCGACCTCCATGCGCCACTCATACAGGGACTGCACCCCGCGCTCCTTGAAGTCGATCAGGGCTTCCCAGCCGGCCTGGCCCATCGGGCCGCCCGAAAGCCCCACATAGAGCGCTATCTTCTGGCCGCCGGCCTCCTGCTCCTCCAGGGTCGGGCCGGGGATGTAGTTGCCCTCATCGTCCCGGTAGATGACATCGTGCAGCAGACAGAACGATGGGATGTCCACAGACGCCATGGCGAACGTGCACTCCTCCCAGGACTGGAGCGACTCGAAGAAGATGACGTCTACGCCCGCCTCTTCGTAGGCTTTGCCGCGCGCCAGGACCTCGTCGAATCCGCCGCCCTCCGCGCCGCGCGCGTCACTGCGGGCCACAATCACGAAGTTGGGGTCCAGCTCGTTGCGGGCGTCGATGGCGGCCTTGTACTTGCCCACAGCCTCGTCGGTGCTGATGAGCCGGCGTCCCGCCATGCTGCCCGACTTCTTGGGGAAGTCCTGATCCTCCAGGTGCACGCCGGCGACTCCCTGGTTGATGTATTCCTTGATCGAGCGGTAGACGTTGAGGGCGTTGCCGTAGCCGGTGTCTATGTCGGCGAAGACGGGGATGTTGACCGTCCTGGCGATCCGTCCTGCGTTGTCGGCCATCTCCTTCATGGAGATGACGCCCACGTCGGGCCAGCCGATGGTCCAGCCCGAGGTCATCGAGCCGGACATGTAGAACGCCTCATAGCCCGCCCGCTCGGTCAGCATGGCGTGATATGGCGTGGAGCCGCCCGGCACTATCGTCAGGCCGGGCCGGTAGAAGATCTCCCTCAGCTTCTTGGTCATCTCCGGGTTGGTGGGCGGCATGTGTGAACCTCCTGATTCGACGATATGGTTTCAGCGCACTGGCTGGGGTAGCCCTAGGGGCCGCCTACATTGTAAAGCCTGGCGCAGTTGTCCCAAAGGATCTTCCGCTTGGAACTCTCGCTCACGTTGGGCAGATCGATGAAGGTCTTCATCGCCTCTGGATAGAGCGAGTCCAGATGCGGGTAGTCCGTAGATATTACAATGTTGTCGTCGCCGATGTCATCTATCACCTGCGACACTAGCGCCTCGGCCGGATCGACCGCGATGAAGCATTGGCGCAGGAAGTACTCGGAGGGCTTCAGGTCGAGCGGTATCTCCTCCGCATCCTCGAACAGTTCCCACTGCTCGTCCAGACGCCACAGCAGCCAGGGCAGCCAGGCGCAGTTGCCTTCCAGAAACCCCATACGCAGTCCGGGAAAGCGCTCGAGCACGCCGCCCAGGATTACCGAGCCGATGGCCCACATTATGTTGAGCGGCGCGGTGAATGTGTGCGAGAGCACCGTGGGATTGGGATGTTCCCGGAACCAGTTGCCCGGACTCTCCATCGCATAGCCGCCTGACTGGCTATGAAACGTAGCCGGTACGTCCAATTCCTGGAGTGCGGACCACAGTACGTCCACGTCAGGATCGTGCAGGTAGCGGCCTCGCACCGGATGCGGCAGCAGGGTCACGGCCCTCATGCCCAGCTCACCAACGGCCCGCTGCGCCTCCATTGCGGCTAGGTCCGGGTCGTGCAAGGTGACGATTGCGGACGCCAGCATCCGGCTCGGCTCCGTCTTGGCGAAGTCAGCGAGCCAGTCGTTGTACGCCCGGCATATGGCGGTCGCGTACTCCGCGTCCAGGTCGTCGCGGTCGACGTACATGTGGCTTCGGGAGCGGAACAGAACCGCCATGTCCACACCTTCCCTGTCCATCGCCTCCAGCAGCAGCTCCGACGTGTAGCCCCTCATCTGCTCTTCGATGTAGCGGTCCTGTACTCTCGCGCTCAGCACGGCTTGCGCCCTGAGCATCTTCTGCCGGTTGGCCTCGAATCCGGGCTTCCCGGCGTCCGGCGGCTCGGTTACCAGGTCGACGGACCGGCCCGAACCGGTCTGCACCCGCAACTCGGGGTCCAGGTAGCGGTCGAACATGTCGGGTGGCTCCATCACGTGGATGTCGCTATCCAGAATGCTGTAACCGTTCTTCGCCATCGACCACCTCAGAATGTTGAGCGCCCGGCCCTCATGCCGCCGGAAGGCAAGGGCAGTATAGCAGCACCGGCGGTGGCGTTACGAAAAAACCTGCCCTGTTCTGCTACATTCCGCACATTCCGTAGCTGGGAACGCCGGCGGTCCTGCGCAATTCTGTAGTGCCGGAGTGGGCAATTCGGAGCATATGTGTCGCGCGGCGTGGCAGAAGAGGACAGGGGGCGGACGGGCCGACTGGCCGTGCCTTCGTTGCCACAGGGGCCTACATCAATGTCACAAGGCGCCCACAAGGGACGCCCCTACGTGTGCCCGGGACCTCTACCCCGCATTTGGGCAGGCTTCCCGGACCGCGGGGTCGGTCCCTCGCGTGTGTTAGAATAGCACGGATGTACGTGTACTTCAAGAGCGTTGGCAAGACTCGGGGATTTGGGCGGTTTGGTGGGGAGAAATTGCGCACGGATGGGGAAGCGGTGGGACGTGGGGGAGAATGGGTGATACACGGATGGGAACGGGTGGCGCGGGAAAGTGACGGTTTTGACGGCACCCGGTTGTCCGAAACAGTTCAACTGAGGTCACGACGTTGACAAGGTTGCGCGGCCAGACTAACCTTCTGGCACACATGAACGGTGTAGGGTCAGCGGCGAGTTGGCAATGACTGAACACGTGACGGCAACACAGGAGGGCGAGGCTGAGCTGGCCGCTTTACGGAAGCGCGTCGGCGAATTGGAGGCCGCCCTTGCCAACAGACCGGCGCTGTGGGAGGCGGTCGGAAGCGACGAGGAGCAGTACAAGGCGGTCTTCGACAACGTGGCCGATGCCATCGTCATCAACGTCGGAAGCCGCCGCGTACTGATGAACCGCGCTTTCCTGGCACTCTATGGCCTGACCGACGAGTCCCAGGTGGCGGAACTTCCGCTGGACCATTTCGTGATTCCGGAAGACCGCCCGATGATCGCCGACTACATGGCAGCGAGGGAGCGAGGCGAACCGGTTCCGGGAATCATAGAGTACAGAATCAATCGGACGGACGGCGAAGTCCGCGTAGTCGAAGCCTCGGCCGTCGCCACGGCCTTCCTGGGGCGCCGCGCCACATTTGCCGTGCTGCGGGACGTCACGGAACGCAGGGAGGCCGAGGAGGAGACGCGTCGACACTCCGAGGAGATGGCCGCGCTCTACACCATGGCGCGCGCCCTCGCCCAACCGGGCAGCTACAGGGAACGGGTGACCAGTCTGCTCGAGGCCCTCGTCGACTTGACCCGCGCCGATCAGGTGGGACTGCGAGTCCCCGACCAGAGCGGCGAAGGGTTGGTGGTGCTTGCCGTGGTCGGTCCCTCAATCGGCAACAACAGGCAGTACATGCTGCCCTACTCCCAGAGCGTGACCGGCAAGGCATTCACAGAGGGCGAGCCGGTCATCGTGAATGACTACCAACGGAGCGAAATGGCCATCCCAATGCTCCTGGACAGGGGAATCGGTTCTATGGCCTCTCTGCCGGTCAAGGTAACCGGCAGCACCATTGGCGTAATCAACATCCTCTCAAGCGTTCGCGACCACTTCACTCGGGACCGGGTCAGGTTTCTCACAACTATAGCCGGCGGCGTTGGCGCGCTGCTCGAAAACGCCCGGCTGCAGGAGGCGCTGGAGCAGCGGGCCACGGATCTTGCGCGCTCCAACGCCGATCTCGAACAGTTCGCATACGTTGCCTCCCACGACCTTCAGGAGCCTCTCCGATCGGTAGTCGGGTTCACCAGCCTGCTGTCGCGGCGCTACAGCGGCAGACTGGACGATGATGCGGACAGGTTCATCGGCCGAGCGGTCGCAGCGGCCTCGAGGATGCAGGTGCTTATCAACGACCTTCTGTCCTACAGCCGCGTGGGCCGCAACATGGACGACCTCGAAAGCGTTGACACCGGCGCCCTGCTGGATCGCGAGACCGACTCCCTTCACGCGTCCATAGTAGAGAGCGGCGCAAAGATAGTCAGCGACGGCCTTCCTACGGTAACCTCGGACGCCGCACTGCTGGGCCATGTCTTCCGCAACCTGATTGGCAACGCCATCAAGTACCGGGGTGAGGAGTCGCCTCTCGTTCGAGTCTCGGCGGAGCATGTTGGAGACGAGTGGCGATTCGCGGTGCGGGACAATGGTATTGGCATCGACCCCCAATTTGCCGACCGCATATTCACGATCTTTCAGCGTCTTCACCCCCGCGAGAAGTACTCCGGTACCGGCATCGGCCTGTCGATCAGCAAGAAGGCGGTCGAACGCCTAGGAGGGCGCATCTGGGTCGAGTCCCAACTCGGACAGGGCGCCACCTTCTACTTCACAGTGCCGTCGCACCCCGCCGGAACGCCAAGAGTGGACGCCGGTGCACCCGCGGCAGAGGGCCAATTCTGACCTGTTTTCCGAATCCTGCCAACAGGCCTGGAGAAGCGAATGCAAGCGAGAAAGCTGAAACGACCGATTGAGATTCTTCACGTCGAGGACTCGCCGGACGACGTAGAGTTGACGCTGGAAGGCCTCAAGGACGGAGACCTTCGCTACAACCTGACGGCTCTGCCCGACGGCGTGGAGGCCCTGGCTTTCCTTCGCAAGGAGGGAAACTACGCGGACGCGCCCGAACCCGACATCATCCTGCTCGATCTTAACCTGCCAAGGATGGACGGGCGGCAAGTACTGGAGGCAATCAAGACCGACGAAAACCTGATGCACATACCAGTGGTTGTGTTGACCACGTCCCAGGCCGAAGAGGACATCCTGCGAAGCTATCGGCTCCACGCCAACTGCTATGTCACCAAGCCGGTCGACCTCGACCAGTTCTTCGCGGCCATCAACTCGATCGAGGACTTCTGGCTGAACCTGGTGCAGCTACCCTGCGGAGACGACTGAGCTCGTGGATCGCGGTCGAACTGCCATACTGCTGATCGAAGACAACCCGGACGACGCCCTGCTGCTTGAGGTGATGCTGGCGGACGTCGGCAGCGCGTCGTTCGATCTGACTCACGCCGAGACGCTGTCGGAGGGGTTGAGGGAACTGGCCGGCGGTACACACGACGTCGTGTTGCTGGACCTGTCGCTGCCGGACAGCCACGGGTTTGACACCTTTGCGAGAGCGCACGCCCAGTCGCCCGGAACTCCCATTATCGTTCTCACGGGTCTTGACGACGAGGAGATGGCCGTACAGGCAGTGCAGCGGGGGGCGCAGGACTACCTGTCGAAGAACCAGTTGGACGGCCAGCTTCTGGTCCGCTCCTTGCGTTACGCAATTGAAAGGCAAAACCTCGTGGCGGAGCTTGTGAGGCAGTCCGACGAGCTCGCGAGGGTCAACGAGGACCTGAGGCGGTCCAACGCCGAGCTGGAGCAGTTCGCTTACGTGGCCTCGCACGACCTGCAGGAGCCGCTGCGTATGGTCTCCAGTTACGTCGAGATTCTCGCGGAGGAATATTCCGGCAGGTTCGACGCCGACGCCGACAGGTTCATCGGCTACGTGGTCGATGGCGCCACACGCATGAGGGGCCTTATCGACGACTTGCTGACATACTCTCGTGTGGGAACGCAGGGGAAACCGTTCGACATCATCGACTGCAATATCATCATGGAGCGCGTGTTGATGGACCAGGCGCCCACCCTCGAGGAGTGCGGCGCCAGGGTAACTTTCACGGACCTGCCTGTGGTGAGCGGCGACGACACGCAGCTCGCCCAACTGCTCCAGAACCTCGTGAGCAACGCGTTGAAGTACAGGCGAGACGTTCCGCCACGCGTCGACGTGTGCGCGGTGGAGCAGCGCGGCTCGTGGACGTTTTCGATAAGCGACAATGGAATCGGCATCGCCGCCCGCCACTACGAGCGCATATTCCAGATGTTCCAGCGACTGCACCATCGCAGTGAGTACCCAGGCTCAGGAATCGGTCTGGCGGTGTGCCAGAAGATCGTAGAGAGACACGGAGGGAGAATTTGGGTAGAATCGGAACTGGGTAAGGGGTCTACCTTTCATTTCACCATCTCTACGTCTCTGGAAGAGGAGGATGGCCATGACGGTTGAAAGCCCGGAAATCAGACCTGTTGACGTTTTGCTCGTTGAAGACAATCCCGCGGACGTGGAGCTGACGCAGCGAATCCTCGGGGGCTCGGACCACCCGGTGAACGTGACCGTAGCCGAGGACGGCGAGGTCGCGATGTCGATGCTCACAAAGGTCGGCGTCCATTCCGACACGCCTACGCCCGACCTGATTCTGCTGGATCTCAACATGCCCAAGATGAACGGCTACGAGGTGCTGGCGGCGATGAGCCAAAGCGAGACCCTCAACCGCATCCCGGTTCTGATTCTCACTTCGACGCAGGCCGAGCGCGACAGACTGCAATTCGCAAACGTCAGCCCAAGCCGCTACTGCACCAAGCCGCTGCCCATTCATCGGTTCAACGACATCATTGGGTCGCTCAGGTCGGAAGAGTACGTGGACTGGTTCGCGCTCGGCGCCCTCGACGACAGCCAGAAGGTCCAGACGATGCTGGAGAAGTTCTCCGAGATCGCCCCGCTCTCAGATAGCGAGAGGTCCGATCGCGTGTCGACTCTGCTGCGCGCCGAACATGACATGCTGCAGGACAGGTTGCGCGCGATGATGATGGCGAGGCTGCGAGCCATGCTGCAGTTGGACGAGCAGGCCGCCGCGTCTATCGCGGCCTCGATTGTGTCTGCGGCGCAACGCCTGCCCTCCGAGCAGGCCATGCAGCACGTCGCGATTTCGCAACGCCTGCGGGAAGAACTCTCAGAGGACGAGCAGGGGCAGCTAATGGCAATCGAACCGGGCCTCTTAGGCGAGCGACGCCAGCCGACCCGTGCCCCTCGCCAGGAGGCTGAGCAGCCCGCTCCCCGCCGCCGGTGGTGGTGGCCGTTCGGCGGCTAGCAACGTCGCGGGTCCATCACGGCTCGTCGCCATTCGACCGACAGGTTACGGGCCGCCGAGCCACGCCCCTCGCGACTAAGCGCAGGCCGTCAAGAATTCCGGCGCACGGTGCGCGTGGTATAATTTGGCGTGAACCTGCCAAGTTGCCTACACGTGAGGGACCATCCGTGACCGACATCGCCACCACAATCGACTTGGACAAGATAGTGTCGCTGTGCAAGCGGCGCGGTTTCATCTTTCAGAGCAGCGAGGTCTACGGAGGCCTCGCAAGCACCTACGACTACGGTCCCTTGGGCGTCGAGCTGAAGCGCAACGTGAAAGACGCCTGGTGGCGCCGGTTCGTGTGGGGCCGTGACGACATGGTGGGCCTGGACGCGGCGATCATCATGCACCCGGACGTCTGGCGCGCAAGCGGCCACCTGGAGAGCTTCACCGACCCGCTCGTGGACTGTCGCGACTGTCGCAAGCGCTGGCGTGAAGATCACCTCGACGGTCCCAGATGCCCTGAGTGCGGGGGCATGCTCACGGACTCCCGAAACTTCAACCTGATGTTCCGCACCTTCATGGGCCCGGTCGAGGAGGATGCGTCGACCGTCTACCTGAGACCCGAAACGGCCCAGGGGATATTCGTCAACTTCAACAACGTGCTGAACACCACGCGGCGCAAGCTACCTTTCGGCGTGGCGCAGATCGGCAAGGCGTTTCGCAACGAGATTACGACCGGCAACTTCATTTTTCGCACCCGCGAGTTCGAGATCATGGAGATCGAGTACTTCGTAAGGCCGGGAGAGGACGACGAGTGCCACAGCGCCTGGGTGGAGGAGTGCCTGGACTGGTACCGGGAGCTCGGCATCAGCCCGGACCGGCTGCGCGTCCGCGCGCACGAGGGCAGCGAGCTGGCCCACTACTCGAAGGCCACGCACGACATAGAGTACCTGTTCCCCTGGGGCTGGGGGGAAATACAGGGAATCGCCAACCGCACGGATTACGACCTGACCGCCCACGCCGCCGCGAGCGGAGAGTCGCTGTCATGGTTCGACGACGAGGCGGGTGAGCGCGTGGTGCCTTACGTCGTCGAGCCGTCCGCGGGAGTCGACCGCGCGATGATGACGTTCCTGGTGGACGCCTACACCGAAGAGGAGGCCCCCACCGCATCCGGGCGCACGGAGACGCGCGTGCTGCTGCGGCTTCACCCGTCGCTGGCGCCGGTGAAGGTCGCGGTGCTGCCGCTCAGCCGCAACCAGCGACTGGAGCCGCTGGCGAGGGACGTTTTCGAGAGGATCAGGCGCTCCGCCGGGAAGAACGGCGTGGTCCAGTACGACTCCGCCCAGAGCATCGGCCGCCGCTACCGGCGTCAGGACGAGATTGGCACGCCCATCTGCGTCACGGTGGACTTCGACTCGCTCGATGATCACGCTGTCACCATACGCGAACGCGACTCCATGGCTCAGACCCGCGTCGCTATCGACGCGCTGCCCGGAGAGTTGGCGCGTCGGCTGGCCGCATGAGCCGGGGTGCGTCCGGTCCGAGATGCCGGACACGCCGCTGGTAGGCCCGCGAACAGGCCCATGAAGATAGTCCACTTCAGCGATGTTCACATAGGCGTCGAGAACTATGGGCGGATAGACCCGGACACAGGTCTGTCGGCTCGGCTGGGAGACTTCCTCGCCACATTCGACGAGGTCGTCGACTACGCCATCGCCGAGCGCGCCGACCTTGCGCTGTTTGCCGGCGACGCCTACAAGAGCCGCAACCCCAGCCAGACTCACCAGAGGGAGTTCGCCTCCCGCATCGCCAGGCTCGCCAACGCCGGTATTCCGGCCTTCCTGGTGGTCGGCAACCACGACATGCCGCTCACCGCCGGACCGGCGACGGCGCTGGAGATTTTCGACACGCTCGGCGTCCGAATGGTGCACGTGGGCGAGCGGCTGGGCACGCACGTCGTCGAAACGCCGTCCGGGTCGGTACAGATCGTCTCGGTTCCGTGGATCAGGCGCAGCCAGTTTCTGGCGTCAGAGGAGAGGGCCGGGCTGACGATCGACGAGATCAACGCGCTCATACAGGACCGCCTGACCGAGGGCGTCAGGACCCTGGCGGAACGGCTGGACCCGGCTCTGCCGGCCGTCCTCGCCGCGCACGTGACGGTAAGCTCGGCCGTGGTGGGCGGCTCGACCCAGGACGGCGTCCGGCACGGCTCCGAGCGCAGCATGATGCTGGGCCGGGACCACGTGCTGCTGCGTAGCAGCCTGGCGCGCCCGCAGTTCGACTACGTGGCGCTGGGCCACATTCACAAGCACCAGGTCGTCGGAGAACATCCCAAGATGGCCTACGCCGGAAGCCTCGAGCGCGTGGACTTCGGTGAGGAGGGCGACGACAAGGGTTTCTGCGTGATCGAATTGGATACCGCGCTTCCTGCCGGGTCGCGCCTCAAGTCCTTCCGGTTCCGGAAGGTGAACGCCCGCAGGTTTGTGACCATAGATGTCAGGCTGCGGACGGGAGACCAGGACCCGACGGCAACTGTGCTGAAGGAGATTGAGAGGCACCAAGTCGATGGCGCCATCGTCAAGCTCAACGTCGCGTATCCGCTCGAACTACAGGGGCACCTGAGAGACGCCGAGATACGACAGGCGCTGGACGGGGCCTTCTACGTGGCCTCCGTATCCAAGCAACCCATCGAGCAGCCAAAGAACAGGCTCGGCGACGCCTACTCCAAGGGCACCACGCCACAGGAGTTGCTGCGCGTTTACCTGGACACCAGGAACGTTGCGAAGGACAGGGCGGCCGTCTTGATGGGCAGGGCGGAGGAGCTTATCGTGGAGGAAGTCTGATCGATGGGCAAACCAAACCCGCGCTCGAATGCTCTCGCGATTCTGGCGGTGCTCTTTCTAGTTCTGCTACTTGCCGCCGCCTGCGGCGGGGAATCCGGCGAACCCGAGGACGCTGAGCCGGAGGACGCCACTCCGGCAAACGCCGCATCGGAAGACGCCGAGCCGCTCGACCCGGCCCCGGACTTCGAGCTGCCGCTGTTCGCCAATGCCAACCACGCCGCCGGAGACACGCTCACTCTCTCCGAGCTGGAGGGCCGACCCGTCGTGCTGAATTTCTGGTTTCCGTCGTGCCCGCCGTGCGTGGCCGAGATGCCGGACCTCGAGGCATCGTTCCAGGAGCACAAGGACGCCGGCCTGGCATTCATAGGCGTGCAGCTCGTCGGCGTGGACTCCGAGCAGAACGGGCAGGAGTTCGTCGACAGGCTGGGCGTGACGTACGCTCTCGGCCCGGACCGGGACGGCGAGATCGCCTTCCAGAAGTACGAAGTGCAGGGCTTTCCCACAACGTTCTTCCTGAATGCCGACCACGGGATCGTGCGCAAGTGGAGCGGGCCGCTCAACCGCGAGAAACTGGAGGAACTGGTCGCGGAGATTCTCCCCTAGCGTCGTGCGGTTGCTCTGCGGCACAGGCAACGCCTGCGGGAGGCGAAGAAGCCAGGGGGCAGCAACGGCGCAATACCGTAAGCGGCGGGTGAAGTGAGCGCAGGCGACGTCTTCATGCTCGCGGTCAGGTGGCTGCACGTGGTGTCCGCAGTGGCCTGGGTGGGCGGCAGCCTCTTCTACCTGCTGGTGCTGCGTCCCGCGTCCCGTCGCCATCCCCGCGCGGCAGAGCTGCTGGGCGAGGCCGCCGCTATCGAGTTCCGGGCGCTGGTGGACACCTGCATCATCGTGCTCGTGGTCACAGGAGGTGTTCTCACTTTCCACCGGCTCGAATCGGCTTCGGTAGGCGCCGCCTACGTGCTGGTGCTTGCGGCGAAGGTGGCGTTGGCCGCGGCGATGTTCGTGCTCGCATGGAGAAGACGCCGCACCGTCACGTCGGTCGCGCCCGAACTGAGGACAGACCATCCACCCGGTCGTTTGGCGCGAGTTTCGCGGGCGCTGTCAGGCTACAACCTCATCGCGATACTGGGGGTGCTGGTGTTTCTGCTGGCCGACCTGCTCGCGGCGCTGTACGAGATGGCGATCTCCGGCTAGAGAACGCGCCCCCCGTTCGCTAGAATTGACGCATACACTGAGCGGTGCTACCGTTTGGCTGCGACCGGGGCCGCGGACGCGCTCCGCGACACTCACCTATTGATACGAAGGAGCGTTCGACTAACTCCCATGGCGAACAGTTCACAGGCGCAGCCTCGACAATTGGCATCTATAGACTACTTCGGCAAGCGCGCCGGGCGCTACCGCGAAAGCCACGGCGACCAGAAGGCGCTGGCCCAACTGGTGCGTATGGCGAACCCGCAGGGCGGCGAGTTGGTGCTGGACGTGGGGGCGGGCCCCGGCCACCTGGCGTGCGCATTCGCGCCGCACGTGCGGCAGGCGGTGGCGAGCGACGTCGCCGTGCTGATGCTGAGGGAGGTCCCTATCGTGATGCGGGATAGGGGCGTGACAAACCTGTGGCGGGTAGCGGCGGACGCCCAGGCGCTGCCGTTTGTGGACGAACGGTTCGACATCGTGACCTCGCGCCTCGCGGCGGCGCACTTCCCGGACCACCAGGGAGCGGTGCGCGAGATGGCGCGGGTGTGCAAGACTGGCGGAATAGTGCTGGTGGCCGACAGCATGGGGCCGGAAGACGCGGCGGCTCAGGCTTACGTGGACCAACTGGAGTGGTTGCGTGATTCCAGCCATGGATGCAATCGCAGCTTCACGGAGTGGAACGCCGCCTACCGCGCGGCCGGCCTGGAGGTCGAGCAGGTGTACGTCACCAGCGGTCGGATGAGGTCGCTGGAGAACTGGATGGCCCGCGCCGACACTCCGCCCGACAACCGGCGGCGCATCCACAGCTTGATAGAGAATGCCCCCGAATCGCTCAGAGAGCATATAGACATCGGGCGCGACGGCGAAGGCAACTTGTTCTTCAGCACATCCCAGATACGCATACTGGGCCGCAAGCGGTAGCGGTGGAACATGGGTGGTTCCCGCGAGAGGGGGAACACCGGAACCACCGCCCAATGGAGGCTCCTGATGGCAACCGCCGACCACAAGAGGGCGCCGGGGATTTCGACCGAAATCCCCTGGTACGACCTGTTACCGGACCCCGAACCGCCCGAGGACGGCATGCAACAAGACGAACCCATCCGCCACGTCATGTCGATACTGGGAGCGCGCTACGCGAACGATCCGACCACACTGTGCTGCGGCCCATCGGTCAACGTCATCTACGACTCGCGCGTGCCCGGCTCGGTCGTCGTGCCCGACGGGTTCATCGTCTTCGGCCTGGAAGTGGACTCCAGGGCGATAAAGCGGGACCGACGGAGCTACCGAATCGACGAGTGGGGGCGAACCCCCGCGTTCGTCCTCGAGGTGGCGTCGGAGAGCACAGCGTCGCGCGACCTGGGTGAGAAGCGCGACATCTACGCGCGCATGGGCGTGCAGGAGTATTGGCGCCTGGACATCCGGGGCGAGTACTACGGGGAGCCTCTGGTAGGGGAGCGACTGGTGGATGGGGAGTACCGGCGGTTCGAGCCGCACACTGAGGACAACGGAGACATGTGGTCTCGCAGCGAGGTTCTGGGCGTAGACTTCGCGTATCGTGTGGAAGAGGGGTACGGCAGGTTCTTGCTGAGGGACAGCGCGAGCGGTGAGCGGCTGCACACGCTGGAGGAATCGGAGGCCGCCCGGCAATCTGCGGAGGAGCGCGCCCGAGTACTACAGGCGGAACTCGATAGCCTGCGCCGTCAACGAGGTTAGCCCGGAGAGTTCGCAAGTCCCCTCCGCTCGAAGTGGGAGAGGCTGACGACTGAGAGGAACGCGCCCGTGAAAGAAGAACTAGTAGATATCCTGGCGTGCCCCCTTTGCCGTGGGGCGCTCAGTCTCCGCGTCGATAAACGCGAGGGCGACGAAATCGTGGAGGGCAGCCTGCACTGCGCCGACTGCGGCGAGACGTTCCCCATCGAGGACACCATCCCCAACATGCTGCCGCCCGAGTTGCGCGTCTGACGCGACTCGGGGTCACGCGTTTGCCCGGCCGCCACGCATCACGTCCCCAGTAGAGGCAATCCTTGTGGTTGCCTGCGTCGAACGTATGGGCGGAGTGTGACTATGTCTCGTAGAGCGTGGGGCAAGTTACTTGCCGTCTTGCGCCCGCTCAAGGGCTGGCAGGCTGTTCCCGCCGCGTTTCTGGCCATCTACCTGTTGGTCGGGCTCCTTGGTCCTCCTACAACTTCGGGAATGAGCGTTTCAAAGGAGTACGTTCCTCCATTGGGCACAGTCGAGGGACGAGTGCTGCTGTTCGGCTCTGACTGGCGCAACAAGGACCTGTTCGAGTACACGGCGGCGTTGGCGTCGATGATTAGCCGCAACGTGTTGCCCGCCGTGGCGCTGGGGGTCGCTGTGGGCTGGGGGTTGGCATGGGGCGTGGGGAAGCTGCCTCGTGGCACGAGAATCATCGCTTACGTGGTTCTGGCGCTTGCGTTTATGCCAGCGGCAGCTTTGCATCTGAACATGGCCGGTGCTGGCTCTGCACTACTCACTGAGGCAATCGGTTTCCGAATCGATAGACTTCCCGTCTCAGATTTCGTCAGGCCGTTCTTGGAAGGCCAGAGTGTTTTGCAGAGTTATATCACTCGCTGGCGCTACAGTGAGGTCTACCTCCCGGTAAGGGTAGAGTACCTTTTCTGGTGCTTCCAGTTCGTGCTCGTCGCGGCCTTGTGTACGTTTCTGATCGCAACGCTCCTGTACCGTCGTTGGAGCCAGGTGAAGGCGCCCAAGCGAAAACTCATGGCGGCAATGAGTGAACGCGGAGACCATGTGGACGACAGTCGTGCAGTTCATACCGCGGCGTATGTAGCTCTGAGCGCACTCGTGGGTCTGGCTCTGGGGATTCTCTTGATGACGGCTTTGATTTCGGACCTGATGCCCTATCACCCTCGGAAACAGGTGTCATGGTACAGCTGGATACCGGTCGCTTCGTTGCTCGTGGCGTTGGCCTGCATAGGAGTGTTGGTGACGAGGCTGTTCAATTTCGTCCGCGTGCGAAATCGCCCGAGGCAACCGTCGGAATCTTCAGGAGCCAAGCCACGAAGCCTGTTGCTCATCATGTCGGCGGCGTTGGCTACCGTGTTTCTAATTGCTGCGGTCTCGGGTCTCATCGCGCAGTTGGCCCTCGCGGGTGCCGTCTGCGGCGTGGCGATCGCGGAGCTTCGCAAGTACGGATCGCGCAATACCAGGAATGGTGAATTCATCCTGGTGTCCCTGGCTCTTGGAGCCTCCCTAGTCCCCGCGATCGTAGTTATAGAATGGTGGCTTCCGTCCAGAGTCTTGCCTATCGAACTCTACATTTTGCTCGTCGCCGCGATTGTCCTGGTAATCCTCTGGTGGTGGCGTGGCTCGAAGTCCATGTGGTATCGGCTTGCATTGAATGGAATTGGCTTGAGTGTGATTTTGGTCGCATCGTACATCGCTGCGAACCCGCTCGACGCCGATCTTATCGTCGTGCGCGCTTACGTCGTCTTCTTCATAGGCGTTGGCGCCGGTCTGGCTGTTCTATTATCGGTCCGATCGAGAGTGCAGACGGGATTCGACTCCATCGGCTGGACCGCGATAGTTTCCTTTGCACTACTCTTCCTGCATGTAGTGGAGCGAGAGCTTACTTACAACTCCTTCAGTCTTACTGGTGGGGGCGAGTGGCGACTCGAAGGCTACAGTGAGTTTATAAAAATCGATAGGCTATTGCTCTTATTCTTCGGGGCTTTTGTGGTGGCCTACATATGGCGCGTGGCGATTGGGTCTCGCATCGCGCCGCCCTCTGTCCAGGATCAGAAGAGTGGATGGGATTGGTCATCCTTCCTCTCGTCTGCGGGCACAGCGGTTGGAGTAGCCGCCGCGAGTTTCGCCGTGGTTTACGGCGCCGCGGCAATACTATTGAGCCGGACGAACTTCTACCAGTCCGCAGCCTATTTCCAGAACGGATTCTTGGCAAAGCTGGAATACGAGCCGGTAGTGGCGCAACTTGCGACGGGTGAATGGGTGTACTGGATCAACCTGTGCGCCTTTTGCTTGGAATTGATCGTGATTATGGGTGCGGGGGTGTTCGCCTACTCCCGTCTTACCCGCGCCGCCACGCCGCCGTGCCCGAACGCATAAACTTGCGGCAACTGGCGTTATCTGGTAGTGTCAAATCCTGATACTGCAACGGGTGGTGACCTGATTCCGACATGGTAGTGCGCCGCATTGTCGACCAGAAGAGAGACGAGCTTCGCGAGAAGCGGGAAGAGGCGTTGCAAGGCGGCGGAGCCCGTCGCATCGAGGGTCAGCACCGGCGCGGGAAGCTCACCGCCAGAGAGCGTATAGCCTTGCTCCTCGATGAAGGTTCGTTCGAGGAGATCGACGCCTTCGTTCTGCACCGCGCCACCGAGTTCGGTCTCGAAAACCAGAAGTACCTGGGCGACGCGGTCATTACCGGGTACGGCAAGGTCAACGGAAGGCTGGTCTTCGTCTACTCACAGGACTTCACCATACTGGGCGGGTCGCTGTCCGAGGCGGTTGCGCAGAAGGTGTGCAAGGTGATGGACCTCGCCGCCTCCACCGGCGCGCCTGTCGTCGGCCTTATCGACTCCGGCGGAGCGCGCATCCAGGAAGGCGTGGACAGCCTGGCAGGGTACAGTTCCATCTTCCACCGCAACGTGCGAGCATCGGGCGTTATACCCCAAATCTCGGTCATTCTCGGCCCGGCGGCGGGCGGCGCGACCTACTCGCCGGCGCTGACGGACTTTGTGTTCATGGTCGAGGGAGTGGGGCAGATGTACATCACCGGGCCGGACGTGATTCGTTCCGTGACCGGCGAGGACGTGAGCCACGAGGAGCTTGGCGGCGCGGCCGCCCACGCCGGCAAGAGCGGCGTAGCGCACTTCGCGTTCGCGAACGAGCAGGAGTGCTTTGCCCAGATCGCGCGGCTGCTGTCCTTCCTGCCGCAGAACAACATGGAGGAGCCGCCGCGCCTGGCGCCGAGAGAAGACGCGGAAATGTGGGACGAGGGGCTTGCGGAGCTTGTGCCGGACAATCCCAACCAGCCTTACGACATGCTCGAAGTGATAGGCCGGGTCGTGGACGACGGCGAGTTCATGCAGGTGCACGAGAATTTCGCGGGCAACGTGGTTGTGGGCTTTGCGAGGGTCGACGGCCGGCCCGTCGGCATCGTGGCCAACCAGCCCTTCTATCTGGCCGGCGTGCTGGACATCGACTCGTCGGTCAAGGCCGCGAGGTTCGTCAGGTTCTGCGACGCTTTCGACTTCCCGCTGGTGACTTTCATCGACGTGCCCGGGTTCATGCCCGGCACCACCCAGGGAGCACGGCGGCATCATCCGACACGGCGCCAAGCTCATATACGCCTACGCCGAGGCGACAGTGCCCAAGGTGAGCAGTCATCACGCGCAAGGCGTACGGCGGCGCTTACATCGTGATGAGCAGCAAGAACCTGGAGGGCGACATCAATTACGCCTGGCCCACCGGCGAGATTGCGGTGATGGGCGCGGATGGCGCAGTCAACATCGTTTATCGCGGCGAGCTCAGAGACTCCGACCGTCCCGACGAGCTTCGCGCCGAGTTGATCCGCGACTATGACGAGCGACTGATGAACCCGTACATCGCCGCCAGCCGCGGCATGATAGACGACGTGATCGACCCCGCCGAGACTCGGCGACGAATCTCGCACGCCCTGGAGATGCTGGAGAACAAACGGGACTCTATGCCGTTCAAGAAGCACGGGAGCATCCCGCTTTGATATCGCCCAGTGGCGGCAGTCCGGCTCCCGACCAGAGGCTCGTCGCCGCCATCACCGCGGCGGTGCAGGCATTCTTGGTTCAGGAGTCGGCGCCTCTGCCGCGCGCCCAGGGCGTGCGCGGAGGCCGGGCCTGGAAACTCGCGGCCCGGAGTCCGTCGTTCGAATCCCCCGCAATGCGGGCGCTGTCCTGGAGAGGCCGCTAGACGGCGCCGCGCGGCGCCGCTGAGTGAGACTTGCTGAATTGGCCGCCAACCCGATCAAGATAACCGACACCACCTTCAGGGACGCTCATCAGAGCCTGCTCGCGACGCGGCTCGAAATGGCGGACATGGAGCCTGTCGCTTCCGCCATGGACGCCATCGGCTTCCACTCCATGGAGGTGTGGGGCGGCGCGACATTCGACGCCGCAACCCGGTTCCTTGACGAAGACCCGTGGGACCGGCTGCGCACATTCAAGAGTCTCATTCCCAACACGCCCCTGATGATGCTTTTGCGGGGCCAGAGCCTGGTTGGATATCGCGCCTACGCCGACGACGTGGTGGACGCCTTCGTCGAGCGAGCTGCCCAGGTGGGCATCGACATCTTCCGCGTGTTCGACGCGCTCAACGACGAGTGGAACCTGGAACGCGCGGCGCAGGCGGTGAAGGCCAGCGGCAAGCATCTCCAGATGGCCATCTGCTACTCCATCACAGAGGGCGGCAGGCTCGGCGGTCCCATCTACTCGCTCGACTACTTCGTCGACAAGGCCAGGCGTTTCCAGGAGATGGGCGCCGACAGCATTTGTATCAAGGACATGGGCGGGGTGCTCGCGCCGTACGACGCATACGACCTGGTGACGGCGCTCAAGCCCGTGCTGAACGTGCCGCTTCAGTTGCACACGCACTACACGAGCGGCATGGCGTCCATGACCGCGCTGAAAGCAATCGAGGCGGGAGTGGACGTCGTCGACACGTGCCTCGCGCCCCTGGCGCTGCGAACCGCACAGCCCGCCATAGAGCCGCTGGAGGTGGCGCTGCGCGGCACGGCGCGCGACAGCGGCCTCGACCTCGCCGCCATCCTGGAGATTGGCGACTACCTCGAGTCCGTCCTGCCAAAGTACCGCCACCTCATGCAGGACCCCAGGTCGGCCGTCATAGACGTTCGCGTGCTGGACCACCAGATTCCCGGCGGTATGGCGAGCAACCTGATCTCACAACTGCGCGAGGCCAACGCCCTCGACAGGCTAGACGAGGTACTGGCCGAGGTGCCGCGAACCAGAAGGGACCTGGGCAACCCGCCGCTGGTGACGCCGATGAGCCAGATGATCGGCTCACAGTCGGTGAGCAACGTGTTGTTCGGCAGGTACGCCATGGTCTCGGACCAGGTGCGCGAGTACGCCTCCGGCATGTACGGACGCCCTCCGGCCCAGCTCGACCCGGAGGTCCGGAGCATCGCGCTCAGGGGCGACTCACGGGAGAGCCGGCCCGTTACGGGCAAGCCGTCCGACTTGATTGAGCCCGAGATGGTGAAGGCCGCCGAAAAGATACGCGAGTTCTCGAACAACGTGGAGGACGTGCTCACCTACGCGTTGTTCCCGTCCACGGGCATGAGATTCCTGCGCAGAAAGCACGGCCTCGATCCCAAGCCGGAGAGACCGGCACCCGGCACACCGGCTGACACTGCCCCTGCGCAGCCGGACGAGATGCCGGAGAAGAGCGCTCGAACGCGGGCATTCAACGTGTTCGTAGAGGGCGCCCATTACAAGGTCGAGGTGGACCCTTTGCAGCCGACGACCACAGCGGTGGTACAGCCGCAGCGTCCGCCCGCACCGCCACAGGCCCCGGCTGCGCCCGCGGCTCCATCGGCGCCGCAGGCCGCGGAGGGGGAGGCGACCATCACGGCGCCGATGCCGGGCATCGTGCTGCGCTACGTGGTGGAGGAAGGCCAGCACGTGGACGCAGGCGACCCCGTGCTGGTGCTCGAGGCGATGAAGATGGAAAACACGCTCACGTCTCCGATCAGCGGCTCGGTCAAGTCGCTTTCGTTCGACGCGGGAGTGACGGTTTCGAAGGATGACGTTCTGGCGGTCATCGCGCCCTGACGGAATGGCCGCCCCGTACTTGGCCCAAGGCCGGGCAACACTACACGAATCGCAAAATCCGAAAGGAGTTAAAATGGCATACGATCAGATAATCGAGTCCGCGAAGGAGCACTTCGGAACGGTGCTCCAGCAACAGCTTGAGCGAGTCGAAAGGCTAAAGGAAGAGGGCGACTGGACCGACTACACCTCCGTCAGCCCAATCATCATCGGCATGTTGGGCGGCGACGGCATCGGCCCCTCAATCAGCGAGGAGACCCAGGCCGTGCTGGCGTACCTGCTGCGCGACGAGGTGGCTTCCGGCAAGGTCGAGTTCCGGGTCATCGACGGCCTGACCATCGAGAACCGCGCAGAAAAGCTGCAGTCCATTCCGGACGACGTGCTGGCCGAGATCAAGCAGTGCCACGTCACGCTCAAGGGGCCTACGCACACCCCGGAGCGGGGCGACGGCTGGCCCAACATCGAGAGCGCAAACGTGTCGATGCGCAAGGAGCTTGACCTGTTCGCGAACGTCCGACCCGTGCGCATACCGGCCCAGGGCGTGGACTGGACATTCTTCCGCGAGAACACCGAGGACATGTACGCGGTGGGCAGCCAGGGCCTGAATGCCACAGACGACCTGGCCATCGATTTCCGCGTCATCACAACGCAGGGCTCCGAGCGCATCATCGACGCGGCGTTCGCCCACGCCCAGCGCACGGGCCGGGACAAAGTGACCATCGTGACCAAGGCCAACGTGGTGAAGACCACCGACGGCAAGTTCCTGGACATCGCCAGGAAGGTATCCGAGCGATACCCCGGCATCGAGTGGGACGGCTGGTACATCGACATAATGACCGCCGCGCTCATCAACCCGGCCCGCCAGAAGGACTTCCAAGTGCTGGCCCTGCCGAACCTGTACGGCGACATCCTTACCGACGAGGCGGCCCAGATCCAGGGCGGCGTCGGCACGGCCGGCAGCGCCAACGTCGGCAAGCGCTACGCCATGTTCGAAGCGATCCACGGCAGCGCCCCCCGCATGGTGCAGGAGGGCAGGGCGCAGTACGCCGACCCAAGCTCGCTGCTCCGCGCGGGAGCGATGATGCTGGAGCACATCGGCTTCGAGGACCTGGGTGGCCGGCTGCACAAGGCCCTCGACATCTGTGGTCAGTACGAGCGCAAGGTCATAACGACGGGCCGCAACACCGGCGCGACCAGCCGCGAGTACGGCCAGTACATCATGTCCACCGTGGAGGACCCGACTGTCGAGGACAGGTGGCAGGAGTACGTCGACACCGTCGGCTAGACGTGATGGCTTAGAAGAGGGAGGGCGCGCCCGATCATGAAGGTAGTGAGGGCTCACAACATGACACGGGAGGCCGCCGTCGACAAAATGGCGTCGAGATTCGACGAGTTCGTGTCCGAGTTCGACGACACCGTCTCGGGGGTGAGTCACGCCTGGACAGACAGCACGCTGGAGTTCGAGTTCAGGGCGCGCGGCCTCAACTTCAAGGGCGCCCTCGAGGTGACGGACACGGACTACGAAATCGAGCTTTCGATTCCGCTCGCGCTACGGCCCTTCGAGGGCCTGGTGGCCGAGAAGCTGGAAGAGGGCTTGGACGACTTCCTGGACTCATAACACAGCCCCTCCGCGACGACGCGGAGCGGCAACAAGACACTATCGGAGATTCTGAAAACATGCGTAGCAAGGTAACAGTGGTAGGGGCGGGCAACGTAGGGGCCACCGCCGCACAACGCATCTTCGACAAGGGCTACGCCGACGTGGTGCTGGTCGACATCGTGGAGGGGCTTCCCCAAGGCAAGGCGCTCGACATGCTGGAAGCCGGGCCGATACTCGGGTCGGACGCGTCAGTAGTCGGCACCAACGACTACGCCGACACTGCCGGCTCCGACATCGTGGTCATCACGTCCGGCGTGGCGCGACGGCCCGGCATGAGCCGCGACGATCTGCTGCTGACGAACATGAACATCATCACCAGCGTAGTCGGACAGGTGGTCGAGCACTCCCCGGACGCAATGCTGCTCGTCGTGACCAATCCGCTCGACGCGATGGTGCAGCGCGCCTATCAGGTGAGCGGCCTGCCCAAGGAGCGAGTGTTCGGCATGGCCGGAATCCTCGACACCGCGCGCTTCCGCACGTTCATCGCCCAGGAGCTGGACGTCTCCGTGGAGGCTGTGGCCACCTTCGTGCTGGGCGGCCACGGAGACACGATGGTCCCGATCGCCGCCAGCACCACCGTCGGGGGCACGCCGCTGTCCGAGTTGCTGCCGCCGGAACGAGTGGAGGCGCTGGTGAAGCGCACCCAGGACGGGGGCGCCGAGATAGTGAACCTGCTCAAGAGCGGAAGCGCCTACTACGCGCCGTCCGCCGCCATCGTGCAGATGGTCGAGTCGATCCTGTTCGACAAGAAGCAGATTCTGCCGTGCACGGCCTACCTGGAGGGGGAGTACGGCATCGAGGGCATCTACGTCGGCGTGCCCGTCAAACTGGGTGCCGGTGGCGTGGAGGAGGTCATCGAGTTCCAGCTCACGCCGGACGAGTCCGCCGCGCTCCAGCACTCCGCCGACGCCGTCCGCGAGCTGATCGAGGTGATGGCCGCGGCAGGGTAGGGGGCGCGCGACTCCTTGCGCGTTGTCGCACCACAGGAGGGTGGAAGAAGTGGAAGGACACGCGGGCCGAAGGCCGCTTCAAGTAGTGTTCCAAGACGGCCAGCCATCGGCGGTAATCCTGGACCTGCAAGAGTACATCGAGCTTCTTGAGTGTGTGGAGGACGCTGAGGACCTCCAGACTTTGAATGAAATGCGGAGCAAGCCGCTGGATTTCGAACGCCTCGGGCGTTCCCTAGATGAAGAAGCTGAAGTTGCAGGGCGGGGGCGATAGTCCGCGACTGGGGCCATTACCAATGAAGGTTACTTACGATCCGGCCACGGATACGCTCCGCATTCTGCGAAAGAATGCCGTGATTGACGAAAGCGACGAGGAGGATCCCGGTTTCATTCTCGACTAAGAGCCTATCCTAAAAACAAGATTCAGGCTATACTGGTTTAATGACGAAAGCGAAAGCTGCCAACCCGCCACGCCCCAGACGCGCCAGCCCAGCCACCAAGACCAATCCCACCACCGGCGGATTCCAGGTTTCCGACGAACTCTGGGAAGTGCTGGAACCCCTGATTCCACAGCGGGTGAACACCCATCCCCGGGGCGGCGGCCGGCCCCGGGTTCCCGACCGCACCTGCGCCAACGGCATCTTCTACGTGCTGCGCACCGGCTGCCAGTGGAAAGCCCTGGACGCCACGAGCATCTGCTCGGGGTCTACGGCCCATCTGCGCTTTCAGGAATGGGTTGCCGCCGGGGTGTTCCTCGAGCTGTGGCGAGAGGGGCTGGAACGCTATGACGAACTGAAGGGGTTGGACTGGAGTTGGCTGAGTATGGACGGCGCCATGACCAAATCGCCCCTGGGTGGGGAAAAAAACCGGCGCCAACCCCACCGACCGAGGTAAACGGGGCGTCAAGCGCAGTCTGTTGGCCGAAAGCCCGGGGCATCCCGGTGGGGCTGGCAGTGGATGGGGCCAACCGCCACGATATGAAGCTGGTGCGGGCCACGGTGGAAAGCGTGGCGGCGCCACGACCGACGCCCAGCCCCGATCAACCCCAGGGAATGTGCCTGGACAAGGGTTACGACTTCGACGAGGTTCGCCGCACGTTGGAAGAGTTCGGCTTCACCGCCCACATCCGCGGTCGTGGAGAGGAGGCGAAGGCCATCGAGCGGGAGGCCGGGTTCAAGGCTCGGCGCTGGGTGGTGGAACGCACTCACGGTTGGCTGAACCGTTTCCGGCGCATTCTGGTGCGCTGGGACAAGTCTCCACACAACTACATCGCGTTTCTTCATTTCGCCTGCGCCCTGATTGCTCTCAGAGCCGCCGGATTATTAGGATAGGCTCTAAGACAGTCACGGAAACGTAGTGGGAATCGAAATCCTGGACGCCTCCCGACGTACAGAGATCCCGGAGTAGCTAGAGTTCCTGGCTTCAGAGGAAGCGGAACTATCGAGAGCGCGCATCTGTGTTGGTGAGAACGCTTCAACTTTCGCTAGTCATCCTAGCTGCACAGTTGTGTCTTGTGGCTGTGGGTTGTGGGGAAGCTGAACCCGGCGGTGATTCAACTACTCCCGGACTTCCGACGGCAAGTATACAAGTGCGTAGCACTTCCTCATCAATCGAACCTACTCCAGCCTCCAATTTGGGACCCTTTCAAACTAGCAAGCCCGCACCTACACCATGCCCCTCGCCCGAGCCGTCACGAGAACCTGCGGGTGAAGTTGCAACAACAGTCCCGGAGGCCTCTCCTGATGGCAATACCGCGACAATTCCTACAGTGACTACTACTCTCACCCCAGAGTCAGAGCAAGAACAGGCAATCCAGGATCTGATAAAGGCGCTGAGCAGAACCCCCGCTCCGATACCTGCGCCTACTAAGAGCCTATCCGATAACCCTAAATCGCCTTGAGTCGCCGTATGGTACTTCATTTACGCTTTCTCCAATTCCGTATGGAGGAAGGACATGACCAAGAGTGGAAAACGTGTTGCGGGAGACGACATGCGCATGTCCGATGCGCTTTGGGAAAGAATCGAGCCCTTGCTGCCCCTGGACGAGATGGGTCCGAAGGGCGGAAGGCCCTGGAAGTCCGCCCGCGATTGTATGGACGGGATACTCTACGTGTTGCGCACCGGCTGCCAGTGGAAGTCCATGCCTCGAACGTACGGAGCCCCGAGCACCGTGCACGACCGCTATCAGCGTTGGGTGAAAGACGGAGTCTTCGAGAGGCTATGGAAGCACGGGTTGGCCGAGTACGACGAGTTACACGGCATACAATGGCAGTGGCAGGCAATGGATGGAGCCATGACGAAGGCTCCGCTCGGGGGGTGAGGGTACTGGCCCCAACCCTACGGACAGAGGCAAGACGGGTACAAAGCGAAGTCTGCTGACCGATGGTAACGGCATTCCGATAGGAATAAGCGTGGACGGCGCCAATCGCCACGATATGAAGCTGGCTGAGCCAACTCTCCAAGCCGTTGTGGGAGACCGTCCGGCGCCCCAACCGCAACGGCCTCAAGGGCTGTGTTTAGACAAGGGCTATGACTATCCTGAGGTTCAGGAGTTGGTGTCTAGCTACGGATACACAGCGCACATACGAAGTCGAGGCGAGGAACGCAAGGACAAACAGACCGTTCCCGGATACCGCGCCCGCCGCTGGGTGGTCGAGCGCAGTCACAGTTGGTTGAATCGGTCCAGAAGGCTGCTGGTCCGGTGGGAAAAGCGCTTGGATAACTACCTGGCTATGCTTCATCTCGCCTGCGCTCAAACAACATATCGTGCAGCCGGAGTTATCGGATAGGCTCTTAGGCACAGCGAGTAAGCCTTGCCAAAAGCCCCTTCCCCCTCGACGGGCTTACAGGGGTAGGTATTTGGTATTTCAGGTATAAGTATGACGGATGACCTTCAGATTGGGAGACGTTTCGGGCCACGGTTCGGGAGCCAGCCACACCCTCCGCCACGGTCGTCCCCTGTTCAGCAGGCGTCTCAGCCAGATTATGCCCAGCCGCAGTACACTGACGGTCCGGTTCGGCCTGCTCGCGGCGGCGCGAGGTGTGGAGACGATGGTCTTGGGCGGCGCTCTGAGACGGCCCGGGGCTACACCCAGGCTATCGGCGTCTTCGACCCTGGTTCCGTAAGCCAGCGTCCACAGCGTCGCCACAGACAGCACCAGCCAATGGCGGCTGACCCGTTCGGGGTCTGTCCTGCGGGTTTTCTGCCATTGCCACCCGACACTCTTGATCGCTTTGAACCCAACTTCTATCCAGAAGCGAAGCGCGTACCAGCACGGTCCGGCTTCATCAGGAGCAAGGTCCGTGAGCACCACCCACGGCTCGTCCTGGCCTTCATCCCAAATCACGATCATCGTGCCGCGGCGCCGTTTGCTCTGGGCCCTGAACGCCGTGCCGCCGCCAACCCAGGCGTGACCCGGCCCCGGCACGAGATACCTCGCAGTCAGACGCGTCCCTCCGTCCGGGCAGAAGACGGTGTTGATCGACTGCCGTACGTACGGATGCCACCCCGAAGAGCGTATCTGTTCCCACAGCCTCGGACTCCTCAGACCCCGGTCGCACATCACCAGCACGGTCCGGTCCTCAGGAACCGCAGTCGCCAACAACTCCAGCAACTCCACCGCAGGCCCTATCCACCGACCGGGCCTGTTGGCGGGAAGGATGTGCCAACCAACCGGAATCGCGCAACTGCGATAGACCACACTCACCACTATGGAGCTTATCCGGTCGCCCTTCAGCGTCGGGTCTACAGCCAACACCAGCCTGTCCGACTGCCACCAAGACAGCACCCATCTCAACAGTGGAACGAAGCACGAGTTCACATCCAGTTGCACCTGGCAGGGACTGGCGCGGTCCTGACCGTTGTAGACCCACTCTCTGATGTATTGGCGCAGAGTGTTGTAGCTGCCCATGACCGAAAGCGCCGCCGCCACGGCGTTCTGACAGTTGCTCCCGGCCAGTATGGCGCCGTACACCCACAAGACCAACCCCCTCATCTGAGAATGTCTGAGGTGCGGCATGTGCTGTTCAATCGTGTACTGCATCTGGTAGCATTCGGGCGGGAGGCGCATGGCGAATCTCTGGCAACCTTTCTGTGTGCTAACAAAAAGATGCCAGAATGCCATGCGCTTTCCAAGTCCTTATACCTGTATTTTACTTTACCTACCCCTGTGAGCCCATCAAGGGGGAAGGCAAGGATGGGGGTGACTCCGCCCCCCACACCCTCGAAAAAAGCGTCACTTTGCCGCCCCACCCGTGCCCAGCTCCTGCCCCATCCAACCCCCAAAAACGCGCCACGCGCCCCCCAACCCTGCGCCACACCTGCGCAATTTCTTCCCATCAATCCGCCCCGGTCCCGCAAATTCGCCACCGCCCTTGCAATATACGTACATACGTGCTATTCTCGTACACGGTAGGGGCGGGTTTGCAACCATCCGCTCCAACTAATTGGTGTGGCATCGTTGCGTTGCTTGGTCAGACCTCTCTTTTGGTGGTAGCGTTGGGGGACTACTGAGGAGGTGGAGTTGAGCGATCATGGGCACGGATGTCAGGGATGACGCGGACATTGTCGGGGGCGTAGAGGAGTTCATTCAGCAGTGTTTGGCGGGTATGAAGCTGAACCACGAGTACAAGGGTCCCGGCAGGCCGCGCATACTGCCCGCCATGGCGCTGTGGGCGGGGCTGCTGGTGTGCGTGGTGAGAGGGTTCAACAGCCAGTTGGCGCTGTGGCGTCTCATTTCGGAGCGCAGTCTGTGGTTTTGGCCTCGATTCGAGGTCACCGACCAGGCGGTCTACAAGCGGCTGCACAGCGCGGGAACGGCGCCGTTCGAGAGGATATTCGAGCACATCACCGGGGTGTTGGAAGGCAGGCTTTGCGATGTCGGGTCTGCGGAACTGGCGCCGTTCGCAAGCGAGGTGGTGTGCATAGACGAGAGCACGCTGGACAAGGTGGCGAGAACGGTTCCCACTCTGAGGAAAGTGCCCGATGGAGACAGCCGTCTGTTGCCCGGCAAGCTTGGGGGAGTGTTCGACGTGCGGCGCCAGTTGTGGCGAAAGGTGAGCTTTCACTCGAACCCCCGCCAGAACGAGAAGGTTTCGGCGCGGGAGTTGGCCTCCGAGTTGTCTGCGGGGACTTTGGTGTTGGCGGACCTGGGGTATTTCGGCTTCGCCTGGTTCGACTGGCTCACCGACCGGAAGATGTACTGGCTGAGCAGGCTGAGGCAGAAGACCAGCTACAAGGAGATCCACACCTACTATCGTCGGGGCGAGATGTTCGACGGGATAGTGTGGCTGGGTGCGCACCGCTCAGACCGGGCCAGGCACGCGGTTCGGCTGGTGACGTTCAGACAGGGCCGGACGATGCACCGCTACATCACCAACGTACTCGAGCCGAGTACGTTGCCTATCGCGACGATGGCCCAGTTGTATGCTCGCAGGTGGGACATCGAGATGGCCTTCAGGCTGGCCAAACAGCACCTGAAGCTGAGGCTTCTGTGGTCTGCCAAGCGGGTGGTGATACACCAGCAGGTATGGGCGACGCTGATCATCTCTCAGGTGCTGCAGTCGCTGAGGATGGAGATTGCTCACAAGGCGGAGGTCGACCCGTTCGAGGTGTCTATCGCCCTTCTGGTGGAGTATGCTCCCCAGTACGCCTACGAAGGCAGAGACCCTGTGAAGATATTCGTGGAGAGTGGGCGCCGGCTCGGCTTCATACGACCTTCCCGAAGAACCCGCGTCCAGACGCCCAATATACCCACCGATGCTATAACACCCGCACCACCAGGACTGGCGCTCACCCGTACACCTCGCTACGCCGGACGCAACTGCTCTCCACGGTCAAAAACCGCCGAGACAAAGAATTAGTTGGAGCGGATGGTTTGTGACCCGCCCGGTGAGGTCGAGAACGCCCCCTACCCCTCCCCCACAAGCCGAACCACCCCAAAAATCGTGCCCCAATCCTTCCCATCCGCGTAACCCATACGCCACACCCATATCTCGCCGGCGTCTGGAATCTGCCATGCACATGCCACATACATGCCGCAAAAATTCCCACAATCAGGTCCATTCCCTCGACTTTATGTCAACTAGGAGCCTGTATCCTCCTTTTCGGTCGGCCTTTGTAGGGGCAATCCCTGGTGGTTGCCCAACCCTCTCCACTAGAGGGACCCGACGTTCACGCGATCCTCCGCTCCCTACCCTCCCTTGATTCTATAGCACGCCCGTGCTATTCTCCACTCGACAAGCGCTGTCACCGCCGGTTGTTACGTACGGGAGGGTTTCAAACCCGCCCACCCCCTGCCGAACGGGTCGCGTTTTGCCACATTCGGCGCAATGCCAGTGACAGATCCTGACTCCTGGGTACCGCGCGAATGACATTAGAATCGAACCACCCAGCTACGGGATGCATGAAAATGCAGCAGAATGCAACGAATTTTCGTAAAGCCATGCCCAAAGGCCCAATCATCGCTCGGATTTCCACATCCCAACCCGATCTCCCGGCAGGTGACGGGGGAATGACAAGGCACCGCCGCCCCCCGCCGCCTGCTGTTGAACGCAAGCCGCGTCTTGTGCGAGAATACGGGCGGCCCGAATGGTGGCCTGAACTTTCCGGGGCCCAGTGCTCCGACACTGACCGGGCCTTTGACCATGCACACAATCGAGAGGTGGACAGATGACGCAAGGCTCCAACGGCAACGACTCTGGCATTCTGAACGCGGTCCGATGGCGATGCATCGGCCCGCCCCGAGGCGGTCGAGTGCAGGCAGTGGCGGGCGACCCGGTAGACCCGGCCGTCTTCTATTTCGGCGCCTGCGCGGGCGGCGTGTGGAAGACCGACGACGCGGGCACCTACTGGCACAACATCACCGACGGCCAGGTCAACACCGCCTCAGTCGGCGCGATCGCCGTGTCTGACTCCGACCCCAACGTGATCTACGTGGGCATGGGTGAGGCCGGCCTGCGCGGCAACGTGACCTACGGTGACGGCGTGTACCGTTCCACCGACGCCGGCAAGACCTGGACGCATCTGGGTCTCTCGGACACCCGGCACATCGGCCGCGTCCGCATCCATCCCACCAATCCCGACGTCGTCTACGTCGCGGCGCTGGGCCACGCTTACGGCCCCAACGAGGAACGCGGAGTTTTCCGCTCCACTGACGGCGGTAAGAACTGGGAGAAGGTTCTCTACAAGAGCGAGAACGCGGGCGCCGTCGACCTCTCGCTGGACCCGAACAACCCTCGCATCCTTTACGCATCCATCTACCAGGTGCGCCGCAACCCCTGGAGCCTGACCAGCGGCGGCCCTGACGGCGGCATCTACCGCTCCACCGACGGCGGCGATACCTGGACCGAGATTACGCGAAACAAGGGCCTGCCGGACGGCCTCGTTGGCCGCGTCGGTATATCCGCCTCTGCCGCCAAGAGCGGCCGCGTGTATACCACCATCGAAAACGAAAACTGCGGCCTGTTCCGCTCCGACGACCACGGCGACACCTGGGAGCTCGCGACCGACAACCGCGACATTCAGGGCCGCCCCTGGTACTACCAGCACGTGTTCGCCGATCCTCAGGACGCCGACACCGTCTGGGTGCTCAACTACTCCTGCTGGAAGTCCATCGACGGCGGCAGGACCTTCAACACCGTCGGAACCCCACACGGCGACAACCACGACCTGTGGATAGACCCGCGAAACCCCCGACGCATGATCGAGGGCAACGACGGCGGCGCTAACGTCACCTTCAACGGCGGCGACTCCTGGTCCACCATCTACAACCAGCTCACGTCGCAGTTCTACCACGTCATAGCCGACAACCGCTTCCCCTACCACGTCTACGGCACCCAGCAGGACAACTCCGCGATCTGTGTGCCCAGCATGACCCACAAGGGGGCGATCCCCTGGACGGACTGCTACCCCACCGGAAGCTCCGAGAGCGGCTACATCGCCGTCCACCCCAACGACCACAACATCGTGGTCTCCGGCTCCATCGGCAGCTCCCCCGGCGGCGGCGGCAACATGCTGCACTACAACCACGAGACCGGGCAGGTGCGCATCATCACCGTCTGGCCCGAGCTCAACACGGGCCTCGGCGCGAAGGAGATGAAGTACCGGTTCCAGTGGACCTACCCCATCGTCTTCTCGCACCACGACCCTGACCTGCTCTACGTGACCGGAAACGTCATCTTCAAGACGAGAGACGTCGGCAGCAACTGGGAGGCGGTTAGCCCCGACCTGACGCGCGCCGTGCCCGAAACCCTCGAGGTCTCCGGCGGCCCCATCACCAAGGACACTTCGGGCGCCGAGACCTACGCCACCATCTTCGCCTTTGCGGAGTCCCACCACGACCCCAACGTGCTGTGGGCCGGCTCCGACGACGGCCTCATCCACATAACCCGGGACGGCGGCGCCAACTGGGAAGACATCACCCCTTCCGACCTTGGCGAGTACACCCTCGTCGGCATGATCGAGGCGTCCCACCACGACCCGGCTACCGCCTACGTCGCGGCCACGCGCTACAAGCTGGACGAGAACCAGCCCATACTCTACAAGACCGACGACTACGGCAAGACCTGGACGAACATCTCGTCCGACATCCCGGACTGGGACTACACCCGCTGCATACGCGAGGACCCCGTTCGCGCCGGTATGCTCTACGTCGGCACCGAAACCACCGCCTACGTCTCGCTCGACGACGGCGGCTCCTGGCAGTCCCTCGCTTCCAACCTGCCCATAGTGCCCGTCCACGACCTCATCATCAAGGAAGACGACTTGGTCGCGGCCACCAACGGGCGCTCCTTCTGGATCATGGACGACCTGACGCAGCTACGCCAGATCGACGACTCCGTCACCGGCAGCGCCGCCAGGCTGCTCAAGCCGCGCGATACCTACAGGCCGGCGCGCCCCTTCCGCTTCCGCGAAGGCACCACCGGCAAGAGCTACCAGCTCGCGCTCGGCGGCGCCGTGTGCTACTACGAGACCAAGGACGAGTACGGCCAGACCGAGCGCAGTTTCCTCGACGCGGGCGAGAACCCGCCCTACGGTCCCATCGTCACCTACTACCTCGCCGAGGCGCCCGAGGACGAGCTGACGCTCACGTTCTCCGACGCCGACGGCAACGAGATTCAGACCTTCTCCAGCAATGAGGCGGAGGGCGACGACGCCGACAAGCCCAAGAGAGCGCCCGCGAACGCCGGCGCCAACCGCTTCCTGTGGGACATGCGTTACCCCGCCGCGACCAAGGTGCCCGGCGACAAGACCGTCAGCGAGGACTTGTCCGGGCCGATAGCGCCCCCAGGCAGCTACCAGGTCACGCTCTCTGTCGGCGGCCACACCGAGACCCAGTCGTTCGCGCTCGTCAAGGACCCGCGCGTTACCGCCACCCAGGAGGACTTCGACGCGCAGTTCGAGCTGCTGCTCAAGATTCGCGACAAGCTCTCCGAGACTCACGAGAGCGTCATCAAGATTCGCAGCGTGCGAGGCCAGGTCGAGGAGTGGGCGAAGCGCGCGGAGGGCCACCCCGCGGAGGAGGCGATCTCCGCCAGCGCGACCGCACTCAACGACAAGCTCACCGCCATCGAAGAAGACCTGATCCAGACCGACTACCGCGGCGCGCGCGACCGGCTCAACCAGCCGGTCAAGCTCAACGCCAAGCTCGCCGGCCTCGTTGACGTCGTGTCCAGCGCGGACTACGCGCCGCCCACTCAGACCCAGGAGGTCTACGTGGACTTCGCGTCCCGGATCGACCCCTACATCCAGCAGGTCGACGACATCATCGAGAAGGACGTGTCGGAGTTCGACAACCTGGTCCACGAGCTGGAGGTGCCGACCATAGTGCCGCGCACCAGCTAGAATCGGGCGCGCCGCGAACCGCCAGTGCGTACCAGTGGACGCCGGGGTGGTTTGCGGACCGCTCCGGTGCGGCTCGGCCAAAAGGCAAAAATGCACAAAGGCTTCGTCAGCGACCTACGCATTATCGACATATCACAGGGCGTGGCAGGCCCGCTGGCCTCCAAGCTGCTGGCCGACCAGGGCGCGGAGGTGATCAAGGTCGAGCCGCCCTCTGGCGACTACAGCCGACGCCACGGGCCGTTTGCCGGCGGCGCCCCCGACCCTGAGCGCAGCCTGACCTACGCCTTCTTCAACACCAGCAAGAAGAGCGTAACGCTGGACGTTCGGACCCCCGACGGCGCGGAGCTGCTTGCCGAAATGGTGCGTCGCTCCGACGTGCTGATCGAAGATCTGCCCCCCGGCGAGTTGGCCGCGTTGGGACTGGGCTACGACCGCCTGTCGCAGAGCAATCCAGGCCTCACCGTCGTCTCGATTACCCCATTCGGCCAGACCGGCCCCTACAGCGACTTCGCCTGGGACGACATCACCCTCCAGGCCCTCACCGGCTTCCTCTACCTCAGCGGCAACTCCGACAAGCCGCCCGCACGCGCCCCGCTCGAACAGGCGCAGATAATGGGCGGACGCAACGCCGCCAACGCCGTAATGCTGTCCGTCCTGGAGCGCGAGATGAGCGGCCAAGGCCAGCACGTCGACCTCTCCATCGCCGAGTCCGTCGCCACCGAGCCGCCGTTCCAGTTCACTCACTACAGCTTTCTCGGCATCGTATCCAAGCGCACCAGGCGCGTGAACGTGCCCGTGGACGGCGACTTCCTGCCCTGCCGCGACGGCTACATCACCATGGCCAGCAGCGGCGGCAACACCTGGGAGGAGTTGGCCGTGTTCTTCGACGCGCCTGAGCTGCTGGACGACAAGTTCGCCGACCGCCTCAGCCGTTCGAACCACGCCGAGGAGCTCAACGAGCTGATGGTCTCCCGGCTCAGCGACCGCGACAAGCACGACGTCTTCAACGCCGCCATGAAAAGCGGCTTCGTCTTCGGCGTAGCCCAGACTCCCCAGGAGGTCCTGGATTGCCCCCACCTGGAGGACAGGGAATACTATCAGCGCATGCAGCACCCCGACCTTGGAGAGCTCAGGTATACCGGCTCCGGCTTCCGCGTCGACGGCGAGCAGTGCATCCACGTCGCTCCGCCCCCGCGGCTCGGTCAGCACAACACCGAAGTCCTCTGCGACTGGCTGGGGCGAGCGCCGGAGTCGCTCTCCCGGTTGCGGGCCTCGGGCGTGATCTAGCGCCCCCACTACTTTCGAAAGGCAATGATGACGGCAGACACCAAGCGCATGCCCCTGAGAGGAGTCCGAATCCTCACCGTCGAGGAGTGGCTCCAGCTTCCCTGGGCCACGGTCAACTTGGCCGAGATGGGCGCCGAGGTCATCCGCGTCGAATCGCTCGGCCGCATGGTGGTGCGCAACATCGGCCCCTATCCCGACAACAAGGTCGGAGAGCGCTTCTGGAACCAGGGCGCCACGTACCACAACTGGTACCGCAGCAAGAAGAGCGTTACGCTGGATCTGAGAACGCCGGATGGAGCCGAAGCGTTCAAGGAGCTGGTCGCAATCAGCGACGTCGTGGCCGAGAACAACAGGGCGGGCATCATGGAGCGATTCGGCCTCACCTACGACGAACTCCGAAAAGTGAAGCCGGACCTCATAATGCTCCGCTCTACGGGCTACGGCCAGACCGGCGATTGGCGCGACTACGGCGCGTTCGCCCGCACGGTCGAGGCGATGAGTAGCCTGTCCCACATGACCGGCTTTCCCGACGGCCCGCCCGTCCGCGCCAACACGTCCTACGTGGACATAACCACCTCATGGAACAACATGCTCGCCGTGATGATGGCGCTTCACCATCGCAACAGGACCGGCGAGGGCGCCGAAATCGACATGTCCATGTACGAGACGGGCGTGTCCAGCGTGGGCGTCGCGCTTCTTGAACGCCAACTGGAGGGCGCTAGCCCCGAACGCATGGGCAACCAGCATCCGTGGATAGCCCCCCACGGCTGCTACCCCTGCGCCGGCTACGACAAGTGGGTGACGCTCGCAGCCCGCGACGAGCGCGAGTGGCGCGCCCTCTGCGACGCCATGGGCCGCCCGGAGCTTGCCGATGACCCTCGATTCTCGTCTGGAAACGCGCGCTGGCAACACAGGGACGAACTGGACGCGCTGATAGAGTCCTGGACATGCGACCTGGACCATGTCCAGTTGATGCACGCCCTCCAGGAGCGCGGAGTCCCGTCAGGGGCCGTACTCAACGCGAGAGAGGTGATGACCAACCCTCACTTCAGGAGCCGCGGGTTCTTTGAGCAGAACGAAGACCCACCGGAGGTCGAGGGAGTCGGCAAGCGCGTCTACGGCGGACGGCCCTACAGGTTCTCCCGGTCGCAAGGCCGCGTGCGCGGGGTATCGCAGCTAGGCCAGCACAACGACTACGCACTAAGCGAGCTGCTCGGTATGGACGAAACCTCGATTGCCGGAATGATCGACGCGGGCATAGTCGGCACCGTCCCCACCGGCGTAGAGTCCATGAACCCCCAGCCCATGGACATCGAGGGCCAGCTCCGCATGGAAGCCATAGCGTCCCACGACACCGACTACCGCCAGGTGCTCGGCCTCGACGAGCAGCCGTAGACGAATCCCTTCCCCCTTGATACGTGTGATGCAAATTAGATTTGTGGAACTACCACACAAGAAGCAGGCTGATGTGGATAACCGAGTTTGATGGCCCTTTTTTGAGGTTTAGGCACCACCTTCGACTCAGCACAGCCCTAGCACCCGCCAAGTTGGCGGCTTTTGGCCCGAAAACCGCCCTAAACAGGCATATCGGCCACTTTAATATGCATCACGCGTTTGATGGGGGTGAAAAGGCAGCGCTCTACTAGCCCCGTTCGTGGGAACCGAACGCGCCGCCTAACGTACCCCCACCAGCGCCGGCCGCACGTACAGCGCGGCAAGCTCGTCGACGCTGTCCAGCGTCTCCAGCGCCAGCATCAACTCGGTGGTCCGCTCACAGTCCTCTGCGGACTGCACCCTCAGAGCGTTCTCCCGGTACTTGCCGAGTAGCTCCTCCAGGCTCAGCAGGTCGTCCCAGTCGCCGTGCGGCACGTCTACCTGCTCGTACAGCGTCCGGCCGTCCTTCAGGCGCAGCGTCACCGGGTTGGACGCATCCTTGTACTCGCTGGGAATGGACAGGTCCTCTTGCAGCGTGACCCGCTCCATCATCTCACGCGCCTCCGGCCGGTTGACATACTCGTCGTCGAAGCTCTCGATGACGATCCGGCGCGACAGCACCGCCTCCGCCATGTTGTACTGCAAGCTGAACTTGGCGCGCAGCCCGAAGTCCAGGTCCATTCGGTTCAGCCAGCCCTCGTGCGGGACTGTCACGACTATCTCCTCCACCTGCTCCGGCTTCACGTCGTTCGCGATCACCAGCTTGAGTATCGCGTCCAGCGCGCGGTGATTCAGATAACACGTAGGGTACTTCTTCACACCGATGCCCGGGCTTACGACGTGGAACGGCTTGCCCAGCGCGTCGATTGTCGCCTGCGCGTCGTACTCCCCATCCATGAACACGCCCGCGAAGCCGCGCTCGCCGTCGATCGGCTCCGGGTCGCCGGTGAATCCCGCCTTCGCCAGCAGTGCGGCCCGCAGACCGCCCGCGGCCGCGTTTCCGGAGTGGTACGGCTTGGTCATCGTGCCCACGTTCTTGCCGATGCCGCTCGCGTGCGACGCGGCGATCGCCAGCGCCATGCGGATCTGCCACTCGTCCAGCCCCAGCATCTTGGACGCCGCCGCTGCCGCGGCCAGCACGCCATACACGCCGGTGCTGTGGAATCCGGGCGTGTGATGCCCTATCCCCAGCTTCCCGTGAATCTCCAACCCGATGCAGAAGGCCGTCACCACGTCGCGACCCGAGGCGCCAAGCTCCTCCGCCAGCGCCAGCACCACCGGGAACACCGTGCAAGTCGGATGTCCGACCGGCAGCCAGGTGTCGTCGAAGTCGGTCGCGTGCGCCAGCACACCGTTGGCGAACGCCGCGTCCGCCAGCGAGGTCCTTGTTCCGCCCGCGATGACCGACGCTTGCGGAGCGCCGCCCGCGGCCCTGGTGTAGTCCAGCACGATCTCGCCTATGGGCTGCGTGGCTCCCGCCAGAGACACCCCAAGCGTGTCCAGCGTCGCCCGTTTGGCGGCGGTCACCGCGTCAACCGGCAGGTCCTCGTACTCGGTCGCGATAATCCACTTCGCGATAGAATCGGTAAGTCCCATATCGTGCCTCCTCACATGTTGCGAAGGTATGCGCCTTCGCCTCAGTCAGCGCCCCTCCGTCGTGGCCGCCTCCACCTCCCACAGGTCGTCGAACCGCAGAAGCGTGTTGGTCAGGTCCCGCGCCTCGTCGCTCTCCTCCTGGCTCACGTTGACGTGGCCCGTCTCCAGCACGTCCTTGTAGGCGTGGACGATGCCGTTCAGCGCGCTGCCTATCGTCGTGCCGGGGTAGATGACGATCTGGTAGCCGATGGACTCGAACTCCTTGACCCCCAGCGGCCCGATTCCCGCCAGCGCCAGCATCGGTATGTCCTTGATCTCGCGCCGCAGGTACTCGTACTGTGCCCTGTCCCGGACTCCCAGCGGCATTATCACGTCCACGCCCAGCTCCATGGCCGCGTGGGCTCGGCGTACCGCCTCCTCCTGAGAGCCTCCCTCGACACCGCGTATGCCGTCATTGCGCGCGATAATGAGGAAGTCCTCGCTCTTGCGCGCCCTCAACGCGTACTCCAACCTCTGCTGGTAAACGTCGATCGGCACTATGTGCTCCAGGCCGCGGTGGTACGACACCCGCTTCGGGTAGAACTGGTCCTCGATGTGTATCGCGGTGATTCCCGCGTCCTCCAGCGTCTCCACCGCGTGCATCACGTGCACCGGGTCGCCGAATCCGGCGCCGGCGTCCAGAATGACGGGCAGCTCGTACCGCACGCCCTTCGCCACCGTCTCGCCCACCTGCGCCATCTGTGTTAGCGACGTCAGCGGCTCCGTAGTTCCCAGCACCGTGCCCGTCTGGGAGCCGGGGATGTAAAGCGTCCTGAATCCCATGTGACGGAACAGCCGGGCTGTGATTACGTCGTAGGCGCCCGGGGCGACCACCATCCTGCCCGCTTCCAGGTCTCGCCGCAGATTAGCGTTTGGCATTTTTCTTCCTTACGTGCTGTGGCCCCTCTCCCCACATCACGGGAGAGGGGCATGGTGAGCGTGAAAAGGCAGCCCTAGCTCACAGGCTCCGGCAGACCCCTCTCCTGGATCATCTGGCGGACGTAGGGATAAAACCCGCCGGCCCTCAGAATCTGCATCGGCGGCGTGTCCTCCGCCCAGGCCTCTCCAGTCAGCGAGGTGCCCTTGGTCAGGTTCTTGACCTCGCCCGTGTTCATGTTGATCTCGGCGATGTCCCCCTCGTCGAACAAGTCCGTCACGCCCTTGCACCAGAGCGTGGGCAGCGCGCTGTTCACCGCGTTGCGGAAGAATATGCGCGACGTCGACTCGGCGATAATCGCCCCAACACCGTTTCGCTGGATTGCCTGCGCGCCGTTGCGGCTCGAGCCGCAGCCGAAGTTGACTCCGGCGACTATGATGTCCCCCTCCTCCACCTCGTCGGTCCAGCCGGGCCGGTTGGCGTGGAAGCACCACTTGTGGGGGGGCTTGCCCAGTCCGCCGCCGGCGAGCACCTGCGCGCCCGGCATCATCAGGTCGGTGCTGATGCGGTCGCCGAACTTCCACACCTTGCCCCTGTAAATCAGATCGTCAGCCATTCTGATCGCTCCTTGTTGGTCGTGTTGTAGTTAGTATGTGAGACTGGGGCAGGGGTGGTTCACGAACCGCCCCTGCGTCGTCCTCACAGTTGCAGGCTGTCCGGCCTAGAGGAACTCTCTCGGGTCGGCAATGTAGCCTTTCACGCAGGACGCCGCGACCACCGCGGGGTTGGCCAGGTACACGAACGCATCGGGGCTGCCCTGGCGGCCCTGGAAGTTGCGGTTCGTGGATGCGATGCAAACCTCGCCGTCGCCGAGCACACCCATGTGCCCGCCGTAGCAGGGGCCGCACGTGGAGTGTTCGATGTTTGCGCCTGCGTCTGAGAACGTCTGCCACAGGCCGGCGTCCAGCACCTCACGCCACACGTTCATCGACGCGGGGCTGCAAAGCAGGCGAACGTCGGGATGAATCTTGTTGCCCTCGAGTATCCGCGCCGCCATCTGGAAGTCCTCCAGCCTGGCGTTGGTGCACGACCCGATCAGGCCCTGGTCGATGCGGATCTTCTCCGCCTCGAGCTCGGTGATACCCTTAACGTTGCCCGGGTCGTGCGGGCACGCGACCTGCGGCTCCAGCCCGGTCACGTCGAGCGTGAACTCGTCCTCGTACTCCGCGTCCGCGTCCGCGAATACCGGCGTGTACGGCCTGCTGATCCTGCCGCGCAGGAACTCCTCGGTCTTTTCGTCGTACTCGAAGATGCAGAACTTCGCGCCCATCTCGACGCCCATGTTGGAGATGGTCCATCGGCTGGCCAGGCTCATCTCCTTGGCCACCGGTCCGGTCATCTCCATCGACTTGTACAGCCCTATGTCGGTCCCGTAGGTGCCCGTGATCTTCAGCACCACGTCCTTGCCCACGATGAACCCGTCCGGGCCGGGGAAGTCGCCCACCAGGTTCCACTTCTGGCTCTCCGGCACCCTGAACCAGTACTCACCAAAGATGTGGCCCAGGATGCTGTCCATCGCGGCGTTGGTCACGCAGGCGTTGAACACGCCCCCGGCGGTGGAGTGCGAGTCCGGCATGGGGATCAGCTCTCCCGGAGCTATCATGCCGTTCTCGGGAAACACCTGGTGCAGGATTCCCTGGCGCCCATAATCGAAGAAGTTCTTGATGCCGTACTTCTTCACGTTCTCGCGCAGCTTCTTCATGTTGTTGGCCGCCGCGATGTTGGGCGGCGGTGCCTGGTGGTCCTCTACCACGTAGGTCCTGTCCGGGTTGAACAGCCTGTCGACGTCCAGCTCGGCCAGCGCCTCGGCGGGTATGCCGACGGAGGCGTCCACCTTGCACCACAGGAACTCCCCGGGCTTAACCTCGTCCCTGCCCCCGTGGGCTGCCAGAATCTTCTCAGCGATTGTCATTCCCATACGTCACCTCTCCTCTCGCTCGTTTTGTCTGCCACGGTTCTCTCGAAGTCCCTTGCCCCTCGACGGGGCTTCCAAGTACCTTCCTGCCCTTATGGAGAAAGGTTAGGATGGACGTGAAAAGCCTGCGCCAGCCCTTGCCGGAGCCCTCGAGGCCCTGGGGTCGTAGCCTCCAATGGAGTCCGCGTACTTCTGGAGCTGCTCTTCCGGCAGGTACATCTCCTCCCACTCGGCAACCTCGGGGAAGCCGACGATGTCGAACATGTGGGGCATCTCGTACTTGTAGTTGTTCGTGATGCGCTGCTCGTAGTCCCGCAGCGCCTCGGGGCCGTCCCTGTACGCCTTGGCGTGCTCCCACGAACCCTGCACGCCCGGTCCGCCGACCAGTCCGGGGTTGAACGAGGCGGCCCAGCCCCACTCCTGGAGCTGCGCCGGGGTCGGCTCGGGCTCGATGTAGCCCATCGTGCCCATCAGCGGGCCTTCCACCTCGGCACGGACGGTCAGAATCTCCTCCACGGACGTAAGCGCCTCGGCGTAGAGCACGTCTACCCCCACCGCCTTGTACGCCTTGAGCCGCGTAATCAGCTCGTCCAGCGAGCCGCCGGCCGCGCCGCGGGCGTCGCAGCGCGCGATGATCACGAAGTCGGGATCGATCTCGTTCTTGGCGTCCACCGCCGCCCGGTACTTGCCGACGGCCTCATCCAGGGGAATGACCTCCTTGCCCTTGACGAACCCGCACCGCTTGGGGAAGGGCTGGTCCTCTACGTGGATTCCCGCGACACCGGCCCGCACGAAGCTGGATACCGTCCGGCGAACATTGATGGCGGTGCCGAACCCCTGGTCGGAATCCGAAATCAGCGGGATGCTGATGGCGTTGGCCATGCGCTCTGCGTTCTGCACCGTCTCGGTCATGGTGATGAGGCCGGCGTCCGGGATGCCGAGCACGTAGGCTGCGGTGGTCGCGCCGGACATGTAGGCGCACTCGAAGCCGGTCGCCTCCGCGATCTTTGCGTGAAGCGCGCAGCCGCCGCCCGCGATCACGAATATCTCCTCCCTGTTGAAAAGCTCCTGGAGCTTGGTAGTCTTCCTCAAATTCTCCTCCTCTTCTTGCTCTGCCGATCTCATCTGGGGGAACACCCGGGCACAACCGCCCGGTGAGCGTTCGCTAGACTACGCCGTACTCGCGCTCCATCTCGTACACCCGCGGCAGGCCGAGCATATCCGTCAGGCCGTCCCGCTGGCCGTTGCGGTGCACCGTGCCGCTCTCCTTGAGCTCGGTGAAGGCGTCGGTCACCGCGTTGTAGATCGCACCCAGCGTGTTGCCGGTGATGTTTATCTTGAAGCCCATGTCGGCGACCTGGGGCGTGGGTCGCAGTCCGCCGTTGTAGAACCGCGGAAGGTTCGCGAGCTCCCGGGCGTATGTGACAAGCTCCTCGTCGGTGCGGATTCCGTCGACGAACACCAGGTCCGCTCCCGCGTCGTGGTACGCGCGGCACCGCTGTATGGTGTCGTCCCAGCCGTTCACGGCCAGCGCGTCGCACCTGGCGATGATCACGAAGTCCTTGTCCTGCCGGGCGTCAAGCGCCGCGCGTATCTTCTGCACGTGCTCTTCCACCGGCACCACCAGTTTGCCCTCGAAGAAGCCGCACTTCTTCGGGAACACCTGGTCCTCGATGTGAATGCCCGCGACGCCGATGGACTCGTACTCGCGTACCGTGCGCCACGTGTTGATCGGGTTGCCGTAGGCCGTGTCGGCGTCGCAAATCAGCGGGATGTCGACAGCGTTAGCGATGTACTTCGCGTTCTGCACCATCTCAGTCTGGGTGACGAGACCCACGTCGGGATAGCCGCGGGCGGCGGCGGTGCCGAATCCGGTCATGTACACGGCGTCGAAGCCGACCTTCTCGGCGATCTTTGCCTGAAAGGCATCGAAGGTGAAGGGCGCCACGACCAGGCCCTCATCCATGAGATTACGCAACTTGGTGGTCTTGTTCAATGTGTCCTCCGTAGGTGCTCAGGGCAGCGTTGCCGCGCCGTTCAGCAGGATGTTCGCCCAATTCTATTTGCGCGCCCAATTCGTGTCAAACCTGGCGCGACGCCAAAGTATGCTCCGCAGTCCCCTCTCCCACGCGGGGGAGAGGGTAAGGGTGAGGGGGCATTAAGGCGCCACACGCCCCTCACTGGCGAATGTCCAGGCACTCCTCCGTCAGTACGCCGGTCACCACGCTCAGCCGGTCGCCGAACTCCGACATCTCGATGAGATTCTCCACCGAGTAGTCGCCGTAGTTTCGCGCCACCTGGTCGTGCCTCGCCCCGAGCACCAGCACGTCCACGTCGGCGACCATGATCGCGCCGCAGCACATCGGACACGGCTCGAACGTGGTGTACAGCGTGGTGCCGGACAGGTCAACTTGGCCCGTGTCTCGGATGGCGACTACCTCGGCGTGAGCGGTGGGATCGGACGTCGAGTTGACCTCGTTGCCGCCACGTCCGATTATCTCACCATCTCTTACCACCAGCGATCCCACGGCAGAGTTGCCTGCGACGGCGCTTTTCGCCGCGTCTTCCAGCGCTATCCTCATCCAGTCTTCATGCGAACGCGACATCATTACCTCCTCGAACGTGGCGGGCAATGCTCTCGTCGGTGCCGGCGGCTACCGCAGCACGGCCTCCGCGATCCGCTCCAACTCGTTGCCCATCTCCTCTTCCGTCTCCATGTACTCGGGACGCACCACCACGCCGTTGGCGCCCGCCTCGATGTACGACTCGATCAGATCGCGGTCCGCGGGCTGGCCCGACACTGTTATGGTCAGCGACGAGGGGTCTCGCCCCGCCTCGCCGGCCAGCGCGTCGAGCTGCGCGCGCGCCTCGCGGAGCCGCTCCAGGGTGATGCGGTTCGGCAGCCAGCCGTCGCCCCAGGCCACGATGCGACGCAACACGTTGCGCGCCATGCCCCCCAGGATGACGGGCGGGTGCGGCTTCTGCGCCGGCTTGGGGTAACACCTGACAGGGGGAAAGTCGTAGTAGCGTCCGTGGAACTCCCCTTCTTCCTCCGTCCAGAGCACCTTCATCGCCTCCACCGCCTCGCGCACCTGCGTCCAGCGATGATCGAAGTCGCCGCCCAGCAGCTCCGTCTCCTCTCTGTTCCATCCCGCGCCCACGCCGAACAGGAACCGGCCGCCGCTCAGCAGGTCGAGCGTGGCGACCTCTTTCGCCAGCACCAGCGGGTTGCGCTCGGGCACCAGCGTTATCCCCGTGCCCAGCTTTATGGTGCTCGTCGCCCCGGATGCCTGCGCCAGTGCGATGTAGGGATCGGCGAAGTGAGAATACGTCCAGGGAATCACACCGTCTTCGGAGCCGGGGAATGGACTGGCCGATTCCACCGGCATAACCGGGTGCTCGCCGTACCACAAGGAGTCGAATCCCAGTTCCTCGGCCTTGCTCGCCATGAACGCCGCATTTATGGTGTAAGCGGGCAACGGCATCGACACGCCAATGTTCATAACAACCTCCGAAATCTCAATACGCTTACAGGGCACATTGTGAAGGTTCCCGCCCCACATGGCAAACGCGCGGAGACCGCACCCCAAAGGCCCCAGCGCGCATCGGCCGCACTCACTCCCGCCACACCCTACCCCATCGCTCCCCCGTACCCCGAAAAAACCGTCACTTTCCCGCGCCACCCGTTCCCAGTCGTGTCTCACCCATTCTCACCCACGTCTCACCCGTTTTCATTCGTGCGCCATTTCTCCCCATCGATTCGCCCCAATCCCGCAATTTCGCCACCGCTCTTGAAGCACACGCACAGCCGTGCTATTCTCATCCATGCGAGGCGTTAGTCCCCTCCCCCAAGACTGGCGGCGGGTTAGAGCCTGCCCTGAGCTTGCCAAGAGGTGAAAGTTGAGAGCACACGTCACATCGAGTGTAAATGGTCACTGAAGAGATAGCCGGTCGGACAATCCGCCCCTGTCCTTTTCTGCCACGCGGCGTGACACTTATGCCACGATTTGCCCACGCGAGCATTACAGATTTGAGCGGGGCCGCCGGCACTCCCAGCTACGAACCCAACAAAATGTCGCGGAATCGAACAACTTTCTTGCATCCCGAGCCAGATTGCAGATTTAGCTCGATTAACTATTGACAAGCGGGAATCGTTGCAATACCTTAAGGGCGAAAATGGATTTAGAATAATTCTAACTTGTGAAAGCGGGGACAATCGGTCCCTGAGTTAGCGGTAAGGTAACCGAGAGTGACCTCCACCGAGAAACAGAGGCTTCTTGAGATGCGGGCCGCCCTGAAGCGTCGGGGCACCCGCCTCACGCCGCGCCGCGACAAGATGCTTGAGGTGCTCGTGTGCAGCGAGAGCCACCCTAGTGCCAGCGAGATCCACGAAGAAGTCAGGCGCTTTCACCCCCGCACAAGCCTCGCCACGATCTACAACACCATTGAGCTGCTCAAAGAAACCGGACAAGTGCTGGAGATCGAGTTCAGTGGTGCCGCCAACCGCTACGACGGCAGGCGCAGCCACCATCACCCCCACCTCATCTGCCTGCACTGCGAGAAGATCGAAGACCTGGATTCGGTCGACCACGACGAACCTTTGGACGACCTGTCCAACGTAACGGGCTACGAAATCACGGGCCGCCGCATGGACTACTACGGCATGTGCCCGGACTGCCAGTCTGGAGGAGCGGGACAGCCCTAGCGTGGGCCGCCGCATCCGGAAGGAAGGGGGTGAACATCCCTCGTAACTCAACCGAATCTTCCGCGACAGGCATCACCAGCGTTAACCATTGCAGAAAGAGAAAGGAGGAGAACTGATGGCCAACAAAGAAGACATCGCCCTGATGTCTCACTTGATGCGGCGTGCCGGATTCGGCGCTACCCGTGACGAGATCGAGGCCAGGGTCGAGAAGGGCTACGAGGCCACCGTCGAGGAGCTGGTCAATCCGACCGCGCCGTCGGTGGACGTGATCGAGCTCTACCGCTATCACCCGGGCACCGAGTTCCCGGCCCAGCACTACGCGGGCGGCCAGGCACACTGGCTCTACTACCTGCTGAACACCCAGCGGCCTCTCGAAGAGAAGATGGCGCTGTTCTGGCACCACGTGTTCGCCACTGGAAACGGCAAGGTGGACAACTGCGACAACATGATCGACCAGATCGACATGTTCCGCGACCACGGAATGGGGAACTACCGCGACCTGCTGGTGAAGCTGGCGAGCAACCCGGCCATGATCTTCTGGCTGGACAACAACGAGAACCACAAGAACGCCCCCAACGAGAACTGGGGCCGCGAGCTCCTCGAGCTGTTCTCCCTCGGCGTGGGCAACTACACCGAGACCGACGTGTTCGAGTGCTCCCGCGCCTTCACCGGCTGGACCATCGCCGCCAAGATTCCCAGGTTCCCCTACGGCAGGCACCCCTGGTCGTTCGAGTTCAGACCCGAGGACCACGACTTCAGCGAGAAGACGTTCCTGGGCCACACCGGCAACTTCGACGGTGAGGACATCATCGACATCGTCGTCAGCCAGGAGGCGTGCCCCCGGTTCATCTCCCGTCACCTGTACAACTTCTTCGTCGCCGACGAGCCGCAGGTGCCCGCCTGGGACATCGAGGAGCCGAGAGACCCCGAGGCGATCAAGCTGCTCTCGAAGGTGTTCGTCGACTCCGGCTACGAGGTGAGGCCGGTGCTCAAGACGCTGTTCAACTCCGACTTCTTCAAGGAGGCGATGTACCAGAAGGTTAAGAGCCCCGTCGAAGTCGTAGTCGGAACCCTCAGAATGACCGAGGACCTGCTGGGCGCCGATCCCCGCCTCGAGGAGATGGCTAACCATGCCGGCTACATGGGCCAGGAGATACTGGACCCGCCGAGCGTGGAGGGCTGGCACACCGGCAGGGAGTGGATCAACAGCGGTTCGCTGGTCAAGCGCGTGAACTTCGTGGCCGACCGGGTGAACAACGTTGACCTTCCGGGCGTGCAGAGCATGATCCGGCGGATCGCCGGTTCAAACGGGCAGTCGATGAGTGCCGAGGCGCTGGTCGACCACTGCCTGGACCTGATGGGACCGATTGAGGTCGCCGAGTCAACGAAGGCGGAGTTGGTCACGAACGTGGAGTCCGAGGGTGCAATCTCTTGGGCGACGGACGCGGACTACGCGAAGTCGTCGAGGCGCGTGGGCGAGACGCTGGCGCTCATCGCCGCCACCAGGGAGTACCAGTTCGGCTAAGCCGGCAAATCACGGAGTAAGCAAGGCAGCAAGCCAAGGTAAGGAGAAGGAGAATGGCGAACACGAGCAAGCCCCCTGTGATAGTCGTGCTCCAGCTGACGGGCGGGAACGACTACTTCAACACCATCATCCCGTACACGGACCAGAACTACTACGACTCGCGGCGCTCGCTGCAGATCCCGCAGCAGCGCGTGCTCCCGCTGGACGACGAGATCGGCATGCACCCGGCCATGGGTCCCATGAAGGACATCTACGAGTCGGGCCAGATGGCGATAGTCCACGGCATCGGCTACGCGAACTCCCCGCGGTCGCACTTCCGCTCGATGGACATCTGGCACACCTGCGAGCCCGACAAGGTCGGCACCGAAGGCTGGCTGGGCCGAGCGCTGCGCGAGATCGACCCCGAGGGCGAAAACCCCATCACCGGCGTTAACGTCGACCAGGCGCTGCCCAGGGCGCTCGTCGCCCCCGGCGTTTCGGTAGCGTCCGTCGCCGACCTCACCACCTACGGCCTGCTGACCAGCATCGAGCAGGAAGAGCAGCGCAACAAGGTACTGGAGAGGTTCGCCAACATGTACGGCCCAGCGGTAGGCACAGGCCAGGTAATGGAATACCTCGGCCAGACCGGCCTCGACGCGCTCAAGGGCGCCGACATCCTCAAGGTCGCTCCGCAGCAGTACGAGTCCACGGTCGAGTACGCGGAGAGCCCCGTCGCGAAGAAGCTCCGCGACATCGCGATGATCCACACCGCCGACCTCGGCACCCGCGTGTTCTACACCAGCCACGGCAGCTTCGACACCCACGCCGCGCAGTCCGCGACCCACGCCCAGCTCTGGACGCAGGTCTCCGAGGCCATCGCGGACTTCTGGGACGACCTCCGCGAGCACGACGCCGACGAGAACGTGACGATGTTCCTGTTCTCCGAGTTCGGACGCCGCGTCCGCGACAACGGCTCCGGCACCGACCACGGCGCCGCCGGCGTAGCCTTCGCCATCGGCCCCAACGTCAAGGGCGGTATGTACAGCAGCTACCCGGACACCCGGCCCGAGGCACTCGAGCAGGGCGACCTGGTTCCCAACATTGACTACCGCGGCGTCTACTCGACGATGCTCGAGGACTGGATGCACCTGGATCCGGTGCCCATAGTCAACGGGCAGTTCGAGCAACCCAAGTTCATCAAGAACGGCGGCTAGACAGCAACAATCGCACCAGGCGGGAGCGGCCGACACTCCAGGCGCTGCTCCCGCTTATGCCCACCCCGCGTGGCCCGCTGAGGTCGCGCGGCGGGCGGTGCGCGTTTCAGGAGGCGTGACATGCTTACTACTACGGTGGCCGGCCGCACCTGGAGCTTCAGCCACGCGATAGGCCGGGGCGCCGCCGCAGGCGCCGGATTCGCGAACCCCTACGATATGGCCTTCGCTCCGGACGGCTCCATATACGTGCTCAACAGGGGCACGGAGCGCGTCGGACAGGGCGTCCAGCTCGGCGAGAACAAGCGCATCGGCCTTGTGACCCTAGACCAGGAGTTCATCGGCGACTTCGCCAAGAAGGACTTCATGTGGCCGGTGGGCCTCGCGGTGGACGGCGACGGCCAGGTCTACTGCTCTGACGAGTACGACAACCTCATTCTTATCTACGACTCTGACGGACAGCGCGTCGGTCAGTGGGGCGAAGCGGGCTCCGGCGAGGGCCAGTTCCTCTCACCGGCGGGCATCCAGTTCGATGCCGACGGCAACCTGGTCGTGGTCGACAGCCGCAACGACCGCGTGCAGAAATACTCCAAGGACGGTAAGTACCTGTCCTCCTTCGGCGAATCCGGAAGCGAGGAGGGCCAGTTCAGGCGGCCCTGGGGCATCACCATCGACGGTGACGGCTCAGTCTACGTCGCCGACTTCGGCAACGACCGAGTGCAGAAGTTCTCCGCGGACGGCGAGCACCTGCTCACCTTCGGCGGTTCGGAGGAAACCGGCGCGGATCTCAGCCACCCGTCCGATGTGGCGGTTGACAGCGAGGGCGACGTCTACGTGGTCGACTTCGGCAACAACCGCGTGCAGATCTACGAACCCGAGGGCGATATCATAACCGCCCTCTACGGCGACGCGCTCGAGTGGTCCAACTGGGCACGCGAGGTCGTCGAGGCCAACCCGGACGTCGTCAAGGCGTACCGCAGGCTCAAGGACATGACCCCCGTGGGCCGCTTCGCCCGCCCGGTCAGCATCCTCGTAGACTCCGAGGACCGCGTGATCATCAGCGAGACGATCCGCAACCGGCTCCAGGTCTACACCAAGGAGAAGGACTACATGGACCCGCAGTTCAACCTATAACCTGCGGGATTAGCCACCAAAGGCACGAAGAACTACGAACCAAGACGGGCCGCCTCCGGCATCGGAGGTGGCCCGTTCTCCTTCCACGGAGTCGCCCAAGTAGTAGGCTTTGACAGCATGATTCCACTCTGAAAGAGCACGTTCAACTCAAGTCAAACTACCCTCCACGGCGACCGACCAACTTCCAAAGGGTACAACTGACTTCAAGCTGAGACGCGCTCAGTAATCTTGAGGGAGAGTTCCAGCACCCGGCCGCCTCTCTCTCAAGACTGAGGTCAACAGTTTGCGTATGGTGCTCAAGTCCACTTCAGGAAAGGGAACACTACAGTGTATAGACGCCAACAGCGATTCCAAGACGAGTGCCCAGAATGCGGAAGGCCGAAAGACCCTAGTTTTGACGTCTGTTACCAGTGTCGAGACTACGAGCCTATCCTAAAAACCCGATTCAGGCTATACTGGTTTAATGACGAAAGCAAAAGCTGCCAACCCGCCACGCCCCGAACGCGCCAGCCCGGCCACCAAGACCAATCCCACCACCGGCGGATTCCAGGTTTCCGACGAACTTTGGGAAGTGCTGGAACCCCTGATTCCACAGCGGGTGAACACCCATCCCCGGGGCGGCGGCCGGCCCCGGGTTCCCGACCGCACCTGCGCCAACGGCATCTTCTACGTGCTGCGCACCGGCTGCCAGTGGAAAGCCCTGGACGCCACGGGTATCTGTTCGGGCTCCACGGCCCATCTGCGCTTTCAGGAATGGGTTGCCGCCGGGGTGTTCCTGAATCTGTGGCGAGAGGGGCTGGAACGCTATGACGAACTGAAGGGGTTGGACTGGAGTCGGCTGAGTATGGACGGCGCCATGACCAAATCGCCCCTGGGTGGGGAAAAAAACCGGCGCAAACCCCACCGACCGAGGTAAGCGGGGCGTCAAGCGCAGTCTGTTGACCGAAGCCCAGGGCATCCCGGTGGGGCTGGCAGTGGATGGGGCCAACCGCCACGATATGAAGCTGGTGCGGGCCACGGTGGAAAGCGTGGCGGCGCCACGACCGGCGCCCAGCCCCGATCAACCCCAGGGAATGTGCCTGGACAAAGGTTACGACTTCGACGAGGTTCGCCGCACGTTGGAAGAGTTCGGCTTCACCGCCCACATCCGCGGTCGCGGGGAGGAGGCGAAGGCCATCGAGCGGGAGGCCGGGTTCAAGGCTCGGCGCTGGGTGGTGGAACGCACTCACGGTTGGCTGAACCGTTTCCGGCGCATTCTGGTGCGCTGGGACAAGTCTCCACACAACTACATCGCCTTCCTTCATTTCGCCTGCGCCCTGATTGCTCTCAGAGCCGCCGGGTTTTTAGGATAGGCTCTTAGGGCAACTCTGAACAAATCTTTGTCGTGGGCGACTGTTGGTGTGTGGGATTCTGAGAGGACGTTTGCGACAGGTTTTTCGTAGCTTGGGCGCCTGTCCGGGGTGGCCTTGAGGCTGTTTCGCTACCTGCGGCCCATGGATCCGGGGCAGAGGCTGATCCTGGGCGCACTTCGCCCCAGACGTTCGGCTCACCCGGCTAGCCGACCCTGGGCCCGCTTCAGATTGTACAGCCCCACCAGCACCGCGAGCCGTTCGGTGTTCTTGGCCAGACCCCGATACCGTACCTTCGCGTAGCCGAACATGCCCTTTACACCCCAGAAGGGGTGCTCCACCTTGGCTCGAATCGACGACTTCACTCTCTCAGCTATCGCCACAGCACTCCCAGGCTCCAACTTCCGCCGCTGCCCCGCCCTCATCGCCACGTACCACTCCACGTCGAACTCCCTATTCTCCTCACGTTTGTCCACACCTACGTACCCGGAATCCCCCCACACCGCACGCTCCTCACCGTGCAACAACTCGTGAGCTTGGGTCACGTCGTGCATGTTCGCCGGGGTCGTCGCCATGCTGTGCACAAGCCCGCTCTCAGCGTCCACTCCTATATGTAGCTTCATGCCGAAATAGTACTGCCGGCCCTTCTTCACCTGACTCATCTCAGGGTCGCGCTTCTTCGCCTTGTTCCTGGTAGACGACGGCGCATCTATGATGGTGGCGTCTACGATGGTTCCCTGCTTCAGCATCACGCCCTGTTGCGCCAGATAGCCTCTGATCTCCTCGAACAGCCCCTGCCCCAACTTTTGGTTCTCCAACAGATGGCGAAAGTGCAGAATGGTGCTCTCGTCCGGTATAGGCTCCGACAGCCTCAGGCCCGTGAACCGCCGCACAGACTCCGCCTCGTACAACAGGTCTTCCATCGCCGGGTCGCTCAGATTGTAGACGACTTGCACCACGTGAACCCGCAGCATCGCCGACAACGGGTAGGGCCTGCGTCCATTGCCGGCTTTGGGGTAGTGTGGCTCGATGCGCTCTTCCAGACGCTTCCAGGGCACAAGCGAATCGAGCTGCTCGAGAAACCTCTCCCTGCGAGTCTTGTGCCGCTTATGCTCGTAGTCGAGCTCGGCGAAGGTGGGCTGGTCGGCCATCGTGCCCTCCACTCCATCTGGCTTGCTCGACTCCCATTATGCCACCAACGTTAATCACGCGCTCGACAAAGACTTGTTCAGAGTTGCCCTTAGGTCGGGTTTGGGGGGACGAAACGCGCCGTGTAGCGCAACGGCCTAGCCGCGGGCGGCTACCTTGTAGTGGCTCCTGAGGCAGCGGGTGCAGATCTTAACGCGGCGAGGCTGGCCTTCGATTCTGATCGTGGCCCTCTGAACGTTAGCCATCCAGCGCGTGCGCGTGCGCCGCTTCGAGTGGCTGACGTTGTTTCCGGACTGACCGGACTTGTTGCAGACCTCACACCTTGCCATAATTCACCTTTGACACTCAATGGGTGTTCAATTAGTATTGGGGTGATTCACGGCCACTAGTGCCGCCCATAAACTCTAGCACAGCCGATGGCTTTCGGCAATTCGGCAGGAGTGCCCCCAATCGGCTGTCGCCGCTTGAAACCAAGGGCATCAGCGTCCAGATACAGGCCAATAAATGACTCAACACCTTGGCACCACCACACGCTGCGACGGCGGGGATCTGCGCGCGATGTTCGCCGCCGCCGCCGAGGTGTTCCGGCATAACGTCGACTTGCTCAACAGGCTGAACGTGTTCCCCGTTCCCGACGGCGACACCGGCACCAACATGTACCTCACGCTGGCCGACACCCTTTCGCAGGCGGCCGAGGATGAGAGTGTTTCGGCGCGAGAGGTTGCCGCTTCGATGGCCCGAGGCGCTCTCTGGGGCGCGAAGGGCAATAGTGGCGTGATACTGTCGCAGTTCTTCAAAGGACTCTCCGCGGGGCTGGAGGACGCCGATGACTTTGGCCCGGCAGAGTTCGCCCACGCTCTGCGACTCGCTCGCGACTTCGCCTACAGGGCGGTCGGGCAGCCGCGCGAGGGCACTATGCTGACGGTGCTGCGCTACACCGCCGACGCCGCTCTCGAGGCCGGGGACTCGCCGAATATGGCCGCCCTGCTCGCGCCGGTGAGCGAAGCCGCCCGCCGCGCCGTGGCGCTGACTCCCACCATGCTGCCGGTGTTGCGCCAGGCTGGAGTGGTGGACGCGGGCGGACACGGAATCCTAGTCATTCTCGAGGGGCTGCGCACTTGGGCCGCGCGAGAGACCCCCGCAGAGGAGGAGTTGCCGCCTCCAGAGGCCATAGGAGTCGGGGAGGACGCGGGGACCGTGTCCGATGAATTCCTCGAGGCCGTGGAGGAAGAGGAGTTCGGCTACTGTACACAGCTTCTCATCGAAGGAGAGGGCCTGGACTCGGACGGCGTGCGGGAGCGAATGAACGAGATGGCGCGGTCCGCCGTGGTGATAGGGGACGCGGCGGCGCTGAAGGTGCACGTTCACGCCGAAGACCCGGGGCCGGTGATCAGCTTCGCCGTTTCGATTGGAACGCTCAGCCAGGTGAAGATCGAGAGCATGGATGAGCAGCACCGCGAGTTCTACGCCGACAGGCGCGGACAGGCCGCGCCTCTTGTGTCGGACGCTCCGGCATCCATCGTGGTCGTGGCACGGGGTGAGGGCATAGAGGCCGTGTTCAGGAGCATCGGCGCGGCCGGCATACTCGCGGGCGGCGACACGATGAATCCCAGCGTGGGCGAGATACTGGAGGCTGTAGATGCGGCGCCGTCCCACAGCGTCATATTCCTGCCGAACAACGCCAATATAGTGCAGGCCGCTCGGCAGGCCGTGGACATTACGGAAAAGAGCATGCACGTCGTGCCTTCCACGTCCATACCCCAAGGCGTGGCGGCCATGCTTGAGTTCAATCCGCACAAGTCGACAGACGAGAGCGCCGTTGACATGGAACAGGCTCTCTCGAATGTTCGCACCGGCGAGGTGTGCCTGGCCGTGCGGCAGGTAGAGTTGAACGGCGTCGCCGTCGAAGAGGGCCAGGTGATCGGCATTCTGGACCGCGAGCTGGTCGCCGCCGGCGACGCGCCCGGGGACGTGCTAATCGCGCTGCTCGAAAGGGCAGAGGTCGAGGAGGGCCACTTGGTCACACTCTACTACGGCGAGCCTACGGCTGATGGTGAAGCCGAGCAGGCCGCCACCGCCGTTGAAGGGGCGATTCCGGGCGCGGAAGTAGAGATAGTCGACGGCGGACAGCCCTATTACCACTACGTCGTCTCGATAGAGTAGCGCCGCCCCCAGGGTTGGCGGTCGATTCCCGCCACAAAAGGAGTGATCTTGGCTGTAAGAGTTGTCACCGACAGCGTCAGCGACCTGCCCCCCGCGCTCGCCGCGGATCTCGACATTTCGATCGTTCCCGCCAAGGTGCTGTTCGGCACGGAGCAGTTTTCCGACGGCGTGGACATTACCACGGACGAGTTCTTCGAGCGCCTTGCCAACAGTCCGGCGCTTCCCACCACTTCCCAGCCCTCTGTTGGAGATTTCGTCCAGGCTTTTGACAACGCCGGACTGGACGCCGATGGTATCGTCTGCGTAACGGTATCCTCTCAGGTCAGCGGCACGTACAACTCAGCAGTGCAGGCGAAGGAGCAGACTGCCGCCACGTGCCCGATCGAGATTATCGACTCGATGCAGGCGTCGATGGGTCAGGGCCTTGTGGTGCTGGCTGCCGGTCGGGCCGCGATGTCCGGGGGGGACATGTCCAGGGTGGTCGACGCGGCGAACGACGCGCTTACGCGTTCGCGGTTGCTGGGCCTGCTGGACACGCTCGAGTATCTGCAGAAGGGCGGCCGAATCGGTCGCGCGAGGGCGATGGTGGGCACGCTTCTCAAGGTGAAGCCGATCATCACGGTGCAGGACGGCGTGGTGCACGAGTTCGGCAAGGAAAGGACCCGCGCCAGGGGACTGGCTGCGATGCAGGAGTTTGCCCGTCAGCAGGCGCCGCTGGAAGAGGCGAGCGTGATGTACACCACCAGCGACTCGGGGCTGTCGGGGCTGGTCCAGGCGCTGGACGATGCGCTGCCTGAAGGCAAGAATACGATCATGGCCAGGATGGGGCCCGTGCTCGGCACCTACGTCGGTCCGAATGCCGTGGGCCTCGCCCTGCTGACCGCGCAGCGCTAGGGACGCCGCTTTCGGCCGCCAAAGGCGGCCTCCACTGTCGAATCCGATGGATACGTGGTCCGGCGGCCGCACCAAGCTGGAGACCTTGGCGAACATCCTGCACCTCGAGGCGAAGGGGGGATTCGCCGACAAGGTGGTTGTTGACGGCGGCCTGGACAAGTTCATCGAGTTGGCGCTCGACGAGCTGGCACCGGCAGTGACCGGCATTCCAGACTACGCCGAGATGACGCCGGCTGAGCGCCGCACGTGGGCCAAGGGAGTGATGAGGCGCATCCCCAAGTCCCCGCCATCGGTCGGTCCTGTTCCACGCGTTGCCGCACAAGCTGCGATCCATTCGACTACCGTATCCCGTGCTCGCCCTGAGTCTGTCCGCGCCGCGCCGGCTCGCCCTCGCCGTCCCCGCCCGCCGCCCCCTCCGGTAAAGGTTACGCTGTCCGACAGCGTGTCCCGCCTGCGCAGCGTGAACAGGTCTCATATGCCGAAACTGGAGAAGCTCGGAATCTCGACTATCGAGGACCTCTTACACCAATTCCCGCTGCGTCACCTGGACTATGCGAACATACGCAAGGTGAACGAACTGGTGCCGGGCGAGGAGCAGACGACAGTCGTGACCGTGTGGGAGGCCAGGCTCATCAGCGGGCGAGACCCGCGCCGCAAGTCAACTCAGGCGGTGCTGGGCGACGATACGGGCAACCTTCACGCAGTATGGTTCAACAGCCCGTGGCTGGTGAAGGTCCTCAGACCGGAGACGAAAATCGCGTTGAGTGGAAGGGTGGGCACCTTCAATGGCCGACCGCGATTCGAAAACCCCGACTACGACCTCGTAAACGAGGGAAACGATCTGATGCACGTCGGGCGGCTCGTGCCAGTCTATCCGCTCACCAGGGGCCTTCCCCAGCGCACGGCCAGGAGAATGGCGCGGGAGGTGCTAGATACGGCGCTCGACAAGGTCGAGGAGCCGATGCCGCCGGAGATGTTGGAGAGACTCGGTTTCGTGGGGGTGCGCGAGGCTATCTTGCAGATGCACTATCCGGATAGCGCGCAGCACTACGCGACCGCGCGGAGCAGGCTGGCGTTCGACGAGCTGTTCGTGATGCAGCTAGCGGTTCTGTCGCGCCGGATTCGCTGGCGCGAGGCCGACGGTGTCCCCCTGTCGGCGGACCTGGTTAGGCTGTCGTCGTTCGTCGAGTCCCTCCCATTCAGGTTGACAGGCGGGCAGGCGAAGGCGCTGGAGGAGATCTTGGCCGACCTGCGCGAAAGCAGGCCCATGAGCAGGCTGCTCCAGGGCGACGTTGGCAGCGGCAAGACGGTGGTAGCGGCGGCGGCGATGCTGGCAGCGGTGTTCGACGGCTACCAGGGGGCGCTGATGGCGCCGACGGAGGTACTGTCCGAGCAGCACTACCTGAGCGTGACTCGAATGTTGTCTGGAGGGCGCGAAGTACCGACGTTGGACGAAAGCTACGTCAGCCTGGAGATGCCGTCGCTTGGACGCCCAGTCGTGGTGGCGCTGCTGCTGGGGAGTATGCGAAAGCGCGTAAAGGACGAGCTTCACGAGCGGATCGCGGCAGCCGAAGTGGACGTCGTGATCGGGACCCAGGCCCTCATCCAGGACACGGTGGACATGCCGCGCCTGGCCGTTGCAGTGGTAGATGAACAGCACCGCTTTGGGGTGATGCAGAGGTCCGCACTGCGCGGCAAGGGCGCCCGCCCGCACGTGCTCGCCATGTCGGCCACTCCGATACCTCGGTCGCTCTCACTGACGGTCTACGGAGACCTCGACACTTCGATTATCGACGAACTGCCTCCGGGACGCCAGCCGGTGCGAACGGTGCTAGTCCCCCCCGAACAGCGTCCGGCCGCCTACGAGGGCCTTCGGCGGGAGGTGGCCCAGGGTAGGCAGGCGTTCGTGGTCTGCCCCCTCGTCGAGGAGTCCGAGGCGATCCAGTCGCGAGCCGCGGTCGAGGAGTACGAACGGCTATCATCGACCGTGTTTCCCGACCTGAGGCTGGGGCTGTTGCACGGTCGCATGCCTCTGCGGGAGAAGGAGTTGGTGCTGGAGGAGTTCCAGCGAGGCAGTTATGACGTGCTGGTAACCACTCCGGTCGTGGAGGTGGGTATCGACGTGCCCAACGCCACCGTGATGCTGATAGACGGAGCCGACAGGTTCGGCCTGGCGCAGCTTCATCAGTTCCGTGGGCGTGTGGGTCGCGGCGAGCACCGGGGTTACTGTCTGCTGCTGGCTGACGCGCCGGGTGAGGACGCGCGGGAGAGGCTCAGACTGATGGAGCGCATACAGGACGGATTTGTGCTGGCGGAGGAGGACCTGCGGCTGAGGGGCGCGGGGGATTACATGGGAACGCGGCAAAGCGGTCTGCCGAACCTGCGAGTTGCGCGTCCAAGCGATCAAAGCCTGCTGCTGCTGGCACGCCGCGAGGCCCAGAGGCTGTTGGGCGAAGACCCGGAGTTGAAACGGGAGGAACACGCGGTGCTGGGGCGCCGGTTCCGGAAAATGGCGGCCGACACTCCATTTTATGCGAGTTAGACCGGCGGCGTGACCCGCACGGTAATGACGTCGGTGTCGTGATACTGGTGGTGGCGCACCGACGAGGACAGGCCTCGCAGCAGGCGAAGGGACATCTCGTTTTCTTCCGGTGGCTCGGAGTCGTGCTGCTGTAGCTGGCGCACCTGGTCTTCGATGTTCGCGTCGCCGCCGCTGCCGATGAATTCCAGGTCGGCCCCGTCCGGGTCGCTTGACGCCACGACAATGAGCCTGCGCTCGGCCTCGGAGTCGTCCGATCCGTCTAGGTCGTCCGGCGCGTCCAGACGGTCCAGATCGAGCGAGGCCAAGATCAGCAGAGTCTCCTCCGCGACCTGGCTCAGGCGTTCCTTCATCCTCTCGTCCCACCCCCTGCGAGCGGCGAAGCGGGCCAGGAATTCGTTGAGCTCCGGTAATGCGTCGATGTCGAGCCTGGAATGAAAGCGCATTCTGCGAGGGTTGGTGAACTCGAGGTAGAGTATCATCGCCACCGCGGCCAGCCCACCGGTGGTTATTCCGCTCTTGAAGAGGGCTGCCCACACAGGACCGAGGTCGGGCAGGTGGAAGAGTCCGAACTGGAACGCGGCACCGATCCAGAAGCACATTCCCGCGGCTATCAGCTTCTGCGGGTCCGACTCTCCCTGAATCACCGTGCGGGCGCCTTCGACGAAGAGCGTACCTGTGACGATGAGCAGATAGCCGGTCATCACGGGGCCGGGGATGGTGCTGAAGAGTCCCGACAGCTTCGGCACCAGGGCTACGGCTATGAAGATGAGGCCGATACAGTAACCTACTCTTCGGGAGGCGACCCCGGTTGTTTGAATGAACGATCCTACTCCTGGGTTGATTATGTTCGGTACGGCTCCGAACAACCCGGCCAGCAGGTTGGTAACGCCGCTGCCCGCCATGGAGCCCTGCACTTTGCGGAAGTCGACGGCCTGGGCGGTGCGCTTGGAGGCGCGTTGCAGGTTGATGGCGGCCCCGTTGGTCTGGATGGAGATTATCAGGCCAAGAAAGATGAACGAAGGCAGAAGCGTCCAGAAGTGGAAGCCAAACTCGAAATCGAGGCCGGGCCACTCACGCGGGAGCCCCACCCAGGCGGCGTCGATAACAATGGTCGGATCGTAGATGCCGACAACAGCGGCCCAAACGCAGCCGGCCACTATGCCTGCCACCGGCCCCCACAGACGCAGCACGTTGGACCCGCGCAACGACAGCGCGGCAACGACCAGCAGGGTTACGAACGCGGTGGAGGTGGCCTCTTTGGGGTTCGCCAGGGACGCCGTGTCAAGCAGGTCGAACACCACCGACGCGAGCGTAATGGACAGGATCATCATTACCGTGCCTCCGACAATCGGCGTGACGATCCTGCGCAGTATAAAGAGCCACTTGGCGATGACCAACTGGGTCGCCGCCGTTACCAGTACGAGCGAAGAGAGCAGAATGGGTCCGCCATCCTGTACGGCGGTGATGCAGAAGGGGATGGAGAACGCGGCGGTGAACATGGGGGCCAGCGCTCCGGCGCCGACCACCCCAATCGCCCTCGCCTGGATGATTGTGCACACGCCTATCACAAACAGCGACGCGAATACCATCCAGGTCAGATAGGCCGGGTCTTCTCCGGCGGCCTGCGCTACGATTACAGGCGTGACCAGCAGCGTTGCCGAAGCGATGAGGCTGAACTGCGCGCCGTAGCCAACGGAGGCGAGCCAAGTCGGACTTTCGTCCACCTCATAGCGTGGATTCTGAGTAGAGGAAGTTGCCAAGTCGGCCTCCGCCTACATGATGACTGCAACACCGCGCGGCAGCCCAAAAGATAACACAAAGCGATTCGCGTGGTAGCTCAGGACCTGTATCGACCTGGACAGTGCACGATCATTCAACACATGGCTGGCATGCCGATTGAGTTGTTAAAGGCTCGCGGGTGAGCGTCACCCTCACCCTAGCCCTCTCCCATCAAGGGAGAGGGGACAAGCGGTAGTGGCGGCGCGGCAGGGCCGGGACTGGCTTGCGCGGCGGCCACGAAAGACAGGCCGCGCAGCACCTCTCGACCTGCTGCCGCGTGATTGGGCCGGGGACGCCGTCGGCAAGGTGATGCGGAACCGGGACCGGAACTCCGCGCCGGCCTGGCGGCGTGCGCGGTACGGGTCCCGGACGGCTTTTCGCTGACGTCACCCCCATCCTAACCTTCCCCCTGAGAGGGGGAAGGGACAAGAAGTGGACAGGTGACGGGCTACCAAGCGGAGTAGCATCCGGGCAGAGGCAGTGGCCAAACTGCCGGGTGGGACAAACAAGCTAGAAAAAAGTGTCCCGTTTCGTTTCTTTTGTTTTATCACCTCCGATTTCGTAGCTGGGCGGTCGGCATTTCAGGCTGCGTATGGAACGGATTTGGGTTGGTCGGGAATTTATCTGACGGATTGTTGTCACGGTTGTTACGTTGATGGCTGGTGACCGGTGGTCAGTGGCCGGTTGTGATGAAGGGAGCGTAGCACGGATGTGCTGAGACGTCAAGAGCCCTACCCCCCACCCAAATCCACCACCTAAACCGAACCCAACGTCTGATTCTGTAGCTAATTCAGGCTTGAAGATGGGCAGTTACCTTCACCCCAGCAGGTGAAAGATGATCTGCCGAAAATGACCAATTTAACTACGAAACTCAACCGCATCATCAGTTAGGCGGTGGATCTGGGCCCCAATCCTAACCTTCCCCCTCACAGGGGGAAGGTATAACAAGGTGCTGTGACCGTGTTGTCACCCCCATCCTAGCCTTCCCCCGTCAAACGCGTGATGCATATTAAAGTGGCCGATATGCCTGTTTAGGGCGGTTTTCGGGCCAAAAGCCGCCAACTTGGCGGGTGCTAGGGCTGTGCTGAGTCTAAGATGGTGCCTAAACCTCAAAAAAGGGCCATCAAACTCGGTTATCCACATCAGCCTGCTTCTTGTGTGGTAGTTCCACAAGTCTAATTTGCATCACACGTGTCAAGGGGGAAGGGACTCTGAAGACACCCTGCTCGTGGCTCAGGTTCGTATTGCGGCAGTTACGCCAATCAACTATCATACGTCCACCGCGAGAGGGCACCATAGAGCGGGGAGGCACAATGCCAGACGGCCAATCGCTTATAGACGAACTGAAGGCGGTCGTGGGCGATCAGTACGTCATCCACACGCCGGAAGATCTCATCGTTTTCGAGTATGACGGCTCGGTGGACAGGGCGATGCCGCTGGCTGTCGTAATCCCTTCGACAGTGGACGAGATTTCGAGCGTCGTCAAGCTGGCCGCCAGCCACGGATTGCCCGTCATCCCCAGGGGAGCGGGCACCGGGCTGAGCGGGGGAGCGATCGCAGAAACCGGCGGCATCGTGCTCGCGCTGACCCGGATGACGCGCATCCTGGAAGTGGACGTCGACAACCGGGTCGCCATCGTGGAGCCGGGTCTCGTCAACCTGGAACTCACAACCGCCGTCTCCAAGCACGGCCTTTACTACGCCCCGGACCCTTCCAGCCAGCGCGCATGCACCATCGGCGGCAACGTGGCCGAGAACTCCGGCGGTCCGCACTGCCTGGCCTACGGTGTAACCACCAATCACGTGCTCGGCATGGAGGTCGTGCTGGCGGATGGATCGGTAGTATGGATGGGAGGAAAGACGCGCGAGAACCCGGGTTACGACCTGCGCGGCGTGCTCATCGGGTCGGAGGGAACACTGGGGGTGGTGACGAAGGTCGCGGTGCGGCTGCTGCGCCAGCCTGAGGCGGTGAAGACGCTTCTTGCGGTGTTCAAACAGCTCGACGACGCGAGCGCGGCGGTGTCGGGAATCATCGGGGCGGGAATCGTGCCGGCGGCCATCGAGATGATGGACGACCTGTGCATCCAGGCTGCAGAGGAGGCGGTGCACGCGGGTTATCCCGCCGACGCCGGGGCGGTGCTGTTGGTGGAGGTCGACGGCTTGCTCGAATCGGTTGAGGAGGAGGCTCAAGAGATAGAGGAGGTCTGCCTTCGCTACGGCCCGATGGAGATACGCACGGCGACGGACGCCGCCGACCGCGAGCGCCTATGGTCGGGACGCAAGGGCGTGCTCGGCGCGCTGGGGAGACTGGCGCCCAACTACTACCTAGTCGACGGCACGGTGCCACGCACCAAGCTCGTCGAGGTACTGGGAAGAGTGCGAGAGCTGTCCGCAGAGTCGGGATTCCCAATCGCGAACCTGCTCCACGCGGGAGATGGCAACCTTCACCCGTCGGTGCTGTTCGACGAGCGCAAGCCGGGCGAGACCCAGCGTGTGCTGGACGTGGGCGGCGAGATTCTGCGGGTGTGTGTTGAGGCGGGAGGGGTGCTGTCGGGTGAACACGGAATCGGGCTGGAGAAGCAGGAGTACATGCCCCTGATGTTCACCGACGACGATATGGACGCCATGGCGCGGCTGAAGCCCGCCTTTGCTACCAACGACATGTTCAATCCGGCCAAGATATTCCCCACCGGAGCATCCTGCGCCGACCTGTCACGCTCGGCTGCGATCGCGAGGGCCGGCGCGGACGCCTGGATATAGGCGGCCGGGCGGCTCCGGGCATGTCCGGCATTCACACGCAGGCGTTCGAGAGGGTGCCGCCCGGTTCCGACGCCTACGACATCGACGGCCTGCGCCCGGAGACTCTGCTCCGCCCGGAGGACATCCGAGAGCTCGGATCTCTCCTGGCCTATCTCAGCAGCCAGTCGCTGGCCACAGCGCCCCGGGGCGGCGGCACTCGCATGACCCTGGGCAATCCGATCCGGCGGCTCGACACGGTGGTGGACCTGAGCGGCATGAACGGGATCGTCGCCCACAACCCGGGCGACCTGACTCTCACCGTAGAGGCCGGCATCACTCTTGAAGCAATACAGGCGACGCTCGCGCCCCACGGCCAGTTCCTGGCGCTGGACCCGCCTCTTCCTGGTCGAGCCACTATCGGCGGCACCCTGGCGTCGGGCGCGTCCGGGCTGCTTCGCTGGCAGTACGGAAACGCGCGGGACCTGGTTATCGGCATGAAGGTGGCGATGGCGAGTGGGGCGGTCGTGAAGAGCGGCGGCGAGGTCGTTAAGAACGTGAGCGGCTACGACATGGCCCGGCTTCACCTCGGGGGGCTTGGCACACTGGGCGTAATCGGCGAGCTGTCTTTCAAGCTAACGCCGCTGCCGCGCCAGGAGCGAACTCTCGTTGCGTCCTTCCGAAGCATGGCGCATTGCCTGGAAGCCGGCATGAGCATTTATCACAGCCATGCGACTCCGCTTTCGCTCGCGGCGTTCGACGGGTCAGTCAGCCAGCGGTCGGGGGCTCTGGACGCGAACGCGGACTTCGTGACCGCCGTGAGGCTGGGCGGACGGCCGCGCTCGCTGGAGCGCCAGCTCCGGGACTGTGCGGAGATGTGCCGGGAGGCCGGCGCGGCGGAGGTCGACACAGTCGATGGGGACGCCGCGGCCTCGCTTTGGCGCAGGTTGGCGGATTTCGGATGGGGTGAGGAGACGGAGCCGCTGGCGGCGGCGCGCGCATCCATACTCCCAACGGCGGTGGCACCCTTGCTCGAGAATCTGGTAGCGACTGGACAGGGCGCGTCCGCAGCGCCGGCTGTCATCGCGCAGCCGGGTTATGGTGGCATCTCACTGTTCTGGTTCGACGACGAGGAGGTTCAATCAGACGAGAGCGTCCTGGAGTCCGTGTCCGGCGCGCGCGCGCTGGTACGCGAAATGGGCGGGCGGCTGGTGATCGAGCGCTGCCCGCCAGACGTTAAGTCCGTGATGGACGTGTGGGACGATGTGGGCGAGTCGCTTGACGTGATGCGGCGCATGAAAGAGCAGTACGACCCCGGTTCCATTCTGAACCCGGGCAGGTTCGCCGGCGGTATCTGATGACGGATAACGGGAACTTTACGCTGGGGTTGTCGTTCGCGGGACCGGACGCGCCGGACGAGGACGAGCTGTACAAGTGCGTGCACTGCGGCTTTTGCCTGCAGGCGTGCCCAACTTACGTCGAGACCGGGCTGGAAACGGAGTCACCGCGCGGGCGGATCGCGCTGATGAAGGCGGTCAACGAGGGGAGAATCGGCATCACGCCCGGAGTGGTGCGTCACTGGGACATGTGCATACAGTGCCGCGCCTGCGAGGTCGCCTGCCCGTCCGGAGTCAACTACGGGCATCTCATCGAGTCGACCATGAGCCAGGTGGAGCGCGGGCGAAAGAGTGGGATGCTGTCGAGGATGGTGCCGGCGGTGATGGAGAATCACCGTAGGCTCGGCCTCGTCGTGCGGGCGTTGAGAGTCTACCAACGGTCCGGCCTGCAGTCGCTGATGAGGAAGAGCCGCGCGCTGAGGCTGCTGCCGGGCAACCTTGCCGAGCTTGAGAGCTCTCTGCCGGCTATCGAGGGCGCTCGCTTTGAGGCGGAGGGTCAGGTCATTCCGGCGCAGGGACAGCGCCGCGCCACAGTTGCGCTTCTGTCCGGATGCGTCATGCCTATGGTGAACGGGCCGCAGATGTCGGCGGTGGTGCGGGTGCTGACCCGCAACGGCTGCGACGTCGTGGTGCCACGTGGGCAGGTGTGCTGCGGCGCGATAAGCTCGCACGTTGGCGACCTGGATGCGGCGCGAAAACTGGCGCGCCGCAACGTCGACGAGTTTCTGGACGCCGGCGTCGACGCGGTGGTAGTGGCTTCCGCTGGATGTGGGACGCGCATGAAGGAGTATGGCCACTTGCTTCGACGCGACCAAGGCTACGCGGCGAAAGCGGAGCGGCTGAGCATGATGGTAAAGGACATCCACGAGTTCCTGGTGGAGCTTCCGTTCGAGCCGCCGACCGCAAGCCTGGACTACCGCGTCACTTACCAGGACTCGTGCCACCTGGCGAACACGCAGCGTGTCACGGACCAGCCCAGGCTGCTACTGCGGTCGATTCCGGGCGTGGAGTTCGTGGAACTGCCCAACGCCTCGAAGTGTTGCGGCGCGGGCGGCACCTACACCATCACGGAACGGGAGTCGTCGCTGCGAGTGCTGGCGACGAAGATGACCGCTGTGCGTGAGACGAGAGCGGACGTGGTGGCGACGGCGAATCCAGGCTGCGTGATGCAGCTTCAGTACGGCGCGAGGCGTGAGGGCCTGACGGCGAGGACGGTGTACGTGACGGACCTGCTGGACGAAGCTTATGCTCTGCAGGATGGACTCAGCGACTCCACCGGTTAGGCGACGCGCGCGATATGGACAAATGATACGACTAGTCATATAATATGGCCATATTTAGATTAGGGAGGCTTCGAAGTGAAGAGAATAGGCGCCGCAAAATTCAAGGAACAATGCTTGGCCCTGTTGGATCAACTCGACGTTGACGGCTTGGTGATAACCAAGCACGGAAAGCCAGTCGCGCGCGTACTTCCGTATGATAGCAATGAGGCCGACCTCATCGGAAGTCTGAAGCACAAGATCACGATTAGGGGTGACATATTTTCGACTGGAGTCCGCTGGAACGCTGATGCTCAATCTTGATACGCATATGCTCATCTTCGCGGTTAGCGGAGGTCTGCGGCGTGGTGAGCAGAGGCTTATGACACAGAGAAGATGGTCGATTTCCTCCATTGTGCTGTGGGAGTTGGCAAAGCTAGTGCAGTTGGGCCGAGTGGATTTGGATCTCGGCGACAGAGAGGTGGTTCGCCTCCTGAACCGCGTCAGGGTGTGGCCCATAGACCTCGCGGTTGCTCTCGCCTCGACGCGCCTCGATTTTAGCAGCGATCCTGCGGACGAGATCATCGCCGCGACCAGTATCGTGCATGATGTCCCCCTGCTGACCCGCGATAGAGTGATGAGTCGCTCAAAGATTGTTCCCTTGGCATTCTAAACTCGATGCAAGGAGATCGACTTCGACGCAACCGAATGGGAAGCACTGCATTTCCCGTACCCTGGCGTATTTGGATTTGGAAGCCAAGCTGGTGGATGCACGGGATCGCTTAGTAATGGAACGGAGGACTTTAGATGGAACTGGGACTTAAGGACAAGGTGGCGCTAATCACGGGCGGCAGCGACGGCATCGGGAAGGCCGCGGCCAAGGTAATGGCGTTGGAGGGCGCGAAGGTCGTAATATGCGCTCGCCGTGCAGACGTACTGGAGCGAGCCGCCGCAGAGATAAAGGAGCAGACGGGCGGAGACGTGATGGCCGTTCCGACGGACGTAACGGACCCCGACCAGATTCAGGCGCTGTTCGACCAGCTGATCGAGGCGTACGGGCGCATCGATATACTGGTGAACAACGCGGGAACGTCGTCTGCGGCTTACTTTGAGAACGTGTCGGACGAGACGTGGCGATACGACATCGAGCTAAAGGTGTTCGGCGCGATTCGGTGCTCGCGGCTGGCGATACCGCACATGAAGGCGCAGGGCGGCGGGCGCATCATCAACATAACGACGCCAGGCGGCAAGGCCCCGGCGGCGCACTCCGTGCCGACGTCGGTGAGCCGCGCGGCGGGCATCGCCCTGACGAAGGAGATGTCCAAGGACTACGCCGCGGACAACATACTGGTCAACACGGTCTGCATCGGCCTCATCAAAAGCGGTCAGCACGAGCGTCGCTGGGAACAGCAGAATGCCGAGCACCCGGAGCTCACGCTGGACAAGTGGTACGACCAGATGGGGAGTCGCGTTCCGTTGGGACGCGTGGGCGAGGCCGAGGAAGCGGGCGAGCTTATCGCATTCCTGGCGTCCGAGCGTGCGAGCTACATTACCGGAGTGGCGATCAACATCGACGGCGGCACATCGGCGGTGGTGTAGGGGCTGCGTCCTCACCCCCATCCCCGTATCGAGAACGGGACAGGCTCTAGCCTTCCCGTTTCAAGGGGTAAGGGACTAGGACGCGCCGGTCTGGCCTCTCTGGCGCAGGGCGTGGTCGATTAGCACCAGGGCCATCTGCGCCTCGACTATGGGCACGGCGCGCGGCAGCACGCAGGGGTCGTGGCGGCCGCGCGCTTCGAGCACAGTGGGGTTGCCGTCAGTGTCCACGGTCTCCTGCGGACGCATTATGGTCGCGGTGGGCTTGAAGGCCGCGCGAATGACAATGTTCTCCCCGTTGCTGATGCCGCCCTGAATGCCGCCGGAGCGATTGGTGCGGGTCCTGATCCGGCCCGAGTCGTTGTAGAAGAGGTCGTTGTGCTCGGAGCCGGTCATGGTGATGCCGCCGAAGCCGGAGCCGACCTCGAACCCCTTGCAGGCCGGAAGGGAGAGCATGGCCTTGGCGAGGTCGGCCTCCAGCTTGTCGAACACCGGCTCGCCCAGTCCGGGCGGCACTCCCCGCGCCACGGCCTCGACAACTCCTCCGAGGGAGTCGCCGTCCTTGCGAGCCTCCTTGATGCGCTCGATCATGCGAATCGCCATGTCCTGGTCGGGGCAGCGCGCGATGTTCGCCTCCACTTCCGCCTGCGTTACGGTGTCCGAGTCGACTTCGGCGGCGAGCTTCCAGACCTGCTTGACGTAGGCGACGATTTCCACGCCGTAGTCGCGGGCGAGCAGCTTCTTGGCGACGGCGCCTGCGGCCACTCGCCCGACGGTCTCTCGCGCGCTCGCGCGGCCGCCGCCCTTCCAGTTACGGATGCCGAACTTGGCGTCGTAGGTGTAGTCGGCGTGGGAAGGCCGATACTTGGTGCGCATGTGCTCGTAGTCTTTGCCGCGAGCGTCCTGGTTCCAAACGCCGATGAGTATGGGAGTGCCGAGAGTCAATCCGTCGAACACGCCGGATAGTATCTCCGCCCTGTCGCCCTCTTTTCGCTGCGTGGAGATTTCGCTCTGGCCCGGCCTGCGGCGGTCCAGTTCCTTCTGGATGTCGTCGACCGATAGCTCCAACCGGGGCGGGCATCCGTCTACGACCACTCCCATCGCGTCGCCGTGAGACTCGCCCCAGGTGCTGATTCTGAATAGCTGTCCAAAAGTGCTGGCCACGAGGTGCACACCTCCGTTCGGCTGTGGTGTAACTCACCGGCTCCGGTTCGCTGCAAACCGATGGGTACGTATGGTATCATCGCAGGGAAGCGAGCCGTGGGCAAGTCTGTGCCCGTACTGGCGGCCGCTCCGTGCAGGTTAAAGCGGGCCCGGGTTGAACACCTGCGCGCGCCTGTCGCGCTGGTCGTGAATGAGCGTCGCGCGCAGCCCGGGCCCATAACCTTCTTCCCCACGATTCCCCGACGCCTTGCGCCTCCCTACAACCCCGCGTGCTCTATGGCAGACAGACTCGATGAACGATAGCGACGGCCCGGCGCCTCCCGATAGTATAGGCGCAAGCGGCGGCGCGCGTTCGCCGCGTCCTCGCGCCGCCGCCGGGACGACGCAACGGCTGCCGGATGCGGGCACTGAAGGCGGTTGGCGAAATTCGTTCAGGTCGCTGTCCAACCGGCATTTCCTTTTCTTGTGGCTTGGGCAACTGGCGATCATGGCGGGTATGCAGATGCAGATGCTCGCCAGGGGCTACCTGGTATACGACCTCACCGACCGCGCCACGATTCTCGGAATAGTCAACGCAGGGTCTTCGGTGCCGATGCTGAGCCTGGTGTTGTTCGGAGGGGTGATCGCCGACAGGGTGGACCGCAAGCGCATCATCCAGGCGGGCCAGGTGGGGGCGTTGCTCATCGCCCTGGGCGTTGGCGTATCCATAACAACTGGCACGGTGACGTGGTACCACCTGCTCACGGCGTCGGTGCTCCAGGGGGTGCTGTTCGCGCTGATGGGGCCGGCGAGGCAGGCGATCATACCGCAGATGGTGGGCAGGGACCTGCTGACGAACGCGATGGCGCTTAACGCCGCGGCCATGAGCGTGACCACGCTCGTCGCGCCGGCGATCGCGGGCAACGCCTACGCGCTGCTGGGGCCGGACCGGGTCTACTACATCATCACCGCGCTGGGGCTACTTTCGGTAGTACTCACGACGTTCATACCTGGAGGACGCGGCACGTCCGGCAGGGGCGCAGGAAGCGCGGTGGAGCAGATTCGGGCAGGGTTCTCGTACATTCTGGCCAGCCCACTGGTGCGGACGCTTCTGTTCATAGGGTTGGCCACAACGCTGCTGGCGATACCCTTCCGCTTTCTGCTTCCTGTGTTCGTGGTGGACATTTACATGCGCGGCCCGGAGGCGATGGGGCTGCTCACGGCAGTCATGGGCGGCGGCTCGCTCATCGGCTCGTTGTACATTGCGTCGCTCGGCAAGCGCAACCGCGGGCTGATTCTGATTGGGGCGAGCTTCGCATCCGGCATAGCGTTGGCGCTGGTGTCGGCGATTCCCTACTACGCCTGGGCCGTGGGGTTCATGGTGTTGCTTGGGCTAGGCGATGCGGGACGCCGCGCGCTTAATCAGTCCCTCATAATGGAAGTGTCCGAGGACCAGTACCGGGGGCGAGTGATGAGCGTGTTCATGATGAACTTCGGGCTGATGCCGCTCGCGGTGCTGCCCGTGGGTGTCGTGGTGGACTGGCTGGGCGGCCAGGTGGCGATCGGCATACTCGCGGGGATGCTAATCGCCACCGTGACTTGCGTGCTCGTGTTCTCTCCCAGGCTGCGCCGGTTACAGTAGGGCCGCGTCCAAACGCAGCCTGGGATTCGGCTGCTACTTGGCGTTGGCGGACTGGAGCTCCAAGGACGCGGACTCTACCTCGTCCAGCCTGGCCGCTATGACGGACGGCTTGAGGCCGGCGGCGTGGTCCGGGTAGCCGGCGCGCTCTAGCATGGGGGCGAGCTTGCCGCCCCTGAACAGATCGAGCGCCCAGCGCAGCGGATCGGGCGCGGTGGTCATGTCCAGGTACAGCCGCTGGTTCTTGGCGCGCGGGCCGTAGTGGTAGTGCGGCGCGACCTCGAAGCAGTCGAAGGTGAGCAGCTCGTGCTCCTCGTTGCCGACGTCGCCCAGCACGTGAATCGCCACGCCGCGGTCGTTGGCCAGCTCGCGGAACTCGATTCCGAACCGCACCGGCCCGGCCTCGACGATGACATCGCCGCGGTTGTGGACCACGGTGCTGCGGTTGTCGCGGGACATCTGGCGGGCCTTCGCCTCGACTTCGTCCAGCGTGGCGGACAGCGCGTCCGTGTCGGCGCCGGCAGCGAGGTCTTCGTAGCCGGCGCGGGAGTACATCTCGCCGAGGCGGTTGCGGAGCTGGTCGAGCGTCCACTCCAAGGGATCGCCTTCGGTCGTCTTGTCCAGCAATAGCCGCTCGTTCTTCTTCATCGGGCCGTAGTGGTAGTGGGGCACGTGGTCGAAGCAGTCGAAGCGCAGAATCTCGACGTCCTCGCCGTCCACCTCGCCCAGCGCGTGCAGGCACAGCCCCTGGTCGTTCAACTCGTCGCGGTACTCCAGCCCGAACTTTATGGGGCCGTCTCCGATGATTATGTCGCCTAGCTCTGCCATGTCCTCACCTCCTGTCGCTCCACTTCTTTTGGTTTGGCGCGATTATAGCTATGGACTCCCACGCCGGGCAAGTGCGGCGCTCTCAGGTCACGCCGACCAGCATGTAGGAATCGCGCCCGTCCTCGTGGACGGGGTACGGGCGCTTCTCGACGCGGAACCCGGCCTCTGACATGAGGCGCTCCCAGGTCGCGATGGGGTAGAGGCTCGTGACGTGGAAGTCCTGCTCGATGGTCAGCTCGCCCCCTCTGTTCCAGATGTAGAAGAAGAGAGACTGCACCGTGTTGTCGTCGGGGTCGGCGTCGTAGTTGTACTCGATGAAGGTGAACTCGAGGTCGTCGCGCTTCTCGCTGTGGTGCGACACCCAGGTGCCGGGGAAGGTCTCGGCGAAGTCGTCGGGCGTGGTGATGAAGACGCCGCCGGGCCTGAGGTGGGCGCGCGCCGTGGCGAACGCAGCGCGCAGGTCGTCCTCCGTGAGCATGTAGCCGATGGCGTCGTGGATAAGCACGGCGTCGAAGGTTCGTTCAAGGCGGACGGTGCGCATGTCGCCTACGTGGTGCTCGACGCCGGGGTTGAGCCGCCGGGAGTTGGCGAGCATCTTCTCGGACAGATCGACGGCGGTGGCTTCGAAGTCGGCGGTTAGGTGGGAGAGGTTGTGTCCTCCGCCGACGCCGAGCTCAAGGATTTCGTGCCGGCCAGGGCCGAGCTTGTCGCGCAGGGCCTCCCGCCAGTACGACGCCTCCTCGGCGTAGTGATGCGGCGGGCTGATGAGCGGCCACATGTGGGCGAACTCATCGTAGAGGCGGTTTTGTTTCATTGCTGGTTGACTCCGAAAAGGGGCGGGTTTCAAACCCGCCCCTACGTTGATCCGTCATCCTCAGGGGTTGACTCTAGCCAGCAGGAGGCACGTTGATGACCGGGACCTCGAGCTCGGTGAGCAGGTTGGAGAACAGGGACACGTCCTCGTCGATCACGTCCTGGAGGCTGGAGAGCTGGGTGTCGACCTTGCCCGACACCTCCACGAAAACGGTCAGGGCCTGCTCTGTCGGGCCGGCGTCCGCGCGGCTGACGACCTTGGACAGACTGGCGAGCTGGGTGTTGAGGCGGGTGGACATGCGCCCGTTGCCGGGCCTGCGCATCGAGATGAGCTCGCCCTCGATGTCCGACAGCTTCTCCTTGATAGCCGTGGCCGCTTCTGCCACCGGCTCGGCGGCCGAGCCTCCGGCGGCGCGGCGCTCCCACTCGTCGACCTGGACGCGCACGCGGCGCAGGCGGTTGACGGCTTCGTGGGTTTCCGAAATCTTGTCGCGGATGCCGCTGAGCAGCTCGTGTTGGGCGCGGTACTGCTCCGGCGTGGTGGCGATGCGCGGGTCCGGGCGTATCTCGAACTGTTGGACGATGCTCTGGCCGTCCACGTCCAGCCGCACCTGGTAGGCGCCTGGGGGCGCCTCGGGGCCGGCGAACATGGAATTGTAGGACAGACCGTGCAGGCTCTCGCCCTCGACGGTGGTGGGGCCGGGGTAGCGCAGGTCCCACACGAAGTTGTTCATGCCCGCATTGGCGCGGACACGCGGCGAGCCGTCAGAGTCGCTGGAGTACGACACTATCTCCGCGCCGTCGCCGTCCAGGAATGTGAGCGACACCGCGCCTTCCGGCGCGCCGGCGAGGTAGTAGCGCACCAGCGCGCCGTCGGGCGGGTTCTGTCCGCCGTCCAGGTATACTCGCGTAACCTCGCCGTCGGGGTTAACGGTCTGGTCGTAAGTGTTCACCAGCGGGTTCGGCCCCTGGTATTCGCGCCCGGTACGCGGGTTGGCGACGTACTCCGGCGCGACATATCCGGGGTACAGGGGGAAGCGGTAGGCCGCTCCGGGCGCGAACAGGTGGGCCGAGTCGCTGTCAACATCGTCGCTTATCTGGCGCAGAGGCGACACGTCGTCCAGAATCCAGAACGAGCGGCCGTGGGACGCGATCACGAGGTCGTTGTTCTTCACGACCAGGTCGTGCACCGGCACGGCGGGCAGGTTGAGGCTGAGCGGATTCCAGTTTGCGCCGTCGTCGAACGAGACGTACACGCCGGTCTCGGTGCCCGCGTAGAGCAGGCCGCGCTTCGCCGGGTCCTCGCGGACGACGCGGGCGAAGTCGCCGTCGGGAATGCCGTCGGCGATGGACGTCCAGGTCTTGCCGTAGTCGGTCGTCTTGAACACGTAGAGGCCGGTGTCGTCCAGCCTGTAGCGGTGAGCGGCGACATAGGCGGTGGCCTCGTCGTGGGGAGACGGTTCTACGGACGCGACCATTGCCCACTCGCCCATGCCGGGAGGAGTGACGTTCTCCCAGGTCTCGCCGTCGTCGCGGGAGACGTGTACGAGGCCGTCATCCGAACCGGCCCACAGCAAGCCCGGCGTCACGGTCGATTCGGCAAACGCGAAGACGGTGCAATAGATCTCGGCTGTGCCGCCCTCCAGTGTTATGGGGCCGCCGGAGACCTGTAGCTTGCTGTCGTCGTTGCGCGTGAGGTCGGGGCTGATGATCTCCCAGCTATCGCCCTCGTTGCGAGTGCGGAAGATGTGGTTGCCGGTGATGTAGACCGTCTTCTGGTCGTGCGGTGAGATGACGATGGGCGCCGTCCATGCGAACCGGTACTTGAGGTCGATAGCGCCCAAGGCGCGCGATGCCTCCGGCCACGGGTCAACGTCCTTGGCCTGGCCGGTGCTGTGGTCGTAGCGGGTGAGCTGGGTGCTTCCGCTGTGGGCGCTATAAACGATGTTCGAGTCCTCCTGGTTCACAGCGACGAATCCGGCCTCGCCTCCGGCCACTTGGTACAGTTCGGCGGCGCCGATGACGCCGGCGCGCGACCGGCTGGGAACGCTCATGGTGAGATTGTCCTGCTGTGCGCCGTAGACCCGGTAGGGGAACTGGTCGTCGGTGACCACGTGGTAGTACTGGCCGGTCGGCTGGTTGTAGATGGACGACCAGGAGAGCCCGCCGTTGTATGTGACGCAGGCACCGCCGTCGTTGCCCTCAATCATTCGCTGAGGGTTGTGCGGGTCTATCCACAAGTCGTGATTGTCGCCGTGCGGTGTCGGCATGAGCGAGAAATTGCGCCCGCCGTCGATGGAGCGCCAGGCCGAGAACTCGAGGGCGTAGACCGTCTCAGCGTCCTGGGGGTCGGCGAAGATGTGGGTGTAGTACCACGGGCGGCCGCGAATGTCGCCGGTGTCGGTCAGGAGCTCCCAGTTGGCGCCGCCGTCGTCGGAACGGAAGAGGCCGCCCTTCTGTGACTCGATGAGCGCCCACACGCGGCCGGGCCTGGCCGGGGACGCCGCCACGCCGATTCTGCCCATGATGCCCTCGGGCATACCGGGGCGGGAGGAGATGTTCTCCCAAGTGTCGCCGCCGTCCGTGGACTTGTACAGGCCGCTGTCCTCGCCGCCGCTCTCGTGTATCCAGGGGTATCGCTGGGCCTGGTAGATGGCGGCGTACAGGACGCGGGGGTTGTTGGCGTCCATCGAGATGTCCACCGCGCCGGCGCGGTCGCTCTTGTGCAGCACCAGCTCCCAGGTCTCGCCGCCGTCCTTAGAGCGGTAGACGCCCCGCTCGGGGTTGCGCCCGTATGCGTGGCCGAATGCGGCGACGTAGACCAAGTCCGGGTCTTGCGGGTGGACTCGCACGCGCGCTATGTGGCGGGTGCGCTCCAGTCCGACGTTTCGCCAGGTGTCGCCGCCGTCCGTGGACTTGTACACGCCGTCGCCGTGAGACACGTTCTGGCGGATGCAGGACTCGCCGGTTCCCACGTAGATTACGTTGGGGTCGGAGTCGGACACGGCGACCGCGCCCACGGAGGCCACGTTGAATTGGCCGTCGGAGACGTTGAGCCAGTTGGTGCCGCCGTCCTCGGTCTTCCAGACGCCGCCGGAACACGCGCCAAAGTAGAATGTCCCCTGGTGGACCGGGTCGCCCGCGACCGCGACGACTCTGCCCGCTCGGAAAGGGCCGATGCATCGCCATTCGAGGGCGTCGTAGAGCTTCTGGTCGATGGCTGCCATGGATAGCCTCCAGGGTTCGCTAGGGTCGGGTAGACAGGCCTTGACGTTAGCACCGGCGGTTGGCGGCGTCAACCGAGACCAGGCCCGTGTAAGTCCGCTTCAGACTACCTGGCGCCCCCAAACCGCTGTTCTCGTGAAGGCGAGGGGGGCGAATTCTGTCTAATTCTGCGTCATTCTGTGCGATTCGTAGCTGGGAGTGGCGGTGATGGTGCTCAATTCTGTCCCGCCGGCCTGGGCATTCTGGGGCAATAACGCCCTACTGCGTGGCAGAATGGGACAGGGACTTCACCGCCACAGGACGCCCTACGTATGCCTGGGTACTTACCCGTAAATGGGACAGGGATTCCGGGCTGCGGGGTCGGTCCCTCACGCGGGCAGGTTTGCAACCCGCCCCTACCACAGGGGATAATAGCACGGATGTACGTGTACTTCAAGATGGTTGGCGAGAATGTCAGGGCAATCGCATTTAGACAAGTCTAGTAGAATATCCAGTAGGATGTGGTCATTCTTTGGTGTGGGAGTGGCCTCATGGACAATTCACCCGTATGCTTGCTGACCGATCATTTCGCCAAGCTGACAGACCCGCGAACAGGTCACGCCAAACGGCACAAGCTCATTGACGTCATCGTCATAGCCATCTGCGCCGTCATCTGTGGAGCCGACTCATGGGTGGATGTGGAGATGTTCGGCAAGGCCAAGAAGGACTGGTTCGGCCGGCTGCTTGAACTTCCCAATGGAATCCCGTCGCACGACACATTCGGTAGGATCTTTGCGAGGTTGGACCCTGTTCAGTTCGAGGAGTGCTTCGAGCAATGGGTCCAATCGGTCAACGACGTAACCAGAGGTCAAGTCGTAGCAGTAGATGGGAAGACGGTTCGGCGCTCCTACGACAGAGTCGCCGGCAAGCCCGCGATCCACATGGTGAGCGCGTGGGCGTCATCCAATCGTATGATCCTCGGTCAGACCAAGGTGGATGAGCGCTCCAACGAGATCACCGCCATACCCGAACTACTCAATACGTTGGACGTGTCAGGCTGCACAGTGACCATCGACGCCATGGGGTGTCAGAAAGAGATAGCGACGACGATAGTCGACCGAGGCGCTGACTACGTCCTGTCCCTCAAAGAGAACCAACCCCAACTCTATCAGGATGTGACGGATACGTTTGATCAGGCCCGACAGACTAGCTTTGCCTGCCTCGACCACGACTTCCATGAGACTGTCAACAAGAACCATGGAAGGATCGAGACACGACGGTGTTGGGCTGTCTCAGACTCTGACCACCTCAGCTACATAAACGACAGCAATGAGTGGACAAAGTTGGCGAGTGTGGTGATGGTCGAGTCGGAGCGCATTGAGGATAGCAAGGCGTCTACTCAGACCCGCTACTACATATCTAGCCTGCCGAACGACGCGAGACGGCTGCTCGCAAGCGTCAGAGCGCATTGGGGAATCGAGAACTCTGTCCACTGGGTGTTGGATGTAGCCTTCGGTGAAGACGACAGCAGGGTGAGAACGGGCAATGCAGCCGAGAACTTATCCGTACTGCGTCGCATGGCGCTGAACATGCTCAAGCGTGAGACCACCTCACAAGGGGGCGTGGCCGCCAAACGCAAGCGCGCAGGGTGGGACGAAGACTACCTACTCCTGGTACTGGCTCAGTGAAATGCGATTGCCCTGGCGAGAATGTGGGTTGGGGGCGGACTTGTGGGGAGGAATTGCGCACGAGTGGGAACCGCTAGGACGTGGATGAGAATGGATGGACCACCAACGAGAACGCGTGGCGCGGGAAAGTGACGGAATTTTTCGGGGTGTGTGGGCGCGAATGGTATAATTCGCCGCCATGGGAACGGAGTCACAGGGCGACGAGAGAAAGAATGGTTCCGCGTCTTCGCCACGGGGAAGCGGGCCCCTGCTCCATTGGCGGACACACGACGAGCCGGAGGGTCGCGCCTGGTCGCCGAGGCGAATAGCGCGCGCCACGCTGGGTGCGGTACGCACCAGCCGGGTTCTTGCCGTATCGCTCATTCTCGTGCTGGCCACCGCCGCGAACATCGCCTACGACTGGTATGGCCCGCTGCGATTCGACTCGCCGCCGTCTTCGTCCGATAGCTCAGTTCCCGGGCCGGACTCGTGGCCGATGCTCAGCAGGGGGCCGGACCGCAACGCATACGCCCCGGAGGTGAATCTATCCTCGGAACCCGAGGTCGCGTGGCGATTCGAACTAGGCTCGGCCCTGAGCGCATCACCCATCGTCCACGAGGGGCGTCTGTTCGCGGCGGGGGAGAGCGGCAGAGCGGTGTGCCTGGACGCCCGCACCGGGGAGCTCAGGTGGGAGCGCGACCTGGGATCGGCGGTACGTGCGTCTCCGGCAGCGGCGGGAGGCGTGGTGGTGTTCAGCACGCTTGGCGGCGCCGCCGAGGCGCTGGACGTTGCATCTGGCGAGCCCCGGTGGAGGTACGACTTCGAGGAGCAGTCGCTTTCAGCGCCGACTATATTCGAGGGAGTCCTGTACGTCGGCTCGAATGACTGGTATCTGTACGCGCTGGACGTGCAGACGGGCGAGCTTCGCTGGAAGTACAAGGCGCGCGACTCGGTGCGGTCGGGGCCGTCTGTCAACGACGAGGCGGTCATATTCACCGACGTGACCAACCGGATGTACACTCTCCGACGCGACACCGGAACCTTTCGGATGGACTTCAAGACCGCGGGCCCTGCCAGGGGAGGCGTAGTAGTGCTGGGGAAGTTCGGCTACCTGGCCGACCGCGGGGGCCGAGTCCGGTCCGTGGACTGGACCGTTCGCGACCTGCCGTTCGAGAAGGCGCTCTTTCGAGTCAGGGCGCAATTGTTCGCCTGGCGGATGCTGAGCGAGGCGCCCTCAATCAAGGGTTCGGTGTGGTTCTTTCGCAAGCGGGGAGAGGAGTTCAGCTCCACGCCCGTCGTCGCGCATGATGCCGTGTACGCAGTGGCGCGTTCCGGCGTGGTGTTCGCGCTGGGCCAGGCGGACGGCAGCCTACTATGGGACGCGCGTGCCGGAGAAGGCGTAGTCGGCTCCCCGATTGTGTTGGGGCGAGCGCTTGTAGTCGGAGACGAGGGTGGCGTGCTGTACGCCTTCGACACAGCTGACGGCAAGGGGATATGGAGGATAGGGCTGGAAGGCGGGCTCGTCGGGTCGCCGGCTTTCGCTTCCGGGACGCTGTACGCGGCGACTGCGTCGGGCGCGGTTTACGCGCTTAACTGAGACTAATTCTGTCGTGTCCAGTGAGTGTGCCAGGACGAGACCGATGTCCAGCTCGCTGAGGGCTCTTGCGAACTGGGTGGGGTCGCGTCCGCTGAAGCGCCTGGGCGCCCGCCGGGGCCGCGGACTTCGCAGACCTGCCGACAACAGTATCCTCCTTACCGTACCGTAGAGCGTGACAGAGATATGCCCTCCCGCTCGGAAAGCACCTCCGTCAGATGGGTGTGGTTGAGACCCATGTAAGTGCCCTGGGCCAACTCCACGACCCTCTGCTGCGTATCGGTGTCTGTGGTCCTGGCCGGCCTCCTGCCTCTGTTGCCGTGAGCTATGGCAGACGCTCCCTCCTTCCTGTACGCCGCCCTGTACGCCGCCAGCAGTCGCCACGCATGGCGCTCGCTCAGTTCCATCAGTCCCGCCGCCTGCACCACGGTCACCTCGCCTGCGATCAGTGCGTTCAATACCTGTATCCGCTTCTACTCAATTGCCGTCAACGTCAGTCCATGAGAGGACTGACGTTTTCATCGAACACTTACACCCTGACATAATCATTGACCATCCACACATGTCTTGACATCGCCTCTAATCGTTGCTAACCTTCCCCCCATCGTCTTCTGGTCGACGGGGGGAGGGCCGCTTGGCCGCGTCTTGAGACTGCCCTGGAGAGGTGGGCACCAAGCGCATCCCCGTCTCAAAACCGTAACCGGACAGGAGGACAAATTGAAGAGAGCACGGTCTAAACTGGCATTCCTAGCGATTTTCGCGTCATTAACCGCCCTTGCGCTGGCTGTGGTCGCCTGTAGCTCCGCGGAACCGGAGGCGCCCCCCACGGCGACGCCCGTTGACGTGTCGGGCATAATCAGCCAGGTGATGGAGGCCCAGCAGCCCGGGGTCACGACCGAGGATGTGGCAATGGCGATCCAGGACGCCCTGGCTCAGCAGCAAGGCCTCACCTCCTCGGACGTGGCCAACGAGATAGCCAAGGCGCTTAGCGCCCGGCCCGGCGTCACGTCCGAGGACGTGGCTTCTGCCATCGCATCCGCGCTGGACGCGCGCCCCGGCGTCACCACCCAGGACGTGGCGAACGAGATAGCCCGGGCGCTCAGTGCGCAGCCCGGTGTCACCGAGGCCCAGGTTGCCGAGGCCATCGCCGCGGCCCTGGCCGAGCGCCCCGGCGTCACCGAGGACCAGGTGTCCGCGATAGTCGCGCAGGCAATGGAGACACAACAGGCCCAGATCATCGCCGCCGTGGCCACCCAGATGCCGGCTATGCAGGCGCCTACCGCGGCTCCGGTGCACATGCAGGAGGGCGGCACGGTAAAGGTGGTCGGCCACGCGGGCGGCTTCACCTTCGTCGACCCGCACGCGACGGGGCTGATTATGACGGGCTTCGTGGGCCGACAGGTCTATGAGCAGTTGTTCACCCGCGACGGGGAATTCAATGTCAAGCCCCAGTTGGTAGAGGAGTGGAGCACCAACAGCGACAGCACCGTGTGGACGTTTAAGCTCCGTGAGGGCAAGACGTTCCACAACGGGGATCCGCTGAGGGTCGAGGACGTCATCGAGAGCATCAAACGCAATGCGGTGCTGAGCAGCATCTCGCGCTCCTACTACAGGGGCTTTTCGGGCAAGGAATCCACTGGCGACGTAAGGGCCGACATCGGCCACATGTTCAATAAGGTGGACGAGGCTACCTTGACGGTGACACTAGACAAGCCGTCCTCGTACATCCTGACGATCATGGCTCAGATAGACCCGTACATGCCATCGGTCATGCACGAGGACATCTGGCAGCATCCCGCGGGCGGCAAGGGCGACGAGGCCATCAAGACGGCCATCGGCACCGGTCCCTTCAAGTTCGATGAGTGGGTGCCGGGCACGGGCATCTTTTTGTCGCGCAACGATGACTTCCTGGCTAGGACCGAGCCTTACGACTTCCTGTCCGGCAAGCTGGAGGTGCTGATCGACAAGCAAGAGGTCCGGGTGATTCCCGACCAGGCGTCTCGAGCAGCCGCGCTGCGAACCGGCGAGGTCCACTTCCTGGATGACTTCAAGCTGGACGTCGCGAAGACGCTGGAAGGAGAGTCGGATATCCAGATTCAGCGCGTGGGCCGCATGAATATGGGCACCATGAACTGGAACCAGTGGATAGAACCTTTCGATAATCCGAAGGTGCGCCAGGCGGTCGCCATCGCATTGCCAATCGACCGCACCATGGCTGCGGCCATCGGAGACGCGGAATGGTGGCAGCAGTGCGCCTTCTACATCCACTGCGGCACCAAGTGGAGCGACGCGGCGCAGGGCTACGGCGACCAGTACCAGAGCATCTCGGGCGACGTCGACAGGGCCAAGGCCATCGTCGAGGCCGAGGGCGTCGCGGGACAGCACGTTCGCGTAATCGCCGTGGACAGCACCTTCATCCCTGAGGCCGCGCTGGTCGTAGCGGAGACGCTCGAGAAGATCGGCTTCACCTCCGAGATCCTCGCGGTTGACACCGCCGCATCCACCGCGATGCAGCGTTCCACCGAGCCGACAGATTACGAGATGAGCATGGGCTGGAGCAACTTCTTCAACGGAGTTGACCCGCTGGGCCCGCACACCAACTCCTACGTCAAGTCCAACTTTGTCTCCTACTGGCAGGATCCAGGCGGTAAGGCTCAGGAAATCCGGACCAAGTTTGCCGAGGAGCTTGACTTCGCCAAGCAGGTCGAACTGGTCAAGCAGTACGACGAGTTGTACTGGGAAGAGTGGCCGCGCAACGTGGCCATGTTCTCCAACCCTCGCGCCTACCGCACGGACGTGCTCGAAGGCGTCGGCAACTGGCTGTACCCGCTCGTCTATGGAGTGTCGGTAAAGCAGTAACGCTAAGCGGACGCACCAAAAGCAATCAATCGGCAGGGGGCTGGCGTTCTCGAAGGTCTGCAAGATCGAAGAGGGCGCCAGCCCTTGCCATAAGTGCGCCTTTTTGCGCTCCCGCGCGGACCCGGCGCGATTCTCCACGGGAGGTCTCTCAGCATGGCGGTTGAACCAGGTCTACTGAACGCGCTCAGGTGGCGAAACATCGGCCCGCACAGAGGTGGCAGAGTCGTTGCCGTGGCTGGTCACCCGACCGACCCGAACGTGTTTTACTTCGGCGCCTGCGCAGGCGGCGTATGGAAAACCCAGGACGGAGGCACGTACTGGGAGAACGTCTCTGACGGCTTCTTCACCTCCGCTTCGGTGGGCGCGATCGCCATATCCGAGTCCGACCCCAACGTCATCTACGTCGGGAGCGGCGAGGCAACCATCAGGATCGACGTCACGCACGGCGACGGCGTGTACAAGTCCACCGACGGCGGCAAGACCTGGCGCAACATGGGCCTGAAGGACAGCCGCCACATCGGTAGTGTGCGCATTCACCCGAATGACCCGAACACGGTGTACGTGGCGGCGTCGGGCCATGCGTTCGGTCCCAACGAGGAGCGCGGCGTGTACCGCTCCACCGACGGCGGCGAGACGTGGGAGTGCGTGCTCTACAAGAGCGACAAGGCCGGCGCGGCCGACATCTCGATCGACCCCAACAACCCCAGGCTAATCTACGCCTCGATCTGGCAGCGGCAGCGCACCTTCTGGGAGATGTCGAGTGGCGGGCCGGACAGTGGGCTGTACAAATCCACCGACGGCGGCGACACCTGGGAGGACATCACCCGCAATCCCGGAATGCCGGCCGGGCTCATCGGCAAAATCGGCTTGGCCGTTTCACCGGCCAAGCCCGGCCGCGTGTGGGCCCTCATCGAGAACAAGGAGAACGGCGGCATGTACCGCTCCGACGACGGCGGGGCGACCTGGGCGCACCTGACCGCGGACGAGGGAATTCGCGCCCGACCGTGGTACTACACGCACGTGTTCGCCGACCCGCAGGACCCCGAGACGGTCTGGGCGCTTGCGCTGAACTGCTGGAAGTCGACCGACGGCGGCCGTACCTTCACCGACGTGGGCACGCCCCACGGCGACAATCACGGCCTGTGGATAGACCCGCGCAACCCGCTGCGAATGATCGAGGGCAACGACGGCGGCGCGACCGTCACCTACAACGGCGGCGTGTCCTGGTCGACCATCTACAACCAGCCCACCGCGTGCTTCTACCACGTGACCACGGACAATCAGCACCCTTACCGCGTGTACGGCACGCAGCAGGACAACAGCGCCATCAGCACGCCGAGCCGGACGTGGAAGGGCGCGATCCCGTGGGGCGACAACTACACCGTGGGCAGCTCGGAGAGCGGCCATATCGCGGTGAAGCCGGACGACCCCAACATCGTCTACTCCGGCTCTATAGGCAGCTCTCCAGGCGGCGGCGGGAACATGCTGCGGTATGACCACTCGACCGGGCAGGTGCGCATCGTTACCATCTGGCCCGAGATGTCGGGAGGCGAGGCCCCGGCCCAGTACAAGTACCGCTTCCAGTGGACGTACCCCATCGTGTTCTCGCCGCACGACCCGAACACGCTGTACGCCACCGGCAACGTGGCGTTCAAGACGACCGATGACGGCACCACGTGGGAGGCGATAAGCCCCGACCTTACACGCAATGACCCCGGGAAACAGATCCTGTCCGGCGGCCCCATCTCGTCCGAGGGCGGGGGCGCAGAGGTGTACTGCACGATCTACGCGTTCGTGGAGTCGCAGCACGAGAAGGACCTGCTCTGGGCTGGCACGGACGACGGCTACGTCCACATCTCCCGTGATGGCGGGGGAAACTGGGAGAACGTGACGCCGCCGGACGTGGAGGCGTGGACGAGGATCGCCATGATCGAGGTGTCGCCTCACGACCCGGCGACGGCGTACATAGCGGCGACGCGGTACAAGCTGGATGACAACCGCCCCCTGCTGTACAAGACCAATGACTACGGCAAGAGTTGGCAGAAGATCGTGAACGGCATACCGGACGACGACTTCACCTGGGTGGTCAGGGAGGACCCGGAGCGACGCGGACTGCTTTACGCGGGCACCGAGACGAACATCTACGTGTCGTTCGACGACGGAGAATCCTGGCAGTCCATGCGCTCCAACCTGCCGGTGGTGCCGATCTACGACCTGGTGGTCAAGGGCACGGACCTGGTGGTGGCAACGCACGGGCGCTCGTTCTGGATTCTGGACGACGTAACCCCACTGCGCCAGCTCACGGACGAGGTCGCGGCGTCGGACGCCCACCTGTTCAAGCCGCGCACAACGCATCGCTTCCCGCCCGCCATGGGCCTAGGACTTGACAGGCGCACGGGCGAGGGAAAGAGTTACCAACTCGCCCTGGGCGTTCCGGCGACGTTCTACTTCGAACAGGACGCGGAGGGCCGGTCCGTCCGAAAATTCGCTGACGCGGGCGACAATCCGCCCACCGGCGTTGTGGTGTGTTACTATCTGAGAGATGAGCCGGATGGAGAGGTCACGCTGACGTTCCTCGACTCCGACGGTGAGGTCATCAAGAGCTTCTCCAGCGGGTCTGAGGACGGGCCTGAAGTTCCTGCGGGGGCGGGAGCCAACTCGTTCGTCTGGAACATGCGCTACCCGGACGCCCGGAAGGTGGAGGGCGAGGCGATGCCGCAGACCGGCCGAGCGGCGGTCAGCCTGACTGGCCCGGTGGCCGCGCCGGGCGCGTACCGGGTGCGGCTGGAGGCGGGCGGACAGGTGCTGGAGCAGGACTTCGAGATCGCGAAGGACCCGGGCGTCCAGAGCTCGGACGAGGACCTGCAAGCGCAGTTCGACCTGCTCATCGCGATACGGGATAAGATTTCCGAGACCCATGACTCGGTGTCGCGTCTGCGTTCCATCCGAGATCAGGTGGCCGGCTGGAAGAGCCGGGCCGAGGGCAGGTCGGGCGCCGAGCCAGTGCTGGAGGCCGCGAGTCAGATAGAAGGGAAGCTATCGGCGGTCGAAGAAGTCCTGTTCAACTCCGGCGGTGAGACGAGGGCGACAGCGACCAAGCTGAACGGCAAACTGGCGGCGCTGACGGCGGTTGTGTCCAGCGCCGACTGGGTGCCTACGCAGCAGTCCCACGGCGTGTTCGAGGACGTGTCGGCCAGGGTGGACGCGCAGGCGGCCGCGCTGCAGAGCGTAATCGACGATGACGTGCCGGCATTCGTCGCGCTGATTCACGAATTGGAAATCCCGACAATCGCGTAACGGGCGTTTCGGGGCTGGCGAGGCGCCAGCAGTCCGGCGGCGGAGGTGCAACAAAATGTGGCGATACATTGCCCGCAGAGTGCTGGTGAGCATACCGGTGATATTCTTCGTCGCGCTCATCACCTTCTCGATAATGCGGATCGCGCCCGGCGACCCGGTGATGATGCTTCTCAGCAGTGAAGACGAACAGCCCGATGCCGAGACGATCGCGGAGCTCGAACGACAGCTCGGCTTGGACAAGCCGCTGCCAAAGCAGTTCTGGGACTGGTTCGCGGGCGTGTTCACCGGCAACATGGGATCGTCATTCCGCTCGGGCTTCTCGGTATCGGAGCTGATCGGGCCGAGAATACAACCCTCTGTGTCGCTGGCCATCTTAGGACTGGGATTAGGGGTTCTTTTCGGTGTGCCGTTAGGCGTGGCCGCCGCGTGGAACGCGAACTCGCTGATAGACCGGGGCGTAATGCTGTTCGCCGTCTTAGGCTGGTCGGTGCCCGGATTCTTCCTGGCCTACATCCTCATCTACGTCTTCGCGGTGGAGTTGGACCTGTTCCCCGTGGTCGGTTACGTGCCCATATCAGAGGGGCTGTTCGACTACCTGCGCAGCCTTACGTTGCCGGCTTTCTCCGTGGCCATAGCCATCATGGCGCTGGTGGCGCGCATGACTCGCTCGAGCATGATGGAGGTGCTGCGGGAGGACTACATTCGGACGGCGCGCTCCAAGGGTTTGCGTGAGCGAATCGTTATGGTGCGCCATGCGCTCAAGCCGGCGTCCATCCCGGTGGTCACCATCGTGGGTATAGCTTTCGCGGGCGTTATAACGGGCGTCGTCATAACCGAGACCGTCTATTCCATCAACGGGCTGGGCAGGATGCTCGTGGATGCGGTGGTGTTCCGCGACTTTCCCATCATCCAGTCCACCATGATGTTGGTGGCGATGAGCTACGTTGCGGTGAACTTGATTGTAGACGTGCTCTACGTTTACATCGACCCGAGAATCCGGTACTAGTTGAGAGGGAATCATGAGCACCCAGGCGGATGGGGCAGTAAGAGTAGCGGCAACTAACCCCCCACTGGCGGCAAGGGTCAGTATGTGGTCTCGCGCGTCGAGGCGCGCGCTCGCCAAGAACCCGAACATGCTTGGTGGGCTGATAGTCCTGTCGGTGATGATAGCGATTTCGGCGGTGGCCGGTTTCATAGACAGGATCGATCCTTACCTGCTGGACCCCTTCGCGCGTCTCCAGAGTATGTCGGCGGACCACTGGTTCGGCACGGACAACGCCGGGCGGGACATCTACTCTCGTACCGTGCACGGTGGGCGCATCTCGCTTGTGGTCGGCTTCCTGGTGGCCTTCACCGTGTCGCTGGTGGGCGCGGCGATAGGGCTTACGGTGGGCTACTTCCGACGTGTCGATGAGGTGGTGATGCGCTTCATGGACGGCGTAATGGCGTTCCCGTCGTTGCTGCTGGCGCTGGCCTTGATTGCCGCGCTGGGCGCCAGTTTCTGGAACATCATCATCGTAATCTCGGTAGTGGACACGCCCCGAATGGTGCGCGTCGTGCGCGGCTCGGTGCTGAGTGTGCGAGAGATGGACTTCGTTACGGCGGCGAACGCGCTGGGGGCGAAGGCGCCGCGGATAATGGCGTTGCACATCATGCCCAACATCCTCGCCCCCGTCATCATCCAGGCGACCTTCGTCTTCGCGTCCGCCATGCTGACGGAGGCGGCGCTGAGCTTCCTGGGGGCGGGCATCAACCCGGAGACGCCGACTTGGGGCAACATCATCGGGCAGGGCCGCACGTTCTTCCAGCGGGCTATCTGGATAATGATCTTCCCCGGCGTGTTCCTGTCGCTAACGGTGCTGTCGATCAACTTGGTGGGCGATGGGCTGCGCGACGCGCTGGACCCGAAGCTGAGGCGCCGCGAGTAGGTCATGTGCCGGTGACGCACAGGCCGTTTCGAGTCTGAGCGGCCACGGAATCGCAAGTGCGAGACGCCCCACGTGCCTTGGGCACGTGGGGCGTCTCGTTAGGCCAGCAGTGTGTCGTCCGCGTGAACTGCTGTGTACACCCCAAGCCGTATGCCGCCCAAGACCTGGACCGGCTCGTGCCTGGGTTCGAGGCTCGAGCACGATGTTCGTATACCACCTGCGGAGTAGCCAGCCTAATGCTCCTGCCTTGGCTCTCGCATATTTTGTACATATCTGAAACCTTTCTTATATTGACTGAGTTGTTGCTTTGTGCGTTACCCTTTTACTACAAACGGTGGTAAGACGGAATCATTAGGCGGAGCTAATCGGACAGGGTATCGCCGAGACGCCGCGGTGTGTGGACTATGGCTACTAGAATCGCGATTGCAAACAGGAACGCCGCGGTAGCACAGGCGCTGTCTCTTCTGTTGGGACAGGAGGACGGGTTCATGGTGGTCGCGGAGGCGACCGAGCGAGACCAGGTAATGGAAGTGGCGGTGAAGGCGAAGCCTGAGCTCCTTCTGGTGGATCCAGCTATTCCCGGCATAGACCTCGATAGCCTCGTCGGCCGGGTGGCCGAGGTCTCTCCGAATACCGCGGTCGTCGTGCTGACCGATTCGCGCGACGCCAGGTTCCTTAATCGAGCCGTGGAGTCCGGAGCCCGGGCTTACCTCTCGCTTGAAGGCGACGCGGAAGAGTTGGTCCAGCAGCTTAGGCTGATAGCCGGCGGGCACGTAATCGTTGCCGGTCCGGGAGTGAAGGACCTCTCAGACCTGGCCGGCGTGAGCTCAAGAGGATCCAGCGACGGTCTGTCCGAGCGGGAGGTAGAGGTTGTGAATCTTGTGGCGCGTGGAGACACCAACAGGGAGATCGCCGAGACGCTCGTTATAGCCGAGAACACAGTGAAGGTGCACCTGCGCAACGTCTACGGCAAACTGAACCTACGGAACCGCCAAGAGTTGACCGCGTACGTGCTCCAGGCTGAACGCGACCAGACATCGGCCTCAGATTAGCTCGATAGGCGTGGACTCCGCTCACGGTTGAAGTGGGCGCGCTGTTATCGCCGCCGAGCCCGGATTTCCCGCCGTGGTTTGCGCGGCTCCACTACTACTTTCGGAATGCCGTCTAGTCCGCGTAACGCGAAGGGACTACTCGCTCGGAGTAGTTCGACAACATCGCCTGCGGGGTTGTGAAAATAGCCCGCTTGGGTGATGCCCAGCTCCCGGCACACCAGTACCCTTAGACCCTGAATCGTAGCGGGCTGCGCTTCTGGGCTATCCCCAGTTAGCCACGAGGATCGAGTTTAAGGACGATAGGACATGCGGCAATACCGTCTAAACGTGTCGGAGGAAGCGCGTGAGACTCTTGCCGGTCTCGCGGCTGAGCGCACGGGTCATGGCGTTCCTCGCCTGAAGGAGTTGGATGTCGCCTCATTGACGGTGGGCCAACCGGAAGCTGACGACCTGTTCCTCCGGGGGCAGAAGGGCACGCTGCTCCTGGCGGTGAGCCGGCGGCTGATGGAGCGGTTCAATGGCGAAGCGGAACTGGTCGTGGATTTGACGGAGGCAGGGGAGGCGAGCTTCAAACTGTTACGAGCGCCGGTAGAAGGAAGAGTACAGGCGGGCGGCGTTCTCCAGACGCATCGGGCCCGTAAGCGGATGGGAAAACTAGACTACAGCGGAGGTGAAACCGTGCGGAAGCTCTTGTATGTAATCGTTGGTGTGGCTGGAGTGACTTTCGGTGTTGTGGCTGGCCTTCTCTTTGCCCCTCGAAGGGGGGCGGAGGCCAGGGAGGAGATCGTCCGGCGCTCCAGGCCGCTACAGGATGCCGCTAGGAGTACCGCCTCGAGGGCGCGGCAGAAGATCCAGCCCGTAGTCAAGCTGGCCGGCGATAGACTTCCGCTGGGCGGGAGGGCAAGGGGCGCTGCCGAAGCGGAAGGGCAGGCGGCCGAAGGCGGCGGCGAGGATGACCAGATTGGAGGTCAGAACGGCAACGGGGCGACCAATAGCCGACATGCCGAGCGCGAAAAGATCGTCAGCATCAGCTAGTGTTGACGCCGAGGGTCAGCACCCTGGATCTCAGGGTGGCCGACCCCGAATCCAGAGCGGGTGGGCACCTCCATCGAGGCGCTCTCCCGCATTCAATTGTGTTGTTTCCAACTGAGTCTCAGAGCTGGGGGAAGCATCATGTATACCAAGTTTCTGGTTCCAATCAACCCCGATGACCGAGATATTGCCAGCGGAATCGTGGCTCATGCGACGTGGCTGGCAGACAGGCTCGCCTCTGAGGTGGTGTTCCTGTCCGTCATCCCAATCGATCGGACCGAGAAGGGGCCCGATACCGCGGAGATATTCGAGCGGGCCAAGAGTGACGTCGAGCGGCGGCTGGAGAGCCTTGTCGAGTCCATGAGGAGTCAGGGTGCCAAGCTGGATTCGCTGGTCGAGTTCGGTTCGCCCGCGGAGACGATTGTGGAGACGTGCCGCCGGCTGGCGTGCGACCTCATCGCGATGTCGACGCACGGCGGGGGGCTGCTGGCGCAGACGTTCGCCGGCAGCGTGACGACGGACGTAATCGCCGACGCACCTGTGCCGGTCCTGGTAATCAACCCCACCATATCGGCAGACTCCCCTGCGGACGCGGTCGAAATTTCGAGGGTGTACGTGGCGCTGGACGGTACGCCGGAGGCCGAGGCCGTGCTGCCTCACATTGAGTTTCTGGCGGCCAGGCTGGGGTTCGAGATCGTGCTCGTGCGGGCCGTGAATGAGATCGCCAAGGAGTCGGCATTCCTTGAGGGTCCAACGGAGTCCTTCCCGGTCGAGAACGGCGATCACAAAGGCAACGACCCCGCATATGCGGCGCTGAAAGAGACTGTGGTCCTCGTGTCCGGACCGGGAGCATCGGTGGAGCAATCCGACGATTACCTCGCCACAGTATCCGACAATCTCAACGACAAGGGATTGAACACAAGGTGCGTGCTGCTCGAGGGAGACGCCAAGAAGTGCATCCTCGGGGCCTTCGAGGAGTCGTCACACGACATGATCGCAGTCACCCACAGCGGCAGGTCGGGATTGATGCGCAGGTTGACGGGCAGCGTGTCAGAAGGGCTGATAAAGAAAACTGGAAACCCGGTCCTCGTCGTACCGACTGGCGTCGAGGCCGCAGTCGGCGGGTAGGTCCCGGCCACCGAAACGAGGTGGTGAGATGAACCAGTTGAGGAGCCGCCTGAAGTGGCGTTTCTACTTCGCCAAGGCCAGGGCGGGCCTTCACGTCCGGCGAACGATGGTCGAGGGAGTGCTGCTCCTGGTGCCCATCGTGATCACGTTCGTGATACTGAAGTGGGTCTGGGATTTCGTCGACGGCGTACTAAGGCCATCCATCCAGACGACCACCGGCGTCAGTTTCCCGGGGTTGGGCGTGGCCGCATTGCTTGTGCTGGTCTACGTTGCGGGGTTGACGTGGGAACTGGACCTCGGACGGCGGCTGTTGGGCTCGGGCCAGCGTCTGCTGTTGTCGCTGCCGATTGTCAAAATCGTCTACTCTCCGCGCGCCAACTTATCCAGTCGTTTTCCGGCTCAGGCCCGTCCGGCTTCAAGCGGGTGGTGGTCATCGAGTATCCCAGGGTAGGGACGTGGATGCTCGGGTTCCTGACCGCGATCACGACAGGCAAGGATGGGGTTCGCATGGGAGTCGTGTACGTTCCCACCGCTCCAACGCCCAACTCCGGCTGGGTGGCCATACTGCCGATCGACGAGGTGTACGATACCGAGTTGGGCGTTCAGGAGGCTATGACCATGGTCCTGTCCGGCGGTATCGCTACGCCGGACGAGATTGTCATGACCGAGTTCGACGAGGACCGGTCCAAGCTGGTCGAACGCGGGGCAGGGCAGCCGTGACCTGAACGCCGCATGTCGCCAAGATGCGGTTCGAGCGTGTGGCGAGTCTAGGGAGAAAGTGTGATCAGGACCAGCCCCAGGACGATTGCGGAGGATCCCAAGAGCCGTCCCCGTCCGAACGGCTCCTTGAGGATGAACACGCCCATCAGCACGCCGACTACTATGCCGACCTCACGCGCCGGGGCGACGTAGCTGACCTGGGAGAGGGAAAAGGCAGTCAATGCGAGACCGTAAGCCAGAAATGCGAGCAGCCCCGCGGCAATAATGAACCGGGCGTTCGTCGTCCACTCCAGTTTGGTTGGGCCAGGCCCCCATGCGTACAGGATGTACGGAGAGAGTCCGATAGCCGATCCCAAGGTGAGCAGGTACATGTACAGGAACGGTTGAACGTGCCCCACGCCCTGCTTGTCCACCAGCGTGTACGCGGTGATCGTGACGCCCGTGACGACCGCGTAGCCCAGGCCGGAGTCGCGTAGCAGCACTGCCGGCCGGCTGATGATCTGCCGGAAACGGCCCCACCAGGAAACGAGGAATATCCCGCCGATGATGAGCGAGATGCCGAGCGCTGCCTGCGGCGTCACGCGCTCTCCCAGCAGCGCCACCGCCAGCACCGGGACCAGCATGGGTCCCATACCCCGGGCTACGGGATACACCAGCGACAAGTCTCCCCTGGAGTAGGCTCTTCCGAGGAAGATGAAGTAGAAAATGTGAATCAAAACGGTGGCCAGCACCAGCCAGTAGCCCGGCCCGCTTATCGGGTGCAGCCAGAACAGGACGACACCCAGCGGAAGCGTCGTCACGCTTGCGCTCACCGTGAGTCCCCAGGCAAATATCTCCTGGTTGCCGGCGCGCTTCAGCAGCAGGTTCCAGCCGGCATGGCAGAAGGCTGAAAGCAGGACCAGCGCCAAGGCTAATGCAGTCATGGTGAGATTATAGAGTAGACGCCGACCTGGAATTCACCGGCCCAGTGTTGACGAACACCGGGGATTCCTGGAATATGGGCCGGACACATGCCGCAAACCCAGGGCAAAGACTGCGAGCCGGAACGGGTCTCAGACCCTCCGCAGGAGGTCCAGAAATGGCGATGTCGCTGGTGAGAGGAAAATACGTCGTCTGCAAGGTCAACGACCCCTGGTCGGCGGATGTCGTAGCCGACGGCGCGGTCCTGCAGCGGGACGGCCAGATCGTAGAGGTGGGCGATTACGGTGAGCTGAGCCGGCGGCATCCGGAAGCGGAGGTCGTCGGGTCTCCCAATCACATCGTGATGCCGGGGCTGGTGAACGACCACTTTCACGTGGGACTTACGCCCTTCCAGATGGGAGCGCCGGACCTGCCCCTGGAGATGTGGAGCCTCGCCAGGGTGGGGACGCGGCTGATCGACCCATACCTGGACCAGCTTTATGGGGCGCTCCAGATGATAGAGACGGGGACCACCACGGTGCAGGCGATCCATTCGCCGCCGCGGGGTTTTGGGCCGTTGAGCATGGACATTGCCGACAAGGTGGTGGGAGCCTACCAGACCTCCGGAATGAGGGTGTCCTACGCGCCCTCTATAGCAGACCAGAACTCTATGGTGGCGGGCGCGGACGGCGGCGAGGAGGACTTCGCCTCTCGGCTGCCGGGACACCTGGGAGAGCGGTACCGGGCGCTGATGGCCCCCAGCTACCGGCCCGTCGATGAGGTGATGCCGATACTGGAGGAGATCTGCCGCAAGTACGGCAACAACCGCTATGAACGGGTGCAGGTGACGATGGCTCCCAGCAACGTCCATAGATGTTCGGACGAGCTGCTCGTCGCGCTGAAGGAGCTTGCGGGGAGATTCAGCACCGGAATCCACATACACCTTCAGGAGACGGTGTACCAGAAGCTGTACGGCTACCGGGCCTGGAGCAAGACCCCTTTGCAGCATCTGCACGAGCTCGGATTTCTGGGGCCGGAAGTCACCTGCGGGCACAGCGTCTGGATTACGGACGAGGACCTGGAGACCATGGCGGCTACCGGCACGAACATCTGCCACAATGCCAGCTCGAACCTGAGGCTCAAGAGCGGGATAGCGCCGATGGGACGTATCCTCGCGGCGGGCGTCAAGGTGGCTATCGGCAGCGACGAGGCCGGGCTGAACGACGACAAGGACCTGTTCCAGGAGATGCGCCTGGTGCTGAGGATACATCGCGTGCCCGGCGTGGAGATGGAGCCGCCGACCGCCTACCAGGTGTTGCAGATGGCGACGGTCAACGGGGCCTACGCAAGCTGGTTCGGCGACCGGATCGGCACGCTGGAGCCGGGCAAGCGGGCCGACATGGCGCTGCTGGACCTGCGGAACATCGAACAGCCGTACCTGGACCCCGAGGTGTCGGTTGTGGACGCGCTCGTCCACCGCGGGCGCGGGATCGACGTGGACACGGTGATTGTCGATGGCGAGGTGGTCCTGCGCGACGGGCAGCCGACGAGGTTCGACAGGAACGCGCTGTTCGAGGAGATAAGGGGCGCGCTGGACCGCCCGCTTACTCCCCAGGAAGTGGACAGAAGAGAGGTGGCCCGCCTGGTGGAGCCGCATCTGCGCCGGTTCTACGAGGGGACACTGCCGACAGATTCGAGGCCGTATACAGTCTACAATTCCAGGTCCTGAGCCGTGCCGGCCGGATGGAGACGTGCTGATGTTGATACCGGAAAAGCCCAAGAAAGTTGCCGTAGTCGGGGCGGGCATCGTGGGGGCCGCCATCGCCTGGCGCCTCGCCCGGCGGGGAGTGCGCGTCGTTCTCGTCGACAAGGGCAGCGCGGGGCACGGGGCATCGAGCCACAGCTTCGCGTGGATCAACGCCGGCGGCAAACCGCCCATCGGCTATCACAACCTGAACCGCCGCTCGATGGAGATGTGGCCTCGCTTCGCCGCGGCGATTGGCGATCACGGGGACCCGGACAGCGTAGGGCTTCGCTGGGGCGGCAAGGTGTCGTGGGAGTCCGACCCGTCGGCCGCGGAGGGACTGTCGGCGCGAGTGCGGCTGCTCCAGATCTGGGGTTACCCGACCCGGCTGATCGACGCGGATGAGCTGGAGCGCCTGGAGCCGGGGTTGGACGTGGGCGGCGTGGCGGCCGCCGAGTACAGCCCCAACGAGGGCCAGGTGGAACCGCAGATGGTGGTGGACGCCTGCCTGCGGCGGCTTCGCGAGCTGGACTGCGAGGTCTTGGAGGATACGGAGGTCACGGGATTCGAGCGGGGCGGCGATGGCCGTGTCCACGCCCTCGTGACGGGTTCGGACTACCTGGAGGCGGACGCCGTGGTCGCCGCCGCCGGCACCGGGACGACGCGGCTTGCCGCCCTCGCGGGGGTGAACGTGCCGCAGGCGAGAAGCCCCGGCGTGGTGATTCGGACGAACCCGCTGCCGCGTTTGCTGGACAGCGTACCGGTCGTGTACGCGCCGGCGCTGGACAGCGACCGCCCGGAGATACACCTGAGGCAGTGCGCCGACGGCCGCATGATGATCGGCGAGGGGGACCAGGAGAGCCTGGCGGAGGACGACTCCCGGGCCCACGCGGACGACCTGCTGGCCCGAGCGCGCCGCTACCTGCCGGGCCTGGACGGGGCGAGCGCGGTTCCGGTGCCGGTGGGCTGGCGTCCCATGCCTTTGGACGGCTACCCGGTGATGGGTTTTGCCGATGAGGCGCCGAACCTGTACGTGGCTGTCACGCACAGCGGCGTCACGCTGGCCCCGGCGCTTAGCCAGCTCGCGGCGCAGGAAATCTGCGGCGGAGCGCCGGCGGACTCTGTGCTGGGGCCGTACCGTCCCGAGCGGTTCGCCGGCATATCGCCCGACCAGGTGGCGGCGGCGCCGCACCCCCGCATCAGAAAGACATGATAGCGAGTGGGGCCGGAAGACTAGTATGATGTAGGCATACTAACCTGGGAGATGGATGGATGAGAGCATTCATTAAGAGATGGAGATGGGTCTGTCTCATCTCGTGCGTGGCGGTGACCGCGGTGGTGCTGGTCGCCTGCGGCAGCGACGAGCCGGAGTCGGACACGGCCCCGGCACAGCCAACGGCGGCCTCGATGACCCAGCCGACTGTGGCACCCCCGGCCCCGGCGACCCAGGCGCCCGCGACTGCCATGCCGGAGCCGACAGCGGCCCCGACGGTGGCCGCGGCGACGGAGAGCGCCCCGTCCGTGGAAGTGGGCTTGGACGTCGGTCGGCGCGCGCCGGACTTTACGCTGACCAGCCACGAAGGCGAGAGCATAACGCGGGCCAGCCTGGAAGGCCGCCCCGTGCTGCTCTACTTTTACACGACGTGGTGACCGTCCTGCCGTGCCTCGTTGAGGCAACTCAAGAGCGTTCATCCAGACTATGCGGACAGTGTCGAGATACTGGGCGTGGGCGTCGATCCCGGCGAGGACGCATCGGATATCCAATCGTACATCGACACGCATGATTTCGTATGGGACATGACCCTGGCGGATACGGACATGCTGGGGACGTACAAGGTCAGACAGCAGGCCGGCTACATGGCGCTCGACGCGAATGGCGTTATCGTGGCCGATCTGACCTACGGACCGAGGTCGGACGACGGCTGGCGCGAGCTGTTCGAGGAGCTGGCGAACCCATAAGAGCCTATCCGGCAACAGGGTCATCACCCCCATCCTAACCTTCTCCCATCAAGGGGGAAGGGACTTATCGGATAGGCTCTAAGCCGGTGTAGTGGCTATACGACGCCCCGGCACACCACCACCAGGATGAGGAGGGTGAAGACCAGCCCGGCCAGCATGGTTGCCGCCTTCCTTCCGACGGCCGGCCTTATGTAGATAAAGTAGGCGTAGGTGAGCGCGGCGAGTATCGCGAGGATTACAAGCTCCCGCATGTCACCGGTCCTAATCCTTGCTCCAACGTCGTGCTCGGCCGGCTCCCCTGCCGTGCGAATGCTACGGACACACTAACGCCGGTCGGAGGCATCGTCAAACTGTCTCGGCCGATGGAGCGCCGCAGCGGAACGCCTCCAGCAGGGAGGGACTACCGAAGTGTACGTAGGAGGAAGTCCCTGAGTTCTCGCTCGTATCGGGCGGAATCGGTGTTCCATCCGTCGACATGGGTGGTATCCGGATAGACGCTGTACGTGACGAGGTCGGGGCGGAGCTCGCCGAGCTCGGCGCTCGTCTCTATGGGCACCCGCGTGTCGTCCTCTCCATGTATGAGCAGGATGGGCACGTCGAGTCGGTCCACGTCCTTCAAGTAGTTCATGGCGCTCCAGTCCAGCCCGAACCGGAGCGTGCCGATCCACTTGACGGAGGCGGCCACGAATCCGGGCAGATTACGTCGGCGCGCGCCCAGGTCCACCGGTGCGTTGAAGTCCATGACCGGCGAGTCCAGCACCGCGCCGACAACCGAGCCCGCCAGCGGCGACTCGTAGAGAAACTTCACCACTATCCCGCCGCCCATGCTGTGGCCGATAAGCACGACAGCGTCGGCTCCCGGCTGGGAAAGCACGTACTCCACCGCGGCGTGCAGGTCGCGCCACTCGGTGACGCCATATTGATAGATGCCGCTGGGGTCTCCGGGTTGCCCTTCGTCGTTGCGGTAGGTGATAAACAGCGCAGGAACACCAAGCTGGTGCAGCGTGGGTAACGACGACAGACCGTCTGCCGGTTTGCCGCGATGGCCGTGTACGAAGATGGCCCAGGTGTCGTTCTCCCCTTGGAACTGCCACGCGTGCTGGCTTCCCAACGGCGATTCGAACTCGACCTCACTGTACTCGATGCCAAAGGCCAGGTATGGATCGTTCGGGAAGATTTCGCTCGACACCTTGGCGGGCGTGGAGCGAGGCGGGGCGCCATCTACCAGCGTGAAACGCCGCACCACAACGGCCTCCTCGTGTTCGACGATGTCGCCGATCATCCCGTTGCCGCCATCCCAGCTCAGCCCCCACTTGCCGTGCAGCCTCCACTCTCCGTCTTCAGGGCCACTCTCCAGCTTGACCAGGCCGTCGCCGACTGCGGTGGCTACCAGGTTGTACTCGACCTCGTCGTCTCCTACTTCCAGTCCGAGCTTGTACAGCACGCCGGAGTAGTACCAGGCCACACCGAAGTTGACCGCCCCAAGGAGCAGTAGAATGGATGCGAGAAACAGGAGCGCGCGCCTCAGGACGGCGCCTCGAGACGAGGAGAGGCGACTCCTCAGGCGAGCGAGCCACTCCGAGCAGCTTCGCCGACTCCTGCGCGCGGGGGTCTGGTTCACGATTTAATCCCTCCGCTAGGCTCCGTTATTTGCATGACCTTCTTCGTATTGCCTGATATGTTAGAGGAGGTTCCGACACTGCGAAGCCGGGCCTGAAGGCCCGATCGGGCGCATTTTACCAGTAAGAGGCCGGAAGTGCACGAAAAACTGTCACACAACTTCCTCGAAAACGGGGTGTTTATGAACGGTAAATGCACGTACCGATTCTATAATGGTTGGTGAACCTGTCGCCATGCGGCGGGTCTTGGGCGGTTGGCGTCCGTAGCGGCGGCCCTCCAAGCGGGGCAGCCGGCGACCCGATAGAAGGCGAAATAGAACAGGAGGTATCCAGCAGCCATGTTCGACAGCAGCAACAACCATAGGGCGCGCCGCCTGCCGAGGGCGGCCATGCCCGTTACCCCCCCCCCTGAATCTATGTTCTAGTCCCTCCTCCCGGCGCTCCCTTCCTGAACACCGCCGGAGGTCCGGCATGATGCGGGCCTCCACCTTCCTCCAACGCTCTCCGCTCTTCCTGCTGGCGGCCCTGGCCCTCCTGGCCGTCCTCCTCGTCAGCGCGCCCTCTGCGCAGGCCCAGTCGGGACAGCCCGAGCCCCGGAACGTCCAGGTGGTCCCCGGCGACGGCACGCTGACCGTCACCTGGGACGTGGCCCCCCGCGCGGGCGTCGGCGACGACGAGATACGCCACGCCCTGCGCTGGAGCCAGTAGAGCGGCGTCTGGGCCAACCCCACGGACCCGCAGGCCGGAGGCCCCGAGGACGGCATAGCCGTCGACGGCGGGGTGACCGGCTACACCATCACCGGCCTGGAGAACGGCGTCGCCACCGGGGTGTTCGTCCGTTCCTTCACCGGGAACGGCTACTCGGAGCGAGCGCCCAGTTCCAGCAGGTGGGTGCGGACCAAGGGCGACCACACCACGCCCGGGCAGATAGTGGAGGAGGAGCCGGTACCCCAGCAGGTGACGCCGCCCGACCAGCAGCCGTCGCATGGAACGCAACAGTCCGCTTCGCACACGCTGGGATTTGGAAAAATACAACAATGGGTACAAGAAACCGACACATCCACCAACCATAGCGGCAGAGCCGGCCATGTAACTCTCACGGTGCAGATCAATCCGCCGCTATCGCGGACGAGCAGCGTGAAGGTAACCATGGTTGGCAGTGCCACACACACGGTGGACTACTTCGTCGCCGGGCTGACCTCGGTGAAAGCGAAGGCGAACGGGGACAGCGAGGACTCGGGCGTGTTGGCGCTGCCGTCGCTCGTGTCTGAGGCGACCTTCGAGGTGTGGTTTATGGTGGATAGGATAATGGAAGGCAACGAGAACATAATCTTGGACTTCAGTGCGATCCCCAACGCGCCCTATACCCCCAGCACGTCCTCCCAGCAGGCCCCATATGACTCCACGGAGGTGCTGATAGTAGACGACTCGATAACACCACCCGAGGCGGGGGAGTGCACCGTGTCCAGCACCCCAATCGGCGCGCCCACCCCGACCGTAGGCACGGGCGCGGGCGTTCCGGAAAGCCTGGAAGTCCTCCCCATGGGCAATGACACCCTGGAGGTGCGGTGGACGGCGGGCTTTACCCGCTCCGCCAAGTGGAACGCGTACGAGGTGCAGTACCGGCTGAACGGGACGGCTTGGCCGACGCACAAGGGCATCGGCAATGCCGAGCGAGGCACTCGGTACTTCGGGAGAGGGACGCACGGCGGGCTGTACATTACGAGCATCGGCAGCTTGACCGCCGGCGCGCGCTACGACGTGAGGGTGTCCAACGCAAAGGAAGAGGAGTACGACAGGACCGTATGCACTTACGAGGGAGACTTCACCTATAAGAAGACCCGGGTGGTCGAGGTGAGCGACCAGGCGAAGACCAAGTCCTCCGTCCTCATCCCGAGCGGCGCCCAGGCGGGCGAGGGCGATACGGGCGCGCTGCGCGAGCCGGAGGGCCAGCCTCCGCAGTCTCAGCCGCAGTTGCAGCAGCAGTCGCCGGCCGAATCGGGTCCGCCGACGCCGGGGCAGCGGGAGCCGTACAACATCCGGATAACGCCGGGCGACGGCACGCGCTGCGCTGGAGCCAGGTCTCGGGCGTGTGGGCCAACCCGGAAGACCCGCAGGCGGGCGGCCGCGAGGACGGCATATCGGTGGAGGGCGGGGTGACCACCTACACCATCACCGGCCTTGAGAACGGCGTGGCCACGGGGGTGTTCGTGCGCTCCTTCACCGGGAACGGCTACTCGGAGCGAGCGCCCGGTTCCAGCGCGTGGGTGCGAATCAAGGGAGACGACACCACGCCCAAGGCCGACTAGGGGTGGAATAGACCCCGGGAACGGCGCCAAGTAATGCCAGGGCCCCTGCTGTTGTAGCAGGGGCCTTCTTCTTGTTCAATCGGCCTGGACCACCTCGGCGGGCTTCCCTGTCCGGTGGTTGTGGGGAGAGGGGCAGGACCACACCGCCAGCGTGAAGGTGATGGTTCTTGCTTTTATCAAGCCTGGTGGAGCTGGGGGGACTCGAACCCCCTGCCTCTTCAATGCCATTGAAGCGCTCTCCCAGATGAGCTACAGCCCCTCCCGCGCGGCGGGACCGACCGCCGGCGCAGCGCACCAATTCTAGCAAAGCGGCGGCGGCTTCCGCAACCGGCACGGGCGGCGTGGCAGGGCTATTTCGTTTTCGCCGTCACCCCCATCCTAACCTTCCCCCGTCAAGGGGGAAGGGACTGAGTTGAGGCGTGGCAGGCGTTCGCGGCTTGCGCTACAATCGGCCTGCCGGACTCTCCCAGAGGTTTAGCTGAGGGCAATCTGCGTCCGGCGTGGAGGCGTCCCCGTTGGCTTCAGAGCAGGTAAACGAGACCGTCCGCTATGAGCCGCACGAGAATCCGCCGGTCGCCCTGACGGTGGGCGCGGGCGTTCAGGCGGCGCTCTCCATTGTCGCGGGCATCGTGCTGACGCCCGTCATCATCGTCAACGTGGCGGAGGCGGGCGCGGACTACCTGGCGTGGGCGGTGTTCGCGGCCATGGTGGTCAGCGGAGTGACCACCATACTGCAGGCGGTCCGCGTGTGGCGCATAGGCTCGGGCCACGTGCTGATGATGGGCACGTCCGGCGCGTTCATCGCGGTCTGCATCGCCGCCATCGCGGAGGGCGGGCCGGCCACCATGGCCAGCCTGGTCGTGGTCTCGTCGCTCTTTCAGTTCATGCTCGCGTCCAGGCTGTCGTGGTTCAGGCGGCTGCTCACGCCGGTCGTCTCCGGCACGGTGATTATGCTCATAGCGGCCACGGTGCTGCCGATTCTGTATGACATGATGTCCACTGTGCCGGAGGACGTCTCGGCGTCGGCGGGAGCGATCGCCGCGGCCGTGACGGCGGTAGTGGTGGTGGCGTTGGCGATGCGCGGGCCTAAGCTCGTCCGCATCTGGGCGCCCATCATCGGCATCACAGTGGGCTGCGCCGTCTCGGTGCCGTTCGGCCTGTATGACGCCCAACCCATTCTGGACGCGCCCTGGTTCGGCGTGCCCATCGCGTCCTGGCCGGGCCTGGACGTGACGCCCGGCGCGGAGTTCTGGGCGCTGCTGCCAGCGTTCGTGGTGGTGACGCTGGTGGGCGCGGTGGAGACGCTGGGCGACGCGGTGGCCATCCAGCGCGTGTCCCGTCGCAGGCCGCGCGCGACGGACTTTCGCGTGGTGCAGGGGGCGCTGAACGCCGACGGCATGGGCAACCTGCTTTCGGGGCTGGCCGGCACCACGCCCAACACCACATACTCGTCCAGCGTTTCGCTGGCGGAGCTGACAGGGATCGGCGCGCGAAGGGTGGGCGTCGCTATCGGGATCATCTTCATAGTGCTGGCCTTCTTTCCCAAAGCGACCGCGCTCATCATCGCGATTCCGGGCCCCGTCGCCGGCGGGTACGTCACCTTCCTGATCGCCCTCCTGTTCGTGCAGGGGATGCGAATCGCGCTGAGCGAAGGGCTGGATACGCGCAAGGCGGCGATAATCGGCGTGGCGTTCTGGGTAGGCGCCGGATTCCAGGGCCAGATGATTTTCCCCGACCTCATAGGCGAGGGATTCATGGCGGTGCTGCTGGGCAACGGCATGACGGCAGGCGCCATAATCGCGGTGGGGCTGTCGGCATTCGGGGAGCTGACGGGCTCGCGCCGCCGGTCGCTGCGGGTGGCGCTGGACGACGACGCGCTTCCCAAGGTCCTCGACTTCGCGCGCGGCTTCGCATCCCGCCACAGGTGGGGCGAGGCGTCCGCGGACCGGCTGGCGGCGGCGAGCGAGGAGACGCTGGCGATTCTGTCGCAGTACGGCGCGGAGGACGGCAGCGCGGCGAAGAGGCTGCGCGTGTCGGCGCGGATGGAGGGCGGAGCGGCAGAGCTCGAGTTCGCGTCCGCGCTGGAGGGCGAGAATCTCGAGGACAAGCTGTCTTACCTGAGCGAGCTGCCGCAGGCGCCGGACGAGAGCGAGATTTCGTACCGGCTGCTGCGCCACTACGCGCACTCCATCAACCACCAGAAGTACTACGGCATCGACGTAATCTCGCTGCGGGTGGACGGCCCGCAGGGGCAGGCGGCGTCACCCCCATCCTAGCCTTCCCCCATCGAGGGGGAAGGAAGGGGCAGGTGGCGTCACCCTCATCCTAACCTTCTCCCATCAAGGGAGAAGGAACTAAGGGGAAGGAGAACACATGGAACAGAGGCAACTCGGGGACAGCGGCCTGTACACATCGGCCATCGGGTTCGGCACTTGGGAGATGAGTACGACGATGTACGGACACATCGACGTGGACGAGGCGGCGACGGCGGTGCACGCGGCGATCGATCACGGCATAACGCTGTTCGACACAGCGGAGGTCTACGGGCCGTACCACTCGGAGATACTGCTCGCTAAGGCTCTGGGCAACAGGCGCGGCGACGTGGTGCTCGTTAGCAAGGTGGGCTTCCAGTACGACGAGGACAATCGGAACGCCGGGCGCAACTCCAAGTACGACCACGTGATAGAGCGGACGGAGGGTTGCCTGCAACGCCTGGAAACCGACTACCTCGACCTGCTGCTCATACACTGGCCCGACCACGATACGCCTTTCGAGGAGACGATGTCGGCGCTCAACAGGCTGAAGGAAGACGGCAAGATCCGGCACTACGGCGTGTCGAACTTCACGCCCGAGATGATGGCGGAGTGCGAGCGATACGGCCACCTCGCGGCCAACCAAGTGGGATACCACATGTTCGACCGCCGAATGGAGTCCGCGGTGCTGCCGTTTTGCGCCGAGCGAAACATAGGATTCATGGCGTACGGCACGCTCGGCTTCGGCCTGCTGTCGGGCGCGTTCACGCCGCAGACCTCGTTCGAGGAGGGGGACTGGCGTCACCGCGGCGTCGCGTTCGGCCTTCCGCTGTTCCAGCCGGAGGAGTTCGCGAAGGAGTTGCGCGTAGTCGAGCGGCTGAAGTCCATCGCCGCCGACCACGGCAGAAGCGTCGCGCAGCTCGCCATCGCCTGGACGACCGGACACCCGGCGGTATCCGTCGGACTGGTCGGCGTCAGGAACGAGCGCGAGCTGAAGGAGAACGTGGCCGCCGCGGACTGGAAGCTGGACGACGAGACGCGCGCCCGCATCGACGCGGCGTTCGAGGCGGAAGGCGTGCCCACGCACGTGGACTCCCCGCAGGCGGTGTGAGGCTCGGCGGGCGCCGGGAGCCGGCGATTCAGGGCGAGGGAGACCGCAGCCTGGTGGGCGTGTCGGCTATGAAGCCGGACAGGTTGAGCGCGGTGTGGATGAGGCCTATGTGCGAATAGGCCTGTGGGAAGTTGCCGAGTTGCCGCCGGGTTACCGGGTCGAACATCTCGGCGAGCAATCCCAGGTGGTTCGACTGGGTTGTGATCACCTCGTGGAAGAAGTCCATGGCCCGGTCATTCTGGCCGGTGTAGATGAGGTTGCCCATCAGCCAGAAGCTCAGCAACGTGAAGGCGCCCTCTTCCTGGCCGGCCAGTCCGTCGTCCGTCTCGTGGGGCAGGTAGCGCCACACGAGAGGCCCCTGGGTCAACTCGCGTTCGATGGCGTCCACGTTCAGCCGGATGCGGGGGTCGTCTCGCTCGATCAGGTTCATGAACGGTATGCCCAGGTTCGATGCGTCGAGCGCCTCGCTGCCGTAGCGCTGCCGGAAAGCCTGCTTGCTCTCCGACCAGCCCTGGTCGAGGATCTCGTTCTTGATGTTGTCGGCCGCCAGCGACCAGCGGCGGTACAGCCGTCGCTCTCCCATGGCAGCGGCGATGTAGGCGGCATAGTCGAGCGCGGCCCAGCACATGACCTTGGAGTAGACGAAGTGCTGGAGCTCGCCCCGCACCTCCCACACGCCCCTGTCCTTGCGGCGCCAGTTTCCCATGACGAACTCGGCCAGAAACTGGACGAGCTCCCACAACTCCGGCTCCAACCGTCCTTTCAGCACGAGCAGCGAGTGGATGGTTACGATAACCTCCCCGAAGACGTCCATCTGGACGTGGTCGGCGGCCGCGTTTCCGATGCGGACGGGCCGTGAATTCTCGTAGCCTCGCAGGTGGTCCAGCGTGTACTCTCGCAGCGAGGAAGTGGGGCTGATGCCGTACAGGATGCGGGTCTTGCGGCGGTGAAGGTTGCACTGCTCCAGGAGCCAGTGACGATACCTGTCCGCGCCGTATTCGTCCCCGAGCCGGTACAGGATGTCGACCGTGAAGCTCGCGTCCCTGAGCCACGAGTAGCGGTAGTCCCAGTTGCGGGTTCCGCCGATGGTCTCCGGCAGACTTGTGGTGGGGGCGGCCACGACCGCGCCGGTGTAACGGTACATCATCAGGTGAAGCGCTAGGAACGAACGCACCACCGAGTCCCGCCAGAGGCCCGTGTAGTGCATACGCGAGACCAGCCCCTCCCAGTAGCTCGTCGTCGTTGCCAGCTTCTCTGCGGTGTGGTAGCGTTCCACCCCCGCGGGGCGCCCGTTGCCGTAGGCAAGCACGAACGTGGCGGATTGCCCCTGCCTGAGGGTGAAGCGTGTGTGGACGCCGTGCTCGTCGAAGGGCAGGGGCACCGTAGCGGCCAGCGTCATCGTCTGGCGGCCACCCCTGGCCCTGACCGCGGTCGAGCCGGAGCGCGAACGCTGCGCCGAGAAGGACGGCATGGCGCGGGCGTAGTCGTGGCGGGGTCGGTAGTCGCAGACCACCTCAACCTCGCCGGACGCACACTCGACTATGCGGTGAATCTCGTCGTCCGCTCTCGGCGGAGTCTCCGGGTTATCGTCGTCGTCGTGCTGGGCCGGCATGAAGTCCGTGAGGGTCAGCACGCCGTCCGGGGTGGTGAACGTGGTCCGCAGTATGTTTGTGTCGCCCACGTAGGCCTGGTCGGTGGCGATCACGGGCGCCGCGGGGGCGATGCGATAGTGACCGCCGACGTCCTGATCCAGGATGGCGGCGAATACGCTTGGCGAGTCGAAACGGGGAAAGCAGCACCAGTCGATGGAGCCGTCGGCGCCTACCAGGGCCGCCGATGACATGTCACCTATCAATCCGTAGCTATACACATCACTTGCCCAATGGGTTGTGGCGCCAGGAGTGGGGACGCAAGTATAGCATTGGCCGCCGAGCCGTCGCAACCGGGTGGAGATGCGGGTTCCGTTTAGTTAGGGCGTAATTCAAACTGCGGGAGAAAGGTTTTGTGAAAAAGAAAGACGTGATACGCAGACTGCGTAGGCAGCGTGATTACCTGCTGCGCGTGTACGAATCGAATACTGTGCCTCTCCCTTTCAACTGCCGAGTGCCTGTTGCTGGCGACTGTGTGCTGTCTACGGACAACTTGACAGGCGAGGGCTATCCAGGTCAAAGGCATCGACAAGTGTACCTTGGTTCTGGTGGGCGCTTTGATGGTAAGAACGATAAGGCCCTCCATCTTTGCGGACGGCGTTATTGTGTGCAGCCGTCTCACATTTACGCGGGTTCGGCTCGTGATAACAAACGAGACGAGCGTGTTCATAGAGGGGGGACTACTCTAAAGCCAGCCACTTTCGACGAGATTGAATTGATGCACCGAGCAGCCGTCATGCGGTCTGAAGTTGTCTGCAACGAAGCACAACTAATGATGAAGCCGATGGCAGAACTCTTTGAGTGCGCGGAATGTCCGCATGATTGGTATTGGGGGCCAACCTGTGGGATATGTGGGAAACCGTCTAAATTGCCGAAAGCGGACAGACTGATTGTGGCCTACATCATGTCTGAGCATACAGGAAGCACATTCAGCCTTTGGAGTGATGTGGAGGATTATCCCCCCAAGGGAGGGATACGCTTCTTCGCCGGGCCACAATTCTATGCGGGAATGGATGTACGCGGCTTGGTGTGGGGTCTTGATTTTGAATACTATCCTCGTGTTGGACGAGTGAAGGTGACACATAAATGACGCCAAAGAAGGGAGAAGGGACTGTGAACAGAAAGAGAGTGTACGACGCTGAAATCCGTCTGGAGTTCGGCATAGCGGCGAGTTCAGACGCCGAGGCTCAGGAGAAACTAAGCCAAGTGGTGAAGCACGTCAACACGGCTGGAATGAAGAGGGTTCCAGGGTTCATAGGCCCGGATTTTCACATAATACAACATTGGGAAAGTCAGTCTTGAAGGAACACAATGGTATACGCCCAAACGAAACGGAACCGAGATGCGCTGTCGATACAAACGCATTCCGAGACGCAAACGCGAAGGATGACGTGGGATTGCTCAAGTGGCAAGGCTTGTCAACCTTGACTTTCAACCATCGAAATGCTATTTATAGTCAGGACTGGGGCAGCCGTCGGGCACGCGCCAACTGTAGGCCACGGCCTTGCCCGGCCCGTGCGTAAGCGAGCAGCCCTATTACCCAGAGGAGACGAACATCCTATGGACATCAGCACCGAGCGCCAGGGTACTACCCTTTTCGCCAACGTAGGGGACCGCATCGACGGCACCGAGGCACGCAACTTCCAGGAGACTCTGACCAGCGTTATCGACGAGGAAGTGAGGGCACTGATACTCGATCTCGAAAAGCTCACGTACATAAGCAGTGCCGGACTCAGGGTGATACTTCTAACCGCGAGGGTACTGCAACGGCAGGGCGGCAAGCTGGCGATCTGCTCGCTGTCCGACCCTATTCGCGAGGTGTTCGAGATAAGCGGCTTCGACAAGATCATTCCGGTTCACTCCACCAGGGAAGAGGCGGCCTCGGCCATAGGCGCGTAGCAGTACGCTCCACGCAGCAGGAGTCGGCGCCTACGCAGCCCCCGGCCGCAAAGCCTCCAGGGGCTGAGCGTCATTTGATTGCATGTCTACTGATAGACCTTACAAAATCCTGGTAGTCGACGACGAACCGGACCTCGAACCGCTGATACTACAGCGGATGCGTCGTGACATTAGAAGAAAACAGTACACCTTTGTGTTCGCGCGCAACGGCGTAGAGGCGCTCGAAAAACTGAGCGACGATGAATCCATCGACTTGGTGCTGTCGGACATCAACATGCCCCAGATGGACGGCCTGACGCTGCTGAGCCAAATCCCCAATGTCAGCACGGACGTTCGGTCGGTCATTATCTCCGCCTACGGCGATATGAAGAACATTCGCACCGCCATGAACCGGGGCGCCTTCGACTTCGTGACAAAGCCCATAGACTTCGATGACCTCAGGGTCACTATCGAGCGTACGCTGAGTCACCTTCTGGAATGGCGGGACGCGTTGGAGTCCCGCAATAAGCTGACGGTGCTGCAGAATGAGTTGGACATCGCGAGCCATATGCAGCAGTCGTTGCTGCCCAGCCACTTTCCAGAGGGCGCCACTTTCCAGGTGTTCGGCAGGATGGAACCCGCGCGCAACGTCGGGGGAGATTTCTTCGATATTCTGAACCGCGAACAGGGCCGACTGGGGGTTGTGGTAGCGGACGTTTCGGACAAGGGCGTGCCCGCCGCGCTGTTCATGATGTCGAGCCGCACGCTCATCAGGGCTATGTCTATCGGCAGCGCAACACCGGGGGAAGTGCTCGCGAGCGTCAACGAGCTGCTGCTGGAAGACAACGACTCCACGATGTTCGTAACTCTCTTCTACGCTGTTTACGACCCCGACAATGGCACGTTCATCTACGCTAACGGAGGCCACAATCCGCCTCTGCTCGTGCACTCGGACGGTTCCTCCGAGGAACTGCCCCTGACCGGGGGTATCGCGCTGGGGCTTGTGCCGGATTTCGAGTATGAAGAACATACGCTGAGGCTGATGCCCGGCGACGCGCTGATACTGTACACCGATGGTGTGACCGAGGCGATGAACGGAGAGCAGGAGGAGTTTGGCGTATCCAGGCTGGTGGAGGTATTCAATGCCTCCCCGCCAATCGATGCGGAAGATACCACGGGGCGCGTTTTCTGGGCGGTGCATGATTTCGCCGGCGACGCCGACCAGTCGGACGACATCACCTGTATGGTGCTTCACCGCCGGAAATAGGCTCCCCGGAAGTTAGGCTACTTCATTGAGTGAGACACTGACACTTAAGTTTGAGACCAGAATCGAAGAGTTGGTACGTCTCCAGAGTGAGATAGAACAGCTGGGCGAGCGTGAGGACTGGGATCCCGCACTGGTGTTCCATGTCAACCTTGCGGTCGAGGAATTGGCCACTAACATAATGAGTTACAGCCATTCGGGAGGCCTTCACGAGTTCGAAGTCATCCTCAAGTCGGAGCTCGACCACCTGACGATTGATATCTGGGACGACGGCCGTCCGTTCGATCCTCTCACAGACGCCCCCGAACCAGACTTGGACGCTACGCTGGAGGACAGGCGCATAGGCGGACTCGGCATCTACTTTGCCGAAACCCTCATGGACGAGATGAGGTACGAGAGGGAGGATGGCAGGAACCACCTGACCTTGATCAAGCGCAGGGAGTGATGAAGGCGGGCCGACTATACGTTTCGTTAGCCCTGCTGGCGATACTCGCCGCGTTGGGCGCCCAGGGATGCGATTTCGGGCCGGCTCAGCCGGAAACCGGTTCATTGGATACACCACGGGCCGAAGTCTCCCCCGGAGCCACGGCGGTTTCGACCTCCGTTCCCGGCGTCAGCGAAGAATCGGTGGTGTTCGGACAGTCGGCGGCATTCAGCGGTCCGGCGCAAGAGCTCGGCTCCAACATGCGTCTGGGTATCGAGGCGGCCTTCCACGAAAGAAACCTCGCCGGCGGAGTCCACGGCCGGCAACTCGCGCTGACTTCTCTCGATGATGCCTACGAACCGGAGGCGGCGGTATCCAACACTACGGCGCTGATCGAGAGCGAGGACGTGTTTGCGCTCATTGGAGCCGTTGGCACGCCCACATCCCGCTCCGCCGTTCCCGTAGCCCTGGCAGCCAACGTTCCGTACATAGCCCCGTTTACCGGCGCAGAGTTCTTGCGCGACGAGCGGCTCACGAACGTAATCAACGTTCGCGCTTCCTACTACCAGGAGACCGAGGAGATGGTCGAACGGCTGACCGCCGACCTGGGCATAACGCGCATCGCCGTGATGTATCAGGATGATTCGTACGGCCGCGCGGGATACACCGGGGCCAGGCAAGCGCTCGAGCGCCGAGGCATGGAGCCAGTCGCCATAGCCGTCTATCCCCGGAACACCATCTCGGTAAAGACCGCCCTTATAGACCTTGAGCAAGGCAACCCGCAAGCGGTGATAATGATCGGGGCGTACAAGCCAGTGTCTACGCTGGTGTTGTGGGCACGCCACATAGGGCTGGATCCGATTTTCATGACCGTCTCGTTCGTGGGCAGCAACGCCCTTTCCAGAGAGCTTGGAGCGATGGGGGAAGGCGTGTACGTCACGCAAGTGGTGCCGTTCCCGACCGACGATACCATACCAATAGTGAGGGCGTACCTGGACGCGCTGGCGGCCTACGCCCCCGACGCGGCACCGGGGTTCGTGTCGCTCGAGGGTTACCTGGCGGGGCTTCTGGCGATTGCGGGCCTGGAGGCGTGCGGCCGCGACGTGGACCGCGAGTGTTTTCTGAACGCTCTTCACCAGCCGTCGCTCACTGACATTGGAGGCTTCCAGGTCAGATTCGACACGGATGACAACCAGGGATCCGACGCCGTGTTTCTGACAGTGATAGGAAACGATGGCCAGTACCACCCTCTGGAAAGGCTGGCGGAGGTTACGCCGTGAGGGGGCGATATAGCAAGCGGCCAGCCCTCCTCAACCGCATATCCGTGCAGATGTACGTGGGCATCGGCGGCGCCGCCGCGCTGACGCTGCTGGCATCACTGGTCGCCTTCTTCTCCTTCTACCAGGTGACGCAGCACCAGGAGACCGTCAACCAGGAGGCCGTCCCCAACCTGGCCGCCGCATTCGGTGTGGCCCAGCACGGCAACAGTCTGGTGGCCGCCGCACCGCGCCTTACAACGGCGCATTCCTACGAAGAGTTGTCGTTCGCCGCGGACGAGATAACCGCAGTCCGTCGGCAGTTCGAAGAGCAATTGGACGCACTCGAGGCGCAGGCGGGCGGCACGGAAGCCCAATTCGAGAGCATCCGAGCGCAGGCCGACACCCTCATCAATAACATCCTGCTCATTCGATACAACACCACCGACCTGCTACAGCTGAGGGACGAGCGTGACGCGCTGGCCGCCGAGCTCGATACGCTGACCGGCAGACTGAACGGTCTGCTCGCGCCCGAATTGGACGACCAACTCTTCTATGCCATGACGGGCCACCGGGAACTGGGTATGCCTGCCGCTCCACGCTCCGAGTACTTCTCGGAAGACGAGTTGCTCCTCTACCGCCGGCTCGCGGAGCTGCAGAGCGACGCCGGTGAGGCGACCTTGCACCTGTCCGACGCCTTTAAGGTGTCGGACCCTTCGCTAATCGAGCCGCTGCGGGAGAAGTTCGAGTCGGCAAAGGGGCGCATAGAGCGCAACATGGCCCCGCTCAGGGGCACCGAGCTGCACACGCAGCTTACGCCCATAATCGACCAGATAATCGAGGTTGGCGTGGGCCAGACCAACGGCTTCGACCTGCTGGACCGCGAGCTCAGGCTGGTGGAGCACCAAGGCGAGCTACTCAACCAGAACCGTGAGCAGGCCGTCAGCATGGTGGCCGAAGTGGACGCCTTGGTGGACAAAGCACGTGCCGACTCGGAGGCCGCCACGCTCGCTTCCGCCCAGGCGCTTCTGACGGGCAGGAACCTACTTATCGGAATCACGGCGCTCAGCGTCACCGGCGCCGTCCTTATCGCGTGGCTCTACATCGGTCGCGTGATTCTACGCCGGATAGCGCAGTTGTCGGTGTCGATGACCCGTATGGCCGGCGGGGACCTCCAGACGCGCGTGGAGGTGGGAGGCCGGGACGAAGTGGCGGACATGGCCGCGGCGCTGGACGTATTCCGCCAGCACGCTCTGGAAGTGCAGCGACTCAATCTGGTGGAAGAATTGGCCGAGGAGGTGCAGGGCAAGAACGCCGAACTGGAAAGGGCGTTGGAAGACCTTCGCCTGGCCCAAGACCAGATAGTGGTGAGGGAGAAGCTGGCCTCGCTCGGCGAACTGACCGCGGGGGTAGCCCACGAGATTCGTAACCCCCTCAACTTCATAAAGAACTTCTCCGAGTCTTCCGAGGAGCTGATGGCTGAGTTGAAGGAGGTGCTGGAAGAGGACGCCGACGACCAGGACGAGTTGGTCGATGAGATATCGGAGGACCTGGTGGCCAATCTGGGCCGCATCAGGTCTCACGGCGAACGAGCCAACCGCATCGTGCACGATATGCTGATGATGGGTCGCGGCGCCGGCGACTGGCACCCCACCAACATCAACCTGCTTCTGGACGAGCACTCACGGCTGGCCTACCACAGCGCTCGCGCGCTCGACCCGAACTTCAACCTGGATATAAAGCACGAGTTCGACGAAAACGTGGGCGAGATAGCCGTAATTCCGCAGGACCTGGCAAGGGTGTTTCTCAACATGGTGAGCAACGCCGCTTACGCCACCAACCAGAGGCGGAGGAGCACAGGCGAAGAGGTTGCGACTGTGGGCTCGTATTTCCCGATCCTGTGGCTTATCACCGAACGCCTCGAGGACTGCGTTCGCATTCAGATAAAGGACAACGGGGGAGGCATTCCGGACGACGTGCTGGAAAAGATATTCAACCCGTTTTTCACCACCAAGCCGACCGGCGAGGGGACGGGCCTCGGCCTGGCCATGTGCAACGACATCATTCGGCAGCATGGGGGCACTATTCGAGTGGAAGTCGAACCGGGCGAGGGCACCAACATGGTCATCGACCTGCCGCTTGAGCCACCCGAGGCTGGGTCCGGGATGGAAGGAGAAGAAGAAGTCGCCACTCCAACCGGAGGCTAGCCGGAAGAGTTGTCCGTATCGATGGACATCGCGGTCTCCAGGTGGAATCTGCCGGCGAAATCGTCAACTGGCCACCTCTTATCATCTTTCAATGTCTCTCTGGGCAGCCGGGCCAGCGACACGTACTCGGGCATGACGATTCCGCCGGTGAACACAAGACGCATAGCCACTTCCACGCTGATGTCGGTCTCGTACACTTCGTCCTCGTTCACGAAGGCCATGTTGCCCGAGGTCGGGTTCGGCACTGTGGGAACGTAGACCACAGCAAGCGAAGTCTGGGTGTCGACGTTGTACGCCCGCCCCGTAACGAAGCCGAGCGCCAGCATTCCATCTTTGGGCCACTCCAGAAAGACCACGCGGCTGAAATTGTACTTTGAGGAGAGCACTTCGGTGAGTTGCTCGGTGACACCGTATATGGAGCCCACCACCGGAGTGTTGCGCAGTATTGTGCTCTTGACCTCGATTAACTTGCGCCCCCAGGCAGTGGCCACTATGAGACCGACTACGAAGAATATGATGAAAAAGACGACGACGCCGATCCCCGGAAAGTCGATGGGATAGCCCAGCAGTGTCTGGTTCTTTATGAAGGGAAGCCCTCGAATGAACGAGTCGGCGTTCTCGACCAGGAACGCGATCACGAGAATGGTGACAAGAAGTGGAATCAGTACAACCACGCCATCCACCATTCGGCGTTGCAGCGTCGCTTTGAAGCGCGAGAGCGTTCTTGGCTTTCGCTCCTCGGATTCGTTAAGGTTCGCGCTGCTCACCTTGACACCTCCTGCTTCTCTCTCCAGGCGCATCCACAGCACGGCGCACTCGCCAAGCAACTATACTTTACCATTTTTTGATGTGTGTGAACGCCATCGCGGGGGAGCGAGTTGAGTGCCGACTGCCGCCGCGCGCGAGCGGAACCACGCGGCCCGGGTGGATCGTACGCCGTTCGCGACTGGTGGAAGAGGCCGTTCGACCTCGCCATACTCGTTGCCGTGCACATAACACTTGCCCCTCTTTGGATCGTGTTGTGGACGCTCATTCCACTGGCCATCTGGCTGTACGACCGGGGCCCCATCTTCTACACCCAGCCGAGGTTGGGCAAGGGCGGCCGCGTGTTCAGGGTGTACAAGTTCAGGTCGATGGCGCCCGACGCCGAGCGGATGAGCGGGGCGGTATGGGCGTCGGAAAACGATCCGAGAGTAACGCCGGTAGGTCGCGTTCTGCGCAATCGCGCTCTGGACGAGCTTCCCCAGGTGATAAACATGTTCAGGGGGGACCTGAGCCTGGTCGGACCGCGCGCCGAGCGCCCGGAGCTCGCAGACGAGTTTGCCGATCGCATTCCAAACTTCCATCGCCGTCTTCTGGTCAGGCCTGGCCTGACGGGCCTGGCGCAAGTGTATGGCAGATACGACACTGCGCCCCACAACAAGCTCCGCTACGACACGCTGTATATGCGGCGCATGTCTCCCTGGTTGGATGTGAAACTGTTGGCGCTCTCGGTGTGGGTCACTCTCACGGCCAGGTGGCAGGACAGGGAGCGCTGACGGATCCTATCGTGCCGTCCTGAGAATTTACCTCTCGGCGCGCAGCCTGGCGTCTTCCTCGGCGGCGGTGGCACGGCCGGCCGCCACGTCCACCCACCGCAGAGCGATTGCACCCAGGAGAATCAGCAGGGCGACGGACGTGATCGCGGCCCGCGTGTCGAGGGCGGAGGTTACGGACACGTAGAGCAGGGGCCCGAACACGGCCGAAGCTCTGCTCATAAACCCGAAAAAGGAGAAGAACTCGCCGCTCCGGGCAACTGGCGTAATCTGCGAGAAGAGGCTTCGAGCCAACGCCTGGCTTCCCCCGATTATGGCGCCCACGGACACTCCGATGAAGAGCCACTGGTAGCCGACGTCGAGGCCCAGGGGCTTCCAGAGCAAGTCGCGCACGGTCGCAGGCCACCAATCGACCGGGCCGCTCCCCAAGCGCGAGGCGTGCAGCCGCCCCACCGCCGTTTCGCCGTCCAGCGCGCCGCCACGGAGCGAAACCGAGTAGGCGGAGTTGGGCGACGTCCCGGCGCTCTCCAGCAGCCGCCGGGCGCGCGTCCTCCCAAGCAGGTCGCCCTCCTCGACGTCGCCGATTTCGCGCCGCCAGTTCTGCGCCGTGGCGGAGTCGGGCAACTCGGGAGCGTGCGTGACCTTGTAGAGGGATTCAGCAGCGCGATAATGCAGCCGATAGTCGAAGTCTTCGTGCCGCTCCGGCTCGAGGGGGGCTATGGCGATGCCAAAGCCGATGATGGCACACCAACCGGCGAGCGAGACGACGAGAGCCGCCTTTGTGGTGAGCTTGCCCGCCAGCCATCCGAAGGCCAGGGCGCCGGGCACGGCGACGAACTGGATGATGAGCACAGTACCGGCGTTGAAGAACAGGGGGATGCCGAGCGTGTCCGCGGCATACGCCCCCGATATCGTGAGAACCGTCTGGACGCCGTCGTTGAACAGCAGGTACGCGCCCAGGTAGAAGAGCACAACCCTGAACTTGCGTATCTGGCCGAAGGTGCGCCTGAACTCGCTGAATGCCAGCGCCACGGCCGAGAACGGTCCGAGTCCGCTGACCCGGTTGGCTACCCGGGGTTCTGGCACGACCGCGAACGTCCAGATGGCCCAGCCAAGCCACCACACGCCAACCGACGCGATGGTGAGACGAGTAACGAGGTCGGCGTACTGCGTGTCGGCGACCAGGAAGATTACGATCAGGTGGGCCAGCAGCAGCAGTCCGCCGCCGAGGTAACCGTATGCGTAACCGCGGCTGCTCACGTCGTCCAGCAGGTGTTCCGGGGCGACGTGGGGCAGCAGCGCGTTGTAGAAGACCTGCGCGCCCGCGAACCCCATATTGGCGAAGAAGAAGGAGCCGAACAGCCACACCCACGGATATGGGCTGTACGCGGAAAAGAACGCCATCACCATGAAGAACGCGCCGCACGCCGTGTATATGGCCAGCAGCAGCTTCTTGATGGGCATACGGTCGGCGATGACGCCCAGCACCGGTGTCGTGACGGCTACTATGGCTGTCGAGACGGCGACCGCGAACGCCCACAGCGAGCTGCCGGTGACGCGGATGCCCAGAAAGTCGGCCTCGACTCCGAGCGCGTCCTTGAACAACACCACCGCGTAGACGGGCAGCACCGCCACGGCGTTTGTCGCGTACGCGGAATTTGCCCAGTCGTACATGCACCAGGCGCGTATGGCGGCTCGTTGCTTCCTTGGCAGGTCCTTGATTCTTGGAATGTCCACTTCAGCCGTTGCTCATTCGGGTTTCCTTCAACCGGCGGGTATGCCTACACCGCCAAGAAGCCGCCGTCCACCACGATTTCGGTGCCGGTGATGTACGACGCCTCGTCCGACGCGAGGAACAGCACGGCGTAGCCGACCTCTTCCCGCCGGCCCTCCCTGCCCATCGGCACGTGGGCCAGCATTCGCTCCCGAGTCTCGGGCGCCGCCGTCACGGTCGAGGTGCCCATCGGCGGCATTACGCCCGGGTGCACCGAGTTGACGCGGATACCCTCGCGTGCGTACCGGGCCGCCGCGCTCTTGGTCATGATGCGTACCGCACCCTTTGAGGCGTTGTAGCCCATGTGAGTGTATTCCTGCCCAACGAAGCCGGAGATGGACGAGATGTTGATGATCGAGCCGCCGCAGGAGCTCTGCATCTCGGGTATGGCGTACTTCATGCCGAGGAACACGCCCTTGGCGTTCACGTCCATTATCGTGTCCCAGGCGCCCGTGTCGAGCACGTCGCTCGCGATACCGCCGCTGACGCCCGCGTTGTTCACAAGCACGTCCAGCCTGCCGAATCGCTCGACGGTCTCTGCCACGGCGTCTTCCCACTGCTGCTCGTCGGTCACGTCGAGCCTGATGAACAGCGCCTCGCCGCCCGCCTCGGCAATCTCGGCCTCCACCTTTCGTCCCGCGTCCTCGGAAACGTCCGCGACGACCACCTTCGCGCCCTCTGCGGCGAACATCTTGGCCTCGGTTTCGCCCATGCCGCGCGATGCTCCCGTCACAATCGCCACTTTGCCTGCCAGTCTCATGTCAACGCCTGCCTTTCCCCAACTTCTATCGCTTCTGCTTTGCGGGTCACTCTCCGGTGCCTGCTTGCACCTTCACCGCCTGTTTCGCATCACTCGCTTCTTCCGTGGGAGCGGCCTGAGGTTCGGACCGCGGCTGTTTGACCGCTGTTCCTTTGAACATCGAGGCGACCATGCCCAGTACAAGCAGCCCCGTCATGATCAGCAGGTACACGTTGAATCCGGTGGTGAATGCCCGAAGCAAGCCTAGGGCGCTCTCGGACGTGACGCCGGACAGGGAGGGCGGGTATCCTCTCGCGGCCATGAACGCGGTCACCACCGCGGTACCCATTGCGATGCTGGCCACGTTCGACGAGTTGCGCACCAGGTTCAGGAATCCGGCCACGACACCGTACCTGCTCTTTTCGACTGCGCTCATAATCGAGCTGTTGTTGGGCCCGTAGAAAGACCCCATGCCAAGGCTCTGGATCATCAGTCCGGCCAACACCAGCCACACTCCGGAGTCGGTGCGCAGCATGCCAAGCAGGAACAGTCCAATGGCGGAAAGGGCCAACCCTCCCACGTTGAAGGGCCGCCAGCCGTAGCGGTCGGACAACCAGCCGCTGAGCGGCCCCACGAACGCCACTATGGCGAATCCGGGCACTATTATCAAGCCCACGCTGCTGGGACTGAAGCCCAGCACGCCCTGGAGGTAGAACGGGATCAGGTAACGCGTGGGCTGGTTGGCCAGAAAAGAGAGGGTGCTGGCAAGCACGCCCAACGCAAACAGCTTTCGGGTGAACAGCCGAACGTCCAGCATGGGCGACGGCGTCCGCAGCTCCCACCACACGAAGCCGCCGAGCAGCACCACGAACGCCACTGCCATCAGCCCCACGCTGGGAGAGAGCCAGCCGACCGACGGACCCACAGTCATGCCTACGAGCAGCGCAAGGAGAGCGCCCGTCGACAGGACCGCCCCAAGCCAGTCGAAGTCTGCGGTCCTGGCCTCGGACGGCCGGTGGACTTCCCGGACGATGACCGCCGCGGCCACGAGCGCCAGCGCCCCCAATATGGCGTTTACGCCGAAGACCCACTGCCAGCCGAACAGCGCCACGATGAAGCCGCCCATCGCCGGTCCGGCGACACCGCCCGCGCCGACCATGCTCATCTGCAGGCCCAGCGCCTTGCCCCGCTCCTCGTCCGAGAACGCCCTGAGTATCATGGCCATCCCGGTGCCCTGCGTCATTCCGGCGCCCACGCCCTGGAATATCTTCGACCCAATCAACATCCACACGTTGACGGACAGGCCGGCGAGCACGGAGCCAATGACGAAGACTGTCAGTCCGGCCAGATAGACGCGCTTTGGTCCCACTATGTCGCCCAGGCGACCCATGGGCATAAGGAAAGCGCTTATGGCAAGGGCGTAGCCTATGACCACCCACTGGACGGTCGGCAGGTCGGTCAGCAGGTCGTCGGCGATTGAGGGAAGGGCGACGATCACGCTGCCGTGGTCGGCAACGTTCGAGAACATGCCGAGCGCAAGCGCCCCGAACGCCCACCATTTGTAGCCGGCCCGGCGCCAGACCGCCGTCGAGGTCAACGAAGCGCGCCCTATTCGGCGTCGGGATGAGTGGTGATGAACTTACCGGCCTTTTCGGGGTCCACGTGCGGGGCGCGGACTTCGACGCCCGCGGCCTCCTCCTGGAGCAGGAAGGTTACGCCGGCGTCCCGGTCGCCCCAGCCGCGGTTGATGGCCTGGATGGCCATCTGCTCGGCCAGGTTCGCTATGGGCATGGGCACGTCGTACTCGCGGCCCAGCTCGTTCGCCAGCAGGATGTCCTTGCGGGCGAGCTCCAGGGCGAAGCTGGCGCGGTCGAATTCGCCGCGGAACAGGCTGCCGGGGATTCCCCTGTGCAGTATGTTCATCTGCCCAAGCGAGCCCCGCCGCACGCACTCCCACAGCGATTCGGCGTCCACGCCCGCCTTGACGCCCAGGGTCAGTCCCTCGGCTATGGCCTGCCTGACGCCGTGGCCGATCATGTTGTGCACCAGCTTGCAGATGCTGCCCGCGCCGATGGCACCGGAGTAGAAGACCTTGTCGCCGAACGAGTCGAGCACGGGCTTGATGCGGTCGAACACGTCGCGCTCGCCGCCGACCATCACGGCCAGGTTGCCTGTGATGGCGCCGGACTTACCGCCGCTGACCGGGGCGTCCAGCGCGTGCGCGCCCTTCTGGCGGAACAGAGGCTCGATCTGCCGGATGAGCGTGGGACGGCTGGTCGAGAGGTCCACGAAAACGCTGCCCTCGCGGATACCCTCCAGGACGCCCTCCGCGCCGGTTGCCACGGCTTCCACCTCGGCAGGCCCGGGCAGCGACGTAAAGGTGACGTCGCTCAGCCGCGCCACTTCCGCCGGCGAACTTGCCAGCCGCGCGCCGTTCTCCAGCAGCGGCTTGGTCGCCTCCTCCCTGATGTCGTAGACCACCATGGGATAGCCGGCGCGCTGGATGTTCCTGGACATGCCCAGCCCCATGTTGCCCAGACCGATGAATCCGATAGTATCCATTAAGCCAACCTCCAATTCACCCTCACCTCAATCCTCTCCCATCGAGGGAAGGGAGAGGAGGCGACCTGTGTATGTTCTTAGACAGCTTCTTAGCGGGCGCCGTTCAGGTCCGAGGGTTTCCACCACTTGGCGCGGCCGTAGTCGGAAGGCTTGCCAACGTGCAAGCCCTCTATGGGGAAGAAGTCGCCCTCCCTGAGCGCCTCCAGCAGGTCGCTCTCATTGCGCACGTCGCCCCTGAACACGGTGACTCCCTTGCCGAACCCGTCGGTGGAGTGAGCGTCGCTGCCGCCCGTGCCCCAGTGGCCGATGTGAGCAGCCACGCCCTGGGCGAACCTGTTTTCCACCTCTATGTTGCCGCCGTTGACCACCTCGGTCTCGTCCACAATCTCGAATATGGGGTGCTCTGCGGCCTCCTCGGGAGTCTCCGGGATCTTGACGGCGTCTTCGAACAGCTTGTTCAGGGTGTACATTCCCGGCAGGTCGAACAGGAAGCGAAAGGGGTGCGCCAGGATCAGGTAGCCGCCCACGCGGTCCACTTCGCGCCTGAGGTGCCGAATCGTCTCGATGTCACGGGAGAATCCCGAGACGTGGTTTTCGAGTCCGAGCGCGATGACGTGGCCGAGCGGAGTATACACCTCCAAGGCCCTGACCAATACCAGGTCCTGATGCTTGCTCGCGAACTGCTCGAAGTCGTGGCGCGGCCAGCCCTCGTGCTCGGTGACCATAACGCCGGTGAGGCCGATGCGGGTCGCTTCGGCGACCAGTTCGTCGGGGGTAAGGGCGCTGTCTGCGCTGCCCCGGTTGGTGTGTACGTGGAGATCGAATATGGATGCCAAGCGGGCGCGTGCCTCCTGAGCGTGTGAAAGGTCGAGCCGAATTGTAACACGCCCGGCGCGCGTTGACACTCGCGCCGGATTTCCAATACCATTGCCGGTAAGGCCGTGCTAGGCGGGGAGCTAGCGGTGCCCTGTACTCGAAACCCGCTTACGCGAGGCTGAATCCCTCTTGGAGGTCGACTCTACGGGGCCACTGCTCCAGGTAGCTGATGTTGAGAGTTGGGTCCTGCGCGGCGGAGCGCCGTGAACCCCGTCAGGTCCGGAAGGAAGCAGCGGTAAGCGGTTACCTTCGGGCGCCGCAGGCTCGCCTGGCTCGAGTCGGCTCTCTGGCGTACGCTGCCGGGGGAGATCGAGAAGAGGTGCACGGCCCCTATCCTTCCTTCACGCCCTCAGCCCTCTCCTCGCGGCGCGCCGCACACCGCCGCACCTACCCTGTCGCCGCATCGTCGCCATGTCCCCACAGCCCGTCACCAGCGCGCTAGGCCCGCCGCCCAGGGCGAAGCGGTCGCTCGGCCAGAACTTCCTGGTGGACCGCCGCGTGCTCGCCCGCGTGGTGGACGCCGCCGAGCTCTCGCCCTCGGACCAGGTGCTCGAAATCGGTCCCGGTCGCGGCGTGCTCACCGAGCGTCTCGCCGAGTCCGCCGGGCGCGTCACCGCCGTCGAGTTGGACGAAGTACTCGCCGCCCGGCTGTCGGCGCGGTTCGCCGACCGTAGCAACGTCCGCATCGTCGCGGGGGACGCCAGGACGGTGGACGTTGGCGAGTTGGTGGACACGTCGGCCGGCTACAAGCTGGTGGCCAATCTGCCGTACTACGCGGCGACTCCAATCGTGCGCCGCTTTCTGGAGATGGACGACGGGCCGAGTCTGATGGTCGTCATGGTTCAGCGGGAGGTCGCCCGCTCCATGACCGCCGCGCCCGGGCAGATGTCGCTGCTGTCGGTCGCCACCCAACTCTACGGCCGCACGCGCGTCGTCGCGAGCGTGCCGCCACGCGCGTTCCGCCCCGCGCCCAAGGTTACGTCCGCGATTGTCCGGATCGACGTGTACGAACGGCCCGCGCTGGAGCTTAGGTCCGAAGGAGAGTTTTTTCGCCTGGTCAGGGCTGGGTTTAGCGCGCGTCGCAAGCAGCTTCGCAACGCCCTGAGCCAGGGCCTGGACATTCCGGCGGCCGAGGTAGAGCGGCTGCTGGCGCACGCCGGAATCGACCCCAAGCGCCGCGCGGAGACGCTGAGCCTGGCAGAATGGGGTGTGCTGCACGAAGCCGCCCGCCTGGACTGACGCCATGCCGAGCACGCCGCTGGAGCTGAACGCATACGCCAAGGTCAACCTGACCCTCGAGGCGCTGGGGCGGCGGGACGACGGCTATCACGACGTCGTCTCGGTCATCCAGACGGTGGACCTGCACGACACGCTAACTTTCGAGCCGGCGGACGCACTGGAGCTGGTGTGTGACGTGCCGGAGCTGGCCGGGGACGAAAACCTGGCGCTGAGGGCCGCCCGATTACTGCGAGAGCACGCTGGCGTGTCGGACGGAGCGCGGATAACCATCGCCAAGCGCATACCCCTCGCCGCTGGGCTGGGCGGCGGCAGCAGCGACGCCGCGGCCTCACTGCTCGGGCTCAACCGGTTTTGGCGGCTCGGCCTGTCGATAAATGAACTCTCTAAGCTCGCCGCTCAACTCGGCTCGGACGTGCCCTTTTTCCTGCGGAGCAGCGTGAGCGGGGGCACGGCGATGGTGAGCGGTCGCGGCGAGCGCGTCCAGGCGCTGCCGCCGGCCAACCTGGAGTGGCTGGTTATCGCCTGTCCCGGGATACGCGTGCCGGACAAGACGGCCTCGCTCTACGGGAGGCTTGGGCCGTCCAACTTCACGCGCGGTGCACTGACGCGCAGGCTGGCGGCGCGGATACGCGGTGGCGGAGACGTGCCTCCGCAGTTCCTGTTCAACGTGTTCGACGACGTGGCGTTCGACGCATTCCCGGGCCTGCGCGAGTGCTGGGACGCGATGCACACGCTGGGCGCGCGGGAGGTGCACGTGGCGGGCAGCGGCCCGTCGCTGTTCGCGCCGGTTTCCAGTAGGGAGGTCGGCTCGGCGCTGCAACTGCTTCTGACCCACCAGCACGGTATCCAGTCTCATCTCGTCAGGACCGTGGGCGGTGACACGGGGGGCGGCGAGTGTACGAGCTGATAGCTGGCATGACGCTGGGGATGCTCATGGCGTCGGTGTTCATCTGCACCGTGGCGCTGATGCTCTTCTTCATGATGAAGAGCGGCTCTCTGGCCGCCGGCCGCCTCATCGAGAACCGCAGCCCGATGATTGTTGGCCTGGGCGCGGTCGCCGTCGCCTACCCGGCCTGGGCCGCTGTCGGCGGGCTGTGCGGCGTGCTGTACCGGATAAGCCTGGAGCAGGCGCCGGGCGGTGGACTCGGTAGCCCGAACCAGGCGTACACGCTCGGCGTCGCGGTTGCGGTGCTGCTGCTGGCCGCGCCGCTGGCGGTGCTGCTACGGCGGGCCCTCGCGAGTGTAGCCGTGATAACGCTCGCCGCTATAGGCGTTTTCGGCTGGTTTCTGCCATACTATGCGGCGTGACAAGCTGGCGGAGGCGATGTCCCAGCACTAACGGCAGCGAGACGCCTCCAACCTGGCCCACAACTTTAGCTATAGACCGAGAGGATTGACGAACTTGAACCAGGCAGTGGTACGGGCCCCGATAACAGGTACGGTGCTGGAAGTGAAGGCGTCGCAAGGCGACCAAGTTCGCCGGGATGACGTGCTTGTAGTCATAGAGTCCATGAAGATGGAAAACGAGGTCCTCTGCGACTACGACGGAAGAGTCGCTTCGGTGAACTCTTTCGTGGGCCAGAGCGTGGCCGAAGGTGAAGAGTTGATGACGCTGGACATTGGCTGAGCGCCGCACTCAGCAGTACCCCTGGCGAGGAGGATAGACCTATGCCGATAGACCCGCAGCGCGAGACGTGGAAGCCCGGCATGGACTGGGAGCACGCCATCGATGATATGGCCTACATTCGCGGCCTTGTGCGCGAGATGGGCGGGCCGGAACGGATCAAGCGCCAGCACGACGGCGGACGCTACACGATCCGGGAGCGCATCGACAAGATGGTCGATCCCGGCAGTTTCGTTGAGGCCGGCCCGATGGTGGGCGCCGCCGAGTACGACGAGGACGGCAACCTGTGCGGCTTCACGCCCGGGGCCTACGTGATGGGCCTTGCGGAGATCGACGGGCGGCCCGTCGCCATCGGCGGCGACGACTTCACCATTTCGGGCGGTAGTCCCCACAACGTGCGCAAGAGCTCCGGCCACTTCACGCAGCCGCTCGCGCTGCAATACGGCATACCCTACGTCCAACTCGTGGAGGGAGTGGGCCATAGCTCCAAGTCCGACGAGGCCGCGGGGCACATGGGCCTTCCCGGTGGTGAGCTGTGGTGGCGCTCCGTGGAGCTTCTGCGCCGCGTTCCGGTGGCGGCGGGTGTGATGGGGTCGGTGGCGGGAGCGCCCGCGGCGTTCGCGCTCATGTCGCACTTCACCGTCATGATCAGGGGGCAGTCGCAGATATTCCCGTCCGGGCCGCCCGTGGTGCGGCGCGCCATTGGCGAGACGCTGGACAAGGAGGAGCTTGGCGGCTACCAGATGCACGTCCACGAGAGCGGCCAGGTGGACAACGTTGCGGAGTCTGAGGAGGACGCATTCGATCAGATTAAGAAGTTCATATCGTATCTGCCCAACACCACCGCCGACGTCGCGCCGCGCGTCGAGACGGGCGACCCGCCGGACCGCCGCCCCGAGGAGCTTCTGAACATCATCCCACCCAACCGGCGGCGCAGCTACGACGCGCGCAAGCTCATCCGGCTGGTGGTCGACAACGGCGAATTCTTCGAGATGCGGAAGCACTGGGCCGGCGCGGTCATCACCGGTTTCGCGAGGTTGGACGGCTACAGCGTGGGCGTAATGGCCAGCGACCCGTTCAAGCTGGCAGGCGCCATGGACGGCTGGGCGGCGGAGAAGTACACGCACTTCGTCGACCTGTGCGACGCCTTCAACCTGCCGGTGGTGGTGTTCCTGGACATGCCGGGGTTCATGCTCGGCTCGCACGCGGAGCGCAAGGCGACCATGCGCCGCGGTGTGCGCGCGCTGATCGCGAGCGCCGAGGCGAATGTGCCGAAGGTGGAGTTCAACGTGCGCAAGGCCTACGGCGTGGCGGCGGACGCCATCCACAGCCTGGGCCAGCCCAACGGCCTCAACCTGCGGTACGGCTGGCCCGCGGGCGAGTGGGGCGGCATCCCAATCGAGGGCGGCGTCGCGGCGGCTTACCGGCGCGAGATAGAGGCCGCGCCGGACCCGGACGCGCACCGTGAGATGATCGAGAACCGGTTGCTCCGGCTGCGCTCGCCATTTCGGGCGGCACACAAGGGCGACGTGGTGGACCTGATCGACCCGCGCGAGACGCGGCGTCTGGCGTGTACGTTCGTGAAGCTGGCCCAGCCGATGCTTCACAAGCTGGCCCAGCTACCAAAGCGCGCGGTGCGGCCGTAACGCGAGGAACGTTGACCGCCGCAACCCACAGGCGATAGAATCACCCCGAACCCGGCTACTCTCGACAGGGGCGCACCTACTTGGCCATATTCGACCTCCACGTTCACACCGTAAGGGGCAGCAGCGACAGCAGTCTTACACCGGAACAACTGATTTCGGAGGCGCGAAGAATCGGCCTCGACGGGGTGTGCCTTTCCGAGCACGGCGGCGGCTGGGACGACCACGAGGTGCGGCGCGTGTTCGAGGAGTCGGGCCTCACGGTCGTGAGAGGGCTAGAGGTCGATACCGAAATGGGCCACGTGCTGGTCTTTGGAATGCACGCCTACGTCGGCGGGATGCACCGGGTGAACGACCTGCGGCACGCCGCCGACCGCGCCGGTGGTTTTCTGGTGTCCGCCCACCCGTTCCGCAATCTGTTCAACAACCCACCGTACAACCTGAACCTGCTATTCCGCGAGCGCAACGGGCGCCCCAGCACCCCCGAACAGGCCGCTCGACATCCGCTGTTTGGGCTGGTGGACGACATCGAGGTCGGCAACGGCGCGAACACCGAGCGTGAGAACCTCTTCGCACTGGAAGTCGCGCACACACTCGGATTCGAGGGAACGGGCGGCAGTGACGCCCACTCCACTCACGGGCTGGGCAAGTTCGCCACCGAGTTCGACGGGGAAATCCGCTCGGAGTCCGACTTCATTGAGGCGCTCAGGTCGGGCGCGTACAGGGCGGTGCAGGGGCTGCACGTGGGCGAGTTGCAACCCTACGGATTGAATCCCGTCGCGTGATCCACAGGCAACAAGTGTGAAAGGGTCTGGAGAGCTGACATGGAGCTTATCAACCCACTCGTAGAGAGTATAAGGCGGGAGGCGCTGGAAGACCCGGAGGCGTTCTGGGCGGACGCCGCGGAAGAGGTCCACTGGTTCCGCAAGTGGGACAAGACCTTCGACTGGAACTATCCCACGTTCCGGTGGTTCGTGGGAGGCGAGACGAACCTGGCGTACAACTGCCTGGACCAGAAGGTCGCCAGCGACTGGGGCGGCCACGCGGCGCTCGTGTACGTCACCGAGGGCGGCGAGAGGCGGGTCTTCACCTACGCGCAGATGCTGCACGAGGTGCGCCGGCTCGCCGCGTCGCTGCGGGCGATGGGCGTGGGCAAGGGCGACCGCATCACCATCTACATGCCGCCTTGCCCCGAGGCGATCATGCTGATGCTGGCCGCGGTCCGTATCGGCGCCATCCACTCAGTCGTGTTCGCCGGCTTTGGCTCCGGCGCGCTCGGCGACCGCGTCCAGGCGAGCGGCTCGCGGCTGGTGTTCGCCACCGACGTCACCTACCGGCGCGGCTCGAACGTGCCGCTCAAGGGCATCGTCGACGCGTCGATGGAGATTGGCGGCGACTGCGTGGACAACGTAATCGTGCTCCGGCGGGGCGACGAGCCGGTGTCTATGACCGACGGCCGCGACATCACCTGGGGGGACTTCCTGGCGCGGGGCGAGGGCCACGACGGCGGCCACGAGGTGATGGAGGCCAACGACCCGGCCTTCATCCTAGCGACGTCCGGCACCACCGCAAGGCCCAAGCTCGCCGTGCACGTCCACGGCGGCTACCAGGTGGGCGTACACTCGATGGGCAACTGGTGCTTCGGGCTTCGCCCGACCGACGTCTGGTGGTCCACGTCCGACATAGGCTGGATCGTGGGCCACAGCTACATCGTCTACGCGCCGCTCCTGGCCGGCGCGACCACGATAGCGTTCGAAGGCGCGATAGACCATCCCGGCCCGGACGTGCTCTGGAAGATAATCGAGGAGTTCGGCGTTACCGGCCTGTTCACCTCGCCGACGGCGGTGCGGGCGCTGATGCGCCACGGCGACGAGCCGACGCGCGGATACGACCTGTCGTCGCTGGAGCGAGTGTTCTGCGCTGGCGAGGCGCTCAACGCGCCGGCGTGGGAGTGGCTGCAGAAGTCCGTGCTGGGCGACCGCATTCCGGTCATCGACCACTGGTGGCAGACCGAGACGGGCGGCCCGGTAATCGGCAACCCCTACGGCATATCCACGCTGCCCATCAAGCCCGGATCGGCGGGCATACCCCTGCCCGGCATAGACGTGGAGGTGATGACGCCGGAGGGTGAGTCGGTGCCCGCCGGGGAAAAGGGCATCCTCACCATCAAGCGCCCCTGGCCCAGCCTCACTCCCAGGCTGTGGGGCGAGCCTGAACGCTACGGGCGCGATTACTGGGGCATAATTCCCGAACGATACTTCACTGGCGACTCCACTCACATCGACGAGGACGGCTACGTGTGGTTCGCGGGCCGCGCGGACGAGGTCATCAAGATCGCCGCGCACCGCATCGGCACGGTCGAGGTCGAGACTGCGTTCCTGAAGCACCAGGCGGTCGCGGAGGCCGGCGTCACCGGCCGGCCGGACGAGCTGCGCGGTGAGGTCATCTCGGCGTTCGTAGTGCTCAAGAACGAGTACTCGCCCTCCAACGAGCTCCGGGGCGAGTTGCTACAGACGGTGCGTCGGGAGCTTGGGCCGATAGCCGTCATATCCGAGCTCAACTTCGTGGATATGCTGCCCAAGACCCGCAGCGGCAAGATTATGCGGCGCGTGTTCAAGGCGGTGGTGCTCGACCAGGACCCCGGCGACATCACCACCATCGAGGACGAGGGGTCCGTGGAGGAGGCCCGCCAGGCGTGGGAGCAGATGAAGGCGACGATGGCGCGCGAGAGCGACTGAGGCAAGGGGCGTGATATTGCTCCCACCGGAGGCTCCGCCGACCGAAGAGGTGTGGGTGGCGCTCGACCTCGAGACGACCGGCCTCGACGCCGAGCGGGACAGGATAATCGAGGTCGGCGCGGTGAAGTTTCGCGGCGATGAGATTCTCGACACGTTCACATCGCTGGTGAACCCGCGCCGCCGTCTCGACGAGTTCATCGTCCGGCTCACCGGCATCCCCCAGCACGAGGTGGACCGCGCCCCCGAGTTTGGCGCGGTGCTCCGGCCATTCGCCGAATTCGTGGGCCAGTCGCCCATAGTCGGTCACAACCTTCGTTTCGACCTGGGTTTTCTCTCCAACAACGGCCTGCCTCTCCGCAACCCGCGCTGCGACACCTGGGACCTGGCCTATGTGCTGTATCCCGGGCTTCCCGAATACTCGCTGGAGCGGCTCGCCGACCGATTCGGCGTCAAGAACCGGAATGCCCACAGGGCGCTTGCGGACGCTCACGCCACCAGAAATGTCTTCAACGTGTTACTCCGCCGGGCGATGGAGCTCGATGACTTTTCGCTCGCGGAGATGAGCCGGCTCGCGGGCCGCTCTTCGTGGGTGTTGGCGTACCTGCTCGGCGGCATAGAGTCGACTCCGCGCGCTCCAGCCCCGCCGTCCTCCGGTGTTGGCGCGGCCGGACTGGACATGAACGCGCTCGGCGAGAGGCTCCAGCAGGAGCGGCCCATCCGCCCAAACCAGGCAGTGGAGGAGATCGACGTCGAAATGGTGGAGTCGCTGCTGCGCTCCGGCAGTCCTCTCGCCGCGGCAATGGACGGCTTCGAGGAGCGCCCCGAGCAGATCGCCGTCGCGCGCGCCGTCGCCGAGTCGATAAACGAGGGAAAGCGCCTCGTGGTCGAGGCAGGTACGGGCGTTGGCAAGTCTGTCGCATATCTGCTGCCCGCGCTGCTCTACGCCACCGCAAACAACAGGCGCGTGGTGGTGTCCACGAACACCATCAACCTGCAGGAGCAGCTCGTCGAAAAGGACGTACCCATGCTGGTGGAGGCGCTCGCGGACGTGCCCGGCGTGGACGCGAGCGGCGTCCGATTCTCCCAGCTAAAGGGCAGGGCGAACTACCTGTGCCTGAAGCGCTGGTCGAGGATGAGGTCCGGCGACACCCTCAACCAGGACGAGGCGCGGCTGCTCTCCAAGACGCTGGTGTGGCTGGCCGAGACCTCGACCGGCGACAGGAGCGAACTCAACCTCGGCTACCGTGGGGCGGCGGCGCCTTGGAGCAGGCTCTCGTCCGAGCGGATGAACGAATGCCTGAGCCTGGGCGGGCCGTGCTTCCTCCGCGCGGCGCGGGAGAAGGCCGTCGCATCTCACGTGGTTGTGGTCAACCACGCCCTGCTCCTCTCGGACGTTCTCGCAGAGGGCTCGCTGCTGCCAGAGTACGACGTGCTCATCGTCGACGAGGCACACCACCTGGAGGAGGAGGCGACGCGCCGATTCGGATACGACCTGTCCCAGGCCGCGCTCCATGAGCACCTGCAGCGAATCGGCGGCGAACGCGGACTGCTGCGGGAGGCCGTCGACGCGCTCCGCGCCTCGGCCGCCGCTCCGACCCGCATGGACGACGCGGAGACTGCGGCCGCGAACGCGACCGACCTTTCCGCGAGGGCGCTCGGCCATTCGTCCACCCTCTTCTCGATTCTGGTGCAGCTCACTCTCGACCAGAGGGCGTCCAACGACTACCGCGTGACGGGCAATGACCGGGAGCAGCAGGGCTGGCGCGACCTGGAGATGGTGTGGGAAAACCTGGACGTGACGCTAACCGAACTGGAGGCGGGCCTTCAGCGGGTGAGCGCCGCGCTGGCCAACCTCGACGATGCCAACGTGGAGGACTATGCCGCTCTTCATGGAGAGCTCTCGAGCGTGACGATGGCTAATGACGACTTCCGCCGTATGCTCAGGGAGTTCGTGCCGAATCCGCAGGAAAGCGGCGTCTACTGGATGAGCAGAAACCTGGCGAGCTCGGACTTACTGCTTCACATGGCCCCTCTCGACGTCAGCGAGCAACTGGCGGAGAATCTGTTCCTGGAGAAGGATTGCGTCGTGCTGACGAGCGCCACGCTCACCACCGGCGGACGCTTCGACCACGTGAGAGAGCGGTTGGGCCTGGACGACGCGGAAGAGCTGCTGGTCGGCTCACCCTTCGATTACGAGAGCGCGGTGCTGCTGTGTGTGCCCGAGGACATGCCCGAACCCAACTCCTGGGCGTACCAGGAGGCGCTGGAGCAGGCGGTCAGCGACGTGGCCGTAGCCGCGAACGGCAGGACTATGGCGCTATTCACGTCCCACGCCTCCCTGCGGACCACGGCCCGCGCTATTCGCGGCCGGCTCAGCACACGGGGCATTGGCGTGCTCGCGCAGGGCCTGGACGGCTCGCCGCAACAACTGGTGCGCCGCTTCCTGGAGAACCCCGAGACCGTTCTGCTTGGGACTGCCAGCTTCTGGGAGGGTGTGGACCTTGCGGGGGAGTCGCTTCAGGCTCTGCTAGTCGCACGTCTGCCGTTCAACGTGCCCACCGAGCCGGTGTTCGAGGCGCGCTCCGAGCAGTTCGAAAACGCCTTCATGCAGTACGCTCTGCCGCAGGCGATCCTGCGGCTCAGGCAGGGTTTCGGCAGGCTGATTCGCACCAAGACGGACAGGGGAGCGGCTGTAATCCTGGACAGCCGCCTCGTGTCGCGCCGCTACGGCAGGCTGTTCGTGGACTCGCTCCCGCCCGCCACGCGCAAGCGTGTGCCCTTGTACGACCTCGGTGGCGCGGTCACGCGCTGGCTGGACAGGTGAACCGTGCTCATCCCTTTCACAGGCCCCCTAGACCTGATCACCACGCTGGAAAGCGGCCAGGCGTTCCGCTGGCGTCGCGATGGCGAGTGGCTGACCGGCGTGGTGTTTGGGAACATCATCAGGGCGCGCCAGACGCCGGACGGAGTGGAGTTCGTGTGCGCGCCCGACGACGAGGCGGCTATCGCGCCGCTGTTCCGCGACTACCTGCGCCTTGACGACGATCTAGAAGCCATACGCGACCGCATCCGCGTCGACGACCGCATCGCCGCTGCGTTACTCCGCTATCCCGGGTTGCGGGTGCTGCGCCAGGAGCCGTGGGAGTGCCTGATCTCGTTCATCTGCTCGGCCAACAACAACGTGCCGCGCATCAGCGTAAACGTCGAGGACATCGCCGACAACTTCGGCAGACCGCTTTCGTTCGGCGAGTGCCGGCGCAGCGCGTTCCCCTCTCCGGCCGAACTGGCACAGGTGGAAGAGAAGGACCTGCGCGGGCTCGGGCTGGGATTCAGGGCCAAGTACGTCGCGGGTGCGTCCCGTATCGTGGCCGCGGGCGACCTGGACCTGTTCGCTCTCCGTGAGGCGGACTACGACGACGCGCTGACGGCCCTGCTCGCGCTGCCGGGCGTGGGAGACAAGGTGGGCAACTGCATTCTGCTCATGTCGCTGGACAAGCGGGAGGCGTTCCCGGTTGACGTGTGGATAGACCGCGCGCTGCGGGAGTGGTACCCCGAGCACGTGATACGGGAGGACGGCAAGCCGCTGACCCGCGCCGCCATGCGACCCTGGGCGCAGTCCTACTTCGGCGAATACGCCGGCTACGCAAACCAGTACTTGTTCCAGGGCCGCCGTTTGCTGAAGAAGAGTGGTGCTCGTCTCTAGTCGCCTTGCATTCCCTCTCCGTTTCCTGGGAATGAAATGGGTCGGTTCAACAGTCGAGGGTGAGTGTACAAGACTCGATCCACCCACTATGATTACGATATGGAATTCAGCCAAGAAGCGCGAGGTCTCAGGTGTGCCGGGAACAACGCCCAGACTTGCGGATTAGGGGACAGCACTTTTGCTTAGGGATGAGTTGATCCGTACAGACACGGTCGTTTCCCATCGTCGTCTGGGAGCAGGCCGCATTGTAGACGTAGACGAGGAACACGTCATCGTCGACTTCGCGTCCGCCCGCCAACACTTGATGAACCGTGACGAGGCAAAGAAGTCGCTTAGCAGGCTTGATGAGCAGGGCTTGGAGGCGCGGCTGTTCCTAGCTCCTGAAGAGACACGGCGGTGGGTGGACGAAGCACCATTGCGTCTGGTCGCAGCGACGCTAGTGGATACGGGTAGAGGACGAGCCAAGACCAAAGACATCAGGGAAAAGCTCTCGCCCGCCGTCGTAGATCATCAAAGTTGGAACAGGTGGTGGGGGCGTGTACAGAACAAACTGAAGGAATCGCCTCAGTTCGACTACGATGCCAGGGAGGGCACCCGCCTCAGAGCTCCAGCGCATGAGGTAGAATCAGTCAGCTTGTCTGAGCTTTCGCCTCCTTCCAAGAACACACAGACCACCAGAAGACCCAGCAGTCCCGCGACACGCTTCGCGGACTGGGTTATATGGATTCAGAGCGACGAACCGGGCGAAATGCCTCGCGGTCAAGGCCCGCCTGATGCGCTAGTTTCAATTGTCGAGAACGTGCCGGAGGCGATAGCGCCTAGAGTCGCCAGGAGATTGGCAGACGCAATCGAGTCGCGTGTTCTTTCTCAGAGAAACCCTGGGAGATTAGCACCTCTCTTCGTGGAGGCATTTGTCGCTGGTCTCTATCGCTGGAGCGAGTCGCGTAGTGCCCCGGACATTCCACTTGGCCAGATTGCCACGCTGCTAGCGCGTCTCCTCGAAGCACCAGGCGAGGCTGGGCATGAGGGCGGCCCAAAGTGGCTCGCCGATTACACCTCGAAAGACGAAGAGCACGTTGGAGCAGTGGCTAACGCCGTATTACGCGCTTCTCAAATAGCTCCAGATGGTGCTCAACGCTTGGTCGCTAGACTTCACGGTACACTGGACGAGCCTATGCGATTGGCATTTTGGCAGCACCTGCTTACATTCAGTCCAGGTCAAGCCGCCAAGCCGCCACTGGAGCAGTGGATAAGGAATCTCACTCCAGATGCGAGATGCGAGATTGTGTCGTCACTGCTTATCATGGCACGGGATGACGATTCAGTTCTGGGAATTGGCTCTCCGCTGCGAACTGTTTGGAGACTGGCGGACGCGAACCAGCGACACAAGCTGTTTGACGCTATTGCTCTTAGCTGGCTTTTGCACGGCCGCCTGTTGCCGGGAACCGAGACGATAGTCGGGGAGGTCTCCAAAGCTCTAGAACAAGGTGAGGGAGGCAAGGTAGATTCTCTGGTATCACCTCTCTGGAAGGAGATGATCGACTCCGCAGCCAGAAGTGAGATTGAACGGATACGTGAAGAAACTGCGCGCCAGATCGATGACAAGGATGCTCGGCTGAGAGAGCATAAATCCGACCTGGAGCGCACAGAGAAATACGCAAACTTTCTTCAAGGTGAGAATCGCAAGGCGAGGAGCGGCGCGGAACTGGAGATTACCCGAGACGCAATTGGCGTTCTTGGCATCGCTCTACAAGACTTGGCGCTTCATTCCGCTCCAAAGTCTCAGGCAATCACGGACGTGGAGTCAAGAATTACGCTTGCGCTCCTGACCCTCGGTGTCAAGCAGTTTGGCAAAGTCGGGAAGACCGCTCCTTACGACCCCGTCATACACGACGCCAATCCTTCGCCGACGACAGGAACGCCAGTCAAGATAGTAGCTCCTGGCTTGAGGTATTCCAGGCGTGACGACACGCCGACAACTCTGGTGAAGATGCGGGTTCAAACTGAGGAATGAGCATGACGAAAATGGTGGGAATAGACTTCGGAACAACCAACATCCGCATCGCGGAATGGGACGCCGACAGTGGCGAATACCCTTCCAGTAACCTGATAGGGGAAGGAAGGCTCTCGCATATGCCGGCAGTTATCGGCTTCCGCCGTCAGCGGGGCGGTGAAGTGGAAAGGCTGTTTGGCGAAACTGCGGACAGGCTCGATGACGCACGGAACGTCATAGTGATTCGCAACATTAAGCGGTTTGCGCTGGCAAGCGACGACTACGTCCGCGAACAACTCGAGGCTGACCTTGAACAAAAGGGGGAGACATGGGATTCGTGGTTCGATCCTGACAGCCGTTCCATAAGGGTTTGGAGCGAGACCGTCCATGTGGAAGAAGCCATCAGGCTACTCCTAAAGGAGGCCATATCCCGAGCGGGACTTGCGGGCGCCGCGGCGGAATGGCGGGCGGGATGTCCGGTCAACAGCGACCTTATCTTTCGCAAGGCCCTAGTTGCGGCCCTTGAGGACTTAGGTTGCCAGGGTCGGATCGAGTGGACTGTGGAAGAACCGCTCTTGCTGCTTGCCCTTGGGAGAGAGATAAGCTCTCTCGACGATGGCATTTACATGGTCTATGACCTGGGTGGTGGGTCGTTTGACTGTGCAGTCGTAAAGGTGACTTCCAATCAGTTGATAGTCTTGGCTGACCATGGACTGCCGACGCTGGGCGGAATGAACATAGACGAGATGCTCAAAAGAGAGCTTGAGTACGACGGGCCTCCCCAAGAGTTGCGAACCGCCAAGGAGCAACTCTCCACTACCGACAAGATCGATCTGGCCGGAGGATACACGTTGTCGATCGAGCTTGTTCATAGGGTTCTGGAAAATGAGGGTTTCATGAGGCGCACTCCCGATGCAATGGAGAAGGCCTACAACAAAGCTCAACTGCTAATCGACAGCCCAGAAGAAGAGGGTGTCAAGGGAATGGTCGAATCCATCGACAAGGTACTGGTAGTTGGTGGCCCTACCCAGATGCCGTACTTCCTCGAGAAATTGAGGGACGCATTCGGTTACGACAAAGTCGTGTCGGCAGACGAACTGACCCTCGCGGCAGACAGGGCAGACATACTGGACCCTGCACTTACCGCTTTGTCGCACGGGGCCTGCCTGATGTACGGCAAGGGTTATGTGCCGCTGACGGTCGACCGCGTGCCTGCCGAGATAGTGCTAAGCGTTACGGATGGACAATCCGTTGAGGAAGATGGGTTGCAGCCCTACCGCAAGCTGCCTCACGAGCCACCTTTGGCTCCGCACGTGGGGCAGTTGTTGGTGCGACGGCCACTGTACGCTGAGATGACAACGCTCAACGGAGACGTTGACAGCGAATACTCAGTAACAGTCAGAAGTCCGGACGGAGATGTTCTGGGCAGATACGGGCCATACGAGATGAGGATGCCGCGCGATTACACTGGTCCTCGCGCGGATAGAATCCGACTTCTGGTGGACCGTCTTGGCGGCATCAAGGTGAGACTTGAAGCTGGATTCACGCACATCCCAAGCCCGAGCTTTGATGTTGTCGATGTAGAATTGAATCCACCTTGGCAACCTGACCTGCAGCGGGAGATTCGGCTGCATCCCAACGAGCGCGGACCTCTTCAAGAATTGCTGGAAGCAGGTAGGGAGGAACTCGCAGCAAGTCCATACGCGCGAACTAACCTTCCTTACGGCGGCTCTGTCCACGCGGCGTATGGTCAACGTCAGAGGCGCGCATAGACGTCTCCGGATTGATACGTGGATGCAGATGCATTCCCAGCGTATCCAGAAGACCGTTCACCCGAGCCGCCATGCGGCCTTGGGCGCAGGCGTACTTCGGCGAGTATGCCGGCTACGCCAACCAGTACCTGTTTCAGGGCCGCCGCCTGCTGAAGAAGGGTGGGGGAGCAGAAGTGAGAGGGAGGGAGCGCGCGGACCCAGGGTCTTTTCATTCTCCGTCGCGACAACCTGCCGGCGGGTGAGGGCAACGACGTCCCTTCCGCTTGTCCCCTCTCCCCCAACTCCAACCCATTCGCGCCCACGTACCCCGAAAAAAGCGTCACTTTCCCGCGCCACCCGTTCCCATCCGTGCGCCATCCATCCCCACCCACACCCCACCAGTCCCCATTCGTGCTCCATTTCTCCCCACGAATTCGCCCCTATGCCGCAGCTTCGCCAACCCTCTTGATTCTATAGCACGCACGTGCTATTTTCTACAGCATAGGCGCTGCGGCCGCCGATTGCGGATCGCCTGGTAGGGGCGGGTTTCAAACCCGCCCGCTGCCGGCCCAGGACCACCATCGCGTACCTGCCACATTCCGCGCAATGCACGTGACGAACCTTAACAACTTGGCTCACAGAAAGTGACACAAACGTCGGGCCGCCCAGCTACGGAATTGGCGGAATGTAGCAGAACTGAGCAGATTTTTCGGAAGGCCCCGCACAAAGTCCCTGACCCTCTCTCCGAGCCGGAGAGGGGAGAATCAAAAGACCCTGCGCGCGGCGCGAAAAATCGCGCCGCGGATTCGCTCCTTGTGCTATGCTATATTCGATGACCGCCACCCGACTCACCCTGTTCGCCGCGACCCTGATCTGGGTCGCACTCGCCTGTTCGTCGCCCGAACCGACGCCGACGCCTGAGCCAACTTCCACGCCGGCGCCAACGGCCACCCCGGAACCGACGCCGTCGCCTGAACCGACGCCCGAACCCACTCCCACGCCGTCCGGTCAGCCCACGCGCGGGCTGTTCGAGTACATCCGCGCGGTCTCCTACCTGGAGGCGAACCTGTGGGAGGAGGCGATTCCCGCCTACGGCCTGGTGATACGCATCATCCCGGACATGGCCGTCGCGTACCATGGGCGCGGATACGCCTACTACAACGAGGCCATCGAGGAGGAGAACGACAACCTGTTCAAGCCCGCGATGGAAGACTACGACAAGGCTATCGAGCTAAAGCCCGAATTCGCGCAGGCGTACAAGGATCGGGCGATTCTGCACCACCGCCTGGGCGACACGGAGGCGGCCATCGCCGACATCGAACGGGCGGTGCGGCACTACGACCCGCGCCGGCAGCCCGGCGGGCTGAACGAGGCCAGGCAGCTACTGAATCAGTGGCGCTAGGCCGCCTAGTCCCGCTCCACCAGTTGGATGAGCACCCCGTGTGAGTCCGCCGGGTGGATGTATGGGCCGCCGGGGCCCTCGATAATCCGCGCGCCCTTAGCCTTCAGTTCCTCGCCGGCCTTCTCGCGGTCATCCACCGCGATGGCGATGAGGTGAATGCCCTCGCCCCTCCTAGCGATGCTGCGGCCCACCGGGGTTTCGGGACCGAGCGCCTCTACCAACTCGATGAACCGGCCGCTCTCCCCGAGTGGAAGGATGGCCTGGCGCAAGCCCAGGTGCGGCTGCTCTCTGTCCTTGACCTCGGCCTTCAGCCCCAGCTTGGTCTCATAGTCCTCGACCGCTCCCGCCAGATCGTTGACCGCTATTACGACGTGATCTACCCACTTGAACAATTTACTTCTCCACATTCTGCCTTGTCTGGATGGCGACTAGATGGGCTGAAGTCTAGGCGCGGTCCGAAGCGGGTGTCAAGCGCGTGCCCCTTGCGATAACAGGGCGCAGTCCTACAGAATTGTGGTGGTGGTTCGCGGCGGGGAGGGGACAGCCTCGAAAAAGAACCTCTTGCGGAGGAGTACATATGATTCGCAGCCTCGACGGCAAAAGCCCCAAGATTCACCCCACGGCGTTTGTGAGCGAGTTCGCCTACGTGGTGGGAGACGTGGAGATAGGCGAGGGCTCCAGCGTGTGGCCCGGCACAGTGATTCGAGCGGACGCCGGGAAGATCGCAATCGGTAAGAACACCTGCATCCAGGACAATTCCGTGGTCCACGGCGACGACGACGTAAGCATCGGCGACAACGTGGTCATCGGCCACAGGGTGATGTGCCACGCCAAGACCGTCGGGAACAGCGTGCTCATCGGCAACGGCGCCGTGGTCAACGACGGAGTGGAGATAGGCGAGTACAGCCTGCTGGCGTCCGGGTGCATGGTCGTGGACAACATGCAGATTGCGGCCCGCTCGCTGGTGATGGGGGTACCTGCGAGGATACGCGGCGAAATCAGCGAGCGACACGCCGAGTTGATCGACCGCACCGGCTCCCACTACGTCGACCGCGCCCAACGCTACAAGGGACAAGGCAACCTGGAGGCGTAGCCGCGCCTCACATCTCCGAGGGCGCCTCCACGTCCATCAGCCGTAGGCAGCGTGCCAGGGCGACCCGGACCGCGTCGACCAGTTTCAGCCGCGCCTTTGTGATGGCCTCCTCGCCCTCTACGCCGGACAGCACGCGGCACTTCTGGTAGAACCAGTGGAAGGCGGTAGCCAGTTCGCCCGCGTAGTGCGGCAGGTGGTGCGGCTCCAGCGATAGGGCCATCATCTCCACCACTTCGGGAAGCTGCAACGCCTTGCGCACGAGCGCCAACTCCGCCTCGTGGGTCAGCAGCGACACATCGCCGTCCGAGTAGTCGATTCCCCGCTCTCCGGCAATCCTCAGTATGCTCGCAATCCGCGCGTGGGCGTACTGGACGTAGTAGACAGGGTTTTCGTTGGACTGCTGCTTGGCTAGCTCCAGGTCGAACTCCATCTGGCTTTCCGCGGAGCGCGACAGGAAGAAGAAGCGGCAGGCGTCGGCGCCGACCTCGTCCACAAGCTCGCGCAGCGTCACGATGTCGCCGCTGCGCTTGGAGAGCCGCACCAGTTCCTCGCCGCGCCTCAGCGTCACAAGCTGGTTCAGCAACAGCGTCAACCGCTCGGGGGCGATACCCAGCGCGTCGACAACGGCCTTCATTCGCGCCACGTGACCCTGATGGTCCGCGCCCCACACGTCGATCACGCGGTCGAATCCGCGCTCGACGAACTTGTTGTAGTGGTAGGCGATGTCGGAAGCGAAATAGGTTGGAGCGCCGCTCGTGCGCACCACGACGGCTTGCTTTGGCTCACCAGTCTCCTCCCAGTCGAACCACGTCGCGCCTTCCCGCTCGGCGAACTGCCCGCGCTCTCTGAGCAGCGCGACACTGCGGTCGTACTGTCCGCGGCGGTACAGGCTGCGCTCGCTGAACCACACGTCGAACTCCACCCTCAGTGCCTCTAGGTCTTCGCGTATGGCGTCGAGCATCCGGCCCAGGCCTATCTCACCCAGTTCGGCTATGGCGTCCGCATGTGGCGCGTCGCCGAAGCGGTCGCCCTCGGCGGCGCGGATCTCGCTCGCGAGGTCGACCATGTACTCGCCAAGGTATCCGTCCTCCGGGAAGTCGGCGGTGTTGCCGAGTAACTGCTGGTAGCGGGCGAACAGGCTCTCGTTGAACTTGTCCATCTGGTTGCCGGCGTCGTTGATGTAGTACTCTCGTTCGACCTCGTAGCCCGCGGCGGACAGCACGTTTGCGAGGGCGCTGCCGATGACCGCGCCTCGCGCGTGCGCCACGTGGAGCGGCCCGGTGGGGTTGACGCTGACGAACTCGACCTGCACGCGCTCGCCCCTGCCGACTCCGACGTTGCCGAACTCCTCGCCCGCCTCGCGTATGGCCTCCACCTGCCCGGCCAGCCACGATTCCAGAAGCTCGAAGTTGATGAAACCCGGCCGCGCGACCTGCACTTTGCCGAGCGGCTCCTCGACCGCTATCTTCGCGGCTATCTGCTCCGCGATGGCCATCGGGCTCATTCGCATGGGGCGGGCCAACTTGAGCGGGAGGCTGGACGCGAACTCGCCGTGCGCGGGACTGGGCGGGCGCTCGATGGCGGCGTCTTCCACCTCCACCGCCGGCAGCAGCGCCTCGCTCTGAGCCTCTCGGAGAGCATCCAGCACCAGTTGGGCGACTCGTCCTCTAACCGTGTAGTGCGATATGTCAGTCATGCTTTCTTTCTACCGTGAGAATGGGCTTCGCTGCGTAAACGATACCAGAACCGCGCCGTGTCATGCCATTCACTGGATGAGCCGTTAGCAGCCGGGAGGGTAGCTCTTGCTGGATATCAGGGTGCCGTTGGTGTCGTACAGGCCCGCCTCGTCCGGGTCGCTGTTGCTCCAGATCGCGCCGCGGGAGCCGAAGCTGAAGCCTCCCGAATCGGAGTGCACTTGGTTGGTGTAGACACGGACCGTCTCACCCGGCTCCAGTGTCCGCGTCGGGAACACGAACTGCGGCTTGCCGTCCGAGATGTCCAGCAGCCGCCAGCCGGTGATGTCCTGGGCGCTTCCGCCTTCGTTTGCGATCGCCACGTACTCGTCGGACTCCGTTCGCGTGACCTCACCGTCGAAGAATATGCACGCGATGCGCACGTCCGGCTCCGCGGGGGATTGAGTGGGAGTAGCCGTCGGTAGCGGCGTGGGCGTGTCAGTGGGCACAGGCGTGGGCGTGTCGGTCGGCAATGGCACAACGGTGTTGGTGGGCAAAGGTGCAGGCGTATCGGTGGGCGGCAGTATGGGCGATATGGCAGGCAATGACGTAGGCGTGTCGGTCGGTCGCGGGGCAGGTGTGTCCGTCGGCTGTGGAGTGGGAGTGTCGGTGGGCGCCGGAGCGGGTGTGTCAGTCGGCAGAGCCGTTGGCGTCCGCGTCGGTTGGGAAGTAGCTGTCGCGATGGGCCCAGGCGTGGGCGTCGCGGTTGGCGCAGGCGATGGAGTAGCGGCGGGTTCTCGCGTGGGCGTAGGCGTGGGCCGTGCTGTGGGAACTGCCGTTGGTTCGGACATTTCCGTGGGTGAGGGCGCTAGCGCCGAGACCAGCACCGGCGTGTCTGTGGGGGCGGGCGTCGGCACTGCCGACGGAGTGGGCGCATCGCCGGTCTGCCCACCGCACGCGGACGACAGGGCGAGCAAAGCGAAACTGGATATGGCGATTGCAAGCCTCGCGACAACGCGCGCCCGGCGAGCCCGGCAGTTTGGCTCGTTGCCTCCCATCAGTTACAGCGCAGGCTTTGGGCCGGCTCGCTAGGAGACAGCCTCTATCAGGACGCCGTCCGGAAGCGTCTCTCTCGCGACCACCTCGCCCACGACCGCGCGAGTCTCGACGCCTGCGTCCTCGAGCGCCGAGAGCAGCCCGTCCAGCGCGTCCCTGGCGACGCTGATGAGCAGGCCGCCGGAAGTCTGAGCGTCCACCAGCAGCAGGCGCTGGTTCTCGTTCAGATCGTTCCACTCCACCACGTCGTCGATGGAGGCGAGGTTGCGGTGAGTGCCGCCCGGCGCTATGCCGGACTCCAGCAGGTCCCACGCGCCCTCGATCAGCGGCACCGCGCCGAAACGCACGCGGGCGCCGACGCCGCTGCCCTGGCAAATGGCCCTGAGGTGGCCCAGCAGGCCGAATCCCGTTACGTCGGCGCAGGCGTGTGCGCCCGCGGCGGTCATCGCCTCGGCGGCCGCCCGGTTGAGCGTGGCCATCTCGCGCACCGCGTTCGCCAGCACGTCGTCGGGCACGCGCTGCTGCTTGCCGGCGGTGGTGATGATTCCGGTGCCTATCGGCTTTGTCAGCACCAGCACGTCGCCCGGACATGCGCCCGCGTTGGTCACCTCCGAGCCCGGGGATACAAGGCCGGTTACGGCGAGTCCGTACTTGGGCTCCTGGTCGTCTACGGTGTGGCCTCCCACTATCAGCACGCCGGCCTCCTGGGCCTTCGCGCCGCCGCCCCGCAGGATTTCGCCGAGAATCTCCTTGGGCAAGTCTATCGGGAATCCCACTATGTTGAGGGCCAGCAGCGGACGCCCGCCCATGGCGTAAACGTCGCTAAGCGCGTTGGCCGCGGCAATCTGTCCGTAGATGTAGGGGTCGTCGACGATGGGAGGGAAGAAGTCGAGCGTCTGGATGATCGCCGTATCATCGTTAAGCCTGTAAACGGCGGCGTCGTCTCCGGTGGAGATGCCGACCAGCAGGTTGGGATCGGTAACCGTGGGCAGCTGGCTCAGAACCTGGGCCAGGTCCGAAGGACTGAACTTGGACGCTCAACCGGCGCAGCTTGCGAGCTCGGTCAGCCTGATTTCGTCACTTAGTAGCGCCACGACGCACCTCCGCCTCTTGTTGGCCTCTTGCCGCCTGGTGCGGCGTTGCCAAGTATAGCACAGCCTCCCCGTCGCCCGCGCCCGTTTGCGGTTGCGAGTCTTGTGGCGTTAGAATGAGACTAAATTTCGCAGGAGGTGCCCCATGCCAGGATACTCGGCACGAGTCGGAAACGTGGAGCTTGTCTCACTAACGGACGGGGAGGGCGCCGGCCCGCCCACCGCCGTATTCGCCGCGAGCACCATCGAGCAGTGGCGGGAGGACTACCCCGAATTGCTGGACGCCGACGAGATGATACATCCCCGCTACGGCTCACTCGCTATTCGCTCCTCCGGCAAGCTGATAGTGGTGGACACCGGGCTGAACGGCCCGGACGGCAAGCTGCTGGACGAGATGAAGGAGAAGGGCGTCGACAGTTCCGCGGTCGACTTGGTCGTGCTGAGTCATCTCCACCCCGACCACGTGGGCTGGAACCTCACGGATGGCAGCCCAACGTTCCCCAACGCGCGCTACATCGTCTCGCGCACCGACTACGAGTTCTGGACCTCTCCAGAGGTGCTCCCGAACTCAGACCACGTGAAGGGCCAGGTCCTGCCTCTGAACGACCTCAACATACTCGACCTGGTGGACGGCGAGTACAATGTCACCGACGAGTTGACCACCTTCCCAACGCCCGGCCATACGCCCGGCCACATCTCGCTCGTCATATCGTCGGGTGGCGAAAAGGGATTCGTCCTGGCGGACGTGGCGCACAGCCCCGCGCAGGCGCACTACACCGATTGGAACCCTGGCTTCGACAACGACCCGGACACCGCGCAGAAGACGCGCCACTCCGTTCTGGACCGGCTGGAAGCGGACGGCTCGCTGGTGAGCGCCGGCCACTTCCCCTCGCCCGGCTTCGGCCACTTCGTGCGCAGCGGTGGCCGGCGCGTCTGGCAGGGCGTCTAGCCGGGCTGCCCCAGCCTCGTAGGCACATGGACTCGATAGTCGCCCGGGCTGAGCCAGTTGTCCGGGCGGCGCTTGGCGTCGCCTTCGCCGCACTGGCACTGGCTGTGCCCGCGTGCGGCGGGCAGGAAGTTCCGCCCGAGGCCGAGGCGCGCGCCGAGTTCGAGCGGGGCCTGGCGCTCAAGGAGCAGGGCAACCTGATGAGGGCGCTCGAATCGTACGATGCGGCCCTCGCCATCTACCCAAGGCTTGCCGAGGCCTACGCGGAGCGAGGGTTCGTGTTCTACAGCCGGGGCGATTATCGCGCCGCCCTGGTGAACCTGAACCGCGCCGTCGAGCTGGACGGCGACCTGGCCGCCGGCTACAACTACCGGGGCATGGTGTTCGAAGAGGTCGAGGACACGGATAACGCCCTTATCAACTATGGCAAGGCCATTCAGCTCGACCCTGAACTGAAGACCGCCTACCTAAATCGCGCACGTGTCCATGTGGGGGACGAGGAGTACGAGTCCGCGGTCGACGATCTCACCTCCGCCATCGCGTTGACGCCGGACGATGCCCTGCTTTACCTGCTGCGCGGCCAGGTGTACCTGCAACTGGACGAAGCTGCGAGAGCCGAAGCGGACTTCGAGCAGGTGCTCGGCCTCACCGATGACGAATCGCTGGCGCTTGCGGCGAGGCAGCTTCTCACCGCGCTGCGGCTGAGGTGAAGACCTGACATGGCCAGACAGAGCGAATCAACAGCGGCTTCCGGCAAGCAGCGATATGTCGCCCTGCTCAGGGGCATCAACGTCGGCGGCAAGAACAGGCTGCCAATGGCCGATCTGTGCGACATATTCGCTGCCGCCGGCTGCGCCGCGGTGCGGACGTGCATCCAGAGCGGGAACGCGGTTTTCGAGGCGGCGCGCGACTTGGCCGAGTCGGTGCCTGAGACCGTCACACTGGCGATTCGCGAGAGGTTTGGCTACGAGACGTCCGTCATCGTGCGTTCTGGCGAGGAGCTGCGCCGGATTGCTGCTTCGAACCCCTTCGACACCTCCGGCGATCCACGTTTCCTGCTCGTGGCCTTTCTACGAGACATGCCCACTGCCGATCTGGAATCGCGCCTCGACCCGGACCGTTCGCCGCCGGACGAATTCGTCGTGCGTGGCCGCAACGTCTACCTGCGCTACCCCAACGGCGTAGCCCGCAGCAAGCTGACGAACGAGTACCTCGCCGGGCGGCTGCAAACCGTGAGTACCATGCGCAACTGGCGGACCGTCCTCAGACTGCTGGAGATGGTAGACACGCCGTGATGGCTGATGCCGGCTCGTTTGCCTAGACTCTCGGTCGGACGCCTCCTCGAGGGAATAGCCACTGGCGACCTCGTTTGGGTCTCGGCGATGTCGCTGATGCTCTCGGTGCTGCTGCTACCGTTCGCGAGCTACGTCGCCGCGCTCCCGTTCATCCAGGACGAGTGGGGAATCAATAACACCCAGGCGGGCGTGGTCTTCTCCGCATTCCAGGCGGGATTCGCCGCATCCGCGTTGCTGGTCATACCGCTCACCGACAGGCTCAGCTCCCGGCACATCCTGGTGGCGTCCGCCGCCACGTCCGCTATCGGCAGCGCCCTCTTCGCCCTGGCCGCGCAGGAGACCGTAACCGCGTCGCTGCTGCGGGCACTGGCGGGCGCCGGACTGGTCGGCGTCTACGTGCCGGGGCTGCGCGTCATCTCCGAGCGGTTCGCGGACAGGGGACGCGGCATGGCGATGGGCCTGTACGTCACGGCGTTCTACGCGGGAAACGGCGTCTCGCTGATCGCCACGGGCTGGCTTCTGGAGTGGCTCGAGTGGCGGGATGCCTACCTCTGGCTCTCTCTGGCCTCGTTCGCCAGCCTGCCGCTCGCGTGGTTTCTGCTGCGCGGCCCGCGGCCGGTCGCGACGTCCGGCTCGTCCGCGGGGCGGCTGGACGTGTCCGTGCTGCGCAATCGGCGCTCCCGCGTATACATCATCGGTTACATCCTACACGCGGCCGAGCTGTACATCGTGCGTGGCTGGCTGCCCGCATTCCTCACGGCAGTGCTCGTGATGAGGGGGATGGTACACGACCAGGCGGTCACTACCGGCGCGGCGGTCGGCGGCATCGCGCTGGGTGTGGGCGCGCTTGGCCCGGTGATGGGCGGCATCATCTCCGACAGGCTGGGCCGGGCGGCGTCCGCGGCGGCAATCTTCGCCCTCAGCGGGGCGTGCTCATGGCTGATTGGCTGGATCGGCGGCTTCCCCTGGCCGCTCGTCGTCGGAGTCGCGGTCGTGTACGGCTGGGCCATAGCCGCCGACTCGGCCATCTATACCACGGCCGTCACCGAGGTCGCCAAACCGGAGCAACTCGGCTCCACGATGGCCGTGCAATCGTTCCTGGGCTTCATGGGCGGCGTCGTCGGGCCGATCCTCGCCGGCGGCGTGCTGGACCTGGCGCCCGCGTCCATCGAGTGGGGCGCGGCCTTCTCCGCGACGGGAGTCATCGCCATCGTGGCCGTGGCGACACTCGCGCGGGCGAGGGAGAGACGTGGTCGTCATGCAGGGTTATCGTATACTGAGTAAGGTCTGATACTCATCAACGGGAGTTGGCCGGGAGAGTGATTTTGGCGATATACGTTGCAAGCTGATGCATTCTGATGCGTCTGTTAGCTGGGAGCACTGTCGGCTTGGCCTGCGTGGAGGCGGCGGGTAGGTGGGTGGCGCGCCGGCGGGAGAGATTTTCGGCGAAAAGTGCACCATATTGCTCCATTCCGCACCATTCGTAGCTGGGAGGGCCGATGGTTCGGTGGCGCTGGTGCTCCAGACAGGCCCGGTTGTTGTCCTGAGATGGCCGACATGTGGCGGAAATGGGACAGTCGGCGGGGGTCGCCAGTGGGTGTCGATTCGGTTGTGTAGGTGCGTTGTGGAGAGACGGTAGCACTTATGTGCGGTGGAATCAAGGGCCTCCCTCAATCTGCACGCAGGGCTATCGCATGTTAATCTAAAGTCGTTAGCGCTGACACGAAATGGGTATCGTTTTGCGCGTCCATAGGTCAGATCACTGGCACTTGCATGTCGCTGGTAGGACCGCGATTGCGCAGTTTCGGGGCAGAATTTACGGCTTCAGACCCGTTCGACAGTCCTGACGAGACTCTCGAAGCGATCCGGCTTCGAGGCGGCGGGCTGCACTCTGCCGACAACTTGCCACGCAGCGACCTGCACGAGAGCGGTGCGCTTCGTTGATACGAACATCTTCATTAGCCTGTACCCCGCCGCCCGCCCCGCAGCCTGCGTCCGATGCGAGCGAACTCCGGCAGCACCCCGCGCTTGCCGATGCCCAGGAACGTCTTGTAGCAGTCTTCGACCACTTCTCTTGACGTTGGGTTTCCGGGCTCGTGTTCCGCAGGATTTCGGCGGTCGATGAGTTGCTCAAGCAAGTTGGGCAAGATTACCATCAAGAGGCGGAATTCCTCCTCAGCCAACTTCAGCCGTCGAAGGTGGTCGTGAAGAAATCTCTGTTTGCATAGGTCGACGTAGTGTCGCGACGATGGAGTGGAGTGTCTGTCTATCGCTCTGGCCTCAAACTTCAGAAACTCTAGGGAAGACTCCCTGCTCTCTGACAATGGCTTCCAGATGAACTCGTAGCACATCTCCTCGGTGGCCCTGAGCAGGTCGTTTAGTATCGCTTCTCTCGCCATCCTCTGGCGCGAGTTCCAGTTCACATCAGCGCTAATGAGTCGTTCTTGAGCACCTTTCGGCAGAGCTTGCCAGTCGTGACCAAAGAAGTAGTTCTTTAGCCGATTCTCCGCATCCTCCCTTTGGTCCGCATCGCGCATCTTGCGGTACTCGCTTGAGCTGAGTTGCGCACTCGCCCACGCACGAGCGCTATGCCAGTACTCGCTCCAGGTCAGCGTGCCGCCATATTGCCCTTTGGCTTCATCCTCAACACCGGACACGTTCCGAGCATCTGCAAGAGTCTTGCAGTCCTGCGCGACCTGCGTCCAGTTACTCACAGATGATGCGCTTACTCTAATCAGTTCAAATATGGTCTTGGCCTCTTCCAGCGAGACATGCAACCCGGTCAAGTGGCTTTTCAGAATGGAACGCAAACGGAATTCAATCGCCTTTAGGTCTTCAGCGTCCTCGTCTTCGTAGTAGTAACGTGACTCCTCTGGCATTCCATTTACAGCAACAGCCTCGTCGTAGCAAATCGCCGCCTCGGCGAGGTGGTGAAGTGCTTCCACATAATTACCATCGTCTATCTTGACACGACTCCATTCCACGAAGCTTATTGCGGAAACAGCATTCAACGAAGTTTCGTATGCAGGATAGTCAACGGCGTTACCCGCCAATACCCTCGCTCCCCCAAGCCGCTTCACCGTGCGCTCCACTTCGGAGAGGCAAGTCTGAACCTCTTCAGACAACCCTTCACTTTGCTTAAGTCGGATTGCTCTAGCAGCCGCAATATGGAGGTATACCTCAAGTTCCTCTCTTGGTTGTTCATCCTCGACATAACGCACACGATGGCGCTTCTCCAGAAACTCAAGACACTCCAGCATCAGGCGCTCATGCTCTCGAGACAACTGTTCCGCTGGATGCCTGCTTCTGCGCCATCTCGGGCGTTCTGTTCGACGCTCTACTTCCTCTCTCTGAGGGAAATGCTGGCTCCAGAACAGCTCCAGAGCGTCGTCTACCCGATTACGTCCTCGGACCTCAGATCTCGGATCGACGCCCTCCACGAAAGGCTGTAGTCGAATCACGTCCAGACGAGAGCTACCCCACTGCCACTCTTCGTTAGATGCGTCCTCCGAGGGAGGATAATCAACGTCTGTCTCCCTGACCAACTGATTCCACTTGTCTCGAACGATTGCCAGTTCGGTGTCTTCGAATTCCATTTTGGATTACCACGTTCCGATCAAGTACTTGGCCTTGATACATCCCAATAACCTCGGCCTTGCGATACCTACCCCACCAACCGCACCAGCCGCCACTGCCGCGCCCCACGGCGCAGCACCACCACGCTGCCGTCCACCGCGTCCTCCAGGCGGACGGTGCGGCGCGGATCGGACTCGCGGCGGCTGCCCAGCGCGATGCCGTTGCCCTGGATGAGACGACGCGCCTCGCCGCGCGACGTTGCCAGCCCTGTCAGCGTCAGCAACTCGGTGAGCGTGACGCCATCGCCCTCCAGCCGCTCGCGAGGGATCTCCGACGACGGCACGTCGTGGAACACGTCCAGTAGTTCGCTGGCGCCCAGGCTCGACACGTCCCCGCCGAACAGCGCCTCTGTTGCCGCCTGCGCGGTGCGCAGCGCGTCGTCGCCGTGCGTCATGCGCGTCACCTCTTCCGCCAGCCGCCGCTGGGCCTCCCGCCGCTCCGGGCGCGCCGCCAGCCGCTCCTCCAGTTCGACGATCTCCTCCCGGCCGAGCAGCGTGAAGCAGCGCAGCAGCTTGCCCGCGTCCTCGTCCGCGGCGTTCAGCCAGTACTGGTAGAACTGGTAGGGAGATGTCTTCTCGGGATCGAGCCACACCGCGCCGTCAACCGTCTTCCCGAACTTGTTGCCGGCAGCGTCGGTGATGAGCGGCGCAACCAGCGCGTGGGCCTGGCCTCCGCGCATCCTGCGGATCAGGTCGATGCCGGTTATGATGTTGCCCCACTGGTCGCTTCCGCCCATCTGGAGCACGCACCCGAACCTGTCGTACAGCGCCACGTAGTCGTAGGCCTGCAGCAGCATGTAGCTGAATTCGGTATACGAGATGCCCTGGTCGATACGGCTCCTCACGGACTCCTTGGAGAGCATGTAGTTGACACTGAAGTGCTTCCCAACGTCGCGCATGAAATCGATGGCCAGGATGCGGTCCAGCCAGTCCAGGTTGTTCACCAGGTGCGCCGGGTTGTCCCGCGCGTCGAAGTCGAGGAAGCGGGCGAGCTGCGCGCGGATGCCTGCGAGGTTTTCCGCCATCTGCTCGCGCGTCAGCAGCTGCCGTTCCTCCGTCCTGCCGCCCGGGTCGCCTATGAGACCCGTGCCGCCGCCCGCAATCGCTATCGGCGTGTGGCCGTGCCGCTGCATCCGCATCAGCAGCATGATGACCAGCAGGTTGCCGATGTGCAGGCTGTCCGCCGTCGGATCGAAACCGATGTACGCGGTGATCTTCTGGTGGGCCAGGAGGTCGTCCAGCCCGGGGGTATACAGCTCGTGGCCCTGATCGGTGACGTGGATGAGACCGCGCCACCTGAGTTCGTCGAGGACGCTGGCGTCCGTCTGTACTGCCTGTCGTACCATGGTTGACCTCCCCGCCGTGGACTAGTCGATGCTGCTTCGGAGCGCGGACATGGCCTCGTCCACGCTCATTCTGTCGTTGTAGATCGCCGAACCCGCCACCAGCACGCGCGCCCCGGCGTCCACTGCCGTCCTCGCCGTGGCCGAACTGATGCCGCCGTCCACCTCCAGGTCAGCCGTCAGACCCAGCGAATCGAGCCGCGAGCGCACGCGCCGTATCTTGTCCACGACGCTGTGGATGAACGCCTGCCCCCCGAATCCCGGATTCACCGTCATCACCAGCACCTGGTCCAGGTCGGCGAGCACCTCCTTCACAGCGGCAGGCGGTGTCGCCGGGTTGAGCGCCGCTCCCGCCCTGGCGCCGCTCTCGCGTATCTGGTGCACCACGCGGTGCAGGTGAGTGCACGCCTCGACGTGCACGGTGATTATGTCGGCTCCCGCGTCGACAAACTCGTCGACGTACCGCTCCGGCGACGCGATCATCATATGGACGTCGAGCGGCAGCGACGTGGACCGCCGCACCGCCTGCACCACGAGCGGCCCCATCGTGATGTTGGGCACAAAATGGCCGTCCATGATGTCCACGTGGACGTAGTCTGCGCCGGCGCGCTCGGCCTCGGCGACCTGCTCGCCGAGCCTGCCGAAATCCGCGGACAGTATCGACGGCGCGATCTTGATGTGTGCGTCAGCCGCCACGCTCTGCCTCCAGCTCGGCCCTGGCCGCCTCGATGGCTCGCTTCACCTGGCCGAATGCGGTGCCCCCGTGAACGTCCCGCGCGCCGACCGACGCCTCGACCGTGATCTCCAAGACGTCCTTGTCGAACAGCTCGGAGAACTCGCGGTAGACCTCCAGCGGCAGCTCGTCGAAACGCCTGCCCAGCCCGGCGGCGTGCTCCGAGAGCCGCGCGACCACGCCGTGGGCCTCGCGGAAAGGCACGCCGCGCTCCACCAGGTAGTCGGCGATGTCGGTCGCCAGGACGTAGCCGCCGTTGGCTGCTTCCAGCATACGTTCGCGGTCAAGCCTCATGCCCGGCAGCATGTCGGCGAACACCGCGAGTGTCGCGGTCAGCGTGTCCGCGCTGTCCAGGAAGCCTTCCTTGTCCTCCTGCAGGTCGCGGTTGTACGTCATCGGCAGACCCTTCAGCAGCGTGAGCATCGCCATCAGGTTGCCGTACACGCGCCCCGTCTTGCCTCTGGCAATCTCCGCGAAGTCCGGGTTGCGCTTCTGGGGCATGATGCTGCTGCCGGTGGTGTACTCGTCGCTCAATCGGATGAACCCGAATTCCTCGGACGACCAGATGATCAGCTCCTCGGCCATGCGCGACAGGTGCATCATGCAGATGGCGGCGGCCGACTGGAACTCCAGCAGGTAGTCGCGGTCGGACACGGCGTCCATACTGTTTGCCGAGAACCTGGAGAATCCGAGCTGGTCGGCCACGAACTGGCGGTCGATGGGGTAGGGGAGCCCCGCGAGCGCGCCGCTGCCCAGCGGCATGACGTCGGCGCTCTCCCGCGCCTGGGCGAAGCGCCGCGCGTCCCGCCCGAACATCTCGAAGTAGGCGAGCATGTGGTGAGCGAACAGGACCGGCTGCGCTCGCTGCAGGTGAGTGTAGCCGGGCATGATCACCCCGGCGTTGTCGGACGCCAGCTCGACCAGCGCGGCCCGCAGGTCGCGCAGCAGATCCATTACCTCGTCGCAGCGCTCCCGCGCGTACATTCGCACGTCCAGCGCGACCTGGTCGTTACGCGAGCGCGCGGTGTGTAGCCGACCGGCGGTGTCCCCGATCTTCTCGAACAACCGCCGCTCGATGTTCATGTGGATGTCTTCGAGTTCGGGTCGCCACGGGAACTCGCCGCCGGCAATCTCCCGCCCTATATCCTCCAGCCCCCGCACGATCGCGTCCGCCTCGCCCGCCGCGATGATCTCCTGCCGCGCCAGCATCCGGGCGTGGGCGATGGAGCCTGCGATGTCCTGCCTGTACAGGCGCTTGTCGTAGTCTATCGAGACGGTGTAGGTCGACTGTACCTCTCGCATTCCCATGCGGCACTAACCCTCGCGCTTGGGTACGAGGAAGCGGCGGCGCAGCGTGAGAATCTGCTCCTCGCGCTGGTTGTAGCCGCGGCTTTCGATGTACACGATGCCCCTGTCCGGCCGGCTGCGCGACTCCCGCACCTCCAGCACCTCGCTCTCGGCGTAGATGGTGTCGTCGTGGAACACCGGCCCGAGGTGGCGTATCTGCTCGTACTCCAGGTTGGCTATCGCCTTGCCGGACGTGTCCCGCACGCTCATGCCCACCACCAGGCTTATGACGTATGCGCCGTCCACCAGTATCTTGCCGTGCTGGTGGTTTTGCTGCATGTGGTGCTCGTCGATGTGCAGCGGGTTGTGGTTCATCGTGAGCAGCGAGAACAGGTGGTTGTCGAACTCCGTCACCGTCTTGCCCGGCCAGTGCTTGAACACGTCGCCGACTTCGAAGTCTTCCAGGTATCTGCCGTAGCTGTCGCGGCCGTCGTGAATCATTGTCTTGTCACCTCATCCTGATTATCGGGATATTCGCCCAGCGCGCGCAGACCCTCAATCAAGGCGTCGCCGGGCCGGCCTGCGAGCACTTGGAGCGCAGTTACATTTCGCGTTTCATGCTGCTCGTTTTGCAGGATCACGTAGTCCGGGCCTACCTCTTTCACACGGTAACTCTCCCGCTGTTTGGACGCCGCGATTGGGAAGCCCCTATCCTTGTGTGAGCGAAGCGTCTCGGACAGCTTTGTCCAATGCGTGTCCAGTCTGACCGCTACCTGCTCTAACTCCGACAACTTGAGCCGCTTCGATGCGCTCAAGACCTCGATGCCGATCACTTGGTCTTTCTGATTGAAGTCTATGAGGATGTCCTGGTCCACTTGCCTGGTCGTTACGGTGCCGCCGCTATGGGACAGATGGAGATAGACGGCGTCGGCCGCCGCGTCATACGTGATTTTCATGGCGAACTCTCTCGTTGCCCTATATCTTATACTTTTGCAGCAGCCGGCGGGCAATCACGAGCTTCTGAATCTCGTTGGTGCCCTCACCGATGATCATCAGCGGCGCGTCGCGGTAGTACCGCTCCACCGGAAAGTCCTTGATGAAGCCGTAGCCGCCGTGTATCCGCATCGCGTCCAGCGACACCTGCTGGCAGATCTCGCTGGCGTACAGCTTGGCCATGCCGGCCTCCAGGTCTATGCGATCCTGGCCGGCGTCCTTCTTCGCGGCGGCGTCGTACGTCAGCAGCCGCGCCGCCTGCACCTTGGTCGCCATGTCCGCCAGCATGAGCTGAATGGCCTGGTGCTCGGCGATGGGCACGCCAAACGTCCTGCGCTGTTGCGCGTAGCGGATGGCGGCGTCGAGCGCGGCGTCGGCCACGCCCACGGCTCGCGCGGCGACGTTGATGCGTCCGGTTTCGAGCGCGCCCATCACCTGCCGAAATCCCCGACCCTCGACCTCGCCCACCAGGTTGTCGGCCCCGACGCGGCAGTCCTCGAACACCAGCTCGCAGGACTCGATGCCGCGGTAGCCCAGCTTGTCCAGGTGGCGGCCGACGCTGAAGCCGGTCGACGGCTTCTCGACCACGAAGCAGCTTATGCCGCGATAGGCCGGCTCCGCCTCCGTGTCCGTCTTGGCAAGCACCGCGAATGCGTTGCCGTTCTCGGCGTTCGTGATGAACATCTTGGAGCCGTTCAGGACGTACTCCTCGCCGTCCTTGACGGCGGTCGTGCGGATACCCTGCACGTCGCTGCCGGCGTCCGGCTCCGTGAGGCCGAGGCCGCCGCGTATCTCGCCCGACGCCATCCGTGGCAGGAAGCGCCGCTTCTGCTCCTCCGTGCCGCCGTTGGCGACCACGTGCGCCAGCACGTGGTGGGTGCCGATGATGCCGCTGACGCTCATCCAGCCCTTGCTCAGCTCCTCGAAGATCATCGCGAAGGTCGTGTGGTCCAGACCCATCCCGCCATACTCTTCGGGGATAGTGATGCCGAACAGCCCCATCTCGCGCATCGGCTCCACCAGCTCGTGCGGGTAGATGTCCTCGTTGTCATACCGGTCCGCAATCGGATTGACCTCTCGCCGGACGAAGTCCCGCACCATGTTCACTATCTGGCCGCGGACTTCCGTAGAAGTGTTCGTGCTCAAATCTCTATCCTTTCGGCATCAGCTCAATTGCGCGATGGTCGTCGACGGCCGAGGCTATCCTGCCTATGATCGTCTCGAACAGGGTCACTCCCCGCTCGGCGTCACGCTCCGCCGCCGCGTCTGCGATGACGCCCAGCATAAGGCAGGACAGCAGCGAGAGGCGGTAGTCCTCCACGCAGCGCTCCAGATCGTAGTCAGCGACACCGTGCTGCGCGAGCGTCGACACGTAGAGACTCAAGAGGTCCCGCTCCCGCGACCTGCGCATGTCCGGGTTCAGGCAGCCCGATATAAACCAGGCGACGTCGAACACGCCGCGACCCTTGCGGAACAGCTGCCAGTCGACCACGGCAAACGCCTCTCCGCCGGGCAAGTCGAAGAACATGTTGTCCAGCCGGAAGTCGCCGTGGACCAGCGTCTGCGGAGGCTGGGCAGTCCGGCTCCTCACGGCGGCGACGTTTGTGCCGAGCCTCTCTCCGACTTCATGCAATGAGCTCGGCAATCCGCCTTCAGTCTCCGAATTGAGCCGCGCCCACGAACGCTGGTAGAGGCGCTCAAGCCCGGCAGATCCGGAGTCCGCGCCTCTCATCCAGTCCAGTTCTGCGAGTCTATGGGTCTCCCACCAGGCCGCGTGGAACCGCGCGATCTCCCGCACAGCGAGCGCGGCCTCCTCCGCGGAGCAGCCCGCAAGCTGGTCGCCTGGGCGGGCCGGAGCGAGGTCCTCGAGCAGCAGCACGAAGTCGCCGGTCTCAGTGTCGAAGTGACTGTAGTAGGGACGGGGAGTCCGCAACCGGATGCGTGGCGCTATCCGCTCGTAGAACCCCACTTCTCTCTCGTACATACTATTGGCGCGTGCTACGCTTCGCATCACGCGATTCCCAGTAGGTAGCTTGACGATTAGCGAGTGTGGAGCGGTCGGCTCGGCGACCGTGTACCGCACATTCAGGCGGGCCAGTGTTCCGACGAACCCCCGGTCTTCGGTAAGGCTCGATGTGTCCACCGAAGCGACAGACGCAACGGTTATCGCGCCCGTGGATCGCAGCGCCCCGGTCAGCCATTCGGGCGTGACGCCCTCCAGACCCGCTGGGATTTTGGGGCAGGGTGGAGGGACTTCGTTTGTTTCGTGCGAGGCCAACTTACTCGACACAGGCGGGCTACCGGTCCAGCCGCGGGAACTGCTTGACGCCCACGTTTTTGGCCGACACGCCTAGCACCTTGAGAAATCCCTCGGCGTCCACGTGGTCGTAACTGCCCATGGCCTCCATCGACGAGTCGTCGGTGTAGAGGGAGTGCGGCATCGCCTCCGGAGTGTCGTCGGCGGTCTCGAAGAAGATGCCACCCCGGTACAGCCGCACCGAGATGGTGCCGGTGGCCAGCCGGCGTATCGGTTCCAGACCCGCCAGCGCGGCGGTTGTCGCAAGGTCAAGCCAGTACCCCTGGTATATCTGCAGGCTTATGGTGCGCGACAGCATTTCGAACAACTCGCGCGCGCGCCTGTCGAGCACGAACTGCAACAGGTACTCGTAGCTGCGGCCCAGCAACTCCATGCCGGGAGCCTCGTACAACCCGCGCGACTTGACACCGACGAAGCGGTTCTCGACCACGTGCGTGCCGATTCCCACCCCGTGCCTGCCCGCGACTTCGTTGGCCCGCTCGAACATGGCAACCAGGTCCAGCCGGTCCCCGTTCAGCGCGACGGGTACTCCTTCCTCCCAGCGCACCGTCACCACCTCCGCGCGGTCCGGCGCGTCCCAGGGCCACACGCCCATGCCCGGCTCCACGAAACCGGGCGCGATGCGAACGTCCTCCAGGTCGCCCGCCTCGTGCGTCAGGCCCAGGAAGTTGGCGTCGGTTGAGTAGCGCGACTCCCGCGCGGGCCGTATCGGCAGCCCGTGCGCCTCACAGTACTCGATCATCTGCTGCCGTCCCGGGAATCGTTCCACGAACTCAGGGTCGCGCCAGGGCGCGTACACCTCGACGTCCGGCTGTAGCACGTTGGACGCCAGGTGAAAGCGCACCTGGTCGTTGCCGCGGCCTGTCGCGCCGTGGAACAGCACGCGGACCTTCTCGCGCTCCAGTTCGCCGAGGATGGCCTCCGTGGTGACGGGGCGCGCTATGCCTGTGGTGTTCCAGTAGCCGCCCTCGTAGCGCGCCTGCGCCTGGATGACCCTCAGGCCGGCCTCGGCCAGCGGCTCCTTGCCCGGCACGATGGCTGCGGACTCCGCCCCGCACCCCAGCATCCTGTCTCGCACCGCTTCCAGGTTCTCCTCGTCCGGCTGACCCAGGTCCACCGTGTAGCAGCGGACGACGAAGCCCTTCTCGCTCAGCCAGTGCGTCACCGTGCAGCTATCGAGTCCCCCAGACACCGCGCCGCCTACGGTCGCCAGCCCCTTGTCCTGTAGTTCGCGCCAGTTCATAACTATGTCCCCAATCTTGTTTGTTGAGTGGGCGGTGCTAACCGCTCATCCCACGCCGGCCCACCGAGGGGCAGGTCCTACTTCTGCTGTCTTGCCTGTTTTTGAAAGTCGTAGAGCTTGTTGATGGCCTCGATGGGTGTGAGCGAGTCGACATCCAAAGCGAGCAACTCCTCGAGCACGGGAGGCGTGTCCGCCAGCAACGTAAGCTGGCGAGGCGCCGGCTCCCGCTTCGCGTACCCCTTCCGATCTTCCATACCCCCGCGGCGAGTGGCGCTCTCCAGCTCCCGCAGCAACTCCCACGCGCGGTTGACGACGCCCCCCGGCAGTCCGGCCAGCCGCGCCACGTGCACGCCGTAGCTCCTGTCCGCCCCCCCGGGCACGATGCGGCGCAGAAACACCACCTCACCCCTGTCCTCGGACACCGACACGTTGTAGTTGCGCGCTCGCGGCAGCGACTCGGCGAGCTGTGTCAACTCATGGTAGTGCGTGGCGAAAAGCGTCTTGCACCCCAGGCGTGGGTGGCTGTGGATGAATTCCGCCACCGCGCGCGCGATAGCCAGCCCGTCGTAGGTGCTGGTGCCACGTCCGATCTCATCCAGGATGATGAACGAGCGCGGCGTCGCGTGGTTCAGAATCGACGCAGTCTCCAGCATCTCCACCATGAAAGTGGACTGGCCCTTTGTCAGGTCGTCCTGCAAACCCACGCGCGTGAAGATGCGGTCCACCAGCCCGATGGTGGCCGACTCGGCGGGCACGAAGCTGCCGATCTGGGCCATTAGCGCGATGATCGCGCCTTGGCGGATGTACGTGGACTTCCCGGCCATGTTCGGTCCGGTCAGGATGACCAGCGCCTCGTCGCCGTTGGACAGCCGCATGTCGTTCGGCACGAACGCGCCCGGCGGCATCGAACGCTCCACCACCGGATGACGGCCCTGGCGTATGTCCAGCGTGTCGCCGTCGTTCAGTTCCGGGCGCACGTATCCGTGCCGCGAGGCCACGTCCGCCAGAGAACAGTATACGTCGACCTCCGCGAGACCCGCGGCAGTGCGCAGTATGGCCGCGCCCGCGTCCGCCACCTGCTTGCACACGTGCCTGAACAGGGAGTTCTCCAGCGCGCCGATCCTTTCCTGGGCGTTGAGGATGCGCGACTCGTACTCCTTCATCTCCGGCGTGATGAACCGCTCGCCGCCGACCAGCGTCTGCCGCCGCACGTAGTTGTCCGGCACCAGCGACAGGTTCGGCTTGCTGACCTCGATGTAGTACCCGAACACCCGGTTGTAGCCCACCTTCAGCGACTTGACGCCGGTGCGCTCTCGCTCGGAGCGTTCGAGTCCGGCGATGTAGTCCTGGGCCGACCGCGAAGCGTTTCGGAGCTCGTCAAGCTCCGGCGAGAATCCGGGGCGTATGACTTTGCCGTCCCCGGGCGCGGGAGCTGGGTCGTCGACGATGGCGGCCCTTACCAGTTCGCACACCTCCCGGTTGTCCGCTATCTCCCGCGCCACGCGGGCGACCAGCCGCGAGTCGTCGTCCTCGCAAAGCACCGCGCGCACCTTCGGCCCGGTCTCCAGGCTGGCGGCTATCGACACAAGGTCGGCGGGCGAGGCGCTGAGGCCACGCACTCGGTTGACCAGCCTCTCCAGGTCGGCCACGTCCTCCAGCAGCATGACCACGCGCTCCCTGCGAATCGAGCTGCGGTGCGCCCAGGCCACCGCATCCTGCCGCTCGCCAAGCGCGTCCAGTTCGAGAAGGGGCTGGCCAATCCACCGCCTCAACAGGCGGCCGCCCATGGCCGTTTTGGTGCGGTCGAGCACAGAAAAGAGCGACGCCCCTGACTCGCCCCAGCGCCCGCTCTCGAAAAGCTCCAGGCTGCGACGGGTCTGGGTGTCCAGCGTCATGTAAGACGACGTGGAGTAGGTGTGAAGCGACGTTATCTGGCCCACCGAGTCGCGGCGTGTCGCCAGCAGATAGTCGATTACGGCGCCGGCGGCCCGGACCGCGAGAGGCAGACGGTCGCAGCCGAACGCCTCCAGCGAGGCTACGCCGAAATGGCCGAGCAGCGCGTCTCTCGCCCATTCGAGCTGAAACGAGCCGGGTGGGGCCTCCGTAACAGCCGACCCAATCTCCACGTCCAGCGAGTTCTCGCCCTCCGGTATGAGAAGCTCAGCGGCCGCGAGCCGCTCCAGCTCGACGCCGAGCTGGGCCAGAGGCAACTGCGTGGTGGCGAACTCGCTGGTGGAGATGTCGACATAGGCCACGCCGGCCTGATCGCCCTGGGTCACCGCCGCGGCCAGGTAGTTGTTAGTGTCCGCGGTAAGCAGCGAGTCTTCCAGCACCGTGCCGGCTGTGACCACCCGGACGACCTCGCGGTCCACGAGTCCGCGCGAGGCCGCCGGGTCGCTGGTCTGCTCGCAGATGGCCACCTTGTAGCCCTTGCGGATTAGCCGCGCCAGGTAGGGCTCGAGGGCATGGTAGGGGATTCCGGCCAGCGGGACTCGCTGGCCGCGCCCCATCTCGCGGGAGGTGAGGGCGATCTCGAGTTCTTTGGAAATTATGCGAGCGTCATCGTCGAAGGTCTCGTAGAAATCCCCCATGCGGAACAGCAGGATTTCGTCCTCGTGCTCGCTCTTGATGCGCAGGTACTGGCGCCTTGCCGGTGTGGTCATGTCGCTTGGCGAACGGTGAGACGCCGTTTCCGGTGTCTAGTCCTCTTTCCAGAACCGTTCCTCCCTCACCTCGTACCCCTCCGGCAGCATAATCTCCTTCACCGCCTCGATCATGCCCGGATGGCCGCAGGCGTAGACCATCGTGTTCTCCGGGCACAGGCCGAAATTGGTCACGTACTTGTCGAGCAGCGTGTTGACGCGCCCGGACTCGCCCTGCCACTGGCCGTTGTGAGGGTCGGCGGGCCGGCTGACCGTGGGCACGAACGTCACGAGGTCGGGATGCTCCGCCTGCAGCCGCGCCAGTTCGCCGTCGTAGATGAACTCGTCATGGTAGCTCGCGCCCATCAGAACATAGAAGTGGTGGCCGCTCATGCCGTCGTGCAGGTACTGGCGCAGGAAACTCACGTACGGAACCACGCCCGTCACGGTAGCGACCAGCAGTTGAGACGGAAGCTTGGGATCGAAGGTGAATATGCCCTTGGGGCGCGGCCTGATAGTCACGGAGTCGCCCACTTCGAGCTCCCACAGCTTCGGAGTGAGCACGCCGCCCTCTTCCGGGTGTACGAGTTCGACAAACAACTCGAGTGAGTCTTCGTAAGGCGCGGATGCGATGGAGTAGGCACGCTCGATGCCGTCGATGCCGATTGTGCAGTACTGGCCCGGCTTGAAGGCGTATCCCTCGGGCTTCTCGACCCACATGAGCATTAGGTCCGGGGTGTAGTCCTCCCTCTTGAGCACTTTGACCTTGGAGAGCTTGACCGGTCTGAACCTTCTGAGCGTTGTCAAATTCCAGTACCTCCTGCCTTCTATCTTGCCACAAACAGGTCGGTCATTTAAAGCCTGAAGGCGGTCTCGAGGCGGGTTTTCAGTCGCGCTCCAATTCCGACTTCAACTGGCCCAGGTCGTAGCCCTCGCTCCGGGCGCGAAGGTCGAAGTACGTCAGCGTACCGCCGATGGTTATCAGCGGCGTAGCGAACGAGGCCGCCGCCGCCCAGGCGACGTTCAGCGTCATGGCGTCTTCGGGCGAGAGCAGCATTGCCGGCACGATGAACGCCAGGTGAATAAAGGCCGCCACCAGAAGGAACAACACGCCGACCACGATCACGCGGACGATGTGGCCCCTCACAAGCTGGCGGCTGCGGCCAAGCGCGAACAGCGGGTTCAGCCGCTCTATGGCCACCGCGTGGGGCGCGAAGAACAGCGTGGCCAGAAAATAGAGGAACAGCGGGAAGCCGATGAGCACCGCCATCAGGATGATTGAGGCCACGAGCGAAAACCCTATGATCAACTGCACAAGCAACATCGGCAGAGCCACCTGCGACGCATCGGACAGGCAACGTGAGAAGTGCACGCGTCCGTCCACGTGGAGGTTGGCGACGGCAAGTATCGTAGCTGCGGTCGCGGCCACGAACAGCAGCACGCTGAAGACCAGTGAGAAAAAGCCCGCCACGGACGGGTCTTCTACATCCAGAGGCGAAATGATCAGCGGGACCTGGGGCAGCGCGCCCAGCGGGAAGAAAAGCCAGAAGCGCCGGGTGTACATGCTCCTGGCACGTAGCAGCAGCTCCCCGACGGTGGATGTAGGGATCTCCGCCGGCGTCGAGGCCGGCAGGACGACGTTCACATGGCCCGGTTGCGGCTGTTCCTCAGAAGACAGCCCGGAGGCTTCGGTATCGCCGTCGACAGTGGCCTCGGGCGCAGGCGTAGCGCCGTATGCCTGTCGTATGTCTACGGGTGTTTGTCGCTGTGCGCCTTCGTTCCGGTCGCCGAACTGCTGCCGCAACTCCGTGCCGCAGTCGGCGCAAAACCTGGCGTCGTCGTCATAAGAGCGTCCACAGACTTCGCAGTTCAAGACACTACACGCGCCGGTCACACCCTGGAGGTCTCGGCGGCCAAAGCGTCCAGGTCGAAGCCCTCTTTGCGCACGCGCAAATCGAAGTAGAGAAGCGTGCCACCGATGTACGCGAACGGCGTGACTACGATCGTCGCCAGAGCCCCCGCAATGGGGCCCAAGATTCCGGCGCCCTGCTCACCTGCGGCGATGGCTCCCGCGATGGCGCCTACGATGCCGACCGGAATCGCGATGACCATGATCACCACGGTTATGATGATTGCGAAGACCAGCCCAATGCCGAACACCCGCCACCAACTCCCGGTGACGAGGTTCCAGCTTCGGCCCAATCCGGCTATTGGCCCCTTGCCCTCTATCACAACTGCATAGGCGGCGCTGAACCATCTGACGCCGAGCCATACGGCAACTACTATCCCGACGAGAAACATCAGCGCGCCGATGACGACCAGCGCCAGGACCGCCCCGTCCGAGTCGCCCTCGAAGACTCCTACAATGGCGCCGATGACGAACATGACGGCTCCCACGATAAGCAATCCGCCAAGGATTACCGTAACCACGATGGCCTGCGCTATGAGAAACACCCCCACCTGGAATGCGTGCGAGTAGCAGTCCACCACGTCCACCTCTCCCCGAACGTAGTGCCGCGCAACCCCGAATGCGATCGCGCCCGCGGCGATTACGGAGAGCGCGATAGAGGCGAGGATGAAGATTCCTCCGAGCAGCGCCAGAGGTGATTCGCCTGTCGCAAAGAACAGGTTGGCGAGCACGTTTGCGGCCGCAGGAATAGCCGCTATCGCGACGAATTGCCAGAAGTTGGCGCGATACAGCCGAAATGACTCTTCCAACAGCGCGCCCAGCCCTCTAGTCGGGATGGTCCCGCCGCCGGCCGGTGCTGCCGACGCCGCTCCGAGCTCCACGCCGCACGCCGCGCAGTACCTGGCGTCGGGGGCGTTCGTGCGTCCGCAGTTCTGGCAGTCCATGGTGTGCAACTCCCTTCCCGTAACGGCGCTCGCGATTCGCTAGTCCGCGGCAGCCGCCGCCGGCTTGGTCACGCGCGCCGGCAGCATCGGCAGCCCCGGCGTCTTGAGCATCGGGTCCGGCGAGTCGCTCGATTCCAGGTCGAGAATCAGCTCGCCGAAGAGCTCGGTGGTGCTGACCACGCCTCTCAGCGGTCCGTCGATCCGCGCGACCCCGCTGAGCACACCTCGCGGGTGGACCACCTCCACCCTCTCTCCGCCGGCCACCCCGAGCTCGCGAGCATCCTCCTCATGTAGCTCGATCTCAAGCTCGCGGTCCATTGCGTAGCGGTCGCCGTCCAGGCGCACGCCCGCGTCGGCGTTCGGCCGGTGCAGCACGCGGCCCCGCGCCAGCCGGAAGGGGTACTCGGAGTCGCCGCTCGGCGCCGTCGTCCGCATCGTCACCGGGCTCAGTACGGGTCTTGTATAGCCGTCCGCGCCGAGTATGGCGGTGCCCCTGGAGCTATCGTCAGGGCAGGGCCACTGCACGCCGCCCGCGAGCAGCCGGGGGTGCGAAAGGCCGGCGTAGTCCGGGATAAGCGCGGCGAACTCGTTGAATATGTCGGCGCTGGCCGCGTAGTCGAACCCCTGCGCGCCCATCCGCTCCGCGATGCGGCACAGGATGCGCCAGTCCGGCTCCTCCTCCGCCTTGGGGCCGAGCGCGGGGCGCAGAAGCTGCACGCGGCGCTCGATGTTCGTGTAGGTGCCGTCCTTCTCCGCGAACGTGGCCGAAGGCAGCACCACGTCGGCCAACTCGCTCACCTCGCTGGGGAACGTGTCCTGCACCAGCAGAAAGTCGAGCTCTTTCAGCGCCTCCACGAACTCGCCCAACTCGCCGTTCGTGAACGAGGGACTGTCGCCGATGATCTGGAGCGCTCTTATCCGCTTGCTGCGAATCGCGTCGGCCAGATCGCGTATCCCCACCCCCGGCGCGCCCGCCAGCGGCGCGTAGCCGGGCAGGTGCTCCGGCGAGCAGCCGACGTCCATCGACCCCTGCAGGTTCGCCCCGGTGAACAGCGGATAGACACCGCCGGACTCCACGCCGAAGTTGCCAGTTAGCAGCGAGAGATCGACGAGCGCGCGCACGCACTCCTCCGTCTGATCGACCGCGACAGTCTCCAGACCATAGAGCACCGAGGCTGGCTTAGCCCCGGCGAACATGCGCGCCGCCTCCCGTATCCGGTCCTGGGCCACAGCCGTTTCGGCCTCCACCCTGAGCAGGTCGAAGCTCCACAACGAGCGCTTCAGGTCATCCAGCCCCTCACATCTGTCGATGGTGTAGGCGTGGTCTTCGAGCGACTCGTCCACTATGGCGCGCAGCATTCCGCCTACCAGCGCCGTTTCGCTGCCCGGGTTGGGGCGCAGCCAGATGTCGGCGTAGCGGGTAAGCTCGGTCTCCCGCTGGTCGATGACTATCAGCTTGGCGCCGTCTCTGACCGCGCCCTTGATCGGCACGGCTGCGACGTTCTGCTCCTCGGTCATATTGCTGGAAACGACGAGGAAGCAGCTCGATCCTTCCAGGTCCCAGATTGGGTTCGTCGCCCCGCGAGCGCCCAGCGTCTCGGCCAGCGGCCTCACGAGTTCGGGTCTCAGGTTGGAAGAAACGTCCACGTTGCCGGAGTTCATCACCTCGCGGGCGAACCGCTGGGCGACGTAGTTGTCCTCGTTTGTGCCGCGCGGCGATGCTATCAGCGCGAACCCGTCGCCCACGTGGGCGGCGAGGCCCTCCGCCGCGGCGTCCAGGGCGTCGTGCCAACTCGCCTCCTCCAATTGACCGGCTCTGCGCACCAGCGGGCGGCGAATCATCTTGCGCCGGTTGTTCACGAAGTCCAGCCCGAACTTGCCCTTGAAGCAGCCCTGGCCCCGGTTGGCCTCCCCGTTGCGGTCCGGAATCGCCCTTATCATGCGGTTGCGCCTGTCGACCTCCAGCGTCATCTGGCAGCCGACGGGACACTGCGGGCATATGCTCTGGATCTTCTGCACCGCCTTGTCCCACTTGTACTTGCGCTCCACCAGCGCCCCTGTGGGACACACGTCGATGCAGGCGCCGCAGAACTCGCAACCCGATTCCAGCAGCGAGTTGCCCTGCGAGGTTCCGATGAGGCTGCGCCCCGATCTCTGCTGGAGCGTCAGCGCGTCGTCGCCCCGGACCTCGTCGCACACGCGCACGCAGCGAGCGCACACGATGCACAGGTTCATGTCCATTTCCCACATCGGATCGGCGGTGGCCAGCGGCAGATGCCGGTTGTTGTAGGTGAGCGGCGTGTCCAGCTCCATCTCCAGGTGGCGGACGGTGTCCTTCAACTCGCAGCGTTCGTTCTTGGGACAGGTGAGGCACCGGTCGTTCACCGAAACGTGCCGCAGGCATATGCTGGAGGCCGAAGGGCCGCACAACTCGATCCGGTGGCAGGTGAGGCACCCGTGCGGGTGCTCCGCGATGAGCAACTCCATGATGCCGCGGCGAAGGTCGGTCAGCCCGTCTGACTTTGTGGTCACACGCATACCCGGAGACACAGGAGTGGTGCAGGACGCCGGACTGCCCGGCAGAGGCCGGTACTCGCCGTCCCGACCGGGCGCTTCCGCCGTGACGACGCACATGCGGCAGGCGCCGTAGGGCTTCATGCCCGGGTAGTAACACAGGTACGGTATGTACATCCCCGCATCCATGGCGGCCTGGATGATAGTGGCGCCGGGCTTGGCCTGCACCTCCACGCCGTCGATGGTGATCGTTATCTCGGCTACTGTCGTCATTGCCGCGTTTCCTCATACGTCATTCCCGCGCAAGCGGGAATCCAGTGGCCGCCGTGCGCCTGCTCTGGCGCGAAAATCCTTCCAACTATCCCTTCCCCCTCGCAGGGGGAAGGCTAGGATGGGGGTGAAATCGCAGGCGTGTAGTCCCAGGCGTATGGCCTCGTGTTGACAGGCGAAATCATTGGCGCGCCGCAGCTTCCCGTCGGACAGCGCCCGTCCTCTATGTGCGCCCTGAAGTCCGCTTGGAAGTGCGCGAAGGCGGACCTGATCGGTCCGAACCCCAGTTGGCCGTGCCCGCACAGCGATCCCGCCTCCATTGTAGCGCCGACCTTGCGCATCAGATCCATGTCCCCCGGCCGGCTTTCGCAGCGTGCGATCCGCTCCACGATCTCCAGCAGGTGCTCCATGCCCAGCCGGCACGGGAAGCACTTTCCGCAGGACTCGTACTGGCAGAACGCCACCAGCACGCGCGTCAGATCCACCGCGCAGGTGTCCTCGTCGGCCACGATGATGCCGCCCGAGCCGAAGATCGCCCCCGCCGCGCGCATCTCGTCGAAGTCGATGTGAATATCCAGACTGCCCGCGCCCAACACGCCGCCGAGCGGCCCGCCCGTCTGGAGCAGCTTCAGCTTCTTGCCGTCGGGCACGCCGCCGCCGACGTCGTTGATCACCTCGCCCAATGTCATGCCCATGGGAACCTCGTACAGGCCGGGGTACCTTATCTTGCCGTTGAGGCAGGCGATGGCCGTTCCCGTGCTGCGGTTGACGCCTATGGACGAGAACCATTCGGCTCCGCGGGAGATTATCTCCGGCGCGTACGAGAGCGTCTTCACGTTGTTGATGTTGCTGGGCTTGCCCCAGACGCCCGAAGCCGCGGGGAAGGGTGGCCTCGGCCTGGGCTGCGCGCGCTTTCCCTCGATGGCGTCCATCAGGGCCGTCTCCTCGCCCGAAACGTAGGACTCCCCGGTCAGCGCGACCTCCATGTCGAAGCTGAAGCCCGACCCCAGGATGTTCTCTCCGAGCAACCCCAGCTCGTAGGCCTGCTCTATCGCCCGTCGCGTGCGATCTATCGGCCCGTCGTGGCCGTGGCGTATGAACACGAAACCGTTGGTGGAGTTGGTGGCGTACCCCGCGATGGTCATGCCCTCGATGAGCGTGAACGGGTCACTCTCCAGAATGCCCTTGTCGTTGTAGGCCCCCGGGTCGCCCTCCTCGCAGTTGCAGAGGATGTACTTTGGCGGTCCTGGCGAGCCGACCAGGAAGCTCCACTTGATGCCGGTGGGAAAGGCCGCGCCGCCTCTACCGCGCAGCCCGGAGTCGGTTATCTCCTTGATGACGTCGGGCGGCTCCATCTCGAACAGCGCCTTGTTCAGGCCCCTGTAGCCGTCGTTGGCGAGATACTGGTAGATGTCGTCGAACGCGATGTTGCCGGCATTTCGCAGCGCCACGCGCTGCTGGAGCTTGATTCCCGGCAACTCGGCGAGGTCTGGGACGCCCGGTATAGGTGACTCGCCCAGGTAGCCCAGCGCCTTGTCTCCGGGGACCTCTCCCTCTGCGACGTAGGCGTCGATTATCGCCGGGACGTCGGCGGGGCCCACGTTCTGGAAGAACAGTCTCGAGCCGCCCGGCAGCGTCACGTCCACCAGCGGCTCGGCGTAACAGATGCCCAGGCAGCCGACCTCGTCCACCTCCGCGTCCACATCGAGGCGCTCGAGCGTCTCGAGTATCGCGCCGAGCGTGTCGTAAGCCCCGGCGGCGTGGCCGCACATCGCGGTGCCCACCCTTATCCACGGCTTCGACCCGTTCACCAGGTCGCCCCAGCGCCGGTCGGCCTCCGCTTTCAGCTCGTGCAGATCGGGCATGGGAAACGTCCTCTAGGCCCCGTCTCTCGCCTCTGAGACGCGGGCGAGGGCCTTGTCGACGGTCAGCCGGCCTACCAGCTCGTGGTCCACCATCAGCACCGGCGCCTGCGAACAGGCGCCCAGGCAGGTGTTGTACTTGAGGCTGGTCCGGTTGCCCTCCGTCTCACCCTCATCCTCCAGGCCCAGTTCATCCATTATGGCTCTGAGTATATGGGGGGCGCCAAGCAGGTGACACGTAGGGCCCCAGCACACCTCTACCACGCGGTCGCCAGGGGGAGTGAATCGAAAGTTGGTGTAGAAGCTGGCCACGCCCCACACTTCGTTTACGGTCGTGTCCATGCGCGAGGCAACTTCTTCCAGCGCCTCGTCGGGCAGGTAGCCGACTTCGTCCTGGACGGCCAGCAGGCAGGATAGCACGGTTACCGTCGTCTGAGTCTGAGACGACACCGCAGAGCGTATGCGCTCCCTCAGTTGCCCGCCATCCTGGTCCAAATCCAACGGCTGCGTCTCCCTTTCGTCCTCATCCGCGTGCCCATCGGCTCGCTGCCCGGCCGGTTCCGTAACAGGATAAGCCCTAACGTGTTGCGGCGCAAGCCGACGCCGTGTTGATGGCGTAGACGGCTGCGTGGTAGAATCGAACGCCCTTACGGATTGCCTCGCGATTCAAGCGGCGGCAAATCAGGCCGGGAACTCGGACGACATGGCGAAGACTCCTCCAACAGACGGTGCCGATAGACCAAAGAGGTTGGTGAGGCGCGCCGTGGCGTCCTTCAGGCCCTACTGGCTCAGCGTCGTCGGCATAGCGCTGCTCATCATCGTCACCGCGGGACTGGGTGTGGTCAACCCCCTGCTCATACGCGAGGTGTTCGACTCGGCTCTGTTCCCGCCGTCCGGCTCCCCCGACCTCGCCCTGCTCTGGACGCTGGCCGGCGTCATGGCCGCGGTCACGGTAGTCACCGGGGGCTTCGGAATAGTCCAGACCTACATGACCAATTCGGTGGGCCAGCGCGTGATGCGCGACCTGCGCGACAGGCTCTACGCGCACCTTCAGAGCCTGTCTCTGGGCTTTTTCACCTCCACTCGCACCGGCGAAATCCAGTCCCGCATCGCCAACGACGTCGGAGGCGTGCAGAACGTCGTCACCAACACCGTATCCAACGTGCTGTCCAACGTGGTCATAGTCATCAGCACACTCGCGGCGATGACCATTCTCTCCTGGCAGCTCACGCTGGTCGCGGTCGGCGCCGCCCCGGTGTTCCTGCTGGTCACGAAGGTGGTCGGCGACCGGCGCCGCGCGGTGACGGCGGAGTCCCAGAAGGCGGCTGCCGACATGACCGCGACGACGCAGGAGACCCTTTCCATATCCGGCATCATGCTGGCCAAGCTGTTCGGCAGGCAGAACCAGGAAGTGCGGCGCTTCCATGGCGAGAACCAGAGGCTGGCCGACCTTTCGGTACGCCTTCAGATGACCGGCCAGGCGTTCTTTGCCCTCATCCAGATATTCTTCTCCATCTCTCCGGTGGCTATCTATGTGATAGCCGGCTATCTGCTCACCGGGGGCGTGTCGGGCGGAATCACCGCCGGCACTCTCGTCGCCTTCACGACGCTCCAGTCGAGGCTGTTCTTTCCGCTCGGCAGTCTTCTGCAGGTGTCGGTGGAGCTCCAGGCCTCGCTGGCCCTGTTCGAGCGCATATTCGGCTACCTGGACGTCGACCCCGACATCACGGACTCATCTGACGCCGTGGATATAGCCCCCGAGCGGGTGAGGGGCTGGGTCTCCTTCGATTCGGTCAGGCTGTCCTACGGCGGCGACAGCAATGACGGCGCGGCGAACCAGCGCTGGGCGCTGGACGGGGTCACCTTCCAGATTGAGCCGGGCCAGCTCGCCGCCTTCGTGGGACCGAGCGGCGCGGGCAAGACGACCATCTCGTACCTGATACCCCGGCTTTACGACCCCACCGAGGGTTCGGTGCGGATCGACGGCATCGACGTCAGGGGAATCAGCCTGTCCAGCCTGGCCCGGCTTACAGGCTACGTGACCCAGGAGAGCTACCTCTTCCACGCGAGCATTCGCGGCAACCTGCTCTACGGCAACCCCGAGGCCACCCAAGATGAGATAGAGACCGCGGCCCGCGCGGCACAGATTCACGACAGGATCATTGAGTTCCCCGACGGCTACGATACCGTAGTCGGCGAGAGGGGCTACCGGCTCTCCGGGGGCGAGCGCCAACGCCTGTCCATAGCACGTGTGATCCTTCACGACCCGCGCGTGCTTATCCTGGACGAGGCCACCTCCGCGCTGGACACGGCCAGCGAGCGCCAGGTGCAGGCCGCTCTGGAGCCCTTGATGAGAGACAGGACCACCATCGCCATAGCCCATCGCCTCTCGACGATACTGTCCGCGGACGTGATATTCGCCATCGACCGGGGAAGAATAGTGGAGCAGGGCACCCACGAGGAGTTGCTCCGACTGCACGGGCTGTACGCGCGGCTCTACGAGGAGCAGTTCGAGGGCGGGCGCGTCGAGTGCCGCTGCGAAGATGGCTTGGTGCTTTGCGACGGCACCATCCAACGCTACGAAGAGCCGGCGCTGACACTCTGAGCTACTCGCGCCGGAGTGCGCACCGCTTGCCGACATCCCTCTCACCCACTACAATGGGGGCGTAGCCCTGATCGCGGAGGGGTGGCCGAGCGGTTTAAGGCACTGGTCTTGAAAACCGGCATCTCGCAAGGGATCATGGGTTCGAATCCCATCCCCTCCGCCAGAATCCAAGGGCCGCTTGGCGCGAACGGGACAGCGCGGAACCGTGCGCCGAGTGGCCCATCCCGCTCGCCTTCCTGGAGTGCTCGAATGAAACTTCACGAATACCAGGCCAAGCGCATCCTCGCCGAGCGCGGCGTGCCCGTCCCGAAGGGCAGTCTGGCGACTACGCCGGACGAGGCCGAGGGCGCCGCTCGCGACCTGGGCGGCAGAGCCGTGCTCAAGGCCCAGGTGCACGCGGGCGGGCGCGGCCGGGCCGGTGGTGTGAAGCTTGTGGACTCGCCCGAGGAGGCCCGCACCGTCGCAGAGGGCATGCTCGGCTCCCAGCTCGTCACCGCTCAGACCGGCCCCGGGGGTGTGCCCGTGCGTGCGGTTCTCGTTGAGGAGATCATCGAGGTCGAGCGCGAGCTGTACGTCGGGATGGTCATCGACGGCGCCGCGCTCGGCACCGTTGTCATGGCCAGCGAGTCCGGCGGCATGGACATCGAAGAGGTCGCCGAGCAGACGCCGGAGCGCATCCTGCGCGCGCCCGTGGACCCGATGCTGGGATTCCTGCCCTACCAGGGCCGCGCCCTCGCATACGGCCTTAACCTACCCGGCAACCTCGTGCGACAGGCCGGCACCCTCATCGAGCGCCTCTACGCGGTCTTCGAGGAGCACGACTGCTCGCTGGCCGAGATCAACCCGCTTGTGGTCACCGGAGACGGTCGACTGCTGGCCGTAGACGCCAAGCTCGACGTGGACGACGACTCGCTGTTCCGCCACCCCGGAATCGCCGAGCTACGGGACGTCGAGCAGGAGGCCCCGCTCGAGGTCGAGGCGCGCGAGCACGACATCAACTACGTGAAGCTGGAGGGCAGCATCGGCTGCATCGTCAACGGTGCTGGCCTCGCCATGGCCACCATGGACGTCATCGCCGCGGCGGGCGCGTCGCCGGCAAACTTCCTCGACATCGGAGGCGGCGCGGACGAGGAGAAGACCGCCGCATCTCTCAGCCTCGTGTTGAAAGACCCCAGCGTCGCCACCGTATTCGTCAACATCTTCGGCGGCATCCTTCGCTGCGACGTGGCGGCCCGCGGGTTCGTTCTTACGGCCGAGCGCGAACCGGAGTCGATGCGCCCGATGGTGGTCCGTATGCTCGGCGCCAACGCGGAAGAGGGGCGCGAGATACTGGCGAAGTCGGGCCTCGACGTGATCCTGGTCGATGATCTGGACCAGGCCGCCGAGGCGATAAAGGCGAATCGTTAACCTCCTCTCCCATCAAGGGAGAGGAGCAGGCACTGCGAGTAAGCCTTCCGAACTGTCCCTTCCCCCATCAAGGGGGAAGGTTAGGATGGGGGTGAAAGCGGTTGCCGCAAATGGGGGAATTGGCACACGCATGAGCATTCTCGTAAACAGGGACAACCGCCTGCTGGTGCAGGGCATCACGGGCAGAGAGGGAAGCTACCACGCCATGCGCTGCATGGAGTACGGCGCACAACTCGTGGCCGGCGTAACTCCAGGGAGGGGCGGGGAGATCTTTGCCGACTCCGTGCCCGTGTTCAACTCCATGAAGCAGGCGGTCGCCGAGACCGGCGCCGACACGTCGCTCATATTCGTGCCCGCCCCCTTCGCGCCCGACGCCATCGTCGAGGCGGTCGACGCGGGCATCAGCCTCATAGCCTGCATCACCGAGGGCATACCCGTAATGGACACCGTAAAGGTTGTCCGTTACATCCAGGGCAAGCCCGTGACCCTGATCGGCCCCAACTGCCCGGGCGTGATCTCACCCGGCGAAAACTTCAAGATGGGCATCATGCCCGGCCACATCCACATGCCCGGCCGCACCGGAGTCGTGTCCAGGAGCGGCACGCTCACCTACGAGGCCGTGGGGCAGTTGACCGCGCTGGGCATAGGCCAGTCCACCTGCGTGGGCATCGGCGGCGACCCGGTGAGCGGCACCACATTCGTCGACATCCTGCAAAAGTTCCAGGACGACCCCGACACCGACGGCGTGGTGATGATTGGCGAGATAGGCGGAACCAAGGAGCAGGAGGCCGCCGAGTTCATCAGCAGCGAGTTCACCAAGCCCATCGCCGCCCTCATAGTCGGCGAGAGCGCCCCGCCCGGCAAGCGCATGGGCCACGCCGGCGCCATCATCACCGGCTCGGCCGCCCGCGCCGAGGAGAAGAAGCGCGCCCTCTCCGCAGCCGGAGTCGCCTTAGTGCCCGCACCGGGCGAGATAGGCAGCACGTACCGGGAACTGATGGAGTAAATCAGGATCAGGATTTTGTGATTATGGGATTGGGCGGACTTACCTACCCCCACCCCAACACCTGCAAGGCAGCGATACCAGGCTCCTGTCGATGTCCCCTACCCTAGTGCGGCCACAGTAGGCCATCGCCCTGTCGAACTCGGTTCTGAGGATTTCCAGCGCGGTTCGCACGCCCCTCCTGCCATCCACCGCCAGCCCCCAGAACAGCGGACGGCCCATCAGCACGGCGCGCGCGCCAAGCGCGATAGCCTTCAGCACGTCCAACCCCCGGCGTATGCCTGAGTCGAGGTATATCTCCAATCTGCCATCGACGGCGTCCACGATAGCGGGCAGCGTTTCGATCGAGGAGAGGGTGCCATCGAGCTGCCGTCCGCCGTGGTTCGACACGATGATCGCGTCAACACTGTGTTCCACGCACAGGAGGGCGTCCGATGCAGTCCTGATGCCCTTGACTATCAGCGGCAGACCCGTCAGTGAGCGTAGCCAGTCCAGCCGCGTCCAGGTAAGGCCGGTGTACCTGGGCGGACTCCAATCGGCCATGTCGGGCACGCCCGCCTGTATGCTCTCCACTAGGTCGGGGCGGTCGCGCAGGCTACCCCAGAGTGGCCCGGGCAGCCTGCCGATTGCATTGCGCAAGTCCCGCTCCTTCGGGCTTGGGCTTGGCGTATCGACTGTCAGGCAGATAGCCTTGTAGCCAGCGTCTCTGGCGCGCTTTACCAGAATCTGCGTAACCTCATCGCTGAAGTGGTACAACTGGAACCACAACGGGCCGCTCGCGACCTCGGCGACCTCCTCGATGCTGTGGCCGGAGCTCGTGGGAAGCGCGTACAGGGTTCCCGCGTCCCCGGCGGCAGGGCAGTCGCCAACTCGCCATCGGGGTGCATCTGGCTCTGGCCGCCGGCGGGCGCGACCATCACCGGGAAGCTGATCCGCTCCCCCAGGACGGTCGTGGAGGCGTCCCGGTCGTTCACGTCCACCAGGAAACTGGGGTTGATGGTGATCTCGTCGAAGGCAGTGCGATTCCTGTGCTTGGTGATTTCGTCGAACGCCGCGCCCTCGACGAAGTCCCAAAGATTGTGCGGCATCGCCTGCTTTGCCATGGCTTCGAGGTCGTACAAGCTGACTGGACGCATCTCAGGCTCACCTCCCGGTCGTCTGCGTTGGAGCCTATTCTAGCCCACTCCCAGCTTGCGGGCCAGGTTCGCCAGCATGTCGTCGACCATGTCGTCCAGGTCGTAGCGCGGGCTCCAGCCCCACTCGCGCCTCGCGGCCGAGTCGTCCAGCGAGTCCGGCCACGAATCGGCGATCGCCTGCCGCAGCGGGTCTATCTCGTACTCCATCACGAACCCCGGAATGCGCTCGCGTATCGCGTCCGCCAGCTGAGCCGGCGTGAAGCTCATCGCCCCGACGTTGAAGTCGGCGTGGTGCTCCAACCGGTCCGCGTCCGCCTCCGCGAGGTCCACGAGCGACGAGATCGCGTCCGGCATGTACATCATCGGAAGCGCCGTATCGGGCCCCAGGTAGCACGTGTACCGTCCGTCCCTGATTGCGCCGTAGAAGATGGCAACGGCGTAGTCCGTCGTCCCGGCGGTCGGCTCCGTCTTCCAGCTCACGATGCCCGGCAGGCGCGCTCCCCGAACGTCCAGGCCCCGCTTCTCCGCGTAGTAGTTGCCCATCAGCTCACCGAACACCTTGGCGATGCCGTACAGCGTCGTTGGCCGCAGAATCGTGTCGTTGGGCGTGTCCACGCGGGGCGTGTCCGGCCCGAACGCGGCAATCGAGCTCGGAACGACCACTCGCCGCAATCCGTTGGCGCGCGACGCCTCCAGCACGTTGTACAGTCCCGCCACGTTCACCGCGTAGGCCGTCTCCAGCCTGCTCTCCGCCAGCGCGGACAGTATCCCGCTCATGTGGTAGAGCGTCCCCACATCGTAGCGTTTGAGCGCCGCGTCGACCTCGTCGTGGCTGGATACGTCCACCGTCGTCGAGGGGCCGCCGTCGCGCACGTCCGGCGGCAGCGGCGTCCGATGGCCCGCGGCCACCACGTTGTCGGCGCCGTACCGCTCCCGCAGCTCCGGTACCAGCTCGGACCCTATTTGACCGGCTGCGCCTGTCACCAATATCCGCGTCACGATTGCCTCATATCATCAAGTCCCCGCCGTTAATGTCCAGCGACGCGCCCGTGATGTACGACGCCCGGTCCGACGCCAGAAACGCCACCAGCTCGGCGACCTCTTCCGGCTCGCCCAGCCGCTCGATGGGAAAGCCCCGCGCGTAGGCGTCGGCCCGCTCCGGGCTGATGACCGCCCGCACCATCTCCGTGTCTATCAGGCCCGGGCACACCGCGTTCACGGTGATGCCGTACGCGGCCACCTCCTTGGCCAGATGCCGGGTGAATCCCAACACCCCCGCCTTGGCGGCGGTGTAGTGTGCGCCGCCCACGGTGCTGACGTTCTTGCCCGCGGTAGACGAGAAGTTGACGATTCGCCCCCAGCCTGCCTCTCGCATGAGCCCTATCGCCGCCTGGGAACACAGGAACGTGCCCGTCAGGTTCACGGCCACCACCAGGTCCCACTCCTCCGGCTCGATATGCTCCACCGAGGTTGGGTAGAGTATGCCCGCGTTGTTGACCAGCACGTGCAGCGTGCCATAGCGATCGAAGACCGCCCGGAACATTTCGCGCACGTCCCCGGGTCGGGACACGTCGCCCGCGACCGGCGTGGCTTCGTGCCCGGCGTCCGCGAGCGCCTGCGCCGTGCGCTCCGCCGACTCCGGGTTGAGGTCGTTCACCACCACCTTGGCGCCGCCCGCCGCCAGTCTCGCGGCCACGGCGCGGCCCATGCCCTGCCCGGCGCCGGTGACCAGCGCCACGCGGCCCGCGAACTCGGTGGTGGTGTCGGGTAGGGCCACGTGCGAAGTCTCCCCCAGGCTACAAACGCATCATCATTGACCCAGAGGTGGGAACCCGCGGCATCCTCAACTCATGCGTCAGGGGCGACCCCATCCCCCGCTCGAAGTCCGGTTGGCGCTCCACTTCGACGTCGATGCTTCTCAGCCAGTAAGTCTGCTCAGCGTGCCAAAAGTCCAGCATAGACCACCCAGCGGCTGACTCGAACCGATTCTGCTCCGTGGTCAACAACCCGCCCAGGCTCAGGTGTACGCCGTCCCACTCTTCTGCGATAGCGCCCCAATTCGGTACCAGCCGGTCGTCCTCCGTGCCTCTCGCCGGATACCTGATGCACAGTTTGTGCCAGTCGGACGGGCCGTGTATCTCAAAGACACGCACGTTTTCCAAGATACGCATTGACCACCAGGCCAGAGGGAAACTGCACCGGTAGTCGCTAACCCGTTCCTCCATAGCCACAAGCTCGGACGTGAGAAAAGGCGCGTACAGCGTCGAAGTGGTCTCGTGGTTAAGAGGCTTTTGGGCGTAGCGCTCCCAAGGCCCAGATGGATTTTGCGGACGGCGCCACTCACTGACGTTCGGAGGGATGCCATAGATGAACTTGTCCGGTGTGCCATGAATGGAGAGCCACGCCTGAGCATCCAGGTTCACGTCGCGGAACCACCACGCCGTCGCCGGGTGCTCAAAGAGTTTGCGCGCCAGGTCCGGCTTGTCTTTCGCTATCTCCGTTACCATGCGTGAGATAGTCTCGTAGTCCCGGTCCCACTTATCTACATAGTCGCAGCTCCACGCAGCGGCCTGAAGCGCGACTGCTGGGTCTGCAACGTCGCTTGGCGCAAGATCGCTCTCGTCTAGCAGCGTCAGGAAGGCGCAACCCACCAGGGAGTTGAGAAGTTGTTCGGCGCGCGTGTTAGCGTCGGGCGTCAAGCTAGCTCCTACTTGACCAATTGCTTGTATGGCTTGGTGAACACGTCCCAGTTCCCGGAATCCGGGTCGTAGCGGGAGTTCACGAACACCCGCCAGTTCTCGTCGTCCAGCTTGGGATAGTCCGTCCGGTAGTAGTAGCCCGGCCAGCGCGTCTCCTTGCGGTGCAGCAGGTGCCTCACGTGCGCCTCCGCCACCCATGCGCGATGCACCACTTCCCAGCCCCTGAGCAGCTCGTGAAGATTGCGCGCCGCCAGCAGGTTCAGGTCCTCCCGCAGGAAGGTGAGAAGCTCCAACCCCCGCGTCAGCAGCGGCTCGTTCGTCTTCAGCTGCGTCGAGATGCCGCCGGCGTACTCGTCCATTATCTTCTGCAGACGGATCAGCGCGTGCTTCGGCATGATGTAGTTGGGGTTGACCTCGTCGCTGGTGGAGACGCCCCGGTTGGCCTTAAAGGTCTCCATCGGCCTCATGATTTCCTGGACGAGCTCCTGCACCCTGTCGTCGTCGATCTGCGGCGCGTCCGCCACGTCGCGCGCATACGCCACCGCCGCCTTCGCGGCGATCTTGCCCTCGGTGAACGAACCGGACGAGAACTTGTGCGGCGCCGCTCCCACGCCGTCGCCGGCCGCGAACAGCCCGTTGATGGTCAGCATCCGGTTGTAGCCCCACTTGTACTCGCCGGGCGCCAGGTCGTCCGGACCGCTCACCCACGCGCCCGCCTCGCCCGAGTGCGAGCCCATGATGTACGGCTCCGCCAGAACGATCTCGGAGGGGGTGTTCTCCGGCGCGATGTTCTGCGAGGCCCACATCAGCGCCTGCGAGATCGTCATGTCCAGGAAGTCTTCCCAAGCCTCGCTGTGCACCTCGTCGAACCTGTGCTGGTCGAAGTTGCCCTCGTCGTCCTTCGACAACCGCTCGATCGCCTCCTCCGTGCGAATGTAGATGGGCGACTTGCCCTCCGTGATGTCCAGGTACATCTGGTGGTTGCGAAGCGGCGTCGGCGTCGGCACCGCCGACCCGTAGGGGTCGAACTCCTTCAACGCCTCCGCCCTGGTCTGCGTGTAGTCCTCGCCGTAGGCGTTGGTGGCCCTCGCTCCGAAGAACTGGAACCACATTCCGATGGGGCCGTAGCCGTCTTTGAAGCGCGACGGCACGAACCGGTGCTCCATCTGCGTCATCTCCGCGCCGAGGGGAATCACCAGGCCGTACACCGAGCCGGTGTCGAACACCGAGTACCAGGTGCGGCCCAGGCCCTCGTTCGTGGAGCGCGGCCGGAAGATGTTGGACGCGCCGCCCGCCGTGCAGATGACCGCGCGCGCCTTGAAGACGTAGATCTTGCCGTCGCGCACGCCGACGCCTATCGCTCCGGCTATCCGGTTGGAGTCGCGCTTGTCCGGCAGAAGGTGCGTGATAAGAATGCGCTCGTACAGGTTGCCCTCTCCGAGTGCCTTGCGCGCCGGCTCGGCCACGATCGGCTTGAGCGACTCGCCGTGCATCGGCAACTGCCATCTCCCGACGCGCTGGTAGGAGCCGTCCGGCTTCTTGAAGATGGGCAGGCCCCACTCCTCCCACATGTGCACCGAGGCGTCCACGTGACGGCCCACGTCGTACACGAGGTCCTCGCGAGCGAGACCCATCATGTCGTTGCGCACGTACTCGACGAAGTCCTCGGGTGTGTTCCACCCGGAGCGCATGCCCATGTAGCAGTTGATGGCGGACAGGCCCTCGCCGGTAGCGCCGCTGCGCTCGATAACTGCCTTTTCCACCAGCACCACCCGCAGGTCGCGCCCCCAGAAGTTCGCCTCGAAAGCCGCGCCGCAGCCGCTCATGCCGCCGCCGACGATCAGGACGTCGCACTCGATAGTTTCTATCTCAGGGGTTGTCATATCCTATGAAACCTTCCTTGTCTGCTCTGCTAGCTCTGGATCGAGGACAGGCTGTCCACTCCCAGCCAGATGGATTCGCCCGCCAGTCCCTGTCCTGCCGCGTCCTCCGGTCCAGGCTCCGCGAAGTCCTTGTACGGGTCCGTGGAACCGACGGGAGTCGTGCGCACCGGGAAGGTGAAGTTCAGCGTCCTTCCGTCCCGGAACTTCACGTCCCACTTGATCTCGCTGTCGGTCCGGTGGGGCTTGAGGTATGCGCCCAGCGGCACGAAGTCCGAATAACCGCGCACCTCGATGGCCTCCTGCGGGCACATCTTCACGCACGCGAAGCACTCGGAGCACATCTCCGGCTCCTGGTTGAAACCCTTGTTGGACTCTTCGTGCAGCACCATCAGGTCGTTGGGGCAGATGTGAACGCATTGGGGCTCGGATAGAGCGGCGCAGCTGTCGCACACCTTGGGATCCACGAAAGTAGGCATCGGTTCACCTCGACTCTAAATTGTTACAGACAAAAAAAGAGATGGCACCGCCGGCAGCAATGCCATCACACGAGCAAGCCTATCGCAACCACCTTGTAGACGAGTTCCGAGACACGCCCTGAAACGCTCCTTCTCGGCTTGCCTTCGATTTCGGCTAGGCCGCAATGCAGCGCCGCCGTTGCGGCGCACGGCCCTGAGTGTGAAAATGGTAACACACCTTCCAGGCGTTTGTCATTACAAGAATTCCTGCACGCCGACGCCTTCCGGTGAGACTTCACTCACCATCTTGAACATCGCCCCGCGGCCCGGATCTGCCGCGCCGCCGGTTCCGAACGACCAAGGCAAGCGGCGCCAGCAGGAACATCAACATGCCTAACTCCACGCCGCCGTAATCCCGGTCCGCGCTCAGGCCGCACCCACCGCCGCCCTCTTCGCCAGCGGGCGTGGGCGAGACGGCGGGTATCGGAGACGGTCGCTCCGGCGGGAACGTCTCGGACGCGGCGGCCGTGACCGCCGTGGGAGTCAGCGTTGGAGCGGGTCTGGGCGTAGACGTGGGGACGACCGCCGCCGTCGCTGCGGGCGGCGGGACGGCGGTGGCCGTGGCCGTGGCCGCGGGTGCGGGTGCGACTGTCGGCGTCGGTCTCGGTGTGGGCGTGGGCCAGGCGACGCCGCAGGCCTCCTCGTCCTGGGCGAGCGCGAACTCCGGCGACCAGTCCGTAACAGGCTCGCCATCGAAATCAACCAGCCTGGCTGTCAACTCCAACCTCTCCAGATTGGCCCAGAGCCGGGTGCCGTAGTAACTCATGGGGACCATTATGCCGGACTCTTCGATCTGTATAAGCGAGGGAAACAGGGAGAGATCTATCACTACGGTGCCCAGAGTAGCCTGGTTCCTGAACTCCAGCCTCCGCTGAAACAGATGAAGCCTATTCTCCGGCATATTCCCTAACCGCAGATGAAGCCGTGTCTCATGGCCCCGCTGCGAGTCGCGAAGGACACAGAGCGGAAGCTCCGGATCAACCCTCTCGAAAGTAACGGCGTTCACGTCAACCAATGGCACGGACGTAGGCTCGGGCGCCGCCGTGGGCAACAAAGCCGCCCTCGATGCGGGCGTCGGCGTCTCCGTAGGCGTAGGCGTTGGAGTGGGTATGGGCGTCGGCGTCTCCGTCGGCGCTGGCGTTGGAGTGGGTATGGGCGTCGGCGTGGGGCTTCTTGCGGGCAGGGCGACTCCGCACGCCTCTACGTTCTCGGCGAGCACGAAGGCAGGCGACCAGTTCGAAAGAACCGTCCCTTCCGGTGAAACCAGCCTCACGGTCATCGTCAACTTATCGCGATGACCCCACAGACGGCCCCCGATCCTGCCCATGTCGATGATTAAGGACGTGTCCCTCGCCCGAACGGTGTCGGCATTTGACAGCCTGACCCATTCCAAGTGTGTATCCGTCAGCCTCCGGAAGTGTAAACTCAGGTTCTTCCAGCCCTGGGGCAGCACGTCGAACTGGAACTCGAGCGCCCTTTCATACTCTTGGTCCGACCTGCGCACCACGCAGTACGGAGGCTCTGGTCTGACCGACTCGATGGTTACCTCGCGCTGCGGCAGGGGCGGCGCGGCGACCGGCGCGGTCGGCTCCGCGTCCGCGGAAGAGTTCCCGAACGGATTGTGGTACACGAGCACCCTGCCCCTGTTGATGTCGCCCACGTACAGATTGTCGTTGTCATCGAACGTGGCCGTGTACGCCATCGACATCAGGTCATAGAGGTACGCATTCGGAAGTTTCTCTCTGCCCAAAGGGTCCTCGTACACCCCGACGAACCTCGGTCCCGCGTAGGCGTTGAATCCAACTACCATTCTGTTGGTACTGTCGAAGGCGGTCTCCCATGTTCCGGCCGACATGCCGTGCAGGTATAACCTCTTGTCGATCACCGATTCGCGCTCCCAGTACGCGCTCACCCATAGGCTGCTGAACCCATACAGAGACTCGGTGAAGGCCTTTGTCGCGCCCCGGCCAAGCAGGACCGAATCTCTATCGGTGGGCAGAGAGTCCGCTTCGAACAACAGTAGACGGCGGTTCCCGTCTACCTCCAGCGAATGGTCGGAAACGTACAGGTTGCCGAGCCGGTCTATAGACAGCGCTCCGGGGAAGCAAAGCAGGTTCCTGTGCTCCCCGGCGGAGAGCGCGTCCCAGTCCGCCGCCGGAATCCGGCCCGCGTTGCACTTGTTGGCGAACGCGGTCTGCTGTCCCAGGATCGCGTCCACCACAGGATTGGTCAGGGGGTCGCGTATTCGCAGCACGCGGTGGTTGTCGGTGTCGGACAGCCACACGAACTCTCCGCTGCCGACCGGCGCGATCCCGAATTTGCGGCGCCCCAGCTCGATTTTGAACCTCTGGCCCAGGATTGGAAGCGTAATCTCCTGGGTAAAGATGGTGTGCAGTGGCACCGAGTTCTCAGTAAGGGGCAGCTGGTAGACTTCCAGGAGGTTGACCCCCTCGAATCCGAGCACCCACAGCCTGCCCGCTTCATCCACCTTGATCCTGCCGCAGCAGTGAGGCCAGTCCCCGGTTGCGAGCTCATCTCCCACCGCGCCGTCGGCGGGCCGCCCGTTGTGCAGCGTGTCCAGTCCGTTCCAGAACAGCAGCCGGCTTATGTCGGAAACGATCAACTGGTCGCCCCATGTGACGACGCCCCGAGCCGAGTGTATCCCGTTCAAGTCCTTGTGGTTCGTTCCTACCGGCGGATGGAAAAGGCGCCTGTCCGGCCGGACGCCCAGCGCTCCTCCCGCCGTAGCTACGGGAAAACGAGCTACCTCCGCTGTGTCCAGGTACGAGGACACGAGGACGTTGCCGAGACCGTCCACGCCGACGCCTCCGGCGATTGGGCACAGGTACAGGCGATCAGGCAGTTCCGGATACCAGGCGTCGCACTGACGTCCCGGACGGTAGGAGTCCTTGCCCAGTATCCTCAAAACCGATTCGCTCCGCATGTCCCACAGCTCGACCATGTAGTTTGCGGAGTCGTTCACCCAGACGCCCTGTCCGGCCGGGTCTATCTCCACCGAAGTAGGGCGATCGAATCCCGATCCGAACTCCTGGGCGGCCGACATTCCAGACCGGAAGGGGGGCTGGAACACGAGGACCCTGTTGTTGAGCGTGTCGGCCACAAAGAGCCGGCCATCTCCCGCCATCCTCACCGCCGAGGGAGCGTGCATCTCGTCCAGGCCGTCGCCGGTCCCTTCTCCGTGGAAGCTGCGCTGGCCCAGCACCAGGTCCGCGGCCCTTGCGATGTCTCCCGTGTCGGGGTCCACAGGGAAGCGAAGCACGCGGTTGTTGCCGCCGTCCGCCACCCACATGTTGCCGTTCGGATCGATCTCCACGCCGTTGCCGTAACGGTTCGCCAGGGGGAAGTTGGTTTGCGAGTGAAAGCAGAGCGTCTCCGCCGTTGGTCGTCGGGGGCCGCCCCGGTTGCACGTACCACCGGAGAAGTCCCACTGTCCCCAGACCTCGTCGGCGACCGAGTCGGTTGCGAAGGGGTCTTCGTACTTCACTATCCTGTTGTTGTAGGAGTCCGGAACGTACAGGGCGCCGTTGCCGTCCACGGCCATCGTCACGAAGGTGTGCACTTCCCATGGGCTCAAAGCCTGTTCGGGTATGCCACAGAGCGTGTCCGCCCTGGGAGTGGTACGCGCGGGAAAGCCCTGGAACGAACTGTCGCCGTTACAGCCGCCCTGATCGTACCCCGACGGCTGGCCTATCACGACGTCGGCGGTGCAGGGACCCTCGCCCGCGTAGCACTTCGCCAGGTCGATGCCCAGGACGCGGCTGTTGCCGGCGTCCCACACATACATTCTTCCGGGAGCCGAAGACCTGTCGACTACGACGCCGCCGGGATTGAACAGCTTGAACGGCACAACGCTCTTCGGAGCGATCTGCGTGAAGTCCGGCTTGCCGATTACCACGTCCGCCCACAGGTCTCCCGCGACTCCCCGAACCGGCGGCTCCGGCGGGAACGGCGCCTCTCTGGGAGTGGAACAATCGGAGGCGTTCTGCACCACCTTAACCACGTTCGACCAGTTGGATTGCGGCTCTCCGGCGGCATTGGTGATGCGGACCTGAAGCTTCAGCGTCGGCTCGTGCCACAGCCTGTCCTCGACCAGGCCCAAATCCAGCGTGACCAGGTTCGGCGTTTCCCAGCGCGGTTCACCACCGAACAAAGCGCTGAGATTGTCAGTACCCACGTCGCGGAACTGTAGCCTGCCGACGCCTGTGGTGGGAAAGTCGGCGCCGAGGACGGTGAGAGTTCGATATGGCGCAAGGTGCGAATCCAGCTCGATGCAGAAAGGCGACCTGGGTTGGGCCTCGCGAATTACGACCTCCCTCTCTTGAGCGTTCACACTGCCCGCGGCGCCCTGGAGCCCAACGCACAGGAGAACACCCAGAAGCAAAATCGCGACCTGGGCCGAGAGCCGATTTAGGGAAGCCTTACCCAATCCGATATCCGATCACTGAAGATAAGAGCATGTTAGCCATACGTTACTTGGAATTCAAATCCACCGCAGGACGATGCTTCGACAAATGCCACATGGCATGAAGTCTGAACAGTTGCGTGCTATCCTGTCCACAACACCAGCAGCGGAGACGACATGCAACCCATCCCACTGGAACCCGTGGACTCGGTCAGCATCACCACCCTGGTCGACAACGTCTCGGACGCCCTGCTGCGCGACGAAGGCCCCGCCAGGCGTCCCTCGGCGGGTCCTAGTTCGCCGAAAGTGCCCGTCCGGTTCTTCGAGTCGGGCGAAACCGCGGACAGCCTCAAGGCCGAACACGGCTTCTCGGCCCTCGTCACTGTCGAGAAGGGCGGAGTAGAGCACACCGTCCTGTTCGACACCGGCGTCTCGCCGGACGGCATGGTCGACAACATGCGCCGCCTCGAGCTGTCTGCGAGAGACATCGAGGCCATCGTCCTCAGCCACGGCCACTACGATCACACCACCGGCCTCAACGGCCTGTTCGACGAGCTCGGCGGCAGCGTGAAGATGCCTGTCACCATCCACCCCGAGTTCTGGTCCCAGCGCCGCGTCGCCATACCCGGCCGCGAGCCTCGCGAGATGCCCACCACCAGCAGGTCGGCGCTTCTGGGCGCGGGCTTCGACGTCATAGAGGAGCGCCAACCCTCGTTCCTCCTGGACGGCTCCCTGTTGGTGACCGGGGAGGTCGACCGCACCACGCCGTTCGAGCGCGGTTTCGCCGAGCATCAGGCCCTCCGCGGCGGCGAGTGGCGACCCGACCCGCTGATTCTCGATGACCAGGCGCTGCTGATGAACGTGCGTGACAAGGGGCTGGTGGTGCTCACCGGCTGCGGCCACGCCGGCATCGTCAACATCGTCCGCTACGCCAGGCGGCTGACCGGCATCGACCGGGTCCACGCCGTCATCGGTGGCTTCCACCTCGGCGCGCCGTCGTTCTACCCCATCATCGCCGACACCTGCGCCGCGCTTGCTGACCTGTCGCCCGGCGTGCTCGTGCCCGCCCACTGCACCGGGTGGCGTGCCGCGCACGCCCTCGCCGCGGCCTTCCCCGACGCGTTCGTCCAGAACACCGTCGGCACCCGATTCGAGCTTTGACGCCTGCGGGCGCTTCCCGAATTGTCCCTTCCCTCTCGATGGGGGAAGGTTAGGATGGGGGTGACGTCCTCGCCACCCGCGTTGTCTGCGACTGTCGCTGCGTCTATAATCGCCGCATAGGTTGATTGGCTGTTGCCGGATTCCCTTCCCCCTTGACGGGGGAAGGTTAGAATGGAGGTGTGACGCTCCAACGCATGACAGTCCATATCGCGATAGACGGCCCGGTGGCGTCGGGCAAGACGGTGGTGGGCATGGCGCTGGCCCGCAGGCTCGGCTGCGCTTTCCTGGACACGGGCCTCATGTACCGCGCGGTGGCCTGGGCCGCGCTAGACCGCGGCGTCGCCGCGGACGACGAACCCGCCGTGGCCGCGCTGGCCCGACGCCTGGACATGAGACCCCTGGACGACGCCAGCGGGCGGCTCCTCGCCGACGGAGAAGACGTCACGGACTCTCTCAGGCTGCCCGAAGTGGAGAATATCGTGCCGGGCGTTGCGGCCATGCCCGGCGTGCGCGCGGCGCTCATCGCGCGCCAGCGCGAGATCGCCTCAGAGACCTCGATTGTGATGGTGGGCCGCGACATCGGCAGCGTGGTGTTACCCGACGCCCGGGTCAAGCTGTTCCTGACCGCGACCGTTCGGACGCGCGCCCAACGCCGCCACGACGAACGCGTCCGCAATGGCGCGGAGAGCCGCCTCGAGGACGTGGCGCGCGGCATAGAGCGACGCGACATGCTGGACGCCAGACAGAGCCTCCCCGCGCGGGACGCTACCACACTGGAGACGGATTGCATGACGGTGGAACAGGTCGTCGCTCACGCGCTGAAACTCTGGGAGGGCCGCCCGTGAGCTGGCTGTTCACGGTATGCTCGACGGCCCAGCGAGGCACGCTCAGGGCCTTCGCCGACTGCAAGGTGACCGGCGCCGAAAACGTCCCTCCCATCGGCCCGCTCATCGTTGTGTGCAATCACCAGAGCTACGTGGACCCATCGTTCCTGGCCAGCCTCATGCCACGGCGTCCCTGGTTTCTGGCCAAGCACACGCTTTTCAGGACCTCCATAGGCGACTGGTTCTTCCGAAACTGGGGCGCTTACCCGCTGCGCCGCGAGTCCGCCGACCCCCGCGCCTACCGCTGGATGCTCGACATGCTGAGCCGTGACCAGGTCGTCGCGCTGTTCCCCGAGGGTACCCGCAGCCCCGGCGCCATGCGCGCCGCCGTTCCCGGCATCGAGCGGCTGGCGCTCAAGTCCCAGGCGCCCATACTTCCCGTGGGCATGACCGGCACCGAGGGGCTGGAGAACTGGCACAGGCTGTGCGTTCCCGCAAGGCGGATACGCATCAACATAGGCCAGACCTTCTCGCTCCCCGCAATCGAGGGCAGGCCCACGCGCGAGGTCCTCGACGGCCTGAACCGGATGATAATGGAGCGCGTCGCCCAGCTTCTGCCCGAAAGCTACCGCGGCGTCTACGGCAATCCGAGTTTCCCTTCCCTCTCGCAGAGCGAAGGTACCTCAAATGCCCCTTCCCCCTCGCAGGGGAAAGGTTAGGATGGGGGTGAAAATATGGGGGTGCCCGGAGGCATAACGTGTGCGGCATAATCGGCTACACCGGCACTAGACAGGCTGCCCCCATACTGCTCGGCGGCCTCGCGAGCCTGGAATACCGCGGCTACGACAGCGCCGGCATCGCGCTGCAGGGGTCTGACGGCGGGCCGCAAGTACGCAAGCTGGCCGGCAAGCTCGCCGACCTCCGCGCGCACATCGGCGAATCCCTGCCCGAGGGCGAGACCGGCATAGGCCACACCCGCTGGGCCACCCACGGCGCCCCCACCGACGAGAACGCCCACCCGCACGCCGACTGCGCCGGAGACGTGGTCGTCGCCCACAACGGCATCGTGGAGAACTACGCGGAGCTGCGACGGCAGCTCACTGCCCAGGGACACCGCTTCTCCTCGCAGACCGACACCGAGTGCATCCCTCACCTGATCGAGTCCGAACTGGCGAAGGGCATGTCCTTCGAGAGCGCCGTGAGGGCCGCCACGTCCCGGATGCGCGGCGCCAACGCCCTCGTCGCCATGTCCCAACGCGCGCCCGGCGCCATCGTCGGCGTGCGGCTCGGCAACGCCGGCGGCATCGTGGTCGGCTACTGCGACGACGAGATGCTGCTCGCGAGCGATCTTCCCGCGCTACTCGGCCACGCCAAGAAAGTGGCCTACCTGGAGAATAGGGAGATGGTGACCATACGCGGGAACGACGCCGAATTCTCCACCGTGGACGGCGACCCGGTCCGCAAGTCCCCCGCTCCCGCCCCCTACGACGGCCGCGCCGCCGCCAAGGGAACGTTCCGTCACTTCATGCTCAAGGAGGTCCACGAGCAGCCCGAGGCCGCTGTCGACGCCCTGCGCGGCCGCGTGGACTTCGACAGCCTTGCGACGACGCTGGACGAAGTACCCTACACGGATAGCGAACTTGCCGAGATAGACCGCGTAATCCTGGTGGGCATGGGCACCAGCCTTCACGCCGCCATGGTGGGCCGCATGTGGATGGAGTCGTTCGCCCGCATACCCGCCGAGGCCGACAACGCCTCCGAATTCCGCTACAGGGACCCCGCCATAGACCGCCGCACGCTCGTCGTATCGATCTCCCAGTCCGGTGAGACGGCGGACACACTGGCCGCTATGGAGGAGGCCGCCCGCAGGGGCGCGCGCCAGCTCACGCTCTGCAACTACGCCGGCGCTCAGTCCACCCGGGTCGCGGACGGCTCGCTGATGCTCAGGGCCGGCCCGGAGATAGGCGTCGCCTCCACCAAGACGTTCGTATGCTCCCTGCTCGCCCTCTACCTGCTCGCGCTCCACGTCGGCTCCCGGCGTGGCGCGCTCAGCCCCGAGCGAGCGCGGACGCTCAGCCGCGAGCTCGCCGCCGTTCCCGACCTGCTCGGGCGCCTCGTGGACGACGAGGAGCGTTACATGCGCCTGGCCGCCGCGTACCATCGTCGCGACAACTTCCTGTTCCTGGGCCGAGGCGCGAACTACCCCATGGCCATGGAGGGAGCGCTGAAGCTCAAAGAGCTGAGCTATATCCACGCCGAAGGCTACCCCGCCGGCGAGATGAAGCACGGCCCCATCTCGCTGATAGACGAGAGCATGCCCGTCGTCGCCCTCACCCCCAGCGACGCCCTCTACGACAAGATGGTCGGCAACATCAACGAGGTTCGCACCCGCGGCGGCAAAGTCATCGCCATCGCCACCCAGGGCAACCCGGACATCCATGAACTGGCCGACGACGTGGTATACGTGCCGGAAACGTCCCCCTCCCTAACGCCCGTGCTCATGTCGGTGCCCATGCAGCTCCTGGCCTACCACATAGCCCTGCGCCGCGGCTGCGACGTCGACCAGCCCCGCAATCTCGCCAAGTCCGTAACCGTCGAGTAGCCCCTTCCGAATAGTCCCCTCTCCTTTGATGGGAGAGGGTCAGGGTGAGGGCGAATGCAGAGTCACACCGCCGCGCCCTCTAAACCTGCTATACTGTTGCCCGCCATTCCGGGCCGCACACTCCGGCCCGTCGCCAACACCGTTTAGCAAATCGGAACTCAGGAGTCTGCGATGCTGGAGCATGCGTCTAAGTTTGGAATCTACCTGAACCCGGACGAGAAGAAGGTCGTCCGCATTACCTCACCCTACTGGTTCCCGGAGGCTCCTGACTGGGTTTACGTCACCAACGAGGTCAACGCGACCCTGCTCGCCATCCGGGACATGATCCGCGAAAAGTCCCTCTGCGACGACGCCGACTCCGTAACCTGGGGCCGCATCCCCCTCAAAGACTAGGATGGGGGGTGCCGCGTCCCCTCTCCCTTGATGGGAGAGGGTTAGGGTGAGGGTGAACGCGAGCCTTCCAAATTGTCCCTTCCCCCTCGCAGAGGGAAGGTTAGGATGGGGGTGTGGCGCGCGAACCGCCCCTGCCGATAGAGGCGCGATTGGACCAGAACGTCAATACCGAAGCAAGACCCCGCAGGCTTCCGCTGTCGATACCGCCCGCGCTGCGGTATCCCCTGTACCGCAGATACTGGCTCGGCTCCCTCGCGTCCGTCGCCGGCTTCCAGATGCTCATATTCGGGCAAGGATGGCTCGCCTACGAGCTGACGGGTTCGGCCGCCTACCTGGGCATCGTGTGGATAGCCAGCTCCGCCTCCTCGATTCTGCTCAACCTCTTCGGCGGCGTCTTCGCCGACAGGCTCAACAAGCGCGTGATGATAGTCGTCGCCGAGACCGTCATGGCCGCCGTCATCCTGCTGTTGGCCGCGATAACGCTGTCCGGCGTGGTGGAACCGTGGCACCTGGTGGCAATAGCCTTCGTGGTGGGCGGCATAAGCGCATTCGACCAGCCCGCGAAGCAGGCTCTCTACCCGCACCTGATCGAACGCGAGGTGATGATGAGCGCCGTCGCCCTCAACTCGGCCATCTGGCAGGGAACCCGCATCGCTGCCCCCGCCGTCGCCGGACTCGTGGTGGCCGTGTTCGACACGCACGCGGCGTTCTTCCTGGCCGGGGCGGGATTCGTGACGATGGCCCTGGTGATGCTGGCCATCAAGGTGCCGCCCATCGAGGCGCCCGGCGGCACGAGCGCGGCCCAGGACCTGGTGGAAGGGCTGCGGTTCGTAAAGAACAACTCCACATTCTCGATACTCATCGGCATGACGTTCTTCAACAGCTTCTTCGGAATGGCCTACGTGGTGCTCATGCCCATCTTCGCGAAGGACATTCTCGAGGTCGGAGCCGCCGGCCAGGGCTGGCTGCTCAGCGCCGGCGGCGTTGGCGCGCTGGGCGTCACGATGTGGATGAGCTCGCGGGACGACGTGGCGAAGCGTGGCGCAATCATCGTGGGAGGCGCCACGCTCTTCGGCCTGCTCATAATCGCCTTCGCGCTGAGCTCGGAGTACGTGTCCTTCTACCCGCTGGCGCTCGTGCTCATGCTGCTGATGGGACTCTCCAACTCGGCCTACATGATGTCCATTATGAGCTCGCTCCAGTCGTTGGTCCCGGACAGGATGCGGGGTCGCGTGATGGGCCTGTACGGAATGACTTACAGCATAATGCCGCTCGGAGGCGGCCTGATGGGCCAGGTCGCGGCCAGGATAGGCGCGCCCTTCACCCTCGCGCTCGGCGGACTCGCCGTAGTCGCATTCGCCCTCGGACCGGCCCTCGCCAACAGCCGCGTGCGCAACCTCGGCACGCTGCTCATAAGCACGGAGGAAGAACGTTCACGTGTCCAGGCACGGAGCAACGCTTAAGGAGGAAGATGTGAGCGGAAACAGGATAACCAAAGAAACCCTTATAGCCCTGGCCGCGGCAGCCGGCCTCGAGCTTGGCGACGACAAGCTCGACGAGTTGCTGCCCCAGATAGTCCAGGCCACGGAGTCGCTCGGCGGCGTCGAAGCGCTGGACCTGTCCGGCGTAGAACCCGCCGTCACGTTCCGGGTGGACGCCCTGGAGGCCAAGAGCGATGAGTAACTCCGAGCTTTACTGGCTGTCCATATCCGAGGCGTCGGACCTGATCTCCTCCGGCCAGTTGTCCCCCGTCGAGCTGTGCGAGGCGCATCTCGACCGCATCGACCAGACCGACGGCGCCCTCAACTCGTTCATCACCGTCATGGCCGACCAGGCCCGCGCCGAGGCTCGCGCCGCCGAGGACGCCATCCAGGCAGACAACTACCTCGGTCCGCTGCACGGCATACCCGTCGGCCTCAAGGACCTCTACTACACCCGCGGCGTCCGCACCGGAATCGGCTCCAAGATACTCGCCGACTTCGTGCCCGACTACGACGCCGGGGTCACCGAGCGTTTCCAGGACGCCGGCGCCGTGTTGATGGGCAAGCTCCAGATGCACGAGTTCGCCCTCGGCGCGTCCAGCGAGAACCCCCACGACGGCGACGCCCACAACCCCTGGGACACCTCCCGAATCACCGGCGGCTCCAGCGGCGGCTCCGGCTCGTCAGTCGCGGCGGGCCAGTGCATGGCCGCGCTCGGCAGCGACACCGGCGGCTCCATCCGCATCCCGTCCTCGTTCTGCGGCATCGTCGGCCTCAAGCCCACTTTCGGGCGCGTCAGCCGCCACGGTGTCTACCCGCTGGCCTTCAGCCTCGACACCGTAGGGCCGATGACCCGCACCGCCCTGGACGCCGGACTCGTGCTCAACGCCATCGCCGGCCACGACCCGCGCGACCCGTCCTCCGCAAACGTGCCTGTGCAGGACTTCGCCGCCGAGGTAGGGCAGGGTATAGAGGGACTCCGCGTCGGTCTCCCCCAGGAGTACTTCTACGACATCATCGACCCCGAGGTCACCGATGCGGTCAAGACCGCCGCCGCCGTGCTCGAAGGATTGGGCGCTCGCGTCGAGGAGATTTCAATTCCCGCTCTCGACCATGCGCTTGCCATCTCAAGCACGATACTCTTCGTCGAGGCCGCCGAGGTCCACCTCGACCACCTGCGCGAGCGCCCCGACGACATCGGCGACGACGTGCGCCAGCGCTTCGAGGTCGGCGCGCTCACCCCCGCGCGAGACTACATGAAGGCCCAGCGCGCCCGTCGCGCATTCAACGCGGAGATGGCGAAGGCGATGGAGACCTACGACGTCCTGCTCGCGCCCACCAACACCTTCGCCGCGCCGCCTATAGGCGAGCGCGAGTCCATCGTCGCCGGCGAATCTCACGCCACGCGCACGCTGCTCGCCCGCCTCACGCGCCCCTTCAACCTCACCGGCCAGCCCGGAGTCTCGGTGCCCTGCGGCTTCGACTCCGCCGGTATGCCCATCGGCATGCAGTTCGGCGCGCGACCCTGGCGCGAGGCCACCGCCCTCCGGGTCGCCCACGCCTACGAGCAGGCCGCCGGCTGGCACACCCGCCGCCCGCCCGTGTAACCTACTAGGAGAAGAGAACCTTGACCTCACCAACCGCGCCACAGGGCATGTCCCTTCACGACGCTGCGCGCGCCGCGGGCGTAACGTTCGCCGAAGACGCGCTCCCCCAGGACAGGTACGTCACCGCCAACGGCCTGCGCTTCCACTACCTCGAGTGGGGCGACTCGGCCAACCCCGACGTGCTCCTGCTCCACGGCTTCGCGCAGACCTGCCACTCCTGGGACTTCGTCGCGCTCTCCCTCTGCGACCGCTTCCACGTCGTCGCCCTCGACCAGCGCGGCCACGGCGACAGCGAATGGGCGCCCGACGGCGACTACGCTCCCGAAACCCAGCAGGAAGACCTCCACGCCATCACCCAGGCCATCGGCCTCAAGAACTTCGTGCTGATGGGCCTCTCCATGGGCGGCCGCAACTCCTTCACCTACGCCGCCAATCACCCCGAAGAGATTCGCGCGCTGGTCATAGTCGACTCCGCTCCCGAGACCGAAAGTCCCGGCACCACCCGCATCCGCCGTTTCGCCTCCCAGAACGACGAGCTCGACTCCGTCGACGCGTTCGTCGAGCGCGTGATGGCCTACAACCACCGCCGCGATCCCCAGCAAGTGCGCGGCAGCATCATGCACAACCTCAAGCAGCTCCCCAACGGAAATTGGACCTGGAAGTACGACCGCCGCCTGCGCACCCGCGACCGCAACATCGGCCGCGACCCCGAAACAGTGAAGCGACTGTGGGGCTACGTCGAAAGCCTCAGCTGCCCCACCCTGGTCGTCCGCGGCGGCGAGAGCGACGTCGTCGCGCAGGGCACCGCGGCCACTATGCACGAGCGCATCCCCAACGGCCGCCTCGCCACCGTACCCGGCGCTGGCCACCTCGTCCCCGGCGACAATCCCGCCGGCTTCGAGCGCGCCGTCATGGACTTCCTAAGCGTGGTCCCTTCCCCCTCGCAGGGGGAAGGTTAGGATGGGGGTGCGGCCCTCGCCACCAACACGGCCGCGCTTTTGACTTTTCGCCCGGCGTAGGCTATCCTCTTACCCATACCGGAAAACTGAAAAACTCGGTTGGGAGCTTGGGCAAGCCAGGCTGAGAGGGCGGCCAAACAACGCCGCCGACCAACAACTACCTGATCTGGGTAATGCCAGCGTAGGGACGTGCCGAACACTTCTGCAATCGGGTCGCTGGCATAGGTCAGCGGCTCTTTCTTTATGCGGCAGGTTCGCCACTTTGGGGGCCGGCCCCGTGCCCGCCCGCTGTAGCTGTAGGGGCAGGCCTTGTGCCTGCCCAGGGAGTGGAAACATGATCAGCGACGCTCTGGTTATCGACGGCAAAGAGTTCGCTTCCAGGCTGATGGTTGGCACCGGGCGCCACAGGACCATGCAAGAGATGGTCGACTCCATAGAGGCGTCGGGCGCAGACATCATCACGGTCGCGATCCGAAGGCTCGACCTCGACAACCTCGAGGAGAAGAACATCCTCGACTACTTCGACTGGGACAGGTACACCATCCTGCCCAACACCGCCGGCTGCAAGACCGCCGAGGAGGCCATCTTCACCGCCCGCCTCGCCCGCGAGGTCACCGGCTCCAACTGGATAAAGCTCGAGGTCATACCCGATCCCACCTACCTGCTGCCCGACCCGGTGGGCACCTACGAGGCCGCCGGACGCCTCGTGGAAGAGGGCTTCGCCGTGCTGCCCTACATCCACGCCGACCCCGTGCTCGCCAGGAAGCTGGAGGACGTCGGCTGCTCCACCGTCATGCCGCTCGGCTCCGCCATCGGCTCAGGCCAGGGCATTCAGACCATGGACGAGATCCGCATCATCATCGCCGAGGCCGGAGTGCCCGTCGTAGTCGACGCCGGCCTGGCCGTGCCCTCGGAGGCGTCGCAGGCGCTCGAGGCCGGTGCGGACGCCGTGCTGGTCAACACCGCCATCGCCCGCGCCGCCGACCCCTCCGCCATGGGCGAGGCGTTCAAGCTGGGCGTCCTCGCGGGCCGCATGGCCTACAACGCCGGACGCATCGAGCGCAAGGACCTCGGCACCGCCAGCAGCCCCACCGAGGGCCTGGCCGTCGCCACGAGCTAGGCCCCGTTGCCGCCGGTGCTGCCATATCCTGCGCTCTGCCTCGTCACCGACAGGCGGCAGACCGCAGGCAGGCCCCTTGACGAGATGGTCGCCCTAGCGCTCTGCGGCGGCGTGAATATGGTCCAGCTTAGAGAGAAAGACCTCCCGTCCGGAAAGCTGATGGACACGGCGCTGACCCTGCGCCGCCTGACGAAGGGCAGGGCGCTGCTTTTCATCAACGACAGGGTCGACGTCGCCGTCGCCAGCGGCGCGGACGGCGTCCAGCTTGGAGAGGACGCGATGCCGGTTGCGTCGGCGCGAAAGGCCGGACCCGGACTGCTGGTCTCCCGCTCCGTCCACGACGTCGCCGGAGCCGTGAGAGCCCAACGCGACGGCGCGGACATGCTGGTGGCTGGCACGATCTTCCCGTCTGGGTCCCACCCCGGCGCACGCCCCGCTGGTGTGGAGCTACTCGAGCGGCTGCGGGCGGAGGTCAGCGTGCCCTACATAGCCATAGGCGGCATAACCGAGCGAAACGCCGCGTCGGCGATCGCCGCGGGAGCGAGCGGCGTCGCCGTCATCGGGGCCATCGCCCGCAGCGAAGACCCCGGGCGCGCCGCCCGCGGGCTGGCGACCAGCATAGCCAACACCGCCAGGAGAGTGCGGACATGATAGCCCTCATCGTCAACGGCAAGGAACGGCAGCTTGATGCCCCGACTAACCTCCAGACCTACGTCGAGTCTCTCGGCGTAAACGTCAACCACATCGCCGTCGCCCACAACGGCAACGTCCTGCGCCGCGACGAACTGCCCTCTGTCACCCTCCAGCAGGGCGACCACCTCGAAATAGTCCGCGCCGTAGGCGGCGGCTAGGCCAGACTCTCCCTGACAGCCTCGCCTATCCTCTTCAACTGCGCCGCCACGTCGTCCAGCACAGCATCATACTCCACGCCCGTCTTGAGGTAGATCGGAATCCAGTTGTCTTGAAGGCTCACACTGAGTTTCCCGCCGATCTCCTCCATGTTGACTTCGGTGGGGTCCCAAGGACACATCCATAATGGGACATCGTCGCTCTTGGCCCAACGACTAAAGCTGACTCCGAGTCCAAAGGCAGGGCCCATGCCAGAGAATCGGAAATATCGCGTGTATCCGTCCTTTCCACCACCAGAGGAGACTCCCTTAGTATTCATCCACTTTGCTGGCACTCCTCTAGCAAGCACCACATCATCAATGATCTGGTTGTACCAGACCATACGTCGCGCCCGGTCTGCACCCAGATCAGCAGGGTGAATTGGCAAGAACCCCTCCTCGTCCTGCCGTTGGACCAACCCTCGCAGTTGCCGGACATCCTCCAACATGGCGGAGTCGCCAGCCTTAGCCGCCATGAGATCCAGCAGCCCGACCCAACTGACAATCATCAAGTGCAGCTGCGAGTCACTCGGTTCTGTCCAGTTGACTCTGGCCCTATACACTCCCGTTAGAGAGTCAATGGTCTGTAATGTGCCCATTTCGCTCATCTGCCGCTCTGCCTCGGTCCAGAGGATTTGCCTTCTGACCTCCGGGCCAATGATGAGAAGCACCGCCGGGCCGGGCTGGTCGAGATGCTGAGCGTACTGGCGCACCTGACCGTCTCCGAAGGCGGCCCAGAACTTCGCCTCGACCAGTAGCCGGGTCTTGCCGTCCTCGTCGTAACCCGCCATGTCCGGGATGCAGCCATCGCCGTAGGTCACCTGGGTCCGCACCCTGGTAATCGGCTCGATGGCGAATCCGTCTACTCGAAGCAGATCGTTCAGCGCGTTCATCGCCCCGTCGGACTTGTTCAGGATGTACGCCAGCGCCTCGGTGGCGGCATCTTCCACACCGCTCGTAAGCCTTGGAACCAGGTACGCCATCAAGTTGTCGTCTTCAGCCATTGCTCCCTACCACTGGAATAGAAAGGCCCCCGCCCCCCTAAATCATAAAGTTCATCTGCCGCACCACCGCCTCGCCCAGCGCCCTGTCGCCCTCGATGCCGACACCGCCCGACGCCAGCACCTCCTCCGGATCCCACCGTCCGCACGCGAGGCACGCGAACGTCTCGAAGTCCGTCCGCAGCGTCACCGTCGGGCTGTCCGGCGCGGCGACCAGCGGCTTGGCCCGCCCGCCCTGGACGCTGATCGGCAGGCTGAGCACCGTCGGCCCCGACACCTCGAACACCACACTCGCCCCGTCCGGCGCGGCCGCCTTCTTCCCCACCACGTAAGGCAAGGCCAGCACGATCCTGCTCATCGCGTGCTCCGCCACGGGGCCGTCCAGCCCGCCCGGCAGATCCAGCGCCCGCCGGATGTCCTGCTCGTGCACCCACGCGTCGAAAATGCGGATGGCCATGTACATTCTCATGCTGCCCGGCCCGACCGGCGTCTGCGTCTTCGCCTCGAAGTCCTCGGCGCTCATTGCGCGCAGGTGCGTCAGGCGCTCCGCCGTCACCTCGCGAAACTCGTCCAGCACCTTCGCGCCCGGCCAGGACCTGCGCCAGTCCACCACCACCTCGTTCCGCCTGCCCAGCTCGTTCTTCGTGTGGCTCACGTCCGCCGGCGTGTGGTCGGGTGCGGGGGCGTCCCAGTATGCCCGACTCGCTGCCCACGATGTGTGAGATCTGGTCCTGCACCGACCAGCCGGGGCAGTCCGTCGCCGTCTTCCACTGGCGCCTCGTCGAACCCGGCGCACAGCCCGTCCAGCGCCTGCCAGACTCTCTCCATGTTGTCGACCAGTAGTAGGTGGCTCATGCTTCGCCTCGATACTCAGGATTCTTGGGTCTCAACCCGACTGGCCGCTCACGGCCCTCATCCGCTCCGCCAGCCATCGCTTCAGCCCATCCAGCCCCGGCGGCGCCACGTAAAACACCTGCACGTCCGCGGGGAACTGCACGCCGTGGTCCTCGCTGATGAAGAGCGCTCCCGTCTCACCCTCCGCCAGCGTGGAGTCGATCTTCTCGCGCACCTGTTCATTGCGGCTCTGCGCCGTCCTGCGATAGCCCTCCACCGCCGCGTTCGTCACCGCTTCGCTCATCAGCCCGATGGACAGGCAGCGCTGCCAGTCCAGGTTCTCCTCCACCGTCGCCCGGTCCTCCGTCACTACCAGCTCCGCCGTGGACTGGCACATCGCCGAAATGAAAGAGTAGCCCCAAGGGTTGAGCTGCTCGAGCAGCCTCATGCCCTCTTCGCCGTCGGCGAACAGCGACTCGTGGTAGACACGGGCCACCGACCCCAGCGACCGCTCCAGGCTGTGGATGTTGTCGCGCACCTCCGACCAGTAGCGGTCCAGCAGGGAGCGGCTCTCATCGTCTCCACCAAGGTACCCAGGGAAAGTGGGCACCAGGAACAGCTTGCGCCACCCGCTGTACTGGTCGGCCTCAGGTTTCGGAAACTGGCTCAGCGTCGTCACTTGTCGCCTCTCGCTCCTGTGATACGCACTCGTACTTGAAGGCGGACGCGCCCGGATTACAGCCCCAACACGTTCCCTTCGTCGTCCACGTCCAGTGCCCTCGGCGATCCGGGTAGCCCGGGCATGGTCATGATGCTCCCCGCGATGGGGTAGATGAAGCCCGCTCCCGCGGACACCCTCACGTCGTTGACCTGGAACGTGTAGCCCGAGGGTCGGCCCTTCAGCCTGGCGTTGTGAGAGATAGACAGGTTGGTCTTGGCCATGCACACCGGCAGGCTGCCCCAGCCCTGCGCCTCGAATCCGCGCAGCCTTCGCCGCGCCGCGAGGCTCCAGGTCACACGCTCGGCGTTGTACACGTTCTTCGCCAGCGCCAGCGTCTTGTCCCGTATCGAGTCCTCCGGCGAGTAGAAGTACTCGATGTCCGGCGCCTCGCCGCTGGTGGCGTCCATCAGCGCCTCCGCGAGATCGACGGCGCCGGCGCCGCCCTCCGTGAAACCCCGAATCTCGACCGCCGAGTGCGCCCCCGCGCCCTCCGCGATCTCCTTCACCGCCGCCAACTCCTCCGCGGTGTCCGACGGGAACTGGTTGACGGCCACCACCACGGGCAGCCCCATCGATGTCACCACGCCCACTAGGTGCTCCAGGTTTGGCGCGCCCGCTCGCAGCGCCTCCACGTTGGGCTCGTCCAGGTCGCGGTCGCGCACGCCTCCGTGCGACTTGAGCGCCTTCGCCGACGCCACCAGCACCGCGCCGCTCGGCTCCAGGTCGTTGTACCGCGCCTTGATGTTCATGAACTTCTCGAACCCCAGGTCGGCGCCGAACCCCGCCTCGGTGAGCACGTAGTCCGCGTAGCCCAGCGCGAGCCGGTCGCCCACCACCGAGCTGCAGCCGTGAGCGATGTTGCCGAACGGCCCGGTGTGGACTATCACCGGCTGGCCCTCGGTGGTCTGGACCAGGTTGGGCTGTATCGCGTACCGCAGCAGCGACATCATCGACCCCACCGCGTTCACGTCTTCCGCCGTCACGGGCTTGCCGTCGTCCGTGAACCCCACCACCACCCGCGACAGCCTGGCCCGCAGGTCCGCCAGGTCGGACGCCAGCGCCAGCACCGCCATTACCTCCGATGCCGTCACTATGTCGAAACCCGTCTGCGTCAGGGGCGCGTTGGGCGAGCCGCCAATGCCCGCCACGACGTCGCGCAGCGCGCGGTCCTCCACGTCTGTCACCCGCCGCCAGCTTATCCCCACCGGGTTGAAGCCCTCGATCTGACCCCGCTGCACCACGTTGTCGGTGAGCGCCGCAAGCAGGTTGTGGGCTGAACCGACCGCGTGCGCGTCACCGGTGAAGTGGATGTTGATCTCGTCCTCCGGCTCCACCCGCGCCGCGCCGCCGCCGGTGCCGCCTCCCTTGATGCCGAATATCGGGCCGAGCGACGGCTCCCGCAGCGTGGCCGCGACGCGCTGGCCGAGCCTGCCCAGCCCCTGCGCCAGCCCGACGGTGGTGGTCGTCTTGCCCTCGCCGGCGCGCGTGGGAGTCATGCCGGTCACCACAATCAGCTTGCCGCGCGGCCCGCCTTCCCGTATGGCCTCAAGGCTGATCTTCGCCTTGTAGCGCCCGTAAGGGATAACGTGCTCATCCGCAATGCCTATGGAGTCCGCGATTTCCGCTATCGGTCTCATTGCCCACTCTCCTTGGCGCGCCGTCGGCGGGACGCCGCCCGAGCGCCTTAGCGCGTGATTCAAAAGAAAAGCCGCCAGCGCATCGCAGTAGCTGCTCCGCGCCGACGGCCGAGAGGAAGAGAACACCTGAGGAGGTCAAGCTCCTCAGCACTCAGTGTAACAGATCGCCGGACCGAATGCTACCACCGAAATGCCGGATTCGGAAAACCCACGCGCGAATATAGTACCAGCAGCTACGACACCATTTCCAGCCGCGCGCCGGAGGCCGGATGCCCCGGTGTGTGCTAGAATCGGCCCACACCACAACTGGAGGGGTAGCAAAGATGCAGCGAAGCTTGCGGTTCGGCACAGGGCTGATGGGAGGGGACTCCGAGACGGCGAACAGCGCCAGGAATCTGGAGGACCTGGGGTTCGACTTCCTCTCGACCGGCGAGCACTTCATGCGCGGCGATCCCCCAACGCCCACGGGCGTGTCGCTCCCATTGCTTGCGGTCGCCGCCGGCGCCACCCAGCGCATCCGGCTGGTGTCGTCGATCCTGCTCGTGCCATTCTACCACCCCACGCTTCTCGCCAAGCTCACCACGACCCTGGACCGGGCCTCCAACGGCCGGCTCACGCTCGGAATCGGCGTTGGTGGCGAGTTCCCGGTCGAGTTCGAGGCCGCCGGCCTGAACGTAAAGCAGCGCGGCCGCCGCACCAACGAGTGCCTGGAGGCGCTCAGGGCGCTGTGGACAGGGGAACCCGTGGACTACGCCGGCCGCCACTTCCAGCTCGACGGAGTCTCCATCAACCCGCGCCCGGCACAGCAACCTCATCCGCCCATCTGGGTCGCGGGCCGCCGCGCCGCCGCGATGCGCCGCGCCGCCCTCCTGGGCGACGGCTGGTATCCCTACTTCTACAGCCCGGAGCTCTACCGCGACAGCGTGGCCAAGATCGGAGAGCTCGCGTCGGACGCGGGCAGGGACATCTCCGGCTTCGATTGGGCCTTCTACAGCTTCATCTCGATCTACCCGGACGAGGAGGACGCCGCACGCGCCGCCGCGGCCGCACTCGGCGGCAGATACTCATCCCAGGGCAGCTTCATGAACGTCGTGCGCCGCTACTGCGTCTTCGGCTCGGTAGAGGCATGCGTCGAACGGCTGAAGGAGTACGTGGACGCCGGCGCCCGCGACATCGTGTTCAGCGTGTCCTGCCCTCCCGAGGACAGGCAGCGCCACGTCGAGGAACTGGTAGGCGAGGTGATTCCCCGCCTGCGCAAGGCCGCGGGCTAGCCGCTACCGCCCCCTGAAAACCGGCTCCCTGCTCTCCAGGAACGCCCGCACCGACTCGCGCTGGTCCTCGGTGCCCGACAGCGGCGCCGCGGCCTCGTCCTCCAGCGCCACCACCTCCTCCCAGCTCGGGCTGTGCCGCCACATCAGCCGCTTCGTCTCCCGCACCGCCAGCGGCGGGTTGGCCGCCACGTCGCGCGCGATGTCTCGCGCCTCGTCCATCAGCTCGTCCGGTGCCACCACCCGGCTCACCAGCCCCGCGCCAAGCGCCCATTCCGCGTCGTAGATGCGCCCGGTCAGCGCCATCTCGTTCGCCACCCCCTGTCCCGCCAGCGCGGCCAGCGTGTACGACGCCGCCGTGTCCGGCACGAGCGAGCGCCTCACGAATATGCACGAGAACCGCGCCGCCTCCGAGGCTATTCGAATGTCCGACGCCAGCGCCAGCGACAGCCCCGCGCCCACGGCGGCCCCGTTGACCGCCGCGATCACCGGCTGCGGAATGCCCCGGATGCGCGCCGCCAGCCCCTGGATGCGCAGCGAGCGGTCCACCTGCGGCCGGGCCGGTCCGCCCTCGGAAAGCGATATGCCCATCTCGGCCAGGTCGGCCCCCGAGCAGAACCCCCGGCCCTCCCCGGTCAGGATGAGCGCCCGCACCTCCGGGAACATGTTGCCCACCTCGACCAGCGCCCCGTGCAGCTCCGACGTCAGCCGCCGGTCCAGCGCGTTCATCACGTCGGGACGGCGCAGCGTCAGAACCGCCGTGTGGCCGCCTAGTTCCAGTCCCAGCGCTTCGTAACTCATTGTCGGTGTCGCTCCAAAATCCCTTCCCTCTCGCAGGGGGGAAGGTTAGGATGGGGGTGTCGTCCGCGTTGCGGAACAGGCTCCAAAGGCTACTCGCCTATGTTCGCCTCCATGACACGCATGGTGTTCTCGCCCAGTATCTTCTTGATGTCGGCCTCGGAGTACTCCCTGTTGAGAAGCTCCTCGGTGATGCCCGGGAACTTCGAGCAGTCCTCCAACCCGATGGGCCCGCCGCCGATGCCGTCGTAATCGGACCCCAGTCCAACGTGGTCCACGCCCGCCACCTTCGCGATGTGGTCGATGTGGTCCACCACCTCCGACAGCGTAGGCAGCTCGATCTCGCGCGACATGCGCCTGCGCCGCTGTCGTATCTCCGCGGTCTGCTGCCGCACGTACTCCGGCGTGCCCGAGTAGTGGGCGACGGCGGAGCGGCGCGCCAGCTTCTCCACCTCCTCGATCTCCTCCCACATCTCCTCGCTGTTCTTTTCAGACTCCAGCCTGTGCCGCTCGGATACGAAGCTCGCGGCGAAGTTGACGTTGACCACGCCGCCGTTCGTCGCCACGGCCCGCAGCATGTCGTCCTTCATGTTGCGCGGGTGCTGCGCCAGCGCCCACGCCGAGGAGTGCGACGCCATGATCGGCTTGGTCGCCACCTCGATCGAGTCCCAGAAGGTCTTGTCCGATACGTGCGATATGTCCACCACCATCCCCAGCCGGTTCATCTCCCGTATCACGTCCCGCCCGAACAGACTCAGCCCGTTGTTGCGCGCGGCGTCGGTAGAAGCGTCCGCCCAGGTGTTGGTGTTGAAGTGGGTCAGCGTGATGTACCGCATCCCCAGCTCCCAGTAGGTGCGGAGCACCGCCAGGCTCTCGTTGATGCAGTGCCCTCCCTCGATGCAGGGCACCGCCGCGTGCTTGCCCTCCGCCACGATCCGGCGGCAGTCCGCCGCGGTGAGGGCTATCTCGATGTCATCGGGATTCTCGGCGGCCAGCTTTTTCAGGCCGTCCAGCAGCTCCAGGCAGCGGTCGATGGTGTTCATCTGCGGAACGTGGCTCGCGGCCACGAAGCAGGACCACCACTGCACCCCCAGGTTGCCGTCGCGTATGCGAGGCAGGTCCAGGTGCCCCCTTCCGGTCTCAGCCGCCAGGTTCTCGCCGTCGTCCACGTACCGGCTTATCGTATCGGCGTGCGTGTCCACCACCAGCGAGGAGAAGTGAAGGTCGAGCGCGCGTTGGCTGTAGATGTCCTTCGAGCGTGGGACCACGATCTTGGGGTCTTCCATCCAGCTTACCATGAGGGGCCTCCGTGGTATGGGATCGGCGCGGGACCGCGCCGCCCGCAGAATATCGCAACCGACAGCCTCCCGCAAGTGCGGCGGCAAGTCGCGCGTGCCAGCTCGCCGCGGCGCGCGGCCATTCCCTGTGCTACACTGGCCTCACCCTGAGGTGGCCGTTTCGCTGCCTGACCGGACAGACGTCACATGACCGAGTTCGCATACTACAACTGCAGTTCTTCCGTGTCACATCGCCGCGTTCGCGTCGTCCGCGAGAGCGACCGGCCCTGGAAAAACTCAGAAAGCGCGCTCGCCGACCTGTGGCAACGCACGTCCGGCCTGCCGGTTCCTCTCGTCGCGCAGGACGGACGGCGCTTCCGCGTGCTCTACCCCGGCAGGCGCAGCGCCCGCGCAGGCCCCGACTTCCGCGACGCCATCCTGCGCGGCGACGACGGGCGCCGCGTCGTGGGCGACGTCGAGCTGCACCTCCGCGCCCCCGACTGGTACAGCCACACCCACCACGCCGACCCCAACTACAACGGAGTGGTGTTGCACGTCGTGCTCCGCCCGAAGCCCGGCTCCGACACCCGCAGCCGCGCGGGCGGCTCCATCCCCGTGGTCGGCCTGGAGGCGCAGGCCGGGTCCCTCGAGACCGCGGTCGACGCGCCCCCGCCACTGCCGCAGCTGAGCGAGGCCAAAACGCCCGAGCAACTCGCGCGGCTGCTGGACGCGGCGGGCGATCAGCGCCTCCTTCAGCACAGCGCCGCGTTCGCACTCGAGCTGGAGACAGGCGACCCCGACCAGGTGCTGTACGCCGCGCTGATGGAGTCGCTCGGCTACTCTGCCAACCGCAGGCCCTTCCGCACGCTCGCCGCCCGCGTGCCCTTCGCCGCTCTCGCCCGGCTGCGGAGCGAGCCCGAGTCCAGCCGGCTGCTCGCGCTGGAAGCGGCGCTGGTGGGCGCGTCCGGACTTCTGCCCAGGCTGGAGCCCGATCACCGCGAGCAGGTCAAGAGAGCAAGGGCACTTCTGCCGCGAGCACGCCCCATGTCCGCCAGCGACTGGACCCACTTCCGTGTGCGCCCGACGAACCACCCCATTCGGCGCATCCTGGGCGCGGCGCGCGTCTTCGAGCGCTACCTCGACTCCGGGCTGGCGCGCGGACTCCAGGCCGATGCAGACAGCGGCGACGCCGCGCTGCTCGCCCGGAGGCTCGCCGCGCCCCCATACGTCGGCGAATCCCGCGCCCGCGACATGGTCGTCAACGTGGTGCTGCCTTTCCTCCACGCCTACGCCGGAATCGCCAGGTCGCGCGAGCGCCAGGCGGCCTGCCTCCGCATGTACGCCGCCCATCCAAAGCTGAGCGAGAACGAGATCACCCGCGAGGCCGCGCGAATGCTGCCCAACTGGGGAAGGCGATCAGTTCGCGGCGCGCGCCGCCAGCAGGGCCTGATGCTGTTGTACGAGCGCATGACCACCCCGCGCGGACCTTCCCGCATCGCCGAAGCCCTGGCCGCCTATAACGCCAGCCCCCGCCTGCGAGCAGCCTAGACCGCCCTCCGAAAAGTCCCTTCCACTTCGCAGGTGGAAGGTCAGGATGTGGGCGTCCCCTCCCGCGACCTCATGTAGTCCGCAAAACTCTCGCGGTGATTGCCCGCCATCGAGTGCAGAATCGCCCGGTGCCTGTACGCGCTCCAGAACTCCGGGTCCAGCTCGATTGCCCGCGTCATGTCGGCTATGGCCCCCTCCACGTCGCCCAGCTCCGCGCGGGCCAGCCCCCGGTTGTGGTATGCGTCCCGGTAGTCAGCGCGGGCGGCCACCGCCTCGTCCAGCCGCTCCAGCGCCGCGCCGAACTCCCCGGAGCACAGCAGCGCCATTCCCAGGTTGTTCAGCAGCACCGCGTCCGAGGGCCGCAGCGCCAGCGCGCGCCGGTAGTCCGCCGCCGCGCGGGCGTACTCGCCCAGGTTCGACAGCGCGTTGCCCCGCTCGTGGTACGCGTCGGCGTTCCCGCCGCCGCGCTCGATAGCCCGGCTGAGCGCCTCGACCGTTCGCTCCAGTTCTTCCCGTGACTTGGGTGCTCCGGGTGTCATAGGCCGTCATTATGAACAGGGCAGGGCAGGCCCGGCAAGCCGCAAAAGTGTTAAACTGGCCCCGCCGAACGACGGCCAGTGCGAGGAGGGTTGCCCATGCGCACCATAGACGCGATAGCGCAGATACTGAAGATGGAAGGCGTAAGACACCCCAGAGGCTTGGAGGCGCTTCAATGCGGACGATAGACGCGATAGCACAGATCTTGAAGATGGAAGACGTAAAGTACCTCAGCGCCTTCCCCACCACGCCCATGATCGAGGCCGCCGCCGAGGCCGGCATCCGCCCCATCATCTGCCGCCAGGAGCGCGTGGGCGTCGGCATCGCCGACGGCTACGCCCGCGCCACCAACGGCGAACCGCCCGGCGTCTTCGCCATGCAGTACGGCCCCGGCGCCGAGAACGCCTACGCCGGCGTGGCCACCGCCTTCTCCGACGCCGTCCCCATGCTGCTTCTGCCGCTCGGACATCCCACCCAGCGCGACGGAGTGTTCCCGCTCTTCAGCTCCCTGCGCAGCTACGAGTCCGTCACCAAGCGCGTCGAGCTGCTCAACTCGCCTAGCCGCGTCGTCGACGCCATGCGCCGCTCGCTCGCGGCGATGCGCATGGGCCGCCCCGGTCCCGCCATGCTCGAGATTCCCGCCGACGTCGCCATCGCCGAGGTCGATCCCTCCGTGCTGGACGGCTACCGATCCATGCCCGCCGCCCGCTCCGCCGCGGACGAGCGCGACGTCGAGCGCGCCGCCCGCGCCCTGCTGGCCGCCCGCAGTCCCGTCATCCACGCCGGGCAGGGCGTCATGTACGCCGAAGCCACGCCCGAGCTTGTGGAGCTTGCCGAGCTGGTCCAGATCCCGGTGATGACCACCATGGCCGGCAAGAGCGCCTTCCCGGAAAAACACCCCCTCGCGCTCGGCAGCGGCTCCGGCGTGATGAGCGGCCCGGTCTTCCGCTTCCTCAGCGCCGCCGACATCGTGTTCGGTGTGGGAACCAGCTTCACCCGGCACGGCATGACCACGCCCATCCCACCCGGAAAGACCCTCATCCACGCCACCAACGACCCCGTCGACCTCGGCAAGGACTACCACGCCGACCACCCGCTGCTCGGCGACGCCCGGCTCGTCCTGCGCCAGATGATCGACTGCTGCCGCGACATTCTGGGCGACGCTTCCCGCCGGCCCGCCGGAGCCGTGGCCGAGGAGATCGCCAGCGCCCGGGCCGAGTGGCTCGCGGAGTGGACGCCCAAGCTCACCTCGGACGAGACCCCGATCACGCCCTACCGCGTCATCTGGGAGTTCATGGACCTCGTCGACTCCGATGACGCCATCGTCACCCACGACTCCGGCAGCCCCCGAGACCAGCTCATGCCCTTCTACCGCGCCGGGGGCCCCCGCACCTACCTCGGCTGGGGCAAGTCCCACGGCCTGGGCACCGGTCTCGGCCTCAACATCGGCGCCAAGCTCGCCCACCCCGACAAGTTCGTCGTCAACTTCATGGGCGACGCCGCCTTCGGCATGACCGGCCTGGACTTCGAGACGGCGGTGCGCTCCAACATCCCCATCCTCACCGTCGTCTTCAACAACTCCACCATGGCCATCGAGACCGCCGCCATGGCAGCCTCACACAGCCTCTACGGCACCCGCGACCTCGGCGGCGACTACGCCGGCATGGCCCGAAGCATGGGCGGCTGGGCCGAGCGCGTCACCGACCCGTCCGAGGTCGGCCCAGCCATCCTCCGCGCCCGCGAGACGACCGAAAACGGCGAGGCCGCGCTGCTGGAAATCATCACCAGCGAGGAGAAGGATTTTTCGCATCGCCGCGCGTTCGCGTAGGCGGCCCAAGAAAGTCCCTTCCCCCTCGCAGGGGGAAGGCTAGGATGGGGGTGTGCCCCGACGGAGGGAACACACATGCACACAGCCAGAAACGCTGAAACCGATACGATCTACCCCGACAAGGTTGAAGGCCTGCCCTTCAATGGCAGAGTGTCACTCAAGGCCATGCTCTCCGGAGGGCAGATGGTGATGATAGAGATGCGCTATCCCAGGGGAGCCAGCTCGCCCGAGCACGCGCACGACCATGAATCGGTCTGCTACGTCGTGAGCGGGCGAGTTCGCGGCGTCATCGACGGCGCGGAGAGCATCCTCGAGGCCGGCGACGCCTGTCTTCACCCCAAGGGGGTGCCTCACAGCGTCGAGGCGCTGGAGGACGCGCTGATAGTGGAAATCAAGTCCCCCGCCGTCCCCCTCGAAAACTTCCTGGGCGGCAAGTAGCCCTTCCGAGAAGTCCCCTCTCCCTCTCCCCCTGTCCATTCCGAGCGTAGCCGAGGAATCTAGTGTGCCTGCCCTGAGCATTCCGAACAGTCCCTTCCCCCTCGCAGGGGGAAGGTTAGGATGGGGGTGCTCCCCCTACTCCGAAAGAAACCCCTGCACGAGCCCCACGAACTCGTCGGTCTTCTCGATCTCCGGATTGTGACCGCACCCGTCGATAATCTCCAGCCGGGAGCCGGGGATCGACCGGTTGTACACCTCGCCCGCGCTCACCGGAATGATCGCGTCCTCGCGGCCCCACACGATCAGCGTAGGCAGCCGCTTCAGCCGGCTCAGCAGGTGCGGCAGACCCAGGTAGTGCATGTACGGGCGCCACGTCAGCCTGCACGACTCCTCCCGGGCCACCTCCCACGCCTCCACCTGCTCCGGCGTCGCCTCTTCCGGGCACACCACCGCGAACTCCGGCGTGGACGCCGGGTCCAGCACGCTCTTGGTCATGTACTCCCTGGCCACCACCAGGAACATGTCGAATATCTCGCCGGTCGGAGGCTTGATCCCGGCGGGCGCGACCAGCACCAGCTTCTTGAACATGTCCGGCGCCATCGTGGCCATCTCCGCGGCCAGCCACCCGCCCAGCGACGACCCCATCAGGTTCGCCTGCCCCAGCCCCATGTCGTCGATCGCCTCCAGGTACCAGCCCGCCAGGTCCCGGACGCTCATGATCCAGTCCAGCCGGGGAGCCGCGCCGAATCCGGGGTGAGTGGGGATATGTAGCGCGTTGCTCTGGGCCAGCGCCTCGTGGTGCCGCAGCCAGCCGTGGTAGCCCATCTCGCCGTGCAGCACCAGCAGCGGGTCGCCGGAGCCGCCCTTCACCACTTGAATGTTGGCGCCCGCAACCTCTATGCTCTCCTGTGTCCAGGACTTGGCGGTCGTAGTCATGCTGGGAAGTCCTCCTGGCTTTCGTGGTAATGCCCGCCGCGGGCCTCGAAGCCGCGCGCCGGCCGCCCAGATTGTGCGACGCCGCGCGCCGCGCTGTCAAGTCAGACACATCTCGCAGTCCCCTCTCCCAAGGATGGGAGAGGGTTAGCCGGAGTCCCTTCTCCCCTGGTGGGAGAAGGCTAGGATGAGGGGGAGAGTAGCCATGAGCCCCGTACTGATTACCGTTTTCGACGGCCTCCAGCCCGCGCAGGTGACGCCCGAGCTGATGCCCAACCTCGCCCGGTTCGCGTCCGAGGGCGTGACGTTCGCGAACCACCACCCGGTGTTCCCCAGCGTCACCCGCATCAACGCCGCCAGCATGGTCACCGGCCGCTACCCCGGCGCGCACGGCCTCGCGGCCAACACGCTCGTCGTCCGCGAGCTGGACCCGTACACGCCCTTCTCCGCCCTGGAGGACACGCTCACGCGCCTCGGCGAGCGCACCGGCCGGGTGCTGCTCGCCCCGACGCTGGCCGACCTGCTGGCCCGCCACGGCATGGAGTACGTCGCCATCGGCACCGGCACCACCGGCAACGCATTCGTCCACAACCCCAACGCCGCCACGTCCGGCGGCGCGACCATCCACCCCGAGTTCACGCTGCCCCGCGATCTCTATGCCGACCTGGAGGCCCGGTTCGGCGAGTGGCCCCCCGACGCCATGCCCGCCGTGGACAGGCTCGCGCGGGCCGTGGACGTGATGACCGGCTACATCCAGCCCGAGCGCAGCCCCGCGGTCGCGCTCTGCTGGTTCAGCGAGCCGGACCACGCCCAGCACGCCCACGGCGTCGGAAGCCCCGAGAGCGTCCGCGCGGTTGGCGCGGCGGACGAGCAGTTCGGCCGGCTGCTGGCGTACCTGGAAGACTCCGGGCGCGCCGCCGACTTCGACGTGATGGTCACGTCCGACCACGGCTACTCCACCATCAAGGGCGTGGTGGACCTCCAGGCCGAGCTGGACGCCGCCGGTTTCCCCGCCGCCGACCGGCCCGGGGGCGTGGCGGTCGCGCCCAACGGCGGCGCGGCCCTCTTCTACGTCCACGACCGCGACCCCGGAGCCGCCGACGCCCTCGCCGCCTGGCTGATGTCCCAGCCCTGGTGCGGCGCCGTGCTCGCGTCCGAGGCCGTGGGCAGCCCGGAGGGTACGCTTCCCGCCGCTCTCCTCGGCAACGACGGGGAGCGCGCGCCCGACCTGGCCGTGTCTCTCGCCTGGAACCCCGACCCCAACGACGCCGGATACGCCGGCACGGCCTACGCCACCGGCGGCGCACCCGGACTGGGGCAGCACGGCTCCATGAGCCGCACCGAGATGCGCAACATCCTGTTCGCCGGGGGCCCCAGCTTCGCGAGCGGCCTCGTCGTCGACTCGCCCTCCGGCAGCGCCGACATCGCGCCCACCGTGCTGCGCCTGCTCGGCCTGGACCCCGGCGTCCCAATGGACGGCCGCCCCCTCACCGAGGCCCTCGCCGGCGCCGCCCCCGTCACCTGGTCCACCGACGTTCACGAGGCCGAGCGCGCCGTCCCCGGCGGTGTATACCGCCAGCGCGTCGTCCTCTCCCGTGTCGCCAACTCCATCTACGCCGACGAAGGCAGCGCCCGCCTCGAGCGCTAAACAGGAACGCCCCGCCGGACGTTCGGTCAGCGGGGCCTTCCCTTACGTCTTGCCGGCTACCGGTCTTCCGGCGGAGAACCCAGCCATAGGATGTATCTTCGCAAGTCTCGTGGCATAGCCTTGAACACAAGGAAGAAGCCAGTAGCTACGACCCCTATCCCCGATATGGCTATCAAGACGATCTGGGTTCCTTCACTCATTGTCGTCCCCTTGCTGTTCATGGTTGCGGGTGTTGGCGTAAAACCGCGTGAAGGTCAAGATAGCTATCACTAACAAAACCATGCTGACGATGAGGGTCATGGCGAATATGAAACTATCGAGGGCGGCGCGTGCCGAGGGGCCAACGGTTAGCGCCAAGTAGATTAGAAGTCCTGCGAACACTCCAAAGATGAACCAGCTCAAGAAGACGAGCGTGGCCTTAAGGAGTCTCATGTGTTGATCATATCATACCTTCGCGCCCCTCCCCCGTCATTCCGGCCCCCGATCCGGAACCCAGGAAGTGGCTCACCGCTCGGCAATCCAGGGGCGGGTCGGGGTCTTACGCCTCCGACGCATCGCCCCCTCTCCAACTGTCTCATCCGCAGCTAGTGGGTTATTCGGGCACAAGGTCTGCGGTGGCCAACAAGACGACATCGTTAGGGTGTCGCAAAGTAGTGCATCTGCTGGCTAGTTCAAGATGAGCGTGCCTGACCAAACGGCTCAACCTCTGATTACGCCCTTGAGCATTAGCTGTATCTGAACTGGTGTTGCCACGCACGGACTCGTAAAGAAGGCTTCCGAAGAATGTAGGATTGGCGACTGGAACCTCTTTGTCTTCGGGGAGAAATATCGGAATCAGGGCTTCCCAACGGGGTACGCCCTGGTCATTTTGCCAGCGAACTTTGAAGATTCCGAGGGCACCACTGACAGGTCCGAGAATGCAGGCATATTCACCCTTGAACTCTGGGGACTTTGCCAGTTCGATGAGGTGGGCGAAGAATACACTGGCGAAGTCCATCAGGACCAGGTTTGGTACGGTGACAGCCAACCGCCGGTCAGCCGTGATACGGGCCACAACGGCGCGCTCTGGAAACTCTGAGAATCTGCCGCGCATTTCTTCAGGCAACTCCAATTCAAGCACCCGTCCGTTGTAGAGCCGATTCCTCACGGTTACGCCTGCCAGTGGAAGTATGCCTTCCAGGAAAGAAAGAACATCTTCCTGATCGAATGTGTACAACGCTGTTCCGGCCTCTGGGTCGTAACCCTCGATGCTTGAGAAGAGCCTTTCCTGCTGCGACTTGGCTTCTCTCGCACGTTCGATCGCTTCGTCGACCTCCTCTTCTGAGCGTTGCATGTCCATTGTCCTGTTGTTGGCCAGGATTGAGGCGATGTCCACACGTTCAAGCAGTTCTCCGATAATCTCAGACTCTAGGCCGTCCTGAAATTCGGTGCTGACTTCTGACATATCCTTGGCGATACTGAGCACACGGTTCAGCATCATGGTCAGAGTCTTGTTGTCGAAGCCGTCCGATGCGGCCATGTTAAACACAATGACTCGTTCCTGCTGTCCATAGCGATACAACCTGCCCGCTCGCTGCACGAGTCGAGCCGGATTCCAAGGCAAGTCGTAATTCACAAGAATGTGACAGCTTTCGTGCAAGTTGATACCTTCACCGCCGGCCTCCGTAGACACCATGAACTGTGAACTCTCGTTGAAACTGTCGATGTTGGCTCTCTTCTCGTTCAGCGACATACTACCGTTTATCTGTACGACTCCACTTCCGGGATGGCGCCGTTCTAACGCATCTACCAGATAGTCCTGAGTTGCGCGATACTCGGTGAAGATCAATAGCCGCTTTTCCTCCCTCTGCAAAGGGCCCACGATTCCATCTAGGAAGTACTCCAGCTTGAGGTCGTCCTTCTTGACACCCTTAGTAGCGTCTAGCAATTCTAGAATCTGGCGCTCTTCGTCGCTGAAAAACGGGTTCACCCCAGTAACCGAACTGACGACGCGGTCAGCGGCGCCAACCAGATCGTCTTGTCCGTCGACACCTTCTTCCGAAGTCTCGATCAGCTCGCCCATCTCCGCCTCGCTTAGTCCATTGGTTTGAACAAGACCCCGCAGTCTATCCATTCTGCGTTCCAAGGCCCTCTCGATTGCGGCGATGCTGGAGGACGCCAATTTACGATAGGTTGTCATCACGAAGCCTATTGCCCGACCCGTCGTGCCTCCCGCTGCCGCAGCGTCATAACCAAGCCTCAAGTAGCGTTGAAGCCGTTCATCGAACTCTCTCGCTTCAGGCGAAAGTGGCACATCAATGAGATTGGTGTCTTGGCCTCTGAAGATGAACTTGCCGTTGGCATCTGTCACAAGGCTTTTGCGATTACGAAGAACCACTTCAGCTACAACAGAAGGGTCAGAAAACACGGTCGCGAAACGCTGCCCCAAGTCCGGTCGAAGCAGCAACAGTACGTTGATGAACTGCTGTGTGCTGCCCTGGTGGGGCGTACCGGTCAGGAACAACAGGGTATCGGTCTGCCTGTGAAGTCGCTCCGCCAGCTGATAGCGCTGCGTAACGGCTTGATGCTCAATCTTGCTAAGGTGGTGGGCCTCGTCAAAAACGATGACGTCCCAATCACCAGATTCCGTAAAGATTGGCCAATGAGTATCCGACTTGGCGCGGTCGATAGAGACTATGACCTTATCGAAACTCGACCAGTGAGAGGGCTGATTGGTGTTGAAGTCCAGGCCGTAGATGCGGTAGTCCTCATTAAACTTGTGCCTCATTTCGTCTTGCCACTGCCGTACAACACCGGCTGGGCAGACAACGAGCACTCGTCGCGCCTGACGGCGCCTCTTCATGGCGGCCAGAAGCAATCCAACCTCTATCGTTTTGCCCAAACCAACGTCGTCGGCAATGAGCCAGTTCGACTGCTCCGAAGTCATTATCCTGTGAACAAGGTCAATCTGGTGAGGAAGGGGATCAACATCAAGACGGTCGAGTGCCCCGGTTACTTGGTTCCAAGATTCGAGGGCGTAGGCGAGGGCTTTCAGCCTGAAGCGTTCAGCACTGTCGACTTCCGGGGCTTCGGCGCGCTGGTACTTTATTCTCGCGTCCCTCAGCCGAATCAGCCTCTCGTAGGGCAGCCATCTGCTTTCACCCGTCGAGTGAAGTTGTACGAGTACCATGTCGCGCGCAGCTATTCTTCTCTCCGTCAACACTGTGCCCGTCCCCAGCGTCCTTCGTGTATTGGATCTGGGCTTGTCCTGCACTACGTGGCCTGGACGGAATCCGTTTCGCAACTCTGAAACGGGGTACCATTCGTAGGTACCATCTGCTCCCCACTGAACTTTGACATATTCAGAGTCCGACTCGGTCCTGTGGTCCACCACTCGGCCCAACTGGTTCTTGAACTCTGAATGCGCAACGAAGCAGTCAATTTGCGGTACGAGCATGCCTGAAGAACTGCCTTCAACCACTCTGGTGCATCCTTAAGATCGATTCGTGCTGTTTCCATGATGCATCCGGCAAGTATGGATGAATTGCGTCTACCCAACCGGACCCCCAACCCAGATTATCGTGCCATTCAGCAGTGTCGTGCCAGTCTTGAATCGCGAACCAGTATTCGACATCCAGACGACTAGCGTTCTCGACATGGCGATCTTCGTCTGGATTGGGGCCCAAATCTACTTGCGAACTGGAACTCAGGATTTCGAGCCAATCTTCTCCTCTCTTCAAGCCAGCCCTAAAGAGGACGAACTCAGCAAATGACGAGACCCCAAGCCTCCACGGTGAGTGTTCGTTCCAATCGTCAAGCCAACTTATGTCTATGATCTGCTCAGCCGGGTACGCTATTCGGAGGTTGATCAATTCGTAAGTTGCATCAAGCGACAAGGTGCCCGGATTCGAGTAGGCCCACCAATGTCCGGTCCACTCGCGCCAAACATTGTGCTCCCACCACTCCTCGTTTTCCTCCCAACAGTTGATCCGAAAATCGAGGAACAAGAGCAAGCTTCTTCCTGTCCAAACTTGGCGACGAAGCCATGTCAGCCAGTACCTCAGTCTTGCCGCGCTCAACGCGCCCAGAATTTCGGCGCAATCCGACCTCTGATCCGAATTTGCGTCACTTATGAAGGCAATAAACTCGTCAATCCTTAGAGTTCGCGCAAGATCCTCGCTCGTACTGGTCGGTTCGTAAAGGGCTTCGCCCAGGTCACCTCTGTACTCCGCTACTGCTTCAGGTTCCTCCAACTCAAGCTCGTCAAGGTAGTCGAGCTCGTCTAACAGCGGAGGATCTTCAGCATCGAGGAGCCAAAATTCATCGCTGAGTTCGCTTCCATTGGTCAGTTCGAACGAACTCAGATCCTGCGAGAGCTCAGCCTTGGCTCCGTCGTCGGACACTCCGTCACCCGCGCCGGAATCTGAGGCAGGCCCGTGCAACACGCTCCCCTCGGATTGAGATGGAATGGACCCTTCCTCTTGATTTCCCACAGTGGAGCGTCCGCCGGCGATGTGCTGTCCGCCAGCCGACATCCCCCACGGATCGTCCTCCTCAACAATAGGTTCAGTGATATCAATAAAGTCGTCACTTTCCCAGCCGAAGGTCGAGGCTCTTGCTTCAAATTCATCCATAGTGCCCAGATTCTACATATTGGTTCAGCCCTTTGCAAACGCTTCAATGGCAATCAGTCATTCTTCAGGCAGTCTTTCGCCCCGCATGCATCAACGAATTGCCAATAATGAGACGCGTCCGCCAAGCCCTCCACGGACGCCTTGCGGCCAAACCCGTTCAAGAACTCCCCAACCCCCCTTGACCTACCCCGTACATCCGTGCTACGCTCCCCACATCGAGGGACCGACCCCGCCATCCGCCCACCACGCGCACGGCAGCCGGGCCCTCCAGCCCCCTGTCCCATTCCTGCCGCATCTTGCTGCGTCCGCTCCCGTGTCCGTGCTCCAGGGCTACCCGGCGGAGCCGTTTCAACCGCGTTCACAGCTAGGAGGTGCATCAGAATGCATCAAGATGCAACGGACTTCACTGAAAACCTAACCGAGAGGCAGCTAGTGGCTCTTCCACACCTGTTAAAGCCCGGCTCCCTAAGCGTTCGGGCACGCCACGCGGGGATCAACCGCACCACCCTCTACCGCTGGCTCCAGGACGAGAACTTCCGCGAATGTCTCGAGTGGCTCCGCAAAGAGACCATGCGCTTCACACAGGCCCATCTCCAGGCCATGTCCTACAAGGCCGCCGCCGTCCTCGACGACGCCCTCGACCACGACAGCGCCAGGATCCGCCTCGAGGCCGCCCGTCTCGTCCTCGCGCAGGCCCACAACGCCCAGCGCGACCAGACCCTCCACGGCCGCGTCGAAAACCTCCACGACGCCGCGACCCTCCGAGAGGATGCGACGTGGCGCCCTCAATAGACAACATGGTCTTCAGGCTCAGGAGAATGTACGCGCGGGAGCGCACCCAACTCGCCGCCTACGAGTTCGCCGACGCGGTCACTCTCAATTGGGAGCGGTTCTCCCGCTCCGGTGCCGAGGTCATCGACTTCATGCGCGACCTCTGGCCCACCGACGCCTACCTGCCCAACCGGTACTCCGTCCTCGAATACCTCGAACGCTGCAAGACACACGGTGTGAAACCATTGAGCCGTCAGATCACTATCAGACTGATCCCTCGGCTCATCACCGAGGACGAAGAGTACCTATGACCGGCAAGCCCCCTCCACCCCGCGTTGTACGCCCGCCGCGCCTGTGCTATCCTATCCGCCACGGGGAGTGGCGCAGCTTGGTAGCGCACCTGCATGGGGTGCAGGGGGTCGCTGGTTCAATTCCAGTCTCCCCGACCAGCTCCGGTTTCGCCCTTCTCTCCGCCCCGAGCCTTCACCGATAGGAGACTCGCCCATGCAACGCTCAGCCCTGCCCCTGCTGCCAACATCGGTGGTAGGCAGCTACGCCACCCCGAGCTGGCTGTGGACCTCCATGGCCGCCATCGAGCGGGGCGAGTACGGCGCCACCGACGTCCGGGAGACCTTCGACGACGCCGTCAGCATGGCCCTCTCGGACCAGGAGCGGGCGGGCATCGACATCATCAGCGACGGCGAGCTGCGCCGCTTCTACTTCGTGCAGAGCTTCTACGGAAGGATGACCGGCATCGCCGAGGATCCGCCGCTGCGCAAGGTCGGCGTCTACGGCTACGACTCGCCGTCGCGCTACCACACCACCGGCAAGGTGGGCGTGCCCGACGGGCTCGGCATCGTCGAGGAGTACCAGTTCGCCCGCGCCCGCACGGCCATGCCGCTCAAGGTCACCTGCCCCGGCCCGCTCACGCTCACCATCCACGTGAGGCCGCGCGAGGGCTACCGCGACCGGCTGGAGCTGGCCCAGGAGTTCGCAGGCGTCATCAACCGCGAGCTGCGCCGCTTGGTGGAGCTCGGCGCGGACTTCATCCAGCTCGACGAGCCTTCCTTCGCCATCATTCCCGGAACCATGCGGGACTGGGTGGAGCTGTACAACGCCTGCGTGGAGGGCGTGGACGCCAAGCTGGCGCTGCACGTGTGCTTCGGCAACCTGGGCAGCCGGCCGCGCGGAAAGCGACGCTACGCCTGGATGTTCCCGGACCTGCTGGACTGCCGCACCGACCAGTTCGTGTTCGAGTTCGCCAACCGCGAGATGGTCGAGAGCGGGCTGTGGAGCGAGCTCGGAATCGACAGGGAGCTTGGGGCCGGCGTGGTGGATATCAAGTCGTTCTACGTCGAGACGCCCGAGGACGTGGCCGAGCGCATCCGCGAGCTGCTGGAGCACGTCAGCCCGGAGAAGCTGTACCTCAACCCGGACTGCGGCTTCTTCCAGCTCCCCAGGTGGATTTCGTACCTCAAGCTGGAGGCGCTCGCCAAGGGCGCGAAGATAGTCCGCGAGGAGCTCGGCGCAACCTGACACCCGCAACTCCCCTCTCCCTTGATGGGAGAGGGCCAGGGTGAGGGTGCGTCTACGGGCGCGCAGGAGGGAGTAACATGGCAAACAACAGCCCCAACATGACCGACTACGAGGCCGAGCGTGAAAACTTCCGGATGGACGTGCCGGAGCACTTCAACTTCGGCTTCGACGTGATAGACAAGTGGGCGGAGGACCGCACCAAGCTCGCGCTCATATCCGTCGCGCCGGACGGCGAGAGCGCCCACAGGCACACCTTCTGGGACCTCAAGGTGCAGTCCAACAAGTTCGCCAACCTGCTGGCCGGACTCGGAGTGGGCAAGGGCGAGCGCGCCTTCTTCATGGGGCCGCGCGTGCCCGAGTGGTACGTCGCCATCCTCGGCATGATCAAGGCGGGCGTCATCCCCATGCCCGCCACCACGCTCCTCACGCCCCACGACATCGAGTACCGCGTCAAGCTGGCGGACGCCACGGTCGCCATCGTGGACCTGGAGAACGCCCACAAGGTGGAGGAGGTCGTGGCCGACTGCCCCACGCTGGAGCGCATCATCCTGCTGGACGGCTCCCGGCGCGGCTGGATAAGCTGGCACGACGAACAGGACGGGCTGTCGGCGTCGTTCGAGCCGTCCGAGCCGACCCGCGGCGACGACGACATGATCATCTACTTCACGTCCGGCACCGTCGGCCCGCCCAAGATGGTGCTCCACACCCAGGCGTCCTACGCCATCGCCCACACCATTACCGCGCGGTACTGGCACGACCTCAAGTCCACCGACATCCACTGGGCCATATCCGACACCGGCTGGGCAAGACCGCCTACGGCAAGCTGTTCGGCCAGTGGACAGAGGGCGCGGCGGTGCTCCAGCACAACGCCCAGGGCCGCTTCGACCCCGACCTCACCCTGCGAATCCTGGCCCGCTACGGCGTGTCCGCGTTCTGCGCGCCGCCGACCGTCTACCGCATGATGGTGCTCGGCGATCTGGCCAAGCACGACCTCGGCTCGCTGCGCCACTGCACCGGCGCGGGCGAGCCGCTCAACCCGGAGGTGATCAAACAGTGGGAGGACGGCACCGGCCTCACCATCTACGACGGATACGGCCAGACCGAGACGGTGCTGCTGGTGGGCAACTACCGCTGTATGCCGATCAAGCCCGGCTCGATGGGCAAGCCGACGCCCGGCCACGACGTCGCGGTCATCGACGAGGACGGCGCCGAATTGGGCCCGAACGAGGAGGGTCAGATAGCCGTCCGCGTCTCCCCGGAACGCCCGGTGGGGCTGATGAAGGAGTACTGGCGCGACGCCGACGCCATGGCGTCGTGCATGTTCGGCGACTGGTACCTGACGGGCGACAAGGCCTACGTGGACGAGGACGGCTACTACTGGTTCGTGGGCCGCGCCGACGACCTGATCATCTCCGCCGGCTACCGCATCGGGCCGTTCGAGGTGGAGAGCGCCCTCATCGAGCACCCCGCCGTCGCCGAGTCCGCGGTGGTGGCAAGCCCCGACGAGATACGCGGCAGCATCGTCAAGGCGTTCATCGTGCTCGCGCCGGGCTACGTCGAGTCGGACGAGCTGACCGGCAGCCTGCAGGCCCACGTCCGGAGCGTGACCGCGCCCTACAAGTACCCGCGCGCCGTGGAGTACCTCACCGAGCTGCCAAAGACCATCAGCGGAAAGATACGCCGCGTCGAACTGCGCGAGCGCGAACTGGAGAGCGCCGGCTAGCCGGAACGCTGCGGCAAGTAGGAGGGGCGGGCATCACCCGCTAGCCCCCGCGCAGCAGCAGCGTAACGACCGCGCCCACCAGCGCGGCCAACAGCGTCCCGCCCATCGCCCAGGTCGTGAGCATGAGCCGGTCGATGCGACCATTTACGCGGTCCAGACCGGCAGACATCTCGGCTCGGGCAGATACCATCTCGGCTCGAGCAGAGACCATCTCGGCGCGGAGCTGCCGCAGGTCCTCTCGGACTTCGTGAATGGCGGCTAGGAATACGTCGGCGGTGGGTTGCGTCATTCAGGGCCTCCAACTTTGAGTGATCTCAATTATCACACACCACGCCCTACAACCGCTCGTGGCCGCCGTTGCCGTCCACGAAGTCGCGCGCGCTGAACACGCCGATGTCCCGTCCCTGGTGGACATGGAAGATGATCTCCTGCCTGCTCACCCCTACGCAGTCGAGCAGCTCGTCGTCGATCAGGTCGATCAGGTCCTGTATCCCTTCCGTGGTCAGGCTCTCCTCCACGTTCAGCGTGGAGTGGATGACTGTACCAGCGAAATGAATGTCCAGCCGCCCGACGGGACGCTCGTCCTCCAGCACCACGTAGCACTCCGAGTAGGGAGTGCGGCACTCGCGTTCGAAGTAGAAATTGTCCATCAGATACGCACCTGGCCGCTGCCCAGCACGACCCACTTGTAGGAGGTAAGCTCCCGCAGCCCCATCGGCCCGCGCGCGTGCATCTTGTTGGTGCTGATGGCGACCTCCGCCCCCAGACCGAACTGGCCGCCGTCGTTGAAGCGCGTGGAGGCGTTGACCATCACCGCGCTGGAATCCACGTCGTCCAGGAACCGCATCGCGGCCGAGTAGTCCTCCGTCACGATCGCGTCGGAGTGGCCGGAGCCGTAGCTGACTATGTGGTCGAGCGCCTCGTCCAGGGAGTCCACCACCCTCACGGCGGCGGTCAGCGACAGGAACTCGGTGCTCCAGTCCTCCTCGGTCGCGGGCCTCACCTTCAGCGCTTCGGTCGGCCCCAGGATGCTGAGCGCGCGCCGGTCGCACCGCGCCTCCACGCCCTCCTCGCCGAACGCCTCGGCCAGCCGGGGCAGGTACGCCGGGGCGATGGCGGAGTGCACCAGCACGGTGTCCAGCGCGTTGCACACCGAGGGACGCTGCACCTTGGCGTTGTGCACTATGCTCACCGCCATGTCCACGTCGGCGGCCCTGTCCACGTAGGTGTGGCACACTCCCACGCCGCCCGTCACCGCGGGCACGGTGGCCTCGGCCGCCACGCGGTTGATCAGCTCCTGCCCACCCCGCGGGATGATCAGGTCGATGGCGCCGCGCATGGTGAGCATGCGTCCGACCAGCGCCCGGTCGGTGGACTCGACCCGCTGCACGGCGTCGCGCGGCAGTCCGGCCTCATCCAGCGAGTCCTGCACCAGCTCCGCCAGCGCCACGTTGGAGTGGGCCACCTCCCTGCCGCCGCGCAGAATCACCGCGTTGCCCGACTTGAGGCACAGCGCCGAGATGTCGATGGTGACGTTGGGCCGGCTCTCGTAGATGGCGCCTATCACGCCAAGCGGCACCGTGCGGCGTCCCACGCTGAGACCGTTGGGCATCTCTCGCATGTCGAGTGTCTCGCCCACCGGGTCGGGAAGCATGGCGACCGCGCGCACGTCGGACGCGAGGCCCGCGAGCCTCTCCGGGTCGAGCATCAGCCTGTCCAGAAGCGCGTCGCCCAGCCCGGCCTGTCGTCCCGCCTCCAGGTCCTGCTCGTTGGCCGCGAGGATTTCGCTCTGCCTGCGGGACAGGGCTTCGGCGATGTTCTCCAGGGCCGCATTCTTGGCCTGGCCGCCGGCCTTGGCCAGCAGTCGTGCCGCTTCCCTCGCGGCAACGCCCTTCTTTGTCAATTCGTCGGCCAAGTTACCACCTCACCATCTCGGATGGGCGCCCACATGGGACGCCCCTACACCTTGACGTTACAGCACAACCATGTTGTTTCTGTGGACCACTTCCTCCCCGTACTGGTGGCCCAGGGTTGCCGCGATGCGCCCTGAGTGGATGCCCATGATTTTGGTCACCTCGTGAGAGTCGTAATTGGTGATGCCACAGGCAATCTGGACGCTGCTGGGGTCCGTGATGGATATGATGTCTCCGCGGTTGAAAGGACCGTTGACCTTCTTCACACCGGCGGGAAGCAGGCTCCGCTGCCTTTCGCGCAGAACGGTGGCCGCGCCGTCGTCGACCACTATCTCGCCGCGGGTGGACAGTCCGCTCAGCATCCATCGTTTGCGGCTTTCCATCTTCGAGCTTGTGGCCGGGAAGTAGGTGCCGATGTCCTCTCCCTCCAGCAGTCTCAGCAGCACGTTCTGCTCCTTGCCGCTGGCCATCACTACGCTGATGCCGGACGCCGTGGCAAGCCGCGCGGCGTACAGTTTCGTCGCCATCCCGCCGCGCCCTCTCCCGTCCCACGAGCCGCCCGCGATGGCGTCGAGGTGGCTGCCCGCCCGCTCGACGTAGGGAATGAGCCTCGCGTCGGGATCGAGGTGAGGATCGGCGGTGTAAAGCCCCGCCAGCTCTCCCAACAATACCAGCAAGTCGGCGTCCACCAGGTTCGCCACCATCGCCGAGAGGGTGTCGTTGTCGCCGAACACGTCGCCCTCCAACTCCTCCACCGCCACAACGTCGTTTTCGTTGATCACCGGAACGACCCGGCGCTCCAGCAGTGCCAGCAGTGTGTTGCGCACGTTGAGGTAGCCCAGCCGGTCCACCAGGTCTCGGCGCGATAGCAGCGCCTGCGCGACGTGTATCTCGTGCCAGGAGAAGAGCTGCTCGTAGGCGTTCATCAGGTGGCCCTGGCCAACAGCCGCCAGCGCCTGCCGCAGCGTGAGCACCTTGCTGTCGGGCTTCAGCTTCAGCACGTGGCGGCCCGCCGCTACCGCCCCCGACGACACCAGCAGCACGTCGTATCCCAGCTCGCGGGCGCGGGCGACCTGGCCGACCACGGTGGACATTATCTCGAGGTCCAGCCTGTCGGTCCCTCCGGTGAGCAGGCTCGTGCCCACTTTCAAGACAACCCTGCTGTGGGAGGGAACGGAATTTCGTGTGCGGTCGCCGTAGCTCACTGTGCGGGTGGCCTCGCGGGTTGGCTGGGTGCGGCGCATTCGCCCGGCGCGGCCGCGTGGACACGCGCAGAGCGCCAGTGCCATTATAGCAGCAACATGATAGACTTGCCCCTGAGAATTCTGAGAGAGGAGCGTACCAGCAATGGCCGATTCAGATTGGGGAGACATCTACAGGGAGCTGGGGGCTAAGCCCATCATCAACGCCATCGGAAGCGTTACCATGCTGGGCGGCTCCTCCCCCATACCGGAGGTGAAGGAGGCCATGGAGCGGGCCGACTCCGCCTACCTGCCCCTGATGGAGCTTGAGGAGAAGGCGGGACAGGCCATAGCCGACATGGTCGATGTGCCGGCCGCCTACATCACCGCGGGCGCGGGATCGGCGCTGACGCTCGTGACGGCGGCGGTGATGGCTGGCGACGACGATGAGAAGATTCAGCAGCTGCCGGACACGACCGGCATGAAGAACGAGATTCTCATCCAGAGGCGGCAGCGCTACTGGTACGACAGGTGCCTGGAGCTGGCGGGCGCGAAGCTCGTCGAGTACGGGAGCGACGAGCGCACGACGCGCGCCGACCTGGAGGAGGCGATCGGCCCCAACACGGCGGCGGTGCACTACTACGCCGTGGAGCAGGACATCGACCCCAACGCGCTGCCGCTGGAGGACACGATCGAGATCGCCCACGCGCGGGGCCTTCCGGTGACGGTGGACGCCGCTGGCATGATCTACCCGCTGGACCTGTTCGGCAAGTACGTTCGCATGGGCGCTGACTTCCAGTGCATCGCGGCCAAGTACCTGGGCGCTACGCAGTCCGTCGGCCTCGCCCTTGGGACCGAGGAGATGATCCAGAAGCTGTCCTTGCAGTCGTTCGTGGGATACGAGGGGCGCCGAATCAGGGGTGTGGGAAGGCCGCAGAAGGTGGACCGCCAGGAGATGGTGGGAGCGGTGGCCGCGGTGCGCCACTGGATGACGATGAACCACGAGGAGCGGCTCGCTTCCATCGAGGCGAGGTGTCAGACGCTGCTGGGGATACTGAGAGGTACGGAGGACAAGGGCCTCACGAGCGTCATGCTCGACAACGTGATAGGTCATCAGCCGTTCGGCCTGGAGTTGAGCGTCGACGAGAGCGTAGCGGGCATGAGCGCCCAGGAGGTCGTCGACAAGCTCAAGGAGGGCGATCCGCCCATCTGGACGCGCGTCCGAGAGGGCGAGGAGAACATAGTCATCCACATGTTCGGACTCGCCGATGGCGAAGAAGTCATAGTCGGCGAACGAATCAGGGATCTGTTCACGTAGGGTTTGTGGGCATTTGGCGGCTGCCCCGTGGCGGCGGACCGTGCGACGCTGCACGGCGATGGTGGCCCACGCGCAATGATGCGCCGTGATAACGTCGGTAGCGTGCGCGGGTTTCAAACCCGCGCACGCGGTGAGAGTTGACCGGGAAATGACAATCCACGATGTCATTGTCCGACCGGTGCCCCAGTTTCCGCCGCGGCGGGCAGATTGCAAGCCTACCTGTGACGGACACGGCGCGCGCGTGCCCGTCGTTGCACCACAGGCCACTGGCTGAATGGGATGTTGCCACGGGCCGGAACCTACGAAATGGCCCGCCGTTCGCGATCTAGCGGTTCCTGCGGGTACTCCCGACGTAGCGGCGGCCGCCCGTTGCGACTAATCTTGCGAGTCATCGCCAAGGGCGGCCGAAACAATGGCGGACAATCTTGCTCTTAAACCACGCCGCCTTTTCTCAGGAGGTGATGCCTCGGCTGGTTCCGGCGATGATGGCTCAGGACCCATCACCTCCCGTTGCAGAAAGGTCTCCGTCTCGGACCTGTTGAGAACAATCCTTTTGCCGTAGCTGGCGTCTTCGTCAATGAGCGTAGAGGGTACGTCTTCCCAATATGACTCACGCCGGCCCCAGTTGTCCTTTTCAGAGATCACGATGATGCGTCGGTCACTCTCAAGGTACCAACCTTCTTCATCTTTGGAACCATTTAGCAGCATTGCTTCGGGACGCAGCCTCTCGTCGAGGCTTCTTCGAACCCTGTCGAACCTCATCTTTCCGGCGTAGTTATCCCATTCCGCCTCGCCCGACCATTCAGGGGCATCTCCAGGCACATTGTCCCTGATGATGCGCGACAATACCCCGGACGAAAGCCTAAGCCAATCTTCGGGTAGAGGGTCATAGCGCAGTCGCTCGAGTATTTCAGCCGCGTACTTTCTGAAGAAGTGAGTGGTGGTTCCTCGCTGAATCTCTGCGAGAACGGGATCCAATTCGGCCCGAAGCCCTTCGTTGTATGCGGGCAAAGCGGTGTCGGTGTAAATCATCAGCGTCCGCCTGGTAATCTCTACCGGAAAGGACCCGAAGTCTGCGTTCATGGATATGATAAAGGACGGGTATTCATCACGGACTCCCGGTATGAGCGGATCCTTGATTAGATCGAATCCATGTTCCCTTAGCGCCCCCTTTGCTATGTCGTCGTAGTAGATGGGAAGACGCTTGTACGCATCCCTTAGCGCCCGCAGATGGGATTTAGTAAAGCTCTCTTTCGGCATAGTCAGGTCACGATTGAACATTGAGTTCGTCACGGTCTCAATCAGCTTGCTCTTGCCGCAAGCGGACTTCCCATAGACTATCGCAAAGTTTGGATACCTGAACACATCGCCACCTGGTTCCAGACTTGCCCTTATGCGTAGGTCGCACATGAACGGCGAAAAGTACATCCAAGACCAGAGGATGAAGTAGTTGCGCTGATGATTTGGAACGTCGCCTACAAACGCGCCCTCGTACTGGTTGAAATACTTCACCATCAACTGAACATCGCTCCTGACCTTTTCTTCGTCCCACTCCAAGACAAACGGTCTGCCGGACAGGTCAAACGCGCCTCTGGAGGAGTCGAGAGTCAAGTAGCTGTGGTCTGCTTCCTCCTGTGAATTGACTATCTTGACCTTGCGTATCTGGCTCAAGTGCTTTGGCCTGATGGACTGCTTTCCATTGCGCGCCGGTGGGATGATCTTCGAGACGGTGGCTCTGTTCCTGTCCGCCACCTTTGCTATCTTTTCAATCTGGGTTTGGGGATGCAGTCGAAGCAATTCGGCGTCTGGTTCGTGGATAACAAGAGTAGCGCCGGTGTTGCCCTTTACGACAGGAACTTCGTTAACGTGTATGTTGGCCGTCGTTACACGTTCGCTTGGCAGTTCAATCTTATCCGCTGCATCCGCCTTTACGTTTTCGTACATTCTGTAGAAGAACTCCCAGGCTGCAGGGTCGTTGTCGTGCTTGACCAAGGTCTCGACCTGGTCCCCTGAGAGAGCGGGGACCGAGAGGTTCGCCGAACCGTAGATCACACGACGGCGTCCGCTTGAGCTGTCCTCAAGAAGATATAGTTTGGCGTGCGACACCCTCTTTCGAAGTACGTAGAATCCTGCGCGCCCCGAAATTACCGCACTCAAAATTTCCGCTTGGCGTTCGTCCTTCAAGTCCATGATCGCCGTGCGTGTGTCACTGCCAACAACTTGCTGAAAGGCGAGTACGTCGCTGAAATTGCCTATCACGCGCTCACAGCCAAAGATACATTCGAATCTCCGAAAGTCGAACTCGTCTAGGAGTCTGAAGACTGTCTGTATACTTCCCGAGTATGTCAGCACCTTGAGGGTGTCGTATCCCTTGAACAAGTCCCAACTGAACGGTGTTTCTGAAATGAACTGAGCCGTGACCACTCTCAGCCCGCTGCCGTCGTCAAGGGCCATTCGCTGCGCTTCCGCTTCACTGGTGAGATCCAGAGTCATGGGGTAGTCTTCCATTAGCTCATTATATTCCATATGTGACGTGCATGAAACGACAGTTAACTTGGACGTGATTGCTTCCGTGGTTACGGGTCAGGCTCGATGTTATTCCAAGCGAATCTGATTTGTTGCCACTCTGAGCGTACCAGAGGTACCCACGAAGCCGCTCGCCGCTCGGAAATCCATAGGTGATAGCCGAATGGTGAAGGCAAACGAAGGGTGTGTTCATCTGTGCCCACAATGGGAATCGAGCGGTACCCTCTTGAGTGAGAGCGTCATACAGTCTCAGTGAACGATTGCGCAAAGTCCGCGCCATTGAATGGTGGCGGATCCCGGGTGGACTCTGCCGACGCCTATGCGTAGGAGTCTCTGAAGTTCAGGCCGGTGGGATAATTGCCCCTGTCGAAACGACGCCAAGCGCGTCCGTGAGGGCGAAGAGGTCACCGTCGGCGAACGAATCAGGGATCTGTTCAGCTAACGCCCGGCCACAACGTCCCTTGCCCCTTGATGAGGGAAGGTCAGGATGGGGGTGAGGACCCCGGCGACCACGCCATGGGCCTCTCGCCTCTACTGCGGCTCGCTGATGTAGGGCGACACCCTCTCGACGATTAGGCGCTGGGGCCGTCGGCCCACGGTGGACGACACCTCTATTCGAATGCCGTCGTACTCGACGGCGTCGCCGGGGCTTGGTATCTTGCCGAGTTGCTTGAACACGAAGCCGCCGAGCGTGTCGAATCCCTCTCCCTCGACGGCTACGTCCAGTAACTGGTTCATCCGCTCGATGCTCACGCCCGCGTTCATCGCGAAGAGGTTGTCCCCCAGCGCCTCCACCTCGGGGACGTACACGTCGAACTCGTCGTGAATCTCGCCGACGATCTCCTCCAACAGGTCCTCGAGCGTCACGATGCCCGACACGCCGCCGTGCTCGTCGACCACGATCGCCATCTGGACCCGCTCCTGCAGGAACTCGCTTAGGAGTTCCTCAAGCGACTTGGACTCCGGGATGAACAGGGCCGGGCGCATTACGTCCAGCATGGTGGCGCCCGAGCCCTCTCCGCTGCTGAGCACGCGCAGAACGTCCCGCGCGTAGGCAATTCCCACTATGCTGTCGAGGTCTCCCTCGTAGACGGGGATTCTGCTGTGGCCGCCCTCCGCAACCATCAGGTTGGCCAACTCGGCCAGGTCCAGCCCCACCTCCGCGGCGACCACGTCGACGCGAGGCACCATGATTACGCGCGCTATCGTCTGGTCCAGCCGGAAGATGCCGCGGATCATGTGCACCTCGTGCTCGTCGAGCTCGCCGTTCTCGGCTTCCAACTCCAGGCCCAGGTCCGAGGTGAAGTAGACGCGCTGGGCCGAACCGGCTCCCGAGCCGCGACTCGCCAGCCTTGCCTGCATTGCCAGGATCGGTTTCAGCGCGAATGCCGCCACCCTCACTCCGGCGGCGGCGCGTAAAGCAAGGGCCTCACCGTGCCTGGCGGCAAGCCACATCGAAATCACGTGCAGGCCGGCCAGGACCAAGACTACGCAGGCGGACACGATGACCACGGCGCCCCAGGAGGCACCCAGGTAGCCGATAGCCAGGGCGACGCCGGCAAGCACACAAGCGACCGCCGCCGGCAGCGACAGCACCCGCACCACCATGACGGGTCCCATGGGCGAGTCGAACAGGGCGACCAGCGCCTTCGCCCCCCTGGCCTCTTCAGTCGCGAGCCGAAGGGCGCGACCGTAGCTGACCGACGCCAGGGAAGTCTCCACGACCGCTAGACCAAAGAATATCGCAAGCGTCAGCGCGGTGGCTATCGCGCCGTATAATCCTACGCTCTCCAAGTCAGGTCATCCACTGATGCCGTGGGCGCTCGGAGTGCCTGTCACGGTGACTGGCTCCCGCCGGAGCCGCCACGCCGCCTTGCCCTCGCGGGCATCCCGACGGCCATCGAGCCCGGAGGCACGTCCCGCGTGACCACCGAGCCCGCTCCGGTTGCCGCGTCTTCTCCAACGCTGACCGGGGCAACCAGCATGGTGCCGGAGCCGATGAAGGCGCGGTCGCCGATGGTTGTGGGGTGCTTCTGCTCGCCGTCGTAGTTACAGGTGACGGTGCCCGCGCCAACGTTCACCTCGGCGCCAACGTCGGCGTCTCCGATGTAGCTGAAGTGGCCGGACTTCGCGCCCGGTCCCAGGCGGCTGTTCTTCACCTCGACGAAGTTGCCCAGGTGGACGCCGCTCTCGAGGTATGCGCCGCGGCGCAGCCGGCTGAATGGGCCTACCTCCACACCCCTGGCGAGGATGGCGCCGTCGACGTGCGAGGCGGTCACCCTGCATCCCGCGCCGACTTCCGAGTCCTCGATCACGGTGTTCGGGCCGATAACGCAGCCTAGTCCGATGCGGGAGTGGCCGAGCACGTGGGTGTTGGGCAGGATGACGGTGTCGGCGCCGACGCGCACGCCGGAGTCGACGTAGACGCTGGAGGGGTCCGGCATGGTCACCCCCTCCAGCATGAGCCGCTCGCGAATGCGGGCGCGCATCGCGTCCTCCGCCGCTGCGAGCTGCACGCGGTCGTTGACGCCCAGGGCCTCGGTCTGGTCGAGCGTGGTCACCGTTTCGACGGCGCGGCCCTGTTTCACCGCGGCGGCGACCAGGTCCGTTAGGTAGATCTCACCACTCTCAGACGGTTCGACTGACGGCAGGTTCTCCCAGAGCCAGGATGCCCGGAAACAGTAGACGCCGCAGTTGATCTCTTGCACTTTCGACTCGTGCTTGCTCGCGTCGCGCTCCTCGACTACGGCCTGGACACTCCCGTCGCCGGAGCGAATCACGCGGCCAAGACCGTCCGGGCGGTCGACTACGCACGTGAGCAGGGTCACGTCCGCTTCACTTTCGGCGTGCGCCTCGAGGAGGCGGCTCACCGTCTCGGTACGAACGAGCGGAACGTCGCTGTTGAGCACCAGAACCGTGGCCGCGCCGGAGACGGCCCTGTGCGCCTGCAGAAGCGCGTCGCCGCTGCCGAGCGGCTCGGGCTGCGGCACCACCGACGCGAAGGCGCCGACGGTATCGCGGATGAGCCAGTAGCGGTCTTGGGGCGCGACCAGCGTTACCAGGTCGATGCGGGCGCCGCGGGCGGCTCGGATGACGTGGCGGGCCATCTCGATGCCGCAGACACGGTGGAGCGGCTTGGGAAGCCGCGACTTCATGCGGGTGCCCAGCCCACCGGCCAGGACCACCGCGGCGGTTGAGCTCATGAGGGCGCACCAAAAAACGCCCGTCGCAGGGCGCAGACGCCGAGCGCGGGGCGTTTCTGGTCTAAGTCGCTATGTGTGGAAACGTCCACTTCCACGCGAACGCTATCAGAGCGGACGCCGGAATGTCAAGGCTGAGGCGCCACGTTGACGCGGCGCTACTCTTCCGGCGGCTCGACAATTTCGAGAACCTGGTTGGCGGCCACACCGCTCAGCCGCTGCTCCCGGCCGTTCGGCCAGAAGACGTGGATTTCGTCCACGCTCTGTGCCGCGCCCAGTCCAAACTCCAAGTCCACGCTGTCCATCGACAGGTAGCTGGAACCGGCGCGAGCCTCCTGCACCTGCACCTGCAGCGGCTCGCCGGGGCTTGGGCGCGTGACGACGTAAACACGCGCGCCCACGCCGTCCGCGTTGGAGCCGCTCTCGCCTAGGGCCGTCCGGCCGACCAGGCGCAGCGTCAGCCAGTTGTTACCTCCGCCGCCGTTGATCCAGACGAAGAAAGGACCTTGCGCCTCTTCGACCCAGGGGCTGTCGCCGGACACAGCCCCACTGCTGTTGGTGGCGATGAGGTCAACGTAGCCGTCACCGTTCAGGTCGCCGTGGGCCACTCCTTTACCGTTTTCATGGAGATTGACGCGGATTCGCTGCGCGGTTGCGCTGGCCTCTGGGTCGCCTGCCTCCAGCGCAGAGTAATCGACCCTCAGAATGTCGAGTAGCCGTGCTCGCACGGTTATGTCCTCGAACGAACCCCTGCCATCGCCCCGCAGCATCCGCCCGGCGGATGGATATATGTGACCGTTTGGGCCTTTGCCCCTATCCACCTCGGAGCCAAGCCAATACAGGTCCTGGTCGGCGTCGTTGTCGAAGTCGAAAAATGTCGCGCCGAACCCAAAGTCGTATGCCCCGAGGCCCGTTGGAACCTTCCAGGAGGGGTGAATGTTGTCCGGGTCGAGCGAATCGGGTGGCATTATCGGGCTTGGCATGACGACGGTGGAGGAGGTGACATCCCTGAACGCTCCGGTCCCTGACCTTGTCGGCACCGCATCCGAACTGTCGTTGCGAAGCAGGAGATGCTGGCAAGTGCCCCAGGCGAAGCGCGCGTGGTAAGAGCAATCGCCGCCTGGCTTGTCCTGAGGCGGCCTGGTCAGTGTGTGGTAGCCCACGTTGGTCACGAAGACGTCCATGTCGGCGTCGCCATCATAGTCGCCCAGGGCGAATCCCATCCAGTTTCCTACCCTGTCTATGCCGATTGCCCTGGCCACCGGCGTAAAACGTACATTCCCCGGAGTGGAGTCGTTGCGGAAGAGGTGGAGCCTGTCTCCGTCACTGGCGACCCACAGATCGGGGTCGCCGTCGTCATCGTAGTCGAAGAAGAGCACGGCATGAGTTCGACCGGTCGGATCTCCGACGCGGTTGCCGCTGGCATCCCTGGCGTTTGGATCATATCCTTCGTACTCCCGACCCGTTTCGGAGTCCTCGAAAACCAGGGGCTGGCCTTTCGCGTCTCGCATTAGAATCTGTGGACCTTGGACGCCAGCCGACTCGGCTATCTCCTGGAACGTGAGATCTCCGTTGTTGCGATACATGACGTTGAAATGTCCCGGGTGAGACGTACGGCTGAACAGCAGGAAGTCCTCAGTCATGAGATTGCCCACATAGATGTCCAGCCACCCGTCACCGTCCACGTCGGCGCATGCGGCGCTGGCAGCCGACCTCAGGTTTGGCGAGTCACCGAAGGCGGAATCCGTTATCTCCGTAAAGGTCCCGTCGCGGTCGTTGACGAACAACCGGTCAGTGGCGGCCCGTCGAAGCTGGCTTGCCGTATCGTCGTCACCGAGCGCGGCCCTGAAGTCCAGTCCCTTGCCGGACACCCCGCGAGCTCCCACGTAAAGGTCCTGATACCCATCGTTGTTCAGGTCACAGGCCACCGCGCCGCTGCTGTTGCTCTCAATGGCCGCGACTCCCGCGAAGGACGCGGCGTTGTAGAACGTGCCATCGCCCTCGTTGCGGTACAGGAAGGCGGGCGTCTCCAACTGGGCTGTGATGTAGAAGTCGAGGTCGCCGTCCCTGTCGTAGTCGAAAATCACCACGCCGGGACGGTAGTTCCAGACACGGTCGCTCCAGAAGTCGTCGTCGTTTCGAAATGCCTCCCGCTCCAGTGTAACGAACGGCGTTACCGGCTCCGCCGCCGGAAAAGGCCCATTGATCGCGGAGAGCGAGGTTCCACTGGTCGCGACCGACGGAACGCCGAAGCGCGCCCGGCTGCCGGAATCGAAGTCGGTATGCACCTCCGAGAATGACGGCTGGGGCCGGAGTCCGCCTTCCAGGCCCGGCAGCAGCGCAGCGATTCCAAGAAACACGATGCCTCCAGCCATTCCCAGCGCCCAGGTCGCGCCGGCGAAAGCAGCTATCGCCTTTCTGGGCACCCATCTCGCCAGCCCCCAGAATGTCGCGGGGCCGGCCGCGGCGGCAGTGAACAGCAACGTAGCCGCAGGCGCTTCGCCCATGCCAAGCAGCAACAGCAACGCGACAAGCGGAATCTCGAACAGCAGCGGTACGTTAATCAAGATGCCAAATGTCGCAGCTATGGCCACTCCGCGGATGTCGTTGCCGAGGTAGGCTTCAACCGTGTCGGCGCTCACCCACTGGATGACAAGCCCGCTCGCGAACGCCGCCGCTACCATGATAGGTCCCATGCTCAGCGCGTAACCGGCCGTCAGCCTTACCCAGTCGCTGAAGCCCTCTCTCACCGTAACGCCCCAGGAAGAGTCCTCAATCTCCGGTTGCTCCGCGACGTCAATAATGGCGGGTTGTCTTTCCCGCCTGTTTCCCACCATAAAGGCGACGATAGGCCCTATGAGCAGCACACCTATCACACTGATGACGATGCGGCTTCCGCCCAGCAGTGGCGAGAATACGAGCGCGACCATGACGAGCGCCGGCAGGTTGAGCGTCGCCGAGCCCTGCACGGTGGCAAACGTACCGCTAACTCCCGCGCCGCGCCGCCACAGGGACGCCGCTACCGGCGCGATGCACGCCGAGCAAAGCGTCATCACCGGCCCGACCGCAAGGCCGCGCAGGGCGCCTCTCCACACGTCTCCGGACAGCCGATCTCTACTTGACCTTGGAAACAGGAAGCCCTCCGTCAGCCCGGCCATCAGGAAGGCAAACGTCATTCCAACGGCCACAAGTCGGAGGTACTCAACCGAGAAGCTCCACCAGCGCTCGAAGAACGAAGTCTCAGGCTCAGACTCGATGCAGAAGCCCTGGAAGCACTCCACCACCGGCGCGTTGACGACGGCCAGGTCTTCGCGCACGGTGTCCAGCTTTGGGAAGCGGTTGAACGCCAGGAACAGGGCCAACAACGTGGCGGCCAGAACAATCCCTACCGCCCGTTTCTTTCCAAGTGAGCTTCTGAGCAAAACCGGCCTCGTGTGTGTTTCTCAGACTTCCGTCGTCTTTCGATTCAAAGAAGCACGCCAATCTTATCCGAGACTCAGCGCTCGGTGCAAAACACATATCTCTGCTGCCTCGGTGCGGTCTCACTCAAGATAGCGGAGCTGACGTAGCACTTTCCTCGTCCGAAGCCATCCGAATGAGAGTAATTTGACATGTCAAACGCAGTGGAGTATGTTTCTGACGCAAGCAAAAACCCAGAAGCGCTGCGCGGCGGAAACCGCACCGCGAGATTGGAGTGAAGCCGTGAAAGAGCTAACCCACTTTCGTCCGACCGCAGTAGTTATCGCTCCTCTTCTGGTGATGCTCCTGGCAATGTTGGCTTGCGGCTCGGCGGAGGAGGCTACGCCCACCTCTGCCCCGGTTGCGGCCACGGCCGTGCAGCAGACCGGTCCTCAGACGACTCCCGCAACCCCGACCCAGCCGGCCGCTGCCACGCCTACATCCGGCCCAATTGCCATAACGGCACCGGCGCCCACGGTGGCCCCCGCGCCCACGGTCGCCCCAGCTGCTCCGATGCCCACCCCATCGGGTCCTCAACCCGAACGCGGTGGAATCTTCGTCCGCAAGATGGCGGGCATTCCCACCAACTGGGACATACTCCAGGGGGGCGGCTCGGGCGCATCCGAGTACCTTGCCCCGGTGTACTCGCAGTTGTTGCAGTGGTCGCCGGAGGACGGCGTTACTATCCTGCCGGACCTTGCGGAGTCCTGGGAAATCTCGAACGGCGGCCTCACCTTCACTTTCAATCTTCGCCCCGACGCCATGTTCAGCGATGGACAGCCCGTTACCGCCGATGACGTGAAGTGGACTTACGAACGGATAATCGACCCTCCCGAAGGGATGGTAACTCCCCGGGCAGGCGCGGTGCCTGAGCTCGTCGAGAGCATGGACATCGTGGACGACCATACTATCGCATTCAACCTCACCTACTCGGCGGCCATATTCACCGCTGAGGTCGCGTCAGGCTTTCATAGTATCGAACCGAAGCATCTGCTGGAAGGAAGACTCTTTGGCGGCCCCGAGGATATGATTGGCAGCGGCCCCTGGAAAGTCAAGGAATTGGACCCTGACGTATTCCTGGATTACGAGCGCAACCCTCTTTACCATCTCGAAGACCGTCCATACCTGGATGGCGTCAGGCACACTGTAATCGCCGACCCCGCCGCGGCCGTGGCAGCCTTCGAGGCAGGAAAGGTGCATATTACTGACCAGACGTTCCCAGAGACAACCAGGAGCGAGGCAGAGGAGATCATAGCCGCGATGGATGGCAAGGGCATTCTGTCGGAGGCTCTACCTGCCGCATGGATTCTTCCCTACTACGTCAGCCTGAGAAGGGAACCTTGGGACGACATAAACGCGCGCCGCGCCATTCACCTCGCCATCAACAGGAAGGCCTACACCGACCTTATCGAGGAGGGACTCGGCGGCCCACAGGGGTTCTTCCAGGTAGGATGGCTGGGCGGCTTCAGTGAGGAGGAGTTGCTGAGCCGACCGGGCTTCCGTCAACCCAAGGACGATGACATCGCCGAGGCCAGGCGATTGCTGCAAGAGGCCGGTGTCCCTGAGGGCCACCAGGTCAACGTGCTGACGCCGCCCGCTGGTCAGTTGTACACCAAGCAATGCACGCTTCTCGCCGACGATCTCGCCGCGATTGGTCTAGACCCTCAGATCGAGTCGATTGCCTGGGGCGAGCTCGGCCCTCGGCGCATCGCCGGTGAGTTCGACTTCACCTGTCAGGCCACAGGCGCCCTCTATCTCGACACCGACAGCTTCATCAGCCTCCTGTATCTGGAGAAGGGCGGTCGTAACTGGGGTCCTTGGATGCCTACCCAAGAGTTTCTCGACCTGTACCTCGAAGAGCGCGCTACCCTGGATACAGGGAAGCGGGGCGAGCTGCTGGTGAAGATGCACGAGATTCTGTTCGATGAGCTGCCGCTGCTTCCGGGCGCGCAGCACATGACCTGGACTATGTGGTCCAATGAGGTGAACAACTACCACTGGGTCCCCGTGCCCTTCTACAACAACACCAAGCTTGAAGAGGTGTGGTTGAGCAGGTAGGCGACCCGCCGCTCCGCGCCGTACGCCGGAAACGTTCGGCGTGGGGAGGTCGCACGGCTCAGGCCCGACAGCGAAGTCGAGATTCGGGTCAAGGGCTTCCTCCGCAGTTGTCGTACAACCTTAATGTCGATGGAGTCATCACGTGCGGGACTACCTGCTTCGGCGTCTGGTGCTCTTCGTCCCCACAATAATCGGGGCCTCGCTGGTTGTCTTCTTTCTGGTCCGAGTGGCCCCCGGCGACCCCGCTCTGGCGATCCTGCAGGGGAGCCTGGGCCAAAACCCCTTCTCGCAAAAGGACTATGAAAAGCTGCGGAAGTTCATGGGCTTGGACGAACCGATGCCGGTGCAGTACGCCAAGTGGTTCGGGTCGATCATCAGGGGCGACCTCGGCGAATCGAGCATCTACCGCATTCCCGTCTCCGACATACTCAGGCGGCGCTTTCCCGTTACACTGGAGTTGACCGTCCTGGCGCTGGCGTTCACCTGGACCGTCGCCATTCCGGTGGGCATCTTATCGGCGCTGAAACAGGACACCTGGATCGACTACATTCTTCGCGTCTTCTCTATCGTGGGGGTTTCCATGCCCCTGTTCTGGACGGGAATCCTCATCCTGTTCGCCCTGGTGGTGTTCTTCGACTGGTTTCCGCCAGTGCCTTTCCGGAGCTTTCAGGACGATCCATGGAACAACTTACAGACCATGATATGGCCGGCTGTCGCCCTGGGTTACTTTGCCGTGGCTGTGCTCAGCCGCATGGTGCGCTCCACGATGCTGGAGGTGCTCCGCGAGGACTACATTCGGACGGCCCGCTCCAAGGGGCTGGTGGAGAGGGTGGTGGTGCTGCGCCATGCGTTCAAGAACTCCATGCTCCCCGTCATCACTCTGATGGGACTGCAACTGGCGGCAATAATCTCGGGCACAGTGGTCCTCGAGAGGATTTTCTCGATCCCCGGGATGGGAAACCTCATCCTTCGCGCGGTGACCGAGAACGACTACTACGCGCTGCAGGCGACGGTCCTGGCTTACGCGTTCGTCTTCCTGGTGCTGAATCTGATAGTTGACCTGTCGTATGGATGGCTGGACCCCAGGGTACGCTATGGCTAGCAGCGAGCGCGCTAAGAGTGTCTGAAGCAGAGGAATGAACACGGGACGATACACTCCATCGATCGAGATGTCTCTGGCGGGCCGCACGGCGAGCGCGCTCAGCCGGCGGCTTCTGAGTCCCGCGCGCCAGTTCTCCGCGCGGAAGCCTCTCGGAGCCGTGGGGGCGGTGATAGTGTTCGTGTTCGTGCTACTCGCCCTCGGGGCGTCTCTGGTAGTGCCTTACGATCCCAACGAGCCCTCGATCGGGCCTTCCTACGGGGAGATGAGTGGCAGGCACCTGCTCGGGACCGACGAACTGGGCCGCGACATCTTCAGCCGTCTACTGGTGGGCGCCAGAATCTCCCTGTTCGTGGGATTCTTCGCACCGGGGCTGGGAATCACCGTCGGCAGCATTTTCGGCGTCATCAGCGGTTACGTCGGCGGCAAGTTCGACCTTTTTGGCCAGCGACTGGTGGACATTCTCATGGCCATTCCGGGGCTGCTATTGGTGCTTGTGCTGCTCTCCATGATCGGCTTCACCATGTGGAACATGGTGCTCGCCGTCTCATTCGGATTCCTGGTGGTCTCTTCGAGGGTGATGCGGGCAACGGCGCTCGGCATAAAGGAGCGAGAGTTTGTGGAGGCCGCCCGGGCTATCGGCGCGACGAACCTGCGCATCCTGTTGCGGCACATAGCCCCAAACTGCGTCGCGCCCTACATAGTGCTCTTCGCGATCTACTTCGGCCAGGCGGTGCTGGTGGAATCTACGCTCAGCTTCCTCGGCGTTGGCGTGCAGCCTCCCACGGCATCTTGGGGCAACATGCTAACCTCCGCGCAGGCTTACGTGCGAAGCGCTCCACAGGCCGCTATCGCCCCCGGCCTCTGCCTGAGCGTGGTGGTGCTCGGCATCAACCTGCTGGGGGACTCCCTCCGAGACGTGCTCGACCCGCGCCAGAGGGGCACCAGCTAGTCCCTTGCCCAGGACCCGGAGCGCTTGACGGCGCGTTTCCAGTCTGCGTAGAGCCGGTCGACGTTGGCCGGGTCCATCTGGGGCGTGAAGCGGGCGTCGGAGGACCAGTGGCTTGCCAGCTTGTCGGTGTCTTCCCAGAACCCGACCGCGAGGCCGGCGAGGTAGGCCGCGCCCACGGCGGTGGTCTCGCGCACCGAGCAGCGCTCGATGGGGATGCCGAGCAGGTCCGACTGGAACTGCATCAGCAGGCCGTTCGCGGCGCCGCCGCCGTCCACGCGCAGGACGGGCACGCGCAGGCCGGTGTCCGATTCCATGGCGTCCATCACGTCGCGGGTCTGGTACGCGGTGGACTCGAGCGCGGCGCGGGCGAGATGGCCGCGCTGGGTGCCCCGGGTGATGCCGACGACCGCGCCCCTGGCGTACATGTCCCAGTGGGGCGCGCCGAGGCCGGTGAAGGCGGGCACGAGGTAGACGCCGCCGTTGTCCGGCACGGAGGTGGCAAGCTCCTCGACCTGGGCCGAGGTCTCTATCAGCTCGAGGCCGTCTCTCAGCCACTGGACGGTGGCCCCCGTGGAGAAGATGCTGCCCTCCAGCGCGTAGGTGGTCTCGCCGTCCTTGGTCCAGGCGACTATCGACATGAGGCCGTGGTCGGACTCCACGCGCTCCGCGCCGGTGTTGAGGACGACGAACGAGCCGGTGCCGTAGGTGTTCTTGGACATGCCCGGCTCGAAGCAGGCCTGGCCGAACAGCGCCGCCTGCTGGTCGCCCACCATGCTGGCGACCGGGACCTCGTGGCCGGAGAACGGGCCGGTTGCGGCGTGGCCGTACACCTGGCTGGACGACACCACTGTAGGGAGAAGTGCGGCGGGAATGTCCAGCATCGCCAGCAACTCGTCGTCCCAGGCCAGCGCGTCCACGTCGAACAGCATAGTGCTGGAGGCGTTGCTGGTGTCCGTGGCGTGGACCGCGCCGCCGGTCAGGTTCCACAGCAGCCAGCTATCCACCGTGCCGAAGGCCAGCTCGCCCGCCTCGGCCCGGCGCTGACCGTCCGGGATGGCGTCCAGTATCCAGCGTATCTTGGTGGCGGAGAAGTAGGCGTCGATGGGCAGGCCGGTCTTGGCGCGCACCGTGTCCTCCAGGCCCCTGGCTTTCAGCTCGTCGCACATGGCGGAGGTGCGGCGACACTGCCAGACGACGGCATTGAACACCGGCCGGCCTGTGGCGCGCTCCCAGACGATGGTGGTCTCACGCTGGTTGGTGATGCCGATGGCGCGCAACTCGGCGGGACTGATGCCGGTCTGTTCGAACAGCTCGGCGACGGTCGCCTCGCAGGAGCCGAAAAGCTCCAGCGGGTCGTGCTCCACCCAGCCGGGCTGCGGGTAGATCTGGGCGATCTCCGTGTAGGCGTGGCCGGCGACCCTGCCGTCGTGGTCCACGGCGAGCGCGGTGGTGCCGGTCGTCCCCTGGTCGATCGCCAGTATGTAGCCTGATTTCGCCAACAGCGTGCCTTTCGAGTGGCGCCGAGTATACCAGAACGGAAGGGCTTACCCCCATCCCCGTATCAAGCACGGGGCGGGAGCTTGCTGGTCATAGGTACTCTTCGTCCTCGGTGATGAGCCGAGGGATCAGTCTGATGGTGATTTGACGGCTCAGCGGTTTCACACCGTGGGTCTTGCAGCGTTCGAGGTATTCGAGGACGGAGTACCGGTTGGGCAGGTAGGCGTCGGTGGGCCAGAGGTCGCGCATGAAGTCGAGGACTTCGGCGTCGGAACTGGCGAACCGTTCCCAGTTGAGCGTGACCGCGTCGGCGAACTCGTAGGCGGCGAGCTGGGTGCGCTCCCGTGCGTACATTCTCCTGAGCCTGAAGACCATGTTGTCTATTGAGGGCGCCACGTCGCATCCTCCCGGAGGGTCGCGGCGTCGTGGAGGTTTTCGACGCGGCCGTGGAGGGTCTGGTCGCGCTGGGCGTTGTGGGCCTGCGCGAGGACGAGTCGGGCGGCCTCGAGGCGGATGCGGGCGCTGTCGTGATCGAGGGCGTCGTCGAGGACGGCGGCGGCCTTGAAGGACATGGCCTGGAGATGGGCTTGTGTGAAGCGCATGGTCTCTTTGCGGAGCCATTCGAGGCATTCGCGGAAGTTTTCGTCCTGGAGCCAGCGGTAGAGCGTGGTGCGGTTGATCCCCGCGTGGCGTGCCCGGACGCTTAGGGAGCCGGGCTTTAGCAGGTGTGGAAGGGCCACTAGCTGCCTCTCGGTTAGGTTTTCAGTGAAATCCGTTGCATCTTGATGCATTTTGATGCACCTCCTAGCTGTGACGCGGTTGAAACGGCTCCGCCGGGTGGCCCTGGAGCACGGTCACGGGAGCGAATGCAGCAAGATGCGGCAGGAATGGGACAGGGGGCTGGAGGGCCCGGCTGCCGTGCGCGCGGTGGGCGGATGGCGGGGTCGGTCCCTCAATGTGGGGAGCGTAGCACGGATGTGCAGGTGGTGTCAAGGGGGCGCATGACATCAAAATTATGGTTACCGAAGTGGAGAATGTACCTCAAAATTACGGTTACCCAAAAGCTGGAGGTAACCGTGAACCAAAAGAGCGTCCGAGAGTACCTGGAGCGGCAGATGGATAGGTACCTGAAGGCGGGTAAGAAGGAGAAGGGAAAGATACTGGACGAGGTGGAAGCCGTGACCGGCTATCACAGGAAGTCGGCGATACGAGCCCTGTCGGGTCGGAGGCGAGAAGGTAAGGGAGGGCGCGTGGGCAGACCGGTCGAGTACGGTCCGGAGGTGGCCGAGGCGGTCCGGGTGGTGCACGAGGCGGCGGGCGGGATAGGCGCCAGAAGGCTGCACCCGTTCGTGGGGGAGCTGGCGTCGCGGCTGGCTGAGTTCGGCGAACTGGAGTTGGACTGTTCCACCGAGACCAGGCTCGGGCGGGCGAGCGCGGCGACTTTGGAGCGGTTGCTGGCCGTGCACCAGGCGCCGGTGAGGAAGAGAGCGACCAGCCTGACCAAGGCCGGGACTCTGCTCAGGAACCGCATCCCGGTGCGGACGTACTGGGAGTGGGACGACGCGCGGCCCGGCTTCGTGGAGGTGGACACGGTGGCGCACTGCGGAGCGACGACGGAGGGGTTCTACCTGTGGACCGTGACGGCGGTGGACGTAGCTACGGGATGGGTGGACATGGACGTTGTGTGGGGTAAGACTCAGGAGCGTGTGGGTGCGGCGATACGCAGGATGCGGGGGAGGTTGCCTGTGCCTCTGCTGGGGCTGGACTCGGACAACGGCTCTGAGTTCATCAACCGCGGTCTGTACGCCTACTGCGAGAACAACGGCATCACGTTCACAAGGAGCAGGCCGTACCGTAAGAACGACAGCGCGCACGTCGAGCAGAAGAACGGCGCGGTGGTGCGTCGGCTGACCGGACACAGCCGGTACTCTTCGTCCGCGGCCTTCAGGCAGATGCAGCAGGTGTACTCTTTGGCGCGGCTGCAGGCGAACTTCTTCCAGCCGGTGCGCCGGCTCGTTGGGAAGAGTCGGCAGGGTGATAGGGTGGTGCGTATGCACGACGAGGGGATGACGCCGTACAAGCGGATGCTCGGGAGTGGGGCGCTTGTGGGTGCTCGGCGGGTGGTGTTCGAGAAGCTGTACGCGTCGCTCAACCCGCTGTGGCTGAGTCGTCAGATCGACTCGGAGATCGAGAAGCTGCAAGGCCTGGCGTGGAGGCGTGGAGACCCCCTAAACTGGAACACCGCTGGTAACCGTAATTTTGAGGTCACAACTCTCGTTCGGTAACCATTGATTTTGAGGTCGCACGGGGGGCGTTCCAAGTGGTTCCGTTTACTTACTGGGTTCAGCAAGAACAGCATCGGGCGAGAAAACCCCCAAAGTAAACGGAACCTTCCAAGTTCAATCACGCGCACGAACTGGGGGCGTTCCGATCGGCCTTGGGGTAGTGTCTGGCTTGAACCCTCGAGTGGCGGTTGCGTGAATTGAGAGGCAGCTTGCCTAACGCAGATGGACAACGGCGACGTCAAGCGGAACCAACGGGCTGCAATGAGAACTTTCCGAATCGCCGCCTACATCCCGCTTGCCAATCGCTGGCGATATGAGAGCAGGTCCTGTTCGGTGACGGCATCGGGGGGCACAAGCTGGTAGTGTTTCTCAGACGATATTCTGATGTCTTCGCCCTGTTGCTCAAACTCAAAGAGTGCGATCAACTCGTCCGCCATGAATTGCGCCCCAACAGGCCGACAGATGAGTGTCGGCAGTTTTTCTGAGCAGACGGCTATGTCCTGCTCAATCTGGACTCGGTTGAGTCTGTCGCTGCCTCCCTTAGCCTGGACTGGCACGACATAATGGGCCCCGCCCTTGTCTACGCCGACGTAAATCTCGTCTGTCTCCACTTGCCCCATGCCGGCAACGGTTGTGCGAAGGTGATTCTGAAGCGAGTAGCAGGCGATGCCCAGAAAAACATCTATGAGTCGATTGTAGCGGACTCGGGCCAAGAGGGCCTGCTCGTCGCTGAAGGCGTACATCGAGATGATCCCCGGTGTGGCGTCGGGTATCTTCGTGACCGCCAAGTTCGGATTGGGAGCCAGGGGTATATCAGTGACCAGGACAAATCTGTATCGGCCTCTCCCTGCCGGCCTGATAATCCATGTCTCCCCGGGTGGAGCCAATTCAAGAATGCTCTCCGGGAGTTCAGTTCTGTATCGGAAGCTGTAGATTATGTCTCCGAGGTTCCTGGGCAGGGCAATGTTCAGGTTGGAAGCGAATGTGCGTATGTCTTCCCGCTCAAAGGGCACGTCACGGCTTCCGCTCTCGTACTTTGCGTGGAATAGCGCCTCCATGATCCGGGCGTAGCGGCTGGTGCTCGGCATATTCCGATCAGGCGCCTCTCCATTCCATGATTACAACTTCTTCACGAAGTTGCTGACCTGTAACGGTCGAAGGCCGTGTGCGAAACAGGTCAATGCCTAATATCTTGTACCCGAGCGACTGTGCAAGATCGGCGATGATTTGTCCCGTGCGGATCATGACCCTCAAGTAAGACGCCTGGTCGCCAACCACATACGCCAGCTTTGCGCCAGGCCGAAGAGCTGGTCGCAGGGATTCCAGGTGTCTAGCCATTCCGCCAAAGTAGAGTTGCGTAACCCGGTGGTACTGGCGCTCGAAGCCGGACGTCTTGCCCATTGCGATGCGCTTTCGCTCAATGGCACTAGCGATTTCTTGTATAGCCTGATGTCTTTCGACCACCCGGTCGTCTGTGTCCGTCTTGTACACTCCTCTCGTATTGGATCGGACCATATCCTTCTTCAGCGATCTGAGTTGCTGCCTGTCCCGTATCAGCCCGAGGACGACCGACTCCAGCCGCGTCGTCCTCGTGTAGTCCTTTTCGTTCGGGTATGGAGGCGACGTTACCACGGCGTCTATTGAACGTGGAGCCAGTATTTTATCCGCGGCCCGCGCATCTGCCTGCACAATTCTGGCGCGTGTATGATCGTGCTCCCGGGTATTGGCAATGTCCCTCGCGATCGTTCGAACTTCTTCAAGCCAGGCCTCAACTACGGGCGCGTCGTCCTTAATCCGACCCAGCCCTACTTCGGGACCGAACTTCAAGTTGCCGATGCGGTAGGCGAGGGCCTTTGCGAGCGCCAGTTGTCCGTACCTGAATAGGTTGGAGTTGCCAGATCGCTCTGCCTCTTGGAGCAGCACGAGCGTTTTGTGCAGAGGTATCGGGCTGATAGAGTTTTTCAATAACAGCTTCGCCTGGCCCGGGTCAAGCTGCCTTAGAGCAATTGGCTCACTGCTGCCCGTACCGAACCACGGGCCACCGATTGGGTGGTCACCGTTTTCATTTCCTATTGACGTCTCCGCTAATGCAGCAACCTTGGCGGCATATTGCAGCAGTTCCTGCGGGTCAGCGGACCAATCAACCTTGACCGAGCTGGCAAGCGCAGCCATTGGATGGGATTCGATTCCCACGCTTGCGATGCCGAGCTTCTTGCACTCCACCAGAGTGGTGCCTGTGCCACAGAAGGGGTCCAAGACCGTGTCGGAGGAGCTCACGCCGAAGAGTTCGAGGTAATCGCGAACCAGATGTGGCGGGAACGACTGGACGAACCGGTACCAATCGTGAATCGCCCGGTCTTCCAATCGGAGCTTGTTCTGATCGGTTGAGTTGACCGCTTTACGGCTAGTGATCCCAGTCGACATAGGCCTTAAGGTGAGACTTAGGGTGAAATCCTGTTCGGAACCATTTTAATTCATCTACGTAGAGTGGAAAGTTGGCATTACTGAACATGAAGGGTGTAACGGCGTTGGCGTAGTATACCATGCCTGGCCTTCTTCAGGGCATATGTGGCGTCGCCCCCGTCTTGACCTTCCTCCGTCAAGGGGTAGGAACTTTGAGGGTCCGTTATCCGCGGGCCAGGTATGTGGACAGCGGGGCCACGTTGTAGCGCATTTCGCCTTCGACCAGGCTCTCGACGGCGGCGCGGGCGGTGTCGAGGGAGGTGAAGCAGGGGATGCGGCGCTCGACGGCGGCGCGGCGGATGTTGAAGCCGTCCTGGAGCACCTCGCGGTCGCCGGTGACGGTGTTCACCACGGCGTCGACGACTCCGTTCTCGATGACGTCGACCACGTTGGGGTGGGCGCCGGAGAGCACCTTCTCTATGGCGACGACCGGGATGTTGAGGGCGCGAATCATGGCGGCGGTGCCGCCGGTGGCGTAGATGGTGTAGCCGCCGCGTGCGAGGTCGCGCACCAGCGGCACCGCCTCGGCCTTGTCCCGGTCGGCGATGCTGAGCAGGATGGAGCCGGACGGGGGCAGCATCATGCCGGCGGCCATGAGCGCCTTGGCGACGGCGGCGGGGAAGTCGTAGTCGATGCCCATCACCTCGCCGGTGGACTTCATCTCCGGCCCCAGGTAGCTGTCCACTTGGGGCAGCTTGGACATGGAGAAAACGGGCGCCTTGACGCCGACGAGGCGCTGGCGCTTCCAGAGGCCGGTGCCGAATCCCTGCTCCTCGAGCCGGGCACCGAGCATGGCCTTGACGGCGAGCCGGACCATGGGGACGCCGGTGACCTTGGAGATGAAGGGAATCGTGCGGCTGGAGCGAGGGTTGACCTCGATCACGTAGACGCCGGTCTGCTCGGGCGCGCCGGCGCTCCGCAGGCTTGCGGGGCTGCGGTAGGCGGGGCCGCCGACGACTACGTACTGTACGTTCATCAGGCCGCGCACGCCGAGCGCCCTGGCGATGCGGGTGGTGTAGTCGACGATGGTGTCCACCTCGTCCTCGCTGAGGGTGAGGCCGGGGTAGATGGCCATGGAGTCGCCGCTGTGCACACCGGCGCGCTCGACGTGCTCCATGATGCCCGGGATGAGCACGTCATCGCCGTCGCAGACGGCGTCCACCTCCACCTCGCGGCCCTCGAAGTACTTGTCGATGAGCACGCGGCGGCCGCCTCCGGCCTCGAAAGCGCTGTCCATGTAGCGCACCAGCTCGGAGGCGTTCTTGACGATCTCCATGGCGCGGCCGCCGAGCACGTAGCTGGGGCGCACCAGGATGGGATAGCCCACCTCCTCGGCGGCGTTCAGCGCCTGCTCGACGTTGGCGACCGTGGTGCCGGGCGGGTTGGGGATGCCGACGCGGTGGAGGAACTCCTCGAACAACTGCCGGTCGGAGGCGACGTCGATGGAGCGCGCGGTTGAGCCGAGGATGGGCATATTGGCCCGGTCGAGCGCCTGGGACAGGTTGATGGCGGTCTGGCCGCCGAACTGGACGATCGAGGCGGGGAACTCGACCTCGTTGTCGCCGGTGAGGATGGCCTCGTTCTCGAGGATGTCGCGGACGCTCTCCTCGTCCAGCGGCTCGAAGTAGAGCCGGCTGCTGGTGTCGAAGTCGGTGGAGACGGTCTCGGGGTTGGAGTTGACCATGATGCTCTCGACACCCTCCTCGTCCAGCGCCCAGGCGGCGTGGACGGAGCAGTAGTCGAACTCAATACCCTGGCCGATGCGGATGGGGCCGCTGCCCACGACGAGCGACTTGGCGCGCGGGGTCGGCTCGGCCTCGTTCTCCTGCTCGTAGGTGCTATAGAAGTAGGGCGTGACCGCCTCGAACTCGGCGGCGCAGGTGTCCACCATCTTGTAGACCGGGCGGATGTCCCAGTCGTGGCGGAGACGGCGCACCCGCTGCTCGGACGAGTCCGTCAGGTGGGCGACCACGGCGTCGGGGAAGCCGAGCCGCTTGGCCTCCCAGAGCAGGTCGCGGTCCAGGTTGGAGGTGAGCAGCCGTCCTTCCATTTCGGTGATGGCCTGGAAGGCGCGGGTGAACCAGCAGTCGATTCCGGTGCGACGGGAGAGGTCCTCGGGACTGACGCCCTTGCGCAGCTCGGCGAACAGCGCCCACAGCCGCTCGTCGCTGGGACCGAGCCGGGAGGCGGAGGCGAGCGAGCCGCCCTCCCAGAGGATGTCGCGGCTGCCGATTTCGAGCGAGCGGACGGCCTTCTGGAAGGCGGCCTCGAAGGTGCGGTCGATGGCCATCACCTCGCCGGTGGCCTTCATCTGCGTGCCGATCGAGCGGTCGCCGGCGGGGAACTTGTCGAACGGCCAGCGTGGGATTTTCACGACGCAGTAGTCGAGGGCGGGCTCGAACGCGGCGGTGGTCTTCTGGGTCACGGCGTTGGTGATCTCGTCCAGGCGCTGGCCGGCGGCGATCTTGGCGGCGACGCGGGCGATGGGGTAGCCGGTGGCCTTGCTGGCAAGGGCCGAGCTGCGGCTCACGCGGGGGTTCACCTCGATGACGTAGTAGGGGCTTTCGGCGCGGCCGCCATTGGGCAGGGTGTCGCCCACGAGCGAGCTTGGCTCGAGGGCGTACTGGACGTTGCAGCCGCCCTCGATGCCCAGCGCGCGGATGATGCGCAGGCTGGCCGAGCGGAGCATCTGGTACTCCTTGTCGGTCAGGGTCTGGCTGGGCGCGACGACGATGCTGTCGCCGGTATGGACGCCCATGGGGTCGATGTTCTCCATGTTGCAGATGGTGATGCAGTTATCGGCGGCGTCGCGCATCACCTCGTACTCGATCTCCTTCCAGCCGACGAGGGAGCGTTCGACGAGCACCTGGCTGATGGGACTCGCCGCGAGGCCGCTGCCGACGATGGCGTCGAACTCCTCCTCGGTGTTGGCGATGCCGCCGCCGGTGCCGCCGAGGGTGTAGGCGGGGCGCACGACGAGCGGGAGGCCCAGGTCCGCGAGGGCGGCGTGGGCCTCGTCCATGGACTCCACGATTGTGCTGGGCGGCACCGGCTCACCCAGCTCCATGAGCAGCGAGCGGAAGAGGTCGCGGTCCTCGGCCTTGCGGATGGTGTCGAGCGGCGTGCCGAGCAGCCGGACGCCGTACTGTTCGAGCACGCCGGCGTCGGCCAGCTCGACGGCGAGGTTGAGGCCGGTCTGGCCGCCGAGCGTGGGCAGGATGCCGTCGGGACGCTCGGCGGCGATGATGCGGGTGATCACGTCCAGTGTGAGGGGTTCGACGTAGACGACGTCGGCGATGCCCTCGTCGGTCATGATCGTGGCGGGGTTGGAGTTGACGAGCACGGTGGTGACGCCCTGCTCGCGGAGGGCGCGGCAGGCCTGGGTGCCGGCGTAGTCGAACTCGGCGGCCTGGCCGATGACGATGGGGCCGGAGCCGATGACGAGGACTTTTTGGGGGGTGGTCACAGTTCTACTTCATTCCTAGCTGACATTACTCAGATTGACTCGGTCGGTGACGCTGGAGGCCGGGTACGCGATCAAAGTCGCCATCGAGCGAATAAAGGGGCATATCGTGTTCCAAGGCTAACGAGGCGATCATGAGATCGCCCAGCGCGAGAACATTGCCTTCTCGCTTGAGGAGATAGTTCAGTTTCCCGGCCTTCACCCACGTCTGTTGTGTCGATTCCAGGAACGGCAGGGCGGTGAGACGTGTGGCAAAGAATTCGAGCTCGTTTACTGACCGAGACCCATGTATGATCTCGGTCAGCACGGGCCCGACCATGACCACTTCGCCAGCGGCGAGAAGTCTGTCGAGTTCTTGGCCGGCCTCGGACTGTGGGTCGCGCTGGAAGTCGATCCACACGGACGAGTCGGCGATAACCAATCTAGCCGTTCCTCAAACTGTCGAGGAACGCCTGCCTGCGCCGGTCCGCCTCCCGCTGCTCGGCGCGCGTGTCATCGATCTGGTACTTCCCGGCCATCTCGCGAAGCTCGTCGATCTTTATCCGGCGGACATATTCCTCCAAGGCCGCGTTTACGGCTTTGCTCTTGGTCGTTTCGCCGGTGGCCTCTACAACGGAGTCGAGCAAGTTACTGTCAATGTCGAGCGTGGTTCTCATCATTTCACCTCGCCTAAAAGCAGCATCAAAACTGTACATCATTATCGCGCATCAGTATAGCACACCTAACCCTGCAACTACAAGTGTTCATCGACCATTTCGAGGAAGTGGTCGAAGACCTGCTCGTTGTCGAGGGGGCCGGGGGAGGCCTCGGAGTGGTACTGGATGCTCATGACGGGGAGGGAGCGGTGTCGCAGGCCCTCGACGGTGCCGTCGTTGAGGTTGACGTGGCTGACCTCGACTTCGGCGGGCAGGGTGTCGGCGTCTACGGCGAAGCCGTGGTTCTGGGAGGTGATGTAGACCCGGCCGGTGGAGATGTCGCGGACGGGATGGTTGGCCCCGCGGTGGCCGAACTTGAGCTTGAAGGTGCGGCCGCCGAATGCGCGTCCGAGCACCTGGTTGCCGAGGCAGATACCGAGGATGGGCACGCGGCCCAGGAGGCCGGTGGCGGTCTCGACGGCGTAGTCTAGCAGCTCGGGGTTGCCTGGGCCGGGCGAGAGCAGGACGCCGTCGGGTTGGCGGTCGAGCACGTCCCGGGCGGAGGCCGCGGCGGGCATGGCGACGACCTCGCAGCCGCGGGAGCGGAGCATTCGGAGGATGTTGTACTTGAGGCCGTAGTCGCTGACGAGGATGCGGGGCGGGCGCGGCGCGTCGGTCGGCGTGGGCTGACGCAACAGCGACGACAGCGGCTGGTCCCAGTCGTAGGGATCGGCGGTGCTGACGCTGGCGACGAGATCTAGGTTCACGTAGGGAGGCGTTTCGGCGATGCGGCGCAGGGCGTCGTCGGGGGACTCGTCGACGGCGATGGCGCCCATCATGACGCCGCGGCTGCGGAGGCGGCGGGTGATGGCGCGGGTGTCGACTCCGGCGATGCCGGGGACGCCCTGGGCGGCGAGGTACTCGTGCAGGGTCATGTCGCTGAGGGAGTGGCTGGGCCGGGTGTCGTGTCGGCGCACGACGAAGCCGGACACCTGGACGCGGCGAGACTCTACGTCGCGGGCGTTGATGCCGTAGTTGCCGACGAGCGGGTAGGTGGGCATGACGATCTGGCCGGCGAAGGAGGGGTCGGTGAGCATCTCCTGGTAGCCGGTCATGGACGTGCTGAAGACGACCTCGCCGTAGGACGAGGCGCGTGCGCCGAAGGCTTCGCCGCGGTAGGTGGAGCCGTCTTCGAGGACGAGGTGTGCGGGGGTGGTGGTGCTAAGAGTCATGCGGACTATCGCTTCTCTGGGGCGTCTTCGTCCGAGCCTCGTAAATGGCCCTTGTGAGACCCTCGAACTTCTCTTTGTGAGTCTTCCATTCGTCCGCTGTCAACGAGAACTGAATCTCCGTGTCGTTTCTTTCCAGCACTTCATCCTCACGATTATGCGGCCAAGTTCTGAATTGAAGCTCATCAGTCAGCGGCTTGAATCTGTCCCTGCACATCCCTATCGCATGAGGAAAGAATACGAGCCCCATTGTTCCATTACCATAAGCGCCAATTCGTGCATATTGTCTGTAGTAGTCTTCCGGAAGTTGGATTCTGAGTCCATGCGCGCCTATCCGCTCTCTGGACTCGGGCCAGTTCTCCTTGAACATTTCCCGAACCGAGTCAACCAGTTGGCGTATCCCGAAGGTTTCTATCCTTCTGTCGAAGTCTGCCTGCCGCTCCGTCCTACTCGTTCGCCGCCTTGCGGGGCGAGGTTCGACATCTAGAGCACCTTCCACCTCTACCTGCTTCACCAGCAATGTCTTGCCTTGGTGAACGAAGCCGTAGAAGGTCAGCAGCGATATGTCCATGCCATTCTTGGCGAGGAACTTCACCATACGTTCCGTTTTGTCATCGACGCCCAGTCCGACCAGAAACGCGCGTAGAGGCAGCAGAGAGTCCAGACTCTCCGCCTCGGTGTTTTTGGAGTGCCATTGCTCAAAGTCCTCTATTTTTTCGATGCCGTTCTCGCCCGACTTGGTGGCGATATAGTTGGCGAGAGCGTCGGGATTCATGCTTTCGAGATATGAGGCGTAGTCGATGATCTGCGCTACGGCGTCGCGGGACAGGGTGCCGCGCTTGAGCTCGAACACGACTAGGCGGCCGTCGCTGTCCACGCCGAGCAGGTCCAGCGGCCCGCCCTCCGTCTGTGTCTGGCGGCCTACCAGAGTCAGGCCGGGTATCAGCAACTCCGGCTTGCTGACGAGATTGTCTTCGAGCCACTGCTCGGACTCCGTCTGGTCGGTGCGCTGTACCTCGGTTACCTCAGAGCCGTCAATCGCCCAGATTTTGATTTCTTCCATGTCTGGAGACCTTCTTACTTGGCGAAAATCTTCGCTTCACGCCTATTCAGTGGTCAGGGGCATGAAGGTTGTGTCCTGCATTGCGCGGGAGGCGAAGAGGAGGCAGGCCTGGATGTCGCTTTGGGTGAGGCCGGGGTACTCTTCAATGATCTGGTCTTGGGTCTGGCCGTGCGCCAACAGATTGAGGACGTACTCGACAGTGAGGCGGGTTCCCGCAATGACCGGCTTACCCACCATGACCTTGGGGTTGAGGCTGATTCTTTGCAGCATTTCGGCGTCTTTCATTGCTCGGCCCCCTTCGCTTGTGCCAGCGCATTATAGCGCACCGCTCCTTCTACCAGCGTCGCTACAACCTTGCCCCGAAGGGTTTGGCCGTCGAGGGGGGTGTTCTTGCCCTTGGAGGCGAACTGGGTGGCGTCCACGGTCCATTGGGCGTTGGGGTCAAGGAGGACGACGTCGGCGGGGGCGCCCTGCCTCAGCGTGCCGAGGTCGGGGCGGCCCAGGAAGCGCGCGGGGGCGAGCGTGAGCTTCTCGATGAGCAGGGGCAATGAGATTGTGCCGGCGTGGACGACGGACATGAGGGAGCCGAATGCGGTCTCTAAGACGCTGATGCCGAAGGCGGCGTCCTGGAAGGTGCAGGTCTTGTTGACGGCGTTGTGGGGGGCGTGGTCAGTGGCGATGAAGTCGATGGCGCCGTTCGCCAGGCCCCCGACGAGGGCGTCCACGTCGGCGCGGTCACGCAGCGGCGGGTTGACCTTGGCGCGGGTGTCGTAGGCGTCGGGCGTGAGCGGTTCGAACGGGCCGTCCGCGCCGATGCCGAGCACGGCGTCGTCGCCGAGGGTGAGGTGATGGGGCGTGACCTCGCAGGTAACGTCAAGGCCCCTTCGCTTGGCGTCGAGGACGAGGTCCAGCGAAACGGCGGTGCTGAGGTGTGCGACGTGGTAGCGGCCGCGTGTCAGCTCGGCGAGCTTTATGTCGCGGGCGACCATGATATCCTCGGCGGCGTTGGGGATGCCGGGCAGGCCGAGCCTGTTTGCGACCCAGCCCTCACTCATTGAGCCGCCCTCGAACAGCTCGGGCTGCTCGCAGTGGTTGATGACGGGCAGGCCGAAGGCGGCGCTGTAGCTGAGGGCCTGGCGCATGAGGTTGGAGTCGGCGAGGGGATTGCCGTCGTCGGAGAAGCCAACCGCGCCGGCCTCGGCGAGCTCGCCCATCTGGGCCAGCTCGCGGCCGCGGCTGCCCTTGGTGATGCAGCCTATGGGGAGCACGCGCGCGGCTCCCTCCTGGCGGGCCTTTCGCAGCACGAACTCGACGACGGAGGCGGTGTCGACGGCGGGGTTGGTGTTGGGCATGGCGCAAACGGTGGTGAAGCCGCCGCGGGCCGCGGCCAGCGTGCCGGTGGCTATGGTCTCCTGGTCTTCGTAACCGGGCTCGCGGAGGTGGCAGTGGAGATCGATGAAGCCGGGTGCTACGACAAGGCCGGCGGCGTCGATGACGGCGCAGCCCTCGGGCGGGTCCACGTGCGGAGCCACGGCCTGCACTACGCCGTCGAAGAGGAGGACGTCGGCGGTCCGGTCGATGTTCTGGGCCGGGTCGATGACCCTGCCGGCTCTTATGAGTGTTGGCTGCATCTGCTTTCGTTCGCCCTTACGGTTCGCGGTTGGGTGTGGCTACCGCGTAGAAGACGGCCATGCGGACGGCCACGCCGTTGGTGACCTGTTCTTCGATTACTGACCTGGCGCCGTGGGCCACGTCGGGGGCTATCTCGATGCCCTCGTTCATGGGGCCGGGGTGCATGACCAGCGCATCGGGCTTGGCGAGTTCCATTCTCTCGGCGGTGATGCCGTACAGGCGGGAGTATTCCCTGAGCGTGGGCAGGTGGCCGCCGTGCTGCCGCTCGAGCTGGAGGCGGAGAGCCATCACCACGTCGGCACCCTCGAGCGCCTTCTCGACGCTGGTTTCGATGCGGACGGACGCGAATGGGTGGCCGGGGCGCGATCGGTAGCCGTCCAGGAAGTCGGGCGGCACGAGCGTAGGCGGGGCGCAGAGCACGACGTCGGCGCCCATCTTGACGAGGCCCCACAGGTTGGAGCGCGCGACCCTGGAGTAGAGCAGGTCGCCGACGATGACGACCTTTGCGCCGCGTATGTGTCCCAGATGACGCTTCATGGTGTACAGGTCGAGGAGCGCCTGGGTGGGATGGGCGTGGGCGCCGTCGCCGCCGTTGATTACGCACGAGTCGAGGAAGCGGGCCATGAAGTGGGGAGCGCCGGAGTGGGGGTGACGAACGACGATGATGTCGGCGTTCATGGCCTGGATGGTGAGGGCGGTGTTGTAGAGGGACTCGCCCTTCTCGACGCTGCTGCCGCCGCTGGACACGTTAATCACGTCGGCGCTGAGTATCTTGCCTGCCTGCTCGAAAGAGACTCGGGTGCGGGTGCTGGCCTCGTAGAACAGGGTGATGATGCTCTTGCCCCTGAGCGTGGGCACCTTCTTGATGTCGCGGCGCAGGACCTCCCGCATCACGTCGGTGTTTTGCAGGACGGACTCTATCTCGGCCTCGGTGAAGTCGTCGAGGTCGAGCAGGTGGCGGCGTGGGGCCGCGTCGCGTTCCGCGTTCGGCGCGGCGGCGGTCTGGCGCGAGGCGATCATGGGGAGGGCCTCCTGACGATGGCCACCTCTTCGGCGCCGTCTATCTCCGTGACCCGCACGTCCACCTCCTCGTCGCGGGAGGTGGGCACGTTCTTGCCCACGTAGTCGGCCCGGATGGGGAGCTCGCGATGTCCGCGGTCCACCAGGACGGCGAGCTGAATCTGCTCGGGCCTGCCGAAATCGTTGATGGCGTCCATGGCGGCGCGGATGGTGCGGCCTGTGTAGAGGACGTCGTCGACGATGACGACGCGCCTGCCGCGCAGGTCGACGGGGATGTGAGTGTGGCGCAGGGTGGGCCGAGTACCGCCCGACAGGTCGTCGCGGTAGAGGCCGATGTCGAGCTCGCCCACGGGGGGATCGATACCCTCGAAATCGGAGAGGTAGGCGGCCAGCCGGTGGGCAAGGTGGACTCCGCGAGTGTGCAGGCCGATGAACACGACGTTGGATCCGCCTCCGTTGCGTTCGAGCACCTCGTGGGCGATGCGCGTGAGCGCCCGCCTAGTCTGATCGGACGACAGTATGATCCGTTCTTCGACAGCGTTGGTCACGGTGTACTCACCATTCCTCTGCGTAGCGCGGCGACAATGGCGACGCTGACAAAAAAACCTCTCGCCTGGCGGCAAGAGGTCTCGCGCGGCTTCGGCGCATTGGATGGCGGACTTCGGCTGGAAGCCGCCGCACCGAAACGTCTTCGCTCAATTGCCCTTGCCAGCCTCGCTGGACTGCCTTAAAGGGGCCAAGGCGCGCCAGCAGCGGCGCGCCCTTGTTCGTCGGCGGACATTGTAGCGCCCAGGTGGGGGTCGTTGCAAGCGCTGGAAGGGACGTTGGGTTAGCGCTCGGCCTTTTGAATGACGCGGCCCATGGGACCGCGCAGGTCGGAGAAGAGGACCTGGTCGGGTCTGAACACGACCGTGCCCTCTCGCGGGACGCCGTCGGTCTCGACCAGAACGCGGTCGCCGGTCTCCAGCGGAATGCCGCCGGCATCGAAGTAGTGTACGGGTCCGGACGACTCGAATCGGACTCCTGCGGGGTTTGGCATTTTCTTGTTCTCCCTTGTGCTTGGAGGAAAGGCCGGGTCTTGGGGCGACCGCTTTAGATTCCTCGGCTACGCTCGGAATGGCAGGTCCGGGGCGCCTCGCTATGACAGGGACATGGGCGCGTCGCTATTCCGGCCTGGGGAGCCGGAGCATCAGTCCCTCGAGCGCGAGCCTAGGGTTGACGTTTGCTTCGAGGCGATCCCAGGCCTCGGTGATGGCGTTGATGGCGTCCGCGATCTGGTGCGGCGCCAGCGAGCCCGCTGCGGCGTCGACGTGGCGTCGATAGTCGACGTTGGCGACGAGGTTCGGGGCGCCGTGGTTGGCCATCATGACGTCGCGCCACCAGTCGAGCCAGAGCGCGAGGACCCGACCGGCGTCGGCCCGGTCCCTCGTGAAGCGGGTGGCGAGGCTTGACGCCAAGCCGAACCGCTGCTCCAGCGTGCCGTAGGTGGCCGCGAGCAACTCTTCAAGCTGCTGGGCGCGCGATTCCAAAAGGGCCGGGTCAGCGAGGGCGTCGAGCGCCCAGCCGAGCCTGCCGCGCGACGCGCGTGCGATGCGGCGCGCAAGCTCCGGCGTCGCGCCGTGGGCGTCGCGCAGCACCTCCTCGACGAGGGCGTGGTTGAGTGGGCGGAGTCTTATCACTGTGCACCTAGAGACGATGGTCTCGGGCAATAGCTCGGCCGCGGTGGCCAGCAGCACCAGGGTCACCTGCTCGGGCGGCTCCTCCAGCGTCTTGAGCAGGGCATTGGCGGCCTGTTCGCTGAGGAGTTCGGTATTTTCGAAGATGAAGACCCGTCCCGCGCCCTCGTATGGCTTGAGGGCGGCCATCCTCTGCGCCTCCCTGACCTGGTCGATGCTGATCGCGGTTCGAGTGCGGGCCTCGTCGGACTCGAAAGGGAGAAGCCCGACGACGTAGACATCCGCGTGCAGGCCCTGGGTTATCCTGTCACACTGGCGGCAAGCGCCGCAGGGCCGGGACGGTTCAGGGCAGTTGACGGCGCGCGCGATGTCCAGGGCGAGGGTGCGCTTGCCAACGCGCGGCGGGCCGGTGAGCAGGTAGGCGTGGGAGAGCCGGCCGTCTTCGACGGCGCGTTCGAGGGACACTGTAGCTTTGTCGTGACCGACGGTTTGCCACATTGTGCTCTAGGCGTAACGCAGGGCCTCGGCGGGGTAAATGCCGGCGGCCTGGCGCGCGGGCACGAAGGTGGTGAGCAGCGAAAAGACGTAAGCCAGGCCTACGATGATGGCGAGCTCGCCCCATGGGACGGTGAACGTCAGCCCCGGCACCTCCCGTGCGATTTCGTCCACGAGGTTTATGGACAACAGCGTTCCCAGCCCGACACCTATCAGTATGCCCAGCAGCGAGATGAAGGAGGACTCGATCAGGTAGCTGGCCAGGATCATGCCGCGCCGGTAGCCTATCGCCTTGAGCACGCCGATCTGCTGGCGGCGTTCCACGACGGCGCGCAGGCTTATGACGCCCAGCGCGGCTATGCCCACCAGCAGGCCGGTGGCCATGAAGCCTTGCAACAGGCGGTTGATTGCTACGTTGGCCTCGCGATCCTCGGCCAACTCCTCGGCAAGCACGGTGGTTTCCAGACCGTTCTCGAGGAAGGCGGCCTCCACGTCACGCGCAACCGCCGCGGCATCAGCGCCCGGGTTGAGCTTCAGGCGGTGGGCGGTGAAGGGCACAGGCTCGCCGGCGAGTTGGTCGAGCACGGACTTGGACGTCACCACCAGGCCAATACGGTCCGCCAGGGCGTCCAGCACGCCTATCACGGTCACCGTGGCGACGTTCCCGGTTCGGGAGTCGCGCAGCTCAATCCGGGTCGCGGGCATCTCGTCATCGCCGATATAGAAGCCGTCTATCTTGAACTCCGGACCGCCTATCTGGCCGAAGTTTCCGCCGCGAGAGGGCACGGCGAACTGGTCCACTATCGCGAGGCTGGGATCGTTTCGCAGCGCGGCCCATATGTCCTCGCTCGTCTCGCCGTGCTCGCGGCTCATCATCTGGATGTTGTATTGGCTCTGCGCCAGGTACTCGGCGTCGGCTCCCTGCACGCGGTATGACTTCCAGTCCTGAGATTCCGCTCCCGGCTGACGCGCCTCGACGGGCAGCGTGCTGTAGGCGCCAACGGCGGCCACGTCGCCCGCGCGATCGCCGAGCGACGCGGCAAGGCCGCCGCGGAAGTCGTCCACCGGCGTGCTGTAGTTGGAAACCGCCGACACGTCCCAGCCGCCGGTTACGGAGTCTACGTCTTCCAGCGCCTGGCCGAAAGACCTGGTGAGCGTGGACATGACTATGAGCGTGAATATGACCAGCGACAGCATGGCCAGCGTCAGGCCGGTGCGTATCTTGGAGTGGAGCGCGTAGGCGATGGCGGTGTTGATGGCGGGGCGCAGACGGGGGAACAGCCCCAGCGCCCAGGCGAGCGCGCCGGTGATGAGGTCTGCGTTGTAGATGACAATCCACACGGCGGCCGCGACCATGCACACGCCGGAGATGAGGAACATCTCGATGTTGGAGCTGAGCTCCGGCACCACGAACTCGAGCGCGTCGAAAGGCGTTATCCAGAAGAGGATGATCGACAGCCCGACGAAGGTGAAGGCGTGTTTGTCTTCCAGCTCTATGTTGACGGCCTGCTTTCTCAGGGACAACTGGCGAATCGCCTCGAATCCGGCCGCCACGAGGCTCAGCGCCACGGTGTAGGCCTGGGACTGGGTTACGCCCACCACCAGCCAGAACAGGCACACGGCGGCAATCACCACGGCGGTGAGGTCGTTCTGCGCCCGCGCGCTCCAGTTCCGCCGCGTGTACAGGCCGCGCAGCATCAGGCCGATGCCGATCAGGGCCGTCGTGACGCCGATGGTGAAAGGCGCGGCCTGCTCGCTCCAGAGGCCCAGAGCCACCAGCACCGCTCCCACGACGAACGTCAGCCAGCCGTGGCGCAGGCCGGCGGCGCACAACCTAATCACCGACGACAGTACGTCCGCAATCCAAATGGGGAACACGACCACCCACAGCAGGGCGAGTGCCAGCCGCCCCAGCGCGGGCCAGGTGCTGCCCGAACGCAGGTTGGCGTAAGCGGCGGCCAGGAAGACGACGGGCCGGCCGACGGAGCGCAGCAGCATCCGCAGGCGCGACTCGGCCCGGGACGACTGGAGAACCTCCGGCAGATCGCGTATGGCCGCCACGATGTTCAACTGGCTGGCGCGGTACGACGAAACCAGCACGGTGGCGAACGTGAGCACCACGCCGAGGCTGTAGGAGATGATGAAGCTGCGCAGGGTGTAGCTGGGCGCGAGTTCGAAGCCTTCATTGTTGTCGGCGAAGATGGCGGCCATGACCGTCACCATCAGCAGGCCGACGCCGATGCCGAGCAGCGCGCCCACCAGCGCTGAGGCCAGGTCGTATGCCATGCCTTCGTACACGAACGACTGCACCAGGTGGCGGCGTTTCATGCCGACGGCCCGGGCTATGCCCATCTCCGGCTTCCGCTCGGCGGCCAGCATGACGAATATGAGGAATATGAGCATGACGCCGGCGATGACGGAAAAGGTGCCGAGTATGACGAATATGGAGGTGATGGCGTTGGATACCTGGTCGGCCAACTCCAGAAACTGCTTCTTGATGGGGCGGACGGTGAGCGAGTTGAGTTGAGAGAAGAGGCCGAACGCCTGGAACGCGGCCTCTCGGCCCTTTACGCGCTCGACAGCCAGCATCATTTGCGCCGCAACACTCTGCTCGGCAAGAAGGCTGACGAGTTCGGGCGTGGCCTCGCCCGCGCGGAGCAGTGAGGCGGCTCGCAGCACGTCCTCCCGGTGCGACTCCGGCTCCAGGTCGGCGGCCGCTTCGTCCAGCGAGTCCAGCACGGCCGGGTCGGACAGGAGGGCGACGATGCCCTCGGCAGCGGCGCGGTCGGTCAGCAGGCCGCGCAGACGCTCGGTAACCTCGTCGCTCAGCTCCGCGCCCTGCTCGCCGTCGCCGCGGTTGGACACCAGAACGGAGTTGATCTGGCCCGGCTTGCCGAACATGCGCTGGGCCGCGTCCAGCGTTAGGAGCGCGGTCGGCTCCTGGCCGGCCAGGCCGCCGTCCTGGACCACGCGGCTCACGCGCAGCGGCGTCTCGCCGTCCTGGGTGTACAAGACGATGGCGTCGCCGGCCGAGGCGTCCAGCTCGTCGGCGGCCTCTTCGTTGATGTATGCTTCGCCCTCGCCCAAGTCTTCGAGCCGCGCTTCGTCGCCGTTGGCGTCGAGGACGGGGCCAAAGACGCCCAGCCTTGACGGGGCGATGGCGAAGACGCGCATGCTCCCTTCGCTGAGGCGGCTTTCGGGGTTTACCGCGGGCAATTCTTCGGAGATCGAGGGAGCCAGGCCGTCGATGTCGGCGTCTCGGTCGAGCTCGGAGGCGAGCGCGTCGAAACGCTCGATGGGGAAGTAGGGGTCGCCGCGCAGGTCGGGTTGCTCGATATCGCCGGGAGCGAGCACCTCGTCGATCTCGCCCAGTCCTTCGACGACGCTGTTGCGTATGCTGTAGTAGATCGTGTCGCCGGTGCCGAGCGCGGCGGATATGATGAGGGTGCTCAGCATGAGGCCCACGACGATGAGGGCGGTCTGCGCGGGGCGCCTGGGGAGATTTCGGACGCCTATCTTGAGCATGACGCGGTTGAATAGCGCCGTAAAGGCGAGCGCCGCGAGTATGCCGACGAGCGCGCCGAGCACGACGACCATCAGCACGTCGGTGTCGATGCCGAACAGGGTCTGCAAGCTGGGGTCCTCCTGGCCGCGGGTGGAAGCCGCGGCGGGTGTGCAAACGTGAGCGAACATGGTATCAGAGAAGCGGCGGACGGGATACCGCCGGGGCGTTTCCGCCTCAGACTGAGCGCTGGTGTATAATTTCGTATAATGCGAGACGGAGCGGGGGGTGAATTGGGGGTGGAGTGACGGCAATGGCGGGTAGGTAAGAGTCTACTTGAGCGGGGGTTCCGGATGAGGCAACACGGTTACGGGAGGGATACCGAGCTGACCTTCCGAATGATGTTCACGGTGTTTCTGCTCGGGTGTCTGTACATAGCGTTCATGGGGCTGCTGCTCTTCGCGGGGGTTCCCTGGTTCTTCGTGCTGGCGATATCGGTCGGCATGGCGGTGTTCCAGTACTATTCCTCGGACAAGCTGGTGCTCATGGCTACCGGCGCGAAGATCGTGGAGCCGGACGAGGAGCCGCGGCTTCACGCGATGGTGGAGCGGCTGGCGGCCATGGCGGACATGCCCAAGCCCAAGCACATCGCCGTGATGGACACGCCGGTGCCCAACGCGTTCGCGACGGGGCGCAATCCCAGCAACGCCGTCGTGGCGGTGACGACCGGGCTGACGCGCCGGCTTACGGACCGCGAATTGGAGGCGGTGCTGGCGCACGAGATGGCGCACGTGAAGAATCGCGACGTGGCGGTGCTGACGTGGGCGAGCATAATCGTAATCGCGGCCGGCTTTCTGATGCAGATGCTGTTCTGGGTCAGCCTGTTCGGGGGATTCGGCGGCCGCGACAGCGACAACCGCGACGCGGGGCAGTTCATGCTCGTGATGCTGGCGGTGTACGTGGGCACGATACTGGTGTACTTCCTGAGCCAGCTTCTCATCATGGCGCTGTCGAGGTACAGGGAGTTCGCGGCGGACCGGGGCGGCGCGGTGATCACGGGAGCGCCGCTACAGCTCGCGTCGGCGCTGGCGAAGATAAGCGACGACATGTACCGCATTCCGGAGAAGGACCTGCGGCAGGTGGAGCACGCGAACGCATTCTTCATCATTCCCAAGCTGAAGCAGAGCGGTGGAGCCTCCCTGTTCGCGAGCCACCCGCCGGTGGAGGCGCGCATCGAAAAGCTGAGAGAGATGCAGCGGGACATGGAGCGGGGGCTGCGAGGTTAGAGTATGGGGTTTCTTGACTCGCTGCTGGGACGCAACAGGCTTCGCAGGCCGAGGAGGGAGCAGTACTTCGCGGTGGTGACGGCGGGTGCGTCGCTGGAGGGGCGGAGCGACCTGAAGCTGACGGACCGGGCGGGCCTGGTGTTCAACCCGGTGGAATCGAGCTTCTTCGAGAACCTGGAGCAGGAGATCCGCGACATTCTCGCGGTGAGCGAGAGGACGACGGGCACCGCGTTCGATGTGGTGGACGACACCTACGGCACCAAGTGGGTGACGCTGCAGGACGAGGACTTCGACGACCTCGCGACGACGCTGCACCTGGTGGGAGAGACGATAACCGAGCAGGGGTTTGGCGACCGCATTCTGGCAGCCGTGTTCGGGCTGGAGTACGACGGCAAGAAGGCCTACTGGGTTTACAACGTCAAGAGGGGCTACTTCTATCCGCTGGTGCTTTCGGGGCCGGAGAGCCGCGACAATGCCGCCGAGATGCGGCTGGGAGCGGTGATGGAGCAGGAGGAACTGCCCGTGGAGAAGAGCCTGGAGTCCTGGTACTCGTTGTGGGGGATTCCGTTCTGATGCCAACCCGTTCGGCATGCTCGGGGCAGGCCCACCGAGCGGGACCGTGTACGCCATGAAGAGCACGCGACAGCGGGCGGATGTCGGCGCGGTGCGGCAGATGCCGTTCGCGGTGCGCCCGCTCGGCGTCGATGACGTGGCGCAGGCCGCCGAGATCGAGCGCGACGCGTTCCCGGAGACGTTCCCTCCGACGTCGTTTACACGCGAGCTGGGCAACAGGGTGGCGCGCTACCTGGTGGCCTGGCGCAGGGAGGAGGTGGAGAGCGACGAGGCGCCCAATCCCTACGTCGAGGTTGAAGAAGAGGTTGACGCCGGGCAAGGCGGCGTGCGGAGGTTCATCCGAAACGCCAGGGGGCTCTTGCCATGGCGCACCACCGCGTGGGAGCCGGGACAGCAGTACTTGACGGGATTTCTGGGCACCTGGCAGGTCCTGGACGAGGCGCACATCGTTTCGGTGGGCGTGCGCACCGTGTACCGGGGCATGGGAGTGGGGGAGCTGCTGCTGATCGCGGCGATAGAGCAGGCCCTGGAGCATAACGCGGACCGGCTGACGCTTGAGGTGCGGGTGTCCAATCACGTGGCCCAGAATCTGTACACCAAGTATGGATTCACGAAGAGAGGGCTGCGCAAGGGGTACTACGCCGACAACCGCGAAGACGCGCTGATCATGACGACCGGCTCGATACGAGCGCCCTCGTACGGGGAAGGTTTTCGGCGGCTGGTTGCCGACCACGAACGGCGGTGGGGCCGCGCCTGCCGGGGCTGGTAGGGCGTCACCCCCATCCTGACCTTCCCCCTCGACGGGGGAAGGGACAGCGGTGTTCACCCTCATCCTAGCCCTCTCCCATTGAGGGAGAGGGGACAGTCCGGAAGGGTCAGGGCATGATGGGGAGCGGCAGCGGCGTGGGCGAGGGTGGACTGAGCTGCCACTGCCATTCGATTCCCTCGTTGCGGAGAGACTTCAGGACGGTCCTGCGCTCGAGAACGTGAAGGACGTACCCCAGGAGGTCCTCGGCGCAGCGATCGCAGTAGCCGTACTGGTTGACGAGGCGGTTGAAGATCGCGCGGCGCTTGCGCGCCCATTCGACTTTTTCCCGTTCGCGGCGCGGCTCCGCAAGCGTGTCCTGCAGTTTCTTGTCGTTGGGGAACAGCCGCCTTTCGATGGCCAGGGATGTTCGCGGCTCGCTGGTGTAGTGGTAGGCGAGGCCGCGCTCGTCCCATGACCTGAACAGGCGGAAGATCTCGTGTCGGAAGTTGTTTTTGGCGCGTTCCTGGACGTCGGCGTGGCGTTCCATCTCGCGCATTAACAGCTCGTTGACTTCCCGGCTTTCGCCGGTGTTCTCGTCGTATACGCGCCCACCGGTGCAGTAGGCGGTGATGTTCGCCACGTAGTCCAGGAGCAGGCGGGCGGCGGTGTTTTCGAAGTCCTCTTCGAACGCCTTCTGCACGTCCTTCTTGGCGCGCTCGCTGTATTCGTTAACAGTGTCGGTGAGAATCTGAATGTAGCGGTTTCGCTCTTCCTGGTCGATGCTGATGTTTTCGAACCTGCCCTGCCAGAGGCTGTCGAGCACGGCGAGAGGCGTGATGCAGGTGACGTCCTGTGGGTTGGCGGCCGAGCTGAGTCGGTTCATCACGAAACGCGGCGAGATGCCGTTCATGCCCTCGTTGGGCTGCTGGCGCTTGAGCTGCTTCACGTACTCCTCGTTGCCGCGGTCGTTGTATAGTTTCAACTTTTCGACCAGCGAAATGCCGGATGTGACAGGCGCGGACTCGAGCCGCGAGAGCACGGCGAATACGCTCATGGTCGGGAGGGTGAGCGGAGGCACGTGCGTGCCGGTGAGGCCGCTTCTCTCGAGCATCTTTTCGTACACTCTCACCTCGTCGTCCACCCTGAGGTTGTAGGGAATCTGGATGGCGATAATCCTGTCCCTGAGGGCTTCTGAGGACTCGTTGGTCAGGAAACTGTTGTAGTCGCCCTCGTTGGAGTGGGCGATTATGGCCTCGTCGGCGTAGACGGAGCCGAAACGTTCCAGCTTGATGAGCTGCTCCTGCGCGAGGCTCAGCAGCGTGGTGAGCAGATGGAAGTCGCTCTTGAACATCTCCACGAACTCCATCAGGCCGCGGTTGGCGACGTTCAGCTCGCCGTCCATGCGGTAGGTCTTGCCCGCGACCTCGTGGCGCTCGCCCTCGAGCTGGCTGGGGTCCATGCTGCCGACAAGCAGCGAGGCGTCAGTGGGATTGGGGTTGGTGGCCAGGTAGTATCCGATGCCGACGGCCTCCTGCTCGGAGAAGACCACGCGCGTTACCGGCACGTCGGAAATCCTGCCCTGGTAGTGCGTTCGTACCCTGTACCGGCACCTGGGGCAGAGGTCGCCCTCGACGTAGATGCCGTGCTCCCGCAGCAGCCTGGGCCTGAGCTGGTGGGGTATGAGGTGCAGCGGCTCCTCCTGCATTGGGCAGCCCTTGATGGCGTACACGGCGCCCGCGTCGGTGCGGGTGTAGTTTTCCAGTGCCTGCTTGATGAGGGCGACTATGGATGACTTACCGCCCGCCGGCGGGCCGACGAATAGCAGGATGCGCTTGCGGATTTCAAGGCGGCGGGAGGAAGACTCGAAGTACTGGACGATCTTGGCCAGCGTGTCGTCTAGTCCGAAGATCTCGTTTCTGAACAGCCTGTAGATCGGATCGCCGGCGGGGGACTCGTCGATGCCCTGTGCGACTATGGCGTCGTACACCAGTTTGTGGGACAGGCGGGAGATTGACGGGTCGTCTATGACCATCTCGAGGTAGTCCGCAAACGTGCCGTCCCAATCGAACCTGCCGAACTCGCGTTCGGCGTCGGTGAGCAGCCCCGACGCGGTGTCGCTGATGTTTTTTCCAGTAGCCATGTCAATTCCCCGATTTCAGATTGGGGTGCCGCGAGGGGGCGCCCCACCGCCGGGCGGCCTTCGAAGCGCGTGCGCCATCATCGCGCGTCGGGAGGCCGGAACCGGTGTGTCAGGCTATGCCGGTGGTGAGGATGGCCACACCGATGGCTGTGATTACGACGGAGAACACCAGCATGGTCCAGGCCGCGAGACCGTTCAGCGCGCGGAGCATACATGCGAGGTTGAAGAACACCACGAGTCCGACGAGGCCAAGGAGGACTCCGGAGAGGGCAAAGGAAAGCCAGACAGGCCAGTCGTAATCGTTCAGCATCTGCGTGGATGCGAACACCGCGACAGTGATGCTGACCGCCGCGAGCGGGATACCGAAGAATCCGATGGCGCGGTCGTCGAAGTCGTAGATGCCGTGGGCGGCCATGGCGCCGGCGTAGATGGCCCAGAATACGATGAGGGCCTTGAAGACGTTGACTTCGGCGGCCTGCAGCGCTCCCCTGGTCTCCGTGCCGACCAGCACGGGGTCGACGGTCAGGGCGATGAGTGCGCCGGCGCCCAGCGCACCCATGACTATGCCGGTGGTGCGTCCGTCGTTGTACATTCCCATCGCGTACCATGCGTGCGCGAACAGGGCGGCTCCGATGCAGATCAAGAAGATGGGTTCCATCGTTCGTGTCCCTCCGGGCGTGCGACGGCTGGGCGTCAACTCGCATGTTAAAGGTCGAGGATGCGCGTTCGGACGCTGACAGGAGCCGTCCCTGCGCACCGCACGATAGTAGCCGGGGGCCGTCTGCTGCGGCCCTGGTTACAAGTCAAGCATATTTTGGCCCACCCTTCAAGGTATTGAGGGCAGATCTTACGATTCTATGGCGATCCTGTTGAAGTAAGTTGGACCCTTCGGCTGCGCTCAGGGTGACAGGGAGTAGGCTCAGGGTGATGGGGAGCTACGCTCGGGAGCGACAGGAAGACATGGAGTGGCGCAAACACAGCGGGAGCGCGGCGCGCAGACGGTCTCAAAAGGGGAGGAGACGTAACAGGGTTAGAGGAGGCTGACGCCGTCCTCGAAGTCGTGTCTTCCGGTGATGGCCTCGGCGGCGCGCAGGCTCGCGGACTCGATGAACTGCTCAAGCTCTTCGATGCGCTGGCGGTCTTCAGCGCTGCCGTCTCCGTGCGCCTTGAGGGTGGTTAGCTCTACCTTTGCCCGCTCGATCTTGTTGGTGAGCTCGAGCGCGGCGAGCTCCTCCTGGGCGCGCTTCTTGATGGAGTCGAGGTGCTGGCGCCGCGTCTCGACGTCGTCCAGGCGCTCCTGCACTTCGTCCATGATGCCTAGGGCGGCGTCCAGAGAGCTGGCGCCGTAGATGGCGTGCGTGCGTGTCCGCGCGAGCTGGCGCTGGAACTGGCGGCGCAGGCCGTCCAACTCCCGCTCCTTTTCCCTGATGGACGCGAGGGCCATTCGCAGCTTGGACATGGCCTTCATCATCTCTGGCATGGTCATGGTCGAAACCGGGATGCGGCGACTCAGCGGGTCGCGGCGGACTCTGTCCTTGCTTTTGGCAGGGCGGACTCTATGGCGTGCAGGGCTTCTTCGATTTCTTCGGGTGTGCAGTAGCCCATGTGGCCGATTCGTATGATCTTGCCGCTGAGACGCTCCTGGCCGCCCGCCAGCACCACGTCGTGGTCGCGCTGGGCCAGCTTGACGAGCTTGCCGGCGTCCACGCCCTCCGGCACGCGGACGGCGGTGACGGTATCGGACGCGGCCGCCTCGTTTGCGAACAGGCCCAGTCCCAGGCGCTTCACGCCCGCGCGCGTCAAGCGGCCTATGGTGGCGTGGCGCTCGAACACGGCGCCCATACCCTCGTCCAGCAGGCGTCCCAGGGCCAGGTCCAGGGCGAACATGAGCGAGACGGCGGGCGTGTAGGGCGGCTGGCCGATTTCGAGGTAGCGCCTGTACTGGGCCAAGTCGAAGTAGAACTTGGGCATGGTGGACTGTTCGTAGGCTTGCCATGCGCTCTCGCTGAAGGTGATGAAGGCGAGGCCGGGCGGGAGCATCCAGCCCTTCTGGGACGCCGATGCCACCACGTCGCAGCCCCAGGCGTCGGTGGAGAGGGGCAGGGAGCAGGCGCTGCTGATGCCGTCCACGAGCAGCAGCTTGTCGAACTCGCCCTTGACGACGGAAGCGACGGCCTGGAGGTCGTTGGCGACGGCGGTGGAGGTCTCATTGTGGGTGACGAGGACGGCCTTGTACTCGGATTCCTCGTCGAGGGCCGCGCGCAGGGCGTCCGGGTCGATAGGCTCGCCCCAGGGAAACTCGAGGCGGGTGACGTCGGCGCCGTAAATCTCGGCTATGTCGGCGAATCGGTCGCCAAACACGCCTACGGAGGCCGACAGGACACGGTCCCCCGGGGAGAGGGTGTTTGCGATGGCGGCCTCCATCGCGCCGCTACCTGAGGAGGTGAGGATGTAGGTGTCGTTAGCGGTCTCGAAAACCTGCTTCAGCCGGGTGGTGGCGCGGTGCAGAATCTCGGCGAACTCCGGTCCGCGATGGTTGATCATCGGCTCACCCATCGCTCCCAGGATGTCGTCGGGCACGGGAATCGGGCCGGGTGTTCGCAGGTTCAATTTATTACCTCCGCTGAGTGCAGCAGTATCTCTTTCGTCTTGCGGACGTCTTCGCGCATCTGGGCTATCAGCGCTTCAACCGTGTCGAACTTTAGCTCATCGCGTAGGTGGGCGACGAACTCGAGGCGCATGGTCTTGCCGTAGAGGTCTCCCCGGTATTCTAGCAGATAGGCCTCGATGGCTCTTGGCTGCTCGCCGAACGTAGGCCGGACGCCGATGCTGACCGCGGCCATGCGGCGTTCGTCGTCGAAATGTGCCCAGGCGGCGTAAATGCCATCCGCGGGCACGGCGAGGCCGGGCGGCGTCTCCAGGTTGGCGGTGGGAAAGCCGAGCTCGCGGCCGCGCCTTTCGCCTTCCACTACCACGCCCTTGATGGTGAAGTTGCGGCCGAGCATTCTGGCGACCGTCTCGACGTCACCCTCCGCCAGGGCGCGGCGGATTGAGGTGCTCTTCACGGTCAACTCACCGTCGGAGAGGAGGTCGACGGCCTGGACGGTGAAGCCGAGCTCTTCACCGAGGCGGGCGAGCGCGGTAGGGTCGCCGCCGCGCCCATGTCCCATCGCGAAGTCGGCGCCCACGACCAGCCCTCTCATCCGCAGGGCGGACACGAGACGCGCGGCGAAGGCCTTGGCGTCGAGCCTGGACAGCTCGGCGTCGAACGTGACGGGAGCCACGAATTCGACGCCAGTCGCGCGCAGCAGGCGCAGACGGTCGTCGAGGGTGGTCAGGTAGTGGGGCTGGAAGTCGGCGCGCAGCACGGAGGCCGGGTGGTTGCGAAATGTCACGACGCCTGCGGCCCGCCCAGTAGTGCGGGCCTGTTCCACGAGCCGCGCCATGAGCGTGCGGTGACCGCGGTGCACGCCGTCGAAGACGCCGATAGTGAGCATCGAGTCGCGCTCGACGCTAAGGGCGGCCAGCTCTTCGTCTAGTCTCATATCACGCGCGTCGAGCGGTTCGCCGCGCTGGCTCCGGCCGCGGCTGAGAGCGTCATCTATTTCCCGTCCACGCCCCTATTCCTGAGATGCACGGCGTCCTTGAGGTACACGTTCTCGAGTTGGTTGGGCGTCTTGTCCGTGTTCAGTAGCACGAGGACCCTGATACACATGGGCTGGCCGTCGGGCACGTCCATCTCGTGCGCGCACATGAGCGCCACCTGCGTCCATCCCGCCATGCGGGCGGCGACAGCGGGAAACTCGGCATTGAGGTCCCGGGTTGTGGTGAAAAATGCGGCGGCCACGTCGTCGAGATCGAGATCGTTACGGTGTGACAGCTCAGATAACAACTCGGACGTGGCGTCGACTATGGCCTGCTTTGTGTTTGCGTCCGCGGTCGTGGCGCCGCGCAGTCCTCTCACCTTGGTCATCTGGTGTTATTTACCCCGCTAACAGCCCGCGAACGAAGTCCTCCGCCGTCTCAAGGCGCTGGTTCGGGGCGGCGGCGTCTATGGCGTCCAGCAGCGCACTGGCCAGGATCACGCCGTCCGCGAACAGCCCAACAGCCTCAACATGCTCGCGCCGAGAGATGCCAAAGCCGACCAGCAGCGGCAGGTCGGTATGGCGCCGGACTCTTTCGACCAGGTCCTCGACCGTCGCGGAGAGCCTGCTACGGGCGCCGGTCACTCCCGTGAGGCTTACGCAGTATATAAACCCTCCCGCGGCCTTGCAAGCGCTGGCGATGCGCTCGTCGGTGCTGGTGGGCGCGAGGAGCGGGATGAGGTGAAGGCCATGCTCCGCGCAGAGGGCGCCAAGCTCGCCGGACTCCTCCGCGGGCAGGTCGGGCACTATCAGGCCGTCCACGCCGGCGGAGGCCGAGTCCCGAACGAACCGTTCGAGGCCGTAGCTGAGGTATGGGTTGTAGTAGCCCATGAAGACGAGCGGGGCTTCCACTCCCCTGGCCCGGAGGCGGCGGACGCTGTCCAGGGCGACCGCCACCGTGACGCCGTTGCGAAGCGCCGTGAAGCTGGTCGCCTGTACCGTAGGCCCGTCGGCGAGGGGATCGCTGAAGGGGATGCCGAGCTCCAGCATGTCGGCGCCGCCGCCGATGATTGCCTCGACCAGCGCCTCGGAGGTCTCGACGTCCGGGTGGCCGATGGTGACGAACGGCGCCATCGCCTTTCTGCCCTCGGCGGCGAGGGAACGCATTACGCGGTCGATTCTGTTTGCTGGGTCGGAGGTCATGGCGTACTCACAAGGCTGCGCGTGGCATCGGTCAGCCCAGGCTCAGTATGGCCAGGGCGTTCTGTGTGGAGTGGGCGGCAATCGGCGGCCAGATGGAGCGCGTCCGCAGGTAGAGCCAGGCCAGCAGCACTCCGGCGGCGAACAGCGGAATGAACGTGCCGATGGAGGCGTGCATCGCGGCGAAGAGCGCCGAGCTTACGACGATTGCGCGCAGATCGCCGACCGCCGCCACGAGGCCGCCAAGCATGAAGCCGCGAAAGAAGAGCTCCTCCGCAACGGGGGCGACAACCACAACGGCGAGTCCGTTGACGACGCGCTCGAGACCGTGGCCGAAAACCTCCGGCGGCACGTCGCCGGGCCGGAGCCAACTGACCGGCAGATAGTCGGTGGCGAGCTTGTACGCGGCGAACAGAGAGAGGCTGGCGAGGAGGACAAGGGCGGCGAGGGCGAAGCTCCACAGGTTTTCCGGGACGCGAAATCCGAGGGTTTGCCATCCGGCGCGGTACTTGTACACGCTGAAGTACCAGACCATCGCGACAAGCACGAGGTAGAAAGCGGCCAGCGCCCAGACGGGGAACGAACCGACGCCCCGTTCGTCGCCGATGGCGGCGACGCCCGCCGCCACGACGATCAGGACGACGAACGCGACTAACGTCCCGACCGCGGCGAGCGCGACGTCGCGCGGTCGCCACGGAGGACGGGCGTCAGTGCAGTCAGGCGAGTCTAGCTGCTGAGCCAAAGAACGTCTCCGGCCAGGTCGGCCGGGTGCTCCCTGGAAGCGAAGGCGGCGTACTCCTCCTTGCTGGTCTTGAGGTCGCCGTCGGGGCCGTGGCCGGGGTAGAGTGCCACGTCGTCGCCAAGGACGAGCAGCTTCGTGGTGATGCTCTCGATGAGCTGCCGCAGCTTTTCGGGGGACCCGGACTTACCGGGGCCGCCGGGGAAGAGCGTGTCGCCGGAGAAGAGCGCGTTGCCGACGGTGTAGCAGGTAGAGCCGGGCGTGTGGCCCGGGGTGCCGATGGCCCGCAGGGTCACGGTGCCGGCCACGATTTCGTCGCCGTCCCGCAGCAGCCGCTCGGGCGGGCGTGGGAGGGCGTCGGCGTCGTCGGCGCCGATGCCGACAGGGGCGTCTATCGCGCCAGTAACGTCGTCGAATCCCACGAGGTGGTCCCAGTGGTTGTGGGTTATCAGTATGGCCTTGACGTCGGTTGACCCGGCGGCCTCGATGACCTTACCCGGATCGCCCGGGGTGTCGATGATGATGCTCTCGTTGGTCTTGGGGCACACGACGAGGTAGGCGTTGTTGCCGAAATCGCCGCATTCGTACTTGTGGATGATGATGGCGTCGTCCTGGTAGTGAGGGGGCATCTGATGGTCTCCTGTTGGCGGCGGGCGGGCGCCGCGGGGGGTGCTGGGCGCCGTTGGAGGGCGCGGTGAGGATTATAGCATAGGCGGGCGGCGGGGGCGGCGAGGGGCGCGGCTGGTCACATTCATCGTGAGATCGCCCGAGTACGAGTAAAGGCAGAGGAGTTTGGAATGGTCATGCAAGGCGGGGTTTCTGTGTGCTACCTCCGCCTAACCGGGATCGACTATTTCCGCGGTTGCATGGGGGTATATCTCCTCGATGTCCTGCACAAGCCCCATGCCCCCGACCAGCAGCACCCTGCCATCTGGCATCAGCGTCGCGGTGGCGTCTACTCGCAAATCGGTCAGGTTAGGGCCCGGCGACCACGAGTTGGTCTGCGGATCGAAAATCTCGGTCGTGGAGTAGGATAAGGAGTCCTTGGACCAGTAGTTCTCACCGCCGGCTGCCAGAACCCTACCGTCGGAAAGCAGAGCGAGCGAGGCGCTGTTCCGTGTGTGAGTCATACCCCCGGCGGCAGACCATGTGTCGGTGGCCGGGTCGTAGATCTTCGCCGCAGGGAATCGCTCTGCTACCTGAGCGGCGGTCAGTCGGCTTCCGTCTGGCAAGGTGACGTCCCCGGAGCTCCCGTCCGTACGTTGATTGGACAACAATCTAGGAAGCGACCCGAGCACGAGCACTCTGCCATCGGCCAAGCTGAGGGCGTTGTCGAGCGAGTAGTGGGCATCAGCGCTGCTGATGGGCGTCCAGGTGTCGGAATTGGGGTCATACAATTCGGCGAAAGCTGTCCTTTCAGCAAAGGTATCGCCGCCGACTCCCATCGCCATCACCCGCCCGTCGTTCAACAGAGTAAAGTGTGGGGGTTCTTGGAGGTCCTGGGTCAACGGAGCCGCCTGGCGCCATTCGCCGGTTTGTGGGTCGTAAACCTCGACCGTCTTCACCACCTCTCGCGTGAATGCGGTGTCCGATGACGTGAAATCCCAACCACCTAAGAGAAGAACGCGTCCGTCATCAAGTAGAAGGGTCTCAGGAAAACCACGAGTCGTGGAAGGTGCAGGGGCATCTTCCCATGAATTTTCGACAGCGTCGAACAGGCTCGCGAATGGTTCGACTAAGTTCTCGTCGCCTGACAGGCCGACAAACAGAACTTTGCCGTCACCCAGCTTGAGGGCCGAGTACAAGAAGCCGGCGTTTTCCATGGGATCCTGGAACGACCACATGTCCGCCGACGGATCATATGTCTGGACGATGCCTACTGGAAAAGGGACGACGACATTGTTATTGGAGATTCCTGTGAATCCGCCCCCTACGAGTACGCGCCCGTCATTCAGCAGCAGCGCCTCATGCTGAAAACGTTGAAGGCCCAGGGTGGGGGATATAACGTCTACGTGCTTTCCGTGGTCGAATATAGTAGCCGTTATTTCGACCGACGCAGACTCCGCGACCGTTTCGCCAATCAGCGCCACGTCAGCATCGACATCCAGGGCACCGGAGGCGGACACTTTGAGTGGCAGACCATCATCCACACCTATCCAGTAGACGACGTCTAAATTGCCCTGCGAGCCGACGACCGCGAAGTTACGCAACTTGGCAGTGAAGACTGTGGCGTCTATGCCGTTAACCTCTTCCTTGCCGGACAGAACCAACTCAGTAAGGTCGTAAGCACGCGGCGCGAAGAGCTTATCAAGCGCTATCGAATTGGGCGAGTGACCGTAGTTCGCTTCCCATTTGCCCGACGACTCGTCGAGAACATGAACGGTCGTGAGGAACGGGGCCGAGAGCGTCATAACCCGAGACTCTATCCCGAGAACTGGCGCAGCGACGACAACGTCCGACCAGTTAAGGCCGCCGATGGCAAAGACTCCAGTGTACGAAATGGGAATCTGGACTCTTTGTCCGTCTGATATCGCCTCAAGGTTGGCGTTGATCTCGATTGCGGCGCCGCCACCGTCCGACATCTTCACCATGGCGGACCCGAAGACGTCCATGGCGGGGTTGGGTGTCGGGGAAGGAGTCGGGGTAGGGAATGGTATGTTGGTGGCAGGTACAGGCGTCGTCGTGGGTGCAGGCGTTGCGGTTGGGACGGTCGCGGTGGGCGATGTAGTAGGCGTGCTAGCGGCGGTGGGCGCAATCGTGGGTGCGGTAGGTTGCGTTTCACCACCGCATGACCACGTCAGGGCAGCTGTGACGAAAAACAACCCGAAAAGGGCGACACGATAATCAAACCTCGGCGCGGCGACCGTCATTGCGGCGACTCCTTATCAAGTTCACCATCGGCGAGCCGCCCTTCGTTGGGACAGACTGACTTTGGCCGGCAACATCTCCGAGTACGGGAGATGCTCCAACACTGGGCCAACGAGCCTGCCAAGTGGCGATGGGGTGCGGCAGTCAGATCGGTCGCCGCAAAGGTGTGCTGGGAGGATTGTAGCATAGGGGCGCGGCGTAGAGTGGCCAGAGGTCAGACGCGGCGCAGGCAGTGTGGAGTGCCCCACACTCCTAGATTCCCGCTTGCGCGGGGACGACGGTTGTGTGAGTGTTAAAATGGAGTAGTTACTCATCCGGCGCACGACGCCTGAACGCGAGGAGACGGATGGCAGAGTACGGAATCAGGGTGAAGCACGACACGGGCGGCAAGCGCATCGAGATGCAGTGCGAGCACCAGAACGGGCTGGTGTACGTGGTGCCGGCGGAGGCGAGCTGGGTGTGCTCGGAAGAGCTGCTCCACGCGCACGCGCTGGCAGGGTTCTTTCGCCAACTGTCGGAGATTCAGTCGCCGGACGTTGAAGAGGCGATGAGGAGATGGGGCATCTACTACCGCGAGCGCCCGCTGGCCGACTCCAATTAGTGGCAGGCGGGACCGACGCTTGGATGGAGGGCGCTAGTAATCGTCGTCGCCGTCGAGGTCGCTGCCGGGACTGTTGATGATGCGGTGGATCACGGGCGTGAACGCGGCGTCGTCGCCGGGCTCGGTGTCGTCGTTCGACCAGTCCTTGACCGAGATCTGTTCCTCGTCATCCATCTCGTCGGACAGGCCGTAGTCGGTGGGCGCGCCGGGAAGGTACACGGGGTAGGGACCGGTGACGCGGGCGGGGAACGACGGGACGTGCGCCTGCGAGTGGTGGCGGAACGACTCGCGGATGATGACGACGACCTCCCGCTCGGAGACGCTGCGCACGGTGGCGTCGTAGCGGTTGCCGCCCTTGATGAGCCTGGCCAGTCTGGAGGCCAGCCGCGATTCGACGCGCCCCACGTAGTCCCCGGAGGCGCGGAACACCTTCAGTCCGCCGCCCTCGCATCGAAGCTCGATGGGGTGGCCGGGGGACAGCTTGAGCAGGGCGTTGGGTGGCGCCAGGCTGACCAGCGAGGTTACGCCGGAATTGCCGCCGTCCTCTATGAATGCCTGGGCGGTGGCGCCGCTGGTGACCAGGGCCGGCTGCTCGTCCTCGCCGAGCCGCTTCAGCCTTTCGAAGTTCTTCCGGGCGATGCTGTTGTGGGGGGAGACCTCCAGCGCCTTGCCGAACGCGTCCCGGGCTTCGGCGACGCACCCCAGCTCGCTGAGCGCCTTGCCCAGCCTGTTCCAGGCTTCTAGGTCGCGTGGGAAGTCCTTGAGAACGGCGCGGTTTACGCTGGCGGCTTCCTTCCAGCGGCTCTTCATGGCGAAGGCTACGGCCTTCTTGGAGAGGTCTTTGCGCAGTTTGGCCTTGTCTTCGACGTGGGATTGGCTCATGGGTGGCACCCTAGGAGAAAGTTTGCGAATTGTAGCGCACGCATATTCGGCCCGCAAGGAGCTATTTCGCCAAGTTTTGGGGCATGTCGGCGCGTGGTGCGTACATCCTTACAAGCATGGCAGGCCGGACTGGCAATTGTAAAGAGCGCTAGGCAGGAGTATAATGGCGCGAAATCTCATGCGGGGCCGCGTGAAGGCGTGTAACTGCGCGAAATTTCGCTTGAAAACGCGAGCGGCTGGAGGAGGCCAAAGATGGCAGTTGACGTAAGGTCGGAGACCGGTACTTGGAGGGTTAAGGTCGGGCTGGCCCAGATGCTCAAGGGCGGGGTAATCATGGACGTGGTGACCCCGGAGCAGGCGAAGATCGCAGAGGATGCCGGAGCGGTCGCCGTCATGGCCCTGGAGCGCGTGCCTTCCGACATCCGCGCGGCGGGCGGCGTGGCGCGGATGTCCGATCCGCAGATGATCAAGGAGATCATCGACGCGGTTACGATTCCGGTCATGGCCAAGTCTCGAATCGGGCACTTTGTCGAGGCGCAGATTCTGGAAGAGCTCGGCGCGGACTACGTGGACGAGTCCGAGGTGCTGACCCCGGCCGACGAGAACAACCACGTAAACAAGCACGACTTCAAGATTCCTTTCGTGTGCGGCTGCCGGGACCTGGGCGAGGCGCTGAGGCGCATAGGCGAGGGCGCGGCCATGATTCGCACGAAGGGTGAGGCAGGCACGGGCAACATCGTCGAGGCCGTGCGGCACGCCAGGAAGGTGCTGGGCGAGATCAAGCGCATAGTGGGAATGGACGATGCCGAGCTGATGGCAACGGCCAGGGACCTTCGCGCGCCTTACGAGCTCGTTAGGGAGATCCACGACACCGGGCGGCTGCCCGTGGTCAACTTCGCCGCGGGCGGAATCGCCAGCCCCGCGGACGCGGCGCTGATGATGCAGCTTGGCGTCGATGGCGTGTTCGTGGGCTCGGGCATCTTCAAGTCCGAGACGCCGCAGCTCATGGCCGAGGCCATCGTCAAGGCGACGACTCACTACAACGACCCAAAGATACTGGTAGAGGTTTCGACCGGGCTGGGCAAGGCCATGCCGGGACTGGACGTCCGGACTATGCCGGAGGAGCAGCAGTTGGCCACGAGAGGCTGGTAGCTTGCCAACGCTTGGCGTTCTCGCAATCCAGGGGGACTTCGCGGAGCACCGGGAGGTGCTCGACCGGCTGGGCGTGGAGTCGGCGGAGATCCGGCTCCCGCACCAACTGGACGAGGTCGACGGCCTCATCATCCCCGGCGGCGAGAGCACCACAATCGTGCAGTTGATCGACATCTACGATTTCAGAGGCCCGTTGAAGGAAAAGGCGGCGGAGGGCATGCCCATCTGGGGCACCTGCGCCGGCATGATAGTCATATCCAAGCGGCTCACCGACCACCGGCCCTCTCCGCTGGGGCTGATGGACATCGAGGTGAGCCGCAACGCTTTCGGCAGCCAGGTCAACAGCTTCGAGGCGGAGCTGGAGATGGGCGACATCTCCGGTCCGGCCTTCCGGGGAGTGTTCATCCGCGCGCCGGTGGTCAACGAGGTGGGCGATGGCGTGCGCGTGTTGGCTCGCATCCCGGACGGACGTCCGGTGGCGGTGCGCCAGGACAAGCTGCTTGCCACTTCCTTTCATCCCGAATTGACCGACGACACCAGGGTGCACGAGCTGTTCGTGCGAATGGTGGAGGGCAGCGCGTAGCAACGCTGTTCGGGTGGTCTACATGACTACCGCCTCCGGCGTTTCAACCCTTGCGGTCCACCTTCGGCTCGTCGCGCAGGCGATTCTCAGGCAACGCCCCTTCCGCAACCACGCGCGTCCGCTGGCCGGCGTCCTGTCCGGGCAGGCAGGCAGGCCGTCCCTCGCGACAGTGGCCAGGTCATGCGCCGCCGGAAGGGGGCGGGCGGGTGCCTGGGTCGCAAAGGAGGGAGGTGCCGAGGTCGTCGCGTCCGCTGGTCGGCTGAGTGGCCGGGGTAGCTGGCATGTGACTCAGCTACTGGCGAACGGCGACGCGGAGTCCGCGGCCGAGCGCGTGCTGGAGCGAGTGTCCGCCGAGGCGGGACGTTCGGGGGCGCAGCGCGTGTTTCTCAGGTTGCCGGCGGAGTGCGCGCTGCTGGGTGCGGCACGGCGCGCCGGATACTTTCCCGTCTACCATGAGACGCTCTTGGTTGGCGGGCGATCGAACGTCCCGACGGTCCGCTCTGAGTGGTGCGGCGCGGCACCTAGAGAGGCGTCTCGGCGCGACGAATACGACCTGTTTCGCCTGTACAGCGCCTCCGTGCCGTCCGAAGTGCGGCGGCTCGCTGGCGTCACGTTCGACCAGTGGCGGGACTCGCGCGAGCGGGGGCCAGGGCGTGCGCGGGAGTACGTGCTGCCGGGGGAACGCGGACTGGCGGGCTGGCTGAGGGTGGGGCGCAGAGGAGCGGACGGTTGGCTGCAGGCGACGTCAGCACCGGACGCGGGGGATGTGTCGGCAGCGCTGTCCGCGTTCGGGCTTGAGCGGCTCGCGGGTGCGCGCCGAGTGTGCGCGTTGGTGTTGGTGGCGGAGTTTCAGTCGGATCTCCTGCGTGCGATAAGGGGAATGGGCTTCGCGCCCGGCCCGGAGTACGTGATGTGTATACGCACGACCGCTCCCGCTGTGCGGCTGGCAAGCGGAGCGGAGGCGCCGGCATAGTTGGGAGAGTTAAGAAGCTGCTACCGGCGCAGACTATCCAACAGATGCTCGCGTCGGAAACGGCGGTAATCAGGCTTGCGCTTTGCCCTCGGAAGCGTCCATCGGTCCCTCACCAGTGCAGCAATATCTTTAACGGACGGGTGGTCGAACGTCGGTTTTGGGTCTTTACCCGCAAGGAAGGCCCGCGCGTTCCCTGCAATCGGCATCGCGTATACCTCGCGCTTGACGCCGTGCCTGATCACTTTCTCGGCACCTAAACCAACAGCTTCGAGACCGGCTCGGACAACCCTGATGCGCCAGTTCGGGCCATCGCCAAATTGGTGCCCATCAGCGTACTTATGCTCATCTTCGCGTAGCACCTGTCGCAGCCGTGAGAACAATTCGTCGGTTATCTGAAAATGCCCATAACCCGTTGTCTCACCGAGCCTACGGAGTTCTACCACAGGAACACTACCTTGATGTTGACCGCGTGGCATGAGCCTGAGTCTATTGTACATTGATGAGCGGCCAAGGGCGGACGTTGTTGTCACAAGAGCCAGCTTTGCATGTTTCTGCTTTCCACTGATGTGTCCGGCCGAGTTGCCATAGCGACTCTCGAATGCGCGCGCAACTTCGTGCGACCCGATGAGCGATGTAACCAGCTTGCCCCCCAGGAGGTTGGCATATGGAGGCAGAGCGCCTACAACGTAGGCGTCCATGACGTTCACCAGCCGCTCTCTGCGGCCGGCTTGATCCCAGCCAATCCAGGCGTCTCGTACCTTAAGGTTGAACACTGGGTCGCCCAACGCAAACAGCCCAATCAGCTTGCCGTTGGAGCGGTCCTTAACTAGGTAACGTAGTCTTCTACCGTACCCCTGTGACACTGGTATCGACCACAACAGGGTTGCGAATCTGAACAAATCGCCAGTTTGAGCGCCGGAACGTACCTCAATCAGTTCGGGTCGGATATTCCCTGGGTCCACTTCGTCTCCGTTGGCGACCTCTTCCAAGAATCGCTCGGCTTTGTTGCCCAAAGCTCGGCGGATACGATCTTGGGCGGCCTTTCTGTGAAGACGATGGATGGATCTGATGGTGTCCTTGCTGAGCACTTCTGTCGCAGCTCGGTTGTTCAATCCAATCGCTTCAAGATGACTCTGGATGTCCAGGCGCAGCAAGTCGCGGTCTGTGGGCGCCGGGATGGCAGGCAACAGGCAAGCGACCTTACCGTTCCGACGCTCACCAGGCACACTTGAACTCAGTAACTCTACCGTGTCGGTCTTGATGGATTCTGTCAGTACCATTGTCGTGCGTCAGTCCTGTGAGCGTCTGGACGATCTGAACATATCGTTTGCGACCCAGAACGGCCTTCGCAGCAAGTCGAAGCTGGTGTATATTCTTGGCAAGACACCCGTGGACTCTGCTAGCTTTCGCAGCACCGTTCCAAAGGGCCGTGCCGAAAGCGGATGGATGGGCCGAATTCCTACTCTGTCTCCATTACCAGACTGGAAAACTGCGCCGAACTGAGAAGGGATGTCAGTGGCGTCCACCATGGCCCAATTGGATCGGGTGTATTCGTCAATCCTAGTCGCTATGGCAACCCCGTGTGGTCTGCTCAAGGTGGGATGTCGGCCCTCCAACAGGTATTCAAGCACCGAGACCGAGAGATTGCGGTCCAACAGGTTGTGGATTTGTTGATTGCGGTATCCCAACAGACAGTGGTAACAGGCTCCGCTGCAATTGGAATTGGGGCAGCTTCGTCCCATTTCCAGTGCTAGTTGGGTGACGTCGTGAAGACTGTCCAGGATTGCCCTCGCATAACCCGCTCCTCCGGGAACGTTGTCGTAGATGAACACCTCGCCCTGAACTCGTCCGTGAGAGTCGCGCATAGGACGGACGCCAACCTGGATTTCATCGGGGCTGATTTGAAGATACCTCGCCGCCGCTTCCACCATGAGCGTTCCAAACGAATACCAAACGGCTCGCCCCGATGGTTCTATGATGGGGGCGTCTAGGAGCGCCGGCATATCGACAGCAAGCAGGATGACTTCGGAGTTGAATCGATGTCCCAAGACAACTCTGTTATCGAAGTCCACACTGTTGGGACACAGGTCTCCTGCTCTAGGCCCTTGTCGGTACCCTTTGTGTGGAGGCACGTGAGCAGGGTAAGTGTGCTGTCTGGAGCCGCTTGAATCGATAAGCCTTCCACAAGCGGGGCACAAGGTAAACCCAGGGTTGACGTGATCCGGCCCCATGTTGCGCATGAACAGGTCGCCCACGTGCACCGCGGAGTATAAGTTAGGAGCGAATGAAGAGTTGCCCTGAGCGCGAGCAATGGCGTTCGCCCCTACCAGTAGCTGGGCAGGAGACGTGAATCCGGCGCGCTCACGTCCACCACTTCTGTATTTCTGTCTCCCGCCGTCAGGGATAGCAGCATCGACGGTGAACCCGCGTGGCCTCAGATACGGCATGGTGAGCAGGTCACTATTGCCGCACTCTGGGCACTCAGTGTCGGCTTCTGCCTCGGTCCGTGTCAAAGTTACCGCGTGGCATCTTCGGCACTCGTTGAGGTGCTCAGTTGGCCTGTAGTCGGGTTGGTGGGCCGAAGGATCGTAAACGGCGGCGCTTCGATACATGTAGGTTTCCGGGAACCGCCCCCGTATGATCTCCGCACCAGGGGCATACTCGGTCAGCGCGATGCGCAGATCACGTGAGATGCCGGAGTAGAAGTCCTGAGACTCGTAGCGGTCCTCGTGGTCGTCTTCCTCCGGTATAGCGAGCTTGACCACATCCACAGGGAAAGCATACTTTGGGAGCAGGCCAGCATTGACTAGAGACTCAAGTAAATCACTATTCTCATCAGCTTCACGAGCGGCGTTCTCCACCTCATCGGGAAGAACTAAAAGCCACTCTCCAATGCGGTTTCTCAGAGATACCTCTACTATGGCGCCGGTTCGCACGAGCAACTCATTACGATTTCTGCTGAGATGTCTTTCAAGGTCGGTGCGTCCGTCGTCCGATAGGAAACGTTCCGCTGTGCCCCATGCCCCAAACAAGCCAACCGAATTGCGTCCTGTCAGCCACCGTTGAAAGAAGCTGCCGAGTACAAGCGAGCGCACATGTCTACGGGCTATTACTTCATTCTCCAAGTAGAGGACGGGAACTCTAGGTGGCTCCGAGACTATCTCCCTAGGTCGATGGAAGTAGTATTGATCATGGCTGCGGTCAAGCGCATAAGTCACCACAGTCGCCACAGCACTGCCCCTGCGCCCGGCGCGCCCAGCGCGCTGTTGGTAATTGGCGACGTTGGGGGCGACGTTGCGAAGCCCAACGCTCAGCAGGCTTCCGATGTCGATCCCCATCTCCATCGTAGTGGTCACCGACAATATGTCGACTCGGTGGTCTTCGGGTTGCTCGGTTGACCGGAACAGATTCTGGAACCACCGCTCGATGTTTCGCGCCTCATTCCTTCCAATTGCCGCCGTGTGCTCTGCCGCTTGCATGGGGAACGGGTCCGTGTGTCCCGAGCCCGGCTTCGCAAACAGTGCCGTTCTGCGAAAGAAGTTCTGGATCGAACCCGCTTCTACTTGCTCAGCCCTTTGTCCACACCGGTAGCATACGTTTAGTAGGGCTTCCCCCATCACGTAGCGACACGCGCCACAACGGAAGACTGCCTGTCCGACGGGCCACAATTCAAACGAGTCTATACGGATGCCATGCGGGACTTGGCCATCGACTCTACGACCAGCCGGAACGAGAATCTTGAAGCCTTTCAACGCCTTCCATAGGGGCCAATGAAGCTCTTCTAACCATTGGCCCGCGTCATCAACTCTACCTTCGGTGACGAGCGCGCGGGCCAACGCATCCATGTAACGGCCCAGCTTCCGATACGTGCTCAGGTTGTAGGGAACCAGATTGTTTCCACGACGCCTCCTTGCCGGAATGATCCGCTGCCTCTCATAAGGCTGCATCCTGTCGTCGAAGGGCCACTCCCACGGCTTATGGGGTTCAGGCGGCAGCAATATGTTCTCGGTCGCCAGGATCCGCGCCACTATCCGCAACAGCGCCTGTGTCTCACACTGGGTCAGTGGTTCGAGCGCACCCGTCTGTTCAGGCAGGCCAAACGACCACACGGCGAGACCAAGCGGCTCTAGCCCAAAGTCGTCCTGGGCGATTTCGCGCCTGGCCGAGATGTCGAAGGCAATCTGTGCCTCAGCATACACGGAACTATAGTCATCATTGAGTTTCTCAAACGCATTGGACACATGGCCGTCGGTTGGATTGATCTCCCTGTTAATCTGAAGATCTATCACGCTGCCACGCAACTGCTTGTAGGGAATTGGGTGTGGGGTCTGCAAGTATCCTTGGCCTTTGCACTCTTCACAGTCCATCTCGGTGATAACAGTCTGGCGCCCAATCTGAAAAACTGATTCCCTCTCGATTACGCCCGAGCCGTCGCACTTTCCGCATGTATGCAACACCCTGTAGAGTAGCTGCCGGAATACGTCATACCGGTGATCTCTTCCCAAGTCCCCGGCGAGTTGGGCTGCGTCCTGTCGCGAGTCTGAGAAAACGAGGGCTTTGCGATTGCCTAAGCCCGCGGAACCCCTAACATCCGGCTGGACTCGCAGCGTGTCCTCCATCACCACGGAGATAGATCTCGGCCCTCTAGTCCTCAAGGGTTCTATTATCTCCCTCTCACCTTGTGGGCTGCGGTAGTTCTGGCACCTCGGACACTGTTCCGGGAATGGACTAACCTGCGTTCCGTCGTTCCAGTCGGTGGCTGGCGCAACTCCAAATGACGTTCGTGAGTGGCGACTTCTTTCCGGACAAGGGAGAGTGGTTGTGAATGAACGATGATGTACCGCATATCCATAGTGAGGTCGCTCCACGCCAAATATCCGATAGTCATTCAATGACTTCGGCTCGCCGCTGAAGTCGTCGCTCCAGGGCCACAGACTACCGGAGCCTGCGTCAGGGATTCCACCAACGAAGAGAATGCCGCACTTTCGGCATGAAAACAACTCCAGCACTCGTGCGCCGCACTGCTCCGTACACCACGGACGGGGGTCTGTGTACATCCGGCCCACCGGCCGCTCCCCACGATAAGGCTCGGGTACCTCCGGGCAATTTGGGTTTAGGCACGCCCAGAAGCCGGGAACTCCCCTGAAGAAAGCGTGTATCCGCATCGACAGTATCGGAGGAGTGTCGAGCATTGGCATTGGCCGGGCGTAGCTTCCGGCAGCAAGCAAACCAGCCATCGCACTCTCTTGTGAGGTGACTTCCGCACTATTCGGCCAGCATTCTCGGGCAAGTTCACTCAGCCTTGTCGCGTTCCGGGCCGTTCTTGCCCGAACCCACCTAAGGTCTTCGTTGTCAGATAGCAGTCGATACAGGGCGACTTGCGCATCTTCGCTTTCGTCCGGTTCAGTGAGGCTTAGTGAGTACGATAGTTCTCGGATTGCGGGCCACGGGTCTCTGTGAGAAAACGTGTCTTGGAACCGTGCGAACGCATCCATTGAGTCTGCTTGGGCGTTTCTTGTGTCTGGTTTTCGGTCCGAGACACCGGCATGTATAACTGTGAAGCTGTCTTGCGGTTCCCCAAACAGGTCCGATGTGAATCTAGCCAGTTCGCTCTCTGCGCTCCGCAAGTTTGGTACAGACGCGCTGGTTGCGATAGCCCGAAACTTGTTGGAGCTTGGCCGTATACCTAGCCGCTCCTTCAGGCGACGGATCAGATGCGCGACTTCCGTACCCTTAGCTCCTGTGTACGTGTGCGCTTCGTCAAGCACAAGTGTTATAGTTCTGTCTTCTCCACCGTCGAGCCAGGTCCTGGTCGCATCGAAGATGGGGCTTTCGATAGACCGGACGAGCATATACTCCAGCATGGAGTAGTTGGTGACAAGGATGTCCGGCGGTGCCAACTGCATGTCCCACCGACAAAGCATTTCCGGTCCGCCGACCGCTGGCCAGTTGCCGGTACTTCGCAACTCCTCTGTCAAGCTATCCCATTCTTCCTTCAGTTGCTGCATGTACTCAGAAAACTGCTTGCGCTTGGCCGGTTGCTCCGGCCCCCTAGTTGGTGGCGTCAAGCTCGTGTACATCCCGAAGTGGATAAGGTTTCCTTTGAGGCGTTTGCGCTGCCATTCCGGAGAACCGTTCAGAGACAACACTCGGCGAAGCCTGGACATCTGGTCGTTTACCAATGCGTTCATCGGGTATAGGATGATGGCGCGTAATCCAGCTTCCCTATTCTCGTGACGGCGCGAATGGAGCCAGGTCTTGTCCTCAAAGCTGTAACAGCCATCAGATTCGGCCCCATCTGGAACTGGCCATCCCGACGCCTCCCGCAAAATGCGGGCGAGGATCGGCAGCACGAACGCCTCTGTCTTGCCGGAGCCGGTTCCAGTCGCGACAAGTAAGTTGGGTGCTTCGCCAAAGCTCGCCAGTAATGCCTCTTCTTGGTGTGTATACAAGGGGAACCTGTCGACGGGGAAGCCGTGCGCCATTAGCTCAGACAGGCCGGGACGGACGAGATTCGGGTACTGCTGCTCAAGTTCGCTTAGGAGCCGGGCTGTAGCGAAGGCAGGAGTGGCCTCTATGAAAGGGTCCTGGGCGATGACTCCGCGTTCTCTGAGAAGTGACGCTCTCTCCGCAAAAACGAGCGGATGCGAAATCCGGTATTGCGATTCAATATAGCTCGCAATCGATTCCTTGAGATGTGAGGCCGCGCCACTGGGTGTGAACTGCATCTATCGCCACCTGACAATCTGAGGCATTTGAGATCTCGAACAGGCTGCGATCAAAATGATACCATATTCAATTTCGCGGAAATTCTGCCATACATAACTGTCTTACGGAACCATTTCAACTCAAACTACACGCAATTGCCGCCCCCACGTATCTGCTGGTATGCTGTAGGCTGAAACGATGGCCCGGTGGCGACAGCGCCGGGGAGAGGAACTGGTAAAGCCGGAGGTGCGAACGCCCTTGGTGGAGAGGCGGATAGTCGACGATATGGAGGCGCTCCTGGACAAGCTGCCTCCTCGCATAGAGGAGTCGGTCAGGGGCCATGAGAACATAGACGAGCTGCTCGAGGTCGTGCTCGACCTGGGGCGAGAAGCCGAAGCCCGCGTGCCCAACGAGAGCGTGTCGCTGGGCAGCGACGAGGTTACCTACGACGACCTGCGCCACGTAATCGACCGGGTGGGCAGCTTTGGCGAGGACAACCGGGCGGGCGTGGAGCGTACGCTGCACCGCATATCGGCGATACGGAACCGGCGCGGCGACGTGGTGGGACTGACGCTGAGGTTCGGACGCGCCGTCTACGGCACGATCCGCATCATCGAGGACCTCATCTTCAGCGGCAAGAGCGTGCTGCTGCTCGGCAAGCCGGGCGTCGGCAAGACGACGATGCTGCGCGAGGTGGCGCGGGTGCTGGCGGACGACGCGGGCAAGCGCGTCATAGTGGTGGACACTTCCAACGAGATCGCCGGGGATGGCGACATACCCCATCCGGGGATCGGGCGCGCCAGGAGAATGCAGGTGCCCAAGCCGGCGCTGCAGCACGACGTGATGATCGAGGCGGTGGAAAACCACATGCCGGAGGTCATCATCATCGACGAGATCGGTACGGAGCTGGAGGCGAACGCGGCGCGCACCATCGCGGAACGCGGCGTGCAACTGGTGGCTACGGCGCACGGGAACACGCTCGATAACCTGATCATGAATCCCACGCTTTCGGACCTGGTTGGTGGGGTGCAGTCGGTCACGCTGGGCGACATCGAGGCTCGGCGGCGACGCACGCAGAAGACGGTACTGGAGCGGAGGGCGCCTCCGACGTTCGACGTCCTGGTCGAGATACAGGGATGGAACGAGGTCACGGTCCATCCGGACGTGACGGACGTGGTGGACCGGATGCTCAGAGGCTTCGCCGTGTCGCCGGAGACGCGCGAGAGCGACGGCGAGGGTGGTTACAAGGTGAAGCGGAGCGAGCAGACCGGCGCGCGCACCGACCTGCGCGGGGTCGACACGCCCCGGCGGCGGGAGGCCCCGTTCCCGGCGGCGGAGGGACTGGAGCGTGAGGATGTCGAGCCGCCCAAGACGACGCACATACTGCCCTACGGCGTCAACCGCGGCCGGCTGCAACACGTGGTGCGGAGCGCGAACGCGCCGATCGAGCTGGTGATGGACATCAGCCGGGCCGATCTGCTCGTCACCACCAAGAACTACTACCGCCGGAAGACGAAGGCGCTCCGGGACGCGGAGGAGGTGGGCAAGCCGGTGTACGTGCTGCGCAAGAACACCACCGCGCAACTGGAGCAGTTCATCCAGGCGATTACGCGCAGGCACGGCCTGGCGCCGATTTCGGACGAGCAGGTGGACGGCGCGGTGCTGGAGGCCGAGGAGGCGGCGATCCGCGTCCGCAAAGGCGAGGGTCACGTGGAGCTGAACCCGCAGGGCGCTTACGTGAGACGGCTGCAGCACGAGATCGCGGGCAAGTTCGGACTTGCGTCGTCGAGCATGGGCAGGGACCCCAGCCGCCACGTGGTCATCTTCAGGCGATAGGCCAGGTCGGGAGCGACAGTTGGCGCTATTCGTATCGTTCGAGGGCGGTGAGGGCAGCGGAAAGACTACGCAGTTCGAGCTGCTGTGCGAGCGACTGCGCCAGTCGGGCTTGTCGGTGCTGGCGGTGAAAGAGCCGGGCACGACGCCGCTCGGGATGCACCTGAGGGATCTGATCAAGGGCCGGCCCTGGGGCGGCCAGCAGGGAAGCCAGGCGATCTCGAAGGGAGCCGAACTGTTCCTGTTTCTGGCGGCCAGGGCGGAGTTGGCGGCCAAGGTGCTGAGGCAGTCCCACGAGCAACACAGCCTCGTCGTGGTCGCTGACCGCTTCGCCGATTCCACTGTCGCCTATCAGGGCTATGGCCGACGCTTGCCGGTTCCCGCTATAGAGCAGATGAACGCTCTGGCGACGGACGGGGTCATGCCTCACCTGACGTTCCTCATAGATTGCCCCCCGGAGGTCGGGCTCCAGCGCGTGGGCGCCGTGCAGATGGCCCTGCCGATGGATAGCGCGGGGAGCGAGGACGCGACTGCGGGCCGCCTGGACGAGGAAGGCTCGCGCCGCTTCGAGGAGGAGTCGCTCGCGTTTCACCGGCGGGTGCGCAGGGGTTACAGGGCCCTGGCGGATGCCGAACCCGAAAGGTGGCGTGTGATCGACGGCACGGGTTCGGTAGAGGCGATCGGCGACCGGATCTGGGGGCACGTCGAGCCGCTGCTGCCGGCAGGCGGCGGAGCGACGGCGCAACTGGAGCTGCACAGCCCCACTTCGGCGTAGGGTCTGTGGCATCACCCCCATCCTAGCCTTCCCCCTCGACGGGGGAAGGGACTGGGCGGTCTAGTCGCGGAAGCGGAGGCCCTGGGCCGCCTGGTCCAACAGTACGCCGTCCCGGATTTCCTTGACCTCGTCGGCCATCTCCAGCAGAGTGGAGTCGTGGGTGGCGGCGAGGACGCTTATGCCGCGCTCCTGGACCATCTGCTTGAACAGGCCGAATATGGACCTGGCATTCACGGAGTCTAGCTCGCCGGTCGGCTCGTCGGCGAGCAGCAGCGGCGGGTTGTTCACTATTGCGCGGGCGATGGCGACGCGCTGCTGCTCTCCGCCGGACAGCTCGTAGGGCCGGTGGCGGGCGCGCGGCCAGAGGCCGACCATCTCAAGCGCCTCACGCGCGCGCTCATCACGGTCACGGCCCCTCACGCCGGCTATGCGCAGTGGGAGTTCTACGTTCTCCAGCGCGGAAAGGAGCGGCAGCAGGCCGAACGACTGGAAGACGAACCCTAGCTTGTGACGGCGAATCTCCAGGAGTTCCTGCTCGTCCATGTCGTTGACGCTGCGCTCCTCGAAGAGCACGTCGCCGGAGGTGGGCTTGTCGAGGCCGGCCAGGATGTTGAGAAGCGTCGTCTTGCCCGAGCCGGACCTGCCGACGATAGCCACGAACTGGCCGGGCAACACGGTGAGGTTGACGCCGCGGAGGGCGGTGACTTCCTCCGATCCGAGACGGTAGGTCCGGGTCACGTCGATGGCGGCGGTCAGCCGCTGGTATCTGTTCATGCTAACGCTCCTCCGGCCTGAGCACCACGGCGTCGTCCTCGACGTCGACTTTGGCCCGCTCGCGGATTCTCAAGTCCTCGAGGTACTCGCGGGGTATCTGGACTCGCCCGCTGGCGTCCACCAGGATGAACTCCTCCAGCGGCTGGTCGGTGTTGGCCGTGCCGGTCACTCTCTGGAAGGTCACCCGGCGGCGGATTTCGGTGGACATCTTGCCGTCCCGGATCATCACGACCCGGCCGACCTTGTGCGCGATGTCGGGGTCGTGGGTCACTATCAGGATGGTGGTGCCGAACTCCTGGTTGACCACGCCGAAGAGGTCGAGTATCTCGGCGGCGGTGGCGTTGTCGAGCTCACCGGTAGGCTCGTCGGCAAGGAGCAGGGGCGGGTGGTTGGCGAGGGCAACGGCGATGGCGACGCGCTGCTGCTCGCCGCCGGAGAGCTGCTCGGGTGTGTGCTCGAGCCTGTGCCCCAGCCCGACAAGGTCCAACAGGTGCTCGGAGCGTTCCCTGCGCTCCCTGCCGGGCATGTCGGTGAGCATCATGGGCAGCGCCACGTTCTCGACTGCGGAGAGGTAGGGGAACATGTTGCGGCTGGTCTGCTGCCAGACGAAGCCCACGACCTGGCGGCGGTACTGCTCGATGTCGTTCATCGACATGCGAAGCAGGTCGTAGCCGCCGACGGACACGCCGCCCGCGGAGGGCGCGTCGTATCCGGCGAGAATGTTGAGCAGGGTGCTCTTGCCGCTGCCGCTGGCGCCGACGATGGCCACCACCTCGCCGGGCATTACGCTGAGGTCGAGGCCCCGGAGGGCGACGACCTCGAGATCGGCGACCTTGTATATCTTGAAGAGGTCCTCGCACAGCACGTACGGGGCGCTCTGGGTGAGTATCATCTTCACCCCCATCCTAACCTTCCCCCATCAAGGGGGAAGGGACTCTTGGTGGCCTTCCCCCGTCAAGGGGGAAGGGACTTTTCGGGACCGTTACATCTCGCCGAGGCGCAGGATGCGCTGGAGGGAGATTCTGCGTACGAACCATATCATACCGGTGATTATGAGCGTAAACGCCACGGCCATGATGGCGTAGGTTATGGCCAGCGTCAGCCAGTTGACCTCGAGGATGAACGGGGGCAGAACCTGGCTGCCCTGGTCGTCATTGCTGAGGAACGGCATGATGATCGCGCCGATGCGTCCGCCCATCCAGGTGCCCAGCGCGAGGCCGGCCACGATTATGAGCGCCTGCTCCAGCCATATCAGCGTGGTCAACTGGCGCGTGGAAAACCCTATGGTGCGCATGAGCGCGAACTCCATCTCGCGGCTCCTGAACGACACGTATGCGTGCACCAGGAAACCCAGCCCGCTCAGTATGAGCACGGCGGCGAAGGCCATGAACAGCAGCGCGCGCCAGCCGGCTTGAACGAGTGGGTCCACCTGCGATTCCTCGAGATTCTGCAGGGTGTCGTGCACTCTGCGGGACGGGAACGGCGGGTCGTCCGTGAGGATTCCGACCAACTCCTCGCGCTCCGAGCCGTTAATGGCCGTCTCGATCCACATCTCGTTGGGACGCAGCTCGCCGGCGGTGACGTCGAGGTTCGCAAAGGCCGCGACCGCCCTGAGGTCGGACACCAGGAACAGCCTGTTGAAGGTGTCCAGCGTGGGGAAGAAGTCCAGTTTCTCGATTATGTGCACGGGCAGTCTGTGGCCCTGGACCGACACCTCGAAGGTATCGCCCACTCGGTGGCCGGTCTCCCTGAGGAAGAGGCCGCTGGCGAGCACCGGCACCGGGGTTATGGGTGGGCCGTGGAACATGCCGCGGCTCACCAGGGGGTTGCCCTCCGTCCAGATGAACTGGGCCGCGGCGGTGTCGCCGTCGAACGACGAGTTGGTTGGCTGAATGGCGTCGGACACTGACTCCGGCGCGGCGCGGATGATGCTCCAGCCGGACACGTCGTCGAACGCTTCCAGGACGTGTTCGCCTTCGGGCGTGTAAGCGCTGATCCGGCTTATGGAGATAGTGCCGGCCCGGAGCCTGCCCCGCCCGTCGAACTTGTTCACGCTTACCGAGACAAGCTCCATGGGCACCTGCGGAGTCAGAAGCTGGCGTCTGCCGCTGAAAACCCTTCCGTCTCGACGGAACAGCGGCACTGCCATTCGCTCCCACTGTGTTGAGTCCAGGGGGCCCATGATGTAAGTGTAGTAGCGTCCGTTGGCGTCCTTGAGGCGGGCGATGACGCCTACGTCGGGCTGGGGCCTGTCGGTCTTGATGACAAGCGAGAGCTCGGATGCCTCGTCGGGCAGCGGCAACCCGACGGGCAGGCTGGGGTGTTCGAGCCGGGCGAGTAGTTCGGGCAGCGGCCTCTCGGCGAAGTCTTCCCGGAACCAGCCGACTTCGCTCACCACGCGGCTGTCGACCGCCACCATGGTGTAGCTTTCGCCCAGCAGCTCGGACAGGTCGCTGCCCGCGCCGCGGAAGGCCGGCCCGACCACGGACACGCCCGGCAGCGCGAGGTATTCGTCCACGGCCGAGGCGCTCCGGCCCCGGGTGTTCAGGATCACGCCTTCCAGCCGTATGTCGGCTCCGGACGAGTAGCGCGCCCGCTCATCGAAGCTGCGCTCGAGCGTGCCGCCGAAACTGGCGGCCACGATGCCTAGCCCGGCCATCAGCACCAGCAGCAGCGACAGACGGGCGTAGTGGGTGGGTCGGCGGGCCATTTGCCACATGCCCATGGAGAAGCCCGCCGGAGCGTTCAGCCCGTATGCGTGGAGCAGCCGGTAGGCCACCTGGGCGATCGGGATGGCCACCAGGATCGGAATGAAGACCTGGGGCATCGGCAGGGTCGGTCCGATGGATATCAGGACAGCCACGAGAACGGCCTGCGCGGCCACCCCGGCCCATCGCCTCAGCGGGGAGTCGGTCCTGGCCGTTGCCCAGTAGGCCGCCACGAGCGCCGCCAGCGCGGCGAGCTGAGCGATCCAGGTCAGCGGCTCGCCGTTGTTGATGGCGCGCGCCACTATGGAGGGCGCGAGTATGGCGGCGGTCGCGCCGGCCACGAGATGCAGCAGCGATGGGGAGTCTCCGCTCAGGAAGCGGATCGCCAGCGGAAAGAGCCGCAACAGCACCATCGCGACGGCCACCAGCACGAGCGCGGGCACGGCCAGTAGCGCCTGGTTGACCACAAGCTCGCCGAAGACGCTGCTGGCGACCACGGAGCCCTGGTCCGATAGCTGCCTGAACAGCACGACGCTGACGACCAGGAGGAGGACGTCGAGGTAGTAGCGGAGGAAGAAGGGCTGCGCGGTGGGTCTCGCGGCCTCCTGCCTGTGGCGGGTTACGCCGACCTTGGACGCCTGGACGGCCGGAATGAGCAGGGCCGCGAAGCTGAGAAGACCGCCGAGCGCGCCCATAGCGAAAGCGCCGGCGGAAATCGCCACGTCCAGCCTGTCCCCACCGCTCAGGTCGGAGAACGCGGGCGTGTAGCCAAGGACGCTTATCAGGAACGCGGCGATCAGAGGAGAGGCAACGGCGGCGAGCACCGAGATGGTCAGGCCCTCGAGCACGAATACGGCCAGGATCTGCGCGGAGCTCGCGCCCCTGCTACGCAGCAGGGCTATCTCGCCGCGCTGCTGCTCGACCACGAGTGACGAGATGGTCACAACGTAGTAGAGGATGACTACCGCGATCAGCACGAGGACGACGAACATGGGCAGCTTGCTGAAGAAAAGACGCCGGTCGTAGTCGGCGAGAGCGTCCTCGAGTTCCGTTATCTGGCGGTAGCTGAACAGGTTGCGGGACAGCCGGCTCTCCATCGTATCGAGGCCGCTTCTGGCAATCCAGGCGTTGCGAGCGTCCAGCTTGGACTGGTCCACCTGGAGCAGCCAGGCGTAGGTGCTGTCCATGTCGGTGAACGAAGCGCCTAGTGTGTCGAAGTAGGCCTCCCTGGTGAGGAAGAACGGGATCGTGCGGAAGTTGCCGGAGGTGGAGGCGGCAAGCACGGCGGCGTCGAGGTGCCAGAACTCGTCCGGGCCGGTGCGTTCGAAGATGCCGGAAATGGTAACGGTAGCGTAGGGTATGGTGTCGTTCCAGTACGGCACGGCGGACAGGCTGTCGCCGATGCCGACTCCGAAGAGATCGGCGGCTTCCGCCGGGACAATCGCCTGCAGGTGCAGCGGCTGTCCGCGAGGGCTGGGGGCTGAAGGCGCGCCCCAGCCGCCGCTCACGATTCGCACTTGCTCGTCCAGCGTCGGCACGAAGGCGAAGTAGGCTCTCGCGTTGTCCTGGCCAGCGCCGGCCTCCTCACCGACCTGTGACAGGAAGAATGTCGCCGTCTTGGCGCCCATCACCCGGTCCTCGAGGAACCACGCCGCCCTCGCGTCCACCTCCGCGTCCACGGTACGGGCGACCTTCGCGAACTCCTCGACGGTTGTGGGGCCGCGGTCGGCCTTGACGACGACGTTGGCCTCGTCTTCGGTGAGCCGGGCGAGGGTGCTCTTGAGCGCGAGCTCTCTCAACGCGTCGTAGTATATGACGGTGCCGGACATCACCGCCGATGCCAGCACCACGCCCACCACGACCGTGGACAGCAGGCGCCAGTGGGCGAGGCTGCGGCGGACGACCAGGGGCCAGGCGGCAACGGCTCTCGAAACGAGGTAGATGAGCTGGAACAACTCAGCCCTCCAGCCTGGATATGGAGTGGAGCTCGAGGTTTCGCATCGACCTGGCCAGGGCGAGCGTCGACAGCAGGAAGATCGACGCGGTGGTGGCGTAGATGACCGCCAGCATAGGCCAGTCTGTCATCATCACGAAAGGCGGGACCACGGGGTCCCCCAGCTCGGTCACGGCGACGGACGAGACCATTATCGAGCTCATCTGGAAACCGGCCCAGGTGCCGATGACCAGCCCCACCAGCACTATGGCCAGGTGCTCGATGCTGAGCAGGCCCAGCACCTGGCGTCCCGTCATGCCCAGCGATTGGAGGAAGCCCATCTCGCTGCGTCCGTGGTTCGTGAAAGCCAGGAGGTATATGAGATACCCCAGGCCGGCTGTAAACACGATGAGGCCCAAGGCCAGCGCCATCATCGCTCGCCAGCCGGCGGTAATGAGCGGGTCGTGGCGGATGGCCTCCAGGCGGGCGTCGCGGTCGAATACGCGGTCCGTGGTGCCCGTCAGCCTGAGGATCGTCTCGCTCACCGAGTCTCCCGCTCCGGGCGCTTCCGAGATGAAGAGCTCGTTCGGGTAGAAGCTGGTGGTAGGGCTGAGAATGTTCAGGTGGCGCAGGAGGTCGTCCAGGTCGGTCAGAATAAAGCCGCTGCGTAAGGACGTCATGGTCGGGAAGTAGTTCACGCGGTTCGTGAAACGGACCGGCACGAGGCGGCTCATGACGTCCAGGATCATCACGTCGCCCACCCGGGCGCCGGTCGTCTCCAGGAACCTGGAGCTCGCCACGACCGGAAGTGGCCCGCCGCTGGGGCTCTGGTAGAAGCCCCTGATTCCGCGGTCGGTGTCCTTGCCGAACACGAACAGCCCCGCGGCCTGCCCGCTGCGGAACTCCTGGGACGTCGGCGCGATGCTGTCGGTGGAGAGCGGTGAGGTGGCCAGGGGAGTCCAGTTCGAGCGACCCTCGAAGCCGTCCACCAGCACGAAGTCGTCGCCGTTGCCCGTCGTGACGTGCATGTCGTCCATCAGCAGCGAGCCGGCGGTTCCGGTCGGGCCGAAGACCGGTTCGTAGGTCTGGATGGCGGCCAGCACCACCGGCGGCACCATGCCCGACGGCATCCGGCCACTCATGAGCTGCCACTCCTCGGGGCCAACCTCGCCCAGCGAGAGGGTCTTCACGATTCCCGTGGCATCCTGCATGGCGGCCCACAGGAACATGTTGGAGTACTCTCCACCGGGCTTGACCCACATGCCGAACGTCTCCGCGTCCTGGGGCAGAACGAGCGGCTCGTGGCGCGAGATGGGCTGGAGCGACCGCATGACACCGCTCAGAGGCGCCGCGGAGAAATCGTCGCGGTACCACGACATATACTGGAAGTCGTCGGATTCGACCGCGAGCAGGTCGAAGTGGATGCCCGACACGGTGGTGCCCACCAGCCCCTGCCCGCGCAGCGCGAGCGACACCTGCGTCACACCCGGGATCTGCAGGTAAGTCTCCTTTACGGCGCTTGTCCCCCTGGCGATATAGCCGGGCATGTCGGCCACGCGAATGTCGGTGGCCGTATTGTACAAGACGCGCTCCTCATAGCTGCGGTTCAGAGTGCCGCCAACGGTTGTCGCCAGCACGCCAAGCCCGGTCACCAGCACCAGCAGCAGCACCAGCCAGGTGTACTGCAACGGGTTGCGGGCCATTCTCAGCAGCGCCATGGACACCCAGACGGGCGATGTCCTGGCGAAGTGGCGCAGGGCGAGGAAGAGCAGGTGCAGCGGAACGAGCGCCGCCAGCGCGACTGTGGGGATGAAGGCGGTCTCGCCGGGCGATGGAGGGTCGCGAAGGATGAACAGCGCCGTCGCCGCGACCTGCACGACCATGGCGGCCCCACGCGATACGGATCCTCCTGACCGGTGGGAGTACGTGTACGCCCCGACGGCGACCGCGAGCAGGGCGAGCGGGGCCGCGTAGTCCGTGGCGTTGGCGCCCAGCGCGTCGAGCGCGATGCGGATGGCGAGCACTCCCACCACCGCGCCGGCGAGCAGGTGCAGCAGCGTCGGCGCGTCGCCGTTCAGGAATCGGACGAACAGCGGAAACAGGCGCATGAATAGCAGCGCCACGGCGATCAGGAAGAGCACCGGCGCCAGCAGCATCGCCTCGTTCACCTGGACGTCCTCGAACAGCCCTCCCGAAACGAACTGGCCCCGCTGCTGCAACTCCCAGAAGATGAGGCCGCCCACTATGAGAATGGCCACGTCCACGTAGTATCGCTGGAACAGCGGTACGGACGGCGGGCGGGACGAACGCAGCTTGTGGGCTATCAGTCCGGTCCTGGAGCCGATGAGAGCCGGCACGACGAACATGGCGAGGCATACGAGTCCCACCGCGGCGGACATAACGAACGGGTACCAGTGGAGGTCGATCGGAAGCAGTGCGCTCTGCTTTATCTCGCTGAAGTAGGGCAGCAGGCCTGCAAGCGCGACGACCGCCATCGCGAGGAATGGCGCCAGCAGCGCCGCGGTCACGGCGAGGACGGCGCCTTCCAGGGCGTACAGCCGCAGCAGTTGGAACGCGCTTACGCCACGACTTCGCAGCAAAGCCACGTCATCCTCGCGGCTCTGCACCAGGTAGGACACCATCATGGCTATGGAGTAGAGCACAGTGAGCAGCATGACCGTGATGAGCAGCAGCAAGGGGATGCCGGTGAAGAAGCTGCGGCGCTCGAAGTTGTCCAGCAGGCGCGTGATGCCGGTAAAGACCGCCGCGCCGGGCAGCGCCTGGGTGAACTCGTTCTCTACTCGCGTGATGCGGTCCCGGGTATCCGGAATCGACCACCCTTTCAGCGGCTCCTTGTCGATGAACACGTTCCAGTGCATGCTGGCGACAGAGCCGGGATAGGCCTCGCCCACGCCGGCAATCAGGGACTCGAGCGTGACGAAGAGCGACAGTGGAGGCTCGGCAGGGTCTACGGTTACCTCGACGTCGACCTCCTCCTCCAGCGGGGCCGGGTTGAGATAGGCCTCAGCGTTGCGGCTCCAGTACTCGTCCAGGGGGTCGATGGCTTCTATGACGCCGGCTATCGTTGCTGTGACGCGGACAGGGTCGCCGAGGGATGGAGTCAGCACCACCTCGTCGCCGACCTCGAGGTCGAACACCCGCGCCTGCCTGGAGCCGACCATGGCCTCAAAGACTGGGCCTCGCGGTCCCTGGGACACTGAGTCCGTAGGGAGGCGGCCGGAGTGAAACTCGACGTGGTCGCCCATGTTGGAGAGGTACTGGACATATCCGCGCGACACCTGGTCGGCGGCCCCGGGCTGGTTGGGCAGCGGGGAGTTGGGCTTGCCGACGAGGAAGGTGGGAGACTGGATGTACCGCTCGTGGCCCCTGTATATCTCGGCGACGTGGCGGTCTATGGCGTCCACGAGATGGGACTCGCTCAGCAGCACGTTGTCCCTGTCGAACTGCACGTGCGGGGCGTAGGCGAAGAAGTTGAGGAAGAAGACGGAGGCCCTGTCGATGGCCGTGTTGACGCTCACCCTCTGCAGCGAGCGAAAATAGACCGGCGCGCCCGCGACCAGCGTAGTGGTGATTACAAAGCCCAGAAAGATGCTGAGCAACAGCTTCCAATCGTCCAGCAGACGCTTGACGATCAGCCTGCGAGTGTTGAGGGGAACCATCGGCCTCCTGGCGCTGGCTAGGCGCGTGACGCAATTTTAGCACAAGCGGGGAGATGGCAACTTGTATGCGAGCTAGTTAAGCACGCCGCAGGCGACGCGCCCTCCGGCTCCCCCGATGGGCTGCGTGTTGTGGTCGTCGCGGTTCTCGTGGATCACGATGGCGGACCCGTCGTCGTCCATCAGCAGCTCTGGATCAACCAGGGCCGTGAAGAGTTCGGCCTGCACGGTGCCATCGGCGGCGGCGTAGATATTGGGCAGGTCGCCGTTGTCCGGGCCGTCCGGATTGAGCAGCCCGTGCTGGCGGTCGTCCACGTTGATGTGTCCGCCCGACGCCCCAAAATCGGGCGTGCACGTCCCGACCGAGTGGATGTGGATGCCGTGTGGGCCGGGTTCGATGCCATCCACCATAACGGTCACCAGGAATCCCCCTGAGCCTTGCTGCATGACGACAGTGCCTATGGGGTCGCCCTCCACGTTCCGCATCTCGGCGGTGTAGCGCGCGTCGCCCCAACTGCTGCCATCGTCGCTGCACGCCGCGGCTGCGAGCATCAGCGCAATTGCCGCTGTTAAAGCGAAACCGAGATTCCCGATTCTCGTCTTCAATGCGATTCTCCCTTAGTCTAGCGTCGCCGTCCGGTCAGAGCGCATTGTATCGCAGCCACGAAACCGACAAACAGCCTGCCGACCGGCCCGGCGGCGGCAAGTCCATCCCAAAACCCCGTCCCAAACCTTCCCAGCCGCGCAACCCAACCGCTACACCCATTCTAATCAACGCGCAATCCCATCCCATCTGTGTCACAAAAATTCCCGCTCTCAGGCCCACTCCCACGATCTTATGTCAAGTAGCCCCGCGTCGCGCCCGCACGCTAGATGATTTCCCAGTCTGAATAGGTGAAGTCTTCCCACGCGGGTTCCGAAGGTCGGTCTTTCCACGGGATCATGTTCGGCATCGTTCGGCCACTCAAGGAATGCTCCTGCTGCCCAACCCTTGTGAATTCTTCGTAGCACTCTGATTCGACATATTCACGTTGGCTAGCGTCTAGTTGCCAGTGACGTTCGCCACTCATACTCACTTCAGACTGCTCATGGCCGCGGGAGTCTCTCTTTGACTCTCGCAGCAGGTTGCCTACAACCCAGTTGTCGTCCAGATAAGGCTCCATCTGGCCTTCGCTGAACTTAATTGACATACGAGAGCAAGGCCGGAATTCATAATCCCCGGCAACGAGCGATTTGACAGCGCTGTCATCATTGTACTCCGGTGGAGTTACCGCTGTTTGAATAGCCGCACCTAGTAGGTCGATCAGGTATCGAAAAAACTCTGAGCAGTCCTGCAAGAGCGGTTCGATTTCCCTTAAGCCGTGAACAGCTTCATTGCGTAGATTATGCGCATTCTGGTATGAGAATCCCTCGCTAGACTTGACTGCGCCGGATTTGAATACGTGCTCTATCCCCGCCATTTTCCGGTCTCGTTTCTTACCTGCTGGATTCCCGCAGGTTGAACAGGGAGCCTTGTCGCCTTGCTCATGGAATCTACCGTCCATCAACAAGCCAATGCATTCCAAGCCAGTCCATGCGGCGACGTAACTGACCGTTGGGTGTTCAGAGCCGACCGCAACTCCATACCAGTGCATTGCCGACTGTATTCTGTACTTTGTGCTCTCGTCGTCCGAGGAGAAGAACTGAAGGTATCTCTGATACCGATGCTCAACTATTGGGTCAAAAGTCACACCCAACGACTCGTGCAACTGATCGTCGTAGTAGTAATTGTGCTGTGACAACAGTCTCTCAAATGCGTCGACAGACGCTATACGGTGAAGACGTGGAGCGGCAAGTGGATATCCGCCGAATGCGGATGTCGGGGTGCTAAACATCCTACCTACCCTCAAGGCGTGATCCTCCGCCTCCTTAAGCGTTTTGCTTACGAATAGGATCGTGAAGGTTAGCTCAGCATATCCTTGGAGCGCAGATCGTTCATCGGGCGGACGTGCCATCCAATAGCCTCTGCTGACCTCAAATCCGGCAGGATTCGGTAGGGATTTTCTGACTTCCTGCCTAATGTGGAAATACGATGGCACTCTTAGTTCCGCTACATACACTTGACCTTCAATCATACGCTCCATCCATCTGGCGACCTTCTGCAGAGAGTAGAGCTGACGAATACCGCTCAGGCACAGGCTGGGTGTGGAACTCTCGGCCTGCCTCCCCTCAGACGACCAGTGCCGCGCCCCTGGGCCGTGCCTTGCCGCCGTGCACCGACGGCTCGGCGCACCACTTCGCCGCCAGCCGGCGCACCGCCTCGTAAGTGTCGCGATTGAACCCCAGCAGGTCGCACACCACGCGCTCGTCCAGCAGCGCGCGGTTGGGGTCGGCATCCGCAAGGTAGGCAGGCTTCAGTTTCTTGTCGCGAAACTCGTCGAAGATCCTATCGGCTTTGGCAAGCTGTCCGTCGGTAAGCGCGCGGAAGTCGAGCACGGGTAATGACTCAAAACCCTGGACACTTATGTCGCCTCTGCCAGCGACTTGACGGTTAGAGTGCCACCAGTAGCACAAGAGACCCAAAGTGCTGTTGGCCCACACTGTAAATGCAAGGTCAAAGCGGTCTTTCTGAAACTTTATATTTGGCCATCCACGCCCACCTACACTCCGCACGTCTGTGAACGCTACTGCTAATGGTTGGGAGTTGAACCGGAATCCCCGACTGACGTGTGCTCTGCTCGCTGTAGCCCACACGATTGCGGCTTTGTCCTCAGATCCCTGTTTGACTACCAATTGGGAATCAGGGGCGCACACTATCCGAGTCTCTTTCTTGGCGTTGTGGTTCCAGAGGGCGGGATACGTAGCTGTTTCGCTAGCCGCCTTCTTGGTGAATGGCCCCGAGGAACCCGCGATGTTTATGTCGTGCCATCCTCGTTGACCCAAGTCGCTAAGCAACGTTGTCTTGAGATCGAGGGGAGTTGCACTACCGGGGAGCCACAGCGTGGATTCGGATAGGGCGTATGCCACTTGAGCTAGAGAGTAGTCGATCATGCGTACAGCACGCCAACTTTGGCCGTCAGTGGTTTGTCGCACGGAGATAGTCTCGCCTGCCGTTTCCTGTCCTACCTCATGAGATGTACCGCCATAAGGCCCGTGTTCCAATCGTCTCACTTTGCCGTCGTTCGACACCCTACCTGCCAGGGCGCTCGCATGGCCAGGACCCACGGCCCTGCCTCGTAGAGATGTAAACACGGCGCGGTCATCGGGTTGCTCCCCCGGCTTCACCTTACGAGCAATCACCAGACATTCCGCCATTCCTGTATCTGCTGAGAATGAAAGGTCGTCATTGCCGGCGGCCGCTATCGTAAGGACCTGCACATCAGTGTAGTGCTGGCTCACCATCTTGCGAAATCCTTGCCATGAGAGACCAGAAGCTGCGGATAGAGGTAGAACCAAAGCCAGCACTCCGCCGGGCTTGATTTTCTTGTTAGCCAGTGCTGCAAAGGCGGACGCAATCCCCGCATAACCGTGGTAACACGTACCCTTCGCGTACTTACTGAGGCTCTTGGCCATGTCCTTTTGTGTTGGTAGCGCCGTACCCAATCCCCTGAAATGCTTGATGTAGTCCTCGGACCTGTCGCTTCCCTCCCAATCGGAGCCCGGCCTTGTAAACGGTGGGTTCATTATCACAACGTCGTAGCCCTCATCGGGAAATTCGGCCATCACCTGGGCCGCCGTCTCTTCGCCCGCGCTGCCGGTTCGCATGGCGGGGTCGCTGGTGTTGAACAGCGTCAGCACGCTCGATGACCGGAGCAACTCAAGAGAGCCTATCGCCACGTTGCCGTCCCACTGGCGACCATAGGGCATGGTGTAGAGGCGTGAGTTGTCGAAGACCGCGGACGGCTCCACACCGGAGAGTGTAGAGCCGGTAATGTGGACCGCGGACGGCATGACGTCGCACCCGTACAACACCTCTTCCATCATGGGCTTGTGCAACTCAGCACCGTCACCGCCCGCCCGCTCGTGGCGGGCGGCTATCTGGTCGTACACTGCGGACAGCAGCGCGCCGGTGCCGCAGGCAAAGTCCGCGATTCGCAAGCTGCCTATGGCATCGGCGTCCGCCCAGTCCACGCCCTCCATCTTGGCCACCGCGAATCGCGCCAGCAGCGCCGCCGACGCGGGTAGAGTATAGAAGGTAGCCAGGTACTCGCGGTCGGCTATGAGCCGCTGGAAAATGCGGCCCGTCAGGTCGTGTGCATTGTCCATACCCGTCGCGCTGAAGGACTGAACGGAATACCTGAGCTCGCCGAGCACCCTAGCCGCGCCGTTCGAGTCCAGTTGCTGGAGTATGTCCTTCGCTATGCCGAAGATGGACCAGTAGTTTATCTTGAGTATGGCGTCCCAGGCGGCTACGACCCTGGATTGAATGCTCCCGACGCCGTGGCCGTAAACTAACGCTAACGGGTCTATGCCCGAGTGCATTCCGGCGATGCGCTCGTGGAACACCAAGGCATTTGCGATGATGGCGCAGGCCATCCGGCGAGTCTGGGACACGTCGTCCAAGCCCAACAGCCCTGCGATGGCGTCGGTTACGCCCGGGCGCATGCTGCTGAGATCGTCGAGAACACCTGCGGCTCTGTCGATCCCCGCTTGCAGCGTGTCGGTGGCTTGGTCCACTGCGCGCTGTGGTACTGACACCAACCTCACCATGTCGGCGACGTCTTCGACCGAGCCTTCCAGCCAGCCCAATTCGGGGAAGCGGGTGGGTTCGCTCTTGCCCTCGGTGAAGACGCAATAAGACAACCGCGCCGCTCGCAATGCGGTGTGGAGGTCGTGGGCCTCGGCCACGTCTTCGGGATAGCGCAGGGCGATAGCCGCCTCGATGGGACGGCCTGTTGCGGTCACTTCCAGCCCGAGCCGGCCCAGCGCGTCCTGCTCGACCGTATAAGCCGGTAGGTACTCCGCCTCCAGCACCACCGGCGCACGACCGGGCGCGGTTACGAGGACGTCCGGCTGCAGTCCCGGCTGTCCGGCGATAGTCTGGGTGTTCTCCCAACGCACTGAGCTTCTGGACAGCATTGCCTGAAGCAGACCGCCCAAGGCGTTGTTAGCGTTAGGTTCAGTTTGGCGCGGCATGGGCAAACTCCTTAGCGGCAATCCACGCCCGCCGCAGCGTGGGTTTGAGACGCAGTTTACCACAATGAGGAACAGGCGTGCGAGACGTGAAGCCTGTTCACCCGCATCTCTGCGATACCTTTACATGGAACACCAAAACCGCCTCGCCCGCTAGCAAGCCCACCCCAAAACCCCGTCCCAAACCTTCCCAACCGCGTAACCCAAACGCCACCTCCATCCCTCGCTGGTGTCTCGGACCTGCCATGCACATGCCACGCACATGCCACAGAAATTCCCACCTCCAGCCCCACTTCCGCCATCTTACCTAAAGTAACCCCGCCTCGCGCCAACAAATCGGCGCTTTCACCTCGGCATAACCGCATTCGTCATTCCCGCGAAAGCGGGAATCCAGGGTGGAGTCCTCCGCTGCGAAGCCACCCGCCAATACGACGCAGGCACTTGACCCCGACCACCCTCTTGATTCTACAGCACGCACGTGCTATTTTCTACAGCACAGGCGCTGTGGCCGCCGGCGTCAGAGTCCCTTCCCCCTCGACGGGGGAAGGTTAGGATCGGGGTGAAGGTCACCGTCGCATTCTGCCACATTCGGCGCAATGCGCGTGACGAACCTTAACAACTTGGCTCACGGAAAGTGACGAAAACACCGGCCCGCCCAGCTACGGAATGTGCGGAATGTAGCAGAATTGAGCAGATTTTTCGCAAGGCCACACCCAGAGGCCTCAAACCATCCATTCCGAAAGGTGCTTCCCTTCCATTCCGAGCGCAGCCGAGGAATCTAAAGTCCCCAGTCCTCCTAGCCGGAAGGGCTAAAACGGAAGGCCACTGCACGGAGCACTGATAGGTTTGACAAGGGATTGGCGGTTTGCTACTTTCAAGGTGGCGGCAACCGCCACGATGTTGTGGCACGCTCCGTGGGGAACGATGCTGGTGACGCAGGCGTCCTGAAGTGGAAGTTGTCGTCAGAACGAGGCGGCGCAAGAATGCGAAAGGAGGAGAACCGATGGCCAACAGAGAAGACATCGCCCTGATGTCTCACTTGATGCGGCGTGCCGGATTCGGCGCGACACGTGAGGAGATCGAGGCCAGGGTAGAGAAGGGCTACGAAGCCACCGTCGAGGAGCTGCTCGACGTGGACGCGCAGGCCCCAACGGACGAGTACACGCTGTTCAGGCATCATCCCATCACGGAGATGCCGGGAGGCGCGGTTGGCCCGGGCCAGGCCTACTGGCTGTATCACCTGCTGAACACCCAGCGGCCTCTCGAAGAGAAGATGGCGCTGTTCTGGCACCAGGTGTTCGCCACCGGCAACGGCAAGGTGGACAACTGCAACCACCTGATCGAGCAGATCCGGATGTTCCGCGAGAGCGGCATGGGGAACTACCGCGACCTGCTGGTGAAGCTGGCGAGCAACCCGGCCATGATCTTCTGGCTGGACAACAACGAGAACCACAAGAACGCCCCCAACGAGAACTGGGGACGCGAGCTCCTCGAGCTGTTCTCCCTCGGCGTGGGCAACTACACCGAGACCGACGTGTTCGAGTGCTCCCGCGCCTTCACCGGCTGGACCATCTCGGCAAAGATGCCGCGATATCCCTACGGCAGGCATCCGTGGAGCTTCGAGTTCCGGCCTGAGGACCACGACTTCAGCGAGAAGACGTTCCTTGGCCACACCGGCAACTTCGACGGCGAGGACATCATCGACATCATCCTCCAGCAGGAGGCGTGCCCCCGCTTCATCTCCCGACACCTGTACAACTTCTTCGTCGCCGACGAGCCGCAGGTGCCCGCGTGGGACATCGAGGAGCCGCGCGACCCCGAGGCGATCAAGCTGCTCTCCAAGGTGTTCGTCGACTCCGGCTTCGAGATGAAGCCAGTGCTCAGGACGCTGTTCAATTCCGACTTCTTCAAGGAGGCGATGTACCAGAAGGTCAAGAGTCCCGTCGAGGTCGTCGTCGGCACCCTGAGGCTGACGAAGGACGGTCTGGGCGTGGACCCGAGGCTGGAGGCGCTTTCCAAGGAGCCCGGCTACATGGGCCAGGAGATACTGGACCCACCGAGCGTGGAGGGCTGGCACACCGGCAAGGAGTGGATCAACAGCGGTTCGCTGGTCAAGCGCGTGAACTTCGTGGCCGACCGGGTGAACGACGTCGAGCTGCCGGGCGTGCGGAGCATGATCCGGCGGATTGCAGGTTCCAACGGGCAGTCGATGAGCGCCGAGGCGCTGGTCGATCACTGCCTGGACCTGATGGGTCCGATAGAGGTCGCCGAGTCGACACGGACGGAGTTGGTAACGAACGTGGCGTCCGAAGGCGACATCTCCTGGGCGACTGACGCGGACTACGCGAAGTCGTCGAGGCGCGTGGGCGAGACGCTGGCGCTCATCGCCGCCACCAGGGAGTTCCAGTTCGGATAGGACGATCCGCTAAGGACACAGAAGAGGAGTGGCGCGCTGGCCCGTGACGCGGGTCGGGCGCTCTAGGGCAGGCCCCGGGCGGCCGGCCGCGTCGCACGGCGGGGCGAGACCGACCGAGGCCTGCGGCTTTATGGGGAGGATTTGACATGCTTACGACAACTGTTGCCGGCAGGACCTGGAGCTTCAGCCACGCCGTGGGCCGCAATGCCGCCGCGGGCAATGGGTTCACGCAGCCCGTGGCTGTAGCCACAGCGCCGGACGGCGTGCTGTACGTGCTCAGCCGGGGCCAGGAAGGGGCCGGCGGCGTGGTCGCGCCCAACAAGCGAATCGGCAAGCTCACCATCGACCAGCAGTTCATTGGCGACTTTGGCCGAGAGCAGTTCGTCTGGCCGGTAGGTCTGGCGGTCGACGGCGAGGGCAATCTGTACTGCTCGGACGAGCACTCCAACTCCATCGTGGTTTTCGACGAGGACGGCCAGACGGTCGGCCAGTGGGGCGAGATGGGCAGTGGAGAGGGCCAGTTGAGCGGACCAGCAGGGCTGGCGTTCGATGCGGACGACAACCTGTACGTGGTGGACGCGGGCAACGACAGGGTGCAGAAGTTTACGAAGGATGGGGCGTTCCTGTCCGCGTTCGGCTCTTCGGGCAGTGGGGACGGACAACTCTCCAAGCCGTGGGGCATCTCCCTGGACGGCGATGGGAACGTGTACGTGGTCGACTGGGGCAATGACAGGGTCCAGAAGTTCAGCGCGGACGGCGAGTTCCTGCTGAGCTTCGGCGGCGGCGGGCGCGAGGACGGCGGCGAGTTGGACCACCCGTCGGACGTGGCGGTGGACTCGGAGGGCGACGTGTACGTGGTCGACTGGGGCAACCTGCGCGTGCAGATATTCGCCCCGGAGGGCGACGTGATTACCGCCCTGTACGGCGACGCTACTGAGTTTTCGAACTGGGCCAAAGAGGTCGTCGAGGCAAACCCGGACGTCACGAAGGCCTACAGGCGCGTGGAGGACATCACGCCGATGGGCCGGTTCAACCGCCCGGTGGGAATCGCCGTCGACGAGCAGGACCGGATCATCGTCACGGACAGCACGCGGGGCCGGCTGCAGGTGTACGTCAAAGAGAAGGACTACATGGACCCGCAGTTCAACCTGTAGGCAGAACTGCCGGCGAGAGAACGGGGACCGGGATTCGCTCTCGGTCCCCGTCGCGTCTTAGGCATCCGGTCCGCCTGTGCGTCGCTTCCTCAGTCAACGAGGATTTGAACTTGCGACAGGTGCCCTACTTGAAGGCCGGCAGCACCTCTTCGGCGAAGGCTTGGAGCGCCTCGAAGTTGAACGGCGCACGGAGGGCGATGTTCACTCCCTCCGCGCCGGCCTCGGCGTACTCGCCCAGGCGGTCGACCACCTCGCTCGCCGTGCCGAATAGCTGGCCGCCCGCCTGCTCTTCTGCGCGCTCGCCATACTGCGCGTTGTAGCGCGCTCGCTCGCTCTCGGCGTCTGCGGTTGACGTGCCCATCCAGAATCCGACGTTCACGGAGCGGGACAGCTCTGTCGGATCGCGGTCTTCCACGTCGCACCAGCGGTCGAGCACACCTATCTTGTGGGCGTACTCCTCTGGCGAGATGTAGGGCACGTTCCATCCGTCGGCGTAGCGCGCCGCGATGCGCAGCGTGCGACGCTCGCCCCGCCCGCCGACCCAGACGCGCGGGGGGCGCTGTACCGGCATCGGAAAGCAGTTGGCGTTTTCGAGCTGGAAGTGCTTGCCCTGGAAGGTTACCGACCCCTCCGTCAGAAGCGTCTTGATGATCTGCACGCCCTCCTCCATCACGTCCATGCGGTCGCGGACGGGCAGGAAGGGAATGCCGAACGTGGTGTGCTCGAGCTCGTACCAGCCGGCGCCCAGACCCAGCTCGAGCCGGCCGCCGCTCACGTGGTCTACGGTCGCGGCCGACTTGGCGAGCACCGCCGGGTAGCGGTAGGCCATGCCGAACACCAGCGAGCCGACGCGGACGTTGGTGGTTTCGGCGGCAAGGGCGCTCATGATGGCCACGCCCTCGAAGCAGTCACCCTTGGAGTCCCGCATCGGCTGCTCGTAGAAGTGGTCCCAGATGGAGACCCAGTAGAACCCGGTGGAGTCGGCGAGCCGCCAAACTCGGCGCAGGTCGTCGTAGGAGCACTCCTGCTGTCCGGTGTGGATTCCGAGTTTCAGTGTCATCGAGCACCTCCGTACTTGCCGCGTGCAATGTGGGGCAGCCAGCCTTCGCCTGTTGAGACTTCCTGGACCGGGATGAACTCGAACCCTGACAGTCCGGCGTAGTGACGGTCCACCTCGGTGTCGCCAACGTGGTAGTACTCGTCGGCGGCGAACCGCGCCTTCACTCCGTCAAGCCTGTGCTTCAGCGCGGTGAAGTCTACGCCGATGCCCTGATCCTCCCACATGCGCCGCTGCGCGCTGATGGGACGGTCGGAGCAGCTTCCGACGATGTAGCCGTGCGCTTTGACCTGGCAGACCATGTGCATGGTTATCAGGCCGGGCGGGTTACCGGTTTCGAGCGTGCCGTCTATGTCGAAGCTGATGAGCCTGTCCAAGCGGCCCTCCCAACTGCCGCCCCAATAGGTCTTATCGGGCGTTTTGGTCTGGGGACAAGCTACAACACGCGGGGTCGCATGGCAACCCGTAGGAAGGGGGATACGACGCCGGTTTCGACTCAAATGTCGGGTTGGGTGCATACAACTTCAGGAGCGAATTTCCATTTGACACATATTTCACAAACTGCTATCTTTTGGGCGGTTCGGCGTTCCGATTCCCAGGCATTTTCCCATTCACCATTCATACCGAGAAAAGCGTGTTATGAACAGTCCCTATGTCCCTGACCTTGTCAAGCAAGGCCTCTACGACCCCCAGTTCGAGCGCGACGCCTGTGGCGTTGGTCTTGTCGCCAACATCAAGGGCGATAAGTCTCACGAGATCATCAAGATGGGCTTGGAGGTGTTGAAGAACCTGGGCCATCGAGGCGCGTGCGGGGCGGATCCCGAGACAGGGGATGGCGCGGGCGTTCTGATGCAGATGCCGCACGAGTTCTTCGCCCACGAGGCGGATGTGCTGGGGTTCGAGCTGCCGCCGCCTGGCGACTATGGCGTTGGCGTCGTGTTCCTGCCGCCGGACGCGGACGAGCGGGAGCAGTGCGAGCTCGAAATCGAGCGTGTGATCAGGGGCGAGGGCCACGACATGCTGGGGTGGCGGGACGTTCCGGTTTCGCCCGACGCTATCGGGCGGATGGCGAGAGCGGTCATGCCTGTCATCAGACAGTTCTTCGTGGGCCGCTCGGCGGACGTGGAGGCGGGAGACCCATTTGCCCTGGACCTGTACCTGACGAGACGGAGGATAGAGAACTCAATTGGCCGGGCCGGGCTGGCCGATTCGGGGCACTTCTACATCAGCAGCCTGTCCGACCGGCAGATCGTGTACAAGGGCCTCATAATGGCCGAGCAACTGGAGGGCTTCTACCACGATCTCACCGACGACCTGATCAAGACCGCCTACGTGCTGGTGCATTCACGCTTCAGCACGAACACGCTCGGATCGTGGAGGCTCGCGCATCCGTTCCGGTACATCATCCACAACGGCGAGATAAACACCATTCGCGGCAACGTCAACTGGATGACCGCTCGCCAGGGCATGTTCTCTTCACCTGAGCTGGGCGACCACATCGACGAGCTGTTTCCGGTAGTGTCCTCCGACCAAAGCGACACGGCCAGTTTCGACAACGCACTGGAGTTGTTGCTGGCCACGGGCCGTTCGCTGCCTCACGCGCTGATGATGATGATCCCGGAGGCGTGGGGCGACCACATTCCGATGGAGCAGGCCAAGAAGGACTTTTACGACTACCACTCCAGGATCATGGAACCCTGGGACGGACCCGCGCTCATCATCGGAGCGGACGGCGCCCGCGTGTGCGGCGTACTCGACCGCAACGGGTTGCGGCCTTGCCGCTACCTGGTAACGACGGACGACATACTGGTGATGGCGTCGGAGACCGGGGTGCTGGACGTGCCGCTGGAGAAGATCCGGTTCAAGGACCGCATCTATCCGGGGCGCATGTTCGAGCTGGATACGGAGCAGGGCCGCATCATAGAAGACCAGGAGGTGAAGGCGGAGCTGTCGGCCCGCCGTCCCTACGGAGGCTGGCTGAGAGACAACAGCGTGGACCTGACCTCGCGGCCGGAGCCCGCCCATACGCCCGGCCCGGAGTTCAGCACGCTGAGCGAGAGACAGAAGGCCTTCGGCTACACGCTGGAGGACCTGTCGTTGATAATGGGACCCATGGCGGAAACGGGCGCGGAGCCGGTGGGGTCGATGGGCAACGACGCGCCGCTGGCGGTGTTGTCCGAAAAGTTGCCTCTGCTGTTCGATTACTTCAAGCAGATGTTCGCGCAAGTGAGCAATCCGCCGCTGGACGCCATTCGCGAGGAGCTTGTCACCTCGCTGGAGACCACGCTGGGGTCGGAGCAGAACCTGTTCGAGGAGAGCCCGGAGCACTGCCGGCAGCTTCGGCTGAAAGGTCTGTTGCTCACCAATCGCGAGATGGCTCAGATCAAGGAGCTCAATCTGCCCGGCCTGATGTCGAGGACACTGGAGGCGGTGTTCGATGCAGGTGGCGGTGGCTCGCTCGAACTGGCGTTGGACCGGCTTTGCGAGGAGGCGTCGCGGGCAATCGATGAAGGGTGCTCGATTCTGGTGCTGTCGGACCGTAGCGTAGACTCGGGCCGCGCGCCTATTCCGAGCCTCTTGGCGACCGCCGCCGTTCACCACCACCTCATACGTGAGGGCACGCGCGCCAGAGTCGGAATCGCCGTCGAGTCCGGCGAGCCGCGGGAGGTCTCGCACTTCGCCCTGCTTTCGGGCTACGGCGCGGGAGCTATCAACCCGTACCTGGCGCTGGAGACGCTGGCCGGGATGTGCCAAGGCGGTGAACTGGCCGATTCTCCGGCGTATGAGGATGCCGAGTACAACTACTTCAAGGCCGCCCACAAGGGGGTTCTGAAGGTCATATCCAAGATGGGCGTGTCTACGCTGCAGGGCTACCGGGGCGCCCAGATCTTCGAAGCTGTCGGGCTGAACGAGGAGATGATTGACAGGTACTTCACTTGGACGCCTTCTCGGATTGGTGGCGTGGGACTCGATCAGATAGAGGAGGAGTGCCGCCGCCGGCACCGGGAGGCCTATGGTGCGCACGCGAACGGTCTGCCCAGCGGCGGCCGCTACCAGTGGCGGCGCGAGGGTGAGTACCACATGTGGAATCCCGACACCATCGCGAAGCTACAGTACGCCGCGCAGTCCAACCAGTACGCCAGCTACCGCGAGTTCGCCGCGTTCGCCGACGGGCTGAGCGAGGAGCACTGCACAATCCGCGGCCTGCTTGAGTTCAAGACGCTGGACGAACCAATCGACCTGGACGACGTGGAGCCGGCCAGCGAGATAGTGAAGCGGTTCGCCACGGGCGCTATCTCCCTCGGTTCCATCAGCCGTGAGGCGCACGAGACGATGGCGATCGCGATGAACCGCATAGGTGCGCGCAGCAACACGGGAGAGGGCGGCGAGGACTATCACCGCTACACGCCGGATCCCAACGGCGACTCGCGCAGCAGCGCAATGAAGCAGGTGGCGTCCGGCAGATTCGGCGTGACGATAAACTACCTGAGCAACGCCACGGACCTGCAGATCAAGATGGCCCAAGGCTCCAAGCCGGGGGAGGGCGGACAGCTACCGGGCCACAAGGTGGACGAGTACATCGGCTGGGTGCGCAATTCGACGCCGGGTGTGGAGTTGATCTCGCCGCCACCGCACCACGACATCTACTCGATCGAGGACCTGGCCCAGCTCATCTACGACCTGAAGAACGCCAACCCGTCGTCCCGCGTGCACGTCAAGCTGGTGTCCGAGGCGGGCGTGGGAACCATAGCCGCCGGGGTGTCCAAGGGGCACGGGGACGTGGTGCTAATCAGCGGGGACAGCGGGGGGACCGGCGCATCGCCGGAGTCGTCCATAAAGTATGCCGGGCTGCCCTGGGAGATCGGACTCGCGGAGACGCAGCAGGTGCTCGTGCTCAACGACCTCAGGGGCCGGATCGTTGTGCAGACCGACGGCCAACTCAAGACGGGGCGGGACGTTGCCATCGCCTGCCTGCTGGGGGCCGAGGAGTTCGGTTTCGCGACGGCGCCGCTCATCACGATGGGCTGCATCATGCTGCGGAAGTGCCATCTCAACACGTGCTCGGTTGGCATAGCGACGCAGGACCCGGAGCTCCGGCGTATGTTCATAGGCAAGCCGGAGGACGTTATCAACTACCTGTTCTTCGTAGCCGAGCACATGCGAGAGATAATGGCCCAGCTCGGGTTCCGGACGGTGAACGAGATGGTGGGCCGCGTTGACAAGCTGGACGCCCGGAGGGTGGTCGAGCACTGGAAGGCGAGCGGGCTGGACTTTTCGGCGCTGCTGCACCGTCCCGACGTGCCCGACGAGGTGGCCACCTACTGCTGTCAGGAGCAGGACCACTCGCTGTGGAAGGCGCTGGACAACGACCTGATCGAGCGCTTCTCCGACGCGATCGAGAGCGGGCGTCCGCAGGAGTTGTCGATGCCCATACGCAACCACAACCGCACCGTGGGTGCGATGCTCAGCCACGAGATCGCCAAGAGGTACGGCGAGGACGGGCTGCCGGACGACACTATCCGGCTGTGGTTCACCGGGTCGGCGGGCCAGAGCTTCTCCGCATTTCTCGCAAAGGGCGTGACGATGACCGTGGAGGGCGACGCGAACGACTACTTCTGCAAGGGACTGTCGGGCGGCAAGGTGGTCATCAAGCCGCAGCCAGGAGTAAGTTTCGTGCCGGAGACAACCATAGTGATAGGCAACGTGGCCCTGTACGGCGCGACCGGGGGCAAGGCCTTCATTCGCGGCGTGGCGGGCGAGCGTTTCGCGGTCCGCAACAGCGGAGCGGAGGCCGTGGTGGAGGGTGTGGGAGACCACGGCTGCGAGTACATGACGCGCGGCAAGGTTGTTGTGCTCGGCCCGACCGGGCGCAACTTCGCTGCGGGAATGAGCGGCGGAGAGGCCTACGTGCTCAACGAGGACGGCGACTTCGCCAACCGCTGCAATCCGGAGATGGTCGGGCTTGAGAGTGTGGTCGAGGAGGAGGATATGCGCGCGCTGAGACGGATGGTCGAGGACCATCTGGCGCTGACCGGCAGCGCGAACGCGAAGCGCGTGATCGACGACTGGGACGAGATGCTTCCCAAGTTCGTCAAGGTTATGCCCTACGACTACAAGCGGGTGCTGGCGGAGCGCGCCCTGGCTGAGAGCGCCTGATGGGCAAAGTCACCGGGTTCAAAGAGAGCGGGCGGATGTCGATACCGAGCGCCCCCGCAAGTGAGCGCGTCCGTCACTTCGGCGAGATTTACCACAAGTGGAGCGAGGAGCAGGCGCGTGAGCAGGGGTCGCGCTGCATGAACTGCTCGGTGCCGTTCTGCCACATGGGTTGCCCGCTGGGCAACCTGATTCCCGACTGGAACGACCACGTGTACAGGGGCCGTTGGCGTGAGGCGCTCGACGCCCTGCATAAGACCAACGCTTTTCCGGAGTTCACCGGACGCATCTGCCCTGCTCCGTGCGAGGTCTCGTGCGTACTCTCCATCAACCAGGACCCGGTGACCATCGAGCACATCGAGAAGTCGATTGCGGACAGAGGATGGGCCGAGGGCTGGATCAAGCCAAATCCGCCAAGTACGCGCACCGGGAAAACCGTCGCGGTGGTGGGATCCGGCCCGGCCGGGCTGGCCGCCGCGCAGCAGCTCAACGCCAGCGGCCACAGGGTGACGGTGTTCGAGCGTGACGAGGTCGTGGGCGGCCTGCTCAGGTTGGGTATCCCGGACTTCAAGCTGGAAAAGTACGTCGTACAGCGCCGCGTGGACCAGATGGCCGAGGAGGGAGTGGAGTTCAGGACGGGCGTTTACGTGGGCCGGGACTGCGCCATATCCGAACTGAAGGACGGCTACGACGCGCTGCTGCTCGCCGGCGGTTCGACGATCCCGCGCGACCTGCCGGTACCCGGGCGCGAGCTGGACGGCGTGCACTTCGCGATGGACTACCTGGCGCAGCAGAACAGGTTAATCGCGGGGCAGCAGGTGGACCCGGACGAGCGCATCACGGCCGAGGGCAAGCGGGTGGTGATCCTGGGCGGCGGCGACACCGGCTCGGACTGCCTGGGAACGGCGCACCGGCAGGGCGCGGAGATCGTGTACCAGCTGGAGCTGCTGCCAGAGCCGCCCGTTGAGCGCCGCCCGGACAACCCGTGGCCGCAGTGGTCGGCCATACTTCGCACGTCTTCCTCGCACGAGGAAGGCGGCGTTCGCGACTACAACATCCTGACCAAGAGTTTCACCGGCTCGGGCAAGGTGGAGAAACTGAACGGGGTGAGGCTTGAGTGGGGGCCTCCCGACGACACGGGTCGGCCGGCCATGCTCGAGGTGCCGGGCAGCGACTTCGCTCTGGACGTGGACCTGGTGTTGTTGGCGATGGGCTTCCTGCACCCGGAGCACGGCGACATGCTGGGCGACCTGGGGCTGGAGATGGATCCCCGCGGTAACGTGGGAAGAGACGCCGACATGATGACGAACGTAGAGGGCGTGTTCACGGCGGGAGACATGTCGCGCGGCCAGTCGCTGGTCGTGTGGGCGCTCGCGGAGGGCAGGGAGGCGGCGCGCGGCATCGACCGCTACCTGATGGGGAGCACGCGGCTGCCGCGCGTGCTGGCATAACTCGGAGGTGCCGCCTTGCCCGAGCCAACTCTCAAGATAGACAACGCCCGGTTCGTGCTGACACTCGACGCTGAGCGGCGGATCGTGGCCGACGGCGCCATCGTGGTGGAGGGAAGCCGCATCTCCCGCGTGGGCAAGAGCGCCGACCTGCGGGGTGTTGTCGCCGACCGGAACATCGACGCCAGCGAGATGGTGGTGACGCCGGGGTTCGGCAACGGCCATATGCACATCAGCTACGCGCACGCCACGCGCGGCATCTTCCCGGACGACCTGGGCCCTGCCTATCTTCCCAACGTGTTCCGGCTGCAGGCGGCGATGACTCCCGAGGAGGAGTACTACACCTCTCTGCTGGCCATCACCGAGCTTCTCAAGTACGGCACGACCAGTCTTCTCGACCCCGGCAGCACCAAGCACGTGGACGCCTGCATGAGAGCCTACGAGGAGTCGGGCTGCCGCATCGTCGTGGGCGCGCAGGTAACCGACAGGCCCAATCCGCTCAACGTGCCGGTTTACTCTACACCAGAGGCCGTGGGCGTGATGCGTTCAGCGGTAGAGGAGTTCGACGGCGCCCTGGACGGCCGCGTGCGGGTGTGGGCCATGCCGTTTTCGGCAGAGTACGCGTCGGACGAGTTGCTCACCGCAGCGAAACGGCTCGCCGATGACGCGGGGACCGGTTTGACTCTGCACCACAGCACGGGGCCAAGCGCGAGAGCGGCGTCGATGTCGGCGCACGGCGTGACGCCGACGGAGCGGCTGGAGCGGTTGGGTGCGCTGGGAGACAACGTGACGCTGGCGCACGGGCTTGGCCTGGACGACGCGGAGTTGGACAGCATCGCGCGGAGCGGGGCGAGCGTGGTGATGTGCCCGACGGCGGCAATCAAGGGCGGGTCCGGCATGACGCGCACGGCCAAGCTGCCGGAGATGCTCGAGCGAGGCATAACCGTGGGCCTGGGCACCGACGCGGGCAACAACTCCAACCTGCTGGAGACGATGCGCTCGATGTACCTTGCCGCCGTGCTGTACAAGGACGGCAGGCAGGACGTGTCGATGGTGCCGGCGGAGACCGCGGTGGAGTTGGCGACGCTGGGTTCGGCGCGGGCGATGGGACTGGGCGCCGACACCGGATCCATCGAGGTTGGGAAGAAGGCCGACCTGGTGTTGTTCGACACGCGCCGGCCGGAGTGGCGCACGCTCTTCAATCCGGTGAACAACCTGGTCTACAGCGCGGACGGGCGCAGCGTTCACACGGTGATCGTGGACGGTCGCGTAGTGGTCGAGGACCACACGGCGCTGTTCGTGGACGAGTGGGAGCTGATTCAGCGCGTGCAGCGCATCGGGGCTGGGTTGATGGAGCGCACCGGCGTGTCGTTCGCGCCGCGCTGGCCGGTGGTGTAGGGATGGCGCGGCGCTAGTCCCCAGGCGTGTCGTGGGTGTGCGTTTGGCCGGCCAGGACGCTGTTGACGCCGTTCAGTCGGGCCTGTTCCAATTCCGAGTTAGAGACCCTTACACTTATGGCCCGCATCTCGTCCTTGAGTTCTCTGCCCTGAGAATCGATTTCAGCCTCGAGTTTGCCGACCTCCGTGCCAATCTTGGCTTCGAGTCTGCTGTTCTGCGAGTTCATTTGCCACATCAGTGCGAATATAGCCACCAGGACGGTTACGATACCGAACATAGTGGCTACCAACGTGGTTACCTGTGCCGTGTCCATGCGAGACGCCTCCTTCAGGCCGAGTCAGTGGCAGTCCCCGCGCAAGCCGATTATAGCACAGGACGTATAGCCCAACCGCGCCCGCCGGAGGGAAGTGTCTTGACTCTCCCCGCTCCCTAGAGGGAGGGGCATTATGGCGCCTCACTACTCGTAATCCATGCCGATATGGCCTTCGCGTTCGAGCTCCGCGTACCGCTCGTCAGGGATGTTGAGTAGCTGCTTGTAGACGTACTCGTTGTCCTCACCCAAGCGCACCGGCCCGCGCCGGATGCGGATTGGGGTACGGGACATCCTGTACGGAGCGCCGGGGTACAGGTGTGTGCCCACGTCTTCCTGGTACGCCTCTTCGAAGGCGCCGCGCTCCGCCAGGTGGGGATCGGAGTAGGCGTCGGCCTGGTCCATCACGGCGCCGGCGGCCACGCCCGCCTGCTGGAGGATGTGCATGGCCTCGTAGTGGCCGCGCTCGCTCGTCCACTCGCTTATGCGAGCGTCCAGTTCGTCGTGGGCCTGGTAACGACCGTGCTGCGTTTCGAAGCGCGGGTCTTCCGCCCACTCCGGCGATCCGATGGCGGCGCGAAAAGCGGCCCAGTCGGCGTCGTCGAAGATGGTGATGGCGATCCAGTGGTCTTCGCCCTTGCAGGGGTAGCAGCCCTGCACCGCGTAGGGGTGGCGGTTTCCGATCGTGGTCAGGCTTCGGCGGTTCATGGAGTAGTCCAGGAAGAACTGGCCCAGGAATGGGGCGATGTTTTCGGCCTGCGCGAGCTCGATGAGCTGTCCCTCACCCGTGCGCCGGCGGTGGTGTAGTCCGGTCAGCACGGCGAAGGCGCCCTGCGCGCCGGCAGCGGCGTCGGCGACGTAGACCTGGGTGTTGGCGGAGGGGTCCATGTCGGCGTAACCACGCAACAGAGAGTGTCCCACCGCGCCCTCCATGTGGATGCCGAGCGAGCGGAAGTTCCTGTAGCGCCCGGTGCTGCCGTACGCGGGCATCCTGAGCATGACGATGTCCGCGCGCAACTCTCGCAGTTTCGCGTAGGAGATGCCCAGCTTGTCCATAGTCTCGGTCACGTTGTTCTCGACGAACACGTCGCTGATCCGGACCAGGCTGTCGAAGATTTCCCTGCCGCTCGGTTGGAGCAGGTCCACCGTCATGCTCAGCTTGTTGCGGCCGTGAGCGTTGAAGACGGGAAAGCGATTCCACGGGCGGCGTCCGGGCACCCGGCCGGGCATACCGCCGAACATCGGAGGTGAGTCCTTGACCAACTCCTCAGTGGGGTGGGCCATCGCGCCCCTGGTGAGAGGGGCGGGGTGCCTGGTCGATTCGACGCGAATGACCTCGGCTCCGAGGTCGGCGAGCAGCATAGCGCAGTAAGTGCCGGCCCATACAACCGTCATGTCGAGTACTCGAACGCCTTCCAGTGGTAGTCCAGGCATCGGCGGCGCCCCCTAGATCGCGCCCGTTTCGCGCAGCCGAACGAGCGCGGCGCGGTCGTATCCAAGCTCGCCGAAGACATCGGCGTTGTGCTGGCCCAGCATAGGCGCGGCCATGCGCGCGGCCCAGGGAGTCCGCTCCATGACGAACGGTCGACCGGGATAGACAAGCCGGCCTGCGCTCGGGTGGTCGAACTCGGCGAAGGCGCCCCTTTCGTTGAAACTGGGGTCGCCGGCGAGGTCCTCCATGGTGTTGATGGGACCGCTGAGCACGCGCGCATCCTGGGCGGCGTACCATATCTCGTACTTGGTTCGCTCCAGGCACCACGGAATGAAGAACTCGTCGAACTCTTCTCTCAGGTCCGGGTCGGTCTGCGCTTCCGGGGCGTGCCACTTGGGATCGTCGAAGATGGCAGGCTCGCCGAGCATCTTGACCACCCGGTCGAAGTAGACGATGCCGCCGGTGATCTCGACGTAGCCATCGGAGCAGGGGTAGACGCCGATGGGATAGCCCATAACGCCGAACGGGATTCTCTGGCTCACTTCCCCAGTGTATTGGTAGGCGATGAGGGTGCTCATTCGGCGGTCTATCGACCCGATCTGGGTCTCCATGATGGAGATGTCGACGTGCTGGCCTTCGCCCGTGGCCCGTGCGGCGAATAGCGCCCCCATGGTGGCGACGGCGGCCGCGGCGCCGGCTTGGTACTGGACCATGGTGCCGCCCAGCTTGATCGGCTCCCTGTCTTCGAGGCCGGAAGAGTACATCTCGCCGCCCATGCCGTACAGGACGATCTCGGAAGCGTTGAAGTCGCGGTAAGGCCCCGTCTGGCCGAAGTTCGATATGGAGGTGTACACCAGGGCCGGGTTGTCGGCGCTGAGGGTGGGATAGTCCAGGCCCAGGCGCGCCATGACGCCGGGTCGGAAACTCTCGACCACGACGTCGACGTCCGCCGCCATGCGACGTGCGATGCGGTTGCCGGCGGAGGTCTTGAGGTCGAGGGTGACGCCGCGCTTGTTGGTGTTGAGGTGAAGGAACAGCCCGCTGCGCTCATGGTGCGGCTCGTCGCCCGGAAACGGGCCAAGCCTTCTCGTCCCGTCCCCGCCGTCCGGACGCTCCACTTTGATGACGTCCGCGCCGTAGTCCGCCATCAGCTTGGTGCAGTAGGGGCCGGCGATCATGTGGGTGAAGTCCAGAACCTTCACATCCGAGAGGGCGCCCTCGGCCATCAGCGTCTCCTGCTTTCGAAACTGCCGCGGCGAGCTGCTAGGGAAGGCCGGGCGCGGACCGGAGCTCGTCTTCGAGGTCGACGCCGAGCGAGCCTAGCGCCCTGGCCAGCATGACGTAGTAGCTTACCGCGACGACCAGGTCGACGGTGAGCGTCGCGCCGAGCAGGTGATGAATCGCCTGAAAGGTGCGATCGGTAAGGGTGCCGTTGCGAACTATCTCGCGGGCCGCCTGGGCGAAGACGCCTTCCTTGGCGGGCAGGCCCATCGGCGCTCTGCCCGAGCGGATGGCCTCAATGGTCTCCTCGCGCACGCCCTCGCGACGAGCGACGGGCTCGTGGTGTTTCCAGACGTAGTCGCTGCCCATCTCCATCGCGGCGGCCAGAATCGCGATCTCTCGCGCGGCGGGGTCCAGGGGGCTTCCCCATCGCACGTATTCGCCAAGCCCCCCCACTGCCTCCGCGGCGCCGGGGCTGTTGAGCAGAAGCGCGAACGAGTGGGGCAGCGCTCCGCCGGAATCGGGACCGCTCCTGCGCTCGGCGATCCGGTCGAAGACCGGTCGCCTGTCGTCGGGAAGGTCGTCTCTGGAGATGTACGGAAGGCGCGCCATCAGGTCCTTTCCGACAGAGTTTCGTCGACGACCACGTCGCTCCGCTTGCGAAACATTGTGGCAGCGCTGGCCTGCAGACCGGACAGTTCTTTACTGACTGTTACCTCGTAGGAGTCCGGTGAGGTACTCAGCCTCTTGTATCGCCGGTCGAACTGGGCGAACTCCGAGCCGAACCTGTCTCTCAACTCTCCCAAGTCCGGAAGTTCGACCGTGATCTTACCGTTTCTCATCACTTCCGTAAGCATGGGCCGCGCACCGGGTGAAGGGCGGGGCTCGGTAGCCGTCGCTATGACATCGCGCAGGGGCTGTCCCGCCCTGCCGTAGTAGCGGTAGACCTGCTTAGAGCCGGGTGTTGTTTCCTTGTGGTCGCTGAGTTTCATCGTGGGTCTGCCGCCGTAGGCCACGAGTTTGTAGACGGAGTCTGCCCAGGGCGCGTCTTCCGACACGCCCGCTTTCGTGCCGACCCCAAATCCGTCGATAGGGGCGCCGGCTCGAAGCAATTCGTCTATCGCGTATTCGTCGAGCGCGCCGCTCGCGATGATTCTAACGCCTCCGAACCCGTCGCGGTTCAGAAGCGCCCGGCACTTCACGGCGAGGTCCGAGAGGTCACCGCTGTCCAACCGTATAGCCCGGAGCTCCTGGCCGGCCAAGCGCATTTCCCGGGCAACCTGTATGGCCCTCAGAGTCCCGTTTAGGGTATCATAAGTGTCAACCAGCAGGGTGCTCGCGGTCGGAAAAGAGCGGGCGTAGCTGCGAAATGCGTCGGTCTCGTCGTCGAATGCGGAGACGAACGAATGGGCCATAGTGCCAACGACCGGGATGCCGTGGCGGGCGCCCGCGACGAGGTTGCTGGTGCCGTCGAACCCCACCATGTAACTCGCGCGCGCAAAGCTGTCGGCGGCGTCAAGCCCGTGAGTGCGGCGTGCGGCAAAGTCATAGACGTTTCTGCCGCGGGAGGCATAGACGACGCGGGCGGCCTTAGAGGCGAACAGGGTGTTGGAGTTGACGCAGTTGACGAGAAAAGTCTCGGGGATTTGCGCTTCCACTATAGGAGCGGAAACCTCGATGACCGGCTCGCCAGCGAACACAATTGCGCCCTCGGGAACGGCCCTGACTCTTCCGGTGAATCGGACTAATACCAGATAGTCGAGGAAGTCGTCGTCGAAGAGGCCGGTTGAACGCAGGTACGCAATATCTTGAACCTTGAACGAAAGCCGCTCGAGGTGGTCCAGGGCTTGCTGGAGGCCGGCGAAGACGTAGTAGGCCCTGCCCGGCAGGTGCTTGCGAAAGTACAGACTGAACGTGCCTTCAGCCGTCGTCCCGCTTTGCCAAAGGGCCTGCGCCATGGTGAGTTGATACAGATCGGCGAACAGCGACGGGGAAGGATTCGCTCGCTTCATGGCGTAGTCACGTCCTAAGTGGCGAGTGATTTCAGTGTAAGTTTATTTGGCCGCGCGGGTCAAGTGCTTTGGCGCGCATCATAAGTTGTTCCCCTCGTGGGCTTCTGGCCGATGAAGTTGGAGAGAAGTGAATTGAAGCTGAATGGATTCAGGCTGACAGTCGCATTGTCAGCCATCCTGTTGCTGTCTTTCGGCCTGGTCGCGTGCGGTGAGTCTTCCACCGAAGGCGGGCCGGAAGCAGGAGCATCCGGTGCCGCGACGCAGCCAACGCAAACGGCCATAGCAGTTCCCCAGGCAACTACAGTGCCGGCTACCGCCACACAGGCGCCGGCCTTGCCCACCCCGCAACCGGCGGTACCCGCTCAGCCGAGAGGGACCGCTGAGCCGCGTTCCGCCTTGGAGCCGACGCCCACACGATGGCCGGTCGAAAGTGCTGTGGCGCAGGCGACACAGACTCCGGCGTCGGTACCTACGGCTATCCCCGTGGTACAGCCGACCGCGACACCGGATCCGACGGCTACCTCCGAGGCGCAGCCGACCGTGACACCTGCGCCGCCGACTGCCACGGCAGTACCGTCAACGGCCGCAGCCGAGGTGCAGCCGACCGCGACGCCCGTGCCACCAACGGCCACCGCCGTGGCGCAGCCTACCGCCACGGCGGCGCAGCCGACCGCCACTGCCGTCCCACCCACCGCCACGGCAGTCCCACCCACTGCCACAGCAGTGCCCCCCACCGCGACGGCCGCGCCTCAGCCGGAGACGGGCACCGAGGTTGGGCAGGTGGCTCCGTCATTTGCCCTACCGAGGTTCGACGGCGGGGAATTCTCGACGGATGATCGGCTGGGGCAGGGAAACCTGGTAATCGTCTTCTATCGGGCATACTGGTGACCGATCTGCAAGCAGCAACTCGTCGAGTTGACAAACCAGTACAGCGCAATCGAGGACCACAACGCGATAGTGGTGGCGATAAGCGTCGACAACCTGTCCAACGCCCAGGCGATGGCCAGGAACTCGGGCGTGCCGTTCCCGATTCTGTACAACCCGGAAAGGGACGTCGTTAATGCCTACGGCGTGCTCAACCCACAAGACAACAATCTGGCCAGGCCCTCCACATTCGTAATCGACAGTTCCGGCGTGATCCGGTGGAAGTACCTGGGCAGCACCTACGACCGGCCTTCTCCGCAGCAGGTGTTACAGGCTCTTGCAGAAATCTCGGGTTAGCCGATGTCTCGGGGCCGCGTGCTACAATGGCACAAACCGTGCCGGACGCAACTGAGTCCGCATGAGGGCTGGATGGGGGTCTACGCTTATGACAAAGGCTGATCGAGACAATCCGGCGCCGGGAGGACGGATGGACCCGTTCAAAGTCGACGACCTGCTATCCGAGTCCGCGAGGACGATAGGGGCTGGCAGCGCGTCGGACTCGGGCAGGATGTGGCGGCTGCCTACCGATCACCCCGATCCCATCGTCCTCGCTGCCGGCATCCCCGACCCGCCGACGCTACCGGTCGAGTACATCAGGGAGGCGCTCAGCAGCGCGCTCGACGCCAACCCGTCGGCCACCCTCACCTACGGCGGATGGTACGGCTACGAGGGCCTACGCGACGCGATCGCCGAACGGCAGAGCCGCATTGAGGGAGCCGCAATTGGGCAGGACAACATCATCGTCCACAACGGCAGCTCGGGCGCGATAGACAACGTTTCCAAGACCTTCCTACAGCCGGGCGACGTGGTTATCGCGGAGGCTCCCAGCTTCTCGGGCAGCGTAAGATCGATGCGCGGGTACATGACTGAGATCGCGGAAGTCCCCATGGAAGACGAGGGCGTTTCGGTCGAGGCACTGGCCGAGACCATCGAGCGCGTCAAGGCCGCCGGGAAGAGACCCAAGCTCTTCTACACGGTCGCCGACTACCACAATCCCACCGGGGTGACGCTTTCCCAGCGGCGGCGCGAGGACCTGCTGGAGGTTTGTGCGCGCCACGGGGTGCTGGTGCTGGAGGACGCTGCATACACCGAGCTTGGATTCGATGACGGCCCTCCCTCGTCGCTCTACAGTCTCTCCCAAGGCGAGGGCGTACTGCGGCTAGGAAGCCTGAGCAAGACGATCGCGACCGGGCTGCGCGTGGGCTGGGTGCAGGCGCGCCCGGACTACATAGACGCCATGGCGCGGGTGCGTTTCGACATGGGAGGCTCGCCGCTCATTCAGTGGGCGCTGACGGGGTATCTGACCTCGGGTGACCTGGACGAGCACGTGCGACAGATGAGGCCGATCTATGCCGAAAAGTGCGAGATTCTGGTCGAGTCGCTCCTCTCGTATTGCGAACCCTACGTGAGGTTTCGCAAGCCTGAGGGCGGATTCTTCCTGTGGGTAGAGTGCGTTGGGGCGTCGGCGCGGGACCTGGTGCAGGCAGCGTCGGAAGAGGGGCTTGTGTTCCCGCTGGGCTCGAACTTCTTCAACGACCGCGAGAACTCGGACGACAACCACGTCAGGATGGCTTTCAGCACAGCGCAGCCGGAGCAGCTCGCCGAGGTGGGCCCGCGGCTGCGCGCGGCATTCCATCGCGTGGCGGACTAGGGCGACGGGCGGCGGCCGTCACTGCGCAGACAATACAGTCCCGCTCACCGGGAGGATAGGCGATGAACCTGATAATCACAAACGCCAACGTGATAACGCTCGACGACCGTAGCTCCCGCGCAGAGGCGGTGGCGATACTGGGCGGGCGGATCGTGCGAGTGGGCACGAACGAAGAGGCGATGAGCATGGCAGTCGATCCGGCGACGGTGCTCGACCTGGACGGCAAGACCGTGGTGCCGGGGTTCGTGGAATCCCACGTCCACCCGGTGATGGCCGCGCACTACAACCTGGAGATGGTGAACTGCGGCACCCCGCCAAACGCCACCATCGCGGACATCGTGGAGAAGCTTGGCGAGGCGGCCAAGCAGGCGGGCCGGGGAGAGTGGATATCCGGCCGCGGGTTCGACGACTCGCTGGTCCAGGACATGCGGCACATCACCCGGCAGGACATGGACGCCGCCACGCCCAACAATCCGGTGTATATCTCCTACGTAGCTGGGCACCTGAGCTACGCCAACAGCCGCGCGCTGGAGATGGCCGGGGTCACCAGATCCACGCCGGACCCGGTTGGTGGTCGCATCGACCGGGACGCCAACGGAGACGCCACTGGCCTGCTGTACGAGCGCGCGGGCAACCTGGTGCGTTTCCTGGTTCCGCAGCCGGGCATTTCGCAGATGGTGGACGGCCTGGAGTGGGCGGCCAAGCAGATGATGAAGACGGGCGTGACATCGCTGCACGATACGGGCAACCCGATTGGCGGCTTCAGCGCGTACCAGATCGCGGCAAGGCAGGGAAAGTTCCCTATCCGGGCCTACGTGGCGCGCAGCTTCATGTCGATGCTGGAGCGCGAGTCGCCGCTGGACGTGGTGCCAAAGTACGCGGAGGCGGAGATACGGAGCGGCTTCGGCGGCGATGATATCAAGGTTGGCATCCTGAAGATAGGCGCCGACGGGTCGATCCAGGGCCACTCCGGCGCGCTCACACAGCCCTACTACGACCGGCCCGACGAGAGCGGCATACTGATCATGCCTCAGGAGCAGCTCAACGTGTTGGTGGACCAGGGCAACCGCGCGGACTTCCAGGTGGGCATACACGGCAACGGTGACGCCGCAATCGACGCCATCCTGGACGCTTTCGAATACACGCTGGAGCGATACCCCAAGCGCGATCACCGTTTCCGCATCGAGCACTGCCAGGCGGTGCGCGAGGACCAGCTCGACCGCATGGCGGAAATGGGCGTGCTGGCTTCGTTCTTCAACCTTCACGTCTACCACTGGGGAGACCGGCACCGTGACCTGTTCCTGGGCCCGGAGCGAGGGCCGCGCATCAGCCCGCTCAAGAGCGCGCTCGACCGGAGCATCAAGTTCGGAGGGCACTCGGACTGGTTCGTGACGCCGGTGGACCCGATGTTGAACGTCCACACCGCGGCGAACCGGCTGACGCGGGACGGCAACGAGCTGGGGCCCGAGTTCTGCCTGTCGCCGGAGGAATCCCTACGCTCCATGACCATCGATGCCGCCTACCTTGCGTTCGAGGAGGACGACAAGGGCTCTATTGAGCCGGGTAAGCTGGGCGACGTGGTCGTGCTATCGGGCGACCCGCTTGCGGTTGAACCACGCAGGATCGACGACATCGAGATCGACGCGACCATCATCGGTGGGCGCGTGCACTACGACAGGGCGGTTGACGGCGGCTCGCGCAAGGACGAGCGCAACGCCCGCGACCCCCGCAATGCGGACGCCTACTTCTAGGAGCAACAACATGGCCACGACTTACTGGCTGGAGAAGGACACCGAGGATGTGGTGGACTACGAGGCGATGCACGGCGGCGATGGCGCGATCCGCCTGCGCCGGTTCTTCAAGGACGTGAGCAAGGTCGGCGTCACGTTCGACGTTTGGGAGCTGGACCCGGGAGTGAGCGAGGGCAGCCACGTTCATGACGGCGACCGCAGCCTGGAGGAGACGTACTACTTCCTGGAGGGCGAGGGCGTGATGTGGATAGAGGGTGAAGACGTGCCGGTTGCGGCGGGGGACGCGGTCCTGGTGCCGCCGGGAGTTGATCACGGGTTTCGCAACACGGGAAGCGGGCCGCTGCGGCTGGTGCTGCTGTTCGGCAAGCCCACTGAGTAGTGACGCTACGCCGCTTGCCGATAGTGGTACAATGTCCGCGGCGTCAATGGAACGCGGAGTCGCAGATAGAAGGGGTTGAGAGGCTTTGGCCGAAGAAAATGTAGCCGTGTTGGTGGACTACGAGAACGTGGGGCTGGAATCTATGGAGGCCCTGCTGGACCAGTTGTCCGACGTGGGCCGGGTGATTATCAAGCGGGCCTACGCCGACTGGTCGGTACATCGCAGCAAGCGCGACCAGCTTCTGGAGTACGGAATCGAAGCGTCTCACCACTTCCGTTCGACGAAGCAGAGCAAGAATTCCAGCGACATTTCGCTCACCATCGACGCGATAGACCTGCTGTACAGTGCGCCGGTGGACGTGTTCGTTATAGTGTCTTCGGACAGTGATTTCGTGCCGCTCGTAAACAAGCTGCGCTCCGCGGGCAAGACGGCGATTGGCGCCGGTCGGCGGGGTCACTCTTCGCCAACGCTGGTGAAGTCCTGCGATCGCTATATCTACCTCGAAGACGACCCCAAGCCCGCCGCGCAGGCCCAGCGGCGCCGGCGGCGGTCGAGCGAACCGCAGGCCGAGGTGTTGCTGCGCCGCGCGATCAACGCGTCCATGGACTCCGAGGGCGTGGTCGGCGGCTCAAGGCTGTACCAGACGATGCAGCGAATCGACCCCAGCTTCAGCTACAAGGCGCTCGGCCACAGCACGTTCACCCGCTTCCTGGAGGCCTCCAAGGATGTAATTGTGGAGAGGCCGGCGGACGGCGGCGACACCATCGTCAGCTTCACCAATGCGCGCACGCAGGGCGTGAACGGCGGCGCGCCTCCCCGCCCGCAGATCGTGGGCGGTGGCAGACAGCGGCGACCGCAGTCCAGCGACGGCGGCGCGGCCCGCGAGCGGTCCGCGGACGCGGAAAAGCCGAAGCGGGCGAAGAGCGCTGAGAGCCCGGCGTCCGACTCGCAGGCCCCAGAGGCTGTCGAGATTCTCCGGATAGAGCCCAAGGGCGCGGTGACATCCTCCAGCCAGGGCGATTCCAAGTGGGATGTTCATATCGCCGAGGCGTGGACCAACCGGGAGCGAGAGCGCATATCTGGACAGGCCGCGGCTTCCGACGCGGCCAAGGTGCTAGGCGCGCCCAAGCTCAGCGAATCGGAGTATCCTTCGCTGGACAAGCTGCTCGCCGCGAGCGACTACCTTAGCGCACGCTGGCAGAGAGAGGGCAACGCCATAATCCGGAAGTAGCGCCGGAACCGGGAGCGCCCGGTGCGGATGGCCTTTCGACTCGACTGAGGCGCGCCGGTCGGCTTGACACAGTGAGCGCATAGAATGCTACTCGCTATCGACGTGGGCAACACCAACATCACGCTGGGCGTGTTCGAAGGTGGCTCTGTCAGGGCCAGGGGACGGCTCGCGACGGACGTGGAGCGCCTGTCAGACGAGTACGGTCTGCTAATCCGTCAGCTACTGCCAATTCGCGGCATTGATCCCTCCGCAATCGACTCCGTTTCCATGTGCAGCGTGGTGCCACCGCTCACCGCGTCGCTAGTGGAGGTGTGCGAGGAGTACTTCGGAGTCGAGCCTCTCGTGGTGGGCGCCGACGTTGAGACCGGAATACGCATACTGTACGACAGCCCGCGCGACGTGGGAGCCGACCGCATCGTGGACGCCGCGGCGGCGCTGCACCTGTACGGCGGACCGGCCATCGTGGTTGACGTGGGCACGGCGACCGTGCTTGACGCCGTGACGGCCGACGGAGATTACCTCGGCGGGGCCATCGCTCCCGGCATCTCGCTGGCTGCGGACACTCTCTTCAGGCGGACCTCGATGCTACGCCGCGTCGAGCTGTCCGCACCCCCGGCGGCAATAGGTGGCAACACCATACACGCCATCCAATCGGGGCTGATACTGGGCTACGCGGAGCTGATTAAAGGCATGGTGGCAAGATTCGACGCGGAACTTGGTGGCGGTTCGAAGGTGATAGCGACCGGAGGGCTCGCGGGAGTGGTCGCGGACGAAGTGGGGCTATTCGACGCGGTCGACCCGGATCTCACGCTCGTCGGACTGCGAATCATCTACGAGATGAACGTTAAGGTCGGCGCGAACGATGGAGGCGTCAGCGATGGCTAGTCCGCTAGCGGGCCGCCGCGTGGTGCTCGGGGTGACCGGCAGCATCGCCTGCTTCAAGGCCGTCGACCTGGCGAGCAAGCTGACGCAGGCGGAGGCCGCGGTGGACGTGGTGCTGACGAGGGGCGCCACCAACTTCCTGACACCGCTGACGTTCGGCAGCATTACGCATGGCCCGGTCGTCACGGACGTGTACGACCCGCAATCTGAGCTGAGTATGGACCACATCGCGATGGCGGAGCGGGCCGAGGTCGTCGTCATCGCGCCGGCTACTGCCAACACGATGGCCAAGCTGGCGTGGGGCTTCGCAGACGACGCGCTGACGACCACGGTGCTGGCGACAGAGGCCCCGGTGATAGTGGCGCCCGCGATGGACGCCAACATGTACGAGAACGCTGCCACACAGGAGAACGTGGAGAGGCTGCGCAAGAGGGGCGTCGTGATCGCAGGGCCGGCGAGCGGGCGCATGGCTTCAGGACTGGTGGGGCGGGGTCGTATGGTGGAACCGGCGGAAATCATCGAGCTCGCGAAGATTGCCCTCGCCAGGAATGGCAGCCTGGCCAGTCGGAAGATAGTGGTAAGCGCGGGTGGGACCGAAGAGCCACTCGATCCGGTGCGAGTGATAGCCAACCGCTCGTCCGGGAAGATGGGTTTCGCGATAGCGGAGGCTGCCCGCGACCGGGGAGCTTCGGCGGTCATCGTGTCCGCACCGACGGCGCTTCCGGACCCGGTGGGAGTGCGCGTCGTCAAGGTAGGCACGGCGCTCCAGATGCGCGACGCGGTGCTGGCGGAGTGCCGCGATGCTGACGCGCTGGTGATGGCGGCGGCGGTGGCGGACTGGCGGCCGGTTTCCGCCGCCGACCAAAAGGTCAAGAAGGGCGAGTCGGACACCTGGACCATAGAGCTTACCAAGAACCCAGACATTCTCGCGGAGGCGACGGGCGAGAGGCTAGTCAAGGTGGGGTTCGCGGCGGAGAGCGAGGACCTGCTGGAGAATGCGCAGGCCAAGCTCGTCGGCAAGGGTCTTCACCTCATCGCGGCGAACGACATCACCTCGCCGGGGAGCGGGTTCGCGGTGGATACCAACAAGGTAGTGCTGCTGGACCGCGAGGGCGGGGTGGAGGAGCTACCGCTGATGAGCAAGTACGACGTGGGCTGCCGGCTGCTGGACAGGGTGGGCGAGCTGCTGCGATAAGGACACAGTTAGCAAAGAGCAGTAGGACGCCTGTATGATATTGTCGCCGATATGGCCCACTGCCCGACTGCCAGGTGCGAGATGACCACACCAGACACCACCCCCGGCACTACGCGAGTACGGAGTTCCTTCAGGTTTCCGGACCCGCCGGAACGCGAGCCCGACGATTTGACCAGCTTCGACCATCTCGCCAGCACCGGAAACGTTCACCACTTGGCCCAGCACTTGGGCAACCCCGAGACCACGCTGGTGGCCGGAGAGCATTACCTCAGCCCCGTTCCCACCACCGACATGGCCGGAGTACGCTACCCGGACCTGCTCGTGGCCTTCGACGTGGACCCTGCGGCTTACCGTCGGAGCAACGCCTACGTCATATCGGAACAGGGCAAACCCCCGGACTTCGTGCTGGAAATCGCGTCTCGTCGCACGGGCCGCATCGACGTTACGGAGAAACGTGAGGACTACGCCGCTCTGGGGATAAGGGAGTACTGGCGGTTCGACGAGACCGGTGAGCATCACGGGGCGCGATTGGCCGGGGAGCGTCTGGTGGACGGGGTGTACGTCGCCATAGAGATAGAGGAGCTCCCTGACGGTAGTTTGCGGGGCTACAGCGCGGTGCTGGACCTGCACCTACAGTGGGAGCGCGGACAGTTGGGCTGGCACGACCCGGCCACGGGGAGGCGCATAGCCACCTTCGAGGATGAGCGGGCACGCGCCGACGCTGCCGAGGCCCGCGTCCGCGAACTGGAAGAACTACTCCGTCGCCAGGAACAATGACACCGTCATTCCGGCTTGATGAGCCTCTCGTCAGCGTGCCGTATCCGCCGCCGACCAGAAGGTGAAGAAGGGCGAGTCGGACACCTGGACGATAGAGCTCACCAAGAACCCGGACATTCTCGCGGAGGCGACGGGGGAGAGGCTCGTCAAGGTGGGGTTCGCCGCCGAAAGCGAGGACCTGCTGGAAAACGCGCAGGCCAAGCTCGTCGGTAAGGGGCTTCACCTAATCGCGGCGAACGACATCACGTCTCCCGGCAGCGGGTTCGCGGTGGACACCAACAAGGTGGTGCTGCTGGACCGCGAGGGCGGCGTGGAGGAGCTACCGCTGATGAGCAAGTACGACGTGGGCTGCAGGCTGCTGGACAGGGTCGAACGGCTGTTGAGACCGACAGACACATCTCCCCGGTAGAGGGGAATCGAGGGAAGAGAGAAGGCGCCATATGCGTAACGGACTGCCCACCGGTTCCGCATTGTGGCTGTGGTGGCTTGCGGTCGTTAGCGCCGTTCTGTTGGTTTCCTGCGGCGGGCAAACTGCCACGCCGTCACCCGCTGCCGTAGCGGATGGGCCGCCGCCAGTGGCAATCGTAACGGCTGACTCGAGTCCAACCGTCGCATCGCTCCCAACTTCTGAGCCATCGCCCACTTCAACCGCGACGCCGGAGCCATCCGCTACGCCAATGCCCACCCGTACCCCCACGCCTGTGCCTACGGAAACGCCAACGCCAGCGCCCGCGGACACGCCCACCGCTACGCCTACCACTGTTCCCACCGAAACGCACACTCCCGTGCCCACGGAAACGCCAACGCCCGTGCCGACAGAAGTGCCTACCGCCGTACCGACGGAGACACCAACTCCCGTGCCCACGGAGACGCCTACGCCCGCGCCCACCGCTACGCCCACCCCGACCGCGCGAGAGATCGCAGGAAGTCAGCTCTCGGAGTTGCTGTCCTGGTTTGACGACCCTCCGGATGACACCTATTCAGCAGCCGCGGAGCAGCTCGTGTCCATCTGGCTGGTAGATGTCGAACTGGCCAGGGCGGTCGCCGGGCTGGAGTGGATCGCCAACAGCGTCGGCCGAGGTGAGGTGGCGTTTCTCCGCTGGCTTGACGACTTTGCCGCCACGGATCTCGAACTGGGCCATCAGGTGCTTGGCTATTCTTGGATTGCGGATGGTGTAACCAGCGGCGAGCTGGCGGCCCTGAGGGCTCTGGCAAGAGTCGCATCCGGAGAACTCGACTTGGCGCGTCACCTGGCAAGCCTCCCCTGGTTTACCGACGGTCTTTCCGACAGCGAACGGCAATTGCTGGGAGAAACTGAGCCCCTTACGCGCAATGCGCTCGACTTGGTAGGGGTGTACGCGGCCCTGCCCTGGTATGCGGACGGCCTTACGACCGAGGAGGAACGAGGGCTGTTTCACACCCTCCGTCTTATCGCTGATAGGGACCCTGATTTGGCGAGATTGTTGGCGAGCTACCAGTGGCTTGCGGACGAAGTGCTGTATGACGAATGGGGAACGCTTCATTCCTTGAATAATCTGACAATGATTGATCTCGAGTTGGCGCGGACCGTGGCCGGATACGCTTGGTTCGCCGACGATGTTTCCGGCGGCGAGTGGTCATTGGTTCACGACCTGAACGAACTCGCCTCACTTGACTTGGAGTTGGCGCGGAGGGTCGCTGGACAGGCTTGGTTCGCGGACGATCTGGTCCAGGAAGATTGGTGGGCCCTCTCGCGACTGCATCAGGCCGCGGCCGACGACATTGAGCTTGCGAGAGCCTTGTTGGACCTTTCGAGTGCTGGAGACGATGCCTATCTCTTGCTTACGCTGGCCCGCATCGCGGACAGAGGTGAAGACAATCTCGCTCTACTGGCGGAGCAGTCCTGGTTCACGGACGGCATCGACGACGAAGAGGCCGCGCTGCTCATCGCACTGGAAGACGCGGCCGGGGATGCCAGAAACCTGTTTGTGAGCCTGGCACGGAATCGCTACACGCAGTCCAAGAGCGTCACTCTTCCGCTGTCGGGAGAGATCAAGTTCTGGGCGTTCCAGGCCATTCCATTTCCTCGAAACAAGGATGTGGTGGGAATGATGGCGGAAGCGGTGCGCGCCTCCGAGATTCTCTTTGGGACTCCGTTCCCGATGAAGGACGTAGTGCTGGTTCTTCAGCCGGTAGGAGGTGCCACAAGAAACTACGGCGGGCAGTTTCGGGGAGACCACATGAGGCTCGTAATGTACGACTTCAGCGATGTAAACAGGCGTACTATATACCATGAGATCGGGCACTACTACCTGCGAGGAGGGGTCGGCCCCACGTGGTTCATAGAGGGTGGGGCCAATTTCGTGGAATCGTACGTCTTGGACTCGATTGGCGTCGAAAGCCTGAAGACCCGCCTTCCGATAACGCGAAACCTCGTCATTAACAACTGCCATAACAAGGGTGCTAGGAAGATCGGCAAGCTGCTTGAACTTGCTCCGGAGTATCCTGAGCCGCTCTGGTGGTGCAGCTACGACTTGGGAGAGTATCTCCTTCACAACCTGTTCGAGCGGCTGGGCGAAGAGGCGATGGCGGCAGCTTTCAGAGATCTGCTGCTGCTGCAAAAGACCACGGGTAGACAACTAACCGAAGAGCAGATTTACCAGACATTCAAGGAGAATGTCCCGCGCGGCAGGGAGGACGCGTTCAACGAGGCGTACAGGCTGTGGCACGGCGGCTGGTTCATCGACCCCTAGCGGGGCTCCTTCGGTCAGCTTGGCATCGTGTGGGGTACGGCTACTGGACCGGGCGGCGGATTTGCTGGGGCATCACAGCCCGTTGCTACCCACCAACTCAATGCGACCTCCGAAACGTCGGAAGTCCCGCGTGTTGAATGTAAGCAGCCTGCGCTCGCCGTGCGCCAACATCGTCGCCACGATATTTGCATCGTGGATCTGTCGCCCTCCGCCAGGAACCTCACGGCAGAGCGAAAGCAAGACCTCGGTAACTTCGTGACCGTCTTCCAAAACCTCGAAGTTGGCCAGCAGCGAGTTGGCGTCGTCTAGCGCTTCTTCCCGTCCGATTCCGACTCGCCACGATTGTGGTCGCGTGACGACGGCAAGATACTCGCGGACTACCTGTCGGCTTATCCTCAGCGGTTCGTCTCCCAGTGTTGCATCATACAATCTCGCCCTGGCGACGTCGTGGTCAGCGGCGTTGGAGAAACGGGAGCTTACGAATACGTTGGTGTCTATGAACATGGCGGGTAAATCCTGTCCTCGTACATATCCTCTCTCCTGAGGCTCAAGCCTTCCGGGAACACCGCCGTCGGGTGGACGGGCCAAAACTCATCGAGCCTGGGCCTGCGCCTGGCCTCCTTGCGCTTCGTCGGCCTGAACAACAGCGTCTCCGCGTCCATGTCGACCTCCGCTGTCTCCCAACCGGCGACGCTCCAGGCGAGCGCATGGCTGTGCCCGTTGCCCGCCCTCTGGTTCGCCCACCAGGGCCGGTGAAGACGCGCCGAAGCGGGCAGTTCGAAGCCCAGGATAGCCTCGATCTCGCTGAAGGTCGTCCGCCACTCCCGGGCAGAAAGGCTGCGCAGGTGCGTGTACAAGTTGCGATACTTGCCTCGAAGCGCCATATCTCGATACATCTTCGCTCGATCTATCGTCATCCCGTGTATCCTCCTCGGAGATTCCCGGATGATTCCTCCTTGTAGTATTGTAGTTAGTTAGTGTTTAACTTGCAACTTCGTTTGCCGGCGAATCCATCGCTTGACATTCCCGAAAAACGGCCTCTATACTTTGTCGGACAATTCGAGAAAGAAAGGCTGAGAACAGGAGTAGTACGCTTTCAAGCGAAGCTCAGAGAGCCGGGTAAGGTGAGAGCCGGCGCTGGCGCGGAAGCCGAATGGACCTGGGAGCCGCCACCCGAATATCGGCAGTGTTGCCGATTGTAGGGCGGGACGGGATGGGCGCCGTTATCACAGCCCAAGATGCGGAGAGAGCGCTTAGCGCGGTCCCTCCCCGTCTGCCAGAGATGCCGCCCGTGCTGGCGGCTGAAATTGGGTGGCACCACGGATTGAGAACCCGTCCCTTGTGAGGACGGGTTTTTTTGTTGGGTGAAGGTACATTTGGAGGAACAGGAATGAGCACGCAGGTCAAGACCGAGAACGAGAGGGTCGGCGAGTCCAGCCAGACTCGAAGGCGTGTGTTCAGCGGCATCCAGCCGAGCGGCGACGTGCAGCTCGGCAACTACCTGGGCGCCATCAAGGGCTGGGCGGACAGGCAAGCGGAAAAAGAGAACTTCTTCTGCATCGTGGATCTGCACGCGCTCACCACCCCGCAGGACCCGGACGAGTTGCGCCACCAGACGCGCTCGCTCGCGGCGATGCTGTTCGCGGCGGGGCTGGACCCGGACAAGAGCACCATCTTCATCCAGAGCCACGTCACCGCGCACGCGGAGGGGTGCTGGCTGTTGAACTGCGTCACCCCTGTGGGTTGGCTGGAGCGCATGACCCAGTTCAAAGAGAAAGCCGACAACCAGGAGCGGGTGTCCACCGGGCTGCTGGACTATCCTGTGCTGATGGCCGGCGACATCATCCTGTACGACGCGCACGAGGTGCCCGTAGGCGAGGACCAGCGCCAGCACGTGGAGCTTGCGCGCGACATCGCCCAGCGGTTCAACCGCGTCTACGGCGACACCTTCGTGGTGCCGGAGGCGGTCATTCCCGAAATCGGCGGCCGCGTGATGGGACTGAACGACCCCAGTGTCAAGATGTCCAAGAGCTTCTCCCACATTCGCGGCCACGCGGTCCGGCTGCTCGACGAGCCCGCCGAGATCCAGCGCTCCATCCGGCGCGCCGTGACCGACAACGAAAACGAGATCCGCTTCTCGGACGAGCCCGAGCGGGCCGGCGTGAACAACCTGCTGGGCATCTACAAGGTGATAACCGACAAAGCCGAGGCTGAGGTGGAGTCCGACTTCGCCGACGCCCGCGGCTACGGCGACCTGAAGAACAGGGTGGCGGAAGTGGTCATCGAGGCGCTGACGCCTATCAGGGAGCGCCACAACCGGCTGATGGAGGACGTCACCGAGCTGGACCGGCTGTTGGAGAGGGGCGCGGACCAGGCGCGCGCCGTCGCCGATCCCAAGCTTGCGGAAGTGAAACATCGCATGGGACTAATACTGCCGGGGAGGAAGGGATGACCAGCGCAGGGACACGAGCAACCAACCGGACCTACTATCCCTCCCTCGAGGAGGTGAAGCGGCTGGGAGAGTCGGCCAATCTGGTGCCGGTCTACGTCGAGATAAACGCCGACCTGGAGACTCCGGTGTCGGCCTACCTAAAGGTCGCGCGAAAGCCGTACTCCTTTCTGCTCGAGAGCGTGGAAGGTGGGGAACAACTCGCGCGCTACAGCTTCATCGGGACCGAGCCGACCCGCATCGTCAAGACAGGGCCGGGGCAGGCCGAGGGGACGGTCGATCCGCTAATCCCCATCGAGAAGGTGCTGTCCGAGTACACGTTCGCTGACGCCGGAACGGGAGTGCGCTTCAACGGGGGGATGGTCGGCTACCTGTCGTACGAGGCGGTCAACTACTTCGAGCGGCTCCCCTCACCGGAGGCGGACACGCTGGGAGTGCCGGAGTCCATCTTCATGCTTACGACCACGTTCGTGGTCTTCGACCACGTGCGGCACAAGCTGAGGGTGGTGAGCCACGCGCACGTAGACGGTGACGTGGAGACCGCCTACCGGGACGCGGTGCGCCGGATCGACGAGCTGGTGGGACGCCTGCGCGGGCCGCTGTATCCGCCTACACGCGAGCCAAGCGAGTCGAGGGAAGTGACGCCGAACATGGAGCGCGAGCAATTCGAGGCGAACGTGGTGCGCTCCAAGCAGTACGTCGTCGACGGCGACATCATCCAGGTCGTGCCCTCCCAGCGGTTCGCGCGGCCCACCGATGCCGACCCGTTCGAAATCTACCGCGCGCTTCGCGCCATCAACCCGTCGCCGTACATGTACTACCTGGACCTGGACGGCTTCCAGATCGTGGGTGCGTCCCCCGAGATGCTGGTGCAGGTGGAGGACGGAAACATCGCCATGCACCCCATAGCCGGCACGCTGCCGCGCGGCCCGACGGACGAGGAGGACGCCGCGCTGGAGCACAGGCTGCGCACCGACGAAAAAGAGCGCGCGGAGCACATCATGCTGCTGGACCTGTCGCGGAACGACGTGGGCCGGGTGAGCGAGCCCGGCAGCGTCCGCGTGACCGAGTTGATGGAGGTCGAGCGCTATTCGCACGTGATGCACCTCGTCTCCCACGTCGAAGGCAGGCTGCGCGACGACGCTACGAGCTTCGACGCGCTCAGGGCCTGCTTCCCTGCGGGGACGGTATCCGGCGCGCCCAAGATTCGCGCTATGGAGATTATCGCCGAGCTGGAGCCGGTCAAGCGCGGGCCATACGCCGGCGCGGTCGGCTACTTCGACTTCTCGGGCAACATGGACACGGCCATCACCATCCGGACGCTGGTGGTAAAGGACGGCGTAGCGTACGCGCAGGCGGGCGGGGGTATCGTGTTCGACAGCATCCCCGCGTCCGAGTACGAGGAGACGATTCACAAGGCGTCCGCGGTCATGCGGGCCATCGACGAGGCGGAGAGCGCGAGGTAGCGGGACTTGGCAGTCCCTTCCCCCTGGCAGGGGGAAGGTTAGGATGGGGGTGAGAAGTGATACTGCTGATAGACAACTACGACAGCTTCACTTACAACATATACCAGTACCTTTGCGAGCTTGGCGCGGATGTGAGTGTCGCCCGGAACGACGAGATTACGCTGGAGGAAATAGCGGACCTCGCGCCGGAGAAGATAGTCATCTCGCCCGGACCGTGTACGCCGGAGAAGGCCGGCATATCGAACGACGTGGTGCGGCACTTCGGGCCGACCATCCCAACGCTGGGCGTGTGCCTGGGCCACCAGTGCATCGGATACGCCTACGGGGGCACCGTCGGGGGCGCCGGGGAGATCATGCACGGCAAGATGTCGCTGGTGCATCACGACGGCAAGGGCGTGTTCGAGGGTCTGCCAAACCCGTTCGAGGCGATACGCTACCACTCGCTGGCCGTCTACCGCGAGGACCTGCCGGACGAGCTGGAGGTCACGGCGTGGACCGACAACGGCATAGTGATGGGTCTCCGTCACAAGAGCGACAAGGTGGAGGGCATCCAGTTCCACCCGGAGTCGATCATGACCAAGGTGGGCCACGACCTACTGCGCAACTTTCTGCAAGGCTGAGATGCGCATTTTGGATAGACACCTGAACATCTTTCACGCCTACCGTCACGGTAACCTTAGGGACTCTGTGAGAGAGCGTGTCCTTGAGGACAACGTGACCAGGGCGCTGATAATAACTCTGCGGTCCTCTCGTCTTCTGACAAGGGAGTTCCTCAAAGAGTTTGTTGGCGTCAATTCCGATGGACGCTACAAGTATGACCTTCAGAGCCGGCTGGACGACGAGCCGGAGGCCAGTGAGGGGCAGAGATTCTCCTTGAGACGGTTGTTGGTCATTGCTCGAAAACGAAGACCTCAAATTCCGAGGAGCTTACACTTAAGCGATGCAGTGATGAATCAGTTCGAGAGTCAGCTCGAACACGATCCTTCAGGTGTTCGGCAGCGACTCTCAGCACTTTCCAATAGGATTCAAGAAGAAGGCATTGGGCAAGAAACAATTTCGGCCGGACTGAAGCGAGTTCTGCGTCTTGACCATTCAGATGGTGACATTGCTGCTTTGGGAGACGTCGCCCTGCCTTCTTACTTGTACGAGTTAACCTTCGGCAGCAGACCTGACGCCTCAATAGTGTTTGGCCAAGCCGCGGTCTTGTTCGAGAATAAACTGCATGGAGACGTAACGGATGTGCAAATCCGGCGCCATCTGCGAGAGAACTTTGGAGAAGGGCAGGAACCGAAGTATTTCCGTCAAGCGCACGGACAGGCAGAGAGGAACCAAGTTCCCGTTACCCTGTGGTCGTGGAACGATGTGCACAGGTTCTTTGACGAGTTATTGCACAGTCGCAGGCTGTCCCGGGCTCCGAAATCGCGCTTCTTGGTCAGCCAGTTCCTGGAATATTTGGAGATGCAAGGCATGGGACAGATAAAGTTTGCCAGGGCCGACTTTCTGGATTGGGAATCCGATGAGGATTCAGACATCCGAGGGATCCTACTGGACCGCGTCGTGGAGCTAGGGGAAGAGTTGGCTAATGAGTTGGGGAGCCACTTCGTCAAACCACAGAGGCCCTCTAAGGACTACATAGGGGTTAATGTGTTGCATGATGAGATCGCTTCTGAACCTTCATACCAGGTGCCGCATTGGTCTCTGGGACTGGACCGTGATAGGCAGTTGCGATTCTATGTTCTGTGTGAGGGCAAGAAGATTGTGTGCAGGCTTCTAAAGCAGCGAACGAATCTTGAAGAGCGAATCATGTCGGCGCTCTGGAAGGCGTGCGACCGTTCAGGTCTGTCACTTCAAGTCGAGGAGAAACACTTCGTAATCCAAGGGGGTACAGGGAGAGAAGTGCTCTCTGGAAATCCTATAGCATTTATCCGCTTGAGATGTACGAGGATAAGAGCGCGATTCGAAGCATGGTTCACCGCATGTTCGACGACCTCAACCACCTACATGACCCTGCGGTGAAGGCTAAGAAGCTAGAGGCCGCTGTGGGTGTGAAAAGCGTGTGGGGCCTCTTCAGTCTCAACTACCGCTGGAACTGGTTTGAGCTTGAAAAGCAAGAAGCGACGATTTCCGAAGACATAATCAGGGTAGCAAAGCTGATGCGGCCATACTATGAAGCCCTCTTGGATGCCTATAGGCGACCGTTAACGTCTCGCGCCCGCGGCAAGGGAGGAAGTGGTTCATGATTCAAGAGGGTATCTCCAGAGTAGTCGAGGGCGAGTCGCTGAGCCTGGAAGAGGCGGCGCAGGTGATGGACGAGATCATGGGCGGCGAGGCGACCCCGTCCCAGTTTGGCGCGTTCGTGACGGCGCTGCGGTTGAAGGGCGAGACGCCGGACGAGATCGCGGGCATGGCGCGCGTGATGCGGGAGAAGGCGCTGCGTGTGAGCGTGGAGGGGTCGCTCGTCGACACCTGCGGCACGGGCGGCGACGGCTCCGGCGCCTTCAACGTCTCCACCACCGCCGCGTTTGTCGCCGCGGGCGCGGGCGCCAGGGTGGCCAAGCACGGCAACCGCGCCATGTCGGGCGCGTGCGGCAGCGCGGACGTGCTGGAGGCGGTCGGCGTCAAAATCGATCTCAGCCCCGAGGGCGTGGCGCGCTGCCTGGACGAGGTCGGTTTCGGTTTCATGTTCGCCCAGCGCTACCACCCATCGATGCGGTTCGCCGCCGGACCGCGCCGCGAAATCGGCATCAGGACCGTGTTCAACATACTCGGCCCCCTCACCAATCCGGCGGGGGCGACGCGACACCTGCTGGGTGTCGCTGACCCGTCCGTGGCCGAGAACATGGCGCGTGTGCTGGGACGGCTGGGCAGCGAGAGAGCGCTGGTGGTACACGGCCTGGACGGCATGGACGAAATCACGCTGTCGGACGAGACCCAGGTGTGGGAGCTGAGGGACGGTTCGGTGTCGTCTTACCGGGTGTCCCCCGAGGACTTCGGGCTGCCCCGCTCCGGCAGGGGCGACATCGCGGTGGCCAGCGTCGACGAGAGCGCGGCGGCGCTGCGCGGCGTGCTGGACGGCGCCCACGGCCCGGCGCGGAACATCGCGGTGGCGAACGCGGGCGCGGCGCTGCTCGCGGCCGGGCTGGCGGACACGCTGAGGGCAGGCGTGGCGCTGGCGGTGGAGGCAATCGACGGCGGCGCGGCGCGGCGTGCCCTGGATGGCCTGGTCGAATTGAGCAACTCTCTTGACTAAGCCGGACGCGCGGGTGACCGCAGGCTGGCCGCTTGCCATAGTGTTCGACTTCGACTACACGCTCGGCGACTCGTCCACCGGGGTGATCGAGGCCGCGAACTACGCGCTCACCGGCATGGGTCTGTCGCCGGCTGGCGACGACGCGATCTGCGCCACCATCGGCCTGTCGCTGGAAAACTCGCTTGTGGCGCTGGCCGGCGAAAAGCACAGGCCCCGTGCGGAGGAGTACATCAGGTTCTTCGTCGAGAAGGCCGACGAGGTGATGGCCGACTCGACGGTGCTTTACGAGTTCGCGCCCGGAGTGCTTTCGGAGCTGAGGGAGCGACGCGTTGCGATGGGCATCGTCACCCAGAAGTACAAGACCAGGATCGACACCATACTCGCCCGCGATGGGCTGGAGGGCGTCTTCGACGTGATTGTGGGCGCGGACACCGCCACTGAGTTGAAGCCACACCCCGGTGGTCTGCTGAGCGCCGTCTCGCAGCTTGGAAGCACGCCGGCACAGTCGCTCTACGTCGGCGACAGCACGACTGACGCCGAGACGGCGCGCCGCGCGTGCGTGCCGTTTCTGCCGGTGCTGACCGGCGTGACGCCGCGGGAGGCGTTCGAAGGATATGACGCGCTCAGCCCGGCGAACAGCGTAGCCGAACTGCCGGGGCTTGTGGATTCGTGGAGGGGCGTCGCATGATCGACCCCAACACACCGGATATCCTCAAGGCCATCGTGGACGCCAAGCGAGAGGAGGTCGAGCGCCTCAAGGTAGAGACGCCTATCGCCGCGCTGGAGGAGCGCATCGAGCGCCAGGACCGGCCGCTCAACTTCGCCGGCGCGCTGATGGGGTCCTCCGTGAGAGTAATCGCCGAGGTCAAGCGAGCGTCGCCCACGCGGGGTCTGCTCCGCGCCGACTTCGATCCCGCTTGGCTGGCCAGGACCTATGCGGAGGGCGGCGCGGCAGCGGTCTCGGTGCTCACGAACGCCGAGCACTTCCAGGGCAGCATCGACGATATGGAGGCGGCGAAGGCGGCTCTAGGCGGCACGGGCGTTCCGGTGCTGCGCAAGGAGTTCATCTTCGACCCGTACCAGGTGTACGAGGCGCGGGCCTACGGAGCGGACGCCATACTGCTCATCGTCGCGATGCTGACGCCCGCCAGCCTGGCGGAGCTGTTCGCGCTGAGCCAGCGCTTCTGGATGCAGTGCCTGGTGGAGGTGCACGACGAGCGGGAACTCGCCGTCGCGCTGGACGCGGGCGCGGAGATTATCGGCATCAACAACCGGGACCTGCGCACGTTCGTGACAGACCTGGCGACGACCGAGTACATCGCGCCGCTGGTGCCGCCGGGGGTGATAGTCGTCAGCGAGAGCGGAATCGCCGACCGGGCCGACGTGAGGCGCGTCGGAGCGGCGGGCGCCCACGCCGTCCTCATCGGCGAGTCGCTGGTCACCGCGCCGGACGTATCTGCCAGGCTGAGGGAGTTCGTATGACGCAGGTGAAGATATGCGGGCTGCGCGAGACGGCCCATGCTCTCGTAGCGGCAGAGGCCGGCGCCGACCTGCTCGGGTTCGTGTTCGTGCACGGAGTTCGTCGGCAACTGGAGGTCGAGCAGGCGCGCTCCATCATCGAGGAATACCGTACCCTGACCGCATCGTCGGACGGTTCCGCTTGCGCCGGCTCGCCGCGGCTTGTCGGCCTGTTTGCCAACCAACCACTGAGCGAAGTGAACTACATCATTGAACACTGCGGGCTGGACCTGGCGCAGCTCTGCGGCGACGAGGACGAACGCTACTGGCGACAGGTGGACGCCGGCGTCATCCGGCAGATTCGAATCGACGACACGGCGGCGCACGACGTGGCGGTGGCGGACGCGCTGCGGCGGGTGGAGGCGGCGTCGTCCGCGGGCTGCATACCGCTGCTCGACAAGCAGGAAGCCGGCCAGCTCGGAGGCACAGGTCGCACGTTCGACTGGAGCATCGCCAGCGAGATTTCGGCGCGGTTCGACGTGCTGCTGGCCGGCGGGCTGTCGCCCGACAACGTGGAGCAGGCGATAGCGGCGGTCGCGCCGTGGGGTGTTGACGTGTCCAGCGGCGTGGAGACCGGCGGCGTGAAGGACCCAGCGAAGATCGCCGAGTTCGTTAGCGCGGCGCGGGGTGGCGAGTAAGCCCTACCCGCCAGGCGCGCTCCCGGCGGCCTCCCTGTTCCAGTCCGGTATCAGCAGCTTGCGGGTGGACTCGAGCGCCAGGATGCTCACCGCGCCGGCCATGCTGGCGGCGACCGAAAGCCAGAGGGCGATGTCGTAGCTTCCGGTCAGGTCGAAGATCGGGCCGCCGAGCCAGCCGCCCAGGGCCATGCCGAGGCTCGCGCCGAGCATCTGCACCCCAAAGACCGAACCGACGGGCGCATGGCCGTAGTACGTGCGGTTGAGAATGGGGAATCCTCCGGCCTCTCCGCCGTAGCCGATTCCGAATATCACCGCGAACAGGTAGAACGACCAGACGTCGTGCGTCCAGAATAGCATCAGCACCGGCAGCGCCTGCGCCACGTACATGAGCGCCATCACCGGCTTGGGACCGTAGCGCTCGCACAGCATCGGCGTGGTCATGCGGGTGAGCGCGCTCACGGCGTTCATCACCGTCAGCAGTCCGGCGGCGGTCACCAGCGACAATCCCTCCCCCATTGCCAGGGGGACGAGATACACCAGGATGATGGCGTGTCCGACGCAGCCCAGGAAGTGGATGGAGCTCAGGTTCCAGTAGGCCTTGGTGCGGCGCATGTAGCCGGTGAACTGGGCCACGCGCTGCTTGTCGATCTTCTTTTCGGTCCGCTCGGTCGAGACGTCTGAGGTGGCTCCGTACGGGAGCAGGCCCTTGTCGGACGGCCAGTTGCGGAATAGCGCGATGAGCACGGCCATGAAGATGGTGGAGGCGATTGTGATAATCCACACTGACGTGGACCAGCCGTACCGACTGATGAGCAACCCCACCACCGGGGCGGCAAGCGCCGGGCCGAATCCCCAGGACGCCATGATGATTCCCATGGCTAGCCCGAGCCGCCGGTGGAACCAGTTCATCGCGGCGGGTATGAGGGGCACCAGGAAGATTGCCTGCGACACGCCCAGGATCACTCCAAATGAGACGTAGAAGTGCCAGGGCTCGCTTACCAGCGCGGTGGCCGCCATTCCGACGACGAAGAGCGCCGTGCCAGCGATCATGCAGATACGCGCGCCGTAGCGGTCGCCGAGCGAGCCGGCCAAGGGGGAAGCGAGCGCGGTCGTCACGCTGGTTATGCCGTAGGCGAGCGTGACCTCGCCCTGGCTCCAGCCGAACGTTTCGGTAAGCGGATCGACGATGACGCCGAATGCCATGCGCATCGTGGTGCCCACCATCTCCAGCACCGCGATGATGGCGACGATCACCCAGGCGTAGTGGAAGTAGAAGGCCTTTGGCACGGGCTAGTGTAGGGGACAGACGAGCAGCGCCGCCTGCTCCCAGCCCTCTGCTTCCGTGCCTATGCCGGGCGATGCCTCGGCCCGGGCGTCGGCGCTCGCCGCGATGAGGTAGATGGTGATGAGCAGGCTCACCGCCACCACGGCCAGGAACTGCGCGGGAAGGCCCATGACTCTCATGCGGCGTCACCACCCCATGGCATAGGCGATGTTGTTCTTGGCCGAGGCCGCGCCGCTGATGACGCCGGCGGCCTTGTCGTAGCGCACGCCCATGACCTTGCCGTTGGCCCACGGGCCGGTGAGCTCCACGTCGTGACCGCGCCGCCGCAGCTCGTCCAGCACGTCGGCGGGGATGCGCGACTCGGCCACAACGCGACCGCTGAACGCCGCGCGCGGGTAGAACGAGGAAGGGAAGTGCGTGGTGTGCACGGTCGGCGCGTCCAGCGCCTCCTGGAGGTCCATCCCGAACTCCATGTGGTTGAGAAAGAACTGCAGCGTCCACTGCTCCTGGCTGTCGCCGCCCGGAGTGCCGAAGGCCATGAAGGGGTCGCCGCCGCGCGTGACGATGGTGGGAGTCAGCGTGGCGCGCGGACGCTTGCGCGGCTCCAGCGCGTTGGGGCGTGCGGAATTCAGGTAGAACATCTGCCCCCGCGTGCCCAGGGGAAAGCCCAGTCCGCGAATCACCGGCGAAGAGCCGATCCAGCCGCCGCTGGGGGTGGCGGCGACCATGTTGCCCTCGGCGTCCATCGCGTCCAGGTGGGTGGTGTCGCCGATGTGGGCGTGGCCGAGGCCCAGGTCGCGAGTCTCGCGCGCGGCCACGCCGAGCGCGCGGCGGTTGTCGTCGGCGACGGTCGTCGCAACGAACGCGGCGTCCCTCCCGGGAATCTCGCCGGGGCGCAGTTCGAGAGACGCGACGCGCTCTATCTGTTCGAGGCGCTCGACGGCGTAGTCGCCGGAGAGCAGCGTGTCGAACGGGACGTCGTCGAAGCCGGGGTCGCCGTAGTAGGCCTCCCGGTCGGCGAACGCCAGCTTGGCCGACTCGATCCACGTGTGCAGGTAGTCGGCGGTGTTGTGGCCGAGCGACCGCACGTCGGCGTGTCGCAGGATGGCCAGGTGCTGGAGGAAGACCGGACCCTGGGTCCAGGACGGGCACTTGCTCACGTCGTAGCCGTGATAGTCGATCGATACCGGTTCGTCGACTTCGGCGTGCCACTCGGCGATGTCCTCGTACGACAGCAGACCGGCGTGCGCCTCGCCGCTGGCATCCTCCACCGGGTTGTCGGCGATGAACTTGGCGATGGTCTCGGCGACGCGGCCCTTGTAGAAGTCGTCGCGGGCGGCCTCGATGCCAGCTACGCGGCTCTTGCGCGCGCCCTCCTTCTCGGCGGCGCACATGGACTTGAGCATGTCTGCGAAGTCCGGGTTCCGCAGTATCTGGCCGAGTTGGGGCGGGCCGCCGCCGGCGTAGTAGACCTCGCCGGTGGTGGGGTAGAGGTCGGTGAACTTGTCCACGCTGTCGGCGAGCGTGTCGTGGAGGCGCCGGTAGACGGGGAAGCCGTCCTGCGCGATGTCGATGGCGGGCTGGAGCACCTGGGCGAAGCTCATGGTGCCGAAACGGGCGACGGCGGTGGCCCATGTGTCGACGGGCGCCGGGACGCAGGCGGGCAGGTAGCCGTCGCCCGGAATCAGGTCGATGCCGTTGTCGCGGCACCAGTCGATGGTGAACGCCTTGGGCGACCAGCCCATGCCGGAAATGGCGTAGGTCTTGCGCTCTCTGGCGGAGTAGACCAGCGTGGGCACCTCGCCGCCGATGCCGCAGCTCTGCGGCTCCAGCAGCGTCTCGCAGATGCCCATGGCCGCCGCCGCGTCAATCGCGTTGCCCCCCTGCATGAGTATGCGCAGCCCGGCGGATGCCGCCAGGTAATGTCCGGCGGTAACGACGCCCCGCGCGCCCATAATGACTGGTCGAGTAGTGAATCCTGCCATGTGCGTCCCCCCTGCGTTTGCTTGTCAAAATCGGCACCGAATACACAGCGCACCGCCCGCCTCAAAATAGCACCGCAAGTGGAGCGAGTCAATCGGCGTGGGTGTTTCAAACCTGCGCCTACAGGGTGGAAACTCGACAGAAAATTTGGGGAAAGTGTCTCATTCCCTTTCGCTCGTACTTGCGGCCCGTCTAGTCATGGCCGGTCGCGGGCGACTTTCGAGTCTGTTTTGGGCCGCTGCCGGGCGGGCTTGGGCCGGACTGAGCCTCGAATGGACGGGGCCCGATCCTGGACTGCGAAGCGGCACGGCGAGCAACGCAGGGGCCGTGCCCTGGCGGGTGCTGAGGGGCGATGCGTGGGTGGTGGCTGTCATGTGGAGATAGCAGTACGGATGTGCGGATAGTGTCAATGGGGGTTGGTAGGAATCTGTGTCTGCATAGTCGGCGCTAGAGTGGCATCAAGCCTCCTTCATTCTTGCGCGAACTGCAGCACGGAGTAGTGTCCGCATCTGACGTTTCTCGTTGTAATCTAGTATTCCCCCAATTGCCTTGCCGCAAATCGCAAGCAGCCTGCGGTCATACTGTTCGGGGATCATCACGTTTTCTCCGAGGGCGGCAATCTCCATCAGTTCATCGGCCGCCAGTGACGATACAAAACCATCAATCGCAGTCTCTAAGTCACCCCTGGTTTCACCGCTCCCTAATGATTGATGCGTCTCGGCATTCGCGGTGACAATTGACGGCTCATGCACACTTGTCTTGATCTTCAAGAATGCGCTTAACACTTCCTTGTTCCACTCAGTGGTTGTGTCTGCTTCCTGCAAGAGTAGAATGGACTGACTGCTGAGGCTTTGTTCAATTCCCAGAAGATGAACCCGAACGCCGTAGCTCTGCGCTATCTGTACACCAATGACCAGATCCTGATCACCGGATAGCAGCACCGCGTCCGAGATGGCGTGATTGCGAGCCAAGTCCACCAAGTCGGTGACCATCAGAGTGTCAACGCCCTTTTGCTGCCCAGCGCTGCTGACCACACCTAGCCTCAGCTTGATGTTATCCATTCCGGCCAAAGAACGCTGTTCCTCTGTTAACCTTCCCTGTAGGAGACCATCGTACCAATATATCCTCAACAGTGCGGTGGAGCCTGCTTTCTCGGCTGAAGTCTCCAAGAGCTTGCAAACAAACGCATGAGGATCGAGTGAGACATCAGTCCGTCGACTTGGCGATGGGCTGCCCGACAAGGCCTTAGAGCCTTGTGCATACAGGTAACCAGCATCTACGAAAACTGCGAGGCGCATGTTCAGACCCCAAACCTTCCCAAAAAATAAGGGGCCCTTGAAAGGACCCCAATACTGTCTGCGCTCCAACTCGTGCTTACTATTCTGGGAGTCGCCAGACAATGGAATCTTACACTCCGGGACTCCCACGTGTCAACTCTCTTTCACACGGGGAGCCTGTTTCAGATTACTGGGTGACTTTGCGACGGATGCCCAACCTCCCCTCTTTCGTGGCAACGACGGTTGCGGGACTCCTGGTAGGGGCGGGTTTCAAACCCGCCCGTCCGCCAACCCGCCTGCAAATCTGACACAGGTTCATCTTCCTAGGTAGTGTCTCAGTTTCGGGAGTGTGGAGCTATGGAGCATCATCAAGATGCTCAAAGAGGTCGCGGTAGAATTGCCTGTTCTCACGTAGCCGATCTAGTTCGGCGGGTGTTAGAGTCTCGCGATGTGCAAGTGCCTTTTGCCGTAGATCGAGTAGATAGGCCAACAGGTCTTGCACTCCTTGACGGTCAGATTCTTGAGATTCTGGAAATAGACCCGAACGAGTCAGATACGCAATGCTGTCCCCTAGCGCGTCTATAAAGGCATCTGGAAGCGCAGGGTCTATGCCCCTCAGCGATTGTATAGCTTCGATGACGGCATAGATGAACGCTCTCTGTGAGCGAAGGCTAGTCGGTTGCAACCTTTTGATTGGTTCTTCCATCTCTAATCCCATGCGTCCTGAGTACAGAACCCCTCGTAGGTGAAGGCGCCTTTGGCGTCAGGCCACCACCATCCGCCCGTATCTTGTGACCGCCCGATAACTTGGTACTTTCGATCAGGGCGAAACTCGCGCGCGAAGTACGGCAGCGGATTGCGATTCCCGCTTAACCGATTTTTGGGCATCTTTACTCCGTTGACGTAGAGCTCGTATTCCAAATTGCTCGGAGTCTTGGTGAAGAGCGTTATCTGGTTGCGTTCTCCCGAACCGCGATTGAAGAGCACTCCATGCTTCTCCAAGTTGTCAATTCTTATGTAGTCACTGTCCTTCTGCCATCTCCATCGACGTTGTATGATCCACTTGCCATCGTGCGTGAAGTAAATCTCGACCTGCGGATAATTGCTGTCTTCGATGATTCGGAACCCGTATTTCCACAAAGCGGCATCAGGGTTGATGATTGTCACCTCGACATGCCGCGCGATCCGTGTGGTCGCCGTCAAGGGATGGTCCCATTCGAAGCTACCGCTGGTTCGCGATTCGCACTCAAGCATTCCGGTATGAACCGGGGTAGCTGTGGGCTTTGGCGTAGGAGTTCGTGTAGGAACCGGCCTCGCAGTAGGCGTCGGCGAGGGAACCGCCGTGGCTGTGGGAACGCGGGTCGGGGCAGGGAGTGGAGTAGGGCCAACCACGGGTATGTCGCCCCAGAACCGCAGTAGTATGTCAAGCGTCTCTTCCTGCGTCAGTTTCCCGGCGTAGTGGTCCTGTATGGCTTGGTACGCCTCGTTGCTCTCGGTCATCCCGCTGAGGTTAGTGTCGTATCGTTGGGGCAGGCTCTCTCCACCTGCGAGAACCGCCGTTGCCCCGACCACGACGAGTACGGCCAAAACCGCTGTGATGACGACCCTACGTCGTCTCATGGGGTAACCTTCTCCCTTGCCTTCTTACGTCGATCCAGTAGAGATTTCGCTACTCATCGAGTCTAGTCTAGATACTCGCTGATAACTGTCGAGTCCGTTGTGGGAACCTGCCAGCCGCGAGCTTCGCACTTTTCGACGAGTTCACTCGCATAAATCCTCGTATCTATGTACGCAAGACCACCATTCCAACGCCCTGCTCGTTCAAGAACCGCAGCCGACTTCCACAGCATATATGCCGTCCTCCTCATTTCTCGGTCATCATCAAACAAGTCAAATGCTATACCTTCTAGAGCGATAACTACAAATCTGCGACCTATGTCTAAGGCGAGCCGGGTATTGTATGATGTTTCGCTTTCGCCAGGTAAGCGATCAACAGCATGCAACGCCGCTTCAATCGCCTCTTGAGATAGAGCACGTTCTGGCACACGCTGCGGTTGTTCAACCGATAACGCGACGTCGTCAACCAATTCCGCAAAATGACGGCATCCGCGCTCGGGTGCCGACTCCGCGCAACTCACGAGTGCCAGGCTGGCCACAATGGCCAGTGACAAGAGACTCCAACTGTATCTCTGCGACACCATTACACGGAAGACCAAAACGCCCTCTCATCCCCGTTAGACCGAACCATCGAAAATCCTGTCCCAAACCTTCCCAACCGCGTAACCCAAACGCCACCCACCCGGTCCGTCGCCGCCCCACTCCCGCCACACGTATGCGCTACATTGCCACGGAAATTCCCACTCTCAGGCCCACTTCCACGATCTTATGTCAAGTTACCCCACCTAGCGCCAACAAATCGTCCGACTCACCCCGGCGTACCGGCAGGCCCTTGACCCGCCATTGAGCGGCACGGAGCCTTTACTCGCATTCGGGCCTGACCCCTCTTGAATTTACAGCACGCACGTGCTATTTTCTACCCCATAGACGCTGTGGAGCGGCTGGTAGGGACGCGTTTCAAGCCTGCCAGAGGACCACTACCACAATCGCGCTTCTGCGCCATTCTGCGCCAAACCTAACACCCATGAGACGCGAGTGAACAGAAAGAGGACGACCTGCCCAGCTACGAAATGGGCGGCATGTAGCAGAACAGAGCAGATTTTTTCGTAAGGCCCCGGGCTCGAAGCGGAATTGTTGACGGGCTGCCGCGGCGGTGATAACTTGCGGTCAGATTCTGGAGATACTCTGGCTCAGGAGGGCAACATGGCAACTTCCCCACACGGCATCAACTATTCGGCTTACCGTCCCGTAGTGATGGGGAGGCGCGGCGTCGTGTCCTCCTCCCATTATCTCGCCTCGCAGTCCGGCTTGCGGACGCTACAGGCGGGCGGCAACGCGGTCGACGCGGCCATCGCCGTCGCATCGTCGCTGAACGTGGTCGAGCCGGAAATGTCGGGCATCGGCGGCGACGGGTTTCTGCTCATCTACATGGCGAAGACCGGCAAGGTGGAGGCGCTGAACGGCACCGGCGCGGCGCCGCTGGCCGCGAGTATCGACCGCTACCGCGACACCGGCATCCCGCCCAAGGGCCAGGGCCCGCGGACGTCCGTGCTGCGCACAAGCACGCCGGGCATCCTGGACGCCTGGCTGGAGGCGCACGGGCGGTACGGCGCGCTGTCGCTCGGCAAGGCGCTGGAGCCCGGCATCGAGCTCGCGGCGGAGGGCTTCCCGGTGAGCCACCGGCTAGCCAACACATTCTGGGGCGAGCGGGAGATTCTCGCGGCGCATCCCGACACGGCGCGAACGTTCCTTCCCAACGGCAGGCCGCCCAGGGCGGGCGAGCGGCTGGCGAACGTCAACCTGGCGAAGACCTTTCAGCGTATCGCCGAAGAGGGGCGGGAAGTGTACTACGGCGGCGAGATCGGCAAGGCGATTGTGGCCGCGTGCCAGAGCCTCGGCGGCCTGTTCACCGACCGAGACTTCGCCGAGCACCGGTGCGCGGGCTGGAACGAGCCGCTGGTCACGTCCTATCGCGGCATCGACGTGTACGAGCACCCGCCGAACTCCCCCGGACTGGTGCTGCTGGAGATGCTCAACATGCTGGAGACGTTCGACGTGGCGTCGATGGACTGCAACTCGTCGGACCTCATCCACCTGATGGTCGAGATCAAGAAGCTGGCCTTCGCTGACAGGGAGTACATCGCGGACCCGGCATTCGTGGACGTGCCCATCGCTGGCCTGCTGTCCAAGGAGTACGCCGAGCGGCAGGCCGCGCGCATAAACTCGGAGCGGGCCACCCCGGAGGTGGCGAAGGGCGAGCCGGTGGGCGCGGGCCACACCACCTACTTCTGCGTGGTGGACGGGGAGGGCAACGCCGTATCCCACATCCAGAGCCTGGGCGGCTACTTCGGCTCGGGCATCGTCGCGGGAGACACCGGCGTGCTGCTCAACGACCGGATGACGCAGTGGCACCTCGACCCGAGCCACCCCAACGCGCTGATGGGCGGCAAGCGGGTGCGCCACACGATGAACCCGCCTATGGCGTTCAAGGACGGCAAGCTGTTCATGGTCTGGGGTACGCCCGGCGGCGACACGCAGGTGCAGACGAACATGCAGGTGCTGAGCCACGTCGTCGACTTCGGCATGACGGTGCAGGAGGCTGTCGAGGCGCCGCGCTGGCATCACGACCAGCACGGCACGCATCCGTCGGGATACGGCGGCGAGCTCGGCGACGAGGACCGGCTGGAGATCGAGAGCCGGTACCCGCAGGATACGCTGGACGCGCTGCGCGCCAAGGGCCACGAGCTGATCGTGGAGTCCGACTGGGCGGCGTGGGACTACTGGTGGGGCTCGGCGCAGGCGATCATGGTGGACCAGGAGTCCGGCACGCTGTTGGGCGCGGCCGACCCGCGCGGCGATGGCTACGCCGTAAGCTGGTAGGCTGGCCAATTTAGCTTATGCCGAAGGTACGGGAGGCAATTCGGCTTGTGGAGCGCGACGGGTGGCGCTACGATTACTCGCGCGGCAGCCACAGATACTTTCGTCATCCTACAAAACCGGGTAAGGTCACCATTGCAGGCCATCCGAGCCGTGACTTGGATCCGTGGCTTTGGAATAGCATCATGAGGCAGGCGGGGCTAAGGAGGTAGGTTCGGTGACTGAGCAGTATGCAGTAGTCTTCATACGGGGTCGCAACAACTACGGTGCATACGCACCCGACGTGCCGGGCTGCGTTGGCGCTGGGGAGACTTGGGAAGAGACGGTGGTGCTCATCAAGGAAGCGCTCACTATGCACTTAGAGGCAATGCTAGAGGGCGGCGGACCCATCCCGGAGTCAAAGTCGTCAATCAACGATGCCGTCGCTGACTTTCTTGAGCCGATTCCGGATGACGTGATGAAGTCGTACCGAGAGTTCGGAGAGCCGGAGCCACCGATTTCTGTCACATTCCAGATGGTGGAAATCGAAGTACCAGCGCGGGCTAGCGCGATTATGAGCGAAGAGGCGCCAGCAACCAGTACTCCTTAGGCTGGCGCCCCTCGCAGCTTCGTTACACCCCAGCCGGCACCGCCGCCAGCGCGTCGTAGCAGGCGCGCGACAGCCGTGCGATGTGCATGTTGGCCTCGGCGTCGCCCGGAAGACCGTTGGGCATCTCCACCGGCACCCGGTCGGTGTACACCGTCAGCACGTACAGCGGATCGTCCCCCAGGAACACCACGCCCGCGTCGTTGCGCGTGCGGGGACCGTGGCCCGTCTTGTTGGCGACTGTCGTTCCCTGCGGCAGATAGGCGGGCAGCTTCTCGGTCAGGTACTGCCAGGTGAGTATGTCCATGCCCAGTTGGCAGAGCTCCGTGGTGACGCCCATGCGTGCGGCCTCGTCCGCGTCCGTCATGCCCTGCACGATGCAGTCCAGCAGCACGCCCACGTCCGCCGCGGTGGTGGCGTTTGTCTCCTCGACGGGATGGTCCCAGGCGAGGTTCTCGGGAGGTGTGCGCTGCCGGTGCGTGGTGCCCACCATTCCGATGGACGCGCAGAACTCGTTGATGTAGTCCAGGCCCACCATGTCGACGACGGTGCCGGTGCAGGTGTTGTCGCTGAGGATGATCATCATGATCAGGAAGTCCTGGAAAGTCATGGAGAATCCGGGCGCGACCCTTCCGAACGGGCTCGAGATCTTCCTTTGGTACTCCTCGATCACCTCGACCGGCTGGTCCAGGGTGAAGCGGCCCTCGTTCACGCCCTTCAGGGCCGCCATCATGATGGCGATCTTGCGCGTGCTCGCCGAGTAGTAGATGGTGTCGCCGTTGCGGTCCCACGTCCGGCCGGTGCGCAGGTCCTTCAGCCACCAGCCGGTGTCGAAGGGCTGCTCGTCGCACAATGCGTTCAGCTTGTCGATCAGTTCTTGCATTTCGCTATCTCCTCCTCAATCACTAATGGTTTCAGCGGCTTACTCCATTTCGCCCCAGCGGTAGCCGGTCTTCACTTCCACGTCCAGTGGCACCCTCAGTGACATGGCCGCCGGCATCAGCTCCATGACCAGCGCCCTGAGCTGTTCCAGCTCCTCGCCGGGGGCCTCGAAGATCAGTTCGTCGTGGACCTGGAGGATCATCTTCGTAGCCATTTCAAGCTCGTCCATACGGTTCTGGATGTCTATCATGGCGATCTTGATGATGTCGGCAGCCGTACCCTGTATGGGCATGTTGATGGCCATGCGCTCCCCCGCGGCACGCACGTTGCGGTTCCTGGCGCGCGCCTCGTGGATGTAGCGGCGGCGGCCGAGCTTGGTCTCCACATACCCCCTGGCCTTGACCTCATCTTTCGTGCGCTCGATGTAGTCGCGGATGCCGGGATACTTGCCGAAATAGGTCTCGATGAAGCGGGCGCCCTCCTCGGCGGAGAAGCCGGTCTGCTGGCGTATGCCGAACGGGCTGAGGCCGTAGATGACGCCGAAGTTCATGATCTTGGCGACGCGCCGCATCTCGGCGTTCACGTCGTCCAGGCCGACGCCGTACACCGCGGCGGCGGTCGAGGCGTGGATGTCCTCGCCGTTGCGGAAGGCGGCGAGCAGCGAGTCGTCCTCGGACAGGTCGGCCAGGATGCGCAGCTCAATCTGGGAGTAGTCCGCCGCGAGCAGCGTCCAGTCGGGAGCGCCCTCGGCTACGAAAGCGTTGCGCACCTGCCGGCCCAGCTCGGTGCGGACGGGGATGTTCTGCACGTTCGGGTCGCTGCTGGATATGCGGCCCGTCGCGGAGCCGGTCTGGTTGTACTTGGTGTGTATGCGCCCGGTGCGCTCGTTGACCAGCGACGGCAGGGTGTCGACGTAGGTGGACTTGAGCTTGGAGAGCTGGCGGTAGTCCAGCACGTTGCCCAGCACGGCGTAGGCGCGGGGGTCGGCGTCCACGGCGAGGCCGCTGTCAAGCTGCTCCTTCAGGCCGTCCAGAGACGCGGCGTCGGTCGAGAATCCGGTCTTGGTGCGCTTGGTGGGCGGCAGTCGCAGCTCCTTGAACAGCACGTCGCCCAACTGCTGGGAGGAGTTGATGTTGAACTCGTGCCCGACCGTCTCGTACATGTCGGCGGCAATGCCGCGCAGCCGCTCGCCGAGGTCGACCGACATGCGCTCCAGCGTCTCGGAGTCGAGCGCGACGCCGTTGCGCTGCATCCGCACCAGCACGGGGGCGAGTGGCATCTCCACCTTGTGGAACGCGCCGCTGAGGCTGTTGTCCTCGAGCTCGCGCTCGAACTCTCCTCTGAGCCGTTCGGTGAAATCGGCGTCCGCGGCGGCGTAGGGGGCGCAGCGCTCGATTTCCACCTGGTCCATCGTTATCTGCTTGCGACCCCTGCCCAGCAGGTCGGTAATCGGCGTCATCTCGACGTGGAACAGGTCGAGGGCCAGCGCCTTGAGTCCGATTGCCTGGCGACCCGCGAAGTGGGCGGCGAGCATCGTGTCGAATTGCAGGTTGCGGACCTGTACGCCATGGTTGGCGAGCACGGTCACGTCGTAGTTGGCGTTGTGCGCCGCCTTGGGCACGTCTTCGCGCTCGAACAGCGGCTTGAGGGCAGCGAGAACATGGTCCTGCGGTAGTTGTCTGCCCTCGCGATGGCCCACGGGGACGTACCACGCGACGCCCAGGGCATTGGAGAACGATAGCCCCACCAGGTCTGCGGCCATTGGGTCGGTGTCTGTGGTCTCGGTGTCGAACGAAAAACCGGACGGCGAGTCCAGCTCGGCCACCATCGCGGAGAGCGCCTCTTCGGTGTCGACGACGCGGTAGTCCACATCGGGGGCATCGGGCTCGTCGAACATACTCGCCTGGCCTTCCACCGCGCCGTCGCCGGGCAACCGCGAGATGACGCTGTGAAACTCCAACTCCCGCAGCAGCTCCACCACGCTGTTCCTGTCGTAGTCGGCCACAACGGAGAGCGACAGGTCCAGTTCCACCGGCACGTCGCGGGCGATGGTGGTGAGCCGCTTGTCGCGGGCCGCCGTATCCCTCGCGTCCTCCAGCGCCTTCTGGAACCTCACGGGCGTAACCTCTTCGAGCCGCTCGTAGATGCCTTCGAGCGTGCCGAACTGGGTGAGCAGCTTGATAGCGTTCTTGGGGCCGATGCCGCGTACTCCCGGGATGTTGTCGGAGGTGTCGCCCTGTATGGCCTTGATGTCCGGCACCAGCTCCGGCCCCAGGCCGCCGTAGCGCTCCCTCACCGCGGCCATGTCGTAGACGTTCTGCCCCCTGGCGGGAGTGGCCAGCACGACCCGCACCAGCGGCGAAACGAGTTGCAGAAGGTCGCTGTCCCCGGACAGGACGATCGTTTCGACCTCGCTGCTCTCGGCCTGCCGGCAAAGCGTGCCCAGCACGTCGTCGGCCTCGTAGCCCTCGATCTCGAAGATGGGGATTCCGAACGCGCTGACGAGCTGGCGCACGCGGTCGAGCTGCGGCCTGAGCTCGGGCGGCGTGGGAGGCCGGTGGGCCTTGTACTCTTCGTACTCGGCATGCCGGAAGGTGGGAGCGGGTAGGTCGAACGCGATAGCGCAGTGGGTCGGGTTCCAGTCCCCCCTCGCCCTGAGAAGCATGTTGAGGAAGCCGAAGACCGCCGTGACCTCCTCTCCCGTGCTGCGGACGTGCAGCGGGTCGCGGAAGGCGTGGAAGGCGCGATGGACCAGGGCGTGGCCGTCGATGAGCATGAGCAGGGGTGTCTTGCCGAGCATGGATTCGGTGGCGGAGGTCATGGCTCACTCTCCCATGGGCGTGCGGTCGATGGTGCGATTATACACGCGGCGGGGGGTCGGCGCATGTGGGGGGGCGTGGGAACCAGGGCAATCGCATACTAACTTGTGCGTAGCACCTTGAGCAGGTAGTTCTCATTCCAGCCGGCCCTTTTGCGTTTGCCCCGTATGCTGGCCTTCAGCGTGGTTTCGCGCCTGAGCATGTTCATCGCCATGCGGCGCAGCGTAGAGAAGTTCTCGGCAGCGTTGCCCTTTCTCACCCGGCAATTGTCCTCCCCGAAGGTCACGTCCAGCACCCAGTGCACCGAGTTCTCTATGCCCCAATGCCCCCTCACCGCCGCGAGCATCCGCTCGGCTTGCGCCGGCAGACTGGATATGTAGTAGCGCACTTCCTTCGACGTATTGCCGTCTATGAGCCGCTCAGACTCCACCATCGCCACGCTTGTGAGATTCACCCATTCCCGATCCTCGTTCACGTACCCGACGCAGTCCGGGTCCCAGACCATCCAGCACCGCCTTGTCTCAATTCGACCATGGCCTGTGTCCACAGTCTCGATAAAGTCGTGCTTCATGTCGGCGAAGTCGGTCTTGCGCCCATGGGCGAATATCTCCACTACGTCCTCGTACAATCGGGGTTGATTTTCCTTTAACGCCAGCACGTAGTCCGCTTTTTGCTCGATTATCTTCTCGACGACCTTCTTTTGACACCCCATCGCGTCTATAGTCACCGTGGAACCGGACACGTCGAGCGTCTTGAGCAGTCGAGGTATCGCCGTTATCTCGTTGGAACGGTCGTCCACCTTGAGTTGCCCGAGTATCATCGAGTTGCTCTGCGCCCATGCGCTCACCAGGTGCGTGGGGCGAACGCCCCCGGTCCGGTCCGCCGAACCGCGCAACGCCTTGCCGTCTATCGCGACCACCTTGCCCTTGGTGATCTCGCTGACGGCCGCTATCCAGTGGGTGAAGCACTGCTGGAACTGTTCGGGGTCCAGCACGGAGAAGACCCTGCCGAAGGTGTCGTGGGAAGGTATGCCGTCGGGTATGTCGAGCAGACTTTCGAACCACTGCCTCTTGGAATTGCAGAACATCTCCACGTCGGTCCAGGAGTCTGCGCCGCCCAGCACCGCGCAGATGGCCATGAAGACGACGTTGCCCAGTTCGTGCCGCTTGGCGCGGCTATCCCTGGGGTCTTCGAGATTCGAGAGCTGTTTTAGCAGGTTCGATGCGAAAACGGGGTTCACGTGGCCGCCTCCTATGCTGTACTGGCCACGATTCTACACGTGATCTTGGAATGAGTTTAGTATGCGATTGCCCTGGCGGGGGAACGAGGAACCGCTTAGAGCCTATCCGATAACTCCGGCTGCACGATATGTTATTTGAGCGCAGGCGAGATGAAGCATAGCCAGGTAGTTATCCAAGCGCTTTTCCCACCGGACCAGCAGCCTTCTGGACCGATTCAACCAACTGTGGCTGCGCTCGACCACCCAGCGGCGGGCGCGGTATCCGGGAACGGTCTGTTTGTCCTTGCGTTCCTCGCCTCGACTTCGTATGTGCGCTGTGTATCCGTAGCTAGACACCAACTCCTGAACCTCAGGATAGTCATAGCCCTTGTCCAGACACAGCCCTTGAGGCCGTTGCGGTTGGGGCGCCGGACGGTCTCCCACAACGGCTTGGAGAGTTGGCTCAGCCAGCTTCATATCGTGGCGATTGGCGCCGTCCACGCTTATTCCTATCGGAATGCCGTTACCATCGGTCAGCAGACTACGCTTTGTACCCGTCTTGCCTCTGTCCGTAGGGTTGGGGCCAGTACCCTCACCCCCCGAGCGGAGCCTTCGTCATGGCTCCATCCATTGCCTGCCACTGCCATTGTATGCCGTGTAACTCGTCGTACTCGGCCAACCCGTGTTTCCATAGCCTCTCGAAGACTCCGTCTTTCACCCAACGCTGATAGCGGTCGTGCACGGTGCTCGGGGCTCCATACGTTCGAGGCATGGACTTCCACTGGCAGCCGGTGCGCAACACGTAGAGTATCCCGTCCATACAATCGCGGGCGGACTTCCAGGGCCTTCCGCCCTTCGGACCCATCTCGTCCAGGGGCAGCAAGGGCTCGATTCTTTCCCAAAGCGCATCGGACATGCGCATGTCGTCTCCCGCAACACGTTTTCCACTCTTGGTCATGTCCTTCCTCCATACGGAATTGGAGAAAGCGTAAATGAAGTACCATACGGCGACTCAAGGCGATTTAGGGTTATCGGATAGGCTCTAAGAGCCTATCCTAATAATCCGGCGGCTCTGAGAGCAATCAGGGCACAGGCGAAATGAAGAAACGCGATGTAGTTGTGTGGAGACCTGTCCCAGCGCACCAGAATGCGCCGGAAACGGTTCAGCCAACCGTGAGTGCGTTCCACCACCCAGCGCCGAGCCTTGAACCCGGCCTCCCGCTCGATGGCCTTCGCCTCCTCTCCACGACCGCGGATGTGGACGGTGAAGCCGAACTCTTCCAACGTGCGGCGAACCTCGTCGAAGTCGTAACCTTTGTCCAGGCACATTCCCTGGGGTTGATCGGGGCTGGGCGTCGGTCGTGGCGCCGCCACGCTTTCCACCGTGGCCCGCACCAGCTTCATATCGTGGCGGTTGGCCCCATCCACTGCCAGCCCCACCGGGATGCCCCGGGCTTCGGTCAACAGACTGCGCTTGACGCCCCGTTTACCTCGGTCGGTGGGGTTGGCGCCGGTTTTTTTCCCCACCCAGGGGCGATTTGGTCATCGCGCCGTCCATACTCAGCCAACTCCAGTCCAATCCCTTCAGTTCGTCATAGCGTTCCAGCCCCTCTCGCCACAGCTCGAGGAACACCCCGGCGGCAACCCATTCCTGAAAGCGCAGATGGGCCGTAGACCCCGAGCAGATGCCGGTGGAGTCCAGGGCTTTCCACTGGCAGCCGGTGCGCAGCACGTAGAAGATGCCGTTGGCGCAGGTGCGGTCCGGAACCCGGGGCCGGCCGCCGCCCCGGGGATGGGTGTTCACCCGTTGTGGAATCAGGGGTTCCAGCACTTCCCACAACTCGTCGGAAACCTGGAATCCGCCGGTGGTGGGATTGGTCTTGGTGGCCGGGCTGGCGCGTTCGGGGCGTGGCGGGTTGGCAGCTTTTGCTTTCGTCATTAAACCAGTATAGCCTGAATCTTGTTTTTAGGATAGTTTCTAAGGGTCAGTAAAGGCGAGGTTATCATGGCTAAGTTGGCGACCAGCATGGTTTACGTCAAGCTCTTCCTGGCGGTAGTGTTAGGGCTTCTTTTCGCAGGGGTGTCGCTCTTCGGGTTATTGAAGGAAGCCACCCACGAGGAGCTTACAGCAGCGTTTGGGTTGGTGGCTGCGGCGGGCGCGCTCGTAAACGTCATACCCGCCTCAAAGGCGGGGGTGGCTGGTGTAATAGGGAAATGGGTGGGGGCCGGGTTGAAGTTGATGACGGCGTTTGCGGTGCTTGCCGCTGGCCTAAACCTAGTGAATGCCACCGAGTTCGTGAACGCAGGGGTGTCGCTTGTGCTTAGAAACTATCTCAAAATGCTGACCCACAAGTGCATTGAGGGATTTGAGGGACGAATCGTATGGTTTCTCCAAAACGATCAGGAGAGACCTTAATGTCGAAGCAGGAGACGTTAGGAACCATCTGGGAAGTGCCGGACGAACTGTGGGAGCTCGTTGAACCCATCATCCTGGAGGTAGACCCGCCCAAGGCCAGGGGCCGCAAGCGCGCAGACCCTCGGCAGATGCTCAACGGCATCATCTTCCGCTTGCGCAGCGGGTGTCAATGGAACCGAATGCCAAAGGAACTCGGAGACGACAGCACCATCCATCGCACCTTTCAGCGGTGGGTGGAGACGGGTGTCTTGCGGCGGATATGGGGAGCCCTGGTGGAAGGGTGCGAAGAGTTGGTCGGTGTAGACTGGGAATGGCAGGCAGCAGACGGCGCCATGGGCAAAGCTCGTTTTGGGGGGACTTGATTGGACCCAACCCGACGGACCGTGGCAAGGCTGGCTCCAAGCGGAGTCTGCTTGTGGACGCAGAGGGCGGCCCATTGAGCATTGTGGTTGCTGGAGCGAACGTACACGATGCAAAGCTGTTGGAGGCGACCCTGGACGCGATTGTGGTCGAACGACCACAGCCCACTGAGGAGGAACCCCAACACTTGTGTCTGGACAAAGGGTATGACAATCCTTCAGGCCGTGAGGCTGCCGCCAGACACGGCTATAGGGAGCACATCCGACGCATCGGCGAGGAGAAGCTGGACGTCTCGGGGGTCAAGCGGTATCCGGCTCGCCGCTGGGTTGTAGAACGGACGCTGGCGTGGTTGTCGAAGTGCCGTGCGGTCTTGATTCGCTACGACAAAAAGGCGGCCAACTACCTCGGACTGGTGCAACTCGCATGTGCGCTATTGTGGTTCCGGCGACAGTGGCGCCTGTCCGTTTTGAGATAGTTTCTAAGCTAAGCGTCGTAGGCGAGGCTGGGCCGCAGCCAGCGCTCCACTTCCCCCACCTCCATACCTTTGCGCCGCGCGTAATCCTCCACCCCGTCGCGTCCGATTCTCCCAACGCCGAAGTACCGCGAGTCTGGGTGCGCGAAGTAGAATCCGCTCACCGACGCCGCCGGCCACATCGCGAAGTTCTCGGTAAGCTCCACGCCCGCAGCACGTTCGGCATCCAGCAGGTCGAACAGCAGGCGCTTTTCGGTATGGTCTGGGCACGCCGGGTATCCCGGCGCTGGGCGTATTCCCTGGTACTTCTCCCTGATCAGCTCCTCATTTGTCAGCCGCTCGTCACTGGCATATCCCCAAAGCTCCCGACGTACCCGCTCGTGCATACGCTCTGCCAGCGCCTCCGCGAGCCGGTCTGCCAGCGCCTTAGCCATGATGCTGCCGTAGTCATCGTGCTCGCGCTCCAGTGCCTCCGTGAATTCCTGTAGACCGATTCCAGCCGTCACGACAAATAACCCCACGTGGTCGGGCACGCCGCTGTCCACGGGAGCCACAAAGTCCGCCAGGCACAGATTTGCTCGGCTGGAAGTCACTCTCGAACGCGACCTGTCCGTCTGCTGCCGCAGAAAGTGGAACTCGGCCAGCCGGCGGCTGCGCTCCTCGTCCTCGTACAGCACCACGTCGTCGCCGTTCGACGCCGCGGGCCAGAACCCCACCACGGCGTTGGCGATGAGTATGCGCTCGTCCGCCATGCGTCCCAGCATCGCCTCCGCATCGTTTAGCAGCGAGCGGGCCTCCTTCCCGTAGACGGGACTGCTTAGAATGTCGGGATAGCGCCCTCTCATCTCCCAAGTTGTGAAGAACGGCGTCCAATCGATGCGGTCGACCAGTTTGTCCAACGGGTACTCCGGGAACGCCTTCACACCAAGGAAGGACGGCGACGGCGCGGCGGCCGACCAGTCGAGCTCCGGACGTCGCTGTCGTGCCTCGCGCAGCGTCAGCAGCCGCGTCCGCTGGCCTCGGGCGGCCCTCTCGACCCTGATTCGCTCGTAGTCGCGCTTCACCTCCAAGGTGAAGTCCTCTCGCGCCTCCTCGCTCATCAGCCGGCCCATCACGCCCACGGAGCGCGAGGCGTCCTTCACGTGCACCACGGGATGCGGATACTCCGGGTCGATGCGCAACGCCGTGTGGGCACTGGAGGTAGTTGCCCCGCCTATGAGCAGCGGGACGCTGAACTCCTGACGCGACATCTCCTTGGCCACTGTAACCATCTCGTCCAGCGAGGGCGTGATCAGCCCGCTCAGCCCGATTATGTCCGCCCCCTCTTCGGCCGCGGTATCTAGGATCTCCTGGAACGGCACCATGACGCCGAGGTCAATCACCTCGTAATTGTTGCAGCCGAGCACGACGCCGACGATGTTCTTGCCTATGTCGTGCACATCCCCTTTGACAGTCGCCATCACAATCTTGCCCTTGGGCCCCATCGCACCCGACTCGGCCTTCTCTAGCTCTATGAAGGGCACCAGGTGGGCCACCGCCTTCTTCATCACACGCGCGCTCTTCACCACCTGCGGCAGGAACATCTGCCCGGACCCGAATAGGTCGCCCACCGTGTTCATCCCGTCCATAAGCGGTCCCTCGATAACCTCGATGGGGCGCTCTGCGCCCAGGCGCGCCTCCTCCACGTCGTCGACGATATGGTCGTCGATACCTTTGACCAAGGCGTAGGTGAGCCGCTCCCCGACCGTGCCTTCGCGCCAGGCGTCGTTCACCTGTCTATCCCTCCTCTCACCCTGCACCGTCTCGGCCAGCTTAATCAGCCGCTCGGTTGCGTCGGGATGCCGAGCCAGCACCACGTCCTCCGCAGCCTCCCGTAGCTCGCCCGGGATGTTGGCGTACACCGCGAGCTGGCCCGCGTTGACGATGCCCATGTCCATGCCGGCGCGTGTGGCGTGGTACAGGAAAACCGAGTGGATGGCCTCCCTCACGGCGTCATTGCCCCGGAAGGAAAAGGAGATGTTGCTGACACCGCCGCTGACGTGCGAAAGAGGGAACTTAGTCCTGAGCTGCCGTGCCGCCTCGATGAAGTTGACGCCGTAAAGGTCATGCTCCTCTATACCCGTACCGACGGCGAAGATGTTGGGGTCGAATATGATGTCTTCAGGCCTGAATCCAAGCTCGTCGACCAGGATGCGATACGAACGCTCGCAGATCGCCACTTTGCGATCCACCGTGTCGGCCTGGCCTTCCTCGTCGAAAGCCATCACTATCACCGCGGCTCCGTGCTGTCTCACGCTCCGCGCCTGTGCCCGGAAATCCTCTTCACCCTCCTTGAGAGATATGGAGTTGACCACGCACTTGCCCTGCACCATCTTCAGTCCCTCTTCGATGACGCTGAAGCGGGAACTGTCGATCATGATGGGCACACGGCTGATATCCGGCTCCGCGACCAGCAGGCTGAGGAACCGCCGCATAGCCGCCTCTGAGTCGAGTAGGCCCTCGTCCATGTTCACATCGATGATCTGTGCGCCGTCCTCCACCTGCTGTCGCGCCACGGAAACCGCCTCCTCGTACCTGCCCCGCCGAATCAGCCGCCGGAACCGGGCGGAACCGGTCACATTCGTCCTCTCTCCCACGTTGATGAAGTTGGAGTCGGAACGAATCTCCAGCAGCTCCATTCCGCTAAGGTAAGTGCGGCCTAACGGCTCCCGCCGCTTTCGTGGCGCCATCCCTTCTACTGCGGCGACAATGGCGCGCGTGTGCTCTGGCTTAGAACCGCAGCATGAGCCGACGATGTTCGAGTGGCCGCTGAGCACCCGCGCAGCCGCCTCCGATGCCATGAACTCCGGCGTCTCCTCGTACTCGCCCAACTCGTTCGGGAGCCCCGCGTTTGGATGGCAGCTCACGTACTGCTCGCAGATTCCGCTAAGGGCCGCCAAGTATTGCGCCATCTCTTTGCTACCAAGCGCGCAGTTGATCCCCACGCTCAGCAGGGGCATCTGCGAGAACACCGAAGCGTAGAACGCCTCCGGGGTCTGGCCGCTGAGCGTCCTTCCACTCGCGTCCACGATGGTTCCCGACACCATCACAGGTACGCGCACGCCGAGCTCGTCGAAGAGGCCCTGGATGGCGAACAGCGCGGCCTTGGCGTTAAGCGTGTCGAATACCGTTTCGACCATCAATACGTGAGCGCCGCCTTCCATCAGGCCCCGAGCCGCCTCGCCGTATGCGTGCGCGAGCTCGTCGAAGGTCACGTTCCGAAATCCCGGGTCGTTCACGTCCGGGGATATGGACGCTGTCCTGTTCGTCGGCCCCAGCGTCCCGACCACAAACCGTGGCTTGTCCGGATTCCGGGCGGTAAACTCGTCCGCGGCAACTCGGGCCAGCCGGGCGGACTCTCGGTTCATCTCGTAGACGTGCTCTTCCAGCCCGTAGTCCGCCTGGGATATGGCCGTGGCCGTGAAGGTGTTCGTCGTCAACAGGTCAGCGCCGGCCTCGAGGTACTGCCGCTGTACGTCCCGCACCACATCCGGCCGTGTCAGCGACAGCACGTCCATGTTGCCCCGAAGGTCTTGGGAATGGTTGCGGAATCGGTCGCCGCGAAAGTCGTCCTCCTCCAGGCCGCGGTCTTGCAGCATTGTGCCCCAGGCACCGTCCATGACCATGACGCGCTCAGCCAGTATCGCCTCAAGCTCGGCCGTGGCGTCAGAAATGTGGTATGGACGGTCGTCTGTAGCAGTAGTCATGCAATTTTCCTTACGTGGTTTTCCCTTGCTTGCTCTAGGTGAACGAAGGAACCAAGGGACGCCCCCTAATCGGCAGCCGTTGGTGCGCGGGGGCTCTTTGAGGCGATAAGTGAGCCGCTCACATTCTACAGGAACTTAAGGTGAATGACACCGCAACCCGGCCGGGTGCGAAAACGGCGCGGTAATTCGGTTACAATATCGGGCATGGATACCCACGTCATCGTAAGGTTCCACGAGGCCGCGCTCAAGGGCAAGAACCGGCCCATGTTCATCCGGCAGCTCGCCCAAAATCTCCGGCGCGCCACCAAGGGCACCGGCGTCACTCGTGTCTGGATGGGCCATCTTTTCGTCGCGTTGCGTCTGCCCGAGGGTGTGGACTGGCCACTCGTGCGCGAGCGCGTGTCGAACTGTTTCGGTGTCGCCAAGTACTACCGCGCCTGGCAGGTGCCGCCCGACCTCGCCAACGTCAAGTCCCTGCTCTCTCGCGAACTGGACCACCTCACGTTCGGCACTTTCCGCATAACCGCCAACCGAGCCGACAAGCGTTTCCCCAAGACTTCTTTGGACATCAACATCGAGCTGGGCGCCTACGTCGAGGATCTGTCCGGCGCGAGAGTTGACCTGTCGAACCCCGACCTGGAGATTTTCGTGGACGTGATCGGCAAGTCGATTCTGGTCTACTTCAACGAGATGAAGGCCTACGGCGGCCTGCCGCTTGGCGTTAGCGGCCAGACCATGACGCTGCTATCCGGCGGCATCGACTCGCCCGTGGCCGCCTGGCACATGATGAAGCGGGGCAGCCCAACCCATCTGGTCCATTTTCACAGTTACCCGCTGGTCGACTCGTCTTCCATCGAAAAGGCGGAGGAGTTGGCGATGCATCTCTCACGCTACCAGTACGACTCCACACTCATCCTCGCCCCGTTCGCCGAGGTGCAAAAGCGCATAATCGTATCGACGCCGAAGTCGTACCGCGTCGTGCTGTATCGCCGGTTTATGGTTCGCATCGCCGAGGAGCTCGCAAGGCGGCACGGAGCCATCGCTCTTGTCACCGGCGAGAGTCTCGCCCAGGTAAGCTCTCAGACCATGGAGAACATTGCCACGATCGACGAGGCCGGGCAGATGCCCATACTTCGCCCGTTGATAGGCTTCAATAAGAACGAAATCGTCGACATTGCCAGGGACATCGGCACGTTTGAGGTTTCGATCTTGCCGGATCAGGACTGTTGCACTCTCTTCGTCCCGGCTCACCCCGTGATCCGCAGCGACATTAAGGTCGTGCATAGGCTGGAGGCCGAACTGCCCGTCCGGGATCTGGTCAACTCGGCGGTGGAGCAGGTCAAGGTTCGCCAATTCTCGTTCCCGCAACCCGCCTGACCGAGGCGTCCCGTTCGAATTCTCGGCTACCGGGCGCGCCTGCCCAGAGCAACCATGAACATAACGCTCTTGCCTCGTGCGTGCGGCGAGAAGAAGTCGGTCACCTCATCGTCGTAGAACGTCAGCCCCGTCGCGCCGAATCCCAGCGCATAGGCCGCCAGGTACACGCGGCCCGCAGTGATACTGGCGTCGAGCTGCGCCGCCCTGTAACCTCTGTTGCCGAACCGCTCCAGTACGGGAGCCAGGTCGCACATGAAGAAGAGGTTCACGCTGGCGTCCGCGGCAAGCGCCTGCTGCAACCCCAGGAAGCCCGCCTCCTCACGGAACTCGCCCTCCCGCAGCGTTTCCAACGCCAGCCGCTCCCGGTGATACACGTATGACCCCGGCGCCAGCCCGTCAACCGCGTTGACCAGCAAGTAGACGTCATTGAGCGCTGACCCGGACGGCGAGAGGAAGTCAGCCGGCACTCCCTTCGTCGCCCGCTCCAGTGCAGTCGACAGTTCGGCAAAAGACATGGACTCCCGGGCGAAGCGGCGAGTCGAACCCCTCCTTACGATCACGTCTTCAATCGAGTCGGTCGGTGCCTCCTCCTCGGCAACAGGGCGCAGCGGCGTCAGCCGTCTGGCGGACAGCGGCATGACCGTACCCGGCGGGCCGACCCGCCAATCTGCGACTTCCTCGCCACTGACCAGGGACGACGCCGCGTGAATCTCACGTATAGCGGGGAAGTCGATTTCATACGTCGAGATGGGCGCCGTCTCGAACTTGGCAGCGCAGACGACCGGATGCTCCGGAAGCGTCGTTCCATCGGTCAGCCCCAGCGGAACGACCGCCAGCGGAAGCTCTCGTAGTGGGTCCAGCCCCACCAACTCGCTTACTGAGTTGTCAACGAATCCGGCCACTACCCTCGCCGGAACGCCACTCGCTCCAGACATCGCCAGCGTGTTCGCCAGTATCGTGCCGCAGTCCCAGAAGGCGTGGCGGTACTCCCTGGCCTGGTACTTGCAGGCGTTGCGCCAGATTACGTCCGTGCACACGATGGACACCGGTGCCCCGGCCACCCCCGGCTCGCCACCGCACGCCTCAGCGACGGCACGACGGTAGTCCCCCTCCCTCAGTAGGTCCAGACACGACCCGTCGGGATCGTAGTGATAAACGCCCGCGTCCAAACCAGGAATGTCTCCACAGACCACGTACAGCTCGATATGGAACAGCGCTCCTGTACACGGCGCGGCGCGGAACGCCATCGGCCCGCCGGCACGACGCAACGTCTTCGTAATGCCTGCGGAGTAGTGCAGAATCCTGCTCAGCGTCTCCAGTCCCGGCGTTCCACGCAGGCCGCTCCCGCCATCTCTGTCCGATATGGCAGTGAGTGCCGGCATTTCGGCGGACGGCCCGTCCAGTGCGAGCGGCACCGAATCGACACCGGTGTACATCTTGTAAGGCAGCGGCGGGTTCATAGGGTCCCAAATGTGGCTCGGGTTCATCAGGTTGCCATCGGGATGATTAGTCCCCCGGTGATATCGCAGTGCTGCCTCGGCGTTCCTGTTCGTCATAGTGTCGTCCTTTCGAGTATGCGGTCCGCCTATGTTACGCCAGACGCACGTAAGTTGGCAGACTTCATGCCCGCCCTGGGCACGACGACCGGCAAGGGCAACCACAATGGATTGCCCCTGTACGGGTGTGGCCGGCCAAACTAGGTAACCGTCCCATAGGCGGTGGGAATGAAAGAGGCAGGGAATCTTGGTAAAGTCTGGTAAACGTACAACCGAACCAGACCAAGAGGCCCTGCCGATGCCCAGAGTAAGATTCACACTCCCACAAGTCAAGCTCTCTCCGGACACCCGACCGCCAGCCTGCGTACACTGCGGTGGCATTTACCTGAACCGGCACGGGTCGGTGACAAAGCCCATCCGTGACCTCTACGTCAGCGAGGTGAGGGTGGACAGGTACCGCTGCTGTGACTGCAAACGCACCTTCAGACACTACCCGCAAGGGGTCGACCATTGTGACCGGAGTCATCGTCTCAGGGGGTTTGCGGCGCTGAGTTGGGCGCTGGGGCTGTCTTTGCGTTCTGTGAGTCACCTGCTGGGGGCTTTGGGATGTGAGTTGTCCAGGATGAGTGTGTGGCGTGACGTTCAGCAGTCAGGGTCGAACGCGCTGAGTGGATGGTTGAGCCGGCATCGTGGTCGGGTGAGGGTGATGGGAGCGGACGAGACTGTGGTGAAAGTGGGCGGCAGACAGACTGTGGTCGGGTTCGTCACAGACGCCCGGAGCGGGCGGTTGGTGGGAATGGACGTGCTGGTCCAACGCGACAGCGAGGGCTTCGTGAGATGGCTCGAGGGATACGTGGGCAGGTTCGGAGTGGAAGCTGTGGTGACAGACGACCTCAACACCTACAAGCCGGCGGTCGAACATGTCGGGTTGAGCCACCAACTGTGTATCGCGCACGTGAGGAAATGGGTGCGGAATCGACTCGGCAGGATACCGGGGTGGGACTGGTACAAGGCGAGGATATGGCTCCTTGTGGCCGAGTTGCCCGGTGGGGGCGGTCGAGAGTTGCTTGGGATGGAACGCGCGGTTCGTGGATGCCCGAGGCTTCACAGACTGGTGGTGGAGTTGTGCGAGAAATGGCGGTCACTGACATGTCACCAACGAGTGAGAGGGATGCCACAGACCAACAACTGTACGGAGCGGGCGATAGGCAGAAGCAAGGTAAGGTACAAGACGATAAGGGGGTACAAGAGCGAATCGGGAATGATGAACGGGTTGGGACTCACACAGTGGGTATGGAGCGGTCGGGACGGCCTCGATCTCGGTGAACTGGTTGCCGCCTAGATCAAAGCCCTTCCAAACCCACACCGCCCAGCCCAAGTTCCCTCCCTCTATCCCTCCCAAACTTCCCCACCACCTATGGGACGGTTACCAAACTAGGGCCTGTTCACACTAAGGGGTTTGGGTATGTTATCATAGATGTATGGAACTCACACAAGCCCAATACCAACTCATCGAGTCGTACCTGCCCGTGCAGCGTGGCAATGTAACCATTGCGAACATCCAGATACTCAACGCTATTCTGTACGTCGCAGAACACGGTTGCAAGTGGCGAGGACTGCCAAAACGCTTTGGCAACTGGCACACCGTCTACACACGCATGAACCGCTGGGCCAAGAGCGGAGTGCTCGATCGAGTGTTCGAACAGCTTCAACGAAAGGGGATCGTCAAGGTCACCATCGAGGTGGCTTCACTCGACAGCACCTCCATCAAGGTGCATCCCGACGGCACGGGCGCGGCCAAAAAAACGGACCACAGTCCATCGGCAAGTCTCGAGGTGGATGGACGACCAAGCTTCATATGGTTGCCGCGGATGATCGGACACCCTTAGCGTTCTCCCTCTCTCCCGGCCAGGCCCACGATGGCCCGGAGGGGCGCAAACTGCTCAACCGGATGGGGCCGCAACAAGGGAATCCCCCTCTGGTGATGGATCGCGCTTATTCGGGCGACCAGACACGCCGGTTGGCCTTCGACCTGGGGTTCACACCTGTTGTTCCGCCCCTGACAAGTCGCCTGGAGCCCTGGGAGTATGACAAGGAACTGTACAAGAGGCGGAATGAAGTGGAGCGGCTGTTCCGTCGTTTGAAGGGGTATCGGAGAGTATTCACGCGCTATGACAAGCTTGACGCGCTCTACGTCGGCTTTGTCTTGTTCGCAATCATCTTCGATGCCTTACGTAGTGTGAACAGACCCTAATCCGGGTCCGTCATTCCCGCGAAAGAACGTCACCCCCGTGAAAACGGGGGCGGAAACCCAGGGGGATAGGGCCATTGACAGCCCAGCACATCCGTGCTAACATTCCTTACATCACGCACCACCAACCACTCACAGGCCGACACCTGACAAACCGAAATCTGAGGAGACAGAACAAAAGAAACGAAACGGGACACTATTTTTCAGGTCTTTTGTCCCACCCGGCAGTTTGGCGCCTGCCCCTGCCCGGATGCTACTCCGCTTGGTAGCCCGTCACCCGTCCATCCCGCCCTTTCCTCTTGTCCCCTCTCCCTCGATGGGTGAGGGTGAAGATGAGGGTGACGCCAGCGAAAAGCCGTCCCCGACCCGTACCGCGCACGCCACCAGGCCGGCGCGGAGTTCCGGTCCCGGTTCCGCATCACCTTGCCGACGGCGTCCCCGGCCCAATACACGCGGCAGCAGGTCGAGAGGTGCTGCGCGGCCTGTCTTCGTGGCCGCCGCGCAAGCCAGTCCCGACCCTGCCGCGCCGCCACTACCGATTGCCCCCTCTCCCTTGATACGTGTGATGCAAATTAGACTTGTGGAACTACCACACAAGAAGCAGGCTGATGTGGATAACCGAGTTTGATGGCCCTTTTTTGAGGTTTAGGCACCATCTTAGACTCAGCACAGCCCTAGCACCCGCCAAGTTGGCGGCTTTTAGTCCGAAAACCGCCCTAAACAGGCATATCGGCCACTTTAATATGCATCACGCGTTTGATGGGAGAGGGCTGGGGTGAGGGTGAAGCTCACCCGCGAGCCTTTAACAACCTGATAGATATGCCATCCGAGTCGAGGTCGTTCCCCCGCTCGAACCTTTGGACTCCCGCTCTCGCGGGGGCCACCAAGCTTTGCCTGTTGGACGCTCTACCGGCGCGCCCGTATAATGCAGGCTATGCTGGTGCGAGATGTGGGCGAGTTCGGGCTTATCGACATACTGGCCCGCGCCGTCGAGGACGAGAACGATGCGCTGATCGCGCGGCTGAGCCGGCGAGGATTCCGCATCCGACTGTCCATCGGTGACGACGCCGCCGCCATCAGCGCCCCCGCCGGCATGAGAACGCTCACCACGGACACGATGGTGGAAGGCGTCCACTTCGACCTGGCGTACATTGCCTGGCGCGACCTCGGCTGGAAGGCCCTCGCGGCAAACCTCAGCGACGCTGCCGCCATGGGCGCCGAGCCGGTCTGCTCGCTCGTCACCCTCGGCATCTGCCCGGACTTGTCAGTCGACGGCCTGCTGGAGATGTACGCCGGCATGATGGAGGCCCACTCCCGCCACGGCGGCGCGCTGCTCGGCGGCGACGTTGTAAAATCGCCCGTCTTCTTTGTCACCGTAGCCCTCGATGCCGCGGTGTCTACACAAGGCGGCGCCGGCCGCCTCCTCACGCGCGACTCGGCCAGGCCGGGCGACCTGATTGCCGTAACCGGCCACTTGGGCTGCTCGGCAGGAGGCCTGCGTATGATGATGGGCACCCTCGAAGCGACAATGGACGGGGACACTGCTCGTCACCTCCGCGAGGCGCACAATCGACCCATGCCGCGCGTCGCCGAGGGCGTGGCACTGGCCGCGGCGGGCGTGAGAACCGCCATGGACGTGAGCGACGGCCTCGTAGCCGACCTTCGCAAAATGTGCCAAGCGAGCGGCGTAGCTGCGGTGCTGGACGGGGCGCATCGGGCCGTCGACGACTGCCTCCGGAGAGCTTTCCCAGACGACTGGCTGAAGTTTGCCCTCTCAGGGGGCGAGGACTACGAGCTGCTCTTTGCCGCTCCACCGGCCGTGCTGGAGAGCGTAGTCCGCGCCGACGCCGTCCCGGCCCACGTGGTCGGCAAAGTAGTGGAAGGCCCTCCGGGCGTGACAGTCCTCGACGCCGAGGGTCGCGAGCTCAACCTTGCCGACGGCGGTTGGGACCACTTCTCGACGACTGTAAGCGAAAGGTAGCTCGGGAGGCTGGAGAGGGCCCGACGACGGATGGAACGTGTCACCATAAACATAGAGACCAATAGCAGCCTGCGCGCGAGCGAGACCATTGCCGACCTGCGCAACGCTTCGGAGGTGTTGTATTTCCCCATGAAGCTGGTGGGCTTCTGGGACCATCAGGCTGATATGCACCTCTGCCCGCAGGAGGAGAGACGCCAGCAGTGCCCGCACACGCTGCCGGAGTCCGACCCCGCGAGAATCGATTACGCCACCGCCCTACAGCGGGAGCGCGGCGCGAACCTCGAGCTGACGTTCCCCCACGCGGGCGTGGTACTCTATCTCTCGTAACTAAACACACGCGAGGACAACCATGGTGCAATTGACAGACCTCCGGCGTTCCATGGCCCCTTATGAGGCCTACCCCGTGCAATCCCTGCTGACGAGGGCCGCCGCCCGCGACCCGAACGGCATCGCAGTTATCGACGGCGAAAAGTCCTACACATACGCCCAGCTGGCCGAGTACAGCGACCGCCTCGCCGCCGCGCTGGCCGGCCTGGGCGTGGAGAAGGGCGACGCCGTGGGGCTGCTCGCGCCCAACTGCGTCGAGTTCGTCATTGCCTTCTACGGCATCATCAAGGCAGGCGGCGTGGCCTCTACCATCAACTCAGGCTATCGAGAGCGGGAGATTGCCCACCAGCTAAACAACAGCGGCTCGCGCACTCTCGTCGTACACCATAGCGTCCTGGAGGTCGCTCAACTCGCCCGCGACGCGACCCCCGGCGTTGATCGGCTCATCGTGATTGAGGACTCCACCCGCAACCCGGCCTCGTTCTGGGGCCTCATAGAATCCGCGCCCTCAGCCGCGCCGGTAGTGCGCATAGATCCCATGGAGGACCTCGCCGCGCTTCCATACTCCAGCGGCACCACCGGCCTCTCCAAGGGCGTCATGCTCACGCACCACAACCTCACGTCCAACCTCACACAGTTCGCGGTCCGGCCCGGTGAGTCGGTCAAGCTCACGTCGGACGACGTGGTGCTCGTTCACCTACCACTCTTCCACATCTACGGTATGCAGACACTGATGAACGCCGCCGTGTTGACCGGCGCGACCCAGGTAATGATGGGCCGGTTCGACATGGACCTTCTTCTCGGCCTGATGTCTCGCCATGGCGTCACGCAACTCTATACGGTCCCGCCCGTCGCCCTGGGCCTGACCCTGTACCCTGGCGTGTCCGACTACGACCTGTCCGCGCTTAAGATCGGGTTCCTCGGCGCCGCGCCGTGCTCGGCGGAGTTGCAGCTCAAGATGGCTGAAGCCATCGGCGCTCCGGTCATACAGGGCTACGGAATGACCGAACTCTCTCCCGTCACCAACGTGGACTTCGTCGAACCGCACCTCGCTACACCCGGCTCGGTCGGCCCCGCGCTGGCCGACACCGAAGAGCGTGTGGTGGACCTCGAAACGGGCGAGCGGGACCTGCCGCCGGGCGAAGTCGGCGAGCTTCTCGTTCGCGGCCCACAGGTGATGAAGGGCTACTACCGAAACGACGCTGCCACCGCCGAGACCATCACCGAGGACGGCTGGCTGCGCACCGGCGACATTGTCCGCGCGAACGAGGCAGGCAGCATCTGGGTGTTGGACCGCAAGAAGGAACTCATCAAGTACAAGGGCTTCCAGGTGCCGCCCGCCGAGCTCGAGGGCCTGCTCCTCGAACACCCGGCCATCGCCGACGCCGCCGTTATCGGTAAGCTGGACGAGGAATCCGGCGAGATTCCCAAGGCGTTCGTAGTGCGCCGGACCGGCGCGGAGGTGTCCGGAGATGACATCATGGAGTTCGTCGCCGGCAAGGTCGCCACCTTCAAGCGCGTCCGAGAGGTCGAGTTCACAGACGCCATCCCCAAGAACGCCTCCGGAAAGATACTGCGCCGCACCCTCATCGAGAAGGAACGCGGCGCAGGCGGCTGAGGTGGGCACGCGGCCCAACCGTCACGGGTCTTCGGCCCGAGACCCGCAACTACGGCGCACCGCTATCTCTCCTCGACGGTCATGCTGGATCCCAGCGTTTCGCCGCGCCAGTTGGGCTGATAGTACGAGTAGACCTGGGACGTTACCGGCTGCGCGCGAACCGGGTACTGCGCGCGCGCCTGAAACTCGACCTCCAGCCACTCCCCAATCTCCAGGTCTTCGACGTACAGGATCACTTTGCGGCCGGCTATGTCGAACCGCTTCACGTGCGGCACATGTTCCACCAGCGCCTCCACAGTCTCGGCCACCGGCGCGAACCCCGTAGGCACCGCGACATCGAGCACGATCATCCCGGCGTCTGGCGACTCACCCGCTTGGGGTGAGAACATCATCCTCGCGGCTACGCTGATAAAGTCGTCCACCGCCACGTGGTCGGCGCTGTAGTCCACCTCTATCCGGAAACTCTCGGTCTCCTGGACATCGACCTCGGGCATATTGAATCGCTGGACCACCTGGGCAATCACCTCGCCCAAGCCTTTGGACTCCAGGCGCAAGCTGGCGCCTTCGGGAAGCTCGACCTTCTGCACCACGTCGGCGTTGGACTCGTTGATGGCGATCAGATGGCTCCATTCACCTGACGTCAACTCGATCGTGGCGTCCACGTCGAATCTGTCTCGCTGAGCTGACTCGATCAGGGCCTGCAAACCCACTACCGTGTCTTGCGTGGAGCCAAAGCCACCCTGGGGGTTACGTTGCCTAACCAGCCAGCGTGTAGCCCTTGAAGCGTTCAGAAAGTCTCCGTGCTGTAGCAGCGCCAGCGTCGCGTATCCGGTGGTCTCCACCGCCGCGGCGTCACCCCAGCGCAGCCCGTCCCCATCGGCGACGGCCATTTCCATGAGTCTCTCGTAGGCCGGGGAACTCATCGGACTGTCGCCCAGTGCCAGCGCGTATGCGGCAATGGACATGGCATACCCATCGTCGATTCCTTCGACCTGTGATTCCAAGAATGCCAACGCACGCGACGCAGCGTCGAAGTCCCCAGCCTCCATCAATGCGATGGCGACGTATGCCGTAAGCGCAGTATTCCCCCGTAAGCCTCCGAGCAGTTCCTGGTGGTGCACGAACCCGACGGGTTCGAACGAACCGTCGGCTCGCTGATGGCTGCGTATCCACTCGCGCGCCTGGGCCAGGACTGTCTCGTCCACGTAGATGAGGCCGTCAGCCTGCGCAAACGACTTCAGAACGAACGCCGTCAGCCAAAGACTGCCCTGCTCATCCGATTGGCCGAAGGCCGAAAAGCTACCGTCCGACCTGCGGTAGATCAGCTCCCGTTGGTAGCCGGTGGTCATCAGAAACTCGGCCTTGGCCATCACCTCGGGCTTCACCTGCCCGGTCGCTTCCAGGTATCGCGCCACGTAAATGTTAGGCGCGAAGAGGATCATGTTCTGCTCCCCGCATCCGTAGGGCATCTGCAGCAGATTCTCCAGGCCTTCCAGGGTCTGTGCCACGAAGCTGCCGGACAGATTCGCGAAGGCGCGTCCGGAGCCTGGAATCGCGCCAGCGGGCGTGAGGACGTCGAAAACAAGTCGCTCGCCTGCGGGGACGATGGCGTTGTGGACAACCTCGTGTTCCACGCCTTCCGGCTCTACGAGTAGCCTCTCGACCACCGCGTCCGCGGCTTCGCGGCTGCGGGCCGTCACCTTGATCGGCACACTGCCCAGTTCTGTCAGCCGGATGTCGAAGTCGACGGCTCCAACGTCGTTCGGCCCGACGGTTACCGTCTCGGCGCCTTCGCCAAGCAGCGCGAAGTTCTCCGACTCTTCCAACTCCACGAAGAACTCCTGCGTCGTCTCCAGGTAGTTGTACAGGGACACGCGGACGGGAAACTCCTCGCCCCGAATCGCCGAATACGGCAGGTCCAGTTGCACGAAGAAGGGCTGCAACACGACAAGCTCGGCGTCGCCGATGCCCAACCCGTGCTCAGGCGACACGCCGACCGCCCGCATCTTCCAAGTCGTAATGCTGTCCGGCGCGGTCGCCGAAAGCGAGGCGCTGCCCGTCTCGTCAGTCGTGACGTGCGTCCAGAGCCACGTTTCAGGGAAGTACTGCCGAACCCTCTGCACCTCAGCGAACTGCGTATCCTCCATCCCCGTGGCGGCGGCCATTGCCGCAGGGGCAGCGGTCGGCTGGGCTGCCATTGCCATCTGGACTGAAGCTGAGGCTTCGTCTGCGTCCCGGTTTTCACTGCTGGCGCAACCCACGCCCACCGCCAGCACGATTACGAGCAGCAGCAGGCCGCCGGCAAGCAGCTTCACCAGCCGGTAGAGCCCGTACAGCGTTCCAGCCACGATCCCCACTATGGAGCCCAAGATGACAAGCAGAACTGTGATTCCAATGCCAATCATCAACACCAACCCTACCCCGTCCATAATGCTGGGCTGGGGAATTGGGCGGCTGAACGACTCCCCCTCTGGTACCGGCTTGTCGCTCAGCACCATCAGGCCAGCGTGCCTTATGGTGTCGGCGGCGCCGGGTGAGGCCACGGTCGATTGAAGGTGCTCAAGATGGACTTCGGCGCGTGGCTCAGCGTACAGCCGCTCCAGTTCGTCGAAGACCTGGCGCAGGTTCAGCCGGTTCTCCGCCAATATATACACGGAGCGGTCCACCGCCGCCAGGCCGACCCTGGCCGTACCCTCGGCCGTAACGCCGATGTCGAGCACCTCCCCCGGCGCGGCCTGCTGCACGCCGAAGTCCACGCCCACCTGCATTGGGTAGTTCGGCGCCACGTCGAATGGTATGTAGTCCGCGGCCACCTCGTTGTTGGGCAGCACCTGGTAAACCAGCAGACGCGCCGACGGGGCCATCTCAGGCGTCAGGTCGAGCGCTATTTCCGGCGAACGCGAGATGCCCGAAAACACCATCCGCCCTCGCGCGGTTACATCGTAGTAGAAGGTACCGGCCTCCTCTGTCGAGTGGACTCGGAATGCGGCTCGGTCTCCCACTTCCAGCCGGGTGTCGTCAACCTGTTCCACGTGAATGAAGTTTCCAGACGGAGAGTAGCCCGCGTTCAGCGCCAGGAACGCATACGCGTCGAGGGTTCTGGCGGAAAGCTCGACCGCGACGGCGCCATCCGGAGGACGCAGCTCCAGCAGTTCAGTGCCGCGGACCTCGTCGAAACTGACTGGTTCTTCCGTGATTACTTCAAGCTCTTCGCCGTAGTAGGTCACCTCGACGAGCGCTTCAGCCTCGACGGGACGGTTGTCAGGCGTTTCCGCCACCAGCAACACGGAGAACGGCAGACCCGGCTTGAAGCTTGAACTCTCCGGAACCAGTTGAAGGTTGACCGGCACCGTCGCCACGGTCAGCAGGCGGCTGGTCTGTTCGACGTAGCCGGTGGAGCGCTCACGCACTGTAACGTCCAACCGCAGGTTGCCCTGGCCTCCATCGGCCGGAGTACCGGCCACGTAGTCGGCGGATGGAAGCTCGATGGCAGCCTCGCCATCTATGGGACCATCGAACCTGGCGTACTCCTCCCAGACCCCCACGTACCGGAACGCCACAACTTCCACATCTCCCCGCACCGGCTTGCCAAAGCTGTACTCGGCTGAAATCGTCCCGACCACGGCCTCGCCTGCGAGCACCCATTCCCTGGGAAGGTCGACCTCGACCTCGTATTTTGGAAGCACGTACTCCTCGACGCGAACGTCGACCTGGACCGTCTGGTCCCCTGATTTCGCCTTGAGCGTCCATGTGCCCAGGTTGGGTTCGCCGGAAAGGGGAAGGCTGCTGTCGGCCATTCCGAACGGGTCGATGTCCATGGTCTGCCGATACACCTTAAGGCCCTTGGCGTCCTGCACCTCCAACGTTACGGCGCCGGGCAGCGGCCTGAGGTCGTTGTCCAGCCGAAGTACGCGGAAATGCACCTGCTGGCCGGGCTTGTAGATGGGCTTGTCGGTTTCCAGGAACAGAACTGGCGCGGCCGCCCTGACTTCCACGTTTGCCACGTGCTCGAAGTCCGTTCCGCCAGCGCCCATGCCGGTGAGACTCAGCAGGTACGCGCCCTCATCCAGCGGCGGCACGGCCATCTGGACGGGTGCATTGCCGGTTACGTCTTCTATCGCTTCGACGAGCGGGGGGCCGTCCTCTGACTCTGCGAGGGTGAGGCGCACCCTGCCGCGTGCGGGCTCGGTTCCATCGAACAGCGAGACGGAAACTGTATTCGTCTGCCCGGAGTTCAGCACGGCCGGCGCCACCGCGACGTAGCTGTCGGGAGTACCGGAGTAGGTAGGCGAGGCGGTCACGTCGGCAACGGACGGCGATGGACTTGTACAGGCCGTCGTCAGAAACGCCACGGCAACCACCAACACTAGCGGGAGCAACACCCAGTTCCATTCGAAGACTCCCGAAACGGAGAACTCGCCCAATCCCGGACGAATCTTGAGGACGGCTGGATTCACAGTGGCAGAGTTCATCATCGAGACCTCCCGAATTGCAGTGTGGCTGTGCTCTTGCCTCCTCAGGTTCGCTTGATGCCCAGTACGCTTCACACTACAAAGATGTAACGCTCGCGCCGGGACGTGTTTCAAATGAGTAACACTTGCCGGAATCCCGTGCGGACGCGCTGGGGAGGGGAAGGGGAAGGAACGGTCGAACCTCAGTAAGGCCGCCTACCCTAGACGGATAGTCCAACCTGCCAGATGCGTTTGCCCTGCTCGCGCCTGACCGTGCCGAATCCCGGGGCGGGAAAGTGGCAGGATATGACCGGAGTCCCCTGCGTCTCCACATCGTCCAACAGCTTCCGGCGCGTCTCAGTGGACAGCGGCCAGTCGAAGTCGAAGATGCAGTTCCAGTCGTCCTCGGTCACCTGGGCCGGATGCACCAGCACGTCCCCCTGGATCAGGGCGGACTCGCCCCGCGACCGCACCAGCACGCTCATGTGGCCCGGCGTGTGCCCTGGTGTGTGCACCGCCCTGACTTCCGGGGTTAGGTCCATGTCCCCGGTCAGCGCGTCGAACAGGCCCATATCGACAATCGACTCCACGCACCTGTCCATGAACGGAAACGGCAGCGCCTCCTGCACTTCCGGTCTGCGAAAGTGGTTCAGGTCGGCCTGGTGAGCTACGTACCGGGCGTTGGGGAAGGCCGGGACCAGCTTGCCGTCTCTCTCCACGACGTTCCAGCCCACGTGGTCGGAGTGCAGATGGGAGATGAAGACGGTGTCGATATCCTCAGTGCTGATGCCTTTGGCAACGAGGTCGTCCATCAACTCGCCCCGGCGTCCGCCTATCGACTCGATTGGGCCCTCACCGTAGCCGGTGTCGATCAGGATAGTCCGGCCATCGGATCGCACAAGATAGCACCCAATCTCGATAAGTACGTGGTCGCCGTCGAACGTGTCAGGGTAGCGTTCCCTGTAGGGCTCCCAGTCCTTATCATCCGTACCGGGAAACAGGTCAATCAGAGGCGTCGGGAACGCGAGGTTCATGTCGGAGAGCGCCACAATCTCGACGTTCCCAATGTTCAGGTTGAAATCAGACATGCGCCCTCCAGCCACCTACCCCACCGAGAGGCTGTCGGTGTCGTACATCAGCCGCCCGCCTACGATGGTTCCGGCCACCTGGATTTGGCTCAGCGTGTGCCCTGCCTCAACGAACGGGTCCTCTTCCACCACCACCACGTCACCCAGCTTGCCCACCTCGAGCGATCCCTTGCTGTCCTCCTCGTACGCACCGTAAGCGGCGTTGCTCCCCACCGCCCGCAGCGCTTCCTGCACCGGCGCCATCAACTCCGGCATCAACACGTCTCCGTCCCGTGTCATACGACTGACGGCGCTCTGCACGCACATCAGCGGGTTCACGGGCGTGACCGGCGTGTCGTTGTGGAGCAAAGGCCGCAGGCCGGCGCGGATGGCCGCGCCCACCGGGCTGATGTGCGGCCCCCGGTCCGGGCCCAGGTAGATGTCCCGGTGCCTGTCCCCCCAGTAGTAGACGTGGCTGGCGAAGTAGTTGGGAATCACGTTCAGCCGTCTCATTCGGTTGATGTGGTCCGGCCAGCACATCTGGCAGTGCTCGATGCGGAATCGCTGGTTGGGCCGTGGCAACTTGGTCAGCGCGTTCTCGTAGGCGTCTAAAATGGAGTCGATGGCTGCGTCGCCGTTGGCGTGCGTAATCACCTGGTAGCCCCGCCGATGCAGGTCGAACACCATCTCGTTCAGTTCCTCTTGCGGATAGATGGTCCACGCCTTCTCGTTCAGGTCGCACCAGTAGGCCGAGCGCAGCGCCCCCGTCAGGCCCTGGATCGAGCCGTCGGACACTATCTTGCACCCCGCCACTCTCAGCCACTCGTCCCCGTCCCCCGTCTTCACCGAGTAGTCCATCTCCTTGAGCGCCTCGTATAGGATGAACATGTTGACGCGCAGCTTTAGCTGTCCCAGGTCCTTCACCCGGTTGTACAGGTCGTAGCCGCCGCCGAAGAAGTTGGCGACCGCCGCGTCGTGCACCGACGTCACCCCCACGCGCAGATTGTCTAGCTGCGCCTCCGCGAACGCCTCCACCAGACTGCCCTGCGAGTACGGCGGGACCCGCTCGATCACCGGCGCCTGCGCCGGCAGCTCGGCCAGCACTCCGTTCGGCTCGGCGGTTCCCTCGAATCGGTAGAATCGCCCGCCGGGCGGGTCCTCCCGCTCGGAGTGTATTCCGGCCAGCTCCATCGCCATGCTGTTCACGTAGGCCAGGTGCCCGGACACGTGCGAGATGAAAACCGGGTGATCGGAAGTAGCCGCGTCCAGGTCATGCTTGTTCAGATGGCGCATGTCGGCCACGAATGTCTGGTCGTAGCCAATGCCGCGCACCCATTCGCCGCGCGACGTGTTGGCGGCGCGCTCGCGCACCTTGTCCACCACGTCCTGTATGGTCATCGTCGGGTCAGTGGTCAAGTCCACCGACAGCTTCCAGGCGGGCTGTGCCGCGAGGTGGTCGTGCGGCTCGATGAAGCCCGGCAGCACGGTCTGCCCCGACGCGTCGATCACCGGCACGCCCGGCCTCCGGTACTCCTCCACGTCCGCGTTCGATCCGATAGCGGCGATTCGCCCGCCGCGTATCGCGACCGCCTGCGCAAGCGTGTCGCGGTAGTCCATCGTGTGTACATTGCCGTTGATGATGACCAGATCCATGTTCTTCCCCCGTCGGCTATGGCGCCGTCCGTTGCTGGACGCTACACCTGGCTGTACCCGCTCCCGGGCCTGGCCGGGTCCACGCCGGTGCCCTTGGCGTCCTCGATCCAGCCGAACTCCTTGAGTATCTGCTGGCTGTACGTGACGCGGCCCGTCACCTTATCCAGCGGCTCGCTGGCCAGCAGCAGCGACGACTGCGCCATCAGCTCAGCCGGCTCGCCCCGCGGGTCGTCCATCCCGCTCACCAGGTTGTGGAACACCGTCCCCGGCGTGGGCACCACCTGCGAGGGAGAGACGCAAGTGACGGAAATGCCGTGCTGGTACACCTCCTGGGCCAGGCCCTGCGTGAACCGCTCCAGCGCCGCCTTCTCCGCGCCGTAGCACGTGCCGCCGCTGTTGGCCGGCGCGTCGGGATAGGGGCCGCGCCCCGGGCCGATGGCCGCGCCGGACGAGATGTTCACGATGCTGCCGGAGCCGCGCGGGATCATGTCCTCAAGCGCGAGCTGGCTCAGGATGAAAGGCGCGTGGAAGTTGACAGCCCACGAGCGCATCCAGCGCCTAAGCGGGTAGTCCTTGATCGGGATGAAGTACGTCAGCGCCGCGTTGTTCACCAGGACGTCCACCGGCCCGTAGGCGTCGCGCGCCTCCTGCATCAGTCGCTCGCAGTCCTCGGGCAGGGAGATGTTGACGGTCGAGGGCGTGGCCTCGCCGCCGGACTCCCGGATCTGGGCGACCGTGGTGTCCAGCGACCCTTCCAGCGGATGGTCGCCCTCCCGCAGCGTACGCGCCGCGCACACGACCTTTCCGCCCTCCGCCGCGAACACCCTGGCGATTTCGGCGCCGATACCGCGGCTCGCGCCCGTCACCACCACAACCTTGTCATCCAGTCTTCCCATTTGACGTTCTCCTTGTCTAGTTCCTACAGCCCCAGCTTCTGCGCCAGGTCGTTGAAGTCCGTTGCGTTCACGTCGAAGTCCGGCTCCGGCGTGCAGTCGATCTCGCGGTCCGGCCCCCACTCGCCGGGCCTGGGAACGAACGCGGCCCTCAGGCCCACCTTCTGCGCGGCGCGGAGGTCGCCCTTGTGGGCGGCCACCATCATCACCTCTCCCGGCTCCAGGCCCAGCAGGTAGGCCGCGCCCAGGTAGCTCTCGGGGTCCGGCTTGTAGTGCTTCATCAGCTCAGCGGACAGGATGCAGTCCCAGGGCAGCCCGCCGTACTTCGCCATGTTGGTGAGCAGCGCCACGTTGCCGTTGGACAGCGTGGCTATGACGTAGCGCTGCTTGAGCCTCGAAAGACCCTCCACGGAGTCGGGCCACGGCGTCAGCCTGTGCCACACCTTGTTCAGGTCCCGCTTTTCGTCCTCCGTCAGTCCGCAGACGCCGAACTCCACCAGCAGCTCGTCCAGGATCATGCGGTGCAGGTCGTCGATCCGCGTCCAGGGCAGCTCGCCCTTGCGCACACGGTCCATCGACGGCCCGTAGCCGCCGCGCCACCTGTCGGCGAACGCTGCCCAGTCGACCTTGTAGCCCTTGTCGCGGCCAAGTTCCTCGCACTGCCGTATCAGGCTGCCGCGCCAGTCGACGACGGTCCCGAACACGTCGAACGTCAGCGCCTTTATGTCGGATAGGCTCATAGTTGCTGCTCCCTTTCACCCTCACCTCTATCCTCTCCCATCAAGGGAGAGGACCAAACGGCTTAGTCGTCCGCGCCTGCGGAACCGTAGGAGGGCCGCGCTTGGGGTGGCGGCGGCTGCTCCTTTGCGGACTTGTGGAAGTAGGCGACCAGTCCACCCGCGACCATGACGAACACCACCAGCAGGCAGGAGAACACGAAACCCTCGAAGTAGTGCGCGCTGGCCTGCTCGCTCGTAAGGTGCGCGATGCCGGCCGGCAGCACCATCGCCAGCGCCGTGGCCGACACCGTGCCGCCGAAGGCGTGGCCCATCTCGCGGGTCGTCTCCAGCATTCCCGACGCGATTCCTCGATGCCGCAGCGGCAGCGAGCTCATCACCGTGGCGTTGTTGATGGGGTTGAAGATGGACGATCCCACCGAGATCGGGATCATCAGGATCGGTATCATCCACAACTCCACGTCGCGGGCGAACAGCCCCAGCACCAGGAACCCGCCGGCTATCATCAGCATGGCGGTGGGCCGCAGCAGCTTGGGGTTGTACCGGTCGTACACCCAGCCGGCGAACATCGACACGAACACGCCCATAACCTGGTTGGGCAGCAGCACGAACGGCACCACAATCGGGTCCTGGCCGAACCCCTCCTCCACCAGAATGGGCACCAGCGTCATGGTGGCCAGCATGGAGAAGTGGAAGGTCGTGTTGGAGATGAGCGCCATCGAGAAGTACTTCTCGCGGAAGTGGCGCAGCTCCACGATTGGCGACCTGGCGAGCTTCCACTCCACCAGCACGAACGCCGCCAGCAGCGCCAGGAAGAGGCCGTGCATGGGAAGATGGTAGGTCAGGCCGTCCGGTGAAGTGAACGACTCTTCGCCGGCGTGCAGATGGCTGCCGGATAGGACCAGCACCGCGGCCGTGACGACGAGCAGGATTCCGCCGAGCCAGTCGATGCCGCCCGGCGCGGCGGCCTCGCGCTCCTCCGGCGTCGGCGCGCGGCTGGAGCGGATCATCGGGATGGCCGCCGCCGCCGCGATTATGCCCATGGGCAGGAACGTCAGGAACACCAGCCTCCAGGTGAAGAACTGGAGGAAGGCGGCGAACAGGAACATGCCGAGCAGCGTCGCGAATCTCGCGCCCACGATGGGCATGGCGAAGGCGCGGCCCCGCAGATTCTCCGGGTAGGTCACCGCGAGAATGGCGTTGGCGTTGCCCATGATCATGGCGGAGCCGAAGCCGGTCACGCCACGCCAGCCAACGATTTGCCAGAGCTCGTTCGACACCGCGATCATGAGGGAGCCGACGAGCGAGGCCACTATGCCCAGCGCGAACACGCGCTCGTGGCCGAAGCGGTCGCCCATGCGCGCGCCGAGCAGCACGAAGCTGCCCAGCATCAGCAGGTACACCGTCACGATCCAGGCGGTGTCGTCGAAACTGGCGTCGAACTCGCCCGCGAGCGTGGGCAGCGAAAGCGCGACCGGCATGCTGGACAACTGCACCAGCATGTACGCCGCCGTCACCGCTACCAGAACCTCCCGCTGCCGCCTCGACGTCAGAAGGGGTTTGATAGCGCCTAGCATCGCCATGGGCTTGCCACCGCCGTACCACAGAATGAGAAGCGCCCCCGCGCAATCGCCATACTATACCATACCCATACGCATGCGCTGGCGGATAGTGCCTTTGGGCGAGGCTCTCCGAAAAATCTGCTCCATTCTGCACAATACTGCACATTCCGTAGCTGGGCGGGCCGTCCTCTTTCTGTTCATTCGCGTCTCATCGGTGTCAGGTTTGGCGCAGATTGTGGCAGCAATGCGCTGTTGGGCCTGGGCCGGATTCGGCCTTCCCGACACCGCCAATTGGCTGCCACAGCGCCTGTTGGGTAGAAAGTAGCACGTGCGTACTGTAGAATCAAGACCGTGGTCAGGGCAACAGGCGCGGGTAGGCGCGGCAGATTCCTCGGCTACGCTCGGAATGACAGAACTGAGGTGCGTTGCGCTCGGAATGGAGGGGCAGAGACTTGGCTCCAGGCCGGTGTGAATGCGCCGATCTGTTGGCGAAAGGCAGGGCTACTTGACATAAGATCGCGGGAATGGGCCTGAGAGTGGGAATTTTTGTGACACGGTTGAGATGGGATTGCGCGCTGATGAGAATGGGTGCGGCGTTTGGGTTACGCGGATGGGAAGGGATGGGACAGGATTTTCGATGGTATGGGGTCCTGCAAAGGTGCACGCGAGCACTCTTGGGACGGAGAATGAGAAGGAGATGAGTCCGTATGATGAGCATCGACGTACATCTGCTGATGAAAGCGCTGGCCGTCGAACGGCCCATATTCCACTCCGAGGCGGACTTTCAGTTCGCTCTGTCCACGCGCATCTATGCCGAATACCCGGAGTGCGAGGTGCGTCTCGAAAAGCCATTTCAGTTTGACGGTGGGGCCATCTATTCCGACATCTGGCTGCCTGAAAGCGCAATCGCAATTGAATTGAAGCATTTCACCCGTGAAGTGTCGGTGTGTGTTGAGGAGGAGTTTTTCGCTCTGAAAGATCATGCAGCACGGGATCTTGCGAGACACGGGTTCTTGGCGGACGTCCAGAGGCTTGAAGAGTTGGTCTGGGACGACGGGCACCCAGTACGTAGCGGCCTCGCTGTCATGCTTACTAACGATCCCGGGCTCTGGCTTCCGTCCCCTAGGAAGACCAACGACCTAAACTTCCATTTGAATCTAAGGTAGGTCACTAGGGCCCTGCAAGGATCTGCCGTGGCTCAAGAAGGGTTTGCCCGTCGAGGGCGACGAGATAAGTCTACGGGACAGCTATACGATGGACTGGAGGCCCTACTCCGACCTCGGAGTCGCAGCCGGAGAGTTCCGCTACCTCGCGTTAGCGGTCGGCGGACAGACCTGAGAATTTGCCTACCTTGCACTCTTGGGCAGCCAGTACACCATCTCCATAGGTAGGCCCTTGGCATCCCTCCGCGGGTTTGCGGGTACGGTTCTGAACCCGTCCAGCTCAGTACAAACCAAGCGGGCCGTGACAGCGGCAGAAAGAGCGTCCAGAACGTCATCTCCCACAATATCGCTCCGCTGAAATCTGTTGAGGGCCTGTCGGAATATCCCGTCGGTTTGTCGCTCGAACCTGCGGAGCACTTGAAGGCGTTCCAGTTCCCCCAAGTTCTCGGCATCTTGGCGACGCTTTCGCTTGGGCAGGTTCATTGAGTTTCTGCCGTTCAACGCCCAGAAGCACAGTTCGGGGTGTATCTCCCGAACACGCGGCCTGCCGTTATGAGTTGCCAGTTCGTTGTTGGCCTCGGAAATCTTGGGGGAGAAATAGAAAGACTGGAGGGAGAGCTTTTTCCCGGTAGCTTGAAACTGGACCCAGGAAGCTGCGGCATGGTTGTTCGGCACGGACGCCGCCTGCTGGACGGCATGACGCACTGGCACTCGGAACACGCTCGAACTGCGGGGCTTACCCAACATTCTTCGGACCAGAGGGTCGCATTCTCGTTCGTTTGGACCTTCGGGCAGTCCGATGGGGATGTCAACTAGCACCAGTTCAGCGTCAGGAACCGCATCCAGCAAGTCCGCGAAGGTGGCGGCAACCCCAACGCCGTAGTCCCCGTCTTCATCAAACCCCACAGAAAACCAGCCGCCTTTGCAGCCGTCCACGCCGACGTACTTCCACTCGTTAGGTTCCAGCAGTGCCATCTCTCCCCCTACACCACCACTGCGCCGTTACGCACAGCTACGCGGCCGGCTTTGACGACGGTGCGTACGCGGGCGATTTCGGACATGTCGGCGAAGGGGTTGCCGTCCACGAGCGCCAGGTCGGCGAGCTTGCCGGGCTCTATGGTGCCGAGGTCGTCTTCGATGCCGAGCGCCTCTGCCGCGAGGCCGGTGGCGCCGTGGATGACGGACTCAGGGGACATCCCGACGCGGTCCACGAGGTAGGACATCAGCAGGTGAAGCTCATCGATGGCCGTGCCGGTGGAGCCCTGGTCGCTGCTCACCACCAGCTTGACGCCCGCCTCGTACATGGCGCGAATGCTCTGCGGCCGGCTCTCCCACAGGTGGCCGGGATGCGCCCGCACGTCGCGCATGTCCTCCGCCCGCAGCCTGTACCACGTGGCGGGCATGGCGATGCTGACGATGATGCCCTTGCGCCGGATGTCCTCGGCCAGATCGGGGTCGTACTCGATGCCGCCGTTGGCGCGGAACGGGGCGTGTTCGAGCGTGTCCATGCCGGCGTCGACCGCGTAGCGTATGGCGTCCACGCCGTGAACGTGGACCGCTACCCTCTTGCCCAGCCGGTGCGCGTCCTCGGCGACGGCGCGGTAGCCCTCGGCGTCGTACTGGGACACTTCGGGGTTGGAGCCGGGCGTGGCGTTGCCGCCCGATCCCATCAGCTTGATGAAGTCCACCCCGTTCTTGACCAGGGTCCGCACGGCGCGGCGCAACTCGTCCGGCGTGTCGCACTCGATGCCCGTCCACCACAGTTGCCCCGCCGTGGAGGTGATGACCGGTCCTGAGCACAGCATACGCGGCCCGGGAAGCGCTCCTTCCGCGATGGAGTCGCGCAGCGTTAGCGTCATGTAGTCGTGGTCGCCGCAATCACGCACGGTGGTCAGGCCGCTTCTCAGGGCAGCGAGGGAGTTGCGGGCGCCGACCAGGAGTAGCTGCCTGTCGTTCATGGCGCGGGAGTCCACGCCGCTGGAGGCGGAGCCGGTGTGGAGCATGTGGACGTGGGCGTCGATAAGGCCGGGCAGCAGCGTCGCGTCGCCGGCGTCGAGCACCTCCGCAGCGGCGGGGATGGTCACTTCGGAAGCGGCGCCGGCCGCTGTTACGCGCTCGCCTTCGATGAGCGTCACGGCGTCGTCGATTGGCGGCGCGCCGGTGCCGTCGAACAGCCGCGCAGACTTGATAGCCCAGGTTCGGGAATTGCTCATGGCGTTACCTCCCGGCGGGACGCTACTCCAGCTCGGCGATGAGGTTGCCGTCCATCACCTGCTGGCCCGGGGTTACGTGGATGTGCCGCACCACGCCGGACCAGTCGGCGCGCAGCACCTGCCGCATCTTCATGGACTCCAGCACACATATCTGGTCGCCGACTATCACCTCGTCGCCTTCCTTCACGTCTATCGAGATTATGACGCCAGGCATGGGCGAGCGAAACTCTCTGATGGGCTTGGGAAGGCGGGTGATCTCGATTGGCGGATTGTCGGGCCGGCCGGTCGCCTCCTGCTCCGGTTCGGGCGTGGACTCCGGCTCAGCCGGGACGTCCGACGCGGGCGGCGTCGTCTCGATGTCGATGTCGAACGGCTCACCGTCCACCAGAGCGCGCACGGGCCGCTCGAGGAGGCTGCCCACCTCGACCGTGTACCACTTGTCTCTTACCTTCACTCTGAGCGTCTGAGGCATATGCGCTTACACCAGCGAAATGAACACGCCCGCCACCACGGCGGAGCCGATAACGCCCGCCACGTTCGGTCCCATAGCGTGCTGCAACAGGTAGTTCCTCCGGTTCGTTTCCTGACCCACGTGGTGGGTCATCCGCGCCGCCATGGGCACCGCCGAAACACCCGCAGAACCGATCAGCGGGTTGATCTTCTCTCTCAGGAACAGGTTCATCAGCTTGGCGAACAGCAGCCCGCCGGCGGTGCCGCACGCGAACGCCACCAGTCCCAGCCCCAGAATCGCCAGCGTCTCCAGGTTGAACACACGCTCCGCCGAGAGCTGCGTGCCCACGGTTATCATCAGGAATATGGTGGCGATGTTGAGAAGCTCGTTGGAGGCGGCGTTGGTGAGCCTGGGCACCACGCCGCTCTCGCGGAACATGTTGCCGATCATGAACATGGCGATGAGCGGCGCGGCGCGCGGCACCACCAGGATGATTATGATCATGGCCGCCAGCGGGAATATCAGCTTCTCGCGCCGCGACACCTCGCGCGGCGGCGGCATCACGATCTCGCGCTCTTTGCGGGTGGTGAGCAGCCGCATGATCGGCGGCTGTATGAACGCGATGGTGGCCATGTACGAGTAGGCTATCACCGCGGTGATACCCAGAAGCTCGGGGGCCAGCTTTGCGGAGAGGAAGATAGTGGTGGGGCCGTCCGCGCCGCCGATGATGCCGATTGCGGCCGCTTCTTTCAAAGTGAACGACAGCCCCGGAATCAGATCCGCGGCGAGCGCGCCCCAGAACGCGACGAATATGCCAACCTGGGCCGCCGCGCCCAGCAGCAGCGTCTTGGGGTTGGAGATGATTGGGCCGAAGTCGGTCATCGCCCCCAGCCCGAGGAAGATGATGGGCGGCAGCAGGTTCCAGAAGGACAGCCCGTAGTGGAAGATTATCCCGAACACGCCCGAGTCCTGGTATCCGGAACCCGAAGCCTGCAGATCCATCAGGCCGGTGAGTGGCAGGTTCGCGACGATGATCCCCAGGCCAATTGGTATCAGCTCGTAGGGCTCCATGTCGCGGGTGATGGCCAGGTAGATGAAGAGGAAGGCGACGAGGAGCATTACCCCGTTTCGCCAGTCGAAGTTCGCGATGCCCGTCGAGCCGATGAAGTCCGCGATCTCGGTCAAATGCGTACTCTCAGTCGCTTACTTGGTCTGCGCCGCGGCACGATCAGGCCCCGTCCTCGCGACGCACTATCGGCCTGTGGCGGGATGCGAGCGTGGCGACGGCTATCGCCGCGGCAAGGGCCTTGTCCCGCGCCTCGTCCTCGTCCGGCGTGGGCACGTCGGGGGTCGCGCCGCCGCGCTGGAACGGCGAGCTGTCGACCAGCCTGACCGCAAGGACGGCGAGGACCAGCACTATCAGCAGGCCGAACGCCGTGGCCATACCGATGCCCGTCAGTGTGGCCGCGTCTAGTACCAGTTGCTGGTCGATTGGAGCACCCCGAACGCCGAACCGGCGGAGATTTCACCGCGGGGAATTGTACACCACCGGGCGCGGACGGGCCAACACGCGGGGCGCATACTGCTGCTCCCACCCTGCCATGCCGACTCGGAATCGATTCTGCTTACACCACTTGATTTCTACGCACACCCGTACTACTCTCTCTTTCGTGACACACCTAACGCGCAATCAGGCGCTCACGAACTCGACATATGAATGACGCCAAGAAGGCGGCCGATCCCGATCTGGTGGCCGTGCTCAGACAGCGGTTCGGACATGACAGGTTCCTCCCGCTGCAGGAGGATGTCGTCCGCAACGTGCTCGCCGGGCGCGACTCGCTCGTACTCATGCCGACGGGAGGCGGCAAGTCCATCTGCTACCAGCTTCCGGCGGTCATCCTAGACGGCGTGACGCTGGTGGTCTCGCCGCTGATTGCGCTGATGAAGGACCAGGTGGACGCGCTCAGATCCAGGGGCGTCAGGGCCGCGTTCATCAACAGCACGATGACCCAGGCCGAGGTCAGAGACGTCCAGGTGGACGCTTACCACGGCCGCCTGGACATCCTCTACGTCGCGCCCGAACGGCTCGTGCTCCAGCAGTTCAGCGACTTCCTGCACGCCGTGAAGCTGAGCCTCATCGCCATCGACGAGGCCCACTGCATCTCGGAGTGGGGCCACGACTTCCGGCCCGACTACCGAAACCTCCAGGCTCTGCGAACCCAGTTCCCCAACACGCCGATGATCGCGCTCACCGCCACGGCGACCGAGCGGGTGCGCGAGGACGTGCTCCATCAGCTGAAGATGCCGGACGCGGAGAGGTTCATTTCCAGCTTCAACCGTCCGAACCTCACCTACAGAGTGGTGCCCAAACGGCTGAGTTTCGAGCGGCTTGTCTCGCTGCTACGAGAGATTCGGGACGGCTCCGCCATCATCTATCGGTTTTCGCGCAAGGATACGGAGGGGCTGGCGTCGCGTCTCTCCGGCGAGGGCTTCGAGGCGCTGCCCTATCACGCCGGCCTGGAGGACGACGTGCGCCGCCAGACCCAGGAGCGGTTCATCAGCGGCGGCGTGCCCATCATCGTCGCGACGATCGCGTTCGGCATGGGCGTGGACAAGCCCGACATCCGGCTCGTCGTCCACTACGACCTGCCCAAGACTATCGAGGGCTACTACCAGGAGACAGGCCGGGCCGGACGTGACGGCCTGCCCAGCGAATGCGTGCTGCTCTTCACGCTCGCGGACAAGATGAAGCAGGACTACTTCATCGACCAGATCGAGGATCCCGCCGAGCGGGTGGGCGCAAAAGAGCGGCTCGCCCAAATGGTCGAGTACGGCACGGGCAACTCCTGCCGCCGCGAATACCTGCTGGGCTATTTCGGCGAAGAGTGGGAACAGAGCAACTGCGGTGGATGCGACGTGTGCCTGGCCGCGTCTGCGCCGCCGGCCCCGGTCAACGCCTACGATGGCACGGTGATTACCCAGAAGGTGCTCTCGGCGATCATTCGCACCGGCGAGCGGTTCGGGACAGCCTACGTCGTCGACGTTTTGCGGGGCAGCCGCGCAAGGCGCGTGCTGGAGCTGGGCCACGACAAGCTGTCCGTCTACGGCATCGCCCGCGGCATGTCCAGGCACGAGCTGATGGACGTAGTGGACCAGCTCGTGGAAAGAGGCCTCGTCGTTCGTGCGACGGGCGAGTTTCCCACGCTGTCGGTCACCCGGACTGGCAGGGAGTTTCTCAGCAACCGGGAGACGATAGAGCTGGTACGGCGGTCCGACGACGCGTCACCCGGTGGGGACGCCGCGGACCTTGTGCCCGACGCCGACCTGTTCGAGAAGCTGCGTCGGCTCAGAAGGGAGATAGCAAACTCGCTCGACGTTCCTGCTTTCGTCGTATTCTCCGACGCGGCGCTTCGCGGCATGGCGTCGAGCCTGCCCCGGGACCACGAATCACTACTCGCGGTCAGGGGCGTTGGCAAGGCGAAGGCAGATAAGTTCGGCGAACGCTTTCTGTCGGCAATCGCCGAACACGTGGCCGAAACGGGAGCGAAGCCGCCGCGTCAGCCATCTGCCATCGAGTCGAGACTGAAGCGCGCTGCGGGCACTGCCAACATCAGCGACACTCATGCGGAAACACTTGACCTGCTACGCCAGGGGCTGACTGTTGCCGACATCGCGCAGCGGCGCGGATTCACGGAAGGAACGGTGCTCGGGCACCTTGAGCATCTTGTAAGTGACGCCCAGGCGCCCGAGATTGACCATCTCATGCCTGAGCCGCGGCGCTATGACCGCATATCGCGCGCATTCCTCGAATCGGAAAGCGAACTTCTCAAGCCCGTCAGGGACGCTCTCGGCGACGGCTATTCCTACGAGGAGTTGCGCCTGGTCAGAATGCGGATGCGGCAGCTCTCGCAAGAAAGGCTCGACTCAACCGGCTAAACGCCGTCCCTCCGATGCCGACCTGTTTCACGCGATTGATATGCCTGGGTAGCTCTGATAAATTCAACCGCGCCCGCGCCTAACCCCTACACCGCGCTGCTGAGGTTTCAGATTGACCGAGAGACTGGCCCGCCTGGGCGCCCGCAGACCCTGGCTGACGATTGCCCTGTGGATCGTGCTGCTGGCGATTGCCGCCGCGGTCATCGGCCAACTCCTGGGATCCGCTACTACCACCGACCTGCGGCTGTCCGGCGCCTACGAGTCTCAGCGAGCGGACGCGCTGCTGGAGGAGCGGCTGCGGGGGCCGGCCAAGTCGGCGGAGATAGTTATAGTGCAGTCGCCGACCCTCACCGTCGACGACCCCGCGTTCCGCGCCAGGGTGGAGGAGGTCCACCAGCGGATCGTGGCGCTCGGCCCCGGCACGATAGCGGGCGGCATAGACGGCCAGCCCCTGTTCCACTACTACCAGGCCATCGACCTCGCGCCGATGTTAGGACCGGAGCTGCTGCAACGGCTGTTGCCCATCCTGGTGTCCGCCAAGGGCAACACGGTGCTGCTCCACTACACGCTCGCCGGAGACATCCAGGAGGCCACCGGGAACGTCGCCGACGTCATGAGCATCGTGGAGGAGGAGAACGGCCGGGACGCCTTCCGGGTGCTCATCGGCGGCGGCGCCAGCGTCGCCTACGAGAACAACGAGCTGGCTACCCACGACCTGGAGAGGGGCGAACGCTTCGGCGTGCCGGTGGCGCTGCTGGTGTTGCTGGTGCTCTTCGGCGCGGTGGTGGCCACCATGCTGCCGCTGGGACTGGCTATCGTGGCCATAATCGCCGCCTTGGCGGCGGTGGCGGTGGTCGGCCAGTTCGGCCAACTGCTCTTCTTCGTCACCATGATGGTGGTCATGATCGGGCTGGCGGTGGGCATCGACTACTCGCTGCTCATCGTCTCCAGGTTCAAGGAGGAGCTGAAGCACGGTTACGACCCCAAGGAGGCCGTCGCCAGGACCGGCAACACCGCCGGGCGCACGGTGTTCTTCAGCGGAGCGACGGTGGTGCTGGCGCTCGTGGGCCTGTTCATAGTGCCGGCGTCCTTCTACCAGTCCCTCGCGTTGGGCGCGATACTGGTGGTGATAGCGTCGCTCGCGGCCACGCTGACGCTGCTGCCGGCGGTGCTGGCGCTTCTCGGCCCGCGGGTGGATCTGCTGACAATCCCCTTCCTGTCGAAATTCTCGCTCAAAAGCCCCGAGGAGACCGAGCAAGGTTTCTGGGAGGCCATCACGCGCGCGGTGACGCGGCGACCGGTGGTGAGCATTCTGATCGTCGGCGTGCCTATGGTTCTGGTGACACTCTTCTACTTCAACATCGGCGTCTTCGGCATCGACGGCATCAAGACCGGCCTGAACGACGTCAACACCTTCCCGGAGGCCTCCGAGACGAAGGAGGCGTTCATCGTCCTCAAGGAGGAGTTTTCCTTCGGGGAGGTCAACCCGGCCGGCATACTCAGCCCTGCCGAGATTGTCATCGACGGCGACCTGAACGACCCGCGAGTGCAGGAGGCGGTAGCGCGGCTCGAAGCCTCCCTCATCGAATCGTCGGACTTCCCCATTCCCCCAGAGCGGCGAGACAACGACCGGCTCGACCTCGCCCTGCTGATCCTGCCGTTCCCGGGCGAGTCGACCAGCCGAGCGGCGGTAGTGCATATGGAAACACTCCGGGAGGAGCTCATCCCGGCGGCCTTCGACGGCGTGCCCGCCCAGGTCTACGTCGGCGGGCTGACCGCCGAGAGCGCCGACTTCTACGGCATCGTGGACACTTACACGCCCATCGTCTTCGCGTTCGTGCTGGGGCTGAGCTTCCTCATACTGATGATGGTCTTCCGCTCTATCGTGATTCCCATCAAGGCCATTATCATGAACCTGCTCTCGGTGGGCGCCACCTACGGCCTGCTGGTGCTGGTGTTTCAGAAGGGCGTTGGAGCCGATCTGCTGGGGTTCGACCGCGCCGTGGTCATCGACGCCTGGCTGCCGCTGTTCCTGTTCACCATTCTGTTCGGGCTTTCCATGGACTACCACGTGTTCCTGCTCAGCCGCATCAGGGAGCGCTACGACGAAACCGGCAACAACGCGGAGGCGGTGGCCTACGGACTGCGCTCGACCGCGGGCATCATCACCGGCGCCGCACTGATCATGGTGGTGGTGTTCGGAGCCTTCGCCACCGGCGACCTGATAGTCAACCAGCTCATGGGATTCGGCCTCGCCGTGGCCGTGCTGCTGGACGCGACGCTGGTGCGTTCGGTGCTGGTGCCGGCCAGCATGGAGGTGCTCGGCAGGGGGAACTGGTATCTGCCGTCCTGGCTGCACTGGCTGCCCGACCTGCGCGTGGAGGCCGAGGAGGGCTAGGCGCGCGGGCGCGCGCCGGCCAGCGGCTGCTCGAAAAGTCTCGACACTACCCGTCCAAACCGCGCTGCAGTCCCCTCAGGTACGCGACCTGGCCGGTGTGCTGCGCCTGCTCCACTATCAGGTGGCTGAACATCCTGCCGATGGTGTAGCCGGGCCGGTATCCGCGGCTCGGAGCATGATCGAGGTCGGTTTCGGTCAGCGAGTCGAGGTAGGCGAAAGTTTCGGTTCGAACGCTCTCGTAGTACTCGATGATGTCCGACAGTTCGAAGCGGGGTAAATCGCGGACCTGTTGGGCCGAATACCCGTACCCACCCTCGGTGGCAGGTATTCCCACGCGTTCCTCCCATCCGTCACGTGCCCAGACCGGTTCCACACCCCTGGCGAACCCCTGGACCCAGCTGTCCTCCACCCTGGCCATGTGCCAGACGGCGAAGTCGATGTGGTGCGACTCGGGGCCGGGCTGGAAGCGGCGCTCCTCCGGCGTTAGGCCATCCAGCGCCCTCGTCATGTCCTCGTAATACTCCTCCAGCCCCATGCGAACAACCTGCATTGAATCCATTTGCTTCCTCCAGAGTTGATGGGTGGTGGGAGTCCCATAAGTCTCAATGAGTTGACAACCTCTAAGCTAATCACTATCTTACCACCCACAAGAGACTGGTTCGTTTGAACCTTGAGCCGTCACACCATTTGCCGTGTGATTTTCCCTTTCTCTCAGGGGAGGTGACTCGATGCTCTCACTACGACTCTGGCCCATGTTGTTGGTTGCCGCGCTTGCAGGCGTCATGGCGTTCGCTCTCGCCTGCGGAGGAGCCGACGAGACCGATGAGGAAGCAGCACCTACCACCGCACCTGCCGCGGCTGCTCAACCAACGGCGGTTCCCGCGACGGCCGCGCCAGCCGAGATCACGGCGACTGAGCACATCAGAATGGCCCAGGGCGCCGAGCCGAACAGCATGTACAGCCGTGACAGGGCCTCGATACAGAATGTGCTGTTCCAGAAGAACATTTACGATCCCTTCGTTGAGGTGATCAACGACGAGTTGTCCGGACGGCTCGCCGTCGAGTGGAAGGCGAACAGCGACTTCACCAAGTGGACGTTCCAACTCCGAGAGGGAGTTACCTTCCACAACGGAGACCCGTTCAACGCGGAGGCCGCCAAGAAGGCGGTGGAATACGTCAGGGACGCGGAGCCGTCCCTGCGAGGAACGCCCAACTACCTGGACGTCATCGACGTCGTAGCGGAGGACGAGTATACGCTCAGCTGGACACTGAAGGTGCCGCATCCAATTCAGGCGCACGAAGAGACCAACTTCTACAACGGCGTAGAGAACGTCGACCTTCTATTGGAGGTGGGCCTCGACAACTTCAGGGTTGCGCCGGTTGGCGGCGCAACCGGCGCCTACAAGTTCGTCGAGTGGACAGAGCTGGAGAAGGTGGAGCTGGAGGCGAACCGCGACTGGTGGGGCCCCCAGGCCGCCGTGATGCCCGAAAAGGCCACCGTCTTCGCCATCCCAGACCCCGCAACGCGGCTGGCGGCGCTTCTGAGCGGCGAGATCGACTGGCTGGTCAACCCGCTCATACCGCAGGTAGAGACCATCGACGGCAGCCCCGACCATAGAATCATGTCCAAGGGCCAATTCGACGTTCAGGTGTACTACATAAACGTCGGCCGGGTGCCCGCGCTCAAGGACAGGAGACTTCGCCAAGCGATCAGTGAGGCGATCGACAGGGAGACAGCGCTCAACGACGTGCTCGGAGGGTATGGCGCACTGCTCAGGTTCAACGTGCCCACTACCAGCGAGCTCTACGACGAGAGCGCGCCGCCCTTCCCGAACTACGACCTCGAAAATGCCAAGAGACTCGTCGAGGAGTTGAAGGCGGAGGGCGTATACAACGGCGAGGAGATCGAGTTCCTGGCTCCCCGCGGCGTATACAACGAGGACGTGAGGCAAAACCAGGTAGTCGCCGACATGGTGTCGCAGGCAGGCATAAATGCGGTCGCGTTCATCGCTGACGACGCCATCCGAGAAGAGAAGACGAGCCCCGGCGTCTGCGACTGGGACTTCCAGTTCAGGCTGCCGGTGGACACCCACGGCGACCCCGCGGGTTGGTGGTGGAGGTGGCTGAATCCGGACAGAAGCAAGAACAACTGGTGCGGCTGGGAAGAGACCTCCCCTGGAGTCTGGGAGGACGATTTCGTCAATGACTATCTGAGGCTCGGCCACGAGGCGCGTCAGATGCCGGTCGGCCCGGAGCGCCTCGCCAAGTGGCGAGAGGCCTACGACGCCTTCAACAAGTCCTACGCGGGTCTCGGTCTCTACCAGCTCAACTTCGTCTACGGCGTCTCCAACGATTGGGACTGGGAGGTCGAAAAGCGCGAGGCGGCGTACATCTGGCTGTTCAAAAAGCGCTGATTTACGGTTCCTCAGGCCAAAAGTCAAACTCCGCAAGGCGGTGCGAACTACAACCAAACCACTGAAAGCGTGCAGATCCCTCCGGGCGACGGCTGGACGCCCGGAGGGGTAGGCGGAACCAGGCTTCACGGCCGGGAAGTGAGATGTAAGTCCAGGTGGGCAGATTCCTTGCAAGACGCATACCTCGCGCCATCGTCGTCCTCATCATAATCTCCTCCATCGTCTTCTTTACGACCCGACTCTCCGGCGATGTTGTGGGGATGATGCTGGGCGAGCGCGTCGAGCCAGGACAGTACGAAATTGTTCGCAAGCAACTCGGCCTCGACCGGCCGCTTATCGTGCAGTTCGGTCAGTTCTGGCTGGACATTCTTCGCGGCGACTGGGGAGACTCCATCTGGCGGCATCAGTCCGCGCTTTCCCTTGTCAGCGCCCGGCTGCCGGCTACGGTTGAGCTGGCGGTGGCCTCGTTCATCATCACAATGGTTCTTGCCGTTCCGGCGGGGATCTTTGCCGCCGTGAGGAGAGGGTCGAAATCAGACCAGGCGGTGATGTCTGTCGCCGTGCTGGGGCAGGCATGGCCCAGCTTCTGGATGGGCATAATCATGATCCTGGTCTTCTCGGTGCAACTGGGATGGTTCCCAACGCACGGCCGAGGAGACGCCACGCCTTTCTTCGGCGTCGAGTTGCTGAGTTTCAGCTTCCACACGCTCGACGGTTTGAAACACCTCGTTCTGCCGGCGATAGTGCTGGCCTTTCTGCCGATGGCGATCATCGCCCGGATCACGCGCTCAGCAATGCTCGAGGTCCTCAGGCAGGACTACATTCGCACTGCCAGGGCCAAGGGCCTTCACGAGGGCTCCGTACTGCTGGGCCACGCGGTGAAAAACGCGGCGATACCGGTGGTTACGATAGTCGGCATTCAGACCGGCTTCTTCCTTGCGGGAGCCGTTATCACGGAGACGGTATTTGCCTGGCCCGGCCTCGGCAGAGAGGCCATCGAGGCCATCCAGAAGCGGGATTTTGCGGTGGTGCAGGCCGCGATAATCGTCATCGCTTCCATCTTTGTTTTCGTCAACCTCATCGTAGACATGATCTACGGATTTCTCGATCCGAGGATAAGGTACAGTTAGCTGCGCTAGAGGATCATGCAGGATACAGGCGTCACTGTAGCACCACTGCGGCGAAACGCGAATCTCAGTCTGCTCGAGAAGATAAAGCGGCTGAGGATCCGGTTCATGGCGTGGTTCGGGATAGCCATGCTCATCCTGTTCTCGCTAGGCGCTATACTCGCGGACGTGGTCTCCCCCTACGATCCTCTCGAACAGGAGTTGACCGACGTTCTCAAGCCGCCAAGTTTCACGCCCCTCGAGCGAAGTGGCCGGACGTACATCATGGGCAGCGACGATCTGGGCAGGGACGTCCTCAGCCGGGTGCTGCACGGTTCCCGCATCTCCCTGGGCATTGGATTCGCCGCCGTGATCATCGGCGCCGTTTCCGGGACCGCGGCGGGCCTGATCGCGGGCTTCTACTCAGGCGAGTCCGGATTCCGTAAGTACATAGACGAAGTAATCATGGGGCTTGCTGACATACAGCTCAGCATGCCCAGCATACTGGTTGCTATCGCAATAATCGGTTCGCTTGGACCCGGCTTGGTCAAGCTGACCCTCGTTATCGCATTGACGGGTTGGGTCACCTACGCCCGCACCATGCGGGGCCAGGTGCTCAGCATCAAGGAGACGGAGTACGTCACGGCGGCCAGGGCGGTGGGCGCCGACACGCAGAACATAATGGTCCGCCACATCCTTCCCAACGCATTGTCTTCCCTCTTCGTGGTGGCCACGCTGGACATGGCCAGAGTCATACTACTGGAGGCGGGCCTGAGCTTCCTGGGTCTTGGCATCCAGCCGCCAACCGCGAGCTGGGGCCAGATGCTCCAGGAGGGTAGAGGCTATCTGCACAACGGCTGGTGGCTGTCGAGCTTCCCGGGCATCGCGCTTACTCTCATAGTCCTGGGAGTGCAACAGATCGGCGACTGGCTGCGGGACATTCTCGATCCCGCTCTGCGAGGCACGGACTAGCTGCAGTCCGAAACGAACGCGCCGGTGCGGAGGCGCAGGCGCCACGACCAAGGCCGCTGCGGCGGCGCAAACGATGGCTGAGGAGCGACTGGCTCCTCGAGCGAAAGGAGTGATGGAACAACCCGAAACCACCGGAATCTCTCTAACTACTTCAGGAGGTGAGCGCTTGTTTAACCCATTAGTGCGATACACATGGTTGGCCATCGTGCTGGCAGGTGTGATGGCGATCGTCGTTGCCTGCGGTGGCGCCGACGACGAAGAGGAGGAACCGGCAGCCACCAGTGCCCCTGTCGCGGCGGCGCAGCCGACCGCGGTTCCCGCGACGGCGGCCCCCGCTGAAGTCACCGCTACAGAGCACATTCGGATGGCACAGGGCGCCGAGCCCAACAGCATGTACAGCCGTGACAGGGCGTCACTCCAGAACGTGATGTTCCAGAAGAACATCTGGGACCCGCTAGTCGAGATCATCGACGACGAGCTGTCCGGCCGTCTCGCCACCGCGTGGGAGACGAACAGCGACTTCACCAAGTGGACCTGGACGCTCCGCGAGGGCGTCACGTTCCACAACGGCGATCCCTTCAACGCCGAGGCGGCGAAGAAGGCCGTCGAGCACGTGATGAACGCGGAACCGGCCTTGAGGGGCACTCCCTACTACCAGGACGTGATAGACATCACGGTGGAGGGTCCGTACACACTAAGCTGGACGCTGGACACGCCGCACCCGATTCAGCCGTTCGAGGAGACCAATTTCTTCAACGGCATCGAGAACGTGGACCTGCTGAACGAGGTCGGACTCGACAACTTCAGGCTCCGCCCGGTAGGCGGGGGCACGGGCGCGTACAAGTTCGTGGACTGGGTCGAGTTGGAGAAGGTGGAGCTGGAGGCGAACCGGGACTGGTTCGGCCCACAGGCAAGCGTCATGCCCGAAAGGGCGACCGTCTTCGCAATACCGGACCCGGCGACCAGGCTGGCGGCACTACTGAGCGGAGAAATCGACTGGCTGGTCAACCCGCTCATACCGCAGGTGGAGACGATCAACAACAGCCCGGACCATCGGATCATGTCCGAGGGGCAGTTCGACGTCCAGGTCTACTACATCAATGTGGGTCGCCAGCCCGTGCTCAAAGAGCGGAGGCTTCGCCAGGCGATCAGTGAGGCCATCGACAGAGAGACAGTGCTCAACGACGTTCTCGGCGGATTCGGCTCGCTGCTTCGCGGAAACGTGCCGTCGACCAGCATCATCTACGACGCGAACGAGCCTCCATTCCCCAACTACGACCTGGAGAACGCCAAGAAGCTCGTCGCGGAGCTGAAGGCGGAGGGCCTGTACAACGACGAGCCGATCGAGTTCCTCGCGCCCAGGGGCGTGTACAACGAGGACGTCAGGCAGAACCAGGTGGTAGCCGACATGGTGTCGCAAGCCGGCATCAACGCCGTAGCCTTCATCGCTGACGACGCCATCCGGGAAGAGAAGACAGGCGCGGGCGCCTGCGACTGGGACTACCAGTTCAGACTGCCGGTCGACACGCACGGCGACCCGGAGGGCTGGCACTGGCGAGGCGTGAACCCGGAGGTTACCACCATACGCTGGTGCGGCTGGGAAGAGACCTCTCCCGGCGTCTGGGAAGAGGAGTACATCAACGATTGGATCCGCATAGGCAACGAAGCCAAAGTCCTGCCCGTCGGGGCGGCTCGTAACGCCAAGTGGAAGGAGGCCTACGCGGCTCTTAACAAGTCCTACGCAATACTGAGCCTGTACCAACTCAACTTCGTGTACGGTGTCTCCAACGAGTGGGACTGGAAGGTGGAGAAGCGCGAGGCGGCCTACGTCTGGCTGTTCAAGAAGCGCTAGCCGACTGTAACCCGTGACCGGTGGTGGGGCCACGCACGCGGCTGACACCTCCGGTCGCCGAGCAACGAGGGCACCGGCGGGTGTTTACGAATTCGCGCGCCGGTGCCCTGTCGAATCAAGTCCAGGCGCGGAGCGGCCGCGGCGTGGGGCCGTCGCCGGACCTACCACCCTTCCCGAGCGCGTCTGTAGAGAGCAATCGGCACGATTACGAGATTGACCGCAACGGCTGCCCCGAAAATGGCCGTCGAGCTGACCTCTCTGCCTGTGAATGGCGTGAGCGAATCGGTCAGGACGACCTTGTAGAAGTAGCCGCCCCACGCCCCGCCCAATGCGGCGAGCAGGGCTATGCCCAGATAGATGTAGAGTATTCTACGCGCCTCGCGGGATGACTCCAGGTTGACCCATGGGATGAAGCCGCCCAGACCGCCCCCGACGCCAATCGCGGAGAACCAGCACAATGCGAACAGGACGCGAGACCAGTCCGCTCCCGCGACCGCGAACAGAGCTTCGAAGAAGAACATGGCGCACGTGCCCAAGATTAGGGACAGCGCAAGCCCAACGACGGTCCGGATGAGTAGGGAAACTGCAATGTACCAACCGTAGGTCATTTGAACACTCGAACGGAGGGTCGCAGGCACGGGAGCAAAGCGGCATTACAAAGCGGGGCAGATGGAATCCGACGAACCCAATTGGGAGTGTAGACCGCGACCTGTCCACAGTCAATGCGAGCGGCGATCACGCACTCGGAAACGAAGAAGGAGCAGGCATGGCACAGAGCACAGAGCGGGTAGCATACGTAAATGGGAATACCGTACCAGAGAGTCAGGCCGTCATATCCGTTTTCGACAGGGGGTTTCGCTGGGGCGATTCGGTCTATGACATGACGCGCACGTTCGGTGGGGAGCCCTTCAAGCTGGGCGCGCACCTGGACCGGCTCTATCGCTCCATGCTCTACACGCGGATCGATCCGGGTCTTTCCCAGGACGAGATGGAGCGAATCACGCTGGAGGTGGTGGAGGCGAACCGGCACCTGCTGGGGCCGAGCGACGACTGGTCGATCACGCACGTGGTAAGCCGCGGCCTGATAAACACGCGACTTCACGACGGCGCAAACGTGGCGATCTACTGCCTGCCGCTGGACTTCGCCGGCTTCGCCAGGCAGTACGTCGACGGGGTGCGGGTAGTCACGCCTGCCGTCCGCAGGACACCGCCGCAGAGCCTGTCTCCAAAGGCTAAGATCGCGAACAAGATGAACCATTTCATGGCCGAGTTCGAGGCCAAGGAGGCGCATCCGGACGCGGTCGCCCTTATGCTCGACATGGACGGCAACGTGGCGGAGTGCACGGGGGCCAACTTCATGTTCGTGGCCGACGGCGAGATCAAGGTACCCAATCGCCGCCACGTCCTGCCCGGCATAAGCATGGCTACCATCATGGAACTGGCCGAGACGCTGGACATTCCCGTGAGGGAGGGCGACTACACGCCGTTCGACGTTTACCAGTCCGACGAGGCGTTCATCACCAGCACCAGCTACTCAATATCTCCGGTCGCCACGCTGAACGGGCGGGCCATTGGAGACGAGATGCCCGGCCCAATCACCAGGGGGCTGCTGGCGGCGTGGAGCGACCTCGCGGGGGTCAACTTCGTGGACCAGGCGCTGAGCCACCTTCCGCAAGAGGAGCGGGGCGGCACGGCGGTGTAGGTTGAACCCAAGGGGCGGGTTCACGTCACTCGATGGCGCGCACTCTGGACGCGGTGGCAATCAGGACGAGTCCCACCGCGACAATGAGGGCGCCGCCTATGCCGAAGGCCTGTTGGACACTGAATACCTCGGTCAAGTAGCCGAGAAGCAGTGACCCGAACGGGCCTATGCCCACGCACACAAGCCAGCCGCCCATGGCCCGACCCCTCATCTCGTCGGGGACGTTCTGCTGGAGGATGACAATTTGCATGGTATCGAAGGTGGACTGCGCAAGGCCGAAACAGCAGAGCAAGATGATGGTCAGCACGAACACATTGGATTGGCCGACCAGAATCGTGACGAGGCCGTAGCACAGAAACGCTATGAGAATCAGGCGCCCTTTGCGGCCTACTGAGCTGAACGAAGCTATGGTTATCGCGGCGATTCCGCCGCCTACGCCGATAGCGCCTTGCATTATGCCCAGCCCGTCGGGTCCGACGCCCAAGACTCCTTCGGCAGCCAACACGGGCAACATCGCCATGGCTCCAAGTCCAAAGGACTCGGCCAGCACGGCCATCAGCAGAACGGTCGCAAGCGGCCGAGAGCGGGTGAATATCCGCATTCCTTCGACGAGGTTCGAGGCGAGCGAAGCTCGGGTCTCGGGGCGGCTTCTGGCCGTGTAACGCATCAGCGCTATCAGCAGGAGGCCCAGCAGGTAGCTGAGCGTGGCGGCCATGAAGGCGTAGCCCATGCCGACCGTCTCGATCAAGGCTCCGCCGGTTACGGCACCCAGAATAGCAACGGCCCTCATACCTACCGATTGGAGGGATACGGCATTGAGCACGCTTTCGGGACCGACGACGTCGAAGGCCATGGTCTGCGAGGTCGGGATCTTAAACGCGGTGCCGACTCCAATGATGCCAACGATGGCCAGAATGGACCAGAGCTGGGCAACCTCGGCCATTACTATGGCAGTGAGAGCGACGCTGGCGGCGACGTTTACGCCCAGGATCGCCAGCATCAGGTTGCGGCGGTTTACCTGGTCGGCAACGGTGCCCGCAAACAGCGCGACGACGAAGCTGGGCATGAAATACAGGGCGTAAGCCAGGGCCACGAGGAATGGGCTTTCGGTGAGAGTGAGGACAAGCCAGGAGGTGGCAATGCGCTGCATCCACGAGCCCAAGGACCAGAGGACCGTGCCGGACCAGAGGAAGCGGTATTCACGGTACTGGAATGACCTGAGGGTTCGCGCGCCTCGGAGCCGTGCCATGAAGGCCGAGTTCGGTCGCGTGGCATTCTTCAACAACCGATTGACCTCCACTCGATGCGGCCTGCCGCTGCCGAGAGCGTACCACCGGGATGGCCCTCATACAATCGGTTGGCGGGCCATGCTGGACCGAATCGCGTGTGGTTCGGCAGGTGTTCGTCGGACCGCGGGCCGATTGGCAGAGACGAGCGGACTTTGACAGCGTCTCGAGGCAATGCTATCTTCCGCTCACGTCCTGGTCGAGGTTGTACTCCAGGGCACGAATCATGCACAGGCCCAAGGAGCTGACCGATGGCAAAGCACCTCATTCCGCCCGGACTGAAGCTCGCGCGCAGCATGATAATCAGTCCAGACATGAACATGCTCTCGGAGATGGTGAGGCCCTGGGACTTCAAAGAGGAGATCGACGTGGGCATCATCGGGGTCCCGTTCGACTTCAACCGCAAGTTCCAGGGGACTGGTGAGGGGCCCGACGCCATAAGGGAGGAGTTTCTCACGTTCGCGTCGCGCAGTTTCGACTTCGAGGTGGACTTCGGCGACCTGAAGGTGCGTGACATCGGAGATATCCGAATGCACCCCACGGAGGTACTCGAGTGCCACTCCAACATCAGGGAGGGGCTGGCCGAGCTGTACCAGGAGTCTCCCGATTTCATCCCCATAGTCGTCGGGGGCAACCACGCAATCGCGGCGCCCTCCATCAGGGCGTTCAGGGAGGGCAACGACTATCGGAGCGCCGGCCTCATCGACTTCGATGCGCACAACGACCTGGGCGACCCTTCGTTTTCGGGTCCAACCGCCGGAACGATGTTCAGGCAGGTGATCGACGCGGGCTATATCGAGGGGCGGAACGCCGTGCAGATCGGGCTTCACAGCTCGTTGGCGTCCCTGGATCAGCACGAATACGCTCAGAGCAAGGGGCTGCGCGAGATTCCCGCGAGGGAGGTGTGGCTGCGAGGTGTTCACACCGTGATGAACGAGGCGATGGAACAGGCGAGCGAGGACACGGACGCCATCTACGTGTCCTTCGACATAGACGCCATCGAGGACGCCTCCGCGCCCGGCACGAACGTTCCCGCGCCGGGAGGCCTGGCGCCGCGGGAGGCCATCGAGGCAATGTTCATGCTCGGCAGGAACCCGAAGGTCAAGGCGCTGGATCTGGTGGAGGTGGACCCGCTGAAGGACGTGAGGAACATCACCAGCCGAATGGCGGTGGGTCTGATAGTGGCCTTTCTGGCGGGGCTAAAACAGCGCCGCCTTCAGCACGGATAGCGGGGGGAGTGAGCTATGACACGTCCTGCCATAGAGTACCTGAACCCTCCAAGGATAGTCCGGACGACCCAGTGGGAGTCGGAGCTGGAGCGCCGCGTCAGCAACTGGGTCAGCGTCTGGGACTTCGAGGAGAGCATCGACGCGGGCATTGTTGGAGTGCCGCTGGCGAAGGGCGCCATACTACCCATAGGCTCGGACACGACGCCGGACGCGATTCGCAAGGCGATGGTCTACTGCACGACCTACAACCCGGACTTCGACGTGGACATACAGTCGCTGAAGGTGAGGCACGTCGGCGACGTGGCGCTTCACGTCACGGAGGTGCGGGAGAACCACAGGCGCATCGAGTCGGTGTTCACGGAGCTGTTCGGCCTGGCCCCCGACATGGCTACTGTGGTCGTGGGCGGCAACGGCACGATAACGGCGCCGATAGTGAGGGCGTTCGCCAGGGCCAATGGCGGAAGCGCCGGCATGGTGGTACTCGACTCCAGGGTGGATAGCCGCGCGGTGGCCGAGGGCGGGGCGAGCGACGCCACGTCGATTCGCGACATTCTGGAGTCGGACGTCGGGGTGAGCGGGGGCAACGTCTTTCACGTCGGTAGTCACGGGTTCCTCAGCTCCGCAGAGGAGCGGCGCTGGGCGGCCGACCAGGGGGTCACGCTGGTGACGGCGCGGGAGGCCCGGCGTGAGGGAGTGGTGTCGGTCGTCGAGCGCGGGCTGTCGGCCGTGGGCTCGGGCGCGGACGCCATCTACGTGAGCCTTGACGCGACGGTGCTGGAGATGGCGGTAAGCGGCTCGGCACTGGCGTCCGCGCCGGGCGGGCTGTCCGTGTCGGAGATCGAGGACTCGCTGTTTGTGGCCGGTCGGAATCGCAAGGTGCGTGCGTTGGAGGTGGTCGGCGTCGACACGTTCAACGATGTGAAGGAGATCGTGGCCAGGACATACCTTGGGCTGATACTGGCGTTTCTGGCAGGGGTGAAGAGCAGAGACAGTTAGCGATAAAGCATGGAGGCGATGATGCAGGAGTTTACGGCGTACTTCAATGGCGAGTGGGTGCCCTACAGCGAGGTGAAGATTGACCCCTTCGACAGGGGTTTCCTGATGGGCGACTCGATATACGACGTCGAGCGCACCTTCGACGGCAAGATATTCCGGCTGCATGAGCACATGGAGCGGCTATACCGCTCGCTCCAGTACACGCGCATCGACCCGGGCCTGACGCAGGACGAGATGGCGGAGGTGACTGAGGAGGTGGTGCGCCGGAACGAGGGCCTGCGACCGCCGGGCGGCGACTGGAGCGTGAGGCAGGTGGTGACGCGGGGGAAGTCACCCTCGTACAGCCAGGGCCTACCCTCGGAAGCCGCCTCCCCGACGGTGATAGTCACGGCGCTGCCCATCGACTACGGCCATGCCCGCTACTACGAGGAGGGAGCCGCGGTGGTGTTCCCGACGGCCCGGAGCTACTCGGCCAACTCGCTGGACCCCAAGGCGAAGCACTACAGCCGGGCCAACTTCGTGCAGGCGCAGCTGCAGGCGGCCGACATCGACGCCAACGCTTTCCCGGTGCTGCTCGACCAGGACGGCAACATCGCGGAGAACGTCGGGGGCAACTTCATGATAGTGACCGGCGGGGCGATACGCACGCCCGGCGACCATAGCATCCTGCAGGGCATTTCGAGGATGACGGTGTTCGACCTGGCGGAGCAGCTCGGGATTCCCATCGTGGAGGAGGACCTGCAGCCCTACGACGCTTACACGGCGGACGAGGCCTTCCTGACCAACTCCATCTACCAGCTTCTGCCTGTGGCGACTATCGACGGGCGGAGCATAGGCGACGAGGTGCCGGGTCCGGTGAGCAAACGTTTGCTGGCGGCGTGGAGCGAGCTGGTGGGCGTGGACATCGTGGACCAGGCGCTACAGGCGACGGGTTAGCGGCCCGAGGTCTACCCACTCTCATATTCCGTTTCGCTGGAGCAGGGCACGAGCAGCAGCGGCCCCTGGACTGACGTGGGTTCGGAGACCAGCGGCACCAGCGGGACGGCCGCAGGCCTGGACTGCAACACCACCTACTACTTCAGGGTGAGCGCGCGCGGAGACGGCTCGCCGTATTCGACGTCCTTCGGGAGCGCGTCGGCGAGCGTGTCGAAGAAGCCGGAGTGTCCGGATGCGCCCGCGCCGGGCGGGCTGAAGGTTACATCATCCACCAGCAACAGCGTGAGCCTGAGTTGGAACCCGGTCACCAACGCGCACCGCTACAAGCTGGAGCGTCGGAAGGGAACCACCGGCTCGTGGTCCACGGTCAGCTCCTACATCAGCGGCACAAGCCGCACGGTGTACTCGCTGACTTGCGACACGACCTACTACTTCAGGGTGAGCGCGCGCGGCGACGGCTCTCCGTATTCGACCACCTTTGGGAGTGTCTCGACGAGCGTGTCCAAGTGGCTTGAGTGCCCGGACGCGCCCGCGCCGGGCGGACTGAGCGTGACGAGTTCCACCCACAACAGCGTGAGCCTGAGTTGGAACTCGGTCACCAACGCGCACCGCTACAAGCTGGAGCGTCGGAAGGGAACCACCGGCTCGTGGTCCACGGTCAGCTCCTACATCAGCGGCACAAGCCGCACGGTGTACTCGCTGACTTGCGACACGACCTACTACTTCAGGGTGAGCGCGCGCGGCGACGGCTCTCCGTATTCGACCACCTTTGGGAGTGTCTCGTCGAGCGTATCCAAGTGGCTTGAGTGCCCAGACGCGCCCGCGCCGAGCGGGCTCAGCGTAACGTCGTCTGACGACGACAGCGTGACCCTCAGTTGGAACGCGGTAACGAACGCGCACCGCTACAAGCTGGAGCAGGGCACGAGCAGCAGCGGCCCCTGGACTGCGGGACGACGTACCACTTCCGGGTGAGCGCGCGCGGCGACGGGTCGCCCTACTCGACGTCCTTTGGGAGCGCGTCCGCCAGCGTGTCGAGGGCTACTTCGGCGTGCCCGGCCGCGGCGGTTGAGATCACGCTCGATCTTGAGAGTCCGTTCGTGGGGCAGGCGGTGAGGATGACCGCATCCACCACGGTGGCGAGCGGCCAGGCGCCGACTTACCAGTGGCAGGAGTGGGTGAGCCGCAGTTGGACGAACCTGGGAACGGCGTCTGTGTCCAACCGGAGGAGTGTTTCGTCCAGCGCCGCAGGCGTGAGGATATTCCGGGTCGTGGCGGCTTATACTGGGGGAACGACATCGGAGTCTCCACCGGCAGCGGTCCAGTGGCGGCCCATGAGCGTCAGCGTGTCGGCGTCTCCGGAGTACCCGCGGGCGGGCGATGCGGCGACGAGCACGGTTACGCTGAGGGCCGAAGCGGACGCGCCGTCGAACGTCACTTACAAGTGGCAGGAGGCGGTGAATGGGAAATGGACAGGGCTTAGCTCCACGTCCATGGAGCAGACGGCTACGTCTTCTGTGCGAGCGACGCGGAAGTTCAGGGTGGTGGTGAGCCACTCGGTCGTTCCGACGGCGGAGTCTGCGGCTGTGTACGTGACCTGGGACGAGTGGGCGATAGTGGTGGACATGATACGCGACCTGTCGGCGGCGGTGGCCTACCGGAGCGCCGACCGGTGCTCCCTTAGGAAGGCGACGGTGGCGTCGATGGTGCGCTGGACGTCGTCGTCGGTGTGGGCGGCGTACAGGTAGTTGCGGGCCGCGCGTGCGGGCTGGACGAAGATGCCGTTGTTTAGCATGTGGCGGGCGTAGGCCTCGAACTTACTCATGCCGCCGGTGGCCTGGTAGCGGAGAATGTCGCGGTAGTTGGCGGGGGCCTCTCGCTCGAAGTAGAGCCCCCACACGGAGCCGTAGCCGTAGCAGGTGGCGTCCAGGCCGAGCTCGTCGATGGCGTCGTTGACGGCGGCCCTGAGCGTGTCGCCCATGGCGTAGAGGCGCTCGTAGAAGCCGGGCCGCTCAAGAATCTCGATCGTCTTCAGGGTAGCGGCGGCAGAGAGCGGGTTGCCGTTGTAGGTGCCCGAGAAGAATGCGGGGCCGCCGGGGGAGAGGGTCGACAGGAACTCCTCGCGGCCGGTGACGGCGGAGATGACGTAGCCGTTGGCCATGGACTTGCCGTACACGGCCATGTCCGCCTCGATCTCCCACTTTCGCTGCAGCCCGCCGAGGTCGTGCCTGAATCCGGTGATAATCTCGTCGAGCACGAGGGGGACGTCGCACGACTGGCAAAGCTCCTGGAGTCCCTTGAGAAAGCCGGGCTTGGGCAAGATTCCGAAGCCGTGGATGATAGGCTCGACGATGACGCAGGCGATTTCCCGCTTCTCGCGTTCGATGCGCTCGCTGGCGGCGTCGAGGTCGTTGTAGGGCAGGACGATGGTGTTGTCGAGGATGGCGGGGAGGACGCCGGAGGAGTCGGCGACGGTATTGGGGTTGGAGAGCGGCCCGGCCTCGTCCGGGGTGGGCTTGCTGCTGATGGCGAGGCCGTCGGCCCAGCCGTGGTATCCGCCCTCGAACTTCACGACCTTCCAGCGGCCGGTCTGGGTGCGGGCCATGCGGACGGCGTATTGGAGGGTGTCGGTGCCGGCGTTGCAGAGGGCGGTCATCTCCGCGCAGGGGATGATCTCTCGCAGCTTGCGGGTCAGCTCGACTTCGAGCACGTGGGGCTGGGCGACCTGGACGCCGCGGGTGGAGATGGCCTCGACCACGGCCTGGTCGAGCTCGTCGTGGGAGTGGCCGAGGATGATGGGGCCGGCGCCGGCGTTGTAGTCAATGTACTCGTTGCCGTCGAGGTCCCACAGCCGGTTGCCCTTGGCGCGCTCGACGTAGAAGAGGTCCTGCTCCCAACTCTTGCCGTCGGGCGTGCCTCCGGGGGAGTAGCGGCTGGCCTCCTCGAAGTAGGCCCGCGATTTTGAGAGTTCCACCTTCAGCGGCACATCGATCATGGCGCACCCCCCGATTCTGCTGCTTCCGCTTCCCGCTCCGGTAGCTCGCAGGTTATGGCCTGGGGGTGGGCTGTGTCAACGCCGGAGCGCGAACCTGTCCCAGGTTAGTAGGCAGTACTGAGAAGGCGCCGCAATCCTATAGCCCATGGCCGGTAGCGGTGCGGGCCGTTCAGCGCGGGTACTGACGCTTCAGCCCAGTCGCTGGCCCGTGTTTTGGTCATCGGTCGGTCGCGTGGGGGTGGACGCCGCCTTGCCTGGACCGGTCTGTGCGCCAGCCGCCTGTGGCAGAACCTCGACAACTCTCCGTTCCGGCTCAACTGGATCGTCTTGGCCATTCGGTTGGCGCCGCGTATCGTCCAGCTCATGCCACGCTTTTTCATCCGGTTCGCGGTCAGCTTGTCCCCGTTGGACTCCATAGTCCCCAGGCTCCGTGTACCCGGCGGCACATTGGGAACACGGTTGCGCCAATCCACTCCGTTGGACAGGTTGGACTCGACGTACTCCCTGTCGCGGATGGCCGTTTGGGTCTCGGGCGCCTCAGCCGCATACATCAACGAGCGTGCGTACTCCTCAGAGCCTGAGCGTATGGCATCGTAGATAGCCGGACCGATCTCGGCGCCGTAGCCTCGCCCACAGGCGCGAGACAGGTGGAAACCATCCAACTGGAACACAGCGTTGGGAAACTCCTGGGCGCCCCTGAATATCCACTCGGCTCCGTCGCCGCCCACCACGAACAGCTTCACTCTGTCGAGCGCGTACTGCTTACCCCACTCCAGGCTCGCGCCCTCCCAGAATGGAATGGCGGCGTCTCCATGCGTGTATACCCTCTTTCCCACCAGCGAGTAGCGGTCTTCGGCCACGCGTCGCCAACCTCGATATACTATGCCGCTCTTGACCTCGTAGCCCTTTTGGTCTTCTCGCTGAATGTGAACCCATACCCCGTCGGCCTCGGTATACAGGATGACTGCTCTCTGCTGTCCCTCGCTCATGTCCTCTCCACGCTCGAACTGCGCCTCCCACCTCTCCCGTTCTTCATCGAGCGCGTCCTGGCCGACGCCTTGCGCCAACCGGTGCGCCGTCGACTTAGACAGCACGCCTGCCGTCAGCGCGCTCACAGTCTTGGCAACGATCCTGAATGGCATATGCGTCGCCATCTCCACCAGACTCTCGGCTATAGACGGACTGGCCAACTGCTGGGGCTTCCATCCCAGGTACTCGTCGAGCGCGAACACGGCCTCGCCGTCTGCGTCCCGATACATCCTGCGCTCGATAGACACGTCTCCGAAGCGGGTGGTCAGCGTCCTGGGGCGCGACCCCATCAATCGGAGACCCTCGGGCCTGTCGCGCATCAGCGCTTCGTCCAGCGCCGAAAGCCGCCGGACGGCCAACTCGCGCGCGTAGCCGCAACCCTCCCGGTAGATGACCTCCTCCCAGTCCATTCCCGCTTCGCTCTGTTCGTCGCCAATCCATTGGTGTACGCTTGGTCCAGCCATCAGTTTTGACCTCTCCTTAAAGTCTGTGCTTCTTACAGGATAAGTCAAAGACTGGTGGCGCCTACTAATCTGGGACAGGTTACCGGAGCGTTCGCGCGTTGACAGGGTGGCGGCGAGGTGATACTTTGCGGGTGTTCAGGCGCGTGCATTTCGAGGGGGTGGCTGTGGTCGAGAGGAGAGCCGTCGCGTACCTGCCCAGGCGATGACATGGCCAGGGTGTTCGTAACGGGCGGCACAGGTTTCGTGGGGCGGAGACTGGCGGATATGCTGGTCGAGCAGGGCCACGCGGTCACGGCTATCGCGAGAGCCACCAGCGACACGAAGCACCTGGAGTCCCTCGGAGTTACCCTGGTCCGGGGCGAGCTGTACGACGTGGACTTCCTCGCCGACGCGATGGAAGGGTGCGAGCAGCTTCACCACATGGCCAGCCTGGTGGACAACGACTGGGCGAGGCCGGAAGACTACTACCGCTCGAACGTCACCGCTACGAGGGCCGTGTTCCAGGCGGCGAAGCGGGTCGGCATTGCCAGGGCCGTGTTCACCAGCAGCATCACGGCGTTCGGCATTCACCCCAAGGGCACGGTCGTCACCGAAGATACGCAGCCCAGGCACGGGTTCGTCCATCCCTACGGGCACAGCAAGTACCTGGGCGAGCTGGAGGCGCTGTCGCTCGTCGAGAGCGGCATGTGCGTGACTGCTATAAATCCTCCTCTGATATACGGGGCGGGCGACCGGAACCTGAATCCTCCCGTCAAGCGATACATCCTGGAAGGGAAGCTGGACCCGATAGACCCGGACGTGAAGGCGCCGATCGTGCACGTGGACGACGTCGCCAGGGGGCAGTTGCTGGCGATGGAGCGCGGCAAGCCGGGCGAGCGATACCTGATTTGCGCGGAGACGCTGACCTCGGAAGAGTACTTCGGCATCCTGGCGGAGACGCTAGGATACCCGCCGCCGGAGGTTGCCGCCGAGAGCGCAGACGCGCCGATAGCGGCGTTTCCGGAATCGGGACTGCCGGACTTGCCGCCGGGGTTCGCGGTGCGGCCCAGCATCGACAACACGAAGTCGCGCTCGGAACTGGGGATGGAGTACGTGGAGGTGCGGTCGTCGCTGGCGGAGGCGTTCCGCGCGCTGAGGGACGACTTCCCGGTGCAGGTGGACGAGATACCGCGCCGGGCGCTGTGAGGGCGGCAGATACGGGAGTTGTGCAGGATTCGGCACCCCCATCCTAACCTTCCCCCATCAAGGGGGAAGGGACTGTATAGGAGATACGGAGGTTCTCATGTATGAACGAGAGGTGATGCCCTACTACGGAGGACTGGTGTCGTTCTTCAGGTCGCCCGGCATCGAGGTCGAGGATGTCACGGAGGGGCTGGCGGTTGTGGCGGGGGTGCCCATCGACAACGGGATTCCGCAGGGCAGGGTCGGCGCCCGCTTTGGTCCGAGGGCGATCAGGGAGGCCTCGCTCGCCGGACGCGGGACATTCGAGACAGCTATCGACTCTACGCGTATTCACGTCGATACGGGTGAAGCGATTCGGTTGAAGGACGAGCTGAAGCTGGCGGACCTGGGCGACTTCAACATTTATCCCACGGACCTGATGAGGACGACCGATTCCGTCATCCAGGGGATGACAGAGGTGGTCAAGCGCGGCGGATTCCCGGTCGTTCTGGGCGGCGACCACTACGTCTCGTACCCGTCGTTCACGGGATTCGCCAAGGGCATGGTGGAGAGGCAGCACGGGATCCGGCTGGGCTACGTTCACTTCGACAGCCACACGGACTTTCGCGACGAGACCGGCAGACTCGGCGGGCGCTACACGCACGGCACGATGGTGAGACGGATAAGCGAAAACCCGGCGATAGACTTCAAGAATATCGTGTGGGTGGGCCTGAACGGCTACGGGCTCAACACCGACCAGTACGAGCTCAAGAAGGAGCACAACCTGAGGATGCTGACCTCGCGGAACATACTGGAGCGCGGCATCGAGGAGATCGTGCGGGAGGCGATGGAGGCGGCGTCCGACGGGGTCGACGCGGTGTACGTGAGCGTGGACATCGACGTAGTGGACGCTTCGGAGTCTCCCGGCACGGGAGCGCCGGAGTTCGAGGGGATACTCGCCAGGGAGTTCCTGCAGGCGATGAGCATCATCAACGAGTACGACACGCTGCGGGCCTTCGACCTGTGCGAGGTGGCGCCGGAGTGGGACCTGTCGGGGCGGACGGTGATGCTGGCGAGCAGGGGGATCACGAATGTGCTGGCGCCCAGGTTGTTCGACAAGCTGGATCTGGGGTAGGGACAAGTCGCTTTCACCCTCACCTCAATCCTCTCCCATCGAGGGAGAGGAGGATACAAGGAGGACCCATGGCTTCTGTGAACGGCGGGGTAGAGCTGATGCTGCCGCCTCCGGTGATTACCAAGACGCGTCCTATTCAGCACTACAACATGCTGAGCAACTGGATTACGCCGTGGGACTACGAGGAGTCGATAGACGCGGCGATAATCGGCGCGCCCTACGGCTACACGGGCGAGGCGGCGGCGCCCAACGTGATCCGGCAGATCCTGCGCCGGTTCGCGACCAGGAACGCCAACTTCGACACCGACCCTGTGGACCTGAAGGTGCGTGACATCGGCAACGTGGCGATGCATCCGACGAACGTGTACCGGTGCCACGAGAACATCGAGAACGCGCTCACGGACGTGTACAACATCGACTCGGGATTCGTGCCGATAGTGCTCGGTGGCGACCACTCGGTGGCGGCGCCGTCGTTCCGGGCGTTCAAGGGCGCGCGCGGCGAGACGGTGGGGCTGATCGACTTCGACGCGCACCCGGACACGAGGGACTGGCGCACCAACGGGCCCGGTTCGGGGACGCCGTTCCGGCAACTGCTGGAGGGCGGGCATCTGGACGGGAACAACGCCGTGCAGATCGGCTTCCACGGCTTCCTCGGGTCTTCGGAACTGTTCGAATTCAACAGGGGGCACGGGATCAGTCTGTATCCCTCGGCGCAGGTGAGACGGCGCGGAATCCGCGACATCATCAAGGAGGCGCTCGACAAGGCCTCGGACGGCACGGATTCGATCTACATCTCGCTGGACATCGACGTGATGGACACGCCGTGGGGTCCGGGAACGGGCGGCGAGGCCCCGGGCGGGCTGGACTCGCACGAAATACTGGAGGCGATGTACCTGCTGGGGCGCCATCCGAAGGTGAAGGTGATGGACCTGGTGGAGATCGACTGCATCAAGGACGTGCGGGACGTGACGTCCAAGCTGGCGGTGAACATCATCATGAGCTTCCTGACGGGCGTGAACGAGCGCAAGCAGAGAGTGTACAGGTAGGCTGGGGCCGGGCTCTCGACACCCCCTCACCCTAACCCTCTCCCATAGGGGGGAGAGGGGACCGAATAGAGGAGGAATGCCTTGAATCTGGAGTATCTGGACCCTCCGCAGCTTGTGGTGCTCTCGGAGACCGAGGGCCGCGACGAGCGAAGGGTGAGCAACTGGATAACGGAGTGGGACTTCGAGGAGGCGATCGACGTCGGCATCATCGGCGTGCCGATGGACACGTCCACGATGGTGGACTCGGTTCTCACCGAGACTCCCAACAACATCAGGCAGGCGTTCGTCCACTTCACCACGTTCAGTCCCGACTTCGGCGTGGACGTGCAGGGGCTGAAGGTGAGGTACGTCGGCGACGTGTCCATTCACCAGACGTTCGTGGACGAGAACATCCGGCGGATGGAGGCCACGCTGCCCCCGCTGTTCGAGTCCAACTCGTCGTACATACCGGTGGTGCTGGGCGGCGCGGGCGCGGTGACGTGGCTGGCGGCCACGGCGTACGCCAGGGGCACGGGCAAGAAGCTGGGCATCGTCCACTTCGACTCCCGCAGCGACATGCGGAGCCTGGACGAGGGCGGGCCTACCGACTTCACGCCGATCAGGGCGATACTGGAGTCCGGGGCCGGCATCGAGGGGAAGAACGTGGCGCAGGTGGGAGTGCACGGGTTCGTGGGCACGCAGGCGGAGCACCAGTACGCCGTGGACAACGGCGTGACTGTAATCACGGCGCGCGAGGTGCGTAGGGAAGGAATCGAGTCGGCGGTCGCGCGGGCGGTGGCTGCGGCGTCCGACGGAACGGACGCGGTGTACGTCACGGTGGACGGGAGCGCGCTGGACCTGCCGCTGTCGTCCATATCCAGGATGGCGACGCCCGGAGGCATTTCGGGCGAGGACATGGCGGAGGCCATGTACATCCTGGGGCAGAAGCCGAAGGTGGCGGCGCTCGACTTCGTGGACTTCTACACGTATCTGGACGAGGAAGAGACGGCGGCTAGAGTCGCGGCGGGCCTGCTGATGGCTTTCCTTGCGGGAGTAAGCGAGCGCGCCTAGAAGCTATCTCAAGATTCCCTTCCCCCTAACCAGGGAAGGTGCTTCAAATGTCCCTTCTCCTTAGATGAGGGAAGGCCGTCAAAAAGTCCCTTCCCCCTCGATGGGGGAAGGTCAGGATGGGGGTGACTAAATGGCCATGTACGAAAGGGACCTGCTGCCATCCTTCGCGGGGATCAACACGTTCGCCAGGGCGCCCAGAGGCGACGTAGACGGGCTGAGCGCCGGCGCGGTGGCCGTGGCTTCGGTGACGCACGACGGCACGTCGAGCTCTCGCCAGGGAGTGCGCCATGGCCCGAAGTCCATCCGCGAGGCGAGCGCCGACTTCATCTTCGACGTGCAGGGGTCGTCCTCGCAGTCGATGGTGAACGTGCTGACGGGACGCACGATCAGGCTGCCGCAAGAGGGCACGCTGATCGACCTGGGGGACCTGCCGGTGTACCCGATGGACCTGGAGAGGACGCTGGGCTCCTGTAGGGACGCGATCTCGGGGATCGTGTCCAAGGGCGCGTTCCCGGTGATACTGGGGGGCGACCACTACGTGACCTATCCGCTCGTCGAAGGGTTCGGCTCCGCAACGGGCGGCAAGGTCGGCCTCATCCAGTTCTCCAGCCAGCTTGACCTGGGCGAGAGCGACGCGGTGTGGGGCAGCGACTGGCACGGCGCGACGGTGCGTCGCATCCTGGACAACGGCCTGGTCGATGGCAAGAACATCGCCTTCGTTGGAACGCAGGGCTACATCCCGTTCAGGGAGTGGGAGCTGGCGCAGGACGCTGGGGCCACGGTCATTACCGCGGACGCGGTCAAGGAGCAGGGCGCAGCAGAGACGGCGCGGCGGGCCGTGGATGCGGCGGGCGACGGATGCGAAGCCATTTACCTGAGCCTGGACATCGACGTGGTGGACTCGGGGTTCGCCTCCGGAACGGGGGATGTCATCATCGGCGGACTGACGCCGGCGGAGCTGCTGGCGCTGATGCTGGAGCTTTCGCGGTACGACAGTATCGGCGCGATGGACGTGGTGGAGGTGGCGCCGGACCTGGACATCCGGGGGCGGTCGCAGCGGCTGGCGGCGGAGGCCATCATCGAGCTGATCGCGCCGAGAGTGTTCGGGGGGTGAATCGCTCGGGTGCTTAGCGGCGGGTTGTGTTTACGCGGGCACCCCCATCCTAACCTTCCCCCTGCGAGGGGGAAGGGAGTAACAGGGAGGACGGAATGACGCTGAGACAGGGAGAGGAGCAGCTTCGGATCGCGGGCATCATGTCGTTCATGCGCGCGCCGCAGGGCGACGTGGAGGACCTGGAAGAGGGCATGATCGCCATCGCGGGCGTTACCTACGACCTGTCCTGCACCTCCAGGATAGGGGCGCGATTCGCGCCGCGCGCGATAAGGGAGACCTCGGGCTACTACGGCGGATACCTGCAGCGCGGGGAGATGGTGGAGATTACCACCGGCCAGAGAATGAAGTCGCCCGAGAACGTGACGGTGATCGACCTGGACGACCTGAACGTGTACCCCGTGGACTGGGACCAAACTGCGAGCTCACTGCGGGAGTCCATGCGCAAGATAGCGGGAACGGGCGCGCTGCCGGTCATCCTGGGCGGCGACCACTTCATCACCTACCCGCTGGTGGAGGGCTACAGGGACGCGGTGCGGGAGCGCGGCGGCTCGAAGATAGGGTACATCCAGTTCTCCAGCCAGCTCGACCTGGGCGACCAGGACCCGGTGTGGGGGAGCGTGTGGCGGGGAGCGACCGCGCGCCGGATACTCGACGGCGGGACGGTGGACTCCCGGAACATGGTGTGGGTGGGCACGAACGGCTACATCAGGACGGACCAGTGGGAGCTGGCCCAGGAGCTGGACCTGAACGTGTTCACGCTGGACGACATCCGCCGCGAGGGGATCGTGCGAGTCGCCCAGCAGGCGGCGGAGATCGCGGGCGACGGCTGCGACGCCGTTTACCTGAGCGTCGACTTCGACGTACTGGACGGCGGATACGTGGCGATGACGGGCGCGCCTTCATTCGACGGCATCACGAACGTGGAGCTGCTGAAGGCGGTCGACGTGCTGAGGAGGACGAAGGTGGGCGCGCTGGACGTCGTGGGGATGAACCCGACGGTGGAGATGAGCGGGGCCACGGGCCAACGCTTCGCGGTCTGGCTGGTGGTCAGGTTCATGTCCGAGAAGGCGCTGGCGTGGGCGTAAGTCCCTTCCCCCTCGACGGGGGAAGGTCAGGATGGGGGTGAACGCCAAGATGACTACCGCAGAGAATCTGCCCTGGTTCGCGGGGCCGGCGACGTTCATGCGCGCGCCGCTGGGAGATTTCGAGGACATAACGCCCGGCAACGTCGTCATAAGCGGCGCTCCCCACGCCATGCGGGAGAGGTTCGACGAGCGGAAAGGCCCCAAGGGCGTCCGGGAGGGATCGTTGCCCATTTTCGACAAGATGCGGAACGCGTCGTCGGACGGATTCCTGGACATCACCACCGGCAAGCGGCTGGCGCTGCCGGACGAGACGCGGCTGCTGGACATAGGCGACCTGAACAGCTACCCGACGGACGTGATGAAGGCGACGGAGGGCATGGCCGGGGGCGTGGCGGAGGTGGTGCGGCGCGGCGGATGGTCGGTGTGCCTGGGCGGCGACCACTACGTGGGCTACCCGTCCTGCCTGGGCTTCTGCCGCGCGGCCGCGGAGGCGAACCCGCGCGTCAAGGTGGGCTACATCCACATCGACGGGCACCTGGACTTCGCGGACGAGTCGCCGCCGAACGGCAGATACAATAACGGCACCAACGCCCGGCGCATATCCGAGATCGACGTGATGGACCCGAGCAGCATGGTGTGGATAGGCATACAGGGGCCGTGCAATCTGAACCAGGTGGAGCCCATCAGGCGCAACGGTGGCACCATCTTCACGAGCGAGGATATCCACGAGATGGGCCCGGCGGAGGTGGGCAAGCGGGCCGGCGAACTGGCGCTCAAGGGGTGCGACGTCATCTACATGAGCTTCGACATCGACGTGATCGACGCGGGGTTCTCCAACGGGACCGGGTCGGTGACGATGGGCGCGCTGACCGCGATCGACCTGCTCAAGATACTGGACGAGCTGGCCAAGTACCCGATAGGCGCGATGGACCTTGTGGAGAACTCGCCCGCGCTGGACCACTCAGGCCGCACGTCCCGGATGGCGGCGGAGTCGCTGGTGCGGCTCATCACGCCCAAGGTGTTCGACGTCCTGTAGAAGGAGACTTCAATAGTTCCCTTCCCCCTCTCCCTCGATGGGAGAGGGTCAGGGTGAGGGTGACGGGATGGTCCCTTCCCCCTTGATACGTGTGATGCAAATTAGACTTGTGGAACTACCACACAAGAAGCAGGCTGATGTGGATAACCGAGTTTGATGGCCCTTTTTTGAGGTTTAGGCACCATCTTAGACTCAGCACAGCCCTAGCACCCGCCAAGTTGGCGGCTTTTAGTCCGAAAACCGCCCTAAACAGGCATATCGGCCACTTTAATATGCATCACGCGTTTGATGGGGGAAGGTTAGGATGGGGGTGACGGAAAGGAGCGCCATGCCTCTGAGAAGCGATCCGCTGCCACGTACGGCGGGCATACTCACCTTCGTGAGGGCGCCCCAGTCCACCACGGCGGACCTGGCGGAGGGCCACGTCGCGGTGGCGGGCGTGCCCTACGACATGTCCACCACGTCGCGTATCGGCGCCAGGTTCGGCCCGGGCGCGTATCGGGAGACGTCCAACTACTACGCCCCGCACATGGAGAGCCGCGACTCGGGGGCGGTGGAGATTAACAGCAGAGAGAGGGTGAACCCCCAGCGTGTCCGTGAGAGTCTCAGAGACCTCGGCGACATGTCGGTGTACGCGATAGAGTGGGACAAGAACCGGGCTTCGCTGCGGGAGTCGATGTACCAGATCGCGCGCACCGGGGCGCTTCCGGTAATCATGGGCGGCGATCACTTCATTACGTTCCCGCTGGTGCAGGGGTTCAAGGACGCGGTGCTGGAGCGCGGCGGATCCAAGATCGGGTACATCCAATTCTCGAGCCAGCTCGACCTGGGAGACGAGGACCCGGCATGGGGAAGGGTGTGGAGGGGGGCGACGGCGCGGCGCATACTGGACGGAGGCATGGCGGAAGCCGGGAACATGGTGTGGGTGGGGACCAACGGCTACATCCGCACGGAGCAGTGGGAGATGGCGCGGGAGCGGGGACTCAACGTGTTCACGCTGGCGGACGTGCGGAGCCAGGGGATAGGCGCGGTCGCGCGGCAGGCGGCGGAGATCGCGGGGGACGGCTGCGACTCCATCTACCTGAGCGTGGACCTGGACGTGCTGGACGGCGGATACGTGGCGGGTACGGCCGCGCCGTCGTTCGACGGCATGAGGAACATCGACCTGTGGGAGGCGATGGACGTGCTGACGCACTGCAACGTGGGGGCACTGGACCTGTGCGGGCTGAATCCGAACATCGAGATCGACGGGCTGGGAAAGACGGGACAGCGGTTCGGCGTCCACCTGATTCTCAGGTTCATCTATCCGCGCATCATGGGCACGGGGTGATTTATGACCACAGCAGAGACACTGCCCTGGTTTTCGGGAGCGCAGACCTTCCTGAAGTCGCCGCTGGTCGGCTTCGACCGGGTCGAGCCGGGCATGGTGGTAATGGGCGGCGCGCCCCACGACAGCACGCACGCGAGCCGTTTCGGGACGCGCATGGGCCCCAGGGGCATCCGGGAGGGGTCGCTGGCGTTCACCGAGAGGCTCGAGAACTCGGCGGACGGCGGCCTGCTGGACGTTAACACCGGCACCAGGCTGACGCTGCCCTCGGACAGCCGGCTCGTGGACGTGGGGGACTTCAACGTCTATCCCACGGACGTTGTGAAGTCGATAGGGGGAATCTCCGGAGGGGTGGCCGAGGTGGTGCGGCGCGGCGGCTTCTCGGTGTGCATGGGCGGCGACCACTACATCAGCTATCCGTCGTGCCTGGGCTACACGCGGGCGGCGGCGGAAGAGAACCCCAACGTGAAGATTGGGTACATCCACTTCGACGGCCATCTGGACTACGGCGATGTGAACCCTGTGTGGGGCAGGTACAACCAGGGCTCGAACGCGCGGCGCATATCCGAGATCGACGTGATCTCCCACCCGAACATGGCATGGATCGGCATACACGGCTGGGTGGACGAGGACCAGATCACGCTCATCGAGAGGAATGGGGGCAGGGTGTTCACGGCGCTGGACGTGCACGAGCAGGGTGCGGTGGAGATCGCGCGCCAGGCGGCGGAGCACGCCGCGGACGGGACCGACTTCATCTACCTGACGCTGGACATCGACTTCATCGACACGGGGTTCTTCCCCGCGACGGGGTCGGTGGTGAACGACGCCATCACGCCGCAGATTTGCCTGCAGATGCTCCACGAGGTGCGGAAGTATCCCATCGCCGCGATGGACATAGTGGAGATCGCGCCGAGGATCGACACGTCCGAGCGCTCGATAATGACGGCGACGGAACTGCTGCTGGGGATCATCGGCCCGAAGATCTTCGACGTGACGCCCCTGCGAGGAGGGTAAGCCATGAGCACTGAACAGGCACTCCCGTGGTACTCGGGGGCGACGACGTTTCTGAAGTCTCCGCAGGCGAGCTTCGACGACATCAAGCCGGGCATGGTCGCCATCGGCGGCGCGCCACACGACTCCACGCACGGGCACCGGGCGGGCGCGAGGTACGGGCCGCGGGGCATACGCGAGGGGTCGCAGGTGCTGGCGGACAAGCTGCGGCCGGCGGGCGATGACGGGCTGATCCACGTCGGTTCGGGCAGCCGGCTGAGCTTGCCCGCCGAGAGCAGGCTGGTAGACGTGGGGGACTACAACTCGTACCCGACGGACATGGACAGGGCCGTGGAGGGCATGGCGGGCGGGGTGTACGAGGTTGTGAAGCGGGGCGGGTTCTCCGTCTGCCTGGGCGGAGACCATTTCGTTGGCTATCCATCCTGCCTCGGTTTCACCAGGGCCGTCGCGGAGATCAACCCCAACGTGAGGGTGGGGTACATACACATCGACGGTCACCTGGACTTTACGGACATCACGCCGCTGTTCGGAAAGTACAGCAACGGCACCAACGCGCGGCGCATCTCGGAGATCGAGGTCGTGTCTCCGAAGAACATGGTGTGGATAGGTATCGACGGGTACGTGAACGCGGAGCAGGCGGACACCATCAAGCGGAACGGGGCGACGGTGTTCACGGGGCTGGACGTGCAGGAGATGGGGGCGGTGGAGGTGGCGCGACGAGCTGGGGAGCTGGCGATAGACGGCTGCGACTACATCTACCTGAGCATGGACATCGACGTGGTGGACTCGGGGTTTTCGCCCGGCACCGGCTCGCCGGTGTTCGCGGCGATCACTCCCATGACGGCGATGCGGATGCTGTGGGAGCTTTCGAAGTTCCCGATAGGGTCGATGGACTTCTGTGAGACGTCGCCTCGGTTGGACCCGACCGACCGCTCCAACATGCTGGCGCCACAGTTCATCCTGGGGATAATCGGGCCGAAGGTGTTCGACGTAGGCGACCTGTAAGGAGGAACCATGACCGCAGACGAGAATCCGATCAACCGCGTTACGGTCCCGGTGCAGTCGGGCAAGGGGGTGCTGGTACAGAAGGGCCAGTGGCTGAAGGTCATCGCTGAGCAGGGGCCGCAGGTGGGCGACCTGTTCGCCTTCATGCAGGACTCGCTGGACGAGACGCTATCGCCGAGCCAGACGCGCAGCAAACTCGGCAAGTTCGCGCTGGAGGTGGGACAGCCGCTATACAGCATCAGGCGCAAGCCGCTGTTCATCCTGGAGGAGGACACGGTCGGGGTGCATGATCTGCTGGCGCCGGCGTGCGACACCCTGCGGTACTCGGAGGACTTCGGAATCGAGGGTCACCCGAGCTGCCGGGAGAACCTGAACGGGGCGCTGAGGGAGCTCGGCTACTCGCCGCCGGGCTATCCGGACCCGGTAAACCTGTTCCAGAACACGCCGATAGCGGACCTGCAGGGAACGCGCGACACACGCGAGTCGATGGCCAAGCCGGGCGACTACGTGTTGCTGCGGGCCATGGAGGACCTGATCGCGGTGGTGTCGGCGTGCCCACAGGACCAGACGAATCTCAACGGCGACCGGTGCAAGGAGCTGGTGCTGGAGGTCTACGGCTAGGCGGGCCCGACCCGGCGGTTAGCCGGCGTGCGTCCGGCCCAGGTCCTGGATGATTCGCTCCGCGCCGTCGCATATCTCGCGCACGACGTCGGCTGCGGGGCGAACGGCGGTGACGTTCCCCGCGCCCTGGCCGAAGTAGACAGACGACATTTCGGGGTCCTCTCGCGCACGGGCGTACGCAACGTCAGATGCCAGCTCCTCCCGGTGCGCCAGTATGTCGGCGTCCCGGCCGTCCCACTCGCGCACGAGGCGGTTGCGGTAGACGCGGCCGGCAATCCCGTCGGGCCAGGGTGAATCGCCCAGCAGGTCGTATAGCCGCGTGTAGGCGGTGTCCTGGCCATTGGACGCGACTATGCGCTCCTTGAAAGCGACCGGCACCTCCACCGCCTCCGGCGTGGCCACCATTGCCGTGCCGAGGGAGGCTCCCTCGCCGCCTGCGGCGAAAACCGCGGCCAGCGCCCTGCCCGTGGTTATGCCTCCCGCGGCCAGCACGGGCACGTCGGGGTAACGCTCGACGAGGCTCACCAGCAACGGCAGCAGGTTGACCTGGCCGGTGTGGCCTCCCGCCTCGTTGCCCTGGGCGAGCAGCACGTCGGCGCCGGCACGTACCGCCATTTCCGCAAGCTCGGCCGACTGCACCTGGCAGATGGTGAGCGCGCCGGCGTCTTTCGCCCGGCCCAGCCAAGGTTCAGGGTCGGAGAAGGAGAAGACGAACACCGGCACGCGCTCTTCCAGGGCGATTTCGAAGTTGGTCGGGTCCGCGGCGATGAGGTGGGTGATGAACCCCACGCCGAAGGGTCTGTCGGTCCGCGAGCGGACGAGGGCTATCTGATGCCGCAGCCAGCCGGGACCGAAGCCGTTGGTGCCGCCGAACGTGCCCAGTCCACCGGCGGCCGTGACAGCGGCCGCCAGTTCTCCGCCGCTGTGGTTGCTCATCGGGGCGGACATGACGGGGTAGTCCAGCCCCAGCATTTCGGTGAATCGGGTAGTCAGCATTGGCGGTTCACGCCCTTGGGCGTGAGTTCCTATCGCTTTTCGGCGGTGATGATGGCGAGTTGGGTGGGCAGCGCCGTCTCCTCGATGTTGTCGAATCCGGTGTCGGACAGCCAGGAGACGTACTCCTTGCCGTAGCGGTCGCCCGCTCCCGGGCTGAATGCGATCTTCACGTAGAGGTCCATCATGGTGTCCATGAAGCTGCGTTCAGGGCTGAAGTCCAGTCGCATGAAGTCCTGAACAATGATCATCCCGCCCGGCACGAGCGCGTCGTATGCGCGGCGGAACAGACGGCGGCACTCCGATTCCGACTTGATGAGCACGACTCCGGATATGAGGACGACGTCGCTGTCGTTGCCGAGCTCGACTTCGTCGAAGTCGCCTTCCACTGGAATGACCCGGCCGTCGAGTCCGCTCTCGGCTATCTGCTCGGCGGCGATTTCCAGAGGCTCCTTCACGTCTACCACGTAGGCCTTTAGTTGCGGGTTGGCCTGGCAGAGGGCGATGCTGTAGCTGCCGGCGCCTCCGCCGAGGTCCAGCAGTTTACTCTTGCCACGCAGGTCCACGCTCTTGACCAGGTTGTCGGCCTGCCCGGACACGGCCCGGTTGTGCTGGCCGTTCATGTAGTCGGTCCAGTAGGTGGGCACGTCTGTGAAGCCGTTTTCGAAGGGAAGCTCGGTCCGGCCCTCCGTAATGAGCGTGTCCAGCTTGCCCCAGCTATCCCAGTAGTTGGTAATGTGCAGGACAAGGTCACCGACGTATCCCTGCTTGCCAGGCACGAGGTAGCTGGAGGACTCAGGAGAGTTGGCGTACTCGGCGTCGCCGACCTTTTCGAGCAGCCCAAGGGCGACGTTCGCTTCGAGGAAGGCCTCGATGAATCGCGGCACGGCGTCCAGGCGCTCGGCGACCTGCGACGAGTTCAGGGGTCGCTCATCAAGCAGGGGGAAGAGCTTCAGGTTGATGCCCGCCCTTACGACGGCCGAGTTCCAGTACTGGCGACTCAGCGAATTTACCAATTCCGGGCTGGATTGCGTGGCCTTGGCCAGCAGGCTTACGTTCATTTGATCACCTCTTTGTCTGTTCGCGACAGGGCGCGAAGTATCGGCATTTCTGTTTGGGGCGTCCCCGTGTCCCGTTGGCGGGCGCGCGCAAAGGTGCGGCAACGCGGCGGCCTGGCTCGAAGCCCGGATCGCGCGGGGTGGCGGGGACGGGTCAGTTCCTCGCAGGCGGCACTGCCGGCGAATGTTGCAGCGCGTTCTAGAGGCGGCGTGAGACGGTGGCAGGGCCGAAAACTGGGGAACCAGGGGGTGGGACTCGACGTCCCGACGTGTTGGGTGAGGGAGCTAAGGTTCGCAGGGGAGCACGTGCCGCTCGCGGCCACGCATTGGCGGAACCGCCGGGCGGCGGCGCTTCTGTATTGGTCTTTTGAGGCGTTTTCGCATAAAGGCGGTGCGGGGCGTATCCGGATGCCCCGCGGCGGGAGAGTCCTCCTTTGCGACTCGGCACGAGTCTATCAGGCTGGCTGGGCGGGGGTCAAGCAGGGCAATCGCATACTAAGAAACTATCTCAAAACGGACAGGCGCCGCTTTCGCCGGAACCACAATAGCGCACATGCGAGTTGCACCAGTCCGAGGTAGTTGGCCGCCTTTTTGTCGTAGCGAATCAAGACCGCACGGCACTTCGACAACCACGCCAGCGTCCGTTCTACAACCCAGCGGCGAGCCGGATACCGCTTGACCCCCGAGACGTCCAGCTTCTCCTCGCCGATGCGTCGGATGTGCTCCCTATAGCCGTGTCTGGCGGCAGCCTCACGGCCTGAAGGATTGTCATACCCTTTGTCCAGACACAAGTGTTGGGGTTCCTCCTCAGTGGGCTGTGGTCGTTCGACCACAATCGCGTCCAGGGTCGCCTCCAACAGCTTTGCATCGTGTACGTTCGCTCCAGCAACCACAATGCTCAATGGGCCGCCCTCTGCGTCCACAAGCAGACTCCGCTTGGAGCCAGCCTTGCCACGGTCCGTCGGGTTGGGTCCAATCAAGTCCCCCCAAAACGAGCTTTGCCCATGGCGCCGTCTGCTGCCTGCCATTCCCAGTCTACACCGACCAACTCTTCGCACCCTTCCACCAGGGCTCCCCATATCCGCCGCAAGACACCCGTCTCCACCCACCGCTGAAAGGTGCGATGGATGGTGCTGTCGTCTCCGAGTTCCTTTGGCATTCGGTTCCATTGACACCCGCTCCGTAGCCGGAAGATGATGCCGTTGAGCATCTGCCGAGGGTCTGCGCGCTTGCGGCCCCTGGCCTTGGGCGGGTCTACCTCCAGGATGATGGGTTCAACGAGCTCCCACAGTTCGTCCGGCACTTCCCAGATGGTTCCTAACGTCTCCTGCTTCGACATTAAGGTCTCTCCTGATCGTTTTGGAGAAACCATACGATTCGTCCCTCAAATCCCTCAATGCACTTGTGGGTCAGCATTTTGAGATAGTTTCTAAACTCATTCCAAGATCACGTGTAGAATCGTGGCCAGTACAGCATAGGAGGCGGCCACGTGAACCCCGTTTTCGCATCGAACCTGCTAAAACAGCTCTCGAATCTCGAAGACCCCAGGGATAGCCGCGCCAAGCGGCACGAACTGGGCAACGTCGTCTTCATGGCCATCTGCGCGGTGCTGGGCGGCGCAGACTCCTGGACCGACGTGGAGATGTTCTGCAATTCCAAGAGGCAGTGGTTCGAAAGTCTGCTCGACATACCCGACGGCATACCTTCCCACGACACCTTCGGCAGGGTCTTCTCCGTGCTGGACCCCGAACAGTTCCAGCAGTGCTTCACCCACTGGATAGCGGCCGTCAGCGAGATCACCAAGGGCAAGGTGGTCGCGATAGACGGCAAGGCGTTGCGCGGTTCGGCGGACCGGACCGGGGGCGTTCGCCCCACGCACCTGGTGAGCGCATGGGCGCAGAGCAACTCGATGATACTCGGGCAACTCAAGGTGGACGACCGTTCCAACGAGATAACGGCGATACCTCGACTGCTCAAGACGCTCGACGTGTCCGGTTCCACGGTGACTATAGACGCGATGGGGTGTCAAAAGAAGGTCGTCGAGAAGATAATCGAGCAAAAAGCGGACTACGTGCTGGCGTTAAAGGAAAATCAACCCCGATTGTACGAGGACGTAGTGGAGATATTCGCCCATGGGCGCAAGACCGACTTCGCCGACATGAAGCACGACTTTATCGAGACTGTGGACACAGGCCATGGTCGAATTGAGACAAGGCGGTGCTGGATGGTCTGGGACCCGGACTGCGTCGGGTACGTGAACGAGGATCGGGAATGGGTGAATCTCACAAGCGTGGCGATGGTGGAGTCTGAGCGGCTCATAGACGGCAATACGTCGAAGGAAGTGCGCTACTACATATCCAGTCTGCCGGCGCAAGCCGAGCGGATGCTCGCGGCGGTGAGGGGGCATTGGGGCATAGAGAACTCGGTGCACTGGGTGCTGGACGTGACCTTCGGGGAGGACAATTGCCGGGTGAGAAAGGGCAACGCTGCCGAGAACTTCTCTACGCTGCGCCGCATGGCGATGAACATGCTCAGGCGCGAAACCACGCTGAAGGCCAGCATACGGGGCAAACGCAAAAGGGCCGGCTGGAATGAGAACTACCTGCTCAAGGTGCTACGCACAAGTTAGTATGCGATTGCCCTGCGGCCGCAGTGCCTATGCTGTAGAAAATAGCACGTGCGTGCTGTAGAATCAAGAGGGTTGGCCAAGCTGCGGGATAGGGGCGGATTTGGTGGGAAGAAATGGCGCAGGAATGAGGACTGGCTGGGGTGCGGATGAGGAATGGATGGGACACGGCTGGGGAACGGGCGGCGCGGGAAAGTGACGCTTTTTTCGAGGTGCGTGGGCGCGAATGGGTTGGAGTTGGGGGAGAGGGGACAAGCGGAAGGGACGCGGTTGCCCTCACCCGCCGGCAGCTTGCCGCGACGGAGAATGGAAAGGCCCTGCGCCCAGCCCAGTGCCGCACCAGAATGGCCGCGTTAGTGCGACTCGTGCCACTCGCGGACGCTCTGGGGTATGGCGATGAGGTTCTCCAGCCGCGTCGCCAGTGGAACGGCGCACTCCGGGGCGATCATCTGGACTCCCGCGTCCAGGCAGGCGAACACCTCTTCCCGCACCTCGCCGGGACCGCGCGCGTACAGCGTGTCGGGGTTGTTGATGTTGCCCACCAGCCCTATGCGGCCAGCGGCCACGTCCATCGCCTGCTGTGGGTCGTTCTTCGAATCGAAATGGAAGCTGGCCATTCCCGACTGCGCTATGTAGTCCAGCCTGTCCAGCGTGTTGCCGCAGATGTGCAGGATGAGCGGCACGCGGAGCCGTTCGGCCATCTCCTGGTGGATTTCGAGCAGAAACTTCCGGTAGTACTCGCCGCTCACCAGGTCCCCGGTGGCGTGGTCCGGGAAGGTCAGCGCGTCCGCACCCGCAGCTATCTGGGCCTCGCCGAACAGCACCGAGATTTCCTTCAGCCTGTGCAGGCAGCGCAGCACCATGTCGGGGTCGTCCACCGTCATCAACAGGAAGCTCTCGACGCCGAACACGTGGTATGCGAGCGTCCACGGCCCCATCGTCTTGCCGATGATGGCGGCCTCGCGACCATACTCGCGCTTCAGCAGCTCGATGGACTTGGTAATGGTCAGGTTGTCGGGATGCTCGAGGAAGCCCGGTGGTATGTGGATGTCCTCTTCGCCCTTCCAGATGGGGTTGTACATCCGCACGGTGGGCCAGTTGTCCTTCTCCTCCCACTGCATGTCGCAGCCCAGCGCGGAGGACTCCTGGATGATGGTGAAGTAAGGCATAATCGCGTCGAATCCTAGTTCCGTATAACCGGTGGCGGCCAGTCGCGCGGCCAGTTCCGGGTCGCGGCAGGCGTCCGGAAACGGCGCGTCGACCAGGTCCATCAGCTCCACCGTCGCCACGTTGGTAGGATTGGCGACCGGCGTGCGATCCACAGGCTTGCCGGCCAGCGCATTCATCACCCGCTCTCGTGGTGTCATAGTTTCGGTAAGGGGCATGGTAGGCCTTCCTTGCTACTGCTTTGGTACGCGCCTAATCTCTCCACGTCCGATGGTCCTTAGCTCCTCCAAGACTTCAGGCACAAGGGGAATATGGTCTTCAATGTCGTTGCTGGGAGCAATGAGAACGATCACGCCGACGTCCTCTTTCGTGATCGTGTTCTCAGTGACCATGCACTTATCGGATGTGATCATCACATCAAAACCATCCCGCGCGAGATTCATCAGTTCCCCGTTGCTTACACCCTTCCACCCCATGAAGGCCACTGTCCGAACATCGTGCTCGACGAACGAGTGCCTTAGTGAAACGTCCAGCATCTCATCGAGAAGCAGTCTCATATGCGATGCTCTCCAGAACTTGCCTTGCTATCGAAAGCGTGCCAACGGCCTGTTCCCGGGATACACTCGGAAACCCGGATAGGAACTCGTCCATATCGTGCCCGTTAGCCAGATAGTCGAACAGGTTCTTGATGGGCACACGAGTTCCGGTGAAAACGGGCGTTCCGCTCACGTATCCCTCTTTGCTCTGAAACACGCCCTCTTCAACGTCCAGCGTTACATTGATGGCTGTTGTGGTCATTTCATTCCTCGCAGGCTCTGGTGCCGGGTCATCCATCCAGTGGCCAGGCTGTCTCTCACTTTGCCAGTTCGTCGAGACGCGGCCTGAACACTTCTCTGAACTTCAACAGGCGCTCGACCATCCATTCATGTATCTCTTCCAGCGTGTCATCGCTGTCGTCGATACTGCCGTCTCGATACACCGCGACTCTGGAGGCTCGCCTATCATCCAATCGCTCCCAGTCTAGTGGGTCACCGAGTTCCGATTCAACGGACCGACGTTGTTCGTGCAGTCGATCGTAGAGCCGTTTGTTCCAGTCACCGTCAGTGTTGTCAATGTATACTTCTACTCTGGCGCGTCCTCCTTGAGCGAAGGATACTCCCCACTGAACTCGCTGTGCGTGGCCAGCAGAGAAAAAGTACCAACTTTGGGGTTGGGCAGACCGCGCATTTGTGAAACTGTGTTCCTCCCGCAGAGTATCCATTAGCCTTTGAAAGAACTGCCTGTATCGTTCTCTACGTGGAGACACGTTTCCAGTCGCCCCTGTCGTTCTGACAGTCCGCTTACGCCACTCGTTGGGAAAGGCGACAAGTCTAAAGTTGGGGGCTGGTCGGGAGTCTCCAATTTTCCAGAGTTCGATTTCAACACCAAAGAACTGGGTATCTTCTCCCGTACGGCGGTTCAACATATCGAGAGCTTCCCGGTGTTCGCTCTTGAACTCTCTAGCAATCCAGACGGCCACTCTGGCGTCAAACCCGGCAGCATAAGTTAGTAACTGCCCAAGGTGGCTGTGGTCGGTGGTTCCCAACTGATTCTCAATGACTACCTCACCGCCACTTCCCACATCACGTGCGAGGATGTCAAGCGCATATCCGCCGACGGGGGCCTCCTGCTCCTGAAGCTCGAGATCCAACCCAATAACACTACCAAGATCAGAGAGGTTTTCCGCCAGCCAAGGCGTAAAGTCCGCAGCTTCGTTGGGCCAGATTTCGCGGAGGTCTACTCTCTCAATATTCGCCAGTCCGTTTTCTATCGTCATTGACAGTCTCCATCTCGCTTCGCCCCTTGCGCCCTACGTCGGCGGCGTGAACCCCAGCGTGCCCGTGGTCATCTGGCCGCGCAGCGCCTCCGCCGCCATCATGCCCTCCACGCTGGAGATGTTGCGCGAGTAGGGCATCAGCAGCCGCACCAGGCCGTCGTGCCGCGCGCCGCACGGGAACGCCACGTCGCGCTCCCCCACCTTCTCCATCTCGCCGTAGCGCAGGAATCCGGCCACCACCATGCGCAGCCGCGCGCCCGGGTTGGGCGCCTCGCCCTCTCCCGCCACGCTGTACACCCGCCGCCCGTTCGACTCGCCGCCCGTCACCACGAGCGTCAGCGGCGAGCGGAGGTCCTTGATCGACATCTCGCCCGCGGGCGGCGCGTAGTCAGGAGCCTTGCCCACCGCCTGGCTCAGCAGAAACTTCAGCGGCCGCTCGTGCACCTGCCCGCAGCCAAAGCGCGCCTGGTTGTGCGTACCCTCGACAGGTTCCATGCCGCCGAGGGCCACGAGCTGCCCGCGCACCTGCTCGACGCGCTCCTGCGCGCCGTCCTTGCGGCTGAACGTCCACACGGTGCAGACGCTGCCCTTCACGTAGAGTCCCACGCTGATGTTCCCGAAGTTCGGGTCGATTGGGACCAGTTCGAGACAGCGTCCGTACTCGCTTATCACGTCGGCCACGCGCGTTGGGGTAGTGTGCCTGGTGGCTCCTATCACGTTCGCCTCCTCTCCCGGCGCGGCTGGTTCGTGCTCAGCCCCGCAGCGCCTTCACCAGCGCCCGTATGTGTGCGGGGCCGGTGCCGCAGCAACCGCCCACGATGTTCACGCCCGCCTCTTCGACCATGGCCCTGAATCGCGGCGCCATGTACTCCGGCGACTCCGCGTAGACAACCTCGCCGCCCTTGGCGACGGGAATGCCCGCGTTGGAGTGCACCAGCAGGGGAGCGTCGGTCGCTGCCCGAAGCAGCCGCGCCAGTTCCAACATGACGTCTACGCCGTTGCCGCAGTTCGCGCCGACGACATCCGCGCCCGCCGCCACCAGCTCGCGCATCGCGACGTCGGGCGGCGTGCCCATCATGGTGAAGAAACCGCGCGGCCCCTTGTCGAAGAACATCGTCGAGAACACCACCAGGTCGGTGTTTTCCCTGGCTGCCCTTATCGCGATCTTCGCCTCTTCGACGTCGATCATCGTCTCGATGTTAACCGCGTCCACACCACCTTCAGCGAGCGCGGTTATCTGCTCGGCGAAAGCCTCGTACATCTCGGTCTCGCCGATGGGATCGTCCTTCAGCGGATCGTTCAGCACCTCGCCCGTCGGCCCAACGGACCCCGCTACGAACCGGCCTGCGGGGGCCTCGCTCCGCGCGTGCTCCGCGGCGAGCCTGTTAAACTCGCTTACCCTCTTCTCGAAGCCGTAGTGACGCTGCCTGACGCGCGTGCCGCCAAAGGAGTTGGTGAGCACCAGGTCCGACCCCGCGTCGAAATAGGCCCTCGCCATCTCTCGTACGATCTCCGGGCGGGTCGCGTTCCACTCCTCCGGGTCGCCGTCGCCCAGCCCTCGCGACTGCAGGTAAGTGCCGGTCGCGCCGTCGGAAACAAGCGTTTCGCCACGCTCCAGCCTGCGCAGCAGCTCGGCGCCGCTCCAGCCGGTCATGCTTCGTCTCCTTCGCCGCGGTGGAGCCAGTGGTCTGCCGCGCCCGGCCGTGGGTCGCGCTCGTCGGTTTGGTGGAGCTTCCGAATTCTGGCCACGAAGTCTTGCGGAAATCGCTCGTTGTACATCGCCGCCAGGGCCGCCGCCGCCTCTTCCGCGCCGCAATCTACGTCTGTGTACTCGCCCCACTCCCACGCCATCAGGTAATCGTCCCCTCCCGCGCTGCCGTCGAGCATCGCCACCGCGTCGACGCCGCGCTGAAACCTCTCGTTAAGCTGCACCGACACGACTCGATCGCCGTCCTCGGCCTGCACCTGGACGGGTATCTCCTTCCAGTACATCACTCGAACTCGCGTCACCTGCGTGTGGCTCCGACCCTTAGAAAGCCCGGACGGCACGCATTCCGGCGCCGCCCATCGAGGCCATTATAGCCGCCACGCCCCCAACTTTCACGGCTTTGCCAACTTGTGCCAAACCCGCGCTTGTGCTATCTTCCTACGTGTAGACTTTCACAATCGGAGCAGGTGACCACCTCCCTGGAGGTCACCCCTCAGAGGTACCGATGTTCGACCACGACGTGCTCATAATTGGCGCCGGGCTGGCTGGCATGAGGGCTGCCCTCGCGGCTGGCGAGAACGGCGCGGACGTGGCCGTTGTGACCAAGGTCCACCCGGTCCGCAGCCACTCCAACGCCGCCCAGGGCGGCATCAACGCCGCCCTGACCGACCGCGGCGACGACTGGAAAGAGCACGCCTATGACACCATCAAGGGCAGCGACTACCTCGGGGACCAGGACGCCATCTCCATCATGTGCCAGGAGGCCGGCCAGGAAGTCATCAACATGGAGCACATGGGGGTGATCTTCAACCGTGACGAGGAAGGGCGGCTCGGCACACGCGCCTTCGGCGGCCAGCGCAGAGAGCGCACCTTCTTCGTGTCCGACTTCACCGGACAGGCGCTGCTGCACGTGCTCTACGAACAGGTGCTCAAGGTCGGCGTTCGCATCTACGAGGAGTGGTTCCTCCTGTCGCTCATCGTAGAGGATGGCGAGTGCTGCGGCGCGGTAGTAATGGAGATACGCTCCGGCGAGGTCCATGTCATTAGGGCCAAGGCCGTGATTATGGCTTCCGGTGGCTTGGGCCGGGTCTTCGAGCCCAGCACCAACGCCCTCATCTGCACCGGCGACGGCATGGGCATCGCCTACCGCGCGGGTGCGCCCCTGATGGACATGGAGATGGTGCAATACCATCCCACGACGCTCAAGGGCAGCGGTGTGCTGATAACCGAGGGCGCCCGCGGCGAGGGCGCCTATCTGCTCAACGCGAACGGCGAGCGCTTCATGGAGCGCTATGCTCCCAACATGATGGAGCTGGCTTCCCGTGACGTAGTGTCCCGGTCGGAGCAGACCGAGATCAACGAAGGCCGTGGCGTCAACGGCTGCGTGCTGCTGGACGTTCGGCACCTCGGCGAACCGCTCATTCGAGAGCGTCTGTCGCAGATACTCGAAATAGCCCGCGACTTCGCCAACGTTGACCTGCTCAACGAGCCGATTCCGATTCAGCCCGGAATGCACTACCAGATGGGCGGCATCAAGACGGACGTGGACGGCCAGACCTACCTTCCCGGTCTGTACGCCGCCGGCGAGTGTGCCAACGTGAGCGTTCACGGCGGAAACCGCCTGGGGGCGAACTCGCTGTTGGACACGCTGGTGTTTGGCCGCCGGTCGGGCGAGCACGCCGCGGAGATGACCAGGTCCAAGAGCCACAAGGCCATCACAGACAGCGCCGCCGAGACTGACCGCGCCTACATCCAGGGCCTGCTCGACCATGATGATTCCGGCGACCTGTTCGGCAAGATCAGGATGGAGATGGGTCAGGTGATGAACCGTTATCTGGCCGTCTATAGGGACCAGGAGGGCATGGAGTATGCCTTGTCGAAGGTCAGGGAGCTGCGGGAACAGTACAGGCGCGTTCACGTGCCCGACAAGGGCAAGACCTTCAACACCAATCTGATGTTCACGCTGGAACTCGGATTGATGCTCGACTGCGCCGAGACCATCGCCCTCAGCGCTATCGAGCGCCAGGAAAGCCGTGGCGCCCACACCCGAACCGACATGCCGGACAGGGACGACGACAACTGGCTGAAGCACATCCTCGTCAAGAGCACCGACGACGGCCCGCAGTTGGACCACCTTCCAGTGGTAATCACCGACTGGGAGCCGCAGGTACGCACCTACTGAGCGCAATGAAAGGGGATTATCCAGCACGGTTTGGACTTGGGAGTTCATACGCTTGACTACGGATAGAGTCAGTAGACTTGAGGGGGCCTATGAGCAGGTTGACAAGCGACTTGATGACCTGCAGCAGTCCATTACGTCCCTGAGAAGCTACGTTAACAGCCGGTTTGAGAGCACCGAAGCTCAGATTATCGCCCTGCGCAGCGAGATGAACAGCCGCTTCAACCAGCTACTTATCTTGGTGGGAGGTTCATGGATTACGATTATGGCCGCGATGATCGCATTGTTTTTCGCCAATGGCTAGTCTTGGAATGAAGCCGAATGGTTGCTGCTCACCCTCAGAATAGAGGCACCAACACATGGAAGTAACCCTGAGCGTAAAAAGACTCAACCCGGACTCCTCGAACCCCACGCCCTTCTTCCAGGAGTACACCCTGGAGGTTGAGGAGTCGGCGACCGTCCTGGACGGCCTGATCAGGATCCGGGAAGAGATTGACGGCACGCTGTCGCTGCGCTGCTCCTGCCGCAGCGCCATATGCGGCTCGTGCGCCATGCGCATCAACGGAGAGGCAGGCCTGGCCTGCAACACCAAGATCGTCGACTCCCTGCCGAGCGGCGGCGGCCCCGTCGTCGTAGAACCGGCCGGCAACATGCAGGTTATCAAGGACCTCGTCGTAGACTTCCAACCCTTCTGGGACAAAGTGCGAGCCGTGGAGCCCTGGCTGCAGCACAGCGGCCCCGAGCCGGAACAGGAGCACATTGTACCCAACGACGACATGGTGCACCTGGCCGGAGTGATGGCCTGCATAATGTGCGGCGCCTGCGTGTCCGACTGCACGGTGCTCGAAGTCGACTCCAACTTCCTGGGGCCTGCCGCTCTCGCCAAGGCATACCGCTTCGCCGGCGACCCCCGCGACGACGCGGACGAAGACCGCCTGGGCCACCTGAACGAGTACGGCGGAATCTGGGACTGCACACGCTGTCTCAAGTGCGTCGAGGTGTGCCCCAAGGACGTCGCGCCCATGGAGCGCATCATGGGCCTTCGTGACAAGGCCATGGCGGCGGGGTTCACAGAGTCGAACGGCGCGCGCCACGCCGCGGCCTTCACCGACTCGGTCGGCCACAGCGGCACCCTCGACGAGTTGCGGCTGCCCATAAAGACGTTCGGCGTGACCAATGTCAAAGAGATGCTGAAACTCGCCCCGGTTGGCCTGCGAGCCATGCGCGCGGGTAAGGTGCCGCCCCTCATCCACAAGAGCATTCCCGGCGTAGAAAACGTCAAACGCATCTTCGAGAAAGTAGAGGACAAGCGATGAAGTACGCCCTCTTCCCCGGATGCGTTTCGCGCGGTGCGTGCCGGGAGCTGTACTCAGCGACGATAGAAGTCTGCCGCAAACTGGGCATCGACGTTGACGTGGACGTTATGAGCAGCGCCTCCTGCACCGGCGCGGGCGTTCTCCAGGAGAAGAACAGGCGGCTTGGCGACACGCTGAACGCCCGCAACTTCGCGCTCGCCGAGCGAAGCGACCTGCCGTTGATGACAATCTGCAGCACCTGCCAGGGCGTCATGTCTCAGGCCAACGACCGGCTCACGTCGGACAATGAGTACCTCGAGTCCGTAAACGCCGACCTGAGCGAGGAGGGCCTAGAGTACAGGGGCACCGTGGACCCTCGACATCTTCTGTGGATTATCGTTGAGGACATCGGTGTCGACACGCTCCGCCGCATGGTCGTCCAACCCCTGACCGGCTTCAAGTTCGCGCCCTTCTATGGCTGCTACATCGTGCGTCCGAGGTCTGCGCTGGGCTTCGGTGAGCACCCGGAGCGAGAGGACTCGCTGGAAAGCGTGATAGAGGCAGTCGGCGCCGAGGTGGTCGACTATCCGGGCAAAACGCTCTGCTGTGGCTTTCCCATCCTGACTATCAACCAGCAGAATTCGCTTAACATGGTTTCCAATCACACCCTGGATGCGAAGGGACGGGGCGCGGATGCGATGGTTACGCCGTGCCCGCTATGCCACCTCAACCTCGATGGATACCAACCGAACGCCGCATCCGCCGCGGGGACGCCCATCGACCTCCCCGTGCTGCACCTTCCGCAGATGCTGGGGCTGGCGCTGGGAATAGACCCGAAGAAGATGAGACTCAACAAGCACATCGTCTCCACCAAGAAGCTGCTCTCGCAGGTTGCGCTCACGCCGTAGGCTGGGCGCCGAGACCGTCCAAGAAGAGTGACCGATGTACAGGCAAGAAGAACCGGAAGTTAGTTTCGACCAGATAATGGAGCGCATCCGCTCCTTCTTTGGCCGCTTCAGGTTAGGCGGAGGCGGAGGCGCGTTCGCGCTGTTCATTTTCGGCCTGTTCTTCGCCGCGTTGATAGGCTGGCTGGCTACTGGCTTCTACACCGTCAGTCCGGGCCAGCAGGGCGCATTGCGGCTCCTCGGCCGGTTCGTCAGCACCTCCGAGCCGGGCCTGCACTGGTTCTGGCCGTCCCCGGTAGGCACGCGCGACATCGTCGCTGTCGACGAGGTCCGCAGCCTCGAGGTCGGTGTCCGCGGCAGTACCCCCGTGCTCGACGAGTCGCTGATGATCACCGGCGACGAGAACATCGTGGACGCGCAGCTCCAGGTGCAATACGACATCATCGACATCGAGCGGTTCCTCTTCAGGGTGAAGGACCCCGCCGGCGTCACGATCAAGGACGCGGCCGAGACCGCCCTCAGGCAGGTTGTGGGCGCGCGTATCATCGACGACGTGTTGACCACCGAAAAGGATCTGGTCCAGATAGAGACTCAGAACAAGCTACAGGACCTGATGGAGACGTATCAGACCGGCATACGAATCCGCGAGGTGAAGCTGCTGAACGTGAAACCTCCGGTCCAGGTGCAGGACGCGTTCGACGACGTGGTAAGAGCGCTCGAGGACAAGCAACAGGCCATCAACCTGGCCGAGGCATATCAAGCCGACGTTGTCCCGAAAGCAAGGGGTGAGGCCGCCAGGCTCACAGAGGAGGCCAACGCCTTCAAGGCCGAGCGCGTCAACCTCGCCACCGGTGAAGCAGATAAATTCCGCTCCATTTTGACCGAGTTCAGGCTGTCCGAGGAAGTCACTAGGCAGCGTCTTTACCTCGAGGCGATGGAAGAGGTCCTGCCCGGCGTGACAAAGTTCATAGTCGACAGCGAGAATGGGGGCAATCTGCTTCAGTTCCTCCAACTCAACGAACAACCCACCTCGTCGCCGATTAGCGCGGGGTCTCCATAGAGGAATCTGATGCGTGCGCTAGCATTTCTGCTGATACTTCTGGTCGTTCTGGCGGCCGTGATGGGGCCGCAGGCCCTGTTCGTGGTCGACGAGACTAAGGTCGCCGTAGTGACCCGATTCGGCGAGCCGCGCACCACCATCAAGAGCCCGGGGCTGTTCGCGAAGCTGCCTTTCGCCGAGACCGTCACCTACTTCGACAAAAGGCTGCTCAACTTCGACGCGCCCGCGGAGCCGCTGCTCACAAAGGACAAGAAGACCCTGGTCATAGACGTGTATGCCCGGGGCAGGATCGTCGACCCGCTCACGTTCTTCCGAACGCTGTCCACAGAGTCCCGCGCCCAGGACCGCGTAATCGGCATTGTCGCCTCTGAGCTGCGCCGCGAGATCGCCAACGACAATCAGAACGAGATCATCGAAGCCACTCGCGAGATCATAATGAACAGGGTGCGCGACGCCGTAGCGCCCATCGTCGCCGAGTTCGGCATCGAAATCATCGACGTGCGCATCAAGCGCGCAGACTTCCCCGAGGCGATCGCCGAGAGCATCTACCAGCGCATGAGAGCCGAGCGAGCACGCATCGCCAACCGCGACCGCGCCGAGGGCGAAGAGGAGAGCCTGCGCATCAGGGCCTCCGCCGACAGGACCGCCGTCGAGATACGCTCCGAAGCCCAGCGAAACGCTCAGATCATTCGCGGTGAGGCCGAAGCGGAGGCGATCTCCATATTTGCCGAGGCGCTGGAAGAAGACCCTGAGTTCTACCGCTTCCAGCGAAGCCTCGAAGCCTACAAGAGGTTCCTGTCCTCCAACACGACCGTCGTCCTGCCCGCGGACAGCGACCTCTTTCACTTCCTTCAGTCACCCGACGGCACGAACTCTCAGCAGTCCTCCGAAGGGACGGACTCCCAGTAAGTCCACCGCCGGTTGGCGTCAAACCGCTCGCCGGCTCGGTGCATCAGGCTCTCGATCTATGCCCAGAGCCGACGACCTCCAGCCCGAACACTCTCCCACCACCAATGCACGCCACAGTGTGGACGTCCATGTCTTCGAGCGGTTCGAGAACGCTGTAAGCGTCTCCCACGTCGACTCCATCGCACGCCGCGCCCTGGCGTTGGAGGACCTGCCGCGGGTCTGCTCGCTCAGCGTGGTCATCGCGGACGACGTCACAGTCCGGGAGCTCAACGCGACATATCGTGGAATCGACGAAGTTACCGACGTGTTGTCCTTTGCTTTCGGAAGCGAAGGGGAATACTATGGAGAGGATGAGCCGGTGTTCAGGCAGCACAGCGACAGCGACTTCGTTACGCCTGAATTTGATACATCCGAGCTGGGCGAAGTCATCGTGTCGTACCCGGAAACCCTCCGCCAGGCGCGGCGCGAAGGGCGTTCCGCCGGCGACGAACTGGCCCATCTGGTAGCCCACGGTGTGCTTCACCTGCTGGGCTACGACCATATGAACGATGAGGACGAAGCGGTGATGAGGGCCAGAGAGGTCCTCATTCTGGGAGAACACCCAGACGATGACTGAAGTCTTCTACAGGAAGTGGAGGCCCAGGACCTTCGGCGAGCTGGTGGGCCAGGAAGTGGTCACCCAGACCCTGCGCAGGTCCATCGCGCTTGGCAGGGTGTCTCACGCTTACCTGTTCTGCGGCCCCCGGGGCACCGGCAAGACCAGCGCGGCCCGCATCCTGGCGAAGGCGGCCAACTGCCTCGCGCCCGAAGACGGCGAGCCCGACAACGCCTGCCACCTGTGCGTCGCCTCCAATGAGGGACGATCCCTGGACCATGTGGAAATCGACGGGGCGAGCAATAACGGCGTCGAGGACGTCCGCGAACTGAACAATAACATAGCGTTCACCCCCAATGAGTCCCGCTACAGAGTCTACATCATAGACGAAGTACACATGCTCTCCCGTGGAGCATTCAACGCGCTTCTGAAGACTCTCGAAGAGCCCCCCGGCCACGCTATCTTCATTCTCGCCACTACCGAGGCTGACAAGGTGCCCCCGACAATCATCTCTCGCTGCCAACGCTACGATTTCCGGCGCATCTCCGCCGCCGACGTCACCGCCAAGCTCGCCGACCTGTGCACGGCCGAGCAGGTCGAGCACGACGACGAGGCACTGCGGCTCATCGCCCGCGCCGCCAGCGGCAGCCTGAGAGACGCCGAGAACCTGCTGGAGCAGGCGGTCGTGTCGTACAACGGCGCCCTGACTGGCGCACGCCTGCGGGATATGCTGGGCATGGGCGGAGACGAGCACGCGCTGCGACTGGTCGAACACGTCGCGAGCGGCAACGTCAAGGACGGGCTGGCCCTCATCGACCAATTCACGCGGGACGGCAGCGACCTGAGGCACCTTCTGGCGGGCGTGATCGAGCACCTTCGCGGCGCGATGCTGCTGTCCGCGGTCGGCGAAGCTCCTCTGGCCTTCTCGGAGGAGACCACCTCCCGGCTGAGGGCCGTGGCCGGAGAAGCCCCGCTCGAAAAGCTCGTCGGGGCGCTGAAGAGCTTCGGCAAGGCGGACCTTCGCCGTGACGCATTCTCCCCGCTGCCGCTTGAGCTGGCGCTGGTCGAGTCCTGCACCGAGCCGGCGCCGGCCTCACCCGTCGCGGCCACGCCAACCCCGGCGAGGCAGTCCGCCCCGCGGCGCTCATACACGCCGGCGCCTCAGCCGAGGCCCGCGACACGGCAGCCCCCGCCGGTATCCGCGCCTCGCGTGGACGTGAGCTCGCCGGAGTACGCGAACATGGCCCCGGCCGCCAAACTGGAGGCCCGGTGGCGGGAGGTGGTGCACTCCTTGCGCCACGTCGGCGAGACCTACAATCTGGCCGCCCTGCTGCGCGACTGCAAAGAGCGGGACATACAGGACGGCGTCATCACGCTGAAATTCGCGCACAGCTTTCTCATGGAGCGCACCGAGCAGGAGCTTGGCAATCGCGCCAGCCGCCAAGAACTGCAGCAGGCGCTCTCGAAGGCGCTGGACGATACATACGAGGTCAGGCTGGCAATGGCAGACGGCGCCAACGGCGCGGTCAATCGAAGCGCCTCCAACAGCAGCTATCTGGTCAGGGCCGCGCAACAGATGGGGGCAACTGTCACAAGCGAGCAGGAGGTCGAGACACCTTGATGAACCGAAGGATGATGAGACAGGCCCAGCAGCTACAGCAGCGCATGGCCAAGCTCGAGCAGGAGCTGGAGACGGAGACGGTCGAAGCCAGCGCTGGCGGCGGGATGGTTACCGTCGTAGTCACCGGCAAGCTGGCGGTGCAGTCCGTCACGATAGACCCCGAGGTCGTCTCGCCCGAGGACGTGGACATGCTCGAGGACCTGGTGCTCGCCGCAGTCAACGAGGGTCTCAGCAAGGCCCAGCAGCTCGCCGCCCAGAAGATGAGCGCCATCACCGGCGGCCTGAACATCCCCGGCCTCACCTAACGACGCACCCGGCGGCGCCCGAAACACGACGAACCAGGTTACGCCATGACGACAGACGGAGTGCCGGCGGCCGCGCCGGTAACCAGGCTGGTGGAGGAGTTCCACAAGCTCCCCGGAATCGGCCCCAAGATGGCCAACCGGCTGACGTTCTACTTGATAAGAATGCCGGAAGAGGACGCGCGCGCTCTCGCCGACGCGATAGTCGCGGTGAAGGAGCACATCATCCTGTGCTCGCAGTGCTACAACATCGCCGACACCCAGCCCTGCGCCATCTGCGCCAACCCGAATCGCGACCGCTCGCGCATTTGCGTGGTGGAAGAGGCGCTGGACGTCGTGGCGCTTGAGCGGACCGGCTCCTATCGCGGCCTGTACCATGTGCTCCACGGCGTCATATCGCCAATGAACGGCATAGGCCCCGACGACCTCCGCATTCGACACCTGCTCCCCAGGCTTGACAAGGAGTCTGTTCAGGAAGTCATACTCGCGACCAACCCCAACCTCGAAGGCGAGGCCACGTCAATGTACATCCAGCGCCTCATCGCTCCCCTGGTGCCGCGCGTGACCCGTCCCGCGAGAGGACTGCCCGTGGGCGGCGACCTTGAGTACGCCGACGTGCTGACGTTGGGCCGCGCCATCGAGGGCCGACAGGACTTCGCCTAGGGCGGTGCGCGGCCATCGACGTACACCGGCCTCGTCTTCCCAACGGCGGGATCCGCTTCACGCTCTCCTTCCGACGTCTGAACGCTGATGCCGCGCTTTAGAACATACAGCACCGAAGCCATTGTGGTCAGGCAGACGTCTCTGGGCGAGACGGACCGCGTCCTCACATTGTTCACTCCCCACCTTGGCAAACTGGGCGCCGTCGCGAAGGGTGTGCGACGTCCGGGCAGTAAGACGGGCGGACACCTGGAACTGCTGAACCTCGTTCGGGTATCGCTGGCGCAGGGAAGGACTCTGGACACGGTTACCGACGCCCAGGCGGTCCAAGTCTTCGCGGGACTCCACAGCCAACTCCGCTCCCTTTCGCGGGCCATGTACGCCGCCGAACTGGTCGATCGTTTCAGCATCGACCGGTCTCCCAACCTGCCGGTCTACCGGCTGCTGCTGGAGGCGCTGACCCTGCTGGACGCCGGGCAGGAGGCGCCGCTGCTGCTTCGCCACTTCGAGTTGATGCTGCTGGAGCACTCCGGCTATCGTCCGGAGTTGTTCTGGTGCGTGGAGTGCCGCGCCGAGCTTCAGCCGTCCGGCCACACCTTCAGCAACGCGCTGGGGGGCGTCCTCTGTCCCGATTGCAGGACGGGCTCAGGCGACCCGCTCACACGGGTGTCGCTGGAGGGCATGAAGGTGTTGCGATACCTCCAGCGCACGCCGGAGCTTGGGGAGTCCGCCAGGCTCAGGGCGTCGGCGGGCGTTGCGGCCGAACTGGAGCGCCTGTGTCACCTGTACGTGCGACACATTCTCGATCGCGAGCTCAAAAGCGCAGCCTTCGTCAACACCGTAACCGGCCTTCGCCCGCACCCCGCACGCGACCGAGGCGGCTAGGGTGCGCAGCCGGGCATTCACGTTGTCTGCTGAACGCCCAGCGTAGTATCATGTTAAGCGGCACTCCCGGCAGCGCGCGCTCAGGTAGCGTGGCCGGCGGCCCTGTCAAGCCCCTGTAGCTCAGGCGGATAGAGCATCGGTTTCCTAAACCGAGTGCCCCGGTTCGAGTCCGGGCAGGGGTACCAAGCGTATGACACTACGAGCTGCTTCCCCACTCGGTTCTAGCCCTCAGTTGAGGTTGGCTCTGTAAGTTTCAGAGGACTCACAGACATTTGCTAGGCGCGCGGCCGACATTGCACCGGATCAGATACCCAAAGTCAGTTCCTCTGGACCGCATCCAAACTAGCGTTTTGCTTTGAATTGCAGCATTCGGCAAGTTAGCATGAGACCGAGGCGAGTGCTTGAAGGCTTCGGCCAATCGAGCGCCGCTGGTCGGGAGCAATTGGCGTCAAATAAGATTCGGCCTGAGAGGCGGAAGTATCATGGGCCCGCCTCACTCGCTAACCGGGCTGTGAACGGATGGTGCAAATGAACGCAGTTACCGGGGCAGGTATCATGTACTAGGCGGGACGAGTTCATGTCTTTCCGTTTCCACTCCACGGTCCTGTTGCTCTTTGCACTCGTTGTCGTCCTGGGCGCGTTCGGTTGCGGACGGAACTCGGCCGGCGGCCTCGCTTCAAGTGCCGTACCTCGGCCAACCGCGACTCCACCGCCAACCGCAGCTCCCGAGCCGACGCAGACGGCGTACGCGACCGGCGTCGTTGAGCCACGCGTGAGAGCTACGCCGACAGCAATCGCGGCGGCAACACGCACACCGAATCCCACTGCCACAGCGCAGCCGGTCGGCACGTCGACTCCACTAGTTGATTCCGAGACGCCTTCCGCCACGCCCACACCGACCGTAACCGCAACCCCACACACACTGAATCCAACTGCTACAGCGCAGCCGGTCGACACGCCGACTACGCCGATTGCGTCCGTTGCGCTTTCCGCGACCCTCACACCAACTCCGACCGTGACAGCCAGGCATACTCCGCACGCGACCACGGTGACAACCGCTGAATTGCACGCCGCTATCGACGCGATGCCCTGGCTCGCCGATGGCGCTACCAAGTGGGAGACTCTCGCCGCAGACTCTCTAAGGTATATGTCCTCAATCGACGTGGAATCGGTTGCCCTGATGTTAGGCTTCCCTTGGGTCATCGACGGAGTTACCGCGGCCGAGTCTTCCGCGATCACGTCGATTATGGGTCTGCTTGGCGAACACCCGCCATTTGCGAGGGATGTGCTCAATCTATGGTGGGTACCCGACGGCATCACGACAGTGGAGCAGCATGCTCTCCTCAGTCTTCGCATACTGGCCGGCAGAAATCTGCAGTTGGCGATGCAGGTAACCAAGGAACCATTCATGGGACCGCCCTTCAGGCAACGGGACGAGTACGTACTGAATGTCTTCAGCTCATTGTCTTGGGACCCTCCTGAAAATAACGACAATTGGGCCTTGCTGGCACAACTCGATGCACAGCCATGGTTCAGCGACGGTCTGGACGACCTGGAAGCGGCCCTAGTTTACGCCATTGCCTTGAGTTCCACCGAGTTCAGACAAGCCCTCATCAAGACTCACTACGTTGAGGCGGCGCAGGTAACGCTTCCTCTTGCCGGCGATGTAGAGCTTATCGTTGTCAGCCACACTCCTCTGTCCCCAGGAGACCACACGCTAGCATCGCTGGAAGAGGGGGTGAGGGCCATAGAAGGGTTCATGGGTGTGCCGTTTCCAGTTACAGACTTGGTTACCCTACTCGTTGAGCCAGGCATCTGGCGTGTGGGAGGAAAGGTTCATATGAGTGTGTCCGGCGGCGGTAGTGTCTACATAACTTCACTCATACTGGCAGCAAAAACTGAATCCGGCCCTTCAAGGGGATCCCTCTATCACGAAATAGGCCACCACTACTATTTGGTGGGACCTGCCTGGCTCACTGAAGGCGCGGCACAGTTCCTGGAGGCATACACACTGGCCCAAACCGGTGGCGACTCGCTTGAACAGCGTCTGGAGTATCTGGAGTCTTCCGAGGGATGTGACAGGAAGAATATTCAACTTCAAATAGAAGACTGGGGCGGGAAACAGTGCGACTATTACATAGGTGAGAGATTCCTGCTGGCGATGTATGCAGCCATGGGGCGAGAAGCACTGTCTGCGGCCCTGAGCGACCTGCACAGCCAGTCGCTAACCAAGCCGTATCTCGATGAAGAGACCATTTATCAGGCTTTCCAATCGAGCGTGTCAGCCGGGAACGAAGAGGCCTTTAAGACAGCCTACCGACGATATCACGGCGGGCCGATTGTAGACGCAGTCACGTCCGACGCCATAGACCTGCCACCGCTTGCGGCGCTCTACTATGCGACCAACGGGGAGGAATGGGAAAACAGCAGGAACTGGGTGAGCAATGCTCCATTGGGTAGCTGGCACGGAGTGTACACCGAACCACTAGGACGTATTCGCGTATTGGAGCTAGAGGAAAACAGGTTAACAGGCGAGATACCCTCTGAACTCGGGAGCTTATCCGAACTCAGGAGGCTATTCCTTTCAGGAAACTCGCTGGTTGGTGAGATTCCGTCCACGCTGGGAAGCCTGTATAAATTGACATGGTTGCGTCTTGGCAGGAACCAGCTAAACGGCGAAATTCCCAGATATCTGGGCAATCTCACCAATGTTCAGGCTTTGGAACTCTGGGAGAACAGGCTTACCGGCAACATCCCACGCGAGTTGGCCGGGATGCGGAGCTTACGTGGACTGGACCTCCAGGTCAATCAGTTGACCGGTGAGATACCTCCCGAACTAGCCGAGCTCATCAATCTCACGAGTCTCCAACTTTCTCGCAACCGACTTAGAAACTATCTCAAAATGCTGACCCACAAGTGCATTGAGGGATTTGAGGGACGAATCGTATGGTTTCTCCAAAACGATCAGGAGAGACCTTAATGTCGAAGCAGGAGACGTTAGGAACCATCTGGGAAGTGCCGGACGAACTGTGGGAGCTCGTTGAACCCATCATCCTGGAGGTAGACCCGCCCAAGGCCAGGGGCCGCAAGCGCGCAGACCCTCGGCAGATGCTCAACGGCATCATCTTCCGCTTGCGCAGCGGGTGTCAATGGAACCGAATGCCAAAGGAACTCGGAGACGACAGCACCATCCATCGCACCTTTCAGCGGTGGGTGGAGACGGGTGTCTTGCGGCGGATATGGGGAGCCCTGGTGGAAGGGTGCGAAGAGTTGGTCGGTGTAGACTGGGAATGGCAGGCAGCAGACGGCGCCATGGGCAAAGCTCGTTTTGGGGGGACTTGATTGGACCCAACCCGACGGACCGTGGCAAGGCTGGCTCCAAGCGGAGTCTGCTTGTGGACGCAGAGGGCGGCCCATTGAGCATTGTGGTTGCTGGAGCGAACGTACACGATGCAAAGCTGTTGGAGGCGACCCTGGACGCGATTGTGGTCGAACGACCACAGCCCACTGAGGAGGAACCCCAACACTTGTGTCTGGACAAAGGGTATGACAATCCTTCAGGCCGTGAGGCTGCCGCCAGACACGGCTATAGGGAGCACATCCGACGCATCGGCGAGGAGAAGCTGGACGTCTCGGGGGTCAAGCGGTATCCGGCTCGCCGCTGGGTTGTAGAACGGACGCTGGCGTGGTTGTCGAAGTGCCGTGCGGTCTTGATTCGCTACGACAAAAAGGCGGCCAACTACCTCGGACTGGTGCAACTCGCATGTGCGCTATTGTGGTTCCGGCGAAAGCGGCGCCTGTCCGTTTTGAGATAGTTTCTTAGAGGAGAGATACCTCCCGAACTCGGGAACCTTGCCAACCTTACTTGGCTGGACCTCGGACACAACGATCTGAGCGGAGAGATACCTCCTGAACTGGGAAGACTCTCCAATCTCGAAACTCTACGCCTGTGGAACAACAGCCTGAGCGGGAGCATTCCGCCACAACTGGGCAACCTAGCTAGCTTGAACTCGATCGAATTGAGCAACAATCGGTTGAGTGGGGAGATACCCCCCGAGCTTGGGAACATGACCAGATTAAGGGTATTGCGTCTCGATGGAAACCAGTTGAGTGGAGAGATACCGCCTGAGCTGGGTAACCTATCCAACTCTTACTCGCTGGAACTCGGCTGGAACAATCTGACCGGGAAGATACCGCCCGAATTGGGAAACCTGAGCGGCATCAGTATACTGGATCTCAGAATGAATCAATTGACCGGGGAGATACCGCTCGAGCTGGCAAAATTGACGAAGCTCGAGAGGTTGCTCCTTGGGGGGAACCAGTTCTCCGGGTGCATACCGGAGGGCTTGGGCGATACGGCTGTCAATGACCTTCACGAGCTTGGTCTGCCAGTCTGTGACGTCCCTTAGACGCCGTGTCCAACGCCGTTCGGCACACGCAGGTGTGTTAGACCGCACGAAATCGAGAACACTCACGGTGTGGAGTTCTCGGCTGCACCCTCCAGCTAGTCCTGGCGACGCTGGGCGTCGCGACTGAACATAACCGAGTTCCTGACCACTGCCGTCCACACTGCGATTATGTCACCCGACTAATGCGCCAGACGATCCATCCCCAGAACGTAAGGAGCCCAGCCCCACGCTGCGCCCCTCGCACAGCGAGCGAATGGGAACGGCAAACATACCTTCTCCGAAGCTGGCGGTCACCTCGCCGTCGTACAGCACGACACCGGAGGCGAACCGGTCCCCGGCGGCCTTCCTCAACTTGCGCAATCCCCGAAAATCGGACGGCGTGACCGTAGCCGCGGCCTTCACCTCTACTCCGACCACTGCTGCTGCCCCCCGCTCGATTACCATGTCGACCTCCACCTTGTCCTTGTCGCGGTAGTGGTAGAACGACAAGGGCTGCTCCTCACAGATGGCCTGGCGTCTCAGCTCCTGGAACACGAACGTCTCCAGCATCTGACCCAACAGCGCGCGGTCACGGGACAGTGCGTCGGGGCTTAGGCCGAGCAAGGCGCACCCCACGCCGGTGTCTCCCAGGTGAAGCTTGGGAGTCTTTACCATGCGGTTGAGCCTGTTGGTGTACCACGGCGGCAGCCTGTCGATGAGGAACAGGCGCTCCAGGAGCTGCACATAGTATCCAATGGTCGGGCGGCTGAGTTGGAAAGGGGACGCCAGGTCGGACAGGTTGAACAGCCGGGCCGTCTGAGAGGCTGCCGCTCCGAGTAATCTCGGGAGTACACCGAGATCGCTGATCCTGGATATGTCCCGGACGTCTCTTTGGAGCTGCGTCTCGGTGTAGCTGCGGTACCAGTTTGCGCGGCGTCTGGGCGTGGGCCGCGCCAGCGCTGCCGGGTATCCGCCTCCGGCTATTCGGGATGAGAGATCGTCGCCAAGTCGAGAATTCGCGGAAGTCTGAAACTGCCCGCGAAACAGGTCGTCGAGAAAATTAGGCGCGCTCCCATGCACCTCGGTCTGCGAGAGCGGATGTAGTCTCAGCACTTCCAGCCGTCCGGCCAGCGAGTCCGACAGCGCGGGCAGCAGCAGGACCTGCGAAGAGCCGGTCAGCAGGAATCTGCCGGGAGCGCGGCGGCGGTCTATCTCCAGCTTCAGAGCGGTGAAGAGTTCGGGGACGCGCTGTATCTCATCGAGGATGGCGTGCTCCGACAGCCCTGCCACGAAACCCGCCGGATCGGCCGCCGCTGCCGCGCGCGCCACCTCGTCGTCGAAGCTGATGTAGTCGTAGCCCAGGGAATCGCCGATCATTCGGGCAAGGGTCGTCTTGCCGCACTGTCTCGGTCCGTGCACGAGCACCGCGGGTGAGTCGGCCAGCGCCTCCGCCAGGTTTCTCTCGGCGAACCGTCGATAAATGGTAGCTGCTTGCATCGTCCAATTGTAACTCTGCAGTGCGTCCAATTGCAAGGTTACATACCGTCCACTTGCAAGTTTAGAGTCCGTCCATTTGAAAGGTTTGGGTTCGTCCAATTGCAAGCGCAGCGTGCCAGAATCGCGTGTTTGCTCCTCTGGCGTGTTCACTCACACAGTATCGACTAGGGCCTGTTCACACTAAGGGGTTTGGGTATGTTATCATAGATGTATGGAACTCACACAAGCCCAATACCAACTCATCGAGTCGTACCTGCCCGTGCAGCGTGGCAATGTAACCATTGCGAACATCCAGATACTCAACGCTATTCTGTACGTCGCAGAACACGGTTGCAAGTGGCGAGGACTGCCAAAACGCTTTGGCAACTGGCACACCGTCTACACACGCATGAACCGCTGGGCCAAGAGCGGAGTGCTCGATCGAGTGTTCGAACAGCTTCAACGAAAGGGGATCGTCAAGGTCACCATCGAGGTGGCTTCACTCGACAGCACCTCCATCAAGGTGCATCCCGACGGCACGGGCGCGGCCAAAAAAACGGACCACAGTCCATCGGCAAGTCTCGAGGTGGATGGACGACCAAGCTTCATATGGTTGCCGCGGATGATCGGACACCCTTAGCGTTCTCCCTCTCTCCCGGCCAGGCCCACGATGGCCCGGAGGGGCGCAAACTGCTCAACCGGATGGGGCCGCAACAAGGGAATCCCCCTCTGGTGATGGATCGCGCTTATTCGGGCGACCAGACACGCCGGTTGGCCTTCGACCTGGGGTTCACACCTGTTGTTCCGCCCCTGACAAGTCGCCTGGAGCCCTGGGAGTATGACAAGGAACTGTACAAGAGGCGGAATGAAGTGGAGTGGCTGTTCCGTCGTTTGAAGGGGTATCGGAGAGTATTCACGCGCTATGACAAGCTTGACGCGCTCTACGTCGGCTTTGTCTTGTTCGCAATCATCTTCGATGCCTTACGTAGTGTGAACAGACCCTAGGCCGAACGCCTGGCTGGCGCCCAGCCTGGTCAGGAAACCACCAGGCTCCCGCCCGTCACCCCGTTACGTGGCGGGCACCGACCTCCGACCCAGCACGCCGCCGATTCGCTGGAACGCCAGCGGAATGCTCTCGTTGAAGATGCTGTACACCACCGGCACCACGACCAGCGTCAGCGCGGTGGAGCTCATCAGGCCGCCGATCACCACAGTCGCCAGCTCTGCGCTGATGATACCTCCCTCGCCCGATGAAACCGCCGCCAGGGGCAGCAACGCGAAGCTCGTCGTCAGCGCCGTCATCAGAATCGGGCGCAGCCGCACCCGTCCGCCGTTTATCAGCGCGTCGTAGACGCTCATGCCCTTCTCGCGCAGTTGCTCGACGAAGGCAATCAGCACTATGGCGTTGGTAACCACAATCCCTATGAGAAGCAGAATGCCCATCATGGCCGGAAGACCGAGCGTGCGTCCCGTGATGACCAGCGCGGCGAGCGCCCCGATGAGCGCGAACGGAAGCGTCGTGACGATGACGAACGGGTTACGAAGGGACCCAAGGCTCGCCACCATGACCAGGTACACCAGGATCACGCCGACGCCCATGGAGAGGAAGATGGCCTGGAAGCCCTCTTCGATGTCTCCGAATATGCCCCCGCTGTTGACCGACACGCCCGCAGGCAGCCGAACCGACGCGATCTTCTCGTCCACCAGTTGGCCGACCGCCTGCGTGTCCTCGGCAACGATGTCGCCCGTGATCGTGGCCGAACGCATTCCGTCCGTCCGGCTGATGGTGACCGGCCCCTCGCTGACGACCACTTCCGCGAGCTCGCCCAGCGGCGCCGAGCCGAGCGGCCCGGTGATGGTAAGGCTCTCCAGCGCGCCAAACCCGTTTGCCGAGCCGCGGCCTCCCGAAAGCACAACGTCCGTGACCGCCCCGTCTATGGATATCCGAGTGACGGTCTCTCCAACCAGATACTGGCTGACCTGGAGTCCCACCTGCCTCGTGCTCAGACCGATACGCGCGGCCTCGGCCGGGTCGACCAGGATGGAAGCCTCGTCACGTGCCTGCGCGATGTTGCTCTCGAGGTTAATCACCTCGTCGAGAGACCCAATCGAAGCCAGGAGACTCCTGGCCGCTTCAGTTATGTCGCCATAGTTGGAACCTGTGATGCTTATCTCCACCCCGCCGGTTGGGGGCCCGTCCACAAGCTCCTGTATCCTGAGCGTTCGCCCCTCCTTGTCTTCGAGCCGGTCCCTGAGCACCTGGTCGATGTCTTCCGGCGCTTCGCTGTCGAGGTTCACCAGGATGCTTGCCTGGTTGAGGCTGCCCGGCTGCCCACCGACCGATAGGTTCGTCGCCCCTACAGTCGAGCTGTACACCTCGGCGACGCCCTGGACCTCCTCCTCGATCTCGATCACCTCGGCGAGGGTCCGGTCGGGCGGAGTGCCCGGCGGCATTCCCACCTCGATCTGCAGGTAGCGGTCTCCGCCGCCGCCAAACAGCGTCACCGGTATGAAGTACGTCAGACCCAGGCTTCCTATGGTGAGCACAACGGCGGACACCACCGTGATCACCTTGTGACGGAGCGTCCACCGGATGATCGGAGTGTACAGCCGCTGCATCCACGTCTCCTGCAGGAAGACGTCCTCATCGTCATCGACCGCGTCGGGAAGGTCCCCCGGCCTGAGCAGGTACGCCCCAAGCACCGGTACCGCCGTGAGCGCCACCAGCAAGGACGCCACGAGCGCGAAGCTCACCGTAAGCGCGAACGGCGCGAAGAATGCGCCCACCAGTCCCTGGATGAACGCCAGCGGCGCGAACACGACTATGGTCGTCATAGTGGATGCGAAGATCGCCGGCCCCACCTCTGCGGTGGCTTCCAGCGCCGCCCTCCACCGCTCGCGTCCCGCCTGGATGTGGCGATACACGTTTTCCAGCACCACTATCGCGTCGTCCACCACTCGCCCTACCGAGATTGCCAGGCCTCCCAACGTCATGAAGTTCAGCGACAGGTCCTGCCACGCGAGCAGCAGCACGCCGGTGAACACGCTCAGCGGGATCGACATAGCTATCACGACGGTGGGGCGCAGCGTGTTGAACAGCCCCTTCAGAATCGTCGGCCTGAACGACATCATGAACGCGAACACGACCGTGACGGCAAACAGGAACCCGTACATCGCCTCTCTCAAGAGTGTGTCGATCTGCCCCTGGATGCTGGGTCCCTGGTCGGAAACGATGACGATGTCCACGTCCGGCGGCAGCCCCTGCAGCCCGTCGAGCGCCTCCCTCACCGCCTCCGTAACGTCGATCGTGTTGGCCTCCGCCTCCTTGATGATGGAGACGCCGACGCTTGGCTTGCCGTTCGTGCGCGAGATGCTCGCCGGCGCGGCCGCGCCTATGCTCACGTCCGCGACGTCGCCGAGCAGGACCGGCTCCGAGTCGGACACCCCGACCACCAAGCCCTCCAGGTCGTCGATTGAGTCCAGCGTGTGCGTAGTCTTCGCGAGCACCGCCTGCCCGCCGTCGAATATCGCACCCGCGGGCAGGCTGACGTTGTTGTCTCGAAGGGCAGTCGAAATCTCGAACAGCGTGACGCCTTCCGCTTTCATCCTGGCAGGGTCCGCGGCGATCTGGACTCGCCGCTCGACCTCACCGGTCACCTGGGTCTGGAGGACTCCCTCGATGTCGGAAAGCGCGGGAAGTATGCGCGACTGGACGATTCCCTGAAGCTCCGCCGTGTCGCGGTCCGAGAGTACGCTGAACTGGATCACCGGAAACTGGTCCGGGTTGAACCGGCCGACCTCGGGGTCCGCGACCCCCGCGGCAAACGGCACGTCGTTCACGGCGGACGTAACGTGGTCCTCGGCTGCGGCCATGTCCGTGCCGTACTCGAACGTGGCCAGCACTATGGAGTTGCCCTCGAACGTCGTAGACTGAACGGACTCCAGTCCTCCCGCCCCCGATATCGCCCGCTCTATGGGCGCCGTAACGTCCCGCACCACGGCCTCGGGGTTGGCGGACGGGTAGGCAGTCGTAACCGTAACGAGCGGGAACTCGATCTCGGGAAACAGCTCCACCCGCAGCGAGTTGTAGGCAACCACGCCCGCGGTAAGGACGATGATTATGGCAAGGACCGTAACCGTTCGATTTCGCACCGCCAAGCCGGTGATGAATCTCATTTACTTCTCCAGCGTTCTTCCACGATGACCTTGTAATCCATTTTGGCAGACTGCCCGCCGACAGAGTAGAACGCGCAGCCGACGGCAAGGTTAGCATTGTACAGTACATAGGAATCCTGTACCGAACATGACTGAGGGCCGCCGTGCCGGCTTGGCAAGCGTGATTGCCAGGAAGGGGGTTGGGTCAGCTGCGAGTCGCGTGGATAAACCGCCGCGGGGAAGACTCAGCAGTTGGACGACTTGAGCGCCATCGGCAGGCCCGCGGCCATGAAGTAGACGTCGTCCGCAGCCGCGGCCACGAGCTGGTTCACGCGCCCCAGCTCGTCGGCGAATACGCGGCCCAGCCGGGTCGGCGGCACCACACCGAGTCCGACTTCGTTGCTCACGACGACCCACGACGCGCTGCCCCGGCGGTACACGTCGAGCAGCCACTCCGTCTCCGTGAGAATCCCCGCGCGCGAGGAGTCGACGTCCGCGCTCCTGAGCAGCAGGTTGCTCACCCACAGCGTCAGGCAGTCCAGCAGCACCGTGTCGTACCGGTTGGCTACGCCCGACAGCGCCCCGACCAGGTCGATCGGCTCCTCCAGCGTGTCCCAGTCCGGCGGCCGGTCCCGCCTGTGCGCCTGGATGCGCGCCGCCATGTCCGGGTCCCCCGCCTGGGCCGTGGCCACGAACAGCACGCGCCCGCCGCCCTCTGAGGCGAGCCGCTGGGCGTAGCTGCTCTTGCCCGCCCGAACGCCTCCCAGCACCAGCGTCAGCCGTTTGCTCACTGTCCTGCTCCTCGTCCTGGATGGACGCGGCTCTCGCGGGCGTCCTCTACCACAGCGGCGTCCCGTACATCTCGGGGATAAGCGTGAACAGGGCCACTCCCAGCAGCAACACAGCCACTTCCGTAAGCTCGTTCACCGCGCCGTATGCGTCTCCCGTCATACCACCCAGCATACCCGAAATCCACCGGCCAATCCCAAGCGACACGATCATGGCCCCACCCACGAGCACCACCCCGGCGTACCCCAGCACCGCGCCGCTCGCCGCCAGCGCCGTGACGACACCGAATGGCACGTGCCAGCGGGCCGTCCCGTCCTGAAAGGCAGTGCCGATTCCCTGCTCCCGAACGTAGGCGAACGCTGCCATCGTCGCGAGCATCCCCAGCCGCGACAGGCACGGGAACACGAACAGCAGACCGGGCCGGATTTCGTCTTGTATGCTGGCGAGCAGCGACCACTTGATTAGAATGAGGCCTGCTCCTCCGGCCACGGCGAACGCGCCCACGTGGGTGTCGCGCAGGATCTGGAGCCTTCTCTCGCGGGAGAACCCCCCGAACAGCCCGTCGCAGCAGTCCAGAAAGCCCTCTACGTGGATGGCTCGCGTCAGCGCCAACAGCGCCACCACCAGCAGCGCGCCGACCACGGGCGACGGCAGGGCGAGCCTCGCCGCGTAGTCCAGGCCCGCAAGCGCGGCCCCCAGCGCGAGGCCCACTATCGGAAAGCAAGCCCTCGCCCGGCACATCCGAGTCGCGTCGCGGGGCGCGACCGGCAGGACGGTCAGGAAGCCAAACGCCGTCCGCAGGTCTCTCACTCCGGTTGCGCGCCCTCGTCTTCCGGCTCCCTGTCCGAAACGCCCGCCTCCGCGAAGGTCGCCATGTCCGCCAGGCACGCCGCCGCCGCCTCCACTAGTCCCATCGCCAGCACCGCGCCCGTGCCCTCTCCCAGCCTCATGTCCAGGTCGAGCAGAGGGCGCAGTCCCAGGTGCGACAGGACGATCCGGTGGCCTGCCTCAGCCGAAACGTGGCCCGCCACCATGTAATCCCGCACGTGAGGCGAAAGGCTGTGCGCGATCAGACCCGCTGCGCCGGATATGAACCCGTCCAGCACCACGACCCTGCGCGCCCGCGCCGCCCCGAGCACCACGCCGGCCAGCACGCCTATCTCGAAGCCACCCACCTTCGCCAGCACGTCCAGCCCATCCGCGGGATCGGGCCGGTTCATCGCCAGCGCGCGCTCCACGATGCCGATCTTGTGCCGCATCTCCTGGTCGTTCCGGCCGGTGCCCCTTCCCGTCGTCTCGGCCGGCGTTCTGCCGGTTATCGCCGCCGTAATCGCGCTCGACGCCGTCGTGTTGCCGATGCCCATGTCGCCCGTGCCTATGATGTCCGCGCCGCGCTCCGCCGCCTCCGTAGCCAGCCGGACGCCTGCCGCCACGCACGCCTCGGCTCGCTGGCGGGACATGGCCGGTCCGCGGGATAAGTCCGCCGTGCCCCGGCCCGCGCTCACGGACCGCAGGCCGGGGTGGTCGGGCAGGGGAGCGGCCACGCCGGCGTCCACGATGACCAGTTCCACGCCCGCGTTCTTCGCCATGACGCTGACCGCCGCTCCCCCCGACAGGAAGTTGAGCACCATCTGCGCGGTGACCTCCTGCGGGTAGCCGGTGACGCCCTGCGCCACCACGCCGTGGTCCGCCGCTGCCACAACCAGCGTCTTTCCCCTCGGCCTGGGCTGCGGCGTCCGGAATATCCCCGCCAGTTGGACGGACAGCTCCTCCAGCCGTCCCAGGCTGCCGGGCGGCTTGGTGAGGCTGTCCTGCCTCTGCTCCGCGGCCCGCATGGCGCTGGAGTCCGCGGGCGCGATGCCCGCTACCACCTCTTCCACGCTCACCTCAGAACTCTATCCCCTGCTGCGCCCTGATTCCCTGTTCCTGGTAGGGATGCTTGATCAGCTTCATTTCGGTCACCAGGTCTGCGCAGTCTATCAGCTCCTGCGGAGCGTACCGGCCCGTGATGATGACGTGCATAGTGTCCGGCCGCCGCTTCAGCGTCTCCACCACGTCGCCCACGTCGACCCAACCGTAGTGCATGGCGTAGGTGAACTCGTCGAGCACCACTATCTCATCGTCGCCTTCCTCGATGGCGCGCTTGCAACGCTCCCACTGCTCCACCGCGAGGGCCGCCGTCCTGTCCATATCCTTCGAAAGCCACGTGAATCCGTCCCCCAGTCCCTCGATGGGAATGCCCAGCCTGTCCGCCGCTCGGTGCTCGCCGAACCTGGCGCCGGTGTGCTTGATGAACTGGAACATCCTGATGCGAAAGTCCCTGCCCCACGCGCGAAAGATGACCCCCAGCGCCGCCGTTGTCTTTCCCTTTCCCTCGCCCGTGTTGACGATTATCAGCCCGTTCCGGACTCGCCGGTACTTCACCAGTTCGTCGGAACGCTCCTCTTTCTCAGTGCCGCTCAAGCTTCACCTCGCCCTTCGACGGTCGCCCCGTTCCTGCCCGAAGCCACCCGCGCCGCGGATTCGAGACCGCGCCCCGCGCTCTTCCCGTTCGTATATTGAGCATCGGCCGGCCCGATCAGGCTGATGGCGAGGGCTCCGGTAATCGGGTCCCGGTACACCGCCGACTTTACTCCAAAGGCCGACTCTATCGTGTCAGGCGTCAGTACCTGTCCGGGCGTCCCTTCAGCGAGCACCCGGCCCTGGCAAAGCAGCACCAGCCGGTCGCAGTAGCGGGCCGCCAGGTTCAGGTCGTGGATCGCCGCGATGGCAGTGAGTCCGTCGTCGACGAGCTCCCGCACCAGGTCCAGCACCTTGAGCTGGTGAAGCACGTCCAGGTTGGACGTGGGCTCGTCCAACAGCAGAATGCGCGGCTGCTGCGCCAGTGCCCGTGATACGAAGACGCGCTGGCGCTCGCCGCCGGACAGCGTGTCCAGCGTCCGCTCGGCGAACCGCTCGGTCTCCGTCACCCGCATCGCGTCGCGGGCGATGTGCTGGTCTCCGCTGCCTTCGATCTGGAAGCGGCCAAGGTGCGGGTATCTCCCCATGAGCACCAACTCGACAGCCGTGAAACCGTGCGTGTACGGCGCGATCTGCGGCACGAGCGCCAGCCGCGTCGCCACCTCCCTGGACGAGAGGGTCTCGATGTTGGCGCCCTCCAGCCGTACTACTCCATCGGTGTGCCCCAGTGTGCCCGATATGGCCCTCAACAGCGTGGACTTCCCGGCGCCGTTGGGGCCGATAAGCCCGACCAGCTCGCCCTGGCCGGCGCTCAGGCTCACACCGCGCAGCAGACTTTTCCCTTCGATTTCGTAGCCGACGCCCCTCGCGCCTATAGTCTGCGGTTGTCCGTTCATCACTGCTCCTCCGCCAGGCTGAATGGAGCCGTCGACGGCTCGGGGAAGTCCTCCGGCCACAGTATGTGCGCCAGGTCCTCGACCCCCCTGATGTTCCAATAGGACAGTGTGGTGAAATGCTTGCCCTCCACCACGTACACCTGGTCCCCCGCGATTGCCGGAATCTCCGCGAGCGCCTCATTGTCGAACAGGCTCTGACGGAACTCGTCGGCGCCGAACTCTCTGGGCTGTGGGATGACGATGACGTCGGGATTCATGGCGATCACGCCCTCGAGGCTGGTCGTCTGGTTGCCCTCGATTCCCGCCTCCTCCGCCGCGTTGATGCCGCCCGCGGCCACGATGACACCGCCCTCGGTGGAGTCGCCGCCCGCGACCCACAGCTTGTCCGAGTACTGTGTGAGCGCGAGCACGCGGGGGCGTGGCTCCGACGCGCCCGTGATGACGACGAGGCTATCATAGCGTTCCCGCACTCCGCCGCGAACTCCAGGGCGCGCTCCACCTCGCCGTAGATGTACCCCATAAACAGGATGCTGTTGATCCGCGTCTCCGGACCCTGCTCCAACTCCGTCTGGACCACCGGAATTCCCGTCTTCGACAGCGCCTCAATCGCCTCCGCCGGGAAGAACGGGCTCGTGACGACCACGTCTGGCGCCTGCGCGACTATCGTCTCCGGGTCCCGCGAAATCTCGGCTATGTCCTGGACCAGCGAAGCGACGTTGGAGTACGTCGAGTCCTTCGTAACTCCTCCGACTCCCACCAATCGGCTCCTCGGCACCAGCGCCAGCGTTATCTCGTCGTGCCCTATAGACGCGGTGATGATTCGCAGCGGCTTGGCCGGTATGCTCACCAGCCCGTTCAGTCCCTCCACCTCGCGCGGCCAGCCCATGTTGTCCGGGTCGACGATTCCACGCACGCCTTCGAGCGGGTTCGGCTCCGGAGTGGGCGATGGCGCTGGCGTCGCTGTCGGGGCAGGCGCCGTGGCGGTGGGAACCGCGGTCGGCTCCGGCATGGCGGTCGGAGGTGCGGCAGGCGCGGCCGTCGGCGCGGAGGGGACGGCGGTCGGCGCTGGTGATTCCGACGAACACGCCGCCAGCGCCAGCGCGAGCAGCAGGGCCAGTGGGACGGCGAGGATGCGTAGCTGTCCGAAAGTCATCGTCACTCCTTTATGTGTGCGTGTGGGTCTCACAACGAGTAGACCTGGCGCTTGTTCTTTATAAGCAGGAAGATGAAGAAGGGCGCGCCGACGAACGCCGTCAGAACGCCCACGCGAAACTCGGCCGGCTGGACGATGGTCCGGGCGACGGTGTCGGCCACGATGACGAACACCGCGCCTCCCGCGGCGCTCAGCGGCACCAGCACGCGGTGGTCCGGTCCCAGCAACAGCCGCAGCACGTGCGGCGTAACCAGGCCCACGAACGCGATTGTGCCGCTCACCGCCACAGCCGCGCCGGTGGCCAGCGCCGCCGCCGCCAGAAGCACCGGACGCGCGACGCTTACCCGCACCCCCATCGACCTGGCCTCGTCGTCACCCAGCATCAGCAGGTTCAGGTCGCGGGACATCAGCAGCACGACCGCGACGCCGCCCACGATCAGTGGAGCCGAGATGCGGACGTGCTCCCAGGAGCGGGAGTCCAGCCCGCCAGCCAGCCAGAACAGGATCTCACGGAGAGCCTCGTTGTCGGGCAGAATGATGATGATGGCCGATACGATGGCCCCCAGGAAGGCGTTGACCGCGACGCCCGCAAGAAGCAGTGTCGCCATCGAGAAACGGCCGCCAACGGCGGCGATGCCGTAAACGAGGAACGTGGCCGCTATCGCTCCAACGAACGCGAAGGTTGGAAGCGCCAGGAAGAACAGGCCCGTCATCCCGGTTGCGATGGCCACCACCGCGCAGACGGCGCCGCCCGCTGACACGCCAATGATCCCCGGGTCGGCCATCGGGTTGCGGAACAGGCCCTGCATCGTCGCGCCGGCAACGCCCAGTGCGGCGCCCACCAACGCGCCCACCACGATCCTGGGAAGCCTGATCTGCTCTATCACGAGCTGCTCGGTGCGCCCGAAACCGGCCAGGTCCAGCCCGATCATGGACAGCACGACAGAGGCGACGTGGCCCGCGGGTATGTTTACGGGCCCGAGACTCAGCGACACCAACGACGCCGCGAGAATCAGCAGGCCGAGGACGGCTGAGCCTGCCGCGAGTCGTGCGGCAACGCCCGACCTGCGGTATCCGTGCAGCGTGACCAGCTCAGCGGCCTTCGACACCAAAACACCTCCGGCGGTTTCTCCGCTGGAGGTGTCGCATTCGCTCCGGCCTCGACTGGTGCTCTTCGGCCGGGGGACCCTCTCTTCTGCGGAGAGTGGTTACCCCCCGTATCAGGCAGGTCTCCTGGCTCGCGGATGAATCTCGTTAGCCGGGCCCTTCCCAATCGATCGCTCGACAGTGGGCGCCGGCACAAAATCCCGCTTACAGTGGCGCTACCGCGGCGGCTTCTCACCGCCTTCCCTATTCTCCCTTACGGGCACCTGAACGGGCAGTTGCTGTATGTCAATTGTGCCGCGAATGATATGCCGTCCACCGCACCATGTCAATAGCAGCAACTTGACCCCCCAGGGCAATCGCATACTAAACTCATTCCAAGATCACGTGTAGAATCGTGGCCAGTACAGCATAGGAGGCGGCCACGTGAACCCCGTTTTCGCATCGAACCTGCTAAAACAGCTCTCGAATCTCGAAGACCCCAGGGATAGCCGCGCCAAGCGGCACGAACTGGGCAACGTCGTCTTCATGGCCATCTGCGCGGTGCTGGGCGGCGCAGACTCCTGGACCGACGTGGAGATGTTCTGCAATTCCAAGAGGCAGTGGTTCGAAAGTCTGCTCGACATACCCGACGGCATACCTTCCCACGACACCTTCGGCAGGGTCTTCTCCGTGCTGGACCCCGAACAGTTCCAGCAGTGCTTCACCCACTGGATAGCGGCCGTCAGCGAGATCACCAAGGGCAAGGTGGTCGCGATAGACGGCAAGGCGTTGCGCGGTTCGGCGGACCGGACCGGGGGCGTTCGCCCCACGCACCTGGTGAGCGCATGGGCGCAGAGCAACTCGATGATACTCGGGCAACTCAAGGTGGACGACCGTTCCAACGAGATAACGGCGATACCTCGACTGCTCAAGACGCTCGACGTGTCCGGTTCCACGGTGACTATAGACGCGATGGGGTGTCAAAAGAAGGTCGTCGAGAAGATAATCGAGCAAAAAGCGGACTACGTGCTGGCGTTAAAGGAAAATCAACCCCGATTGTACGAGGACGTAGTGGAGATATTCGCCCATGGGCGCAAGACCGACTTCGCCGACATGAAGCACGACTTTATCGAGACTGTGGACACAGGCCATGGTCGAATTGAGACAAGGCGGTGCTGGATGGTCTGGGACCCGGACTGCGTCGGGTACGTGAACGAGGATCGGGAATGGGTGAATCTCACAAGCGTGGCGATGGTGGAGTCTGAGCGGCTCATAGACGGCAATACGTCGAAGGAAGTGCGCTACTACATATCCAGTCTGCCGGCGCAAGCCGAGCGGATGCTCGCGGCGGTGAGGGGGCATTGGGGCATAGAGAACTCGGTGCACTGGGTGCTGGACGTGACCTTCGGGGAGGACAATTGCCGGGTGAGAAAGGGCAACGCTGCCGAGAACTTCTCTACGCTGCGCCGCATGGCGATGAACATGCTCAGGCGCGAAACCACGCTGAAGGCCAGCATACGGGGCAAACGCAAAAGGGCCGGCTGGAATGAGAACTACCTGCTCAAGGTGCTACGCACAAGTTAGTATGCGATTGCCCTGCGGCCGCCGGTTGTGGAGTAGGGGCAAGTTTGAAACCCGCCCGCCCTCGGCCGAACGGAGCCTGCCCTGAGCCCGCCGAACGGGTCGCGTTCTGCCACATTTTGCGCAATGCGCGTGACGAACCCTAACAACTTGGCTCACAGAAAGTGACAAGATCATCGGGCCGCCCAGCTACGGAATGTGCGGAATGTAGCAGAATAGGGCAGAATTTTTGGAGAGCCGCGCCCAGAGACCCTGATGCTTTCATTCCGAGCGCAGCCGGGGAACCTGATAAGGCCCCCATCCTAACCCTACCCTCTTCCCTGACCGGAGATGGGAGAATGGAAAGGCCCCGGGCTGGGCGCCCATCGCTAGCGTCTCTACCCGCCCCGTGCTAGAATCGCCGCAGCCCCCCGGGGGCATTCGCGGGAGTGCATCACACATGCCAGTTGTTCACGCCGGGCTGGAGCGCGAGCTAGGCTACGTTACCAGGCCCGTCGAACATAACCACATCCGCGCTCAGTGGGACGATGCCGACCCGCTGATGCAGGACATCAGCTACAACCTCATCGCGGGCAACCACCACGACGTCGACCGGCTGACGAGGCAGGCGCTGGACGACGGCTTTTCCGCGAACACCATCCTCGACGACGGACTGATCGCCGGCATGAGCATAGTCGGCGTAAAGTTCCGGGACAACGTGATCTTCGTGCCGGAAGTGCTGGTCGCGGCGCGCGCGATGAAGGCCGGCATGGCCCACATCGAGCCTATCCTGTCAGCGTCCGGCATCGAGCCGTTGGCCACTGTGGTCATGGGCACTGTTAAGGGCGACCTACACGACATCGGCAAGAACCTGTGCATTATGATGCTGCGCGGGGCCGGATTCACTGTGGAGGATCTGGGCGTCGACACCTCGCCGGACGAGTTCATGGACGCCGTGATGGAGCACGATGCACAACTGCTTGGCATGTCGGCGCTGCTCACGACGACCATGCCCAACATGGGCAGGACTATCGAGGCTTTCGAGGAGGCCGGGCTGCGGGAGATAGTCAAGATCATGGTAGGCGGCGCGCCGGTTTCGCAGGAGTTCGCGGACGACATGGGCGCGGACGGCTACGGCAAGGATGCGATCGACTGCGTGGACCTCGCAAGGAGGCTCCTCGGCCTCGAGGATTACGCCCCGAGCCTCGAGCCCGTAGGCGCCACCGACTAGGAGCGTGCCGTTGTGTCGCAGCCGGTCGACAGGGAGCGCTACCGGGCGAGCATGGCCCGGCTGTACGGCATCTTCAAGGAGATGTCGGAGACCGTCAACGAGGTGTCCAAACGCCGCTGTCCCTACAAGAACGTCCAGGACCGCTGCACCGCCGCGTTCGGCTGCCGCAACCAGCGCCGCGAGGGGCCGCCTGGCAGCCTGCCGCTGTGCGTCGGCAGCGACGACCTGGACTATCGCAGCGCCTGGATGATGGACGGCACCTCGCCGTAGGCGGCCGCCGTCTCCAGCCATGAGTCCAGTCCTGCACGGCGCGGCGCGGCTAGAGTCCGTCGCCGGTAAGACCGTCTTCGACTATGCCGATTCCCTGCGGGTCCGCGTGCCCACGTCTTGCGGGAGGAACGGCGAGTGCCACGAGTGCATCGTGGAGGTGAGGCGCGGCATGGGCGCGCTGACGCCCCACACGCCGGCGGAATCGTTTCTGCGTGGAGGCTATCGCCTGGCGTGCCAGGCCGCGGTCGTCGACACGAACGCTGAGGTCGAGTTCGCGCTTCTGCGCCGCCAGCCGCGCATCCTCACGGCCGGGGTGCGCCGTGAGTTCGATCCGGACCCGCCTACCCACCGCAGCGGCGACGGCGTGTACTTCGAGGGCAGCCGCGTGGACACCTATCGAGGGGTCGTCTACGGACTGGCGATAGACGCCGGCACCACCACCGTCGCGATGAACCTGGCCGACCTGGAGAGCGGCGAAGTGCTGCACACCGCCTCGTTCGAGAACCCGCAGCGCTTCGGTGGCAGCGACGTGATGCACCGCATCTCCTACGACGGCGGACCACATAGGGGGGAACTCCGGCAGGTGCTGCTGTCGGCCATCAACTTCGAGATTGGCGACATGGCCCGGCGGCTCGGGTTCCACCGCCGGCAGGTTTACGAGGTGGTCGTGGTGGGCAACTCCACCATGCGCGACATCTTCTTCGGCCTGGACGTCCAGAGTATCGGGGAGAGACCCTACAAGTCCGTGGTAGAGCTTGAGCTCGAGGCGGGCGGTCGCTCGGGTACCGCGCTCAACTCAAAGGCCGGGCGGCTCGGTCTGCGCGTGCACCCGGAGGCCAACGTGTACGGAGGCCCCCTGATCGGCTGTCACGTGGGCGCGGACGTGGCTGCGGACATGCTGGCGGTGGGCATGGACGAAGAGGAAGGCGTGGCGATGCTGGTGGACGTGGGCACAAACACAGAGGTGGTCGTCGGCAACCGCCACAGGCTGCTTGCCGCCTCATGTCCCGCGGGACCGGCCTTCGAGGGCGGGCAGGTCACATACGGAATGCCCGGCTACGATGGCGCTATCGAGTCCGTGTCGCTGAGAGGTCCAGAGGTGCGCTACGCCACCATCGGTGGGGTGCAGCCACAGGGAATCTGCGGCTCCGGCCTGGTGGATACGCTGGCCGAGCTGAGACGCACTGGTCGGATGAACCACCTGGGCGCGTTCGCGGAGGGCACGGACGAGTTCGTTATCGACGAGCAAGCCGGAATCGCCGTCTCGCGCGCGGACGTGAGCGCGCTGGCGCAGGCCAAGTCCGCCAACTACGCCGGGCAGTTCATCGTACTCAGGGAGTACGGCGAGCCGGTGGCATCGGTCTCGCGGCTGTACCTCGCGGGCGGGTTCGCCAACTACGTGAACGTCGAGAACGCTGCCGCCATCGGCTTCATTGCCGACTTGCCGCCGGAAAGGGTAGCCAAGGTGGGCAACGCGGCACTGGAGGGCGCGACCATCATGCTGCTCTCCGGTCCGAAGCGGCGGGAGATGGAGCGCCTGGCACTGACCGTGGAGCACGTGGAACTGGAGACCACGCCCGACTTCTTCGACATCTTCGTCGAGGGGTGCATGTTCAAGCCGATGGCACTCCCTTAACCCCCGAGTCCGCAATTCCCTTTTGCATGCGCCCCAAGCGGGTAGTAACATAGGCGCACAATCCCTGGCCGCGCCTCTCTCGGAACCGCGGCGCGGCGAAACGAGACGAATGAAGTACAAAGTCCTAATCACCGACCACGTTTGGCCCTCCGTCGAGCCTGAGAGAGCCGTGCTCGCCCGCGCCGACGCGGATATCGTAGTCGCGCCCGACGGCAGCGAGGAGACGCTGACGGAGCTCGCCAGGGACGTCCACGGCATCCTCACCTGCTTCGCGCTGGTGACGGAGCGAGTGGTGCGCGAAGCCGAGAATCTCCAGGTGGTCGGCAGGTTCGGCGTGGGCGTGGACAACATCGCGGTCGACGTGGCCACCGAGCTCGGCATCGCCGTGACATACGTCCCGGACTACTGCGTGGACGAGGTGTCGTCCCACGCAATGGCGCTGCTGCTGGCGTGGAACCGCCGGATCACGTTGTTCAATCAGGCCGTCAAGTCCGAGGGCTGGGAGAGTCTGAAGCTGGGCATGCCCATGCCCCGGCTGCGCGGAAAGAAACTGGGCGTCATCGGCTTTGGTCGCATCGGGCGCTCCACGTGCGCAAAGGCCAGGGCGTTCGGCATGGAGGTGCTGGCCCACAGCCCCAGCCTCACCGAGGACGACGCCACTGCCAACGGCGCGCGCCTCGCCTCCCTGTCGGAAATCCTGGAGCAGAGCGACTACGTGAGCATCCACACGCCGCTAACGCCGCAGACGGAGGGGATGATCGGCGCGCGGGAGCTCGCGTCGATGAAGCCAGGCGCGGTCATCATCAATACCGCCAGGGGCGCGGTCATAGACGAGACCGCGCTGCATGACGCGCTGGTCGCCGGGCAGATAGCAGGCGCCGCACTCGACGTGGCCGCACAGACGCCGCCGCCCCAGCACCATCCCCTGTTCGAGCTGGACAACGTGATAGTTACGCCGCACATCGCCTTCTTCTCCCAGGAGGCGGTGCTCGAGCTGGAAGAGCGCGGCGCGGGTGAGGTCGCGAGCGTGCTGCTCGGCCAGATGCCGGACAACCTCTACAACACCAGCGTGCTCACCCACCCCAACCCACGGCATCGCCTACCCCGCCCGTAACTCATCGCGCCACGTTATGGCTGGGCAGGCCAATCATAGTGCGATTTTTCACAATTCCCGCGAAAGGCTTGACGCGGCGCGTTGCACGGCGCTACCATAGGCCACGTATCGGGCTGTAGATACTGGAAAGGGGGCGTGATGCCATTTCGACTGGGGCCGCTGGAGCTCATAATAATCCTGGTTATCGTGATGGTCATCTTTGGTGTTGGCCGCCTTCCGGAAATAGGCGGCGCGATTGGCAAGGCGATACGCGAGTTCCGCTCCTCGCAGTCGGCGGACGCTGACTCGGGCACTACGACTCAGAGCGAGACAGCGGTTAGCGGAAAGCAGAACGGCTCAGCATAACGCTCAGGCAGACTTCCAACGAAAGTGAAACGCCCCGGATTGCTCCGGGGCGTTTTGTTGTCACCAACTCAGCGCCGCTACGTCCCTGCGTCGTTGTCGGCCAGCCCCAGCTTCGAGGAGCCGCTCTCGCGTCCGCGCCGGGCAAGCTTCGACAGCCAGATGCTGACCTCGTACAGCACGATTATGGGCAGCGCCACCAACGCCTGGTTTATCGGGTCGAATGTCGGCGTGATGACGGCGCCCAGCACGAACGCCAGGACGATGGCCCACCTTCGCTGCCGAGCAAGAAACCGCGGTGTCACGATACCCAGCCTCGAGAGGAAGAACAGCACCACCGGCATCTCGAACACCACGCCCATCCACAGAAGCAGCGTGAGCATGAGGCCGACGTAGCTCCCGATGCTTATCATCGGCGTGGCGACGCCGCTGCCGAAGCCGAGCAGGAACTTTATGGCCGGTGGAAACAGAACGCGGTATCCGAAGAAGGCTCCGAGCAGGAACGCCCCCACCGATACCGGCACCAGCGCGTACAGGTACCGCCTCTCGGACGGCGTAAGGCCGGGCGCGATGAACATGACCATCTGGTAGAGCACGAACGGCAACGAGACGCACAAGCCCACGACCAGCGACGCCTTCATGGCGGTGCTGATGAACTCTGTCAGGTTGATGAACACAGGCTTGCCGTTGGGAATCTCGGCGAAGCCCTGGGCGGGCTGCATCAGCAGCACGAGTATCTGCTCGTGGAACACGAACGCGACGGCGGTGCACAGAATCACCGCGATTACAGCCCTTGTTAGCCGCTTGCGCAGCTCGGCCACGTGTTCGCCGAACGGCAGCCGCGGTTCGCTCATGGCGCGTCCTGGCCCTGCGTAGCATCGGGCGCGTCCCGCGACGGCCTGCCGGGGCGGAAGGCCACCGGCCCGTCGTCTTCCGGCGTCGCGTCCTTGCCATCGTCCGTCTTGTCGGCCGCCTTCGTTTCTTCCGCGCGCGGGCGGACGCTCGGGTTGGGGCCGCCGCCCCTGTGCACGACCGGCCGCTCGCCGCTGCCGGGTTCGTCGCCCTCGAGCGTGATGTCGGGAATCTCGGACGCCATTCGGCGCATCTCGCCGGCGTACTTGCCAAGCATCTTTGCCGCGTTGATCATCCGCTCAGGACCCAACAGCAGAAAGGCGAGCAGCAGGACGACCAGGATTTCGGGCGTACCCATTCCCAGGAAGTTCACGCGCCGCCTCCCGTCAACTCGCACTCGTCGCACAGTTCCTCTGCGAGGCCTGGCCGCCTCAGCTCCGCGTGGACTCCCTGGGCGGCGAGGGTATCGACCAACGCGCACAGCGGAAATCCCACCACGTTGAAGTAGCAGCCCTCTATCCTATCGACGGGGCGAAAGTCAGTGTCCTGGATTGCGTAGCTGCCCGCCTTGTCGAACGGGCTGCCCGATGCGACGTAGCGGTCGATCTCCGCGTCGGAGTAGTCTCTCATCCAGACGCGCGTGCGCCTGATTGCGCTGCTCGTGGCGAGCGGCCCTCCCACTCCCCTGTCCCGGCCACCTCTCACGCACAGCCCGGTCACCACAGAGTGCTCCTCACCACGCAGCCGCCTGAGCGTCGAGACTGCCTCCGCGGTGTCCGCCGGCTTGCCAAGGATGTCGCCCCGGAACACGACGCACGTGTCCGCGCCAATAACCACAGCGCCCGCTCGGAGCATCGCGCCCTGCCCAGCCTTGTCCGACGCCATCCGTAGCACGTAGTCCTCCGGGTCCTCGCCCGTGGTCGGCGGCTCCTCGTAGCCGCTCGGACTCAGCACTTCGACGTCCAGGCACAGCTCGGAAATCAACTCCCGCCTGCGCGGGGAGGACGAGGCCAGCACAACACGGGGGTACCGCGGAACTGCCCGGTCGGGCGCTGAGTAGGAGGTCATTCGGGTGCGTTTCCCTGCGGCCGTAGTCTGGCACATAAGGCCTGGCCGCGCGCCCATTCTAATGGATTGCTCTGGGTCCAGTCCAACGGCATCAGTGCGGACGCGCAGCGCAATTAGGCCCTAGAACCGCACCCGTTCAGCGTAGCGACGATCTCCACGTGGTACGTCTGCGGGAACATGTCCAGCGGCTCTACTCCGAGCACGGACATACCGCCGCCCGCCAGGACCGCGAGATCCCGAGCCAGCGTCGAGGGATCGCACGACACGTACACGACCCGCCGCGGAGCGAGTCGCGCCAGCGCCGTCAGCACGCTTGTGGCGCATCCGGAACGCGGCGGATCGAGGATCACCGCGTCCACGGGCGTGTCCAGCGTCTCCAGCGCGTCCTCCGTCTTCGCCTCGACGAACTCCACGTTGCTCACGCCCTCCGCATTCAACGTCGCGTCTCGCACGGCCGCGGAAGACTCCTCCACCGCGATTACCCTGCCCGCGTCGCCGGCCAGCAACACCGCGAACGTGCCGACGCCGGCGTATGCGTCCAGCAGCGTCTCGGTGCCGGTGAGCTCGAGCCTATCGCGTACCAACTCGGCCATCCGCTCCGCCTGGTGCGTGTTGACCTGAAAGAACGAGGGCGACGCGACGCGGAACCGGTGTCCAAGCAGCTCCTCCGAGTAGTGAGTCTGACCCGAGGACAGGCCGATTTCGGGGTTCTGCAACGTCGGCTGCACCAGGTAGTCCCCGGTGTTGATCCCGTAGCGCACTGAGAGCTGCGTGGTTTCCGCGCACTTCCCCTGCAGTTCTGCGAGCGCGTCATTGATGCCGGGCGCCATCAGCATGCACTCATCGACGGGGGCGAATCTGCGTGTGATGCGGTTCGAGAATCCCAGCGACCCGCCGCGACGTACCGTGAACCGGGCGTGGTTGCGGTAGTTGAACGGCTGTGGACTTGGAATCGTGGAGGCCACGGAGACGCCGTCCAGCTCCGCGTATCGCATCATCTCGCTCTCGACGGCCTCGCGCTTGAGCGTGAGCTGGTGGTCGTAGCTCACGTGCTGCCACTGGCAGCCGCTGCACGGCCCGAAGAGCGGACACGGAGGCGCTACCCTGTGCGGAGAAGCGGACAGCACGCGCTCGACGATCCCGGAGACGAACCTGCGGCGGCGCCTGCGGTATCGCACGATCCTGGCGACCACACGCTCGCCAGGCAGCCCGCCGAACACGTTGATGGTCTGCTCTTCGAAGCGCGCGTAGCAGTCGCCCAGCGGAGCCATGCCCTCCAGCGTGAGCGGGGCGTACTCCGGTTCGGGCGGGACGAATTGCCTGGGGCCGGTCTGTTGCACTCGCATGGTGTCTTGGGATGTGGCTGGGTCGAGGCGGCCTGTAAGCCGAGTTCTGTATCCCGGAACACCGGGACGGCGGCCATCTATCTAGCCCAATCGTTGCCGGTTGGGTCGTGCGGCCAACCCGGGGAATGGTCGGGTAAGCCAGTGTTCCCCCTATTTGGCCTTGCTCCGGATGGGGCTTGCCTAGCCCTTGACGTTACCGCCAAGGCGGTGAGCTCTTACCTCGCCTTTTCACCCTTGCCGCCCCCGTTGGGGAGGCGGCGGCATGTTTCTGTGGCGCTTTCCGTCGGGTCGCCCCGCCCCGCCGTTAGCGGGCATCCTTACCCTGTGGAGCTCGGACTTTCCTCCCTCGCCCGCGCCCGTGGGCGCGACCGACGGCGACCGCCCGGCCACCTCGACACAGGAATTGTAGCACGTTTTTGGAACTTCATTCTGGTGGCACCTGCCGTCGGTGATGGGGCGGCGCGACAGGGCCGGGACTGGCTCTTCGCCTCGGTGACCCCCCATCCCTTCGGCAGTCCGTTCGGCAGGCTCAGGACAAGGCTCAGCGCAGGCGCTTCCCCCTGCCAGGGGAAGGGGCCATTCGGAAGAGCTTAAGCCAGTCTGCGGGCGAGGATTATCGCCAAGAATGCACTGAACTGCACAATCTTGCACATTCCGTAGCTGGGAAGGTTTCCGGGAACTTGGCGAAATGTGGGTCATTCGGGGTCATTCCGTGTCGCGCCTTAGCAGAAAGCGTTGCAAACTGATGCATTTCGATGCACTGCGTAGCTGGGCTCGCCCCAGTCTGGGTTGTCACGGGCGTCGTGTGTCCCACGTAAGGCGGCATTTGGGGCGGAAACGCCACAGGGTAGGGCGTGAATGGGACACCCGGCAGGGGGCGGTCGAGGGTTGCGATTTGGTTGTGTAGGTGCGTGATGGAGGGAGCGTAGCACGGATGTACGGGAGTGTCAATGGCCCTACCCCGCTGGATTCCCGCCCCAGTTCCATCGAATTTCCAGAAGCCCCGACGCCCCCGGCGCCTGAAAGGGCTTCGTCTTAGACCGTCACTTCCACCGAGTCGTCCTTGACGATTATGTGGGATACGTGCTCGCTCAGGAAGCGCTGCTGGTCCTCCAGTTCCAGCGAATCCCAGTTTGTCAGCGTCTTGTCCACATCCAGCGGTTTGCCCGCGTTCTTCGCGGCAGTCCTCACGCTGTCCAGGTCATCGAGATACTCGCCCAGCCGCTCGGTGGTGAGCTTGCCCCTGGCCGCCTGCCTCATACTCTGCACAAAGCGTCTTTCGGCGTTCTGCACGCGGGCTTGCCAGGCCGCCTTCGCCTGTTCCTGTCGGCTCTTGGCCGCCTCCGGGTCCAACCGCGCCTCCAGTTCCCTGGATCGTAGGGCCTGCCTTAGCTGTCCCATCGCGGTGCCCTCCAGCCTGGAGGCGCGCCAGGTGTGATAGCCGCAAAGGCTCTGGTTGTTACGGGTCTGGCACTGATAGTAGCGATAGACCCCGCGCGCCCGGCGTCCGTCCTTGCGCTTCCAGCTCTGGCGGCGCGTGACGCCCATCATCTTGTTGTCGCAGTAGCCGCAGACCACCAGGCCCGACAGCAGAAACGGCTGGGCGTTCACTACGCGACCCACCGGACGGCGCGCCCTCGTGACCGCCTGCGCCGCCCGGAAGACCTCTCCCGGAATTATGGCCTCGTGACTGTTCGGGACGCTCATGTCGAACCGGCGGTAAGTGCCGATGTAGGTGGAATTTCGCAGAATGTCGCGGATGGTTACCATGTTCCACTTGCCGCCGCGCCGCGTGGGTATGCCTCGCTCGTTCAGGTGGCGCGCGATGAGCCGGACTCCAAGTTCTTCTTTCGTGCGCAGGCGGAAGATCAGCTCCACCACCGGGACCTCTTCCGGCACCACCTCCAGTGTTCCCTTCGAGCCGATGCGGTAGCCGTAGGGCGGCTTTCCCAGTCCCAGGCCCTGCATGGCGCGACGGCGCATGGACGTCTGGATGCGAGTGCTCCGCGTGCGCGAAACGCCCTTCACGTCCAGCGTCAGGAAGCTGTTCTGCAGTGGATCGGGCATATCGTCGTCGTCACACGTCACCTTACTGCCCAGCGCCTCCAATTCGACGACGGCGCGCGCCACGGCCTCAAGGTCGTTCCCCAGGTGCGTGGCGTCCGGCACCACGACCAGGTAGCCGCCGGTGCTCTCGCGCATGAACTCGACCATCGCCCTATAGTTGGGCAACTGGCCGCTGTCGCCGCCGATGTAGTCGTAGAATGTCTCCACCGGCTGGTGAACGTTGCGGTCGCAGTAGTCCAGAAAGGCCTCCTTGAAGGCCTCCACGTACTTTGGCCCCTCTTTGGGACGAAAATAGCCGATAGCTCTCATGCTCGGTTCACACCACGTATAGAATTCTACCGCAGTTGCTGCACAGAGCAACTCGGGAGGACAACTTGGCTCGCTGCACCTCCATCGACGGCAGCGTCATCCGGCAGCCCTGGCACACCGATCGCTCGACCTGCGCGACCGCGTGGCCGTTCTTGCTTCTCAGCAGCGACTCGTACGTCGACAATGTATCCGCCGGCAGTTGCGGCGCGGTCTCTTCCCGCGCCCGGCGCAGTTCCGCGAGCTCGGCCGTGAGACGGCTCTCGCGTTCCAGCAGATCGGGCCGCTCCGCGTCGCGGGCCGACTCCATCGCCGTTATGCGCTCACTCGCCGCCGACAGCCCCTCCTCCAACTCCTCGGACAGCACCAGCGCCTCGAGCAGTCCGTCTTCCTCCTCCGACCTCTGTTGTTGCAGAAAGGCGCGCTCCTCCTCGCTGGCTTCGAGTTCGCGGGGGTTGGTTACAAAGCCTCCGTAGACTCTGCGGTCCAGATTCTCCAGCCGTTGCTCCAACCCGCTCACTGCTGTCTCGCGCTTTCGCCTCTCGGTGCGGGCCTCGTCCAGTTGGCGGCCGATCAGGGCCTGCCGACGCCGCATCGCCTCGATGGCGGACACGTCGTTCAGTCGAAACCTGGTCTCCTCCAGCGATTTGGCCCTGGAGGCGATGTCCCAGTCGAGTTGTTGTAGATCGAATAGCTGCCTGACGTTTACCATAGCGCACACTGGCGGGGGACTTCTACGCGGGTTGAGGTCGTAGTTGTGATCGTATATGGACGAAGACACGGCGCAAGCCGCCCGCTGGGCATCATTGTAAAGCATTTCGCCCGTATGAGCGCCCGTATTCCGTAGTCCCTTGCCGGTACTTCGCAGTACAATTGGGTACAAGCGCCCGCAGTGCCTACCTAACGACGCGGCCCGGCATTAGACACGATAGGCAGCCGGTCGTATAATTGCTGCGAATCTCAGGGACAGTGGCGACAATTGCTTAGGCTATACAACACCCTCACGAGACGAGTGGAGGAGCTTTGCCCGCTTGAACCAGGCAGGGTAAAGATGTACACCTGCGGCCCCACTGTGTACCGCGACGCCCACATCGGCAACCTGCGCTCCTACCTGATGGCCGACTGGATCCGCCGCGCTCTGGAAGCCCAGGGCCTGGAGGTGACCCACGTTAAGAACATCACCGACGTGGGCCACATGCGCCAGGAGGTGCTGGAGCAGGGCGAGGACAAGGTCATCGCCGCCGCCATAGCCGAGGGCAAGACGCCCGCCGAGATCGCCCAGTTCTACACGGAACGCTTCTTCGCCGACGAGCGCAAGGTCAACATCATCCCGGCGAAGCACTTCCCGAAGGCCACCGACCACGTGACCGAGATGCTCGAGATAGTGGACGGCCTGGTGGAGTCCGGCCACGCCTACGAGGTGGAGGGCAACGTTTACTACGACGTGGGCTCTTTCGCGGACTACGGCAGGCTTTCCGGCAATATCCAGGACGCCGAGTTGCTGGAGGCCGTGCGAGTCGAGGCCGACCCGCTGAAGAAGGACCCGCGAGACTTCACGCTGTGGAAGCTGGCGGAGCCGGGCCGCGACCTGAAGTGGCCCAGCCGCTGGGGTGAGGGCTTTCCGGGCTGGCACATCGAGTGCTCGGCGATGTCGGTCAAGTACCTGGGCCGCCGGTTCGACCTGCACACCGGCGGCGTGGATAACATTTTCCCGCACCACGAGGGAGAGATCGCCCAGAGCGAGGGCTTCACCGGCGAAACGGTGGTCAGCGTCTGGACCCACGGCCAGCACCTGCTCGCCGACGGGGTCAAGATGGCCAAGTCCGCCGGAAACTCCTTCATCCTCGCCGACATCGAGAGCCAGGACATCGACCCCCTCGCCTTCCGCTACCTGTGCCTCACCGCGAGGTATCGCACCAGGCTCAACTTCACATTCACCGCGCTCAAGGCCGCCCAGCGCGGACTCCACAGGCTCCGCAACAGGGTGCGCGAGTGGAGCGCCGAGTCCGGCGAGGCCAAAGCCGACGAGGCCGATTTCCGTGAGTGGCGAGACCGGTTCATGGGGCTGGTTGACGACGATCTGAACATGCCGGCAGCGCTGGCCCTGACCTGGGAGTTGGCACGCTCCGACGTTCCCGCCGCGCTGAAGCTGCGCGCCGTCCGCGCGTTCGACGAGGTGCTCGGGCTCGAGCTGGAACAGCCCGCCTCAGCCTACGCCGTGCCCGACGGCGTGGAGATGCGTGTGAAAGATCGCTCGCAGATGCGCTCCGCCGGCGAGTACGCCAACGCGGACGCCGTCCGCGGCGCCCTGTCCGGAGAGGGTTACGTGGTGGAAGACACCGCGAATGGATCCCGCGTCCGGCCCAAGACCGGCTGGGAAAAGCGCCAGGAGGGCTGGCACAGCTACTCGTCCTCCGCCGAGGTGCCATCCCTGCTCGACGAGCCGGACGCCGCGGACATTAGTATCGGAATCGTCGCCTGCAACTACGTCGAAGATGTGAAGCGATGCGTGCTCTCCGCGCTCAACTGCGCTGGGGACCGCGATGTCGAGGTGGTCGTCGTGGACAACGGCTCCGTCGACGGCGCGGCAGACTGGCTGGAGGAGGCGTCGGCGGGCGACAACAGGATTCGCGTGATCCACACCGACCACGTCCTCGGTGAGGCCGCCGCCAAGAACATAGTGCTCAAGCAGTGCCGCGGCAAGCTCGTCGTGCTGCTGGACACCAGCACCGAGGTTTTGGGCGACCTGTTCGGCCCGCTCGATGCCATGCTCCGGGACGAGAGCGTGGGCGTCGCCGGGCCGTTCGGGCTTCGCACCGATGACCTGCACCACTTCCACGACGGCGAGGGCGAGTCCGGCGATATGGACGCCATGCAGGCCTACTGCTTCGCGTTCCGGCGCGAGAGCCTGGCGGGTGTTGGGCTGATGCGCGAGAGCTTCCGCTTCTACCGGAACCTCGACATCGATTACAGCTTTCACTTCAAGGACCGGGGCTACCGCATAGTCGCGGACCCCACTCTGCCCGTTGCCCAGCACGAGCACCGCGTCTGGAGCGAGCTGCCCGAGGGCGAGAGGGACGAGTTGAGCCGCAAGAACTACCGCCGCTTCCTGGACAAGTGGCGCGACCGTCCCGAGCTGCTCCACAGCAACCGAGGCGCCGGGTAGTCTTCCGCCGCGCACACACTCTCAGACCACCCAGCCGCCTGAACCGCGGCAACAGAGGACTGCTTGGAAACAACCCTGCTCTGGCTGCAACTCGCGGCCTCCGCCGCGATCATCCTGGGCGCTTCCTGGTTTCTCGCCAAGTCAGCCGACGTCATCGCCTTCAAGACCGGTCTGGGGCGCTCCTTTGTGGGAGTGGTGCTGCTGGCGACGGCTACCTCGCTGCCCGAGCTCGGCACTGGCGTCAGCTCTATCGCCTGGCTCGACGAGCCGGACCTCGCGCTGGGCGACGCCTTCGGCAGCAACCTCTTCAACCTGCTGATCATCGGGTTGCTCGACCTCTACTGGCGCGACGGTCCTCTGCTGACCAGGGTGGGCTACACTCCCACCGTTGTGGGCGCGCTCGGCATCGCCGTGATCGGCATCGCCGCCCTGGCGTTGCTTGTGCACGGCGCCACAACCGCGATGAGCGGCTGGCACATAGGCCCACTCAGCGCGGCCCTGTTTGCGATGTTCCTCCTCGCTATGTTGCTCATCTACCGCTCCGGACAGGCCGAGGGTCAGACCGAGGGAGAGGCCGAGTCAGGTGAGGAGTACGCGGAGGGAAGCCTCGCCGGGGCGTTCCTGCGCTACTTCGTGTCGGCGGCGCTGGTGGTCGGCGCGGCGGTGTGGCTCGCGCACAGCGGCGAGGGCATCGCCGAGGCGATGGGCTGGGAGGCGAGCTTCGTCGGCACACAGTTCCTGGCGTTCAGCACGTCGCTGCCTGAGCTGGCCGCGTCGTTCGCCGCGGTGCGATTGGGCGCGCCGGAGCTGGCAATCGGCAACATACTCGGCAGCAACGTCTTCAACATGGGATTCGTTCTCTTCCTAGACGACGTCGCCTTTACGGATGGGGCCATCTGGGCGGTCGCATCCGACATACACGTCCTGACCGCCGTGTTCGCCATGTTGATGACGGCGCTGGTTATCACCGCGATAACGCTGCGGCCCCGCGGCAGGCCAGTCCGCTTCATCACCTACGAAGGCGCGGCGCTCATCGGCCTGTACGCGGCGGCCAGCGCAGCGGTGTACTGGCTCGCCTGACCAGTACAGTCAGGTCCCGCACCCATCATTCCTCCACGGCGTTCTCGATCACTTCTACGCGCCGCAGCTTGCCGGACCGGTCCATTTCGACCGCCACCACGTCGATGCGCCACGGGCGGTTCTGCCAACCCCGCTCGGCCAGGAACTCGTGGGCGCACCTTACCATCCTGGCCAGCTTGCGCCTCGTGAGCGATTCCTCCGGCGAGCCGAACGCCGTCCCACGCTTCGCTCGGACCTCGACGAACGCCACCACGCCGTCCTTCTCGGTGACCAGGTCGATCTCGCCGCTGCGTGTGCGGCAGTTGACGGCCAGCACGGCGCGCCCGTCCTCCACCAGTCGCCGGCGGGCCAGTTCCTCGCCGGTCTTGCCAAGCCCCTGTCTGAGCGTCTCCTGCCCGAGCGCCAGAGTCAGCTTAAGCGGCGCGAATGTGCGTCGGTGTATCGGGCTAGGCCCCAGCCTCTCCAGGTTCCGAATGTGCTCCGCGGTGCCGTACCCCTTGTGGCGGGCGAACCCGTAGCCCGGCATCCGCTCGTCCTGCTCGGCCATGTGCCGGTCCCGCGCGACCTTGGCCACGATGGACGCCGCCGCGATCGACGTGCAGGTCGCGTCGCCGCGCACGACGGCGAGCTGTGGCGTGGTTACTCCGGGCAGGGGGAAGGCGTCCAGCAGCAGATACGACGGCTCCAGCGAGAGCGCCTCCAGCGCCCGCTTCATGGCGACGCGCGTCGCGGGCGCGATGCCCATCTCGTCGATTTCAGGTGCGGAGCAGTGGCCGACGCCCACGGCGAGCGCGATGGACTCGACGTATCGCAGCGCACGCTCTCTCTGGGCGGGTGTGAGCCGCTTGCTGTCGCGTATCGGCGCTTCAGGGCAGTCTCGCACGTCTGGCGGAAGCACCACGGCCCCCGCAGTGACCGGCCCGGCTATGGAGCCGCGCCCGGCCTCGTCCAGGCCTGCGACGGGCCAGATACCCTGTGCACGCAGCCGCCGCTCGTGGGCAAGCGTCGGCCGCTGCTGTTTGGCAGCCAGGCGCGGGCCGGCGTCACGCGGCAACGCTCGGCGGCTCCAGCTCGATTATGCCGCCGCCCAGCACCTCTTCGCCATGGTAGAACACCACCGCCTGCCCGGGAGTGACCGCTCGCTGGGGCGTGTCGAAACACACCTCGGCCCAGTCGCCGTGGGGCACCACCGATGCGGCCGACCGCCCCGACTTGTAGCGAATCTTGGCATCGACGGCGAGGGTGCCGGAGGGAGTTTCACCAGCCGTAAAATTGACTCTGGACGCCCAGAACGACCGCCTCAGCAGATCGTCCTCGCGTCCCAGCACCACGCGGTTCGAGTCGGTGTCTATCTCTACGACGTACATCGGCGCGCCGGTGTTGCCCTGGAGGCCCAGCCGCCTGCGCTGGCCGATGGTGAAGAACTGGATTCCGGGATGCTCGCCGAGCACCTCGCCGGACGTGGATACCATCTCACCGGCCCTGGGCTTGGTGCGCTCGCCGACGAACTTGCGGTAGTCTCCGGTAGGTATGAAACATATCTCCTGGCTGTCGGGCTTGTCGGCCACCGGCAGACCGGCCTCCGCCGCCAGCTCGCGCACCTCGCTCTTGGGGTACTCGCCAATTGGCAGAAGCAGCCTCTCGAGCTCACGCTGTCGGAGGGTGAACAGGACGTAGGACTGGTCCTTGCTCCCGTCCGCGCCCGTCAGCAGCCGGTAGCCGTCCTCGCCGCGCCGTATGCGGGCGTAGTGGCCAGTGGCGACGTAGTCCGCGCCCAGAAACATCGCCCGGCGCAGCAGGAAGTCGAACTTGATCCTGTCGTTGCAGGCAAGGCAGGGGTGGGGCGTGCGGCCCCGGTCGTACTCGCGCACGAAGTAGTCGATCACGTGCTGCTGGAACTCGCGCTCGAAGTTCATCACGTAGTGGGGCGCGCCAATGACCTGGCACACCCGGCGGGCGTCGTCAACGTCCTCCACCGAGCAGCAGCGCTTGTTCAGCGCGGGCGCGTTCGGGTCTTCGACGGACCAAAGCCGCATGGTTACGCCCACCACGTCATAGCCCTGCCGCTGTAGCAGCAGCGCGGCGACGGAGGAGTCCACGCCCCCGCTCATAGCGACGATTACCCGTCCCTTGTCAGTCATTCGAGCCTCGATTCCGTCCCGTTCGGCCTGGCCGGATAGTATCTAAAGGGCATAGGCAATTGTAGCAAAGCGCACTTAGGGGCGCGAACATCGCGTTGACCACACTGGGGTCTCAATCTATAATCCGCGCATGAATCAAGACGCGCTTACAGACCCTGCCGACTACGCCCGGATCGCGGTGGACACCGCCTCGGACCGGCTTGCGTCGGACATCCTGATGCTGGATATACGGGGCCTGAGCGACTTCGCCGACTATTTCATCATCCTGACGGGCGATTCGAGACGCCAACTGCGCGACCTGTCCGAGGCCATCGAGGCCGCGCTGGAGACCGCGGGGGCGGTTCTGCACCACCGCGAGGGCGCGCCCGCGTCCGGCTGGATTCTCCAGGACTACGGCGACGTCATCGTCCACCTGTTCGGACCGGAGGAGCGTGAGTTCTACGACGTGGAGGGCGCCTGGTCCCGCGCGGTAGAGGTCGTCAGGCTTCTGTGATCCACCTGTCGACGTCGCGCTCGTAGTCGAGCGCCTCACCGTCGCCGAAGAACAGCGCGGTCTCGCGGGTCGCCGACTCCAGCGAGTCCGACCCGTGAATCAGGTTCATTCCAATCGCAATCCCCAGGTCGCCGCGTATGGTGCCCGGCGACGCATCCGCGGGGTTGGTGGCTCCCATCAGGCCGCGCACGAGCGACACGGCGTTCTCTCCCTCCACAATCATCGCCAGCACCGGACCGGACGTGATGAATGAGACCAGGTCCTCGAAGAATGGCTTGCCCTCGTGCTCGCCGTAGTGCCGGTGCGCCAGCTCCTCGCTAACGCGCATCAGCTTCATCGCCGCGAATCGCAGCCCCTTCCGCTCCAGGCGGGACACGATTTCACCCACAAGCGCCCTCTGCACGGCGTCGGGCTTCAGTAGTACGAGCGTCCGTTCCAATTCCGCAATCTCCTATCGTTTACCAATCTTGAGCCTCGAGCGGCTAGCCGGCCGCGCCCCAGGTTCGCCGGGCCATCTCCACCTGCGCGCTCCGCAGGTACAGGGGCTGCAGCGCCGCGCGGTCGTCGACGGAGCCGCGCTCCAGGCGCGCGTAGGCCAGCCTCGCCAGGGACGCCGCGCCCCGCGTGGGAGGCGACAGAGCCGCTGCTCGCGCGCCCGCGGCTTCCGCCGCATCCACGCACGCCTCCGCCGCCTCGCCGCATACCACGACGCCGGGAGACAGCAGCTCCTCTAGCGCGTCTTGCTGAATCACCTGGTAGGAAGGGGGCTCGTCGCCCCCCAGCGCGGCGTAGCTGCCCAGGTACAGCCGGTTGCGGCCCGCCGGTATCACGGCGGCTACCGGCGATCCCAGCGGCAGGTACGGCGCCGCCTCCACGTCCAGCGTGTTGACCGCCACCAGCGGCACGTCGAGCGCGGCGGACAGCGCCTTGGCCGCGCTCATTCCCACTCGCAGCGCGCTGAATCCGCCCGGACCACTCGCCACGAACACGGCATCCAGGCTGTCCATGCCAACGCCGGCGCGCCGCATAAGCTCCCGGATGGCCGGCGTAAGCTCCACGCAGTGGTTCTGCCGCGAGCGCCATCGGTGCTCCGCGACGAACTCCCCCTGTTCGGAAAGTCCGACGGCGGCGCAGGTTGTCGACGTGTCTATTGACAGTTCCACGACCTCACCCCGCTGAGCGCATTCTCCAGCCACTCCGCCCGCTGTGGAGTCGGCTCGAACGTGATGCGGCGCGTGGTGTCGCCCGTCACGTCCAGCCGGATGACGAGGCTGTCTTCCGGGAACATACCCTCGGCCTTGTCGGCCCACTCCACCACGCAGAGGCCGTCGCCGTAGAGGTACTCGTCCAGTTCCAGGCCATCGACCTCGGTGAACGAGTCCAGCCGGTACAGGTCCACATGGTGCAGCGTCAGGCGCGCCCGGTACTGAGAAACCAGCACGAACGTGGGGCTTCTGGCGAACTCGTCGCCGCCCAGTCCCCAGAGTACGCCCTGGGTTAGGCACGTCTTGCCCGCGCCCAGTTCTCCGGCGAGCAGGAACACGTCGCCCGGCTTCGCGCTTTCACCGAGCGCCCTGCCGATGGCCCGCGTGTGCTCCGGCGAGCCGCTTACTATGGTCATTCTGCCGATGTCGTCCAAACTGCCGGCCACTCCATCTGTCGATTCCGCGCCGACAATGCGTCGAGCGCCCCCGCACCACTCACCCCAACGTAGTATTATATTTTCGTACAGGCGGCAAGCTCAAGGCGGAGAATCGAATGCGGGCGCTTATAGTCTCGGACATCCACAGCAACCTGGAGGCGCTGGAGCGCGTGTTGAGCGACGCTCAATCCAGGGGCGGGTTCGACCAGGTGTGGTCGCTTGGCGACGTCGTGGGCTACGGCCCGGACCCCGGCGCCTGCATCGACCTCCTCCTCCGGCACGACCTGAGGGCCGTCGCCGGAAACCACGACCTCGCCGCCATCGGAAAGCTGAGCCTGGAGGCTTTCAATCCCTACGCCGCCGCCGCCAACCGCTGGACCGCCGGGCAGCTATCCGCCGAGCAGGCCGAGCATCTCGCCGGCCTGGAGCTGCGGCTCGAACTGGACGAGTTCACCGTCGTACACGGCAGCCCACGCGACCCCATCTGGGAGTACGTGGTGACGGTACAGGCCGCGGTGGCCAGCTTCACCCACTTCGACACCTACTGGTGCCTGGTGGGCCACTCGCACGTTCCGTTCATCTGCCGGCCATCCGGGCAGGGGGCGGAGTTCCTGCGGTTTCCGCTGGACTCGCCCGTGGCGCTGGGTGAGGAGCAGGTGATCATCAACCCCGGCTCCGTCGGCCAGCCCCGCGACGGCGATCCCACCGCCAGCTACGCGGTGTACGACTCTGACGGTCCCACGGTGACGCACCACAGGGTCGAGTACGACATCGCGGCCACGCAGGAGAAGATGCGCGGCCACGACCTGCCGCAGTACCTGATCGACAGGCTGCCGCTGGGACGCTAGCCGCGCAGGCGCCCCTCGTCGTCGTAGTCATCGACCTGGCCCGCTTGCGTGGACGGCACCAGCGGAGCGACGTTTCGACGCTGCCTCGGCCGGGGCCTGATCCGGGGCAGACCCAGGATGCTCTCGCGCGTCCTCGCGATGGCGTCATTGCCGCTCAACTCCATAACGATGCCCGCTATGCCCGCGTCTCGAAGCTCCTTAAGATCAGGCTTCGACAGCTCGCCAGAGGCGCTGACCAGGAACGGGTTGCCCAGCAGCCGGTGGGCGCGCTGGACGGCGACGAGCCGCCCCAGGTTTAGAGGCGACAGGCCTTCCAGCGGATGGTACAGCGCGCCGTCGAAGGAGAGACTGCGAATCGCCGCCGCAGTGCGTTCGTCCAGGTCGTCCTCCACTGCCACCAGCTTGCCCATGTCCTCTTCGCTCAGCAGCGACGCTGGCGCAGCAAGGCTGTCGAGCGCCAGGAAGTCACAGCCCCGCTCCTTGGCGGCAGCCAACACGTCCGTGCTCACGCGCTCGTCCACGCTCAGGCCCCAGATGCGGCCATCCAGCGCGTCGAAGGCGCCGTTCGCCGCGTTTTCCTGCGCCCTCACGTGAAGCTCCACGAGCACAGCGTCCACGTCCGCTTGCGCCAGGCCGGGGTCCTGTTCCAGCTCCGAGGAAAGCGCGCGGCCAATGATCGCGAGCGCCGGCCTCTCGTCAGCCCGGCGAGAGGCCGGCCCGAACCCCATTGGAGTCTGCGAGGGCGACGACGCCCTCTCCAGCATGTCGATCAGTTTGCTCATTCCATCCTCTTCAAAACTGTTCTAAAGATTCGGCTCGATTCTAGTCCACGCCTCTCGGCAAACGCAAGCGCGGCCCGCTTTCCTCCAGGGCCGTTTGGCTCGCCGCTCTCCGGCGAGAAAGGGGGCTAGGATGGGGGCTTTACGAAAAGTCTGCGCTATTCTGCTACATTCTGCCCATTCCGTAGCTGGGCGGCTCGATGATCTTGTCACTTTCTGTGAGCCAAGTTGTTAAGGTTCGTCACGCGCATTGCGCCAAATGTCGCAGAACGCGACAGTGATCTTGGGCGGGAAACGGGCGGGTTTCATACTCATTCGGCAAGCTCAGGGCAGGCTCAGGACAGGCTCCGCCCCTACTTCACAAATGGCGGTCGCGGCGATTGCTACGTAGAAAATAGCACGTGCGTGCTGTAGAATCAAGAGCGGTCGGGGCCACGCCCCCTGGTTTCCCGTTTTCACGGAAATGACGACTGAGGAGCGGGAATGGGCCTGATTGTGGGAATTTTAGTGACACAGTTGGGGTGGGATGGCGCGGTGATTGCGCGGTGATGGGAAGGGGGTGCGGCGTTTGGGTTACGCGGATGGGAAGGTTTGAGACAGGGGTTTTGTCACCCTCACCCTAGCCCTCTCCCATCAAGGGAGAGGGGACAAAATGAAATGGCCCTGGCCTTCTATCATCGACAACAGGCTTGTCATCGGCCGCGTATAGCGATAACCTCTGTACGGCACGAGACCCGCTGGAGGTGAGTAGACGCCGTGCGCGCATTCGAACGACAGGGCAGCACCCTGACTTACCTGGCGATTGAGCCGGACGACTACGACCCGGATGCTAACTATCCCATGGTCGTGCTGCTCCACGGCTTCGGCGCGCACATGGGCGACCTCGCGGGTCTGACTCCCGCGATCGACACGAGAGGCTACGTTTACATCTGCCCGAACGCGCCCATGGCGGTCCAGCTAGGGCCGGGCATGGTGGGCTACGCGTGGACGCAGCCCGGCGGCGCGGGCGGACCGGAGGAGGCGCAGGCTTCCGAGGAGTTGATCGACACGCTCCTGGATGAGGTGATGGAGTCCTACCGCGTCGAGCCCGGCAACCTGGTGCTCGGCGGCTTCTCCCAAGGCTGTATGATGAGCTATCGCTTGGGTTTGCCGGACCCGCGCAGGGTCCGCGGCATACTCGGGCTGAGCGGCAGAGTGACCGATCCCGACGCCCTGCGCGGCAGGCTGCCCGAAGAGCGCGACCAGCCCATATTCGTCGCTCACGGGACACGCGACGCCGTTATCGGCGTGGACGCGGCACGCGAGGCGGTCAGCTTCCTGGAAGCCGAGGGTTATTCTCCCGAATACCACGAATATCCCATGGGCCACGAAATCGCCCAGCGGACGGTAAACGACGCCACCGAGTGGATCAAGCGCGTCCTCCCGCCGCTCAACTCTCAGTAGGAGGTCAGGATGAGCACCATGAAGGCCGCCCTGTTCGACGGCGAAGGCGTCATGCGCCTCACAGAGCTCCCTAAGCCCACACCGGGACCGCTGGACGCGCTGGTGCGCGTCCGCGCCGTGGGCATCTGCGGCTCCGACCTGCTGATGAACGCCGACAAGACCGAGCCGGACGACCTGCCCACCGGCCACGAGGTCGCCGGAGAGATCGTCGAGGTGGGCGAGGGTGTCGACCGCGCCAGGATCGGCGAGCGGGTCGCCGTGGAGACCATAGGCCACGGGCGCTCCTGCGGTGACTGCTGGTACTGCCGCCAGGGACAGTTCATCCAGTGCCAGCATAAGGACGACGCCCACGGCGGAGGGTTCGCGGAGTACATTCTTCGCAGGGCCGCCGGATGCTACCCGCTGGACGATTCGCTGACCTGGGACGAGGGCGCGCTGGTGGAGCCGCTGGCAGTGTCGGTGCATGGCGTGAGGCGCGGCGACCTCAAGGGCGGCGAGACTGTCGCGGTGCTCGGCTCCGGCAACATCGGGCTGACGGCCATAGCCGCAGCGCGAGCGCTCGGCGCGGGCCGGGTCTACGCCACCGCGCGGCACGAGCAGCAGGCCGCCATGGCCAAGCGCCTGGGCGCCGACGACGCGCTACCCCCGGACGGACCCGCGTTCTGGGAGGCGCTCGCAGACGCAACGGACGGCCGCGGCGCGGACTTGACGATCGAGACCGTGGGCGGCAAGAGTGAGGCGACCGCCGTACAGTCCATCGAGGTGACCCGCCGGCAGGGGCGCATCGCCATCGTCGGCGGCTTCCGCCGGCCCATCACGGTCGACTGGCTGCCGCCCATGCTCAAGGAGCAGACGATAGCCTTCTCGTCCTGCTACAACGTGATGGACGGACGGCACGACTACGAGCTCGCCATAGAGATGATGGCGCGGGGCCAGGCCGAACTGGGCCAGATGGTGACGCACAGGTACTCGCTGGACGACATCCAGCGCGGTTTCGAGACCGCTTACGATAAGTCCACCGGCTCGATAAAGGTCCAGATCCACTCATCATAGCCAGAAGGAAGAACAAGGAGCGCGCTAGCGCAACGGAGGTTAGGTAGCATGACCGACCAGGTCTATCTGGAAGACATCGAAGTTGGCATGGAGGTGCCGACCCAGGAGTACGGTCCCTGGAGCAACGCCCACATCGCGCGCTGGTGCGCCGCTCAAGAGAACTGGGAGAGGTTCCACTACGACTACAAGTTCGCGACATCGGTGTTCCAGCTCGACGACATCGTGGCGAACGGCAACTGGCGCAAGCACCCCATCGCCCGAGTGTTCAAGGACTGGGCCGGGCATGGCGGCTGGCTCTGGAAGCTCCAGATGCAGTACCGGGCCATGCACTACCCCTTCGACGTGTTCACGGTGTGGGCGCGCGTGCGCGAGATGCGCGAGATCGACGGCATCGGCATCGTCGATTTGGACTGCGGCATGAGAAACCAGAATGGGCAGGAGACCTCTCCCGGCTCGGCGGTAGTGGCGATTCCGCTAAAGAACGGCCCGGACGTTTCTTACCCGTTCGTCCCGCCGCAGGAGTTGCAAGAACCCGACGACTACTACGAGCCCGGCCACAACATGGAGGGCGCGTTGTACGTGAACGACGAGGTGCGCAGCCAGATAGGCCTGGAGTCGGAAGGCACGAGCTGGGACTCCGTGTCGCTGCCGGAGCTGCGCCGCTTCTCGCAGGCCATACCCGATCCCGACCGGCTCTACTGGGACGAGGACTATGCCAAGTCAACACGCTGGGGTTCGGTGATGGCCATGCCGCTCTACCCGGTGGACGGCTTCAAGCACCCGCCCACCGAGCCGGACCAGCTCACGCGCCGAATACGAGAGAACCCCAACTACTGGGGCGGCCCTCCGGGCGTGATGAGCGGCGAACGCGACCACGAGGTTCAGGGCCTGCCCACGCAGGGCGGTCTCAACGGCGGGCAGTCCTACGAGGTGCTCGGGCTGGCGAGGCTGGGCGAGAAGCTGAGCCGGAAGTCGCGGCTGCTGGACATTTACGAGCGGCAGGGGTCCAAGAACCGGCTGGTGTTTACGGTGACGGGCACGACGTACTACAACAGCGACGGCGAGGTGATCCTGAAGGGCAAGGGGGTCGGCATCTCTAGGGGGTAGGGCGGGCCGCTACGCTTTGGCCTGTATGAGGACACGCCCGCCGCTCTCGACGTCGATGTTCAGGTTGTGGCCTTCGAGCATGTCCATGCCTACGAGGGGCGTACCTCCCATCTCGTCGGCTTCAATTTGTCTCGGCTGTCCGTCCCATAGCACAGTAGCGTTGTAAGCTTGGTAGGTCACTCTGCTGCCGTCGGCTAGAACGGCGTGGCCTCTGCTCCGATGGGCCAATCCCAACTCCGCCACCATCCCCGGAGTAAGGGTTAAGAACCCGTTGTAGCCGGTATCGACGACGACCTCGATTTCCCGCGTCTGCCCTGCCGGGCCTTGCAAGGAGAGCATTACCACAGCTTCGCGGGCTGAATTTACAACTCCTTCTATCAATCGGGCCTCCGCAGCGAGCCGCCCCCGAAGCTGCGTAGCGCCTGGTATCCAACCCGAACGCACCACGTATCGTGGGCGTCCGGGTGTTTTTCCCACAGGCGGTCCGTCGCGGCGGTGATGCTGTCGCCGATGGCCCAGTGTCCGCTGTCAACGTCGATTGCGGCTATTTCGCCGTCGTGTTCCGGCTCGACCTGGTGACGAATGTCGCGTTCGTAGAATCCTTCGCCCAGCCTGGCCGCCTCATCGTCGGGACGGCTGGGCGGTCCGGTGGGTCTAGCTCGATGCACAGGCGGCTTCGCTTTCGCATCCATAACGTGCGCTCCTTCCCGTGGTGTCTCGCCACTTTGAGCCTATCCGACAACCTGTTCATCACCCCCATCCTAACCTTCCCCCTGCGAGGGGGAAGGGACTTATCGGATAGGCTACCATCTAGCGGGCGGCTGAGACAACGCCAATCGAGCGCGCGCGCTCACAGACGCCCCGGCAGCTTGACCAGCTCGACCGTCGCGACGCCACGCCTGACCTCGAGGATGGCGACCGTGCCCAGTTCGCCCTTGCCGTGGCGCAGGCCGGGCTTGGTGGGGCTGCCAGGGTTGACCAGTAGCACGCCCTCGTACCAGGCGACCATCTCCTCGTGCGTGTCGCCGAAAGCGATCACGTCCACGGGTTGGCCCCACTTGGAGCGCATCACCGCCTCGAACGGCCTGTCCGGGAACTCGAAGAAGCTCTCCAGGCGCACACGTATGCCGGGCCAGGCGATGTCGTGGATGACGCCTATCGACAGACCTTCCGCATCCACCACGCGCGTCGAGTCGGCCAGACGCTCGCCCTCCTCGACCGGATCGGGGTAGCCGCGCACGGCGAGCACCGGCGCGACCTTCTCCAGCCAGTCCAGCACGCCCAGCGTGTCCAGGTCGCCGCAGTGGATGATCAGGTCGACGCCCCGGAAAGCGTCCAGGATCTGCGACGGCATGTCGCTGGCGTCGTCGAGCAGGCTGTGGGTGTCCGAGATGATGCCGATGCGCACGAGTCGTTCTCCTCAGCCGGCCGGCTTGCTCATGCCCAGCGCCTCCGCTATGGCGCGCCTGCGGGCGTCCGGCAGGCCCGTCGGATTCTGCCCGGCCACGCTCTGGCGCTGCTGCGCCGCGAATCCCGCCGACGCCGCGCGCGGGTCGTCCGAGTCCAGCAGCGCGTACACTCCCACCACCTCCTGCGTTATGTGCGACAGGCGCAGCGTGGCCCGCTCCCTCAGCATGTCCGCCTGGGCGAGCTCGTAGGTAAGCGGCAGTCCCGCGGCGCGCCGCCACTGGTTGCGCATCGCGAGCAGGCGCGACAGCCGGCTGTCCACGTAAGCCTCGACGAGCAGCATCCGGCGCACCGGCTCCTCGCTCAGCGGCCTGCCCTCGTGCGTCGTGTCCCTGGCGAAACGCAGCAGCGCCTCCGCCTCGCGGCTCAGCTCGGGAACGGGCAGGTCCAGCGCGAGGTCGTCGAGCGCAGCGGAGCGTGCCACTCGCCAGCCGTCGCCCTCGTCCCCGAGCATGGACGTGCGTGGTACCCAGGCGTCATCGAACGCCGCACGGTGCAGGGAGCCGTCCGCGAGCGTGCGGGGCGTGGACACGCTCACGCCGTGCAACGCTGTGGGCACGACCAGCGCCAGGATCGCCCCGTCGGGCTCGCACGCCGCCAGCGTCCACAGGTGCGTCGGCGCCGCGCTCGCGCCGGCGAACGCGGCGTCCCCGTCGAGGATGAACCCGTCGGCGTCGGGACGCGCGCTTACGCCAAGCGTATCGCCGCCCGGCTCGGCGTGCTCGTCCAGCACGATGCGCCACACCACCGCCTTGCCCCTGGCGAGCGCCGGAAGCAACTCGAGCCGCAGCGACTCCGATCCACTGTCTAGCAGCGCGCTGCGTAGCTGGGCGCCCGCCGCATCGTGTACCGAGAGCAGCCCGCGCCTGTCCAGCTCCTCCAGCACCACGACCGTGTGGTCCGGCGTCAGACCCGCGCCTCCCTGCTCGACCGGCAGGGCCGGAGCGAGCCAGCCCTTTTCGCCAAGCGCGAGCCGCAGGCGCTGCCACGACGGGCCGTCTGCCGCGCGTGCAGTATCAGGCGGCGCGTTGGCGTCGAGCCAGGCCGACACCTCGGTTCGGAATCGCTGCTGTTCTTCGGTGTAGTGGTAGGCGAAGTCCATCACTATCTACATTACGTAACTGTTCAGAGTCGATGAGGCGAGTCTGGACAATGGGCCTTCACCCCCATCCTAGCCTTCCCCCATCAAGACGCGTGATGCACATTAAAGTGTCCGATATGCCTGTTTAGGGCGGTTTTCGGACCAAAAGCCGCCAATTTGGCCGGTGCCAGGGCTGCGCTGAGTCGAAGGTGGTGCCTAAACCGCAAGAAAAGGCCATCAAACTCGGTTATCCACATCAACCTGCCTCTTGTGTGGTAGTTCCACAAATCTAATCTGCATCACACGTATCAAGGGGGAAGGGACCCTTCGGACAGACTCTACGACCGCTCGCGCTCCTCGCGGAGGAAGCGCTCAATGCTCGCCGCAGTCTCGTCCTCGTTGCCGCGCAGGGTGTAGCCGCCGCGCTCGCCTTCCAGGATGGTTTGCGCTATCTCCCAGCCCTGGTAGGGCAGCCCGACCAGGCAGTCCTCGGGGATCACTACGTCCTCCAGGTAGACGCGGCGCTCGCTGCCCATGAGCAGCCGCTGCGTCTCGATGCGGATGCCCGGCGACCGCGCGTCGACCATGAACACGCCGAGGTTGAGCCTGCGGGGGCGCTCCGGGTCGGTCACCGCCAGGGTCCAGAGGTAATCCGGATCGAACCGCCCGGTGATATAGTGCTTACGCCCGTTGATATGGTACTGCCCGTCTTCCAGGACGGCGGTGGTGCGAATACCCGCCAGGTCAGAACCGGAATCGGGCTCGTTAAACGCCTGCCAGGTGATCGTCTCGCCTCTGAGGGCGGGCGTTATGTAGCGGCGTTTCTGCTCCTCGGTGCCCCACACCATCATCGCCGGAATCCAGCGGTTGTTGTCCCCCATGCTGGGCAGATCCAGCCGATGGATCTCCTCCATGATTATCTCCTCGAACGCCGAACTCATCGCGCCCCCGCCGTACTCGCGCGGCCAGGACGGGGCCAGCCAGCCCTGTGCTCCCAACTGAAGGCGGAAGTCCTTCACCGTCCGCTGCGTGTCCTCGTCCAGCGGACGCCCGTCGGGCGGAATGCGCAGGCCAGTGGGGGCGTTGTGCTCAAGCCACGAGCGGACGGCCACCCGGAAGGCCTCCTGGTCTCTGCTGTAGGGCTGCTTGAAGTCCATCTGGGTGCTCCTTTTGCGCCGGCTGGCTGTCCAACCGTAACCAGTCTGCGGTAGCGATGCGGCAAAGCAAAGGGGCCTCCTCGATTCGGAAGCCCCTCTTACGAATGGTCGCGGTGATTGTGGCACGCGACCCGCACGGTGTGGCGGGCCGCGCCTCCGGTTGCGTTGGCTACACGCCGCGCACGCCCGTAGTGGACGGCGTGGGCGCCGCGCGCTCCCTGGTGCGGCTGATGCCCATGCGGCGGGCCATGATGACCTTTTGGATCTCGATGGTGCCGCCAGGATGCGCCCCGGTCAGGCTGCTGCGCTGGAACACCTCCGGCTCGCCCTTGAACGGCGCGCGGGGCTCCCGGACGCCGAGCAGCGAGTACATGCCCATCACGTTCCGGGCGCGGTCAGCGTTCCGCATGTGGTACTCCTTGCGGAACATGGATGTCTGCGAGCCGTGGTAGCTCATCTCCTGGCGCGCCTGGTACATAGAGTAGTTGCGCTGCGCTAGCAGGGTGTGGACGTGCGTTTCGAGCAGCGCGTCCATGGTGTCCTGCTGCACCACCGGGTCGTCGCCGAGACTGCCGCCGTTGTGTCGGGTGCCCTTGACGTAGGTGAGCAGGTTCTCCATCGACTCGTCGATCGGGAAGGCTATGCCGCGCCCGCCGTGCTCGACCTCAAGCGTGGTCTGCGAAACCTGCCAGCCCTGGCCCTCCTGGCCCACCAAGTGGTCGCCGGGCACGCGAACGTTGTCCATGAAGAACATGCTCTGGTCGTGGCCGGTGAGCAGCCCCATGCGTTCCATGTCCAGGCCTTCGGCCGGATAGGGGACCATGAAGTAGCCCAGGTTCCGGTGTCGGGGAGCGTCGGGGTCCGTGATCAGCGGACCGTACAGCCAGTCCGGGTCACCGTGGCCGCTGATGAATATCTTCTGTCCGTTCAGAATCCAGTCGTCGCCGTCGCGCACGGCCTTGCTCTGGAGGGAAGCCAGGTCGGAGCCGGCGTTCGGCTCTGTGAAAAGCTGGAAGGCGATCTTCTCGGCTTTGAGCATCGGCGTGAGGAACTGCTGCTTCTGCTCCTCGGTGCCCCACACCAGCAGCGTCGGGTAGATGAGCGTGTTCGTGAAGCTGGGCACCACGCGGGCGCGCCGGAACTCCTCCAGCAGAATCGTCTCGTGTTCGCCGCTGAGCCCGCCGCCGCCGTACTCCTTGGGGTACGTCGGATTGAGCCAGCCTTTCTCGGCCAGCGTGACGTGCATGTCGCGCCAGAACCAGTACTGCTCGTCGCTCAGGTCGAGCCTGTCGACGGGCGCGCGCATGTCCTCCGGGACGTTCGCCGCGAGCCAGTCGCGAACTTCCTTCCTAAACTCTTCCTGCTCATCGGTGTAGCGATACGTGAAGTCCAAAGCCAACCTCCTGTGGTTAAGGGGCGTGCGCGCCTCCGTCCAGGATGACGCGGATGCAGCCTTGTAAGCGTGAATATAGCCATTCGTGGTGGAAAAGTCAAGCTGGCGAGCGGCTTTAGCGATCAGGTGATAGTCGCAGTGGGACTGCTGTCGGGAGCGGTCGCGTGTAGGGTTTGGAGCTGATGACCTCGCATTTGATCGCGCCTGACACAACGCCCGAACTCAGCGGCACACTGTATGGGCCGGGCGTGCCAGCGGCAAGGTTCACTGGCGCAGGGGACGACAGTAGGACAGGTTGAGGTCACTCAGGTCGTTGGTGAGCACAGACCTTAGCGCGAGCGGTATGCAGCCGGTGAGACTGTTGCCGGACAGTCTCAGAATCTGCAGGTTGGCGAGCCGTCCTAACTCGGCGGGTATCGCGCCGGTCAGCTCGTTGTCGGATAGGTCCAGCGTCACCAGAGCAGAGAGTTCCCCCAAGGAGGGCGGTATCGTTCCGTCGAGGTCCTCGTCGTCGAGCTCCAGTTCCGCAACGCGCGTGGAGCTTGCGTTCAGGGCGACGCCCTCCCACGTGGTGATGGTCGAACTAGCCGCCCAGTTCAGGGTCGCGGTACCTCTAAGCGCGTCCTTCAGCCCCAGCAGGGTGATACAGTCGCGCATCAGGCCGGGGTTGTTGGCCGGGTCGGGCACGGCGAGGCCGCACGGCGGCGGGGGCTGCGATGGGGGGCCGTCCGGGTGATCGTAGGCGCCCGTGTCGATGTAGTACTGGCGCAACTCGTTCGCGTCGGTGACCAGCATAGGCAGGTTCACGCCCTCCGCTCTACTCTGGATGTCCTCCGGCGCTATCCGCCCGCCGTATTCGGTGATCCTGGCCTGATTGGCGGCGATAACCGCCTGGGTGAAGGCGGGCAGCTCCATCTCGAGTTGTGAGCGGTAGGCCTGGTAGTCGTCCGGCCTGGCGGCTCTCCAGGAATCTCTGTGGGGATGCACCACAATGACCGTGTTGTCCTCCAACCTCTGCACGTCCCAGGTTTCGTACACTTGCCACACCTCAGTGGCATGATTGGATCCCGGGCCGATAAACAGCACCACCTCCGTGCCATAGATTCCTTCAGTGTCTCCGGTGGCCGAGCCCCGTTCGAGCACAAGTGCATCCATGGCGCGAATAAACTCCACCTCCTCCTGCTCGGTCATGTTCTCGCTCGCCGCGATGGACGCATAGTAGCCATCCCAGTAGTGGCGAAAAGACACCTGGACGGTCAACCGATCGAAACCCTCCCCCAGGATGTAGCCGTTCACCCGCACGTCGGCGAAGCACTGGAAGAGAATCGAATGCTGAAAATAGCCCGGCTCTTGGTAAGACGGCACGTGGTACGGGTTGCCCGCAGTGCAGCGCGCCGTTTCCGGGATGTACGTGCCGCGCAGCACGATATGCGGTATGAACGATATTGAACCACCGTCAAGGAATGCTCGGACCGTCTGCGGCTGGTCGTACTCGAATATCCCACCTGACCCCACACCTCCCACTGCTCTGGTCTGTATCTTCACGTCGGGCTCGCAGGGGTCCACAGAGTAGCCGGAGATGGGAGTACAGGGTGGTATCTCCTCGGTCAGGTAGGAGTGTCCAGCCGTGGATGCGGGGACCGGCGTGGGTATCGGGGTTGGTACCGAGGTAGGAGTGAGCGTAGGCACAGGCTCAACAACCCGAGTTCGAGTTGGTGCCTGGGTGGGCACAGAGGCCACAGGCGTCACAGTCGCGGACACCGTAGTCGGCGTGACTATCGACGTAGAAACAGGGATGGCGGTTGGCGTAGGCCTAGGCGTAGATGTCGATGCGGGCGCCGGCTGTACATCGGCGCAGGCAACGAACGCAAACGTAGCAACGGCGAAGATTACGGCGGACACCGTAGCGGGGGGCGCCATGCTCATCCTCCTCATCGCGACTGGTAGTTCGCCATCGCTGCGACGATGTCGCGTGCCGGTGAGGTTCAGTAGGACGTGTGGCCCTTTTCGTGGCCGCTGCCCATGAGTAAAGGCTCGCCGTCATGTGGCTGACCGGCTCTCCGCGAGCCCTCATTCCCGAGGCAACGGGAATCCAGGGCCGAGACAGCGCTGGCCGAGTGGTCCTAGCGGCTCACCTTCAGGATGCTGAGGAAGGCCTCCTGCGGTATCTCCACACGGCCTACGCGCTTCATGCGCCGCTTGCCCTCGGCCTGCCTCTCCAGCAGCTTGCGCTTGCGCGTGACGTCGCCGCCGTAGCACTTGGCGAGCACGTTCTTGCGCAGCGCCTTGATGGTCTCGCGCGATATGACGCGGCTGCCGATGGACGCCTGGATGGGCACCTCGAATAGCTGCCTCGGTATCAGCTCCTTCAGGCGGGACACCAGCTCCCGGCCGTGGCGGTAGCCGTTGTCGCGGTGGACTATGGACGACAGCGCGTCCACAGGCTCGCCGTTGACCAGGATGTCGAGCCTCACCAGGTTGCCGGGCCGGTAGCCGGCGAGGGAGTAGTCCATGGAGGCATAGCCCTGGGTCCTAGCCTTCAACTGGTCGTAGAAGTCTACCAGCACCTCGGACAGCGGGACGTTGTATTCTATCAGCACCCGCGCCCTGGATTCGCCGCCGTTGGAGGACGGCTCGTGCTGGAGGTACTCCATGCGGCGGTACTCGCCCCGCCTCGAGTTCACAAGCTCCATCACGGCGCCTATGTAGTTGGCGGGGCACACGATGCTCAACTCCAGCCATGGCTCCTGTATCTGGTCTACCTGCTGTGTTGGTGGCAGCTTGGACGGGTTGTCGATCTCGTACTCGTCGCCGTCCGTCCGCACCACGCGGTAGGCCACGCTGGGAGAGGTAGCGAGCAGCGTAAGCCCGTACTCGCGCTCCAGCCGCTCCTGCACCACGTCCATGTGGAGCAGCCCAAGGAACCCGCAGCGGAAGCCGGTGCCCAAGGCCAGCGAGGATTCCGGCTGGAAGCTGAGGGCCGCGTCGTTGAGGCGCAGCTTCTCCAGCGCCTCACGCAGGTCGAGATAGTCCTCGCCGTCGGCGGGGTAAAGCCCCGCGAACACCATCGGCTTCAGCGGCTGATAGCCCTTCAGCGGCTCAATAGCGGGCTTGCGCGCGAGCGTGATGGTGTCCCCCACCGGCGCGTCGCCAACGCTCTTGAGTCCGGTAGCGATGTAGCCGACCTCTCCGGCGGACAGGCTGTCCACCTGTTCCGGCGCGGGCGAGAATACCCCAACCTCCAGCGCCTCGCTCTCCGAGCCGGACGCCATCACGCGAATGCGCCCACCGGATGACGTTGAGCCGTCGAACACGCGCACGTAGGCGACCACGCCTTTGTAGGAGTCGTACTTGGAATCGAATATCAGCGCGCGCAGCGGCTCCTCGCCGCGCCCGCCCGGAGGCGGAATCCGCGATACAATCGCCTCCAGGATGTCGGACACGCCCAGGCCGTCCTTTGCGGACGCCAGTATCACCTCGTCCTCAAGGAAGCCGAACGCCTGCTGCACCTCCATGGACACCCGCTCCGGCTCGGCGACGTCCAGGTCGATCTTGTTGACGACCGGAATGATCTCCAGGTCGTGCTCGAGAGCCAGGTACACGTTGGCCAGAGTCTGCGCCTGGATGCCCTGCGTCGCGTCCACCACAAGCAGCGCGCCCTCGCACGCCGCCAGGCTGCGCGACACCTCGTAGGAGAAGTCGACGTGTCCGGGCGTGTCGATGAGGTTGAGCTGGCACTCCCGGCCGTCGCTGGCGGTGTAGCTCATGCGCACGGCCTGCGCCTTGATGGTGATGCCGCGCTCGCGCTCCAGCTCCATGCTGTCGAGAAGCTGGTCCACCATGTCGCGTGGGTCCACCGCGTCGGTGGCCTGCAACAGCCGGTCGGCGAGCGTGGACTTGCCGTGGTCGACGTGGGCGATGATGCAGAAGTTGCGAATCAGGTCCGGTTCCATAGTCAGTCAGTATACCAGAGGCACGCGCATGCATGAGGGTTGAACCGACTGACAGCAGAGTTAAACGGCCTGGCGCCGGCGTCACACAGGCGTTTGCCTCGTCCGTTGGCCGCAGCTATCATGGCAACGCCCAATCAGACCAAAGGAGCAGGCCATGACACGCGCTCGTATCCGCGACCTCGGCATCGTAATCGGAGACCACCCCACCGGCGCCCACAACGCCATCACCGACGTGCCCGGCGTGCTCGTGGGCCACACGACGGTCGTGTACGACGAGCCGCGCGTCGCCAGGACGGGCGTGACAATGGTGCTGCCGCGGGGCGGCAACATCGCCGCTGACAGGGCGTTCGCCGGATTCCACCGCTTCAACGGCAACGGCGAGATGACCGGGCTGCTGTGGGTGGAGGAGTCCGGACTGCTGACCTCCGCGATCGGCATCACCAACACCCACCAGGTGGGCACGGTCAGGGACGCGATGGTCAAGCACGCCGCGCGCCAGGGCCTGCGGGGCTGGTCCCTGCCCGTCGTGGCGGAGACCTACGACGGCCGGCTCAACGACATCGGCGCGTTTCACGTCACCGAGGAGCACGTGTACCAGGCCATCGAATCGGCATCCGATGGGCCAGTGGCCGAGGGCAACGTGGGCGGCGGGACAGGCATGGTGTGCCACGAGTTCAAGGGCGGCATCGGCACCTCGTCGCGCGTGGTGGAGACGGCATCCGGCCAATACGTCATCGGCGCGCTGGTTCAGGCCAACTACGGAGCGCGACAGCACCTTCGCGTAGACGGCGTGCCGGTGGGCAAGGAGATCGGCTACGACCACACGCCTTCGGTCCTGGAGCAGATGGCGACCGACGGCTCGATCATCATTATCGTGGCCACCGACGCCCCGCTGCTGCCCTTCCAGTGCCGCCGCCTCACGCAGCGCGCCACCGTCGGCCTAGCCCGCGTGGGCGGCACCGGCCACAATGGCAGCGGCGACATATTCCTGGCGTTCGCCACCGGCAACCACTTGCCAAGGGACGCCGACGGCCCCGTGCCGCTGTCGATGATGCCGAACGACCACATGGACCCGATGTTCGACGCGACGGCGGAGGCTGTGGAGGAGTCCGTCCTGAACGCGCTGACCGCCGCGGAGACGACCGTCGGCGTGAATGGGCGCACCGCTCACGCGCTGCCACTCGACGAGCTACAGCGCGTGATGGCCAGGTACGCGCCGCGCCCGTGATAGCCGCCCCCGTCAATCTGTCTCTCCGGTCCACGCCGTTTTGACCGGCCCCGTCACGGCGCTGGCCTAACTCCGTCCGCATGCGAGCGTTGTAACTGCCACACGCCATGAAGATTCTGACAAACAACCTGGCTGCTAAGCTGCTGCCGCCGCTCGCTGCCGCGCTCCTGGCTATGCTGGTGGCGTGCGGCCAGGAGACTTCGCTGACGGATGCCGTCTCTCAGACGGCCACGCCTGCGCCTCCAACAGCGACGGCCACGCCAAGGCCATCGCCGACACCTATGGCGATGCTGCCAACCCAGACCCCGGCGCCGCGGCCCACGGCTACACCCGCGCCCGCTGTCGCCACAACCGTTCCGAGCGCATATGCCGACGAGGTCTACGCGACGCTCGAAGAGCTTACCGAACAGTACAGCCCCAGGGAGAGCGCCACCGACCAGGAACTGGAGGCCGCCTTGCACCTGCGCTCCAGGCTGGACGATCTCGGTTACGAAACGACGCTCCAGGATTTCACCGTCAGCCTGCTTAATGCCGAGGTCGAGTTCCACACCACGAATGGCGATACGTCCGGCTCGCCTCGCGCGTTCCCAATTTCCATGTCAATCCATGGCAGCGCCACCGGCATCCTCGCCCACGCGGGCCGAGCGCTCGAGACGGACATTCCAGCGGGCGGACTGGAAAACCGCGTCGCACTGATCGAACGTGGAAGAATCACCTTCGAGGAGAAGGTGGACCGCGTCGCCGATGCGGGAGCGGTCGCGGCGATCGTCTTCAACAACCAGGAGGGCCTGTTCCGCGGCACATTCACCAGCGAGTCGAAGATTCCGGCGGTGGCCGTCAGCCAGTCGGACGGCCGTCGCCTGCTCGCACTCGTCGAGCAGGGGGAGACTGGGGCCACCGTCCACGTCGGAGTCACGGAATCGCCGTCGCGAAACGTCATAGCCGACAAGCCCGGTACGGCGGACGAAGGCCGGACGGTGATAATCGGCGCCCACTACGACACGGTAGCGGATACCGAAGGGGCCAGCGACAACGGGTCGGGCATCGCCACGGTGCTGACACTGGCGGAGCACATCGCAAACAGCGACTTCCCGTTCGACGTGAGGATAATCCTGTTCGGCTCGGAGGAAATCGGCCTGTTCGGCAGCCAGCACTATGTGGCCAATATGAGCGTCGAGGAGATCGAGACCACCGTCGCGATGCTCAACTTCGACGCCTTCGGCTCGGGAACTACCCTCCAGGCGTCCGGCGATCCCGAGCTTGTCGCCGAAGCGTCCCTCATCCTGGCTGAGTTCGGCACGGAACTGGGCAGGTTCTCGGAAGAGCCGTGGGCAAGCCTCGGCGGGGCGAGCGACCACGGTCCATTCCGGCTGGCGGGCATCCCCGTGTTGTTCCTGATCTCAGACGACCTCAGCCGCATCAACTCCCCAGCGGACGAGCTTCGGCACGTCAACCCGCACCTGCTCGGAATCGCCACTGAGATAGGCATACATATGTTGGATTGGCTGGCGGATCAAGAGCGATAAAAGCCTACACCGCAAAGCTGGCATACACGGGGAGCAGATGCTTCGACGCGTCCCGGATCAGTACGCCTACCGGATCCATTAGACCGTCCGGGAAGCCACGATGCGATTTCCAGTATCCCACGAAGTAGCCGGTCTCGGTGACCAGGTCCGGGGAGTCGGTCCTCTTGCCCAGGAGCAAAGTGTCCGTTTCAGCGTCGTATCCTTCCTTCAAAGGCAGATAGGCCGACGCCCCCATCACCAAAACTCCCACGATGCAGTGGCCGTCCAATTCAGAAAGGTCAACCACTATCCCAGGATCATCCAGCAAAGATGCGGAGGTGGCTGACCTTTCGCCAGTGGTAAGCGTCAGGACATTAGCCTCCTGATCGTAGTCAACTCTCATCCCTTTCCTCCAAATCCACATAACTCCGAATAAAGTAGTCCATGTTTCGGATGTTCCAATGCCGGGTGGCAGTCCTGTCAGGGAATGCGGTGATTATCCTTTCATCATCCATGGACACCGCTACTCGCACCATTTCAGTCAGTCCAGGTACAAGAGCAATGTAGCATATACTCTGGCTGCCGTCTCTCTCGACACGTACTCCCCGCAGCAACCAGTTCTCGAGAACGTAGGCCACGCTTGCTGCCGTTATGTCGGGGCGTGGATTGACTCTCAAGTGGCGTGTAACCGTTCGCGTTTTCCCTCGAACTGTAATGGAGGCCGGCAATCGTAGTTCTGGCACAGGTTGAGCCGCTTACGCTCCGTCCAGGAACGCGCTGGCCGGCGGGATGTCCGGGAACTGCTCGGACAGCCGCGCCCAGGCGTTGCGCGTCGCCTCCCTCGCGTTGCGCAGCACGTCCTCCTCGTTCATCGTGAGCACTCTGCCATCCCGCATCACCATCTCGCCGCCAACGATCAGCGTGTCGACGTCGCTCGCCTGTCCGTAGTGCACCAGGTTGGACAGCAGGTTGTTGGACGGTGTGAGGTGAGAGCGCCGCAGATCGACCAGGGCGATGTCGGCCAACTTGCCCGGCTCCAGCGAGCCCAGGTCGTCCTCCCGGCCCAACGCCCGCGCGCCGTTCCGCGTGGCCCACTCGAGCATCGTGCGCGGCGTGGGCACCGGTCCGCCGCCGCGCTTGCCCCGGTTCACGATGATGCCCACACTGAGCGCCTGCCACATGTCCTCTGACATGTTGTCCGTGCCCAGCGCCACGTTCACGCCAGCGTCGACTATGGCGGGCATGTTGGTGCCCGCGTGGCTGCCCCGCCGCGAGCTCGACGCCGGGCAATGTGCCATGTGGGTGCCGCTGTCGGCCAGGATGGCGATGTCGTCCTCTGTGCAGAACGACCAGTGCGCGGCCAGCAGGTCCGGCCCCAACCAGCCGTTGTCGCGCAGATACTCGGCGGGAGTGCTGCCATTGCCACTGAGCGCGCCCGTCTGCCGCACTTCCGTTGCGCTCTGCGCCAGGTGGATCGTGCGTCGCAGCCGGTGCTTCCGAGCCTGCTTCAGCAGTTCGTCCAGCATCCACGGCGAGCAGTTCTCCGTAGCGTGGGCCGCTATCTGGCACTGCACGCGCCCGCCGTCCACGCCGTGGAAGCGCTCCACCAGACTCTCAGCGCGCTCGAGGAAGGCCTCACCCCATTCGCGGGAGTACTCGTACCGCCCGTGGCGAATCTCCAGCGTCAGGGCGTCGGCGCAGCTCTCGCTGAGAAACAACCGCAGTCCGGAGTCCACCATGTACTGCGCGTAGCCGTCGACGAAGCGCAGCGGGTCGACCAGTGTCGTCGCGCCGCACCGTATCGACTCCAGGCAGCCCAGCGCCGCCATCGCTCCGCGCTCGTCGTCGGTCATGGCGAACGTGATCGGCGTCATGTAGGAATAGACCGAGTCGACGTCCATGTCCTCTACTGTGCCGCGAATGACCGTGAGCACGGTGTGGGTGTGGGAGTTGATCAGCCCGGGCAGCGCCGCCTTGCCGCTCGCGTTCACTCGCTCCAGGTCGGGATGCGCGCGCTCCAGGTCCGCCGTCTTGCCGACGGCGGCCAGCTTGCCGTCCACCACGGCCAGCGCCCCGTCCCGGATGATCGTGCCGTTAGAGTCACCGGTAACCACCGTGGCGTTCGTTATGAGCATGTCCATGCGCGAACCTCCCATGGGCGAATTTGCGGGAGAACTATGCGTTCTGCCTTCCGCTCACCGATTCCGTTACCTCGAGTGGCCCTGGGTGGCCGTTGACAAATCGTGTACCAAAGTACACATTGTACAAGCGATACAAGGTCCAGGGGGTGCCGCTCTCGAACGACGTATTTGCGGCTTAAGGGATAGACGTGCGATCGCTAGGAGAACCATGCCTGAGACATTCACGCGTTGGGATGCCGTCAACCAACTACGCACACCGGAGGACGCCCGTTGCTACCTCGAGGCGGCCGCAGACGAAGACCCCGGCGACGGGAGCCTGATTCGAGCCGCCCTGAGCGACATCGCGAGAGCTCACAACATGAGCCGCCTGGCGCTCGATGCTGGCATCAGCCGCAAAGGACTCTACAAGGCGTTATCCGAAGACGGAAATCCGTCCCTCACCACGGTAATGCGGATTACCCGCGCCCTGGGGATGCGCCTGCGAATCACAGCTTAAGTGGTGTGCGACCCGCCATGTCTGCCGTTTGCGGACATGGCGGTCGTGGTTCACACTGTTTTCCCCCTAGCCCCTAGATCGTAACCGTGGCGGTGTTGCCCTCCACCTTGAAGCTGGTGCCGAACTCGCTGGAAAGGCGGTCGAAGCGGTCGATGATCTCCTCGGCCACTTCGTCCTCGGCCAGCACCGGGCGGCCCCGCTGAGCGCGGTTGCGCCCGTGACCGAGGTCGATCGGGAGCAGCTTGAGCTCGCTCAGCTCGCCGTCGCGGAAGCTGGTCATGCCGATGGCGCTCTGCCACCGGATGGGCTGCACAGTCTGGCCGCGGGTCTCGTTGCCGGAGCGGGCGTCGTAGAAATCAGCCGGCGTCGCGTCCCAGTCCAGGCCCTGCCGGACCATGTTGTCGTGCGGCATCAGCAGCACGGTGTCGTTCTGCAGGATAAAGTCGCCCAAGCTGTAGAAGATGGGCTTGCCCTTGTATATCTCGATTCCCCTGTCCTGGTGCGGGCCGTGGCCGATGAAGACGTCCGCGCCCGCGTCGATGACGGCGTGGGCCAGTTCGCGCACGTGGTCCGATGGCTCGTCCTCGGTCTTGCCGCCCTCGTGGTTGTGCACGGTGAACATCACCCAGTCCGCCATCCGCGCCGCGTCGCTCACGCGCGCCAGGTTGCGCTCCAGGTCGTCCCGGTTGATGAAGGTGCGCTTCTCGAACGTCTCGCCGAGCACGAACTTCGCCGTGGGGTCCTCGCCGTACATCGGCTGAGTGAGCATGTGGACCTCGGTGTCCGAGTCCGAGATGTTGTCGGCGTAGCCGGAGTTCCGCATCCCCGCCACGCGCTGCGGCCAGCCCATCTGATCCGCGATGCGCTGGAGCGCGTCGAAGCCCGGACGGTCGACGGTGAACTCACTGGACCAGCGGATGACGTTCGCGCCGGGGCGTCCCATCACGTCGCGGCTCGCCTCGCCGGCGCGCCCACCGGGCGGCGACGTGGTGGTCGCCGAGATGAGCGCCACGCGGCCCTTGGGCGTGTCCATGTACATAGGCGCGGTCGCCTCGGCGAGGTGCCTGCCGGTGCCGGCGTGAGGCATGTCGTACTCGTCCAGGTGCTTTATGTTGGTCAGAATGCCGTTCTCACCGAAGTCGTACGAGTGGTTGTTGGCACACCCCACCATGTTGATGCCCAGCCACTTCAGGTCCTCGATGTGCTTGGGATCGCATCGCATGTAGGTGCCGCCCGGCCTGTGAGTAGGCGGGTCCTCGTAATTGTGGAACAACATCTCGGCGTTCGTAAACCGCACGTCAGCGCCGTGAAGATGCTCGCGCATCGTGAGGAATCGCGGTTCCCGGAAAATGGACATCCCGCGCGTTATCAGCGATTCGCCGGTTATCGCCATCGAAATGTCGCCGCTTTCGGCCTCGTAGAGCATGGTCATTCCTCCCTCAGTTACTTGCCCGAACTAGTCCTGCGATTCAGTCGAATCTTTCTCCAATTCCCGCCAGATTCTAGCAAAAGCGAAATGGTGTTACAAACGGCGCGGCACGTGCTACCCTTGACTGTGTCACTACATCGGATATGATGCGCAGTCATTTCGCAATGCGGGGGTTTTGACTATGCAGAAGAAACTGACCATTACCATAGACGAAGAGGTTTACGATGGCCTGTGCAGAGCCGTGGGACGTGAACAGATAAGCGAGTTCATCGAATCGCTGGTGCGTCCTAAGGTAATCAAGGTCAGCCGGGCCGACCTGCAGGAAGGCTATCGCCAGATGGCTGAGGACAAGGAGCACGAGGCGGAAGCCAATGAGTGGATGGAGGCTAACCTGGGGCACCCTCGCGATGAGACGAGGTGAGGCGTGGTGGGTCAGCTTTGACCCTTCGGTGGGTGGCGAGATCCGCAATCAACGCCCGGCTGTCATATTGAGCAATGACGACTCGAACTTGATCCAGAACAGGATACAGGTCGTCCCTATGACCACGAACGTGAGCCTATATCCCGGTGAGGCCTACATAACGGTAAACGGCATACGGCACAAGTGTATGGCCAACCAAATCAGGACCGTGAGTAAGCTACGCGTAAGCAACCTGTTTGGCCGTCTGTCGGGGGCCGACATGCAAAGGGTCGAGCAGGCTGTCAAAGTCCAGCTGGGATTGGAGTAACGGCGGGACCTATCAATCTCGTCCCGACCGGTCTAGCAGCCAGTTGTGCGCAGCGAGCGTCACCACCGCCAGCGCGATCGACACCCCCACCAGCCGCACCGCCGCGCTGCTGTCCCCCGACTGCACCTCGGTGAAGATCGCCAGCGGCAGTGCCTGCGTCCGCCCCGGAATGTTGCCCGCCACGATGATCGTGGCGCCGAACTCGCCCAGCGCGCGCACGAATCCCAGCAGCACGCCCGCCAGGATGCCGGTGTAGGCTAGCGGCACGGTGATGGTGAAGAACACACGCAACGGACCGGCGCCCAGGCTCCGCGCCGAAGCCTCCAGCCGCTCGTCCACGCCCTCCATCGCCACCATCACCGCCCTCGCCATCAACGGGAACGATACCACGGCGGCGGCGAGGGCTGCCGCTACCCACGTGAACACCAGGTCCACGCCCAACAGCCCGTGAAGCAACGACCCGACGGGCCCGTCCCGCCCCAGCAGCAGCAGCAGGAAGTAGCCCACCGCCACGGGAGGAAGCGCCAGCGGCAGTGACACCAGCAGGTCCACCACGAACCGCCCGCGAATTCGCTTTCTCACCATCAGCCAGGCTAGGCCGAGCGCCAGCGGGAAGTTGAGAGCGGTGGCCGCCACCGCCACCCTCAGCGTCACCCAGATAACGGTTAAGTCAAGCTCTCCCATACGTCATACCGCTCAGCGCTCCAGGGACTGAAAGCCGTGCCGTCGGAAGATGGCCTGAGCCTCCGGCCCCTGTAGAAACTCCACAAATCGGGCCGAAAGCCCCGGACTGGCAGACCGCCCCACAACCGCGGCGGGATACACGATCCGCTCGTGGCCGTCCGCCGGCACAATGTCCAATGCGCGCACGCCCTGCGTTGCCGCCGCGTCCGTCCGGTACACGATGGCGGCGTCCACGTTGCCGGACTGCACGTAGGCGAGCGCCGCCCGCACGTCCGGCGCGAACACCAGCGAGCCGCCCGACGGCTCCCACAGTCCCGCGCTCTCGAGCGCCTGCCTCGCGTAGCGGCCCGCGGGCGCAAGCTCCGGGTCGGCTATCGCTATTCGCGCGCCGCCCCGCCCTACAAGCTCCGCCAGCGACTCCGGCGAGAGGTCCGGCGAACGGGTCGCCACCACCAGCGCGTTGCCGAACAGTTCCGCCGGCTCCCCCGCTATCAGTCCTTCCGCGCTAAGCTCGTCCATGGGAGACCCGCCTGCCGAGACGAAAACGTCCGCCGGCGCGCCGCTGACTATCTGCCGCGCCAGGCTCTGCGAACCGCCGTAGCTAAGCGAAACCTCCACGTTGTTGTCCCGCTCGAACGCTCGCTCCACCTCTTCCATCGCGTCTGCCAGGCTTGCCGCCGCGAGCACCAGGATCTCGGGGCGTTCCGGCTCCCCGGCAGAACAAGCGATTAGCGAAGCGGCCAGCCACACGGCGCCGACAAGCGCCCAGCCGCCGGCCACCGACCACGGGCCAGCGGCCACCCCTACCGGCCCTCGGAAGTCGGCACGCTCTCGGCGTGAGCCGGCCTCTCCCGCGCGGCGAGCGCCGCGACCACGCCGACGAGCTGCACCGCTGTCGCCAGGAAGAACGCCATCTCCAGCGAGTGCGTCGTGTCGCTTATCCAGCCGCTAACCACCGGCGCGATGAACGCGCTCGATATGCCGACGGTGTTCATCACCCCCATCACAGTGCCCATGCCCACGCGCCCGGAGGCGAAGGTGTGGTCGCCCGCCCAGGACACGATGATCGGATTCCACGCAAGCGCGCCCAGGAACCCGTACGCCGCGAACGCGCCCAGAATCGCCGGAGTCGAGTCTACGACGGCCACCACCGACAACATCGCCGCCGAACCGCTCAACATCGCCAGCGTCAGCCCCTTTCGCCCCAGCCTGTCCGACAGCCTGCCCCACGTGAGCGCCCCCAAAAGCGACGCTCCCATCACCACCGAGGTGTAGAGGCCCGCCCTGGTGATCGACATGCCGTGCTGGTCCACGAGAAAGCTGGGACCCCACGTGAATATGACCATGTACGCGTACAGGGCGCAGAAGTTGGTCACGCACAGCGGGATGAAGTCGCGGTTTCGGAACAGGAACGCGAAGCCGCCCTGCACCTTGGGCGCCGGCGGCACACCGCGAATCGATACCCCGATCAGCGCCGCCATGAGCAAAGTCGGCGCCAGCATGATGAGGTATGGCGCCCGCCAGCTTTCGGACAGCGTGTAGAGCAGCCCGGAAAGGCTCAGTCCGAGCACGGAGCCGAGCGCCATGCCCGACGTGACCACCGACGAGCTTGTGCCTCTCCACCGGGACGGCACGGAGCTTATCGTGATGCCGTACGACCCCGCATAGTACGCGCCCGCCCCGAATCCCTGGATTCCGACGAACAGCAGTAGCAACAGGTAGCTGACGCTGAAGACTCCGATGCAGAACAGACCGAGCCCTATGATCAGGTACATCACCACAAGCACCCTCTTCAGGCCGAACCGGTCCCCCAGCACGCCGGAGGGAATCTGCATGAAGACGTAGGTGATGAAGTAGACGCTGGAGATTGCGCCGCTCTGCGCATCGGTCAGCCCGAAATCGTCGGCTATGACGGGCAGCAGTGGAAACAGCAGGCTGCGGTCCAGATAGAGCACGGACCAGCCGAGCGCGAGCGCCGCCACGATGAGGTGGACGCGCCACCTCTCGGCGAATGGCCGCTGGTCGACTGTCTGCATCGCTTCACGCATGGATGGGATGTTAGCAAAGTGTGGCTCCCTGAAACAGGTAACCGTCCCATAGGTGGTGGGGATGAAAGAGGCAGGGAATCTTGGTAGAGTCTGGTAAACGTACAACCGAACCAGACCAAGAGGCGCTGCCGATGTCCAGAGTAAGATTCACGCTACCGCAAGTCAAGCTCTCTCCGGACACCCGACCGCCAGCCTGCGTACACTGCGGTGGCATTTACCTGAACCGGCACGGGTCGGTGACAAAGCCCATCAGTGACCTCCACGTCAGTGAGGTGAGGGTGGACAGATACCGCTGCTGTGACTGCAAACGCACCTTCAGACACTACCCGCAAGGGGTCGACCATTGTGACCGGAGTCATCGTCTCAGGGGGTTTGCGGCGCTGAGTTGGGCGCTGGGGTTGTCTTTGCGTTCTGTGAGTCACCTGCTGGGGGCTTTGGGATGTGAGCTGTCCAGGATGAGTGTGTGGCGTGACGTTCAGCAGTCAGGGTCGAACGCGCTGAGTGGATGGTTGAGCCGGCATCGTGGTCGGGTGAGGGTGATGGGAGCGGACGAGACTGTGGTGAAAGTGGGCGGCAGACAGACTGTGGTCGGGTTCGTCACAGACGCCCGGAGCGGGCGGTTGGTGGGAATGGACGTGCTGGTCCAACGCGACAGCGAGGGCTTCGTGAGATGGCTCGAGGGATACGTGGGCAGGTTCGGAGTGGAAGCTGTGGTGACAGACGACCTCAACACCTACAAGCCGGCGGTCGAACATGTCGGGTTGAGCCACCAACTGTGTATCGCGCACGTGAGGAAATGGGTGCGGAATCGACTCAGCAGGATACCGGGGTGGGACTGGTACAAGGCGAGGATATGGCTCCTTGTGGCCGAGTTGCCCGGTGGGGGCGGTCGAGAGTTGCTTGGGATGGAACGCGCGGTTCGTGGGCACCCGATGCTTCACAGACTGGTGGTGGAGTTGTGCGAGAAATGGCGGTCACTGACATGTCACCAACGAGTGAGAGGGATGCCACAGACCAACAACTGTACGGAGCGGGCGATAGGCAGAAGCAAGGTAAGGTACAAGACGATAAGGGGGTACAAGAGCGAATCGGGGATGATGAACGGGTTCGGACTCACACAGTGGGTATGGAGCAGTCGGGACGGCCTCGATCTCGGTGAACTGGTTGCCGCCTAGATCGAAGCCCTTCCAAACCCACACCGCCCAGCCCAAGTTCCCTCCCTCTATCCCTCCCAAACTTCCCCACCACCTATGGGACGGTTACTGAAACAGCCCCGTTTTGACACTTAGAACGGCGTGTGCTAGACTTTCGCGAAAGACGGAATGCTACGACAACTTTCACAAACTATCTATTGCGTATCAAAGAGGGCGGACGCCTGCCGGCGTCGCGCCCTCTTTTGCTTTCGGGACGCCGCCAAAGCGCCCCTCTCGCCCCATAGGAGGTACGAGCCATCAAGCTGCTAAACATCACTCGCATAGTCGGGGACGTGTTCAAACGCCCGCCCTCGGAAGAACCCAAAGTACAGCACGAAACTATCGTGTCCGAAGCCCCAAAGAGCCAGGTGCTCATCTCGCTTACCGGAGTAGAATCGCCCAAAGTCGAAAACGTAGCCCGGACTACGGCCCCGTCCCGCCGCGGCGAAAGGCCCGCGCGCCAGCGCCCGCCTCGCGACCGTGAGCGTGACCGCGCGGAGCGAAGAGACCGGCAGCGCTCGGACCGTCCTCGCGGCCAGCGCCGCAGCCGCCGGGGCGAACGCACCGAAGCCCCGCCCGAACCACGGCGCGTGCCGGCGGCGCCTCCCCCGATTCCCAGCGATCTCCCCGACCAGGCCGCTTTTGGCGAACTCACCGTCTCCGGCGCCGTGGGCCACGCACTGGAGCGCATGGGATACTCCGAGCCTACGCCCATCCAGTCCCGCGTCATTCCCATCGCAACCGAGGGACTCGACGTCGTGGGCCAGGCCCAGACCGGCACCGGCAAGACCGCCGCGTTCGGCATTCCCATCGTCGAGGTAATCGAAGGCGACTCCACCGAGATCCAGGCGCTGGTGCTTACGCCCACGCGCGAGCTCGCCATGCAGGTCAGCGACGAGATTTCCAGCCTGGGGCAGTTCGAGCGTGTGCGCTGCCTGACCGTCTACGGCGGCCAGTCCATGAACACCCAACTCGACGGTCTGCGCAGACGCCCGCAGGTGGTGGTGGCGACGCCCGGTCGGCTTATGGACCACATGGGCCGCCGAACCATCAGCCTCTCCGACGTGCGCATCGTCGTCCTGGACGAGGCCGACCAGATGCTGGACATCGGGTTCATCGACGACATCGAGCGCATACTCAGGGCCACGCCCAAGTCGCGCCAGACGCTCCTCTTCTCGGCCACCATGCCAGGTCCCATTCGCAGGCTGGCCCGACGCTACCTCCGCGACCCGGAGTGGATCAGGGTAGGCGGAGATGCCGAGCCAGTCGACGAAGTGGACCAGATCTATTACGAGGTCGCCGCCCAGGACCGCCAGGCTGCGCTGGACGGCCTGCTCGCGGACCACGACAGGGTAACCCAGGCGCTCATCTTCAGGCGCACCAAGATAGGCGTCGACCGGCTTGTATACCACCTTGAGCGTGAGGGCTTCGACGCCGAGGCCATCCACGGCGACATGACGCAGGCGCACCGCGAGCGGGTGATGCGCAAGTTCAGGGAAAAGAAGCTCCGGGCGCTCGTCGCGACCAACGTCGCCGCGCGCGGGCTGGACATCCCCGCGGTCTCCCACGTCATCAACTACGACATGCCCAGCAACCTCGAGGAGTACGTCCACCGCATCGGCCGAACGGCCCGCATGGGGCGCCCCGGCACCGCCATCACCTTCGTGTCCGACATGCTCGATTTCGCCATGCTGGACGAAATCCGCGACCACGTGGGCGACGGCTTGCGCCAGGAGCGCCTGGCCTTCCTGTACGGCTAGCCACCCCGAGTGTCCTCCGGCAGAACCCACAGGCTCGTCAACGTAACCGCGCTCATAGTTCCCGGCGCGATCGCGCTGGCGTGGTTCTTCGGGGAAGACTACTCGGTCGGCTGGTGGGAGAGCCTGGCCGCGCTGGGCGGCGGCTACCTGCTCTCCACCATCGGCATCAACCCCGACCAGGACATCGCTCGGCGCACATTCGCGGAGCGCGGCGGCCTGTGGGGAACGTTCCTGTACATATGGACGCTGCCCTACGGCATCCTCTTCAAGCACCGCGGCATAAGCCACGAGCACGTCATTGGCACCATTACCCGCGTGCTCATCATGGGTCTGTGGATTCCCCCGGTGGTGATGCTGGTGGCGATGGAGTTCGACTGGGTGGCCGTGGCGCACTACTCCGGATGGTTCTTCCTCGGACTCACGGTGGCGGACTCCATGCACATCGCCGCCGACGGGGGCCGCCGCCAGCTGGAGCACACGGAGTAGGGGGTTCACGAAGCGCCTATTGGGGGACGAGTGTTCCGTAGTGCTATAGTAGCCACATGTCAACTGGCGGCAGGAACTACTACGACACGCTCGGCGTATCTCCCGACGCCCCCATCGAGGAGATCCGACGGGCGTTTCGCGCCCTGGCCCTGCGGTACCATCCCGACGTAAACGAGTCGCCGGACGCCGCCGGACGCTTCAGGGAGATTCTCGACGCCTACAACGTGCTCTCCAACCCGCAGAGCAAGGCGGCCTACGACAGGCTGTTCCGCCAAAGAGCCGCGGAGGGCGCCCGGGGCGGCGCGCGCAGTCAGAGGCAAGGGCCGCCGCCACCGCCCGACCCGTCGCCGGACGACGAGGTTGAAGTAAAGGAGAAACGCCGCTGGGGCTGCGGCACCTGGCTGCTCGTGATCGTCCTGGTGGTGATTGGCTTCTCCATTGTCTCGAATCTCCTTGACCGGTTCGAGTCTTCCTCTGGTGAGCCGCCTTCACCGGCTACGGCTACGCCGCCACAAGTCAGAGCGACATACGGACCGGCAAGTGGAACTCTTACGCACAACGAGGACAACTACATCCCTGGGTTGGACAGCAATACCAGCATAAGCGACTCGGTGGTCGAGGCAACGTTTACGAATAGCCCGACAGACCGAGATAGGCCCTGGAGCAACGGGTTCCTGCTTCGTGTGAGCGGAGACATTTTCCATGCGGTGATCATTGACAATTCTGGGTCTTGGACTCACGTTGTGAGGATGGGGGAGGGCGAAGGCGACCAGAAACTCGAGAGTAAGCGTTCAGCAAACATCAATACGAACCCGGACGCCAGCAATCACATTCGCGTCTTCTCCTATGGTGACAAAGGACAACTGTTTATCAATGGCAAATTTGAGGGAATTCTGGACCTGTCCGGGATATTGGGGCCAGGCACCGTAGTGGTAATCGGTGCTTGGTTTCGCGACACCGAGCACCCCGGTCATTTCACCACATACACAGACTTCTTGGTTACGCCGGCGATAGCGCCAACTCCAACACCGTCGCCGCCGCCCGATCTGGAAGCGACGGTGGTCGCTCACGTTCGCGCGACCGTGGAGGCGCTAATGCCGACACCCACGCTAACGCCAATACCTACACGCACGGCCAGACCCACTCACACGCCGACCTATACACCCGTGCCGACGCGCACGCCCTACCCTACACGCACGCCCGAACCCACGCGCACGCCGCCGACGGCTGGCCTCTCGGTAGCAGACCTCGTGGACAGGGTGCGGCCAAGTGTGGTGCGAATTGTGACCGCAGACGGCGCGGCAACCGGGTTTGTGGTTGACGCCGCAGGCTACATTCTCACTAACGAGCATGTCATCGATGGGGAAGAACGCGTGACGGCGGTCTTCAAACGACGGGACCCGATTGTCAGCGCGCGTAGTGGCCGAGGACGCCGTGCGAGACATCGCGCTGCTGAAGGTTCAGCCAGGAGGCAGCCTGACGCCGCTGGCGTTCGCAGGATCGGTGCGGGAAGGTGAGGACGTCATCGCGCTGGGTTATCCCCTCGACCTGGGGAGAAACATGACCATTACACGGGGTATCGTGTCCGCCATCAGGACGATAGATGGCGTTCAGTACGTGCAGACGGACGCCGCCATCAACCCGGGCAACAGCGGCGGCCCGCTGCTCAACGACAGGGGCGAAGTGGTGGGCATGAACACCTTCGAACACCGGGACGCTGAGGGCATCGGGTTCGCCGTGTCGGCTGAGGTGCTGAGGACGCGCCTCGCCATCATACGGGGCAGCGCGTCGCCTACCGCCACTGTGGTCCTGCGGGCTACCCCTACGCCCACCCTGCGCGTAACGGCTACGGCTGTACCGCGGCGCGGTTTCGGCCCCGTCAGCGGCGAATTGGAACACGACGACGACAACTTCATCGAGTCGCTTGACGCGCGCATCAATCTGTCCAACTCGGTGATAGAGGCTACCTTCGTAGACAAGTTCTCAGAGAAGGGCAGAGACTGGAGTCATGGTTTTCTCTTTCGAAGAGTGGACGACCGCTATTACATACTTAGCATAAGCAGCAACGGCTTCTGGGGTCTTGACCTGAGGGACGGCGAGCCGCCCAACGACGCTATCGACGTTCAGTCTGGATTCTCAAGCAACCTCTTAACTGGGCCCAACGTCGAGAACCACGTCCGGGTGATTACCCTGGACGACAGGGGTTGGCTGTTCATCAACGGCGGCTTCGAGTCAGAACTGGATCTTAGCGTTGTAAGAGGCTCCGGATCCGCCAGACTGATAGCCCATTGGTACAAGGGACACGAGCACCCAGGCGCGTCCACCGTGTACAAGGACTTCAGTGTGCGCCCAATAGAGTTAGCCTACGGTCCGGAGGACGGCGAGATCGAGCACGACCCGGAAGATGGCTTTATCGATGACCATGACAGTGACACATGGTTGTCAGATACCATATTTGAAGCCAGGTTCGTCAATCCATATGCCACGAGTCTTGGTAAGTGGAGCAGCGGCTTCACTTTCCGTCATAGTGCGAGCAATGAGTTTCACGCCATCATCATAGGGGATTCGCAGCACTGGGCTCATCGCCTGAGAACAGGCGACGTGGATTCCACGCAGCGATTGGCGGCGCAGTCCTCAAGTCACATATCAACGAGCCCAGCCGGTTCCAATCACATTCGCATTGTGGCATTCGGGGGAGAAGGCTGGCTGTTCATAAACGGGGCCTACGTGGACAAACTGGACCTGAGCGGCTGGACCAAGAAGGGTGACGTTGCCGCGGTCGGTTCGTATTACGCAGGGCACGGACTCGCCGGCAAATCCACTAAGTTCGAGCGGTTCGCCGTGTGGTCAATCGCCGAACTGCCGTGAACGCATAGGGGCGGGTTTCAAACCCACCCCTGCATGAGGCGGCGCCGTGCGCCGCCCCATCAACTCTACCGCACGCGCTGGATCACCCGCCGCGTCGCGTCCACCAGCGTATCGACGTGCTCGTCCTCGGTGAGCGCGCTCAGCGCGCCGCCTAGGAGCACTCCCTCGTTGAGCAGACCGGTGAAGAGTGCCTGGTTCAGCGCCTTGTCGCCCGTCAGCGTCGAGCGGTAGTCCGTTATCTCCTCGGACGTGAAGTGGATGCCGAACAGCGACGCGATGCCGGTCACCTGCGCTGGCACCTCCAGTTCGTCGAACACCGCCCGTAGCTTGCCGCGCAGCGAATCGCCAAGGTCGCTCATGCGCGCGTACACCTCTGGCGTCAACTCCTCCATCACCACGCAGCCCGCCGCCATGGTCAGCGGATTGCCGTTGAAGGTGCCCGCGTGCGCCAGCGTCGGCCCGTTCTCCGTCGGGTCGTACAGCGCCATCAGGTCCTCGCGCCCGCCGAATGCGCCCACGGGCGTGCCGCCGCCGATGATCTTGCCCATCGCCGTCATGTCCGGCGTGACGCCGAGCAGCTCCTGCGCGCCGCCCGGCGCCACGCGGAGACTCTGCACCTCGTCGAAGATCAGGATTATCCCAAGCTCTTCGGTGACGTCGCGAATGCCCTGTAGGAACTCCTTCTCGGCGGGAAGATAGCCGAAGCTGGACGAGATCGCCTCCATAACCAGGCAGGAAATGTCGTCCTTGTTCTCCCGTAGCAGCCTCTCGCTCGTCGCCAGGTCGTTGTACGGAAGCACTATCACGTCTTCCAGCACGCTGGGCGGCAGGCCGTCGTATTCGGCCACGCCCGTCGTCCCGTTCGGGTCGAGACTCTCGGCCTTGGGCGACACGCTCACCTGCACGTACTCGTGGGAGCCGTGGTAAGCGCCTTCGAACTTGGCTATCTTGTGCCGCCCGGTGTACGCCCGCGCGGCCCGAATCGCCATGAGGGTACCCTCGGTGCCGGAGTTGGTGAAACGCACGCGCTCCAGCGACGGAATCCGCTCGCACAGCATCTTCGCCAGCCGCGTCTGGTCCTCCGTGGGCACGCTGAACGCCGTCCCGAAGTCCGCCTTGTCCTGTATCGCCTTCACCACTCGCGGGTGGGCGTGACCCAGGATGAGGCTGGTCGCGTTGATGACGTAATCGAGGTAGCGGTTGCCGTCTATGTCGTACATGTACAGGCCCTCGCCCCTCTCTGCGACAAAGGGGTAAGGCGGAAAGTACTGAGCGCCGCGCGTGCTGCCTCCCGGCAGGTACTTCGCTGCCTCTGCGAGCACCTCCCTGGACTTAGGGGTGCTGGCCATGTAGCGGTCGATCTCCATCTGGTGCTGCTGTGTGGGCATGTCAACTCTCCTTGCCTGCCTCGATGTGAGACCAACGCGCCGCTGGCCCTGTGGGAACACGGCCCATTATACGCCCAAACCGTCCGCTTGGCTAACGGCCCTGCGCGCCCTCGATTCGCGCCAAACAGGTCGCTGGGCGAGTGGTAAAATAGGTCTATGAGTGATAGGTTAAACATGGCGGCCCGAAGCCCATGCGCAAGGCCGTCTCCACATCCCCGGAGCGATGGCCGCACTCGCCGCGCAGACTGCGCCGCCGTCCCCGCTCCGCGTCAGAACCGCCCCAGGAGCCATCCATGACGACTTCCAAGACAGAGTTCGGGAACATCAGGCCGACGCAGATCGAAGAGGAGATGCGCAGCTCGTACCTCGACTACGCCATGAGCGTGATCGTGTCCAGAGCGCTCCCCGACGTCCGCGACGGCCTGAAGCCCGTACAGCGGCGCATCCTCTACGCCATGCACGAGCTGGGCATGAGGCCCAACACCGCCTACAAGAAGAGCGCCCGTCTCGTCGGCGAGGTGCTCGGCAAATACCACCCGCACAACGACGCCGCCGTTTACGACGCCATGGTGCGCATGGCACAGGAATGGTCCATGCGCCTGCCGCTGGTGGACGGACAGGGCAACTTCGGCAGCGTTGACGGCGACCCGCCCGCGGCACTTCGCTACACCGAGGCGAGACTCGCCACGCCAGCCGAGGAGATGCTCGCCAACCTCGACCAGGACACCGTCGACTTCATCGACAACTTCGACGGCTCGTTGCGCGAACCGACCGTGCTGCCCGCACGGCTGCCAAACCTGCTCATCAACGGCGCGTCCGGCATTGCCGTCGGCATGGCCACGAACATCCCGCCGCACAACCCCGCCGAGGTGTGCGACGCCATCATCAAGCTCATAGACAAGCCCGACAGCACCCCCGAAGAACTCATGCGCCACGTCAAGGGACCCGATTTCCCCACCGGCGGCATGATCATGGGCCGCGAGGGCATACGTAACGCCTACATCTCCGGCCGCGGCCAGATCATTATGCGCGCCAGGGCCGAAGTCGAGGACACGCCGCGCTCGCGCCGGCTGAAGATCGTCGTCTCAGAGCTGCCCTACCAGGTCAATAAGGCCACGCTCGTGGAGAAGATCGCGCAGCTCGCCAAGGACAAGCGCATCGACGGCATATCCGAGATCCGCGACGAGTCCAACCGCGACGGTATGCGCGTGGTCATCGAGCTGCGCGGCGGCGTGCAGCCCATGGTGGTGCTGAACAATCTGTACAAGCTCACCGCGATGCAGAGCACCTTCTCCGCAAACATGCTCGCGCTCGTCGGCGGCACCCCCGAGACCATCACTCTCAAGGCCGCCCTGCAAAACTTCATCGCTTTCCGCGAGCAGGTCGTCGTGCGCCGCACCGAGTACGACCTCAAGCGCGCCAGGGAGCGAGCGCACATACTCGCGGGACTCCGCATCGCCATCGGAAACCTGGACCGGGTGATCCAACTCATACGCGGCTCCGCCGACGCCGACGCCGCGCGCCAGGGCCTGATGAACGAGTTCGGCCTGGACGACGTGCAGGCCCGCGCCATCCTGGATATGCAGCTCCGCCGCATCGCCGCCCTCGAGCGCGAGCGGCTGGAAACGGAGTACCGCGAGCTCCAGGAGAGCATCCGCGGCATGGAAGAGTTGCTCGCCAGCCCTTCCAAGATTCTCGGCGAGGTCAAGAAGGAAACCCGCAAGCTGAAGAAGAGCTTCGGCGAACCTCGCCGCACCGAAATCAGCAACGAGGGCCACGACATCAGCCGCGAGGAGTTGGAGCCTCACGAGCAGCTCGTCGTCACCTTCAGCCAGGGCGGATACATCAAGCGCATCGCCGCAGACACCTACCGCAACCAACACCGCGGCGGCAAGGGCGTCTCGAGCATGAACACCAAGGACGACGACCCTGTCAAGCACATCCTGGTCGTCGATAGCCACGACCGGCTCTTGTTCTTCACCAACACCGGCCGCATCCTCTCCATCAAGGCCTACGAACTGCGCGCCGACACCTCGCGCAACACCCGCGGCGTTCCGGTGTTCAACGTGCTGCCCATTTCCGACGCCGAGCGCGTGAACGCCATCATCGGCGTCGCCGGTTTGGAAGAGGAAAACTCCTACCTCGTCATGGCCACCAAGAAGGGCAAGGTGAAGCGCGTTTCGCTTAAGGAGATTTCTTCGATTCGTCCGTCCGGCATCAAGATAATGACTTTCACAAGCGACGATGAGCTGGTTACGGCGCGACTCGCCAATCAAGACGACCACATAATCATGGTTACCGAGGACGGCATGTCCATCAGGTTCCCCGCCTCAGATGTGCGGGCCATGGGCAGATCGGCCAGAGGCGTGATCGGCATCAACCTGCAGCGGTTCTCCAAGCCGCGAAAGGGTTCCAAGGCAAAGCCAAGGCGCCTGGCCGATGCCGAAGTCGTAGCGATGGACGTCGCGAGGCGGGACAGCAAGCTGCTGGTCATCGGCAAGCACGGCTATGGCAAGCTGACCGACATGGACCTGTATCGCCAGCAGGGCAGAGCAGGCCTCGGAATCAAGACGCTGGCTACCACTGGCAAGGCTGGCCCCGTCGCCGACGCCAAGGTGATCGAAGACGGCATGGAAATCTACGTCGTCTCCGAGCAGGCCCAGGTCCTTAGGACCAGCACCTCCGAGATTCGAAACACCGGCCGCATTGCCCAGGGCGTCACAATCTTCAACCTTCGCCCAGGCGACGCCGTGGCGTCCGTCGCGTGCGTCAGCGGCCTGACCAAGCCTGATGACCGCCCATCCAAGGGAAACGGCAAGGGCGGCGCCAAGTCGTAGAGGCGGTTCGCGAACCGCCTCCGAAAGGTAACTCCAAATGAGAGGCAAAGACCTGCTGACTCTGGCCGACCTCGAACCCGAGGAGGTCGCGCTCCTGGTCGAGAACGCCGACGAACTGAAGCGCGGCAAGGTAGCCCGCCCCCTCGAGGGCAAGACCATCGCGCTCATCTTCGAAAAGCCGTCGCTCCGAACCCGGGTCAGCTTCGAGGTCGGCATACGGCAGATGGGCGGCGAGTGCATCTACCTCAGCCAGGCCGACATCGGCCTCGGTGTCCGCGAGCCCGTCTCCGACGTCGCCCGCGTGCTCGAACGGCTTGTCGACGGCATCGTGGCGCGCGTCTTCTCACACCGCAGCCTCGAGATCCTCGGCGAACAGGCCTCCATACCCATTATCAACGCGCTATCCGACCTGGGCCACCCCTGCCAGGCCGTCGGGGACCTGCTGACCATGTACGAGCACCGCGGCAGTCTGGACGGGCTGAACGTCGCGTTCGTCGGCGACGGCAACAACATCGCCGGCAGCCTCGCCCTCGGCTGCGCCTCCGTCGGCGCCAACTTTACCGTGGCAAGCCCCGCCGACTACCGCATCCCGTCCATGGTGTGGGAGGAGGCCGAACGCCGCGCCGCGCTGAGCGAGTCCAGGCTGGACTGGACGGCGGAGCCGCCCGAGGGCGTTCGCGACGCCGACGTAGTCTACACCGACGTCTGGGTTAGCATGGGACAGGAGGAGGAGAGCGCCGAACGACTGGAGGCCTTCTCCGGCTACCGCGTCGACGAATCCCTGATGGACCAGGCTCGGCCCGGCGCGCTGTTCATGCACGACATGCCCGCCCACAGGGGCGAGGAGATCTCCGAAGATATGCTGGACCATCCCGGCTCGGTCGTGTTCCAGCAGGCCGAGAACCGACTGCACGCACAGAAGGCCATCATCGCCCGGCTCTTTTCTTGACCGGAGCGGCAGGGATACACGGCGCGCCACGCCATGCTTTCGACACCAAAGCCCACGGTCGCTATTGTCGGCCGGCCAAACGTAGGCAAGTCCACGCTGTTCAACCGGCTCGTCGGTCGCCGTGACGCCATCGAGTCCGAGACGGCCGGCACCACGCGCGACCGCGTGATAGGCGAGACGGAGTGGGCCGGCAAGTCCTTCGTTCTCGTGGACACAGGCGGCATCGACCGCTTCCCCGAGACCGACCTCTGGCAGGGCGTCAGGCGCCAGATCGACATAGCCCTGGACGACGCGGACGTGATCGTCATGGTCGCCGACGCCGAAGCCGGACTCACCGCGTCCGACAGGGACGCCGCCGACTCCGTACGAGCCGTGGGCAAGCCCACCGTGCTCGCGGTGAACAAGGCCGACAACCCTCACCGCGAGACCCTCGCGCTGGAGTTCTACGAGCTCGGGCTTGGCGAGCCTATCCCCCTGAGCGCGTACCACAACATCGGCGTCGACGACCTCATGGCGCGCGTGGCCGAAATCGTCCCCGAACCGTCCTACCACCCCGAAGTCGAGGCCGACCTCCGCCTCGCAATCGTGGGCCGCACCAACGTCGGCAAGTCCATGCTCCTAAACGCCATCACCGGCGGCCACCGCGCCATTGTGAGCGAGGTGCCGGGCACCACCCGCGACTCGCTCGACGAGCTCATCGAGTTCGAGGGCCGGTCCGTCTTGTTGATCGACACCGCCGGCATGAGGCGCAGGGGCAGAACCGAGCCGGGCGTCGAACGCTACAGCGTGCTCCGCTCCATGCGGGCAATCGACCGCGCTGACGTGGCCGTGCTCGTGCTCGACGCGTCGGAGCTCGCAACCAACCAGGACACCCACGTCGCAAGCTACGTCCTGGACGCCTACAAGGGCATCATCATCGCCGTGAACAAGTGGGACCTCGCGCGTGAGCTGTCACTGGATCGTGAGTCGGCGACCCAAGAGTTGCGCCACCGATTCAGATTTGCGTCCTTCGCTCCCGTCTGCTTCACCTCCGGCCTGCGCCGCGAGGGCATAGAGGAGCTTCTTCGCACCGCCTGGGAGGTGTACGAGGAGTGCGGCAAGAGCCTGCCCCGCTACGAGCTACGCCGCCAGGTGCTCAACGCCGTCGCCGACCACCCTCCCGCGTCGTCCGGCAGGCGCGCGCTCAAGATTTACGGGGTGACCCAGGACAATACCATGCCGCCCAGCTTCACCTTCTACGTGAACAGCTCAAGCCTTGCCCATTTCTCGTACACGCGTTACCTCGAAAACCGGATACGGCAGGCGTTCGTCTTCAAGGGCAGCCCTCTCAGAATGCGCTTCAAAGGCAGGGGCGAACAGTGATCGACTACCAACCCATACTGGTCCCGGTACTGGTCCTGGTCTGCTACCTGCTAGGCTCGATCCCCTTCGGCCTAATTGCCGGAAAGCTGTTCGGGCAGATAGACGTGCGCGACCACGGCAGCGGCAGCACCGGCATGACCAACGTGATACGGACGGTGGGCGTCCCGGTGGGCGCGCTCGTGCTAGTTCTGGACATGGGCAAGGGCGCCGGCGCAGTCGCGCTCGCCCGCTACGCTCTCGGCGCCCCGGAAGCGGCCCAAGCCGCCGCCGCCCTTGCCGCCATCGCCGGCCACAACTGGCCCGTATTCATTGGCTTCCGTGGAGGCCGCGGCACGGCGACCGGCTGGGGCTCGCTGCTCATGCTCTGGCCCATCGCCGGGCTGGTGGCAAGCATAGTGGGGGTGGGTCTCGTGGCCATAACTCGCTACGTATCGCTGGGCTCCGTCGTAGCCACCCTGGTGGGCTGCGCCCTCCTCGCCGTCTTGTGCCTAACCGGAGCGGCGCCGATGGGCCTCATCTGGTTCGCTGCAATCGGCTGCGCCTTCGTGGTCGGAAAGCACCGGGGGAACATCGAGCGCCTCCTCAAGGGAGAGGAGCGAAAACTCGGCCAGTCCGCCTGACCGCCGCTGCCCATCCAAGTCGTGAGTGTGGTAAATTCCCCACGAGGTGAGCCGTTATGGACAGTGGCTTCTACAAGCTCATCGTGGCGCAAGTCGTCGGAACAGTCGCAATACTCTTGGCCCTCTTTGGGTTAGCAATCACTCTCTTGCTGAAGCTTTAGGCGATGGCCGCAATTGGCGTAGTTGGCACAGGCGCATGGGGCACAACCCTCGCCATAATCACGGCGAGGCGAGGCCACGCTGTTCATCTGCTCGCCCGCACCGAGACAGAGGCCCGCACCCTAAACGACGACGGCGAGCAGTCCCGCTTCCTACCCGGTGTGCCATTCCCCGAGACCCTGCGCGTGACCTCCTCCGCCCGCGATGCGCTGGGCGCCGCAGACCTCGTTGTTATCGCCACGCCCTCCCGCGCATTCCGGCAGAACGCAAGCGGTGTTTCCGGCGACATCTCCGAACACGCCATCGTCGCCAGCGCAACAAAGGGCGTCGAGATAGCCAGCGGCAAGCGCATGAGCCAGGTGCTGGAGGACGAGCTGCCCGAGGCGCTGCGCCCCGGCGTGTGCGTCCTCTCCGGCCCCAACCTCGCTCGGGAGATTGTCGAGGAGCGTCCCGCCTCCACCGTGATAGCCTCCCGCAACCCCGACGCGGCCCGAACGGCCCAGGAAATCGTCAACTCGCCGCGTTTCCGCGTGTACACCAACGACGACGTGGTCGGCGTTGAGTTCGGAGGAGCGCTCAAGAACATCATCGCCCTGGGCGCGGGCGTCTGCGAAGGACTGGGCCTGGGCGACAACGCCAAGGCGGGCTTCATAACCAGGGGCCTCGCCGAAATCGCACGTCTCAGCGTCGCCGCCGGCGCCAACCCGCTCACACTGTCGGGACTAGCCGGAATGGGCGACCTCATCGCCACCTGCGCCAGCCCGCTCAGCCGCAACCACCAGTTCGGCGTCCAGCTATCCAAGGGCCGCACGCTCGAAGAGATCCGCGCCTCTATGACGAGCGTCGCCGAGGGCGTGGACACCACGGCGGCGACGGTGCCGCTCGCCGCCCGCATGGGCGTCGAGATGCCCATCGCCCAGGCGACTCACAGGGTCCTATTCGAGGGCGCCAACGTGACCGAGGTCATCGCCGACCTGCTCGAACGCGCCCCCCGCCCCGAGCTCACCGGCATGGAAGCCTAGGTGGGTGATTGTCTGAGCAGTTAGGTCTGGGGATGCACGGTCAACAATCGGCTTCAGTCAAGGCTTCTTGCACAAAGCCGACTATATTTTCGTTGAAGTTGCTCGAAAAGAAGTCGCTATAGGTGATGCCGAACAACGATCCCAACAGTTGCTTGTTGAGTGTGTACATGCGCCCGTCCGGTCTAAAGATCCCCTCTCTAACCATATGATCTAACACGGCTTGTCCTGCGCCCTTCGTCATGCGGGAATTCTCAATTTTGTTCTTGCCCTTCGCCAACTCACCATAGCCGTGCGATCGGCATTCGATTACGAACATGCGGAGTCGTCGCAAAGCTTCATCCGTTCGAACATCTACAGCCGGCAGTGGTTCAACTGCATAGTTCGTCCATGGATAGCTCATCACACCGGGCCACCAAGCCGACAGCTTGGTGTTGTTTCGTGTGACCGGAATTGTGAGAAGGTTAGTTTCGCAGGGCGTGGACGCCGTTAGGGACACTGCCGTGTAGTCATCTTTCCCGGGGGGGCTCTCGACTGTCATTTTCTCCGCACGAATTGTTAGCTCACGGCATTCAATATAGATTGGAGCCACGAGTTCTAACTCGCTCCCATGACCCAATTCTATCCGTGAGTGTGGCATGACAACGTTAATGTCGTTAACGTATCCGCCTAGGCGTACTGGACTGAGTTGCCCCGTCAGAAAGTTAAGCGAGTGCCCCCGCCCCCCTCTAGAAAAGGCAATGTCCACTTCCGCGGGTAGGAGTACTTCTTCATCTTCATCAGAACCGAGTATGGTCAAGCTTGCGGTATCCGCGAGGGACAGGCTTGCCCTCAGCGACGCATAAATGACCCCAATGTGTTGCTCAGGGACCTCTTTTGGAACTGAACCATCTTCCTCACCCAAGTAGAATGTGTACAGGAAAGGATTAGCTGCTGCGCCCCTAAGCAATTGGGCAGTCACTGCCTTCTCTGTGGCTTCGCTATTTCTAAGTGCCCGTGCAACTATCTTTGCTTCGAAGACAACGGACGACGCCCCTCCAACACCGTCAAGAAACGGATGTTCATCAACCCAGGTTTCGAGGGCGTTCGAGTACGTTTGCTGGTCTTCAGGGCTCATGCCTTGAAGTATCGGTGGAGATACTCGATATTGCTTGGCCACAAGTCGGTCAAGCTGCTCATCTGGAGCATAGAGCCTTCCGGCAAGGCCTGGATCCCTAAGCGGTAGATTCTTAAGTTTGCCTTGCTCACGCTGAAGGATAGCCGAAACTACAGTATCCAATGTGACGGGATGCTCACCACTCTCTAGACTCGAGATCAAAGCCCTCGGATTGCCCTCTCCGTAGACTCGGTCTGCAACCGCAACCAGCACAGGTGCATACCCGGCAAACCGGTCGCCGTCATTTGCAGTTTGTTGTCTTAGTCCGCTCAGAACGAGTTCCAACGCTTCACGTTGAACAGTGGCATAGGGCCTGTTGGAACTAAACTCGTCCAGTATAGCCTCAGCAAATGTGACAGAAGCCTCAGGAGAGAAGTATCCAATCTCTAACACCGCAACATCATCTGCCGATTCTTCCATCAGCATGAGCCAAGCATCAAGAACAATCTGCGTGCGTCCGAAGAGTATTGTGGGGATTGAACGATCTTGAGAGAGCCGTGCCACATCAGCAAGGAAGGCTTGAAAAGCCTCTTGTGTTACCTTTAGGCGGGCCTCATCGAGTCCGTCAATCAATACTGACGTGGCTCCATTTTTCCAGTCTTCATAAATGCCTGAACTCACTAGGCCACCTGTCAGAGCGTAACCTCCTACTGGTTCAGCGTTCGCCAGGTCAATGTAAACAGCCCCAGATTCAAATGCGATTTGCTTCGCTAACGTCGACTTTCCAACAGCACCTGGCGCGGACACTAACAAGACAGAACTCGACAACGGATCGGAATCATTTCCGAACTCTTCGGTGCTGTGGGTAAGTGGCGCCTCAGTGAACGTGTTCAGTCCCTTGCCCTGAATTGACCAACCTTCTACTAGATTACCAGTTTGAATGGGAGCAACCCCTGCCAAACGTGGCTTCCAAAATTCCTCAATGGTGAAGCTCTTCACATCAACCTCAGTTGCGGCATGCGCCCCATTGCAATTCGTGAACGGTGTAGCGGATCAAGATGTATGATACCTTAGTTCACCATGAACAAAAAGTGCAGGCTCATACGAGTGTTCAGCGAGGCAGTACGATCACATGAAACTCATCACCATCAAGGAAAGCGGCACGACAACCCTAGAAGAACTCAACGACAAACTTATTGAAACAACCATAAGGGGTTTGGACCCTTTCTGTGAAGAAATCGCCATCTTAGAGATTGATGACATGACCTATATACAGACGCTGTTTGCTAACGATGAAGAGTCTCCATATGGAATATCTATTCTCTTGGAGTACCAAGAGGGTGACTTACACAATCATTACTTGTGCCAAGACGACATTAGCATAGAGCAGATTGTGAGTGCGTTCATCTCCTACCTTCATTCGGATGGGAATTGGCAGGAACGATTCACGTGGCAGCACTTTCCCCTTTGAGGTTCCAGCTAAGTCACCAGCATTGGGTTGCTATAAGTGTTCCTACAACTCTTCCTGTTCTATAGATCCCGCCTCAGTCAAGCGTTACACATATGCTCTATACCAAGACCCGGAGACTTGTTCTGGAATGGCTCGACCTGCACAGAGAGGAGTTGTTGGAGAATTGGACACTCGCACGGCAACGGATACGGCTGAACCGAATAGCTCCTCTGGACTAATCGACGAAATCCCCCAGCTCGTCGATATGAAGCACATCTCGGATTACAAGGTCTGGGTCAAGTTCAGGGATGGCGCGGAAGGTGTGATCGACCTTGAGAGCGAGATCTGGGGGTCGGTCTTCGAACCGCTCAAGAACCCGGCATACTTCGCCACGGTGAGGCTGAGCTTCGAGTGGAACTGCATATGCTGGGACAACGGCGCGGACTTCGCGCCGGAATGGCTGTACGAGGCGGTTACAGGCTTGCGTGGCTAGGCCCTTCGCCCCGCACTCAGCCCACCGACCGCGTACACCAGCGTCACCCAGTCGCCGTCCACGATGTCGTCCGTCAGGGCCGCACCCGCGGCGGCCATCGCGCTCTCCACGATCGCCCTGTTGTCCGCGATTATCCCCGACGCGATGACGTAGCCTCCGCGCTTCACCGCGCTCACCAGCTCCCCAGCCGCCTCCGATACCACCTTCGCCGAGATGTTCGCCACCGCCAAGTCGAACTCCCCCGCTCGCGCCTCCGGACGCGGCAGCGTCCCCTCCAACACTCTCACGTTGTGCTCCACCCTGTTCTCGCGAGCGTTTTGCTTGGCCACCCGCACCGCCGACGAGTCCGCCTCAACCCCCAGCACGCTGCTCGCCCCCAGCTTGGACGCCGCGATGGACAGGATGCCCGAGCCGCACCCGAAATCGAGCACCGACGCCCCCGGCTCCACCAGCCGCTCAAGCGCCTCCAGGCACGACCGCGTCGTGGGATGGTGGCCTGTGCCGAACGCCATGCCCGGATCCAGCACGATCACCACGTCGTCGTGTTCCGGCTCGTACTCCCGCCACGTTGGTTTGACCACCAGCCGCCGCCCGACGCGCAGCACGTGGAAGTGGTCCTTCCAGCTATTCTGCCACTCGTCCTCGTCCACAGTGCGGGCCATCAGCTCGGTCACCGGCCCAACGTGCGCCACCAGACGCACGCCGACGTCTATGCGGTTGCGGCGCTCGTCGGTGGAATCGTTGATGGGGAGGTAGGTCTTGAGCGTGACCCAAGCGGTCTCGCTGGGCGTCTCCCCCTCGTCGGGGTTGAAGCCGCCTTCCTGCTCCAGCGCCACGCCGCCGTGACCGTAGCGGTAGAAGATATGGGACAGCGGTTCGACGAACTCGGGGGGCGCGCTGACGCTCAGCTCCAGCCACTTCACAGCGTCACCTAGCTGCCGGCTAACGCGTCCTTGATCTTGCGAAGCCAGCCCTTGTCCCTCTCCGGCGCGTCCACGCCAAAGCTCAGCGCCAGCTCGCGGAACAGCCTCACCTGCTCGTCGTTGAGCGACTTGGGAGTATCGACGATCACCTGCACGAGCTGGTCGCCCCGACGGTTCCTGCGCAGGTGAGGCACTCCCTTGCCCTTGTAGCGCAGCACCTCGCCGCTCTGGATACCCGCGGGAATGCTCACCTGCAGGCCGTCCTCTTCCTCCAGCGTCGGCGCCTTCAGATCGGCCCCCAGCGCGGCCTGGGCCACGTTGATGCGCATCGCGTACAGGATGTCGTTGCCGTCCCGCTCGAAGTACTTGTGCGGACTGACCCGCAGCGACACGTACAGGTCGCCCGGACGCCCGCCGTTCGCGCCGTGGTCGCCCTCTCCACTCAGACGAATCTGCGTGCCGGAATCCACGCCGGCGGGCACCGACACCTCCAGCTTGCGCCGCCTCTGCTCGCGTCCGGCGCCGCGGCAGTTCTCGCACGGGTCCGAGATCACCTTGCCCTCGCCCCGGCACGAGCCGCACGTGGTCACCTGGCTGAACTGGCCGAATATCCCTTGATGCGAGCGGCGGATCCGACCCTGCCCGTTGCAGTTGGGACACCTTGACGGCGTACTGCCCGGCGCGCTCCGGCTTCCGCGGCACTTCCCGCAAACCTCGATGCGCCCGACGTCGATCTCCCTCTCCACGCCGAACACCGCCTCGTCGAACGAGAGATCGATCACCAGCTCACGGTCTGCGCCGCGGCGCGGCGCGTTAGCGCGCGCCGTCGTCGGGCCACCGCCGAAGAAGGCGTCGAATATGTCGCCGAAGCCGCCGAAGTTGTCGAAGCCCTCGAAGCCGCGTCCCCCGTTGCCGGTCACCCCCGCGTGGCCGAACTGGTCGTAGCTCGCGCGCTTCTTGGCGTCCGAGAGCACCTGGTACGCCTCGTTGATCTCCTTGAACTTCTCGGTGGCGTCGTCCGACTTGTTTCGGTCCGGATGGTACTCGAGCGCCTTCTTACGGAACGCCTGCCGGATGTCCTCCTCGGAGGCCCCGCGTGCGACGTCCAGCACCTCGTAATAGTCTCGCTTCTGAGTAGTCATCTAAGGTCCAGGCTTCCAACCGCGCCCCATGCGGACAACAGGCTTACCACGACACGGCATCAACGGTATGTCTGTGCGACATTTCACACGCCCCTGAATTATAGCGATGCGCAACGACGCTTTACAAGCCGCGTGACGCGCTCGTCGCTGTTGCCCGGACCGCATAGCTTCATTCCTCTTCACAGTACTTCAGCACGCCAGGTTTGGCGAGCTCGAGACACTGTTGGTTTTGCTCTTTGTCTGTCGGAATGTAGCTCAGCGGCCTGCCGTTGGCGGCTGATAGGTTGCCCTCCGCGTCCTGCTCCACCAGCACGCGGATGTCCGTGCCGTCGGAGGCCATGGTGTAGAGCACGACAGGGCCGCTGTATCCAAAGGGGGAGATCCCGGATGGATGCCAAGGGACGTGAACAGCTATCCTGGACCCGTCGAAAGACCAGGACGAGTGGCCCCTCGGAGCAGAGACACTTCGGGCCTCCGAGCCAGGGCTATCGCATACTGACTTGATTCTAGGATTGGGTGTAGACTCGTGGCCAAATCGAGATTGGAGGCGGTCACGTGAACTCTGTATTGGCGTCAAGCTTGTTGAATCACTGCGAGAATCTGGAAGACCCCAGAGACCACCGCGCCAGGCGCCATGAACTGAGAAACGTCATCTTCATCGCCCTGAGCGCAGTCACCGGCGGCGCGGACTCGTGGACCGACGTGGAGATGTTTGGCAAGTCCAAGAGGGAGTGGTTCGAGAGTCTGCTCGACCTGCCCAATGGGATCCCATCCCACGACACTTTCGGAAGGGTCTTCTCCATGCTGAACCCCGAGAAGTTCCAGGAGTGCTTCAGCGAATGGATGGCGACCATCAGCGAGATGACCAAGGGGGATGTGGTGGCCATAGACGGCAAGACGTTGCGACGCTCCGGCGACGCGGACATTCCTCCAATCCACATGGTGAGCGCCTGGGCCAAGAGCAATAAAATGATACTTGGACAGCTCAAGGTGGATGAGCGTTCCAACGAGATAACCGCCATACCCAAGTTGCTCGATATGCTTGACGTGTCCGAATCCACGGTGACCATCGACGCCATTGGGTGCCAAAAAGAGGTCGCTGAGAAGATAATCGAGCAGAAAGCCGACTACGTACTGGCCCTGAAGAAGAATCAGCCGAGTCTGTACGACGACGTGGTGGAGATTTTCGATGATGAGCGCGAGACGAAAATCGACGGTCGCTCCCCCAACTTCGTCGAGACAGTCGACAAAGGACATGGCCGAATTGAGACAAGGCGGTGCCGGACGGTCAACGACCCGGACCACATCGCATACCTGAACGACGCCGGGGAGTGGTCCAAGCTTGCCAGCGTGGCGATGGTGGAATCTGAGCGGCTGACAGGCGGTGAGAGGTCGATCGAAACTCGCTATTTCATATCGAGTCTTTCGGGCGACGCCGAGTCGATGCTGGAGTGCGTGAGAGCACATTGGGGCATCGAAAACTCGGTTCATTGGGTGCTGGACGTAACATTCGGCGAAGACTATTGCCTCGTGAGAAAGGGCAACGCAGCCCAGAACTTCTCGACTATGCGGCGCATGGCGCTGAACATGCTCAAGCGCGAAGCCACGCTGAAGGCAAGTATAGCCGGCAAGCGCAAGCGCGCCGGCTGGGACGAGAAGTACCTGCTCAAGGTCCTTATGGGATCCGCACGTTAGTATGCGATAGCCCTGGCCTCCGAGCCGTCCGCCTTGACAATCGTCGACCCCATCAGAATCGCGGAGCCATCGGGCGACCACGACGCGTCGCTAATATCATGAGAGCGCGGATATGTCAGGATTGTGCTAGACGCCGACCCGTCGGGAGCCACTGCCTGCATGGCTGCAAGATCACAGCCTTCTTCCGAAGGAGTCGGGAAGATGACCCATAGTCCATCCGGCGACCACATCGGCAAGGCTGTCTTGAAAATTTGACCAATTTCCCTTTGCCTACTGCCGTCCTCTCCAGCGATGTACAAACCTGTTGGAACCATGCGGTCGCCACACTCGCTTGCCGAGAACTGATTGCTTCGCAGAATTGCGAGGCTTCGCCCATCTGACGACCACACTGGAGGCGCGCCCCACTGCACGAAAAGCGAACGAGCAATGCTTCGAACTTCTGAACCGTCAGGGGCCGTAGTATAGGCCTTATAGTCGGACACGATCGCAATGCGGTTGCCGTCGGGCGACCAAGCTGGAAAGTTGTGAAAGGAACCTTCCACATCAAGCCGACGCCTGCCAGAGCCATCGAGGTCCATCGTATGGACTTTGTTTTTGGTCACGAATGCAACCTGGTTTCCGTCGGGCGAAACACTTGGGGAGTGTGCCCTTCCGGACTCGCTGACGGCACCGTCAAGCTCTTGTAGACGCGACCCGTCAGACTCGACTATGTAAACGTGTGTCCAGTCTCCGAACACTATGCGTTCGCTGTCTGGAGTCCACTGAGGTGTAAGCTGAGCGGGAAGACTACTGATGTCCTCGCCCTCAACAAGACCGGGGCCTTCCAGATTGGTAGCAGCCACAATGGTGAGCAAAGCCATCACTACCTGTGCGACAAGTACCAGTGCAACGACTGCGAGAGAGCAAATCACGAGCCAAAAGGCTATTTTCATTTGAGCAATCCTAGTGACTACGCCCACTTCGGAATGGAAAATTGAGCACCTATCTCCAGAACTTTGTTGAACGTAATGAACATCATAGGTAGGGTAGACACACCCTCCGATGTGCTGGGGCCATTTACCTCAGCGGGGATTCAGATTTCTAGTTGATGGGAACATGCCGGATATCGGACCAAAACGGAGTTACATCAAACGGGTCAGCCGAACAAGCCGCGATCCATCCCAGGACTCCTCGCCCTACTACGCTCCCGCCTCCAGCCGTATCGCGTGGTGCCCCGTCGCCCCGCTCGGCAGCGACTTCCGCACCTCGGCGGTCTGCACCTCGCCCGCGCCGTCGGTGGCGCGCACGCGGACGCCGAACTCCGGCACGGCGGGCACGGGTAGCTCGGCCCGCCAGATGACCCAGGTGTAAGGGGACAGCGGCTCGCTGATGCTCGTGGCCGGAACCCACGTCGCGCCGTCGTCCAGGCTCACCTCGACGTTCGCGATGCCCCTGTCGCCCGCGAACGCCACGCCGCCCAGCGACACGGTCCCGCCCTCGATTACCGAAGTGTGCGACGGCACGTCGATGCGCGAAAACGTCTTCACCCAGGGCACGTCCGTCCAGCCGCGCTGCTGCCAGTACCCCCGGAAGTCGTGCACCACCGGCTCGATCTTGGTCAGCCACTTCACGTGCTTCAGCCCGAAGAAGCCGGGCACGATCAGCCTCGCCGGGAAGCCGTGCTTGCTCGGCAGCGGCTCACCGTTCATCTGGTACGCCACCATCACCTCGTCCCGCATCGCCATCTCCAGCGGTATGCTCTCGCTGTAGCCGTCCTGGGCGTGAAAGGCGATGTCTACCACGCTCGGCTTCAGCCTAGCCCGCTCCAGGAAAGCGCGCAGCGGCACGCCCGTCCACTTCGCGTTGCTTATCAGGTCGCCGCCCACCAGGTTGCTGATGCACTCCAGCGTCACGTACTCCTCTACGGACGGCATCGAGATGAGCTGCTGGTAGTCGACCCAGTAGGGCACCTCCACCTGCCCGTCGATTTCCAGGATCCACCCCTGTTCCTTTACCTCCGGGTCGATGAAGTTCTTGGAGACGATGTAGAACTCGTCGTTCGGCGTCACCTCCGTGGACAGCACCCCTTGGGTCCGGAACGAGCCGCTCGATCCCATCTGGCCGCCCAGCCTGTCCGTAGCCAGCTTCAGGCCGATTGCGACCCCCGCGATCACGGCGGCCCACACGCCCGCCTTCTTGAGAAAGGCCCGCCTGTCCGACGTCCCCGTCGACGGTCCCTCCCCCTCACTTGCGCCATGCGTCTCGCCGGAGAAGAAGAAGCCGATTACCAGCGCGTACACGAGCGTCGAGCCGATCGAGGTCACCTGGAATGCGACCGCGCCGCCCACTACGCTGGCGCCGAAGAAGCCGCCGCCGAACAGCGGCACCAGCACAAGCTGCGCCGCGAGCCACAGCGCCAGCCCAAGGCCCGCAGCGTACACCCACACCAGCAGCTCCGACGCGGCTCGCCCAGCCACGTAACGACCGTACAGCGCGGCTAGTGCGCCTCCGGCGATCACCTGCGCGACCACGAGACCGGCGAACATCAGCGGCTTCGCGTTGAACAGCAGGTTCTCCAGCAGCAGGTCGAACAGCTCCGGGGGCAGGTGCATCGTGAACCAGTCCGCGGCGAGCTCCAGCACCGACTGCGCGCTCACCACAGACCGCACCGCAAACGTGAACAGCGCCATGCCCACGGCGCCCAGGGCGCCCCAGAGGAAATGCTTCCGGGCGTCCGCCCATCGGGTCTCGTTCAATTCGCCCGCGTCGTTCATGCCGGTTCCTCAACTACACACTTGCAATCGGTATTCATCCAATATACCCAATCCAGCCGTGCACTCGCCACTTCCTCCCGGCCATTCCGAGCGCAGCCGAGGAATCCGGCGCTCCCGCGAAGGCGGGAGGGCGAATTCTGTTAGATTCCGCGACATTCTGTGCGACTCGTAGCTGGGAATGGCGGTGGCCCTGCTCGATTCTGTAATGCTGGAGTGGTCAATTCAGGGCATAAGCGTCACGCCGCGTGGCAGAAGAGGACGATGTCAGTGGCCGGTGGCCGGTGGTCAGTGGTCACGCTCGCGTCGTCACCCCCATCCTGGCCTTCCCCCATCAAGGGGGAAGGGACTCTGAAAGGGCCGCGGGGTCGGTCCATCGCGTGTGATACAATAGCACGGATGTACGCCTATATCAAGACCGGTGACGAAATCGCCGGATCAGGGCGGATTTTTGGGGAGAAACTGCGCAGAAATTGCGCAGGAATTGCGCAGGTGCGGGGACTGGGTGGGGCTGGGCTGGGGACGGGGTGGCGCAAGAAAGTGACGGAATTTTCGGGGTACGGGGAGCGACTGAGCCGGATGTAGGCGAGGGAGTGCGGTCAGGGTGTGCGTAGGGGAACGTACTGCGCGAGCCTGTGTCAGATTACCATGTGACATCGCGACGGAGGGCCCCGCGCCCTCGGGTTCCCGCTTTCGCGGGGATGACAAACGTGAGTATGCCATGCAATATGGCGAACGGACGACGCGGACGACCTTGCCCGGACGCCACGCATGGCCCACAATTCCAGTCTCAGTAAGCACGCCGCGGACTCAGTGAAATGCCAACCCTGTACATCGTCGGCACACCCATAGGCAACCTCGAGGACGTCACGCTGCGCGCGCTCAGGATACTGCGCGAGGTGGATCTGATCGCGGCGGAGGACACCCGCGTCACGCGCAGGCTGCTCGCCCGCTACGCCATCGACACTCCGCTCGTCAGCTACCACGAGCACAGCGGCCCGGCGCGCCTGCGAGCCGTGATGGACGCGCTGCGCGATGGCGACGTGGCCCTGGTAACGGACGCCGGTATGCCCGCCGTCAACGATCCCGGCCAGCGGCTGGCAAAGGAGGCCGCTGCCGCGGGCGCGTCCGTCGTCGTCGTCCCCGGCGCGTCGGCTGTGACCGCCGCGCTCGCCGTGTCCGGCATAGCGGCGCCGACGTTCACCCACCTGGGCTTTCTCCCCCGCCGCGCCGCCGACCGCAGGCGGATGCTGGACTCGCTGGCGCGCCATCCCGCGCCCCTGGTCGCGTTCGAGACGCCGCACCGGCTACGCGCCGCCCTGCAGGACGCGCTGGACGCTCTCGGCGACCGCAACGTCGCCGTGTGCCGCGAGCTGACCAAGCTGCACGAGGAGACGTTCAGGGGCACGCTCTCCGAGGCGCTGGCACGCTTCAGCGAGCCGCGCGGCGAGTTCACGCTGGTCATCGAGGGCGCCCCGGAAAGCGAGGCGGACACGGAGGGCCGCGAAGACGCCGCGCGCCGCCTGCTGTCTCAACTGCGGGCGGAGGGCGCAAGCGCGCGGGACGCCACCACGCGCGCCGCGTCCGAGTGCGGCATCAGCCGCAGCGCGGCCTACAGGCTCTGGCTGGAATCCGGCCAAGACGGCCAAGACGCCGGGCGTTTGTGATAACATTAGCAATCGATCCGGAACCGCGGGGTTACCCATGACCGAGCGCATACTCGTGGCCGTCGCGTGGCCCTACGCCAACGGCTCGATTCACATAGGCCAGGTGGCCGGCTGCTATCTGCCCGCCGACATCTTCGCGCGCTACCACCGCATGAAGGGCAGCGAGGTGCTCATGGTGTCCGGTTCAGACGCTCACGGCACGCCCGTTACGCTCACCGCCGAGCAGCGCGGCGTCACACCGGAGCAGGTCTACGAGGAGTACCAGGCCGAGTTCCTCGACAACTGGGAGAGGTTCGGCATAACCTTCGACCTGTTCACCACCACCCACACCGAGAACCACCAGAACGTCGCCCAGGACATCTTCTCCCGTCTACACGAGCGGGGCCACATCTACAAGAGCACGATGGAGATGCCCTACTGCGACGCCGACGACCGCTTTCTGGCCGACCGGTACGTCGAGGGCGTGTGCCCACACTGCGATTTCGACGGCGCGCGCGGCGACCAGTGCGACAACTGCGGGCGCACCCTGGACCCGCGTGACCTGAAGGGCATCGCCTGCCGGATCTGCGGCGGCACCCCGGAGTTTGCCGAAACCGAGCACTTTTTCCTGAAGCTGGTCGGGTTCGAGGACACGCTGCTGGAGTGGTCGCGCAAGCAGGAGCACTGGAAGTCTAACGTCAAGAACTTCACCATCGCGTTTCTGGAGGGAGGCCTACGCGACCGGGCCATCACGCGAGACATCGACTGGGGCGTGCCGCTGCCGCTGGAGGGCTACGACGGCAAGCGCATCTACGTCTGGTTCGAGGCGGTCATCGGCTACCTGTCGGCCTCAATCGAGTGGGCCACTAACCGCGGCGAGCCGGACCGCTGGGAGGACTTCTGGAAGGGCGAGAGCCGCTCGTACTACTTCATGGGCAAGGACAACATACCCTTCCACACCATCATCTGGCCCGCACTGCTGCTCGGGTACGGTGGCCTGAACCTGCCCTACGACGTGCCCGCGAACGAGTACATGAACCTGGAGGGTTTCAAGCTCTCCACTAGCCGCAACTGGGCCATCTGGCTGCCGGAGTACCTGGACCGCTACGACCCCGACGCGCTGCGCTACGTGATAGCGGCGGGAATGCCGGAGACGAGCGACTCCGATTTCTCGTGGCGCGAGTACGTCAGGCGCAACAACGACGAGCTGGTGGCAACCTACGGCAACCTGGTCCACCGCGTGCTGACCATGGTGAACCGCAACTTCGACGGCGTGGTGCCCGAGCCGGACGAATCCAACGAGGCGAGCGCCGCCCTGCTGGACGAGGCGCGCGAACGCTTCGCGCAGGCGACCGCCAGCCTGGAGGCCGTGAGGCTCAGGCTGGCGCTCAACACCGCCATGGGCCTGGCCCAGGCGGCCAACCGCTATCTCGAGCAGGCCGCCCCCTGGCGCGCCGTGCGCGAGGACAAGGCGAAGGCCGGCGCGGCGCTCTGGACCGGCCTCGCCGTCATCGACTGCCTGAAGACGCTGCTATACCCCTTCATCCCTTTCAGCTCGGAGCGCGTCCACACCATGCTCGGTTTCGAGGGAAGCGTAACGCACGCCGGCTGGTCGTGGGACCCGTCGGCGACGGTTCCCGGAAGGCGAATCGGCCGGCCGGAGCCGCTGTTCGCCAAGCTCGACGAGGCGCTGGCGGAGTCCGAGACGCAGCGGCTTGGCGCGTAAGCCGCCGCCGGATAGCTGATTTTGCAAGTAGCGACCACCATCTACGCGCCCATCGAAGAGCGGCTGGCCCGCGTGGAGCAAAGCCTCAGGACGATGCCGGAGATACGCTCCGATTTCCTCGCAAAGCTGCTCTCCCACGTCTTCGACACCGTCGGCAAGCGGATGCGCCCCGCGCTCACGCTGCTGTCATCCTCGTTCCACGACCACGACCACCGCGTGACCGAGATCATGGCGACCGCGGTCGAGGCGCTGCACATCGCCACTCTCGTCCACGACGACACCGTGGACAGCTCCAGCGTGCGGCGCGGCAGGGCCACGCTCAACAGCCTGTGGGGCCGCAACGCCGCCGTTCTCGCCGGAGACTACATCTTCGCCAAGTCCGCCACCTACGTCTGCGACACGGGCGACATCCGGGTCATACGCCGATTCTCCGAGACGATCATGGAGCTTTCCACCGGCGAGCTACAGGAGATGTCGGAGGCCTACAACGGCGATCAGACGATGGAGCAGTACCTGGAGCGCATCTACAACAAGACGGCGTCGCTGTTCACCACCGCCTGCCAGTCTGGGGCCATTCTGAGCGGCGCGCCGGACGACCAGGTATCGGCCCTGAAGGACTACGGCTACAACCTGGGCATGGCCTTCCAGATAATGGACGACATCCTGGACTTCGAGGCGTCGGAGGAGGACGTGGGCAAGCCGGTGGGCAACGACCTCTCCCACGGCACCGTCACGCTTCCGGTGATGGTGGCCCTACGCAACCAACCCGGCGACAACCCGGTGCGCGCGCTGTTCGACGGCCCCGGCGACGAGCGAAGCGTGAGGCTCGCCGTGGAGTACATCGTAGGTTCCACCGCCATCGAGGAGTCCTACGCCGTCGCCTCCGACTACTGCCAGGCCGCCCGCCGACAGCTCCACGCCCTCCCCGACACCCCGGCCCGCGCCTCGCTCGGAGAGCTCGTCGACTACGTGAAGGCCATGCGTGCCTAGCGCGTAGTCCCGCCTACCGCACCACCCGCGCCCTGATTCCCGCTATCTCCGCCGCCGCAACCGCGGTCGGGTCCGCGTCCAGCAGCGCGAAGTCTGCCAGCTTGCCCACCTCGATCGATCCCGCCACGTCGCCCAAGCCCGACGCCCGTGCCGCGCCCAGCGTGTGCGCCCGCAGCGCCTCCATCGGCGTCACCGCCTGCCCCGGCGCGACCCGCCGACCGCCCCGCGAGCTGCGTGTGACCGCGGATCCGACGCCCACCATCGGGGCAGGCTCTACGACCGGCGCGTCGGATCCGGCCGACACGGGCACGCCCGCGTCCAGCAGCGAGCGCATCGCGTAGAGCCACGGCTGCGCATCCTCCGGGACCTCTGACAGGTACTTGTCGCCCCGGTGGTGCAGGAACGCCGGCTGCGTGCAGACGGCCACGCCCGCGCGCCTCACCCACCGCAGCACGTCCGGCGGGCACTCGGAGCAGTGCTCGATGCGGTCCGCGAACGGGAGTGTCCGCTTCCGGCGCGCCTCGGCGATGGCCCGCGCCGCCGCCTCCACGGCCTCGGCCTCCACGGCGTGCACAGCTACCGGGAACCCCGCCGCGTGCGCCCGCGCTACCATGGCTGTCAGCTCCTCCGGCTGCGGATGAAGCGCCCCCGTCGTCGCCGTCAGCATTATCTTCACGTGGCCGAGGCGCAGGGTGTCGTCGCCGTGGCCGTAGCCCATTCCCTCAGCGACAAAGCCGTCCAGGTGGTCGTAGCCCGCCATCATCGTGATCCTGGGAAGCGGCACGCCGCCGGCCCTCAGCGTCTTGAACGTCTCCCACCGCTCGACCGAGTTGGTTGGCGTAGCGTCCACCACCGAGGTTACGCCCAGCGAGGCCAGGCGCTCGCCCGCTTGCGTGACGCCGGCCTCGAACTCGCCGCGCGGGCGCCGGGGAATGCGGCCGTCCAGGTAGGCGTCCATCTCCAGAAGCAGACCCGTAGGCTCGCCCGAATCGTCGCGTGCGATCACGCCCTCCACCGGGTCGGGGGTGTGCGCGTCAATGCCGACGAGGGCGAGCGCCGCGCTGTTGAGCACGCAGGCGTGGCCGGTGCGGTGGACCAGCCTGACGGGACGGGAGGTCGCGGCGTCCAGGTCGTCGCGCGTGGGATGGCGACGCTCCAGCAGGGCCGAGTCGTCGTAGCCGCGGCCCACGATCCAGGAGCCGTCCGGCGTGGCGCGCGCGCGGTCGGAGATGGCGCGGCGGATGCCGGCGATGGACCGAACGGCGTCGGGCCCGCAATCGACGTCACGCAGGCCGGCCGCGTAGGCCAGCAGGTGCACGTGCGCGTCGATGAACCCGGGGACCAGGGTGCGGCCCTCGCAGTCCACGACGTGCTTGGGAAGCCAGCCGAGGCCGGCGAGGTCGTCCTCGCGCCCGACCCATGCTATCGCCCCGTCGCGCACCACCACCGCCGAGGCGCGAGGCAACCGGTCGTCGAGCGTGATCACGTTGGCGTTTCGCAGCACGAGATCGGGCCGCGCTGTCGTGTCGCGGGCTACGTGGACCACGTGGCTGCGCCGTTGGGCTGTCGGGGGAAGGTACTCTTTGCGCCGCCTAACTGATGACGGACTTGGGCGTCGGCTCTATGCGCGTAACGACGATCTTGTCGCGATCCAGCAACTCGCCGACCTTCGGGGCGATGTCGTTGGTCCACTCGTCGCTGCCGTAGACCGCCTCGTACAGCGCCTCTCGCTGCGCCTCGTCGTCGAACCGCCGCATCCAGATGTAGAGGTCGTCCTCCTCCTCGCCCACAAAGCTGCCGGCTATGACCATGCCCTTGGAGACCTGGAACGGGATGATCACCTCTTCCATGAAGTCCACCCAGTTCTGGCGCTGGCCGGGCTTGGTCCGATACTGCCTGAGCTCGTAGAACATCGTTCTCCTCCTGACTTGGTAGTGGGGCCGGCGCGTTGCGCCGTCCGCGCCCAACTATGAACGGGCGCGGGAGGTGTGTCAAGAAACTTGACTAAGTTGACGGCCGTTTCATAAATGCAGTTGCAGCACCATAATCAGGGCAATTCAGTTCTTCAGTCGTGGCGTGTTCGATGTCTTCAAGCCTGCCAAGTTTGCTTGACCATCGCCCATTGTGGAGTTGCCTCGCCACATGTGCAGGCCCATCGTCAACGATATAGATGGCAACCTTTTCGAACCCGGACTCCAAGGACCCGTCGGTGCACTCCTCATAACCTATCGTGCGGAAAAGCTCCAAGACAGCCTCAATGGTAAGCCCAAGCTTTGAGTCCAGGGGCCAGTGGTAACCGAGATCAACTCTTGGGTCGAACCAGAGGGAAGTGTCACCGTATGCCCACGCGAAGCAGTTGTACTCTTCGGAGGGAGGGCTGGTAACCCTGTAGTCGGTCAGGTTGGGCAACCACCAGAACCTTCCGGCGTCGTCCGAACCGACCGTCAATCGATGTGACCTTTCTTTCGCCCCCACGCTATCCATGCGTCAGACATGGCCTTCAGGTCGCCTCTGGATTCGGAGGGTATCGGTGACTCGTTGGTTATCGCCGAAAGCGCCCAGAACCAATGATGCGGCCCTTTCCGGAGGTCTTCCAGGATGAGCGGCACTGCGTCTTGGCCCATTGCTATGATGCGCTGGTACGCCGGGTGCATAGCTATCCTGGAGACCGAGGAGTGCTGGCCGGTCTCCTGCTTCCAAACCTTTGCCAGATGATCAAAGGTCTTCTTCATTTCCGTTTGCTTCAACGTCGCCATGTCGTAATCCCAAGGTAGAGGGGCGGCCCCCCCTGCGGGAGACCGCCCCGATTGGCCTGTTCGGCCACTTTCGCGGCTCACGCCGCGTGCTTATCGGCTATTCGGCAGGCCAGCCGCCGGGAATCTCGTTCGCCGCGAGCGCGGCGTTGACCGCGGCAGCCGCTTCGGGAGTGACCCAGCCTCCCCAGATGTCGGAGTTGTTGCTGAGCCACCAAAGGGCGGTTGCGTTGGTATCGGCATCGGGGTTGGCGTCCTGCCACCGGACGGCTGCCTTGTAGATGTCGATGTTGAAGTCCCACTCGCGAAGCATGTTGATGACCTCGGGAGCGTTGGCCGGCAAATCGGGATTGACGGCTATCAGGATGGTGGCGTCCTCATAGGCGCAGGCCTTTGTGGTGAACCAGCACTCGTCGGAGTAGGCCGGCTCCTCCAGGCGAACCAGGTCCAGCTTGAGAGCGGGGTCGTTGGTGCCCCACTGATAGCCGAGCCAGGGCTCCTGCCTCTCGTATGCGCCATAGAGGTCGGCGTTCAGCGCCGCTCCATCACCGGGATTGACGATGTGAACATGGTCGTCAAGGCCATAACCGGTTATCTGCGCGGCGTTGACAGTCTCGCAAGCCCAACCGATTATGCAGGACACCAGACGGGCCTTTCCGCCCGTTTCCGCCGTGGCGAACAGCGCCTTGTACTGGTCATCCTTGAGGTCGTCTACACTGTCCAGCTCCGGATACTGCTCTTGGAGATACTTGGGGATGACGAACGCGGACTGCCAGTCCGAACCCAGGCTCTTGCCGACGGAGAGGACCGCGCCTTCGGAACGGGCCTCGTTCCAGGCCTCGTCCTGGTTGGGCAGCCAGATTTCCATCGTTACGTGGGTGTCGCCACGCTTAAGGCCCTGGAAAAGCGGCAGCGTCGCGCCGAACTTCACGTCGGTCGGGTAGCCGTAGCCCTTCTCTATGAGATACTGGGCGATGCGATTCTGCAACAGGGCACTGGCCCAGTTCAGGTCGCCGAAGATGATGGTCGGCCGGGGAGGCATTTCCATCATGGCGCGCTCTTCCAGCGCTTTGGCGACGATGGCCTGAACAGTCTCCGCGTCGAGTTGGTCCTGCCGGGCCTGCATGACGGCGGAATCGACCGCCTTCTGGACGTCTTCGGCGCTCACTGCGCCCGCTTGCGCCTCCATGACGGCGTCCTGGACGTCCTTGGCCGTAACAGCGCTTGCCTGCGCCTCCATGACGGCCTTGGAGATCGCAGACTGAACGTCAGCGGTGGTCACGGCGTCCGCCGTGGCGGCCATGACCGCGCTCTCGACCATCTTCTGGATCTCTTCGGGGGATGCGCCCTCCTGGGCGGCGCCGGAAACGGCCTGCTCCACCATGGCCTGAATCTCGGCCGCGGAGACCTGGGTTTCCGCCATTCCGGCCATTGCCTGCCCTATCATTGCCTGGATGTCTTCAGAAGACACTTGCGGCTGAGGGGCCGGTTGTGATTCGGCGACAGCCTGGCTGACTATCCTGCTTAGCTGCGCCTCATCGATTTCTGCCGGCTCCTGGGAGCCGCACGCCACGGCCGCTATCGCAATCGCCAGGACGGCGAGCATGGCGACCACTAAAGCCAACGCCCTTGGCGCTTTCATTCCTAGCATGTGCATGCACTTCCTTTCACAGTCTCGAGTCTTGCTCTTCATTCCGTAACTGACAGTTCACTTGAGTGTGTTCGGCTCCACCTCCTACCATTGGCCGCCCACTCGCGGCCTAGAACTCAGGGAACTAGTCCTGTACCCCTGACATGCAAATGTACGCGCCTAACCCGCGCTCCTCATCGCTTCCTGCCGCTGAGCGGCTACAGACTGGGTGAGTCGGTCGATTATGATGGCGAGGAGTACGATTGCAATTCCTGCCAGAGCCCCATTTCCGGGCTGGTTCTTTTGCAGGGCGCGCAAAACGTTGTCGCCCAGTCCGCCCGCGGCCACCATGCTGGCTATCGTAACCATGGCGAGCGCCATCATCGTTGTTTGGTTGATGCCCGCCATTATGGTTGGCAGCGCCATCGGAATCTGCACCTTGGTCAGCACCTGCCATGGCGAAGCGCCAAAGGAGCGAGCGGCCTCCACAGTCTCCAACGAGACCTGCCGTATTCCCAGGTTCGTCAGGCGGATTACCGGGGGTACGGCATATATGATGGTAGCGAATATGCCCGCCGGCTTGCCCAAGCCGAAGAAGAGGATGCCGGGCAACAGGTAGACGAAGCTGGGCATCGTCTGCATCCCATCCAGTATGGGCCTCATGATGCTGTCAGCCATCGTCTTGCGCGCGGCCAGCACCCCCAGAGGGAGCCCGATTGCCACCGAGATAGCCACGGCTACCACCATCAGCGCCACCGTGTCTATGGTGTTCTCCCAGTAGCCCATGTATCCCATGAACAACAGGGCGGCGGACGTAAACGCAAGCAGCCCCCAACGTCCAACCGCGTAGGCCAGAAGTCCAAGTCCCACTACAAGGGCGGGCCAGGGTATCCACTGAAGCGCGTTTTCTATGTAGAGCAGGGCATAGTCGACTCCCGAACTCAGGCCGTCAAAAAGCCATGCTCCTTCCCGCGTCACCCAATCGACCACACTGTCGATGCCATCACTGGTGACCTGTCGCAAGGACCTGTCGATCGTTACGCTGCCGTCGCTCGAGGTGCTGCTCGACACAGTGGTCTGAAACTCCATGTTGGATCCCCACAGAATCAGACACGCCACCATCACCACCAAGGCCACGCCCAGTCCGCCGATCCACTTGTACATGGGAGGCAGAGCGCCCAGGGTCAGGCGCGGCGACTGGACCTCGGCCGGTGCTTGAATGTCATCGACACGCGCCATCTCACACCTCCTCTTCGTCTTCGCCCGCGCTGTCCACCATCCCCGTCAGCAGCGCGCCCCTGTGGACCTCGCCTACGAGCCGCCCATTTTCGTCGACCACGGCTATCGGGTGCTCGGTCTCGGCGGCCATGGGTATGATGTCTTCGATGTAGGCGTCGGGCGACGTCGTCTTGGCGTCTCCCAGCTTAACGCTGTCCAGCTTGTCCACGCCTCGGCGGGCCAGCGCCGCCGCTCGGTCCTCAGTCAGGATGCCCACGAAGCTGCGCCGGTGCCCCAGCACGAACACCGCGTCGATGTCGTTGGCCTGCATTTCGTGGAGCGCGGCCCGCGGCCCCTGCCAGGTGTGCACGACGGCATCCGGCTGCTGCATGATCGCGCCGGCCTGGATGACCTTGGCGCGGGAGACGTCCTGCACGAACTCGGAGACGTAGTCGTCGGCGGGCAGCGTCACAATCTCCTCGGGCGAGCCCTCCTGCACAATCTCGCCGTCGCGCATGATGGCGATGCGGTCGCCAATCTTCAGCGCCTCGTTCAGATCGTGGGTGATGAACACTATCGTCTTCTGCACCTGGGTCTGCAGCGCGATCAGCTCGTCCTGCATCTCGCGCCTGATAAGCGGGTCCAGGCCGCTGAACGGCTCGTCCATCAGCAGCACCTCGGAGTCGACCGCGAGCGCGCGGGCCAAGCCGACCCGCTGCTGCATTCCGCCGCTCATCTCGCGCGGGAAGTAGTTCTCCCACCCGCTGAGGCCCACCGTGTCGATAGCGGACTGCGCCATCTCGTACATGGTGGTCTTGTCCAAGCCTCGAATCTCCAGCCCGAACGCCACGTTGTCCATAACGCGGCGATGTGGCAGCAGGGCGTAATGCTGGAAGACCATAGACACCTTGGATCGCCTGAACTCCAGCATCTGATCCGGGCTGTACTCCCGGATGTCCTCGCCGTCGAAGCGGATGCTTCCCCTGGTGGCCTCTATCAGGCGGATGAGACATCGCACCAGCGTCGACTTGCCGCTCCCCGACAGACCCATGACCACGAATATCTGGCCGCTGTCGACATTGAACGACACGTCGCGCAGACCGACGACGTTGCCCAGGTCCTCCTGGATCTCCGCGCGGCTCTTCTGGACGTGCTCGCTCTCGAAGACGCGCTCAGGCCGTCCGCCGAACACTTTCCACAGCCCGGAGACCTCGATTTCGTGGTTCTGACCGCTCATTTGGCGCAGTCCTCCAAGGTCGCGTTTGCCCACCGAAATGGCGCCGCGACGGTTGCCCAGTCCCCGATCTCCGTGCTACCGTAAGGCGCGCGGGCGCGGACGGGCCTTCCAACTACCCCACATTTAGCCGTCTAGCGCGCTTCATGTCAACTATATCGATATTGCGTTTTCCACATTTAAGTATGCAAAAGCTCCGTTTTTCCACATCAACAAGCAATTCCATCGAGGCAATGGCGGATTCGGCTCAGCGACGGTACCGCACGGACAGCCGAGCGCCCAACCGGAGACCCGCATGATAGTGGTGCAGTGTGAGTTCGACGGCGCCATCACCGAGGAGGACGTGGGCGCGGCACTCCTCAAAATGTTCGGCCCCACGGTGACCGACACTTCCCGCCCGGACGATGGCGGCTGCGCGCACACCGAGGAACAGCGCCTCGCCGCGCTGTACGCCCAGGTGACCGCCGACAGGGAGACCATTCTCGACTTCGTCCTCAGTGTGGTCGTGGTCAGGTATGATTTCGACCAGTTCGTCAACTACTGCCGCGGCGAGTCCATTCGCCTCGTCATCGTCAGCACGGGTCTCGACCTGTACATAAGCCCTACTCTCGAATTGCTGGATTTCGAAGGCTTGGAAACCCACACGGGTAAGGCAACATTCGTGGGAAATGGGGTCAGCGTCGAATACGTCGGTCCTGGCGGTATGCCGGTGGTCGGCGGATTCAAGCGCGCTTTCGTGCGCAGCTTCAGGGAGCAGGGTCACACGGTGGTCTACGTGGGCGCCGGCGCGTCGTGCCTGGACGCGGCCCGCGAAGCCGATTTCGCAATTGTGCGGGACGCGCTGGCGGAGGCGATGAGCGCGGAGGGGTTGCCACACTACACGTTCGACACTTTCGGCGACGTGGCCCGGAGCATCATCGAGATAGGAAAGATGCCTCGCGCTTAGAGCTTATCCGGCAACCGGGCTTTCACCCCCATCCAAACCTTGCCCCATCAAGGGGGAAGGGACTTATCGGATAGCCTCCTAACCTTCCCCCATCGAGGGGGAAGGGACTTATGGGATAGGCTCCAAGCCTGCGCCAGGCGCTACTGGAGGCCGCTCTTCCTCCGCCGGAACAGGTCCAGGAACCTGGACTCGTAGTACTCGAACAGGCCCCACTGGTCCAATTCCCGCTTCAGCGTTTCGGGGTTGCCGCCCAGCGACACCTCCCTGAACAGCCTCTCGATTCGCAGCACCGCCGCCTGCGGCACGCCGCCCAGGTGGGGCTGCGGCTCCAGCAGTCCCCGCTGTCTCAGCTCCCGCGTGTTCTCACCGGCCGACATCGACGTGAACTCGTAAGCGAACTTCAGCAGCGCCAGGTCCCAGTACTCGTCGACGCCCACCATTACGACGGACATGTTCTCGTTGCGCCGGTCCAGGTCCTCGCTCAACGAGTAGGCTATGTCGTCGGTAACGCCGCTCACCGTGTCGTAGTTGTGGACCTCGTTCCGGTACTGGTACAGCAGACCAGAATTGTTCGGGCCGTAGGTGTCGGCCAGGTAGCGCAGGTACTCGTATGCCTCTTCGCGAAACCCCTCGAGGTTCATGGCGTAGGTGGGAGTGACGATGGTCGGCCTCTCGGCTATCACCCTTCCCGTCCGCACGACGCCCTCCTGGCTCCGGTCCTCCAGGTCCTCGTACATCGGCTCGGTAACCACGTAGTACTTCACGTTCGTGGTGCCAAACGTGGCGAGGCTCTGTTTAGGCAGCCGGACTATCCAGGTCTGCTCTACGGCCCTTATCCAGTCTCTCTCGTCCAGCATCGTTAGCGCCTGAATCGCCGGCCGACCGCCAGCCCCAATATGCCCAGCCCGAGAGCGACCGCTGCGCCGTCGACAGCCCGCCGCCCGGCCTCGCTCGGCAGCGAGCACGCGCCGCCGCCCGTCTCTTCCTCCGCGGCCGCATCCGCCCCTGCGGTCGGTGTCGGCGGGGACACGGCCTCCGCGACCGCCACGGCAGTCGGCGTCGGTGCCGGCGTGGCCGTCGGGGCAGGCGTCGGCGTTGGCGTCGCCTGGGAGCCGCTGATGAGGTCGCTCAGGCTGTAAGCAGAAACGGTGGGCCGGGCTATCGGCGTAGGGCGAGCCCGCTCTCTCACGTCGATTTCGAGAAGCGGAGCGCCAATCGCTTCACGCCACTGGTTCTCCAGACCAAGCCGGTCCACTCCGTAGGTCGCACGCAGAGCGTCGTCCATCTGCTCGCCGGACTTCAGTAGACGCATCAACTCCGTCATCGGATCCGGCCCGTACACGCCCACCATGAATCGGACAATGCTGCGAGCCTGCCCGTAGAAGATGATCACGTCCTCCGGGTCTCCGGGCAGCACCGGCATGGACGTCAGGTGAAGCAGCCTGTCGGTCTCTATGGCGAACTCCACGGCCACCGTGTAGGACAGGCTCGGGTCCACGTTGCCGAACTCTGCCAGGCCCTCGTCCAGCCATGCGGGCACCGAGCGAAAGGCGCTGTCGCCCGCGCGGTGGGTGAGGATATGCGTCATCTCGTGGGACGCGGTGCCCCTCGCCAGCCGGCCGCTGCCGAGCACCAGCAGCGTGCCGATGTTGGTGAACGCCTGTCCCTCCGTAATCAGCTCACGCCTTATCGTCGTACTGCCGGGCGGCAGCGCCTCCAGCATCTCGAGCGTGTTGTTGTACATCGTCACCCTAATGGGCTCGGTGGTGTCCGCGCCGACCAGTGGCCCAACCAAACCGAGCGTCTGCGTCATGGCGTCCAGAATTATCTCGGCGCGCTGCTTCACCGGCCCGTGGTATGCGACCGTTATCGCGCCGTCCTCGACCTCTTCCCACTCGAAGCGGGTATCCACGTACACGAACCCCTCCGGCTCGGTTTCCAGCAGGTTTCCCTCCGTGTCCTCGATCTCGAAGTTGTAGGTGATCAGCGTCCCCGGCGGTATGAACTTCGCGGTGGTATTGGTGCGCCAGAGCAGTTCGCCGTCCACGACCTCCGCCGTCTCCTCCAGGTCGAGGTAGTCGTAGGACTTGCGCGGCTCGGTGCCCGTCTGGAACCGCACGCTCACCGCGTCGATGGGATTGTCGGACTCCAGGCTGACCCGAAAACGGATTCCCACCGGAAACTCGCTTGTGACCTGCGACGACAGAACCCGAATTCCCCCGTCCTGGGCGCGGGCGCCTCCTCCGTACACCGCAAGCGCCGCGATAGCCGCCACTGCGGCCAAAGTGGCGACGCCCACGACGGCCGGCAGGCCGATTCGGAGCCTCGGTCTATCCCTCAGCGGCATCTCCGCCCTCCTCCGCGTCATCCGCTTCCCCCACCGCTTCCAGCAGCCGCGACAGGAACACCTCCTCCGTCACCGCCCCGCTGAACGTCACCGAGTCGTTGATCACGGTGAGCGGCACGCCCCGGACGCCGTACGCCTGTGCCAGCGCCGGAAACTCCTGTATCTCCACCACGTCCGCGGTCACCCTGTGACTCTCTATCGCCATTGCGTGGGCCACACGGGCCACAGTCGGGCAGTACTGTCAACTGGGTGTTACGAACACTTGGAGGTGTACGTCCTGCTTCAGGCCCTTGAGGGCGCGGCGCGTCTCCAGGGCCAGTGGGCTGCCCTTGGCCGACGTCGCGACAATGGTCTCCAGCAGCACGGGGAACTCCATGCCGGACGGCAGGCCGTAGAAGCGCACGTTCTTCTCGCCCTTGGAGCTCACGACGATGGCCGGTATCCGGCTTATGCCGTCCTCCGACGCCCGCCGCTGGTCGGAGTAGAAGTCCACCACGTCCAGGTCCAGCCTCGGCGACAACTCGCACACCTCCTCCAGCAACTGCTGGGCCGGCGTGCAGGTCTGGCACTCCCGCCCCGGGATGTACAGCCCACCCATATCGTTCTTCGAGTAGAGGGTGAGCTTCACGTCGCCCTTCAGCTCGAGGTCGAACTTGGACTTTACGGCGTCCCTGTCCTGCTGTCGAAGTATCGGCATCTCAAAGTCCCTCTATAGTATTGTACCAGTCCGAGCGCGCCCGTCCGAAATCCTCCACGCCGCAGCCTGCACGTCTCTCCGCCCGGACTACTGCTCGTCTCCCAGTGACCGCCACGAGTGCGCGAGCCGCTGGCACATCGTGAACAGCGTCAGCGCCGCGATCGCCCCCAACGCCGCCAGCGCGGCAGCCGCGTGCCAGTGCCCGGCAATCAGCCCGACTCCCAGCACCACCACGCGCTCGGGCCGCTGCATCAATCCCACCTTGCACTCTATGCCCAGGCCCTCGGACCGCGCCCTGAGGTAGCTGACCATGAGCGACCCTACGAGGGCCGCGTACACAAGCGCCGCGCCCCATTCGGGACCTCGCTGTGTGTAATGCAGGAGCAGTCCCAGCAACACCAGCGCCTCGGCCAGGCGGTCGACCACCGAATCGAGCAGCGCCCCGAACCTGGTAGCCTTACCCGTGCTCCGCGCCAGCGCGCCGTCCAGCATGTCGAATGCGCCCGACGCCAGCAGCACGGCCCCGCCGGCCAGCAGGTTGCCGGTGGCGATGAGGTACGCGCTCGCCCCGGCTATCGCCAGTCCGAGCAGCGTTACGGCGTTGGGTCCCACGCCGGCGCGAGACAACGCGGCCGCTGCCGGAAGCTCGAAGTAGCGCGATATGGCCTTGCGGGCGGCGTCCCGTTTCATGCGAAGCGGTTCACAGGTGGCCCGCCACCGGGCCTCGCTTGGGACTGGGCGGACATCCTCTAACGAACCATCGCCGGCTGGCGCGACTCTATCAATGCCTCGTAGTAGTCCATCACCTTGCCGGCCACTATCTCCCACCTGTACTCGTTGGCCTTCTTCTGACCGCTCTCGGCGAGCGTCGCGCTAAGTCCCCGGTCGTCGAGCAGCGACGATATGGCGTCCGCGAGCGCGTCGTCCTTCTTGGGCTGCACCAGGAGGCCCTCCTCGCCATGGGTTATAACGCTCGCGTAGCCGTCGATGTTAGTAGCGACCACCGGCTTGCCCGAGGCCATGGCCTCCAGTAGCACGATTCCGAAGCTCTCCCTGCCCGTGGCCGGCGAGCAGAATATGTCCGCCGACTTGAAGTATCTGACTTTGTCCTCGTCCGACACCCGGCCAAGAAACTCGACGTCTTTCAAATTCCGCTCGCCCATGATCCGGTACGAGTCCTCGTCCGGCGTGCCCGCGCCCACCACAAGCAGCCGCAGATTCGGCCAGTCCCACTTCAGCCTGCTGAACGCGCCGAGCAGGTACTTCAACCCCTTGCGCTTTTCCAACCGGCCCACGAACAGCAGGTTTATCATGCCGTCTCGCAAGTGGGGGAAGGGCTCGGCCCCAGCGAACTCGTCGACGTCGATCCCGTTGGGGATGATGCGATACTCGGCCGGGAAATGGCCGTTGATGTACCGATATGCCGGAACCGATACCGCTATCCGTCCCTGCAGCTTACGGAAGTGCCGCCTCATCACGCGCCTCACTCCGACGTGGTAGAGCCAGGTGCCCTGGAAGGAATGGAACGTCCCAAGGTTGGGCGTGCCCATCGAAGCCGTCTGGCTTAGCACGATGAGCGGCAGGAACCCAGAGAACGGCTCGTGCAAGTGCACAACGTCGAACTTCTCCCGCTGGAGCATCTCCTTGATGCGTGGTTGCAGCCAGACGGAAAAGGACACCCGCGCGATGGACCCTCCGCTGGGCACCGGCACCGGCCTGCCCATGGGAATGAAGTCCTCGTCCTCGATGGACTGGGGGGCCGAACACGGCGCTATCACCCGCACGCTGTGGCCCCACTCGCGGAACTGCCCGGCAAGCTTGTTGATGTGCACCGAGACGCCGCCCGGGACGGCGTGGTCGTAGGGCGATACGAATGCGATCTTCATACGCCGCGGCTCGCGTCCGTCGTCATAGACCGGTCCCCCCTGGTGTCCATGTTGGCGTGCCTGCGAGTCCGTGTACTGGACGGGCGGCGACTTTGCGCGCGCGGGCATCCTCTCTTGAAGAAGCTCGCCCTGCGCGGAACTTCGGCAGCGCCGATTTTAGCATCTACAATCCGGTGATTCAACCCGAACGGCCGCCCGGACGCCGGCGCGAGGCGCGCCGGCCGCTACCCGCGCGAGGCCGCACTGGATCGCCTGACCGAGACTTGGGAGCGGCGTTCTCGTCTGGTAACATACCCTTTCGGCGAAGGTCGGAGCCGTAAGCCCCACCCTCGAACACCTAGCAGGCGAACACCGAATACGGCTGATGCGATGTCGATGCTTTGGAACAGCTCCCGCGAGGAGGTCTACCGCGCCGAGTGGGTGGTGCCCGGCGTCCTCGCCCGCTCACAGCGACCGGGCTACCCCGTGGACCGGCCCGCCCCGGGCAGCGTAGCCGCCTGGGCGGAGCGTGTGCGCGAAATGGGCGTGCGCGGGATTCTGTGCATCCTCGACGAGCCTCAGCTTGCCCACTACGACGAGCTCGGCCTGGACGGCGGCGGCCTGCTCGACTTCTACCGCTCGCGGGGATTCGCGGTGAGTCACGTGGCCGCCGACGACCACAAGCTGCCGCCTCTCTCCCATGACGAGCTAGACCAGGTCTGGCGCGCGTTCCAGCGGCTCAACCGGCCCGTGCTGGTGCATTGCAGCGCGGGACGCGACCGCACGGGCGCCGCCCTCCAGCACATTCTGGCCCGGCTCGGCGACGACGCCTGACGCTGACAAGTCCCCGCCGTTCTGCTATAATTCCTTGACCCCGAGGTGGAGCCGCCAAGCACCGGCGGACGTGCCGAAGTGGCGGAACGGCAGACGCGCTACGTTCAGGGCGTAGTACCCGCAAGGGTGTGTGGGTTCAAATCCCTCCTTCGGCACCAACCCTTTGCCACCGGATGTTTAAGTTGTGTGCGCTTGTAGCTCAGTGGATAGAGCGCAGCCCTGCGGAGGCTGAGGCCGTGGGTTCGAGTCCCGCCAAGCGCGCTTTCCCCACGACGCGAACGCGGTGGACGGCGTGGCGATGGAGAGGAAGGCGACGCGCCTCGGACGGCACTGGGGCGATTAGCTCAGGCGGTTAGAGCGTCTGTCTTACACACAGAAGGTCTGAGGTTCAAGTCCTCAATCGCCCACCATTTCATGCCTGAAAACTGCCGAGACTCGAACCTTCTTCGTGTGGCATCCGACTGAGACGCGTTGGGCCTTTGAACCCTCACGTGGCTCCACTTTTTCGGGCTCATCTGGACGATTGACAGAACCGCTGAACCCCTCTTTGGACTGAAGTCGGAATCGACCAACCGACCACAGTGATAGTCGTCGTTGCGTGCAATTGGCGGCAGTCCATCTGCTCATGCCCGTCAGTCAACTTCTTCAATGTTGTACCCCAGATCTCTGGCCCGTCGATAGTCCGCCTCAGCGCCTTCTGCATCCCCCATCAACTCGCGAACCAGCCCACGGCCATGGATGTATCGCCCGCCCGTGGGATCGATTTCACTGGCTGCATTGAAATCTGACAGCGCCAGCTTCAATTCTCCACTGAACAGGTGAGCGTTGGCACGCGTAAAGTAGGCTATGGGGTCGCCAGGACTGAGGTTCAATGCCTTGCTACAGTCCGAGATCCCTTGTTCGTAATTTCCCTTGGCAAGCTGGGCGTCTCCACGAAACCGGTAGGCAAGCGGCTCTCGGGGACTAAGAAACTATCTCAAAATGCTGACCCACAAGTGCATTGAGGGATTTGAGGGACGAATCGTATGGTTTCTCCAAAACGATCAGGAGAGACCTTAATGTCGAAGCAGGAGACGTTAGGAACCATCTGGGAAGTGCCGGACGAACTGTGGGAGCTCGTTGAACCCATCATCCTGGAGGTAGACCCGCCCAAGGCCAGGGGCCGCAAGCGCGCAGACCCTCGGCAGATGCTCAACGGCATCATCTTCCGCTTGCGCAGCGGGTGTCAATGGAACCGAATGCCAAAGGAACTCGGAGACGACAGCACCATCCATCGCACCTTTCAGCGGTGGGTGGAGACGGGTGTCTTGCGGCGGATATGGGGAGCCCTGGTGGAAGGGTGCGAAGAGTTGGTCGGTGTAGACTGGGAATGGCAGGCAGCAGACGGCGCCATGGGCAAAGCTCGTTTTGGGGGGACTTGATTGGACCCAACCCGACGGACCGTGGCAAGGCTGGCTCCAAGCGGAGTCTGCTTGTGGACGCAGAGGGCGGCCCATTGAGCATTGTGGTTGCTGGAGCGAACGTACACGATGCAAAGCTGTTGGAGGCGACCCTGGACGCGATTGTGGTCGAACGACCACAGCCCACTGAGGAGGAACCCCAACACTTGTGTCTGGACAAAGGGTATGACAATCCTTCAGGCCGTGAGGCTGCCGCCAGACACGGCTATAGGGAGCACATCCGACGCATCGGCGAGGAGAAGCTGGACGTCTCGGGGGTCAAGCGGTATCCGGCTCGCCGCTGGGTTGTAGAACGGACGCTGGCGTGGTTGTCGAAGTGCCGTGCGGTCTTGATTCGCTACGACAAAAAGGCGGCCAACTACCTCGGACTGGTGCAACTCGCATGTGCGCTATTGTGGTTCCGGCGAAAGCGGCGCCTGTCCGTTTTGAGATAGTTTCTAAGTCGAAGCGTAGCGTCGTAATCGGCGATTGCCCGGTCAGGGTCACCCTTGCTGCGATATGCCGCTCCCCGGCCCAAGTGAGCTGCCGCATTCTTGGGGTCGAGGTGTAAAGCGGCTTCAAAATCCGCGATCGCCTTGTCGTAGTCTCCCCTGTACCGATGACAATCGGCTCGGACCCGGTAGGCATCGGCATGTTCGGGATCGAGACGGATGGCTTCGTACATGTCGGCAAGCGCGTGGTCCAAGTTGTCCTGCTCGCCATAGGCCTGTCCTCGGTGGTAGTAGGCCCTCGCATCGTCAGGTCTGAGCCGTATGAACTCGCTCATGTCAGCGATCACCCGCTCCCACTCCTGCTGGTATCCCAACAGAATGCCCCGAAGCATATAGGCACCTGCGTGGTCGGGATTCAACCGTATGGCAGTGTCAACGTCTGCAATTGCCAGGTCATCAATTTCCTTAGCGAAATGCGACAGGCCTCTGGTGAAGTAGGCGTCGTCGTCGTGGGGGTTAAGCTTGATGACTGCGTCCATGACGGCGATCTGTCGGTCATGCTTGGCCGTACCAGCATTGTCCTGATCCTTCTTTCCGAACTCCCGCAGCTGTTCCCAAAATTCGAGGGTGCCTTCTTCCGCTCCAAAATGCTTGGCCCTTCGCAAATACCGCCTGTGCTTTTCGTGGTCGCCGATCAACAAGGCGATCTCCGATGCCGCCAGTAAAGCGGAAGTCTCCTCAGGGTCCAGTTCGAGTGACGCCTCGAACGCTGCCAGAGCCTCGGGTAGCTGACCTATCTTCCAGCAAACAGCCCCTAACGTGCTGTGGTAACGGGAATCCAGAGGGCCACATTCGGGATTGATGTTTCGCAGGTGCTCGACCGCCTCCGCTGACCTGCCAGTATGGTGCAGCGTCGAGCCGATTTCGGTCCAAGGGACGATCCAGTTGGGATCGAGCGTCACCGCTATCCATAACGCACTCAGGCCCTCGTTGATGAGAGTCGTATCGCCCCGTCCGATGCCGATCCCAGTCTTCACTGAGCCCAGCGTGAAGTGGTTCGCCGGGTCCAATGGGTCGAGCCGAGCCGCTATTTCAACCTCGGCCAGGGCTTCATGGAGTCTTCCTTGCATACGGAGCTCCAGAGAGTGCCGGTAATGGGCATAAGCCTCGGGGTTACTGACGTCCCAGTCCTCAAGTAAGCGTTCTTCCGTCTCCTGGATGCGGTCATCCACCTCTACAAGGTGCACGCCCAGATTTGCTGAGAGGACTCGTCGTATCCAGTCCATTCCAAAGGGCTGTAGGTCCTCCCGCCATCCATCATCCGGTTCCTCTTCAATAAGCGCCGACAGCAGGGGTTCCGCAAGCCGGGAGCCGACTCCCCAGTCTGCGAGGACAGTGAGGTCTTCGGACCGGTTCTCGGCAGGCAATTGGTCGTCAAGTGCGCGGTAGGTTGATTCAGCGTACCGGCGCAATCGCCCGATGGCGTCGTCTACGGCCTGAGAGCCTATATGCTCGGACAACAGTGCAGCGACGTCGCTGACCCAATAGAGGGCCCGTAGTTCTAGAGCGATGCTTGATGTCTTCGAGTCCTCGGTCTTGTTGGTCATTACCTCGGCTGTTCTTGCCAGGTTGTCGTCAGTCGGTCGTGTCCCCTTGTACATCCAAGAGTCCACGGTGTGGTCATCAACCACAACCTTCGCCGCGAGATCTTCCAGGGTGAGCCCAGCCTGTCGGCGCTTCTCATTGAGATAGTCCCCTCGACCCTTCTGGCCAATGTGACCGAGGAACTCCAGAGCAGACGGAGACGAACCGGCAAGATGCAGGTGAGCGGCCACCCTGAGAGCCAGGTCGACCACCGCAAGTCTTACATATGCCTCCCAGACCTTCGACAGGTTTCCGGGCAGGACGCCAATAGTTCTTCGCCGTAGGAACGACCGCGTCAGGTCCCAGTGATCTGCGTGCCATTGCAACATCGAGGCCAATATGGGCGCCGACTTGTAGTTGGCCTCCCTTTCTTGTGGCGACTCGACGAATCCGGAGTCTGTTAGCACTTGGGCTATCGCCCCAATGATCTCTTCCCTTGTGGAATCCTTCACCAACCGTTCAGGGGCGCCAGTGAAGTACCGGCGTGCCGTTCTATTCTGGAGCAGGGGATGCTTGATGCCCAGTCTTGAAACCAGGACTCCGAGTATCTGTCCACTAGTGGGAAGGCGGGGGTTCACCTCGCGTTCAGCCATGTCATCCTCGCGCTTTTCGCCAATCGTAGAGGCCATCCCGTAAGAGGAACTTGTCAGGGTCGACCGACACTTCCCTCAGTGCGGCGTCGACACCAACCTCGTTAATGGGACGGCTGTAGACGTGGGTACCGGCCACATTGTCGAAGAAGCGTCCAGCCGGGTCGACCATCACGTAGCTGCCGGTCATCATGTCATTGCTCTCCGGCACCACCACGATGCCCATAGACTCAACGTATCGATTGCGTGCCACGTATTGAGCGAACTCCTCGTCTGTGATCACAAGGTTGTCAACCAGGCCATCATTCTGGCCCCTGACCGGGAGGACCTGAAGCAGTTTCCACCGTTCCGGCCGGACATTGGCTATGAACTCTCCTAGGTTCTCGTCATAGTTGGTCCGGGTCACCACGGTGTTTATCTTCAAGCGAATGTCGCGCCGCTTTAACATGTCCGTGACACTCAGGTAGTCATCCGCGCTCATGGGACCGGCCCGCGTCGTTCTCCCTATGGATTTCAGCTTCTCCGGGTCTACGGTGTCAATACTCACCGCCGCCCAGTCCAGACAACCGTCTACTCGGTCCAGCCATTCCTGGGTGACGCAACTGCCATTGGTGACCACGGAAGTGGTGAGCTCCAATTCCTTGGCCCACCATAGCAGGTCAGGTAGCCACGGACAAAGGATGGGCTCCCCTCCAGCAAAATTGATCTTATCGAACCCCGCATTAGCGAGGGCCTCCACGACCGCGAGAGATTCCTTGGGGGACAGATGTCCCTTGGGCAGGTCGTTTCGACCGACGTCCTGAAATGTGGCGAAGCAGAATCTGCACTTCATGTTGCAGGGCTTCCACAGGTGGAAGTTGACTGAAGGGACTCGCGTTGAAATGTTCATGAGACCTCACGATGCTCTAGTCGCAGCGGAACTGCCTTGGTGAACATCATAGGATCGTTGATGTGAGCCGTCAGCCCCAGTCACGTGGACAAACGACTGTCTGGGGAGGCTACACTAGGGCGAAATCATACCGAAAAGTTCGCAGTACAGTCCCCTCTAGTCCACCACTCCAGTCTTCCTCCTCAACCCGGCGACGACAACTCTGGCGCGTTGCGCTAGTAGCTTCGGAACAACTCGCCCCATCCGGTTCGCATAGCTTCGCGCACCCGTCGTCTGCCCTTGAATCGCAGCCAGTAACCGTTGTGGTAGACGTTCGACCCCGTGATGGCGAGATTGACCAGCGGCGATCTCAGCAGCAGATTCTCCAGCCGCTTCAGGGGTCCCCAATACACGAGCTTCTGAAACCGGCTCGCGAACGTGTTCTCCGACCCGGTGAAGCCCCAGTCCACGCTCGTGATGTCCTCGCCCGCGATGGCGATGTCCGACACCTCGCCACATCCCAGGCCCGCCTCGTGCGCCAGCCGTATGAACCCGATCGACATCGGGTCGAAGCCCATCATCCTGGCGGCTACGGCGTCTATCGCCACCTGGTCGGCGCTTGCCAGGATCACGTTCTTGGCGTGCCAGCGCATCGCCCTGGGTCCCGGTCCGTCCCCCGCGAACGTGCCGTCCGTCACGGCGAATATGCCCGGGTGTATCTCCTTCTGGATACGCAGGAGGTCCACCAGCGTCTCGTGGATGACCGAGTGGGTCCAGTGCCGGTTGTGGTTCAGAAGCCCGCCAAAGGCGTTCTTCATCGCCCCGGTAATGGTGGTGAACACGTGCGTCTTCATCGTGGGTAGATGGACGATGTTCTTGCCGGGCAACGCCTCGGGAATCCGGAATCCGTGCGGGTACACCTTGTCCAGCGCCAGCATGGGCGAGCTCGGAGCGAAGTCCACCCAGCGCGCCTCCTCCAGGTGCAGGCTCTCCAGCCCATACCGGTCCTCGACCGCCTGGTGCTTGTTATTCTCCGCGCCCTCGCGCGCATCCACCACCACCGTTCCGTTGTGCGTGGGAATCAGGTCGCGGTATCCGCCCGCACGTAGCGCGCGGACCACGCCCTCCAACTGCCACGGCGTGGTGGAGCAGGCGGGATAGTAGTGCTGCCACGAAATGTTGACCTTGAGCAGGGTGGGCAAGTCTTTCGGCAGGCTGTTCTCGTAGCCGGCCAGGCGCATGGCGCGCCCGACGTCGTCCAGCACCGTTTCGGGCGAGGTGTACACCACCGCCACCGTGGGCTTGGTTCGCGTACCGGAACGCTTCGCCGGATCTACGTATGCCTGCGTTGTGGAAGCCATCGACGCCCCCTCGCGAATCTGGACTCGAGACTCGCCGCGCGACGGCGCGCGCCTCGAGGATGAAACACACAACTGTTGAGATGATTATAGAATCTCCGCCGGGTTCAGTCTACGCCGGCGCGATGCGTATTGAGACCGCCCGGAGCGTCCCTCCTAGTCTCAGTCGCTGTTGCGCTGCCCGTCAGCCTATGCTAGAATGCGGCGCGGTCGCATAGCTGTTACCATGGCAAACCTGCAACGCTCGTGGACCTTGGTGATAAAATGCCGGCTTGAACTATTATCCGGGAGGATGTCACCAGATGGTGTTCCAAGACAGGACGCTCGCTTGCGTGGAATGTGGAGATTCGTTCATATTCAGCGTGGACGACCAGCAATACCACCAGGAAAAGGGCTACACGAACGAGCCAAAGCGATGCGCGCCCTGCAGGCAGTCGCGACGCGCCGAGCGCCGGTACGGCGACAATTTCGGCGGCGGTGGGTTTGGCGGCGGAAACTTCGGGCCTCGCCAGATGTACCCGGTCACCTGCGCCCAGTGCGGTGCCGATGCAGAGGTCCCTTTCCGCCCGCGCGGAGACCGGCCCGTTTACTGCAACGACTGCTACAGGCAGCAGCGCGACTTTCAGCGCAGGTCATACCGCTAACCCCCTCGTCCCGTAGCAGGGGCCGGGCGATACTCGCCCGCGGCGCGGCCATGACCACATAGCGGACCATACACGGCCCTGCCGGCAACGACGCCGGAGGGCCAAGGAGTTGCATGGCTAAGAAAGAGGCCATAGAGGTCGAAGGCACTGTCACGGAGGCGTTGCCGAACGCCAACTTCCGGGTCGAGTTGCCCAACGAGCACAAGGTTCTCGCCTACGCCTCGGGCAAGATGCGGCGCTACTTCATCCGCATCCTGCCCGGCGATCGCGTGTTGGTGGAACTCTCCCCTTACGACCTCACCCGCGGCCGCATCACATACCGCTTCAAGTAAGCCCGGGCTGACGGACGTCACCCCGACAGGGGGCGCCGCCCGGCCCCTTCTACGCCGGCGCGCCCAGCTCGATCACTCCGACCCCATCTTGCGTGGTTATGCGCGTCCCGTACTTCTCGCACAACCGCGCCGCCGTCCGTAACGTTCGCTCCGCGGACTCGCTGCCGGCCATCACCGGGCGGCCCCGCTGCGAGCGCGGCGTTCCGTACCCCAGCTCGATGGGAAGCAGAACTATCTCGCTCGCGCCGCTCCGGCTCAGCCGCAATTCCGCTACCACGCTCTCCCAGTAGATGGCGTTGGCCGTGAACCCTCGCGTATCGTCCTGAGACCTGAAGTCGTAAAAGTCCGCGGGCGTCGCCTTGCCGTCCAGACCCACCGCCTCGTAGAGGTCCACCGGCAGTCGCGGCACCACCTCATTCTGGAACATGAGATTGCCAAGGCTGTAGAAGATGGGCCGGTTCCCGTAGATTTCGATCCCTCGCAGAAAGTGCGGCCCGTGGCCGAACACCGCGTCCACTCCCTCGTCCACGCACCTTCTCGCGAATGTCTCTATAAACTCCGCCGGGTCCTCTTCCGTCGCGCCGTGCTCGTGCGTGTGTATGCTCAGAAACACCCAGTCCGCCTGCCGACGCGCCTCCCGCACCCACCTCAGTATGCCCTCCATGTCGCGCTCGTTCGGCGACGTCCGCACCTCGAAACCGTCGCCCCGCGTGAAGGTATGCCCCAGCGTCCGCAGCCTGTCGGGTTCGTCGCCACCGCCACCGCCGAAGCCCATCTCCGCCTGCCTGGCGCGCCGCTCCGCGAAACCGAGCGCCTCGTCCAGCCGCCGCAGCTCCTCGAACGCACGCGAGTCGACGACGTGCTCAGCGAACCACCCCAGGGCGCTCACGCCGGGCCGCCCGTGCAGGTCGTGCCGCTGCTCCCCGGCGGGCGATGCCGGATCGAACGTCGAGGTGCACGACAGCAGCGCTACGCGCCCCGCCGGGGTCTCTACGTACACCGGCGCTCTTGCGTCGCTCAGGTTGCGGCCTATGCCGGAGAAGGCCAGCCCCGACCTCTCCAGGTTCAGCAGCGTGGTCATCAGACCGCCCTCGCCGTAGTCGTAGCAGTGGTTGTTGGCGCACGACACCATAGTTATGCCCGCCCACTGCAGGTCGTCCAGCAGGTCGGGGTCGGCTGCCGTCCATATGCCTCCCGAAGCCGCGGCCGGCGCCGGCTCGAAGCGGTGTACCTGCATCTCCAGATTCGTGAACGCCGCGTCCGCCTCTCTCAGCAGGTCGACCAGCGCCAGGAAGTTGTTTTCTCTGAACGGGGCCAGCGGCCTCGCGATCATGCTGTCGCCCGTGGCGACCACAACTATCTCGCCTCGCTGAGCTTCGTACACCTCGCACCTCCTTCGCCGTCCGCGTCCCGTCCGGCGGCCGGCGCCCGGAATCATACCACACGCGCCCGCGCTTGCCCGCTCTCCGCGCCTGCGCTAAGCTAGTGCCCCAGACCAACCACAGCGCGCAGGAGGACGAACCATGAACGGAGCGGACGCCATAGCCGAGGTGCTGAGACGCGAGGGCACGGAGTTCCTGGCGTGCTTTCCGGCGCAGCCGCTGATCGAGGCCTGTGCCCAGGCTGAGATCCGCCCCATCCTTTGCAGGCAGGAGCGCGTGGGCATGGCCATCGCGGACGGCTTCAGCCGCACAAGCGGGGGCAAACGACTCGGCGTGTTCGCCATGCAGCAGGGGCCCGGCTCCGAGAACGCATTCCCCGGCGCGGCCCAGGCGTTCGCCGACAACGTCCCCGTCCTGCTCATCCCCGGCGGCGAGCCGACCTCCCGTTCGTTCACGCCTCCCGGATTCAGCGCCACGGACAACTACCGAGGCGTAACCAAGTGGCTGGCGGAGATAAACCACGTCGAGCGCGTGCCCGAGCTGATGCGCCGCGCGTTCCACCAACTGCGCAGCGGCAAGCCCGGGCCCGTGCTGCTGGAGGTCGCCCGCGACGTGTGGGACCAGGAGTTGGCAGGAGAGCTCGACTACGTACCGGTCAGGGCGAGCAGGTCGGCGCCGTGCCCCGAAGAGACCGCCGAGGTCGCCAAGGTCCTTCTGGGCGCCGAGAGACCCGTAATCCACGCCGGCCAGGGCGTGCTCTACTCGGACGCTTCGGACGAGCTCGAACGACTCGCGGAGCTGCTCCAGGCGCCGGTGATGACCACCATGCCCGGCAAGAGCGCCTTCCCGGAGAACCACCCGCTCTCGCTCGGCGCGTCCGCCGTCTCCACGACCAAGCCCATCGCGCACTTCCTCGCCCGCGCCGACGTGGTGCTGGGCGTCGGATGCAGCTTCACCCAGACCAGCTACGGCAGGGCGATTCCGCCCGGCAAGGTAATCATCCACGCCACGAACGACCCCGCGGACGTGAACAAGGACATTCGCGCCGACTACGCCCTCATCGGCGACGCCAGGCTCGTGCTCCGCGCGCTGATAGACGAGGTGGAGAGCCGGACGAACGGCGTCGGGCTGCGCAACGACCGTGACGTCGGGCCGGAGGTGCGGGCCGTCAAGGATGAGTGGCTGGAGGAGTGGATGCCGCAGCTTACGTCCGACGAAGAGCCGATCAACCAGTACCGCATCATCTGGGACCTCATGCACAACGTCGACCGCGCCAACACCATCGTCACCCACGACGCCGGAAGCCCGCGTGACCAGATGACGCCGTTCTGGGAGGCGACCACCCCGCGCAGCTACATGGGCTGGGGCAAGACCACGCAGCTCGGCTACGGGCTGGGCATCACCATGGGCGCCAAGCTCGCCGAGCCGGACAAGCTGTGCGTGAACGTCATGGGCGACGCGGCCATCGGAATGGTGGGCATGGACCTGGAGACGGCGGCCCGCAACGGGCTCGGCATACTGACGATAGTGTGGAACAACGGCGTCATGGCCATCGAGCGCGCGGGCATGCCCTTCGCCATCGAGAAATACGCCTCACACACCCTGGGCGGCAACTACGGAGAGGTCGCGCGGGCCCTTGGCGGCTGGGGCGTGCGGGTCACCAAGGCCGCCGAGTTCGTCCCCGCGCTCAAGGAGGCGGTGGAAGTCACCAAGACCGGCCAGCCCGCGCTCATAGAGTGCATCGTCAAAGAGGGCTTCGACTTTTCGCGCTACCCGTAGCTTGAGGTCCCGGTAACAGTCAGTCCGTCTGCCCGGCCCGTCGCAAACGCTCCTCCAACTCTCGAACACGCGCTTCCGCGGCCAGGCGCCCCCGCCGTTCTTCCTCGCGCCCCTGCCGCTCTTCCTCGCGCCCCCGCCGTTCTTCCTCGCGCCCCCGCCGTTCTTCCTCGCGCCCCCGCCGTTCTTCCTCGCGCCCCCGCCGTTCTTCCTCGCGCCCCCGCCGCTCTTCCTCGCGCCCCTGCCGCTCTTCCTCGCGCCCCCGCCGCTCTTCCTCTAGACTTGGTATGGACCTCCCGGTGCGGGGATTGTGCCACTCGAGCTCCCCCCTCACCCATCGAATGTTGAGGCCCAACACGGCGCTGTATCCCTGGTGGACGCCTTCCTCCAGCGTTTCTATCGCAATCGGCTCGTACTGAGTTCCCACCAGCCTGTCCCCGGCCAGGGGCGCGCCCTGGAATCGGCCGCCCGTCTCGTCGAAGCGCCAGTACTCCGGTATGCGAAGCGATGCGTAGTCGTCACGCTTGGCCCCGACGTCCATCCGTCCGGTGGTGCGCGAACCCACCTCCATCACGAAGTCGGGAGGCTTGCCCTGCTCGGAGATGATGTAGCCGTGGGACTCCCAGTACAACTCCGGGTCGGTGTCGAACGCTATGAACAGGTCGGGGATGCGCCGACCCAGCGTGGGCATCCGGGGCTCCCTCACGACGTACAGTTCACCGCCAACGGTGGTGGTTTCCGGGTTGCCCAGGTAAAGCACCAGGTCTCGTATGCTGCCGGTGTAAGTCAGGTGTTTGAATGTCGTCATGTCATCCGGTCCACGCGGCGGAGGGTCCGGCAGCACGAACCTCTCGCCGGGCTGCATTGCCTCGGTCTTAGAGTGTCTCAGCGTCATGGTCGACCTCGCGGCTAAGGGGGTCCCGTTCCCATTCGATTTCAGTCATTTCGAATCGCGTTGGCCGCGCCGGCACAATGATACCGCAGCGGTCCAACCGGAGTATAGCGTTCGCTGACCCACATCGAGTAGCTATGGCCCGCCCGAGGCCAGTTCCTCCACCCAGGGCAGTAGCTGGGACTCGGTGAGGGCGCCCACCCAGCGGCGCTTGACCACCCCGTCGGCGCCTATGAAGAACGTGACGGGCAGGCCGACGACGCCGTAGGCGACGGTGATCTCCCCGTCGACGTCGAGGCCATTGGGGAAGGTCAGGCCGAACTCCTCGATGTACGCCAGCGCGTCCTCCTCGGTGTCCTGGGTGTCCACGCCCACGAACAGGACGCCGCGGTCCGCGTACTGCCTCCAGGTGCGCTCGAGCAGCGGCGACTCCTCGCGGCAGGGCGGACACCACGACGCCCAGAAGTTGAGCACCACGGGCTTACCAAGGTCCGGGCCGACGCTCAGCTCCCCGCCGCCGTACAGCTCCATCGTGAACGCGGGCGCCGGCTTGCCGACGCGGGTCGCGCCGCTCTGACCGGTCGGCGCGGTCCTGTTGGCCATGCCGTAGGCCAGCACCGCCACGAGCGCCAGGATAAGCGCCGCCCCCAGCACCAGGCCTATCAGCCTGGGCCAGGCGCGGCCTGCGGAGGGCGGGGCTTCGTTGCCGCTCTCGATCAACGGTGTCAGCCCGCCGTCGCTTCACCCGCGGCCAGCAGCGGACGCTCCTCCGTCGGCTGCGCACCGGACCGCTCCAGCGGCCGGAACACCTTCCAGTAGATGAGCGTGGCCACCAGGTAGAACGTGGCCATGATGACGAACGGCGTGGTGTAGTCGCCGGAGTCCAGCAGTCTCGCGCCCAGCCAGACCGCGCCGGAGGAGACGGCGGCGCCGACCGCGATCTCTATGCCGGTGCTGGTGGCCCGCTCGCGCGGCTCGAGCACCTCCATGTTGAAGGCGTCGTCCAGCGGCCGGCTCATGCGGAAGGTGGCCACGCGCCCCACGTGCGACGCGCCGGCCAGCACGATGAGCAGCGCGCCCTGGCCCAGCGCGAGCGGCAGGAACCCCATGGCCAGGATGAAAGGCAGCGACAGCACGCGCATCAGCGCGATCGCGTCCACCTTGAGCATTCGCGCCGCGACCAGCGGCACGAACAGCGTGGCCGCCGCCAGCGAAAGCTCGCCCGCCGCAAACACCACGCCTATCTCGCCCTCTCCGGCGTGGATGTGGCCCTCGTGAAAGACCACGTTGAGCAGCGGAGCCACCGCCGCCGTGCCCAAGGCTAGCAGACCGCTCGTCAGCACGAAGTAGGCGATCCGGCGCGGGTGGCGGATGTCGGCGAACAGCCCGGCTAACGGGTTGGGCGCACGCGCCACGCGCTGCGTCTGCCGCTCCGGCTGCTCCTCGGCCTCGATGGATCGCAGCATCAGCGCGGGCACCAGCGACACGAACCACAGCGACAGCCCGGCGTACGAGGCGTAGCGGTACGCGGCGACGGCGCCGATGTCGTCGATGAAGAGGGCGGGCACCATGCCCGCGATCAGCGCGCCGGACATCGCCGACAGCGTGCGGAAGCTGCCGGCCACCGAGAACAGGTGCACGCGCTCGCTCTTCTTGCTGTTCTCCATCATGAAGGCGGCTTCGGACGTGTGGTGAAGGTTGCCGAAGAACGCGCCGAGCGCAGGCCCCCACAGCAGAATCAGCTCGCTCTGGGTGCTGATCATCACTAGGCCGATCACCGCGCCTATGCCGTCGCCCAGGATGAACGACGCCTTGCGACCGATGCGGTCGGAGACCAGTCCGGCGGGCATGGCGGTCAGGGCGCTGGCGATGAAGCCTATCATCAGCCGCAGGCCGATGAAGGTGATGTCGAATCCGACGGCCAGCAGGTACAGGTTGAAGAGCACCGTGAACGAGCCGTGGATCATGTCCATGCCGATGACGTGCAGCACGTACAGGTTGGCGTTGCGGCTGAACTCGCGCGTCTTGGCCATGTAGTCGCGCGCGTAGGTCTGCGCCGACTCGGTTATAGTCGAGGCGTGGGTGATGTATGCCATGGGAGCGCCTCCTCGCCTGCGGCGCGCACTGCCGGCGAGCGGGGCCGGCCGGGGCGCCGCGCCCTTGGAGCGGGAGATGGGAATCGAACCCACGTGGCGTGCTTGGAAGGCACGGGCTCTACCATTGAGCTACTCCCGCGCAACTCCAGCATAGCTGGGAACAGGCAGGTTAGTCAATCCGCGGCCTCGAGGTCAGCCGAACAGTCTCACGGCGGCGTAGGCGATAGACGACGCTCCGACGATCGACGTGAGCATCAGACCTACCATCCAGCGAGTGATGCGAGCCTCGAGATGGGCCAGATCGGCCTTGGTGGCGAACGAAGGCAGAGTCGCCTCGATGCTCGCAAGGCGAGTCTCCAACCTGCCCAAGTCCTCCTTCGTGGCGAAGGTCGCCTCGATACCCGCGAGGCGCTCCTCTATCGTGCTCATGTACGTCTCCCTGAATCAATCTTAGATTGCTGACAGTTCGCACGCAAGGGCGTGACCTGGTAGCTACGCAGGCTTGATGAGATGTGCGCTCAACCCTCACCTTAACCCTCTCCCAGTCTTGGGAGAGGGGAATACCGGCGAAGGGCCGCCTACGGCGCAAACTTCCGAAAAACTGTTCCATTTCGTTCCGTATTGTTCCGGTCCCTAGCTGGGAGGCCTGCCGCTTGTTAACCGAATGTCCCGCCAGTTGTCGCGAAAAGCGGGTCGATTGCAACGAATCGCCGTGAAACGTAACGGCTGTGGGACAGCCGGCGGCGCTGCCAGAAGGGGCGACGGAGGCCGGCGAATGGCGGGTTGGCTGTGTCATGGGGACAGAATAGCACAGATGTACGAGAGCGTCAAGGGCGTGGGCGGATTCGCTTTGCAGGCGCCACTTGCGCCTAGCGGCCAAGTTTGACGTGCTGCGACGCTGTTAGTAGGATTGGCCACGCCCGTCAAGCTACCTCTCATCGCGGGAGTCTGCCATGCCAACGCTGGAGTTCAAAGGCAAGCAGCACATTTCGACATGGGCATCACGTTCTGCCAGACACCATACGAGATTCACAGATCGGGGTAGCTACACGATCACCTGCCAAGAGGTAAGCGCCGGCTGGCAGCCTGAGGTGCGAAAATGAAACTGACTGTGACGATTGACCGGGACGAGGATGGGGTGTGGGTGGTCGAGTGCCCGTCTATTCCGGGCTGCGTAAGCCAGGGGACCACGAAGGAAGAAGCCCTGGCAAACATACGTGAAGCCATCGAGCTTTGCATCGAGGTGCGCGCCGAACAGGGCATGCCGTTGACCATCGAGACGCGGCAGGTGGAAGTGGCGCTCTAATGCCGCCGCTGCCCGTCCTCAGCGGAGCGGAGACGGTGCGCAATTTTCGCCGCTTTGGCTGGAGCGTGGCGCGCCAACGAGGAGGCCACATCATCATGACCAAGACTGGAGAAATGGCGAGCCTTTCGGTGCCGAACCATTCGACGGTCGCCAAGGGGACATTGCGTACTCTCATCCGTTCGGCAGGACTCACTGTCTCCGAGTTCTGCTCAACACTTTAGGCGTACACGTCGAAGGGAGACGTATGACGGACAACACAGACACCCCGGCGCCCACGCAGTCGCCAAGGCCCATCGCTCCGACCCGCCCGAAGGAAGAGATCGCCCGTTTGGGCGACGAAATCTACGAGCGTGATGTAAGGGGGCAGGTCGAGACGGCCCACCACGGGGAGATCGTCTCCATCGACGTGGACAGCGGCAGTTGGGCCATCGGAGACGACATTCTCGAAGCGGTGGACCGTCTGCGGGCGCAGCGTCCGGAAGCCATCGCCGTCTGGTCCCTGCGGGTTGGCTACCGTGCGGTTCACAAGTTCGGCGGCGGGTCCCTGGGGATTGTCCAGTGATCCTAGGGGTGGTGAATGACGCTTATGAAGCCGTCATATCCCTCACAGTGCAAGGCCCATCGGGGCAATAGCGTCAAGGCGTGGGCGGATTCGCATTGCAGGCGCCAAATGCGCCTAGCGGCCAGGTTTGACGTGTTGCGACGCTGTTAGTAGGATTGGCCACGCCAGTCAAACCACCTCTTTTCACGGGAGCCTGCCATGCCTACGCTCGAGTTCAAGGGCAAGTACCACATCTATGCTCATCACCACAGCGTTCCCTACCGACCGCTGGAGGTGGACGCCGGCCGCTCGCTTAACCCAGCCGATGCCGACGATAACCTCATCATCCACGGCGATAACCTACACGCGCTCAAGGCGCTGCTGCCGCGCTACGCCGGCAAGGTTAAGTGCATCTACATAGACCCGCCCTACAACACCGGCAATGAGGGCTGGGTGTACAACGACAACGTCAACAGCCCCTTGATGAAAAACTGGCTGAATGAGAACAGCCCCGTAGATGGCGAAGACCTGGAACGACACGACAAGTGGCTTTGCATGATGTGGCCGCGCCTTCACCTGCTCAAGGAACTGCTATCGGACGACGGTGTGATCTTCGTCTCAATTGACTATAACGAAGAACATCACTTGAGAATGCTCATGGATGAGATTCTTGGCGAGAATGAGTATCGCAACACATTTGTAGTGGCAAGAGTAAAAAAGAACATCCGCGAACGCGAAAAGATACGTGCGCTGAACTTCGGATACAACTCAATTCTCTTCTATGGCAAATCTGTAGAAGCCGTTATTGTGCCCCCGACTAAGTTCCAAGAAAAACCGGCACGATGGCACGCGTTCGATGCGCCTGGTGTTCGCCCCACAATGGAGTACGAACTTTTCGGCATGGTACCTCCGACTGGCCGCCATTGGATGTACTCAGAAGAGCGGGCGCGTGAATTGATAGACAGTGGCCAGCTCCGTGCCAATCCCCGTAGTGGAAAGCCCCAGTATCTGCTTGAACAGAGCGACCAAACAATGCTGGACACGAACTGGACAGACCTTCAGGAATATGATTCCAAGTTCAACTTTCCAAACGGCGAAAAGAACGTCGAATTGCTGAAGAGAGTCATAGGGATGTTTGACGACAAGAACGCAATCATCCTCGACTCGTTCGCGGGGAGTGGCACGACAGCCCACGCGGTGCTTGCGCTGAACAAAGAGGACGGCGGTAACCGCAAGTTCATATTGGTAGAGTGCGAGGAGTACGCCGACACCATAACGGCGGAGCGGGTGCGGGGGGTCATCAACGGCGTGCCTGGGGCGCGGGATAAGGCGTTGCGCGAGGGGACTGGCGGGTCGTTCACGTACTGCACGCTGGGGGATCCCGTAGAACTGGAGGCGATGCTGACCGGCGAGGCGCTGCCGTCATACTCGGCGCTGGCCGCCTACCTGCTGCACACGGCGTCGGGCATTTCGGCCGGCAGCGCAAGCCTCGAGCCGCAAAACGACGACGGTCTTTTCTACACCAACGGCGGCACGGACTACTACCTGCTCTACGAACCCGACGTCGACTGGTTGTCCGACAACAAAGGGATGCTCAACGAAACGCGGGCCAAGAGCATAAGCGCGGCCAGCCGGGGCAAAGACAGAAAGGCAATCGTTTTCGGGCCGGGGAAGTACATGGGCCAGCGCGACCTCACGTCCATGGGCATTACCTTCTGCCAGTTGCCCTTCGAAATGCACGGCGCGGGTTAGGATCCAATGGAGCTGAAGGACTACCAACACGCCACTCTGAACACCTTTGCCCGATGGCGCGACGCCCTGGCCGACGCCAAGGCGAAATCGGAGGCAGGCATAGACGCCCTCGAGAGCGCCGGCTTGGACGTTCCGGCTGACCTTCGCGACTACCCCAAGAGTGCCTGGCAAACACTGGCCCAGTCCGGCGGCGTGGCCGATAGCGCCGGCGAATACGCCAGCCGCACGGACGCGGCCGGGCGGCCCATTCCACACGTATGCTTCAAGGTGCCGACCGGCGGCGGCAAGACGCTGCTCGCCGCGGCCGCCCTGGAGAAGTTGAACCGCAACACTGGTCTTACGCTGTGGATAACGCCAACGCGCGCGATATACGAGCAAACAAAGGCCGCGCTAAGAGATCGCGAGCACCCGTACCGGCAGATGCTCGAGCGGGCCAGCGGCAAGCAGGGAGGAGTGAAGCTGCTGGAAAAAGAGGACCTGTTCACGCGGCAGGACGTCGCCAACTATCTTTGCGTGATGCTGCTCATGCTGCCCGCCACCAATAGGCAGAAGGGCAAAGAGTTCCTGCGAATGTTCCGCGATACGGGCCGCTATCCCACGCTCTTCCCGGACAGCGACGACGCGCTGGGCGACGGCAGGCTGCTCGAGAGGTTTCCGGACTTGGAACGCGCGTCAGCGAACGGACCCGTCAAGCACAGCCTGTTCAACGTGTTCAAGATGCTCAGCCCTGTGGTGATCTTGGACGAGGCGCATAAGGCCTACGGAGCCAAGAAACACGAGGCTAACCAGGAATTCGTGCGCTCGGTGAACCGGCTGGACCCGAGCATGGTAATCGAGTTGTCTGCCACTCCCAACAGGGGCATCAGCAACCTGCTGGTGGACATAACAGGCGTGGAATTGAACAAGGAAGAGATGATAAAGCTGCCGGTGCAGGTGAAGTCGAGCATCAACGCCGATTGGCACATCACCTTGGCCGAGGCCCACGACGAACTCCAGCGGTTGGAGGAGGAGCGCGGTTCTCTCGAGGCGAGCGGAGGACCCTACATTCGACCCATCGCCGTCGTCAGGGTAGAGCGTACCGGCAAGGACCAGCGGGGCGGCGGGCGCATACACGCGGAGGATGTGCGCGAGTACCTTGTCCAGACCATGAGCGTGCCGGCGGACGCGGTAAGGGTGAAATCGTCCGACCTCGACGAACTGCGCGGGGAAGACCTGATGGCGGAGTCGTCACAAGTGCGCTGGATTATCACCAAGGCGGCCCTGATGGAAGGCTGGGACTGCCCGTTCGCCTACGTGCTGGTGATGCTGGACAACACGCGGGCGCAGCGCGCGCTGACCCAGCTCGTGGGGCGGGTGATGCGCCAGCCTTACGCGAAGCGAACCGGCCGGCGAGCGTTGGACCAATGTTACGTCTACTGCTTCAACACCGACGTGGGCGTGGCCGTCGAGCAGGTCAAGAACGGCTTGGAGCAAGAAGGGCTCACCGGGTTGGGCGACAACGTTCTGACCGAATCACCCGATATCCAGCGCGTTGAGTTCAAACGGCGCCAAGCGTATAGAAACAAGGACATATTCCTGCCTTTGGTGCTTCACAAGGAAGCCGGGGGCTGGCGAGAGCTCGACTACCAGCGCCATATCCTGCCGGAGGTCAACTGGAACGAGATAGACGCCCCAGACCCGCAAGCGAGTCTCCCCGAACGCGCCAGGTGGCAATCGGCGACCGTAAGCGTCGGAGACGCGCTGCCGGTCTTTCACCCGGAGCGGGAGCTCGAAATAGACAAGTCAGTGCGCATTTCGTGGTATGTGCGTCGACTGGCCGACATTGTTCCCAATCCGTGGCAGGCGGCCCGAGTGGTCAATGAACTCATCGTGAAGCTGCGGGGTGACGGAGCATCCGACGCTGACATCTTCGACCGACGGCCTCACCTGGGACCCGCGCTGCGTGAGCACGTGGCTAACCAGATCGAGCAGCAGGCTGAAAAGGTGTTTGCCGGCAAGTTGAGCAAGGGCGAAATCCGCTTCGACCTCGAGGCGGGCCAGCCCAACTTCCGCATGGTGGAGAGCTACGAGATACCCGTGTCGGGCGACATAGGGGGCCTGCTATCCAGGAGCGACTACCAGCCCATGCAGCTTAACCTGTTCGAGCCGGTGCTGGACCGGCAGTTCGATTCCGACCTGGAGCGCAACTTTGCACGCTACCTGGACGAGCAAAAGGCGCTCAGGTGGTGGCATCGCGTGGCCGTTAGACAGCGTGGCGACTACTACCTGCGCGGCTGGAGACAGGAACGCATCTGGCCGGACTTCGTGGCGATGGGCGGCGAAACGCAGGGCAAGCCACACGTGCTGGTGTTCGAGACAAAGGGCGAGCATCTGCGCGGCAACCCGGACACCAGCTACAAAGAGCGCGTGCTGGAGACACTGCAGGGCGCCTTCAACTGCGGCACTATGACCATAAAGGACGGGCCGGCCAAAGGCACTTTCCGACTGGTGTTCAACGAATCGGAGTTCCCCGCCGCACTCGCGGCCCTCGAAACGGCATACAAGGCGTAGCGGCCATTGCTACATCGGCCGCGGTTTCCGCTCGCGGCCGGCACATCTTCTCTCACATTCTCTCAGGTAGTCACGACTGAAAGCGGGGCCGGCCGCTGACGCCTTGGCGGGGGTGTAGGCGGATTGCATGTGTCAACGGTGGCGTGCGGAATCACTGACTACGACGCCCCACCATTTTCGTCATCATCAGATGCAAAGGCTGCCTTGCCATAGAACCGCACATCCACCTCCATGGCCTGAATCGCCGGTGACCTCGCCACGCCTTCGGGGTCTTGTTCAATCGCTTTCCACAGTGCTTTGTCTATTGCCTGCTTCGATTTGGGGGACATTGATTCTAGTATTTCTTTCGTTCTATCTGCTCGCTCCACAATGTAATCGAAGACAGACTCGTGCAACTCATGGGACTTGGGAACGAGGATACTGTGTTTCTTGATTCGACTTGTCTCCATCCACTTACGGTACTTCGAGGCTGCCACTGAGAAAAACATATACATGGGCAACTTAACGTACACCATGACCTCGGAAAGGTCGTCATTACGCAAGAAGTCAATGTCCACAGTGCGGGTGAGATACCTGTTTAGCATTGGTGAACCGGGATAAACAGGGGCAGCCAACCCGCTCACATGGTAAATATGCTGAGTGAACTGCCCTACATGTTTCTCATTCCCTAACAAGTATCTAGCGAGGTGGTCCTCCATCTTTGCCAATTCAGTTTCCAGTTCCGCATGATCTGGAAAGTCATTGTCCCTGCGGAGTTGTAATGCGCGCCAAGACAGTGACGCCGCAAATCTCACCAACCACTGTCTGTACGGGAAGACTGATTGGCCACCGGTACTGGGGTGAAAAATATCAGTAGCGAATCTAGTTTCCCAGCCAGAAAACAACGTTTCACACGTATCACACAACAGCTTCATGGTAATCAGGTCTTGTTGACGCTTATCCTTCTCCATCCCATATCGCAGATACGGTGTGGGGGATGTACTCTTCAGCCACTTGCCTATGAAGCTAGGTATGATATGGCTTTCATTCACGGGTCCACTAGCACCGCACAATCCGCATTTCTTTGAGGCGTTAGTTCGTTCAACCATCATTCACCAGAAGGCATCGTCCCGCTTCTTGCGAAGCGTCTCAGTCTTTCGAATACTCGTTTGTTTCGCTAATTGCTCGAAGCGCGAAAGAGGGATGAGTCAATTGGGAAGGCGACCGTTCGCTTGCCGTGAAGGAAGCGGACCTTGTAGCTTTGAATTTACGTCTAAAGTCGCCGTCAGTCAATGCTCTCCTGCGAGTATGATCCTGTATCAATCTACTAGGTGACCTTTCACCTAGGCCCCGCCTGTGGGTTCCCGAGTCCGCGAGTGTAACGATCGGATGGGAGAACGGGGGCCAACCGCAACCTTCCCCGTCCGCAACAATGCTCACGTGTGTCTCTGCGATACCTCAACCACCCAAAACCCCTGTCGAAAAGCGCCCCATTCGCGTAACCCGAACGCCACTCTCATATCTCGCCGGCGTCTTGAACCTGCCATGCACATGCCACACACATGCCGCAAAAATTCCCACTCTCACGCCCATTTCCCGTTCGGTCAGCGGCTTGTAGGGGCAATCCCTTGTGGTTGACCCGTCCCCCCGCATTCGTCGATCCCGTGAAAACGGGAACCCAGGGGCGTCGCCCTGATCCCTCTTGATTCTACAGCACGTCTGTGCTACTTTCTACATGACAGGCGCTATCGCCGCCGGTTGTGGAGTAGGCGTGGAGCCTGCCCTGAGCCTGTCGAACGGGTCCCGTTCTGCCCCATCTGGCGCAACGCTCGGACAGAAAACGACACCGGTGCTACACCGAATGAACAGTAAATCGAGCCCGCCCAGCTACGGTATGGGCAGAATCGAGCAGAATCGAACAACTTTTTTTCGCGAGGCCGCGCCCAAAGTCCCTTCCCCGTTGATGAGGGAAGTGCCTGCCCTGAGCCTGTCGAATGGGTTAGAGCCTGCCCCCGCTTCTTGACAAGTTGAACTCGCAATACTAGGCTAGGTTGTGAGGACACGCATCCAGGCGCGGCGGCGCGCCACCCCATATTCGCCGCCTGTGGAGGGTTCGATGGAAGGCAGGATACTGGACCGGGTCGACCAGCCCGCGGACCTGAAGTCCCTGTCACGCGACGAGGTCGACCAGGTCGCGCAGGAGGCGCGCGAGACGATTATCTCCGTCATCAGCGAGCGGGGCGGACACCTCGCCTCCAACCTGGGCGTCGTGGAGCTGACGCTCGCGCTGCACCGCGTGTTCGACAGCCCGAAAGACAGCCTGGTCTGGGACACCACCAACCAGATGTACACCCACAAGCTGGTCACCGGCCGGCGCGACGATTTCCAGAACATCCGGCTGGAGGGCGGACTGTCGGGATTCGGCGAGCCGAGCGAGAGTCCCCACGACACGCTGGCCGCCGGACACGCGGGCACCGGCCTCTCCATCGCGCTGGGCATCGCGCAGGCGTCCGCCAACCGCGACCAGGACTCGTGGACCATCGCCATCGTGGGCGACGGGGCGATGACGTCCGGCTCCAGCTTCGAGGCCCTGAACAACATCGTCCACCTCAACCCCGAAAGGTTCGTCGTCGTCCTCAACGACAACGGCATGTCCATTTCGGAGAACATCGGCTTTCTCTCCAACTGGCGCAAGCGCGTCATCACCAACCCGGAGTTCAACGCCATCCTGGGCCGCATGAGGGCGCTGTCCCGGAAGGTGCCCACGGGCGACCTGATGTGGCGGCTGGTGAAGGGCCTCAACGCGGGAATCTCCGAGGTCATTGTGCCCGACATGCTGTTCTGGGCCGAGATGGGCTTCCAGTACATCGGCCCGATCGACGGCCACGACCTCAAGCAGCTCGAGCAGACGCTCAGGCAGGCCCGCACTCCCACGGGGTATGTGCCGCTGATTCACGTGGTGACGCACAAGGGGCACGGGTACGAGCCGGCCGAGGACGACCCGGTGAAGTTCCACCAGCCGAGCTCGCCGCTCGGCAGCGGCTCTGGGGCGCCGACCTACTCGCGGGTGTTCGCGCTGACGCTGTCGCGAATCATGCGCGAGGACCCCTCGGTGGTGGGCATCAGCGCGGCTATGCTGGAGGGCACGGGGCTTGCCGAGGTGCGAGCCGAGTTCCCGGACAGGGTGTTCGACGTCGGCATCGCCGAGCAGCACGCGGTGAGCATGGCCGCCGGCATGGCGTCCAACGACATGAACCCGTTCGTCTCCATCTACTCGACGTTCATGCAGCGATCCTTCGACCAGATAGTCCACGACATCTGCCTGCAGAATCTGCCGGTGACACTGGTCGCCGACCGGGCGGGCATCGTGGGCGAGGACGGCAAGACGCACCACGGCGCGTTCGACGTGACGTATCTGCGCTGCCTGCCGAACGCGGTGGTGGCGGCGCCAATGGACGAGAACGAGCTGCAGCACCTGGTTTACACCGCCTACAAGCACGATGGGCCGTTCGCGATTCGCATCGCGCGCGGCGCGGCGGTCGGCACGCCGCTGGACGCCGACCTGGTAGAGATGCCCATCGGCAAGGGACGGATCGTGCGCGAGGGCAGCGATGTGGCCGTGTTCGGGCTGGGAAAGTCGCTGGGGGCGGCGCTGGAGGCCGCCGACTTGCTGGCCGAGGCGGGAATATCGTGCGCCGTGGTGAATCCGGTGTTCGCGAAACCGCTGGACTCCGAGCTTGTCGCGGAGATGGCGAGCAGGGTTGGCCGGATCGTCACCGTGGAGGAAAACGTGCTGGCGGGCGGATTCGGCTCGGCGGTCGTGGAGGCGCTGGCGGATGCCGGACTGGACGGCGTGCAGGTGCTGCGCATTGGGATCCCGGACCTGTTCATCGAGCACGGCACGGCGGACGCACAGCGGCGCAGGGTGGGCCTCGACTCGCAGGGGATCGCGGAGCAGATCCGCGGCCGGTTCTTCTCGGGCGCCGATAAGGCGGCCGCCGCTCGCGGCGTCGCCGCCGCGACCTAGACGCGACGCCGGTGTGACGCCTCCCACTTCGCCTTCTGCTCCACCCGCGTGCGCTCATCGGGCGGCACGAACCGGCCCAGGAACTGTGAGCGAAACGCCTCGAACCGCCCATCCGCTATGGCCGCCCGCATGTCCTCCATCAGCCGCAGCACGAACCGCAGGTTGTGCAGCGTGGCCAGCCGGTAGGCGAGAAGCTCCTTCGCCTTGAACAGGTGGTGCAGGTAGGCCGCCGAGAAGGTGGCGCAGGTGTAGCAGTCGCAGCCCTCCTCGACCGGACCGTCCAGGGTGCGGAACCGCGAGGTGTAGACGTTGGCGCGCCCCGTGGACACCAGCAGCGCGCCGTTGCGGGCGATTCGCGTCGGCAGCACGCAGTCGAACATATCGACGCCGCGCGCCACGCCCTCGACCAGATCCTCCGGCGACCCCACGCCCATCAGGTAGCGGGGCTTGTCCCGTGGAAGCATACGCGTGGTCGCCGCCAGCGTGCGGTACATGTCGCGTTTGGACTCGCCGACGCTCAGCCCTCCGACGGCGTAGCCGGGGAAGTCGAGCGAGACCAGGTGCTCGGCGGAGCGGTGGCGCAGGTCCTCGAACAGGCCGCCCTGCACGATGCCGAACAGGAGCTGGCGCGCGTCGTCCGGGTGGGCGCCCCTGCACCGCACGGCCCAGCGCGCGGTGCGCTCCACGGCGGTCTCCACCTCGCCGCGTTCCGCCTCCCCCGGGGCGCACACGTCCAGGGGCATTATCAGGTCCGCTCCCAGCTCCTGCTGGCACTGGATCGCAGTTTCGGGGGTGAAGTCGTGGATGGAGCCGTCCACGTGGGAGCGGAAGACTATGCCGTCGTCGGTGATCTTGCGCAGGTGCTTGAGGCTGAATCCCTGGAAGCCGCCGCTGTCGGTGAGGATGGGCCCGTTCCAGCCCATGAAGCCGTGCAGCCCGCCGAGCCGTCTGACGGCCGCCGCGCCGGGGCGCAGGTAGAGGTGGTAGGCGTTGGCGAGCACCACGCGGGCGCCGATGGCGCGCAGGTCGGACGGGTCCAGCGCCTTGATCGCGCCCTGGGTGGCGACGGGCATGAAGGCGGGCGTGGGCAGCTCGCCGTGGGGCGTGCTCAGCGTCCCGGCGCGCGCCTCGCCGTCGGTGGCGTGCAGGCGAAAGTGCGGCGTGGACATGGCGTGGATTGTGGCACAGGGCGGGCGGCGATGCAACGACGGGGCGGCTAGCGCGCGAAGTGGGGTGTGGTGATCAGACTACACCCAGGTACTCGCGGATGCCGTTGACCGCCAGGTAGACGCCCATCGCGAAGATGAGCAGCATCAGCAGGCGCATGATCCAGATGCCCCGCACGACCGAGGACAGGCTCGCGCCTATCTGCGCGCCGACTATCAGGCCGCCGCCGGTGAACAGCAGCGTTGGAAACCATTCGACGGCGCCCCTGAATGCGTAGGTGGCCGCGCCCGCCGTGGTGTAGAACGCCAGGGTGAATATGGAGGTCGCCACCGCGATCTGTACCGGGAAACCGAACACGTAGACGAGAAAGGGGGTCCTGAGCCAGCCGCCGCCGATGCCGAAGAAGCTGGAGACGAAGCCTAGCACCAGGTTCACGGTCGCGGCGTAGCCTTCGTGCAGCCGGTAGCGGTAGGTGCGGCCCGCGCGGGTGGTCACCACCCGCCTCTTGAGCGAGGCGGCCTTGACGAATCGCGGCCCGTTGCGCAGCTTGGAAGGAGGGGTTGGTTCGTCCGCGACGGCCTTCTGCGTCGCTATCCGCACGGCGAGAAGAATCAGCAGCAGGCCGAAAGGAAAGTCGTAGATGCCCGGCACGCCCTCGAGCGCGCTGGGGAGCACGAACGGGGCCACCACCGAGCCGGGAATCGCCGCGAGCGCGAATATGACCGCGCTGCGCCGGTCCACGACCCTCATGCTGCGGTACGCGAACGCGCCCGAAATGCTGTTGATGGCGACGAGCGTGACCGTGGTTCCGGCTACGATCTCGGGGTTCTTGTCGAAGAAGATGCGCAGCAGCGGCGCGATGATGAAGCCGCCGCCCGCCCCCACGAGCACTCCGAGCGCGCCTGAGCCGATGCCGAGCAGAGCGAGCCACAGCCACGCCCATTCCCACATCTAGCCCACAGCCAGCCCTTCGATAGTCTCACGCACCAGCTCGGGCGGAACGTCGTTGCTGGTGACGGCGTTGCCGATGCCGTCCAGCAGCACCCACCGAATCGAGCCGGCGGACACCTTCTTGTCGGAGCGCATCGCCTCTTCGATGGCGTCCACGCTCACGCCCTCGAAGGAGAGCGGCAGCCCGAACGAGCGGAGCATGTCCGCTTGACGCTCGACGTCGCCGGCGTCCAGAAGTCCACGGTTCAGCGCGATGTTCGCCGCGCCCATCATACCCACGCTCACCGCCTCGCCGTGCAGGTAGGACTCGTACCCGGTGGCGGCCTCGATGGCGTGGCCTATGGTGTGGCCGTAGTTGAGCAGCACGCGGATGCCGAGCGTCTCCCGCTCGTCGCGGGAGACCACGTTGGCCTTGATGGCCACGCTGCGGCGGATGAGCTCCGCCGCGGTCTCCGGCTCCAGGGCGAGCAGCGCCTCACGCCGCGCGTCGAAGTCGTTGAGAAGTTCCTCGTCTAGAATCAGCCCGTGCTTGATGGCCTCGGCCCACCCGGACGCCATCTGGCGCGGTGGAAGGCCTCTCAGCAGGCTCACGTCCGAGAGAACGAGCCTGGGCTGGTAGAACGCTCCCACCAGGTTCTTGCCACGCGGCAGGTCCACCGCAACCTTGCCGCCGATAGAGGCGTCCATCATGCCGAGCAGGCTGGTGGGAGCCAGGGCGAACGGCATACCGCGCACGTAGGTGGCCGCGACGAATCCGGCCAGGTCGCTGACCACGCCGCCGCCGACTCCCAGCACCAGGTGGCCGCGCTCGGCCCGGCGGTGGGACAGCCACTCGTAGGCGAACTCGGCGGTCTTCAGCGTCTTGTGCTGCTCGCCGGCGGGCATGATGAAGATGTGCGCGGCGATGCCGGCATTCTCGAGCGAGGACTGCGCGCGCCGCGCCAGCCCGTACACGTGCTCGTCGGTGAAGATGTACGTCGCCGAGGTCTCGCCCACCGTCTGGAGCACCCTCTCTCCGAGCGTGTCCATGACGTCCCAGCCTACCCAGACCGGGTAGTCGCCAGCGGACGTTTCCACCACAGCGGCGAGGTCCGGGGATTCCCAGCCGGCGCGTGTCTCGTTGGATTCGCTGATTTCCTTCCACCCCCTGACGACTTCCTGGGCCGCCTGTTCCGGCGACAGGTCGTCGGTGTGCACGATAAGCCGCGCATGAGTATAGGCGAATTGCCGCCGCGCCTTCAAGGAGCGGATACGGGCAAGGGCGTCGTCCGCGAAGAGCATGGGCCGCGCCGACGCATCGGCGTCCTCGCGGGCCTGGCGATCCAGGCGGGCGAAGAGCGTCTCGGGCCGCGCCTCCAGGCAGACGACAGTGCCTCCGCGTTCCATGGCGCGGCGGTTGCGCCAGTCCACCACGATGCCGCCGCCGGTGGACACGACCTGCCGGTCGCGCTCGCACGCCGCCGCGAGCATATCGCTCTCCAGCCGCCGGAAGTGCGGCTCGCCGTGGCGGGCGAATATCTGCTCGATGGTCGTGCCCGCGGCCCGCTCTATCTGCTCGTCCAGGTCCACGAACGCCCAGCCGAGCAGGCGCGCCGCCATTCGGCCCACGGTGGTCTTGCCGGAGCCGGAGAAGCCGGTCAGGAAGATGTTGCTTGGGTGGGACACTATTCTGGCCTTTGACATGGTTGACTGGGTATCATATTATGGAATCTAGGAAGTCTGTGGGGTGTGAATGATGAACATGAAGAAGGTGCCGTACCGCGACTGGAACTGGGATAAGGCGATGCGGGTCACCATGAGCGTCGTTATGGCGCTAGGGTTCGTGTTCCTCGCGTGGCATTTCGGCCTTTTCAGCGGGTGGTAAGGCTAGTCGTCGTCCGTGCTGATCCAAAAAACGGCGAATGAAGCGAACAAGCCAGCAACGGTTGCGGCGAGCATTATCACCCAGTCCAGGATGGAAACAGCTTGTTCTGTTTCACTCAGCAGCCAGGTAACCGCTGTAGAATAACCCGCCCACGCGGCGGCTATTACATTCAACCGAATCACAAAGTTCTTCGCCCTGATGCTCTTTACACCCTCAAAGATCCTAGCAAATACGGCACCCGCGGTGATAACAGCAAACGCCCCTGCCGCGGCCCCATCCGGCTCTTTGCCCAGACGTCCAATCACCGTGACAAGGTAGATCGCCAGAACTGCTCCGGAAACGAGCAGCGGGCCCCATCCGACAAACAACTCTCCTATCCTCTTCATCCCTCTCAACAAACCCTCAACTACCGCTACAGCCGCAAAAGCGGCCCTACGATCACTTCTCGATCGCGAGTTTGGCGGCGGCGAACATGACGCGCACGGGAGCGCGCTTGCCCGTCCACAGCTCGAAGGCCGCCGCTCCCTGGTGTATGAGCATCGACAGCCCGCCGACGGCGGTCGCTCCGGCGAGCTCGGCCTGGGCGAGCAGGGGCGTTCGCGCCGGGTTGTACACCATGTCGTAGACGACGCAGTCTGGGCGTAGGAGTCCGTCCGGCAGCGGGGAATCGTCCTGTTCGGGGGTGTGCCTCATGCCGACGGTGGTGGAGTTGACGACGAGGTGGGATCCGGCGGCGGCATCTCCAATCGCCGTGGCGTCATTCAAGGGAACGGCGGTTACTGCTCTATCGCGGCCACCCAGCTCCTCCGCGAGCGCCGACGCGCGCTCGAGCGTGCGGTTGGCGATGACCAGCCCGCTCGCGCCCTCCCGCACCAGCGCGAACGCCGCCGCCCGCGCCGCGCCGCCCGCGCCCAGCAGCAGCGCGCGTTTCCCCCCGGGGTCGAACCCGCCGGCCTGGCGCAGCGCCTCCACGAATCCGCCCGCGTCGGTGTTGTGCCCTTCCAGCCGGTCGCCGCGCTTGACGATGGTGTTGACCGCGCCGATGAGCCGCGCGATCTCGTCCACCTCGTCCAAGTGGGCCATCACCTCGACCTTGTGCGGAACGGTGACGTTCGCGCCCAGGTACTCGCCGCCGCGCAGCCGCGCGACCGCCGCTCCCAGGCCGTTGGGATGCGTCTCCCACGCCTCGTAGCGCGCGTCTATCTCGTGGTGGTCGAGCGCCGCCTGCTGGAACACCGGCGACAGCGAGTGGCCTATCGGGTAGCCGAAGATGCCGAGCTTTCCCGCCATGCCGACCTAGCCGCCGGTGGCCCACTCCACACCGTTCAGCACGATGCGCTGGAACTGGGGCGTCCGGAAGCTGAGCCCGTTGTGGCCCAGCAGCGTGACGAACACCCTGCCTTCGCCGTAGGAGCGCGTCCAGCCCAGCGGGAAGGTGCCGCCCGGCATGAACGTGTCCTCGCCGCGCCAGGGATAGGTGCCGTCCTCGGCGTCGCCGGTGAGGAACACGTCGTTGCCGTCCTTGAAGACGATACCCATGTACAGCTCGTCGCTGGTCTCGAAGTCGGAGACGGCCTCAACGCCCGGGTGGCCGGGCTGGGACACGTTCACGGTGAAGTCGCCGTATGGCGGATGGAAGCTCTTGGCCATCACCCAGCCGCCGCCGGTGATGTCGTGGTACTCCGGCCACGACTCCGGCGCGCAGCCCGCGATGTGGATGCACACGAACCCCTTGCCGCCGCCCACGTAGCTCTTGAGGCCCTCCTGTTCGCCCTCGGACAGGACGAGCGCGCCCTCCCGCAGCGTGTTGAACACGAGCGCGTCGTACCCGGCCATCGCGTCCGCGTCGGCGAGCACGGAGGCGTCCTCTGTGACGGAGGCGTCGTGGCCCGCCGCCGCGAGGAACTGTTCCAGGATGGGTGTCGACTCTGCGTAGGGGTGTCTGCCACCGGAAATCACGAGCAACTTCATGTGAGTCCTCCCGAAAGTGATTTGTTGCGGAGTCTGCCCTCGCTTGCGCCTACTGCGCCGTGGCGCCGCCGTCGATGACCAGCTCGCTGCCGGTCATGTAGGACGACTCGTCGGACGCCAGGAAGAGCACGCCGTAGGCGATCTCGTCGGGAACGGCGTACCGCCCCAGCGGGGTGTTGGCGATGGCCCGCGCGAACCGCTCCGGGTCCGCCCGTCCGGCCGCCGTCATGGGCGTCTCCACGCCGCCGGGGTGCACCGAGTTGACGCGGATTCCCTCTTCCGCGTACTGGATCGCGATGGACTTGGTGAGCAGCCGCACCGCGCCCTTGGAGGCGTTGTAGCCGGCGTGGATGTGCTCCTGCCCGATGATGCCCGATATGGACGAGATGTTGACGATGGAGCCGCCGCCCGCGGCCCTCATGTGCGGTATCGCCGCCATCACGCCCAGGAACACGCCCCTCGCGTTCACGTCCATGACCCGGTCCCAGTTCTCGATCGTGGCGTCGTCGCGGGTGCCTTGCACAAGAATCCCCGCGTTGTTGACCAACACGTCGAGCCTGCCGAACGCCTCTACCGTCGCGTCCATGGCCGCCTGCCACGAGTCGGGCTGCGTTACGTCCAGATGGACGTACAGCGCCTCGCCGCCCATCTCGTTTATCTCCGCCTCGACCTTGCGGCCTTCCTCGTCCAGCACGTCGCCGAACGCCACCTTCGCGCCCTCTTGCGCGAACAGCCGGGCCTCTGCCGCGCCCATTCCGCGCGCGCCGCCGCTGACGAAGGCCACCTTTCCTGCGAGTCTCATGTGTCAACCTCCCGCGGAGTGTTCCGGGGTTCCGCCGTGCGGCCCATTGTAGGAGCGGGCCGCTGGCATAGTCAACCGGCGGCGGGGTACGCGCCAGGGCAATCGCATACTAACTTGTGCGTAGCACCTTGAGCAGGTAGTTCTCATTCCAGCCGGCCCTTTTGCGTTTGCCCCGTATGCTGGCCTTCAGCGTGGTTTCGCGCCTGAGCATGTTCATCGCCATGCGGCGCAGCGTAGAGAAGTTCTCGGCAGCGTTGCCCTTTCTCACCCGGCAATTGTCCTCCCCGAAGGTCACGTCCAGCACCCAGTGCACCGAGTTCTCTATGCCCCAATGCCCCCTCACCGCCGCGAGCATCCGCTCGGCTTGCGCCGGCAGACTGGATATGTAGTAGCGCACTTCCTTCGACGTATTGCCGTCTATGAGCCGCTCAGACTCCACCATCGCCACGCTTGTGAGATTCACCCATTCCCGATCCTCGTTCACGTACCCGACGCAGTCCGGGTCCCAGACCATCCAGCACCGCCTTGTCTCAATTCGACCATGGCCTGTGTCCACAGTCTCGATAAAGTCGTGCTTCATGTCGGCGAAGTCGGTCTTGCGCCCATGGGCGAATATCTCCACTACGTCCTCGTACAATCGGGGTTGATTTTCCTTTAACGCCAGCACGTAGTCCGCTTTTTGCTCGATTATCTTCTCGACGACCTTCTTTTGACACCCCATCGCGTCTATAGTCACCGTGGAACCGGACACGTCGAGCGTCTTGAGCAGTCGAGGTATCGCCGTTATCTCGTTGGAACGGTCGTCCACCTTGAGTTGCCCGAGTATCATCGAGTTGCTCTGCGCCCATGCGCTCACCAGGTGCGTGGGGCGAACGCCCCCGGTCCGGTCCGCCGAACCGCGCAACGCCTTGCCGTCTATCGCGACCACCTTGCCCTTGGTGATCTCGCTGACGGCCGCTATCCAGTGGGTGAAGCACTGCTGGAACTGTTCGGGGTCCAGCACGGAGAAGACCCTGCCGAAGGTGTCGTGGGAAGGTATGCCGTCGGGTATGTCGAGCAGACTTTCGAACCACTGCCTCTTGGAATTGCAGAACATCTCCACGTCGGTCCAGGAGTCTGCGCCGCCCAGCACCGCGCAGATGGCCATGAAGACGACGTTGCCCAGTTCGTGCCGCTTGGCGCGGCTATCCCTGGGGTCTTCGAGATTCGAGAGCTGTTTTAGCAGGTTCGATGCGAAAACGGGGTTCACGTGGCCGCCTCCTATGCTGTACTGGCCACGATTCTACACGTGATCTTGGAATGAGTTTAGTATGCGATTGCCCTGGGGTACGCGCGGGGGGCCGCGCCTGTCTCAGGTTCCTATACCGACGCAAACACCCAGACCAACCGGGAGGATGGCGGCGAGATGCGTGGCCCACAAAGGTGAAAGCGCCAAGAGCGTCCACAGCATCGGCGATATTGAAAGGCAATACTGGGGTATACTCACAGAGACCGAGTGCCGACTGTTGCGCTCAAGGGGTGAGTCTATGAACGCCATCAAGGCTCTGACAGGCTTGTTGCTCGCAGGTCTGTCTCTGTTGCTGCTTGGTGTCGCCTGTGGGCAGGACACCGCATCGTCGGCAACAACGCCCAGCCTCTTTCAAGCGCCCCCTACCACGCGGGCTGAACTGACAGCCACGCCTTCTTTGGCCCGTCCTGCAGAAGGCAGTTCTGAGTCAGGACGTGTTCCCCACGATTACGGAAGTTCACTCCAGGGCCATTTCGGGGCGGCTACTGCGTCGTTAGAAGAACGGGTCTACATGGCTGATGTAGTTGTGAAAGCTCGGTTTGTTTCAGAGACTGATTCGACACTGACGTTTCGAGCCGTCTCTTATCTGAAAGGCTCAGGCCCGACTGAGTTCACTGTTCGGGCCGTGACCGAAGGACGGGATACTCAGTGGGACAGCCAAGACGCAATGCTGTTTCTCAGCACTCTAACTGGTCAGATCGAGCACTTCGAGTTTGTAGACACCACTGAATGGGACTATATGTGGCCAAGTAGCAATCCGACTGAATACACTGGCAAGCTGCCAGACGGCTATACACTCGGGCGCAATAATCCTGTGTGGCTTCCGGTTACTTCTGCGCCTTCGTCTGGGGGAGTAAGCGGCCAAGCACCACAAGCGGAATCGTCCACACAGATAGCCACGGATATCGAATCGGGCAAGCCAGTATCGGTTACGCAGCAAGACCTCGAAGAAACGATCAGGTGGATCACAGGAGCCACTAGCCAGGCATCAGGGCAGGGCGCACAAGCCAGTCCTGATCCGGCTGAGTATCAGGACTGCGTACTGTCATCGTTAGAGGTCATCAGAAACGCACGAGACGTTGAGGCGTATACAGGCAGCGAATTTGCTCCGAAGACTGGCACTGGTGTTACTCTTGAATCAGGCGAGGCTCAGGGTTTGGAAGTGTTGGATTTCAGCCAGGGAGCGACTCAGCACTATATTCCGTTTGAAGTCTCTGGGCCTAACAGCGACCTGTTTTCGACCAACTTCTCGGACGACGACGGAGACTCCATAACTGGCTACCAGTTCAAGATTGTTACGGCTCGCCCGCTTCCGGCTGGTACTTATACCCTCCGCAGTTCAGCACGTCCTCCCTGGCTCGAAGCCTGTAAGTTCAGGCATCCTGATTTTTATGTGGCCTACCCCGTCGAAGTTGTAGCCCCTGGTAACATAACTCACGAGGCGTTCTTCGACCCGGCGACCACGACTGCGGGCGTGGGATACCTCGTCGGGCCGGCGACCACCACGGGCGTGCTCAAGCCCGCCGCGTTCTCAGTGGGCAGCGTCAGCACCAATATCACGGGCCTGCACTGGCAGAGCGGCTCCGTGGTCCTGTCGCTCTCGCCCTTCGTGTCCCTGGGCAACAACCAGCTCGAGTTCATTGGCCTGGACGGTACGACAGCCCTGGCGCTCAGGGTGTCCGACGCCACGGCCGATAGCGCGGCAGGCACCCTCACCTGGGCAGTGGCGGACAAGCCCTGGAGCGCGGGCGACCAACTCATGCTGCGCATCGGACCCGACTCCCGACAGGCTGAGCGATGAGGTCGGGGGCATTGCCAAGCCGGTCAGTAGGTGACGCGCGACCACCGTTAAACTCAGCCCGTGAAGGAGCGAATGATGCAGTGGGCAAGTGTTTTCTGCCTGACTATTTTGGCCTTCGGCGCGTTCGCTTGCGGCTCTGAGAACGCGGTGCCTCATCAACAGCAGCCGCAACCGACAGCCGTTCGTTTCGCGCCGGACGGTATTCCTGTCCCTACTCCCACCACCATGATCGTTGAGGCGCCGGAGCGAGTTCCTTTAGCCCACGTGGACGCGGGCGCGGCAACTGCGTCTCTTGAGGAGCGCATGTGCTTCGCGGAGATTGAGGGTGAAGCACCGCCAGTGGTGTCGGACACGGCTCCGGCCGTGGCGGCCCCTGCGACAGTGGCGCCAGAACCCCCTCCAGCAATGCCATCACCTTCGCCAGTGGGGTCGGGAACACCGCTGAGTACGGTGCCACAGGTACCGATTGGCTTTACTGGCCCCAGTTCGCTCGAGCAGAGGATCCTCGCGTCTCCCTTGATCGCCAGAGTACGGCTCAACTCCGCTACCTCAACGGTAGAGTCCGGCCCCACGTACCGTGGGCTGAAGTACTTGGCGCTCTTGGAATTCAGACTCAGCGTTCTCGAGTACCTGAAGGGCAGCGGTGCCAGCGATATCGTAGCAGTCTGGAACGCAGGCCAGATTTTTAACACACGCCAGGATGCCGAGGGCGCGCTGCCAGCGATCGCCCCGGCGCGGGACGCTCGGTGGGACGACCGAGAGGCCATTATCTTCCTGCTACACTCCCAAACGTATCTCTCGAGTACGCAGCAGACGGGACGCTTCTACCCTTCGGGGGAGCACTATGTCGGGGGCATTCTCGACGACTACTACAGCATAGCCAGCCGCAGCAACAAGCTGTGGTTGCCGGCCGAGGCGGCACTGGGTACCTCGTCTCAGCCAATCGGCGACCAGCAGCGTTTTTTGCTGGATGTGCCCTCGGAGACAGGGGAGGGCCCCACGATAACGCTAGGTGAACTGAAGGGACGGATCGCGGAGGTCACCGCCAAGCTCGCCGCCGGAGACGGTTCCGAAGAGTATAGGAAGTGCGTGGAGGACACATATCGGTATGAGGGTATAAATCGCTATAGGGTCGAGAAAGGGGATGAAGGATATTTCTACAGAATTCCCGACCAAGAGTTGGACTCCGGTCTGGCCACCTTGAGTTTGGTATACGAACAGCTAGCATTGGGTGGTCTTCTGAGCAGACGCGACGAACTTTGGTTCGACGGGGGGGGGGGGGGGGATGCGAACCTGTTCAGTGTCGAGTTCGGCGAGTCGATACCCCACGACTCTTCGGGTGACGGCGTGACCGACTCCATACAATATTCTCAGCGAGTACTGTCGACACGTCCGCTTCCGGCAGGAGTGTACAGGTTATACTTCAACCAAAGGAACGTTCACTTCGTACCCTGCGAAGGGCACACGGTCGACCCGTCGACCACCACCGGCGTGCTCGAGCCGGCCGAGTTCTCGACAGCCGCCGCCACCACCACCATCACCGGCCTCAACTGGCAGAGCGGCTCCGTCGTGCTGTCCCTCTCGCCGTTCGCGTCCCTGGGCGACCACCAGCTCGAGTTCATTGCCCTGGACGGGTCAACGGCCCTGGCGCTCAGGGCGTATGACGCCACGGCGGACAGCGCCGCGGGTACCCTCACCTGGGCCGTGGCCGACAAGCCCTGGAGCGCGGACGACATGCTTATGCTGCGCATCGGGCCCGCGCCCGACTCCGCGCCAAGCCGGTGAGCCTGACCACTCCGGCGCAGCCGTAGGGGGGAGCGTCTGGCAGATTGACACAGGCGTCGTGGGGTGTTTCTTGTTGACACTCTCAGAACGTGCCAATACACTAACATTCACAGGCGGTCACTAACCGCCACAACGCCGCGGCGCCCCAGCATTCCAGAAACTGCGCGCGCGGCCTGAACGGGACCTGGGTGGAATGTATGAGACTTGGCGAATTCGATGCGATCGAGCCGCTGCCCGAAGATAGCGACATAATCGCGATAAGCATCCTGCGCCCGTGGATCAACGTGGGGCGCGTGGGAACTCTCGTGCTCACCAGCCTCGAGCGCCATCTGGGCGCGAGCGAGCTGGCCAGGCTCGCCCGCCCCGGCGCCTACTTCGACTTCACGAGGTACCGCCCCCGCACGCGCATAGTCGAGGGCAAGCGCAGGCTGAACATCCCCAACACCATCGTCAACTACGCCCACCACGACGAGACCGGCAAGAGCTACATGTTCCTGCACATCCGGGAGCCTCACTCCAACGGCGAGGAGTACGCCGACGCGATTGCCGCGTTCATCAGGCGCTTCAACGTGGTGGAGCACTGCCGGATCGGGGGCATGTACGACTCCGTGCCGCACACCCGCCCGGTGCTGGTCACCGGCACCATGAACAGCGACAAGGCCTCTCGCACAGAGGGCCTCGTGTCCATGCGCCGCAGCACCTACCAGGGCCCCACCAGCATCGTCAACCTCGTGAGCACGCTTCTGGAAGAGGCCGAAATAGAGTCCACCAGCCTCATGGCGCACCTGCCCCAGTACGTCCAGCTCGAAGAGGACCACATGGGCAAGTCCCGCCTCATGGAGGCGCTCTGCTCCATGTACGACTTCCCCGAGTCGCTCATTCGACCCGAGCGCGGACGCAAGCAGTACCAGGAGATCAACAGCGCCATCCAGAACAACAACGAGGTCCGCAGGCTCATACGCCAGTTCGAGCAGTACTACGACCGCATCCAGTCCGGTCCCTCCCGCCGCTCCGAGGGCGAGGGCGAGGACATCACGCTCGCGCCCAGCGTGGAGGGCTTCCTGAGCGAGCTCGCCGAGCGCCTCGGCGACGACGTCCCGGAAGACGACGGCGAGCCGGACGACGACGAGCTGACCGACCGGTCGGAGTAGGGACCGCCGAACGATGCACCCGCCCGGCCCGTCGGACGACCCCATCCAGCGCGTGCTCGACGGACTGGCGGCCCAGGACTACGTCGCGGACCCCTCCATCGCCACCTCCATCTACCTCGCCCGCGAGCTAGAACGCCCCCTGCTGGTCGAGGGCCGGCCCGGCGTCGGCAAGACCGAGATCGCCATCGCCATGGCCCGGATGCTCGACACCAACCTGATACGCCTGCAGTGCTACGAGGGCCTGGACGTGAACACGGCCCTGTACGAGTGGAACTACCCCAGGCAACTGCTGCGCATCCGGCTGAACGAGGGCGAGGGCCGCAGCGTCGACGAGCAGGAGCAGCAGATCTTCAGCCGCCAGTTCCTGCTGGAACGCCCGCTGCTCGCCGCGCTGACGCAGCCCGACAAGCCTCCGGTGCTCCTCATCGACGAGGTGGACCGCGCGGACGAGGAGTTCGAGGCGTTTCTGCTGGAGGTGCTGTCCGATTTCCAGGTGACCATCCCCGAGATAGGCACACTCAAGGCCACGCACCGGCCGCTGGTCATCCTCACCTCCAACCGCTCGCGCGACCTGTCCGACGCGCTGCGCCGCCGCTGCCTGTACCTGTGGCTCGACTACCCCGACCTGGCCAAGGAGCTCCGAATCGTCCGCCGCAAGGTACAGGGCATCGAGGAGCGGCTGGCGCGCCAGGTCTGCCGCTTCGTGGAGCGCGCCAGGGAGGAGGACCTGGAGAAGACGCCGGGCATCTCCGAGACGCTGGACTGGGCGCGGGCGATGGTGGCGCTGCACGTGGAGCACCTGGACCGCGACGCGATTGCCCGCACGCTCGGCGCGATCATCAAGGACGCGGACGACCTGGAACGCTTCCGGCGCGAGACGATAGACCTCATCTTCAGCCGGATGGGCGCGTAGCCCTGCTTAAAGGCATGCCATGAAGCGCCTACTCAGGTCAGCGTTCCTCTTTGGCGTCGTGCAGGCGCTCATGGCCCGCGAACGGTTCGAGTCCGGCGTCGCGTTCGATTTCTTTTCCCGCCGCCTGCTGTCGGACCCCTACCCCATCTACCGCAGGCTTCAGGTTAAAGACCCGGTGCACCGCAGCCGGCTGATCAAGGGCTGGATCCTCTCACGCCACGAGGACATCGACGCGATTTTGCGCGACCACCGCCGGTTCGGAAACGACCGCGTTTCCACGCAGGACGCCAACCTGCGCTTCGACGCGGATGAGCCGCGCAGCATGTTGTACCGCGATCCGCCCGACCACACACGGCTACGGTCGCTGGTGAGCAAGGCATTCACCCCGCGCGCAGTGCGCGCCCTGCGTCCCCGCGTCGAGAGAATCGCAGACGACCTTCTGGACCGGCTCCACGGAGAGGACTCGTTCGACGTCATCGACGCCATCGCCTACCCGCTGCCCGTCGCGGTCATTTGCGAGATGCTGGGCGTGCCGACGGAGGACCGCGAGCCGTTCCGGGAATGGTCCAACGACGCCTCGCTCTCCATCGAGCCGCTCCTGGACGAACGAAGGGTCGCCAGCACCATGGACACGCTCGAGAGGCTGCGGAACTACTTCAGCGACCTCGCACAGCGCCGCCGCGCCGACCCGGGAGACGACCTGATCAGCGTGCTTACCCAGATCGAGGACGAGGGCGACAGCCTGTCGCACGAGGAGCTGCAGCTCATGCTCGTGCTACTGCTCGTCGCCGGCAACGAAACTACCCGCAACCTCGTCGGCAACGGCATGCTAGCCCTTCTCCGCAACCCTGAGCAGTTGAACCTGCTGAGGCGGAACCCCGACCTAGTCGGTCCGGCCGTCGAAGAGCTGCTGCGCTACGACAGCCCCGTCCAGATAGACGGCCGCAGCGTCAGGGAGGACACCGAAATCGCGGGTGTGCCGATGGAACGCGGACAGTACCTGATGCTCCTGCTAGGAGCGGCCAACCGCGACCCCGAGGTCTTCGACGACCCAGACGTGCTGGACCTGTCCCGCGAGCGAAACCCGCATCTCGCCTTTGGGCGTGGCATCCACCACTGCCTCGGTGCGCCGCTCGCCCGCATGGAGGCGGAGATCATTTTCGGCAAGCTTCTCGAACGCTTCCCAGGCGTCCGCCTCGCCGGCACGCCTTACCGCCGCCGCCAGATAGTGCTGCGGGGCCTCAGCTCGCTGCCGGTGCGCGTGTAACCCCGCCGCCCTATCCTTTCCTTGACAGTCTAACGTCCCCTGCCTAGACTTACCCCCAACAGCCGCACGCGCCGCGGCCCCCACGTATCGCATCCCGCAGGAGGCCGGCCATGGACTTCCGTTTCGGCGAGGCCGAAGAGGCGTTTCGGGGCGAACTCCTCGACTTCCTCGACAGCGAGCTCCCCGACGACTGGGACGCCCTCTCGCAGACCAGTCCCTTCTCCGAAAGTAACTTCCCTTTCACCAAGGAGATGTCCTCCAAGCTCGCCGGCAAGGGCTGGCTCACCCTCGCCTGGCCCGAAGAGTACGGCGGACAGGACCGCTCCCACATGGAGCAGCTTATCTACCGCGAGGAGATGACCTACCGCAACGTGCCCGGCACCGACCTCGGTGTCGGCGCGATTAGCTGGGTAGGTCCCACGCTCATGCTGGCGGGCACCGAGGAGCAGAAGCACGAGCACCTGCCCCCCATGGCCCGGGCCGAGCGCTACTGGTGTACCCTCTACAGCGAACCCGGCTCAGGCTCCGACCTCGCCTCACTCCAGACCCAGGCCGTGCGCGACGGGGACGACTACGTGGTGAACGGCTCCAAGATATGGACCAGCGCCGGTCACATCGCGGACTGGGGCTGGCTCGCCGCCCGCACCGACAACGACGCCCCCAAGCACCGCGGCATAAGCCTCTTCCTGCTCGACATGAAGACGCCCGGTGTTACCGTCAGGCCCATCTACAACATGGCCGGCTCCCACGAGTTCAACGAGGTGTTCTTCGACAACGTGCGGGTTCCCAAGCGCAACCTCGTCGGCGAGGAGAACCGCGGCTGGTACACGCTCGCCGTCGCACTCGACTTCGAGCGCTCCGGCGTCGGCTACTCGGCCACCGCGCGCCGCACCCTAGAGGCGCTGGCCGAGTACGCGAGGCAGGCCGAGCGCAACGGCCACCCGCTGGCCGAGGACCCTATCGTGCGCGCCAAGCTGGCCCAGCGGTCGCTGGAGGCCGAGATCTCCCGCGGCATGTCCTACCGCGTCGCCTGGATGCAGAGCCAGGGCATGGTGCCCAACGCCGAAGCCTCGATGTCCAAGCTGTTCGGCACCGAGCTGACCCAGCGCGTCGCCGACACCGGCATGGAGATGCTGGGCCTCGCGGGCCAGCTTGCCGCAGGCTCCAGGTGGGCGCCGCTGGAAGGCCACATCCAGCGGCTGAGCCTGTCCAGCGTGTCCAGCACCATCGCGGCGGGCACCTCCGAGATACAGCGCAACATCATCGCGACCCGCGGCCTGAGCCTGCCCCGGGCGTGATAGGCGAGCTGTGCGAGCAACCGGCCTCCAAGTTGTCCCTTCCACCTTGATGGGGGAAGGTCAGGATGGGGGTGACGCCCAAGGGCAACCCCTGAGATGACGGAAGCGTGAGACGAACGCAATGCCCGACAACAAATCCGACAACACGGCCCTCGGTCCATACCGCGTCCTCGACCTCACGGAGGGCGGCGTAAACTGGTGCGGCAAGCTGCTCGCCGACCTCGGCGCCGACGTAATCAAGGTCGAGCCGCCCGGCGGCAGTCCCACCCGGATGCGCGGCCCCTTCTACCGCGGCCAGCGCCACCCCGAACGCAGCCTCTTCTGGTTCGCGTACTGCGTCAACAAGCGAGGCGTCACCCTCGACCTGGAGAGCGCCGACGGCCTCCGCGCCTTCCAGCGCCTGGCGGACACCGCCGACGTCGTGCTCGAGTCGTTCGCGCCCGGCTACATGGACGGACTTGGTCTGGGCTACGAGGCGCTGAGCGAGCGCAACCCCGGCCTCATCTACACCTCGGTCACTCCCTTTGGCCGCACCGGACCACACGCCGACTACAAGGCCACCGACATCGTGGTGTGGTCGATGGGTGGGATGCAGTACGCCAGCGGCGACGACGACCGCCCGCCCGTCCGCATAACCTTCCCCCAGGCCGATTTCCACGGCGGCGCTCAGGCCGCCGCAGCAACGTTGGCCGCGCTGTGGCACAGGCAGAACAACGGCGGGCGGGGCCAGCGCGCCGACGTGTCCAACCAAGTCGCCATCATATGGACTCTGATGAACATATCCACGCTCCCCATGCTGCACAAGACCAACATGGAGCGCGCAGGCGCCTACCGTCGCCTGCCGCGCGTGGACGGCCCGCGCCTCAAGCTCCGCGCCGTCCACAGGTGCAAGGACGGCTTCGTCACGTCGATGATCAGCGGCGGCCGGCGTGCCCGCTCCTCCATGATTCCCCTGACCGACTGGATGGAGGAGGAGGGCGTTTGCCCCGAGTTCATGCGGGGCCGGGACTGGACGACCTGGGAAATGGACGAACTGCTCGCCCTCGGCGATGAGGGCGCGAGAGAAGTCGAGGCGGTCTACGGGGCGCTCGACGACTTCATCCTCACCAAGACCAAGGCCGAACTGTACGACCGCGCCCTGAGTCACCGGTTCCTGCTGGCGCCCTGCAACACTTCCAAGGACATGTACGAGGACCCCCAGCTCAGGTCCCGCGACTTCTGGCACACCCTCAACCACCCCGAGCTCGAAGAGTCGCTCACGTACCTGGGGCCGTACCTCAAGCTCGGTGAGTCCCCGATGACCATCAGGCGGCGCGCCCCGCTCATCGGCGAGCACAACGCCGAGATTCTGGGTCCCCTCGGCTCCGCGCCGTCCCCGCGCGCGCCGCGCCCTGCCACGGCAGGTACGTCCGAGGCGAAGATGCCCTTCGATGGCCTGCGCGTGCTTGACTTCACCTGGATCGGCGTCGGTCCCGTGACCATAAAGTACCTCGGCGACCACGGCGCGGACGTCGTCCACGTCGAGTCCGTGAGCCGACCGGACGGGCTGCGCTCCGGCCCGCCGTTCAAGGACGGCATTCCCGGCATCAACCGCAGCCAGTTCCCCGCCAATTTCAACACCAGCAAGCTCGGCCTCGGCGTTAACCTCGCCAAGCCGGAGGGTGTGGCGCTGATAAAGCGACTCATCTCCGAGTGGCAGCCCGACGTTATCGCCGAAAGCTTCACCCCCAAAGCCATGCGAAACTGGGGCCTGGACTACGAGAGCGTCCGCAAGATGAGGCCCGACGTCATCTACTTCAGCACCTGCCAGCAGGGCCAGACCGGGCCCCACGCCATGTATCCCGGATACGGTCAGTTGTCGTCCTCCATGGCCGGCTACTACCAGATCACCGGCTGGTCCGACCGCGACCCCGTGACGCCCTACGGCGCGTACTCAGACTTCGTGAACCCGCCCAACGGCTTCTCCGCCATCGCCGCCGCGCTGGAGTACAGGCGGCGCACCGGCAAAGGCCAGCACATCGACCTCTCGCAGTACGAAGGTGCCGCACACTACAAGGCGCCCGTGATCATGGACTACCTGCTGACGGGCAACGAGATGGCGCGCGACGGAAACAGGGACGAGTCGTTCGCCCCCCACGGCGTCTACCCCTGCCAGGACGAGGTCCGCGAGCTGACCGGGCCCGGCGAATCCTGGTGCGCCATCGCCGTCACCACGCACGCCGAGTGGCTCGCGCTGTGCGACGCCATGGGCAATCCCACGTGGACCCGCGACGAGCGCTTCGCCACCTTCGAGTCTCGCCGGGCGAACGACGCCGAGCTGGACGCCCTCATAGGCGAGTGGACGAAGGGCTACGGCGCGCAGGAGCTGATGCGCCTGCTCCAGGCCGCGGGAGTCCCCGCCGGAGCCGTGCAGAGCCAGGCCGACCTCTGGCAGGATCCCCAGCTACAGCACAGGGGACATTTCCAGTGGCTCGATCACACCGAGTGCGGCCCGATGCCCTACGACGGCCTCCAGTTCGACCTGTCCGACACGCCGGGGGCGCTCCGAATGCCCCACGCCCTGATAGGCGAGCACAACGAGCTCATTCTGAAGGAGTTCGTGGGCCTCACCGACGACGAAATCGGCGACCTCGTCGCCGCCGAAGTCCTGGAGACATCCGCGTGACCAATCCCAATGTTCAACAGAAACACGGAGACATAGTATGAACACCGCCATTCCCGGACCGCTCCAACTCGCCAACATCCGCGTCGTCGATCTCACCCGCATGGCCCCGGGCGGCTTTTGCACCATGATGCTGGGCGACTTCGGCGCGGACGTCATCCGCGTCGAGGAGCCGGGCGGCGGACGCATTGGCCGCGCCCGCATGGGCAGGACCGACGAACCGGACGAGCGCGAGCAGCGCCGCCGCGCCGCCTTCACCGCGCTCAACCGCAACAAGCGCAGCATCACCCTCAACCTCAAGGTGCCGGAAGCGCAGGAAGTGCTGCGCCGCCTGTGCCAGAACGCCGACGTGTTCGTCGAGGGCTTCCGCCCGGGCGTGGTCGAGCGCCTCGGCTGCGACTACGAGACCCTCAGCAAACTCAACCCGCGCATCGTCTACTGCTCCATATCCGGCTACGGCCAGGACGGCCCGTACAAGCACCTGGTAGGCCACGACATCAACTACATCAGCACCGGCGGCGCGCTCGGCATGATCGGCGCGGAGGGCGGGCCGCCGACCATACCCTACAACCTCATAGCCGACTACGCCGGCGGCGCGATGCAGGCCGCCATCGGCATTCTCTCGGCGCTCATGGCGCGTGAGCACACCGGGCGAGGTCAGCAGGTGGACATATCCATGTCCGACGGCGTCGCCTACATGCTCGTGGCCTCCCTGTCCGAGTACTTCAGCAACGGCGCGGTGCCCCAGCGCGGCCTCATGTCGCTCAACGGAGGCGTGCCCTACTACAACGTGTTCGAGTGCAAGGACGGGAAGTTCCTCAGCCTCGGCTGCATCGAGCCCTGGTTCTGGGTCGACCTCTGCCGGGCGCTGGGCCGCGAGGACTTCATCGACCACCAGTTCGACGCGGACAAGTACCCCGAAATCTTCGACGCCTTCCGGGAGGTCTTCAAGACGCGCCCCCGCGACGAGTGGTGGGACTACCTGCGCGACTCCGGCGACATCGCGGTGGGCCGCGTTTTCAGCGTAGCCGAACTGGCCGACGATCCCCAGCTTCGCCACCGCGGCATGGTGCAGGACGTGGGAGAGTTCGACGGCGAGACCGTGAAGCAGGTGGGCATCGGCCCAAAGCTGTCGGAGACTCCCGGATCGGTCCGTCGGCTCGGTCCCGGCATCGGCGAGCACACCGACGAGATTCTGGGCGAGCTTGGCTACGCCGCCGCCGAAATAGAAAGCGCCGGCAAAACGGGCGCCTTCGGCTAACCATCAGAAAGTCCCTTCCCCCTCGCAGGGGGAAGGTCAGGATGGGGGTGTCACGCCCCGCTTCCTTATTCCAGCAGCCTCAATACGGCAACGATTCCAACCAGGCTGGCAATCTGTATCCCGATCATCCAGCGCATATGAACGTTCATCTTCTCGAACAATTCGGCCTTCAGATCGGCAATATCCGTCTTCAACAGAGCAATGTCTGACTTGGTCGCCAGATGCTCGTAAGCGCCTTCAAGCCTGCTCAGTCTCTCTTCCATCGTTGTCACGCTTAATCACTCTCGCGCCGTTAGGATTCCTGTACCAGCCGGGCTCGGACGGATGCAGGTGTTGATTCAATCATTGAAGTGCAGTATACCACTTGCAAAGATATGGCACACCCCGCCCGACATATCATCCACGCCGACTTCGACGCCTTCTACGCCGCCGTCGAGCAGCTCGACGACCCTGAGTTGCGCGGCAGGCCCGTCGTCGTGGGCGGCAGCCCCGAGGGCCGGGGCGTCGTCGCGTCGGCGTCCTACGAGGCGCGCGAGTTCGGCGTCCGCTCCGCCATGCCCATGCGCACCGCGCTGTCGCTCTGCCCCCAGGCGGTCCGGGTGCCGTCCAACTTCCCCCGCTACCGCGAGGTGTCCAGGTGGGCCATGGCCATCTTCACGGACACCACTCCGCTCGCCGAACCGCTTTCACTCGACGAGGCCTATCTAGACGTCACCGACGCTGTCGCCGGCGGCCACCCGGTGCGCGACATCGCCCTCCACATCAAGCGCCGCATCCGCTCGGAACTCGGCCTCACCATCTCCCTCGGCGTGGCCACCGGCAAGTCGGTCGCAAAGATAGCGTCAGACTTCCAGAAGCCGGACGGCCTCACCGTCGTGCCGCCCGGCGAGGAACGGGATTTCCTCGCGCCTCTGGAGGTGGGGCGGCTGTGGGGCGTCGGACCCAAGACCGCCGAACGCCTCCACGCCCACGGCGTACGCACCATCGGCCAACTCGCCTCGATGCCCGAAGAGTGGTTCGTGGAGCGATTCGGCAGGACCGGCACCCGGATGCGCTCTCTCGCTATGGGCATCGACGACAGCGAGGTCGCCGTCGAGCGGGAAACCAAGTCCATAAGCGCCGAGACCACTCTCGCGCAGGATACCGGGGACCCGGAGGCGCTACGAGAGCTTGTAAATCGGCTAAGCATGAACGTGGCCCAGGCCCTGGAGCGGAAGTCTCTACGGGGCCGGACTGTCAAGCTCAAGCTGCGCCTCTCGGACTTCACCACGTTTACGCGCCAGAAGACGCTGCCGGAGCGCGTCGACTCCTCCGTGGAGATTGCGCAGGCCGCCTACGCCCTGCTACAGACGGAACTGACCGGACGCCGGCAGTTCCGTCTCGTGGGTGTGGGAGTGTCCGGTTTCGACGACCCGCAAGACAGGCAAGCCGGCCAGCACGTACAATTGACGCTGGCCGGATTCGAGCGAATAGGAGAGATTGCATGAGCGAGATAATTTACAGGTCTGCCACGTCGATAGCCGCGGGCATCCGCGCCAGGGAGTTCTCTGCCGCGGAGGTCGTGGAGGCGCACCTGTCGCGCATAGACGAAGTGAACGGCAGCCTCAATGCCGTAGTGATGTTCGCGTCCGAGAGGGCGCGAGACGAGGCCCGCCGCGCCGACGAGGCGCTTGCTCGGGGCCGGAACCTCGGTCCCCTCCACGGCGTGCCCATCACCCTCAAGGACTCCATAGATACCGAAGGAGTTGTTACCTCGGGCGGTACCCTGGGCCGCACCGGCTTCGTGCCCGAGCGCGACTCCACCGTCGCCGCCCGGCTACGCGCCGCCGGGGCCATCCTGCTCGGCAAGACAAACACGCCGGAGCTTACGCTGGCGGGCGAGACCAACAACCTCGTCTACGGGCGCACCAACAACCCCTACGATCTCTCGCGAATGCCCGGCGGCAGCAGCGGTGGCGCTGGCGCGATCGTCGCGGCCGGCGGCTCCCCTCTCGACATCGGCAGCGATACGGGGGGCAGCATCCGCCTGCCCTCCCACTTCTGCGGCATCGCTGGCATCAAGCCCAATTCCGGGCGCGTGCCCCGCACCGGCCACATCGTCCCCTACGGCATGGGCGCGGTCGACTCGCTCACCCAACTCGGCCCCATGGCCCGGTTCGTCGAGGATCTGGCGCTCACGCTGCCTATCATCGCCGGCCCGGACTGGCGAGACCCCGCCATCGTCCCCGTGCCGCAGGGCGACCCCGCGGACGTCGACGTCTCGTCGGTCCGCGTCGCAATGCACACCGACAACGGCCTCCAGTCCCCCACCGCCGAGACCGCGAACGCTGTTCTCGCGGCGGCAGACGCGCTTAGAGAAGCCGGCTCCGAAGTCGTTGAGGCCCTTCCGCCCGCCCTCGCGCAGCTACCCGACTTCCACAACGCCCTCAGCGGCGCCGACGGCCGCGGCTGGACGAAGCGTTTGCTGGCGAAGTACGGGACCACCGAGAGCCACCCCTGGCTACAGCGCAGGCTGGACGACGCGGAGGTGCTGCCGGCGGACGAGTACAGCGCGCTGCTGGAGAAGGCCGACGCCTACCGCAGCGATATGCTCGCCTTCATGGAGGACTACGACGCCATCCTCTGCCCCACGGCCGCCTTCCCGGCCACCGAGCACGGGGCCACGTTCGAGGAGAGCCGTCGCATGGGCTTCACCTACACCGGCGCCTACAACGTGACCGGCTGGCCCGGCGTCGTCGTGCGCGGCGGCACGTCGCCCGAGGGCCTGCCCATCGGCGTCCAGGTGGTCGCGCGCCCCTGGCGAGAGGACGTGGCGCTGGCGCTCGCGGCGGTACTGGAGTCTGCCCTCATCGGATGGCAGCGCCCGCCACTGTAGGGGCGGTGGGATCTCACCCCAATAGTCCCTTCCCCCTTGATGGGGGAAGGGACTATTGGCCCAGGTGTGACCCCAAGAAATCCCTGTAGCCGCGGGCGAAGTCGCGCGCGTCCGATTCGGCGCGTCCGGCAAGCTGGACGCGGAGCAACTCCAGTACACCGTCGCCCGTCCGCACGCCGATGCGGCCGTCTTCGAGCGCGATGACCAGGCCGGGAGATTCGGCGTCGCCCGCTTCGGCTACCCGCGCCCGCGCGCTCACCACCTTCAGCGTGGAGCCGCGCCACGTGGTGAACGCGCTGGGCCAGGGGCTGTACGCACGCGTCATCCGCTCCACACGGACGGCGGGTTGTCCCCAGTCGATCCTCCCGTCCTCTCTCTGCACCAGGCTCGTCACGCTTGCCAGGGCGTCATCCTGTGCCACCGCCCTTACCTCTCCCCGCTCCCAAGCCGGCAGCGTTTCCACCAGCAGCGTCGCGCCCATCTCGAACAGCCGCGCCGTCAGCGTCTGCGCGTCCTCGTCCGCCCCTATCGACGTCTCCCGCACCGCCAGAATCGGCCCGGTGTCCATACCCTCGTCCGGCAGCATCAGCGTCACGCCGGTCGACTCGTCGCCGTTCAGCAGCGCCGTCACCACCGGCGACGGCCCGCGGTAGCGCGGCAGCAGCGACGGATGAATGTTGACGCACCCGAGCTTGGGCGCGCTCAGCGTGTCCGGCGGCAGAAACAGGCCGTAGGCCGCCACCACTATGGCGTCCGGCGCGAGTTCACGTATCTCGCGCTGCGCCTCCTCGTCACGCCGCAGCGAAGCGGGCTGCCGGACGCACAGGCCCAGTTCGAGCGCCGCCCTCTTCACCGGCGGCGCGGCCATCCGGCTGCCCCGGCCCGCCCGCCTGTCCGGGCGCGTGTACACCGCGGCCACGTCGTGCTCCGCGTCCGCCAGCGCTCGGAGCACCGGCACCGCGAACTCAGGCGTTCCCATGAAGACTAAGCGCATACGAGTGAGACTCCATTCTTGTCCGCCGCCGCGCGCATCACCCTCACCTCAGTCCCCTCCCATGAAGCGAGAGGAGGCCCAGATGCAATCGATCGCCTAACATCCTCCGCCCGGCACGTTGCGAAACCTCACCGCGTCGCCAACCGCGATGCCGTGCCGTGCCGCCGTGCCCGCGTTCACTTCCAGGTTGTACACGACGGGCGCCGCGGGATGGTACACCGCAAGCCCGCTCTCGGGCGTTCCCGGCTCGGGCGCCGGCACGTCGGGCGTCACGTCCACCACCTCGCAGCCGTCCCCTATCCACACGAAGTCCAGGGAAAAGCGCATCTGCCGCATCCAGAAGCCCGGCGCCACCGGCCCCTGGTAGACGAACAGCATCCCCGCGTCGGCGGGCAGCGGGTCGCGGCCCGAGAGGCCCTGCGACCGCTCCTCCGCGTCGTCCGCGACCTCCACCTTGAACGCCGCACCGCCGACCTCGACGACGGGAACCCGCGCGGCCGTCTCGACGCTCTCGCACAGCGCGAACAGCAGCAGCGCGAGCGGCATTAGCGCCGCCCAGCTCATGCCAACTGTACGGCGGTCGCCCCGTTTCCGCCCCGCTCCGGCGGCTCCGGCGCGAACTCCCGCACCAGCGTATGCCGCGCCAGGTGTTCCCGCACCGCGTGGCGAAGCGCCCCCGTGCCTCGCCCGTGTATGACGCGCACCGAGCCGAGACCGTCCCGCATCGCCCCGTCCAGGAACTCCTCCAGCCGCACCAGCGCGTCCGCCGCCCGCAGACCCCGCAGGTCCAGCTCCTGCGTGCCCAGCGGCGGCGCAAGCTCGTACCGGATTGCGGGCCCCTCGCTCTCAGGCTCCGGCGCGGCATCCTCCACACGCGTCAGCCTGCCCAGGTCCACGCGCAGCGTCACCCTGCCCACGCTCACCTCCGCCTCGTCGCCCTGCTCCGGCAGCGACACCACCCTGCCGACCAGGTTCAGCCCCCCAACGTCCACGCTGTCGCCAACACCGATAGGACGCCTCTCCACCTCACGGCGCATCACCGGGGCCGACTCCGGCACACTGGTCCGCTCCAGCTCCAGCCGCGCCGCCTCCACGCGGGCGCGTTGCGCCGAGCCGTCCGCCGCGGGGGCCGTCCACGCCAAGGCGGACTCGATGCGCCGCAGCTTGCGCCGCGCGTCCTCGAAGCGTTGCAGCGTCTCGCGCCGCGCGCTCCGCATGATGCTGTCCCGGTGTTCGGCCAGATAATCGAGCTGAGATTGCAGCTCCCGACGGACTCCCTCCGCCTCTGCCCTGGTCTCCTCCGCCTCGCGGAGCCTGGTCTGTAGCCGCGTCCGGTCCGCCTGCAGCTCCCGGAGCCAGTCCTCGAATCTCAGGTGCTGCGGCTCGAGCAGCGACTTGGCCCGTTCCATGATCTCGTCCATCAGCCCCAGCCGCGCCGCGACAGACATCGCGTAGCTTCTGCCGGGTATGCCCATGGTCAGCTCGTAGGTCGGCTCCAGCGTCTCCGGTTCCAGTTGCACGCTCGCGTTGCCCATGTCAGGTGACGCCTCGGCGTGCGTCGCAACCTGCCGGTGGTGCGTGGTGGCGATAGTGCTCACTCCCAGTCCAGCGAGGTGGTCCAGCACCGCCCTCCCGAGCGCCGCGCCCTCCTCCGGGTCCGTGCTCGCGCCCAGCTCGTCCAGCAGCACCAGCGAGCCCGGGCCCGCCGACTCGATTATCCGCACCACGTTCCGCATGTGCGAGCTGAACGTGGACACCGATTCTGAGATGCTCTGGTGGTCGCCCACGTCGGCGTAGATGCCGTCGAACACCGGCAGCGAGCTGCCCTCCGCCGCCGGGACCTGCAAGCCCGACTGGTACATCAGCGCCAGCAGCCCCACGGTCTTCATCGCAACCGTCTTGCCGCCCGTGTTCGGGCCGGTGATGACAAGCACGCGCCAGTCCGTACCCAGCGACACGTCTATCGGCACCGCTTCCCGGCCCAGCAGCGGGTGACGCGCTTCCAGCAGCCTGAGCGACGTGTCCGGCGGCCCCTCCATGCCCCGCGAGACCCGCGGAGGCAGCGACACGCACCGGTTCGCCGCGCCGTACCGCGCCCGCGCAAGGATGAAGTCTAGCCGCGCCGTCAGCGCGTCCCCGCGCCCGATGTCCTCCGCCAGCTCGCCAACCAGCGCCGACAGGTCGCGCAGAACGCGCAGCGTCTCCCGCTCCTCCTCCAACACCAGTTCCCGCCACTCGTTGCCCATGTCCACCGTCGCGAACGGCTCGACGTAGATGGTCGCGCCCGTATTGGATGCGTCGTGTACGATGCCGGGCACACGCGACCGCATCTCCGCCTTGACCGGCACCACCACACGCTCGTTTCTTGTAGTGACCAGCGGCTCCTGTAGCGCCTCGCGTCCGTCCGCCGAGCGTATCAGCCGGTGCAGCGTCTCCGTCACCCGGTCGTACGCCCGCACCACCTGCCGACGCAACGCCCTCAGAGACGGCGTCGCGTCGTCCGCCACCAGGCCCCGCGCGTCGATCTTCTTGCGAATCTGCCGCCGCAGCTCGCTAAGGTCCGGAATCCCCGCAACCACGTCCGCAAGCAGCGGCAGCCTCCCGCGCGTCCTCCACACCGCGCTCGATGCCCGGCTGTGCACCTCCAGGGCGTCGGCCACCGACAGGAGTTGCGTACCCGTCAGCACACCGCCGATGCCCGCCATCGCCACGTACTCGGACGTGTCTACTGCCAGGTGCAGATCGACGCCGCCAACCTCCTCCAGCAGCTCCGCCGCCTCAGACGTCTCGCGCTGTAACTCCTCCACTTCCTGCGGACTGTACGAGGGCGACATCTCCAGCGCCAGATCCCGCGCCGGAAAGAACGTGACGCGGTTGGCGACCTGCCGCCGCACCTCCGGGAAGTCCAGCGCCTCCATCGACTGCGCCCGCAGTCCCTCGCCAAGCGACGTGCAGTCCCCGGAGTCGTCTCCGAATCGGGGCTCATCCTGCCCGGCTATGCCCTCTTCAGTCGCCATGCGGCCCTCCAAGTATCAGAACGATTCTACCATAAGCACGGCCACGCCCCGTCCCGCCACTACGGAACACCACCCTCGCTGTGCTATAATTTCTCCCGTTTGATATGAGAGACCTAGTGTACGTGCGGGTCCCCGCGACTACTGCCAATATGGGCCCCGGCTTCGACTGCCTCGGCATGGCCCTGGACGTGTGGAACACCGTTCGCGTGGAACGCCGCCCCGGCCCGCTCCGCATCGAGATAGCCGGGGAGGGCGCGGGCGAATTGCCCGAGGACGCCTCCAACCTGGTGTACCGCTGCTTCAGCCTGCCGTTCGAGGGCGCGGGCGAGTCACCGCCCAGCGTCAGGATTACCTGCGACAACCGCATACCACTGGGCAGGGGACTCGGCAGCAGTTCCGCAGCCGCCGTGGCCGGCCTCGTGGCCGCGAATGAGATGCGCGGCGACGGTCTGGCACCCCTGGAACTGCTGGAGCTCGCCGCGAGGCTGGAGGGCCACCCGGACAACGCCGCGCCCGCCATATTCGGCGGTTGCCGCATAGTCGCCAGGGATGAGGACGGCTCTCTGCTTTCGGCACCCGTGCCGGTGCCGGAGGACCTGATGGCCGTGCTGTTCGTGCCGGACGTCGCGATGCCCACGCACGAGGCCCGCGATCTGCTGCCACCGGAGGTGCCCCGCGCCGACGCCGTCTACAACATAAGCCGTGCCGCGCTCCTGGTGCGCGCTCTCGCCACCGGCGACCTCGCCCACCTGGACGTCGCCACCGGCGACCGCCTCCACCAGCCCGCGCGACAGGCCATCTTCTACCCCATGCGCAACATCTTCCGTGCCGCCCTCGACGCCGGAGCGCTGGGCGTGTTCCTGTCTGGCGCCGGCTCCAGCGTGCTGGCGCTGACCCGGGGCCGCGAGTACACGATTGGATACGAAATGGCCGACATCGCCCACAAGTCGGGCGTAGGTGGCTCGATCCTGGTCACCAAACCGACGCAGAAGGGCGCCCACGTCGAGTGAGGCGCGATGTGGATTCCTCTCTACGAATCCATATCAGTTTGGTTAGCGGCAAACGGGGGAGGTCGCAGTTTGAGCCAGAAGTGGCGTTTATGGGCTATTGTTTGCTTTGTCATCGCCATAGGCTCTGCGGTGGTGGGCTACATGGTGCCTCGTCTGTTCCCCTTTACCCAAGCGATGCTTGCCTCAACTTTTGGCGTATTCCTTGCATTGACTCTTGCAATCTGGCTCATAGAAGGCACCTCGCTTACGCGGCTAGGTAGACGCAGCAAGATAACTGAACGAATGTCCCGACAGCTTTTGTCTGACGCTGCTGAGCAAATTTCATGGTCGGCATTGGATCTTGGAAGATGGTTGGGTTCCATCTTGCCTCAACAGGTGATTGTCGACGAAGAAATCGACAGTGAGGATCTGAACTGGGAAACTTCTATTACCCCGGTACTATGCAAAGTGTTTCGGCGGGCGAAGGAGGTGTGCGCCGCGGACATCAATTCCACGAATCCCATTCCTGTAGAAGATTACATGGCAACAATCTCTGGGACTAGGGATCTTGTACGTGATGTCCGCAGGCGCTTGGAAAACAACCTTGATGTGTATGAACAACTCCTGGAACTGTCAGAGGCTATCGAGAAAATTGAACAGTCGATTCAGCCCTGCTGGTATCCCATTAACATCCGCAGAGAAGCGAATCGGTTTCGCTGTCTAGGTCAACTTGGATTCGCTTGCATAGAACTACAAGATTCTTTGGGCAGAATGCATCGACGATTATAGAACGGTCACTCTTCTTCATTGCACAATTTCGAGTAGGGCAACCACAGCGGATTGCCACCACAAGTGCCTGATCGATCAGGATGATTCAGGCCCTCTATGCGCTCCTAAGAAGAGGGCTGCAACACCTATGGTAGTATAGGGAACTAGCCTTTGCTCTACGCGGGAGTTGCAAGAAAATGACTGAACCACAAGACAGTTCCTTCATAGCATACTTCGCCGTCCATCGAACGGAGGACAATGAAGGCTACATGGGTGGAATGTTGGTCTTGGATCACCGCGGCGTGCCGCAGGAGTTCCAATGTACGCTCCCAATACGTCCCACCGCTTCCCAGAAGGCCCTCTACGGGAACACACTGGAACCGTACTTGTTCAGTGAACTCATAGGTGCGCCTCTGGCGGACTCATTGAGCACGGGCCAGGACTGTTATGTGGTAATTGTCGATACCTCCATGCTCTTGGAATTGAGGGAGCACGTAAGATTACCCGTCATCCACCTAGAGAAACACGGCGACGCCTTCTCGGCAGATGGGGACGCGGCGGAGCGGCGTCGCCTTGAAAGCACCATACCGGGATACCAGTCCATAACCGCCAGGTGCCATCGCGATCATGAGGATGACTACGAGTTGGTTCGCGATAAATTCGAGGAGACTTTTGACCGCATGAACCTGCTGGAACCCTTCGAACGCATCTCCATCGCCTTCAAAGTCCTGATGGCAAGAGACAGCAGGTTCAGGTAGCAGTACATCCGACAGGTTCTACGAATGAGTCCAATCGCCTCCATACGACTTGGTCTGGTGAAAAGAGCCAATCCCATCGAGACGCCCGGAGTCTGCGACTTCAGTTCCATTGCAACTCCCGAATTAGCCAGGCCGCTGGACTTCAGCAGGCTGAGTCTGATTGCATCCCCGGCTGCAGTGGAGATAGAAGGCTACCGAATCGAGGCTCGGGACGCTCTCCGGTTGTCTTTCGACCTGATTGAGTCGCCCGATACGACCCTCATTCCGCCGCTGGAAGTGCCGCCCAAGCTTTCGGCTAACCTCATTGTGAATGCCGAGGCCATTGGCATACGGCTGCTCCTAGGCGAAGCTGTGTCGACTTGTCAACCTCTCGGTGACGGACACTCTTTGCCCAATGCCTCCATCGTCAATGGGGCTCTTGACGAAGGGCTGACATTGCTTTCCGGCGAGATTTGCGGTTATCTCTTGGACACCGGGCTATTCCTCGAAGAGCCTGAAGTAATGGATGTCCTCTACGCAGTGCAGCCTTTCGCCAATCTCCTCGAGCCGCCGGAGATAGTATCGCCCCTCAGGCCGTTGTCCCATACACAGGTGTTGGGCAAAGCGTACCGCGTGAGCGGCCCGACGCAGACTACACTCAGCGACTGGGTTACCACGTGCCCTCACGGCCTTGTCCGCTCTCAATGCGGTACGTGCCTTGAGAACCGAGATAGGCTTACGCCAAGAAGGACTCAGACGGAGGTCCAAGTGGTGGATGTATTCGAGCAATTGCGCTACATCCTCCAGCCTCCAATTCTGCCATTCGAACTACAGCCCATCGTGTTTCCCAACGGCAACAGACCTTACAACTACCAGATTGCCGGAGTGAAATGGCTCACTGAGCACAATGACGCCCTTCTGGCCGACCAGATGGGATTGGGCAAGACTGTTCAGGCGATTGTTGCCATGCGAGTCCTGTTCAGAAGTGGAGATCTTCAACGCGCCCTGGTCGTCTGTCCCGCCAGCATGATCAACGTGTGGGAGAGAGAAGTCTTGTCCTGGGCACCAGAGTTGAGACCCCTCAAGCTGCCATCCCATAGGACAGTGAGAGAAGATGCGTGGAGATCCCACACCGAAATCTACATAGTCTCTTACGAGACGCTACGCAACGACGCGGAGTGGGTCGTAAATGAACTAGGCCCGGGCAGATTCGACCTGTTCGTGCTCGACGAGGCGCAAAAGATCAAGAACCCTTCCAGTAAGGTGCATCGCGTAGTGAAACTGTTTGCGCCCAAGTACCGTTGGGCCCTCACGGGCACTCCCCTTGAGAACTCCGAGGACGACACCGTCGCATTGTTCCAAATCCTCAAGCCTGGACTCTTTGCGAGCAGTGCAAACACCTCATACACACTCGGAAGTGTGAAGCGAATGATAGCTCCCTTCTGGCTGAGGCGCACCATTGAAGAAGTGAAGCTCGACTTGCCATCGCTCACTCACCAAGACCATTGGCTTGATTTGCGCTCCAAGCAGAGACAGAAGTACGATGAGATGGAAGCCGCAGGTAAAACTGATCTGCGGAACAACTTGCGACGTAATGGCACCAGGGCGACGCGCATACATGTCTTCGCCCTGATCAATCGGCTAAAGCAGATATGCAACTACGACGTCGAATCCGGGCAAAGCAGCAAGTTGGAATTCCTGAAAGACGAACTTGAAGGCTTGGTCGCAGACAACGATAAGGCGTTGGTCTTTTCCCAATATCCGGTCAAGACTTTGAAGTCACTTGAATCCGAACTCACACAGTTCAGACCGCTTACCTATGACGGCACCTTGTCGTCCCGCCAACGCGATGCGGTTGTTCGCGCCTTTGAAGAAAACGAACTCAACTGGGCGATGCTTATGTCCATAAGGGCGGGCGGACTCGGACTTACTCTGACCCGAGCCAACCACGTCTTCCACTTCGACCACTGGTGGAACCCTGCCGTGGAAGACCAAGCATCGGCGAGAGTGTATCGAATAGGCCAAAGGAAGCCGGTGTTCATTCACTCTATGTACACGGTGGACACGATAGAAGAGCGTATCCACAACTTGCTGCAACAGAAGCGTGCCTTGTTCCGCGAGGTGTTTGGCAAGAATCTTGCTGCGGATGACGATGATTTGAAAGCATTGTCTGATGAGGATCTGTTTGGACTGTTCGGGCTAGATGTCCCTGACGCTCCAGCGCCCAACACGGAAAGCGTCGAAACTTTCACCGCTTCTGCGGCCAGACACCCGTCCCCCAAGGTGTTCTCGGAAACGGCCTTGGACATGTCGGCCAGGGAGTTCGAGGAAGCCATACGCCGTATTTTTGCAAAGCTGGGATGTACCCTATCCCTCACAAAACAAACAGGAGATGGGGGCATAGACTTGGATGGATACCACAACGCCACAAGTGGGCGCGTGGTGGTGCAGTGCAAGCGGTACAGAGGCACAGTAGGAGTGTCCGCAGTGCGGGAACTGTACGGAGTAGCAGTCTCCGAGCAAGACATCACTCAGGGGTTCCTCGTCACTACAGGCAGATTCTCCCGAGACGCCATAGACTTCGCCCAAGGCAAGCGACTCAGGTTGATTGACGGCGTAGAATTAGACGCGATGGCAAGTGTCAGCGGACTGCACTTTGGACATTGAAGGCCAGTTGTGAGCCTATCGCAACGCCACCGCGAATTGCTATAGCATGACTTGTGCCTAACGATTCAGGGCATCACATTACTAGGAGCACAACTTGTCACTTGTAGTCCAGAAGTACGGCGGAAGCTCGCTCGCCGACGCCGACAAGATTAGAAGCGTGGCCGAGCGCATCGGTCGCGCGCACGACGCAGGCGACAGCGTCGTCAGCGTGGTCTCGGCCATGGGCGACACCACCGACGAGCTCATCGACCTGGCCGGCCAGGTCTCCGGCCGCCCCGAGCCGCGGGAGCTCGATCTCCTGCTTTCCACCGGCGAGCTCGTCTCCTGCACCCTCATCGCCATGGCCCTGCGCGCTCTCGGCTACGAGGCCATCAGCCTCAGCGGCGGCCAGGCCGGCATCAGGACCGACACCAGCCACGGCCGCGCCCGCATCGCGCTCATGCAGCCCGAGCGCGTGGCCCGGGAGCTGGACCGAGGCCGCATCGTCATCGTCGCCGGCTTCCAGGGCATCACCGAGGACCTGGACATCACAACCCTCGGACGCGGCGGCTCCGACACCACCGCCGTCGCTCTGGCCGCGAGCCTCGAGGCGGACCGCTGCGAGGTCTACACCGACGTCGAGGGCATCTACACCGCGGACCCCAGGCTCGTCCCAGAGGCGCGCAAGCTGGACGAGGTCCACTACGAAGAGATGCTGGAGCTCGCCAGCTACGGCGCCAAGATGAACGCTCGATCCATCGAGATGGGCATGTTCTACAAGGTCCCCATACTGGTCGCCTCCAGCTTCTCCGACGCCCCCGGCACTCTCATTCACGAAGGAGCGGACATGAACACAACCGTCGGCGAGATCAGAAACCGCATCAGGGGCATCGCCGTCGACACCAACGTCGCCAAGATCACCGTCCGAGGCGTGGTCGACAGGCCCGGCATCGCCGCCGGCCTGTTCGAGCCGCTCAGCGAGGCCGACATCAGCGTGGACGTCATCGTGCAGAACGCCAGCGTCGAAGGCACCACCGACATGACCTTCACCGTCAAGCGCACCGACCTGCCCCGCGCCCTCGATGTGACCCGCCAAGTGGCTCGCCAGCTCGGCAACGGCGAGGTCGCCAGCGCAGACCATCTCGCCAAGCTCAGCATCGTCGGCACCGGTATGCAGGACGCTCCCGGTTACGCCTCCACCATGTTCCGCACCCTGGCCGACAACGGGATCAACATCGACATGATCACCACGTCAGAGATTCGCATAACCTGCATCGTCGACGAGTCCGAGGTAGCCCTGGCCGCCCGCGCGCTGCACACCTCGTTCCAGCTCGACAGCCCCGGGCAGGTCGCGTAGGTCGCCCCCGCACCGACGCGGACGGAGCGCCCTGTGACCGACCCCCACCTCTCTGTCATCGTCCCCGCGTACAACGAGGCCACGCGCATCCTCGCCACCCTCGACGCCGTGGCCGCCCACCTGTCCGCCAAGCCGTTCCCGTGGGAGATACTGGTAGTGGTGGACGACCGCACCTCCGACGGCACACTCGGCCTCGTCGAGTCCTGGGCGCGCGGCGAGCCGCGCGTCCGCGCCGAGTCCATATCCCACGCCGGCAAGGGCTGGGCCGTCCGCCATGGCATGCTCGCTGCCACCGGGCGCCTGCGCTTCATGTGCGACGCCGACCTCGCCATGCCCATCGCTCACCTCGACGACTTCATTCGCCGCATCTACGACGGCTACGACCTCGTCATCGGCTCCCGCGAGGCCGAGGGCGCCCGCCGGTTCGACGAGCCGGCGCTGCGCCACGTCATGGGCCGCGTCTTCAACTGGATCGTCAAGGCCATCGCCATCCGCGGCATACAGGACACCCAGTGCGGCTTCAAGTGCTTCCGGGCCGCCGCGGCCGAAGACCTCTTCCGCCTCCAGCGTATCGCTGGCTTTGGCTTCGACGTCGAGATACTCCACCTCGCCCTCAAGCGGGGCTATCGAGTGCACGAACTTCCCATAGACTGGCGCTATCAGGCGGAGAGCAAAGTGAGGCCGGCCGTCGACTCCTTCCAGATGCTCCGGGACGCCCTGCTGGTTCGCTGGCGCTCGGCCCGCGGCGCCTACAACCGCACTGAAGGCCGTGCGCGCCTCGAACAAGATTAGCGCGCCGACCGCACGCACGCGAACATGATCGCCGCAACCACTGCCCGCCGCACAATCCCTCGCATCTGGAGTGTCCTTCCGGCGCTGCTCGCCCTGCTCGCCCTCCTCGCCGCCTGCGGCACCAACGGGACGCCCTCCACGCCCGCCGCCCCAACTCCGGCCCCGCCGGAGACCTCCCAGGCAACCGCCGAACTGCGCCTGCTCCTGGCCTCCACCGACCTCAGTGTCGGCCCCAACCGTGTCGTATTCGCCCTGGTCGCGAGCGGCTCCGGCCCCGTGCGCCAACCCGACGGCGTTCGCGTCCAGACCTTCTACCTCACTCCCACGGGCCAGGAGGGGCCCATCGAGACCGTCGCCGCGACATACCGCGAGTGGGGCGACACCGGACGCGGCGCGTACACAGTCCGGCTCGACTTCGACAGAGCCGGGAACTGGGGCCTTGGCGTTAGGGTCGATGGGCAGGACGGAGCGGTCTCGTCCGCCTCCGCGCGCGTACTCGTCCGCGAGAGAAGCCTCACTCCTGCCCTCGGAGCGCCCGCGCCGCTCACGCAGAGCAAGACCCTGACGGACACGTCGAACACGGACGAACTGACGACCGACCCACAGCCCGACGTCGACCTGTACCGGATGACCATCGCCGAGGCTGTCGGGTCCGGCAAGCCGCTGGTGGTGGCATTCTCCACACCCGCGTACTGCACCACGGCCACCTGCGGACCTCAACTGGACGTGGTGAAGCAGACGAAGAACCAGTTCGCGGGCAGCGTGAATTTCATCCACGTCGAGGTGTACGACAACCCTCACGAGATACAGGGCGACCTGTCCAACGCCAGGATCGCCCCCGCCGTTACCGAGTGGGGACTTCCCAGCGAGCCGTGGACGTTCGTGGTCGACGCCGACGGCCTGGTGGCCGCCAAGTTCGAGGGCTTCGCCACACAGGACGAGTTGGAGCAGGCGCTGCTCTCCGTTGTGAGACGCTAGAAGTGCTATGATAGGCGCACTTTCTAACCTAAGGGGGACTGCCATGCCAGCACGCAGACTCTATTCGCCATGGCCCGACAACTGCACCACCGCGGGGGCGACTGGGACTTGCAGCGCCGACGGACACGCGCTCATCGGTAGCACCAGCGACGACCCGTTCACCACACGGACGCGGCTGGTGGTCGAAGAGCCGCCGGACGGCCACCGGTACGTCGGCACGCAGATAGTGTCCCAGGACGCGGGCGCGGTGGCCGACTTCAACCACATGCACACCCGCGGGCTCAACGAAAAGGGTTTCGCGTACACCTGGTCGGCGGCACGCCCCGACCCCCAGTTCGAGCCGGACAGCACGCGGGCGGTGGGCGTGCCCTACTACCGCTTCGGCGACCTGCTGCTGAGCGAGGCCGCGTCGGTGGAGGACGCGATCGGTCTGCTGGAGTCCTATCCCAGGGCGATTCACGGCAACTTCCTGCTCGCCGACTCCGGCGGCGAGGTAGCCCTTGCCGAGGTGAGCACCCGGTCGCTCAACGTAGAGACGCGCACCACCGACGGCTGGATTGGCCGCTCGAACCACTGGATTTCGCCGGAGATGTCGCGTATCGCCCACACCCCGGAGGCCGGCGACTCGACCGTGGTGCGCTACGACCGCATCACGACGCTGATGGCGGAGGGCGCCGGGTCCATCGACCCCGCCTACCTCGCGCACTGCTTCCGCGACCACGCGACGCTGGAGGAGACGGGCTGGAGCATCTGCGCCCACGGCCACACCAAGCGGCCCGGCTCCGAGACTCGCGACGGCAGCGTCAGCTCCGAAATCCTCCAGCCGGCGGATGGCGTCATGTACTACACCTACGGCTGGCCCTGCGGCGGCCCGGCGGAGTACGGCGAGGAGCAACTCTACCAGGACCGCTCGTGGGGCAGGTACGTGCCGTTCTCGCTGGACAGCATGGAAACGGGCGAGTACGTGACGGTGGACGGCCGCCTGACTCCGCTGGCGGTGCGATACCTCTCCTCAGGGGCCGTAGAGGGCGTGTAGGCGCTCAAGAGAGAAAGGACGAGACCATGGCCAACGACAACCAACAGCGACAAGTCGGTCCCGCGCGGCAGTACCCGTTCGTGGGCATACCGTCGTTCCTGCGCTCCGAGATCTGCACCGATCTGGACGCGCTGGACGCGGACATCGCGGTGATGGGCGCGCCCACGGACGAGGGCTCGCCGTTCCTGCCGGGGGCGCGCTTCGGCCCGAGGGGGATACGGGAGCACTCGCTGCGGTTCAGCGGGCGCGGTTACTACGACCAGGACGCGGACAAGGTGTACCTGGAACGCGAGATGACGACCCGCCGCATCGTCGACGTGGGCGACGCCGACGTGCTGCCCACCAACGTGGAGCAGACCTTCGCCAATATCACGGACCTCACGCGGCGCATTCTCGACAAGAACGCGCTTCCGGCGGTGCTGGGCGGGGACCACGCTATCACCTTCCCCGTGGTGCGCGCCTATGACGAGCCGCTCCACGTAGTCCACTTCGACGCCCACATCGACTACGCGCCGTTCATGCACGGCTTCGAGTACACCAACGGCCACGCCTTCAGGCACATCTACCATATGGACCACGTGGAGAGCCTGACGCAGGTGGGCATTCGCAGCCTGCGCAACAACCGGGAGTGGCTCCAGGACTCTATCGACGACGGCAACCGCGTCATAGGCATGACCGAGACGCGCGAACTGGGCGGACAGGGCATCGTGGGGCCGATTCCGCGCGACGCCAACTGCTACGTGAGCATCGACATCGACGTGCTGGACCTGCCGCTGGTGCCCGGCTGCGTCTCGGCCGAGCCGAACGGCATGACCTACGAGGAGCTGCGACGGGCGCTAATCGCCATCGCCCAGCACACCAACGTGGTCGGCTTCGACCTCGTCGAGGTCAACCCGCAGCTCGACGTGGGCACCGGCATCACGTCCTACGTGGCCGCTCACACCATCCTGGAGTTCCTCGGGCACATCTGCGACCAGCCCCGCTGGGCCGCACGGGTGGGCGCGGCCGGTTAGCCGTACCCTTCCAGCCTCGCCGTCTCCATGCCGCGCATACAGCTACTGGATTCCTGGCGAGGCTACCCGAACTACAGGCTGATCTGGACCGCCAACTTCTTCGCCAACAGCGCGCAGTGGCTGCAGTTGCTCACCGTGGGCTGGCTGGTGCAACGCCTCGCGGAGGGCGCGGCGGCGACGCCCCTGCTGGTGGTCACCGTCGGCGGCCTGAACACGCTGCCCGGGCTGATAGTGGCCCCGTGGGGCGGCGTGCTTGGCGACCGCCTCGACCGCCGCAAGCTGGTCATGGCCATCCAGGCGCTGATGGCCGTGCTCGCGCTGCTGTTCGCGTTCTTCGTGCTCTCCGGCGGCGCCCAGGTCTGGCACGCCTACGCCTACGTGTTCATCAGCGGCTGCTGCGTATCGGTAACGCAGCCCATGGGCCAGGCGCTTATAGCCAACACCGTGCCACGCGAGTACTATTCCAACGCATTTGCCGCGAACGTCCTCACCATTACAGGCACACGGTTCATCGGCCCGTTCGTGGGCGGTCTGCTGATAGCCAACCTGGGCTTCTTCTGGAACTTCACCATAGAGGCGATACTATACGCCGGGGTCGTGGTCGCCCTGCTGCCGATGAAGACGCCCTACTACCGGGAACGCCGGGCCGAGGACCGCGGGTCGATTCTCCGCGACATGGTGGAGGGCGTCCGCTACGTCTGGAGCGGCAACAGGGCCATCCTTCTGCTCATAGCCCTCGGCTTGATTCCCAACGTGGTGCTCCAGCCGCTGATGTTCATGCTGCCGGTGTTCACCGACCGGGTGCTGAACGCGGGCGCGGACGTGGGCGGCTATCTGCTGGCGGTAAACGGCGGCGGCGGGCTCTGCGCCGCGCTGATGATGGCCTCGCTCGGCTTCCTCTACAAGCGCGGCCCTATCACCCTCGCAGCGGCGATCGCCAGTTCGGTGTTGGCAATCGTATTCGCACAGGCGCAGTGGCTGCCCGTCGCGTTCGTCGTCATCGCTATGTTTGCGTTCAGCCAGTCCTGGTTCCGCACCACCAGCGGGGCCCTGATACAGACGCTGGTGCCGGACACCCTCCGCTCCCGCATCACCAGCCTCCAGTCCTACGGGCGCGGATTCGTCGTGCCGGCCAGCCTGCTCGTCGGCTGGCTCGCCGGTGTCACGTCGGTGCCGTTCGCCATCACCGCCATGGGTCTCGTGAGCCTCGCTGGCGCGCTCGCTTTCCTCGCCACCGCCGCAAGCCTGCGCCGGCTGGAGTGACCGGGCACCCCTCCCAATCCACCAACCTTGCCCCGCCCTGCCCGCGTAACTATACTTGTGGCCATCGGCAGGGCAACCAGAAGCGGGAGGCAGCCATGACACAGCGAGTTGACACCATCGTGCGCGGCGGTCTCGTGGCCACGTCCACCGGCGAGTACCACGCGAGCATCGCCATCAGGGGCGAGCAGATCGTGGCCGTCGGCCCCGACGACACGCTGCCGGAGGCCCGCGAGTACATCGACGCCACCGGCAAGCACGTGCTGCCGGGAGCCATCGACTGCCACGTCCACCTCAGAGACGCGCCGAACGACGACTGGGACGTCGGCTCGGTCGCGGCGGCCCGCGCCGGTCTGACGACCATCATCCCCTTCGGCGGCTACGACGGCGACGCGGGCGAGACCCTGCCCCAGGCCATCGAGCGCTGGAAGGCGGAGGCGGCGCGCGATTCTGTCGTCGACTACACCTTCCACTACATCCTGAGCAACACCCCCTACATTATCGACGGCCTCGCCGAGGCCATCTCCATGGGCGTCACCTCGTTCAAGATGTTCATGACTTACGACCACCGCGTCTCCGACTCGTTCATTGCCAGCGCGATGGAGATTGTCGGGGCCAACGGCGGGATCGTGCAGCTTCACGCCGAGAACGGCGACGTAATCGAGCACCTGATGAACAAGGCCATCGCCGAGGGCCGCACCGCGCCGACCGACTTCCCCGCCACATGCCCGACCTGGGCCGAGGCGGAGGCAATCAACCGCGGAATACTCATGGGCGCGATGACCGACTGCCCCGTCTACATCGTCCACCTGAGCACCCATGAGGGTCTGGAACGCATCAAGGAGGCCCAGCGCCTCGGCCAGCGCGTGTGGACCGAGACCTGCCCACAGTACCTGCTCTTGGACGAAACGATCATGGAGCGCATGGGCCCGCTGGCCAAGATAGGCCCGCCGCTGCGCCCCGCCGACGGCGTGAACCAGGGCGCACTGTGGCAGGGCAGCGAGCAGGGCTACATCTCCGCCATCGGCAGCGACCACTCCCCCGGTCCGCCGGAGCGCAAGAAGGACGGCTGGACCAACATCTTCCGCAGCCCCGACGGCGCTCCCGTCCCGTTCGGCGCCCCGTCGCTCGAGACGCTGGTGCCGCTCGTCTACAGCGAGGGCGTCGGCAAGCGCGGCCTGCCCCTGACCTGGATGGCCCGCGTGCTGGCCGAAAACCCGGCCCGCATATTCGGGCTCTACCCCCGCAAGGGCGTCATCCAGCCGGGCGCGGACGCCGACCTGCTCATCATCGATCCCGACTCGGAGACGACCATCACCGCGGACGACCACCACGGGCGCTCCGGGTTCACTCCGTACGAGGGCTGGAAGGCCTCGGGCAGAATCGACACCACCATACTGCGCGGCAAGGTTCTACTGCGCGACGGCAAGCTGGAGCAGACGGCGGGCTACGGCAGCTTCATCCACGCGGGCAGCCCAACCCCACCCATCGCAGGCTCCGTACGGTAGGAGGCCACCATGACAGATTATCTCGACACCCTGTCCGAGCTCGTTAGCGAGGCAAGCATCGATTCGCTAAGCCCCGGTACGCTTAACGCCGTGCGGGACGTGATGCTCGACACCCTGGGCGCGATGGTGGCGGGAAGCCGCCAGCCCGAAAACACGGCGTTCGCGGCCAGAATCGCGCGACGCTCGCTCCCGGACACGGCCACGGCCACCATCTTCGGCCACGGCCTCAAGGCCGACCCGATGAGCGCGACCCTCGTCAACGCCACCGCGGGCGTGGCCCTCGAGGTGGACGAGGGCAACCGCTTCGGCGGAGGCCACCCCGCGATCCACTCCCTGCCCGGCGCCCTCGCCCTCGCGGAGGAGATGGGCGCCAGCGGCCGCGACTTCGTGGAGAGCGCACTGGTCGGATACGAGCTGGAATCGCGCATCGGCGGCGCGACGAAGCCCCGATTCAACGTCCACTCGCACGGCCACTGGGGCGTAATCGGCACCGCGGCCGCCGCCGCAAAGCTAAAGGGCTACTCCGCTAGTCAGGTCCGCGACGTGATCAACATCGCGGCGTCCATGAGTCCGGCCAATAGCTGGCAGCCCGCCTTCCGGGGCGCGACCGTGCGCAACCTGTACCCCGGGCGGTCCGGCCACGACGGGCTGCTGGCCGTAGACGTGTACGAGAGCGGCTTCACCGGCCTGGACGATGCCCCCGCGGACGTGTTCGGCACCATTCTCGGCGAGAGCTTCGACCGCGGCGCGGCGGTGGCCAACATGCCCGGCGAGTACCGCATCGAGCAGAACTACTTCAAGTTCTACGCGTGCTGCCGCCTGAACCACCCCGCGCTCGACGCCGTGTTCGACGCCAGCGCCGGCAGCGACTTCGGCCCGGACGAGGTGCTCGCCGTAGACATCTCCGCGCCAAGTATGCTGGACGGAATGCTGGGCGAGTACCCCGACAACATGCTCGCGGCCAAGTTCAACGTCCCCTACGCGGTCGCCGCGTCACTGGTGCGCGGCAGCGCGGACGTTGCCGACTTCTACACCGAGGCGCGTGACGATTCCCGCATACGCGAGCTCGCGGCGAAGGTCAGCGTAAGAGTCGACCCGCCCGGGCAGCCAGTGCCCGCCGGCGGCGTGCCCCCGACCGAGGCGCGCATTCGGCTCGCGGGAGACCGTGAGGTGGTGGGGCGCACGTCCATAATCAGGGGCGACTACGGTAACCGCCTGCCGCGCGAGCGCCTGGTGGAAAAGTTCCACTCGCTCAACGACCCCATCCTGGGCGCTCAGCGCGCCGCCGAGGTCGTGGAAGCCGTCTCACGCCTGGAGGACCTGCCCGACGTCCGCGAGTTGACGGAACTGCTCGCCGGCTAACGAGCTCCTACGACCGCTTGCCCGCTAGGGCAGCGGCGTCAGCATCACCGATCCGCTGCTCAGCACCGAATTGGTGATGGGCTGCTCTTTGCGCTCGTCGGCGATGATCTTGTAGGTGAAGGCCAGCACGTATTGCGAGCCGTCCAACTCTATCGGCAGCGTGTACTCCGCATCCGCGTCGTAGTTCCGCTTTTCGGTCGTCTTGCTTCTCGCCCTGACTACCACGCGCGTGGCCGTAACGCTAGCCTCGGCGATGGACGCTTCACGCACCGCCTGCGCCAGGGCCGCCTTGTCAACCGGGTTGCCGTCGGGATCGTTCACGTCACCGAACAGCTCCTCGATGTCCGCCGACAGCGTGTCCAGAAGGTGGGTCTGCGTCCACGCTTCCATGAACTTCTGGACTTCCACCTCCTTGACCGGCGTCGGTCCGGGCGTAGGCGTCGGAAACGCCTCTCGATCAACTATGGACGCCCCGCTGCCACGCTCGCCGCACGCCAGCGCAAACAGCAGAAGCACTATCGGAATCAGAAATACGATCCGCGCTCCCATCTACATCTCCTGAACGTCACTTTGGTTTTCGTCTATAGTTTAGCTTGGTATCAAGACGCAGGCAACCGCCGGGCCGAGGCCAGGCCGTTCAGGGCCGATGACGGCGCGTCCGCACCTCGCGGCGCTGGACCCCCTACTCGCCTATGTTGGCCTCCATCACGCGCATGGTGTTCTCGCCCAGAATCTTCTTGATGTCCGCCTCGGAGAACTCGCGCCTCAGCAGCTCCTCGGTGATGGCCGGGAACTTGGAGCAGTCCTCCAGCCCTATCGGGCCGGCCGGGATACCGTCGAAGTCGGAGCCCAGCCCCACGTGGTCCACGCCCGCCACCTTGGCGATGTGCTCGATGTGGTCCACCACATCGGACAGGTTGGGCTGCGGCAGGTCGTGCCACGAGGCCATGCGTCGCTGTTGTATCTCGGCGCGCTGCTGAGCGACGTACTCCGGTGTGCCGGAGTAGTGGGCGATGGCCGACCGCCGGGCGAACTTCTCGACTTCCTCTATCTCGTCCCAGGTCGCCTCCTGCAGCTTGTCCGTGGCTACCCTCGTCTCCTCCAGCACGAACGCCGGGTAGAAGTTGACGTTCACCACGCCCCCGTTGCTCGCCACCGCCCGCAGCATATCGTCCTTCATGTTGCGCGGGTGCTGGCACAGCGACCACGCCGACGAGTGCGACGCCATGATCGGCTTGTTGGTCACCTCTATCGAGTCCCAGAAGGTCTTGTCGGACACGTGGGAGATGTCCACCACCATGCCCAGCCGGTTCATCTCGCGGATGACGTCACGCCCGAACAGGCTAAGCCCGTTGTTCTTCACCGCGTCCGTCGAGGCGTCGGCCCAGTTGTTTGTGTTGAAGTGGGTCAGCGTGATGTAGCGCATGCCCAGTTCCCAGTAGAGCCGCAGCACCGCAAGGCTGTCGTTGATCGCGTGCCCGCCCTCGATGCACGGCACCGCGGCGTGCTTGCCCTCCGCGACGATCCGGCGGCAGTCGGCGGCAGTCAGCGCGATCTCCACGTCGTCGGGGTTCGCCGCGCAGAAGCGGTTGAGACCGTCCAGCAGTTGCAGGCAGCGGTCCAGCGTGTTCTTCTCCGGAATCTCCTTGGCGGCCACGTAGCAGGACCACCACTGCACGCCCAGGTTGCCCTCCCTGATTCGAGGCAGGTCCAGGTGGCCGGTGCCGGTCGCCGTCGCCAGGTCATCGCCGTCGTCGGTCATGCGGCTGATCGTGTCAGCGTGGGTATCCACCACGAGCGACGAAAAGTGCAGGTCGCGCGCTCGCTGGCTGAGGGAGTCTTGCGTTGCCATATTGCCTTGTCCTTTCACTTTCCCGTACTGGGCCGCCTACCCCACCACGTCCCGGAACACCCGCAGGTAGTTCTGCCCCAGCAGCTTCCGCAGCTCGTCCTCGTTAAACCCGCGCTCGGCGAGCTTGACGGTCAGGTTGGGCCAGTCGCTGAAATCGTCGTAGCCCACGATGTTGTACTCGTCGGTGAGCCTGTGCTCGTCCAGCCTGAATCCGCTGAAGTTGAATGTTCCGGGGCGATCCGCGGGCATATCGCTGGGCCACTCGATGAGCGACGAGGTCCGGGCGCCCGGGCCGCCCTTATCGGTCCCCACGCCCACGTGGTCGATCCCCATCACGTCCACCAGGTGCACCACGTGATCGACGAAGTCGTCGAGCGTCGCCTCGGGTGAGGATTGGATGAAGCCCGGTATTATAACCACCCCGAAGAACCCGCCCTGGTTGGCGACGGCCCTCGCCAACTCGTCGCTCTTGCCTCTGTCGTGGTAGGCCACGGCCGAGCTGGATGAGTGGGACACGATGACCGGCGCCGTCGATATCTCCATCGCGTCCCAGCCCACCTGCTCGCTACAGTGGCTCACGTCCACGATGATGTCCAGCTCGTTCAGCCGCTGCACCACCGCCTGCCCGAAGTAGGTGAGGCCGCTCTTGTGGATCTCCGTGCACCCGTCGCCGACGAGCGTGCCCAGATTGTACGTTAGCTGGCACATCCGCAGCCCCATGTTGTGAAACAGATCGATGCGCTCCAGCTTGTCGCTGAACGGCGTCGTGTCCTGGAAGTCGATGACTACCCCGTACTTGCCCTCGCGATGGGCGCGCTCGATGTCCTCCGCCTTGCGCACCATCAGCATCCGGTCGTCCATCGCGTCGATCATGGCCCGCGCCTGCGCTATGCCCGTCACGGACTTCTCGAACGCCGTGTCGAACGGGCCCGGGCCGGCATACGTGCCGCCCGCGACGTTCACGCCGGACGAGGCCCACAGCCCCAGGTACTCCTCCCTCGCCGCAGCGTTCGTCTTGATCTCGTGCGTCGCCATCGCCTGAAGCAGCGGCGTCGCCTCGTTGCGCGTCATGCCCATCGCGTGGTACTCGTTCAGCGCCTCTCGCATGTTCTCGGTGAACAGAAAGCCGCTGGTCAACGGCGGCTGCTGGCTGTCTATCACCAGCGTCTCGCCGTGAAGCTGACGCGCCTCCTCGGCGTTCAGTACGGGATTCCTCACGTTCTTCCGTTCTGCCAAATCTCTTCTCCTGTCTCAGACGTCCCCTCTCCCATGAGGGAGAGGGCTAGGGTGAGGGTGAATTCGTTAGGGCGCACTCCTCCGTAGTAACCCCTGCCCCGCCTACCCCACCACCTCGCGGAACACGCGCAGGTAGTTCAGCCCGAGCAGCTTGCGAAGCTCATCCTCGTTGAACCCGCGCTCGGCGAGCTTGACCGTAAGGTTGGGCCAGTCGCTGAAGTCGTCGTAGCCCACGATGTGGTACTCGTTCGAGATGCGGTGCTCCGGCCTGAACCCGCTGTAGTTGAACACGCCGGGCCGCTCCGTGGGCATGTCGCTGGGCCACTCGATGAGCGAGTCCGTGCCCGGGCCCGGGCCGGCCTTGTCTGTGCCCACGCCCACGTGGTCGATGCCCATCACGTCCACCAGATGCACCACGTGGTCGACGAAGTCGTCGAGCGTCGCCTCCGGGGTCGTCTGGATGAAGCCGGGAATTATCACAACTCCAAAGAACCCGCCCTGGTTGGCTATGGCCCTCGCCAACTCGTCGCTCTTGCCCCTGTCGTGGTAGGCAATTGCCGCGCTGCACGAGTGCGACACGATGACCGGCGACGTCGATATCTCCATCGCGTCCCAGCCCACCTGCTCGCTGCAGTGGCTCACGTCCACGATGATGTCCAGTTCATTGAGACGCTGCACCACCGCCTGCCCGAAGTAGGTGAGGCCGCTCTTGTGGATCTCCGTGCAGCCGTCACCGACGAGCGTTCCCAGGTTATACGTGAGCTGGCACATCCGCAGACCCATGTTGTGGAACAGGTCGATGCGCTCCAGCTTGTCGCTGAAGGGCGTCGTCTCCTGGAAGTCGATGACGACCCCGTACTTGCCCTCGCGGTGCGCCCGCTCGATGTCCTCCGCCTTGCGTACCATCAGCATCCGGTCGTCCATCGCGTCGATCATGGCCCGCGCCTGCGCGATGCCGGTGACTGACTTCTCGAACGCCGTGTCGAACGGGCCCGGCCCAGCATATGTGCCGCCCGCGACGTTCACGCCGGACGCGGCCCAAAGTCCCAGGTACTGTTCCCTGGCCGCCGCGTTGGTCTTCACCTCGTGCGTGGCCATCGCCTGCAGCAGCGGCGTGGCCTCATTGCGCGTCATGCCCATGGCGTGGTACTCGTTCAGCGCCTCCCGCATGTTCTCGGTGAACAGGAAGCCGTTCGTCACCGGAGGCTGCTGGCTGTCGATAACCAGCGCCTCGCTGTGAAGCTGCCGCGCCTCCTCGGCGCTCAGGACGGCATTTCTAACGTTCGTGCGTGTTACCAATTCTCTCCCCTCCAGTCAGTCCGAAAAATCGCGTATCATCCGCCCCGGCGTCTTCCCCGTGAACTCCCCGTCCTCCACCACCAGCACACCGTTGACCGCCACGTGCGGCACGCCCACCGGGTAGCTGTGCGGCGCCTCGAACGTCGCGGTGTCCGCCACCGTGTCCGGGTCGAGCGCCACCAGGTCCGCCGCGAATCCTGGCGCGATGCGGCCGCGGCGCGTCAGCCCCAACCGCTGCGCCGGCAGCGTGGTCATCTTGCGTATCGCCTCCGGCAGCGAAACCAGCCCGCGCTCGCGCTGGTAGTGCGACAGGTAGCGCGGATTCGTGCCGTAGCTGCGCGGGTGCGGCAGACCCTGCGAGAGCACACCCTCCGCGGACAGCGACGTACCGTCGGACGCCACCGATATAAGCGGATGCCTCGCTATCGTCTCAACGTCGTCCTCTTGCATACCGTGACTTATCACCGACGCCTCGGCCTCGTAGTACAGGCTCAGCACCGCCTCCTCCGGCGACACCTCCATGTCCGTGGCGATCTCGCCCACCGTCATGCCCTCGTAGCGCTCCTGGGGCACGTACCGCGCGATGACCGTCGCGTCCGGCCCACGTCCCACCTCAAAGCGGCTGGCGATGTCGGCCAGCATCCGGTCCCGCTGCGCCTCGTCGGCCATGCGAGCAAGCGTGGCGTCGCGCCCGCCGGACAGCGCCCAGCGCGGGAACATGGCCCCGGTGAGCGACGTGCTGGACGCCGTGTACGGGTACTGGTCCCCCGCCACGTCGATGCCCTCTCGCCGTGCCTCCTCGAACATCGACAGCGCGTCCGCCGCGCGACCCCACATAAGGTCGCCGATGCACTTGACGTGCGAGATCTGCACCCGCACGCCCGTGCGCCGGCCCACCTCGATGGCCTCGTTGATTGCGACGAACAGGCCGACGGTGCCCGCGCCCTCGTCGCGCATGTGCGTTGAGTAGACGCGCCCCCTGTCGGCGGCCGCCTGCGCCAGCGCGATGACTTCTTCCAGTCTCGCGTAGTTGCCCGGCGCGTAGAACAGCCCGGTCGAGAATCCCATCGCGCCACCGTCCAGGCATTCGCCCACCAGCCCGACCATCCTGTCAAGCTCGTCGCCCGTGGGCGCGCGGTCCTCCTGTCCCACGATGCATGTGCGTATCGTGCCGTGGCCCACTTGGAACGCGACGTTGAGCGTCGATCCGGCGCGCTCCACGGCGTCGATATACCCCCCGAAGTCCGTCCAGGACGCCTCGAACGAGTCCGTGTATGAGGACATCCGGCCCCGGAACTGCTCCTCCGCCTCCCCGATGAGCGGCGCGCAAAAGCTCATGCCGCAGTTGCCGGTTAACTCCAGCGTGACGCCCTGCCGCACCTTGCTCTGCGCCGTCGGATCCAGCAGAAACGACAGGTCGCTGTGCGTGTGCAGGTCGATGAACCCCGGCGTTATCGCCAGCCCCGCCGCGTCGATGGTCTTCGCGGACTCGCCCTCGATGCGTCCGATGGCGGCTATCTCGCCGTCCCTGACCGCGACGTCCGCCGTGTACGCTGGACTTCCCGTGCCGTCGATGACCGAGCCGTTCCTGAATACGAGGTCGAACACTAGCTCACCTCCGGCTGCTTGTCGGCCCACGGCCTGGCGGACTCGTAAGCCGCGGACGCCGCGAGCACCGTCTCCTCGTCCTTCCTGCGCCCGATGATGTGCAGTCCGAGCGGCAGCCCATCGGACGAGAACCCGCACGGCGCGCTCGCCGCCGGATTGCCGGTGCGGTTGAACAGCGCCGTGAATGGCGAGTAGCCGAAGCCGGTGACGTCGCGCCCGCCGATGACCTTTGGCGCCTCGCCGCAATTGAAGGCCGGAACCGCCAGCGTGGGCGTGAGCAGCAGATCATAGCGCGAGAAGTAGTCCGCGACGTAGGCGCGCATCTTCTCCAGCTCGCACAGCGCGTGACCGTAGTCCTGCGCCGAAATCGTCTTGCTGTGGGCGACGGCGTCGCGCACGTTGGGCATCAGCATGTCCGGGTCGCGCTCGTACAGCTCGCCGTACTGCACGTAGGTCATCGGACCCAGGTTGTCCGCCCACGCGCTCATCGCCTCAAGGTCTATGTCGAACGGCGCGTCCTCGACCTCCGCTCCCAGCTCCTGGAACACGTTGGCGGCGCGCTCGGCGGCCGCCCTCGCCTCGGGGTCCACCGCGGCAGACCCGCCGAAGTCGGCGCTCCAGCCGATGCGCAGCCCGGACACGCCGCGATCCAGCGCTGCCGCGTAGTCGGCCGGCTCGTCCTGGATGGTGCCGTGCTCCGCCTCGGGATGCGGCCCTGACATCACCTGCAGCAGCAGCGCGGAGTCCCGGACGGTCCGAGACATCGGCCCCATGCACGAGAAGTTGACCGGGTGCCAGCTGCCGAGCCCGACGTTCAGCCTCGGCACGCGGCCCTGCGTGGCCTTGATGCCGTAGATGCCGCAGAACGCACTCGGTATGCGTATCGAGCCGCCGCCGTCGCTGCCCTGCGCCACCGCGTTCATGCCGGACGCGATGGAGGCTCCGGTGCCGCCGCTGGACCCGCCGCTGACACGCGCCGGATTCCACGGGTTGCGGCAGTCGTCGCCCAGCTTGTTCTCAGTGGTGCCGGACATGCCGAACTCCGGCGTGTTCGTCTTGCCCAGGATGATCATGCCCGCCTCTTTCATCCGCCGCACGCCGAGCTGGTCGTAGTCGGGCACGTGGTCCTTGAAGAACAGTGAGCCGCGCGTGGTGCGGACTCCCTCCGTGGGCTCCAGGTCCTTGATCGACGTGGGTATCCCGTGCAGGGGGCCGACATCATCGCCGCGTGCTACCGCTGCCTCGGCCTCGCGAGCGGCGGCCAGCGCCTCGTCCGCCGTCACCGTCAGAAACGCATTGAGCGTCGGATTGAACTCCTCGATGCGCCGCAGGCTGATCTCCGTCAGCTCCACCGGCGACACCTCTTTGGCGCGCACCATCCGGTTCAACTCATACGCCGGAGTAAAGGCAATATCCCGCTCTCTCGTCATGGCAAGACCCCCTGGGTGAAATTGGCGTAAGCATAGCACAAATGGCGCCAGCGAGTGGGAAATCACTGGCGCACGGCGAAAGTGGTATCATCGCCATTGAGCCATCAAGAATGACTGGGAGTCTAGCCATGAGCGTGACCAACGGAATAAGGCCGGTACACCCCGGCGAGATACTGAAGGATGAACTCGATGAGCTAGGCTTGTCCACTAACGCGCTTGCCAACGCCCTGGATGTCCCCACGAGTCGAATCACGGCGATTTTGAACGGACAGCGAGGCGTAACGGCCGACACTGCTCTGCGCCTGGCACGCTACTTCGGCACCACCCCCCAACTCTGGCTGAACCTTCAACAGTCCTTCGAGCTTCGCGTAGCGGAGTTAGAATCGGGAGAGGAGATTGAGAACCGTGTCCAGCCGCGGGAGTCAGATCAAACGCCCGGCGGCGATTGAAGGTCAGAGTCTCATCAACCAAGCATTGAAGGACGTCCTGTGAGTCAGGCTGAACTTGCGCTGTGGGGTATACTCGGTATAGCCATTTTGGGAATGGGCTCGGAATTGTACCGGCGCACCCGCTCGCCGCTCTTCACATTGATGGGCATAGCAGTAGGTGTCGCAGCAGTTGTGATTGGCAGGGCAATTGCAGGCTAACGAGAGCAAGCCTATGCACATTGATATGGGCATTCTTGAGTTTCGCCATGCTGCCGCACAGTCTCGGCGACGGCATGGCAGCTTCGTCAGAAGCGACCGATTCCCTCAGTCTCGTTAAGCCGCGCTACTAGATAAGACTGCTCTCGATCGCCCTTGAGACGGTTGCAGTGCGAACAGAGCAGTTGTAGGTTCTCCATATGGTCACTCCCACCCCTTGAGCGCGGCACCACGTGGTCAACCTCAAACACTTTGAAGGGAAAGTCCATTCGACAGCCCGCGCAGCGTCCCTCTTGCTGACCGAACAAAACGTGCTTATTCTTCCTGTAGTGGACCGGAGCGTCTATGTCTGTTCGCTTGGGGATATCCGTCCTGTGAGTGACAGTCCAGCCAGTAAGTCGGGGTGACTCCGCAGAGCCCACCATTACCTCTTGCGCGAGGCGTTCCTGGACGAGCGTGTAGGCGACAGGCGAGAGGTCGATGCCTATCCACTGGCGGCCCAACTTCTCTGCCGCAACGCAGGCTGTTGCACATCCGCAGAACGGGTCGAGCACCACGTCTCCTTCACCAGAGGACGCCGTGATGATTCGCTCCAGCAGGGCGAGCGGTTTCTGTGTTGGATAGCCCGTGTCCTCATTACCGCTAACTTGAAGTATGTCGTCCCAGTCGTCAGTCGCGGCCCTGCCTTTCGATTGATCGAGGTAGAACTTGTACTGAGGCACCGCGCCGGGCTTAAGTTGGACCACAATCCCATCTTCGTACGCCTTCTGCATTCTTTCCCGTGTCCACCGCCACACACGGGTAACCCCAAGAAACTCATAAGTCAGGTTAGGTCGGTCTCTATTCGGGTTTAGCAGTGGCAGAAGCCGATACCGCCTCCCATCCTCATCTGTGTACTTGTAAGCCTTGGCGACATAGCTAGGGTCAAGGGGGCCGTACACCTTATTGAAAGTCGCCTTATCCGACTTGGAATATCGGAGAATGATGTCTCTGTTATTGGGGAAATTGACGGCGTGGAGGTTCTTTGGATTCGCACGATTCCAAGAGATTTCATTTCTGAAATTGCCCGCTCCAAACACTGCGTCCATCAACAGTTTCAGATAGTGGCTTGCGAAGGGATCGCAATGAAGGTAGATGCTGCCAGTTAGCTTGAGTACGCGCTGCATCTCCAATAGCCGCACGGCCATCATGGTGAGGTAGGACTGCATTCCCTTGCCGTGTACACGCCCGGCAGTGTCCAGAAGAACTGCTATTGGGGGATGTTCATCAGCAATGAGTCCCATCCATGCAACATCTAGGTCTGAAAGCGTCCACGTGTCTTTGAAGGCCGCACCCGCCGCCTTGCTTCCAACCGGGGCTTCATAGTTCCTGTTGGAGTTAAACGGAGGGTCAAGGTACACGAGATCAATGGTCTCGGAGTTCAAACCCCGAAGGATGTCGAGATTGTCCCCCGTCCAGATTGTCTTGTCACCGAAATTTGGTTCAGTCACAACAGGCCTCCTGCACCGATTGTATGGGACTGCCCAAAATGTTGACAACTTGCATGTGCAAGGACTGATGGATAAAGTACGTACTAGGCCAGCCGCCTGGTAATGCTCATCGCGTCATGCGTACCAATCTATGTCTAGCCTCACGCGTGAGTTTCCTTGACATAACATGAGGGCGCTGCAAATTCACCTGTTTCCCCCGCACGCCGCCATATGGTACACCTACGGACTGCCCGGAAACTGCCAGCTACAGGAGAGAAACGAGTGCTCAGCAGACTAGTTCCTCAGTATGGACCAACCGCCCTCGCAGTAGTCCCTCTAGTTGCAGTATTTCTGTATGCAGGCGTGACTGACTTGGATCACACAATACAGGCACCTCTCTACGCAATTGTAGCTGCCACAGGTGTGGCCATGGCACTCTTGCCGCGTCCTGAACACAAGTGGAAGCGCTATCTCTCTTTGGCCATCCAAATTGCGACAGCTGCGGCCGCCGCGCTCTCCGCCTACAGGTGGCTTCTGAGTGTGAATGCTGGAATTGTGCTAGAGATCGTCGCTGCCTTGTGGTTGCTGGTTGTTGCGTTTGTAGCTGTACCAAGTGTCCAGGCAACGACAGAAAGTCGTAGCCCTCGTGAAGACAGCAACGGAGACTGACTGGCGGCAAGCAACCACAGAGCGCAGTCTTACGATCCCCCCACGCCCGTCACGTTTTCACCGCAACTCGACACAATCAACTCGGTTCTCACGACAAGCCGCATAACACCTGCAAGACAGATTCAGGCCCTGATCCTCACACACAACCACGCCAACCACACCGCTCTGTGATAACATCGCCTCCCACAGCCCGCCAGCACCTCGGACAGGAGCATCACACATGACCACTAACCCGGCACTCTACCGGACGCCCGAGGAGAAACGTCGCCAGGAGTTAGAGTATCCTTCCTCCAATGGAGAGCGCCTTGCCGAGAACGATCTCCAGTACGTCGCGCTGACCGACACGGTTGACGCTCTCAGGACTCGCCTAGGTGACAGGACGGACGTGTACGTCGCGGGGAATATGCTCGTCTACTACCAAGAGGGAGACGCGAGCAGCCGCGTGGCGCCCGACGTTTTCGTTGCGTTCGGGGCAAACGGCAACCACCCGCGAATGTCCTGGCTTGTCTGGGAGGAGGGCCTTGCCCCTACGTTCGTGCTGGAAGTCGGCTCGCCGTCCACCTGGCGGAGAGATGCCGGAGTAAAACGGGACATCTACGCGAGGATGGGCGTCGCCGAGTACTGGCGATTCGACGCCATGGGCAACCTGTTCTCGCCGGGCCTGATAGGCGAGGAACTGGTCGACGGGACGTACCAACCCCTGGATGTGCATGCGGACGAGTCCGGCGCGCTCCGAGGGCACAGCCCGACGCTCGGCCTCGACCTCTGCGTCCGAGGCGACAACGAGCTTCGACTATTCGACCCCGCCGACGGCACGTGGCTGCTCCGCTCCAGGGACAAGAGCAGGGTTATCGACGAGCAGGACGAGGCGTTGCGTGAGCAGGCTGCCGAGATAGAGCGGCTTCGCGCTCAGATGGAGTCCCTGCGCCGCGAACGCCGATAACCCTGTCGCCCGCGGAGCCTGCGACCCGGTGGCACTGGGACCAGATGGTAACTGCTCGCAATTGGTGATAGCGGTCAGTCACTTCATCACCCCAATCTCGCCAGGGCCATTGCCTTTCCTGCACATACGTGCTATTCTCCCTCCATGACGATCCCGCACCACAACCCGCCAACTACCACCGCCTCCCGCCGGCTGTACCGTATCCGTAACGTCTTCACCGATATTCGGCACACTCAACCCGGTTTTCGCGACAATCCGCGCGACACTTGCAGAACAGATCACAGCCTCCCCAGCTAGGGAATGTGACAAATGAATCGAAATGTTACAGATTCTCGGAAGTTCCACTCCGCAGCCAGCGTCCGGCCCACACACACCCGTCATTCCGGCCCACGAGCCGGAACGCAAGCCCGCCGCCAATCCTAGCCACGCCGCCGGTTTGCTGGTAACATTGGGTGCGCTTCATCCCACCCGGCCCCGAGGCGGAGGTCTGCCCTGAATATCTTCTTTGACGTGGACTACACCCTTCAGTCTATGGACGGCAGCCTCAGGCCCGGCACCCGCACAGTCTTCGAGCAACTCGTCAGCGACGGTCACACCATCTTCATCTGGTCCGGCGTCGGCATCAGGACCGCCGACGTCGAGCGCCACGAGCTGGACGACCTCGTGTCCGGCGTCTACCAGAAGCCGCTGGAGGACTTCGAGAGCGGCCTGGAGACCTTCAACGTCCCCGTCCGCCCCGATTTCGTCATCGACGACTACCCCGAAATCGTCAACGAGTTCGGCGGCGTGGTCGCCCGGCCCTACTACTTCCGCCAGTTCAAGGACACCGAGATGGACCGCATCTACCAGATCGTCCGGGAGTACGTGGAGTACGGCTACTCCGACGAGGTGGGCTTCCGCCCCGGCGTGAACGGCGCGGGCTAACCCCGGAGGGCGCCCCATGACAATCCGCGTGCTCGCACCCGACGTGGCGTCCAGAATCGCCGCCGGCGAGGTTGTCGAGCGCCCGGCGTCCGTGGTCAAGGAGCTCGTCGAGAACTCGCTGGACGCGGGCGCGTCCGAGGTGTCCGTCCAGGTGCGCGGCGGCGGCGTGGACCGCATCCGCGTCGCGGACGACGGCTCCGGCATCCCCTCCGACCAGGTCGAGCTGGCATTTCAGCGATTCGCCACCAGCAAGCTGGAGACCGCGAGCGAGCTCGATTCGATAGCCTCGCTCGGCTTCCGCGGCGAAGCCCTGCCCAGCATCGCCGCCGTCTCCCGCGTCGGCATCGTGTCCCGCACGGCGGACGAGGACGCCGGCACCCGCCTGGAGCTTGCCGGCGGGCGAGTCGTCGCCCGCGAGCGGCTGGGCGCCACCCGTGGCACCGCCATCGTCGTCGGACGGCTCTTCGAGGACGTGCCCGCGCGCCGCAAGTTCTTGCGCACCGCCTCCACCGAGAACTCCCGCATCCACACCGTCGTCGCCCGCTACGCCCTCGCCTACCCGCACGTGCGCTTCAGCCTCGACACCGGCACTCAGTCGTCGTTCGCCACGCCCGGCAGCGGCGACGCCCGCGAGACCTTCGCCGCCGTCTACGGCCTGGACGTCGCCCGGCAGATGCTGGAGATAGCACGCGCCCCCGGCGAGGACGACGGAAGACCCTTCGCCTCCGGTATGATCAGCCCGCCCGAGCTGACGCGCGCCAACCGCAATCACATCAGCTTCTTCGTCAACGGCCGCTGGGCCCAGAACCGCATGCTCTCGTTCGCGCTGGAGCAGGCCTACCACGGCTTCCTCATGGAGCGCCGCTTCCCCATCGCCGCCGTCAACATCGTCATGCCCTTCGAGGACATCGACGTGAACGTTCACCCCGCCAAGAGCGAGGTCCGCTTCCGGTACGACAACCGCGTGTTCGGCGCCCTCCAGCAGGCCGTGCGCGAGACCCTCAGCGCGCAGTCGCCCGTCCCCACCGTTCGTTCGGTCCATTCACCGCACGGCCCGCCCTCCGGCCACGCGCCCGCGCCGCGAGCCAGAGACGCGGCGTTCTGGCCGAGCGTGCCGTTCGCTTCAGCGCGCGAAGCCGCCAACGCCGGCATGGTCGAGCCCCAGGGAACCGAGTCGTCCACGCCGAGAACGGCCCTGCCAGTGCTCAGAGTGCTGGGCCAGATGCAGAACACCTACATCGTGGCCGAAGGCCCCGACGGCATGTACCTCATAGACCAGCACGCCGCCCACGAGCGCGTGATGTTCGAGCGGATTCGCGGAGAGGCGGCCTCCCGCACGCCCCAGGTCCAGAGCCTGCTGGAGCCTGCGACCGTGCACCTGACCGAAGACCAGGCGGAGCTAGCCGCCTCCCACTCGCGGGAGATAGAGGCCCTGGGCTTCGTGGTCGAGCCGTTCGGCGAGACCGCCTATCTGGTACGCGCGGTCCCCACCCTGGTGGACTCTACTGACCCCGGCAAGGTGTTTCGCGAGGTGCTGGACACGATGTCGGAGGGCGGCGGGTTCGAGACCTGGGAGGAGCGCGCGGCCTACTCCCTGGCGTGCCACGTAGCCATCAGGGCCGGCAAGACGCTGACCCACGAGGAGATGAGCGAACTGAGCCGCCAGTTGGAGCGTTGCGAGCAGCCCAACACCTGCCCCCACGGCCGGCCCACCACCATCCACCTGCGAGCCAGCCAGCTCGAGCGCGAGTTCGGCCGCCGGTAGATTGGCTATCCCCTCTCCCCTGAGGGAGAGGGTCAGGGTGAGGGTGACGGCGTTCGGCCAACGCCTCGGTCGGCCTACTTTACCACCGCCACCTCGATGGAGTTGATGGGCGGCAGGTTCTCCACCAGCAACTGCCAGCTATCGCCGTCGTCGCGGCTGTAGAAGACCTGCCCCGCCGTGGTGCCGACGTAGATGCCGCACGGGTCCAGCGAGTCGGTGGCCATGCCCTCCCGCATCACGTGCAGGTAGGCCGGACCCGGCGGCAGCCCGTTGGTGAGCGCCTCCCAGTCGCGCCCGCCGTTGCGCGTGCGGTAGACCCGGAACTTGGCGTCGGTCACGTACCGCACGTTGCCGCCGATCTCCCCGTCCTCCATCACCTTGTCCTCCGGCACCACGTAGAAAGTGTCCGGCTCGCGCGAGTGCAGCCCCAACACGAACCCGAACCGCGACGGGAGGCCGATGGACAGGTCCTCCCAGCTCTCGCCGCCGTTCTCCGACCGGAACACGCCGCAGTGCGTCTGCGTGACCAGCGAGCGCGGCCTCGACGGGTGCGCCAGCACCTTGTGAGGGCACTGACCCAACTCCGGATAGCGATCGGGCAGGTAGTCGGCGCGCAGGCCCTTGTTCATCAGGTGCCAGCTCTCGCCGGCGTCCTCCGTGCCCATCACGCCCACTGCTGAAATGCCGACCCACATGCGAGCGTCGTCGTCGGGATCGAGCACTATGCTGTGCAGACACAGCCCGCCGAGTCCGCCCCACCACTCCTCGCGCGTCGGATGGTGCGTCAGCCCCACGACCTCCTGCCAGCTCGCACCGTAGTCGTCGCTGCGGAAGAGCGCCGCCGGGTCTACGCCGGCGAACAGCACCCCCGGCGTCCGGTCGCGGCCCGGCTTGATATGCCATATCTTGCCGACCGTCCGCCCGTCGCTTCCCACGAACCTGGGCTGCCCGTCCGAGCTGCTCCACGTCTCGCCCAGGTCCGGACTGACGCGCATCTCCGGGCCCCACACGGTGCTGTTGATCGCCGCCAGCGTACTGCCCGTCCTCGCGTCGTAGACCGCGTGGAAGACGTCCTCACCCTGGCACCCCAGATCGCCCACGTCCCACCGCTCGCGGTCCGCGTCGCCCCTGATCGTCACTGTGCCCTTGCGGGTGCCAATCAGCAGCGCCAGCTTCGATCCGTTCGTTCTGCTTGCCATGTTGGATACCTCGCTCCTGGGCCGCTACCAGTTCACCAGGTGCGGCTTCTGGCTGCGCCAACCGTCATCTGATGGGAAGACCGTCGTCATCTCGACGCGCGTCCTGTCGCCGTCGAACCAGTCCTCCACCGTCGAAATCCACTTCTTGTAGTGCGAGGCGTTCCTGTGCGCCTCCAGCGCCGCGTCGTCCTGGTAGACCTCGTACAGGTGAAAGCGATTGGGGTCCTCGTTGCTCTGGAGAATGTCGAAGCGGAAGCAACCCGGCTCGTCGCGCACCGAACCCTGGGCGTCTCCCAGGCTGGCCTCCATGAACTGCTCCCTGAACTCTCCCTTGACCTGGATGGTAACGAATATCGAAATCATGGCTCCTCCCTGCTGCGACTAAATCCGTTGGAAGATTCTAACAGCGTCAGTATGCCGGCTTGCTAGGTAGGCGTATGGACTCACGCGCCGATTTTGGGCTAGAATCGGCCTGCGGCAGCCGGCTCGCGACGGACCAACGAATGAAGGTGTGGACGGAGAGTGAATGCGGTACTCACTCGGAATCGACTTCAGCACATTTTCCATCATAGGGCGGTGCGCCCGCACCGGAATGCTGGGCGTGGCGATAACCACCAGCGACCTGTGCGTCGGGTCGCGGTGCCCCTACGTCGCGCCCGGGGTCGGTGCCGTCTCCACGCAGGCGGCCACCGACCCGCGCATAGGGCCCCGGCTGCTGGCGCTGATGGCCGAGGGTCGCACCCCGGAGGCAGCGGTGGCCGTCGTCGAGTCCGAGGACGGCCACATCGAGCGCAGACAGATAGGCGCCGTATCCATCGACGGCAATTCGTACGCCAGAACGGGCGCGCGCAACGGGCCGTGGGCCGGCCACGTCGCCCTGCCTGACCACGTCGCCATGGGCAACGGACTTGCGGGTGAGCGCGTGATAGCGGCGATGTCGCGGACTTTCGTGGAATGCGAGGCCGACAACCTCGAGGAGCGGCTCCTGTGTGCGCTGGAAGCTGGACAAGAGGCCGGCGGCGAGCGGCGCGACATGACGCCATACCACTCCGCCGGCCTGCTGGTTTACGGCAGCGCCAGCTTCTCGCGCGTAGACCTGCGAGTCGACGAGCACCCGACACCGATAGTCGAGCTTCGCCGCGTGCTCGAGCTCTTCAAACCCAAGATAGACTACTTCGCGCTCAGGGCCGATGACCCCGAGACGGCCCTCGCCCAGGGACCGCCTCCACCGGCAGATCGCAGTCAGTAATCAGCTCCGCTCACCAACGAAAGGAACCGCAGATGATTGGCGCAGACTTGGTAGCTCGAATTCTCAAAGAGGAAGGCGTCGACTTCATGGGCGTCATCCCCATGAACAGGCTGGAAGAGGCGGCGGCCAAGGTCGGCATACGCCCGCTCATCTTCCGCCAGGAGAGGGTCGGCGTGAACCTCGCGGACGGCTACAGCCGCGTCACGAACGGGCGCGGCACCGGCGTGTTCGCCATGCAGGCCGGGCCCGGCGCCGAAAACGCCTACGCCGGAGTGGCCCAGGCCTACGCGGACTCGGTCCCGATCCTGCTGCTGCCCGCCTCGGCGCAGCTCGACAGGCACGGCGTGCACCCCACCTTCAGCCCCAATCGCAGCTACGAGCAGGTCACCAAGTGGTCCGGCCAGGTCTCCGGCGTGGAGGGCATCCCCGAGGTCATGCGGCGCGCCTTCAGCCAACTCAGGTTGGGCCGCCCGAGTCCAGTTCTGTTGGACCTGCCGGCCAACGTGCTGCGAGGTCAGGTCCCCGACGGGATGAGCGACTACACTCCCGTCGCGAGGCGAACGTCCGCGGGCGACCCCCAGGACGTCACCACCGCCGTCCGCATGATGCTCGGCTCGTCCCGCCCGGTCATTCAGGCGGGCCAGGGCGTGCTGTACGCCGAAGCGTGCGACGAACTGCTGGAGCTTGCGGAGTTGGTTCGCGCTCCGGTGATGACCACCATGGCCGGAAAGAGCGCCTTCCCGGAGAACCACGCGCTCGCGCTGGGCACGCGTTCGGGCACCACCACCGGGCCGGTGGTCCACTTCCTGGAGCGCTGCGACCTGGTGCTAGGCGTCGGTTGCAGCTTCACCCGTATCCACTACGGCGCGGACGCGTTCGACGCGAAGACGCTCATCCACGTCACGAATGACGAGAACGACCTGAACAAGGACTACTCCCCCGACCATGCCGTCATCGGCGACGCGAAGCTGGTGCTCCGCCAGCTCATCGACGAGGCTCGCGCGCAGCTCGGCTCGAGCTCCCGCAACGAGCGCGGCGGAGACGACCCTGCGGATGAGATCGCCGCCGTAAAGCGCGACTGGCTCGCCGAGTGGATGCCAAAGCTCACCTCCGGCGAGCGCCCGCTCAACCCGTACCGCGTGATCTGGGACCTGATGAACACGCTGGACCGCTCGAAGTCCATCGTCACCCACGACTCCGGCAGCCCGCGTGACCAGTCCATTCCGTTCTTCGAAACGACAACTCCGCGCGGCTTCATCGCCTGGGGCAAGTCCACGCAGCTAGGCTACAGCCTGGGCCTGGCGATGGGAGCGAAGATGGCGGCGCCCGACAAGCTGTGCGTCAACATCATCGGCGATTACGGATTCGGCATGGTCGGCCTGGACGTCGAAACGGCGGCGAGGGAGCGGATCCCCATCCTGACCGTCATCCTCAACAACTCCGACATGGGAATCTACGGCCCGGACAGCTTCCCGACGGCCAACGAACTGTACGGCACCCGCTACACCGGCGGCGACTACGCCAAGGTGGCCGAGGCGATGGGCGCCTACGCCGAGAGGGTGGAGGACCCGGACGAGATAGTGCCGTCGATTCTCAGGGCGAAGAGCGTCATCGAGTCCGGGCAGCCGGCGCTACTGGAGATGGTGACCGACCCGAAGGAGAAGTCCTTCTCTTACAGGGGCGCGGTGTAGAGGGCAACGATACACACGCATCAGCGTCCCGCCCGAAAGCCACGCATCCGGGTGAACGGCAGCCTGTACAGAGTCTGGTTGTGCGGGTCGATTTCGATGCCCGCGGATTCTAGGGCCGTCACACCCAGTAATGGTTCTGCGTTTTCTTCACCGAACACGATGGTTCCCCCGACGAAGTCTCCCATGAACTCTATGCGTGCGGCGGTAATGTCCATACGGACTTCACTGCCATCTGCAAGGCCGTAACTTCTTTGTCCTTCGGGAACAAGGCCGATAGATTCCAGGTGTTGTCTCGGCACCAGGCAGTCCGTCGCGCCGGTGTCCACTAGGAATAATCCCTCCCATACCCTATCGGGTTCAGCGATGTTTCTTATCGCGACGTTGATCCTGATGGCTCCCATTAGGCGCCTCCTTGGATAATGCTCTGAAAAAGCAGCTTGCCGTCCTCGCCGCCGAGAAGCGGCTCGCAGCACCGCTCAGGATGTGGCATCATGCCGAGCACGTTTCCGCGCTCGTTGACTATTCCAGCGATGTTGCGCAGCGAGCCATTGGGGTTGGCGTCGTCGGTCACGGCGCCCGCAGGGTCACAGTACCGGAAGGCCACACGACCCTGCGACTCCAGAGCGGAGAGAGTCGCATCGTCCGCGAAGTAGTTGCCTTCGCCGTGCGAGATTGGGACTCGCAGCACGCGGCCCTCAGCGATGCCCCGGGTGAACGGCGAGCGCGCCCCCTCCGCGCGGAGGTGTACCCACTCGCATCTGAACTGGAGGCTGGCGTTGGGCATGAGCGCCCCGGGCAGCAGTCCCGCTTCACACAGAATCTGGAAGCCGTTGCAGATGCCGAGCACGGCCCCGCCGTCCGCTGCGAAACGCTTCACCGCGTCCATGACCGGCGAGAAGCGCGCGATTGCCCCCGGCCTGAGATAATCACCATAGGAGAACCCGCCCGGCAGGACCACGCAATCCAGCCCCGATAGGTCGCTCTCCTTGTGCCAGACGTAGCGGACCGGCTGGCCGAGCACACCATCCAGGGCGTGGTAGCAATCGGTGTCGCTCCAGGTGCCGGGGAACACCACCACGCCGAATCTAGGTAGTGTTGACATTTCATCTTAGCCATATGAGAGCGCCTGTGAAATGGAGGAACCCGAGGTACCTGTTCGCCAGTTTATCGAATCGGGAGAAGATGCGGCGGAAGTGCTTGATCTTACCGATGAAACACTCGACAAGATGACGCTCTCGGTACAGGTACTCATCGTATGAGTGCGGCGCCCTTCTGTTGGAGCGAGACGGAATCACCGGGACAGCCCCATTGTCGACGACCAACTCGCGAACGTGATCGGCGTCGTATGCCCGGTCGGCTATCACATGCTCACTCTCGGTACCGGATATGAGTTCGGCAGCTTGAGTCACATCGTGCTCTTGTCCTGCGGTCAGCGTAAATCTCAAGGGATTGCCCAGACCATCGACACTCACGTGGACCTTTGTAGAGAACCCGCCCCGACTTCGACCGAGGGCTTGGGACGCTTGCCCACCGTTTTTTTGGGTGCGCCAGCGGCAGAATGATGGGCCCGCACTACGGTGCTGTCGATGATGAGGTTCTCCATGTCGGGGTCATCGACAAAATACTGATGCATACGTTCCCATATCCCATGATCGCACCATCGGGCGAACCGTTTGTAGATGCTGTTCCAATTGCCATATTCGGCTGGGAGCATCCTCCACTGCGCACCAGTCCGAGCAATCCACAAGACGGCCTCGATGAAACGCTTGCAATCGGCTTCCTTTCCGACGTACAAATCGGGCTGGCTACGAAGAAACTCCAGCACCTTTGGCCACTGTTCGGGAGATAGTGTGACTGTTGACATATACCTAGTATAATGCAAATGTCAACACTACCTAGTCACGCTGATCCGTCACCCCCATCCTGACCTTCCCCCAATCGAGGGGAAAGGGATTTTGGTAGTTCAGCCCGCCAGGCGCCTTAGCGCGTCTGATGCCGAGGCGCTTACCTCGCGGCCCTCGGCCCGGCCCCGCACTTGCGGCATCAGCCTGCCCATCACCTTGCCCATGTCGGCCGGACCGCTCGCACCCGAATCCGCTATGGCCTGTTCGACGAGTTCGTCGATCTCGGCTCTCGTGAGTTGCTGTGGGAGGTACTCCAGAATTATGGCGAGTTCGCCCTTCTCGCGCTCGACCAGGTCCTGGCGGTTGGCGCTCTCGTACGCCTCGATGCTGTCGCGGCGTTGCTGCGCCTGGCGGCTCAGCACGGCAAGCACACCCTCCTCATCCAGTTCCTTCTGCTGCGCGATCTCCGCGTTGTGAATCTCTGAGCGCAAGTATCGCAGCACGGAGCGTCGCAGCGCGTCCTTGGCGCGCATCGCCTGATTCAGGTCCTCCTGCAATTGTGCTTGTATGGGCATATGACTTGTCCTGATGGTCTCAGTCGGAAGGCATGAGCTGGGCGGGTTCATGCTCTGCCAGCCTGTCTATGGCCGCTCTTATGTCCCGCAGGGTGCGCTCGCGGCCCAGCACTTCCATGGTCTCGAACAGCGGCGGCGCGACGCGCAGGCCCGTCGTGGCGATGCGCAGTGATCCGAAGAGTTGGCCAACCTTTACGCCAAGCTCTTTCGCCAGATCCCGCAGCGGCTGTTCAAGCGTAGCCGTGCTGAAATCCCCAAGCGGCTCCATCATATCGAGTGCGGCTTCCAACGCCCGCCTCGTCCGCTCCGGATCCATGCCCTTCTGTACAAGGTCGGCGTTTTCGTAGCCGGGAGCGTCCTTGAAGAAGAAAGACAGTCTCGGCGCCGCCTCGCTGAGCTCTTTCAGCCGCTCCTGGACCAGCGGCGCCATCACCAACACGCGGTCTCTGTCCGGCAGATTGGGAATCTCATCGGGGGGATAGCGACGCCAGTATTCGAGCAGCGCGTCGGCGAGCTCCTCGACGCTCAGCATTCGAATGTAGGCCCCGTTCATCCAGTTCAGCTTTTCGGTATTGAAGACCGCTCCGGCCTTTGAGATACGCTCGATCGAGAAGTTGGCGATTAGGTCGGCCCTTGAGATTATGTCGGTGCGGTCGTCGAGAGACCAGCCGAGCAGCGACAGGAAGTTCACCATCGTTTGAGGCAGATAGCCCATCTCGCGGTACTCGAGCACGGACGCGGCGCCGTGTCTCTTGCCCAGCTTGGTTCTGTCGGGAGCCAGAATCATCGGCAGGTGGGCGAAACGCGGAGCGGCCCAACCCAGAGCCTCGTACAAACGAACGTGGCGCGGCGAGCTGGAGAGCCAGTCATCACCGCGCATCACGTGGCTGATGCCCATGTGGTGGTCGTCGACAACGTTGGCGAGGTGGTAGGTGGGAAAGCCGTTGGAGCGTAGCATTACGAAGTCGTCGATCAGCCGGTTCTCGAAAGTGACTTCGCCGTGGATCATGTCCACGAGGGTTGTCGTGCCCTCTCTTGGCATCCGGAAGCGCACCACTGCCGGCACGCCTTCTCCCTCGAGTTCGGCCCGCTCGCCCGAGTCCAGGTCGCGGCAGCGCCCGTCGTAGCCCGACGAGCCGTCCTGCTGCCTACGGCTACGCCGAAGCTCGGCGAGTCGTTCCGCTGAACAAAAACACCGGTACGCGTGCCCGCTGGCAACCAGTTCGTCTGCCACCTCGTTGTACAACCCCAGTCTCTGGGACTGATAGTATGGTCCAGATGGTCCTCCCACGTCAGGACCCTCGTCCCAGTCAATGCCCAGCCACAAGAGCGCCTCGAGCAGAATCTCTATCGAGCCTTCCACGTTGCGGCTCTGGTCCGTGTCCTCGACACGCACGATGAAGTCGCCGCCGTTGCGCCGGGCGAACAGCCAGGTGAAGATCGCGGTTCGAACGTTGCCAACGTGCGTCGCTCCTGTTGGGCTTGGGGCGTAGCGCACGCGAACTCTATCGGTCATGGCTTGTACTCCTCACGGCTATTTTAGCACGCCGGGCCGGTGACGGGGACGGGGCAAGGGCGTCACACGCGACCTCCACTCTTACTCGCTGAGAGAGTCGTGGCCGATAGAGACCGGAGTTGACGCACATCTGTTGCTGGCTGCGAATTTGCGGCAAAAGCGCTTGACGTTCGCCAAAGGCAGGCATATAATTGGTATTCCTGCAAAGGCACTAACATGAACGAGAACGCAAACGACAACTAGTCAAAGCGAAATCCCTGGCGGCGGCTGGGGCTTCCCAGCCGCCTTTTCTTTTGCACTTTAACAATTGAATCCTGTCAAAGAATAAACGAGCCTAATTGTGGGTCAAGTTATTAAGGGTTTACGGTGGATGCCTTGGGGCCAAGGGCCGAAGAAGGGCGCGGCAAGACTGCGAAAAGCCTCGGTGAGCTGTCTAGCAAGCTTAGCCGGGGATTCCCGAATGGGGAAACCCAATCCGGGTCATGCCGGATTATCCGCATACGCGGAGGGCAAGTGGGAGAACTGAAACATCTAAGTATCCTGAGGAAAGTAAATCAACCGAGATTCCCCTAGTAGTGGCGAACGAACGGGGAAGAGCCCAAACCCGGCGGGCTTAGTGGGCTGAGGCCCTATGCCCGGCGGGGGTTGTAACACACGTTAGCTCCAACCTCAGCACGGAGCAGGAAGTAAGAAACCCCTGGCTTAATCGAACGAGCCTGGAAAGGACGACCGCAGAAGGTGACAGTCCTGTAGATGAAAAGCCTGGGACTTCCAACGTGATGTTGAGTACCACGGGACACGTGAAATCCTGTGGGAATCCGGGGGGACCACCCTCCAAGGCTAAATACCCTTGGCCACCGATAGCGAACCAGTACCGTGAGGGAAAGGTGAAAAGTACCCCGAGAGGGGAGTGAAATAGACCTGAAACCGTAGACCTACAAGCCGTGGAAGTTCCCCCAAGGGGGGATGACTGCGTGCCTATTGAAGAATGAGCCGGCGAGTTAATCTAGGCAGCTAGGTTAAGGGATAGAAGTTCCGGAGCCGAAGCGAAAGCGAGTCCGAACAGGGCGCGAGCCGGGCGGAGGCGACCTCGAAGCCGGAAGCTCGACCAACGCCGAACTCCTTCGGGAGCGAGGCAGAGGAAGGGCGGAAAGCCGAGAGCAAGCTTCCATCATGCCTGGCGTGTTGTCTGGATTAGACCCGAAACCGGGTGAGCTACCCATGGACAGGTTGAAGCCCAGATAGTCTCTGGGTGAAGGACCGAACCCGTGTACGGTGCAAAGTGCTGGGATGAGCTGTGGGTAGGGGTGAAATGCCAATCGAACCCGGAGATAGCTGGTTCTCCCCGAAATGTATTTAGGTACAGCCTCAAGGTAGTCTTGGGGAGGTAGGGCACTGGATGGGCTAGGGGGCGTGAGCTTACCAACCCCAACCAAACCACGAATGCCTCAAGATGGTCCTTGGGAGTGAGACAGTGGGGGATAAGCTTCATTGTCGAGAGGGAAACAGCCCAGACCGCAGGCTAAGGTCCCGAAGTGTGGACTGAGTGTGAAAGGAAGTGGGATTCCCAAAACAGCTAGGAGGTTGGCTTAGAAGCAGCCATCCTTTGAAGAGTGCGTAACAGCTCACTAGTCGAGGGGCCCTGCGCCGAAAATGTAACGGGGCTAAGTCCACCACCGAAGCCGCGGGATCCGCCGCACACACGGCGGATCGGTAGGGGAGCGTTGCCAGGGCGGAGAAGCCGGATCGTAAGGTCCGGTGGAGCGCTGGGAAGTGAGAATGCCGGCATGAGTAGCGTTAATTCTGGTGAGAATCCAGGACACCGAAAGCCCAAGGTTTCCTACGCAACGCTGATCGACGTAGGGTAAGTCGGGCCTAAGCCGTAGCGGACAAGCGAAGGCGATGGACAGCAGGTTAAGATTCCTGCACCGCCTATGACTCGCTACAAAGCAAAGGGGGGACACGGGAAGGTAGGCGGGGCGCGCCCATCGGACATGGCGCGTTTTTCCCTGTAGGCCATGCCAGGATAGGCAAATCCGTTCTGGCGCTACGAGCTGAGGGGGAAGAGAACTCTCGGGCCACAGCCCTGGGGGACCTCGTTGAACCTATGCCGTCAAGAAAAGCCTCGTTGCAAGAGTCACTGGCGCCCGTACCGCAAACCGACACTGGTGGGCTGGGGTAAAAGTCCCAAGGTGTGCGAGCTAACCCTCGTTAAGGAATTCGACAACTTGGCCCTGTAACTTTGGGAGAAAGGGTACCCGTGGGGTGAAGGCCGCTTGCCGGCCGGATGCCCTTGCGGGTCGCAGCGAAGAGGCCCAGGCGACTGTTTACCAAAAACACAGGTCTCTGCTAAGCCGAAAGGCGATGTATAGGGGCTGACGCCTGCCCAGTGCCGGAAGGTTAAGGGGACGGGTTCGCCTGCAAAGGCAAAGCTCGGAACCGAAGCCCCGGTGAACGGCGGCCGTAACTATAACGGTCCTAAGGTAGCGAAATCCCTTGTCGGGTAAGTTCCGACCCGCACGAATGGCGTAACGACCTGGGCGTTGTCTCAACGAGGGGCTCGGTGAAATTGCAAGGCCCGTGAAGATGCGGGCTACCCGCGACAGGACAAAAAGACCCCGTGGAGCTTTACTGTAGCTTGGCAGTGGACTGGGGTTTCAGTTGTGTAGGATAGGCGGGAGACTGTGAAACCGTCACGCCAGTGGCGGCGGAGTCGTCCTTGAAATACCGCTCTTCTGTGATCTTGGCCCTAACCCCGTACAACCGGGGGACCCTGCCTGGTGGGCAGTTTGACTGGGGCGGTCGCCTCCTAAAAGGTAACGGAGGCGTCCAAAGGTTCCCTCAGGGTGGATGGAAATCACCTATAGAGTGCATTGGCATAAGGGAGCTTGACTGTGAGACCTACAAGTCGAGCAGAGACGAAAGTCGGGCAAAGTGATCCTACGGTTCCGAGTGGAAGGGCCGTGGCTTATCGGATAAAAGCTACCCCGGGGATAACAGGCTAATCTCGCCCAAGAGTTCACATCGACGGCGAGGTTTGGCACCTCGATGTCGGCTCGCCGCATCCTGGGGCTGAAGAAGGTCCCAAGGGTCCGTCTGTTCGCCGGTGAAAGCGGCACGCGAGCTGGGTTCAGAACGTCGTGAGACAGTTCGGTCTCTATCCGTCGTGGGCGCAGGAGATTTGAGGAGAGCTTTCCCTAGTACGAGAGGACCGGGAAGGACGGACCTCTAGTGTACCGGTTGTCCCGCCAGGGGCACCGCCGGGTAGCTACGTCTGGATGCGATAAGCGCTGAAAGCATCTAAGCGCGAAGCCAACTCCAAGATTAGATCTCCCATCCCTGGCTTCGGCTAAGGGAGTAAGGTCCCCCGTAGACTACGGGGTTGATAGGCCGCAGGTGTAAGGCAGGTAACTGCTTCAGCTGAGCGGTACTAATAGACCGAGGACTTGACCCACAATCAGGCCCGTTTATTCGAGACTCGGCGCATCGCGCCGGGTGTAGACAGGATTCAATTCGAAGTGACCGCGCCGCCGGCAATCACCATTTGCCGGCAAGTGGCGCACCGACGCGGGGTGGAGCAGCGGCAGCTCGTTGGGCTCATAACCCAAAGGTCGCAGGTTCGAGTCCTGCCCCCGCCACCAACACGGCAGTACCGCGCCCCACATTTGTGGGGCGCTTTGCTTTGAATGCCGCTAACGCGCAAACGGCCCACGGAGTGTATCCGGAGGCCGTTTGCGTTCAATACGAAATGACGACAGATTGCCTACCCTAACGCTCAGCGAGACGTCACCGTCACCTCCAGTTGGCGGCCTATTGCGTTCAGGGCGGCATCCAGTTGATCCAGACGCGACTTGTGGTTGACGTCTAGCACCCGATCAACCTGCGGAAGGTGCCAGTTCAAGCGCCGCGCCAACTCCGCCTTGCCTATGCCCTGTTCTCGCATGTCCTGGTAGAGGATGACCTTCACAGCCGTAAGGGTGGGTAGCGTGACGCGCTCCGCGCCTGGCTGCTCGGAAGGGCGCGGGATGTCCTCGCGGTCGTGGACACGCGCCGCAATAGCTTCTCCCATTGCGAGAACTGCGCTCATCACCGCTTCCTCTTTGTCTTCGCCGAACGTAGTCAGTTCGGGAAAGTCCGGCGAGGTTACGAGCAGTGTGTCGTTATCGTCTTCTTCCACGAAAATCGGATAGGTAAGCATCGTGTAATCCTAGATCCTTGCATATCTTCATCATTAGACCTGTCCCCAGTTCTTTGCCACGACCGCGCACAGGCAACTGAGTTTTGCGTCGTCCCCGTCGTACGGTTATGTGCCCGCTACCACCCTCATGTGTTTGAAAAGTGCAATCATATTTTCTAAGCCACCGCATCATTTCTCGTGGTTTCATCTCTCTCCCTCCCTAGTTCTATTGATGCTACTACACTTGACAATTTATACCTCCTGGCTATTGGATATGGTCCAACTCTAGTACAAAGGGGAGCCTATGTCAACAGTTATGTTGTGTGATTCTCTGCGACGAGCCGTCCCACCTATAGCCGCTCCGCACGTTCCCTTGCCTGCCACAGGTCGCGGGCTGTCTGCATCCCAAGCCGTGCCTCCGGACGTGGAGCCGAGCGCCTTCGACTGCCGAAACGTCATCTCCGCCAAATCACCCGCACGCGATCTCACCGTGCCGGAAAGCGCTTGGCTCGCCACACCAATCCCTGCGCCGCTCGAGTCACCGTCGGCCCGGATTTTGGCAAGAGTTGACGCCCCTATTCCCCGTTGCTACACTCGCCAACGATATGAAGATCGCCATTGGCTCAGACCACGCCGGCTTCCAGTACAAGCAGCGTATCGTCCTTCACCTGTCTGAACTGGGCCACCAGGTCCGCGACGTGGGCACCCACTCCGAGGAGTCCTGCGACTACCCGCTGTTCATCCGGCCCGTCGCCCTGGCCGTCGCGAGCGGAGAGTGCGATCGCGGCATTGTGCTGGGCGGCTCCGGCAACGGCGAGGCGATGGCCGCCAATCGAGTCAGCGGTGTCCGCTGCGCCCTGTGCTGGGACACCCGCACCGCCGCGCTCGCCCGCGAGCACAACGACGCCAACGTGATCTCCATGGGGCAGCGCTTGATCTCGATTGAGACGGCTCTCGAGATCGTCGACGTCTGGTTGGCCACGCCGTTCGAGGGAGGCCGCCACGTCCGCCGTATACGGCTCATCGACCACCCCGAGGAGGCGTGACCATCGGACAGCTCATCTACCAGGTCGACGCCTTCACTTCGACTCCCTTCGCCGGCAACCCCGCCGCCGTGTGTCTGTTGCCGGAGCACGCGTCTGAAGACTGGATGCGAGACGTGGCTCGCGAGATGAACCTGCCAGAGACGGCGTTCCTCGTGAGATACGATGATGTCTACGACCTCCGTTGGTTTACGCCGACCGTCGAGATCGACCTTTGCGGTCACGGAACACTGGCCAGCGCGCACGTGTTGTGGGAGACAGGAGAGGTACGGCAGGACGAGACGATCAGATTCAACACCAGGAGCGGCCCGCTGGCGGCGCGCCGCGACGGCGATTGGATCGAGTTGGACTTTCCGGCTACACCCGTCACGCCGTGCGACGCGCCGCCTGAGCTTCCCGAGGCGCTCGGCGTATCTCCCTCGTTCGTCGGCAGGAGCGTATTCGACTACGTGGTGGAGGTGCCAACCGAGAGTGAGGTGAGGGCAGTGGCGCCGGACCTGGCCGCGATTTCGCGGATGGACACCCGGGGCGTCATCGTGACCAGTCGCTCCGACAACCCGGAGATCGACTTCGTGTCCCGCTTCTTTGCCCCCGGCTCGGGCATCGACGAGGATCCGGTCACGGGCTCGGCGCACTGCGCTCTCGGTCCGTACTGGCAGACGCGACTGGGCAAGGCCAACTTCTCGGCGCGACAGTTGTCGGAGCGCGGAGGCGAGCTCAGAGGGCGGGTCGACGGCCAGCGGGTCCATATTGCTGGACAGGCAGTAACGGTGATGCGAGCCACCCTGGTATAGGCACAGCACGCATCCACGCCTTGGACAGGCGAGATTGGAGTTGAACTGATGGTAACCCAGGCACGACGACGCGGGCGCATCTCCGCCCAGGACCTTTACAGGATTCAGAACATCTCAGACCCCACCATATCACCCGACGGACGCCACGTGGCGTTCAGCGTTCAGCGCGTGGACAGGGAGTCCGAGCGCAAGTTCTCCAACCTGTGGGTGGTGCCAACGGGGGGAGGGGCGGCGCGCCAGTTCACCTACGGCGACCAGCAGGACACCCGGCCGCGCTGGTCGCCGGACGGCTCTCAGATAGCGTTCCTCTCCAACCGGAGCGATGGGTCACAGTCCCAGATCCACGTCATACCCTTCGGCGGAGGCGAAGCGCGTCCGCTGACCGACCTCAAGGGCAAGTTCGGGTCGTTCGAGTGGTCGCCGGACGGGTCGCGGCTGGCTTTCGAGTTCCAAAAGAGGGACCAGGAGGACCTGGAACGCGAGGCTGACGAGCGAAAGCGCCGGCTCGGAATCGTGTCCCGGCACTACACGCGCGTCCACTACAAGTGGGACGGCATCGGCTTCCTGGCCAGGGAACAGTGGCACATCTGGACTGTCAACGCACGCACGGGCAGGGCTTCACAGCTCACCGACGGTCCGGTGCACGCCGAGCGCGAGCCGTGCTGGACGCCCGACGGCAGCCACGTCGCCTACACCTCCAACGTCGCCGACGACCCCGACTTCGCGCCCGACTCCGTCGACATCTTCGTCATGCCTGCCGAGGGCGGCGAGGCGCGCAAGATCGAAACGCACGTGGGACGTAAGGGCCTACCCAGCGTATCGCCGGACGGCCGGTGGATCGCCTTCACTGGGCGCAGCCGCCGCTCCGACTGGTGGCAGCACGACAACCTGTGGGTCGTTCCATTCGACGGAAGCGCGCCGCCCAGAGACCTGACCGGACGTTTCGACGTCTCGGTGTCCAACTCCACCATGAACGACCTGGGCGGCGCAGACATGACTCCGCCCACGTGGTCGCCCGACAGCAAGTCGATCTACTTCCAGGTGAGCGAGCACGGCAACACCACGCTGCGCAACATTCCAGTCGAGGGCGGCGACATGCTCCCGGTCATCGACGACGAGGGCGTGGTGGGCGCGTACAGCTTCGATGACAGCGGCACCCGGATAGCATATTTTCACGCGAGCACCTACGAGATAGGCCAGGTGTGGACACGCCGGCTGGACAACGGGCGCAAGCGCCGGCTTACCCGGTTCAACGACAACATACTGCGCCGCGTTGAGTTGGGCGAAGTGAAGTCCGTCTGGTTCGAGGGAGCCGCCGGGAACGACCTGCAGGGCTGGGTTCTTACACCGCCAGACTTCGACCCTTCCGAGAAGTACCCTACCCTCGTGGAAATCCACGGGGGACCGCAGGGACAGTACGGTAACTTCTTCATGTTCGAGTTCTTCTACCTGGCGGCTCAAGGGTACGTGGTGACGTACTCCAACCCGCGCGGAGGCACCGGCTACGGCGAGGCGCACGGCGCGTCCATATGGAACGCCGCCGGCACCGCCGACTACGACGACGTGATGGCCTGGACGGACTACGTGGAAACGCTACCCTTCGTTGACAAGGACCGAATGGGAGTTACCGGCGGGAGCTACGGCGGTTTCATGACCAACTGGATAATCGGCCAGACCCATCGCTTCAAAGCCGCGGTCACTCAGCGCAGCATACTGAACAGGTTCAGCAGCTACGGCACCAGTGACATGAACTGGATGCGCGAGGAGGCGCTGGGCGACGAGCCGCCCTGGGACAACCCCCAGAACTACCTGGACCAGTCGCCGCTCAAGGCCATCGGCAAGGCCCGCACGCCCACGCTCATCCTGCACAGCGAGAACGACATGCGCTGCCCGATCGAGCAGGGCGAGCAGCTATTCGTGGCGCTCAAGCGGCTGGGCGTCGACACGGAGTTCGTGCGCTTCCCGGACGAGTCGCATGGCCTGTCCCGGAGCGGCCGCACGGACAGGCGGATCGTGCGGCTGGAGCACATTCTCAGGTGGTTCGACAAGTATCTGAAGTAGTGCGAGACCACAAGGAGGCGGTGCGCGAAGCATGGAGTTTCGAGACGTAGAGGGCTTTCTTAGTACAAACCACCGGGGCGTGGTCACTACGCGGCAGGCCAACGGTGCTACCCAGGCCAGCATCGTGGTGTGCGGCGCGTACCAGGGCAACGCGGCGTTCGTGGCCGTGCACGGCAGGTCGGCCAAGGTGCGTAACCTGCGCCGGGACCCGGCTTGTACGGTGCTCACCGTGACCGAGGACTGGCGGGCCTTCGTCAGCGTGGAGGGACAGGCGTCGCTGTTCGACGCCTCGAACACAGATGCCGAGGAGTTGCGTGTGCTGCTGCGCGAGGTGTACAGAGCATGCGGCGACAAGGATCACCCCGACTGGGAGGAGTACGACCAGGCGATGGTGGACCAGCGGGCGGTCGTCGTGCTCGTGAGGCCGGAGCGCGTGTACGGTCTGCTGAGATAGGACTAACAGAATGACGATGCAACGCCCGCTGGACGGGCTGCGAGTCGTGGACTTCACCTGGGTGCGCGCCGGTCCCTGGGCTACCCGGTGGCTTGGCGCGATGGGCGCCGAGGTGATCAAGGTCGAGTGGCCGCAGAACCTGGACCCGTTCCGGCAGAACCGCGGAAACGAGCCGCCGGGCGTCGAGCCCGGTCCCAACTCGTCCGGCACGTTCGCCGACACCAACGCCAACAAGGTGAGCGTGACGGTGAACATGCGCAGCGAGCGGGGCATGGAGCTGCTGCGCGAGCTGATCTCGATTTCGGACGTGGTGATCGAGAACTTCAGCTCGCGGGTGATGCGTCGCAGGGGTCTGGGCTACGACGAGCTAAGGAAGCTGCGCCCAGACGTGATCTACGTTTCCATGGCCGGGCTGGGCCAGGAGGGCCGGGACCACGCCTACACCACCATGGGGCCGTCGGCGCAGGCGCTGTCGGGCATGACCTACCTGTCCGGGCTGCCGGACGAGCCGCCAGCGGGCTGGGGCTGGTCGTACATGGACGACTCGGGCGGCATGTACGGCGCGATGTGCGTGCTTACCGCGCTGCGGCACCGGGACGTGACCGGCGAGGGCCAGCACGTGGACCTTTCCCAGATGACGGTCGGCATTACGCTCACAGGGTCCGCCTTCCTCGACCGCACCATCAACGGGCGTCCCTCGCGGCGCGAGGGCTACCCACCAGGGAACCGCACCGTATGGCCGGGCGCGCCGAGGCTGAACAACTACCGGGGCGCGATGGCGGCGCCGCACAACTCCTACCGCACAAGCGGCGGCGGGTACAACGATTGGTGCGTGATCGCGTGCCTCTCGGACGATGAATGGCGCGCGCTCGTGGGCCTGATGGACAATCCCGGCTGGGCGCTGGACGCGGCGTTCGACACGCTGGAGGGGCGCATAGACCGGCAGGACGAGATCGACGCGGGTATCGAGGAGTGGACGGCGACGCTGGACAAGTACGAGGTGATGGAGCGGTGCCAGGACGCGGGAGTGCTGGCGATGCCGGTGCAGAGCTCCGAGGACCGAGTCGAGAACGACCCGCAGCTTCGCGCCAGGGGATCGTACAGGGAGATGGAGCACCCGGTGTTCGGCCAGCGCAAGTACCAAAACACTCCCTTCCGGCTGTCCGGTGCGGAGGTGCAGGTGCGCGCCCCGGCCCCGCTGATCGGGCAGCACACTTCCCAGGTGGCGCGGGAGCTGCTGGGGCTGAGGGGTGATGAGGTGGAGCGGGCGTATGACGACGGGGTGTTCTGGCCGGCCGGCATGGTGCGGCTCGACTACGTGGAGGAGGCTTTGAGATGGCCGACGTAGGGCCGCTGCACGGGCTTCACGTGATTGAGCTTGCGGACGAGAAGGGGCAGTTCTGCGGCAAGCTGATGGCCGATCTGGGCGCGGACGTGGTGAAGGTCGAGCCGCCTGGCGGCCATCCAACGCGCTCGGTCGGGCCGTTCCTGCACGACGTGCCGCACCGGGAGCGCAGCCTCTACTTCTGGCACTACAACACGTCCAAGCGGGGCGTGACGCTCGACATGGAGAGGCCGCAGGGCAAGGCCATTCTGCGGCGGCTCGCGGCGGGCGCCGACGTGCTGCTGGAGACGTTCGCGCCGGGGCGCCTGGGCTCGCTTGGGCTGGGCTACGAGATGCTCAGGGCGATCAACCCGGCGTTGGTCTACTGCTCGCTGACGCCGTTCGGGCAGACCGGGCCGTGGCGTGACTACCGCACCTCCGACCTGCTGCAGATGGCCGCCGGAGGGCAGATGGCCTCGTGCGGTTACGACGAGGAGGACGTGCCGGACGCTCCTCCCATCGCGCCGGGCGGCGGCAACGCCTGGCACATCGGCAGCCACTACGCCTACATCGCGATCATGGCGGCGCTGCACCTGCGGTCGATGACCGGCGAGGGTCAGCACATAGACGCTTCGATCCACGAGGCGTGCGCGCTGACGACCGAGAGCGCGGTGCCAACGTACCTCTACCTGGGCCAAGTGGTCCAGCGACACACGGGACGGCACGCGACGCCGGGGCCGTCGACGCCCACGCAGATTCCCACCAGCGACGGCGCGTTCGTGCAGACCACCGGGCGAGGCGGCAATCCCAACCCAACACGGCTGCGCGGGCTGGCGGAGTGGATGGACGGGTTCGGCATGGCGGACGACCTGCTCGATGACAAGTACCTGGACTGGGGCGTGTTCACGGACAGCGAGGGTCACATCGCTCAGGTGGTCAACGACTTCATCTCCAACATGCCGCAGGACGAGGTGTGGCGCGGCGGCCAGGACCGCGGCTATCCGTGGGGAGCGGTGCGCACGCTGGACGACATCATGGGCGACCCGCACCTGGAGGACAGGGACTTCTTCACGCGCGTCGACCACCCGGAGCTGGGCGTGGCGTTCATCTATCCGGGGCCGGCGGCTATCTACAACGCAACGCCGTGGCGCATCTCCCGGCGCGCTCCGCTGATTGGGGAGCACAACGTTGAGGTCTACTGCGGCGAGCTGGGCATGAGCAGGGAGCGCCTCGGCGTGCTGGCGGAGGCGGGCGTGATTTGAGGGCGGCGATCTTCACCCCCATCCCAGCCTTCCCCCGTCGAGGGGGAAGGGATTTTCGCGCTGCCTAGCTGACCTGGGGGCGGTGTTGGAGCCAGGGGCGGGCCTGCTCGAAGGCGGCTGAGGCGGCTATGACGGTTTCCTCGTCGCGGGGGCGGCCGACTATGTGGAGGCCGATGGGCAGGCCGTCCGACGAGAAGCCGCAGGGCACGGTGGCGGCTGCGTTGCCGATGACGTTGATGGGGTGGGTGAAGGGCATGAACGCGAACGCCGGGTTCGGCTCCGCGGGCCTGCCGGCTATCTCCTCCGGGTACTGCTTGACCGGGAACGCGGGCGTCGCCATGGTGGGCGATAGCAGGATGTCGTAGCGGTCGAGCTGCTCGGCGAACTGCGCCACCATTCGATCACGCTCTCCGACGGCGCGGCTGTAGTCGACGCCGCTAACCTTTGCGCCGGCCTCGATGGCGTTCCGGGCGTACCAGGTCAGCAGCTCGGACTGGTCCGCGAGCAGATGGCCCTGCGTGGCGTAGGCATTGGTCGAGAAGAGAGTCCACCAGGTCTCGAAAGGCGATTCGAGGGCGAGGTCGGATTCCTCGACTTCGCAGCCGAGGTCGGAGAATGCCTGCGCGGCCTTTTCGCATATCGCGGCCACCTCGGGGTCCACGGCGGCGTAGCCGTAGTCGGCGCTGTACCCCACGCGGAGGCCCTCTACGCCCCTATCCACGGCGGCGGCGAAGTCCGGCACGGGGTCGCGGAGCGAGTTGACGTCGCGCGGGTCGTGGCCGGCGAGCGCCTGGAGGAGGATGGCGGAGTCGCGGACGGTGCGGGACATGGGGCCCTGCTGGCTGGTGTAGTTGGCGAGCGGGTGGGCGGCGACGCCGCTGAAGCTGGACACGCGGCCCTGCGCGGGCTTGATGCCGTAGATGCCGCAGAAGCTGGACGGTATGCGGATGGAGCCGCCGCCGTCGCCGCCGGTGGCGATGGAGCAGAGGCCGGCAGCCACCGCCGCGCCCGCGCCTCCGCTGGACGCGCCGGAGGTGCGCTCGGGGTTCCAGGGGTTGCGGCAGTCGTCGCCGAGCAGGTTCTCGTTGGCGCCGAGCAGTCCGAACTCGGGGGTGTTGGTCTTGCCCAGCATGATCGCGCCAGACGCGAGCACGCGCTCGACGACGGCGGAGTCGGCGTCGGGCACCCTGTCCTTGTAGGCGAGCGACCCGCCGGTGGTGAGGATGCCCTTGGTCATCTGGAGGTCCTTGATGCCGATGGGCACGCCGTGCAGCGGGCCGAGGTCGTCGCCGCTGCCTACTTTCTGCTCGGCGGCCCGGGCGGCCTCGAGGGCCAGGTCCGCGGTCACCGTGAGGTAGGAGTTTAGCTGGGAGTCGAGCGAGTCGATGCGGTCGAGGTAGAGTTGGGTGACCTCGACAGGGGACACTTCCCCGGACGCGATGAGCTCGGCGAGCCTGTGGGTGGGAAGGTGGGCGAGTTCGGCGTTGTTCATGGTCGAGCCTCCGTGGGTGCGGGTGGGAGATGCGGGCCGACAGTCCGGCCCGGCGGGGCCTATGCTATGGAGAGGGGGCCTCAGGTGTCAAGGCGGAGGTTGCCGCGACGGGTGGCTAGGTGGAGGAGACACATGAGAGTCGCGTGAGGCGCGCTTTTTTGACAACGTTCATTGAGCATGCATACAATCAGGCCCAAGTGCTGGCCATTCGGATCGGTCGAGGGCGCGTTCCCGTCGCAAGGCTCCACTGATTTGTCGTCGCCACAATCCTTCTGATAAGGCGGGTGACATACAATGAAACTACGCTGGGTCTTCCTGATATCGCTACTTGCCGCCGCAGTTGTCGGGTGCGAAGGTTCAGAGGCGCCCGTGTCCGAATCCGGCTCGACGCAGGCTGAGACGGCTACGCCGGCCGCCGTCCAGGCGGGAACCGCCGGAACGATGCCCGGGTCGGAGAGCGGGTCCGGCTACGAAGGGCTGCTGTCGTTGATTCTCGATTCTCCAGAGGCGCGTAGAGAGGTATTTATCAACGACTACGCGCTTGCGCGCCGGTTGTTCGACATACCGCTGCCAGGACCGGGGGATGAAGACGAGGCGCTAGAGGAGTTTTATGACTGGATGCCGCCCCTGGGTTACGATCCCGAATACCCCACGCCCGTATTTGAATTTGGAGCCACCTCCTTTTTCGGTCCATCCAACCACTTGCAATACCTCAGGGACAATCTTCAGCACCTCGCGTTTGACGTCCGGAATCTGGACCGGAGCATCTCTACCGGAGTGCCGCCGGGAGGAATAGACATAGAGCAGGGCCGCTTCGATCCCCAGGCCGCGGAAAGAGCGCTGGAGGCCTGCTCAGAGTGTAGCCCTTTCACCCGGGAAGAGTACAGAGGAGTGGCCTACTACGCCTGGGGCGAGGACGGGCTCAGCCAGGGGCCTGACATGCAGTGGGCCCCGCCGGCCTTTGACAGACTGGGCAGAGGCGGCAGGATCGCCGTGTTCGACGAATACCTTGTCCGCGCCAATACTACTCGAGAGATGCATTCGATAATAGACGCCATGTTGAAGGAGAGCCGGACTCTAGCGGACACCGAGGAATTCCGACTCCTGGCCGGCGCGATGTCCGAGCTTGGGGCATACGTGATGATGCTGAGTGACGACGTAGAAGCCTACACGTTGGATGGGTTAGCTATGCAGAGTTTGGGAGACAGCGCATCTCGATCCGACCTGGATGCGTTCAAGCAACAAGTTAGCGAGGCCGTGGGAGATGAGCTCCTGCGGACCTATGTTGCATACGCCACCGGCGCCGGACTCGACGAAGGCGGGGCATACATGGCATTGGCGCTGGTGCACGCCGACCCCGCGGCCGCGGAGGAAAACGTGGAGCGCCTGCGCATGTCCATCGAAGCGGGAAGGTCTCTGCATTATGGGCAGCCGTGGACAGACTACATCGACGTCGGCGCTTCGGAGTTCAGCTCTGAGGGGCGCGTGCTTCTCGCCAAACTGAGGGGCGACTTTTTCAGAAGCTGGCTCAGTTGGGTGTACCAGCGCGACAGTCTGATCTTTCACGAGTAGGCTAGCCGGCGGGTAGGAGTTTCGGCGCTCATAACGGCCGGACGCACGCTTGAGAGGGGGCGGGGCTTGGTGCTAGAATGGCATAGGCGTTCCACGCGCTCCGCAGTAGCTCAGTGGTAGAGCAATCGGCTGTTAACCGATTGGCCGTAGGTTCGAATCCTACCTGCGGAGCCAGCGTCCTTCTTCCGGTTTGATCCCCGCTTCTTGCCCGGTTAACCGTTGGTTGTGAATGGGGCGGTCTGCCGAGCCTGTTCACATTCTCCCCGGAGTCTTGACTTACCGCATTGACTTGGCGTTAAATCTCTTTGACCGCTGGATGTCCCCACCGGTGACAAGAGAAATTTGGCTACTACCGGCGCACAGTCGGGGTTCTGGCGCGCTTGCCAATTGTGAGTATTCAGGAGGTTGGATGATGGCGATTTCCCCTAGTATGTTCAGGCTTGCGGCTGTCTTCGCCGTGTTGGCCGCTCTAGCTCTGGTAATCGCGGCCTGCACGACTGAAGAGGAGGAGACCGACGATCCCTTCGTCATCGGTGTGATGGAGTCGGTGACCGGTCCGGGAGAGACCTACGGCAACGTGGCCGTGCAAGCCAAGCAGATGGCCGCGGACGAGATCAACCAGGCCGGCGGAATAAACGGGCGCCCGCTCAAGCTGATCGTCGAGGACGAGAAGTGCAACGCCCAGGACTCCATAACCGCGTACCGCAAGCTGACAGACGTGGACGGCGTGAAGATTATCCTTGGCACGTCGTGTAGCGGGGCCATGCTCGGCGCCGCGCCGCTGGCTGAAGAAGAGGGCGTGATAATGTTCTCCGGGCTGGCGACCAACCCAGACATCGCCAACGCGGGCGACTACATCTTCCGCACGTCGCTCAACGACGCCCAGGTGGGCATCGACACCGGCAACGTGCTCTGGGCCGACGGCGTACGAAAGCTCGCCACCATCACGGAGGCGACCGACTACGCCGAGGGCGTGAGGCGCACCACGGTGGAGCAGTTCGAGAAGCTGGGCGGGGAGGTTGTCGCGGCGGAGCGCTACGCTTCCGACGTAATCGACTTCCGAAGCCAGCTCACCAAGATGATCGGCGAGTCGCCTGACGCGATCCACATCGCGGCCCAGTCGGAGCAGGCGGGAGGCACGATCGTCAAGCAGATCGGCGAGCTCGGCTTCGAGGGCGGCTTGTACTCGGAGGTCGTGCCGGTGGGCGCGACGGCGCTGGAGATAGCGGGTGAGGCCGCTACGGGCCTGAAGGGCATCACCGCGGACCTGGATCCCGCGAACGAGAAGGCGCAGGAAGTTCTCTCGAACTTCAGGGACCGCTACGGCTACGTGACGCTGGCGTGGTACCTTGGCTCGGCGTACGACGACGTTTACATCGCGGCCGAGTGCCTCAAGGAGACCGACGACGATCAGGACGCCGACGGCTTCCGGGACTGCATGTACGACATAACGTGGGACGGCACTATCGGCGAGAACTACGGCTTCGATGATCTGGGCGAGGTCGAAGGCCTGGCGAACGTGGTGGTCGAGGTGCTGCCGGTGGCGGAGCGGACGGAGGAGAACTTCGGCTACAAGGTGCTGGGACCCGCGCCCAGCCAGTAGGAGTTTTTCGGGGGAAGGTGTGGGGGATTCGGCGGTTGCGCCGCGTTCGACACCCCCATCCTAACCTTCCCCCATCAAGGGGGAAGGGACTTTTGGAAGGTGTGACCGATAGCCAATAGGAGCTTCCTGGAGTTGCTGCCGGCCGGGGACCGGTTCTCGTGGACTAGCACGCTCGCCGTCGTGCTGGTCGTTCTGGCGGTGCTGTACGTTGGCTGGAAGGGCGTGGAGGCGCCGTCGCTGGCGCTGCAGTTCACGTTCAACGGGCTGTCGGTGGGGGCGGTGTACGCGCTGCTGGCGCTGGGCTTCACCCTCGTCTACAGCACGGTCTGGTTCTTCGACCTGTACTACGGGGCGGCGGCGGCTGTGGGCGCTTATGGCGTTCTCTACCTGCGGTCGAAAGACGTCGCCATTTTCTACGACCCCAGTAGCTTCTACCTCAACCTGGTATTCGCCCTGATCGCGGCGGGGGTGGCGGCCTGGGGGTTGCACGCTACGCTCTACCCCCGCGTGCGCTCCTCGATAGGTGGCGTGGCCCCGCTGGTGATCGAGGCGGCGATAGGCATCGGAGTGGGGGCGTACACCTGGTATATTCTCGCGAACCCCGACAGCCTGCACGTGCTGCTCAGTCCGGCGGTTGGCGTGTTCGTCGCGCTGTTCCTCACCTGGGCGCCGGGCCGCCTGATGCGTCAACGCATCGCCTACGTGGTCGCGGCGCCCTTCGCGGGCGCGGCGGGGGCTGTCCTGACCTACGTGGCCTACACCACGCCCGAGTCCAACCTGTACCTGAGCTGGGTGGTGTCCTGCCTGCTGGCGGGAGCGGTCGGCGTGGCGCTGTACCGCGGCCTGTACGTGTACATGCGGGAGCGGGCGCGGTCGCCGCTGATAATGCTGGTGGCTTCGCTGGGCGTGCTGCTCGCGATTTCCGCCGCTATCACCATAGTTTTCGGGAGCGCGGGGCGGCCACTCCCGAACGCATTCGGCAGCGACCCCTGGACGTTCGGGGGAGCCAACATCAAGGGCTTCAACCTGTTCACGATAGGAGTGGCGCTCGCGGCGTTCGTGGGCCTGGTGGCCTTTCTCAAGTACACGAACTTCGGCAAGATGGTGCGGGCGATAGGCGACGACGAAGAGGTGTCGAAGGTCGTCGGTATCAACACCACCTATGTGATAACGATCGTGTTCTTCATCGGGGCGGTGTTGGCGGCGCTGGCGGGCTTGCTGAGCGGGCACGACACGGCGGTGCAGCCGCGGATGGGGCTGCTGCTGCTGCTGAAGGGCTGGATAGCGTCGGTGGTCGGCGGAATCGGCAACCTGTACGGTGCGCTGCTGGGCGGATTCGTGCTGGGCATGGTGGAGCAGTTCGGCATCTGGGACCTGGCGGGGGAGTGGAAGGATGGGATAGCGGTGCTGTTGCTGATAATGTTCCTGTCGTTCTGGCCGAAGGGGATGATACCGAGGAAGTGATGGGGAGGACGAGCGCTTGACGCAGCGGATTGGTAGCGTGGTCGAGGGCGCGAGGGGCGTAGTTCGCGATCCCGGCGCGGCCTGGAGGTCGGCGCGGGGCAACGTGGGGCTGTGGGCCAACATCCTGGTGCTGGGCTGGGCCGCGGGATTCATGCTGTGGCAGGGCACCGGGTTCGCCGTCACCATCGCGACGGTGTTCGCCATATGGGCCATTCTCGCGGTGAGTCTGAACCTGGTGGTGGGGTTCACCGGGCTGCTTTCGGTGGGGCACTTCGGCTTCTTCGGCATTGGCGCGTACGCCATGGCGATTCTCACGTCGTCTCCGGACTACGAGCAGCTACGCACCGAGGCTATCGCGACGTTCGAGTGGTCGTTCTTCGCGGCGCTGCCGGTGTGCATTCTGCTGGCGGGAGTTATCGCGCTGGCGGTGGGGGTGGTGTTCAACCGCTTCCGCGACGACATCTTCGTGCTGGTGTCATTCGGCTTCGCCATCATCGCCTTCAACGTCTTCCTCAACTGGCGGGGCGTGACAAGGGGCGCGTTCGGGATTCACGAGATAGCGCGTCCGGAGATAGGCGGTTGGGTGCTGGACGGCGACGTGGAGTTTCTGGCGCTCGCGCTGGTGTTCCTGGCGATAGTTGTGGCCATCTGCTGGTTCGTGGTTACGTCGTCTTTCGGGCGGGTGCTCACCACGATACGCGAGGACGAGCAGGCCATAGAGGTGTTCGGCTACCGCTCCACGCACTACAAGCTGGCGGTGTGGGTGATCTCCGCCATGATGGCGGCGCTGGCGGGCTGCCTGTTCAGCAGCTGGGCCAGCTTCATCGACCCGTTCTCGTTCATACTGCTGGAATCCATTCTGCTGGTGTCCATCGTCATCCTGGGCGGGCTGGCGACCATCTGGGGCTCGCTGCTGGGGGCGATGGCGTTCGTGCTGCTGGAAGAGGGGATGCGCTTTCTGCCGTTCCTGCCGACTGAGCACATAGGGCAGGCGCGGCAGATGATTCTTGGGGCGCTGTTGGTGCTGCTGATGGTGTTCAGGCCGCAGGGCCTGGTCGGGAGGTACAGGCTGTGAACGGAGGCGAGGGCTACGCGCTCCAGACCAGGGACATCTCGAAGCGGTTCGGCGCGGTGTACGCGGTGGACCGGCTCAGCATCGACGTTCCGCGTCACGGCATGACCAGCATCGTGGGACCGAACGGCTCGGGCAAGACGACGCTGATGAACGTGCTGAGCGGGGTGCTGCCGCTGGACGGCGGAGTGGTGCTGATCGACGGCGATGGGCTGAAGGTGCTGCACGCCTACGAGACGCCTGATCACGGGATCACGCGGACGTTCCAGGAGGTCCGGCTGTTCGACCAGATCAGCGTGTGGGACAACATCATGGTGGCGCTGACTTCGCGGGGGCTGTTCGCGGCGCTGTTCGAGCGCACACGGCCCGGCTACAGGCGGCGGGCGCAGGAGATCCTGGAAAACGTGGGCATGTGGGAGAAGCGGGACGCCCTGGCGTCGGACCTGTCCTACGGGCAGCGCAAGCTGCTGGAGATCGGGCGGGCCATGGCGATGAACGTGCGCACTTACCTGTTCGACGAGCCGTTCGCGGGCCTCTTCCCGCAGATGCTCAACAGGGTGAAGGAGTTGATGAAGGCGATGCGGGACGACGGTCACGCCATCATCTTCGTTTCGCACAACATGGACATCGTGCGGGAGCTTTCGGACTACATCATCGTGATGGACAGCGGCACGCTGCTGGCGGAGGGCGAGGTGGACGACGTGCTGTCGAAGCCGGAGGTTATCGAGGCTTACCTGGGCTCGTAGGTATGGTGAAGTGAGAGAATCCACAGAACCGACCGACGGCACGCTGCTCGAGCTGGTGGGAGTCTCCGTCAGCTACGGGGCGGTCTCGGCGCTGACCGAGGTGTCGGTGCACGTGAGGCAAGGGGAGGTGGCCGCGGTGATGGGGCCGAACGGCGCGGGGAAGTCGACGGTGCTGAGGGCCATCATGGGGCTCGCGCCGGTGGTGGGCGGAGAGGTGCGCTGGAAGGGCGCGCGGCTGGACATGGCCACTCACGACATCGTGAAGCACGGCATTTCTTTCGTGCCGCAGGGCAGGCGTGTGTTCACGCACCTGACCATCACGGAGAACCTGGAGATGGGTTGCCTGTTCGTGGACGACCGGGCCGAAAAGCAGCGCAGGCTGGACGCTGTGATGGACCTGTTTCCGGTGCTGTACGAGAAGCGGCGGGACGTGGCGAGCCAGATGTCGGGCGGGCAGCAGCAGATGCTGGCGCTGGGCAGGGGGCTGATGGCGGACCCGGAGGTGCTACTGCTGGACGAGCCGACGCTGGGCCTGGCGCCTATCATCGTCAGAGAGGTGTTCAACAAGGTGTCCGAGATCAACGAGCGGCTGGGGACGTCGATCTTCGTGGTGGAGCACAACATCCGTGGGGCGCTGGACATCGCGCACAGGGCCTACGTGCTGGACAAGGGAGAGGTGGTGCACGACGGGACGCCGCAGACGGTACGCGAGACGGACATTCTGACGCAGGTGTTTTTGGGGAGCGCTTAGGCGGGCCGCGAGGGGCCGCGGAACTCCTGGGGACGCGGGACTGCTTCCGGCTCGGGTATTGTGTCGGACGCCCGCTGCTGCCAGCTTCTGAATGACTCGATGAGCCTGTCCTCGACCTCGTAGGCGTAGGGGTTGCCGACCAGCCTCTCGATCTGCTCGTCAATGAGATGGCGGTTTTCCGCGAGCCAGAGGGCGGTTTTGCTGACGCCCTCCTCCACGGGAACCACGTCCTTGTAGTCGAGGATGGTCTTCAGGTTGGAGTTGTCGAGCGTCCGGCTCTCGCCCATGCAGTACCCCCTTGCGAGCTGATTCGCAAGGGGGTGGCTAATCTCCACGATGTCCCATTCGTGGTCGAGCGCGCGGGCGGCCATGGCGATGAAGTCCTTGATGCGGTAGGTTACGTCATCAACCGCGTTGAAGGTGTGGCCGTTGGCGTGGTCGCTGTCGCAGGCGAGCAGGACGATCTGGGCGACGTTCTCGGCGTAGCCGGTGGGCGTGACGGTGGAGCCGTCGCCGGGCACGATGATGTGGGGGCGTCCCTCCAGCACCCGGCGCACGATGGGCCACATCCACTGGCGCGGCGTGCGCGGGCCGTAGACTGTGGGGTATCGCACCATGACGGCGTCGAATTCGCCGCGCCGGTGGTGGGCCATGACGCGGCGCTCCGTCTCGGCGACGGCGAATCCAAACGGGTTTTGGGAGCGCTCGGTGTAGGTGGGGAAGCCGAGCGGCGTGGGCAGGCTCTTGGCCGCGAGCGGGTCGTCCGCGTGCTGCGGGCGAAGGTAGGACGCGGCGCCGCCGATGCCGACGAGCTTCGCCGTCTTGCCGACCATCGCGGCGGCGACGTGACGGAGGCGACCGTACATGCCGACGACGAGGTCGTAGGTCTTGCCGTGAAAGTCGGCCTGGAGCGTGGCCAGGTCGAAGGGGTCGCCGTGCAGGTGGTGTCGCACGGGCGGCATGTCGTCCACCTCGTGGTAGCCACGATGGTAGATGGTGACTTCGTATCCTCTGTCGAGGAGGCCCTGGACTATGAGCGGGCCGGTTGGCCCGGTGCCGCCTACCACTAGCGCCTTCATGGCGTTCACCTCTATGTCGCGCGGGGGTTGCCGGGGATGTCGCTGGTGATGGACTCGGCGTCGAGGCGGGCGATCTCGTCGTCGTCGATGCCGAGCAGCTCGCCGTAGATGAGCGAGTTGTGCTGGGCGAACAGGGGCGCGGGGTAGAGCGTCGCGCCGGGAGTCTTGGAGAGCTTCCAGGGCCGACTGTAGTAGCGGTGGGGACCGGCCTCCGGGTCGTCGGAGAGCTCGAAGAACTCGCGGGACTCGAGGTGGGGGTCGCTCATCAGGTCCACGGACTTCATCACAACACTGGCGGGGATGCCGCGCGCCTGCAGCCGGTTCATCACCTCGTAGTTGTCCAAGGGCGACGTCCACTCGGCGATGATGGCGTCGAGCTCGTCGTGGTTGTCCCAGCGGGCCGCGGCGTCGGCGAAACGGGGATCGCCGGCTAGGTCGGGGCGGCCCATCTCGGCGCAGAGGGCGCGCCACTGCGCGTCGTCCTCGACCGATATGGCGACCCACCTGTCCTCGCCGTCGCAGGGGTAGGCGCCGTGCGGCGCCTGCGCGGTGTGGCGGTTGACCATAGGCTCGCGGACCCGGCCGTTCATCGTGAAGTCCATGATGGCTTCGCCGACGACGGCGGTGGCCATCTCGCGCTGGGACAGGTCGAGGCGCATGGACTCGCCGGTGCGCCTGCGGTGTCGAAGCGCGGCGGTGACGAGTGCGACGCCCATGTAGCCGGAGAGCGGGTCGGGGAAGGCCATGCCGTTGAAGTAGGGCGGCTCGCCGGGGTAGCCGGTGAGGCTGAACAGGCCGGAGAGCTTTTCCAGGGTGTTGCCGAAGGAGCGGTAGCCCTTCTCGGGGCCGGTGGTGCCCTGGCTGGACAGCGACGCCAGAATGATAGTGGGGTTGTACTGCTTTAGCACGTCGTAGCCGACGCCGAGGCGGTCCATGACGCCGACGCGGAAGTTTTCGAGCACGACGTCGGACACGCTCACGAGATCCAGGAACATGTCGCGGCCTTCGGGCGCGGCGAGGTCGAGTGTGATGCCCAGCTTGCTGCGGTTGCGCTCGTTGATCATGCCGGAACGGTTCCAGGGCCGCTCGCCGGGGTCGCGGTCGGGATAAATGTCGCGGGGATTCACCCTGAGGGCGTCGGGATGGTGGGGCGCCTCGATCTTGATGACCTGCGCGCCCATGTCGCCCAGCAGCTTGGTGGCGTGCGGGCCGGCCAGGAACATGCTGAAGTCGAGTATGCGGACGCCTTTCAGTGTCTCCGACATGTTGCGCTCCTTCGATGTTGGCCCTGGCTCAGATAATGCCGGCTCCCCTGAGCATTACCAGTTCCGACTTGTCGTACCCCAGAAGGCCGCAGAGAACGTCGGCGTTGTGTTCGCCCAGCAGCGGCGCGCGCCGGTGCTCGACCTCGACGCCCGCTATACGGAAGGGCGCGCCGGGGTACTTGAGAGGGCCGGCCTCGGGGTGGTCCATTTCGACGATGAAGTCCCTGGCCGCGTGCTGAGGCGACTTCACGATGTCCTCGACGGTGGCGACGTAGCCGGTGGGCATGTTGTAGCTCTGGGCCTGGTGGTAGACTTCTTCCTTGGTGCGCTCGATCATCCAGCCGATGATGTGAACGTCGAGCAGGTCGGCGTTTTCGCGCCTGCCCTGGAACGTGGCGAACATGGGGTCGTGCTCAAGCTCGGGCATGTCCAGCATGGCGCAGACCCTGGGCCAGAGGTGCTGCTGGAGCGTGAGGCCGACGTAGCCGTCCTTGCAGGGGTAGATCATGGAGCCGTGGCCGCGGCCCTGAATCTCGCCAGTGTAGGCGTAGTTGCACAGGTCCTGGATGTGGCAGCAGACGAGGGACTCCTGGATCGAGACGTCCACGTGCTGGCCGGCGCCGGTGCCGTCGGCGCTGTAGAGGGCGAGCATGGTGCCGCTGAGGGTGGAGACGGCGCCCAGGTACTGGCCGGCGTTGCCGCCGAACTTGATCGGCTCGCGCTCGGGAAGGCCCATCAGGTTGAGATTGCCGCCCGCCGCGAAATCGACGAGCTCGCCGCCGCGGTAGTGACTGTACGGCCCGGTCCGGCCGAAGTGGGACACGGACGTGAGCACCAAGGCGGGGTTGACGCTTTCGAGGGTCTCGTAATCGAGGCCAATGTCCTCCAGGTGGCCGGGGCGGTAGCTCTCGATCAGCATGTGGGACTTTTTCACCAGCTGCTTGAGGACGTGGGTGCCGGTTGAGGTGGCGATGTCCAGGGTCACGCTTTTCTTGCCGCCGTTGAGGTAGAGGAACGAGCCGCTGGTCTCCGGGTTGGGAAGGTCGTCCAGGAAGGGGCTGGCGCGCCTGCTGGCGTCGCCGCGGCCGGGGTGTTCGACCTTGATGACCTCGGCGCCGAGGTAGGCGAGGAGCTTGGCGGCGAACGGTCCGGGCACGCCTTCCGAGAGGTCCAGCACGCGGACGCCTGAGAGGAGGGCGCCGGTAATCGGGCTGTCCGTCACTTCATTGGTCACTTGTCACACACCGCGCTTTCGCCAAGCCTACTCGGATTGCGGGTCACGGTCGATTGTACGCTTCTATCGTTCAGTGTCAACCGAGGGGCGGCGTGTCACCCGACCCATTCGCTCCCCAGTACCTCCGAAAAAAGCGTAACTTTCCCGCGCCATCCGTTCCCATCCGTGCTCCATCCATTCTCACCCACGCCCCACCAGTTCTCATTCGTGCGCCATTTCTTCCCACAAATTCGCCCCCAGACTCACATTTTCGCCACCCTCATTGCAATATACGCACATACGTGCTATCATAGCACGCGGTAGGCGCGGTTCAAAACCCGCCCACGCGCGGGACCGACCCCGCGGCCTGGAGTCCCTACCCCATTGGGGGTAAGGCCCCCTGCATCCGTAAGGGCCCTTCTGGCGTCCTCCGGCAGCGAAGACACGGCCAGTCAGCCCGTCCGCCCACTGTCCTCTTCTGCCACGCGGCGCGACACTTATGCCCTGAATTGACCACGCCAGCATTACAGAAATGAGCGGGACCAACGATACACTCAGCTACGAACTCAACAGAATGCAACAGAAACGAACAGATTTCGCCTCCTCGCTGAGGTTATCCCCGTGGAAACGAGCAGCGGGAACGATAGCGGCGGACACTCTCTGCAATCGAAACAGGCTCGGGACACAACACCATTGAGGGGACTGGCGGTGGGGCTGTGCTATACTGCGCGTGTCTCACGCAGATTGGGCATCCCTCGTTTGGAGGAGCGACCATGAGTGACGGCGCGCTTGAAAACCTTCGAGTCCTGGACGTTTCGCAGGGGATAGCGGGGCCGTACTGCGGCAGGCTGTTCGCGGGAATGGGTGCGGATGTGATCAAGGTGGAGCCGCCCGGCGTGGGCGACGTCTCCCGGAAGGCCGGTCCCTTTCCCGATGACGGGGAGGACCTGAACAGCGGGGGCAGATTCCTCTACCTGAACGCCGGCAAGAAGAGCGTGACGCTGGACCTGGAGTCCGACACGGGACGTGAGGCGCTGTTGGGACTGGCTGCCGGGTCAGACGTGCTGATCGAGAGTTTCCCCCCGGGCGCGATGGATGCCATGGGACTCGGCATGGACGCGCTGCGGGCGGCGAACCCGATGCTGGTGGTCACGTCGGTGACGTTCTTCGGGCAGGACGGGCCGTACAGCGGGTACAAGGGCGAGGAGATCGTCACGTACGCGCTGAGCGGGGCCATGTTCATCAGCGGGGAGTCGGACCGGGAGCCGCTGATGTCCGGGGTGCCGATCACGCAGTTCGTGACGGGGCAGACGGCGTTCGTGGCAACGATGGGCGCGCTGTTCCACGCGCAGGCCACGGGTTCGGGGCAGCGGGTGGAGGTGTCGGTCCACCGGGCCATGGCGGACCTGATGGAGAACCACTTCGTCGGCTCCAACCTGGTCGGCCGCAACATGGTGAGAACGGGCAACCGGCACATGAACCATCCCTGGGGCCCGTATCCGTGCAAGGACGGCTACGTGGCGGTGATATGCGGGCCTCCCTCCAACTGGCCGGCGGTGGCGGAGTTCATCGATCCGCGGCTGGGCGATCCGAGGTTCGCCACGGTTGCCGACCGAGTGAAGCCGGAGAACAGGGACGCCATCGATGAAATACTGAGGCCCTGGCTGATGGAGCGCACCAAGGAGGAGATCTGCCGGCTGGGGCAGGAGCACGGGCTGGCGTTCGGATACATGGCGACGCCGGAGGACGTGGTCAACTCGGTGCAGTTGGACTTTCGGGGATACTTCGAGGATTTGGAGCACCCGGCTGTGGGACGTTTCAGCTCGCCGGGAGGCCCGTTTCAGATGCTGAAGACACCCTGGAAGAACGCGAGGGCGCCGCTTCTGGGCGAGCACAACGCGGAGGTGCTGGGCGGCGTGCTGGGGTTGAGCCTGGATGAGATTACCCGTATGGAGAGCGAGGGGAGTGGGGGGATAGCATGAACGTGTTGCCGCTGGAAGGCATTCGTATCATAGACCTGTCGATGATCTGGGCAGGGCCGCACTGCACCAAGCTGCTGGGTGACATGGGCGCGGAGGTCATCAAGGTGGAGTCGATCACGCGGCTCGACCCCACACGCGGCCCGGTGCGTCCTCGCGATGGGCGTCGGATATACCCGGGCGGCGATCCGGGCGAGAAGCCGTACAATCGCTCCGGCGGCTTTCACCAGCTACACAGGAACAAGCTGAGCATCACGCTGAACTTGAAGACCGAGGAGGGCGTGAGCCTGTTCAAGCAACTCGCGGCGGTGAGCGACGTGGTGCTCGACAACTTCTCGCTGGGCGTGATGAGGGCCTTCGGGCTGGACTACGACACGCTCAGGGCGGAGCGGCCGGACATCATCGTGGTGTCAATGCCCGCATTCGGGAACACGGGGCCTGACAGGCGTTACGTGGGCTTTGGCGTCACCATAGAGCCAATGGCGGGCGTGTCGCACCTGACGGGCTACGAGGGGGCGTATCCGATGCGGTCGGGTGGGAACCACGCCGACCCGGTGAACGGGCTGCATGCCGCCTCGGCTGTGCTTGCGGCGCTGTGGAGCCGGCGCGCGACCGGCAAGGGGCAGTTCATCGACTTCTCGCACCTGGAGTCGATGGCGTCGCTCATCGGCGAGGACATGATCGGATACTCGCTGAGCGGGAAGTACCGGGACAGGACCGGAAACCGGCATCCTTCCGCGGCGCCGCAGGGGTGCTACAGGTGCGAAGGGAACGACGAGTGGATCGCCATATCCGTCGGCTCGGACGAGGAGTGGGAGAGGCTGTGCGGGCTGATGGGAAGGCCTGAACTCGCCGAGGGGGAGTTGGCCGGGTTCGCCGGTCGGCGTCGCCGCCACGACGCACTGGACGCGGCCATCGGGTCATGGACCGCGAGCCGGAACAAGCACGAGCTTATGGGGCGTCTACAGGCCGAGGGAATAGCGGCGGGCGCGGTGCAGAAGATAAACGAGGCGTCCAAAGACCCGCAGCACGAGCACGAAGGCTACTTTCAGCTACAGCAGTACCCCGGCGACGCGGGCAGCCACCTGCACCCGGGGCTGCCGTTCACGCTGTCCAACGCTCCCATGGGGTTCCGCGCGCCCGCGCCGGACCTGGGTCTGCACAACTGGCGCACGCTCCACGAGCTACTGGGGTTGCCGCGCGAGGAGTTCGACGCGCTGGAGCGGCAACGGGTGATTGGGCAGCAGCCGGAGGAAGCCGCGGGGAACGCGCTGTCGTGAGCTTGGGTTAGCGGCTGCCGCGTAGGCGCGGGTCGAGCACGTCGCGGACGGCGTCGCCCAGCACGTTGATGCCGAACACGGTGATCGTCAGCGCCACGCCGGGGAAGATGCTGGTCCAGGGGCCGGCGGCGATGTAGCGTTGCTGCGCCTGGCCGAGCATGTTGCCCCAGGTGGGGATGTTCGCCGGCACTCCGAGCCCGAGGAAGCTGAGGCTGGCCTCGGTGACAATCGCTCCGCCCAGGACGGCTGAGCCCACCACTATAACGGGCGCCATGACGTTTGGCGTTATGTGTCGGAACATGATGCGCATGTCGCTGGCGCCGATGGCCCGTGCCGCGTCGGCGTACTGGCTCTCCTTGATGCTGAGCGCGACCGAGCGCACGGTGCGCGTGGTGCCGGGCCACCTGACGATGGTGATGGCCAGAATCACGGCGAACAGCGACGGTCCCAAGGCCGCAATTAACGTGAGCGCGAGAACGAGGCCGGGAACGGCCTGCAGCGAGTCGACCACGCGCTGTAACAGCAGGTCCAGCGTTCTGCCGAAGTAGGCGCTGGCAACCCCCAGCACGGTGCCTATGATGGTGGAGGTCGCCACCGCGATGAACCCCACGAGCAGGGAGACGCGCGAGCCGAAGAGCACGCGCGTGTAGACGTCGCGGGCGATGTGGTCAGTGCCGAACCAGTGTGTGGTGTTGGGCGGGACCAACCGTGCGTCGGCATCGAATTCGTCCGGATTGTACGGCGTGAGAGCAGCAGAAAACACGGCAATCAGGATGGCCGACAGCAGGATAAAACCGCCGACCGCGCCGAGAGGCTTCTCCTTGATGAAGCGGACAAAGTAATGCCAAGCGCCACGCTTGCTGCGCAGGCCGAACTCCCGCTCCAGTGCCGAGTCCAACGTCCTTTCAGCCATGATTCCTTCTTGCCTTCGCGGTTCGTGACTGGAACTAGTCGTAGCGTATTCGTGGGTCCAGCCAGCCGTACAGCAGGTCCACGAGCAGGTTCATCGTTAGGAATATGAACGCAATAAACGTCACCAGGAACTGGATCATGGGGTAGTCCCTGACGTTTATGGAGAAGATGAGCAGCCGCCCGATTCCGGGCAGACTGAACACCGACTCGATGACAACGGAGCCGCCGAGAAGCGTGGCAAACTGTACTCCGAACAGGGTTATCACAGGCAGGGAGGCGTTCTTGAGGGCGTGACGGTAGATGACCACGCGCTCCCTGAGTCCTTTGGCCATAGCTGTGCGGATGTAGTCCTCACGCAGAACCTCAAGCATCTGCGACCTGGTCACGCGGGCTGTCACCGCATTGGTGGAGTAGGCCAACGCGACGGCGGGGAAGATTAGCTGCACGAAGTTGGTCCAGGGTTCCTGCCATGGGGGAACGTACCCTAAGGGCGGAATCCAGTTGAACTGGAGCGACAGGCCGAGCAGTACAAGGGACCCTACCCAGAACGTGGGCATCGCCAGCCCTATGATGGCGAATATGCGCAGGGAGTAGTCGGCCCAGGTGTCCTGCCGCACGGCGGAGACGACCCCCATGGGCAGAGCGAATATCACCGCCAGAAAGATTGCCATGAGGGCAAACTGCAGCGTGAGGGGAAGCCTGGGGCGCACCTCGTCCCATATGGGGGTGTTGGTGAAGAACGAGTCGCCGAAGTCCAGCCTCGCCGCGTCAGCTATCCAGGTGACGTATTGCACAGCGATGGGTTTGTCCAACCCGAGGTTCCTGCGCAGGTTGTCGAGGTCTTGCTGGGTAAAGGTGCCCTCGCCTTCGAATCCACCCAGCATGACGAGCGCGGGGTCGCCAGGAACGATGCGAAGTATGATGAAGACGACGAGGGTTACGCCGAAAATGGTGGGCACGAAGAGGAGCAGTCGGCGAAGTATGTAAGTTCGCAAATCTACACTCCCACGCCCTCGAATGGGGCCGCGGTTACTGGCCCTGTTCCTTTTGTCCTATCCCGTGGCTGGGGGAGAGGAGAGAGGTCGGCGGGCGGGTTTGAAACCCGCCCCTACAGTCCCCTGTTTCCAGGCGACATGCTAACTGCGGTGGGACGGAGCCACGAAGAGTGCCCCGTCCCACCGGGTCTAGCTGCTATTGGTTCGCACGCGGCCTAGCGGCAGGGAGCCTCGTCGGCCAGCCAGGTGCGGTCGTGGCGGTAGTTGTTCTGGCCCAGCGCGGTGGGGGCGGTGTATCCCTTGACGCAGCGCCACTGGATGTAGTTGCCGATTCCACCGGTGGTGGGCAGGTAGTGTACCTCTTCCACCAGAATGTCCGTCATCTCTTTCAGATGATTGGCGCGAGCCGCCTGGTCCACCTCGCCCTTCTCCAATTCGAAGAGCTCGTTGAACCGTTCGTTCTCCCAGCCCTGGTACATGCGCCCGGCGGTGGGCAGGTAGAGCAGATCGTTCGCCGCGTCCGGGTCGAGGAAGTTCAGACCCGTGCCCTGCACGGCGGCGGTGAAGTCGTGCGCCTGATATGCAGCCCAGCCGGCGGCGCTCTCATACGGGCGCAGCTCGATGTTCATGCCGATTTCCTTCCACTGGTCGAGGAGGATAGCGGCGATGTCGGGGTAGTTGCCCACCTTCCTAAAGCTCACAACATAGTCCAGACCGTCGGCAAGGCCGGCCTCTTCCATCAGCCCCTTTGCCTCGGCGATGTCGGCTTCCTTGGTGTCGGGATTCCATCCCGGCCACTGCCTGTAGTCGTCCTCGTCGTAGATCCAGTCGAAGATGCAGGGGTAGTAGCAAAGCACGTCGCCGCCGGTGGGGCTCAGCACTTTTACCATCTCCTGGCGGTCCATAGCCAGGTTCATGGCCCTGCGGACGCGGATGTCGTCGAAGGGCTTTACTCTCAGGTTGATATGTACGCCGGTGACGCCGAATCCGAGCGTCTCAGTGACGGTCAATTGGTCACCGAACTCATCCCTGATGGCAAGGTCGTCGTCGCTGCCGAAACCGGGGAAGATTGCCTCCATGTAGGCCCTGCCGGTGCGGAAGGCGGCCACCCTCGCGCTCGGGTCGGTGATTATCGTGTAGCGCATGGTGTCCAGGTAGGGCCTCGGCTGGTCGTAGTAATTCGGGTTCTTCTCTACGTCCCAGGAGACGCCGCGCCGGTACTCGACGAGCTTGAACGGGCCGGCGCCGATTATCTCGTCCAGGTCGGGCTCACGCGCCGCGTCGCCACTGATCCCCTCGTCGATGTCCCTCAGCAGGCTTTCCTTCTGGATCATTATCCAGGGCGACGCCAGGCAGCCGAGGAAGGCGACCGCCGGGTCCTTGAGTTGCACCGTGAGCGTATCGTCGTCCACAGCGCTTGCGCCGTCGGGCTCCATGAAGCCGCGTATGCAGCCCCACCGCGGCATTCCGATGCTGTTGGGCAGCGATATAGAGCGGTTGAGGCTGTAGGCCATGTCACCGGCGGTTACCGCCTGCCCGTCGCTGAACTGCACGCCGTCTCGCACGCTGAAGGTATACTCGTCGCCGGAGTCGTTGAGCGACCAGGAGTCTGCCAGGTCGGGCGCGATGTCAACCCAGGTGCGCGTGTCGTACTGGTAGATGCTGGGGTGGATGAGGGTGAAGAACATCAACTCGGCGACCGAGCTATTGCGGTGCTGGTCGGTGTGGCCGATGTCGAAGCCGGACAGCGAGATTAGCTGCCCGCCCGCCATTACGTCCTCGCCTGTTGCCGTAGGCGTCGCTGACGCCGGCTCAAGCGGCTTGGCGACCTCTGTCGCCACGGCGGCGGCAGACTCGGCGGCAGTGGGTGTAGGTGGCGGCGTCGTCGCCATCGCGGCGGCGGGCGCGGTTGTCTCCGTCGGCTCCGGCTCGTCTGAGGCACACGCGGCGAGCGCCACGCTCAGGGCGAGCGCCAGCGCGCCGGCCAGCAAGAGACGACCCATCCTTGTCCAGTTTGCCATTGTCCTCTCCTCGTTCGAATTACAGGTGTCGATTCGGCTTTGCCGGTTCGGGCTACCAGTTGGGCGCCCGCTTCTCGTTGAACGCGCGGAAGCCCTCGGCGGCCTCGCCGGAGTTGAGGTTTGCCGCGCGGGTGTAGCCAACGTACTCCATGGCGTCTTCCATGGTGAGGTTCAATCCCTTGTAGATGGCTTTTTTGGCGTACTTGGTGGCGTTGGGCGGGCGTGTCGCCAACTCCTGGGCCATCGCCATGGCTTCGTCCATGAGGTCGTCATGGGGGACTACCCGCGACACCAGGTGCAGCCTGAGGGCTTCGTCGGCGTCAATGGCGTCGGCCATGAAGATGTGGTAGATGGCGTTGCCCAGCCCGATGATTCGGGGAAGGTACCACGTTTCGCCGCTTGTTACCAGCGCGCGGCGCAGGTAGACGTGGTGGAAGAGGGCCCTATCGGACGCGATTCGGATGTCGCACGCGAGTGCGAGCACGTAGCCCATGCCAGCGGCGGCGCCGTTGACGGCGGCGATGACGGGCTTTTCAACGATGGCTTTCAGCATTCGCGGCGCGGGGCTGGCCGCGCCCGGTGTGGCGCCCGGGTCGGCGGGCCCCTCGCCCATGCCCTCACGGCTGACGTCGGCACCTGCGGTGAAGCCGCGGCCGGTACCGGTGACAATCATTACCTTGAGCGCCTTGTTGGCGTTGAAGCCGCGCCATGCGTGGTACATCTCTTCGGTGGTCTGGGACCGCATGGCGTTCAGCTTTTCGGGGCGGTTGAGCCTGCACACGGCGACTGGGCCGTGCTCCTCCCAAACAATGTCCTGATAGTCGGCCATATCTTCCTCCTCTTCGCTCTCGCGGGCATCAGGAGCATCGGCGCCGCGCGGGGCAGGATTTCTCCTCAAAAAAGCGGGGCCGCGCGCCAGAGAGCGCGACACAGCCCATGAACAGGTGAAGTTTTACACTAAGGCATAGTCGAGCGTCAAGTGCCGGGCGGCTCGCCGTCAGGGCTATCGCATACTAACTTTTTGCCTCAAACAGAGCATGGTTGTCCATGTGCTGACCTATGTTCAACTCTGAATTAGACTGCATAAGCACCAATCCTGGTACATGAGGCCTCTGAATCTGCGTCGCACAAATTGAGGCATAATGTATGTCAATGACAACATTTTTCATCAGTATGCGATTGCCCTGGGCTCGCCGTAGCTAGGCGAACCGGTTGGTGCGAGCGCGAGGCTTTACGTGCGCTATTCGCCGACGGAGGATAGCTCGATTATCTGGGCGCTTGCGGCGCCCGCCTCGACCGTGAGAATGCCGACCTGGCCAAGAGCGTACATCTGCCGCGGGAGTGTTGGGCTGCCAGGATTTACATACAGGACACCCTCGCGGACGGTGTTCAGGGTCACGTGGGTGTCGCCGCACACTATCACGTCCACCGCCCGGCCCAGCTTTCGGTCCATGAGGTCGTCCAGTGTGGTCCAGGGCGCCTCCTCGGGCAGCGGGAAGCCGTGCGTCAGGCCCACCGTAACACCCTCGACCTCGAACACGTGGGCCTCCTTCACCCTGGGGTCGTCTTCGGGGAAGTCGGGCCGGTGGCCGTCGCCGTCGCCGTTGCCTCTCGCGCCCAGCACAGGGGCAATCTCCTCGAGCCAGTCCAGCACCTCTATGACGTGCATGTCGCCGGCGTGCAGGATGAGCTCCACGCCATCGAGGGCCTTGTAGACCTGCCAGGGCAGCTCGCTGCCGGCTTCGGGTATGTGGGTGTCCGATATGAGTCCGATCTTCAAGGCGGGCTGTCTCCTGAGTACCACAGTACGGCTGTGCGGGCGCCGTTCGCGGCGCCGGCGGGGCACGGCCAAGTATAGCAGTTAGGGCCATTTGCCGCGCGCCCGGCGGCGCGTGCTCGCCTTGACCGGTTCCGAAACGTCACCATATAATGGTGCGACCGATTGCGCAGCGCGCATAAGTGAGGGATAAGGATGAGTGAAGGCGCCACCGCGCGCGTCGAAGGCGTTAGGGACGAAGCGCTTGCGGCGCTGGCGAGTTTAGACTCTCCCGAAAGTCTGGAGACGTGGCGTGTCGCCTTCCTGGGACGGAGAGGCCGGCTTACCGAGCAGCTCCGGGCCGTGGGCTCGCTGCCGCCGGAAGAGCGCAGGGCCGCGGGCGAAGCGGCAAACCGCGCGAAGGCGTTGCTGGAGAGCGCCCTCGACGAGAGAGCGCGTGCGCTTTCGGAGGCCACGGACGGCAACGGCGCCGACACGGACGACGCCATCGACGTTACGCTGCCGGGCTGGCCGGCTCCCATTGGCGGCCTGCATCCCACCACTCTCATCGTGCGGGAGATTTGCGACGCCTTCAACTCGATGGGGTTCCAGGTCGTCGAAGGGCCGGAGGTGGAGTGGGACCATTACAACTTCGAGATGCTGAACATCCCGAAGGACCACCCGGCGCGGGACATGTGGAACACACTGTGGCTGGACTACGAGGACGATTCCGGCCAGCATCCGATGCTGCTGCGCACGCATACCTCGCCGATGCAGGCGCGCATCATGGAAGGGCAGAAGCCACCGGTGCGCGTGGTGGTGCCGGGCAAGTGCTACAGGTACGAGGCGACGGATGCCACGCACGAGTGGCACTTCTTCCAGATAGAGGGGCTGGCGGTGGACCGCGGGATCACGTTCGCCGACCTGAAGGGCACGCTGTACGAGTTCGCGCGCATAGTGTTCGGGCAGGAGCGGCGGGTGCGCTTCCGGTGCGACTACTTCCCGTTCGTCGAGCCTGGGGTGGATATGTCCATAGACTGCTTCTCCTGCTCCGGGGACGGATGCAGGATCTGCGGCGAGACGGGCTGGATAGAGATCATGGGCGCGGGCATGGTGCACCCCAAGGTGCTGGAAGGTGTGGGGTACGACCCGAACATTTACACCGGCTTCGCCTTCGGGATGGGGCCGGAGCGGATCGCCATGCTGAAGTACGGCATAGACGACATCCGGCTGTTCTACGCCAACGACCTGCGCTTTTTGAGCCAGTTTTAGTCCAGGGAGCGCCCCGCTGGAACGAAGGCGAGCGCGCCCGCTGCCAGCCCAAGATTTGCCCATTGGCTCGCGCGTCCGGAATGGTGCGCGCAGAAACTCAACCCTTCACCAATCGAGAGCGACGTAGATGAAGATTCCGCTATCCTGGCTTAGAAAGTACGTACCCGTCGACCTGCCGCCGCACGAACTGGCGCACCGGCTGACGATGGCCGGCAACGAAGTGGGCGAGGTGGAGATGGTCGGCGGCGACTGGGAGCGTGACAAGCTCGTGGTGGGCCACGTGCTGAAAGTGGAACCGCATCCGAACGCCGACCGGCTGATGCTCCCCACGGTGGAGCTTGGCAACGGCGAGACGGCCACGGTGGTTTGCGGCGCGCCCAACGTGGCCGCGGGCCAAAAGATCGCCTTCGCGCGGGAGGGCGCGTCGCTCTACAGTCCGCGCAGCGGCAAGATGGAACGGCTCAAGCGCGCCAAGATTCGCGGAGTCGAGTCGGCGGGCATGGTCTGCTCTCCGCTGGAGCTTGGGCTGGGCGACGACCACGACGGCATCCTGACGCTGGCGGAGGACGCGCCGCCTGGCACGCCGCTGGTCGATTACATGGGTGACGCCGTTCTGGACGTGGAGGTGACGCCGAACCGGCCGGACTGCCTGTCCGTGTTGGGCATCGCACACGAGGTCGCGGCCATCACGGGCGGACGTGTTGGGGAGCCGGACCTGTCCTATCCGGAGGACGGCCCGCCCATCGAGGATCTGGTGTCCATCGAGATAGCCGACCCGGAGTTGTGCGCCCGGTACACCGCCAGCCTCATTCGCGGCGTCCGCATCGGCGAGTCGCCGCAGTGGATGCAGGACGCGCTGATGAGGGCCGGGCAGCGTCCGATCAACAACGTGGTGGACATCACCAACTACGTTATGCTGGAGTACGGGCAACCACTCCACGCATTCGACTTCGACAACGTGCGGGACAGTCGCATCGTGGTGAGGGCGGCGCGGCCGGGCGAGACGCTGGAGACGCTGGACGGCGTGCGGCGCGCGCTGAGTTCCCCGATGTTGTGCATAGCCGACTCACAGGACACCATCGGGCTGGCGGGCGTGATGGGCGGCGCGAGCACGGAGATGGACGAGAACACGACGGCGGTGCTGCTGGAGGCGGCCAGCTTCGATCCGGTCAACACGCGCCGCACGCGCACCGCTCTGCGGATGAGCACCGAGGCGTCGTATCGATTCGAGCGGGCCATCCGGGCGGAGCTTGCGGAGCGCGGGCTGAGGAGGGCGACGGGACTGATACTGGAGATCGCCGGAGGCGAGGCGGCGAAGGGCATCGTCGACCTGTACCCGGGGCGCAAACCGACGCCCACGCTGAGGCTGAGCCGCCGGCGCGTGCGACAGGTGATGGGGGTCGACTACGGCATCGAGCGCATGAGAGAGGTGCTGGACGCCCTCGGCTTCGAGCGGGCGGCTGAGCCGTCCGGTCTCATCGACGTCATCGAGGCGGTGGAGGCAGGGCCAGCACCGGAACGGCGGGACACCATCTGGGTCAAGGCTCCCTACTGGCGCTCAGACGTGTCAATCGAGGACGACCTAGTGGAAGAGGTGGCCCGTATCACCGGCTACGATTCGATCCCTACGACGATGCTGTCGGCTCCCATCCCGCACCACCCGCCGCAGCCGCTGCGGGAGCTGAAGGAGCGAGTGCGGGACTGCCTGGCGGCATCGGGAATGCGCGAGACCATTTCGTATTCGAGCACCACGATGGAGACGCTCGACAGCGTGGGAGCGGTGGACGAGTCGAATCCGCCGTTGCGCATAGCCAACCCGATGAGCGGCGACCACGAGTACATGCGGACCAGCTTGCGCGGTGCGGTGCTCCAGACGCTTGCGGCGAACCGCCGCGTCGGGCAGAGCGACGGCATTCGCATCTTCGAGCTGGGGCGAGTGTACCTGCCCAAGCTGGAGGCGAAGGAGCGCGATTTGCCAAACGAGCGCGAGATGCTGGTGGGCGCGATGTCGGGGCCGCGTGCCGCCGTGTCCTGGCTGGCGCCGCCGGGTGAGATGGGCTTCTTCGACGCGAAAGGCGTGTTGGAGGCGCTCTTCGCCAGCCTCGACCTCCAGGTCGAGTACGAGCCGAGCGAGGGCGGTTTCTTCCGGGGCGGCCGGTCGGCGCGTCTGGTGCTGGACGGCGCTTCCGTCGGTGAGGTCGGGGAGTTGCGCCCGGACGTGCTGGCCCGCTTCGATCTGGACGAAGCGCCCGTGGCGCTGTTCGAGGTCGACGTCGAGGGTCTGGCAGGGGCCATGCCCGACACGCCCAGGCGATACCGGAGGACGAGCCGATTCCCGGTGTCCAACCGGGACGTGGCGCTAGTTATGGACGCCGAAGTTCCCTCCTCGCGCGTGCAGGGCATCATCGCCCGTCACAACATGGTCGCGAGCAGCGCTCCGTTCGACGTATACTCTGGCGAGGGCGTACCGGACGGAAAGAAGTCGGTGGCGTACCGGATTGTGTTCCGGTCGGACAGGGGAACGCTCACATCCGAGCAGGTGGACAGGTATCAGGCAGACATTTTGCGGCAACTCCGGCGCGAGCTGGGCGCGGAGATTCGCGGATAGGGGCAGGCATGACGAAGTACACACACGTACACCGCCACCACAACGAATCGATGCTCGGCGTCGAGGAGGCGCTGGAACGTATCCTGGGCTTCTTCGGCGTGCTGGACGTGGAACGCAAGCCCATACTGGACGCGCTGGGCCAGGTGCTGGCGGAGGACGCGGTGTCGCAGTACGACATTCCGCCGCTGGACAACTCCGCCATGGACGGCTACGCGGTCCGGTCGGAGAGCGTGGCGGGGGCGTCGGAGGACTCGCCCGTAACGCTGGACGTGGTGGGCTACGTTGCCGCCGGACAGCTGCCGCGCGATGAGGTCGGGCTGGGAACGGCGGTGCGCATAATGACCGGCGCTCCCATCCCAGACGGCGCCGACGCGGTGGTGCCGTTCGAGGACACGGACGAGGTGGAACGCCGCAGGACAGGCGGCGATATGTCGCGGATCGGAATCAACATCCCCGTGCCGCCGGGCGCGGAGGTGCGCCCCGCGGGGCAGGACGTGCGGCGGGGCACGCTCGTGCTGAAGCGCGGCTCGGTGCTGCGTCCGTCCGAGATTGGCGTGCTGGCGTCGCTGGGCTACTCGGACGTGAGCGTGGTGCGCCGACCCGTGGTGGGGATACTGGCCACCGGCGACGAGCTGCTGGAGCCGGGCGAGGTGTCCGAGGACGGCAAGATCTTCAATATCAACAACTACAGCGTGGCCGCGAGCACGCTCAGGTACGGGGGAGTTCCCCGGCTGCTGGGCATAGCTCGGGACAACCTGGAGTCTATGAACGCCAAGCTGAAGCAGGCGCTGGAATGCGACATGCTGGTGACTTCGGCGGGCGTGTCGAAGGGCGATTACGACATGGTGAAGGACGTGCTCGCCCAGCACGGGAGCATCGACTTCTGGTCGGTGCGGATGCGTCCGGCCAAGCCGCTGGCCTTTGGCGCGCTGAGCGCTGGGAACGGACGGCAGGTGCCCCACCTGGGACTGCCCGGCAATCCGGTGAGCGCGCTGGTGGCGTTCGAGCAGTTTGGCCGTCCAGCCATCAGGAAGATGCTCGGCCTGGGCGACGTGGGCAAGCCGACAGTGGAGGCCGTGCTGGACGAACCCATCGAGAATCCTGATGGGCGCAGGGTGTACGCGAGGGCCGTGGTGACCAAGCACAACGGCGGGTACAGGGCGCGGCTTACGGGCGACCAGGGTTCGAACCTGCTGACGTCGATGGCGCTGGCAAACGGCCTCGCCATTTGCCCTGAGGACGTGCCCCTTATGGCGGCGGGAGAGGTTGCCCAAACTCAAATGTTGGATTGGCCGGAGGAAGTCTTTTGATGAGTGCAAAACAGGGCGGGATTCTCGACGGAGCGAGCGGCGACCGGCCGGCGAAGTACTTCATCGACGCCGAAATGGCCGATGAGCGGCGGCGGTCGCTGCCCGTGATGATCGCGTCCAGGCAGTGCTACATGTGCCAGCAGGCGGTTGATGAAGAGGAGGTCGCCTCAGTTGAGGCCCAGGATCTGATCGGCAGGATAGTCGACCACTGTAAGAGCGCCAACGACTACCTGCTCGATGATACTCCGCTGAAGGAGGCCATTTTCAGAGTGTTGCTCTCACGGGGCAACGAGCCGATGGGCGCCGACGAGATCAGCGCGGACATCAGCGAGAGGTTGGCCAACGCCACCAACCAGCGAAACACCTCGACGGCCGTCATCGAGCGGCTGCTCCAGCACAGCGAAAACTACTGCATCGCACCTTTGCGGGGAGGCAAGGGGGAGTAAGGACTGCCAGCCCAAACGTGGTATAATTCTGTTGTGGAGAGATGGCCGAGAGGCTGAAGGCGCCGGTCTCGAAAACCGGTATGGGGGCAACCTCATCGTGGGTTCGAATCCCACTCTCTCCGCCAGCCCAATCGCCCGACCCGCAGGTTGAAATACCGGGTCGATTTCAGGGAGCCTGGCCCGTCCGTAGTGGCAGGCGTGTGGAGAGATGCTAGAGAGGACGAATAGGCGCGACTGGAAATCGCGTGTACCTGCAAGGGTACCGTGGGTTCGAATCCCACTCTCTCCGCCAGCCAAACGGACAAGCGCCGGTCGGGGCGCGTGACGCTAACAGCCGTAAGCAGAGAGGCTGGCCATGGAAATAGGCGAGACCCTGTACGTTACCGAGAGAGGCCCGTGGCGTGAGTGGCTGGAGGCGAACTTCGACACCGCCAGTGAAATCTGGCTCCTGTACCCGAACAAGGCCACCGGGAAGCCGCGCATTCCTTACAACGACGCCGTCGAGGAGGCGCTGTGCTTCGGGTGGATCGACTCGATCATCAAGAAGGCGGGCGAGGGTCTGGCGGCCCAGCGTTTCACACCGCGCAATCCGAGGAGCGGCTTCTCTCAGCCCAACAAGGAGCGGCTGCGCTGGCTCGACGAGCGGGGCATGATACACCCGACTGTGCAGGAGGCGGCTCAACGCGCTCTTGCGGAGCCGTTCGTGTTTCCGGACGACATCGAGGACGCGATAAGGGCCGACGCAGACGCATGGCGAAACTACAACGTCTTCTCGGAATCGTACCGCCGGATACGGGTGGCATACGTGGACGCCGCCCGCATCCGTCCAGAGGAGTTCGACAGGCGGCTCGGCAGTCTCATCCGCGCCACTGCGAAGGGGCGCAAGCTGGGCACGGTCGGCATGGACAAGTACTACTAGGCGCTAACAATTCCTCCGGCGTTTGACGGCGCATAATGCCCGCTATACACTTCCAGCGACGGCATATGCCGAAACCGACGCGACGCCAAACCAATGTGACGAGGAGAACGCACGTGTACCTTGTAAGAAGGATAGCCAAGACCAAACCCCAGACTGAGTGGGAGGTCGCAGCGATTCTGCGGAGAATCTGCGATGCCTACGAGGAAAACGGCCGCAGTAAGGCCACCATCATGGTGGGAGGGCGCGGCCTGCCCGGCGAGAGCCAGGTGATCGCCGAGTGGACGCAGGACACCATCGAGCCCAACTGGGTGACCAACGTGCCCGCGTCGGTTCGCGAGGACAACGCCAAGCTCCAGTCGCTCATCCTAGAGTATCCCATCGAGTTCTACGAGGTGGTAACCGACGAGAAGATGAAGGAGCGCGGACTCTAAAGGATCGCAATCCCAGGGGAAATCGAAGGGCGAAGAGGTGTGAACGTGACCACGACAGCCAACGGCGCAACACCGGGAAGCCACGGGCAATTCTCCCACCGCCCGCTCGTGTGGGGCAGGCACGGCATGTCCGGCGGCGGAACGCAACTGACGGCGCAGGCGGGTATGCGCGCGCTGTGGAAGGGCGGCAACGCCGTGGATGCCGCCGTCGCGTCCGCGCTCGCGGCGGGTGTGCTCGAGCCGACCGCCCACTACACGCTGGGCGGCGAGGTGGCGATGCTGCTGTACGAGGCTGAGACGGGCAAAGTGCGCTCGGTGGTCGGCCAGGGCTGGGCGCCGAGAGCCGCGACGATAGACCTGTACATGGAGCGCTGGGGCGAAATCCCGCCGGGCGTGCACTCGAGCACCGTGCCGGGCGTTGTCTCGGCGCTACTTACGATGCTGGGCGCGCACGGCACAACGTCGTTCGGCGAGGCGGCGGCGAGCGCGATCGAGTTGGCGGGCGATGGCTTTCCGGCGTATCCGCTGTTCAGTCGCACCATTAGCACGCCCGCGCGGCTCGCCAACCTGAGCGCCCACGCCGACTCCGCGCGGGTATTCCTACCGGGCGGCGCTCCCCCGCCGGTGGGAAGCAACTTCAGGCAGCCGGACCTGGCGCGCACGCTGTCGCTGATGGCACATGCCGAAAGCGACGCGCTGGCGGCGGGAGCCAACCGTGAAAGGGGCATCCAGGCGGCGAGGGACTGCTTCTACAAGGGCGATCCCGCGCGGCGCATGGTGGCGGCGCTGAAGGACCTGGGCGGGCTGTACGAGTACGAGGACTTCGCCGAGTACGAATCGCCCTTCGAAGAGCCGATCTCCGTGGACTACCGCGGCTACACCATCTACACCAACAGGACCTGGACGCAGGGCATATCGCTGTTGCAGACGCTGAGTATCCTGGAGGGCGTGGACCTGGCCGGAATGGGTCACAACAGCCCCGAGGCGATTCACGTGCAGGTGGAGGCGCTGAAGCTGGCGATGGCCGACCGCGAGCGGTATGCGGGCGACCCCGAACACGTGGACGTGCCTTTCGACGGGCTGCTGTCGGCGCGGTACGGCGCGCTGCGCCTGTCGCTGCTGGACAGTGAGCGGGCGCGGGGGGAATACCTGCCGGGGGACCCGCGCGCGATGAGGGCGGTCGCAAACGGCGCGCACGCCGCGGGCGTGGGTCGCGTGGCGGAGGCCGCGGGCGAGTTCGACGGCACGACGTACCTTTCGACCGCTGACGCGCAGGGCAATATGGTCTCGGCGACGCCGAGCAGCTTCGCGGGGCTGGCGCAGGGCATGGTGCTCAGCGACACGGGGATCGTCATCAACTGCCGGGGCTGCTACTTCTGGCTCGACCCGGAGAACCCCAACGCACTGGCGCCACGCAAGCGGCCGCGTACAACGCCGTGCACGTTCATCGTGCTGAAGGACGGCAAGCCGTTCATGACGCTGGGCACGCCGGGCGGCGACAGCCAGGTGCAGAGCAACCTGCAGGTGTTGACGAACATGGTCGACTTCGGCATGGACGTGCAGGAGGCGGTGTCCGCGCCCCGGTTCTGCGGCTACAGCTTCCCGCGCTCGCCGTGGCCTCACACCGTATCGCCCAACCGCCTGTCGCTGGAGAGCCGCATCCCTCGCGAGACTGTCGGCGCGCTGGCGGACATGGGCCACGACGTGGAGACTATCGGGCCGTGGGGCATTGTCAACGGCTTTACGCCGATAGTGGCGGACAACGGGGCGTACACCGGCGGGGCCGACCCGCGGCGCGACGCCGTGATGCTGGGGTGGTGACGGCGAAGTGACGACGACGCACTCGATAACAGAGGTCGAACTGACGGACGCCCACATCGTCGTGGAGTGGAGCGACGGCCACGTGAGCGTGTACGACCCACGAGAGGTGCGGATCAACTGCGGCTGCGCACAGTGCGTGGAGGAGTGGAGCCGCCGCAAGCTGCTCGATCCGGCCACCGTGCCTCACGACATTCGCGCCGAGGACTACCTGATGGTGGGCAAGTACGCGGTGCAGTTCCTGTGGAGCGACGCGCACTACACGGGCATCTACACGTTCGAGACGCTGCGCAGGCTGTGCGACTGCGACGAATGCAGGGCGGCACGAGGGTGACGGGAGGTCTGCCCAGGGCCATCCTGTTCGATCTGGACGACACGATCATATCGGCGTCGGCGTCTACGCCCAATGCCATGCAGCAGGTCTGCGCCCAGTTCGCGCCCGCCATTCCCGGTGTTTCTTTCGAAGGGCTGTACGACGCGTTCCAGAGCGCCGCGATGACGTTCTGGTCCGACGCGACCAGGCAGCGCCGGGGTCGGCTGAACCCCGCCGGGGCCGCGCTCGCCATTGCCAAAAGTGCGCTGGACAGTTTGGGTGTCCGCGACGAATCGGAGCTATCCACAGACCTCGCCGATTGCTACCTCACCACTCGCGAGAGGAGCCTCAGCCTGTATCCGGGCGCCATCGAGACGCTGGAGAAGCTGCGAGGCAAGGGCGTCCGGTTGGCGCTGATTACCAACGGGAGCGCCGAGGGGCAGCGCGGCAAGGTGGTGCGCTTCGGGCTGGAGCGCTACTTCGGGTGCATCGTCATCGAGGGGGAGTTCGGCGTGGGCAAGCCGGACGAGCGGGTGTACAGGCACGCGCTGGCGACGCTGGACACGGAGCCCGGAGACGCCTGGATGGTGGGGGACAACCTGGAGTGGGAGGTCGCCACGCCGCAGCGGCTGGGGCTGCGGGGCATCTGGGTGGACTGGGCGGGCGTCGGGCTGCCGGAGGGGACGAGCGTACGGCCGGACCGGATAGTGCGGGGGATAAGCGAACTGGTGTGATAGGCCTCCGGAGACCTTAAACTCCCAGCCCGTAAAAGTCAGCCCGGTCAACTCCCAACTCACGTAGGATCCTACGGACTGTTCCCGGCCTCAAATCCTTGCTTCCCCAGTTTGGGATCGTCGTTCTGCCGCCACTGACACGACTGCGCCAGACCTCATGTGATCCCCTTGCTTGGCGGTCAAACTCGCATCCGTGTTGTCTCAGTCTCCGCACTAGCTCGCGGTATCTCACGCAACAATCAGCAGCGTGTCCGCCAAATCCTTAATGGAGTCGGGAAGTTCGTCGCCGTGATCCTCGTATGATGCGATGAACTGGGCAGCTACGCTGCGGAGACTGTCCAATGCGTCATCAGGGGTCTCGCCCCACGCCCTGCACCCAGGGAGCGCGGGGACCTCAGCCATGTACATGTACTCGGTGTCCTCGGAAGGCCCTGTCATTCTGTAAGGCAATCGGTATTGGGTCATCCTCACCTCCTCCCGCGAGTGTCAGAGAAAGTACCATATCAGCCAAGTCGCAACAATGCGCCCAGGGATGCTAGTGAGAACAAAATGGCAGCTACCGCGGCTTTTCGCCCACGAGCAGAGCGACGGAGCGCATCCAGAGGCGGTTTTCGGCTATGAGGCGGAGGCCTGCGTCTTCCATGAGCGATGCGAGTTCTGGCGCGCTGGCGAATCCGCCGACGGACTCCGGCAGATAGGTGTAGGCCTCGCGCTCGCCGGCGAAGACCGCGCCCAACGCCGGCGCGACGCGCCCGAAGAGCTTGGGGAACGTGCGCCCCCAAGCACCCTCCTCATCGGTCCGAACAATTTCCAGGATTGCCACACGACCGCCGGGGCGCACGACGCGCGACATCTCCCGGATGGCGAGCGGCTGGTCGATGAAGTTGCGGACTCCGAATCCGACCGTCGCGCACGTGAAGGTGTCGTCGGCGAAGGGCAGCGCGTGGGCGTCTCCGGCGACGAGGTCGACCGCGTGAGAGAGTCCTTGTCGCCGCGCCTTGCGGGCGGCGACGCGGAGCATGGCAGGGGCGAAGTCCAGGGCGGCGACGCGGGTCACCGAGGGGATGCGCGCCAGGTCGAAGGCGAAGTCGCAGGTTCCGGCGGCGACGTCCAGCGCTGGCCCGGACAGCGAGCCGACGGCGAGGCGGCAGGCGCGTCGTCGCCAGGCGTAGTGCCTGCCGGCGGTCATCACGGTGTTCATCAGGTCGTAGCGGCGAGAGATACGGGTGAACATGTCCGCGACGTAGCGCGCCCTCTCCCGCCCGCGCAGGTTCGCCACCGGATACTCCCCTACCCGCGCGACCCGGCCAGGGCGCGTATGGCCCTGGGCAGTTCCGGCAGCAGGTCGGTGGCTACCATCCCGGCGTCGCCCAGTTCGGCGCGCACGCGCTCGCCTGCCGCGCCGTGCAGGTACACGCCCAGGGTGGCCGCGTCGAACAGGGCTACGCCCTGCGCGAGCAGGCCAGCCATGGCGCCAGCAAGCACGTCGCCGGTGCCCGCGGAGGCGAGGCCGGGATTGGCAAAGGGTGACAGCGCGACGCGGCCGTCGGGGGCGGCGACGACGGTGAAGGCCCCTTTGAGCGCAACCACCTTGCCCCAGGCCGCAGCGGCGTTCGTGGCCGAGGCGACGCGGTCGGCCTGGAGGCGGGCCGACGGCTCATTCGTCAGGCGCGACATCTCGCCGGGGTGCGGCGTCAGCACGGCTCCCTGTGTGAAGAACTCGCTCCAGCCGTCGCCGCGGCTGGCGAGGAAGTTGAGGGCGTCGGCGTCCACGACCGCAGGGGGCAGCGGCGCGCCACTTAGAAGCAGCCGCTCCAGCAGGTCGCGGGTGCGCTCGTCCTGGCCGAGGCCGCAGCCGACGAGCAGCGAGTCGTAGTCTGGCATCGCGTCCAGGAGCAGAGGCGCGGCACGCTCGGGGTCGGCGAATCCGGGGGAGGCCTCCGGCAGCGGGATGAAGGTGGGCTCGGTGGCGCCCGTCGCGACGGAGGGCTGAAGTGTGGCGGGGATGGCCAGCGTGACGAGGCCGGCTCCGACGCGCGTTGCGGCGAGGGCGGCGAGGCGGGCCGCGCCGACGTAGTTGGGTGAGCCTGCGACGATGAGCGCGCGGCCAAAGCTGCCCTTGTGGGCGGCGAGAGACCTGGGCGGAGCGAGCCGAGCGGCGGAAGCGGCGGTCATCAACTCTACCTGAACGTCGTCGTCCAGGCCGGGCGGCAGGCCGATGTCCAGCACCTCCAGCGCGCCGACGCTCTCCGCGCCGGGCAGGGCGAACATGCCGAGCTTGGGGTAGCCGGGGGCGAGGGTCACGTCGGGCCGAGGCGTGAGCGGGTCGAGCGCGCCGGTGTCGGCGTCCAGGCCAGTGGGGACGTCCAGCGCGAGCAGCGGCAGGTCGCGCCGGCTCGACCGCGAGCGCGAAACCTCGTCGAGAATCGAAGCCAGCGCGCCCTCAATGGGCCGGGAGCGGCCGGTGCCGAGAACGGAGTCCACCACCGCGTGGGCCAGGGACAGCCACTCGCGGAGCAGGGCCAAGTCCTCGTCGTCGGAGGCACGGACGACGGGCGTTCCGAGCTCGCGCAGGGAGTCCAGCTTCGGGTCCGGGGACGGCCTGCGACCGCAGAGGTAGGCGAGCACACAAGCGCCCCAGCGGTGCAGGTGGCGGGCGGCGACAAGGCCGTCGCCGCCGTTGTTGCCCGGGCCGACAAGCACCAACACGCGGACGCCCGGCAGGTGGCCCAGGCGGCGGCGCACGGCGCGGGCGACTTCCAGTCCCGCGTTCTCCATGAGGGTGTCCTTGGACACTCCGGCCACTTCGGAGCGGTCCTCGATTCGGCGCATCTGTGCGGCGGACACGACCTTGACGGTCGGCGGGGGGACGGCCATCGAGCGGCGCCCGCTCAGAGCTTGCCGATGAGGGACTTGACCAGCGCCCGGGTACGAGCGACGGAAGCCTCCTCGTCGTCGCCGTGGGGGAATATGGACGCCAGCAGCTCGGTCGCGCCGGCTTCGGCGACAACGGCAAGCTGCTCGGTCACTTCGTCCTCGCTGCCAACCACGGCTATGTCGGCGGGGCTCTCCACGCCCTCGATGTCCAGCATCCGGCGATAGCTGGGCAGCAGGCCGTAGCGCCCGAAGTGCTCGGCGGCGCGCAGGCGGGCGCCGACGGGATCGTCGGTGACGGCGATGGGCAGGCCGACGCATACGCGGGGCGCGGGGCGTCCGGCGTCCTCGGCGGCGGCGCTGATGCGCGGCACGATGTGGGTGCGGAGCGTAGTGGGTCCCACCATCCAGGTGACGGTGCCCTCGGCCTGGCGGCCGGCGATGCGGAGCATCCGGGGCGCGAGCGCGGCCACCAGGATGGGGAACGGCTCGGCGCTTGGGACGTCTATGTCGACGTTCACCCGGAAGATCTCGCCCTCGAAGCGGGCGCTGCCCCCCTCCACGAGCGAGCGCAGCACGGACAGGTACTCGCTCATGTGGCGCGCGGGCCGCTCGAACGGCAGGCCCCAGCGCTCCTCGACGGTTGGTCTGTGGGACAGGCCGATGCCGAGGTCGATTCGGCCACCGGTGGCGGCGTTGGCCGTCAGGGCCTGTTGTGCGAGCATCACGGGGTGGCGCGGGAAGGTGGGGACGACGGCGGTGCCCATGCGAATGCGCTCGGTGCGCTGGCCGGCGAGCGCGAACAGCGTCAGCGCGTCCACGCCGGCGACCTGGGCGGACCAGAAGCTGTCGAAGCCGTCGTTCTCGGCGTCGACGGCCTGCTGGACCTGTCCCATGAGGCCGGATGAGGCCCCCATGGAGCCGATGAAGATTCCGATTTTCATTTTCTTCAGTTCCTCCTAAGAGCTAGTCCGACGAACGGGTCGTCACCCCCATCCTAACCTTCCCCCTGCGAGGGGGAAGGGACTTGACGACGCCGGGTTCGTGTGACCGGCAGGGTGTTTTCGTGGCGGCTTTCTGCGACGACCATGGCGACGGCGTAGTCGCGGGAGTGGGAGATAGTGATGGCAAGCTGCTCGATTCCGAGCAGCTCGGCGCGGGCGAGCGCCTTGCGGTGCAGGCGCACGGTGGGGGCGCTTCCCCTGCGGCGCACGACCTCGATGTCCTTCCAGGGCACGCCGCGAACGCCGGTGCCGAGCGCCTTCATCACGGCCTCCTTCGCGGCGAACCGACCCGCAAGCTGGGGGGCGCGTCCGCGGCAGAAGGCGATCTCGCCCTCGGTGTAGATGCGGCGTTCGAATCTCTCGCCGTACTCGCGGGCTACCCTTCGGACGCGCCCTATTTCTATGATGTCCACGCCGGTGACGAGCGTCATGGCTTTCGAAATTCCCCTCCGGCCTGTGCGGGCCAGGCAGCCGCCATTATAGTCCGCGTGCTCACGCGCTGTCAGTTTTTCGGGTGCAGCCAACGGTGTTTATTTGGCATGAATACGAAATCTGCTCAATTCTGCGATATTCTGTGTGTTCCGTAGCTGGGAGTGGCCGCGATCGCGCTCCATTCTGTCCCGCCGATATGGGCATATTGGCACAGAAACGTCCCGTCGCGTGGCAGAAGAGGACTGGGGGGCGGGCCGGTGGCGGTGGTCGGTCTTAGACGTCCCGACTGGCGCCCGGGGCGGGTCGGTCCCGCAGGCGGGCTTGAAACCATTCGCTCCAACTAATTCCGATTCCAGCTAGGATCCGGCCGCATTTGGCGCGATTTCTGCCGCATCAGCAGCCGCTAAGCCGCCAGAATCGTCAGAAACTTGGTAACTCAGACCGATGGGATAGCGACACAAAGCGGGAGATACCCCGTTTTGGTGCCAAATTGCCCTTGATTTCGTAGATTGAACGACGTTCAGGCCGCCTTTCGGTGAATTAGTTGGAGCAAATGGGCTTGAAACCCGCCCCTACCGTGTGCGATGGTAGCACGGATGTACGTGATTTGCAATGGGGGTAGCGAAAACGCGGGTTGGGGGCGGAATTGTGGGAAGAAATGGCGCAGTCTTGAGGCACGAGGTGGCCGTGGGTGGGGATGGAGTGGGACGGGGACGGGTAACGCGTGGCGCGGGAAAGTGACGTTTTTTTCGGGGTGCGGGGGAGCGAATGGGTCGGGAGAGGGCGAAGAGAGCGCGGCCGGGGTGTGCATTGGAGCGTTCGGGAGACACCGGAGTGGGTCCGGAATGGCGTGGAGTGATGTCACGTCCTATAATTGGGGCCAACACGCTGGGCCTCCGGAAGGCCCGCGACAGGAGGCGCGTCCTATGCCCGCATTGCGAATAGACGGCGCGGCGATGGCCGCCGAGATCAGGGGAGAGGTCGCGGAGGGGGCGGCCGAGATGAAGGAGAAGCACGGCGTTACGCCGGGGCTGGCGGCGGTGCTGGTGGGGGACGACCCGGCGTCGGCGATTTACGTGCGCAACAAGCAGCGGGAGGCGACCGCCGCCGGGCTGTACGCGGAGGTGTTCCTGCGCCCTGCGGACACCACCCAGAACGAGGTGCTGTCGCTGGTCGCGGACCTGAACGAGGATGACCGGTTTCATGGCATACTGGTGCAGCTTCCGTTGCCGGACCACGTGGACGAGAATACGGTCATCGAGTCGATAGACCCGATGAAGGACGTGGACGGGCTTCACCCGAACAACATGGGGCGTCTGATGGCGGGCAGGCCGCGCTTCGTGTCCGCTACACCGGCGGGCATACAGCAGATGCTGCTGCGCACGGGCAACGACCCGTCGGGCAAGAACGTGGTGGTGTGCGGCAGGAGCAACATCGTGGGCAAGCCCATCGCCAACCTGCTGATGCAGCGGCTGGCGGGCTCCAACGCGACGGTCACGGTGTGCCACACGCGGACGGCGAACCTGGCCGAGGTGACGCGGGGCGCGGACATCCTCATCGCGGCGATGGGCCAGCCGCGGCTCATCACGGCGGACATGGTGAAGGAGGGCGCGGTGGTGATAGACGTGGGCACGAACCGCGTGGACGCGCCGGAGCGGGAGCGCGGCTACCGGCTTGTGGGCGACGTGGCGTACGGGCCGGTGAGGCGCAAGGCGGCGGCGATAACGCCGGTGCCGGGCGGGGTGGGTCCCATGACGATAGCCATGCTGCTGGTGAACACGCTGAAGGCGGCGCGGCTGTCGGTGCATCCGGAGTTGGACGAGTGAGGGTGGGATACGGGCTCTCAACCCTAAACCCTCTCCTCCCAGTCTTGGGAGAGGGGATCGGAAATCCTCGCCCTGAACGGTTCCGTCCACTTATGAGGCATCTCAAATGAGCAAAGTCAAGCTAATCTTCTTTGCATGGTTGGTAAGTGGCGCATTTACTGCCTACGTGATGGCCGGTTTTCCGATTCCGGGTTGCGAGTTTGAGGCTGACAATACACTCGGTTACGTTGCGGAGTGTCCTTTTGAACTTGTAGACCCACGGCTTAACCCCAGTAACTACCCGGTCACTGAGGATCCCCCTGGCATTGTTCTGGTCATGACTCTACCCATTGTGGCTATCGTTTTCTGGCTTATCTCTTCGATGGCGTCATGGTTCATATACCCGGTTATCGCGGCGCTGCTGATTTGGCCGGAGTTTAGGGGCCGAGCTTATAGGCTCATGCAACGGATGATGCCCACAAAGTAAACTGCCCCTGACCCTCTCCCTTGACGGGACAGGGGATCAAAAGGAAGCATGAACACCGGGGATTTCGACTACGACCTGCCGCCTGAGCTGATTGCGCAGACGCCGTTGGAGCGGCGGGACTCGTCCCGGCTGATGGTGGTTCCGCTGGACGGCGCGCCGGCTCTGCATACCCGATTTTCCGAACTGCCGGGCCTGATGTCGCCCGGCGACGTGTTGGTGATGAACGACAGCAGGGTTATCCCCGCCCGTCTGGTGGGGCGGCGGGCTACCACAGGCGGCAGGGCGGAACTGCTGCTGCTGGACAGGTTGTCGCCGGGGGTGTGGCGAGCGCTGGTGAGGCCGGGCCGCAGGCTCGGAGCGGGCGCGGTCATCGAGTTTTCGAGTGGGGAAGCCGAGATGAGCGCGGAGGTGGAGGAGGTGGAGGACAGCGGCGCGCGGGTCGTGCGGCTGCGCGGGGAGGAGAACCTGGAGCGCCTGGGGGCGATGCCGCTGCCGCCGTACATCCGCGAGCCGCTGGTCGACAGGGAGCGCTACCAGACTGTCTACTCGCGGGTCGAGGGCAGCTTGGCCGCGCCAACGGCGGGTCTGCACTTCACGCCGGCGGTGCTGGACGAGCTGCGCGGGGTCGGCGTGGAGACGGTGTTCGTGACGCTTCACGTGGGCTGGGGCACCTTCCGGATGGTCAAGACGGACGACCCTGACGCTCACGAGATGCACGCGGAGCGGTACACACTGTCGGGGGAGGCGGCGGACGCGGTGAACGCGGCGAAGCGCGAGGGGCGAAGGGTGATCGCGGTGGGCACCACGCCGACGCGGCTGCTGGAGCACGTGGCGTTGTCCGGCGGCGGCGAGAACGGGCCGGCTTCGGCTGGATCGGGCTGGGCGGACCTGTTCATCCGGCCAGGACACCGCTTCCGGGTGATCGACGGACTGCTGACCAACTTCCACCTGCCGCGCTCGACGCTGCTGATGCTGGTGAGCGCGTTCGCGGGGCGGGAGTTGGTGCTCAAGCGGTACAGGGAGGCGATAGAGCGCGGATATCGGTTCTACAGCTTCGGGGACGCGACGCTGTTTGTGGGCGGTGTGCCGCCCGTTTCTTGACTAGCCCCGCGCCCGATAGTAACCTGTTTTTGCGCCGTTTCGAGCGGCGCGGCGGGTGTGTCGCCCGTCCCGATTGCAAGTCGCCAGAGGGTACTCACATGCAGCTATCAGCCTTGCCGACAAGCGCGACCGACCTGCGCAAGATGTTCCGATACGACGAGCTGGTGCAGACCACCAGCGGCATGGCGCCGGGCAACGTCCAGGCGAACCTTGCCATACTTCCGAGGGACCTGGCGTTCGACTTTCTGCTGTTCTGCCAGCGCAACCCCAAGCCGTGCCCGCTGATCGAGGTGGTGGAGGCCGGCTCCAGCGTGCCCGCGCAGAGCGCCCCCAGCGCGGACCTGCGGTTCGACGTGCCGAAGTACCGCATCTACCAGTACGGGGAGCTGACGGACGAGGTTACGGACTTGTCGGAGTTCTGGCGGGAGGACCTGGTGTCCTTCCTGCTGGGGTGCAGCTTCTCGTTCGAGTCGGCGCTGGTGAAGGCCGGCATTTCGCTGCGTCACATGGACTGCGGCACGGTGGTGCCCATGTTCATCACCAACATGCAGACGACGCCCGCGGGCGGCTTCTCCGGCCCGATGGTGGTGTCGATGCGGCCCATACCGCACGACAAGGTGGTGCGCGCGGTGCAGGTGACCTCCCGCTTCCCGGCGGTGCACGGAGCGCCGGTGCACGTCGGCGATCCCGCCGCGATCGGCATACGCGACGTGTTCAGTCCCGACATGGGTGAGGCGGTGGAGATCAAGGACGGCGAGGTGCCGGTGTTCTGGGCGTGCGGCGTCACTCCGCAGGCGGTGGCCATGAAGTCCCGCCCGCCGTTCATGATCACGCACGCGCCGGGGTACATGTTCATAACCGACATGCAGGATGAGGACGTGGCGGTACTGTAGGGGGCACCCTCTTCTTCACCCTCACCCTAACCCTCTCCCGTCGAGGGAGAGGGGACTAATCGGATAGGGCCTAAAGGAGCCGTTGATGAGTATCGAGGACATCATTCTGGACAACGACCGGCGGGGGATTTCGGCGCTGAGGGCGCACCTGCCGGACGACTTCTGCGACCAAGCGGGCGCGCTGGTGCTGGAGCACCCCGGCACCGCGATCATCATCACGGGCTTCTACATCCTGGCGGCGGGAGCGGTGGAGACCGACGGCCCTGCCGGCGCGATTGTGATAGGCGACGCGCTGCGGAAGCTGGGCAACGAGGTGGTGTACGTGACCGACAAGTGGTCGGTTCCGCTGATGGAGGCGGCCGCGGGGGACGGCGTTCGCGTGGTGGACTTTCCGATCGCGGACGACGAGGCGAGCAAGCGCCGCGCGGACGAACTGCTGTCGGAGATCGACCCGTCCGTGGTAATCGCCATCGAGCGGTGCGGACTCACGGACGAGGGGCTGTTCCGCAACATGCACGGGCAGGACATTTCGGCGTACAACGCTCGGATAGACTACCTGGTGTCCGGCCACCCGCACACGGTTGGAATCGGCGACGGCGGAAACGAGATAGGCATGGGCAACCTGGCCCGAGAGGTGACCGAGGTGCCCACGCTGGTTAAGATTCCGTGCGTGACGCAGGTGAGCAAGCTGGTGATAAGCAGCGTGTCCAACTGGGGCGGCTACGGGCTGGCGGCGTCCATTTCCAAGTTGAGCGGGCGCAACCTGCTTCCCAGCATCGAGGAAGAGCAGGACCTGGTCCGTCGCACGGTCGATCTGGGCGCGGTGGACGGCATGAGCGCGAAGCAGGAGTACAAGGTCGACGGCTTCACGCTGGAGGAGAACAGCCGCGCGCTCCAGAGGCTGCACGACTACCTGGCCGAGCAGGGCGTGAGCTAGTACCAGTTCGAGCTAGTCTTGCCATTCGTGAGGCTGCCTCCGCCCCTGGATTCCCGCTTTCGCGGGAATGACGGATGGGGAAACATAATCTAGCGTACTTAGATTGGCGCGGTACCAGGCCGCCCCTTTTCGAGAGGAGCCTAGCGAGATGTTCACACACGTTCTGGTGCCGCTGGACGGCACGGACCTGGCGGAGGGCATTCTTCCCTACGTCGTGGGGATAGCCGGCGGCGTGGGCGCGCGAATCACGCTGCTCACGGTCGTGGACCCGGACATGCTGGAGGTCCCCACCTCGCTGAGGGGAGAGGCGTCCGGTCGAGGAATCCCGCCCGAGGAGCGGCGGCGCGCCGGGACTCGCCGCCACGAGTCGAGCGGCCCGTTCGTTCAGCAGATCATGGAGAACGTGGAGAGGCGCGCCGAGGCGCACCTGCGCGAGGTCGCGGAGCGCCTGCGCGAGCAGGGAGTCGAGGCCGAGGGCAAGATCGTGCTCGGAACGCCCGCCGAGCAGATAGCGCGATCAGCCGAGGCGGAGGGATGCGACCTGATCGCCATGTCCACGCACGGCAGGAACCTGATAGCGCGGGGCGTGCTGGGCAGCGTGACCGACAAGGTGATCCACTCGGTGAGCGTTCCCGTGCTCACCATTACGCCGGAGCGCGCACGCCGGTACCAGCAGGAGCCGGGTGGCAAGATGACCACCCTGCTGGCGCCGCTGGACGGCTCCGAGCTTGCGGAGAGCGTGCTGCCATACGTGGAGAGCCTGGCGCTGGCGATGTCGCTGAGGGTGGTGCTGGTCAAGGCGCTCAGGCTGGACAACAGCTCGTCGGCGTACCTGGAGGGGATGGCCTACGCGACGGACGCGAAGATCCAGTTGGAAGTGGAGCAGGAGTCGTCCGAGTACCTGGGGGAGATCGCGTCGGCGCTTAGGGACAAGGGCGTCAAGGTGATCACGAAGGTGATCCTGGGCACACCGGCGTCCGCCATCGCGGACTACTCCCAGGAGATCGACTGCGACGTGATAGCGATGGCGACGCACGGGCGGTCCGGGATCTCGCGCTGGGTGCTGGGCAGCGTGACGGAGACGCTGGTGCGGACGTCGGGCAGCCCGGTGCTGGTGGTGCCGCCGGGGGGGTAGGGGGGTGTGGCCCTGAAATTCCCCTGCAACAGGCAGGGTGGGAACCATCTTATTCTTAAGGCTGAATGATGATGACTGCACAACAAGAGTTGTTTGCGGACCGCTATCTGCTCCAGAAACAGATAGGGAGCGGACGAATGAGTTCGGTTTACCTCGCCCTGGACACTGCTTCCGACAACTCCCAAGTCGCCGTAAAGGTGTTGGATACACCTCATGCCGATGAGATTAAGAGGGAGTTGTTTAAACGCGATACCAGTTCTCTAAAGAGGCTAAACCATCCAAACATAGTTCGACTCATCCATAGCAACTGGCCTCTCAACGGCAGCCCCCCTTACCTGGTCTTGGAATATCACCCGTATTCGCTCGATAGGTACTTGAACGGCGAACTGCGATCCGTTCTGAGTGGATTCGAGCCATACCGAGTCATGCGTGAATTGGCAGAGGCCCTGGCTCATGCTCACTCAGAGAACGTGATTCACCGAGATATCAAGCCCTCTAACGTACTGCTGGACGCCGAAGGACGTCCTATGTTGACGGACTTCGGAATCAGCAAGCTGCTCACGGAGTTGACTGTGGGAGAGACCCTCGCTGGCTTTTGGAGCGGCGGGTACGCGTCGCCGGAGCAACGTTCCGGTTCATCGGTCGGACCCGTATCGGATATTTACTCGCTGGGGGCCGTTTTCTACCACTTGCTCTCTGGCAATGAACCTCTCCATGGAGGTCCAACCGTTGATATGGCTGACCAGTTGGGAGAGCATCCTCTTCCCATCAGGAACATTATGAAGTGGATGCTGGCAGAAAACTCAGAATACCGGTTGTCAAGAGGATCCGACTTGGTACGACGCCTTGAGTCGGTCACTCGCCAGCGTGAAACGCTGCCCAATCACTTCTTGGTTCTAACAAGAACTGCCCTGAATGACGTTATTGCGGCTGGCCTGAGTTTCAGAGATGACTTCCAGTCAGTTGCGGACGCCGTCTTGCAAGACCTTGGTGGAAGTGAACGTGACGACGTCTATGTCCACCGAGACCGCTACGACAGCCGGGACATCGTTGTCCTTGGCGACTCTCTCCGTCTCATATGTGTCCCCGGCGACGAAGGAGACTCCCTCGTAGTGAAAACTGTTCACAATCTTTATGCCCCCGACCTGGAAAGGCAGAAGGGGCGAGCCATGCCCTACCGTGCCAGGTGGGAAGCCGTCACGTTCAACTACTCCTACGAGAAAGATGCCCAGTCTCTGTCATTGGCGACAGAACAACTGAACAGCCTGCTTGCTAGGATTGACACACATGAGGCTGTCGATATCGTGTCAAACGAGCGATGGCGTTCTCGGCGCGACTTCATAGAGAAGTGGAAGAAAGCACTAAGCGAGAACCGAAAGCGCATTGAAGCGGATGCTATATCTTTGAGGTACTCCAAGGTGTCGGAGGAGCGTGACCACTGGAGCTTCACCTTGGCGGTCATTCCCCCCGACAACCTTGGCTGGCAGGACGACACGCCATTGGCAGTCAGAGAAGATGGGCAAACTCAATTGACGCCCGTAGGCAACTTGATAGCAGTTCGGGGCCGTGTTGTCGAAGTGGCAAAGGAGCACGGTACTTTCCGCAGAAGCGATTCGCAAATGCCAAAGTCTGGGATGCTCACCACCAACAGGATAGAAGCTCTGGCGTCGAACACTAGGCTGATGCGCGCTGTCAACGATTTCCTTTATGAGCAGATGGTAAATCCCAACTTGGCGCGCGTGATAGTTGATCCTTCTAGCGCGACTAGCATTGCGGAACCTGATCTGGAGTTTTATCAGGAGTGGTTGTCAAACGACCAGAAGAGAGCGGTTCAAAAGGCCATTTCCAGCAATGAGTTGTATATGATTCAGGGGCCACCTGGAACCGGCAAGACGTCAGTCATTGCGGAGATGGTCCTTCAAATCCTCAAGCGAGAACCCGAATCCAGGATACTACTCACTTCTCAATCAAACGTTGCTGTAGATCACGCGCTTGAGCAAATAGCATCGGCTGCCGGAGACACTTGCCCCGAAATGGTCAGACTTGGCCGAACGGGGAAGATTGGACAAGGCGGAGAGAAATGGACGTTGGAAGAACGCGCTCGTGCTTGGCGTCAGGAAGTTTTGGCCAATTGCCGACCCGAAATCGTGAGTCTACGCTCAGAGGAACGCAATGCTAGGGCTGCCATAAGATCTTTGGAATCTGAAATCGAACCTGCATGGGAAGATGCAGACGCCATTGAGGAATGGATTTTGGAGGCGCGGCAACTGGCAGCGCAGCTTCAAGAGTACGAGGAAGAACGTTCCTCCCTTGGAACGGAGGCACCATCCACCACGCATGATGAAGTGTCTGCAATAGTGGAACAAACTCGTTCCGAGCTAAGAAACCAGTTGGACGCCTTGAAAAGCCTATTGCCCAAGCCTATAGAGGCCGAAGGAATGAATGAACTGGAGACGCTGTCAGCACTAATGAAGGCGGCGTCTCCCAATCGCTCTGAATCAGGAGCCATTGACCCCGCTAGGCAGGAACTTAGGAGAATACAGGAGCTAAGGCGTTTGCTGACGGATTGGGAGAGGGTCGTTGGACTCTCTCAAGACTTCCAGAAGCTGATTGCAGACTCGTCCAGTGTCGTCGCGGCAACCTGTTTGTACAGCGGGAAGCGAGGTCGCGCGGCACAGATCGGAGAGGTCAGATTCGATTGGGCAGTGGTTGACGAGGCGGGAAGAGCTACGGTTCCCGAAGTACTGATTCCCATGGTGCAGTCTGAGAGGGTGATCCTAGTCGGCGACGAACGCCAATTGCCTCCAATGGTCGAAGAGGGTATTGAAGTGGAATATGGGGAGGCAGATGATGAGCACACGCTTGATACCAGCCTATTCCAGTCACTCATAGAACAACTCAAAGCTTCAGAGGAGGATGCTCTCTCGGCGCTCCAAACCCAAAATCGTATGGTTCCAGCCATTGGTAACCTTATCAGTTCTGTGTTCTATGATGGGCAACTGGAGAACGGAACAAGAACACGGTCGCGGAGGTCCGCCTTCCACTGGATGCCAGCCCCCGTAACTTGGCTGTCCACTACATCAATGCCGAACCGAGCGGAAAGTCGAGTTGGGCCATCATTCGCCAATGCCGTTGAGGCGGACGCAGTGCTGCAATTGGTAGAAAAGCTAGAAGAGAAATGCCTAGGGCGTCGACAAAAGCCAACTGTTGCCGTAATTAGCGGATACCGGGCGCAGGTGGATATGCTCTCGACTAGAATTGATCCCGATGACAACTTGCGATGGCGTAACATCAAGATAGAGGTTGCTACCGTTGACTCGTTTCAAGGGCGCGAATGCGACGTAGTAATCTACTCCACTGTACGGTCGAATAGAGAAAGAAGGCTAGGATTCTTAAGGGACGAACGGAGGATTAACGTTGCGTTATCCCGGGCTCGTGACTTACTCGTAATCGTCGGCGATGGATTCATGATGGAGAACGCGACCACTGGCGCTGAAATGAACCCCTTCGCGTCAGTGCTTAATCACATTCAATCACACCCCGAAGAGTGCAAGATAATCCAACCTAGCCTGGTGGGCTTCCTATGACACTCGTCCAGAATCCCCTCGATGAGGTCGCAACCCGAGCAAAACGACGGTTCCCCGACCACATCGTCGATGTTCCGTTTGAAGTATGCTTGCCCATTTACGAAGTCAGGCTGAAGATGACGGAAATCGCAAGGGCTGACCTTTCTACGCCAGCCAGATTCGTACTACGATTGTCGGCCTTGGGCACGACGCAACCCGAGGAGATTGGCAGGCTGCTTGGCATTTCGCAAACCTACGTGGCCGGTGCCTCGGTAGAACTGCTTGAGCAGGAACTGGTCAAGCAAGCCCCTACTCTCGGTATTACCATTACGGATAAAGGCAAGCAGGCTCTCAACGATGGGGGCAGAACATTTCGCCCGCGCAATCGACACGACCACGTTCCATACGACCCCTTGACCAAGCGAATTGTAGATGTGGACACTCGCCAATTGCTTCACAGAGACGAAGTTAGGAAGAATGGTCTTTTTGTCCTTCCAACACGTCCTCGCAAGCCGCGACTCAGTAACATCAGATTGGACGAGGTCAGGGAGTATCTTCACCCTAACTGGCAACTCGACCAAGAGACCGAGATCATTGAGGTTGCCGATGTAAGGGACATACACCTCAAGTACCGGGATGACGTCATCGTAGTCAAACTGGACGCTCCCAACGGAGACCAGTCGGTGTTCGCCGCGTACCGCGCGCAACAGTACCTTGTGGAAGAGTCCGCAGAAATCCAGAGATTGGCTGACCGTGGTGCCGAACTGGTACCAGAAGAATTGAAGGCCGTATCAGTTACCGCTAGGTTTGAATCGCCATACTTGTCAATGGAAGAACTCTCCCTTTTGCAGGAAGTAGATGGCCTTGACCAGGAAGTAGGCGATGCGGCAAGAACAGTCTCAGAAGCTAGAGCAACGCAGCAAGCCACCCAGAACTCCCAAGAACGCTCCGAGCTCAATTGCAGAATCAAAGTCCTTGAAACTGAGAAACAGGCTTTGGAGAAATCGCTAGCAGATAAGGAAAGTAAGCTAGAAGAGATTACCAAGGGTGAAATCCGCCTTATCAAGACGGAAGAACACCGCCACGTGCTGCTGAAGGCTGTTCGTGAAGCCACTAACCAGCTAACTCTGGTTTCGGCCTGGATAGACCCATATGCCTTCGACGATGAAGTATCCAGGTTGATCGCAGCAGCCGTCGGGAGAGGTGTACAAGTGCGAATCGCTTGGGGGCTAGGCGTCCGGAGGCGCGGGCCCGCCGATTCACGCAACAGGGCCAAGGGACGGGAAGTACTCGATAGGTTACAATCGTTGGTTCCACGAAATCTAAAGAGCAAATTGATCGAGAAAATCACGGACACCCACGAGAAGTTCATCATTTGTGATGAGAAATTCTGCGCGTGGGGAAGCTTCAACTGGCTGTCCTATCGTGGGCAGCGCGATTCAGGATACCGGCGCGAGACAAGCTCTTATTCAGAGAGACCGGGAGACATCGCTTTGTGGAGGGCGAACGCGGACAGTCTCTTCGGCTAGACCCCGAACCCCAAGGCCGATCCCTACTCGCGGGCGAGGAACTGGCGGACGCGGTGCTTGAGGGGTTCTTTGTCGTAGATGGCGTAGAGGGCGCTTGCCATGCGGGAGGGGTCGCCGAAGAAGAAGCGTTCGTACAACACCTGGCGCGAGCCGAACGCGCTGCACGCGACGTCCCAGGCCAGGCGGAATAGGCGCACACGCTGCTCGCCGGTGGCCGTGCCGGTCGACAGGTAGCGCTCCAGATCGGGCTCGAGCTCGGTGGCGAAGTCGGCCTCGGTGGGCAGCGCCATGAGGCTGCTCGACCCCAGCAGTTGCAGTATCTCGACCATGCGCGGGTACATGCGCGGGAAGAGGTTGCGGGCCGCGTCCAACGGCATACGGGCGGGACAGGTGACACCCCAGTCGTCGGGCGCGGCGTCGGCCTCTGAGGCGCGGAGGCAGGCGCGCATCACTTCCAGATCCAGGATGATCTCGGTTATGCGCTCCTGGACCTGCGGGGACTGCTCGGAGCCGAGCGTTTCGGCCACCAGGCACGCCACGCCCAGCACGAACTCCGCCTTGGCGACGTTTTTGACGACGACCTGGTGCATCATGTGGACGACGGCGTTGGTGGCGGCGTAGCACGAGTTGGCGAGCTCCACGTCGTCCAGCAGGAACAGGCGCTCCCAGGGCACCAGGACGTCGTCGAAGAAGACGATGGCGTCCATCTCCTCGAAGCGCGAGCCGAGCGGGTGGTCGAAGTGGGACCTGCCCAGGTCGAAGCTCTCGCGGCAGATGAACCTGAGGCCGGGCTGGCCGCAGGGTATGGCGAACGAGAGGGCGAACTGTTCGGCGCCGGGGCCGGCGCGGAGCACGGTGGAGGGCGCGACGATGATCTCGTCCGAGATGGGGCCGAGCGTGGCCAGGACGCGCGCCCCCCTGACGACTACGCCGGCGTCCGTTTCCCGGATCGCGCGCAGGGAGACCTCCTCGTCGGTGCCGATGGTCGCCTGCGGCGAGCGGGTGCGGCGGACGTTTACGAGCGTGTGGGTCAGCGCGAGGTCGTTCTCGCGGACGTGCTCGTAGTAGCGGCGGATGTTCCGGGAGAACTCCGGGCGGTTGCGGGCGAAGAAGTCGGAGGCGGCGGCCTGGGCCATGAGACTGCCGTTGAGGTAGTCGGGGGTGCGTCCCATCATGCCGCCGCTAAAGTGCGCCCAGTGGGCCATCATGCGGCTGCGGCGCTCGAGGTCGTGCCGGGAGCGCGGCGTCAGGAACGACAGGCCGACATGGTCGCCGGTGGTGGGGGACGGGTAGGTCATCTCGCCCCGGAGGTCGGGGGTGAGCTGCATGTCGTAGAGCGCGGCGAGGGAGCGAGCGCCGCGGCGGAAGGCGGGATGGGACGTAACGTCGTCCACGCGCTCGCCGTCGATCCAGACCTCGCGCTCGGACTGGCGCAGGCCCTCCAGGTACTGATCGCCTCCGCGTGCGGGCATGGCCGCCTCCTGCTCGGTTGCTCCCGCCGCACTTGGTTGTGCCGTGGGATCGGGTACATACGCGCGGGAGTGTACCAACGCGGGTGGCGGCGAGTCCAGTGGGGGGACAACAGTTCAGGCTTGATGGAACGCTGACGTTCAACCCTCACCCTAACCCTCTCCCAGTCTTGGGAGAGGGGACTTGTCGGACAGGCTATTGGGCGTTTTGACGGGCCGGCGGGTGCGCTGCTACACTCGGCGCCACCGCGGAGGACGCGAAATCACCGGCGAGGTGAAGAGGAATGATCGGAGTGCTGACACACCACTGGGCGAAGGAGGACAGGGTGGAGGAGGCGAGGCGGCTGCTGGACGGCAACGGGCTGGCGCAGAGCCGGGCGCCGGGGTTTCGCTCGCGCCAGACGCTGCTCTCGCTGAGCGACCCCACGAAGATAACGAGCATCGTCGTCTGGGACAGCAACGAGATATACGACGCGTGGCGCGCCAGCCCGGAGCGGGCGAAGGCGATGGCGGGGGCTGAGGAGCTTTGGGCGCGGCCGCCGGAGTCCGAGCGGTTCGAAGTGGCCGACTAGCCGCGCCCTGTTTCGCGTCGTCTATTCCTTGGCGAGCAGTATCTGCAACACCTCGGGAGCAGCGCGCATGGCGCGCTCGCGGAGGACGTCCTCGGGCAGGCTGCCCAGCGGGTGGGGCACCACCACGAAGGGATAGTCGGGGATGCCGCCTATCTTGGACATCGCCTTGCCGCTCGACACGAACGGCTCGGTGCAGATGACCGCCGCGGGGACTCCGTTCTTCTCGAACTCGATTCCGTCGTGCACACTGCACGATGAGCAGGAGCCTCAATCACCCGACGCGGTGATCACCACGTCGCACTGCTCGACCATCTCGTCCATGATGTGCTTGGGGCAGGGCCGCGAGGCGTTGCCCTTGTTGCGGACCACCACGTCTTTGAAGTCGTAGCGGTCGGCGAGAATCTCCTGGACCATTTCCAGAATCTCGGGGGAGTTGTGCTTGCCGTTGGCGAGCAGTCCCACCACCGTGCCGTCGAGCGTCTCGGGGCGGGGAGCGACTACCGCGTTGACGGGAATCGGCTCGACCGTGGGGTCCAGCACCTGCAACCTGGTTGCCGTAGCCATGATGGGCCCTCCTTGCTGGCTTCGTGCGTATGCCGGTTGGTTGCCCATTATTGCGCGAACGGGGGCGGATGGCAAGCACTTTTGCGGCAACGGGCGGCGTGCTACCATGTCGGCTAGCTGGCAAGGAGGCACGATGATGTCCGACGCGCTCGAATACGGCCCCGTGAAGGTCACTTTCTGGTACGACTACATTTGACCGTGGTGCTACGTCGGCCTGGAGAGGGTCGACAGGTTGGCCGAGGAGTTCGACGTAACCGTCGAGGGCAAGGCGTTTCTGCTGCGGCCGGACATCCCCAAGGAGGGGCGCAAGAGGTCGCTCACGCCCGAAGAGCAGGGTGGTTCGCTGAACGAGCCGCTGAGGTCATACGCCGAGGAGGCGGGGCTGGTGATGCGGCGCTTCCCGCTGACGCCTTACACGCAGTACGCGCTGGAGGCGAGCGAGTACGCCAAGGAGTACGGGCAGTTCGACTCGGTGCATCGCGCCCTGTACCGGGCCTACTGGGAGGAGGGCCATGACCTGGGCGACTTCGCGGTGCTGGAGCGGGTGGCGGGCGACTGCGGGCTGGACTGGCCGGAGCTGCGCGACCGGCTGGAGTCGCGGTACTACGAGACGGAGATAGCGAACCAGTTCCAGGAGGGGCTGAACCTAGGCATCAACGGCATCCCGGGCTTTCTCATGGGCAACATCCTGTTCACGGGCGCGCGTCCGTACAGCGTGTTCCGGGCGGTGATGGGCAAGCTGCGGGAGGCGGGGCAGCAGGGCGAGGCGCGGCCATGAGGACGAACACGACAAAAGCCAAGCTCCAGCAGGGAGGACACGCCATCGGCGCGATAGTGGGCGGGTTCGCGCCCGACCTCGTCGAGCTGTTCGGCGCGATGGGGTTCGATTTCGTGATGATAGATTGCGAGCACGGCCCGATGTCGCTGTCCGAGGCGGAGCACATGACGCGGGCCGCGGAGGCGTTCGGCATAACGCCCATCGCGCGGATACCGGACCACGACGACGCGACCATACTGCGTTTCCTCGACCGGGGACTGCAGGGCATCATCGTGCCGCACGTGAACACGCGCGAGCAGGCGGAGGGCATCGCCAGGGCCGCGCGGTACTATCCGCAGGGCCATCGCGGCGTGGGCGGCGGACGCGCGCACGACTACGGCATCGGCGTGGGGCGCGACGAGTCGACGCGCCACGTGAACGAGCAGACGCTGGTGGTGTGCATGATCGAGGAGACGGAGGCGGTGGAGAACCTGGACGACATCCTGACGGTGCCGGGCGTGGACGTGCTGCACGTGGCGGCCGGCGACCTGGGCCAGAGCATGGGCAACCCCGGGCCGCGCGAGGTGCGGCGGCTGATGGGCGAGACGATCCCGCGAATCCGGGCGGGCGGCAAGTTCGCGGGCGCGGGCGGCAACAACCCGGGCGACGTGGCGGGTGTGGCGGAGTTCATCCGGCTGGGCGCGAACTTCGTTACGATCTCGGCGCACGGGCTGTTGCGCCTGGGCGCGGAGGGTTTCATGGACGCGCTGCGGGGCGAGCTGGGGGAGTAGGACGTGGGAACGTTCAGCGTCGACGTGGAGATAGGCGACCCGGACGGTAGGGAGTTCGTGGTGGTGAACGCGTTGGTGGACACCGGCGCCACCTACTCCGCCATGCCCGCGAGCCTGCTACGACGGTTGGGCGTGAAGCCTCGGTCGACCCGTCGGTTCAGCCTGGCGGACGGACGTGTCGCGAGGCTGCCAATGGGGGAAACGGCCATGCGCCTGGTCGGGGAGGAATGGACGGTATACGTCATTTTCGCCCCAGAGGACACCCGCCCCCTGCTGGGCGCTACGGCCCTAGAGGCCTTTAGTCTTATGGCAGACCCAACCGAGGGCAGACTGGTTCCGACCGATGCCCTGCTTATGTGAGCGACGGGATGGGGCGCTGGGGTGGATTCCCGCTTTCGCGGGAATGACGAATATTTGTGGTAATGATGGAGTAGGAGCAACTAGATGAGCACAGAGTCGCTGACGTCCGACCGGTTGGAGTTCGACGAGGCTATCGACGTCATCGAGGCGTACTACGAGCGGGGCTGGACCGACGGTCTGCCGATCGTGCCGCCCACTCTAGGAAGGGTGCGCCAGTTCGTGGACTACGTGGGCCGTTCGCCCTCCGAGATCGTGGGCGCGGAGCCGACCAAGGGTCGAGTGATCACGCTGGAGAAGGTGGCGATAAACGCCGTTATGGCGGGCTGCCTTCCGGAGCACTTTCCGGTGGTGCTGGCGGCCATCGAGGCGATGAGCGAGCCGCAGTTCAACCTGCACGCCATGACGGTGAGCACCATGGGCGCCGCGGCGCTGGTCGTGGTGAACGGCCCTATCGCGAGGGACATCGGTATGAACTCCGGGGTGAGCGTGTTCGGCCCCGGCCACCGCGCCAACGCCGCGATAGGGCGCGCCATACGGCTGGTGATCATCAACGTCACCGGATCGGTGTCGGGCGTGCTGGACAAGGCGACGCTGGGTCACGCCGGCAAGTACACATGGTGCGTAGCCGAGGCGGAGGACGTGAGCCCGTGGGCGCCGCTGCACGTTGAGAGAGGGCTGTCGGAGGGCGACAGCGCGGTGAGCGTGTTCGCCGGACTGTCCCCTACCCAGGTGAGCAACTCGCTGGGCCACGACCCGGCCACCATACTGAACAGCTTCGGCGACGCACTGTTCGCGGCGGGTCCGGGCCAGGGGGAGCTGGTGGTGGTGCTGTGCCCCGAGCACATTGGCTATCTGCGGCAGCACGGTTGGAGCAAGCAGCAAGTGAAGGAGTTCCTGTTCGAGCGCTCGCAGCGCACGGCGTCGGATTGGGTCGCGGCCGGAGGTATGGAGGGCGGCGCGGGGAGCGACGACCAGGTGGGCGTGGGCAGGAGCCCGGAGAGCTTTACGCTGGTGGTGGCCGGTGGTCCGGCGGGGGCGTTCTCGTCGATCATCCCGCTGTGGGGCGGCGGATCGAACTCGCAGTCGGTGACACGGCGGATCGAGGTGTAGGCGGGGGCGCGCCTGAGCGGTGATCGGCGACAGGCGTGGGGGCTATTCTCGCGCCGGGGCGCCTGCCAGGGTCGCAGCCCCGGTGTAGGTGGCGGCGAAGATCATATCAGAGAGATCCCGGCGGAATGACTCGTTGTCGCTGTACAGCTTGAATAGCTCGACGTGGTCGGCCACGTAGTCCGTGATCGCAGCTTGCAGGGCTATGTCGTGCTCGATTCGCGCGTTCTGCCGGTCGGAGTTGGTCATCGCGTTCCGGTAGGCGCTGTTCTCGGCCACTTTCGCGGGTAACTCCTCGACGATCACCTTTTCGATCTTGTCTTTGTTCTTCCAATCGATGTTGCCGAACCGGTCATTGAACTCCCTGACGATGTTGGAGAGCCTGTCCATCTCGGGTCCAGGATTCTGTCCCCTGCCCTCGGTTGGGACCGGCTCGATCTCGGCGTCCTCGTCGGGAAGCTGGATGTCCAGCACCGCCTGTTTCTCCAGCCGGTAGCTGTCCATGTCGATGGCTTCCAGAATCCCCTTCGACAAGTCGTCCTCGATCGGGGCGGGCAGCTTGGGCACGAGAAAGGTCAGGAAGATGGAGAGCTTCTCCCACTCGGCGTTTGTGTAGGGCAGGATGGACGCGAGGAAGCCGTAGGTGCGCAGAAACGCCTTGGCCTTGCCCTTGAAATCGACTTGGCTGTCCTCGTCCAACTGCTCGCGATATTCGGAAACGCAGGCGTCCAGGATGGGGTCGAGTCGTTCACGGGGGGCGTTAGACAGGTACAGCTCGACGAAGTCGTCCACCTGGTCGGGACTGTAGACCTGGCGCCCGTCGAGGTCCGCCTTGAGGTCGTGGAGCTTGTCCGGGTCGGTCTCCTCTGCCAGGATGGTGGTGCGGTAGTAGTCCGCGAAGGCGTCCCTGATGGTGTCGGCGTCGTTCGCGAAGTCGAGCACGAAGGCGTTGTGCTTTTTGGGGTGCGACCGGTTGAGGCGCGACAGCGTCTGCACCGCCTTGACGCCCGACAGCGGCTTGTCCACGTACATGGTGTGCAGCAGCGGCTCGTCGTAGCCGGTCTGGAACTTGTCGGCGCAGACCAGGAAGCGGTAGGGGTCTTCCTGAATCCTGTTCTCGATCAGGCTGGCCGAGAAGCCGTTGAGGGACGCCTCCGTGACGTTTACGCCGTCGCGCTCGTGCTCGCCGGAGAAGGCGACGATTGCCTTGTAGGGGCTCTTGCGTTCACTCAGGTATGCCCGGATGGCGTAGAAGTAGCTGATGGCGCGTTGTATGCCGCTCGTGACTACCATGGCCCGCGCCTGGCCTTCGATCATTCGCAGGTCGGCCACCTGCTCGTGGAAGTGGTCCACCATCAACTCCGCCTTCAGCCGGATGGAGTGGTCGTGGTCCTCCACGTAGCGGCGCAGCTTCTTCCGGGCGCGCTTGCTGTCGAACTCCGGGTCGCCCTCCGCCGTCTTGACCAGCCGGTAGTAGCTGTCCACCGGCGTGAAGTTCTGCAGCACGTCGATGATGAACCCCTCCTGGATGGCCTGCTTCATGGTGTAGGAGTGGAAGGGCACGTGCCTGGTCTTGTCGCCCTCCGGGACCGGCGTGCCGAAAATCTCCAGGGTCTTGTTCTTGGGAGTGGCGGTGAAGGCGAAGTAGCTGGCATTGGTCAGCATCTTCCGGGATTCCATCAGCCGGTTGATCTTGTCCTCGGTGGTCTCGTCCTCCTCCTCGGCGCCGGCCTCACCAAGCGCCATGGACATCGACGCGGAGGTGCGCCCTCCCTGGCTGGAGTGGGCCTCATCAATGATGATGGCGAACCTGCTGCCGCGGTGCCTGTCGCCGATCACGTCCAGGATGAACGGGAACTTCTGGACGGTGGTGATGATTATGGGCTTGGAGCCTTGCAGCAGGTTGCGGAGGTGGCCGGAGCTATCGGCGCCGCCCACGACGGAGCGGACCTGGGCGAACTGCTTGATGGTGTCGCGTATCTGTCTGTCCAGCACCCTGCGGTCCGTGACGACGATCACCTTGTCGAACAGCGTCTCGCCGTCCCTCTCCAGTCCGATTAGCTGGTGAGCGAGCCACGCGATGGAGTTGGACTTGCCGCTGCCCGCGGAGTGCTGGATCAGGTAGCGCCGGCCCACGCCGTTGGCTTCCGCGTCGGCGAGCAGTTGGCGCACGACGTCGAGCTGGTGGTAACGGGGCCATATCTGCGTGCGGCGCTTGTGTCCCGTCTTCTCGTCCTTCGTCTCCAGTACCTGGGCGTAGTTCTCGATGATGTCGGTCAGCCCCTGCCGGGTGAGCACCTGTGTCCACAGGTAGTCGGTCTTGAGGCCGTTGGGGTTCGGCGGGTTGCCCGCGCCGTCGTCCCACCCCTTGTTGAAGGGAAGGAACCAGGACTCCTTGCCCTCGAGGCGAGTGCAGAACCGCACCTCGTGGTCGTCGACGGCGAAATGGGCCAGGCAGCGGCCGAGCGCGAAGAGCATCTCGCGCGGGCTGCGGTCTCGCTTATACTGGTCCACGGCGTCGCCGACGGTCTGCTTGGTCAGGCTGTTCTTCAGCTCGAAGGTTGCGACGGGCAGGCCGTTGACGAACAGGCACAGGTCGAGGGCGAGCTGGGCCTGGTCCAGGCTGTAGCGGAGCTGGCGCGTCACGCTGAAGCGGTTCTGATTGTACAGAATCTCCGCCCTGTCGTTGCCCGGCGACGGCGTGCCGTACATGAGATCGACCTGGTGCTGCCCGTGCTTGAGGCCGTTGCGGAGCACGTCGATCGTGCCGCGCCGGGTGACCTGTGCCTGGAGACGGGCGAGGAACTTGCGGCGCGTGGGGCTGCTCTGCCCGAGGTCGAGCGACTCGGCGACGACGGGCTGGGTGTCGCGGAGGAAGGCGGAGAACTGGGCGAGGTCCACGCAGTGCTCGCGGTCGTAGTCGTGAGCATCGCCGAGAATCCATCCGGCGCCGTAGGTGGGCGGGCGCTCGTGTGCCCCATCGTCCATCGGCTGCTCGCGGGCGGCGCCTGTGAGGGCGTCGCAGATGAGGGTTTCGAGGGCCTTTTCGGTGGTGTCGGTGGTCATGCTACGCCTCGTCTCTCGCCAGGATACTGACTTCTCGCACCTCACCGGGTCGTATTCCTACCAACGCCTCGCGGACAGCCTCGGTGCGCCGTGCGATGCGCGGCCATCCGGTGTTCATCAGCACGACGATGGCCACGCGCCTGTTTGCCATGTTTTGCTGGCGCCGCAGGTTCTGATCGGTAGTAATCAGGACATCGTACCCAGCCTCTTCAGCCATGAGCAGCAAGTCCCCGTTGGACAGCCTGTCCCAGCCGTGTTGCCGAGCCTCGTCGACCTCATGTCCAAAGAGCCGGCGGCGCAACTGGCGGGGTGTCCCGTTATCGAACAGGATCCGCATACGCAACTTTACTTCGGAGGTCTTTCGCGACGTGCTCCAGAACCGCCTTTACCTCCGATTCTTCCACCCCCCCGAACCACTCGATGAAATCGTAGATGGTGGCGCCCTCTGCGAGATTCTCGAAGAGCACGTATAGCGGCAGCCGGGTGTCCTTGAACACCCAGGCCCCGCTCACCCTGCCGGGCACGCTCTCGACCGCTGGGCACTTGCTCCAGTCCGTCATGCTCTCACCTCGCATTCGATTGATGGCTCTTTCTCAAGGTCTTGGTCCATACCGTGTAGACTGTTCTCCTCTATTATAGGCTCTACCTCGTCGTCTTCCCCCGGCAGGCGCGCCGCGGCCTCGCGCACGTCCAGCTTGCCCGTCACCACGTCGGCGACGAGGCGGGTGCGGTACTCCTCCACAAGCTCGATCTGGCGTTGGGCGCGGGCGATCCGGGCGTCGATGTCGGCGGTGGCCTTGTGGAGGTGCTCTACTATGGCGGTCTGCTCGGGTACGGGTGGGAATGGGAAGCGGTGTGCTCTCAATTTTTCGCCCGTCAAATGTGCGATGGTACTCACGTGGCCATCGCTGAAGACATTTCGATTCGAAGCGGCACGGAGCACAAAGTACATGAACCGGGGTACGTCCTCGCGCCTGGGCCTAAGTCTGTGGAGCGCCTTCTGAAACCCGCAAATGGTCAGTTCCCCCGACCAAAGAGCGCTTCGGCCAACTTCTCCACCTTCACATACGAGCAAGTCACCTGGCCGGACTGTGTATCTGTCATACTCACTTGGTGGAATGTCCATTGAAGGGAGATTGTCAACGTTGATTCGATCCCATTGAATGTCTGTGTTCCGAAGATAGGGGAGCAAGTAGTCACCTACAATTGTCTTAGAATCTAGCATCTTGCCGAGACTCTGCGAATACTTGTAGTGTAGGGCAGTGACCTGCCAGTGCGCCGGCACGTTGCCTAGCCACTCGACGCCGGAGGGCTTGAGGCGGACGTCGGGGTCGAGGCCGCGGGTGACGGCCCGGTTGATGACGGCCTGCTTTTCCTCTTCCAGCAGGTCGACGAGCCTGCGCTTGGCGTCGACGTAGCGGCGGATGCGGCGGTCGGCGTGGTCGAGGTAGCGCACGATGGTGCGCTGCTCGGCGAGGGGTGGGAGAGGTACTTGAACGGATCGAATGCCCGTGTGTGTAAGGCCGAACCGTGTCACGCCATTCGCCCGCACATGAAACTGATAAGCGACCACCCTACTCTGTAAAGCTAGAGCAAGATACGCTCCCAGCACCTCCTTATTGAAGGGGCGCAGCAAGGCTAAGTGATAGCCAGAGAGAAGGTCGCCAGCTGACTCCGCTACGAGGGAGGGAACGCCAATGTCGTCCCAAGCCTCGGAGTCCTTCGTAATGAGGACATCGCCCGGCTCCAGTCTGAATCTCTCGACTTCATCCCATGAAGCCGTTGCGTTCATGAAGGACATGGCCTGAGTGATACGGTCGTTCTTATAGACATCGACGTAGTTGCAGAGACGGACAGGGAGTTCACCCTCTCTGGTGTGCTTGTCCACATTGCTCACACGCATCTCGGCCACCGTCCTCAGCCGCCGCACCTCCCAATGCGCCGGCATGTCGCCGAGCCAGGAGAGGCTGGAGGGTTTGTAGGCGGGGTAGGGGTGGAAGTCAGTATCCATCGCACACGCTTCTTGTGTCTCGCCCCTGAATCACCAGGTGCCCCGATTCTGAAAGGCGTACAATCTGTCCTACGGACGGAACGTCCATCCACGAGCGGTGGCGTACTCCTTCAACTGCTTAGCCTTAGTCTTGACTTGGCTGTTGCTGAGTTCGCTAAAGTCAATAACCACGTGCTCGGCAAAGCTAGTGGGGTCTGAACTCACGGGGAGTCCGATCTTGTGACATTCGCCGTTTGAAACGGATACTGTTCCGGATGATCGGAGTCCAAGCCTGTTGGTGTAATGCTCCCAAGCCTTCTCTGCGGTTATCATATCGCCATCATACGCCGAAAGCAGTTTGTTGTCTTTTGGCGTTGGGGTAAATGCTTGGGATGTGGCTTCGCCGTTCTTGATGAAGTCAGGGTGAACCTGCCTGTGCAGCAGGGTCGCTTGGTTCATCACGCGATCTCCATCAGACGCTTGAGTTCGGTATTAAGCCAGCCCCAATCACGGCTGTCGTCCAGATTCAACAGACGCGTGTCGGCCTCTATATCCTCCATGTTCAGGTTGTGCCAATCGCCCACGCGGGCTTCCAATTCTACTTCCAGGCTGATGTCATACGTTCCAACCCTCCACTCCAGTTGCACGCCTCCCTCAGGCGTCGGGTAGATGTACGGGCGCGGCAGGTCATCGGGGTATTCGTCGGTGAACCTAGCCGAGAGCCAGTCCAGACCCGCATGGCTCGGCGCCTTGCCGTAGCCCTTTCCCCAGTCTCCGGCGTACTGAACCCCGTCCGCCCAGCCGTCCTCCAGGTTCCGTAAGTCGTCCAGTTGCGCAGTCACGTCGAGTGGCGCCAAAGCCATGACGCGCTCGACGGAATCCAGCCTCAATAGCTGTCCCTGCTGACTGTATCTGCCAATACCTTCAACTAGGAGTCGAGCTCCGTCTCTGTAAGATGCGAAGGCCTCCATAATGGAATCGAAGTGCTGTTCCGGTATCTGGCCGGATACTCTGTGACCGTGTATCTGTTGGAGCTGGAATCTCATGCTATCCTGGTCAGCTTCCGGCACTGAACCACGCAGAACAACCGCCTGTGTGTGCTCCTCCAAACGAGAAATGGCGAGCAATCTCTGGCGCTTTTCCTTGTCGAGTCGCGCAGATTTGGAAGCGAAAGGCGATGATAGCTCTATGAATTCCCCTTCCCGCAGACTTCGACCGAATCTATTGAAATGTTTGTACAATTCTCGTGGCAAGAGCCCATTCAGTGTATGCTCTACGCGCATATCAAGCGCGTCCACGGCATCGATGATGTCCTTTATCGCTGCGGTATAGCATCTTTCGTGCGACAGGGTTCGCGGTTGTACTGTGGCGGCTTCTCGCGTCGTTGCCAAATTGATGACAGGCAGCGCACTGCCATCTTCCAACGCCGCGAGTTGCAGGATTACGTCACTCGTGAAGCCTCTAGGGATACGCTTACGGTCCGGGTTATCTTGCAAGTACCTCCACTTGGCGACTTCCACCACCATCTCCTGCAACGCCGCCAGGTCTTTGAGAAACGCGAGCGGAATCACGCCGCCTTCGAAACGACGCCCGTGCAGTCGAGGGCGCAGCACCTCTTTGCCTCGCATCGCCCTAACACCCCCTAACTGAGATTTGCTGAGACCGCACCCCGTCCATTGCATCATCCCTTCCTATGTCAGCTATGTGTGTAAACGCTACACATCGACGCATCGCCGGTCAAATCTCTAGCCCGCGAAGCCTACGCCCCGCCTCCCACAATCTTTGACAGCAGGCCCTCTGTCTCGCGCTCGAGGGCCAGGATGTCCGCGCGTATCTGCTCGAGGGGACGCATGGGCTTGGGCTTGTAGAAGTGGCGGGTGAAGCTGATCTCGTAGCCGATCTTCACCTTCGCGGGGTCGTACCAGGCGTCCGGCGCGTAGGGCAGCACCTCGTCGCGCAGGAACGCGTCAACGCCGCCGTCGTGGAGCAGCGGCACCTGCTCGGTGTCGCGCAGGTCGGTGTCCGGCTCGTACTCGACCACGGGGGGCCTTCCGGCGACCGTCGCCTCGAACAGGCCGTGCAGAGGGTCGGGTTCGACACCGTCCTTGCGCGCCCTCTTGATGACGGGCGGCGCGGTCTCCGAGCGCTCCGCTGTCCACCAGCCTCTGGATCTGGTTGCGGAACTCGAACTTCTCGAGTATCTCCTGGACGTTGGGCGAGAAGCCGTCCAGGTATACCTCGAAGTCGGCGCGCAGCCGCTGGGACTGACCGCGAGATGTCAGGTCTCGCAGCCGGAAGGGCGACGTATTGTAAAACGACTCGCCGGAGGCGTCACGAAGCGCGGCGTCCGCATTCGCCACGCCCGCCTCGTCCATCTGCGTCTTCATGCGAAGTACGGCGTCCTTCGTCGGCTCCAGCACGGCGTCGAGGCGGCGGACGACCGTCATGGGCAGGATGACGTCGCGGTACTTGCCGCGCATGTACACGTCGCGCAGCACGTCGTCCGCGATGCCCCATATGAAACCGCTGATGTTGAGTGCGCTCATGCCAGGCCGCCCCCAAGAGGAATTGACACCTTCTCTATTGTATACGCGGTCTCTTTGAGTGCCAATTGGCTTTGGGTTGCTGAGGGGCGACATGATGTAGAATAGGGCCGGCTAGCGCGGCGATTCGCCAGAGGGGTGTGCGGCAACGTGAGCGATCCAATCACAAGGGCAACGCTCGGCGTGCGAGAGGATGACCTCCAGGGCATGATGCCGGACATGGAGGATCTGCCCCCGCAGTTTCACCACTTCCAGTTGACGAAGGACGGTCCGCTCGACAACGCCGAGCTTGCGGAGGGCAGCTTCCCGGGCAATACCGCAGAGTCCTACCGCGAGTCGGGGCGAATCACGGGCCACGTGCGCGAGTTCGTGAGGCCGGCCGAGCCGGTGCCGTTTCCCGACGGCGCGGACATCGTGGTGTGCACCACGGTCCACCTGTTCGAGACACCCCAAGCGGTGTCGGACTGGATTTCCGACGTGTTCCTCAAGCAGTTCGAGGAGCAGGTGGGACGCGACCTGCCGCACGAGCACCGAATCACCGAGATCGAGAGGCTTCAGCCGCGGGGGTTCTACGACGAGACGGCTGGGCTGAGGGTGTTGTACGACGTCAGCGGCGAGCAGGTGTCGTCCAGCATCGTCGACTTTCGCATAGGCCGGCTGCTCGGCGTCGCGTTCGTGCTCACGCTGGGCGACGCCGAAAGGCTGGAGCCCGCCCAGCAGGCGGCCCTGACGCTGGAGCGCAGGATGGTGTCTTACATCCTCGGCTAGTCCCGAAGAACGCCGCGGTAACAGCAGCGCACCGAACGGAAAGGAGGCCCCCGCAATGGCCGGATACATATACCTGGTGCAGATGGACATTCCCTCGGAGCTCGAGGACGACTTCAACCGCATCTACGACACGCAGCACGTGCCCAACATCCTCACCGTCCCCGGCGTCCGCTCGTGCGCGCGCTACCGGGTGGAGTCGGGCGACGTGGAGGGCGTGGCGAGATACGCCGCCGTCTACGAGCTAGACTCGCCCGACCTGCCCACCACCGACGTGTGGAAGGCGGCGTCGGACAAGGGCGACTGGATTACGCACATCCGCCCCTACGCGACCAATCGCACGCGCGTGGTGTACAAGCGAATAGCGTAAGAAGGAGACACTCATGGACCTGACCAGGAGGCGGCTGCGCTACAGAGAGATCCTTGCGGGCGACGAGTGCGTTCACCCCGCGTCGGTGTTCGACCCCATCTCGGCGCGGATAGCCGAAGACCTGGGGTTCGACGTCGGGATGTTCGCGGGTTCGATAGGCGCGGCGACGGTGATAGGCGCGCCGGACCTGATTACGCTGACGCTGACCGAGTTCGCCCAGCAGGCGTACCGCATATGCCGCGCCGGCTCGATAAGCCTGATGGTGGACGCGGACCACGGCTACGGCAACGCGCTGAACGTCCGTCGGGCCGTGGAGGAGCTGGAGAGCGCCGGAGTCGCCGCGCTGACGATCGAGGACACGCTGCTGCCGCTGCCGTTCGGCGGCGACGGCGGGCTGATCTCGCTGGAGGAGGGCGTGGGTAAGATGAGGGCCGCGCTGTCGGGCCGGCAGGACGCCAACCTGGTGGTGGCGGGCCGCACCAGCGCGCTGCGCCTGGCGGGAGTCGACGAGACGGTGCGCCGCGTCCGCGCGTACGAGCAGGTCGGCGTGGACGCCATCTTCCTGGCGGGAGCGCAGACGCTGGACGAGCTCAAGGCCGTTCGCGCCGTCACCAACCTGCCGCTGCTGCTGGGCGGAACGACGTCGGAGCTGTCGGACCGGGCGGTGCTGGCCGAGAACGGGGTGCGGGTGGCTCTGCAGGGGCATCTGCCGTTCCAGGCCGCGGTGAAGGCGGTGTACGACACGCTGCGCGCGCTGCGGGAGGGGGCCGATCCGGGCGAACTGGCGGCGAGCGCGACGTCGCCGGAGGTGATGGCGCGGGCGACGCGTCAGGCCGACCACGACGGTTGGATCGAGGAGTTTTTGGGGTAGAACCGGTGCGCAGGATGGCGCTGCCGGGGTTCGGGTGGCAGCGAGCGGGTATGCTATAATGCGGCTGTGGCGACCCCGGTTTGCCGGCCACGGAACGCGCCCCGCGTCTGGCGGCGCAACTCATTTCAAGGAAGTGAAATGCCCGCGTTCGACGAACTGAAAGTGTTCACCGGAAAGGCTCACCCCAAGCTGGCAAAGGACATTTGCTCGTACCTGGGCATCCGCCTTGGCGTCTGCGAAGTGTTCAAGTTCAAGAACGACAACACGTTCGTGAGAATCCGGGAGAACATCAGGGGTCGGGACGTCTTTCTGGTCCAGCCGATAGCAGCGCCTGTCAACGACAACATCATGGAGCTGCTCATCATGATCGACGCCGCCAAGCGGGCGTCGGCCGAGCGCATAACCGCCGTGATTCCGTACTACGCCTACGGGCGCAGCGACAAGAAGGACCAGCCGCGCGTGCCAATCACGGCGCGGCTGGTCGCCAACCTGATCGAGGTCGCCGGAGCCGACAGGGTGCTGACGGTGGACTTTCACGCGGGCCAGATACAGGGATTCTTCAACATACCCGTGGACGAGCTTACCGCAGTGCCCATGCTCTCGCGGCCCTTCGCCAGCCGGAACGGGGACAACCTGGTGGTCGCCGCGACCGACACGGGCGGCACTCGCAGGGCGCGGGACACGGCAGACCTCCTGAACACGCCCATAGCAATCGCAGAGAAGCAGCGGGTCGCCAACGCCGACAGCATCCTCGAGTCGATCATCATTGGCGACGTGCACGACAGGGACGCGCTCGTGGTGGACGACGAGATCAGCACCGGCGGCACGATGGTGTCGACCATGAACGTGCTGCGGGAGTTCGGCGCAAACGACATCTACTGCGCCGTCACTCACGGCGTGCTGTGCGGCGAGGCGCCCGCAATCATGGCCGAGAGCGGCGCGAAGGAGTTCTTCGTCACCGACACGCTGCCGATACCCGAGTGCAAGAGGACCGACACTATGCGGGTCATGTCGGTCGCGCCCCTGCTCGGCGAGGCCATCCACCGCATCCACAACGGCCTGTCCGTGGGCGCGCTGTTCGACGAGGTGTAGCGCCCAGGCGCCTGGGGAAAGAGACGGCGCACCATGCTGAAGACACTTACAAAACTCATCGGCGGCTCCAACGAAGGGGTCATCAAGAAGATACGGCGCCAGGTCGTCGACGACGTAAACGCCCTGGAGCCGGAGTTCGAGGCGTTGTCCGACACGGAGCTGCGAGCGTTGACCGACGAGTTCCGCTCGCGCCTGCAGGACGGCGAGACGACCGACGACATCCTGCACGAGGCGTTCGCCGCCGTAAGGGAGGCTGCCAAGCGCACGCTGGGCCAGCGCCATTTCGACGTGCAGCTCATCGGCGGGTTCGCGCTGCACGAGGGCAAGATTGCCGAGATGAGGACCGGCGAGGGCAAGACGCTGGTCGCCACACTGCCCGCCTATCTCAACGCGCTGACCGGCGAGGGCGTGCACGTGGTCACGGTGAACGACTACCTGGCGCGGCGTGACGCGCAGTGGATGGGCCAGGTGTACGACCTGCTGGGAATCTCAGTCGGCGTGCTTCAGCACGAGGGCTCGTACGTGTACCAGCCCGACGCCAACTCGTCCTCGGCCGGCATGGAGGCGCTGCGCGCCGCTGATCGGCAGGAGGCCTACGCGGCCGACATCACCTACGGCACCAACAACGAGTTCGGGTTCGATTACCTGCGGGACAACATGGTGCTCCACACGTCGCAGAAGGTGCAGCGGGAGCGCCGGTTCGCCATCGTGGACGAGGTGGACAACATCCTCATCGACGAGGCGCGAACGCCGCTTATCATCAGCGGGCCGGCAGAGGAGACTCCCCGGGACTACTCCAGATTCGCCCGCGTGGTGCCGAGCCTCGCGGAGGGCCGCGACTACGACATCGAGGAAAAGCACCGGTCGGTGTCGCTGACCCCGGAGGGTATGAACAAGGTCGAGCGCCTACTCGGAATCAAGTCGCTGTACGAGGACAGCGAGGCCAGCTTCCGAATCGTGCACCACGTCGAGACGGCGCTCAGGGCGCAGAACATCTTCCAGCGCGACCGTGATTACGTGGTGTCCAGCGGCCAGGTCGTGATCGTGGACGAGTTCACCGGGCGGCTGATGACCGGACGCCGCTTCTCCGACGGACTGCACCAGGCGCTCGAGGCGAAAGAGGGCGTTCAGGTGCGGCGTGAGACCATCACCTACGCCACCATCACGCTGCAGAACTACTTCCGGCTGTACGACAAGCTGGCCGGCATGACCGGTACCGCGGCGACCGAGGCGGAGGAGTTCTGGAAGATATACAAGCTGGAAGTGGTGGAGATCCCCACCAACCAGCCGATGGTCAGAGACGACCAGCCGGACCTGATCTACAAGAACCAGGACGCCAAGTACAAGGCCGTCGTGGAAGAGATCGACTCGCTGCACAGGGACGGCAAGCCCGTGCTGGTCGGCACGACCGACATCGACAAGTCCGAGCTGCTCAGCGAGATGCTGAGGCGTAAGGGCGTCCCTCACGAGGTGCTCAACGCCAAGCAGCACGAGCGGGAGGCGTCGATAGTAGCGCAGGCGGGCCAGCCGGGGGCTGTCACCGTGGCCACCAACATGGCCGGGCGCGGCACCGACATCATCCTCGGCGGCAACCCGGACAGCCTGGGCATCGGCGCCGGCAAGTGGCAGCAGGCGCACGACAGCGTGATGTCCAACGGCGGGCTGCACATCATCGGCACCGAGCGCCACGAGGCCAGGCGGATCGACAACCAGCTTCGCGGGCGCGCCGGACGCCAGGGCGACCCGGGCAGCACCAGGTTCTTCGTCGCGCTGGACGACGAGCTGATGCGACGCTTCGGCGGGGAGCGCATCAGCAACTTCATGGAGTGGGCCGGCCTGGAAGAGGACGTGCCCATCGAGACCAAGATGATAAGCAAGTCCATCGAGAGCGCGCAGGTGAAGGTCGAGGCCTACCACTTCGACATGCGCAAGCACCTGGTGGACTACGACGACGTGATGAACACTCACCGCGACGTCATCTACCGCGAGCGCGAAAAGGTGCTCAGCGGCGCGGACCCCAAGGCGAACATCCTGGACATGGTGGAGCAGGAGATCGACGAGATCATGTCCGAGCACCTGGCCGGCAGGACCGAGTCGCAGTGGGACGCCGACGCCTTCCTGCGGGACCTGGGGGGCGTCTTCCCGCCGGCCACTCACGGCCTGACGCCCGACAGCGTGCTGGATATGTCCTTCGGCGAGCTGTCCGACTGGCTTCACGGATTCGCCCGTACCTGCTACGAGGACCTGGAGGAGAAGCTCACGCCGGAGGTCGCGAGCGGCATAGCGCAACAGGTGATGCTGCGGGCGATAGACCACAACTGGGTGATGCACCTCACCGGCATGATGGACCTTCGAGAGTCCGTGGGCCTGTACGCCTACGGGCAGCGCGACCCCCTGGTGATGTACAAGAAGGAAGGCCACGACAAGTTTCTCGCGCTCCAGGACGGCATCCAGAACGCCATCGTACGCACCATCTATCACGGCTTCCACGCGCTCGCGTCTGGCCCCGGAGCCAACGGGCGGGCTCGCGCCGCGGCGCCCCCGGGCGGGGCCAGCGTGATGGGCCGCCTGGCCGATACGCCCTCGCGTAGAGGCAAGGCCCGGGGTTCGAGCAAGGTGGGGCGCAACTCACGCTGTCCGTGCGGAAGCGGCAAGAAGTACAAGCGGTGCTGCGGCAGGGCCGCATGAACAACCAGCGTATTGCGGAGGTGTTCGACGACATAGCCGGCCTTCTCGAAATCAAGGGCGAGAAGGTGTTCACCGTCCGCGCCTACCAGCGCGCCGCCCGCACCATCTCCCGGCTGCCCACCGAGTTGGAAACTATGGTCCACGACGGCGAGGACCTGCGGCAGATACCCGGCATCGGCAAAGCAATCTCCGACAAGATCGGCGAGCTGGTGACCACGAACCGCATGAGGTTCTACGACAACCTCAAGTCCGAGTTCCCGGACGGTATGCTTGACCTGCTGAGCGTCCCGGGACTGGGTCCCAAGACCATCTCCAGGGCGTGGAAGGAGTTGGGCGTAACCTCAGTGCCGGAGCTGGAGCTGGCCGCTTCCGACGGACGGCTGGCGTCGCTGCCCCGGCTGGGCCAGAAGACCGCCGACAACATACTGCGCAGCATCCAGTTCGCGAGGACGCAGGACCAGCGCACGCCCATCTCCGACGCGCTGCCCGCCGCGGAGCGACTCGTCGCCGCGATGCTGGAACGCAACGCAGGCATCCTGGCGCTCGTGCCCGCGGGCAGCCTGCGCCGGTTCGAGGAGACCATCGGCGACCTGGACCTGGTTTGCGCGACGAACGACGCGGAGGGCGTGCTGGCGGACTTCGTCGCGCTGCCCGACGTTGCGGAGGTGCTGGGGCACGGCGGCACCAAGGCGTCGGTGCTGCTCGACGACGGGCTGCAGGTGGACTTTCGGGCAGTGCCGCCAAGACACTTCGGCTCGCTGCTCCAGTACTTCACAGGCTCCAAGGAACACAACATCCTGCTCCGGGAGCACGCCAACAGGCTCGGGCTTTCGCTCAACGAGTACGGCCTGTCCGACGTCGAGACGGGCGAGTTGGAGGAGTTCGACGAGGAGGAGCGGCTGTACGCACGGCTGGGCCTCCAGTACGTGCCGCCGGAACTGCGTATGGGCGAGTCCGAGGTCGCGCTGGCCCGCGAGGGCGCGATTCCTGCGCTGGTGCAGGTGGGCGACCTGAGGGGCGACCTGCACGTCCACACAGACTGGAGCGACGGCCGCGACCCGATAGAGATGATGGTCGCGGCGGCCCGGGAGCGCGGCCACGAGTACGTCGCCATCACCGACCACTCGGCGGGGCTGGGCGTCGCGAACGGCCTGAGCCCGGAGCGGCTCGACGCCCACAACGCGCGGCTGAAAGAGGTGGAGCGCGACGCTGGCGGAATCGCCGTGCTGCGCGGCTCCGAAGTAGACATTCGTGCCGACGGCAGCATGGACTATCCCGACAGCGTCCTGGCGGAGTTGGACTGGGTGGTGGCGTCCGTACACTCAGCGATGAACCAGCAGCCGGACGTGATGACCGAGCGCATTCTGAGCGCGATGCGCAATCCGCACGTGACCGCCATCGGCCACCTGACCACGCGGCTCATCGGCAGCCGCCGGCCCATAGAGGCGGACTTCGACGCGCTGTTCAGGGCGGCGGCGGACACCGGCACAGTGCTGGAGATAAACGGCTCGCTGGAGCGGCTCGACCTGAAGGACGTGCACGTACGCAGGGCGCGGGAGCTTGGCGTGACGTTCGTCATCGACAGCGACGCCCACACCGCCGAGCACCTCGACAACCTGCGCTTCGGCGCGGCGGTGGCACGACGCGGCTGGTGCCGGCCCGAGGACGTGCTCAACACGCTGCCCGCGGCCGAGCTGCTCGCGCTGCTGCGGCTGCCCAAGTCCGAACGCGCCACGGCGATGAGGGCGCGAAGGTGAGCCAGCAAGCGGTCCAGCTGGTCGGCGCGGAGGAGATCGTATCGCGTCTGCGAAACGCGGTGCGCGATGGCGAGGACTGGGCCATGGCAGTGCTGGAGGCGATGGCCGCGTGGACCGCGCCCGTGGAGGAGTACCGGGGTGTTCGCCACACCTACTTCATATTGGGGGAAGCGTTCGACTGGCTCACGCTGGCGCAGCGGCTGAGCGTAGAGTTGTCGGGCCTCGTGCCGGACGACGAGATGGAGCGGCTGCTCTTCACCGGCAGGTTCCCGGCGCACGTCGACGAGGGCGTGCTTCGGGACGTCCTGGGCGTCGAGAAGTTCCGGGGCGTTCTCAACTACTTCTACGGCGTGACGGTGGAAGAGGCTCTGCTGTTTGCGGTCGAGTGCGAGATCCAGAAGCGGCTTCTGAGCAACGGCGTTCAGTTCAACGGCGACTTATCGGAGCGGGCGTTCCTGCGGCTTTACCGGAAGAGCGAGGCGGAGTTGCTTCACCTGTTCCGGGAGGAAATGGGATACGCGCACCGCTCCTCCATCTCCTTCAGCCAGTCCAAGGAGTTCACCTACTGGCTGTTCAAGTACCGCGTCCGCAACTCGGACAAGGCCAAGACCGCCAGCGACACCCGCAAGGGACTGGAGCAACTGGAAGAGATGACCGTCGCCCACCGCGCCGCGCGCGCGCTCGCGGTGGGCTAGGCCCGCCCGCCGGGGCGGAGAAAGCAGGCCAGCCATGCCCAACCGCCTGATCGACGAGACCAGCCCATACCTGCTCCAACACGCGCACAACCCCGTCGACTGGCACCCCTGGGGGCCCGAGGCGCTCGAGCTTGCCAGGGCGGAGGACAAGCCCATTCTGCTGAGCGTGGGCTACTCGGCCTGCCACTGGTGCCACGTCATGGAGCGCGAGTCGTTCGAGAACCCCACCATCGCCGCGATGATGAACCAGGGCTTCGTCTGCATCAAGGTGGACCGCGAGGAGAGGCCCGACATCGACTCCATCTTCATGACGGCAGTGCAGGCGCTAAGCGGCAGCGGCGGCTGGCCGATGACGGTATTTCTTACGCCCGACTGCAAGCCATATTACGGCGGCACCTACTTTCCGCCCGACGACCGCCACGGTATGCCCGGCTTCCCCAGGGTGCTGGCGGCCATGTCCCAGGCCTACCGGGAGCGGCGCGGCGACGTGATCAAGGCCACGACGCAGCTGGTGAACCGGATGAGGCAGCTTACCCAGAGCGTGCGGAGCCTGGACCCGCTGACCGACGAGGTGCTGCGACAGGCCTATATGGGCATCGCGGGCCAGGTGGACGACCGCTTCGGCGGAGTGGGTTCGCAGCCCAAGTTCCCGCAGCCGATGACGTTCGAGTTCCTGCTGCGCCACCACGTCCGCACCGGGGACGCGCAGGCGCTGGAGCTGGTGGAGCTGACGCTGGACAGCATGGCCCACGGCGGCATATACGACCACGTCGGCGGCGGTTTCCATCGCTACTCCACGGACGCCTTCTGGCTGGTGCCGCACTTCGAGAAGATGCTATACGACAACGCGCTGCTCGCCAAGCTGTATCTGCACGCCTACCAGGTGACCGGAAGCCCACTCTACCGGCGCGTAGTCGAGGAGACGCTGGACTACGTGCTGCGTGAGATGACCGGACCGGAGGGCGGCTTCTACTCCGCACAGGACGCGGACAGCGAGGGCGTGGAGGGCAAGTTCTACGTGTGGACGCCCGAGGAGTTGATCGACGCGCTGGGCGAGGGCGACGCGCGGCTCTTCGCCGCCTGCTACGGCGTCACTCCGGAAGGCAACTTCGAGGGGTCGAACATCCTGCATCTCGCCGTCAATCCCGCCGCGGTGGCAAGCCAGGCCGGTGTGAGCGAGGAGGCGTTCGGCGAGTTCCTGGGGGGCGTCAAGGCGCGCGCCCTCGAAGCACGCTCCCGGCGCGTTCACCCGGAACTGGACGACAAGGTACTCACGTCCTGGAACGGCCTGACGATGAGAGCGCTGGCGGAGGCCGCCGGCGTCCTGGACCGCCCGGACTACGCGGAGGCCGCGGCGCGCAACGCCGACTTTGTGCTGAGGTCGCTGCGCAGGGAAGGCCGGCTGCTGCGCACGTACCGCCTCGACCCGGCGACCGGCAAGGGCAGGTCAAAGCTCAACGGCTACCTGGAAGACTACTCGTTCCTGATCGACGGACTCATCGCGCTGCACGAGGTCACGCTGGAGGAGCGGTGGCTGCAGGCCGCGATCGAGCTTGGCAACGACATGGTGGAGCTTTTCTGGGAGGAGGCGTCAGGCCAGTTCTACGACACGGGGACGGACCACGAAGAGCTGATAGTGCGGCCCAGCGACTCGTCCGACAACGCCGCGCCGTGCGGCAGCTCGATGGCGGCGGACGTGCTGCTGCGGCTTGCCGTCATCACCGGCGACGGCGACCTGGAGCGGCGGGCCGTGACGGCGCTGCGCTCGGCGCGGGAGCTGATGGCGCGCTTCCCGACGGCGGCAGGCCACTGGCTGTGCGCGCTGGACTTCTACCTGTCCACGCCCAAGGAGATAGCCATACTGGGCGGCGCGGAGGACGCGGACGCGCGCGCGTTGCTGGCCCAGGTGTACGCGAGCGCGCTGCCGAACCGCGTGCTGGTGGGCGGCGAGTCGGACGCCGTGGGCATCCCGCTGCTGCGGGATAGGCAGCGCATCGATGGGCGCGCCACCGCCTACGTGTGCCGCAACTACGTGTGCAACCTGCCGGTCAACGAGCCGGGGGAGCTGGCGCGGCAGTTGGCGGAGTAGAGGGGCAGCTTGGCGTGCTACAATACCGGGCAATTGGAAGGGCCCGTTGAATTCGCGGGCTTGGAGTGAACGTACATGACATCGGACACTCGCGTCGAGTATTACAACGCCACTGGCCGCGACTTTCTAGAGAGGGCGCGGGCGTATCTCGGCGACGGCGATCTGTTGCAGGCGTCAGAGAAGGGCTGGGGCGCCGCGGCACAGATGGTAAAGGCCGTGGCGGAGACACGGGGTTGGCTGCACACCGACCACGGCGGCCTGTATCAGGCAATCGATCGCCTGGTCCAGGAGACCGGCGACGATGACTTAATCACTGCCTTTGCCGGGGCTAGCACCTTGCACGTTAACTTCTACGAGGGTTGGCTGCCCCGCGGCATGGTGGCCTACTACCTGTCGCAGGTCGGAGAGTTGGTGGACAAGCTGGAGGCGCTCAGGGGCTGACTGCTGGTCACTCAAGGTCTCTCAGGTCAGTCAGTACCTTCTCCAGCCGCTCACACAGCACATCGATGTTTGCCGCAACATCTTCATGCTTTACGTAGTACGCCCGCACACCAGATGTTTCGTGACTGTGACTGAAGTCGTCGTCGGCAAACTGATTGACCCATTCATCCAATAGCTCTTTCAACTCTGGTGGATGATCATCGTTGGGTTGCAAACCGAATGCAAAGTCCCTCGCCATTCGGTTCTGATTCTCACCTGAGATAGGATACAGCCAGGCAACCGAAATCCTGCTCTTCCACAGTGGGCAACGCGCGCGAATAGTTACTCTGTTTCGCCCCGGGTTGAGGCCAACCCCACTTACTGCATCAACGACGTCCAAAAGGCGCCCGGCTGCCCCACGCGTACTCGGGTCGTTAAATCTGTCAAGGAAGGATTGCCTAGTCACATTTGAGGACGCGGAACTGCCTCTAGCGGGTGCCGATGTGACCCGCCCGATGACGCGAGGCACTAGCATTTGACGTTGCGATTCGCCGCTGAATCGCTTGATTTCGACGGCGAGCACTTCGATATTTGGCATCTGTTCGTTTAGAAAGGTCACCACTCGTTCTAGCGTGTCTGGAATCTTGTCGGCTACGAATAAAAGACGGATCCTCTTGGCGGCGAGGTTGACGCGGACCCGCTCCCAGAAGCCATCCGCATCAGGTTCCTCGTCGGAATCGAGAAGCTCGCCTAGGGCGTCGTCGGCATCTTCTCTCGATTCCTCGAATCCTCGGCGTATCTCTTCTACGTCCCAAGTTCTGGTGGCATCTGCTGCGTAATCCAGCATCTGGCCGACCACCTCACGTCGGGTCCTCCTGCTTTCGCCGCGCTTGACCTCGACCAGCGTTGGTATGGCATCCTGGTCTATGAGCAGGTGGTCAAGCGACCATCGGTCTGCCGCGCCCTCTGTATCAGCGATTCCCTGCTCGCGCTTGATGAGAATCCATCGGCGCGGCGAGTCCGGGTCCATTTGTTCGCCAGCGAGCAGATTGGGATGCTCTGCAATCAACTCTTGCAGATGGACCTCCAGTTCGAAGCGATGCTCCTCAAGAGGCTCCAGGTTCTGCTGCTCGTCCATGATGTAGATTTTCTCAGCCATTCGCCCCCATCCTGACCTTCCCCCATCGAACGTGTGATGCAGATTAGATTTGTGGAACTACCACACAAGAGGCAGGTTGATGTGGATAACCGAGTTTGATGGCCTTTTCTTGCGGTTTAGGCACCACCTTCGACTCAGCGCAGCCCTGGCACCGGCCAAATTGGCGGCTTTTGGTCCGAAAACCGCCCTAAACAGGCATATCGGACACTTTAATGTGCATCACGCGTATCGAGGGGGAAGGGGCTTTCAGCGCCGGCTAGTCGTTGGCCTCGGCGATGGCCTTGGAGACGGCGCCGGGGTTCATGGGCAGGTTGGACATGCGCACGCCCGTGGCGTCGTGTACGGCGTTGGCTATGGCGGCGAGCGGCGGAACGATGTTGGCCTCGCCGACGCCACGCACGCCGTAGGGATGGCCGGGGTTGAACACCTCGACTATCACACTCTCTATCATCGGAAGGTCGAGGGATGTGGGCATGCGGTAGTCGAGCAGGCTGGAGTTGGCCATCGCGCCGTCGTCGTTCAGGTAGTACTCCTCGTTGATCGCCCAGCCCACGCCCTGCGCGGTGCCGCCCTGAATCTGGCCCTCCACGTAGCTCGGATGGATAGCGAATCCCACGTCCTGGAACGCGGTAATCCGCAGTATGTCTATCTTGCCGGTGTCGGGATCGACCTCCACGTCGATGATGTTGGCGGCGTAGGAGCCGCCCGACCCGCCCGGGTTCATGTTGGCGCGTCCGACGACCGGGCCGCCCGTCTGCGGCAGCACGCCGGCGACCTCCTCGAACGTCATGCTCAGCTCGGGGTCGGAGGAGTGGCGCAGCGCGCCGTCCACGTATTCCACCTGGTCGGCGGTCGTCTCCCACAGCAGCGCGGCGCGTTCGATGAGCTGGCGCTTCACGTCGTTGGCGGCCTCGTAGGCAGCCCAGCCGGTCTTGAAGGCCACGCCGCTGCCGCCGGTGTTGGACGTGTAGCCGATGGTGTCGGTGTCGGCGACCTGGGGTATCACGTTCTCGACCGGGATGCCGAGCACCTCGGCGAACTGCTGGGCCACGGCGGTACGGGTGCCGCCGATGTCCACGGAGCCTTCGACCAAACTGACGTTGCCGTTGGAGAGCACGTTGGCCACCACGCAGGACATTCCGGTGTTGTTGCGGCAGAAGCCCATGCTGACGCCGCGGCCGCGGTTGGGGCCCTCGAGCGGCGCGTTGTAGTGCGGGTGGGACTTGACCGCCTCCATGACCTCTTGCGCCCCGATGACAAGGTTCATCACACCGTCCGCGCGGCGGGTGCCCTCCCTCGCGGCGTTCATCAGCCGGAGGTCGACGGCGTCGATGCCAAGCTGTTCGGCGAGTTCGTCCACGACGCACTCGACCGCGAAGGCGACTATTGGCGCGCCGGGGGCGCGGTAGGGCGACGTCTTGGGCTTGTTGTCCACGACGTCGTAGGAATCTATCTGCACGTTCTCGATGTTGTAGGGCGCGAAGATGGCGGCGTTCGCGCCGGACAGCGGCGCGCCGGGGTATGCGCCCGCCTCGAAGGCGTAGTTCGCGTAGGCGGCTGTGATTCGGCCCTCGCTCGTGGCGCCCATCTTGATGCGCAGGTGCGCCCCGGAGGTGGGGCCGGTGGCCTCCATCACCTCTGTGCGGCTCATCGTGATCTTGACGGGGTGACCGCTCTTCTTGGACAGCACCGACGCGACCGGCTCGAGGTAAGGATTGAGCTTACCGCCGAAGCCTCCGCCAATTTCCATGGGAACGACCTTGAGGTCGGAGACGGGTATGCCCAGCACCTTCGCGGTGCTGTCTCGAACGCCGAAGTGCCCCTGGCTGCTGCACCAGACGGTGAGCCTGTCGTTTGGCGCCCACCAGGCGGTGGCGTTCTGCGGCTCGATGTAGCCCTGGTGGACGGTCTTGGTGCGGAACTCGCGTTCCAGAACCACATCCGCCTGGGCGAAGCCGGCGTCCAGGTCGCCGAACCTGTGCTGCTCGAAGCCCGCGATGTTGCGGCCCTCGGTGGCATCGCCGCCGGGCGTGGGCCGATTCTCCCAGTGCTCGTGTAGAATCGGCGCGCCCTCACGCATTGCGTCTTCGACGTTGGTGACCGCGGGCAGAGGCTCGTATTCTACGTCTATCAGCGCGAGCGCCTCTTCGGCTACGTGCGGGCTGGTGGCGGCCACCGCCGCGACGGGATGGCCCTTGTAGAACACCTTGCCCTTGGCCAGGATGTTCTCGCTGATAGGCGCGCCGAGTACCGCCATCTGGGGCGTGGGCGGCGTGGGGGCGAGGTCGGCGGTGGTGACCACGGCGCGCACGTCGGGATGGGCCTCGGCCCTGCTGGTGTCGATGGACTTGATGCGCGCGTGCGCGTGCGGGCTGCGAAGCACCTTGCCGTGCAGCAGGCCGGGCAGCCGCATGTCGGCGCCGTAGAGCGCCCTGCCCGTCACCTTGTCGACGCCGTCGTGCCTGATGGGGCGCGTGCCGACTACTTTGTACTCTCTAGCTTCGGTGGCCATGCCTACTCCTTGAGGTTGTCGATTGTGTGGTCCGGCGCAGCCGCGCGGGCCGTCGTTTCGGCGGACGGGCTGCGAGGCGATTTTAGCACATCGGGAGATGGGGTTGGGCGCACGCCGCCGCGTTACTACGGTACAGTCACGTAAGGCACGCAGGTACAGCCGTTCCATCACCTGGCGGGGCGATTCCTTGGTGAGATGGAGTTCGGTCAGCCAGGCGGGCGACGTGATGAAGACGGGTCTCGTATCAGTTGCAGCCCAGGGATACCTACGAAGTCGCCGTCGTGGGACACCAACGGAGAGTCGAGGTACAGGGCAGTAGCCGCTATCCAGGCGTCTGCCTTATCAATTTCTCTCCCAGTTGCTCGGCGGCTTGCACGCAGTTGGGCGGTCATGTCCACGAGAGCGCGATCGGGCCATTGGACTTCGTACTGTTCCAACTGGAGCTTAAGGTCGTCGACTCGCCGCTCTCCCCAATTTGCGAGGTACGCTCCATACAGCACTTCCTCCCTCGTATGGAACGAAATGACGATTCGGCGTCCCTCAAGGTGAGGAATGTAATAGTCCGCCAACGGGGATTTCCGCGCTATGTATGACACCAGGTTGGTATCGAGCACCACGGCTTCTACAGGCGAGGTCACCGTCCCGATCGCCTGCGGCCATCGCTGAGAGCGCGGTCGAATTCACCCCATTCTTCGTCCGTCAAGTCTAGCGGGGGCACCTTATCGGGGTCGAAGATCTTCGGCGGCGGTGGCGGGAGTATCCACTGGTCGCCTGGGTGCTCTCCGTTGCCTACCTTGAAGGGGTCTGGATGTCCCACTGCCGTCCAGTCCCTGAGGTCGCCCCTCTCCCTCAATTCACGAAGGACGCGGGCGCCCGCCTCCATAGACGCCTTCTTGTTAGGATGCCAGAATTCGACCTCCGGAAAAGACGGCTCGTCTTTGGAGCGTCCGCCGGAATGGAAGAAGGTGACCATCCAGCGTACCTTATCCACTTCGCTCATGGCGTCCTCCTGGTATCCTCTTACTCTCTAGTCTAGTACGAGGAACCGCACCTTTACACGCCGTAGTCCACGTCCGCGCGGGCGGGGCCGCCGGAGATGCCGACGGGAGCGCCATCCGCGCGCCAGCACGCCGCGCCGTGGATGAGGCCGGCGTCATGGTCGAACATCACGCCGTTCATGCCGCCCGCTACGCGGGGCACCACGCTCACGTCGTGGCCCTTCGCCGCCAGGTCTTGCCTGGTGTTCGCGGACACGCCCTCTTCCACTTCCACCTGCTGCCCTTGCGTCCATATTCGGGGGGCCTCCACCGCCTCCTGCAGGCTCATGCCGTGGTCTATCACGTTCACTATCGCCTGTAGCACCGACGCGAATATGCGTGTGCCTCCGGGAGTGCCGAGCGCGAACAGCGGGCGCCCGTCCTCCAGGACGACGGTGGGCGACATGCTGGATAGCATCCGCTTGCCCGGAGCGATGGAGTTGGCCGTGCCCGGATGGGGGTCGAATATGTACATGTTGTTGTTCAGCAGCATGCCGGTGCCCGGCACGGTCACCTTGGAGCCGAACGCCTCGTGTATGGTCTGGGTCATGGAGACGACGCTGCCATCGCCGTCGGCCACGGTGAAGTGCGTGGTGTTGTTGGACTCCCCGAGGAGTGCAGTCACTTCGCCCGGAGCGTAGGAGCGGGCGCGGTCCAGACCGATCTCCGCTCGTCTCTGGTCGGCGTAGCTCTTGGACGTGAGCCACTCCACCGGCGCCTCGACGAAGTCGGGGTCTCCCAGGTACTCGAACCGGTCCGCGAAAGCGATCTTGAGAACCTCGGCAAGAAGGTGCGCGGACTGGCCGGCGCCGAATCCCATCGCGCCCACGTCGAACCCTTCCAGGATGTTGAGCGCCTGGACTATGTGCACGCCGCCCGAGCTGGTCGGGCCGACCGCCACGATCTCACGACCGCGGTAGCTGCCCCGTACCGGCTGGCGGTATCTGATCTCGTAAGAGCGCAGGTCGTCCAGGGTGATGATGCCGCCATTGGCCCGCATGTCCTCGGCCACTGTGCGCCCCAGTTCACCCCCGTACAGCTCGTCCGAACCGTTCTCGGCGATACGCCGCAGCGTTCGGGCGTAGTCCTTGCGCAGGATGGCCTGCCCCACGGCGGGAGGCTCGCCGTTCGGGAGGAAGACCTCCCTCGTGGCGGGAAAACGCGCCAGGTCGTCCCGGTTGTCGGCGATTATCTTCACCAGGTAGGCGCTCGCCGGGAAGCCGTTTTCGGCGTAGCGTATGGCCGGCTGCATGACCGTATCGAGGTCGAGCCTGCCGTAGCTTTCTACGAGGTGGCACCAGCACTTGAGGTTGCCGGGCACACCAACCGCCAGGTAGCCGAGCCGGTTCTTGCGCCCGGCGGCCTCCAGGTAGTCGGGCCAGGTGTCCGACACCGGCTCGTACATTCGCTCGGACGCCGCGGCGGGCGCGACGGCGTAGTTGTCGATGGTTATGGACTCGCCGGCGGATGCGTCGTAGTAGTTGACCATGCCGGCGCCGAATATGCCGACCATCATCGGCTCGACCACGGTGAGCGCGAAGGCGGTGGCCACGGCGGCGTCGACGGCGTTGCCGCCCATGGACAGCATCTCCGCGCCCGCCGCGGACGCCATAGGGTGGTTGGAGGACACCATGCCGCGCGAACCGGCGGCGGACTGCTTGAAGGGGGTGAATGGACTACCTGCGCGTTCGCGCCAGCCGTTGTTCACGCGTGTACCTCCCGCATCTAGAAGTTTAGCCGAGGCGATTGTACCATACCAGAATCTGTGATCGGCCAGATGAGATTGTTTTGAGCACGTGTCTCAATTATCTTGCTGTTGGGCGGAAAATAGCGCAACTTTCGGCAGTTTTCGCACAGTCAGATGAGATTGGCTTGACGCGCGTGTCTCAAGTAGGCTATTGTAGAATTGGTTCCCATCAATACTCAACACACTCTTCTTGAGGGAGGTCTTCTATGCCGCACGATCAGCACGAATGCGACGAGCACGAGCACCACGGAGGGCCGGGCCACGTTCACGACCCGCACGAGTGCGACGACCATGAGCACCATGGCCACGACCACGATCCGCACGAGTGCGATGAGCACGAGCACCACGGCGAGCCTGGGCATGTCCATGACCCGCACGAGTGCGACGAGCACGAGCACCACGGGCACTCCTAACCCCCTGTAACCCCGGCGGGCTGGGATGGCGCCACTGCGCTGTCCCAGCCCGTTGTTCAACACATCCGCTGAATCGGCTGCTCCACACGTTTCGGCCCCGCATGGGCAGAAGCCTACACGTGCACGCGGGTATCCGCGCGGCTTGAGCCAGGAGTCAAACTATACCCATTCCCCCGCTCCCCGGCTGCAACACTCCATTGAGGGGCAGAAAGCGAGTCTGGACAGGATGGCAAAGTTGATGCGTTCCCTCCAGGAGATTCTGTCGCCCTGGAAAACCGCGCCCGCGGTGGCCGTCCCGGGAGGCCCGGTCCGCATCGGCTCCAACCACCTGTACATGGCATCCTCCGGCCGGCACGAGGGACACGGTCACAACGGCCATGGCGATCACGACGACCATGGCCAGAATGGGCATGAAAGCCATGACCGCAACGGCCATGTCGGGCACGACGACCACGACCATGACGGTCATGATGACCACGACCACGGCGAGCACGACCATGCTGCGCATGATGACCACGACCATGCCGGACACGACGACCACGGCCACGGCGAGCACGACGACCATGGCCACGGCGGGCACGACGGCCACGACCACAGCGGCCACGATCACCATGACGAGCTGAGATTCGCCAGCCGGCGCAGCCTTATCATCGGCCTTGTGCTCATCTCGACCTATATGTTCGTCGAGATTGTGGGAGGCTTGCTTTCCGGCAGCCTCGCGCTTCTGGCGGACGCGGGCCACATGGCGACCGACGCCGCCGCCATCGCGCTGGCGCTGCTGGCGATGTGGCTGGCCGACAAGGGACCGACCGCCGAGCGCACGTTCGGTTTCTACCGCACCGAGATACTCGCCGCGCTCTTCAACGCGGTTAGCCTGTGGGTAGTGGCCGGCTACATCCTGTACGAGGCCTACCACCGCTTCGTGGACGTTCCACACATCGAGGGCGTGCTGATGATGGTTGTGGGCGTCGGCGGGCTGATTATCAACATCATCACCGCCTGGGTGCTGCACGGGGCGTCCCAGCACAGCCTGAACGTGGAGGGCGCGTTCCAGCACGTGCTCGGCGACCTGCTCGGCTCGGTCGCGGTGGTCGTCTCCGGCATATTCATCCTGACGCTGGAATGGTACATAGCCGATCCCATTCTGAGCGTGCTGATAGCGCTGTTCATCGTCTACAACACGCGCCACCTGATCCGCAAGATTGCCGTCGTGCTGGTGGAGGGCACGCCCCCGCACATCGACCTGTACGAGGTGTTCGACAGCCTGGAGGACGTGGAGGGCGTCACGATCGTCCACGACCTTCACGTGTGGACGATTTCTTCGGGCTACGACGCCTTGAGCGCGCACGTGTTGGTGGACAGGGGATATCCCGGCACCTTCGACGACCTGTTGAACTCGCTGCGTGAGGTGGTGAAGGGCAAGTACGGCATCACTCACGTCACGCTGCAGATGGAGTACTCGACCACCGAGTGCGACGAGGCCCACCCGGCGTGGAGTCTGCTGACCGAGAAGCGACTCGAGCGCACCGAAAGGCAGTTGGGCCTGGACTCCGCCAACTGAGCCGACGGCCCGGCTACGCTTCCTGTCCGCTGAAGTAGCGTGCGAGTTCGTCCCTGTCGAACGCCGGCAGCGGCGCCGTTCCAGACGGCGTCCGCAGCGTCAGTCCTTCTTCCGGCGGAGTAACCCGGCCGATCACCCACGCGGGTATACCCTCGGCCTCCAACGCGCCGACGACCGTCTCGGCGTGCTCGGGGGCCAGCGTGGCCAGCAGCGCGCCCGACGCAATCAGCCCCAGCGGGTCCAGGTTCAGCGCGTCGCAGAAGGCGCGGCAGGCCGGCAGGACCGGAATCGCGTCCGCCTCAACCTCCAGCCCCACGTCGGCCGCCGCGGCGAGTTCGCGCAGGGCCGTGGCCAGCCCGCCTTCGGTCGGATCGTGCATCGCGTGGACCAGCGCGGCCTTCCGCGCCACTTCCGCGTCCTTCCTGACGCTGATGCCCGGTGAGAAGAGCAGTCCCTTCGCGTCCTCGACCATCTCCGGCGCGACGCCCGCAGCAATCAGCTCGGTCCCCGCCTCACGCGCCAGTATGGACGCGCCCTCGATGGCGATTCCCTTCGTAAGCAACACGCTGTCGCCGGGCCGCGCGCCCGACGTGAGCACCACCTCGTCCTTGGCAACCTCGCCCAGCAGCGCGCCCACCGCGATTGGCCGCGGCAGTTCGTAGGTGACCTCGGTGTGGCCGCCCACCAGCGCAATGCCGTGCGTACGGCAGGCGTCGAGTAGCTGGTCGAATATGGAACGCACCGTGCCCTCGGACACGCCCTCCGGCAGTAGCAGCGTCGCCATCAGCCAGCGAGGCGTAGCCCCCATTACGGCAAGGTCGTTCGTGTTGACCTGCACCAGGTACCATCCGATGAGGTCTGTGGCGAAGGTTATCGGGTCGGACTTGGCGACCAGATAGCGGTCGCCCATGTCGATCAGCGCGGCATCCTCGCCCGGGCTGGCGCCCAGCGCCACGCGCGAGTCGACGCTCTCGATCCTGCCGAGCATTTCCGCCAGAAAGTCCAGGGGCAGCTTTCCCGCGAGCATCGCGCGCACCTCAAGTGTGCTCCAGGGACGCCGCCGATGCTATCATAGCGGGATGGAGATTGGCGCGGTCTTCTTCGATCTGTACGGCACCCTGGTGGGGTTCAGCCCCTCACGATTCGAGATCCAGTCCACGGCCTGCGCGGACTTCGGCATCACGGTGACGCCGGAAGGTATCCTGCGGGGCTACAGGCTGGCCGACGCGTTCATGGCGGAGCAGAACCGCGTCAAGCCGCTGCGGTCACTGACCGAGGCCGAGCGAGAGGAGTTCTTCGCCAGGTACGAGCAGCGAGTGCTGAGAGGCGCGGGCGCCGAGGTGACGGTGGAGCGGGCGGGCGAGGTCTGGCGGCGGGTCCGACAGTTGCCCTACGGCATGGCCCTGTTCGACGACGTGGCGCCCACGCTGGAGACGCTCAGGTCACAAGGCCTGACGCTAGGCGTGGTGAGCAACATGAACCGCGGCAGCCGCGAGATCCTGGCGGAGTTCGGGCTGGAAGGGCGAGTCGATTTCGCGGTCACGTCCATCGAGGCGCGCTCGGAGAAGCCCCATGCGCCCATCTTCCTTGAGGCGCTGCGCAGGGCGAGCGCGGAGCCGGGCGAAACGGTGCACGTGGGCGACCAGCTCGAGTCCGACGTAGAGGGCGCGAGGCGAGTGGGCATCACGCCGGTGCTGCTCGACCGCGACGGCAACCATCCGGGGGTGACGCACTGCGCCAGGATAGAGGCGCTGCCGGAACTGCCGGATGTGCTGGAGACGCTGGCGGGCGAGGGCGGCGTCTAGCGTTGGGGAGTCTCGCCCACGCTCTTACGCCTCACTTGGCCTTGCTCTTCTGCCAACACGACCTGCATTGCGGCTTGGCATAGCTTATGTTCTTTCGCTGTTGACCGCAGGACAGGCAAAACTTCTCCGGGTAGTCCCGGTCCTTGAACCTGTCCCACGTCAGGTGGCAGTCGTCGCATAGCGGCCGCTTCAAGTTGATGCTCTTCCGACATCTGACGCAGTAACCCTGAGTTGCCGCTTTGGTGGTGGCCTTGGAACCGGCTTTGGTAGCCGCCTTGGTAGGCGCTTTGGCGGTCGCCTTGGTAGGCGCTGTTGCAGGCGCGCTAGCAATCGAAGCCTTGATCAGCTTGTTCTCAATGTAACCCCTTACCTGTTCACGTAGTCCTTCTTCTCTTATCCGAAGTGCGATCTCCTTTGAATTTACGGCAGAACCTTGAAGAAGATTCATTGACGTAAGGATCACTTGAGACTCATTGGCATAAATCTTGGCATGAAGCCGCTCTACCAAGTGTACCTGTGCACCAAGTCCCTCGAGCCACTGTATGTGTTGTTGCTCTTTCTTCTTCTGATCCGTGCGACAAATCGCGACCAGTTTCACCTTCTCTGCCGCTGACACAACGGCATCCCTTAGATGCACCGAGTAGTTGTTGTAGGGAGAAACCAGAATCAGGGTCTCTTCCGCTTCACCAATCAGCCCAGTAATCGCAGGCAGCACGTGCTCGTCCGCCAACAGTTCTATTGGCTTTGGCCCCAGAACTTTGTCGAGAAACCCGACCATATGTTATGTCTCCTCAGTCAACTGAAATGCTCAAAATCGTACTGGGAATCCTTCTACCTACACCACCCCCGCCGCCAGCACCCGCGCCCGAAACTCGCCGAGGCGCCCTACCGCCTCGGCGAGTGCGGTCTCCCAGCCGGACGCGGCGCCGTCGATACTCATGCGTAGCTGCGTGTCGCCGACCTCGACGGCGCGGCCCACCGCGCGCTGTAGCGCGGGCCTGGCGCCGCCTACGCTGTCCCCCAGCTGGATGACGACGCGGTCGTCCTGGCGCGTGATGGCGACTACGCCGGCCTCGCGGGCGCTGATCCTGAGCCGTGTCGCGTACAGCAGGTTCTGCGCCTGCCAGGGGAGCGGACCAAACCGGTCTCGCAGTTCGTCCTCGACGTCACGCACGTCCTCCAGCCTGGACATGGCTGCGAGCCGGTGGTAAAGGTCGATGCGCGCCGGCAGGTGCTCCACGTAGTCCTCTGGCAGGCTCACCGGTATGCCCAGATCCAGCTTGGAACCCTGCTGCGGCGCCTGGGCCGTGGCGAACGCGCCGGACTCGCGGCCAACCTGTTCCGTCTCGCCTGCGCCGTTGCGCCCCGCGCCGCCCCCGGCGCGGAGCTCCTCGACGGCGTTGGATAGTAGCTGCGTGTACAGGTTGAATCCGACCGCGTGGATGTGGCCGCTCTGCTCGGCGCCCAGGATATTGCCTGCGCCACGGATTTCGAGGTCCTTCATGGCGATGCGGAAGCCGGCGCTCAACTCGGACGCCGCCAGCATCGCACGTAGCCGCTTGTCCGCCGCCTCCGTCAGGCTTCGCGCCCTGGGCACCAGCAGGTAGGAGTAGGCGCGGCGCGAGCCGCGGCCCACGCGACCCCGGAGCTGGTATAGCTGCGCCAGTCCGAACGCGTCGGCGCGATTGACTATGAGCGTGTTGACGTTCTGGATATCGAGGCCCGACTCGATTATCGTCGTGCACACGAGCACGTCCATCTTGCCCTCCGCGAAGTCCAGCATCGTGCTCTCGAGCTGGCCCTCGGCCATCTGCCCGTGCGCGACCCCGACCTCGGCCTCCGGGACGAGCCGCCTGACGTATCCGGCCATGTAGTCTATGTTGTACACGCGGTTGTGCAGGAAGTAGACCTGCCCCTGCCGGTCCAACTCGCGCAGAATCGCCTCCCGAACCAGGTCCTCGCTGAACTCGGACACGTAGGTCTTGATGGGCAGGCGCTCCTCGGGCGGCGTCTCGATTGTGCTCATGTCACGCACGCCGGCCAGAGACATGTGGAGCGTCCTCGGTATGGGCGTGGCGGTCATGGTGAGCACGTCCACCTGCTCGCGCATCTGCTTGAGCCGTTCCTTGTGGGCAACGCCGAAGCGCTGCTCCTCGTCCACCACCACTAGGCCAAGATTCTTGAAACGCACGTCCTTTTGGAGCAGGCGGTGCGTTCCAACGCAGATGTCCACCTCGCCCTCGGCCAGCCGGCGCACGATGTCGCGCTGCTCGCGGTCGGTGCGGAACCTGCTGAGGGCCTCGATCCTGACCGGGTAGGCGCCCAGGCGCTGAGTGAAGGTCATGTAGTGCTGCTGGGCCAGCACGGTGGTCGGCACCAGGATGGCGACCTGCATACCCTCCATTACAGCCTTGAACGCCGCACGCAGCGCGATCTCGGTCTTGCCGTAGCCTACGTCGCCGCAGATGAGCCTGTCCATGGGCTTGGCCGACTCCATGTCGGTCTTCACCTCGGCGATGGTGGAAAGCTGATCGGGCGTCTCCTCGAACGGGAACGACTCCTCCAGCTCGGCCTGCCAGTGGGTGTCGGGGGCGAAGGCGTAGCCCTCCGAGAGCTCGCGCGAGGCGTACAGGGCGAGCAGCTCGGAGGCCATCTCCCGCGTGGAGCGCTCCGCCCGCGCCTTGGCCCGACGCCACTCCTGCGTGCCCAAGCGCGTGAGCGACGGCGGGCGGTCTAGGGGCGCGACGTACGGCCCGACGCGGTCGAGGTGCTCCATGGGCACGTACAGCTTGTCGCCCTGCGCGTACTGTAGCGTCAGGAACTCCCCCTCCTGGCCGCGCGGACCTTTGCCGGTGCCGACGAACCTGCCGATGCCGTGCTCCACGTGTACCACGTAATCGCCCGGCGAAAGCTCGGACAGGAACGCCGCGCGCCGCATGGTGTTGCGCCGGGCGGAACTGCGGCGCTTGGCCACGCCGAACACCTCGGTGTCGCTGTATACGACCAACTCGCCCGATGGCGTGGACAGCGTGAATCCGTCCTGGAGGCCCGCGCCCTCCGCCTGGAGCACGCTGACCGAGCCGGGCGGCCTGTCCTCGTCGAGGTCCGGGCCGACCTGCGCGTCGACGCCGTAGCCGTCAAGTATCTCGCCCAGACGCCTGGAGTGGGACGTGACGGCGACCACACGCCGTCCATTGGCGGCGAAGCCGTCCACGTCCTCCACGAAGTCCTCCAGCTTGCCGTAGTACGACGGCGCTTCGCCGAAGGGCAGAACGTGGGACGCCGCTTCGTCGCTTTCGCCGGTGGCGGACGGCTCCACGTCGAGCCGCCTGGTGAAGCGGCTCATCCGCTCCTCGACATCGCGCCACGCGAAGTGCGACGACGGGAACAGCCGCGGCAGCTCGCCCCGCCCTTCCTTCGCCTCGCGCAGGTGCTCGGTGCGCTCCTCGACGTCCCACGCCGCGCCGGCGACGCGGGCGGGGCGCACCATCACCAGCAGGCTGTCTTCCGGCAGGTAGTCGAAAAGGGAGCCGTGATTGAAGAAGCCCGCGTAGAACTCCAATTCCTCCACGTCGTATCCGTCCAGCAGCGCGTTGAACTCGTCCTGGAGTCGTTCGGCGGACGCCGGCGAGCAGTTGGAGACGTCGACGCGGCCCAGCCGGGCGTCCAGAAGCTCGCGTGGCGTGAGCGAGGGCAGGGTCTCCCGCGCGGGGATGATGGCGACGCTATCGACGGCGCGCGTGGAGCGCTGCGTGGCCGGATCGAACTCGCGGATGGTGTCGATCTCGTTGCCCCACAGCTCGACGCGGGCGGGGGCCTCGGCACCGACGGGGAAGACGTCGATGATTCCGCCGCGCCGGCTGAACTGGCCAGGCCCGACGACGGAGCTCTCGAACCGGTAGCCGATGCGGCTCCACAGGTCCAGCGTCTCGTCGAGATCCACGCTCGTCCGCACGGCCAGGTCGTGGCTGCTCTGCCCGAAACTGTCCCTGTCCAGCGTCTTCTGCGCCGCCGCGGACGCCGAGGCGACCACCGCGGGCGAGCGGGCGCCGCTCCCGCTGGCGTGCAGCGCGGCGAGGGTTGCGAGGCGCTGCTGGATGGTGCCGTCGTCCGACGCGAGGCGCTCGAACGGCAGCGTCTCGGTCTCGGGGAAATGGAGCGCGCAGGACTCGCCTCCCCACAGCTGCATCTGCTCGTACAGCCGGCGCGCGTGCTCGGGTAGCGGCGCGACGACCACCATGGGCGCGTCCAACTCGCGCCATAGCTGGGCCAGCGCGAACGCGACTGACTGTTCCGGTACTATCGCCTTGTCATGGGCGCTACGCCGCTGGAGCGACTGTCGGAGCGCGCCAAACTGCGACGTGTCGCTCAGCAGCCGCCCGATCGAGCTAAGCCTCATCAATCGCCGTCAATGCGACCTCCTCGCGCCGTGTCCCGGCGCCGGTTTTTCGATACACGCCAAAGCGCCGGCCCGGTTGGCCCGGACCGGCTCGGTTTCATATTTCCTCTCGCCCGCGCGATGACGCCGAGTGCCGAAGGTCGGAGTCGAACCGACACGGGATTTAACTCCCAACGGTTTTTGAGACCGCCGCGTCTACCATTCCGCCACTTCGGCGCGATTCGGGCGCTGCGCCATCATGTCGCGCCCGTACATTATCCGCTAGTAGCGGCAACCGGTCAATCGGCGTGACGCTTTCACCCTCACCCCAACCCTCTCCCATCAAGGGAGAGGGGGCCGGGAAGCGTCACATGTCGATTTTTTTTTCGCCGGACAGGTACGCCTCCGGCTCCCTCTGGAAGGCCCGGTTACAGCCCGGACCGCAGAAGTAGTAGGTGACGCCCTCGTACTCCCAGGTGCCGCCGTTGGGCCGTTTCGTGTCAACCTGCATGTGGCACACAGGGTCGGTCGCCATCAAATCGTCGCCGCGCCTGCTGAAAAACGGAATTCGCAATTTCGCCGCCTCCGCCTAGGTTTTCGTGATACTGGGCCTGAACCGCTTCAGCCGAAGTGAGTTCGTGACGACCGAAACCGAGCTGATCGCCATCGCCGCAGCAGCGAGCGTGGGATTCAGGAATCCGAACTCGCCGAACACCGGCCGCAGGACGTCAGGCGCGCCCCCGGCGAACACCGGGTAGAGCACACCCGCCGCGACCGGAATGAGCGCGACGTTGTATGCGAACGCCCAGAACAGGTTCTGCCTGATTGTGCGCATGGACGCGCGGCTGAGCTGGACCGCGGCGTCGACGCCGCCGAGCTCGCCGCGCACCAGGGTCACCTGGGCCGTCTCCATGGCGACGTCCGTGCCGGTGCCGATGGCGATGCCCACGTCGGCCTGGGCCAGCGCCGGCGCGTCGTTGATGCCGTCGCCCACCATGGCCACCACGCGGCCCTCCGACTGCAACTGTTCCACGAACGCGGCCTTGTCCCCGGGCAGCACCTCCGCGACCACGCGGTCTATCCCCGCCTGCTCGGCCACCGCCTGGGCCGTTGCGCGCCCGTCGCCGGTGAGCATCACCACCTCTATGCCGCGGTCGTGCAGCGCGGCCACCGCGGCCGGCGAGTCCGGCTTGAGCGTGTCGGCCACCGCGATCAGTCCCTCTACACTACCTCCAGCGGCCACGTAGATGGGAGTCTTACCCTGCCCTGCCAAGCGCCCCGCCTCGTCCGCGAGCGGCACGGCGTCCAGGCCCTGGGCGCGCATCAGCGCCTCGTTGCCGAGCGCGACGCGCCGACCGTCCACCACCGCCGTGATTCCGAGTCCGGGTCTCGCCTGGACGTCGCTCGACGGCAGCGTCGCCAGCCCGCGCTCACTCGCCGCCGCGACGATGGCCGCTCCCAGCGGGTGCTCGGAGCCGCTCTCGACGGACGCGGCCAGTCTGAGCAAATCGTCCTCGCCACCGTGGAGGGACACGACGTCGGTGACGGACGGCGTTCCCGCCGTTAGCGTGCCGGTCTTGTCCAGCACCACCACATCGACCTTGTGGGCGCGTTCCAGCGCCTCCGCGCTGCGGAACAGGATGCCGTGCTCCGCGCCCTTGCCCGTGCCGACCATCACCGCCGTCGGCGTGGCCAGTCCCATCGCGCAGGGGCATGCGATGATGAGCACGGCTACCGTCGTGAGCATCGCGTACAGGTGGGCCGGATCGGGGCCGAACGCGAGCCACACCACGAACACGAGGGCTGCCGTGAGCACGACCGCCGGCACGAAGTACGCGGACACCACGTCCGCCAGCCGCTGTATCGGCGCGCGGGAGGCCTGAGCCTCCTCGACGAGCGCGACGATACGGGCCAGCATAGTGTCGGCGCCCACGCCCGTGGCCCGGAACGTGAGCACGCCGGTGTTGTTGAGCGTCGCGCCGTAGACCGCGCTGCCCGGGCCCTTCTCGACCCAGGCGCTCTCGCCCGTGAGCATCGCCTCGTCGACCGATGACCGTCCCTCGACTACCTCGCCGTCCACCGCGATCTTCTCGCCGGGCCGCACGAGCACCAGGTCTCCGACCGCGATGTCCTCAATCGGCACGTCTACGTGCTCGCCGTTGCTAAGCACCCTTGCGGTGGCTGGCTGGAGGTCCATCAGCGAGCGTATCGCCTCGGAGGCGCGGCCCCGCGCCTTGGCCTCCAGGTAGCGCCCGAGCAGCACCAGCCCGATTATGGCGGTAGACGTGTCGAAGTAGGTTTCAGGATTGGTGGACTCGAGTAGCCTTGTGTCGCCGAAGATTACCACTACCACACTGTAGAAGTAGGCTACGGACGTTCCCAGCGCGATGAGGGTGTTCATGTTGCTGGTGCGGTGCTTGAGCGCGCCCCACGCGCCAACGTAGAACTGTTCGCCGGCCCAGAACTGAACGGGCGAAGCGATGAGCCAGAGCAGGATATCGAGGGGGATAGGGAGCACGTCCCCGGCGCCGGGCGCCGCCATCAGCGCCATCACGACAGCGGCGGCGGCGAGGCTGAAGACGAACTTGAGCCTGAGCCGCGCGGTGTCCCGGGCCGTCACCGCGTCGTCCGGGTCGCCGGTGAGCAGCGCCGCGCCGTAGCCGGCCCCCTCGATGGCGCGGCGCAGGTCGGCGGGTCCGGCCACGCCCGGCACGTACTCGATAGTGGCCCGCTCGGTGGCAAGGTTCACGTTCGCGCCCAGCACGCCCTCTACTCCGCCGAGTGCGCCCTCGACGTGCGATACGCACGCCGCGCAGGTCATGCCAACGACGGCAAGCGTCGCCCTGGCCGTCCCGACGCCGTAGCCCGCGTCCTCGATGGCGTCTATCGCCTCGCCGAGCGCCGCGTCCGAGTCCCAGGTCACCGTCGCGCGCTCCGTGGCGAGGTTGACCACGGCGCCGCTCACGCTCGGCACTCCCTCGAGCGCGTGCTCGACGTGCGAAACGCAGGCCGCGCAGGTCATGCCCGTAACTGGAATGGAGACTTTCTCGCCGGTCGTCACCTGATAGCCTCTCGGAATGCCGGACGCCACTCTCGCCCGCTGGCGCGGATCGGATATGGAACATGATACGCGCGGCCCAATCCGCCGGTCAACGCATGGGCGCGGAGGTAGCACTTCGTTAGTCCCCTCTCCCCGCTGCGGGAGAGGGTTAGGGTGAGGGGGCAAAAGGCTACGGAGTCACCGACGCCACGAAGTCGATCTCCAGCCGTATCTCGTCGTCCAGGCTCAGGATGAACGCCAGCCGAGGCTTGCTCATCTCGAAGTAGTCGAATGTGAACACCGCAACCGCCTGCCCGGTTATTTGCGGCCCGAATTGCGCGGTAACTTCCCACTTCACCAACTTGGTCACGTCCCTGACGGTGAAGTCACCTATCAGCATGAACGTGGCCTCGCCGCTGTCCGGCAGCGGCCAAGGCAGGTCGACTACCTCGGTTACCTCCAGCGTCGCTTCGGGATAGGTGTTGGTCTGCAGCGAATTGCCGCGCAGGTAGTTGTCGCGGCGACCGGAGTCGCTCTCCAGCGTGGACACGTCCACCACCAGGGTCGACTCCCCGGGCGCCACGTTGCCGTCCGCGTCGAGCACTATGCTGCCGGACACGTTCGCCGTCTCGCCGATGGCGTCGTTGGGGAGGTCGCGGTTGGCGAGTTGCTCGCCGATGACGTAGCGGGCCAGCGTCCCGTCGCCGATGATAACGGTCACTCGCACCGTCGCCTCCCGACACGCCGGGCTGAGTCGGCTCAGGCGTCCGGTCCTGGGCGGGAGCGAGCTCGTTCGCACTGGGCGTGTCCGGCGGTGTAGCGGGCTGCTCCACCGCCGCGGTAGGCGGGACCGTTGGCGTTGGCGGCTGTTGCACGGGGGCCGCGCCGGTCGCCGTAGGCGGCCGTGGCGGCGCGGCGTCCTCGTCGGTGTCGGTGGAGGAGCCGCAGGCTATCATGGCAAGCAGCGCCACGGCGCCGCCGAGCACGGCTATCAGGAGTGGTCTCATACGACAAGGCGCCCTACTGGACGGTTATGACGCCCACCATCCCGTTCAGCTCGTGCGGGATGCAGATGAGGTCGAAGGTGCCCGCCTCGTCGAATGTGTAGGTGACCGTCACCACTTCGTCGACGTCGACATCCACGTCGACGCTGGTGCCGTCGATTGTGAACGTGTGGTACACGGCCTCGGAGGTGAGCGTGAACGTCACAGTCTCGCCGACCGAGAAGACGAAATCGGCGGGCTCGTATGCGTAGGGGCCTCTGCCGTCGTTGTCCAGAAGGTCGACGGTGATCTGGGTGCCTTCACCGGTCCCGGCCGTCTGGCCTCCCTCGGGAGTCGGCGTTGCCGGATCCCGCGGGTGCGGGGGGGTGGCGGAGGAGGCGAGAATCTGTCCGGTGGGGCCACAGCCATCGGTTCGCTTCCGCACGCGGCAATCGCGAGCATGAGCAGACCCAGAATCGGCGCTGAGAGGACCAGTCTCTTAAGCACGTCGCCTCCTGATGTAGCGAATATCGGCCTTGGTGTGCAGGTGGGCCAAGCCTAGCACAGGCATTCGTTACTTATTTCACACACAGATTAGCATTTCGCGCCTGCCAAGTCAATTCGGGCGGCGCTTGACACGGCTGTTCTGGCTTGTTACACTTGCCGAACATTTGGTCATGCAAGGCATCGAGCGAACAACACTGGAGGGCAATACATGGCAAAGGGCAGTATCTCCGCTAGGCAGGAGCGTATCCTGGAGTTTATCCGCGACTTCCTGAACGATCACCACTACCCACCGACGGTCCGAGACATCCAGACGGGCTGCGAGGTCAGCTCCACCTCGGTGGTCGACTACAACCTCAAGATCCTGCACCGCGAGGGCTACCTGCGCAGGGAGGCCGGTGTGTCCCGCGGAATCGAGCTCACGGATGGCTGGCACGGCGCTTCCGGCCCTCAGCTTCTCCGCGTGCCGGTCCTCGGCAACATAGCCGCGGGCGCCCCGCTCCCCACCTTCTCCTCGGACATCCGCACCGACGATGACTACGAGAACGTCGAGATTCCTCCGTCGCTCTCTAACGGCAGGTCGGACGTCTATGCCCTGCGCGTCAAAGGCACCTCGATGATCGACGCCTTCGTCGCGGACGGCGACCTGGTGCTGCTCGAGCCGGTGGCGCAGCCCGAAAACGGCGACATGGTGGCCGCGTGGCTCCTGAACGACGAGGAGGTAACGCTGAAGCGTTTCTACCTCCAGGGCGACACCGTCAGGCTCCAGCCCGAGAACGAGACGATGGCCCCTATCGAGCTGCCGGCGGACCAGGTTGCGGTGCGCGGCCGGGTCGTCGGGGTGTTCCGCACACTCTAGCCCGCGGTCGCGGCTTCACGCCGCCCGCACGCCCAGACATTCAACGAGCGAGCGGTCCCGATGGGCCGGGTCGGACTACGCCTCCTCTTGTGGCGCCGACTCAACGCCGGCGGCCTCAGGCTCCGTATGGGCCTCGGACGGCTCGCCTCCGACATCTCCGCTCCACTCGTTGTAGAAATAGACGAACACGTCCCGCGTGGCGGCGACCAGGGGCACCGCCACGATTACGCCCCACAGTCCCGCGACCTCGCTCGCGAGCACCAGCGTGGCCATGATGATTGCGGGATTGAGGCGCACGGCGCTTCCCTGGACGCGGGGCGCTATCAGGTTGTTCTCTATCAGCTGAACCGCCAGATAGACCAGCGCAACCCAGATAATCTTTTCGGGCGAGCTCGCAAGGGCGACGAGCAGGCCGGGCACGGCTCCGAGCACAGGGCCAATGATCGGTATCAGGCCGAACAACCCGGCGGCCAGCCCCAGCACCGCGGCAAACTCGATGCCCAGGATAGTCAGCCCCACGAACACCATCACTCCGACGATGGTGGCGCTCAGTAGCTGGGCGCGTACGTATGAGCCCACGACCGCGTTGAGTATGACCACGACGTTCCTGGTGTGTCTGCGGCCGGTTGGGGGCAGCATCGTGTAGAGCCCGCCGACCACCTGCTCGCGGTCCTTGAGCAGGTAGAACAGGAAGAACGGCACCACTGCCAGCCCGATAACGAGCGTAATCGTGTTGGAGACGCCGCTTGCGACCCGTTCGAGGATGCCGAGCGCGGCGTCCGCCATCACGTCTCCACCACCGGCGACGGACTCTTCGATTCGAGCTCGCAGCTCCGCCGGAATTCGCTCGGTGATTTCCTGCGACCAGCTCTCCACGGTTATCCTGGAACGTTCGTAGAGGTCTGGGAGGGTCCTTGCCAGTTCCTGGGCTTCGTGGAACAGCGGCGGTATCGTCAGGTACAGGATCCCGGCGACTATTCCCACGAACGCGAGGTAGATCAATAGGATCGAGATGATGCGGGCTGCCTCAGGGGAGCGGCGGCGGCCCGGCATCCGATCCTCGAGGAACACGACCGACGGATAGAGGAGCTGTGCCAACACTATACTGATGATGAACGGGAACAGCGCGCCGCGCGCGACGTACAGCAGACACAGGACCACCACCATTGCGACGACCACGAGTCCCGGCCGCCGCCATTTCACCCAAGCCTGCTGGCTGGTGCTCTGTTGCGCCGATTCAGTCCGTTCTTGCTGCGTCATTCCCCAAGCTCCAAGTCGCCATCTGGAGGATGTACGTTTCGCCGCACGTCCCCCGGAGCCCGCTTCACCGCCTATGTTACGCTGATTCGACGGCGCGGTGAAAGTGCGGCGGCACTTAGGGTTCGCGCACGCGGCCTTATCGCTTCCCGCCCCTTGATCCGGGGCGGTTTCCGACCGGCCGGATCTGCTTGACCTCACGTTTACCGCTATGATAGTTTTCTCGCGGAGCGACGCCTGAAGACGCTCGACCCCCTGTCCGATCTGTACAGGGGAGATTTTTGTGGAGGCCGGTCTTGATAATTCTATACCTCGCGATCGCCGCGGGCGTCGTCGCGCTAGTCTTCGCGCTGCTGCTGACGCTCAACATCCTGCGACAGGACGAGGGCGACGAGACGGTGCGATTCATAGGCAGGGCCATCCAGGAGGGCGCGAGGGCGTTTCTGACGCGCGAGTACACCGTGCTGGCGGTGTTCGTGGTCATCGTGTTCATCGCGCTGGCCGTCTTCATCGACTACGACGTGCTGGGCCGTGAGGACGGCGGGGGTGTTTCGGGCTTGCCGTCCACGGCTATCGCGTACCTCGCGGGCGCCATCGGCTCGGCCCTGGCCGGATACATCGGCATGAGCATCGCGGTGCGGGCCAACACGCGCACCACCGTGAAGGCCATGATCGGCCTCAACCCCGCGCTGAGGGTCGCATTCAACAGCGGCGCGGTGATGGGCATATCGGTGGTGGGTATCGGCCTCATCGGCATCGCCGCCGCGTACTGGATTTTCCAGGACGCCAACATCGTCGCCGGATTCGGATTCGGCGCGTCGTCCATCGCGCTGTTCGCCAGGGTTGGCGGCGGTATCTACACCAAGGCCGCGGACGTGGGCGCGGATCTGGTGGGCAAGATCGAGCAGGGCATCCCCGAGGACGACCCACGCAACCCCGCGACCGTCGCCGACAATGTGGGCGACAACGTGGGCGACGTGGCCGGCATGGGCGCCGACCTGTTCGAGTCATACGTCGGCTCGATCATCGCGACCATCACGCTCGCCGCCGTGGGCGCGGCCGCGCTCGGCATGGCCGAGCCGTCGGGCTTCGACGCGGACCTGTTCCTGCTGCCGCTGCTCATCGCCGCCATCGGCATATTCGCCTCCATCATCGGCACCTTCCTCGTGCGTACCGGCGAGGGCGCCAGCATGGGCCGGCTGCTGTGGGCGCTGCGCACCGGCATCTTTACGTCAGGGGCGCTCGTGCTCGTCGGCACGGCGATAGCGCTGACCATGCTGGACATGAGCTTCGACCTGTTCTGGGTCGTGCTGGTGGGCCTTGTGGCCGGCCAGATAATCGGCACCGCCTCTGAGACCTTCACCTCCTACGAATTCGGGTTCACCCGCGACATTGCCAAGCAGGCCGAGACCGGACCCGCCACCGTCATCATCGGCGGCCTGGGACTGGGTATGCTGAGCACCCTGGTGCCCGGCGTGGTCGTCGTCGTGGCGATGTGGCTCGCTTACACGCTGGCCGACACCTACGGCGTGGCGCTCGCGGCGGTGGGTATGCTGTCCACGCTCGGCATCACGCTCGCGACGGACGCCTACGGCCCGGTTGCGGACAACGCGGGCGGCATCGCGGAGCAGGCGGGGCTCGATCCTGAGGTGCGGGAACGCACGGACGCCCTGGACTCGCTCGGCAACACCACGGCGGCCACGGGCAAGGGCTTCGCCATCGGCTCAGCGGTGCTCACCGCCCTCGCGCTCATGGCGGCCTACTCGCAGGTCACCGGCATCGAGTCGTTCGACCTTCTGGACATCAGCGTGCTGATGGGTCTCATCGTCGGCGCGCTGCTGCCGTTCCTGTTCGCCGCGCTCACCATGCAGGCGGTGGGCCGCGCCGCGAACGCGATGGTGCAGGAGGTGCGCCGCCAGTTCCGCGAGATTGCGGGGCTGATGGAGGGCACCGCGAACGCCGACTACGCGCGCGCGGTGGACATCAGCACCAGGGGGGCCATGCGGGAGATGGTGCTCCCCGGACTCCTAGCGATTATCGCGCCCATAGTTGTGGGCGTCATCCTCGGCGCGGCGGCGCTGGGCGGAATGCTAATCGGCGCGATTGCGACAGGCTTCCTGCTTGCCATCATGATGGCCAACG
>CBDBBO010000001.1:0-2084820 GCA_965203135.1 Dehalococcoidia bacterium | reverse complement strand
CATCTTCACGTCCGGCGCGCTCGTGCTCGTCGGCACGGCGATTGCGCTGACGATGCTGGACATGAGCTTCGACCTGTTCTGGGTCGTTCTCGTGGGCCTGGTGGCCGGCCAGATCATAGGCACTGCCTCGGAGACCTTCACCTCATACGAGTTCGGATTCACGCGCGACATCGCCAAACAGGCCGAGACCGGCCCCGCGACGGTCATCATTGGCGGCCTGGGGCTGGGAATGCTGAGCACAGTGGTTCCCGGCGTGGTCGTTGTCGTGGCGATTGTGGCTGGCCTACGTGCTGGCCGACACCTACGGCGTGGCGCTCGCCGCGGTGGGAATGCTGTCCACGCTCGGCATCACGCTCGCGACGGGACGCCTACGGCCCTGTCGCCGACAACGCGGGCGGAATCGCGGAGCAGGCGGGGCTCGACCCCGAGGTGCGCGAGCGCACGGACGCGCTGGACTCGCTCGGCAACACGACGGCGGCCACGGGCAAGGGGTTCGCCATCGGCTCGGCGGTGCTGACGGCCCTGGCGCTGATGGCGGCCTACTCGCAAGTCACCGGCATAGACTCGTTCGACCTGCTGGATATCAGCGTGCTGATGGGTCTCATCGTCGGCGCGATGCTGCCGTTCCTGTTTGCCGCGCTCACAATGCAGGCGGTGGGCCGCGCCGCGAACGCCATGGTTCAGGAAGTCCGACGCCAGTTCCGGGAGATTGCCGGGCTGATGGAGGGCACCGCGAACGCCGATTACGCGCGCGCGGTGGACATAAGCACCAGGGGCGCGATGCGAGAGATGGTGCTCCCCGGACTCCTGGCGATAATCGCGCCCATCGTGGTGGGCGTCATACTTGGCGCGGAGGCGCTGGGCGGAATGCTCATCGGCGCGATCGCGACCGGCTTCCTGCTTGGCCATCATGATGGCCAACGCGGGCGGCGCGTGGGACAACGCCAAGAAGTACATCGAGGCCGGCAACCTGGGCGGCAAGGGCTCCGACGCTCACGCCGCGGCGGTGGTCGGCGACACGGTGGGCGACCCCTTCAAGGATACCTCCGGGCCAGCCCTGAACATTCTCATCAAGTTAATGTCCATAGTCGCGCTGGTGTTCGCGCCGATTTTCCTCTAGCGGTTCGCCTACAATTGAGGCGGGCGGCCATTCGGTAGCGCACACGCCGTTAGGCCCAGGTGGCGGAATGGAAGACGCGGCGGACTTAAAATCCGCTTCCCTTTACAGGGGGTGGGGGTTCGAATCCCTTCCTGGGCACCAATCCGAACACACAGACGCCCCGGCCCATGCGGCGCGGGGCGTTTCGCGTTGCGTGGCGTGCGTGTGAGCTAGCCGACTACCACTGGACGAACATCGGCATCACCACGTGCACGTAGTCGTCCGTGGATCGCGGGCGCGTCCTCTACACCCACGGGGCGAATGACGCCGGGGCTGGAGGGCGTGGTGGTCTCGAGGGCCACTTTGCTCCCCTGAAGCACGTCCAGAACGTCGACGAGGTACTTGCTGTTGAAGGCGATCTTGGCCTCGTCGCCCTCGACCTCGCCGTCGATCTCGCCCTGGTTCTCGCCGAGCTCCTCCGCCCTGGAGGATATGGACATGCGGCCGGTGTCCGAGCCGTCGGGCGGCTCCGAAATCTGAAGCCTCACGATGCCGCTGCCGTCCCTGGCGAAGATGGACGTGGACTTGGTTGCCTGCGAGAACTGGTTCAGGTCCACTACCACGCGGGTACCCCAACTTTCGGGAATGAGCTGCGCGTAGTTGGGGAAAGTGCCCTGGATGAGCTGAGACGTCAGCTCCACGTTCTCGAGCTTGAACAGCGCCTGGCTCCTCGCGGTGGTGACGGTGAACTCGACCTGCTCCTGCTGGCTTCCGATGAGCCGGCTGACTTCCTGCATAGCCCTGCTCGGAATGATGAAATCGAGCTCGCCGTCCAGGGGTTCCGCCAGCTTGCCCTTGTACACCGCGAGCCGGAAGCCGTCCGCGGCGGCGAAAGTGAAGCCGTCTCCTGAGGCCTCGACCTTGATGCCTGTGAGCACGGGGCGGGAGTCTTCCGTCGCCGCGGCGAACTCCACGTGGCTGATGGCCTTTCGCAGCACGTCCGCGTCGATCCTGCACACCACGCCGTCCTCCACGGAGGGTATGGGCGGGAAGTCCTCGGCGTCTGTGCCGTTGATGTTGGCCTCGAATCGCGCGCACTTGAAGCTAAGGCCCTTTGGTTGCTCTATGGCGTCCACGTCGACGCGCTCGTTGGGAAGCGAGTTTACGAAGTCGGTCAGGAGGCGGGCGGGAATGGTAATCGCCCCTTCGTCCTCAACCTGCGCGCCCACCCAGGTGCTGATGGCTATCTGCAGATTTGTCGCGGAAAGCTTCAGCCTCGACCTGTCCGTGGACAGGAGAACGTGCTGGGTAATCGGCAAGGTGGTGCGGGTGGCGACTGCCCTACCCACGACGCCAAGCCCTCGGCTGAGATTCTCTTGAAGGCACGTAAGCCTCATTCCTCGAAACCTCCGATTAAGTGCGCAACAGTATAGGTTTGCGCCGTCTCACAGTCAACAAGTCGGACCTCGTGGCGGCCTCCACGACGGCCACGTGCAGGGCGGCTAGAGAGCCGCTGACGCACGGGAACTGTGGGTACGTCAGCCCTCCCTGCCGATGGGCAGGACCACGCAGGACGCACGCTCGGCGTCGTGGTACACCGCCTGGTGCGCCACCACGCTGCGCTGTTCCAAGCCGAGCGGGCCGCCCGTGTTCGGGTTCGCGTCGAAGCGCGGCCAGTTGCTGCTGCTCACGTCCAGGCGTATGCGGTGGCCCGCCTTGAACACGTTGGACGTGGGATAGAGCTGGAACACAAGCTCGTACGCCTCGCCCGGCTCCATCAGCTCCGGCGTCTCCCAGCCGTTGCGGTAGCGCGCGCGGATGATGGAGTCCGTCAGGTTGATCGCCAGCCCGTCGGGGTGTTCTGCGCCGGGTGGGTAGACGTCCAGCAGCTTGGCTGTAAAGTCCGTGTCCGGCGCGGAGGAGGACACCCACAGCCGCACCTCGATTGGTCCGGTAACCTCCACCGGACGCTCCAGCGGCTCCGTCTGGAACGTCAGCACGTCCTGACGCGAGTTCAGCGACAGCGTGTCCTCGCATCCGAAGAAGTCCGCCCGCCCGCGCTGGTCGAAAGCCCCTGCCTTCATGATCGTTTCCGCCGCAGAAATGCCGCCCCCGATGGTCGGCACCGGGTCCGAAGGATCGAACGTGTAGCGGCTGGGAGCGGTGTCCGCAGCCGAGGGCCTGTCGGGCGAGAGGCCGCCGCCGGCGCCCAGGTAGTAAGGCGTGAAGCTGGTGTCGGGAACCGGCCAATCGGCCTCGTCACGCCAGTAGCCGCCGTGGCTGATCAGCCCCGCGTAGTCCGCGTTCGCGCCCGGCGCGCCGAGAATGTCTCGCGCGCCGTCGCCGGTGCCCATGGTGAATATGCGAACCGGCGCCCAGTCCGCGGCGGCCGACCGCAGCCCCTTCAGGTGGTGGTCGAAGAACGACAGCCGCAGGTCGTTGTAGTGGATCTGCGCGTCCGGTCCGAAGTCCAGGTCTCCCGACTGGGTGACCTCGTACTGGCCGTGCGTCCACGGCCCCATGAGCAGGTGCTGGCGGGACTTCTTCATCTTGCTCAGCAAGGCGTAGCTGGCGCAGGTGTTGCGGGCGTAGGAGTCGTACCAGCCGCCCAGGTACAGCGTGGGCACGTCGGCGTGCTCCTCGTAGTACTCGTCCGGCGCGTAGCCCCGCTGCCGCCAGTAGCCGGAGTACTCGCCGTGGGTCAGCAGGTCGATGGCCCACCGCTCGTAGGACGGCAGCCGGCGCAGTATAGTCGTGCCCTCCTTCAGCGGGAAGCTCCTTACGTGGTCGGGGAGTCGCTGGGTGTACTCGCGGATGAGCGCGGCCTTGAGCGACGGGTCGGCGGCCGCCTCCCGGCTGGTGACCGCCATGCGGAAGGCGTAGATGAGGAAACGCTGCTCCAGCGCGCCGTTCTGGCGCATGGAGCTGTGGTAGTAGTTGGACGCCCCGACCGCGACGACCATCGCCGACAGGTGCGGCGGGTCCATCGTCGCGAGCGCAGCCTGGTCGCTGCCGGCGTAGGAGTCGCCCATGGTGCCTATCTTGCCGTCGCTCCAGGGCTGGGAAGCTATCCACTCCACGCAGTCGAAGCCGTCAGGCGCTTCCTTGGCGAAGGCGTAGAACTCGCCCTCCGAATCGAAACGTCCTCTCACGTCCTGGATGACGCACACGTAGCCTCGGCGCGCGAAGTAGTGGCCTTTGTTGGCCTGGCGCGGCGCGGTCTTACCGTAGGGCGTGCGCTCGAGCACGACCGGGAAGGCGCCGTCCGCCCTGCGTCCCTCCAGCGCCGGATAGTAGACGTCGGCGGCGAGCGCCACGCCGTCCCGAGTCCGCATAATCACGTTTCGCTCGGCTATCGACTCGTATCGCTGGACCGAGCCTTCGTAAGTGGTGGTCATGGTGGGGCCTTTCTATTGACAGGGGGTGGAAACGCGACATTGGTACGTCGTTGCCGACCCCCATCCTAACCTTCCCCCTGCGAGGGGGGAAGGGACTATTGGGAAGATTTCCGCCCGAACGTCCTGGGCGGCGTGCCGGGGTTGAGCGAGAAGTGCGTGTGAGTGGCCAGCCACGCGCCGCCGCGCCGCTCCAGCGTGACGGTCGCCCTGCCCGGCCTGAAGAACGCCTCGCCGCTTTCGTGAAAGCCGGTGGACGTCCACGTGGCGACGCCCCAAGCGTGCCGGTCGTCACCGCCCGACCGCACGCTGTCAAGTTGGACTCGGAAGTCCGCTATGTTCGGCCAGATGCCCTCCCACTGGTTGCGCCGCAGCGGGCCCAGCCCGGAAACGACGTCGGCCCTGGTCCCGAACGAGACCACGTCCGGCGCGAAGATAGCCTCAGCCGAGTCGTAGTCCACTGCGGCGCAGCACCGTCCCAGCTCGGCGAACCAGTCGCGCGCGGCGGCGACCGGGTCGTCGGTGGTGATGGGGCTTCCAGTGTCGGTCATCGTTTTGGGGAGCCTCCAATTGGGATGGACGCGACGTCATGGTGTGTCGCTTGGCACATGGTACACTACACCGCGAGGCGCGGCCAACGACGCCCGCCCCGATGCCGGAGCGCCCGCCATGTCAAACATCGCCGATATGCTGAGTGCCGCGCTCGCGCCGGACCAGAGAGAGCTTCTGAGAAGAGCCGCCGTCGAATCGGCGCGGCGCGGCGTGCGGCTGTACCTCGTGGGCGGCGCGCTGCGGGACGCGCTGTTGGGCCGCCCCGTCGTGGATCTGGACGTCACGGCGGTGTCGGGCGGACCACGCTTCGGGTTCGCGCTGGCGGACTCGCTCGGCGGCCAGGTGTTGGCCTCGTCGCAGTTCGGCACGCACGAACTCAGTGTGAACGGTGTCGCGTTTGACCTGGTTATGGCGCGCGCTGAGAGCTACGCACATCCCGGTGCGCTGCCGAGCGTGAGACCCGGTAGCATATCTGAAGACCTCGCGCGGCGCGACTTCTCCATCAACGCCATGGCGGTAGAGGTGCACGGCGAATCGTGGGGCGATCTGCTAGACCAGTTCGGCGGCGTCGAGGACCTGCGAAGCGGCTTAGTCCGCACGCTGCACGAAGGCAGCTTCCGCGACGACGCGACGCGCATCGTCCGGGCACTGCGCTATGCGGGACGCTACGGCTTCCACATCGAGCCGGAGACCCGGCGTGCGCTGGACCATGACATCGGCTACCTGGACGCGATATCCGGCGATCGGCTGCGCCACGAGCTTGAAAAGGTTTTCGACGAGCCGAGCGCCGCTCGCGTTCTACGGCTACTGCGCGACGCGGGCGTGCTGCGGGCCGTACACCCGTCGCTGGACCCCGACGACGCCACGCTCGCGCCGATAGACGAGACGGCGGGCGGTTGCCCCGACACGAGGCTGGTGCTGCTGTCGCTTCTGGTGTCGTCGCTGCCCGCGGAGGCCGCGCCCACGTTGATCCGCAGGCTAAATATGGGCACGGACTGGGCGCGAGTGGTGGACGACACCATAGCGCTGCGGGACGTCGTGGGCCGGCTGCGTCGCTCCGGACTGCGGCCCAGCGAGGTAGACGGGCTGCTGAGTGTCTACGACGAGCACGCCCTACGCGCCAGCGCCGTTACAGACGACGACCCGGCAGCGGCCTGGGTGCGCCGCTACCTGGACGACCTACGCCACGTTCGCCCGCTGCTGGACGGCAACGACCTGCTGGCGCTGGGCGTGGAGAGGGGGCCGCGCATGGGCGAACTGCTTCGGGCGCTCAGGCGCGCGAGGCTAGACGGCGAGGTCGTCACGCGCGAGGACGAGGTCGCCTACGTGCGGGGGCGGCTAGCCCACTGACACCCCCGCGCCGAGACCCGGCTCGGTCATCGAGCTCGGGTCGAGAATGTCGTCGAGCTCCTCTCCGCTGAGGCTCGTCGCCTCCAGGGCGACTTCTTTCACCGTCCGGCCCGTCGCCTGCGCCTCCTTGGCTATCGCGGCTGAGGCGTCGTAGCCGACGTGCGGCACCAGCGAGGTGACGATGGCGAGTCCACGCTCGACCATCTCCGGGCCGCGCTGCGTCGCCCGCAGGCCGCTCACGCACTGCTCGGCCAGATTGTCGGCCGCCGCCGCCAGCAGGTCTATCGACTGCAGCAGATTGTACGCGGCGACCGGCATCATGACGTTGATCTCGAAGTTGCCCGACTGCCCCGCCACCGCTATGGCTGCGTCGTTGCCAATCACCTGAGCGGCTACCTGGCACACCGATTCGGGTATCACCGGGTTGACCTTGCCGGGCATGATGGAGCTGCCCGGCTGCACCTCTGGCAGGTCGATTTCGCCAAGCCCTGCGCGCGGGCCGGAGCCCAGCCAGCGGATGTCGTTGCAGATTTTCATCAGGCTCACGGCAATCGTCTTTAGCGCGCCGCTCGCCGCCACCACGCCGTCCAGGGTGCTCTGCGCCTGGAAGTGGCCGTCCGCGTCGGTCTCCGTCACGGTTACGCCCAGCATCTCGGACAGCTTCTCGCATACCCGCGAAGCGAACTCGGGATGGGTGTTTATGCCTGTCCCCACCGCGGTGCCCCCCAGCGCGACCTCGGACAGCTCAGCCCGCGCGTGGTCCAGTCTTCGCAGCGAGCGATCCATCTGGGCCGCGTAGCCCTGGAACTCCTGGCCCAGTCGCACCGGAGTCGCGTCCTGCAGGTGAGTCCTGCCCGTCTTGATGATGGGCATGAACTCTTCGGCCTTGCGCTCAAACTCCCGCTGGAGCTTGGCGATGGCGGGCGCGAGATCGTCCTCGATGGCCTTGAGCGCCGAGATGTGTATGGCCGTAGGGATGACGTCGTTGGACGACTGGCCTATGTTCACGTGGTCGTTGGGATGGACGGGCGTGCGCGAGCCTATCTCGCCGCCGAGCAGTTCGATGGCGCGGTTGGAGATGACCTCGTTGGCGTTCATGTTGGTGGACGTGCCGGAGCCGGTCTGGAAGATGTCCACCACGAACTGGTCGTCGAGTCCGCCGTCGGCCACCTCCTGCGCCGCGCTCGCGATGGCGTCGGCGAGGTCCTCGTCCAATAGCTCCAGCTCGCGGTTCACCTGCGCCGCCGCGAGCTTGATCTGGGCCACCGCCCGGATGAACGACCGTGGAAACCGCAGGTCGCTGATGGGGAAGTTGAGCACCGCGCGCATGGTGTTAGCGCCGTAGTAGGCATCCGCTGGCACGTCGAACTCACCCATGGAGTCGCGCTCTTTTCTGAATTCTCTCTGGTCCGTCAATCGTCGCTCCTGTTGGAATAATGTTGCAGTTCGTGGCATGTCGTGTTTAGAATATACCACACGTCGCGCAGGGAAATGGGCGCGCGCGTTCAGGCTTGGTCACATTCTGACCTGAACGGAGAATCGCATAATGTTGCAGAGATGACCCTACCTGACAGAAACAGGGAATCCATCTGGAGCGTACCGCACGGATGGAGGACGACCTATTTCATCACATTCAGCGTCTCGAATTTGATTGCGACTTCCGCTATAGTCGTAGATGAAATAGTCGGCAGGGGAGACAGTTCCCCTCTATCGGTGTTCTCTGCGATCGCTGAAAGAGTCGCGGTCTCAGGCGTCGCGTTAGCCATAACCATCTTTTCGGTGTTGGAGGTCTTGTCGTTCGCCATGATTGCCGCAGATTACTTCAGAAGAAGGTACCTGGAACCGCTCAAAGAAAAGCAGCGCCAAGAGGGCCTCGAGCAAGGCCTCGAGCAAGGCCTCGAGCAGGCCGATGCTGAGTGGGACGACTGGAACCAGCGACGCCTGAAGGCTGAAGCCGATGGCGTACCATTCGATGAGCTTCCGCCGTCCGCGCGCCGCGCCAGGCCAGACTCGAACGGTGCCGCGCCCTCGTAAGGACCTCTCGGTCGGCTCCCGAGGTTTGGCTGGAGTAGGTGAAACGCTCGCCTACTGACCCAGCCTCCACCCCTAGGCGCCCATCCCCAACGCCTCCGCCACGAACGCCGCTACCACCTCACCCACCTCGCGCTCGCGGCCTAGCATGTTGTGCGCCGCGCCTGCGATCTCCGCGAACCGCACCGGCTGGCGCATGTCGTCCAGGGCGCCCTGCAGGTCCAGAGGTGGCGAGATGCGGTCGTCCTGGCCGGTGGCGAACAGCTTGGGCCGCTTGTCCGACGCTATGCGCGATTCCGTGACGGCGGCGATGGGTGGCGCGACGAACGCCAGGCACAGTGCAGGGCGGCAACGTCGCAGCCCGCCCAGCACCACCGACGCCCCGAATGAGTAGCCCGCGACGGCGATGCGCTTTCCGTCGAGGCCGGGCCACCGACGGGCGAGTTTCACAGCCGCCTCCAGGTCGCGCTGCTCGCCTTTGCCGTTGCTGAACTCGCCTTCACTGTCTCCCACGCCGCGAAAGTTGAAGCGCAGCGTCGCGAGCCCCCGGCTGTCGGCGGCGCGGCAGATCGCCATCACAACGGCGTTCTCCATGTCACCGCCGAGCACGGGGTGGGGATGGCACACAACCAGCGTGGGCAGGTCACCCGCTATGCCCTGCGGAGACGTCAGCACGCCCTCCAGGGTGAGACCCTGGCTACGGAATCCTATCGCGGTCTGACGCATTCGCCCGTTGCCCCTGAACCTAGAATCCGCCAACGTCGCCCGGGGCGCGGTCGCCCAGCCACCGGGCCATGAACGCAGCGGTAAGGTCACCGATATCCGTCTCGTGGCCGCCGAAGAAGTGGTCCGCGCCGTACTGCACGTGCACCTGCTTGGGTTCCATGAACCTTCTCGACAGGAAACGGAAGTGCTCCACCGGGAAGTCGTGGTCGAACTCGCCGCACACCAGCAGCTTAGGCTGGAGCAGCTCGTCCACGCCCAGGGCGGTGTAGGCGCCCATGGGACACGCTATCGACGCCACGGCCTGGATAGTGCCGCTCAGCCTGCTGGCCTCAAGCGCGATCCACGCGCCGAAAGAGTAGCCCGCCATCCCCACGCGCGTCGTCTCGACGCGGTCGTGCAGGGCCAGGTAATCTACGGCGGCCAGCGCGTCGTCCACCTCTCCCACGCCCTGAGAGAACGAACCCTCGCTCGAGCCGACGCCGCGGAAGTTGAAGCGCAGCACCGCCACGCCGGAGGCGAGCAGTCCCGCCGCCATCGCTGTGACGACGCCGCTGTGCATATTGCCGCCATAGCGGGGGTGCGGATGGCACAGCGCCACGGCGGGGAGCTTCTCCCGCTCGTCGGTGGGCAGGTGCAGCACGCCTTCCAGTGTCACGCCGGAGCCGGCGAACGTCACCTGCTGCGATTGTGGCGTCGTTGGTGGGTTTGGCATGGCTGGGTCTCGTCCCGCATGTTATGAGACGCTATGGCGTTTGGCAAGCAGTGTGCTAGAATCATTCCAGCCTCGAAGCCCGCGCGAGCGAGCCCCAACCACGGCCCCGCCCTAAGGAGGAACCTTGCGAATCGTAGACCTGCGTAGCGACACCGTAACCCACCCCACACCGGAGATGCGCCAGGCCATGGCCGAGGCTGAGGTCGGCGACGACGTATACGGCGAAGATCCCACGCTGAATCGCCTGGAGGCGATGGCCGCGGAGCGGCTGGGCAAGGAGGCGGCCGTGTTCGTGGCGAGCGGCACCATGGGCAACCTCGTGTCCATCCTCACCCACGCCCAGCGGGGCGACGACATCATCGTGGGGGACAAGGCCCACATCTTCCGCAGCGAGGCGGGCGGCGCGTCGGTACTCGGCGGCGTGGCCTATCACACACTCCCCAACGACAGCAGGGGGATGCTAGATCCCGACCAGGTGGAGGCCTCGATAAAGCCCAACGACGTCCACTTCCCGCGCACCGCAATGATCGCGCTGGAGAACACGCACAATGCCTGCGGCGGCGCGACGCTTACGCAGGAGGACACGAGCGTCATCGCCGAGGTTGCCCATCGACACGAGATCCCACTTCACATAGACGGCGCGCGGATATTCAACGCGGCCGTAGCCCTGGAAACGCCGGTGTCCGAGCTGGTGAAGGACGCCGACAGCGTTACGTTCTGTCTGTCGAAGGGGCTGAGCGTCCCGATCGGCTCGGTGCTGTGCGGCAGCAACGAGTTCATCGAGCGGGCGCGGAGGTGGCGCAAGATAGTTGGCGGCAGCATGAGACAGGTGGGCGTCATCGCCGCGGCCGGCATCGTTGCCCTCGACAGCATGGTCGAGCGCATGGCCGAAGACCACGCCAACGCCCGAAGGCTGGCGCAGGGCCTCGCACAGGTGCCCGGCATCTCCATCGATCCCGACGCTCTGCCCACGAACCTGGTCTTCTTCGAGATCGAGCGAGGCGACCCCGCCGACCTGGCCCGCAGGATCAACGAACGCGGCGTGAAGGGCGGATCGCCGGCGCGCCGGTGGAGGTTCGTTACCCACTACGGCATCACAGCCGAGGACGTGGACTACGCCGTGGACGTCGTGGACTCCGTCTTCCGAGAATACGCCAAGGACTAGGTGCGGAGCGGGGCATCCCGCCTCGCGCCGCGGTCTCTGGCTTTGTCCAACTGGCACTTTCTTCGGGGGTGGGTCTAAGACCCGCCCCTGTTACCATTGCACCTGACGCTTTGCGACGCCTGACATGATTCTTCTCGTTCGCAACCCCAAGTTCCGCCTGCTGTTGATCTCGGGCCTGTTCAGCGACGTCGGCATCACGCTGTACATCCTGGCGCACGGCTGGCTGGCCCTGTTGGTCACCGACTCCGCTTTCTGGGTGGGCGCCACGGCCGGCATGGCCGGGCTGGGCATGATGCTGTGCGCCGGATTCGCCGGGGTGATGGCCGACCGGCTGGACCGCCGAGCGCTGTTCATCGTGTCGCAGACGGTTCAGGCGGCCATGTTCGCCGGCGTCGCCCTGCTGATATTCACCGACCGCATCGAGCTCTGGCAAATCCTGGCGACGGCGCTCGCGGACGGCATGCTGATGGCCTTCAAGCTGCCAGCGCGCATGACGCTGGTGCTGGACGTGGCGGGCCGCGAGAACCTGCTCAAGGCCAACGCGGCCAACTTCGCGGCCATGACCACCGCCGGCATCACCGTGCCGCTGGTCGCCGGTCCGGTAGTGGACGCTTTCGGCATCGGCTGGATATATGTCGTCATGGTCATCGCGCTCGTGATATCCGGCGTTCTCATGGTGTTCTTGCGTGGCTTTGGAGCGGCGGGCGAAAAGCGCGACACCTCGCCGCTCGCAGACCTCAAGGAGGGCGTCCGTTACACGCTCGGCACGCCCCAGATACGCCTGCTCATCCTGATGATGCTGTCGTCGGAGGTGTTCGGCTGGTCGCACGAGACCATGATGCCGGTGATGGCGGGCAAGGTGCTCGACGTCGGCCCGACCGGGCTGGGCTACATGTTCTCGGCGGGCAGCGCGGGCGCGCTCATATCGTCGCTCACGCTGTCGGCGCTCGGCGAGGGGCGCAACGGAGGACGCCTGCTGGTGTTCGGCTACATGGGCTTCGGCGCGTGCCTGATGCTGTTCGCGGCTTCGCCCTGGTTGCCGCTCTCGCTCGTGCTGCTGGTTGCGGCCTACGGCTCGGGAGTGCTGTACGAGACGACGCTCATAACGGTGCTGCAGAGCGCCGTGCCGCACGACATGCGGGGTCGCGTGATGAGCATACAGTCGTTCACATGGGGCATGACCGGATTCTCCGGCTTCTACACCGGCAGCATAGCCGCCCTGCTCAGCGCCCCCGTCGCGATAGCCATCGGCGGCTCGGTGCTGGCGCTCAACGGCCTGCGCGTCTCGCGCCGCGTCATCCGGCAGTACAACCGGGCGTCGGGGCAAGCGGATGTTCCGAACGTCCATTCCCCATCGACGGGGGAAGGTTAGGATGGGGGTGACGCCGCCGACTACGCCACGAACCAGTCTTTTGCTGCCGCCTCGTCCGGCCAGAGGAAGTCGAACCCCGCCTTCAGCGCCATCTGCCTGTCCAGGTCCTCGCGGTCGCCGATGTGGACGTAGGCGTCGGCCTCGAACCTGGTCTTGACCTCCGCGAGCATGTGCTTGGGCGACACGAAGTCCGCCTCTATCTCGTACTCCTCCCACATGGCGCGCTGCCTGCTTGGGGGTCGGTCTGAGCAGCTTCCTATCAGGAAACCCTTCTGCTTGGTGATTCGCACCATCTCCATGGTGAGCGGCCCAGGCGGGTCGCCCACCTCCAGCGTTCCGTCGATGTCGTAGCTTATGAGTATCAAGCGGTGTTCTTCCTCTTCAATTCAGACTCCGCGCGGAGTAAGTGTTCATATCCTCTTGATTATCTTGGCAATGCACAGTCTTGGCGGATCAGCGAGGGGATCGAATGGGCAGGGACCGGATAAGCACCGTGTGCCTAAACATCCCAAGCGAGCAGGCGTGAATCAGAACACCGGCATGCTACTCTTCATCATCGCCTCCCTCCTCTTCAAAGCGGCGCCTACGTTCGGCCAGTGTTTCTTCCTCGTACAGCCAATACAGAGGCCCCGCAGGCGTGTTTGTCATCCCCTTAAGTTCTTTAGCCAGTCCTGATAGGGAGTACGTATTCCCTTCGTACAACACGCGATTGCGTTCCGTGACTGTGCACCTTATTCCCGGGTCGTCCGCCCATTGCAAAGACGCTCCTATCGGGATTTCAACCATTGAAAACTTGAAAGCAGGTCTCTTTGGCTGCCTTTCTTTCTCGGAGGCATCTTCAAGATTCGTAACTTTGTCGGTCGCCCTTGGCGTTACATCCTTGATTTCGTGTAACTTCAGAACCGCCTTTACTCTGAAAGGCGCAATGCCTTCAAAGAACTCTCGATTCTCCCTGACCCGAAAGTCTCCGAATGCAACGTGTAGTGCACTTTCCACTCGGTCGTAATTCGCAACTACAGCCGCATACTCGCAGTCAAAAGCACGGGGCACTCCAGTGCTGTCCAGACTCTTCATTCGCTCCTGAACGTGCTTCGGTGAATCCCCGCGGGTTATGCCGATTTTGATGTAGCCGTCCATCGCTACATTGCTAAGGATGTAAACGATACCGGTAGTGTTTGCTTCATCGACCACAGGTTTCTCCCAGAGTCGGGTTTCAGCCGTGGGGTCTTGGGCCTCTCATCTACGTTCGCCGCATCCCCTGTAGAGCGGAGTTTCACCCCGCTCTACAGGATTCCTTGACCGCACTTTAGCTGGGGCTGGGATGCCCCCTAGTCCGGGGTGGCGCTCCACACAGTGAAGTTGCCTCCAAACGGCATGGGGCCGCCGGAGACGGCGACCTCGGGCTTCACGCCGGTCACCTGCCGCGCGCCTGCGCGCTGCTGGATCTGCTGGATGCTGTCGGTGTGCATCCAGAAGCGGCTGCGACCGCCGCCGATGTTGCCGCCGCTGGGCATGATCGGGTCCGGCCCCTCGATGCTGATGTCGCCCTGGTAGAAGTCCAGCGCGTCGCCCTGCTTCATGCCGCGGTAGCCGATTCCCTCGATGTGGAACTGGTGGAACTGCACGAAGCCGTCGTACATGTTCTCGAACGACAGGTCGTCGGCGGTGATGCCGGCGGCCTCCAGGATCTTCCTGCCCGTGCTGGCACACTCCGCCTCGACCTCGGCCAGCGTGGGCGTCAGGCTGCGCGTGGCCCCCCGGCTGGAGGCGTGGCCGAGAATGTACACCGGCTTCTGCCGCATGTCCTGGGCGCGCTCGGCGGTGGTGAACAGATACGCCGCCGTGCACATGATCGGTATGTCGTTGTCGAACAGGTTGGCGGGCTTGGCGATCCAGCGCGCGCTCAGGTAGTCTTCGGGCGGCAGCGGCTCGGGCCGGTGCTGTGCCCAGTAGCCCTCGGGGAACATCAGCCCGTTGCGGCGCGAGTTCTCCATGAACGGCGCGAGCATGTCGTGGTGCTTGCCGTACTTGCGGCAGTACTCGGCGAACTGCAGCGCCGTGCCGTAGCAGCCGGGCGGCCCCCAGATGGAGCGTCCGGCTCCGATGGCGAAAGACCCGGGCACTTCGTTCGCCCCGCTGATGCCGCCGTGGTTGTAGCGGCCCTCCAGGTTGTGCCAGCCCTTGACCACCAGACACGTCTTTGCGAGCCCGTCGCCGATGGCCTGCGCCGCGACGGTGAGCGCCGCGGACATGCAGCCGGGCGCGTGCACCTTGTACTTGACGTTGGTGAGCTCGGGCATGTTGATTTCGAGCCAGTCGGCGCTGAGCTGGCCGAGGCCGTCCAGCGGGTCGTCGGTCTGGTTGTAGGCGCCGATCACGTCCTGCGGGATGGGCGTGTCCTCCGGCCAGTGGGCGCCGGTGGTGGTGACCGGCACTATCACCAGGCCGTCCACGTCGGCGGGATCGACGCCCGCGTCCGCCATCGCGCGGCGCATCGACAGGATGGCGCCCGCGCCCACGGTGGTGTCGGCCTTGCCGTCCCAGCGGCGCGAGGTGGGCGAGTGGCCGATGCCGACCGCGGCGACCTTGCCCCTGTGCTCCCAGACGCCCAGTCCCTCGACGGACCTGTACATCGATTCCGGCGCGTATTGAGTAGTCATTTCAGTTGCCCCCTAAAGTTGTGCGTCGCTTTCACCCTCACCTCAATCCTCTCCCGTCAAGGGAGAGGAGGACCATCTGAAGTCTCTTCTTGGAATGCTCCCTCAGTCCGCCACCTTCCATTCAGGCACGAGCTGGCCGTTCGCGGTCTCCTCGAACACCACCTCGACGGCGGCGCCCACCGGCACGTCGTCAATCGGCACTCCCGGAAGGTGGGAGTACATCTGGATGCCCTGGTCCTCGTCCAGCATGACCACGGCCAGGTTGAAGGGCTGGTCCTCCTGCAGCGAGGCAATCGGGCAGTCGTACACCACGCAGTAGTTGTAGATGGTGCCCTTGCCGCTCATCTGCTTCCACTCCAGGCCGTCGGCCAGGCCGCACGCGGAGCACGACTCCAGCGGCGGATTCTGCAGCCGTTCGCACTTCGAGCAGTTCTGGATCACCAGCCGGTGCTCGTTGGCAGCATCCCAGAAGGGCTTGGTAAGTTCGTCGGGTATCACGCCCTGTTTCACCATGTCGGTAAGACCTCCATTGTGGTTGAGACAGATAATAGTACAAAGCGCGCCCGAATCCAACCGGCGGGGCCGTGAGCGTTGCCCGCACCGCCCTCGCTGCCCCTTCCACCGTCATCGCCGCGAGAGGGGGGAGGCGAAAGCTGCTCGATTCTGCGCCATTCTGTTGGATTCGTAGCTGAGGGCGCCGGCGGTCCTGCGCAGTTCTGTACTGCCGGCCTGGGCAATTCAGGGCATAAGCGTCACGCGGCGTGGCAGAAGAGGACACAGAGTCGGTGGTCAGTGGCCGGTGGCCAGAGATCAGTCTTCAACGTTCCGACGGATGCCTGGGGCGGGTCGGTCCCACGGGCGAGTTTGAAAGCCGCCCCTGCCGTGTGGGATAATAGCACGTATGTGCGGGCCTATCAATACCGTTGGCGAATTTGCGGGACTGGGGCGAATTTGTGGGGAGAAACTGCGCAGGAATGGGAACTGGTGGGGCGTGGATGAGAATGGATGGAGCACGGCCGGGAACGGGTGGCGCAGGAAAGTGACGGAATTTTCGGGGTGCGGGGGTCTGGTCGGGCGTGTGTTGGGGTCTCCGGGGGAGTGGCAGGGGTCGGTGAACTGGTCTGTGTCCTTGCCATGCGCCGCAACCCCAACTAGAATCCGCAAATGAAGTCACTTTCCAAATCGCGCCATCTACGCTGGCCGACCTGGGCGGGCGACGGCGACTTCCGACGCCGCGCGGAGTCCGCGCTGACGCACCCCGCGACCGTCGCCGCGCTGGGCGTGCTGCTGCTGAACGACCTGCTGCTCAAGTCGCTGTGGCCCCACTCGTGGCTCACCGGCAAGCTCAGCGACCTGGCGTGGCTCATCTTCGCGCTGCCGCTGCTGACGTTCATGCTGTCGTTCGTGGTGCGGGGCAACTTGCGCGCGCGACGCGTAGCGTTCCTCGCCGCCTACGTCGGTCTGCCGATCCTCTACGCCGCGTTCAACACCTTCGAGCCGGTCCACGACTGGATCATGCGCGGCATCTCGCTGGCGGGCGGCGCCGCAGGGTCTCCCCGGGACGCGACGGACTCGCTGGTCATCCCGCTGGCGTGGGGCGCCGCGCTTTGGGTGTGGCGGCGCGAGGTGCCGGCCGCGGGCGCGATGCGGCTGCGGTGGGCCGTGCTGGTGGCGGGGGTGGCGGCGCTGGCGAGCGTGGCCAGCACGCCGCCAGACTCGCTGAATGGCGTTCGCGGAGTTGGTGTTTCTGTTGACGGATCGATTGTCGCCGACGTCAACTATAAAGACTTCCGTAGCATCGACGATACCTACCTTAGCGTTGACGGCGGCTTGACCTGGAACCCAGCCGAACAGAGGTTGGAAAGTGTCGATTGGGGCCGCGAGAGCGTGGATACGCCCAGAGGCCGATTCACGCTCGACGGACCGCGCGTCCTGCGGGTCAATGCCGACGGCGGCCAAGAGGAGGTCGTCTACTCCACCGCACACCTTAGAGAAAAGGGGAACGTCTGGGTGCAAAAGGTCTCGACTGAGAAGCTTTACGAGGTGCGGGTTATCGCAACTCGGCCGCTGGGAATTGTTTATGACGACTTGAGTGGCAACTTGGTAGTGGCTCTAGGAATTCAGGGCGTCGTGACAGGGACACCCGCCGGGGAATGGACGGCAGTCGCCGTAGGCCCGTATGAGCCAACCGACTTTTCGTTCGAGGGCAAGACACGACTACTTCTTTCGGATATAGAGTTCTGGGCAGCAGCCCTGGCCCTATGTGTCTCGATGACAGCGTTCGGACTGATGGCTTCCCAGTACCAGCTCGGGGATTTGTTGCGGACCGTTGCAATCCTACTTCTTGCAATCGGTGCCATCGTAGCAATCGTTGCAGGATCCTTTTTTGTCCTACCTTCGTATGTCCAGGGTCCTCTCTTCGAATTCTACCTGCTCTTGACTGTCGGGGCTGTACTCAGGGCAATCGCATCTAAACGCGTTACAAGGTATTGTATAAGATAGAGGTCAGTCTTGAGTTAGGGAGTGGCCTCATGGAAAACCAACAAGCGACGTCTCTGATAGCGTTTTTCACCGAACTCGACGACCCCAGGATGGAGCGCACCAAGCGCCACGAGTTGTCGGACATCATCGCAATCACCATATTGGGTGTCTTGTGCGGAGCCGACTCCTGGGTGGACGTGGAACTGTTCGGAAATTCAAAGAGGGAGTGGTTAGAGCGGTTCTTGGAGATGCCCAACGGCGTTCCTTCCCACGACACCTTCGGCAGAGTGTTCGCGGCCATAGACGCCGAGCAGTTCCAGAGATGCTTCATCGAGTGGGTCAAGGGGATCAGCGACATCACCGATGGACAGATAGTGGCGATAGACGGCAAGACGCTCAGACGCTCCCATGACAGGGATGCGGGCAAGGCCGCCATCCACATGGTGAGCGCGTGGGCGTCGGCCAACAGGATGGTGCTGGGCCAGGTCAAGGTGGACGACAAGTCCAACGAGATAACCGCCATACCCAGGCTGCTTGAGATGCTGGAGTTGAACGGCTGTATAGTCACGATAGACGCGATGGGATGCCAAAAGAGCATCTCGCGCAAGATAGTGGATGAGGGCGCCGATTACGCGCTGGCTCTGAAGGAGAACCAGGTCAGTCTGCACGACGAGGTGGTGGAGATGTTCGACCAGGCGCTGAGAACGGACTTTGCGGAACTGGAGCATGACAGGTACGAGACGGTGGAGAAGAGCCGCAATCGTATGGAGACCCGTCGCTGCTGGGCCGTCTCAGACGCTGACCACATCCTCTACTTCAACGAGTGCGGCGAGTGGGCGAAGCTGAGGAGCGTGGCGATGGTGGAGAGTGAGCGGGTAGTGGATGATAAGAGGACGCGGCAGCGGCGCTATTACATATCAAGCCTGCCCGGGAACGCCAAGCTGCTGCTTGAGGCGGTTCGAGGACACTGGGGGATAGAGAACTGCGTCCACTGGTCGCTCGACGTATCGTTCGGCGAGGATGCGTCGAGGGCGAGGAAGGGCAACTCTGCGGAAACACTGAGCGTGATACGGCGAATGGCGCTAAACCTGCTGAAGCAGGAGAGTTCGCTCAAGGTGGGCATAGCCGCCAAGCGCAAGCGTGCCGGATGGGACACTGATTACCTGCTCAAAGTGCTTAACCATTAAGATGCGATTGCCCTGGGGCTGTACTAGTCTCAGTAGCGATCGCGATTCTCGGTGCGGTACACTCGACCGTCGCTGTTTCCCGACACAGTCGGGCCGGGAGATTTGCGATCGTCTTTCTCTTGCTTCTCGCGATGGTGGCCTCAGGTACGCTGATTTTCATGTTCGGATTCTCCGACGACGGACCAAACAGTGGTTTCTTTATGCAGCTATACGTTGCCATCGCTGTAGCCGCCTGGTCAATTGGAATATTCTCTCTCAAGGTACCATTGTCGAGAATAGTCAGGCGTTGGCGCATGGTTGCCCTGTCATTAACAGGGATGGCGGTCCTCGTTTTCTTGACCTTCATGCTCTGGCTGCATTTGGAAGTCAATGAAGTCGTGACCAAGGCCGCCTCCATCGCCCTCTGTGGCATTGCGGCAGTGGTGCTCGCCGGCTACGCGGCCCGGACCACTTCGGAACAAGTCGCAACATGCGCAAACTGCGGGAGGCACGCCGGGGCTCAGCATACGTACTGCATCAACTGTGGAACGCAACTTGCTGACGGATAGAAGGCTTGGAGTCCGCCAGACGAGGAGACGAACTGGAGTGAGACCTATCTCGGTGGTTGGTTGTCCTCACCGCCAGTCGCACGCTGCCCCCACCAGCGGCGCATGCGCTCGGCCACCTCGCGCTCGTAGCCCTGGTCGCTGGCGTCGTAGTAGCGCCGGCCGGCCAGGCTGTCCGGCAGGTTCTGCGTTGGCGTGAAGTGGCCCTCGTACTCGTGGGCGTAGCGGTAGCCCTTGCCGTAGCCCATGTCCTTCATAAGGCCCGTCACCGCGTTGCGCAGGTGCAGCGGCACCGGCTCGTTCCGCGTCCGCCGCACGTCCTCCATGGCGCGCTCGATGGCGGAGTAGGCGGCGTTGCTCTTGGGCGCGGTCGCCAGGTAGACCGTCGCCTCGGCGAGCGGGATGCGACCCTCCGGCATGCCGATGAAGTGCACCGCCTGCTGGGCCGCCACCGCAACCGTCAGCGCCATGGGCGCGGCCATGCCGATGTCCTCCGCCGCGAGCACCACCAGCCGCCGCGCCACGAACAGCGGGTCCTCCCCCGCCTCCAGCATCCGCGCCAGCCAGTACACCGCCGCGTCGGGATCAGACGCCCGCACAGACTTGATGAACGCCGATATGGTGTCGTAGTGGAGGTCGCCCGCCTTGTCGTGCCTCAGCGAGCGGCGCTGCATCGCCTCCTCGACCACCGGCTGCGTCACGAGGCGCGCGCCGCCCGCGTCCGGGGGCGTCGCGGACACGGCGAGCTCCAGCGCGTTGAGCGCCGAGCGGGCGTCGCCGTTTGCCAGGTTCACCAGCGCGGCGAGTGCCTCATCGTCCAGCGCGGCGTTCGACCCGCCGAGGCCACGCTCGCGGTCCTCCAGCGCCGTGGCGACGATGCCCGCCACCTCGTCGTCGGTGAGGGACTCGAGCGCGAACACCCGCGCCCGCGACAGCAGCGGCGACACCACCTCGAACGACGGATTCTCCGTGGTCGCGCCGATGAGGGCGAACGTGCCGTCCTCGACGTAGGGAAGGACGACGTCCTGCTGCGCCTTGTTGAAGCGGTGGATCTCGTCCACGAACAGCAGCGTGCGCTCGCCGTGGGTCCCCAGCCGCTCCCTGGCCTCCGCCGCGATGCGCCGCAGGTCGGCCACGCCGGACGCCACGCCGCTGACGCGCTCGAAATGGCTCCTGGTCTGGCCGGCTATGAGAGTGGCCAGCGTGGTCTTGCCGGTGCCGGGCGGCCCCCACAGGATGATGGAGGGTAGCTGGTCGGCCTCGATGCTGCGTCGCAGCACCGAGTCGGGGCCGACGACGTGACTCTGCCCGACGAACTCGTCGAACGTGCGGGGCCGCATCCGCGCGGCCAGCGGCGCGCCGCGCGCCAACTCCCGCTTCGCCCTGTCCTCGAACAGCGTCACGACAATGCCTTCACCCTCTGCTGCACATGACCTTTAGATTCCTCGGCAAGCTCGGAATGGCAATGAGTGTGGGGAGAGGAGGCCATAGGGTAGTCCCCTAGTTGCTGCGGTTGGTGGGCAGGAACGGGAGTAGGATGTCCGCGAGGGACTGGACGTTGCGTGTCTGTATCCACACGCTGCCGCTGCCCCGGAACTTCATCACCAGACCCTCGCCTCCGCCTATCAGGGAGCGGATGCCGCCCACCTTGCCCACCGAGTACTCCACGTCGTCCGTGAAGGCCACTAGGTGGCCCGTGTCCACCACAAGCTCCTTGCCCGGATGCACTGTCACCTGCTTTATCGCGCCGAAGGAGGTGATGTACACCACGCCGGAGCCGCTCCTGGAGAACGCCCGCAGGAAGAACATGTTCTCTCCGCTGAACAGGCCCCTGAGCCCCTGGAACTGCGTGTCGGTATCCACGTTCTCGGTTGACGCCATGTAAGACCCGCCCTGGATGAACAGGTTTTTGCCAGGGTCCAGGCGGAACGGCACGATGTCGCCGGGGGTGGACGGCGCGAGGCTTACCCAGCCGCCGCCGCTCTGCGCGGTGAACGTGTTGACGGAGAAGGACTCGCCGCCCATCATCCTCTTGAGTCCGCCCATTATGCCGCCGCCTCCCATGCCCGTGGCCATGTCCACGCCCTCTTGCGCCACCATCGCGCCCGGCTCCGCCTTGATCGACTCGCCCGAGTCGAGCTCCACCGTCAGCAGTGTGTAGCTTGGTTCGTATTCTATGTTCGGTCTCACGGTTTTATCCTCCTTATTGCGTTTCCGTCTCAAACGCCCCCGCCAGCGCGGCGAGCAGCGCGTCGTCCTCGTCGTACAGCACCGTGCGCGGGTCCAGCAGCAGCGCATCGCGCTCCACTCGCCCGACCACCGGCGGGTCGGCCGCGCGCAGCCGCTCGGCGAGCCGCGCGGCATCCACGCCGGACACGGACAGCGCCCAGGTAGGCAGAGTCTCGCCCGGCAGGCTGCCGCCACCGATGGCGGACGCCGCCTCCACGACGCGCGCGTCGCACGCCTCGCTGGGAATCGCGCGGCGCCAACGCTCGGCCCTGGCGCGAAGATCGTCCGGCTTGGCGCCTATCATGCGCCAGACTGGTACCTGCCGCTCGGCCTCGCCCTTCACGTAGTGAAGCAGCGTCGCGTTCAGCGCCGCCATGCTCAGCTTGTCGATGCGCACGGCCCGCGCAAGCGGATGTCGGGACACCACGTCCACCATGCGGCGGGTGCCGGCAATAATGCCCGCCTGCGGCCCGCCGAGCAGCTTGTCGCCCGAGAAGAACATCACGTCCACGCCCGCCGCGGCGCTCTCCTGCGGCATCGGCTCGTGGGCCAGCCCGAACCGCTCGGTCTCGAGCAGGCATCCGCTGCCCAGGTCGTGCAGCACCGGAACGCCGCGCCTGCGGCCAATCTCTGCAAGCTCGGCTATTTCGGGCGAGTGCGTGAAGCCCATGACGCGGAAGTTGCTCGCGTGGACGAGCAGCAGCGCGCCGGTGTCCTCTCCGATAGCGTCCTCAAAGTCGCGTGCGTAGGTGCGGTTGGTTGTGCCGACCTCGACGAGCTCAGCGCCGCTCTGCCTGAGCACGTCGGGGATGCGGAAGCCGCCGCCGATCTCCACCGCCTCGCCGCGCGAGACGATGACCTGCTTGCCGGCCGCGATGGCGGCGAGACCCAGCAGCACGGCGGAGGCGTTGTTGTTCACGACCATGGCCGCCTCTGTGCCCGTCAGCTCGCAGACGTGGCGGGCGACCGCGGCCTGTCGGGAGCCGCGCCGCCCGGTGGAAAGGTCCAGCTCCAGGTCGCCGAATCCCGCCGCGGCCTCGCGCACGGCGTCGGACGCCGCTTCGCTCAGCGGCGCGCGGCCCAGGTTGGTGTGCAGCACGACGCCGGTGGCGTTGATCACGCGGCGGGGCCAGGAGCCGAAGCGCGTCCGCGCCTGGGCGGCGACGTCGCTCGCCAGCTCGTCGAGGCCGGGCGCGTCGGCGCCGTTCTCCGCGATGCGCCGCCTGGCGACGGCGAGCCGCTCCCGCACCAGCTCCAGGACGGCGCGCCGCGAGTAGGCGCCCGCCAGCGCGTCCACGCGCGAGTCGCTCATCACCCGGTCGACGCTCGGCAGCGCCCTGAATCGCGATGCCATCGCTTCCCCCCGTTCAAAGGTGTCACACGCTTCAATTATAGCGCACCGTCCCAGCCCGGTATTGGTGCGCGGCGTTGACAAACATCCCCGTTGGCGAAAGAATCGAGTCCAACACCCGTCCCGACACCAGGGCGAGAGAGGCACTTTTCCCATGCTGCGAAACACCTTCCTGCACCTGCCCGGCATCGGCTACGCATACGAGCGGCTGCTGTGGGAGTCGGGCGTGCTGACGTGGGAGGATTTCATGGGAGTGTCGTCACTGCCGTCCGCGCTTTCCGGGCGCAGGGAGCGGCTGCTCCCACTGGTCGAGGAGTCGCTCGCGCGCCACGAATCGGGAGACGCCGCCTACTTCGGGAGGACGCTGCCGCAGCGCGAGGTGTGGCGGCTGTACGCGGACTACCGCGACAGCGCCGCGTTCCTGGACATCGAGACGACCGGCCTCTCGCCGTACTCCAGCTATCTGACGCTCGTCGGAATCCTCGACAAGGACGGCTACCGCGGATTCGTGCGCGACGACAACCTGCTCGACCTGCGCGAGGCGCTGGAGCAGTACGACCTGGTGGTCACGTACAACGGCGCGAGCTTCGATCTGCCCTACGTGGAGCACTCGTTCGGCAGCGTGTTCAGGCACGTGGCGCACCTGGACCTGATGTATCCGCTGCGCCGGCTCGGCTACGGCGGCGGGCTGAAGAGCATCGAGGCGCGACTGGGTGTGGGCCGTCCGTCGGAGCTGAGCGGGCTGAGCGGCTACGACGCGGTGCGGATGTGGCGCATGTGGACGATGGGTAGCGCGGGCGCGCTCGAGACGCTGGTGCGCTACAACGCCGAGGACGTGGCGTCGCTGCCCGCGCTGGCCGACCTGGTGTACAACCGGCTGGCCGAGAGGCTCTGGCCGCGGCTCCCCCGGCTCGATCCGTCCCCGCGCCACGACATCGACCTGCCCTACGACCCGGCCATAGTGGCGGCGCTGACGCGAGCGTGAGCGGACGCCTGCTCAAACTCTGGACACCCCTATTGAACGGCACGAACGGACGTGCTATTATTCCCTTGGTGTGGGACTGACCTCGCCTGCGCGCTCGGCCAGGAAGTGCATCAGAATGCATCACTTTGCAACACGATCTGCCAAAACTCACCGCGATTTTCGCTCCAGGACTTGACGGCGTGTTCCGAACATACTAGAATAGGCGTGCTAAACCTGTGTTCGGAGATGGGAAAATGCTCGCCAAGTGCAAGACCTGCGCCGTCGTCGGCCTGAACGGACTGATAGTGGAAGTGGAGGTGGACATACTGCCGGGACTGCCGGCCTTCAACATAGTCGGCCTGCCCGACGCCGCCGTGAAGGAAGCCAGCGAGCGGGTGCGCTCGGCCATCCGCAACGCCGGCTGCGAGTTCCCCATGCGCCGCGTCACCGTCAACCTCGCGCCCGCCGACCACCGCAAGGCCGGCCCGGCCTACGACCTGCCCATCGCCGTCGCGCTGCTCATCAGTTCCGGCCAGATAGAGAACATACCCGGCTCGTCCGTCTTCCTGGGCGAGCTCTCCCTCGACGGCACGCTGCGCCACACCAACGGGATTCTGCCGATGGTGGCCGTGGCGCGCGAGGAGGGCTTCCGGCGTGTGTTCGTGCCCGCGCCGGACGCCAACGAGGCCGCGCTGGTCGACGGCGTGGAGACAATCCCGGTCTCTTCGCTGGGGCAACTGCTTCACCACCTCAACGGCGGCCCCAGGATCACGCCCGCGGCCGGCGACGTCGCCACCGATGGCGACGGGTTCGTGTCCGCCGACGGCTGCGGGGGCGTCGTGGACATCGCCGACATCCGCGGCCAGGAGCACGCCAAGCGCGCCATCGAGGTAGCGGCGGCGGGCGGCCACAACCTGCTGATGAGCGGCCCTCCCGGCAGCGGCAAGACGCTGCTGGCGCGCAGCCTGCCGTCCATACTGCCCAGGCTCACCCAGGAAGAGGCGCTGGAGGTCACCAAGATATTCAGCATCAGCGGTCTGCTACCCTCCTCGTCGCCACTCGTCAACCGCCGGCCCTTCCGGTCGCCCCACTACACCATCTCCAACGCGGGACTGGTGGGCGGCGGCCGCATGCCGAGGCCAGGCGAGATAACCCTGAGCCACCGTGGCGTGCTGTTCCTCGACGAGTTGCCGGAGTTCGGTCACTCCGTGCTGGAGGTATTGCGTCAACCCATCGAAGACAAGGTGGTGACCATCAGCCGCGCCCAGGGAACCATAACCTTCCCCGCAAACTTCATGCTGGTGGCCGCCATGAACCCCTGCCCGTGCGGGTTCGCGGGCGATCCGGGCAAGCAGTGTGTCTGCTCCCCCAGCCAGGTCACACGCTACGCCAAGCGGATAAGTGGCCCGCTGATGGACAGGATAGACCTCTTCGTCGAGGTGCCCAGGGTAGAGTACGAGAAGCTCACCAGGCCGCCCGGCTCCGACACGTCGGCGAGGACGCGCGAACGAATCGAGGCCGCGCGCATGGTGCAGGCCAGAAGATTCGAGGAAACGGGCCTGATAACCAACTCCGAGATGGGTCCGGTCGAGGTGTGGGAATACTGCAAGGTGGACGACGCGGCGTCGAGCCTGCTGCGCATGGCGACCAGCCGGCTGCACCTGTCGGCGAGGGCGTTCCACCGCGTGCTGAAGCTCGCCAGGACCATCGCCGACCTGGCCCGCTCCGAAAATGTCGAGGCCCCACACCTTGCCGAGGCCCTCCAGTACCGCCCCGCCGAGCAGACGGCCTAAGGATGCAGGCGCACGAGTGAATCCGAAGGTGTTGATGCACTTCATAATCGATGTTATGCTGTGCATAATGAGAACGACGATATCCTTGGACGATCAACTTGCGAAGCAGGTGCGCCGTGCAGCGGCGGCCCGGGGCGTCAGTGTGAGCGCCTTCATCTCGCAAACGTTATCTGATGCCATGAAGTCTCGTAAGCCGCCTGAGCAGCCGCCATTCCGCTTGGTCACCGTGCGCGGGGTTCGCCCACGTCCCGAAGTCGATCTTGACAGGCCCCGCGCGGTTGAGGCCCGGGACGACGAGACCCGGTTCGGGCAAAGGTGGCCTTAACCAACCAGAGATGCTGCTTCCCGACGTAAACGTCCTCGTTTATGCCCACGTCGAGGACTCGTCGCCGGATCATGCCGAGTACGCCGAATGGATTATCCGCATGGCGACAGGGCCTGAGCCTTTCGCCCTCTCCGTGCTCGTTCTGTCAGGTTTCATCCGCGTCGTAACAAACCCACGGGTCTTCGATCCGCCCTCAACTCTAGACCGGTCGTTCCAGTTCGTGAATTCGCTCCTCGAGCGGCCACAGGCGCGAATCGTACGTCCCGGCCCAGATCATCTCGACATTTTCGAAAGGCTGTGCCGGGAGTCCGGAGCCAGCGGCAAGCTGGTAGCGGACGCTCAGCATGCGGCGGTCGCAATCGAGCACGGCTGCACCATGGTCTCGACCGACTCCGACTTCAACCGCTTCCCCGGACTCAGATGGCAGCACCCGCTGCGGCCAGGCGGGCTGTAGTTTCGCCCTCAGACCGGTCCTGTCCATGCACGGTGATGCCCCGGGGTAGCCCCCAAGTTGACAGTCCATAGCCTCAACGCTATTCTCACTCTCACGCAAACGTCACGCGTCACTACACCGCCAAATACGACAATCAGGGGGAAACAATGCCGCACGACTACATCGAGGTTGCCGACGTCGGCAACGTGATGGTTATCACCATGGACGACCCGACGACCAGGAACGCCATCGGCTCGGAGATGTCCGCCGAAATCAACGCAGAACTGGATCGGCTGGAGGCGGACCCCAACCTTCGGGCTGTCGTCCTTACCGGACGCGACCCTTCGTTCTGCTCCGGCGCGAACGTCAAGCGCATGGACCAGTCCGTGCAGGAGCGCAGCAAGGTCGCCGAGGAGCCTATCCCGACCGACATGACCGCCTGGGAGTACCTCGAGCACCAGTGGACGGGTCGGGACGAGCCGACGGAGGAGGAGGGCGCGGAGAACGTCCGATTCCTGCCGCTCAGGCTGCACAACCTGCAGAAGCCCTCCATCGCCGCCGTGAACGGCTACGCCATGGGGCTGGGACTCGGCATCGCGCTTTCCTGCGACATACGCCTGCTCTCGGAGAACGCCCGGCTGTCGGAGACGTTCATCCGGCGAGGGCTGATTCCCGCGGACGGCTCCTGCTGGCAGCTTCCGCGCATGATCGGCCTGGGCAACACCTTCCTGATGCAGTACACCGGCGACGTGATCGACTCGTCGGAGGCGCTGCGGCTCGGCCTCGCGAGCAAGGTGGTTGACCATGGCGACCTGATGGAGACCACCATGGAATTGGCCCAGCGCATCGCCGACGGCCCAACCTACTCGATGGCGCTTATCAAGAAGCTGGTGCAGGACTCGCTCTACATCAACCTCGAGCAGAGCCTGCGGCTGGCAGGCCCGGCGCAGGAGATAAGTCGCCGCACCGAGGACCACAAGGAGGGCGTGCGCGCGTTCGTCGAGAAGCGCCGACCCGCCTACACCGGAAGATAGGCGCGGCGACCGGAAGACGGCGAAGCGCATGGAGATGGGCGAGCACCTCCTCGGCGGCATCATGGCTCTGGACCTCAGCGAAGGCGTGTCCGGGCCGTACTGCGCCAAGCTGCTGGCCGGCATGGGCGCCGAGGTCATCAAGGTCGAGCGCCCCGGCGTTGGCGAGGCGTCGCGACGGGAAGGCCCATTCCTTGGCGACGAGCCGCACCCGGAGCGCAGCGCGCCTTACCTCTACCTCAACACCGGCAAGAAGAGCTTAACTCTGGACATGGAGACCGAGCGCGGAGCGGATGTGCTGCGCCGCCTGTCCGAACGCTGCGACGTGCTCATCGAGAGCGGCGCGCCCGGCCGCATGGCGGCCCTCGGTCTCGGCTACGACGATTTGGCCGCGAGCAATCCCGGCCTGGTGTACGTGTCCATCACGCCGTTCGGCCAGACCGGCCCGTACCGCGACTACGAGGGCGGCGACCTCGTGGCGCAGGCAATGGGCGCGCTGCTGCACACCGTCGGCCTGCCCGACCGGGAGCCGCTCAAGATAGGCGGCAGCGTCGTGTCGTACGCGGTCGGGATCGCCGCGTTCTCCGGCGCGATGCTGGCCCTGTACGCCCGCGACTTCACGGGGGAGGGCCAGTACGTCGACGTGTCGGCGATGGAAGCGGTGACCGTAGCCCAGATTCACGCCTCGATCCACCACCAGTTCGGGCGCATTCCCACGAGAAGGGAGAGCGCCCTGGTGCGCGCCGCCGACGGGTGGGTGAGCCCGGGTCTGGAGATAGGCGTGAGGGAGGATATCTGGGCCAGGGTGTGCGAGCTGATGGGCGTGCCGGAGCTGGCCGACGACCCCGCGTTCAGCACACGGGAGGCTCGCCGCGAGCACCAGCAGGACGTTCTGGCCATCGTAGGCGAGTGGGCCGCCACCAAGAGCAAGGAGGACATCTACCACACGCTCCAGGGCATGCGCACAATCGCGGGATACGTCGCTGACGTGGAGGACCTGCTGGACTCCGGCCAGCTCCGGGACAGGGGGTTCTTCCAGGACATCGAGCATCCCCACGCGGGGACGGCAACCTACCCCGGCGAGCCGATCCGAGTGAGCGGCCACGAATGGCGCCACGAGCGAGCTCCGCTGCTGGGTGAGCACAACGCCGAGATACTGGGCGGTCGACTCGGCCTGACCGACGCCGAGATAGCGGAGCTTGCGAACGCCAAGGGGGCGGACCATGAGTGATCTGCCCTTGAAGGAGCTTCGCATACTCGACCTGACCCAGATCGCCGTGGGCCCATACGCGACCCTGCTGCTGGGCTTCATGGGCGCGCAGGTCATCAAGGTCGAGTCGCGCACGCGGATGGACACCAGCCGCGGCTTCGCACGGCCCTCGACGACCGGTGCCTACAACCTGTATCCCGGCGGCGACCCGGGCGAGCGCCCCTGGAATCGCTCGGCCCACCACGTACAACGCAACGCAAACAAGCTGGATGTGACCCTGGACCTGGCGACTCAAGAGGGCAATGAGCTTCTGCTGGACCTCGCCGCCGTCTGCGACGTGCTGGTCGAGAATTTCCGAGCGTCCGTCATGGACCGGCTAGGCCTCGGCTACGACGCAGTCTCCCGCGCTAACCCGCAGATCATCTACGCCAAGATAAGCAGCCAGGGCGCGACCGGCCCAGAGATGGACTACGGCTCGCTCGGCTCGACGCTGGAGCAGACGGCCGGACTCGCGTCGATCACGGGCTACGAGGGCGGCCAGCCGCTGATGAGCAACGAGACCTTCCCCGACCCGGTCGTTGGCATTCTCACGGTGGGCGCGCTGATGGCCGCGCTGCGGGCGCGCCTGAGAACGGGCAAGGGCGCGTTCATCGACCTGGCGCAGAGGGAGGTCACGGTTGGCATGATGGGCGAGGCGTTCCTGGACTACGCAATGAACGGCCGGATTGCCGGACTGACCGGCAACCGGCATCCCGTTCACGCGCCCCAGGGCGTATACCCCTGCGTCGGTGACGACTCGTGGGTCGCGGTCAGCGTGCGGTCAGACGCGGAGTGGCGGGCGCTGTGCGACGCGATAGGCCGGCCCGACCTTGCCGGAGACGCCCGGCTCGCCACAGCCGCCGGGCGACGACAGCACCACGCCGAGATCGACGAGGCCATAGCCGCGTGGACTCGCGAGCGCGGCCACTACCAGGCCATGCACTTGCTCCAGGCTCGCGGCGTGCCGGCAGGCGCGGTGCTCAAGGGCGGCGAGACTATTGTCGACCCACACCTGGAGGCGCGCGGCTTCTGGGACACGGTCGCGCACCCCGAGGCCGGCGAGTACAGGCAAGTGACCACGCCCTGGAAGATGTCGAAAAGCAGCCGTATCCAATCGACGCCAGCGCCCGGTCTGGGCGAGCACAACACTTTCGTGCTTGGCGATATACTGGGGTTGCCGACATCCGAGTTGGAGGCGCTGGAACGCCAGGGAATCATAGGCACGCGGCCGGTGGGCGCCGACTGACCCGCGCGGCCACCGTTTACACGACGCACTCAATTCACTCTGGGAGGTTTACGATGGGCCCCAAACTGGTTGACTACCTGTTGTACGAGCCGGAGGACACCGGAATTCTGTGGATCAAATTCAACCGTCCGGAGCGGTTGAACGCGCTCATAGGCTCGGCCGAGGTGAACGGCACCGTGGCGAAAGTCGGCGAGTACATGCGCGCCGGGGACGACGATCCGAACGTCAAGGTCATTGTCCTGACGGGCGTAGGCCGCGGCTTCTGCTCCGGCGCGGACATGCGCGGCGACATCCCCGACGAGGTGAAAGGCCCGAAGTTTTCGGGCGATTTCGGACCGGACGGACCGGACGCCACGCGCGAGCACTTCTACCACGGCTTTACCAAGCTGCACCGCGACATCTCGCTCATTCGCAAGCCCACTATCGCCATGATAAACGGCCCTGCCGTCGGATCCGGCATGGACATGGCGCTCCACTGCGACATTCGGCTGGGCTGCGAGACCACACGCTTCATCGGCTACCACCAACTGGGCCAGATAATCGAGAACGGCGGCTCTTACTACCTGCCGAAGATGGCCGGGCTTGGCCGCGCGCTCGAGTTCGCGTACACCGGCCAGGTGGACGCCAAGCGCGCCTTCGAGTGGGGCCTGTTGAACTACCTGGTGCCGTCCGAGGAGTTGGAGAAGACCACGCGCGAGCTTTGCGACCGCATCATGCGCGTGCCGCCGCTGGTGCAGTGGATCAGCAAGCGCATAATGCGCACCGCGATGGATACCACCATCGAGAACACGATGGTGCTGACCTCCAACGCGGGCGGCATACTGGGAGGCTCAGAAGACGCCCAGGAGGCGCGCCGGGCATTCCTCGAAAAGCGGAGTCCCGTATTCTACGGCCGCTAGGACCGCGACAGGCCGCGGTCTCCTGACCGGTTCATGTCAACCAGAAAACGCCACAAGACGAAAGGAGCAACCAATGATCTACGAGATGCGAACCTACGACCTGAAGCCCCGGAGCGTCCCCGATTTCGAGGCGGGCTTCGCCGCGAAGCTGCCCGGTCGGCTGGCCTACTCGCCGCTCGGCGCGCTGTGGCACACCGAGGCCGGCCCGCTGAACCAGGTGATCCACGTGTGGCCGTATGACGACCTCGGCCACCGCGCGGACATTCGCGGCAGGGCGGTCGCGGACGGCGCGTGGCCGCCCGACACCAGCCAGTACGTCCTCAATATGAACACCGAGATACTCACCCCGGCGCCCTTCATGACGCCGCTGGGCGACAGGAAGATCGGCCCGCTCTACGAAATGCGCATCTACACCTACGACGTCGGAGGCGTGGATCAGGTGTTCGCTGCGTGGGAAGGCGCGATCGCCGCGCGTGAGGAGTTCTCGCCGCTGGCCGGCTGCTGGACGACGGAGATAGGCGGACTCAACAAGTTCATCCACCTGTGGGCCTACTCCAGCTTCGAGGAGCGGCTAAGGGTGCGAGAGGAAACGCGCGCGAAGGGCGTGTGGCCGCCGTCGGTGAGCGTGATTCCGCTGAAGCAGGAGAACAAGATACTGTTCCCGGCGGAGTGTTCGCCTATGCAGTAGGCGCCGCCGAGGACGGCAGCAGGTCGTCCACCGCCAACTCCAGGTCGGGCAGGCGCGTAGGGGTCAGCGTCTCGCCCCGGCGGTGGACGGTGTGCCGCGCGTAGCCGTCCGGACCCGGTTCGGTGAAGCGCTCGATGCAGTCTTCCGGCAGGTTTTTGACCCAGGTCTCCGGGATTCCCGCACGCCCATACAATCGGGCCTTCACCTGCAGGTCGAAATTCAGGCTGGAGTCCGCCACCTCGATTACCAGCAACACGTCGGCGGGTGTGGGGTGTGCCGCGCGGTAGCCTTCGCTTCGGCGCACCAGAAGCGAAACGTCCGGCTGCGGTTCGGAGCCGTCGTCCAGGTGGATGGGGTTCTGTATGCGAATGCGGAAGCGGCCCGGCGCGTACCTGGCGAATACGTCGTTGTATTCGTCCACGTCGTCGGCATGTTCGGGACCAATGGCCGGCATGACTATAATCTCCCCCTCGATGAGTTCCACCCTCTCGTCGGGGCCAAGGATGCCGACCTCGACCATGCGGTAGTACTCCGCCACCGTGAACTTGCGGGTCTGCGGACGGGGCGCCCCAACCTCCGGGGAGGGCGGGGCCGCGGCCGGAGTCCTTGATCGCGTAGTCATGGCAGTACCAGCCTCCTGGGGAAACACTATGTCGGCCTATCCCTCAAAATGATAGGCGGTATGGGCCTGTTGTTCAAGCAGTCGTGTTTGTCGATGCTGCTTCGCCGAACCACTCCAGCCACATGCCGTGGTTGTCGCACCTGCCCAGTGCGCGGGTGGTCTTGCGTCCGCCCTCGTAGGCGGTCAGCTCGAGCAGGGCGCCGACGCGCTCCTGCTGCGCGCCCTGACGCTCGATGGACACGACGTACAGGTCTCGGCGCGCGCCGAAGTCGTCCAGAATCTTGCCGAATCGACGGCGCGCTTCCGGCGGGAACTGGTTGAGCGTGTGAGTGTGGAACACGCACGTCGCCGCCTCGGGCGGCACGCCATCGAGCACGCCGGGCAGCGCGTCCAGCGCGTCCGCGGCGATCAGAGTGGGCGGGTCGGCCGCTGCCAGGCGCAGCGCGCCGTCGAGCGCGGCCACGCGATGGCGGTGCTCCGGCCAGATAAGCGCGCGCAGCCAGGCCACTGCGTCGGCGTCGACCACGTCCACGGGGTCCAGGTCGATACCCACGCGCTGGGCAATGCGTGGCATCGCGTTCGGAATAGCAGGCAGCGGCTCGCCCCTCGGTTCGCAGGCGAGACGCACCGGCGACGACGGGTCACCCCAACTGGCCTGCTCGCCGTACTCGTAGTGAAAGTGGTCCCACAACAGGTTGAGGCCCGCGCTGGCTCCCACCTCCACGAACGCCGCCTCGCGCGCCGCCGAGCGTTCAGAGACGATTGCGAAGGCCGGGAGCAGCACCGCGCAGCGGCCCACCTCGTTGGTCTGCACCATGCGGGTCGAGACCGTTTCGACGATGCGCCCGCGGTGCTCGAGGCAGAGCGACCGGAAGTGGGGGAATGCGCCCGCCCAGTCTTTGGGCGACTCCACCATGCTGGCGTAGAACGCGGACAGCGGATGGTCCGGGTTGTCGAGAAGTACGAGATGCGCCGCCCCCAGAAAGAGGTTGGGCGCGGGCTGGCCCAGGGCGCAATGCTCCGCGAGCGCCAGCAGCTCCGAATCGTCCGCGACTTGCAGCGAAAGGTGCTCGTACAGCGGCGACGAACTGCGGCACTCCAACTCGGCGAAGCGGTGGAATCGCCGGGCCAGTTCTTCAAGGTCGTTCACGTTTACACTCCGGATTTGGCGGCGCTATCCTATTGGCGGGAAGATGTAATGATGTTACCATGCGATGCCAAGCAACAAGGAGGTGTTGAGAGTGACCACGAACACGTTGAGCGGCGAGGTTATCGAGGATCTCAAGCAGATGGCATCCGCACACTTCTGGCCGCACGCGCGGTTGGCGGGCGACATGTCGGAGGACACCGGCGTCAAGCTGGCGAGCGCCGCGTCCGGCGTATGGGTGGACGACGCCGAGGGCAAGCGTTGGTTCGACACCCTTTCGAGCATGTGGCTGGTGAACATTGGCCACGGCCGTGAAGAGGTTGCGCAGGCCGTCTTCGAGCAGATGAAGGACATCAGCTACTCGCCGGGCGGGACGGTTAGCCCCGCGACGGTGAAGCTGTCGGCCAAGGTGGCTTCGCTGGCGCCTGACAAGGAGTCGCGCGTCTACTTCGTCAGCGGCGGCTCGGAGGCTGTCGAGACCGCCATCAAGATGGCCAAGAACTACCACAAGAACAACGGCGAGCCGACTCGGTGGAAGGTTATCAGCAGGCGAGGCTCGTATCACGGCGCCACCCACGCCTGCATGGCCCTGGGCGGAGGCGGCATTAGCGCCCCCGTGAACTTCGGCCCAATGATGCCGGGCAACGTCCACATCGACAACCCCAACGCCTATCGCGGACCGCGGACCGACATGGATGCCGCGGACGAGCTGGAGCGCACGATCCAGCACGAAGGGCCCAGCACAGTCGCCGCCTTCATCGGCGAGCCTATCTCCGCCGCGGCGGGCATCCACGTTCCCGACCCGGGCTATTGGCCCAGGATACGCGAGATCTGCGACAAGTACGGCGTGATCATGATCTGTGACGAGGTCATCACCGGCTTCGGTCGGACGGGAAAGATGTTCGCCACGGAGCATTGGGGCATCCAGCCAGACATCTTCACGGTCGCGAAGGCGCTTACCAGCGGCTACCTGCCGATAGGAGCCGCGGTGGCGAGCAAGAAGGTGTCGGACGCCTTCCTGGGCGACGAGGAGTCCGCGTTCCGCCACCTGATCACCTTCGGTGGAAACCCCGCATCCTGCGCCGCCGGCCTTGCCAACCTGGAGATCATGGAAGGCGAGGGGATGGTGGAGAACTCGGCCCGCATGGGCGAGTACCTCTACGAGCAGCTTCAGACGCTGTACGAGCACAGGATCGTCGGCGACGTGCGGGGCGGGATGGGCCTGCTAGCCGCCGTCGAGATCGTCCAGGACCGCGACACCAAGGAGAAGTTCCCCAAAGAGGCCGACATCTCCAAGAAGTTCAACGACGCCTGGAACCGCAACGGCCTGCTGGGGCGTGCTGGCGACGTGATCTCGCTGGCCCCGCCGCTGTGCATCACCAAGGACGAGGTGGACTGGCTGGTGAAGAGTGTCGACGACGCCATTACCGAGGTGGAAAGCCAGCTCTAGCACTTCGCCGGGCGTTCGCGGAGGCGCGGGCGCCCCACCCGGTTTGAGCTAACCGAGCCGGGGGCGTCACCTGCGCCTGCTTCGGCGCAGTCGTGGCGGCCCCGGCTTTTGTGTCTGTGCCCGCTCCGCGAGGCCGGGGCGCGGCAGTCGACCAGGGAGGGGCCATGCCGTACGACTACATCATCGTTGGGGCCGGGTCGGCGGGAGCGATACTGGCGACGCGGCTGACCGAAGACCCTGCCACTTCAGTGCTGCTTCTCGAGGCGGGTAGGGACTTCCCGGACATCAGCCAATTGCCGGAGGAGGTCAGGTACAACTCTTCCGTTGCCGAGAAGCTCGTAAGCGACAGCGAGCACAACTGGAACTTCGCTGGCAGGGCAAGCTCCCGCGGGGAAACGATGTACGTGCCACGCGGCAAGGTGACGGGCGGCTCGAGCGCCATCAACGCGCAGATATTCCTCCGGGGCGAATCCGACGACTACGACACCTGGGCCTCGTGGGGAAACTCCGAGTGGGGCTACCAGAAGGTGCTGCCTTTCTTCCGCAGGCTGGAGAACGACCAGGACTTCCGGGACGATTACCACGGCTCCGACGGCCCGATCTACGCCCGGCGGGAGCCGCGCGAGAACTGGACGCCTCCGCAGGCGGCCTTCTACAACGCCTGCCGGGCCGCCGGGTTCGCAGATGTTCCCGACCACAACAACCCCGACTCGACCGGCGTGGGTCCGATGCCCCGCAACGATCTCGACGGCACGCGCGTGAGCACGGCCATCGGTTACCTCGGCATGTCCCGCCACCGGCTCAATCTCACCATAAGAAGCGAGTGCCTGGTGAATCGCGTTATCCTCGATGGCGACCGGGCGGTCGGCGTGGAAGTAGAGAGCGGCGGCGAGAAGTACACCGTCCAGGGGCGGGAAATCATACTGAGCGCCGGGGCGATCGGCTCGCCGCACTTGCTCATGCTGTCCGGCGTAGGGCCCCGAGACCAGCTCGAGAAGCACGGCATTCCCGTGGTGCACGATGCGCCCGGCGTCGGGCAGAATCTTCGCGATCATCCACAGCTGGCTCTGGCCTGGAGCACGACGCCGGGATACGACCTTCGCAGAGTCAGCACGTTCGGGCTGTCGCTGCGCTACACGGCGACCGGCTCGCACCTGCGAAACGACATGATGATAATCATGCTCTCCTACGCCACCGACTGGGATACGCGCGGCGTGATGGGGAGTAGGGCACTGGGTATCGGCATGATCGCGCACCTGTACCTCGCATTGTCGTCCGGGGAGCTGCGGCTCCAGTCCGCCGACCCCAGGGTGCAGCCATTTCTCGACTACAGGATGCTCAGTCACCCGTTCGACGTGGAGCGGATGAAGGAGGAAGTGCGGCTCTGCCTGAAGCTAGCTGAACACCCCGACTTCGCCGAAATCATCGACCGCAGGGTGCGGCCCACCGACGAGGAGTTGGCCAGCGAAGAGGCCCTGGAGGACTGGATGCTGCGCACCGTGTCCACTGGCCACCACATCTCCTGCACGTGCAAGATGGGGCCGGCGGACGATCCGATGGCGGTCGTTGACCAGTTCGGGCGAGTGCACGGGCTACGAGGGCTGCGGGTGGCTGACGCATCCATCATGCCGGATTGCGTGCGGGCCAACACCAACGTGCCCACGATGATGATTGGCGAGCGCGTTTCGGACTTTCTGACGTCGGGCCGCTGACGTCGGTCGGAGTTGACTTTTTTTGGCGGCTCGGTGATAGTGTCTATCGGGGCCGGAGAGGCTCACCTAACACTGCTTGCCGGAGACAGACAATGAGCGTTCACACATTCGTCGCGACCGGAGACTCCATCATAAGCCGCAGGGTGTCCAACCGCACGGACAAGGCGTTTCTGGACCTTGTGGAGTTGATTCGTGGCGCCGACAGCGCCTTCACCAACCTCGAGATCGTGACGCCACGCGAGCCGTGGGTGCCCTTCTCGGAGTACGGCGGGCTGCACCTCGGTTCGCCCGCTTTCATCCTGGACGAGTTGGACTGGATGGGCTTCAATCTCTATTGCGCCGCAAACAATCACTCCGTTGACTTCACCTACCAGGGCCTGGTGGACACGATGGCGGAGCTGAAGGACCGCGGTCTCGTGTACGCCGGGGCGGGCATGACGTTGGGCGAGGCGCGCAGTCCCGGCTACCTGGATACGCCGGTGGGAAGGGTGGGCCTGCTGGCCTGCGCTTCCACGTTTTCGATCAGCGCCCAGGCTTCGGCCAGCCGGCCGGACATGGGGGGCCGCCCGGGGATAAGCCCGATGCGCTTCCTTACCCACTACGAGCTCGAACAGGAGCAGCTCAAGGCGATCCAGAACATCGACGTGACGCTTGGGACCGACGCCGTTACGCGCAAGATGCGCGACTGGCAGAGAAACGACCAGCCCGACACCTACAAGTTCGTAAACCTGAACTTCAAGGAGGGGGAGAACGTCGGCGTTCGCACGCAGCCGAGAGAGGACGATCTGGAGGACATCGCCCACTGGATTGGCGAGGCCAAACGCCGCTCGGACTTCGTGGTGGTCACCATCCACGCGCACGAGGGGCAGAACGGCGACATGAACACGCAGGACATCGCCGACTTCATCGTACCGATGGCGCACCGCTGGATCGACGCGGGGGCCGACGTGTTCGTGGGCCACGGCCCGCACACGCTGAGAGGCGTGGAGATATACAAGGGCAAGCCCATCTTCTACTCGCTGGGCAACTTCTTCTTCACCATCGCGACGTTGCACCGTTACGGCAGCGAGGTGTACGAGCAGCACAAGCTGCCACCTACCGCAACTCCGGCGGACGTTTACGAGTCGCTCGCCTACGACGACGAAGGCAACTACAAGGGCATGGAGGGGGACCCGCAGTTCTGGCGGACGGTGGTGCCGGTGTGCAGGTTCGACGGTAGAGAGTTGCTGAGCGTGGATCTGCACCCGGTCGATTTGGGTTACGATTTGCCGCCCACGCAGAGGGGCATCCCGACGCTCTCGGACCACGAGGAGGGCGCGATAATTCTGGAGAACGTGCAGCAGCTTTCGGAGTCGTTCGGTACCAGGCTGCGCATCGAGTCTGAAGGCGACCGAGTGGTGGGGCGCATCGTGCTCGACTAGCGCATTTCCGAGCGGGATCCGGCGTTCGGCGACGGATCGGACTACCGTTGGGCCGCCCGGCCAACGTCTTCGAATGTTCCTGGTGAGGGCTATTGTACCGGTGTCCGGCGGGGGCCGCTTCGCCACTTCGCTCCGGTATCAATATGTGAGACAAGCCCAAATGCGGGGTGCCACTATTGCATTTTCGAGGTTGTGCTTTTAGAATTGCGTGAACTTTGTCAGGCCGCCGGTAGACGGCCACTTGGACAACAGGCAGCTCCAATCTCAAAAAATGGAGGAGGTCAACACCTATGAGTAGGAAGTTTCCCTTAGTCCTGTTCGCGGTGCTGGCGCTGGCGGCCCTATCGATGGCCATCATCGCCTGTACGTCCGCGGACGACGATGAAGACGCAGCGCCGACAACGTCGCAGCAGCAGCTGGCGACCACGCCGCCAACGGCCATGCCAGCGGCGCCGGCGCCCGCACAGCCGCAGGCCACGGCCATGCCAGCGGCCGCCCCGGCAGCTCAGCCGACGGCGGTTCCAGCGTACACTCAGCCTACGGCAACGCCTGCAACCACAATGATGATGGATAAGGGTATCGACCGCGGCGGCATCCTGAGCCACGCGGTGCACGAGACCTTTGCGGGCTTCGACCTCCACTGGGAGGGCAGCTACATCGCGGTGCAGCCGCTGGCGCCGATCTATAACGGCCTGCTTACGCGCGACATCAGGGCTGCGGGCGACGATCCCGTCGGCCAGCTCGCGCCCGACCTGGCCGAGTCCTGGGAGGCTCAGGACGGCGGTCTGAAGTACATCTTCCATCTGCGTGACGACGCGACCTGGAACGACGGCACCGAGTTCTCCTGTGAGGACGTGGACGCCACGTTCTCGAGGTGGTACAACCCCGACGTGTCCACGCGCAAGGCCGTTTTCCCGACTATGCGTGAAGACTGGCAGTGCACGGACGACTACACCTTCGAAGTGAACTTCGACGTGGCGCAGGGTTCCTTCCTCACCGCGATCGGCAGCGCACGCTTCGAGATGATGCAGAAGGAGACCATCGCCAAGGTCACCAAGTTCCGCCAAGGCCTGGCCAAAGAGCCGGGGTTCCTCGTCGGGACCGGTCCTTATGAGGTCGACAGCTGGACGCCGGGCGTGGACTTTGTGGGCAAGCGCCGCATGGACTACTGGAAGAACGGCGAAGACGGGAGCCCGCTGCCCTACCTGGACGGCTACCAGTCCGTGGTCATCACCGACCTTTCGGCCATGTTCGCCGCTTTCCGCGGCCAGCGCCTGACGATGGGCGGAATCGCCCGCCACCTGGAGAAGAGCGAGGCGGACATCATTGAGAGCCGCCCCGACCTCAACAGCAGAATTACCATTCTGGTCGGGCCTCGCAATGCGTGGCACAACGTAGCATTCAACCTGGCCAACCCGCCCACCGATGACTTGCGCGTACGGCAGGCGTTCTTCTACGCCATCGACCAGCGCGCCACCATCCAGGCGGCGGTGGAAGGCTGGGGTAACCTGGGTTCGCACATCGGCCCGCACCTGCCGTTTGCAATTCCCAAGGCAGAACTGGAAGCCGATCCGCGCTACAGCACCGACATGGATGCACGGCGCGTGAAGGCCAAGGAACTGCTGACGGAGGCCGGCTTCGCGGACGGACTGGAGCTCGAGCTCATCCAGCGGCGCGGCCCGCTCTACAACCGCGGCGCCATCGCCAACCAGGCCGACCTGAAGAAGGCCGGCATCGACATCACCATCCGGCTGGTGGACACCGCCACGATTGGTGAAGTCGCCAACTCTGGAGAATTCAACCTCTTCACCTCTCCTGGCTCTACACTGCTGGACGACCCGGACGGCTACTGGGCCCGCTGGCTCTCCACGCAGACCGACAGGGTCAACTACTCTCGCTACAAGAACCCCAAGTTCGACGAGCTTTACGCGGCACAGTCGAGGGAAATCGACATCGCCAAGCGTATCGAATTGACCCGCCAGATCGACCGCATGCTTCTTGAAGACGGCGTCGAGCAGCGCAGCTACTACTGGTTCCAGTCGATGTCTCACTGGAACAACCTGCAGGGCTGGCACATGAACTTCGGCGACAACGTGTACAACTTCGGTCGCTGGGAAGAGGTCTGGTGCCGGACCGGAAACTGCAACGACGGCAGCGGCGGCTAAGCAACTAGAAGAGCCTTTGAAAAGCCGAGCCTCACTGTGGCCCTCAGAGCCGTGGTGAGGCTCGGCTTAACAACCAAATAGTACGCAACCCCATGGCGGGTTCCCGGCGAGCACCGGAGGGGGCGAGTCCTGCGACACATAGGGCTCGACTTCCGGTTTTCGCCTGGCAATCGTCATGCTTTGTGTCCAGGTCCCCCACCACCCGGCCTGGGGACTGGAACGCTTCGGCATTGGAGGGCAGCGGTGAAATCGGTCAACTTGGGCAACGGTATAGTGTTCGCTCTAGGGGGAGCCGGGGCCGGCTTTTTCATATCCGTCTTCATTGGCCTGGTGCTGTTGTTCGTGGAATATAGCGAACTGAACGTGAATCTGGTGAAGACTTCCAACTGGGCCCTGCCTATCGTCGGAGCGATAGCTGGTGGGCTTTTCGGACTGCTGTCGAGAGAGGAGTCTCGCTTCTGATTGGACCTCGTTTCCCATGCAATGAGAGGGTCGGGGCCCTGGCAACGAGTCGAGCCGTCTCCCCCTCATCCTAACCTTCTCCCCGGAGGAGAAGGGACGGTGGAGTGAAGCCAAATGCAAGAGTACATCATAAGGCGTGTCCTGCTGGCGATTCCGACACTCATCGGAGCGGTGACGCTTGTATTCCTGGTGATGCGGATACTGCCCGGAGACATCGCCTCTCTCATGCTGGAGGGAAGTGGCGAGCTTGGCGTACAGGCGGACGAAGCGCAGCTACAGGAGTTGCGCGCGCAACTGGGCGTCGATCAGCCCCTTTACGTTCAGTACCTGACCTGGATGTGGGACGCCATTCGCTTCGAATTCGGCGACGCTCTGTGGACCAACCGTCCGGTGTGGGAGGAGTTCCAGCTCCGATACCCAATCAGTCTCAGCATCCTGATACTGGCGATGATTACCTCACTGGGTATTGCCTTACCCGCGGGCATAATTTCCGCGGTCAAGCAGGACACGTGGATAGACTATGGCCTGCGCATCTTCACGCTTGCGGGTCTTTCCATACCCAGCTTCTTCGTTGCCATCCTGATCATCCTTTTCATGCTCCGCTACTACGGGTGGACCTCGCCGCTCGAGTACGAGCCCATCTGGCAGGACCCATGGCTCAACTTCCAGCGGCTCATATTCCCGTCGTTGGCCATCGGTTACAGACTGTCTGCCATCGGCGCGAGAATAACGCGCTCCAGTATGCTGGAGGTGATGCGGGAGGACTATGTGCGCACCGCGCGCGCCAAGGGCCTCCGCGAGCAGATGGTCATCTGGAGGCACGCGCTCAAGAACGCGATCCTGCCGGTGCTCACGCTCATCGGAATCGAGCTCCTGGTGCTCTTCTCCGGCGTGGTCATCGTGGAAACGCTGTTCATCATTCCGGGTGTGGGCAAGCTGTTGGTGGATTCCATTTTCCGGCGCGACTACATAATCGTGCAGGCGCTGGTGTTCGTCTTCGCCATCTTCGTGCTGTTGGTGAACCTGGCGGTCGACCTTTCGTACGCATTCTTCGACCCCAGAATTAGGCTGGGTTAGTCTACGCTTAGGTGATCTGATGTCAACAGAGAACATAGCCGACCAGGAGTTGGCACGTGACCTGTTCGCGGGAAGGCAGAGGCGCTCGAGGCTGAGCGCGCTGCTGGACTTCGCTCGACGAAAGCCGCTGGGAGCGGCCGGCGGGCTGATACTGCTGCTGTTCATTGTGATAGCGATTTTCGCGCCTGTGATAGACCGGTACGACCCTCTGGAGACGGATCCTTTCAACGCGCTTCAGGGTCCGAGCTGGGAGCACTACCTGGGAACGGACAATTTCGGGCGGGACATGTACTCCAGGATAATAAACGGAGCTATCCTGTCGATGTACGTTGGACTCACGGCGACGGCGTTGGGAGCCATCGTGGGGTCGATACTGGGGTTGTCCAGCGCCTACTTCCGGGGCTGGGTGGACCTGCTGCTCCAAAGATGGCTCGACGTGATGTTCATCTTTCCGGGTCTTATTCTCGCCCTCACAATCGTTACGGTGCTCCAGGGTAGCACTCTGCTTTACACGTTCGGGTTCGGCTCGTTCTACTGGGGCAACCTGAACGTGATAGTGTTCGCGATAGCCATCCCGATAGTGCCGGGCACCGCGCGAGTGATTCGCTCCGTGGCTTTGGCGGTGATGTCGACGCAGTACATGGATGCGTCCATAGCGGTGGGCGCGCGGCCATTGCGCCGCATTTTCAGACACCTGATGCCGAACTGCGCGGCGCTGTTCATCGTCTATTCGACGGCGCAGATCGGCAGTGTCATCCTTACGGAGTCGTCGCTGACGTTCCTGGGCATTGGCGTGGCGCCCGAAATCGCCTCCTGGGGGCGCATGCTCTCCGTCGAGGGGATGCGCTACTTCGAGGCGCACCCGTACCTGGCGATATTCCCTGGCATCGCCATCAGCGCGGCGGTGTTCGGCACCAACCTGTTCGGCGACGCGCTGCGCGACGTGCTCGACCCGCGACTACGGGGATCCGAGCGGCGGTAGGAGAGGGCGCAGCACAGCACGGCAGACCATAGACGCAGAGAAGGCCCGGGACGATTGCCGTCCCGGGCCTTCTCTTTTCCTTCCTTGCGGTTGTCAGACGGTAACGTGGCGCCTAGCGGACTTGCCAGATGCTTCCGAAGCGGGCCAGGTGCGACACCTCAGAGATGGACTCGACCTCCCATCCCTTGTCCGCGAGCCACTTCTCGAACGCTTCCTTGCTCACTCCCTGGCACTCCGCGAGCAGTCGGCCGTCTTCGAGCGCGGTAACCGTCGATATCGTTGTTCGAGGGTCGGGGCGCCACTGGCTGGTGGCCTTCAGCTCGTCGCCGAACTTGTCCAGGTCGTCCCAGCCGGACGCGGTCCCAATCGCTAACCAGCGCATAGTGTATGTTTACTCCTTACGTGTGATGAAGATGGCGCGGCAGAGGCGGGCGTTGCGCCCGCGCCTGATCGACCTAGTCCTCGGAAGGCGGCACGAACGGGTAGGGCACCTCGCGGCCGCCGCGGATGGGCAGCACTATGATGGCCCTTCCCGGACAGGACTCGACGCCACTGTCCAGTCTCATACCCGTATCGAGCTCGAGGTAGCCCAGTCCTTCCTTCTCGTACTTGTCGGTGACCTTCGCCCAGCACGTAATGAGGTCGCCGGGCACTATCATGGCCCGGTGCTGGAACGACACTTTCCACATCCAGCCGTTGGGCAGGCACAGGTCCTTGAGGTAGCGGGGCATGATGCTCTGCTTCCAGGAACCCTGGATCAGGATGTTTGGCAGGCCGTCGTGGTACACCGAGAAGTCCTGGTCGTAGTGAATTTTGTGCCAGTTCTCGATTGCCGCGCTCCAGCGGAAGGCGTGGACGGTGGTCATGGGGCCGATTTCGAGTGAGGGCAGGTCCTGACCCACCTCAACGTCGTCGTAGTAGAGCTGCTCTTTGGTCCTCAGCTCGTCTGCCGTAGTTACAGGCATTGGCGTATCTCCCTTATCCGGCTAGGAGCCTTCCCTTCGAAGCCCCGTAGCGCGAGTGATGCACAGCAGGTCGCCGTCTTGATTGGTGTACCTGGTCTCGGTGGTGGTGATGAGCATGTGCCTTCCCGCCCGGCCGACCCGCTCGTGGACGTTGGCTATCTCCGACTGCGCGTAGATTACGTCGCCCAGGGTGGGATACTTGAATACCTCGATCTCGTTGCCGCCGTTGAGCGTGGCGGGCAGCTCGGGAGGGTAAGGTATGTTCGGGAGCCCGCCCTCGTCGTCGGATCTCGACGCGTCACGCACGCCGCGAATGCCGTCCGACAGCGGGTCGGCATCGAAGGCGAGGCTGATGGGGTCGGTTGTGCCTGGGGCGGTGCGGTTGAGGTAGGTGCAGTAGATGGGCGGCGTTACGATTTCGCCGAACTTGGTGGACTTGGCGAACTCTTCGTCCCAGTAGCGCGGATCAGGGTCCATGATGGCCTGGGTGAAGCGGCGGAGGCCCTCTTTCTCAATCTCGAAGAGGCTTGCCTGGCGTCGTTCGCTCTTTGCGCCGATGAGGGCTTTGATTTCGTCTGTCAGAAAGCTCTTTCCGCAAGACATGGTGTTTCAGTTCTTCCTTTCGGTCGATGATTGGTAACGGTTTGTTGGGTGAGGGTGAAGGTGTTGCCACGTTCACCCCCATCCCAGCCTTCCCCCTCGATGGGGGAAGGGACTTGCGACACGGCCTTAGGAGCCGGGCTTGGGGAAGAAGTCCTCCGTCCAGGGCCAGTCGCCGTCGACGTCGTAGGCGGGCAGTCCCTGGTCTACGCGGTCGCGGTACGGGCTGGCGATAGGCTCGCGCCAGGGGTAGATGGCGTCCGGGCCTTCGTAGGCGTCCGGGCCGAGCTTGAAGTGCCTGGCGTGATCCAGCGTCTCCACGAAGGGAGCGTTGGGGTCGTAAAGCTGCTCGGCGGTGGGTCGGCCCCCGGCGCGGGAGACGTGGCCCCAGAGCTGGCGACCCAGTATCTCCTCTGCCATCCAGACGGCCTCGACCAGCTTGTCCATGTCGACGCCAGTGTCGATACCCATGCCCTCCATCATGTGCATGGCGTCTTCGGTGGCGGCCATGCCCGTGGCGCGGCCGTTGCCGCAGTAGGGGCAGCCGCCGAAGCCGCCGATGGTGCCGTCGAGACTGAGGCTGTCTTCGGGGCCGAGAGCGTTGATGGCGGCGTACATCGAGGGAAGGGCCATGCCGCGGCTGTTGTGCAGGTGGGCGCGGAAGTTGGTCACGTCCGGCCACTGCTCCTTGACGCGGGTGAATATCTCCTCGACCTTGGCCGGGTGGCACCAGCCCATGGGGTCGCCGACGCTGACCTGGGTGACCTTGATGCCGACTTCGTCCCAGAGGTCGTGCTGCTTCTCCATGAACTTCATCACGAGGTCGACGCTGAAGTCGCCGAGGAAGTTCGAGCCGAAGGTGGCGTTGGTGCCGATTCCGGCCTCGGTAGCGCCCTGCTCCTGGGCCATGGCGATGATGCGGGGCCACGCCTCCATCTCCTGCATCTGGGAGCGGTTGGCGTTGCGTCGCACGAATACGTCGCACATGTGGCAGCCGAGCGACGGGCGGCCATCGCCGCGCTCGATGGTGAGCGGGGGCGAGTACTCCCTGGCGCGCTCTATGCCGCGCTGGTTGAGCGCGAGAGCGGTGTAGGTGACGCCCTCCTTGGGCACGAACTTCTCCATGATCTCGTCGATTCGCGCCATCTGCGGCGTGTAGCGCGGGCTGACGAACGAGCCGACAACTATGCGCTTGAGGCCCGTCTCACCGAGAGCGTCGAGGAGCCGCACCTTGTCGTCGACAGAGATGTTTGCGTCCTCGATCTGCATCCCCTCGCGCATTCCTTCTTCGGTGTAGGTAATCTGTGGATACTCTCTGGCCATTCCTCCTCCTTAAGTTCGGTTGCTCTTTGCTTTCTCTTTGCGCCCGCCCCCGCCGCTGCCGTGCGTGCGACAGGACGGAGAGCGGTATGGACCCGGTCTAGCCGGCGGTCGTGACGGTATCCATGAGCGCGGAGACTTCGCCGAGCTCATCGAGGCTCTGGACCAGGCGGATAGGCTCGCTGACCCGTTCCTGGTCGAAGACGAAGCCCGCGTTGACGCGGAACTTGTCGACGACGGCGTCGCCGGTGAGGTGCAGCGCCGGGCCGAGCTCGACGTCGCGCAGTCCGCCGTCACGCATGTGAATCTTTACGCGCGCCTCGGGGTTGCCGTCGGCGATGTGCTCGTTGCGAAGCTCAACGTCGGGGTTGCGTGCCACGCTGATCCTCTGCATGAAATCCTGCAGGTCGCCGCGGTCGGCTCTCTCGTCGGTGAAGGTGCTGAGGTCCACCTTGCGGTCCACAATGGCGGCGGCGATGTTGTAGGCGAGGCAGAACTTGCCTTCCAGGCCCTCGTTGACCTCGGATCGCAGCAGCGCGCCCGTGCAGGGGACGCTGGGGCCGGTGAACTCGATGTGGTCCACGTCGTCCGGGTTGATCTCTTCGTCCTGGATGAGGTCCATCAGGCCGGTGAGAGTCTGGTGGTTGCCGCCGCAGCAGGGCCAGGGCTTGATGCGCGTTCCCTGGGCCTCGAGCAGGTAGAGATGGCCGAGATACTTGGTTACGGCGGGCAGGTTACACTTGACGCCGCCGAAGTTGTCGGCGTAGCCCTGGCGGCCCTCGATGATGTCGGGGTCGGCGGTGTAGCCGCGCGAGGCGAGCTTGGCGGCGACGATGCCGCTGCGGGAGGCGTTGCCCGGGTGGAACGGCTTGGTCATGGTGCCGAAGTTGCGGCGAAGCCCGGCGGCCTCGGAGCCGGCGATGCCGAGCGCCATACGCGTCTGGTCGGCGTCCAGGCCCATCAGCTTGCTGGCGGCGACGGCGGAGGCCATGGTGCCGAAGATGGCGGTGGGGTGCCAGTCGCGATCCGGGTGCAGGTTGTCGCTGAGACGGGTTCCAACCTCGTATCCGATGGCCCACGCCGCGAGAATGTCGCGGCCGGATAGGCCGTACTCCTCGCCGAGGGCGAGGGCGGTTGGAGTCAGAACCACGGCGGGGTGACCGCCGACGCCACCGAGGTCGTCATAGTCGTCGGCGTGGCCCATAGTGCCGTTGGCGAAGGCGGCATTGGGGCTGGTGGTGCGGATGTCGGTGGCTATGACGCGGGCCTGGGGCGTGCCGCCCTGTTCCTGCGTGTAGTCGACTATCATGCCGCCGAGCTTGGTGGTGGAGCCGAGAATCGTGGTGCCGAGATAGTCCAGAATGGACTTCTTGGCCTGGTCGTAGGCCGCGGGCGGGATGTCCTCGTATGAGGTTTCGACAATCCACTTGGCCAACGTTTCGGTAGTACCCATAGGACCCCCCTTTTTTGATGATTAGCTTAGCGCCGATGTTATTTTGTTGGAGCATTGTTGTCAATGGCGGGCTCGGTAAGTCGACGGTCCGCCAGGGACGACAACTGTGACGTTTGACGTCTGTCGTCGCCAAATGTATGCTATTTCATGATGATACTTGGGTTCAGGGATAGACGTACTGAGCGTTTCGCAGCAGGGGAATTTGTGCCCGCCTTCCAAGGGTTTGAACGACAGGCGGCAAAGCGTCTCTCAATTCTAAACGCGGCGCCCTCGTTGCAGACATTGCAAGCGTTGCCGAGCAATCGCCTTGAAAGACTCAGCGGTGACAGGTCGGGGCAGTACTCGATCCGGATAAACTCTCAGTGGCGAATCTGCTTCGTATGGCCCGACGGCCTCGAGCCCATGCAAGTTGAGATCGTCGACTATCATTAGCTTGTGGGGAGGCTTGCCGAAATGCTGAGACGTGTCGTTCATCCAGGAGAGATATTGAGGGACGAACTGGACGAGTTCGGCGTGTCCCCGGCGGCGCTCGCCAGGCAGATAGACGTGCCGCCGAATCGCATCGGCCAGATCATCGCGGGCAAACGCTCGGTTACCAGCGACACGGCGCTACGCCTTGGGCACTGGTTCGGCGTGGAACCCCGGTTCTGGCTCAATCTCCAGGTCCAGTTCGATCTAGAAGAGGCCGAGCGTCGATCCGGAGAGGCCATTCGCGCGCTGCCAACCGCGTCTGGCGATAGGTAAAGACCGTCAGATCGGGGGCCACCGGAGGGGGCTATAAGCCCATCTTCTGCTTGTACGCTGCGTCGTGGTAGGCCAGGCGACCGCGGCGGACCAGTTCGTCCATGCTCAGGTCGGGAGGGCGCTGGTGGTTGGTGGGAGTCGTCGCGATGATTCCCGCCTCCTCCAGTTCGTCACAGCGGGCGTCGTCGTAACCCAGGGCGTTCTTGAGCAGTTCGCGGTTGTGTTGTCCCAGCGAGGGCGCGGGGCCCTTAATGGAGACTGGAGTCTTGCTGAAGCGCCAGGGACGGGCGACTAAAGCCCGCTCGCCCAGCTTTCGGTCTTCGGGATACTTGACGCGCTCCAGGAAGCCGCGCTGCCAGTAGTGCTCGTTCAGGTTGGTGTCGCGAGCGTCGAACACGGGGCCGGCGGGGACGCCTTCGTCCTGCAGGCGCTCCATAGCCTCGAATTTGCCGAGCGTGCGGGTCCACTCGGAGATTACCTCGTCCAGGTCGTCGTGGTTCTCCATGCGGGATAGCGTGGTGGCAAACCGCTCGTCCGAAACCAGGTCCGGGCGAGCCATGGCGCGGCACAGCCCGGCCCACTCCTCGTCGTCGCCCACCGACAGCACGCACCAGTCATCATCCCCCGCGCAGGGATAGCAACCCTGCGGAGCCCGCCACGGGTGGCGGTTGCCCATGCGCCGGCCCAGGTTGCGGTTGTGCATCCAGTCCATGATGAACTCGCTGGTGTTGAAGCAGCCGAGCTGGTACATGCCTATGTCGATCCACAGGCCTTTGCCGGTCTTCTTGCGGTGGCGCAGTCCGAGGGCGATGCCCAGCAGGGCGGACCAGCACGCCAGGAAGTCGACGTAGGACTGGCCGGCCTTAGACGGGATGTCGCCGGGGTAGCCGGTGATGTGGGTCAGGCCGTGGGTCGACTCCTGGGTCGTAGCCTGCGCCGGGTACTCGGAGTAGGGGCCGCCGCCGTGGCCATAGCCGGTGTTCGACACCATGATGATCTCCGGCTTCAGCTTCTTCATGTTGGGCCAGTCCAGGCCCCAGCGGCGCATGACGCGCGGGGTGAAGTTCTCCATGACCACGTCGCTGGTCTTGATGAGATCCTTGAACACCGCCAGTCCTTCGGGTTTGCTCAGGTCAAGGACCACCGACTTCTTGCCGCGGTTGAGGATGTTGTAGGAGGCTGAGCGGTTCCAGGGGTCATCGCCGATCACGTTGTCGGCGTAGGCGCCGCCGAACGCGCCGCCTCGGGTGGTGTCTATGCGGCCCGGGCCCTCGACTTTGATCACTTCGGCCCCCAGGTCCGCCAACAGGCCGGCGGCATAGGGCAGCGCGAACACGTAGGTGGACTCGATAACCCTTATGCCTTCCAGCGGCAGTCTGGCCATTTGCGTTACTCCTGTGTTCCCCGTGCTCAGATGATGGCCAACTCGCGCAGGCGCACGACGTCGTCCCTGGCGTAGCCGAGGTCTTGTTCGTAGATCTCCAGGTTGTGCTGGCCCAGCAGCGGCGCGGGGATACGGTATTTCGAGGGAATCTCCGTCATATTGAAGAGCCGCGAGGGGACCTTTGTCTTGCCGATGACGGGATGGTCGACGTCCCAGAAGAAGTCGCGGGACTCGAGCTGGGGGCAGTTGGCGAGGTCCTCGGGGGTCTGGGCGATGCCGAACAGCATCCGGTAGTTCTCGCTGGCTTCCTTGAACATCTCGGCCATGGTGCGGTCGCTGGTGGCATCGAGAATGATCTCGTCCAGCTCGGGGCCGTGCAGCGAGCGCTGGTCGGCCTCGGCAAAGCGGGGCTCCTTGAGCTCCTCGCGCCGGTAGAAGTCCGCTATCTGCTCCCAGGTGGCGCCGCCTCCGGGCTGGCTGATGAAGTAGCCATCCTTGCAGGGCATGATGTTGCTGAACTGCGCGCCCTCCGGGTTGCGTCGGCCGCGCACTCCGCCGTTCCACGGATAGAACGGCTGCTCGATTACCATGGTGGACGCCACCACCTCCTGCATCGACACGTCAACGTGCTGGCCTTCGTCGGTGAAGTCCCGCAGCAGCAGGGCGAACGCGGTGGCGAGCGCGCCGTTCAGGCCGGACTCGTACTGCGCCTGCACGCCGCCGTGGCGCAGAGGCTCGCGGTCGGTGGTGCCGCTTATGGCCATTATGCCCGACATAGCGTAGGTTACAATCTCTTCACCCTTGTAGCCGCTGTAGGGACCGGTCTGGCCGAAGGGCGTGATGGAGGTCATAACGATTCCGGGATTCTCGCGCTCCAGGGAGGCGTGGTCCAGGCCCAGCGAGGTCAGGTAGCCGGGAGCGTAGCTCTCGATCACAACGTCCGCATCGCGCACAAGCTCCTTGAACATGCTCTGACCCTTGTTAGTGTCGAGGTTAAGCGTTACGCCGCGCTTATTCAGGTTGAGCAGCAGGAAGAAGAGGCTCTTTTCGGGGTGGGGGTCGTTTTCGTGGAACGGGGGGAGCGAGCGGCCGCGCTCGCCCGACGACGGCTCGACCTTTATCACGTCGGCCCCGAAGTCGCCCAGGATCCGCGCGCAGAGAGGGCCGGCTATGCCCTGGCTGATGTCCAGCACGCGGATGTCATCGAGGGCGGAAGGCAGCATGGCTAAGGCGTCTCCTGTGTGGGATGTGGGCGTACATGGCGCTTGGCTGAACGCCAGAGCATGATAGCCGAACATGGTCGGGAGTGACAAGCGCGCGGAGGCCGCCTCGCATTCCTTGACACGGCCCACCCGCGCAAGCAAAATGTAGGCGGCGCGGAAGCGAACACGGCTGCACGCCCGTTTGCGCTCGGCGCGAAATGAGTCGCGGAGGATTGAGATGGACTTTGGGTACACTCCCGAGCAGGAAGCCCTGCGCCTGGAGGTCAAGGACTTCATCGCCGAGCATGTGACAGCAGAGGTGGTGGATGAGATGCACGGCGGGGAGAGCGGGAAGGACACCAGCGGACGGCGCGGTCGTGGCCCGCTTGTGGCCGACCTGTTTCGCAAGATCGGCGAGAGGGGCTGGCTCGGCATAAGCTGGCCGAAGCAGTACGGCGGCCAGGACGGCGACCGCATGAGCCAGTACATCGTGGAGGAGGAGTTCTCTCGCGTAGGCATCGGCGTGGGCGGCGGCGGCAGCGGCGCTCCCGCGATAATGGCGGCGGGCACCGACGAGCAGAAGGACTACTACATCCCCAAGCTGATAAGCGGCGAGTTCTCCCTCGCCCTCGGATTCACCGAACCGAGCGGAGGCGCGGACCTGGCGTCCCTCCAGTGCCGCGCGGTGAAGGATGGGGACGAGTGGGTGATCAACGGTCAGAAGATCTACACGTCGGGAGCGCACACCGCAACCCACTTCTACCTGATGGCGCGCACCGACCCGGAGGCGCCCAGGCACAGGGGCATATCCATATTCCTGTTCCCGATGGACACGCCGGGAATCACGGTTCGACCGCTGTGGACCATCCAGAGCGATCCGCTCGCGCCGCCGGGCACCACCTACGGAACCGCACGCACCAACGAGACCTTCCTGGAGAACGTGCGCGTTCCGCAGTCGGCTCTGCTGGGCGAGGAAAACATGGGCTGGTACGTGGGCGCAATGGGCCTGAACCTGGACCGCGTCGGCGCGGGCCGCTATCTCATGTCGGTGCGCAGGGACGAGGACATAATCAACTGGGTGAAGGAGAACCAGCTCGGCGACCTTTCGCTGTCCGAGGAACCGGCGGTGCGCGACAAGCTCGCCGAGCTTTGGATCGAGGCCCAGGTGTGCCGGCTGATGACGATGCGAAGCATGTCCATCGTCGAGCAGGGCGGGAACTTCACCTACGAAGGCTCGGCCGAAAAGGTGTGGGCGCCCGAGCACGGGGTGCGAACGGCGGAGGCCATCTCGCAGATGCTCGGCCCGTACGCGACGCTGCTGAGCGGCTCGCACAATGCTCTCGAGGACGGGCTGTACGCCCACCAGCTTATGGGCGCGTTCCAATCCGGTATCAACCACGGCAGCGTGCAGGTGATGCGCGACCAGGTGTCCCGCCGAGGACTGGGCTTCCCGCGAGGTTAGCTGCGAAATCACCTAAGCCCTTCGATCTACTCATGGTAACGCGGTAACGCGCACGGGGCGGCCCAGGATTTGCCACCACACGATGTGTGCTGGGGGTAGACGCTCCCCGGAAGTTCGCGTAACACCGCTTGCTTAGGTCAGCGCATTTCTAAGGTTGTCAAAGGGCACAGCCAGCCATCAAGAAAGAGTCATGTGCCACTTCCAATCATTCCAATCGCGGTTGGTGTCGGCAGCGTTGCCGCAACCGGCATTGCGGCACTGCGGATGAAGAAACACAAGAAGCGGTACAACACACGCCGGGCCATTTACGACCGTCAACACGAGTCGTACCTCAGATTCGTCGAGGATGTAAACTCCAAAGTTGATGATCTCAACGGACAGCGGCTTGCCGCCATGGAGACACTTCGCGAAGCTGCAGACTTTTTGGTGAGAGCGAAGGTCAAGGATCGGCGCTTTGACGAGGAGTCGGGTATAACGGTCGAAGAATTCGAAGAGCTAAAACAGAAGATAGAAGCCAACATAGTTGACCTCGCGGTTAGCATCGGAGGAAGCGCAGCGGGTGGACTTGCGGCAGGTGCGGTTACTGCCGCAGGTGTGTACACGGCAGTAGGGGCTTTCGCCACGGCCTCGACCGGTACCGCAATAGGCAGTCTGTCTGGCATCGCGGCCCAGAATGCCACCCTCGCATGGTTGGGCGGCGGAACTTTGGCATCTGGAGGCGGAGGCATCGCCGCTGGAACTGTCGTATTGAACACCATTTTAGGTTCGGCCCTCTGGCCGCCGTGCCCGTCGTTTTGGCTTGGGCAAAGGCCGTTATGCTTGGCCGCCAAGTAGATAAAGAAATTGCTAAGATGGATGTATCCGAAGCTGAAATGGGCAAGCACAAGGCCGAATTGGACCCTGTCGTGGCCAGGGTACTCGAGATGTCCAGAAGCATCTGCGAAGTCGAAAAGGCCCTCATTGACACTCTGATGGGTGCTTCCGTTGAAGTGCTGAAAGATGTGCATCGGGTAGCAACCTCCGCAAAGTCTCTGGCCGAGTTGCTGGACATCAAGACATTACCGAACCAACCATGAAGATTCCGGTACATCTACCGCGGACAGACCAACCTAGTCCAAAGAGGCTGGCATGGCTCAATACGCTTTAGCGAGCGAACTCGCGTTTGGGGTCATAAAGGCGGCTGTCCAGTATCTGAAAGAACAACAGGCCGAAGAAACGCAACGAGCGTACGTTCGGGCTCAACGAGACGTACTTGTAACCGCACTACACAACCAGCGCGATCTGCCGATGGACTACTTTGACAAGCGTTTTGCAGAACGTCGAAGCTCGTTGGAGGAGTTCTACAGACTGCTGCACCTCGCCGTAGAGAGGCGCGATACAGAACAGCTACAGGCGGCGCTGGGCGGCATCCTGGGTGTGCTGAGGGAGAACCCACTGGGCGATCTGGTGGAGTTTCGCAAGAATTGGGAGAATCCCAATTATTCTATTGATCTCTAATTGCCCCTCGGCGAAAACGGCCTATCGCGCACCGGAACAATCCAAAACCCCTGTCTCAAACCTTCCCAACCGCGTAACCCAAACGCCTCACCCCTATCCCATCTCGGTCCCGTCCCTGCGCAATTCCACCCCCGACAGTGTCACAGAAATTCCCACTCACAGGCCCAACCCCGCGACCTTATGTCAAGTAGCCCCGCCTTGCGCCAACAAACCGGCGCATTCACCCTGGCTTGGCGGCAGGTCTCTGCCCTGCCGTTGAGGGACGGAGCCCTACGCATTCGTCGTTCCCGTGAAGCTTGTCTCCGTGGAAACGGGGAACGGGAACCCAGGGAGGCGGGGCCATTCGCCGCGAAGTCACCTGGTGACCTGACGCGGGTTCGTGGCCCCGACCCCTCTTGATTCTATAGTACGCACGTGCTATTTTCTACTTGTCAGGCGCTGCACCCGCCGTTCAGAGGTGCTGATTGCAAAAGTCCCTTCCCCCTCGCAGGGGGAAGGTTAGGATGGGGGTGAGGACCACCGTCGCGTTTTGCCACATTCGGCGCAATGCCTGTGACGGACCTTAACAACTTGGCTCACAAGAAGTGACAAGAACATCGGCCCGCCCAGCTACGAAATGGGCAGAATCGAGCAGAATGGAGCAGATTTTTTGGAGAGTTCCTCTCAAAGGCCCCAATTCAGTCGATCCGAGCGCAGCCGAGGAATCTAAGGCCACCCATCCCAACCCTCTCACGTGGTGGGAAAAGGGGCCACCGAAGAGGCTTTGGTCTTAAATCCGACACTAGTGCAAAGCCTTGCCTATGTCTGCTAAGATAGGCCCGCGCGGGCGTGTTCGGGCATCAAGCGGCCCGCATCGTCAGGAATATCGGGGAGGCGCCACATGGACTTTGGTTACAACGCTGAACAGGAAGCACTGCGCCTGGAGGTCAAGGACTTCATCGCCGAGCACGTTACACAGGACGTGCTGGATGAAATGCACGGCATAGAGGACGGCAAGGAGACCGGACGCCGCGGTCGCGGCCCGCGTGTCGCGGAGCTGTTCCGAAAGATAGGAGACCAAGGCTGGCTGGGTATCAGTTGGCCCAAGGAATACGGCGGCCAGGGCGGCGACCGGCTGAGCCAGTACATCGTGGAGGAAGAGTTCGCCCGTGTGGGCATCAGCGTGGGCGGCGGCGGCAGCGGCGCGCCAACGATTATGGCGGCCGGCACCGATGAGCAGAAGGACTACTACATCCCCAGGCTCATCAGCGGTGAGATCTCGCTCGCGTTCGGGTTTACCGAGCCGCAGGCCGGGGCGGACTTGGCGTCGCTCCAATGCCGGGCGGTGAAGGATGGCGACGAGTGGGTGATAAACGGCCAGAAGATGTACACGTCCGGGGCGCACACCGCGACCCACTTCTACCTGATGGCCCGCACCGACCCCGACGCGCCCAAGCACAGAGGAATATCCATATTCCTCTTCCCGATGGACACGCCGGGCATAACGGTGCGCCCGCTGTGGACCATCCAGAGCGACCCGGTCGCGCCGCCGGCCACCACTTACGGCACGGCGCGCACCAACGAGACGTTCATGGAGAACGTTCGGGTTCCGCAGTCGGCCCTGCTGGGTGAGGAGAACATGGGCTGGTACGTCGGCGCGATGGGCCTGAACCTGGACCGCGTGGGCGCCAGCAGGTACCTCATTTCGGTGCGAAGGGACGAGGACATCGTGAACTGGGTGAAGGAGAACCAGCTCGGCGACCTGTCCCTGGCCGAAGACCCGGCGGTGCGCGACAAGCTCGCCGAGCTTTGGATCGAGGCCCAGGTGTGCAGGCTGATGACCATGCGCAGCATGTCCATAGTCGAGCACGACGAGACCTTCACATACGAAGGCTCGGCCGAGAAGGTGTGGGCGCCCGAGCACGGCGTGAGAACCGCCGAGGCCGTTTCGCAGATGCTGGGCCCATACGCCACGCTGCTGAGAGGCTCGCACGGGGCCTTAGAGGATGGGCTGTACGCCCACCAGCTTATGGGCGCGTTCCAGTCCGGTATCAACCACGGCAGCGTTCAGGTGATGCGAGACCAGGTGACCCGCCGGGGATTCGCTTTCCCGCGAGGCTAGCCGACTACAACCAACCCAAGCAAGAGGTACTTCGAGAATGGACACACTTCTGAGCGAAGAAGAGCAGATGGTGAAGAACAGCGCGCGGGAATTTCTTGAGGCGGAATGTCCGCCCGCGCTGGTCCGCGACATGGAGAGGGACGAGCGCGGCTACCCGGCCGAGCTTTGGAGCAAGGTCGTTGACCTGGGTTGGCCCGGCCTCGCGCTGCCCGAGGAGTACGGAGGCTCGGGGCTGCCGATCACCTACCTGGGCATTGTGCTCGAGGAGATGGGTCGCGCGCTCGCGCCACTGCCGATCCACTCGACATCCGTCGCCGCGCTCACCATCGCCAGCGCGGGAAGCGAGCAGCAGAAGCAAGATACGCTGCCCGGCGTGGCGAGCGGCGACTCGATACTGACCTGGGCATTCACCGAGCAGACGCCCAGGTACACGCCGGAGGCGATCAACCTGGAGGCTACACTCGACGGGGACGATTACGTGCTGAACGGCGCCAAGATGTTCGTGGACAATTTCGTCGTTGCCGACAAGTGCCTCGTCGTAGCGCGCACCGCCGCCAAGTCCGAGGACAACGAAGGCGTTTCGCTGCTGATAGTCGACACCGGCAGCCCGGGCATCTCGCACATCCCGCTGCTTACGATGGCCAAGGACAAGCAGAGCGAAGTCACGTTCGAGAACGTGCGCGTGCCCAAGGCCAATCTGGTAGGCGAAGCGGACCGCGGCTGGCCGATAGTGCAGGACATGATCGACTTGGCGACGGTGCTGCTGTGCGCCCAGATGGTGGGGGCGGCTCGCATGGACGCCGACATGGCCATCGAGTACGCCAAGAACCGGACGGCGTTCGGGCGGCCAATCGCTGCGTTCCAGTCCATCTCGCACATGTGCGCCGACATGATCATGTGGGTGGACGGCGGGCAATTGCTCACCTATGAGGCGCTGTGGAAGCTGGACCAGGGACTGCCCGCCCAGGTCGAAATCTCGCAGGCTAAGGCCTTCTGCAACGAGAAGTGCGAGAACATCGTGCGCTACGGCCAGATGATTCACGGCGGCATCGGGTTCATGATGGAGTTCGACCTGCATCTATGGTATCGCCGAGTCTGCTCGTGGACGATGCGTCTGGGAACTACCTACGAGCACCGCGCGCGAGTGGCCTCCGCCCTGCTGGCCCACGAGGGCAAAGTGGAGCTGGGGCGGCCCGTGGTGGCGGTCTAGTCTCTCGGAGGTAGTGTCCCACCGGCGAGAGCCGAGCGTTTCAGCACGGTCATCTCGCTCACGCAGAACTCAATAAAGGAGGATTGCCCAATGGCTACCTGCCCAGTGTGCCTGATAGACGTGGACGAAGAGGCCGCGCGCGCTCAGACGGGACTTACAGCCTACGGCGCGTCCGAGGTCGATCCGGACAAGGGTACTCGCCGCTTCTTCGACGGGGTCTGGTACTATCTCTGCTCCCTCAACTGCAGCAGCAAGTTTATTCTCAACCCCAGCACCTACGTCAGCCAGTCCGGTAGCTAGGCCAGATGCCCGGACGCCGCACCGGGTATTCGCCCGGCGCGACAGGGCCGGACAGGTGAAGAGTAGATGGGCGCGACCGAGCAGCTTGCCCGATTCGTAGCGAGTCTGCGCTACGAGGATATCCCGGCCGAGGCCGTGGACGCCGCCAAGGCCGCCATCACCGACGGTGTTTCCGTGATGGTGGCCGGTTCCCGCCAGCCGCTCTCAGACATAGTGAGCGGCTACGTGCGCCAACTCGGAGGCGCGCCACACTGTACGGTGGCGGGGCGCCGCTTCAAGACCAACGCGCCATCGGCAGCATTCGCGAACGGCGTGTTCGGCCACTGCCTCGACTTCGAGATCCAGGGAGACCCTCCAACGCACGGCACGTCGTCGTGTCTTCCCGCCGCGCTGGCGCTGGGCGAGCAGAACGGCGTCGACGGCAAGACTATCATCACGAGCTACGTGCTGGGCTGGGAAGTGCAGGGCCGCATCAGGGCTGCATCGGCTGCCGCCTCCAACCCCGCATATCATCCGCCTGGGCTTGTCGGGCCCCTGGGCGGCGCGGCCGCGGCGGCGAAGACGCTGGGTCTCGATGCCCACCAAACCCACATGGCGCTTGGCATCGCCGCGTCACGGACGGGCGGGCTGACGGCGAACACGGGCACCATGGTGAAGTCTACGCATCCGGGCAACGCCGCGAGGATGGGCGTGGAGTCCGCGCTGCTCGCGCAGGCCGGCTTCGAGAGCACTGAGCACATCCTGGAGGAGACCAACGGCTACGCGGACGCTCTGTTCGGAGGAAGGGTCGATTGGGGCGCGCTGACATCAGGCTTGGGCGAGACGTTCCGGCTGACCGATCCGGGCTACGACATCAAGCGCTTCCCGGCGCAGGTCCACATGCAGCGTCCCATCGAGGCCGTGCTGGGGCTGCGAAGGGAGTATGGTCTGAACGCGGACATGGTCCGGACGCTTACGCTGGCGGTGCGGGACAGGGGCCACTCGGCATCCGTGCCCAGGAGCGGTCTGGACGGGAAGTTCAGCGTGGAGTACTGCGCTGCTGTGGCGCTTGTTGACGGCAAAGTTGGGATAGACACCTTCACCGACGAGCGCCGGTTCCGCCCCGACATCGACACCACGCTCGGCAAGGTACGGGTCGTGCCGTCGTCGGAGCCGCAGGTGGCGACTGCCACGGCGGTTCTGCACGACGGCTCGGAGGTGAGCTATACGTGCGACCACTTCCGGGGGGCGATGGCCAATCCGATGAGCGTCGAAGAGCGGCTGGCGAAAGCGAGGACCTGCGTTCGGACGATACATGGCCCCGCGGAAACGGGGCGCCTCATCGTGCTGCTGGAGCGCCTCGACGAGCAGGATGACCTTTCGGAGCTTATGCGGCTCGTCGGCGGTCCGTGATCGGGCCTAGCGCCGCACGAACACCACGCCGCCGCTGCCGACATAACGGTCCCTGACACCCTCGAACAGCTTCAGCTTCTCAGGCTGGAAGTCGGCGGGATTCTCGTCGTCGTCAAGCCAGGGGTTGGGAAAGTAGAAGCGGATGGTGGTGCCGCCGTCCTCATCCGACATGCGCACGTAGTACATTTTGGGGAAGCTGTGGAAGTTGTCCGCGGCCTCCACGAACTGTACCCCGTCGATCTTTGGCAGGTTCAGGTGAACGTGCCACGAACCGGCTTCCAGCATCGCCCAGTCGTCCTCGAACTCGGGCTTCATCCCGTCCGGCGGGTGAAGCTCCGCAACAGCGCCGCCGGAATCCACGACGACGAGCATTCCCTTCAGGGCGAGTAGCTCTTCGAGGAGGCGCTTCACAATCGAGGTATCTGTGGGCATGTCGTCTGTTGCTCCGGGCAGGGGTCCCACTACCTTACCAATCTCAGTGCGTGGCGGCAAACTGGCGGCGCGTTGACTGTCCAGGATGCCCGATGATAGCATCCCCGTGACTCTACATCCGCCGCGCGCCCGGAGTCCCGCTCCCCGAGCCGGTACTGAGTGGCCTTCGCTCCGCGCGACCCCAAACGCATCAATTGCAGTTAGCAACCCGCCTTGCGAGACGCACCCCGTTCTTCTACGGCTGGGTGGTGCTGTACGGCGCAAGCGCGGCGCAGTTCGCGTCCAACGCCGCGGCAAGCCTCACCATGTCCGTGTTCATCTACCCCATCTCGCAGGACCTGGGATGGAGCCGAACGCTCATCGCCGGGGCCGCCAGCGTCGGCGGGCTTGTGGCGACGGTGCAGTCGCCGCTGATCGGTTGGCTCACGGACCGGTACGGCATCCGCGTGGTGCTGGCGAGCAGCGTGCTGGCGCTCGGGCTGTCGGTCATGTTCCTGTCGTGGGCCACGGCGCCGCTGGCATTCTACATCGCATACGGCATAGCGCGGTCGATGTTCTCGAGTCCTATCAAGATCGGCTCATCGGTGGCGGTGTCTCGCTGGTTCATCGAGCGTCGCGGGCGCGCGACCGGAGTTCTGTTCCTGTCGCACGCCGCCGGCATGACCACGTTCCCGTTCGTAGCCGGTCTCGTCATTGCCCGGAGCGGCTGGCAGGACGCCTGGCTCGTATTGGGCGCGATTGTGCTCGCCGTGGCGCTGGTGCCCGCCATGCTGATTGTGCAAAACCCCGAGGACGCAGGCCTGCGCCCGGACGGCAAGTCCACCGATCCAGCAGCCGGTACGGCTACCGACCCCAGCCTCGACCCGACCTGGACGCTGGCCGACGCGGTGCGAACGCCGGCGCTCTGGCTGCTCGCGCTGGCAGGGGGCTTCGTGTTCATGATCCAGGCAGGCACGAACGTGCACGTTGGAGCGTTCTTCAGGGACCAGGGCCTGGACGCCGGGATTGCGGCACTCGCAGTGAGCGTCAACGCGATGTCCACCGGCGCGGCGAGCTTGGTGTGGGGATGGTTGGCGGATCGCGCGCCGGTGCGGTACGTGTTCGCGGCGGTGGCTGTGTTGATGACGGCGGGCGTGGCGCTGGTGGCGAATGCGGACACCGTTGTCGAGGCGCTGGTGTACTCGTCCATGCTGGGGGCATCGATCGGGGGGATCCTGGTGGTGCCGCCGGTGGCGTTCGCCAACTACTTCGGGCGCTCTTCGATCGGAGTCATACGCGGGGTGACCGAGCCGTTCGCCTCGGGCGGGCAGGCCCTGGCAGTGTTGTTCTCAGGGATCATATTCGACTGGAGGGGCAGCTACCACGCAGCGTACCTGACGTTCGCCGTACTGGGGGCCGTGACCGCGCTGATATTGCTGTTCACGAGGCCACCGCGAAGGAGGGAAGCGGGCAAGCGGAGCAGAAGCGCAGAGGAGGATGCGTCCCGGCGAGAACAGGAGAGTTGATGGAGCCAACGAGTGGACTCGAACCACCGACCTGCGGTTTACGAAACCGCTGCTCTACCGGCTGAGCTACGTTGGCGTTCCGGCAACATGGGTATTGTACTATGCGCGGGTGAGGCCGCTCAAGGTTGCTACGCCAACATGCGTGTGCTACATTCCGAGCGGACGGCGTGAATGACAATCGAACGGAGGGCAGGACGATGGCCGAGACGTATTCGGTAAAGTTCGAATCCAACCTGGAGCTGAAGCTCAGGGACGGCACGAAGACCTACGTGGACGTCTTCCGGCCGGACGCCGACGGCGCCTTTCCCGGCCTGTTGCAGCGCACGCCGTACGACAAGAGCTCGGTGGGCAGCCGAGGCGGAACGCTGGATGCTGTCATGGCGGCGTCGCGCGGCTACGCTGTCGCGATCCAGGACGTGCGGGGGCGGTACAACTCGGAGGGCGAGTTCTACACCTTCGTCAACGAGATAAACGATGGACATGACTCGGTGGAGTGGCTCGCTTCGCAGCCGTGGTGTACGGGCAAGGTGGGCATGTACGGCGTCTCCTACGTCGGGGCGACGCAGTGGCTGGCGGCGAAGTCCAAGCCGCCGTCGCTCAAGGGCATAGCGCCGGGCGTGACGGCCTCCAACTACCAGGAGGGCTGGGCGTGGCAGGGCGGCGCGTTCGAGCTTGGCTTCAACCTCTCCTGGACCGTAGGTGCGCTAACAGCGGCCAACTGGGGCAACCTGTCGCGTCGCCTGCCCCTTGACGACGAGGGGCTGGAGAGCATCATCCGGGCCAAGGACGACCTGAACACGGGCTTCGCTCACCTGCCCATGAAGGACGTTCCGGATCTGCAGGGCGGACTCGCGCCATACTACTACGATTGGATGGCTCATCCGGAGTACGACGACTACTGGAAGGCGGTGTCGATAGAGGAGTCGCACGCTGAAATCGAGGTGCCGGCGTTCAACTTCGGCGGCTGGTACGACATCTTCCTGGGCGGCACCATACGCAACTACGTGCGCATGAGCAAGCTGGGAGCGACAGAGGACGCGCGGCGGGGGCAGAAGCTGGTGATAGGCCCGTGGATTCACGGTGGGTCGCCGGCTAGCGTATCCGGGGAGCACAACTTCGGGACGCGGGCGGCGGCGCTGGCACTGGACCTTCAGGGTCAGATTCTCTCGCACTATGACTACTGGCTGAAGGGCGAGGACAACGGGTTCGTGGACCAGCCGCCGGTGCGGATATTCGTGATGGGCGAGAACGTGTGGCGGCAGGAGGACGGCTGGCCGCTGGAGCGGGCCGTGGACACACGGTACTACTTGCGGAGCGGAGGCAAGGCCAACACGCTGAACGGCGACGGGGCGCTGAGCCTGGACTCGCCGAACTCCGAGCCGCCCGACGTGTTCGCGTACAACCCGCTGGACCCCGCACCGACGCGGGGCGGGCAGCTTTGCTGCGATCCGGCGTTCATGGCTTCCGGGGCGTACGACCAGCGGCCTGTGGAGGCGCGCCCGGACGTGCTGGTGTACTCCACGCCGCCGCTGGAGCGGGACACGGAGGTGACGGGGCCGGTGCGGGTGACGCTGTACGCATCGAGCTCGGCCAGGGACACGGACTTCACCGGGAAGCTGGTGGACGTATCACCCGACGGGTACGCCCGCAACCTGACCGACGGGATCATCCGGGCGCGCTATCGCAAGCCGAGGTCTCCGGCGAGCCTGATCCGGCCGGGTCAGGTGTACGAGTACAACATCGACCTGTGGGCGACCAGCAACCTGTTCAAGAAGGGTCACCAGATCCGGGTGGAGATCTCGAGCAGCAACTTCCCGCGCTTCGACCGCAACACGAACACGGGCGAGCCCATCGGCACGGACGGCGACTTCGTTTCGGCGCTGCAGACGGTGTACCACACGGCGGAGTACCCGTCGCACATAACGCTGCCGGTCGTGCCGCGCGGCTAGAGGACCTGCGGCCCAACAGCTTATGGAGGACGAACAATGACCACCTCTTCCTTTCCCACTATCCACAAGCCAAGACGAGACGAGATGCCCGTCAAGCCGAATCTCGAATATGCCGAGACACGGGCAGAGTTCGACTGGCAGCAGGTTTACGGCGAGCTTGACTGGCTGCCGGGGGGCGGGCTGAACAAGGCGCACGAAGCGATCGATCGCCACGCCAATGGCCGCAAGCGCGACAAGCTGGCCATGATTTGGGAAGGCAAGAACGGCGAGCGCGAGGATTACACCTTCGGCGACATGAAGCGCGAGACTGACAAGTTCGCCAATGTGCTGAAGAGCCTCGGCATACAGACGGGTGACCGGGTGTTCACGTTCATGGACAGGCTGCCGGAACAGTTCATATCGGTCTTCGGCATACTAAAGGCTGGGGCTATCGCGGGGCCGCTGTTTTCGGCGTTCGGGCCGGACCCGGTGAGGGACCGGCTGCAGGACAGCGGGGCGAAGGTGCTGGTCACGCAGCCGGACTTGCGGCGGCGAATCGAGCACATCATACCGGAGTTGTTCGACCTGCAGCACATCATCATCGTCAACAAGGACGGGCGCGACCCGCTGCCGATACACTCGCAGGACTTGGACTACTACGAGGAGATGGGCAAGGCGTCGGCGAATTTCACGACGGTGAACACGTCGCAGTACGATTTCTCGATAATGCACTACACGTCCGGGACGACAGGCAAGCCGAAGGGGGCGGTGCACCGTCACCAGGCGGTGGTGCAGCAGTACGCGACCGGCAAATGGGCGCTGGACCTGCACGAGGAGGACGTGTACTGGTGCACGGCGGATCCGGGCTGGGTGACGGGCACGTCTTACGGGATGCTGGCGCCGTGGACGAACGGGGTTACGCAGCTCATCTACGAGGGCGGATTCCGGGCGAGCGCGTGGTACGAGCAGATAGAGAAGCACAAGGTGACTGTCTGGTACACGGCGCCTACGGCCATAAGGATGCTGATGAAGGCGGGAGACGAGATACCGAAGCGGTACGATCTGTCTTCGCTACGGTTCACGGCGAGTGTGGGCGAGCCTTTGAATCCCGAGGCGGTGGTCTGGGGGCACGAGGTTATCGGGCACGCCTTCCACGACAACTGGTGGCAGACGGAGACGGGCGCGATAATGTGCGCGAACTACGCATCCATGCCCATCAAGCCCGGTTCGATGGGGCGTCCGATTCCGGGCGTTCAACTGGGAATCGTGGACGAGAACTTCGACCCGGTGCCGGTGGGCGAGGACGGCAACCTGGTCGTCCGTCCAGGCTGGCCCTCAATGTTCCACCAGTACTGGCAGAACCTGGAGATGTACAACTCGCGGTTCAAGAAGGGCTGGTACATCACGGGCGATACGGCGCGGGTGGATGAGGACGGCTACTTCTGGTTCGTGGGGCGGGCGGACGACGTTATCAACACGGCGGGGCACCTGGTGGGGCCTTTCGAGGTGGAGAGCGCGCTTATCGAGCATGAGGCGGTGGCGGAGGCAGGCGTCATCGGCAAGCCCGACCCGATAGCGATGGAAGTGGTCAAGGCGTTCGTGTCGCTGAAAGACGGCTACGAGGAGACGCCGGAGCTGCGGCGTGACATCATGCGGTTCGCGCGGTCGAAGCTGAACGCGGCGGTTGCGCCGCGCGAGATAGACTTCATTCCCGGTTTGCCGAAGACGCGGAGCGGGAAGATCATGCGGCGGCTGTTGAAGGCGCGGGAGTTGGGTCTGCCGGAGGGGGACACGAGCACGCTGGAGGAAGAGGAGTAGGGGGCGGGCACCCTCACCCTAACCCTCTCCCATCAAACGCGTGATGCAAATTAGATTTGTGGAACTACCACACAAGAGGCAGGTTGATGTGGATAACCGAGTTTGATGGCCTTTTTTTGCAGTTTAGGCACCACCTTCGACTCAGCACAGCCCTAGCACCCGCCAAATTGGCGGCTCTTGGCTCGAAAACCGCCCTAAACAGGCATATCGGCCACTTTAATATGCATCACGCGTATCAAGGGAGAGGGGACAGACGGAACCTTCCCCCTGCGAGGGGAAAGGGACTGAAATGAACGCGGGCGGCCATGTAATGGCGCCACTTTGCAAGCAGGAGATTCCAGGTGGGTTACGAGTACATTGTTGTGGACAAGCAGGAGGGCGTGGGCACTATCAGGCTGAACCGGCCGGAGGTTCTGAACGCGCTGAGCAGGGACCTTTACCGCGAGGTGAACGAGGCGGTGCTGGACATGGAGGCGGACGCCGGCGTGAAGGCGGTCATCTTCACGGGGACGGGGGAGCGGGCGTTCTCCGCCGGGGCGGACATTCACGAGATGGCGCGGAACGCGGAGCTGGAGACGCCGCCTGAGCCGTACCCGGGGAGCGACCTGTTCGCGTGGAACATCGCCTCGTGCAGCAAGCCGACGATAGGGGCGCTGAACGGGCTGTGCTACGGCGGCGGGGCGCTGATGTCTTCGAGCTTCGACATCCGGGTCGGGTGCGAGCGGACGCGGTTCCGATTCCTGGCGGCGTCTTACGGTCGGGTGAACTCGACGTGGACGCTGCCGATGCAGGTGGGGTGGCCTAAGGCGAAGGAGCTGCTGTTCACGGGGCGCGTGGTGGAGGCGGAGGAGGCGTTTCAGATCGGGCTGCTCAACCACCTGGTGCCGTCGGGGGAGCTGATGGCGAAGGCGGTGGAGATCGGGCAGCTCATCGCGGCGAACGACGAGCGGATGGTGCAGGGCATCAAGGACCTGGCGATAGAGAACGTGGGGGCGGGCTGGCGGGAGATGCACGATAACGAGGTGGATGCGCGGGAGACGAAGCTGGTGGCGACGACGGTGGAGGAGGGGTTCAAGGAGTTTTTGGACAGGAAGGGGAGGAAGTGATTCCCCGTCTTTCACCCTCACCCTCTCCCATCAAGAGAGAGGGGACTTAGAAACTATCTCAAAATGCTGACCCACAAGTGCATTGAGGGATTTGAGGGACGAATCGTATGGTTTCTCCAAAACGATCAGGAGAGACCTTAATGTCGAAGCAGGAGACGTTAGGAACCATCTGGGAAGTGCCGGACGAACTGTGGGAGCTCGTTGAACCCATCATCCTGGAGGTAGACCCGCCCAAGGCCAGGGGCCGCAAGCGCGCAGACCCTCGGCAGATGCTCAACGGCATCATCTTCCGCTTGCGCAGCGGGTGTCAATGGAACCGAATGCCAAAGGAACTCGGAGACGACAGCACCATCCATCGCACCTTTCAGCGGTGGGTGGAGACGGGTGTCTTGCGGCGGATATGGGGAGCCCTGGTGGAAGGGTGCGAAGAGTTGGTCGGTGTAGACTGGGAATGGCAGGCAGCAGACGGCGCCATGGGCAAAGCTCGTTTTGGGGGGACTTGATTGGACCCAACCCGACGGACCGTGGCAAGGCTGGCTCCAAGCGGAGTCTGCTTGTGGACGCAGAGGGCGGCCCATTGAGCATTGTGGTTGCTGGAGCGAACGTACACGATGCAAAGCTGTTGGAGGCGACCCTGGACGCGATTGTGGTCGAACGACCACAGCCCACTGAGGAGGAACCCCAACACTTGTGTCTGGACAAAGGGTATGACAATCCTTCAGGCCGTGAGGCTGCCGCCAGACACGGCTATAGGGAGCACATCCGACGCATCGGCGAGGAGAAGCTGGACGTCTCGGGGGTCAAGCGGTATCCGGCTCGCCGCTGGGTTGTAGAACGGACGCTGGCGTGGTTGTCGAAGTGCCGTGCGGTCTTGATTCGCTACGACAAAAAGGCGGCCAACTACCTCGGACTGGTGCAACTCGCATGTGCGCTATTGTGGTTCCGACGACAGTGGCGCCTGTCCGTTTTGAGATAGTTTCTTAGTGGATCGCGGGCGGCTGGTGCTAGGGCAACGGCTTTAGATTCCTCGGCTGCGCTGCGCTCCGCTCGGAATGACGGTGGCGAGAGGGGGAAGGGACTGTGCGGAATGGGAGTAAACCAACAGAGGAAGAGAGGGATGTGAGTACTATGACTGATTCGGTGAAGGCTCCGTTGGAAGGCATTCGGGTGCTGGATTTGGGGCGGTACCAGGCGGGCCCCAGGTGCGCGCTGATGTTCGCGCGCATGGGCGCGGAGGTCATCAAGGTCGAGACGCTGAGGGGCGACGAGAGCCGGGCGAACGGGCCGACGGTGAGGGGGCAGAGCGCGTACTGGGTGCAGTACAACAGCGGCAAGAAGAGCCTGTCGATCAACCTGCGGACGGATGAGGGCAAGGAAGTGATCCGGGACCTGGTGAAGGTGTCGGACGTGCTGCTTCAGAACTTCAGGCCGGGCACCATCGACGTGATGGGTCTGGGGTACGACGTGCTGAAGAAGCTGAATCCGCGGATCATCATGATAAACGTGTCGGCTTACGGGCAGTACGGGCCGCTGCGGGACCGGGTTGGGTTCGACCCGATCGGGCAGGCGATGGGCGGCATGGCGTCGCTGACGGGCTTCCCGGACGACCCGCCGATTCTGACGGCGTTCCCGCTGATCGACAGGATCACGGCGCTGCACGCGACGATAGGGGCGCTGGCGGCGCTGAGGGAGCGCGAGATCTCGGGCGAGGGCCAGGCGATAGACGTATGCCTGGCGGACACCGGATTCACGACCAACGAGATACCGATTTCGGCGTACCTGGGCGGCGGCATCGTGACCGAGCGCAGGGGCAACGGCAGCGGGCTGGGCGGCATGTACCAGACCACCGACGGCTGGCTGATAATCGCGGCGAACAACGACCACATGTGGGGCCGGCTGTGCGAGGCGCTGGATAAGCCGGAGTGGCTGGAGGATGCGCGTTTCGCGACGCGGGCGGACCGCGGCACGAACACCGAGGAACTGGAGCGGGAGCTGACGGAGTGGTTTTCCACCCGCACCACCAAAGAGGCCGTGGACTATCTTTCGAGCTACTCGATACCGTGCGCGCCGGTGAACGACGTGGTGCAGGCGGCGAACGAGCCGCACCTTCGGGAGCGCGAGATCATGATGGAGGTGCCGGACCCGGTGGCGGGGACAATGTGGGTGTCGGGCAAGATGATCAAGTTCAGCCGGACGCCGATGGTGGTGGGTTCCGCGCCGACGCCGGGACAGCATAACGAGGAGATTCTGAAGGACATCCTGGGGTACTCGGACGACAGGGTGTCGGAGCTTCGGGACGCGGAGGTCATCAGCAGCCAGGAGGCGGTGCTGGCGGACGACTAGGGGCGTGGCCCCGCCGTCTTCACCCTCACCCTGACCCTCTCCCGTCGAGGGAGAGGGGAATGAAGAGGTAGGCGGGGGCGGCGGCACGTCGCCTTCACCCTCACCCTGACCCTCTCCCTTGATGGGAGAGGGGACTGGCGAGGAGGCCAGTGCGTCGATCTCTTCGCGGGGGTCGGGGTCGGGGGGTGGCGTGTAGGCGCGGATGAGGTCGTGGCGCCAGGGGAGGACGGCTCGCACGATTGGGAGAGGGTGCGGGAACTCGTCCCTGGCGGCGCAGCGGTCGAGATACATGGCTACCTTGTGGAGCCCGGAGAGACCGGAGTTCCAGGCGTCGGCCATGTTGAGGAAGTCCCAGCCGTCGCCGCGGTTGTAGGCGGCGTGGCGGTACCAACGATTGTCGACGAAGTCGAGGAGGTCTTCGAGGGCGACTTCGGCGAGTTCGGCGGCGAAGTGTTTTTCCAGTCTTCGGACGGTGCCTTCTAGATGCCGGGCCACTGGGCCTTCTTCCTTAGCGCGGCGGCCCTTTCGAGGTTCTCGACGCGCCGGTCGAGGCGCTCGGTTTGACGGGCGCTCTGGGCGAGTTTGAGGGCAGCGAGGGCAGCGAGGGCAGCGTCGAGGCGGACGCGCTGGCGGCCGGACTGCATGAGCTCGAAGATAACGGAGATGGCGTCCTGCGCCATGGACTGGGCCTCGATTTCGGCGACGTGGAGGACTTCTTTGCGGAGTCTTTCGAGGGCTTCGCGGAAATCGGGGTCCTCGAGCCACCTGTAGAGGGTGGTGCGGGAGATGTTGGCGTTCCTGGCGCGCTGGGAGGCGGAGCCGGGGCCGAGGAGATAGGGAAGGGCGAGAATCTGCCTGGGCGAAAGGACGTCCTGAATATGTGTATCATCCTGTAGCATCTGTATCAGATCGGCGTTTTCGCCCTCGAATTCATGGGGATTCGGGGGCGATTCCGGGACGGGGTGGGACTCGTCCGGGTCGACAGGGGACTCGAGCGTGACGGTGATGTTACGGTCGGGCAGGGCCGGGAGGTCGGGGTTCGGGTGATTGTCGGTCATGGCGTGTGGTTCCTCTCGGTGTTGGGATGAGTGAAGCGTAGCACGGATGTTCGGTCATGTCAATGGGGGTTGGAATGTGGAAGCTGGGCAGGCACAAGGCCTGCCCCTACGAGGTGATGGGGGTATGCGCCCCGCCCCTGGATTCCCGCTTTCGCGGGAATGACGAAGGGAGTTAAGGGAGAGGGGACTAGTTAGGAGTGCTCATGAACGGAAAGACGGCTTTGGTTACGGGGTCGGGGAGGAATATCGGGCGGGCTACGGCGCTGGAGTTGGCGGCGCGGGGGGCGAACGTGGTGGTGAACGCGCGGTCGAATCGGGCCGAGGCGGAAGCGGTGGCGGAGGAGGTGAGGGCGCTGGGCGTGCGGGCGCTGGCGGTGGTGGCGGACGTGGGCAACCTGGAGGACCTGGACCGGCTGGCGGAGTCGGCTCTGGCGGAGTTCGGGCGCGTGGACGTGCTGGTGAACAACGCGGGGCTGCGTCGGCCGGCGCCGATTACGGAGATGAGCGTGGAGGAGTGGCGGGAGGTGCTGGCGGTGAACCTGGACGGGCCGTTCTACCTGAGCAGGGCGCTGATACCGGGGATGATCGAGGCGGGAGGCGGTCGGATCATCAACGTGTCGGGGCTGAACGCTTTTCGGGGTCACGCGGGTTGGGCGCACGTGTCGGCGTCGAAGATGGGGGCGCTGGGTCTGACGCGGGCGCTGGCGATGGAGCTCGCGCCGCACAACATACTGGTGAATCACGTGGTGCCGGGAGCTATCGACACGTATCCGGCGAACGCGCAGCCGGCGACGCACCGGACGTCCGGGATTCCGCTGGGGAGGCTTGGGCTGTCGGAGGAGATTGCGAAGACGTGCGCGTTTTTGGCGTCGGAGGACGCGGCGTTCATTACGGGGCAGACGATTCACGTGAATGGGGGGGCGTTGACGTATTGAGGGGGGCATTTTCACCCTCACCCTGACCCTCTCCCGTCAAAGGGAGAGGGGACTGAACGGAAGGAAGGCGATGACTACTTACTCATACTCGCGGTGGGACGGAACGCAGGACTGGTCGGATATGGACGAGGACGACTTCCTGCAGGCGCTGTCGGACGACATTCTTACGCACGGGGACGTTAACCGGGCGCTGCGGAACCTGTTCCAGCGGGGGATGAGCGGCGAGCAGGGGGAGCGCGTGGAGGGTTTGCGGGAGATGATGGAGCGTCTTCAGAGGCAGCGGCAGGCGCAACTGGAGCGCTACAACGTGGACTCGCTGATGGATGACCTGAAGGAGCGGCTTCAGGACGTGCTGGAGACGGAGCGCTCGGGGATCGAGAAGCGGCTGGGCGAGGCGCGGGAGCAGATGGAGGCGGCGGGGGACGACGGGGAGCACCTGAAGGGTCCGATGAAGATGCTGGAGGAGCGGGCGGAGCGTAGCCGCGAGAGGCTGGACTCGTTGCCGGAGAGTCCGAGCGGGGCGATCCGGGAGCTTCAGCAGTACGATTTCATGGATTCGGAGGCGCGGGAGAAGTTCGACGAGCTGCTGGACATGCTGAGGCAGCAGATGATGCGCAACTTCTTCCAGAGTATACGGCAGCAGATCCAGAACATGACGCCGGAGCAGATGGAGGAGCTTCGGAACATGGTGTCGGCGCTGAACCAGATGCTGCGGGACCGGGCGATGGGTGAGGACCCCGATTTCGAGGGTTTCATGGAGCAGTACGGCCACCATTTCGATCCGGACCGGCCGGAGAGCCTGGATGAGCTTATCGAGCAGCTACAGCGGCAGATGGCGGCGATGCAGTCGATGATGGACAGCATGAGCTCGGATATGCGGGACGAGCTGGAGTCTCTGCTGATGTCGGCGATGGACGCGGAGCTGATGGAGGAGTTGGCGGAGCTGGCGGCGGAGATGTACGACCTGGCTCCGTTCGACGACATGGCGCGGGACTACCCGTTCATGGGGGAGGAGTCGCTGACGCTGGACCAGGCGATGGAGCTGATGGGTCACTTGCAGGACATGGACGACCTGGAGCGTCAGCTTCAGCAGGTGATGCGGAGCGGGAACCTGGAGGACCTGGACCCGGACAAGGTGGAGAATCTGATAGACGAGGAGGCGCGGCGGCAACTGGAGCAGATGCAGGACGTGCTTAGGCAGTTACAGGAGGCGGGCTACCTGAAGAAGGAGGGGGACCGCCTGGAGCTTACGCCGAGGGCGGTGCGGAAGCTGGCGCAGCAGGCGCTGAAGGAGGTGTTCTCGGAGCTGAAGAAGGACCGGGCGGGCCGTCACGAGGTTTATTTCCGGGGCGAGGGCGGCGATTACACGGGGGAGACGAAGCAGTACGAGTTCGGGGACCCGTTCGACGTGGACCTGCACCGGACGCTGTTCAACTCGGTTCTGCGGGAGGGGCCGAGCGTGCCGATACGGCTGCATCCGGAGGACCTGGAGATTCACCGGACGGAGCATCTGAGCCAGGTGGCGACGGTGCTTATGCTGGACCAGAGCCGGTCGATGGGGATGTTCGGGAGCTTCACGGCGGCGAAGAAGGTGGCGCTGGCGCTGTACTGGCTGATACACAGCCAGTTTCCGCGGGACCAGTTCTACGTGGTGGGGTTTTCGGACTACGGGATGGAGTTGAAGGGGGAGGACCTGCCGGAGGTGAGCTGGAACGCGTGGGTGTCGGGAACGAACATACAGCACGGGCTGATGCTGGCGCGGCAGTTGCTGTCGCGGAGGAAGGTGGCGACGAAGCAGGTGTTGATGATCACGGACGGGGAGCCGACGGTGCACATGGAGGGGAGCCGGGCGTACTTCAGCTATCCGCCGACGTGGACGACGATCGACGAGACGCTGAAGGAGGTGAAGCGGTGCACGCAGGAGGGGATAACGATCAACACGTTCATGCTGGAGCGGCAGCCTGACCTGCTGGCGTTCATCGACCAGTTGACGCGGATCAACAAGGGGCGGGCGTTTTACACGGATTCGCGGAACCTGGGGAAGTTCGTGATGGTGGACTATCTGCGGAACCGGCGGAGGCGGGTGGGGGCGTAGGGGGCGGATTATCCACGAAGGGCACGAAGGGGCACGAAGGGAAGGCGGGCAGGCACAAGGCCTACCCCTACAGCGTTGAGGGGGAAGGAATTTTTCGGAGCCTTCATCCTGGCCTTTCCCCTGCGAGGGGGAAGGGGGTTTTCACCCTCACCCTGACCCTCTCCCGTCAAGGGAGAGGGGACTTGCGGCGCGTTCACCCTCACCCTGGCCCTCTCCCGTCAAGGGAGAGGGGAGTGATCGGTGGTGGGACGCATGGTGACGGTGACTTGGAGGAGGCTTTGGCCGCCGCCTACGAAGACGCCGCGGGTGGGGGAGACGTCGCGGTAGTCGCGGCCGGTGGCGACGCGGACGTGGCCGGCGCCGACCAGGGCGCGGTTGGTGGGGTCGAAGCCGGTCCAGCCGAGTCCGGGCAGCAGGCACTCGACCCAGGCGTGGGTGGCACTGTGCTTTGCTGCGCCTCCGAGTTTGTCGGAGGCGGCGACGTAGCCTGAGACGTAACGCGTGGGAACGCCCCACGATCGTGCGATGGCGATCATCACGTGGGCGTAGTCCTGGCAGACGCCGCGTCCGGTCTCCAGTATGTGCTCGATGGGGGAGACGGCGGAGGTGGCGCCGGGCACGTATTCGAAGCTGTCGTGGACGGTCTCGTTGAGCGCGAGCAGGGACGAGAGCGGGTCCGCGCGGCGGGCGATTGCGTGGCGGGCGACGTAGGCGTCGAGGCTGGGAGAGGGTCGGACGTAGGCGCTCGGGCGGGTCAACTCCCAGTGTTCCATAGAGGTCTTCCAGCGTCCGATGGCGTCCCACGCGCCGGGGTCGAGCGCTTCGGGCAGCGGCTGGGGCGCGGCGGTTTCCACCACGGAGCGGGCGGCGATGGCGAGGGACTCGTGGTCGGCGTGTATGTGCATCTGGTGCTTGGTGTTGCCGAAGGGGTCTGTTTCCTCGCTGAGGGTTGCGGCCGGCTCGGTGTGGACGGTGAAGTCGAGGAGGCGCTGTCCCATCTGCTGGCTGGGTTTTAGGCAGAGTGACATGGAGCACTGCTGTACGGGCAGGGAGTAGAGGTAGCGGGAGAGGTGGTCGATTTGGTACCGGTTCCCACCGGGCATGTGCGTGTTCTCCTGGTGCGGGGGTGATTGGCGAGGGGCATTTTAGCATAGGGAGGGCGAGGGGGCTTGCGGCGGGGAGTATGGACAGGGTTGGCGGGCGGGCGTATGCTAATGCGCGGCCCCGGAGGGCGGCCAGGACGTCCGTGGGGCACGAACGAGTGCATGTACGACTGGAGAGGAGGGCAGGCAGTTGGCTAAGTTCAGAGTGGTTACACAGAAGCCGCCGGGGGTCACGTTCGACATGGCGGGCGGCGGGTTCGACCTGGAGATGGAGTCTCTGTCGACGGTGGACGCGGAGATCATCGAGGTGGATGCGGAGACGGAGGAGGAGTTCATCGAGGCGGCGAGGGACGCGGACGCGCTGATCGCGCGGGGTCGGCGCATAACGGCGAACATCATCAACAACCTGGAGAATTGCAAGATCATCGCGCTGGCGAGCGTGGGCGCGGACTCGGTGGACGTTGTGGCGGCGACGGAGCGGAACATTCCGGTGACGAACGTTCCGGACGCCTTCATCGAGGAGGTGGCGGACCACACGATGATGCTGATTCTGGCGACGTTCCGGCGGCTGACGACGATGGATCGGATGGTGCGCGAGAGCCGGTGGAGCGAGGGCAGGCCGCTGCTTTCGGAGATTCCGCGGTTGATGGGGCAGACGCTGGGGTTCGTGTCATTCGGGCACGTTGCGCGGGCGACATCGGTGCGGGCGAAGGCGTTCGGGGTGCGAATGAAGTCGCACGACCCTTACATCGGCGAGGTGTTGATCACGGAGTACGGCGTGGAGCCGGTGGGGCTGGGCGAGCTGTTGCAGACCTCGGACATCGTGTCTATGCACGCGCCGGCTACACCGGAGGTGCACCACATGCTGGGGGAGGAGCACTTCCGGCAGATGAAGCCGACGGCGCTGTTCATCAACAACGGGCGGGGGCCGACGGTGGACGAGGAGGCGCTGATCAAGGCGCTGCAGGAGGGATGGATCGCTGGGGCCGGACTTGACGTGCTGGAGCAGGAACCGCCGGACCCGGAGAATCCGCTGCTGCACATGGACAACGTGATTCTGACGCCGCACGTGGCGTCGGCGTCGGCGCGGATGGGGCCGGAGACGCGGCGTCGGGCTGGGCAGGAGATCATGCTGGCGCTGAGCGGGCGGTGGCCGCGGGCGTGCGTGAATCCGTCGGTCCTGGAGAAGACGAACTTGCGTCGGTGGCAGCCGTACTCTATGGGGAGGGGGCCGAACTCGTAGGGGGGCGGCGAGACATGGCGTATCGACTTGGGGTCGATGTTGGGGGGACGTTTACGGACCTGGCGTTGTATGACGCCGATTCGGGGCGGCTGGAGTTCGCCAAGACGCCGTCTACGCCGGAGAACCAGGCGGTTGGAGTCGCGGAGGGCATAGGCGAGCTGGCGCGTCGGTACGGGGTGGCGGCGGAGCAGGTCGAGTTTTTCATTCACGGCACGACGGTGGCGACGAACACGCTGCTGGAGCGCAAGGGCGCGTCGATGGCGCTGGTGGTGACGGCGGGCTTCCGGGATGTGCTGCAGATAGGTCGGCAGGAGAGGCCGAGTCTTTACGACTGGCGGATACGGCGTCCGGAGCCGCTGGCGCCGCGGCGGCTGCGGTTCGAGGTCACGGAGCGGGTGCTGTACACGGGCGAGGTGCTGACGCCGCTGGCGGACGCGGAGGTCGAGCGGGTGGCGGCGCTGCTCGCCGAGTCCGGGGTCGACGCGGTGGCGGTGTGCCTGCTGCATTCCTACGCGAACCCGGAGCACGAGCGGGTGCTGGGCGAGGCGCTGCGGCGGTCGCTTCGCGGAGTCACGGTGGCGCTTTCCCACGAGGTTCTTCCCGAGTTCAAAGAGTACGAGCGGATGAGCACGACGGCGATCAACGCCTACGTGGCGCCGGTGATGGAACGCTACCTGCGGCGGCTGGAGCGCACGATCTCGGAGGCGGGGCTGAGGTCGGACGTGTACATCATGCAGTCGAACGGCGGGACTATGGGGGTGGAGACGGCTATCGAGCGTCCGGTGCACACGATCATGTCGGGACCGGCGGCGGGGGTGATAGGGGCGGCGGCGATAGCGCGGCAGGCGGGGGAGGCGAACGCAATCTCCATCGACATGGGGGGCACGAGCTTCGACGTTTCGCTGTGCTACGAGGGGGAGGTGCGGCAGACGCAGGAGAGTGAGATCGAGCGTCTGCCGATCCGGGTACCGATGGTGGACGTGCACACGCTGGGCGCGGGCGGCGGCAGCATCGCGTGGATCGACGCGGGCGGCGCGCTGCGCGTGGGGCCGCAGAGCGCGGGTGCGGCGCCGGGACCGGCGTGCTACGGCAGCGGTGGGGCGGAGGCGACGGTGACGGACGCGAACGTGGTGCTGGGGAGGCTGGGGGAGTCGGGGCTGCTGGGGGGCGCAATGCCGCTGGACGTCGATCTGGCGCGGAAGGCGGTGCGGGAGCGGGTGGCGGAGCCGCTGGGCATCGGCGTGGAGGAGGCGGCGGAGGGGATCGTGCAGGTGGTGAACGCGAGCATGGTGAAGGGCATCCGGGTGGTGTCGGTGTCCAAGGGGTACGATCCGCGCGACTTCTGCCTGGTGGCGTTCGGGGGCGCGGGGCCGCTGCACGTGTCCGAGCTTGCGGCGGAGATGGACATTCCGCGGGTGCTGGTGCCGGTCGCGCCGGGGGTGACGTCGGCGCTGGGTCTGCTGGTGTCGGACCTGCGGCACGACTTCGCGCGGACGGTGCTGCGTCCGGGAAGCGAGATCACGCCGGATGAGCTGACGCGCTGGTTCGAGCGGATGGAGCGGCAGGCGGTGGAGCAGATGGCGCGCGAGGGGGCGTCGCGGGAGCGGGTGACGCTGGCGCGGACGGTGGACGCGCGGTACGTGGGGCAGGGGTACGAGCTGCAGGTGGCGGCGGCGTCCGGGGAGTTTACGCGGGGCGACGTGGACGAGATCACGGTGCGGTTCCACGAGGCGCACGAGCGGAGCTACGGGTACGCGATCCGGGACAACGCGGTGGAGGTGGTGAACGTGCGGGTGACGGCGGTGGCGGCGATGCCTCGGCCGGAGCTTGCGCCCGACGTGCCGGCGGCGGTGGGCGACGCGTCGCGGGCGGTGACGGGGACTCGGCGGGTGTACTTTCGCAACGAGGCGGTGGAGACGCTGGTGTACGACCGGGGTCGGCTCGCGCCGGGGGACCGGCTGGCGGGGCCGGCGATAGTGGAGCAACTGGACTCGACGACGGTGGTGTGGCCGGGGCAGAGGGCGGCGGTGGATGGGGCGCTGAACCTGGTGCTGACGCGGGGGTAGGGTATCTTAGAGCCCCCTCACCCTGACCCTCTCCCACGCCGGGGAGAGGGAACTGAGCGGAAGGGGGACGGTCCTTCAGCCCCCTCACCCTAACCCTCTCCCGCGCCGGGGAGAGGGGACCAAGCGGAAGGTACTTTCAATCACGGAAGGGATGCACGTATGGCACGGCCAACTTTTGATCCGATTACGCTTGAGGTGATGCGGAACGGGTTTTACTCGATTGCGGATGAGATGGTGGCGGCGCTGATCCGGGCGAGCTACTCGACGAACATCAAGGACAGGCGGGATACGTCGGGGGCGATTTACACGGGCAAGGGCGAGGTGGTGGTGGTGGCGCAGAGCGAGATCGGGACGCCGGTGCACCTGGGGACGATGCACTCGGCGGTGCTGACGGCGATGGAGCAGTATCCGTTCGAGGAGCTGGAGCCGGGGGACGCGCTGGCGCTGAATACGCCGTACCCGGCCGGGCCGGGGCATCTGAACGACCTGGCGCTGATTTCGCCGGTGTATCACGAGGGGGAGCTGATCGCGATCGCGGCGAACCAGGCGCATCACGTGGACATGGGCGGGTTCGCGCCGGGGTCTATGCCGTTCGGGGTGACGGAGATTTTTCAGGAGGGGTTGCAGATTCCGACGGTGCGGCTGTTTCGCCGGGGGGAGCTGGTGCGGGACCTGTGGGCGGTGATCTCGCAGAACGTGCGGCCGCAGAAGGAGGTGCGCGGCGACCTGCTGGCGCAGTACGCGGCGAACAACGTGGCGGAGCGCCGGCTGAGCGGGCTGGTGTCCCGGTACGGCGTTGAGGTGGTGCGGCGATACCTGGGGGAGATGCTGGACTACTCGGAGCGTCGGATGAGGGCGGCGCTGGCGCAGATACCTGAGGGGGTGTACACGTTCGAGGACGTGGTGGAGGGGGACGGGATCACGGAGGACGCTATCACGATACGGGTGGAGCTACGGGCGAACGGGGACTCGCTGGTGGCGGACTTCACGGCGACGGACGACGCTTGCCAGGGTCCGTTGAACTGCCGGTGGCCGTCGGTGGCGGCGTGCGTGTACTACGTGCTGAAGGCGTGCCTGGACCCGGAGCTGCCGCCGAACGCGGGGGCGTACCGTCCCATAGACGTGCGGGTGCGGGACGGGAGCCTGCTGTCGGCGCAGTACCCGACGGCGGTGTGCAACGCGAACATCATCACGACGCAGCGGATCACGGACGTGCTGCTGGGGGCGCTGGCGGAGGTGATACCGGAGCGGGTGATCGCGGCGTGCTCGGGGACGATGAATCTGCTGAACATCGGGGGTATCGACCCGCGCAACGGCATCTACTACAACTTCGTGGAGACCTACGCGGGCGGCCAGGGGGCGATGCACGACTCGGACGGCATGGACGCGGTGCAGAACCACATGACGAACACGCGGAACGCGCCGGTGGAGGCGATAGAGCTGGCGTACCCGCTGCTGGTGGAGTCGTATGGCGTCGTGCCGGACAGCGAGGGGGCGGGCAAGCATCGCGGGGGCGTGGGCATACAGCGGAGCCTGCGGGTGATGGGTCGGAGCGCGACGCTGACTCTGAGCTCGGACCGGGAGCAGATAGGGCCGTGGGGACTGTTCGGGGGAGAGGACGCGTCGCCGTCGGCGTGCTACGTGCGGGCGCCGGAGGACGGGACGTCGGGCGCGGAGGCGAGGCGGCTGCCGTGCAAGATAACGACGTCGGTGCCGGAGGGTCACACTATCGTGACGCGGACGCCGGGCGGGGGCGGCTGGGGCGACCCGCGCGAGCGGGAGCCGGGGGAGGTGGCGCGCGACGTGCGAGAGGGGTACATCACGCGGGAGAGGGCGCGGGATGTGTACGCGACGGTGGTGGACGCGCGGACGGGGGAGGTGGACTGGGCGGGGACGGGGCGGGTGCGGGGGGAGGGGGTGGGTCCATCCTAACCTTCCCCCTGCGAGAGGGAAGGGACATTAGGGAATCCGCGGATGGGAATGCGTTTGACGTCGATTGCGCGGACTACAGTTGAGGAGGTGATGTGGATGGGGATGCATGACCCTCCCCGTCCGGGCGAAATCGTGAGGCACGAGTGCCTCGAACCGCTGGGCTTGACGGTCACGCGAGCGGCGCAAGGATTGGGAGTGACCCGGCAGACGCTTTTGGACTTGGTGAAAGGGAAGGCGGGCGTGTCGGTGGAGATGTCGATTCGCCTGTCCCGGGCGTTCGGTTCCACACCGGAGACGTGGCTTGGGATGCAGATTGCCTACGACCTCTGGCAGATTCGAGAAAGGGCTAAGCGCATCGACATTAAACGGCTCACAACAGCTGACCTCGTTTAGCGAGCCGTGTCACTTTGTGGGGACCAGCAGTGATGCTTAACTGATCGGCAGTCTACTAACTAGGCCGGCATCGTTTAAGCGGCCGCTTGCGAAGGTTCTTTCTGAACCCTGAGAACGGCCTCTCTTGCTGGCTACTATCCCGAACATATGATGGATAATCAGCATAAGGACGATAGCCACTCTTTCGGAGAAGGGAGACCTGAAGAATGGCATACAATCGTATCGACAGCGTCACAGCCCAGCACAACGGTTTGCCGATTGACCTGAAACTTCAAGAACGTCTTGACGTTGAAGAGGAGCCTCGTTTCTATTGCCTGTCGTGGAGAACTCGTCTCCCATACGATCCTACAAAGAACAGGCAGCCCTACGTAGACAGGCGTGGCGGTACCGGATTCTGGACGATACCTGTCAGTGTAGCGTTAGGACTCATGAGGCAAGCAGAGGAACGCGGCTGGCTTGACGGTAGGTATGAAGATCCGCAGATTCGACACGAAGGAACTGACAACGACATCTTCTCGTCTCGGCTGTTGAATCCTCGCGACCGCCGTACCACGTTTGAATCTATTACCTGCGACGAAGGAGAACCCGATTGGGGTGACGATCCGGTGTTTATCGTCGTCCAGGTTCCTGATGGACGATGGCGAAAGATCATGATCGTAGACACCGAAAGACAAGTATGTACATTCAGATCGGCTACCAGAGATGAGAGCTATACAAAGGTTATCGACTGTCTTCAGAGTCCGTGGCGATTGGACAACTCAATGCAGGACGCTAGCGCCGCAATGATCCGCGAGTTCTTGGATGTCTTGAGAACCGAGGTTTGAAATGAGGCGTGTAGTCTCTTGGGTCGTCATGGGCATCGTTGGCTGCTTAGCCTTGTTGGGCTTGACCGGTTGCTCCGAGGGGCGCCCCGCCGTTCGAGAGATCCAAAGCGAGTTCGAGTCGCTGGGGTTTGAGTTCGAGGTGTGGGATCTTCGAGACAACGCGTCCGTCATCGGTTTGGGATGTGATAAATTGGCTCCGAGCCTTATAGGTGATGACGGTGTAAATGTAGGGCTAGCTTCACGTCTCGATATTCAACTCGACATAGAAGACTGTGATTCACCAGCTGAGGGAGCGGACTGGAGCAGCGTGTCATTGTCGTTCGATGATTCCCTAGCAGCGTGGCGTAACCCCCCCGACTACGCAAGACGACGGGTAGAGTACATAAATACCTTGATCTCACTATTGATCCCGGACATGAAGAATGAAGTTCTACAGTGGATTGCCAACACGGCCTCCGACATTCCTACACACATGCGACGCTTCGACAACATCCCTACACACACGCAACGCTTCGGCAAAATGACGGTCGATGCAAGAGTCGAATCGTCTTTCACATGGGGAATCACGTTTAGGCCAGATAAGGACTGAAAGATAATATGAACTACGCACCAACCCAACAACTCTTTGAAAGTCTAGTCCAGCCTATCGCCCATGTCCCAGCTTCAAGAGTGTACGCAAAGAAACTGCTACATGGAAGCCGAATGTTGGCCACCTCCCACACGGGATCATCCTACACTGCGCGGCAAGAGGAGGTTTGGCATGGAAAAGGTTCAGGGGTTCGGTGGGTTTTTCTTTAGGGCGGAGGACCCGGCGGGGCTTGCGGAGTGGTATCGGGATCACCTTGGCATCAATCCCGCTCCGACGAACATGGACATGGCACCGTGCGTGACCGAGTCCGGGGTGACGGTTTTTTCGCCGTGCGATCTGATGCTGGTGGAGACGACGGGATGGCCCGCTTGTCGGAGTTTCGAATCAGCATCGCCGATAGGCCGGCGGCCTAACAGCGTGGGGCTAGGGATTCAGGCGATGCCAGTCGTGGGGTGGGGTTGGGAGCGACCAGGATGGGTCTGGTCGCCAGTGTTCCCAGCCTTCTGAGAAGGGCGATAGCTGCTCGGAGACGGTGCGCGCCATTGTATCGGCTTCGGCCAGGAGCGACGCTTGATCGTCGTCCGCGAACCAGCCGCGGCTTACCAGCTCGTCGAATTCGTCTCTGTCTTTCCACGACCATGAAAGGTCCGGCTCGACCCTGATGTCCAGGGCGCAATCGCGGACCATGATTCCCCTGGGCCTCCGGTGTGTGGGGAACTGGAGATTCACGTACCAGCAGTGGACGCTCCACGCCAAGTCCCAGAACAGCCAGACCGAGTGCCAGGAGTTTGGAGGAGTGAGGGTCAAGACATGGTAGGGGCCGGAGACTCGAGTCTCCAGCGGCGTGTGGGCGAGCGTCTCCCAAAGATCGATGCGCTCGATTACCGGGACGGAGTGTCGGTTGCGGGCGGTGATGGAGCGATAAGGGGCGTTCGGGTGCGTGTACAGGACGAGGCGGTCTGCTTTGTCCTCAACGACCGTCACGGGCCGGGCGGTTATGAGTTTGTCGCCCCACAGGTCTTGTTGCAGGATTTGTGTGCCGGGGTTCCAAGGGGTGTTGGCGTTGTTCATTATGCAAGAGGGATTCATCGTGTGCCCAGGGGGAAGGAGATTCGCTTCTGCCATTGGCCTTCCCGGTTGTCCATCAGCCACACGCGGTCGGCAAAGGCATGAAGAGGAAGGCGGTCCGATGCCACGTCCGAGAATTGCCGCACGACGGACTGGAGTTGGTCGCCATTCGTTAACTGCGCGACGGTGAGGTGGGGTGTAATGCTGTCGAACTTCCCTCCGTAGGGCGGAGACTCGGGAAACTCGTGAGCGGTGCGTTCGATCAGTTGTACGAACGGGGCCGACGGAACGGGAGCCAGGTACAGCACGTTGGGAAATCTTCCGACGTGGTCGAGGCCGAACGAAAACGGCTCTGTCGCGGTGAACAGTTTCGACAGGCGATTGACGGTGTCCGTAGAGGGATTGACTCCGGGAATGAATGGGTAGTTGATAGTGATGTGGGCGGGGATGCCCCGAGAGGCTGCCGGATCATGTTCGGACCGGAAACGTCCCACCAGCGGCTCGGCCTCGGCCACAATCACTACGAGTGCGGCTTCGGGTCTTCGGTCTGTTTCGTGCTGTGTTATGTTTAGCCTCAGAGCCTCTGGGTGGAATGAACTGAGCTTGCGGGCCGGGAGGGTCATGCGATTTTAGTGGCGGGGGAATGGCGGGTCAAGAATAGGGGTGCAATGCGGAGAGGGGCTTTAGCTTCCTCGGCTGCGCTGACGCTCCGCTCGGAATGGCAATAGGAGGCTTGGCATGGAAAAGGTTCAGGGGTTCGGCGGGTTTTTCTTTCGGGCGGAGGACCCGGCGGGGCTTGCGGAGTGGTATCGGGAACACCTCGGCATCAATCCTGCTCCGACGGATATGGAGATGGCGCCGTGGGTGACGGAGTCAGGGGTCACGGTTTTTGCGCCATTCGATGCTGACACGGACTACTTCGCGGCGGACAAGGCCTTCATGCTGAATTTCCGCGTGGCCGATCTGGACGCGATGATCACACAACTGAAGTCGGCGGGCATAGAGGTCAGCGACGAGAGCGAGATGGAGGGAATAGGCCGCTTCGCTCGCATCCACGACTCGGAAGGGAACGCGATCGAGCTTTGGGAGCCGGCGTCGTGAGGTTCGAGCTTACGTGCCAGTGGTGGACTCGCCAGAGGGGTTCGTATGAGTTCTAACGGAAGTCACTCGAACAACGTCCTGGGCAGCCCTGACTGCCGGATAATCGACATCAAAGTTCCAATGCGGAGTTCCCTGTGATCAGGCACTGGTACAGTGGTGGTGTCCCGGCCTTCAACCCGTTGCATCAGTATATGGCTGCCTCTTCGCCTTACCTCAGAGAACCCGTGGGCGGCGAGTATCGCACAGACCTCATGGCCCGACAGTACGCGGAGTCTAGCCAAACGCCACGTCGACGTGGGTTACATAGATTTCCTCATGGAGACGTCGTTGGATTTCGTCGGCGGATGCCGCCTCGCAAAAGAGTTCAAGCGCTTCCTTGAGATTGGCACGAGCCTCCGACACGCTTTCGCCTTGACTGGCGATGTCCAACTCGGGGCAGAGAGCAACGTAGGAATCGCCTTCCCGCTCGATGATCGCCGTCATCTGCCTGATCATCTCGAACCTCCTTTTTCTGTCACGTAAACCCGCAGCTTCTCCTGATCATTGTAGCTGTTAGTTCTCGTCAATGGCGTTCATCAGCTATGTATTCCCACGTTTGTTCCGCGACCTTTGGCCTTTCAGTATGACTACGCGGCGGCGAGGGCGGTGATGTTACGCCAGCCGTAGGAGATTTCCTGGAGGTTTGCGTCGCCAATTGTGACGGTTTTTCTGCTGACGCGCTTGCCTCCGAGGGACTCGTAGAAGCGGCGGGCGGGGCGGTTGTCCTCGAGGACCCAGAGTAGCATCGAGGTGAAGCCGTGCTCCAGTAGGCTGTGGGTGACAGCCGATACGAGGCGGCGGCCCAGTCCCCTGTTCTGGTGCTCTTGTAGCAGGTAGATGGCGTAGAGTTCGGCCCGGTAGTTCGGGTTGGCTTCGCGTTCCGGTCCTGCGCTGGCGAAGCCGATGACGTCGCCGGCTTCTGTTTCCGCGACGAGGATGGTCGTGGCGGGTTGGTCGGTCGTTAGGGCCTCGCTCCACATGGACTGTCTGTCGCGATACGAGAGGTTTGCGAGGTACTCGGCGGGGATGATGCCTTCGTATGTGGTCCGCCACGAATCGACGTGGACCCTTGCGATGGGACCGGCGTCTGCGGGACTGGCTGGCCGGATCGTTACGTTCAGCCCCATCTCTAGGCTGAGTCCAGTTGTTTGCGTATCCAGGTGGCGGTGACGGAGGCGACTTCGGATAGGGCGTCCGAGGTCGTATTGTTGGAGCCGGCGGGTAGATCGTAGTCGTGGTCCGCGTCCTGGACTACGTGGAGAGTGGCGCGGTCGCCCAACTTATCCAGCACAGGTTGGATCTCCTGAAGGTTGCAGTATTCTTCGTCTCGGCCGCCCTGGACGAACAGCATGGGCACCGGCACGCGGTGAAGGTGGCTGACGGGGTTGCCGAGCAGGTTGCGCCAGCGCATGGGGAAGACGTACAACACCATGCCCTGAACGTCGGGCCAGTGTTCGCGTGTCAGGGCAAGCGAAACGACTTGGCTGCTCATGGAGCGTCCACCAAGGAACAGGGGGAGGCCGAGCGGCAGCTCCGCCGCGGCGCTCTTCGCCAGGTTTGTGGTGGACAGCAGCACTTCAAGAGGGTCGATCTTTTCAGGAGAGTAGCCGGTCATGCGCTCACTGTATGGGTAGTTGTAGCGGAAAGTCGCGATCCTCTGATCGGCGAGCGCCGCGGCCATCCGGACCATCAGCGGCTCGTGTATCGGGGTGCCGGCGCCGTGACCCAGCATCATCAGAGCGACGGCGTCGTCCGGTTCAACGAGGACGGTGCTGATTTCGCTGTCACCCAGCCGACCGGGCGTAACGTTCACTTCAGCCATTCCTCGATACCTCCTTCACTAGCGTTAATAAACAGAATACCATTTACGATTCATCCTTTGGGCGCACGAATTGACGGGGGCCGCGACGTGTGGTAGATTGGCGCGACCCCAAGACTGCCTGTTGGGGGATAGGCTGAAAGTTAGAGATACTTAGTATCATCACGATGATGCGTCTGAGACTCAGTTAGGGCTTCCGGGAAACGAGATCAGCGTCACGGGCCGCTCTCTTTTCTTGAGAGTATATGATACTAAGTATCTTTTCAGGAGTGAGTGAACATATGTTGACACATGTCGGATATTCGTGCCGAGACTCAAAGGTCCCGTTGTGGGAGGGAACATCAATCATGCGCGTCTTCCAGTGGCTTTTGGTGCTGTCCGCAGTCCTGCTCATGTCTGTTGCCTGCGGGGAAACGTCGTCCGAGTCGGAAGGGGATACGGCGTCCGCAGGCACCGGACAGCCCGCCGCCGCGGAGCCGACGGCGGCGGCGCCAGCAATGACCGCCGCTTCGCCAACGAGCGCGCCGCCGCAGGCCGCCGACGTCGAACAGACGCTGGTGCTGGCATCGGGCCGCAATCTCGGTCCCGGGAATCCTCATGATTACAGCACCAGCATGGTGGTGCTCGACCTGTTGTACGAGCCGCTGGTCCGCTACGATTCCGATGGCGGCATTCAACCGTCGCTGGCCGAGTCGTGGGACATTTCCGACGATGGGCTGACCTGGACCTTCAACCTGCGCCAGGGCGTGACATTCCATGACGGAACGCCCTTCAGCGCCGAGGCGGTGAAGTGGAACATGGAGCGTTGGGTTGGTAACGATCGCCACGGCTGGCTTCCCACGACGACCCGGATCTCCAGCGTTGAGACGCCGGATCAGTCCACCGTGGTGCTGACCTTGAGCGAGCCGTACTACCCGGCAATGCAGGACCTTACGCTGGTACGCCCCGTTCGCTTTCTGAGTACCAACGGCGTTGACAGCGCCGGCGAGTTTGCGGAACCCGTTGGCACCGGCCCATGGAAGGTGGAGTCGATCAGCGATACGCGGGCCGTGCTGGTGCGCAACGATGCCTACTGGGGTGAGAAACCGGAGCTCGACGAGATCATTATCGAAGTCATCCTCGACGGCCAGACGCGCATGGCGGCGCTGCTGAGCGATGAGGTGGACATAGTCGGCGGGGAGTACCTTGGCGGCATTTCGCTGGAGAGTCTGCCGGTCTTGGAGCGCAACGACGACGTGCGAATCCTGGCCGGGAATGGAATCACCACCTTCTACATCTCCACACAGTTCGACAGGCCACCCCTCGACGACGCTCGAGTTCGGCGGGCGCTCAACCAGGCTATAGACCGGGTGAGCATCGCCAGGGACCTGTTCGGCGGCAAGGCAGAACCGGCTCAGCACTTGCTGCCGGGCAACATACCTTACGTTACCGTCACGGGCGCGGAAGGGTATGAGCACAATCCGGATCGAGCGAAGGCGTTGCTGACCGAGGCCGGATGGGCGCTCAACGGCGGCGGCGTGTTCGAAAAGGATGGGACGCCTCTCAAATTGACCCTGGTAGTCGATCAGTCCCGTTTGCCCCAGACAGCGACAGTGGCAGAGGCAATCCAGGCGCAATACAGGGAAGTCGGGATCGAGTTGGAGATTCGCGCTTTCGATTACAGCGGCTGGCTCGATGCCTTCTACACCAAGGAATACGATCTGATTATGCGTTTCTCCTGGGGGCCGCCCTACGATCCTCACAGCCTGCTAGCCGGCGCATTCTACACGGACACCGGCGAAGATACCGCGGTTTCGTACTCCGATTCCGTGCTGGACCAGCTAATCGATTCGGCGCTGGCTTCGACTGACGACCACGAACGACAGGAGATCTACAACCAGATCTGGCGGCGGCTCGACGAGGAGGCCGCGGTCATTCCGCTGCTGTATCCGCAGCGGGTCTATGCCGTGCGCGACGAGGTGGAAGGCTTCCAGTTGGGAGGCACGGAGTATGACTGGGCCTTCGCCGTGCAGGATGTGGCCGTCACGGGGAACTAGGTCTGGGGGACTTGTGCTCACCACCCCCCTTGTCCCTTCCCCCTCGCACGGGGAAGGGACTGATCGGATATGCTCCCTTATCTGCTGAGAAGGCTGTTCAGCGCGGCTTTGATCTTCCTGGGGTTGAGCCTGCTGGTCTACCTGTTGATTTACCTTTCGCCAGCCGACCCTGCGCAGGTTATCGCGGCGCAGCGCCTGGGGGGAGGCCCAGCCAGATCGGAGGACATAGCCCAGGTCCGGAAAGAGTATGGCCTGGACAGGCCTATTCCGCTACAGTACCTGGGCTGGCTGGGGCAGGCTCTCCGAGGCGACTTCGGTTACTCGATTCGCACTAACAGGCTGATTAGCTCCGAGCTGCCGTCTCGGATTGGTTTCTCAATGCTGCTGGGCACAGCGGCGATGGCGCTGGTGGTGCTGATAGGCACGACCTTGGGCATCTGGGCGGCTTTGAAGCCCGATTCCGTCGCCGACAATGCCATTCGAATCACCGGGCTCGTTTGGGTGGCTATTCCCGACTTCTGGCTGGCGTTCGTGCTGATCCTGATATTTGCCGTGCATCTGGGGCTTCTGCCCAGCTTTGGCGCCAAGAGCGGACTGCACCTGATCCTGCCGGCGGTTACGCTGGCCGGCCCCCAAGCGGCGCGGCTCAGCCAGCTCTTGCGGTCGATTCTGCAGGACGTGTTGCGCCAGGACTACATGCGAACGGCGGCATCCAAAGGTCTCCCGCCGTCGGCGCAGCTGTTTCGCCACGCTATGCCCAATATCGCGGTGCCGTATGTCACGGTCGTGGCCTATCAGTTCAGCGCGCTGATCAGCGGCGCGATCATCATCGAGACGGTGTTCTCCTGGCCGGGGTTGGGCAGCTACTACATCGAAGCGGTCAACATCCGCGACCTGCCAGCCATTCAGGCGACGGTGCTGGTCTTTGGTGTAATCATCATATTCTTCAATCTGCTGGCCGATCTCGCTTATGGCACCTTCGACCCGCGCCTGCGGCTGAGCTAGCATGGCGGGGAGACGTAATGAGGCGGCGCTCTGGATAAGTCGCAACCTGCTGCTGCTGGCGGGGGCCGGGTTCGCATCGCTGCTGGTGTGCGCTTGCCTGGCAGCTCCCTGGCTGGCTCCTTTCGATCCGGTCGCAATCGACCTGTCGGGTCGTCTGCAGTCCCCCTCCGCGGAACACTGGCTGGGCACGGATAACCTGGGGCGGGATATGCTGAGCCGCGTGTTGTGGGGCGGGCGCGTTTCCATCACGGTTACGGCGATCGTGCTCCTGGTTTCGCTGATAGCGGGAATGCTCATCGGGCTGGTCTGCGGCTATTCCGGCGGCGTGGTAGAAGAGTTGGGGATGCGGCTTACAGACCTTTTCTACGCGCTGCCGAGCATTGTCCTGGCCCTGGCACTCATTGGCGCGATTGGCTCCAGCATCGCCGCGCTGGTACTTGCGTTGGCTCTGACGGGATGGGTGCGCTACGCGCGGCTGGCCCGGAGCCTGGTGCTGACGGTCAAGACCAGTGAATTCGTCACGGCGGCGTGGGCGATCGGCGCAACGGACAGCCACATAATGCGTAAGCACCTGCTGCCGGCTTCCGTGGGGCCGGTGTCGGCGCAACTGAGCCTGGATGCGGGCGTTACGGTGCTTGCCATCGCCGGCCTGAGTTTCCTGGGGCTTGGAATTCAGCGACCGGCTCCTGAGTGGGGCACTATGCTGGTCGACGCCCGCCCGTACATGGACTACGCGCCTCACCTGGTGCTGCCGCCCGGCGTGGCTATATTCATCCTGGTGTTTGGCTTCAACGCGCTGAGCCAGGGGTTGGAGAACTGGCTGCGTCCGGGATGACGACTCACCGTTCTCGCATCGGCCAGTCTCGCTCAGGTGGCGGTGGGGGAGAGGCGCAAGCGCACGGAGGCGACGGCCAGGAAGGCTACGCCGAAGGCGGCTTGGTCAGGCCGACGGTTGGCGGTGTGTGGTGGGCCAGTGGCCTTGCACGGGGTAGGCTTCGTCGGGGCCGTGCCAGGGCGGCATGGTTACGATGACGAACCTGAGGGGGCGGTCGCCGGTTGTTCTGAACTGGAAGTGGGCGCCGAGAGGGATGGACAGGCTGGCGCCTGGGGCTACGTCCACGACGCGCTCGCTGTCGCCGTGCTTCCTCCACACCTGGCCGGCGCCCTCTAGGAAGTACCAGACCTCGTCGACCGTCTTGTGCGCTACGGCGACCGACACGTCTCCGGGGTTCAGGGTGCAGTGGACCATGCTGCCGCGGCTTGTGGCTGCCAGCAGCCGGATCTCGGAGCCGTCGGGGGCGAGGACGTCCCGGTCGGTGGGGAGTTGTATGTAGTCTAGTTGCTGGTTCATGGAAGGGGAAAGGGACAATTTGGAAGGCTGTTAGTGGGGGAGTGACCCGCCTCGGACTCGAACCGAGAACCTACTGATTAAGAGTCAGTTGCTCTGCCAAATTGAGCTAGCGGGCCGGAAGCGTCATGCAATTTTAGTGGCGGGGGAGCGGGCGCGTCAAGGAATGGGCTGTGCTATGCTAGGGCCGACCGGCGCGGGTAGTTTGCAGCGAGAGGAGCAGGTGCAATGGGTATTCTGAGGAGAGTTGGAGCGGTCTACCTGATTGCGGTGGCGGTGGTGGTGGCCGTGTTCTTCATCGTCAACACGTTCCTGGATGACACACTGGACGTTTTGCAGGTGTGGTACGTGCTGGACGTGCTGATGTTGATCGCGCTGGCGGCGGCGCTCATCTTCAACTACTCGCGTAAGATGGAAGTCGGGGGGCGGGACGCGGAGGCGGGGGTTACGCTGCGGTACCTGGAGGTGAACGTAGCGTTCTACCTGACCGCCGCGGTGACGATACTGTTTCTGCACAACTGGTTTTCGCTGCTGGCCCAGGGTGGGGACAGCCTGGACGCCAACCACCAGGCGTGGGTGATCTGGGCGTTCGTGGATACGGCGTTGCCGCTGGTGGTGTGGGTGACGGGGTGCGCGCTGTGGCGGGAGGCGGACAATTGAGGGTTGACGAGACGGCTCCGTGGGAGTTGAGACTGGCGGGGTGTGGATTGACTGGGGTTCGGTTGCTGTGCTATTGTGACTTCGTGAAAAGTTGCACATAGTTTGTCGCGGCGTCTGTGGCCGCCCCGGGTGGATTTCCGCCGGGCGCTCCGGGCGCCGCTCCAGCGTGGGCGCTGGCACTGAAAGGCAGCCTTGATTGGGAAGCTGCGGACTCCCTCGAGAAGGACAGACTTAATCTTTCGCTGGGCGGCGATCGTCACGCTGCTGTTCGCGTTTGCCCAGGTCACGCTAGGCGGCGTGGTCCGGACGACCGGATCGGGCCTGGGCTGCCCGGACTGGCCGCTGTGCCACGGGCAGATAATCCCGCCGTTCCAGACCGACACCCTCATCGAGTACAGCCACCGCCTCACAGCGTCTTCTCTCGGCGCTCTCATGCTCGTTACGGCGGGCGTGGTGTGGCTGTACTACCGGCGCAACTCGTGGATGGTGGGCAGCGCCATCGTGGGGCTGGTACTGGTGGTAGCGGCGGCACTGCTCGGCGGGGCGACGGTGCTCACGGAGCTGGAGTGGTGGCTACGGCTGATTCACCTGGCGCTGGCAGAGGCGCTCGCGACGGCGCTGGTGGTGCTCATCCTGGCGGGCTGGCGGGAGACGGGAGCGTCTCCTCCATCTCAATCTTCCTCACCAGAGAGAAAGAGGAGTTTGGGCGGCAGGGGGCTGAACATCCTTGTCGCGGCCACATTCGCGGGAGTCTTCCTTCTGATGATGTCCGGTTCGTTCATGGTGGGATACGGCGGTAGCTCGGCGTGCGCGACGTGGCCGCTGTGCCGGGGCGAGCTTATGCCGGAGGGCGTGCCCGCCGCGATTCACATGGGGCATCGCATGTTGAGCGCGATGGTGGGCGCGATGGTGCTGGCGCTGGCGGCGGTCGCGTACGCGAGAGGGCGGGAGCTGCCGGCGGTGCGGTGGGCGGCGCTGTGCACGACGGCGCTGTTCGCGGTGCAGATCGTGGCGGGGGCGTGGATCATCTGGGCGCGGTTCGCGGCTGAGATGAAGGCGGTGCACCTGAGCCTGGCGACGCTAACGTGGGTGGCGCTGACGTTTCTGTGCGTGCTGGCGTACACGCGGCGGGGAGCCGGGCTGCTGGACGCTCCGAGCGGGGACGTCGAGACGGTGACGGCGACCGCGACGAGGCGGTGGGCGCAATGATGGCGCAGATGACGGCCTCGAGCAGCGTGGTCAGGGACTACGTGGCGCTGACCAAGCCGCGGATAATCTCGCTGCTCTTGCTGACGGCGCTGGGGGGGATGTTCCTGGGCGCGCGCGGAGTGCCGGAGTGGCAGCTTGTGCTGGTGGTGCTGGTCGGCGGCGCGCTGGCGGCGGGGGGGGCGAACGCGCTGAACCACTACGCGGACAGGGACATCGACTCGATCATGCGCCGAACTCGAGCGAGGCCGGTGGCGCGGGGATCGGTGCGTCCCGGGAACGCGCTGGCGTTCGGGGTGGCGCTGAACGTGGTGGCGTTCGGGCTGTTGTGGGCGGGCGCGAACCTGCTGTGTGCGCTGCTGACGCTGAGCGCGACGCTGTTCTACGTGCTGATATACACCAAGGCGCTGAAGCGGTCGACGCCGCAGAACATCGTGATCGGCGGCGCGGCGGGGGCGATTCCGCCGATGGTGGGCTGGGCGGCGGTGACGGGCTACCTGGGTCTGCCGGCGCTGTACCTGTTCGCGATCATATTCTTCTGGACGCCGCCGCACTTTTGGGCGCTGGCGCTGCTGCTGAAGGATGACTACGCGAGCGCGGGCGTGCCCATGCTGCCGGTGGTGGCGGGAGTGGAGCAGACGAAGCGGTCGATATTCCTGTACACGCTGCTGGTGGCCGCGCTGACGTCGATGTTCTTCGTGACGGGCGAGCTTGGGTGGTTCTACTTCGTGTCGAGCGCGGCGCTGGGGGCCGGCTTCATCGTGTACGCCTGGCGGCTGTGGAGGCGTCCGGGAATCGAGGGGGCCAAGCCGCTTTACCTGTATTCGCTGGCGTACCTGGCGCTGCTGTTCGCGGCGATGATGGTGGACGCGACGGTCTTGACGGCGGTCTAGGCGATGGCTCAAACCTTGACGACTCATAGCGGCTTTGGTAGATTTTTGTGGGCCGGCGCGACGACCCCCCTGGCGCCGCGCAACCGTACTGTGCGAGGTTGATTGGTGAAAACGAAGAAGACGCGCCGCCGAGCGGGCGGCCTTCTCGGTATGCTCTTGCTGGGCGCGCTTATGCTCCTGGCGGCGGCCTGTACCCCATCGCATCCGCAATCGACCTTCGACACGCTCGGGCCGGTGGCGCGCGAGCAGGCGGTGGTGTTCTGGATCATCTTCGCACTGGGCGCGCTGGTGTTCGTGATCGTAGAGGGCATCATCCTGTACGCGGTGTTCAAGTACCGCAGGCGGCCGGGCGACGGCGACCCGGAGCAGATACACGGCAACGACGCGCTGGAGATCACCTGGACGGTGATACCGGCGGTCATCTTGGTCGTGGCGGCGATACCGACGCTGATGGTGCTGTACAGCACCACCATATCGCCGGAGCCGCCGGAGGAGGGCGGGTTCGTGGTCGAGGCCACAGGGCACCAGTGGTGGTTCGAGTTCAATTACCCGGACTACGGCGTGGTCACCGCGAACGAGATGCACATCCCGGTGGACGAGGTTATCAACGTCGACCTGCGCTCGAAGGACGTGATCCACAGCTTCTGGGTGCCCAAGCTGGCGGGCAAGGTGGACATGATCCCGAACAACGACAACACGCTGTGGCTGAAGGGGGAGCGCGAGGGCGAGTACTACGCGCAGTGCGCGGAGTTCTGCGGCGTGTCCCACGCCAACATGCGCTTCAAGGTGGTGGTGGAGACCTGGGACGAGTTCAACGCCTGGGTGGAGGAGCAGCTCGCTGAGGCGGCGAGTCCGGTGGACCCGCTGGCCAAGGAGGGCGAGGACTTGTTCATGAGCCAGGACACCTTCTGCTTCCGGTGCCACGCGGTGCGGGGCACACGGCTGGCGAGGGGGATCATCGGGCCGGACCTGACGCACGTGGCGAGCCGGAGGCACCTGGCGGCGGGGCTTATGGACAACACCGAGGACGGGTCTGACGCGGTGAGCGGTGCGCTTTTGCAGGAGAACCTGCGGGAGTGGCTGACGGACCCGGACGGCGTGAAGCCGGGCAACATAATGTACCGGGACGCCGAGGTTTACAACGGCACGATTCCGCCGCTGACCGACAACCAGATCGACGCGCTGGTGGCATACCTGCTGACGCTGAAGTAGGGACGAAGAGGGGTCGGCCGAGAGGCCAATCGGAGGCTCTGAATGACAAGTATACCGCTGAGCATACCCCGGCCCACCCATCCGACGGGTGTCTGGTCGTGGCTGACGACCATCGACCACAAGCGGATTGGGATATTGTACGGCGTGACGGCGTTCGTGCTGTTCCTGTCGGGCGGCCTCGAGGCGCTACTGATGCGGCTCCAGCTTGCGGGGGCCGATCAGGACATCGTGAGCGCGGAGGTGTTCAACCAGCTCTTCACGATGCACGGCACCACGATGATCTTCCTGGCGATCATGCCGATGGGGGCGGCGTTCTTCAACTTCGTGATTCCGCTGCAGATAGGTGCGCGGGACGTGGCGTTTCCGAGGCTGAACGCCTTCAGCTACTGGACGTTCCTGGCGGGGGCGATCATCCTGAAGTTCAGCTGGTTCATGGGGGGCGCGACCAACGCGGGCTGGTTCGGCTACGCGCCGCTGACGGGGCTGGAGGCGAATCCGGGGAACGGAATCGACCTCTGGATCATCAGCCTGCAGGTGCTGGGAATCGCGTCGCTGGCGGCGGCGTTCAACTTCATCGTGACGATAATCAACATGCGCGCGCCGGGCATGTCGTTGATGCGGATGCCGCTGTTCACGTGGATGACGCTGGTGACGGCGATACTGCTGGTGCTGGCGTTCCCGGTGATAACGGTGGCGCTGATCGAGCTGATGTTCGACCGGGCGTTCGGCACGAACTTCTTCGTGGTGGCGAACGGGGCGAACCCGGTGCTTTGGCAGCACCTGTTCTGGGTGTTCGGCCACCCGGAGGTGTACATCCTGATACTGCCAGCGATGGGCATAGTGTCGGAGATAGTCCCGACGTTTTCCAAGAAGCCGCTGTTCGGCTACTCGACGGTGGTGCTGGCGGGAGTGATCATCGCGTTCATGGGCTGGATGGTGTGGAGCCACCACATGTTCACGGTGGGTCTGGGGCCGGTGGCGACGTCGGTGTTCACGATAACGACCATGGCCATCGCGGTGCCGACGGGCATCAAGATATTCAACTGGATCGGCACGATGTGGAAGGGGTCGATCGATTTCAGCACTCCGATGCTGTTCGCGATCGGGTTCATCGTGCTGTTCACCATCGGCGGCATCAGCGGGATAATGCACTCGATGTCGTCGTCGGACGCTCAACAGCAGGACACGTACTTCATCGTGGCGCACATCCACTACGTGCTGTTCACCGGGGCGATATTCGCGCTGGTGGGGGGCATATATTACTGGTTCCCGAAGTTCACGGGGCGGATGTACAACGAGGCGATGGGCAAGCTGACGTTCTGGTCGATGTTCATCGCGTCGAACATCACGTTCTTCCCTATGCACTTCGTTGGGATGGACGGGATGCCGCGCAGGATCTACACCTACGGCGAGGAGTATGGGTGGTCGTTCTGGAATGGGGTGTCGTCGGTTGGTGCGGCGGTGCTGGCGCTGTCGATGCTGCTGTTCGTGTACAACATCGTTAAGGGCTGGAGGAGCGGCGAGCCTGCGGGGAACGACCCCTGGGACGCACGGACGCTGGAGTGGTCCATATCGTCGCCGCCGCCCGAGTACAACTTCGAGACGATCCCCACCGTGTACGGACGTGACGAGTGGTGGGCTCAGAAGCGGACGCCGGTGAGGCGCGCGGTGCCGGTGGGCGGCGGGTCCGGCGATGACGAGGGGCACGACATACACCTGCCTCAGCCGTCTTACTGGCCGTTGGTGGTGTCCATTGGGCTGCTGATAGGCGGCTACGGTCTGGTGTTCAACTTCGCATTGGCGGTGGTAGGAGGGTTGATCGGCATGTTCGCCGTGTACGCCTGGTCGTTCGAGCCGGTAAATGAGCCGGAAGAGGGCGGCGGGCACTAGCCACCCCCATCCTAACCCGTTCGACAAGCTCAGGGCAGGCTCTTCCCCCTTGATGGGGAAGGGACTTATCGGAAAGGCACTAAGAAAGGCTGACACCTTTGGCGCACGCACCAGCAGCACACGGAGAGCACGAGCCGACCACTACCGGACTGAACCACCGGAAGATGCTCATGTGGGCCTTCCTGGGGTCGGACTGCATGTTTTTCGGCTCGCTCATCGCCACATACCTCGTCTACAAGGGGGAGAGCCTTGCGGGGCCACTACCCATCGACGTGTTCGACATTCCGGTGACGTCGGTGAGCACGTTCGTGCTGCTGATGAGCAGCATGAGCATGGTGCTGGCGTACTCGGCGCTGACGCGGGGCAAGCTGAAGACGTTCCGGGTGTGGATGCTGTCGACGGCGATCATGGGTATGACGTTCATCGGGTTCCAGGTGTTCGAGTTCTACGTTTTCGCCAACCACCACGTGCACTTCGAGTGCGCCGAGGCGGGCACGGGGCACCTGACCCAGTTCGAGGAGCAGGTGGCTGCGGAGTACTGCGTGGACGGCGTGACGGAGGTGGATGAGAAAATAGGGCTGACGCCGCGCACGAACCTCTTCGGCACGACGTTCTTCGTGCTGACGGGGTTCCACGGGGCGCACGTGACGCTGGGGATCGTGTGGCTGCTTTCGCTGTTCTTCTTCTCATTCAGAAGGGGCGGTGTGACGCCTGAACGGAACCTGGACGTGGACCTCGCGGCGCTGTACTGGCACTTCGTGGACGTGGTGTGGATCGTGATTTTCACGGTGGTGTACCTGTTCGGCGTGTTCGAGGGGTTTTGAGCCCTCTTCACCCCCATCCTAGCCTTCCCCCGTCAAGGGGGAAGGGACAATAGACGGAGCGAAGAATGAGTCAGGATACGGAACAGGCGACGGCTGAGGGCGCTCCGGCGGAGGTGCATACCGGCCACCCGACGGCCATGACCTACTTCAAGGTGGCGATGGTGCTGTCGGTGATCACCGCCATCGAGGTGGGCATCTTCTACCTGACGTGGCTCGGGCACGGCATCATCCCGATACTGGCGGTGTTGTCGATAGCCAAGTTCGCGCTGGTGGGCATGTTCTACATGCACCTGAAGTACGACCACCAGTTGTTCAGCAGCATGTTCGTCGCGGGGCTGGTGACGGCCACGGGGATCGTGCTCGCGCTGATGGCGCTGTTCCACTTCTTCGTCTAGGGCTTGGCGCCGGACGGGCGTCACAAGCGCCTGTGAAGGCTTGACGTGGACCCTGTACTGGAATCGGTTTGGACGCACTGGCACGCCCACCCGGAGGCGCTGGTGGGGCTTGCGCTGCTGCAGGGCGGGTACATGCTTGGCGTGGGGCCGCTGCGGGAGCGGCACAACCTGGCGGACGGGGTGGAGCCGCGGCGGATAGCCACCTTCACGGCGGGCGTGCTGGTCATCTACGTGGCGCTGCTCTCTCCGATCCACGTTCTGAGCGACAACTTCCTGTTCAGCGTGCACATGACGCAGCACGTGCTGTTGACGCTGGTGGCTCCGCCACTGCTGCTGCTGGGGACGCCGGACTGGCTGTTGAGGCCGTTGCTGCGTCCCAACCTGGTGTTCCGGGCCGCGCGCTTGTTCACGCATCCGATCATCGCGTTCGCGCTATTCAACGTAGCGTTCTCGCTGTTCCACGTGCCGGCGCTGTACAACGCGTCGGTGACGTACCACTGGCTGCACGTGGGGGAGCACCTGCTGTTCATGGCGACGGCGGTGCTGATGTGGTGGCCAATCGGCAGCATGATGCCGGAGCTTCCGCGGCTGGCTTATCCGCTGCAGATGATGTACCTGTTCGCGCTGTCGATAGCGCAGATCATCGTGTTCGCGATCGTGACGTTTTCGGAGAAGCCGATCTACGAGGTGTACGCTAACGCGCCGCGGGTGGTGAACATATCGCCGCTGCTGGACCAGCAGATAGGGGCGCTGATAATGAAGGTGGGCGGCGGCGCGCTGTTCATGACGCTGTTGATAATCGTGTTCTTCCGGTGGTTCAAGCACGAGGAGGAGACGAACCCGTTCGTGGCCCCGGAGCGGCGGCGGCTGGAGGAGGGATAGGGGGCGCGGCGGCGGCCTTCGTTGTACCATCCCCACAATATGGAGCAAGGGGAAACGAACATGGGCAGACCGGTTCAGGGCAAGAAAGCGGACGGGCGGAGCGAGCCGCCCTGTTCAGACCAGCCGCAGACCAGTCTTGCCGACGCAATGAGGGAACACGACGGTCTTGTCAAGGGCACACGCGAGGGTATCGAGCAGTTCAAGCAGGGAAGATTCGTTAAGCTGACAAGGACTGGCCGACTCTACAACGACACCCGCTAAGGGTTACATAGGCCGTTTGGCACCCCGGCTCCCGAAAATCGCCCGATAGGGAGTCGCGTTAGACGTAGAACGTTCCAGACGGCTTCCGAAGTAAGCAGGACATGGGATCAAAAGCTAATGAGACGATTCAATGTCCATGGGTGGGATCACTTGTCAGGGGACAACTCCGGAGTTGTTGCGACCCGAAACGAAGTGTTGCGGCAACTCGCAGAAATCCCTGAGCCTCATCGTTCAGCCTGGGAGAACCGTCTCAAAAGCAAACTGGACCATCACCACTTCTCCGTGCGTCTCGAGATATACCTCCATCACTTCCTTATGGGGCGAGGTTGGGCAATAGAAATAGAGCCTCCGTTACCAGGAACTAACAATAGCCCTGACTTCGTTGTACACACTGGCAAAGAGCGGATGATCGTTGAAGCCAAGACCGTACTTGGTGCTGAGTCCGAAAGACATCAAGACAGCCGGCTAAATCAACTGATGGACGACCTTAGCGGAAAGCTCAACCGTACCGTACTGATCCATCCCATGTTCGACCTACCCTCCAGCCTTCCGAACAAGCGCATCGCAGCACAGATTGAGAAAAGAGCCTCTGAAGTCGAATTGCTTCAGGAGTTTCTAATTGAGGACGAGCATCAAGGGCAGCCCTACTCATTAGAAGTGACTGTAATGCTAGAAGACAAGACAAGCGCAACCGCTGACGTCGGGGCCACTATCGGACAGGTAGTCGAAGTAGATGTCGGCCATCCGGTGCGCAAAGCAATACAGGAAAAGGCAGGCAGATACGGCGAGACTGGGATGCCTTTCGTAATTGCGATCTGGCCGAAACTTCCTACTCACTTTTCATCCGCGGACGACGATGACATGGTGGCTCTCTACGGCGACAAAGTATGGACAGAGGTCGACTACGGCAACTTTCGTGAAATGGTCAAGCCTAACGGGGTCTTCACAGTCAAAAGGAACGATGGCACGCGTCGGTATACCCACGTTTCGGCAGTACTCATCTGCCACCCTGACGCTATCGACTACTCGCTTAGGGTCTATCACAACCCGTTTGCGATCTGCCCGATAGGTGTATGCATGTCTTCGCAGACATTCCGCAATGCACCATTGACTTAATTACCCGCAAAGTGCGATGGGCTCATCAGCAATTGGGTCACTGATGAAGGTGGGGTTGGTGGTTCAAGCACGAGGAGGAGACGAACCCGTTCGTGGCCCCGGAGCGGAGGCGGCTGGAGGAGGGGTAGGTAGGTTGTGGGGGCGTCCGAGAGCTTGACGGCGGGGGCGGGGCGGACATAACATGGTTGGTGGCCTAAACTTGCCACCCCATCCTAACCTTCCCCCATCGAGGGGGAAGGGACTCTGAAATGAGTCGGGCGATTCCTGTGAGATAGGACTTGCAATGAGCCAGAGAGTTATAGACGCGATACTCTTTCCGCTGCTGTCGTTGGTGATCATCGCAGTGTACGCCGGCGGACTGGGTGTCCTGTTCATCATCATCGAACACTCCGCCTTGGGTCTTGGAGGCGTGATCATCCTCGGCGTGGCGATCGTGGTGGGAGTGCCGGGCGTGGCGGCGCTGATCCAGCGCCAGCTCGAACGCTAGCGCAAGCGCCTTCACCCCCTGCCGCAGGATCCAACCTCGTGACGCCTCGCGCGTGCGCGCTCCGTTTGTGGGCCGCCGTGCTGCTGTTTTCTCTCGTCATCCTGGCGGCGTGCGGCCCGGCCACGGCCGAGTTTCGCGGTACGCAGTTGACTGCGGGCGAGTCGATCCCCAGCTTCGAGCTTACCGACCAGTTCGGGCGCGTCGCCAGTTCAGCCGACTATCGCGGGCGCGTGGTGCTGCTGACCTTCCTCTACACGAACTGTCCCGACGTGTGCCCTATCGTGACGGGCCAGTTGCGCACGGCCCGCGAGGCGTTGGAGGCGTCGGCGTCGGAGGTGGCGGTTGTGGCGGTGAGCGTGGACCCGGAGCGGGACACTGTGGAGGCGGCGCGGGAGTACTCGGAGAGGTGGAGGATGTCGGAGCGGTGGGAGTACCTGGTGGGGAGCCGGGATGAGCTAGCGGAGGTGTGGGCGGCGTTCTACGTGGACCCTGTGGAGGTGGACGCGGATAGGGAGAGTGGCGAGGCGCTACGGCAGGGGACGGGGACGACGACTGAGGGGAGCGTGGACGCGCTGCGGGAGGGCGTGCGGGAGCGCTACCTGGTGACGCATGGGGCGCCGGTGTACCTGATCGACCGGGAGGGGGTGATGCGGGTGGTGTTTACGCCGCCGCTGGACGTGGAGGCGATGGTGCACGACGTGAGGGTGGTGTTGGAGTAGTCACCCCCATCCTAACCCGTTCGACAAGCTCAGGGCAGGCCCTTACTCCTGTGAGGGGGAAGGGATACGGGGGACTATGCGGTGGCGGCGGGCTCGAGTTGGGCCTTGGCTAGCTCGACGACCTGGGTGAAGCCCTCGGGGTCGTTGATGGCGAGCTCGGACAGCATCTTGCGGTTTATGTCCACGCCGGCGAGCTTGAGGCCGTGAATGAGCTTGCTGTAGGAGATTCCGTTGGCGCGGGCGCCCGCGTTGATTCGGACGTTCCAGAGCCGCCGCATGTCACCCTTGCGCTCTCTGCGGTGGGCGTAGGCGTACTGGAGGGCGTGGATGACGGACTCGTGGGCGCGCCTGTAGAGGGTGTGGCGCACGCCCTGGTGGCCCTTGGCCAGCTTGAGCATCTTCTTGTGGCGGCGTCGCTTGGTGACGCCTCGGGTGATCCTGGTCATTGGGTGCTCCTGGCCGGCGGCGCGAATCGCCGCGCGGCGCGGGTGTGTGCTAGGGCAGACCGTTGGCGAGCAGGCGCTTGAGACGCGGGGCGTCCGCCGGGCTGACCGGTAGCTTCTTGGAGTAGAGCCTGCGAACGCTGGCGGGCTTCTTGCGGCGAAGGTGGCTCCGGTGTCCTTTCATCCTGACCAGCTTGCCGGTTCCGGTGATTCTGAAGCGGGCTTTGGCGCCCTTGTGTGTCTTAAGCTTCGGCACCATTCAACTCCTTGCCGGACTGGGCGGACTTGTCCTTCGAGTTAGGCGCCAGCACCATGGTAAGGAAGCGGCCCTCGAATCCGGGGCGGCGTTCCAAGAGGGCGTCGTCCATGAGGTCCGTGGCCACGGTGCGCAGCAGGTTCATGCCGATCTCGGGGTGGTCCATCTCGCGGCCCCGGAACATGACCGAAACTTTGACCTTGGACCCCTCACCGAGGAGGCGCTTGACGCGGCGGGTCTTGGCGTTTCGGTCGTGTTCACCGATGCGCGTCTTGAATCTGACCTCCCGGAGCTCGTTGGTGGCCTTGGACTTGCGCACCTTCCGAGCCTCGCGCTCTCTGCGGTTGGCCTCGTACATGAAGCGTCCGTAGTCCATGAGGCGACACACCGGGGGCGAGGCGGCAGGGGCGACCTCGACGAGGTCGAGGCCGCGCTGCTCGGATATTCTCAGGGCCTCGCGGGTGGGCATGACCCCGAGCTGGCCGCCTTCTTCGTCGACAAGGCGGACCTCCGGTATGCGGATTCGTTCGTTGACGCGGTAATCTCTAGGTATGTCGTCACCTCTGCGGTACTTGATGGCAGTGCCGGCGGACTAATTCTAGCGAATATAGCACAACATGGCGGGGGTAGGCAACAACTAATGTGGGTGTGGGAGGGACTACCCCGGCGGTTGGGCGTCGGCGGCGATGCGGCCCACCACCTCGTCCAGCGGCTGCGCGCCCAGGTTCTCGCCGGAGCGCAGGCGAACCGCTGCGGCTCCCGCGCTCGCTTCCCGGTCCCCCACTACCAGCATGTAGGGGGTCTTGTGCACCTGCGCGTCGCGTATCTTCGCGTTCACGCGCTCGTTGCGCCCGTCCACCTCGACCCGCACGCCGGCCCCGGCCAGCCTGTCCCGCACAAGATTGGCGTACTCGACGTGGCGGTCGGCGATGGGGATGACACGGGCCTGCACGGGGGCGAGCCAGGTGGGGAACGCGCCGCCGTAGTGCTCGATGAGCACGCCCATGAATCGCTCCATGGAGCCGAGCAGGGTGCGGTGCACCATGTAGGGCTGGTGCTCGCGTCCGTCTTCGCCGATGTAGGTGAGGCCGAATCGCTCCGACAGGTTGAAATCGAACTGGATGGTGGCGCACTGCCACAGACGTCCGATGGCGTCGCGGATGTGGACGTCGATCTTGGGGCCGTAGAACGCGCCGCCGCCCTCGTCTATCTGGTAGGGGAGGTCGAGGGCGCGCATGGTGCGGCCCAGGGACTGCTCGGCCAGCTCCCATTGCTCGGGGGAGCCGACGGACCTTTCGGGGCGTGTGGAGAGCATCACCTCGAACTGTTCGAATCCGATGCTCTTGAGCAGGTCGAAGGTGAGGTTCAGCACGCCGTCCACTTCCTGTTCCACCTGGTCGGGGCGGCAGAAGATGTGGGCGTCATCCTGGGTGATGCCGCGCACGCGCAGCAGGCCGTGGAGCACGCCGCCGCGCTCGTAGCGGTAGACGGAGCCGAGCTCGCCGATGCGCATGGGCAGGTCGCGGTAGCTGCGCAGTTGGGTGCGGTAGTACATGATGTGGAAGGGGCAGTTCATCGGCTTCAGGTAGTAGTCCTGGCCGTCCATGTCCATTGGCGAGTACATGTTCTCGCGGTAGAAGTCGAGGTGGCCGCTCGTCTCCCAGAGCGTTGAGCGTCCGATGTGGGGCGTGTAAACGAGGTCGTAGCCGGCCTTGTAGTGCTCGCGCTTCCAGTAGTCCTCCAGCGCCCCTCTGACGCGCGAGCCTTTCGGGTGCCACACGATCAGGCCGGGGCCGGTCTCGTCGTGGATGGAGAAGAGGTCGAGCTCGCGGCCCAGGATGCGGTGGTCGCGGCGGCGGGCCTCCTCGAGGCGGTGCAGGTAGTCGTCGAGGGCGTCCTGCGTCTCCCAGGCAGTGCCGTAGATACGCTGGAGCATGGGCCGGTTCTCGTCGCCGCGCCAGTACGCGCCGGCGACGCTGAGCAGCTTGAAGGCGGGGATGGCGCCGGTGGACTCGACGTGAGGGCCGGCGCAGAGGTCCTCGAAACCGCCGTGGCTGTAGGTGGAGATAACCTCGTCCTCGGGAATCTCCTCGATGATCTCGAGTTTGAGGGGTTCATCGGCGTTCATCTCCAGGCTGTCCTCTCGGGAGTACTCGCTGTAGACGAACGGCAGGTCGCGCGAGATGACGGCCTTCATCCGGTTTTCGATCTCGGCGAGGTCGTCGTCGGTGAAGGGGTTGGAGATGAGAAAGTCGTAGTAGAAGCCGTCCTCTGTGGGCGGCCCGATTGCCAGCTTGGCGTCCGGGAACATCGTCGTGACCACGTCCGCCATGACGTGGGCCGTGGAGTGGCGTATGCGTTCCCGCAGATTGGACAGGTCGGGTTCTTGCGTCAGGGCCATGTTTCGGCATCCTCCGTGCGTGCGGCGCCCCTTGTCGTGCGGGCGCGGCGATAGTGGTAGCGGAGATTTGGGACAAACGTAAAGCCTCCCGCGTGCCGGACTAAGACACGGGAGGCTGGGTAGTCGACCGTCGACTGTCGGAGGGGAAGGCTATGGGGTTCCCAAGCGATTGTTTCCTTGTTGTTGGTTCCGCTGGCTGTTTGCAATCGCTGATATTCTACTTGGGGTGAGGCTGGGTGGTCAAGCGGACGGTTGCCGTTGTCGGTTGACAGCGTGGGAGAGCGAAAGGTAATGTCAGTTAGCGGCTGTTGCCGAGGAGACATCGCAGATGGAATTGAATGGGGAACGATTGACCAGGCTCAATGAAGACATGGCCAGGCTTGCTCAAGTAAGCAATCAGCTGGCCGAGGCTATCGTCGAAATCAAACTGAGCAATGTGCGGCTCGAAGAGCAGAACTTGCTTATAAGGGACGAAATTGTTGTGATGAAGGAGCAGATAGCCCTGTCTGAGAGACGGCTTACGCTCGCGGAGGAGCGCATGGCGAGGCACGAAGAGCGCATGGCGGAGATTGACCGGGAGGCGGCGCAGACGCGAAACATGTTCATTCGGGCGTGCGAGCGGCTGGGGCTGTTCGACGACGAATCGGAGTAGCCGGATACAACATCCGGTTGAGACTCGAATTGGAGGGACGAAAGTGGCGCTTGTAAGACTGGACATCACCAACCGGGAGCTTTTCGCGGACGGCGAGTCGTTTGGGGACGTTGGCCCATACCGGCTGCTGGAGGGGGACGCGCACTTCGCGGTCGCGCCGCTGCACCCGCGAAACGAGGCGATAACGGATCTGGAGCTGGCGCCGAGGGACGACGACGGCAACGTGCGGTTTTCGGCGCACTTCGCCATGCTGCAGCCGACTGACCCGGAGCGGGGGAACCGGCGCATCCTGTTCGACGTGCTGAACCGGGGACGCAAGACGGTGCTTTCGGGTCTCAACAGCAGCGACCGGGGCATCGACCCGAACGCGCCCATCGAGCCGGGCAACGGCTTTCTTATGAGGCACGGCTACACGGTGGTGTGGTGCGGCTGGCAGGCGGATGTACCGCCCACGCCGGGGCTGATGGGACTGCAGGCGCCGGGGGCGCTGGGCGCGGGTGGCAACCCCATCGAGGGCCGGATAATGTGCTGGCTGCAGGCGAACCAGCCGACCCAGGTGTTCCTGCTGGCGGACAGGACGCACCTGCCGCATCCGCCGGTGGACGTGAACGACCCGGACGCGACGCTGGCCGTGCGGGAGCATCCCAACGGGCCGGCGACGCCCATCAGCCGCGACAGGTGGTCGTTCGTGCGGGTGGAGGACGCGCAGGTGGAGCCGGAGCCGTCGCACGTGTACATGCAGTCGGGGTTCGAGCCGGGCAAGATATACGAGCTGGTCTACCGCACGAGGGGGAGCGCGATAGTGGGGCTGGGGTTCGCCGCGGTGCGGGACAGCGTGTCGTTCCTGAAGCACGCGACGGCGGAGGCGGGCAACCCGTCCGCGGGGAACATCTACCGGGCCTACGCGCTGGGAATCTCGCAGAGCGGACGCTTCCTGCGGCAGATGATACACCTTGGTCTGAACGAGGACGAGGAGGAGCGGACGGCGCTGGACGGCATCATCCCGCACGTGGCGGGCGGAATGCGGGGCGAGTTCAACATGCGGTTCGGCCAGCCGTCGAAGGACATCTGCTTCGTGATACCGGAGCTGTTCCCGTTCACCGACACTGAGCAGACGGACCCGGTTACGGGCGAAAGCGGGTCGCTGCTGGGGCGGATGAACGAGCGGGGCAACGCGCCGAAGATAATGTTCTGCAACACGTCCGCCGAGTACTGGCGGGGCGACGCGGCGCTCATCCACACCAACCTGGAGGATATGACGGACGCGGAGGAGCAGTCCGACACGGTGCGGCGCTACCACTTCGCGGGTACGCAGCACGGCTCCGGGACGTTCCCGCCGCAGGAGGTGCGGCCGATGGACGGGGTTCGGGGACAGCTTCCGTTCAACAGCGTCGACTACTCGCCGCTGCTGCGGGCCGCGCTGGTGAACCTGGACAGGTGGGCGACGGACGGCACGCCCGCGCCCGCGAGCAGGCACCCCAGCCTGTCGGAGGGCACGGCGGTGGAGACACGCGAGCTGCTGCCGCGCTTCAAGGAGGTGCCGGGCGCTCCGGTGCCGGACGAGCCGACAAGGGCGATGCGGCTGGACTACGGGCCGGAGCAACACCTGGGTCGGACGACGACGCTGCCGGCGATACAGGGCGAGGAGTACCCGGCGCTGGTATCGGACGTCGACGAGTGCTTCAACGAGGTGGCGGGCATCCGGCTGCCGGACCTGTCCGTTCCGGTAGCCACCTACACGGGCTGGAACCCACGCCACGCCGACATCGGCAATACGGGGCTGATGATCGGCATCACGGGCGGCCTGGCGGGCTGGACGCTTCCGCTGCCGAGGACGCGCGATGACCGGGAGGCCTCGGGCGACCCGCGTCCGTCGGTGGAGGAGAGCTACGAGTCGAGGGACGACTACCTGGGGCGTGTGCGAGAGGCGGCGGAGGTGCTGGTGGCGGAGGGCTACGTGCTGGAGGAGGACGTGGAGGGGATCGTGGAGCGGGCCGGTGAGAAGTGGGACTGGGCGACGGGGTAGGGAGAAGGGACTGCGAGGGGACGTTGCGGGTTGAACGGCAGACTGCGAGTAAGCGCCGGTTGCTGCGGCTGCTGGATGAGCTAGAGAGTTCGGAGCTTTACGACCGGACTTTGTACGTAGGCCCGGGTGAATCCGACAAAGTGCGCCTTTCCCAGCCCGCAAGCGAGGCGCTGGCCGCGCTGGCTGCGGACGAGACGGGCGCGGCGGTGTTCGAGGGGGATGGGCGCGCGGTCGCGGTGGCTCCGCCGTTTCCGCTCGAGGGGTCCGCTCCGTGGAACGGATTCGAGACGACGCCGCTGCGCGAGATGCTGGCTCGCGACGTGGTGGTGGGCGTGGCGCTGCTGCGGCTGGGACGGTACGCCGTGGGGGTGCTGCGCGGAGAGACACTCGTTGCGACCAAGACGGACACGCGCTACGTAAAGAGCCGCCACCGCAAGGGAGGATGGTCGCAGGGTCGTTTCGCGCGCAGCCGCGACCGGCTGGTGCGCGAGTTCTTCGACAAGACGTGCGAGGTTACTCAGCGGGTGTTTTCGCCGCACGAGAGTGAGATAGAGCACATTCTGCTCGGCGGCGAGCGTCACACGGTGCACGCATTCACCGTCCGCTGCGAGTACATGCGCCGCAACCGCGCCAAGTTGCTGTCCCGCGTGCTCAGCGTCCGAACGCCCAACAACGCGGCGCTCGGCGAGATAGCGCGGGAGGTGTGGCAGAGCCGGATGGTGTTCGCGGAAGAGGAGATGTGAGCAGCGTAATGTCCGGGGCCATAGCGTTAGTGGGCGGAGACGAGTTCAGGCCGGGCTGCGAGGGGATGGACCAGGCCGTGCTGGATGCGTCGGGCGTGGCATTGCCGTCGCTGTTGGTGGTGCCGACCGCGGCGGCGCGGGAGAACCCAGCGCTGGCGGCGGCGAACGGGGTGCGGCACTTCGCGGCGCTGGGCGCGGAGGCTGACGCGCTGATGGTGACGGAGCGGGCGCACGCAAACGACGAGGATCTGCTCACGCCGCTGGAATCGGCGGACGTGATTTACATGACCGGCGGCAGTCCGGCGCACCTGCTGGACGTGCTGAGCGGGTCGCTGCTGCTGGAGCGGATGCTGGAGGCGCACCGGCGCGGCGCGGTGCTGGCGGGGTCGAGCGCGGGGGCGATGGCGCTGGGCGAGTGGATGCGCTTCCGGGGCTGGCGGCGGGCGCTGGGCGTCGTGCCGGGAGTGGCTGTGTTGCCTCATCACGAGCGGGCCGACCCGGACGTCGCGGCGGCGGAGCTGGCGGAGTCGGTGCCGGAGGGCGTGACGGCGCTGGGGATCGACGGGAAGACGGGGTGCCTGGGGAGACCGGGGGAGTGGCGCGTGGTGGGAGATGGGGGCGTTACGGTGTACCGGGGCGGGGGATGGAGGCGGTACGCCGCTGGCGCTAACGTCTTGGCATGAGCGGTACGTCGTCCGGGGTTTGGGCGGTGGCGTACGTTTGCGGGCTGTGGCTGGCGGTGGCGGTCACGTTTCCGGCGGTGCTGCTGGTCGCGAGCGCCGGTGAGCGGGACGCCTCGGGGCGGAGCGCCGTACACGCGGACCTGCAACGCTACTGCGATCTGCTCACTGGCGGTGACAACGCTTACGTCGGCACGCGGCAGCGGGACTACCTGCTGAGCGAGGTCGAATCGCCTTTCGTGTCCTCTCGCTTCTGGACGGTGACCCACCAGATCGCGCTCGCGAACGACTACCTGCGCTTCGCCGAGACAGGGGAGGCGGTGGCGACGCTGGAGCGGGCGCTGGAGCTGACGGGCGACGGGGAGGCGGAGCAGCGGCACAGAGTGAAGCTGCTGGAGGCGCTGGCGGTGGCCCACCTGAAGCAGGGCGAGCTGGCGAACTGCCTGACACCCACCGGCGGGCTGGTGTGCGCGCTGCCGCTCGATCCGGCGTACTCGCACGACGACACCCACGGCTCCGAGAGGGCCGTGGCGCGGCTGCGGGAGCTGCTGGCGCTGGAGCCGGACAATCTCAAGGCTCGCTGGCTGCTCAACGTCGCGCACATGACGCTGGGCAGCTATCCCGGCGGCGTCGATCCCGCATACGTGGTGCCGCGGGAACTGCTGGACCCGGGTGTGCCGTTCCAGCGATTCGATGAGGTGGCGCCGTCGGCGGGGTTGTTCAGGATCGACTTGGCGGGCGGGGCGATCATGGAGGACTTCGACAATGACGGGCTGCTGGACGTGATGTCGTCGTCGTGGCATCCGTGCGAGCCGGTGAGCTACTATCGCAACAGGGGCGACGGCACGTTCGCGGACGAGACGGAGCGCACCGGCCTGCTGGGGCAGACGGGCGGGCTGAACATGGTGCAGGCGGACTACAACAACGACGGTCTGACGGACGTGCTCATCATGCGGGGCGGGTGGCTGCTGGAGGATGGGGAGATGCGAATGTCGCTGCTCAGGAACACGGGCGGCGGATTCGTGGACGTGACGCGTGAGGCCGGGCTGGGGCCGCCGGACTATCCGAGCCAGAGCGCGGCGTGGGCGGACTACGATGGCGACGGGGACCTGGACCTGTACTCGTGCAGCGAGTCGATGTCGGGCATCGGGGGCGTGATGAAGTATCCGAGCCAATTGTTCCGCAACGATGGGGGACGCTTCGCCGACGTGGCGGTGTCGGCGGGGGTGGCCAACATGCGCTACTGCAAGGGCAGCGCGTGGGGCGACTACGATGGCGACGGCAAGCCCGACCTGTACGTGTCCAACTTCGGGCACCTGAACCGGCTGTACCGCAACGAGGGGGGCGGGCGGTTCGTGGACGTGGCGCAGGAGCTGGGCGTGGCTGAGCCGGTGCGGAGCTTCGCTTCCTGGTTCTGGGACTACAATAACGACGGGCGGCTGGACCTGTTCGTCGCGGGGTACGGGCCGGACATTGCGGACGTGGCCGCGGACTACCTGGGCCTGCCGAACGAGGGCGCGCGGCCCAGGCTGTACCGCAACGACGGGCCGGGCGGATTCAGCGACGTGACGCGGGACGTTGGGCTGCATCGCGTGCACTTGACGATGGGGGCGAACTTCGGGGACCTGGACAACGACGGCTTCCTCGACTTCTACCTGGGCACCGGCTGGCCGACCTTCGACGCGATCGGGCCGAACGTGATGTACCGCAACAGCGGGGGAGTGCGGTTCGAGGACGTGACGTTCTCGGGCGGGTTCGGGCACGTGCAGAAGGGGCACGGCATCGCGTTCGGCGACTACGACCGGGACGGAGACCAGGACGTGTTCGCACAGATGGGCGGGTTCTACCCGGGGGACGCGTTCGCGAACGCGCTGTACCGCAATCCGGGGAACGTCAACCGCTGGCTGTCGGTGCGGCTGGTGGGCACGGCCTCGAACCGGTCGGCCATCGGGGCGGTCGTCCGGGTTGTCGTCGAGACGCCGGATGGGGCCAGGAGCGTGTACGCGCACGTCGGCAGCGGAGGGAGCTTCGGCGGGTCGAGCCTGGAGCAGGAGATGGGGCTGGGTCGGGTGAGCCGCGTGGCGTCGCTGAGCGTTCGCTGGCCGAGCGGGTTGGAGCAGGTCTTTTGCGATGTGCCGCTGGACGCTCGGTTGGAGGTTGTGGAGGGGGAGTCGGGGTTCAGGGTTGTGACTCCGTGAAGACTGTTGTTGCCGCGCTCTGGGTGATGTTTGTTGTCGCATGCGGGGGGGAGCCGTCGCCAGTGGTCGAGGAGCCGGTGTCGGATGTGACGCCGTTCGTGAACGTGGCGCCGACGGCTCTGCTGGACGGCCACGAGGTCTGGAACGACCGGCCGGGGGTGGCGGTGTTCGACTACGACCGGGACGGCGACCTGGACCTGTACGTGACGGCGGAGGCGGGACACCTCAACTGGCTGTATCGCAACGAGGGCGACGGGACGTTTTCCAACGTGGCGAGGAGCGCGGGGGTGATGGCGGTGGACAGCCACAGCACCGGCGCGGTGGCGTGCGACCTGGACAACGACGGCTACCAGGACCTGTACGTCGGCGCGTGGGGGAGCCGGATCGACGGGCTGGACTTTCGGTCGCCGAGTGAGGGACAGGGCAACCGCGACAGCCTGTTCCGCAACAACGGCGACGGCACGTTCGCGGACATCACGACGTCCGCGTTCGGCGATGCGGTCAACGTGCGCTCGGCGTCCAGCGCGGCGTGTGCGGACGTGGACGGCGACGGCTGGCTCGACATCTACGTGGCGAACGTCGGGGCGGACGACTTCCGGACGTTCGACTCGGCGGGCCACCCGGGGCACTACAACATGCTGTATCGCAACCTGGGGGACATGACGTTCGAGGAGATAGGCGAGTCGGCGGGGGTGCGGGGCGAGCAGATCTCGATGCGGGACCACGCGGGCCGGCCCATCACGTTCGTGGACCCGGAGACGGGCGAGCGTTTCGAGGGGTACGATCCGACGAGGACGGACCGGCTGGGCAATCGGGTGGGCGAGCCGACGGGCCAGACGCACGCGGCGCTGTTCTTCGACTACGACGACGACGGCGACCCGGACCTTTGGATCGCGAACGACGGCGACCGGCTGCATCTCTACCGCAACGACACGGACCGCAACGGCACCGAGGGCGGGCGGGTGCGGTTCACGCCGGTGGCGAAGCCGATGGGGATAGACCAGGTGGGGTCGTGGATGGGGTTCGCGGTGGGCGACGTGGACGGCGACGCGGACCTGGACGTGTTCGCGGCGAACATCGGCTATCATCCGCTGCTGAGGAAGCCGCCGCTCGAGCCAGTCGGGGTGTGCTCGTACCATCACAGGTTCACGTGGGGCACGTGCAGCCACGCGCTGCTGCGGAACGACGGCCCGGGCGGCACGACGGGCGACGGGGTGCGCGGGCTGTTCGTGGACGTGGCGCCGTCTACGAGGGTGATTCCGAGTCCGATCCTGCCGCCGGAGGCGCTGGACCCGGAGGCGATCCATCCGCTGTTCGAGGTGCCGACGGGTCTTCAGGCCTACGACTTCGGCTTCGGGACGACGTTTTTCGATTACGACAACGACGGCGACCAGGACCTGTACTGGTTGGGCTCGACGGTGGCGCGGGGCGAGGCGCTGGGGGGCGATGCCTTTCCGGGCGCGGGACGGATGCTGGAGGGCGACGGGCGCGGCGGCTTCGAGGACATCACGGTGCGGGCGCGCCTGCTGGACATCGACCGGGTGAAGTACGAGGAGCTGTTCACGAGCGAGCGGTCGCTGGAGGCGCGGCGCATCAGCAGGAGGTTCCACGAGAACGGGAAGGGTCTGGCGCACGGCGACCTGAACGGCGACGGCTACGTGGACCTGGTGGGGGCGAACAGCAGCGGGCCGAAGCTGTTTGGCGAGGACACGATGGACATACCGGGGCCGGTGTTCGTGTGGATGAACGGCGGCGGCTCCAACCACTGGCTGACGCTGCGGCTGCGCGGTCGCATGGGGGTGGACGGCACGGGCAGCAACGCGGACGGCGTGGGGGCGCGGGTGTACGTGACGACGAGTCCGCCGGGGCAGGGGTGGCCGCTGGTGCAGGTGCAGGAGGTGCGGGCGGGGTCGAGCTACCTGTCGATGGACAGCGTGGATCTGGAGTTCGGGCTGGGCGAGTCGACGGTGGCGGACAGGATCGAGGTGCGGTGGCCGAGCGGGAGGGTGCAGTCGCTGACGGACGTGGCGGTGGACCGGGTGCTGGAGGTGGTGGAGCCGGCGGGTGGGGGGTAGGGGGCATTGGACTATCCACGAAGGGCACGAAGGGACACAAAGGGGGTTGAGACGGGGATGGTTAGTAGACCTTGGGAGGGCTCTCGCGAAAGTGCTCCAAACTGCTCAATTCCGTACATTTCGTAGCTGGGGGGCTGTCCCAGGATGTGTCCTCTGGTGTGTCAATCCGTGAGATTTTGGGGACATTCCGGGACATTTTGGGTGTGTCCGCCGGGGTCTCGTGGAGGGCGCCTGGGTGCACGGTAACAGGTGCGGCTGCCGCGGGTGGCTGCGGGGGTGGTCGTGGGGAGCTGTAGGTCGGTCCTTTGTTGGGGGAAGCGTAGCACGGATGTGCGGAGCGGGTCAAGGGCCCTTTGGCAAGGCGATCAGAGGCTAGTCCGCAGGCGGTGAGGGTGGGGAGAAACAGGGCAGGAGTCGCGCGGCTGCGTGGCAGGTGTTGGGGGGTGGTGCGGCACTGAGGTGGCAGGCTTGGGGCACGTATGGGACGGAATTTTCGGGGGTTCGGGGGACTTGGACATCCACGAAGGGGGCAGTGGGGCTGGTTAATGGGGCTCTTGAGGGCGCAGGATGAGCTCGATGTAGTCGAAGCCGCCTTTGCGCACGGGGAAGAGGATGTGGTGGTTGGTAAGGTCTTCACAGCTCCAATCGCCGTCGCCGTAGCTATCCTTCATGTCATCATGCTGGGTGTGGGAGACTATGTACGAATCCAAACGAACTTTCACGCTCGGACCGTCAGTGCTCTCCGAGATTTTGGTCCGCCAATTCGGGCAGACGTTCGTGCAGTCGCGTCCTGTCGTCGCGGGCATATGACGGAGCCAGGCGCATTCCGTGAGGGTCGATGAACACGACGTGTTGGGCTTTGGCTGGCGTTCCGTAGTACTCGTATTGGTCAACAACGATGTCTGGCCTCGTCGCGCCCAGATTACCTCAGGTAAGTGAAGCGTATTCAGGGATCAAGTTGCTGCCAAGCTTGTCAAGCTAGCTTGGTAGATGCTACAAGTATTGGTAGAAGGTTGATATGGCGATGCGAATATTGTTGCAGGGTGTTACCCAAGACGGACATTTGGATACAGTCAGACATCTTCTCCGCATTCCACAGCCAGAGAGGATAGTCCTTTGCGTCGCATTCATGAGTGAAGGCGGCCTTGAACAATTGGAGGAAGTCCTGACTCCCATTGCTGATCGAACAACTATTGTGGCTGGCATAAGAAACGGCATTACGACAGCGCAAGGTCTGAGAAAGAGTTTGTCAATTGGCTGTACAACATTCGTCGTTGACACTGGATCCCGCGGTGTCCTCTTTCACCCCAAGGTCTACATGGCACGCAACGACTTAGATGTTCGCCTGATTGTCGGCAGCGCCAACCTAACCGTCGGTGGGCTAGTTACGAACGTCGAATCCAGCCTGTATGTAGAATCGAAACTAACGGACGGGGAATACGCTTCACTCATTTCGGATCTAGAAGCGAAGATCGACGGGATGATCGCCGAATATCCTGACCACGTTCTTCGGATCACGGATGACTCTGCGATCCAAAGCTTGCTAGATTCCGGACGCGTAGTGGACGAGACCATGCGGCCAGCACCTACGGCGTCTGGTTCGTCAATAAGCCGTGATCTAGATACGATTCCCAAAATGGCCCTCAAGACTAGGCCAATTGCTCGGCAGCGATTTGAGCCGATTTCGAAGGAGTCGGCGATTACGGCACCACATGAACTCCCGAGCACAGCGAGTCTTGCGACTCCAGTCCGAGAACGTCTGACTCAGGTGTGGCGGAGCAACCCACTCACCAGGCGTCACTTGACAATACCAACTGGAGCTACTACGAATCCAACAGGTTCGATGCTTTTTGGGAAGGGTGCCTTAACCGACATTGATCAGAGGCACTACTTCCGAGATGAGGTGTTCTTTGCCTTGCCTTGGCAGTTTGATACAGCAGCAAGAACAGTGCACATAGAACGTGCCATGGCTCGGTTCCAATTGGTCATCCGCGATGTGAACTATGGAATTTTTGAACTACGACTTTCTCACAACAGCCGTACTGATTCAAGGGCCTACGAGCAGAGGAACAGTATGACTCAACTGCACTGGGGAGAGGCCCGACGTCTCGTAGCTCGCGAAGACCTTCTTGGGCGAACTATGTACCTGTATCGTGACAGTTTGGACAATCAACTGTTTGTTCTTGAGATTGATTAGTCACCTCCGCGAAGACACCCGGAGGCGCCGATTACGGAGCTTAATCCAGCCGCTCATCACCTCGTCCTGGTCCCTTCTGGTAAGCCCAACAGCATTAAGAACGATACGACCTTGGTGCTCCAACACAGACTCCATTGGCAGAGATCGTACCGCACAGTCAAGGTGAAAGACATCTGCCTTTAAGTGCGGAGGTAGCGGAATCAATAGGCGTTCTATCTCTGATGGGACTAGTTCTAGGACCCCTCCGCCATAGTGCCGACCTTCGAGTTCGGCGCTTAGAGCAGTTAGCGGGTTCACAAAGCTAAACACAAGCTGCTCGGCAGTTCCTTCCTTGATTTTAATGCGATATGCGGTGTCTGTGGTATAGGCCTTCAGCTTGTTCAGTACAAGACGTGGTGCTTGGTGTGAACGTTTAAGCATTCCAACCTCGGTGGAATAGACCGACGGTACTACATACCACGGCTTCCGACTACGGCATTTGTAGCGCGTGTGCAATTCAAGATGCTCCCCAAGCTCAATGTATGCCTTCAATCCTAGGCTCTCATCCTCACCGACGTCTTTGAACCAGAGGAAGTTAGATGGGTACCCCTTGGCACTGTTGGATCGATGCTGGCCCTCGTCATAAATCACACCCGGGCAGTGTTCGCTGCGTCCGAACATTGGGTGAGCCCACTTCTCTAGACCGAACCGCCTGACCGTGTCGTCGACTACTAGAAAGAACTTGTTGGCTCCAGTAACGATCCCGACGTCGACGTCAGCCACTTCGTCAAATCGACGGACAAAACTCAACTCGCCCAATCCATCAAGAACAGAGCGTGTCTGCGGCTCTAACAGTGCTCTGGTCCATTTGCCTTCAACTGTTCTTCCGTTTAGAGGCGACGGAGCACTAAAGACAATCTCAGGATCACCGTTTAAGAAGTCTCGTCCTCGTACGGATAAGATGCCAAGTCCCTCGGCCCTATCATCCTCACCACTCCTCTTTTCTGCTAGAAGCAGTACCGCACCTTGGAGTGTGTCAGAAAACCAAATCTCCTCAGGGTCCACAATCACTATTCGTCGCGCGGCGTGACCAAGATATGCCCTCAGTGATCGGGCATGCATGACGTGTATGATTTCCGCTGGAACTACCATCGCTAGTCTGCCACCGGGTCGAAGCAAAGCGAAGGATGCCATGACGAACGGTACCCATGCATTGGTATGTCTAGTGAATGCACAGTTCAATATCTTGAAAATGCTTTCTGCCCGCGCTTGAAAGAGCGGAGGGAGGAATTGGTAACGGATAAACGGAGGATTGCCAAGGATAGCATCAAAGCGCCTACCTTCCAAAATTGCCCCAAGTGCCCAGCCAAGGAAATCCTCCGAATAGACGCTAGTGTTCGTCAACCCGGAGGCAGTCGCCCGCTCAACTGCCTTGTTTGCCTCTCCACTATCGAGTTCAAATGCAGTTAGCGTAGGGTTTCCCATACGTGTGGCGATCTTGGTGAAGAACACCCCATCTCCACAGCTAGGTTCTAAGACTGAGTCTGGCCTAGCTCCAGCAGCCCAGCGAGTTAGAAAATCAGCGAGGTCGTCCGGCGTGTAGTATCCACCTCGTAACTTTTGCTCCGTTTGGGACTCCTTGAAATTCATCCTGCCTGGCTCCTACTGTCGATTGAGACCACTAGCCGATTTTCAGCAATCTAAACATGACAAGTTCGGGCTTCAATCGTACTTGCCCGCTTGGTAGACGGATTCCTGGAATCGAAATCCAATTCCGTCCAGTTGCCCTAACAATCAGACCACGAACCTCTGGCGTTGAGAGCGGGGTTGTGCTTTCGGATAACTGTTACCCTCGCCCGGTGCCGTGGCGTGGTTCGGGGAAAACGCCAGCCGCATCGATAGCGCTATCGTCTATGTTCTCCCTGACCGCCTGCGCTGCCTCGGCGAGTTCGGCCGTAGCTTGGGCCTCGAGCGCCCGTACCCCCTTACTTAGCTCGGCGTCGACGGCCGCCGGCAGCTCTTGGGTGACGAACGTCTCCACCGCGTCGCGCTTGTGGTTCATGATGCGGTAGATGCCGAAGTCCAGGTCGGCGCAGTCGACCTGGAACAACTCACGTGGCAAGTCCTGGAACTTGCGCAGGCGGGCATCCCGGGTGGCGTTGGTCGTCATGGCGTGGGTCCTCGCGGTAGATGTTTTGTTCTGAGGTAGTTTAGCACAGAGGCGCGTTGTGTGCTAGCGAGGGGGAAGGGACTTTTCACGCTCACCCATTCGGCAGGCTCAGGGCAGGGGCTTTAGATCCTCGGCTTCGCTCCGCTCCGCTCGGAATGACAGACAAGAAGAGACGCGCGGGAGTGGGCAGCGCGTTGTGGCGTTGGGGGCGTGTGGTATGATGCGGCGAAGGGGAGGATTCGATGGTGACGCCGACGGAAAACTACCAGGACGTGGAACGTCGTCTGCTGCTACAGGCCCGCGCGGAGTTGGCCGCGGGCGACCTGCGCCAAGCGTCCGAGAAGGGATGGGGTGCGACGGTGCAGATGGTGAAGGCGGCGGCCCAGCAGCGCGGCTGGCCTCACGACCAACACCGCCTGCTGTTCGCGGTGGTGAGGGATCTGTCCAACGAGGCGGGAGACCCGGAAGTCCACGCTCTGTTCATGTCGCCAAACGGCCTTCGCGTCAACTTCTACGAGGGTGAGTTCGACGCCGACATGGTCGCGTACCACCTGGACCGCGCGGAGCGGTTCGTGGCCAGGCTGGAGGGGCTGCTAGGTGGGTAGGGGGAAGGGGGGCGTCCCCGCCCGCCTGGATTCGCTGGATTCACAAACGAAGTGCAACAGCTGTTCATTGTAGATTTCCGCCGGGGTGCGGTAGTTGAGACACTTCCTGGGCGTGTTGTTATAGGCTTGGACTATTGTCTTCACTCGTTCCCAGGTCAGTTCTTTCGGGTTAGTAGTGCGGGGCAGGAAGCGGCGTAGGCGACCTATGCCGTTCTCCACGCCGCCCTTCTGCCAGGGGGAGCGGGTATTGCAGAAGTAAGTCTTCAGTCCCAAAGGGTGAAGCTGGTAGTGGCGGGCGAACTCCGTGCCGTTGTCGAATGTCACAGTGCGACGCCACTGTGCGGGGACGACTTCGAGCATCTGGGCCATCGCTTTGGCGGTGGGTTCCGCCTCCTTGCTGGTCAAAGGCAGCGCCAACATCAACCGGGAGCAGCGCTCGTGAAGGGTCAGGAGCGACTGGCCCCGGTTGCCGAAGAGCATCAGGTCAGCCTCCCAATGGCCGGGGGTGGCGCGGTCTGTGGCCTCTGCGGGCCGCTGGTCCAGGGCGCGGCGCAGCCGTATGAACGAGGCAGGGCTTCTGCGCCCGCCGCGCCGCCGACCGCGCTTGGACTTGGCCCTGGGTAGAAAGTGGCGCCAGGAGTAGTTCTTGGTGCGGGTCGTCTGGGCATAGATGAAGCGGTAGATGGTCTCGTGCGATATGACCCTGCGTCCCGCCTCCAGCGCCAGACGACCCGACACCTGTTCCGGTGACCAGCCCTGCATGAGGCATGACAGCACCTGGTGGCGCAACTGAGCGTCTCGCTCAAGCTTCGAACCGGACCAGCGTCGTGCACGAGCGTGCTGGTTGGCATAAGAAGGCTTGTAGCCGCCGGTTCGCGAACTGTTACGCCTCAGCTCCCGAGAGATGGTAGATGGCGAGCGATCCAGACTTGCCGCGATTTGACGCTGGCTGTATCCCTCGGCTTGTAGTCGGGCCATTTCACACCGCTCTTCAATGGTGAGTTGGTGATAAGAGCTTCGCATGGCAACACCTTAACAAGCTGTTGCACTTCGTTTGTGAGTCTAACAAACCCAGGGGAGGGGGCCGCCGCTACGAAGTCACCTAGTAATCTTAGACAGTCTCATGGTTCCCCCCGCTTTGACGCCGCCCAACCCCCGTTTGTATAATCGGCGTCACATTTCCGATTACAAGGAGCGCGCTGAGCACGCATGGTTGACACCCGCAACCCACAGGCCGAACCGCACGCCGCGACCGCGGACGCCGACAGGCTGGACACGCACGAGCTTGTCGAGGTCTACCGCGACATGACGCTCGGACGCGCTCTCGACGAGCGCATCTGGATGCTCAACCGCCAGGGCAAGGCCGCCATCGTCGCGTCCATGCAGGGCCACGAGGCCGCCCAGCTCGCCAGCGTCCGTGCGCTGCGCAAGGACTCGGACCTGTTCTACGTCTACTACCGCGACCTCGCCGTCATGCTTAGCCTGGGCCTGTCGCCGTCCGAGGTCATGCTCGGCTTTCTCGCCAAGGAGGGCGAGCCGCTCAGCGGCGCGCGCCAGTTCCCCGGCCACGGCGCCGACCCCGCCCGCCGCGTCTACAACCTCTCCAACGTCGTCGGCACCTCCATCCCCCAGGCCGTCGGCGCCGCGCTCGCCTGCAAGATGCGCGGCGAGGACACCGTCGTCATCTCCTACTTCGGCGACGGCGCGTCCAGCCAGGGCGACTGCCACGAGGCCATGAACTTCGCCGCCGTGCACAAGCTGCCCGTCATCTTCTTCTGCGAAAACAACAAGTACGCCATCTCCGTGCCCCTCGACAAACAGATGGCCGTCGATAGCGTCGCCAGCCGCGCGTCCGGCTACGGTATGCCCGGCGTCGAGGTTGACGGCTGCGACACCAACGCCGTTTTCGAGGCGACCGCCCAGGCGGCGCGAAGGGCCCGCGCAGGCCACGGCCCCACCCTCATCGAGGCTCACGTCGAACGCTACCTGCCCCACACCAGCGACGACGACGACACCCGCTACAGGGAGCGCGCCGAAATCGACGAGTCGCGCAAGCGCGACCCGCTGCGGATTCTTCGCGAGCACCTCTTCGAGCTCAGCGCCCTCACCGAAGAGTTGGACGCCCAGTTCGCCGCCGACGCCCGCCGCATCGTCAATGAGGCCACCGAGTACGTCGAGGCCGCGCCGTACCCGGCGGCCGACGACTTCCACGACCATGTCTACGCCGAGGCCGCGCCGTGACGCAGCAGACCGTCATCGAGGCCGTCCGCGACGCGATGCGCGAGGAGATGCGCCGCGACGAGCGTGTCTTCATCATGGGCGAGGACATCGGCCAGCGCGGTGGTGTCTTCCTCGCCAGCGACGGCTTCCTGGACGAGTTCGGCGAGCACCGCGTCATCGATACGCCTCTTGCCGAGTCCTCCATTGCCGGAATCGCCCTCGGCGCCGCCCTGAGCGGCATGAGGCCCATCGCCGAGATCGAGTTCGCCGACTTCATCTGGCCTGCCATCAACCAGCTAGTCGGCGAGGCCGCGCGCGTGCGCTACGGCACCTACGGCAAGCTCGGCGCCCCCATGGTCGTCCGCGCCCCCTACGGCGGCGGCGTCCGCGGCGCCCTCTACCACTCCCAGAGCGTCGAGGTCGTCTTTGCCCACACACCCGGCCTCAAGGTCGTGACACCCGCCACTCCCTACGACGCCAAGGGCCTACTCAAGAGCGCCATTCGCGACGACGACCCCGTCATCTTCCTGGAGCACAAGCGCACCTACCGCCTCGTGCGCGGCGAGGTGCCCGACGACGAGTACACCCTCCCTATCGGCCGGGCCGACGTCAAGCGCGCCGGCGAAGACGTGAGCGTGATCACCTACGGTCTCATGTTGCACCACTGCCTGGAGGCGGCCGAGGTCCTAGCCGCCGAGGGCGTGAGCGTCGAGATCGTGGACCTTCGCACCCTGCGCCCGCTCGACTCCGAAACGGTGCTCGCCTCCGTCAGAAAGACCGGCAAGGCCCTCATAGTCCACGAAGACACCAAGATGGTCGGCATAGGCGGCGAGGTCGCGGCGATAATTTCCGAAGAGGCGTTCGAGCACCTCGACGCCCCGGTGCGGCGGCTCGCGGGACCCGAAGTCCCCGCCATGCCCTTCGCCCCCCCACTCGAGGCCGAGTTCATGCTCGACACCGACAAGATAGCCGCCGCCATCCGCGCCTTGGCGGCCTACTAGGCAGCCCGCGCAATGAGAATCGAACTGCCCCAGGTCGGAGAGTCCGTCACCGAAGGCGTCATCGGCAAGTGGCTGAAGCGTGTCGGCGACTCCGTGGAAAAATACGACCCCCTCGTGGAAGTCGTCACCGACAAGGTGAACATGGAGATGCCCTCCCCTGTGTCCGGCGTGCTCACGCACATCCTGGCCCAGGAGGGCGAGACCGTGCCCATGGGCGCCCCCATCGCCGAGATCGAGGTGGAGGACGAAGCCCCGGCACACCCCGAACCCGCCGCTCCCGCCGCGCCGGAATCCGCGCCTGCGCCGGCCGCGCCCGCTGGCACCACCGGCGTCTTGCTCAAGGACGTCGCTCCTGTGGGCCCTACCGGCTCCGGCGGCGTGCCGAGCGCCCCCGAGTCCCAGCCCGCCGCGTCAGCCCCACGGCCCGCCGCTGTCGCCGCCGCGCCGCCCGCCACCAATCAGCGGCAGCGCAGGCGATACTCGCCCGTGGTGGTGCGTCTCGCCGAGGAACACAACCTCGACCTCTCGCTGCTCGAAGGCACCGGCATAGGCGGCCGCGTCACCAAGAAGGACGTGCTCCGCCACCTCGAGGCCGCGCCCGCCGCCATTACCGAGCCTGTCGCGCCCGCGCCGGTGGCCGCGCCGCTGGAGGATGAGACGCGCCTGCCGGTCACGCCCACCCGCCGCCTGATAGCTGCGAACATGACCCGCAGCGCGACCGAGATTCCCCAGGCGTGGAGCATCACCGAGGTGGACGTGTCCGGCCTCGTGGCCCGCCGCGAGGCGCTCAAGGACGGCTTCCGCGAGCGCGAGGGTGTCAACCTCACCTACCTTCCCTTCGTCCTCAAGGCCGTCGCCGAGGCCCTCAAGGAGAACCCGCTCGTCAACTCCTCGTGGGACGAGGACACCATCGTCCTCAAGCGGCGGGTCAACATCGGCATCGCGGTCGCCGCCCCCGCCGGCCTGATTGTGCCTGTCCTGCACGACGCCGACGCCCTGAGCGTCTCCGGTCTCACCCGCCGTCTCGACGACCTCACCCGCCGTGCCCGCGCCGGCGAGCTGACTCTCGACGAGGTCCACGGCGGCACCTTCACCCTCAACAACACCGGCGCCCTCGGTTCCGTCGCCTCCCAGCCCATCATCAACCCCGGGCAGGCCGCCATCCTCACCACCGAGGCTATAGTCAAGCGCCCCGTCGTGGTCGGCGACGGCATAGCCATACGCTCCATGATGAACATCTGCTTCACGTTCGACCACCGCATTATGGACGGCGCCGAGGCCTCCGCCTTCACCAACGCCGTCAAGCACCGCCTCGAAGCCACCGGCCCCCAAACCGGCGTATACTGAGCGCGGTCGAAGTGCTATGAGCATCGGAAACTTGGTTGAGGACTTTCTGGTAACGTGCGGCCCGCGGCCGCGTGACATTCCGTAGAGGGGAGTCATGAACAAGGCGGAGAAATACGACAAACTGGTAAGACTGCTGACGCTTCAGTTTAAGCGCGACCCCAAGAGGTTCCGCGCCTACCTGCCGGAAGTAGCCCAAATGCTTGACGAACACGATTCGCCGCCTAAGCCCAAGAGATCGCCCTTTGTCCTGACAGAAAAGGAGAGAGCCTTTCACCAGGACTCCCTGGCGAACGTCTTCGCTCGCCTGGATGAGAAAGGACTGTCCGTCGAGCAGGCCGTCGAGGGGCTGGAGCACTGTGCCGTTCTGTTAGAGGACTACTTCTTGCTGGAAGGTGTGCGCCACGACGACCGCGTAAAGCTCTTGAAGGCAGCAGTCGGCAAGTCACCCGGCAGTTTCAAGAGAAACGAGACCATCATGATAGCTGACGGCAAATCATCCGAGGAGGTAGTAAACAAGGTCTCGTTTGTGCGGGGAGTTTACCTGGAACTCGATAAGGAATTCCGGCTCGTTTCAATTTCGGTCGTTCCGAGAAAGGTCAGAGAGTGGAAGAAGATGATGGCCCTCGCCGGCATGATCGACGATCCGGTGACCGACGTGTCAACGCGATATGAAGACTATCTCTACGGTCCGGAGACAGGCCTTCGTGGTAGTGCCCAGTAGGGTAGTCGTCGATACAAACGCCTTCTTCGCGTTGCTCATCACTGGTGACGACTTTCACCAGAGGGCGGTCGATCTATATGCCCAGATGCTCTACGACGAGCGAGAGTTGTGGACAACATCCTACGTTCTCTCGGAGTGCATCGCTTTGCTCTACCGCCGCCATAAGTTCCCCTCAGTCGCTGAGTTCGTCGAGAGGTTTGAAGAGAGCATACAGGTGTTCTGGGTCGATGCCGCTGTGCATAACGAGGCCTGGCGCCGCTATGCCGAAACTCGAGGCGAAGGCATGAACTTCGTGGACTGGACGGTCGCCGTAGTAGCGGTGATAATGAACGCCTCGATTTTCACCTTCGATACCGACTTCCGGAACCGGGGATTTGCCGTCGTACCACGCCTTTCATAGCGTCATCTTCTGGATGCGGCGAACCGATGTGTGAGAACGCCGAGAAAGATCCCATGCCCCCCTGCCTCGCCATACCCCTCGGCCGCATCCCGTACACCCCCGCGCTCCAGATGCAGCGCCGCCTCCACGCGCGCGTCGCCGCCGGCGACCTGCCCGACCTGCTCCTGCTCCTCGAGCACGGCCACGTCATCACCCTCGGCAAGCGCGGCAAGGGCGCCGACGTGCTCGCCGACTCCGAGACCCTCGCCGGCCTCGGCATCGAGGTGATCGCCACCGACCGCGGCGGCGAGGCCACCTACCACGGTCCCGGCCAGCTCGTCGGATACCCCATCGTCAACCTCCGCGGCGGCATAGGCGGCGCTCTGCGTTACGTCACCGCCCTCGAGTCGGCCCTTGTGGCCACCCTCGCCGACTACGGCGTCTGCGCCGAGAGCGAGGACCGGCCCACCGGCGTCTGGGTCGGCGACGCCAAGATCGCCGCCATAGGCGTCAAGATCAGCCGCGGCGTGTCCATGCACGGCTTCGCTCTCAACGTCTCCACCGACACCGGCTACTTCGAACATCTCGTGCCCTGCGGCATCCCCGACGGATCCGTAACGTCCATGGAACTGGAGTTGGGCCGGCCCGTGAGCGTGGAGCGCGTGGCTTCCGCGGTTGCGCTCAACTTCGGCAGGGCCATTGAGCGAGCCATCGAGTGGACCACCCCGCAGCGCGTCGGCGAGCGAGCGCCGTCGCCGTGGACGGCCCACCCCGTCAGCCGGTCGGTGTAGCCCCTTCCTCGCCAACATCCGGGTCTATCCCCAGCTCCTCCAGCAGCTCCAGGAACTCGCGATACCGGGACACTCGGGATACGTCGTCCAGGAACGACTCGACGTTGGCGTACTTCGCCCGCGCCTGCCTCACCTGCTCGCCGATAGGACTGATCGACGCCGGCCCCTCCGCGTACCTGCCCCGGAACGCGAAAAACGCCTGGTTCAGCTTCCGAAGCCCGAAACCGTGAAGCCGCAGCTTCCACCACTGCTGCTTCATGTACTCCTCCGCCTCCTCCACCTTCCCCTCGTCCAGCAGCTCCCCCGCGCGCTCCCGCGTCTCCCGCAGCGTCTGAGTGAAGAACGGGTACGCCTCCTCCACCGGCATGTACCGCAGCGCCGACTCCTCCAGATCACCGCCCATGCGTTCGAAGGTCTTGTCGCCCAGCTCGCGCCCGGCTATGTCCGCCACCGTCTCGTTCAGCGTGAACATCTCCTCCGACGCCCGGAAGTTCTGACCAAGCGGCCGGATGAACAGGTAGGCGTGCATCCACTCATGGGCGGCGGTGCGGCAGATGAAGCGAAGCTGGCCCAGGTCCGACACCAGCAGCGGGTAGGTGGACAGCCCCGCCAGGTTGTCCACCAGCGCCGACAGATCGTACCGCTCCAGCATCTCCTGCTCGATCTCGCCCCGCTCGTACCCCGGAATGTCGGGGTGCAGCAATACCGCGTCCACGAGCTGAATGCGGTCCCGGCGCGACACCACCAGCAGCGTGGGCGCCCGCTGGAAAGCGATGTCCACCGGCGGAAAGATGATTCCGAACCGCGAGCCGAACCCCTCGTCCAGCAGCACCGCGCTCATCTCCGCCTCAAGTGCCTCTTCGGCATCCGGTCTGAGACTGCTCTGTTCGGCCAGCAGCTCGTCCAGATAGTCACGCGACAGCGTCTGTCTCCGCTCGGCGCCCCCCGCCGCGGTGCTGCCGCCCAGGTAGGGCCGCTCCAGCCGCGCCTCCTCTCTGCTGGCCCGCCGCGTAACCTGGAGGTAGTCGTCCAGTATGGCCAGCCGCTCCTCCCGGTCGGGGTCGCTGCCCGGCAGCGCGGAGGCTGCCAGGTGGAACCACTTGTCGAAGAAGTTGGCCGCCTCCCAGCCCACAAGCGAAAACAGGTAGCCCGCCGCCACCCGCTGCGCGGCCGTTATGGGGTGGTTATCCAGCCGAACGATGAGCAGGATAAGGCAGAAGACGGCCAGCGCCACCTTGCTCTTCCACCCGAATCTGCCCTTGCCGCCCTTGCGGGCGCGATGTCGCAAGCGTCTGAACACCGAGAGGCTCCCAACTGGTGCGCCGAAAGCAGGAATCTCTAAGTCCCGCTTCCGGCAGCGCTGTCAGATACAGATGCGATGACATCCAGCTTCTCACTGATTTCTGGATCGATCTCGTCGTCAGGAACGTATCTGGCCAGCTCGTAGAAGTCTTTCTTGTCCATCAGATTCGGCAGACCGAGGTTGCGGAAGTAAGCTTTGAACAAGGGCGTCAGAAAGTCATCGCACACCTTGGTATCCGAACTCCATGGAGAACCCCTGCCCAAGGTATCCATCGCGTCTTGCACTTCACTGATGGCGCTCCGCATCGCCTCGAGACGCCGCCCAGCCTCTTGGAGCGCGAACAACGGCTCCGGCGTATCCGCTTTGGCGGACTGGTTCGCGTACTCCTCCAATGTTGCCTGTGAGCACAGATAATTCTCTATCTCACGGCGTCTCCAGGTCAGGAGAGTCAGTACGCCGGGATCCGGCGTTCCTCGCTCCGGGCGGTCGAAAAGCGCGACCCCCTTCAAGGTTGGCAACGCCTCTCGCAACCCGTAGTAGCGATTGAGCGCGCCCTGGTAGTGGCTGCCTACGTAAGACACGTAGGGCTGCGCGAGTGCGCGTATGGCGCCGGTGTGATCGAGTCTGCGAGCTAGAGCCTGCAATATGGCAAGGTCGGTCGCGCCTTCGAGGAACAGTATCCAACCGGTCTGCTCCGCCTGGTAGTAGTGCTCGAATCCGATTTCACGAAGGGATTTCAGCACTTGGCTCCCGGCACGGTCATCCATGCGGTGCGGAGAGCCGACGAAGGCGATGACCATGTCCTTGCCAGCGGCCTCGTTCAGCAACACCTCTGAGTGGCTCGTGGCGATTATCTGGCTGTCGCTTTCTAAAGCCACCTCGGTTATGAGTCGATAGATCTGTCGTTGCCGGAGAATCTCCAGGTGGGCGTCTGGCTCATCCAATAGAAGCACCGCGCCGGGGTTGGCATACATGTAAGTCAATATCAACATCGTCTGTTGAAGCCCACGCCCGCTGGACGCGAGATCGAGAGTAACCTCGTTCTCGACGTAGCTCATCGTCACCTCGCCGCGCTCGGCGATGTAACGCGGCGCATTCAGCTTTGCTCCGAACAGGCCCTCGATGTGAGTCACCAGCTTTTGCCAGTCGTAAGGGCTCTCCTCGTAAATGCGGTAACACAGATTGCGAAGAACTTCCGCGGTTCGACCCTCTCCAACACGCACGTTGACGGCCCCCAGATCGAGCCGCGTTTCCGTCGCCGCCATACCCGACATGGGCGGAAGAAATGCGATCTGCGTCTCCGCTGCTTGCCTGGGAATCGGCATCCGTTCTGGAGTGCTGCCCGCGCTCACGCGAAGCGGTCGGCAGTAGAAGGACTCCTCGTTTGCATAGTCGAATTCCAGGCCGCAGGCCCACTGCTTCCCCTCCGACACGCCCTCCACCACTACGTCGATCCTCACGTTCTGCGTTTGCTGTCCGCCTTCTGCCCGCACAATGTTACGGACGTGCAGGTCGCGCCACAGCAGCCTAGCGTTTGGTACCGGTATGGCAACGAGATCGCGTCGATTTACCGTAACCCCGGGGCGCTTCTCGGGAGCGCTTCTCCCCGACCTCTTCTCGTTCCAGCGCTTCAGGCCGATGTCCCAGAGCGCAAGCGCCTGCATGGCGGAGGTTTTGCCCGAGTTGTTGGGACCTATGAACGCGACCGGGTTTCCGAGCTCTATTTCGACCTCGTTGAACCGTTTGAAGTTGCGGACGGTGAGCTTGGTGAGCATGGGAACAGACCTGGCGACTCGCGGTCATTCGTGAGCCATACCATTCGGCTCAAGTATATCACGGCCCGTTATCAACGGCGGGCTGTTGTCGCGCCCCCCATCACCCGTCCCCACCCCCGTTCGTCTTCGACAGCGCCTTGCTCAGCCTGCTCGCCTCCTCCGGATCGCGCCGCTCCAGCAGCCGGATCACCGCCCGCGCCATCAGCTGCACGCTCCGCTCGAACCGGTTCAGAATCCGCTCCAACCGGAACATGAACCACAACAGCATCGCCCTCTATACATCCCGCTAGGCAAACTTGCGGGTCAACGAAAGCACGCTCGAAGGTGCTTCCGTTGTTGGGTGTCCAGCGTGTCAGAGGCTTTGACCGGCATACAAGATCGTTCGGGAGTGTGAAGGCGATTGGGGAGAGGGGGAGAGGCTAATACTCACGCTGCTCTGACAAACTTCCACTCTACAGAATGACGCCCCTCTTCGCATCCTGGAAACCTATCAAGTGAAGCCATGCGGATTAACTCTTGATGTACGCATTGAGACTCGTAGATACCAGGTTTCGTACAAATCACGTACGTTCTCGGCATGAGAAATCGTCCTGTATGGATGTTGGTGGAAGAAATGTGACCACTTCCAATGGGACGGCTCCGGCGGGTCTGCTCCGTTTCAACCACTTGAAATTATAGCGTGATGTGCTAATCTGATGCTGCCAAACACGCGACCTTCACGGGGCATCCCATCCACATGGGGTGTAACAGGGTGCGCTACGCGCCCCTGAGTGGCCCGTGAGGGAAGGAAGCGTGTTTGGCGATTCGCAACCTGTCCACGAGGGGCCTCCTTTTGCGACCAATCGTTGACCGTTTCACCGCCCTTGTAGTCACAGTCGCATTCTTCGCAATTGTATCCGGCGCCTGTGACTCCACCTCTCTCTCCGCCTAGTGCGCCTCTTGCGCCGCTGCCTACGTACACGCCGCTAGCACCGCTGCCGATTCCCTTCAAATGTTCGTAGGTCGCGTTCTCAGTGACGAGGAGCGTGTCTGGTTCGCGCTCAGGCCGGGAGATTAACCACCAGCATAATCGATAGGAGACTGACCATGGGCAAATTCTTCAAATGGGCTGGAATTGGCTGCGGGGGCCTGCTGGTCCTTGTGATGTTACTGGTCATCATAACTGCGGTTGTCTCTTCCGTCGGCAATGACGAACCTGAGGTAAGCGTTGCAGGCGACACATCGCCACAAGCCCCGCCATCAACCCTTGACGTTCCTGACGGAAAGACCAGGACATCGCCCTTGCCCAGGGGCTACTCGATAACGCATGACGACTTCAAGATAACTATTCTGGACGTCATCTACTCCACGGAGGAAGGGGGCCTCTTCACGAGTTTGGAAGAGAATCACTTGTGGGCAATCGTTGGTTTGCGGCTGGAAGCTACTGGTGACCCTAACAGGTCGCACAGTTACAACACCATAAACTTCAGATTGGTGGGCGACATGGGTGTCATCTATGACGAATGGGCATTTGTGCCTGACGGCGACATAGGCTCCGGCGAGGTATTCGGAGGAGCCAAGGTCGAGGGAAGCGTCATCCGCCAAGTCCATGAAGACGACACTAACCTTGTGCTCATCTTCTCGCCAGCGTTTGGCGGATCTCGGTACTTGGCTCTCGAATCCGAACCGTAGGGGCGGTCCTTTGGGGATTGCCCCCCCGTCACCCATCCCCACCCCCGTTCGTCTTGCTCAGCGCCTTGCTCAGCCTGCTCGCCTCCTCCGGGTCGCGCCGCTCCAGCAGCCGGATCACCGCCCGCGCCATCAGCTGCACGCTCCGCTCGAACCGGTTCAGAATCCGCTCCAGCCGGAACATGAACCACAACAGCATCGCGCCGGATATCCCCGTATTGATGAATGGTGTCACGTCGATTTCCATCTAGTCTCCTTCATGTCGTACAGCCCGTCACTCCACGCTCTGCAACAGCAGCTCGCACTCCACCCGCGTCCAGCCCTCGCCCACGCTCAGCCTGCGCCCCTCGACGAAAAAGTCCGCGTCCATCCCCATCGCCGGGTAGCGCAGCCGCACCCGGTCCGAAAAGCCGCGCTGTAGTATCGCCGACACGTTCGCCCCCGAGCCGTTGTTCAGCGCCACCGTCGCCACGCTGCGCGGGTTCCGCCTCCGACGCAGCCGGCTGTCCACCGTCGCCTGGGCCGTCGCCGCCTCCCGCGTCCACACCGCGTCGATGCGCTTGGCCCGCCGCCCGTACTCCGCCACGCTCGCGGCGTCCTCCGAGCGCACGATCACCGGGTCGTCGAACGTGTAGGCGTTCAGGGTGCGCATCTGCAGCTTCGTCAGGTATCCCGCCGTCGACCCGAACCTCACGCTCACCAGCGTTCCCTTGCCCCTGTACTCCCGCTGCGATGGATACGACACCGACAGTTGACTGCTGATGTCCGTTCCCGTGCCATCCTGCCGCGTGTTCGCCGTGTAGTCCGTGTTCCTTCTCGGCCTCAGCTGGCCGATCACCATGTCGTACTCGGAGCTCTCCGCCAGGAACAGCTTGGTCTCCCCCGCCGCGAAGTACGGCTGCTCCGAGAGCGTCCACGCCACGCCGGACCCCCGAAACGTCGCCCCACGCACCTGCATGAACACCGAGTTCTCCACGTTGTCGATGCCGTCGTCCCACACCAGCTCCGAGAAGTAAGGACGGCCGCCGCGTTCCGCGTCCTCGATCGTCTCGCTGTGCGCCGTGTGCGGCGCCGACGCCCTATGCGTCCGCGACTCCAGCCGCCACAGCCCGTGCCCGTCGACGTACACCAGCCCGTCCTCCTCGTCCTGGAGCCGGTATATGGTGTCCAGCGCCCGCACGCCCCACAGTGGCGGACTCCACAGCCGCGGCACCAACGCGGTGCCCGTGTCCATGCGCCGTCCCGCCCCCGCTCCCGACCGGTCCAGTACGTCGCACAGTATCTCGTCGGACGTCTGCGGGTACGCGGACGTGGCCTGCGTGTGCAGCGTGACGCTCGTCAGTCGCTCCATGTCGTCCAGCGCCCGCACGTAACAGTACTGCGCCCCCAGCCGCGGGCGCGGGTGTATCGTGTCCACAACCCCGCGAAACAGCGACGCCCACCCGCCGAACGACCGCCATCTGTGGTCGGCGTCGCCCGAGCAGTACAGCCCGTGCCGCGTGGCCCCGGCATTGAAGGACGTGGAGGCAGCGATGACCTGCCGGTCGTCCACGAACACCCGCACGCTCTCCCCGTGGGTCACCACCTGCAGGAAGCGCCGCTCGGACGCGCCCCAGGCGTACGCGGCGGACGCGACGCCTGAGTGCACGCCCTTCTCGACCTTGCGCAGCTCCACCGCCTGCCCCGTAACCCGCACGTAAAGAAAGTTCGAGGCGTCCGCGTACCTCACGCTCAGCCCGCCGTGCTCGCCGCCGCTCGACCCGCGCTCGAACTCGCTCCCGAACGACACGTCGGCCCTGCCCAGGTCCAGCGTCGCGAGCCGCCCGCCGGCGCCGCCCGCCCCATCCGTCTCCGCCGCTCCCCCGCCGGAAGCGATGCGAAACCCGCGCGCCCCCTCCGTCCAACGCAACTCCGACCCCATCTCCGGCGCGTGACCGGACAGCCGCGTGCCGACCGGGCTGGTCGTGCTGCTGGAAAATCCGTCGTGCGGATACGCCGCCCTGATGAGCAGCGCCCGCCCCGGCTTCAGATGCGGATGCAGCGGCGACCCGGCGTTGGGCGGACTGTAGCGGTGGTCTTCGTTGCGCAGCTTCAACTCCGCCCGCGCCGCCTCGACGTAGCCCGTGCGCAGGTCGCGGAAGTGCTCCAGCGTAAGCTCCAGAACGTCCTCGCTCACGTCCACCGCCGACACCGGAAAACCGCCGCCGCCGTTCCAGTCGACCAGCACGACCCATTTCGCCTCAGCCATTGCTTACACTCCAATCCAGTCCACGAGTACGACCCACTTCCCCTCTGCCACAGCCTACCCTCCCACGCCCAGGCCGCGCCGCCTGTCCTCGCCGATCAGCCGCTTGATCTCCTTCGCCAGCGCCCTTATCCGCCGCTCGTCGTCCAGGAAGATAGGCCCGCCCGACAGGCTCACGGTGACAGTCACCGCGCCACCGCCCTCACCCACGCGGCTCCGCCTCCCTCCCGTCGCCGGCCCTTCCGCGACCGGCACGCGAAACTCGCCCCCACGCGCGTACTCCCCCACAATACGATCCGCCCGCTTCCTCAGCCGCTCCAGCCCGTCCGCTCCCCGTCTCCGTTCCTGTTGCATAGTCTGTGCCTCCTCCAATTGATCCCCTCTCCCTTGAGGGAGAGGGCTAGGGTGAGGGTGAGTGAGGGCATCAACCCCCGCCCCCTCCACCTAGCCCCTTCCCCCTTGGCGGGGGAAGGTTAGGATGGGGGTGACGAGCGAGAACCAACCTCCAACACCCCGCCGCCCTCTCTCGCCGCCCGCACCGCCAGGTAAACCCACGTCCGCTCCACCACGTCCGCCGGCGTATCCTGCAACTCCCGCCAACTCCACCCCGTCTCCAGCATCAGGTGCGCCTCCGCGAAGTCGGACGGCACCCGACCCGAAGCGAGCGCCGCGAACAGCCGCTCGGCGTCCTCAACGGAGCGGCTGGCCCCGGCGAAGAGATCGGCCTGCCCGCAGAACACCTCCAGCACCGCGGCCACGTCCTCATCGTCGCGGCTCGCGAGACCCTGCGCCCCTATCTCGTCGCAAAAACTCCACCCCGCCGTCAGCGACACCAGCGCGCGCTCCAACAGCCCCGCCGTCTCCGTGCCGCCCCGGACGCTGCGCCGCCAATCGCTGACGTCCTTCCACAGCGGCCGCGTGCGGATGTCCCACCAGCCGCCCGACGGCAGCTTGACCCGCGCCACTCCGTCGCCCGCGCCCAATCTAGAACGCCCCCCGTCCGACGACCCCGTCGACCTGCAGCGATGCGCCCCACTCCACCAGCCGCCCCACCCGGCTCCGCAGCTCGTATGACACCACCCAGCACTGCCCGGAGTACTTCACCGCCCCCGTCGCCGTGCCCTCCGGCCCGTACTCGAACCCCACCGCCGCGTCGTGAGAGCGCAGCCCGCCTAGCACCGCGTCCGGGCCGGTGGACGCCGTGCTGTCGAACAGGCCGCTCAGCGAAAACACCCCGTCCTGCAATCCCGGAATGAACCGCGCGCCGGAGTCGCCCAGCGCCGTAACCTCGTTCAGCGCCCGCGCCCCCGGCAGACCGCGCACATCCACCACGAACGCCGACAGGTCGCGTTTCGCGCCCCCCGCGTCCTGAATCAGAAACCTCGACACCCTCGAATCGAAAAACGCCATCGACAACACCTCTTCTCCTCAACCGGACTCCCCCCTACGGACTGTCCAAGCTCAACCGCATTCCCCCTGCCAGACCGTCTTTCCCCAACCGTATTCGCCTCCTCCGGACCCTCCTTCCGCCGCACAAAACAAAAGGACGGACCCGGTTGGGTCCGTCCCTGCAACAATCCTAGAACGCCTGTGCGCTACCTGTCAATAGCCCTATCGAAGAAGTCCCTTCCCCCTCGCAGGGGGAAGGTTAGGATGGGGGTGACGTCTCATCCCCTCTCGCGCGCTCCTGCCACTCCGAGCGGCATTTTAGTAGTCTTTCAGCTCCATCGACCGTTGTTCAATCCTATCGACAGAAGCGCGCGAACATTCGCCAAGATCGCCGCGATGGTCGCTGAAGACAATCGAGAGACAACTCTTGCGTTGCGCTGCCGCCAGTCAAGACTTTTGATATGGTCTGACAGGATTACGCCAGTGATTTCCATCCCGTCCGGTATTGCGACTTCGAACGGATAGCCCTTGGCTTGGTTGGTAACTGGGCAAAGTACCGCCAGCCCAACCCTGGCGTTGTAACTCTCTGGCGTCAGCACAACAGCGGGGCGGCATCCGGCCTGTTTCCTTCCAGCTTGTGGGTTGAAGTCGACCCACACCACGTAGCCACGGGCCGGAGCCTGCACTTGCCGATTCACCACACTTCTTTCCCCACGGGTTGTCCTGTATCCACCTCGGCGTGTATGTTCTCTTCGGTCACGCCCTCCAGAAGGATATCCAACCTGGATTTGGATCCCTTCCTTACGGTAATCAACAACTCGCCGTCTCCGGCCGTCAACTCGACCTCGGCGTCCGCCTCAAGGCCAACCTCTGACGCCAGAGACTGGGGTATCTGAATTGCCAGGTTGTCGCCCCATTTGTCTATTCGAGCTTTCAAGGCGCTCACCTCCAATCTGCACTTCTCTTCCGTCATTCCCGTGAATCCAGCCTCCCGCTTTCGCGGGAATCACCATGGCCTTGCTAAGGCCACACAAGATGATGAAAATGGGGCTGCGCCGACCGGTACATGAAGACGGTAGTCATTGGCGCCGAGAGCCCGTGCGGGAATCTGTCCGGGTGGCCGACAGGCATACAAGATTGTCGCCCCGCGTAAGCGGTGAGCACGAATAGTAAAGTCGTAGCATACTCGCCACCCACCGGTCGGTAGTATCGCATAAGGGGGGTAAGCCCATGCAAGTGGTGTCCGAAAGATGTTGCGGCATGGACGTGCACAAGAAGTCTGTGGTGGCCTGCGTGATTACGCCAGAAGCCAGGCAGACCAGGACTTTCGGCACGACCACGCCCGACCTTCTTGTGTTGTCGGACTGGCTGAGTCAGCATCGCGTAACCCACGTGGCGATGGAGAGCACGGGGGTGTACTGGAAGCCGATAGTGAACCTTCTGGAGGATGAGTTCACCGTCTGGGTGGTCAACGCGCGCCACATGAAGGCGGTCCCCGGTCGCAAGACCGACCAGAGGGACGCCGAGTGGATAGCCGACCTGCTCAGGCACGGGCTGCTGAAGCCGAGCTTCATCCCGGAGCGCACACAGCGCGAACTGCGAGAGTTGGTGCGATACCGCAGAAGCCTGATAGCCGAGCGCTCTCGAGAGGCCAACAGGATACAGAAAGTTCTTGAGGGGGGCGAACCTGAAGCTGTCGTCTGTGGCGACGGACGTGCTGGGCGCGTCGGGCAGGCTGAGGGAGAAGATGCCGCAGCTTGCCAAGGCGCTCAAGGGCGTGGTGGGACAGCACCATCGCTTCATGCTCAGAAAGCAGTTGCAGCGTCTGAGCGACACCGAAGATGACATCAGCGACCTGGACGAAGAGATAGCCAGGCGGTTGGAGCCGCACCAGCAGTTGCTAGAGGCGGCGGACACCATCCCTGGGATAGGGCGCAGAACGGCGGAGGTTGTTCTGGCCGAGATAGGCTCGGAGGTCGACAGGTTCCCTACGCCGAGACATCTGGCGTCGCGGGCGGGCTTGTGTCCCGGCAACAACCAGAGCGCCGGCAAGCGCAAGCGGAGTCCGACCAACAAAGGCAACGCCACGCTCAAGTCCGCCTTGGTGGAGTCGGCCAAGTCGGCCGCGCGCACAAAGACCTGCCTCGGCGCTCAATACAGGCGGCTCTCCAGACGCATCGGGGCCAACAAGGCCGCCGTGGCCGTGGCGCACAGCATCATAATCATCCTGCACACAGTGATAAGAACCAAGGAGCGCTTCGTAGATCTGGAAAGCAACTACTTCGACCACCAAGACAAGGAAGCCATCGCTCGCAGGGCTGTCAGGCAACTCGAACGACTGGGGCGCCAAGTCACCTTGGATGCCGCCTAACCCCAGCTATTTTCATAGTAATGACGATTCGGAGCGTGCTTAGCCTCCCCAGACTTGGTCGAAGAGGCGGAGCCAGTTGCCGCCGAGGAGCTTGGCTATGTCGTCGTGGGTGTAGCCGCGGTTTAGCAGCGGGCGCGTGAGGTTGGGCAGCTTGTCGGGAGTGTCGAGGTCGGCGGGGTAGTAGTTGACGGTGGCGTAGTCGATGGGAGGGGCGTCGGCGATGGCCTTGAGCGGGAAGCTGGTGCCCTGCTGGGCGCTGATGTACTTCCACCACGCCTCGGACTGGTCCTGGGTGTAGTCGGTGCCTATGCCCACGTGGTCTATGCCGACCTGCTCGACCAGGTGGTCGATGGCGTCGATGTAGTCTTCGATGGTGGAATCGAATCCGGTGCGCAGCATGCTCGTTATGCAGGTGGCGCCTATGACGCCGCCCTTTTCGGCCAGCAGCTTTATCGCGTCGAGCTCCTTGTTGCGGGGCATGTCGTGGTAGGACTTGGCGTTTGCGTGGGTTACGGCGACGGGCTGCTCGGAGAGCTCGATGGTCTCCATGGTGGTGCGGACGCCGACGTGGGACAGGTCCATGAGGATGCCGAGCCTGTTCATCTCGCGCACGGCGTCTACGCCGAAGTGGGTCAGGCCGTAGTCGTAGCGCTCGTAGCAGCCGCTGCCGAGCAGGTTGGCCTCGTGGTAGGTGACCTGGATGATGCGGACGCCCAGCGCGTGGAAGAGGGCGAGGCGGTCGAGGTCGTTCTCAATCGGCGAGGCGTTCTGGAAGCCCAGGATGACGCCCACCTTGCCGTCGCGCTTGGCGCGGCGTATGTCCTCGGCGCTCTTGATCTGCGAAAGGACGTCGGGGTTGTCGCGGAAGCGCCTCATCCAGCGCGTGACGTGGTTGAGCGTCTCGAGGAAGTTGTCCCAGGTGGCGATGGTGGCGTTGATGGCGGTCACGCCGCCGGCGCTGAGGCTGTCGTAGACGGCGGGGCTGTCCCAGTTGCTGACGTTCAGCGCGTCGATGACGATGGAGTTGGCGTAGAGGTCCCGCGCTGCCGCGTCCGTCCGGGCGGTCATTACATTCTCCCCCTGCGGCTGACGCCTTCGGTGTGCAGGCGTTCGCCAATGCGGAACAGGTCGCCCAGCGGGTTGGCCCTGTCCTCGAGGGCGTCGGCGACGACCTCGCCAATGGAGCCACCGAACTTGAAGCCGTGGCCGCTGCCGCCGCCGGCGACGACTGTCTTGTTCATGCCGGGGGCCCAGTCGACCACGAAGTGGCCGTCGGGGGTGTTGGTGTACAGGCAGGAGCGCCCGCCGAGGAACTCGCCCTTAGCGAGCTCGGGGAACCGCCTGGCGGCGAACTCGCGGACCTCATCGAGGAAGGCTTCGGTGTTGGTGCGTTCGACGTCGCTGTCCACCTCTTCGCCCACCATGTCGTTTGCGATCTTGACGGTGCCGTCGGCGAGCAGCGGGAAGCCGTACCAGCCCTGGGTCTTGGGGTGCCAGGACCATCCGGGGAACACGTCTCTGTGAAACGGAGCGGGGTCCACGGGACGGTAGAAGGCCATCTGCTGGCGGCTGATGAGCATGGACTCGCCGACGGAGGGCAGCAGCCTGCCGACCCAGGGTCCGGCGGCGACGACCGCGCGGTCGAACGTGGCGCTTTCGCGCTGGGTAGCGATCTCGACGCCTGAGGCGGATTCTTCAAGGCCGGTGACGCGCGAGTGTTCCTTTAGCACGACGCCCTCGTCGTCCGCGAGCCGGGACAGGTCGCTCACGGCCTGGCCGCTGGCCAGGTAGCCGGCCCAAGAGTCGAATATGAGGCGCTCGTCGGTATCGTCGAACGCAAGCTGGGGGAAGCGCTCGGCGGCCTTGTCACGGGAGAGCGAGCGAAACTCTTTCCTGGTGGCCTCGAGGTACTCGATGCTGGCCAGCGCATCGCCTCCGTCTGTCAGCTCTGACTCGGAGTAGATAGACATCTGGCCGGACTGGAAGTAGAAGGAGCCGCCGAGCCGCTGCTGCCACTCGCTCCACTTGCGGCCGGAGCGCTCGACCAGCTCGACGTAGGGGTGGTACGGCGCGTAGTTGACGCGGCGGATGGCCTTGGCGACGTCGGTGGAACTGGCGTTTTCGTAGGGTATTGCGCCCTGTTCGAATAGAGTGACGTCGTGGCCTCGGCCGCGTAACTCCAGGGCGGCGCCCATGCCGAATATGCCCGCGCCCACAACGCCCACTCGCATGGCCTGACCTCCTCGGCGGTTATGTATCGGGGATGAAGCCGCCATCGGCGGCGGATTCCGGCGTTTCGATGGGGAAATGAATGGTCGGGGTGGCGAGACTTGAACTCGCGACCTCTACGTCCCGAACGTAGCGCCCTACCGACTGGGCCACACCCCGACGCGCGATAACGGCTAGTCCATTCTAATGCTAAGGGCGCGGTTGGGCAAGGATGGCGGCGCGCGCATCGCAAAGAGTGATGCGCCGGCTATTGCGGGAGAGGGCCGAATGTCAGCACGGGTTGCCGGTTCTTGAGGTAGTTCTCGGTTACGAAGGGCGAGCCGAAGCCGTACTTCTCCGCGCACTCCATGACCAGGTCGAACACCTCGGCGCGGAAGATGAGCGGCGACGGCGTCACGCCGCCCTCGAGCGTCGCGCGCATTAGGGTGCCGCTGAGGTCCTGCTTGCTGTCCTGGTGGCCGCACAGGCCCTCGTAGGCTATGCCCGCGCACACCGGGCAGTTCCACCACTCCAGCGTGACCACCGGCTCGATGCCGATGGGCGGAATCTCGTCGAATATGCGGTGCGAGGCGTAGGGGTCGTAGTAGGAGCCGACGCCCGCGTGGTCGCGGCCGAACATGTGGTGGGTGCAGCCGAGGTTTTTGCGCACGATGGCGTGGAAGACGGCCTCGCGCGGGCCGGCGTAGCGCATGTCCCAGAGCAGCATGGAGGCCATGTGGACGTCCTGGCGGAAGTAGCCCGCGTCGCGCAGCACGTCGTGGGCGAGAATGATGGCCTCGTCGATGAAGTCGCCTATCTTCTTCTCGCCGATGACTGCGTTGACCAGCACGGCGTCGGCGTTGGCGGCGAACCAGGCGCCCTTCATCAGCCACTCGTGGCCGGCGTGCGGGACGTTGCGGGTCTGGTGGGCGGCGACGCGATCCCAGCTCTTCTCGGCGAAGCGCTGCCGCATGACTGAGGGCGGGAGCCAGAAGCGGTCGAACGGCGGGTTTATGGTGGGCGGGTTGACCAGCGTGATCTTGCCGCCTACGAACACGTCCTCGTAGGCGTAGGTGCGCTGCACGCCGGGGTGATTGGCGTCCGTGGTGCCGTAGACGGCCGCGGCCATGCGCTGCTTGTCGAAGGAGTAGAGGTGTTCGACGTCGAGGGTGGCCACGGGCTGGCTGTCGTGGGTCAGCAGCAGCGTGTCGTCTTCGCGCAGGGATAGGCGGTCGACGTCAGACTGGGAAACGTCGAAGACGACCGGCACGCTCCAGACGTAGCCGCTCGCGAGGGTCATGCGGTCGCACACCGCGTCCACGTCCTCGCGCAGCATGAAGCCCTCTAGGGGCGAGAAGAAGCCGTAGGCGATGCTTACGCACTCGTGGGCGATCTGATCGCGTATGGCGATGGACTTCAGGCCGTGCAGGGAAGCGGCGGACACGGGTTGTGGGGCTATCCGGTCGACGAGTGCGCCCCCGTGGGGTGACAGAGTGTTGTCTATCATGCCAGTAAAGTCACCCTCTTCCGTTAGCGTCGTATTGCTCAACGAGGGCTGCCATTCGCCGCACGTAGGCGCTCACATCGGGGCGGTCGGCCTCTATTTGGTAGTCCTCCATGTCGCCGTGGAAGAAGTGGATGTGAAACCTCTCGGCAGTAGTGAACCCGGAGGACAGGAATCTGTCACCGTACTCTTGCGCCAGCCTCGTAGCGGTGTTCTTGTTGTCACGGTGCGAGCGGAAAGCCCAGCCGCGCTGCTTGGCGGCGGCCATGACCACCTGGCACGCCGCGCCGTACAGCTTTTCGGCGCCCTGGCGCGTGTCGCCCGCCTCGAACTCGGCTTCGGACTGGGCGAGGAACGCCAGCGCCTGCTCGACGCACTCTTCGACCGTTGTTTCGTTTTGTGTCGTCACGGAAGGTCAGTACTCATGTTACGACCGAAGGGCGGCTTCACGCTCTGCCGTTGGCCTCGTACTCTCCAACGAGGGCGGCCATGCGCCGCACGTAAGCGCTGACAGCAGGACGGTCGGCCTCTATCTGGTAGTCCTCCATGTCGCCGTGGTAGAAGTGGATGTGAAACCTCTCGGCGGCAGCGAATCCCAGGATTAAGGAGTCGTCAACATACTCGTCCGCCAGCCTGGTGGTGGCGTTTTTGTTATCCCGGTGGGAGCGGAAGGCCCAGCCACGCTGCTTGGCGGCGGCTATGACCACCTGGCACGCCGCGCCGTACAGCTTTTCGGCGCCCTGGCGCGTGTCGCCCGCCGCGAACTCGGCCTCGGACTGTGCGAGGAACGCCAGGGCCTGCTCTACGCATTGTGCGACGGTTGTTTCGTTTTGTGTCGTCATGGCATCGAGGGCTAATTGTCGCGGGTGGGCACCTTGCCTATGACGCCCTCAGCCTCGAGGTCGGACAGCTCTGCGTCGTCGAGGCCCAGCAGCTCGCCGAAGACGGTCTCGTTGTGCTCGCCGAGCCTGGGGGTGGGCCAGCGCACGCCGCCGGGGGTCTTGGACATCTTCCAGCTGATGCCGGGCATGAACTGCGGGCCGGTCGAGGGGTGGTCGACCAGTTCCATCAGGCCGCGCTCCTGGTAGTGGGGGTCGTCGAATATCATCTCCGCGGACTCGACGGGAGTAGCGGCAATGCCGACGGCCTGGAGCGTTTGCATTACGTCGTTGCTGTCTTTGTCCCGCGTCCACTCCGATAGCACGGCGTCCAGCTCGTCCTGGCGGCGCCAGCGGGACAGTACGTCGGCGAAGCGTTCGTCGTCAGCGAGGCCGGGTTTGCCGATAGCGGCGCACAGGCGTTGCCACTCGGCGTCGGAGGCGATGGCTATGGCCACCCACTCCTCTTCTTCGCCGCGGCACCTGTATATGCCGTGGGGCGCCATGTAGGGATGACGGTTGCCCCGTCGTTCGGGGTTGCGGTTGTTCATCTGGTAGCCCAGAATGGCGTCGCCTATGAGCGAGACCGACGAGTCGAGCTGCGACAGGTCCACGTACACGCCGCGGCCGGTGCGCCGGCGGTAGAGGAGCGACGCGAGCATGGCGCCGGTGGCGTGCGAGCCGGTGATGGGGTCGCCGTGGTTTATGCCGGACTTCATCGGGCCGTCCTCGTCCAGGTAGCCGGTCATGTCGGCCATCCCGGAGAGCTGCTCCTGGCCTATGCCGTACTGCACGAAACCCTTCCAGCGGCCCTTGTTGCCAAACGCCGGCATGGAGATGAGCACAATGTCGGGCCGCAGCGACCGGAGCTTTTCGTAGTCGAAGCCGAGCCGCGCCAGGACGCCCAGCCGGTAGTTCTCGATGACGGCGTCGCTGATGGTGACGAGGTGGGAGAACAGGTCCTTGCCGCTTTCCTTGGCCAAGTTGATTGTGACGCCGTACTTGCTGAGGTGCAGCGAGTTGAACCAACCGTTGCGGTTCCAGGGGTCTTCGCCCGGCTCGGCCTCCGGGTAGTTGCCGGAGCCGGAGGGTGGGTTGATGCCGCCCCTGGTTGTGTCCATCCTGTCTACGGACTCGATCTTGATTATGTCGGCTCCCATGTCGGCCATCAGCTTGGTGGCGTAGGGGCCGGCCCATATCCGGGAGAGGTCGAGTATTCTTATGCCTTCGAGGGCTTGAGCCATGTTTGCGGTTCCTTAATGGTCTTCTTTACCTGGAAGTGGTCCGGGGACTCACCCCCATCCTGACCTTCCCCCATCAGGGGGGAAGGGACTAAATGATACCGGAGGCGCGCAGGGTTACGAGCTCTTCCGGCGACAGGTCCAGGGTCTCGCCGTACACCTCGGCATTGTGCTCGCCCAGCAGCGGGGCGGGCGTCCAGTCGAACGGCACGCCCTCCGGCTGGAACGGGGGGCCGGCGTAGTCCAGAGTCCCGGCCTCGGGGTGGTTTATCTCGACAAAGTACTCGCGTTCGCGCAGATGCTCCCAGGAGTATATCTCGCCGGGGCTGGCGACGTATGCGAAGGCGATGCCCATGTTCTGCGCCTTCTCGAATATCTCGCGCTTGTTGTTGCGCATGAGCCAGGGCTCCATGAGCGCCTCGAGCTCGTCGGCGTAGACCTGGCGTCCCCGTACGGTGGAGAAGCGCTCGTCGTTGAGGCGCGGCTCCTCCATGAGCTCGGCCATGGCGGGCCAGCGGTGGGCGGGTCCGGCTATGACGCCCACGTAGCCGTCCTTGCAGGGGTACATACCCCAGGCGGCGCGTCCGTAACCGCGGTGGCCCATGCGTGTGACCTTGTGGCGGGTGTAGCTGTACATGGTGAGCGCGTTTTCCAGGATGGACGCGCTGTATTCGGCCACGGAGATGTCGACGTGCTGGCCTTCGCCGGTGGACTCGCGGTGCCACAGCGCCGTCAGTGTGGCAACGAAGGCGTTCTGGCCGGTGCCGTACTCCGGCACGCGCGGCCCCATCTGCAGGGGCTCTTTCTCCGGACGGCCGGTTATGTACATGAGACCGCCGTAGGCGTAGTGGTTGAGTGTTTTCGCGGCGTGGTCTTTGTACGGGCCGGTCTGGCCGAAGTCGGTGACTGACGCCATAATCAAGGCCGGGTTGACCTCGTGGAGCGCCTCGAATGTGACGCCGAGTTCGGCGGCGCGCGAGGGCGCGTAGCTCTCGACCAGCACATCGGCCCACGACGCCAGCCGCAGCAGCATCGCCCGGCCGGTGGGAGTGTCGAGGTTCAGGGTAACGCCCTTCTTGGCAATGTTGAGGTAGAGGTACAGGGCGCTGCGCTCGGCGTGCGGTTCGTCGTCGGGGAACGGGCCTTCGCGCCGGGATTCCTCGCCTTCGGGCGGCTCGACCTTGACGACGTCGGCGCCCATAGAGGCCATGAGCCGGGTGGCGTAGGGGCCGGCAACGCCGGAACTGAGGTCCAGCACTTTGTAGCCTGAAAGCAGACGTTCGGATTCGCTCAATTCGGATAACTCCCTGCGGCCTATTCTACCAGCGCCAGCATCTTGTGGACGAAGCCACGCACGATCTCCGTGTACGGCTCCAGGTGCTCCGGCTCGATGTTATCTTGGTAGAAATTGATGTGAAACAACTGGGCCGTCGCAACTCCCGCACGCACGTCGCCATCGTCCAGTTCGGACGCGACCCGAAGCGCGGCGTTAATCATTACGCGGTGGCTTCCGTATGGCCAACCCCGCTGTTCCGCGACGGCCATGATGGCGTGGGCCGCAGCACCCCACATCTTCTCCGAGGCCTGTAGGGTGTCACCTGCGGCAAACTCACGCTCGGCGTCGGCCAGAAACTTGAGAGCGGTTTCTTTGCGCTCCTCGATGATCACGGTTCGGTCAGGTTCCTAGCGCGAGCCGCGCAGTCGGGGGTCGAGGACGTCGCGGAGGGCGTCGCCGAACACGTTGATGCCGAACACGAGGGCAGTGAGGAACAGGCCGGGGAATATGGCCATCCACGGCGCGAGGGCGAAGAATTGCAGCTTGTCGCGGCTGAGCAGCGAGCCCCAGGTGACGGTCTGTTCGGGCGCGCCCGCTCCAAGGAAGCTGAGACTGGCCTCCGACAGGATGGCTCCACCGAGCGCAACGGAGGCGATTACGAGGTAGGGCGCCATGCAGTTGGGCGCAACGTGGAAGATCATTATGCGGAGGCTGGTGCAGCCGGTGGCGCGCGCGCTGTCCACGTACTGTGTGGCCTTGATGGACAGGACGACGGACCTAACGGTGCGGAGCGCGTTGGGTAATGTCGCAATAGAGATCGCGAGAATGAGGTTGAACATGGACGCGCCAAGCACCGACATTATGGTCAGCGCGAGGACGAGCGTGGGAATGGCCATCATGGCGTCCACGATGCGCTGCGTCAGCAGGTCCACCTTGCCGCCGATGTAAGTCGTGATGACGGCGAGCGCCGCGCCTAGCGACGTTCCCAGTATCAGCACGGCGAATCCCACCAACATCGAAATGCGGGAGCCGTAGAGGGTGCGGCTGAACAGGTCGCGTCCGAACTGGTCGGTGCCGAACCAGAAATCCCCGCTGGGTCCCTGTAGGATGGCATTGGCATTGGTGTCCATGATGTCCTTGGGCACCACGTAGGGAGACACCAGCGCCATCATGGCGAACGCCAGCATGATGGCAAGGCCAAGCGTACCCAGCGGCTTCTGCCGGAGGAAGCGCGCGAAATTCTGGAGATACGTCCGTCTGGGTCGAAGTTCGGCCAGTCCCGGCGATTCCGCGACGGTCGTCATTTTATCACCCTCACCTCAATCCTCTCCCATCAAGAGAGAGGAGGGCCATAGGAAGCCATCTACTAAGAGTACCTTATTCGGGGATCCAGCAGCGCGTAAGCGATATCCACCAGCAGGTTGAGCACCAGGAATATGAGCGTGAACGCCACGACGATGACCTGTAGCACCGGCTGGTCCAGCGAGCCGACCGCGTTGATGACCGGGCGGCCCAATCCAGGTATGTTGAAGACTATCTCGATGACGATGGTGCCGCCCAGCAGCGCGCCCAGCAGCAGGCCGAGGATGGTCAGCACCGGCAACACGGAGTTGCGGATCGCGTGGCGGAAGATGACCAGTCTCTCGGCGAGACCCTTTGCCCTCGCGGTGCGGACGTAGTCCTCGCGCATCACCTCCAGGAGCTGCGAGCGAGTCATGCGCATAGTGGTGCCCTGGGCGCTCAGTCCCAGTGCTACAGCGGGAAATATGAGCTGCGTGATGGAGGTCCTGGGGTCCTCCCAGAGGTTGACGAACTCAAGCGGAGGAATCCAGTCGAACCAGATCGATAAGGCGAGCAGAATCAGCAGCGCAAGCCAGAAGGTGGGCATGGCTAGGCCGAGTATGGCGAAGCCCCTGAAAATGTAGTCCACCCACGTGTCCTGCTTGACGGCCGCAAGCACGCCTATGGGTATGCCTATGGTGGCGATGACCAGGAACGACAGCAGCGCCAGTTGCAGGGTTACGGGGTAGCGGCTCTTGAATATGTCCACGACCGTCTCATTGGTCTCGAGCGAGCGGCCCCAGTCAAGCGTTACCAGGCCGTATGACCACCGGAAGTACTGGATGTAGAGCGGGTCATTGAAACCGAGCTGCTCTTTCATCGTCTCGTACTCTTCCCGTGTGAAGGATCCCTCGCCATCGGGCCCGGCGAGTATGAGCAACACGGGGTCGCCCGGCACTATCCTGAGCATGACGAAGATCATCACGCTCACCAGCACGAGCGTGGGCACGAACAGGAACAGGCGTCTGAGAATGTATTGCTGCATTGCCCTGAAACAGTGATGCAGCCGCCCGCCAGTGCGCGGCGGGCGGCTGCTGATTGGGGTTGCTTATTTGCTTAGGGGCCCGCCGGTTAGCGGCTTGGCGCGCCGGCGTCCGTGTTAAGCCAGACGTGGTCCCAGCGGTACGAGGACTGGTGGCTGAACTTGGGGTGGACGTAGCCCACCATGTAGCTCCAGTTGATCTGGTTGAGGCGGGGCCTGATGGCGCCGACGAATATCTGCTCGTTGAAGATGATGTCCGCCATCTCCCGCAGGTAAACGCCACGTTGTGCCTGGTCGAGCTCGACCTTCTGGAGCTCGTTCAGCTCCAGCCAGCGGTCGTCCTGCCACTTCGTGAAGTTGATGCCCGCTGTGGGAATGTAGAGCAGGCCGTTGTAGGCGTCAGGGTCGTTGAACTCGGTGCCCTTGCTCTCGAAGTAGGTTTCATACTCGTTGCTGAGCGTCCTCGCTTGGTTCTCGGGCCCGGTTACCCTGTCAAAGCTGACCTCGATCCAGGAGTCGTCCAGGCCGTCCGCAATCGTAATCTCGTCGGCCTCATTTGTCCCCGCCATGATGGAGACCTTCAGAGGGTTCGCCTCGCTGTAGCCTTCAGCCTCGAGGAGGCGCTTGGACTCGGCGAGGTCCTCTTCGAACCTACCTTCGGGGTAGGAGCGGAATCCGGGCCAGGTGTAGTAGTCGTCGAACGAGTATATCCAGTCCCACAGACCCAGGTACGTCGCTGCCAGGAAGCCCACGCCGTCGTGATGGAGAGCGTTGACCGCGTGGCGGTCAATGGCCAGGTGCATGGCATGGCGAATCTTAGGGTTGTCGAACGGAGGCCTGTTGTTGTTTATCTGCAGGCCGCGCTTGCCGGGCGCGAGAACGCGAACGTAGGTTATCGCGTCACCGTACTGGTCCTTGAGCTGGTCGGCCTCCGGCTTGCGGGGCGTGCTGAACGTGGGGAAGAAGTCGGCCCGCTGGGTGCGGAAGGCGGCTATTCGCGTCGCCGCATCCGACACGATGGCGAAGTGGTAGCCGTCCAGGTAGGGCAGGTCGGGGTCTTTCTCGTAGTAGTCTTCGAACCTGGACGACTTGATGATGTTGCCGCGCGAGTACTCATCCCAGATGAAGGGACCTATGCCGTCGACTTCTTCGACTTCCAGGTCGCGGTCTGCTCCCGGCTCGTCCACTGCGGTCATGTTGCCCTTGGGCTGAAGCAGCAGGTACGCCTGGCTGATGCAGTTCAGGAAGGATGCGGCGGGCGCGGGCCCGGCCTCGGATCCCGTGGTAAGGACCACGGTGTGAGCGTCCGGCGCATCCACGCCAATGGTGGTGTTGCGTAGGCAGCCGGCGCGCAACATTACAACGTCGTTGGGCTGGTTGAGCCAGCGCCACACGTTGTAGCGCACGTCCTCGGAGTCGAACGTGTTGCCCTGGTGAGTCGTCAGTCCCTCGCGGATGTTGAAGGTCCACTGGGTGCCGTCGTCGCTGACCACCCAGGACTCCGCAACGTCGCCGATAATCTTGTCGCGAGACTGCGTGTCCACCTCGAGTAGGTTCAGGTGGATGTTCGAAAACCATTGCATGGTTCCGATGCTGCGAACTCGGTGGAAGTCTATGGCCTGGAGGTCGCCGGTTTCCAGAGTGACCAACGTGCCGCCATACTGGGCCTCCCCCATGTCCATCATGACGGGCGCGTCCAAGCTGACGTTGATCGACTCGGTGACCGCGGCCACAATCTGGGCCTGCTGCTCCTCCATCGCCATCGCGACGATCTCGGAGACTTTCTCCTCGGTGAGCCCCGGGCGCTCGGCCAGCGCCGCCGCAATAGCCTCGGCAACCTGGGCCTCGGTGACGCCGGGCTGGGCGCTGAGCGCCCTGGCTATCTCGTTGGCGACGTCCTGGGTTGTGACGCCGGGGCGTGCGTCGAGCGCGCTGGCGATAGCCGATGCAACGTCCTCGGACGAGACGCCGGGCCGTGCGCTAAGCGCCTTGGCTATCTCGTCGGCCACGTCAGCGGAGGTGAGACCCTCCTGCTGAGCCAACGCCGCCTGGATCGCCGCGGTGACGTCCTCGGTGGTGACTCCGGGCTGCTGGGCCGCCATCACCTGCGAGATTATGCCGGAAACGTCGACAGGCGTCGGCGTGGGCGGTGCTTCTTCTTCCGCGGATGCACAGGCGACCGCGGCCAGCACAAGGGCGGCCAGCGACGCGAACATCGCGTAAACTACCAGTTTAGACCGTGCTCTCTTCAATTTGTCCTCCTGTCCGGTTACGGTTTCAGAACGGAGGCGTCCCTTGCGCCCACCTCTCCAGGGCAGTCTCAAGACGCGGCCAAACGGCCCTCCCCCGTCGACCAGAAGACGATTGGGGGAACGTTAGCAACGATTAAAGGCGATGTCAAGACTTGGCAACCAGACGCCGTATACAGGAAGCGATTCTTCTCGCGGCATACGTGTTAGAATTCGACGAGAGGACTACCATCGAGGAGGTGATCACACGATGCCATCCCCACAACTGGACAAGGTGCTCCACATGCTGGAGATGCGGCGGCAGGCCTCCGGCGTGGCACGCCCCGGCGTCGCCGAACGCCGCGCGGGCATGGACGCGTTCTTCGGCTCGCTCGGCGCGACCCCCGGCGTGTCCTCTGAGAAGGTGGACGCCGGCGGTGTGCCGGCCGAGTGGGTGTCCGCCCCGGGCGCAAGCGCCGACCGCGCTGTGCTGTACCTGCACGGCGGCGGCTACAACGCCGGTTCCCCGGCCAGCCATCGCGAGCTCGCGGGTCGTCTGTCGGCGGCCTCCGGCGGGCGTGTGCTCTCTCTCGACTACCGGCTCGCCCCCGAGCACCCGTTTCCGGCCGCTGTGGACGATGCGACGGCGGCGTACCGCTGGCTGCTGGCGCAGGGCGTCGAGCCGGGGCGCGCGGCCATCGGCGGCGACTCGGCGGGCGGGGGCCTGACAGTCGCGGCGATGGTGGCGCTGCGCGACGCGGGCGACCCGCTACCGGCGGCGGGGGTGTGCCTGTCGCCGTGGGTCGACTTGGAGGCGTCTGGCGAGTCCATGACGTCACGGGCCAAGCGTGATCTGATGGTGGGACGCGAGGGCCTGCTCGATTCGGCGTCCGCGTACCTGGCGGGCGCGGACGCGCGAACGCCGCTGGCCGCGCCCATATACGCCGACCTGCGGGGTCTGCCGCCGCTGCTGATACAGGTGGGCACGTCCGAGACGCTGTACGACGACTCCGTCCGCCTGGACGAGCGCGCTCGCGCTGCCGGGATCGACGTGACATTCGACGTATGGGAGGAGATGGTGCACGTGTGGCACCTGTTCGCGCCGATACTGCCCGAGGGCCAGCGGGGTATCGAGGCCATCGGCGAGTTTCTCAAGGGTAAGTGGCTGTAATCTCATATACAATGGAAACTATGAGAGATACGCTTGCCGTCCCACTCATTCTCATGTTCATAGCTGCGGCCACGATTATCGGATTCGTCGTCCTCAGCTTCATCAGGGGCACGACGCCGGTTGAGAACGCACTATTCCAGACTCTGATTGCCGTCACAGGACTGTTGGGGTCTTACATCTTCGGAAAGAACTCAGCCAGGGCCGCCGCTCTTGACGTGATAAGGCCGCACGCGCGGGCAGCGTTCAGGCGAGTGACTACCTTGTACAATAGCCTGCATAGGTTGTCTGCTAGAATTGAAGAACTGAAGCAAGAGGAATCCGACCACAGATTGGACTTGATCCAAGCCTTGGTGAACGAGCAAATCGAAACGGGACGGAATGCAATTGAGGACTGGCGAGACATCGTTCCTGAAGATGTGGAGGAGATAGAAAGGAGAAGTGCCAGGAATGGATAATCAGGGTCAACTCATTCGCGGAAAAATCGCTCGCGTTATCAGTTCACGGGAAGTCGCCATCAACAAGGGACTGCTTGATGGAGTAACGATCGGGATGGTCTTCAAGATTCTCGGCGCTAAGGGAACTGAAATAACAGACCCTGACACCGGAGAAGTGCTAGGCTCGGTTGAGTTGGAGAAGGCCAGCGTCAGAGTCACAGACGTGCAAGAGCGCATCGCCGTCGCATCCACGTACCGCAGCCAAAAGGTCAACGTGGGAGGGAAGCCGATACCCACTACGAATCTGTTCGGGGCGCCCAAGTGGGAGACCCAGTTTGAAACGCTGAAGACAAACGAGGCTCTACCGGTGGACTTGGACGAGAAAGACGCCTACGTGAGTACCGGCGATCCAGTCGTCCAGGTTCTCACGGATGTTGAGGTCGGCAAGGACGTGCAAAACGGGCAGGGCGCAAAACAACAGCGGACGGTCTGAGACGCGACCCGACAACCCTGGCGCCCTGAGTCCAAGTCGCACGCTCGCCCTGCTCGCCTGCGCGCTCGCGGCCCTCGCCTGCGCGCTGGCGCTGCTGGCGGCGTGTTCCGCCGACACCGGAACGCCGGAGACGACGCCCACCGGCGCCAGCGTGGCCCCGGGCGCCGCGGCGCCGGCGAACGGCGACCTGCCTCCCACGCGCCTCGGTCCTGCCCAGGAGCCGTCCAAGCCGAGCGGCGGCGCTCAGCCGACCGCGACGCGCCCGCGCCCGACGGCCACGCCCCAGCCGGACGACGGCGAGCTGGTGATTCGCACCGTGCTGCCGTTCGACGCCATACCATCCATCGACGACCCCGAGTTCCTGGACGCCGAGCAGGCGTCCGATCTGATGAGCGACGGACACCTTATCATCGGGCTGTCGGTCGGAGGCGACCACAGGGCCTACTCCACCGCGTTCCTGAGCGGACACGAAATCGTCAACGACACGGTGGGAGGCGAGCCGGTCGCCGTGACGTGGTGACCGCTCTGCTTCACGGGCATAGTGTATGCCCGCACGGTGAAGGCGGAGACGCTGACGTTCGGGGTGTCCGGCAAGCTCATCATGAACGCGCTGGTGATGTACGACAGGGAGACGGAGACGCTGTGGAGCCAGTTCCTGGGCGACGCGGTCGAGGGGCCACTGCTGGGGGAGCGTCTGACGCTGGTGCCGTCGCGGCTGACCACCTGGGGCGACTGGAAGGCGGAACACCCGGACACGCTGGCGCTGGACACCGGAAGCAGACCCTACGACCCGTACGCGAGCTACTACATCAGCGGCAGGACCGGGATCATGCCGGAGGCGAACAGCGACGAGCGGCTGTCCATCAAGGAGCTCGTGCTGGGCCTGGTAGGCGACAACTCGCAGAGGGCCTACGCTCACGCCGACCTGGACAGCGCGCAGGTGGTGAACGACGTGTTCGAGGGCGCGGAGATCGTGGTGGTGCGGGACGACGCCAGCCGCTCGGTGGGCGCGTTCGGCCTGCGGGTGGGCGACCGCGTGCTGACGTTCGAGCAGGGGGACGCCTCGGACGAGATGGTGGACGCCGAGACCGGCTCGACGTGGAGCAAGCTGACCGGCGTGGCAGTCGCGGGCGAGCTGGAGGGCGAACGGCTGGATGACTACCCGTCGTTCAACGCCTTCTGGTTCGGGTGGAGCGACTACTACCCTGATTCGGAGTTGTGGGAGCCGTAGGGGCAGACCCTTCCCAAGAGTCCCTTCCCCCTCGACGGGGGAAGAGCCTGCCCTGAGCCTGCCGAACGGGTCAGGATGGGGGTGACGCCGCGACCACTACGCGCCGCCTACCACCTCCTTGAAGCGGCGTATGGCGTCGATGTGCTCGGCGGGCGTGGACAGCCCGGCGTTCATGGTGTTGACCGATATGTGCGTCGCGCCGAGCTCGCGCCAGCTATCGACGGCGGCGGCCCAATCGTCGGGGGAGCCGCGGCCTATCGACACCCAGCTCTCTATGCCTATGGAGTCGGGGTCGCGACCCGCCGCGCTCGTCTGCTCACGCATGTCGTCTATCAGGGTGCGGCCCTCGTCGTCCGGCGGAAACAGCGGGAACCAGCCGTCGCCCATGCGCGCGATGCGGCTGATGGTCTGCGGCGCGCGGCCTCCGAGCCACACCGGGATGGGGCGCTGCACCGGCAGCGGGTTGATGCCGGCGTCGGTGACCTTGTGCCAGCGGCCCTCGAACGTGATCAACTCCTCGGTCCAGAGGCGACGCATCAGCTCGATCTGCTCCTCGGAGCGGCGGCCCCTGTCGCGGAAGTTTTCGCCGAGCGCCTCGTATTCCACCGCGTTCCAGCCAACGCCGATGCCCAGGCGCAGCCGTCCGCCGCTCAGCACGTCCACCGCGGCGGTCTGCTTGGCGACGAGCGCGGTCTGGCGCTGCGGCAGGATGATGACGCCGGTGACTAGCTCGATGCGTTCGGTGACGCCGGCGAGGTAGCCGAAGAGGACGAACGGCTCGTGGAACTGGTCGGTGTGGCGGTAGGCGCCGCTCCAGCCGGGGCGGGTGGCGGCGTTGGCGCCGAGCACGTGGTCGAACGCGAGCAGGTGGTTGTAGCCGAGCGACTCGGCGGCCTGAGCGTACTCCTTTACGGCGGCGGGGTCTGAGGTTATCTCGGTCTGGGGGAAGACTACGCCTAGTTTCATGGTGGGGGACTCCTTTTGCGCAACACTCTCAGCCACACCAGGGAGCGGTTCGAATGTAACCGCCCCGTGGTGGCTGGGCGACAGTGTACTACACGGGGCCGGGCGCGCGGCGTGCCTACGGCCGGATAGACCGCGCGCCGAAAGCAAACGGAACCCCGCCGCCGCCTATCGCGTCCGCCTGCGCCACGCGAATATGGCGATGCCGATTGCCCCCGCCACGCCAAAGAGCAGGCCGAGAAGTATCCACAACCACGAGGATCCCCCGTCTCCCGGATCCGCCTCGGGCGCGGAAGTGGACAATGGCGAAGGCCCCGCGTGCGGGGCCTTGAACAGGGAGAATTTCGAGAGGACCGCAGGCCGGGGCTTCCTCCTGACGTGCTGGCTGGACTGACTCCACGGCCTGCGCCTCTCCGCCCTGTTGAGCCATACTACCTGAGACCGGCGGCCCTACTCGTCCCGGCTCCAGCCGGAGCCGAAGACGTGGCCGTCGTAGCCCGCCACGTACACCCGCAGCGACTCGGACTCGACCCAGACGCCAGACTCGGTGGCCTCGAACGTCTCCCCGCCGAACAGGTGCTGGACGTCCCCGCCGATCTTCGAGATGTCGGAGTGGCCCACGATCTTCCCGTCCGGCCCTCCTATGAAGGCGAACCAGTGGCCGTCGATGGTCTCGGTGTCGTTGTAGTAGGCGATGGCCTCCTCAAGGCCCGCCAGGACGCTTCCCGGGCTGGCGAAGTAGGCCATCGTTCCCGCCAGTCCCAGTTCGCGGTACTTGTCCACCGCCACGGACACCAGCATCCTGGTGAACTCGTCCGCGTCGATGTACCAGCCCGAGCCGAACAGCAGCCCGTCGCGCTTCACCACCCAGGCGTTCTTGAGCTCGAAGTCGCCGGTGCCTATGCCACCGCTCTCCGGGTTGCGGTAGACGTAGGACACCCACTTGCCCTCCTCCGTGGCCGAGAGCATCTCAGGCCCGAACTCGTAGCCGTTGGCGTCGGTGCCCACCCAGCCCTTCAGGTCCAGGCCCAGTCGTCCGGGGTCGGGGTGTCCGATGACGAGATCGTTCTGGTCGATGATGAAGACGTACCACTGGCCGTCCACGCTCTGCGGGCTGTTGTAGTGGGCGAGGGTGGCGTCCCGGCCCTGGGATTCGTAGCGTGAGATGGCGTTGCCCACGAAGTATTGCGTGTACTCGGCGGGGGCGGACTTGGACGGGATGGCGGCGATGGCCGCCCGCACTATCTCCTCAACGTCGGCCCGCGTCAGGGCGGGCTCATTCTTGGGCATCTCCTCGATGGCGTCGTTGACGATCTGCTCCACCTCAGAGCTGGTCAGCGCCTCCTCGCCGCCCCCGCAGGCCGCGAGAGCGACGGAGAGGATTAGCAGCAGTCCCGCAGCCAGTGCAATGCGTCGCATCGTGCCTCTCATTTACCTATACTCCTCCGGTCTGGAACGTCCAGGTGCAGCTCGCCGTGACGTCCGCGTGGTCGGCGAGTCTGAATTCGAACCCCCTGAAGCCGGGGGAGGCCTCCAGATGTGCGGCATAGGTCTTGAAGGAGGTGAAGACCGAGCTGCCGGTGGTAAGGACCGGAACTGCCCCCAGCCAGGGGCCGTTCGCATCGGCCAGGACCCGGTATTGCGTGTTTTCCTCAGCGGACGGGGCCGGGCTGAGCACGAGCGCCCACTCCGGCGTCTCGGAGGTGACGCTGATAGTGGCCCCGCACTCCGGGTTTCCGAAACCGGTGTCCACGCTCAGCGTCCCCGGCGAAGCCGCGTCGTTGTCCGTGATCCTGACCAGCACCGAGGAGACCGCGCCCGGCTTCACCCCCGACGGCCAGGCCGCGTTGGCCGTGTCCAGCGCAATGGTGAAGGTCTCGTCGTCGGCGTCGGTGTCGTCGGTGGTGACGATGAAGCCGCTGGTCCCGTTGGTCGTCGAGCCGGCGGGGATGGTGACGCTCGGAAAATCGGAATAGTCGTCGCTCTCGGCCGAGCCGGCGGTGAACGTCAGCGGGATCGTCACGTCGCTCCCCAGGGACGCTGGGGTGCCCCACCTCAGTGACGTCAGGGTCACAATCACCTGCGGGACAGTACCCTCGTCCGCGGGGTTGGCGGAGACGGAGAGGGACACCTGGCGGAGATCGCTGTCCAGGATGGTGATACTCAACCACGACACGGCACCCCAAGCGTAATCCGCGTCCTTGCCCACGTTGTCGAGCCCCACGTGGAAGACCTCGTCATCCGTGTCGCTGTCCATCGTGGTGGTGATGACGCCCGTGCCGGTGGCAGAGTTGGCGGGGATGGTGATGCTCGTCAGTGCGCCGTGGTCGTCCTCTTCGGCAGAACCGGCGTGCAGCGTCACCGGGACCACCGTTTCGGAGTTCCGGGTGCGGGAAATCCTCGCCGTCACCGTCACACTGGTTCCCTCGCGCACCGGGTTGGGCGAGGCGGAGAGGGACACGGTGGGCTTGGCGGCCTGGGCCTGGGCGGGCTGTGCGCCGGGCGCAAAGAGGACCGCCATTGCCATCAGCGCGGCCGCCAACAGGAGGAGCGGGGAGCGGATAGAACTTGCGTTCGGGGGGGGGGGGGGTAACGGGCATGGCCGCCCCCGGCGGCGCTCCGCGGCGGGTTGTTTTCTCTCTGTTGTCGAACATGGTTGCTGAGTCCTCCTTTCAATTGTGTTTCGTCCCCGCGCCTACAGGCCGCCGAAGCCGCCGGCATGTACTGCGGTGGTGCACGCGGCCCGGCTGCCGTTCTGATCCTCGGCAGCGTAGGTCACGGACCATGTCTTCTGCGCGGCTGCCGCCGGGGTTCCGCCAAGCTTCCGGGTCGCGGTGTCGAAGGTGATCCCGGAAGCCACGCTGGCCAGCGGCTGCTGCGAGTCGGATTCAATCAGGCTGTAGGTGAGTGTCCCGGCGCCGCCCGACGCCGCCGGATAGGTGATCGTTCCATCGTCGTCGGCGTCCAGCCACTCTCCGCCGGTGAACGCGACGATCCTGGAGCTGCAGAACCTCCTGGCCGCATCGTCGAAGGTCACCGGCGGGGCGACCGACACGTCGAAGGTGAGGGAGGCCGTGCTGCCTATCTCGCCGGTGGCGGTATAGGTGACGGTGGCGGGGCTCGCGGTGACGGCAGTGGGCGTGCCGACGATGGCCCGATGGACGCTCGACAGGGACAGTCCCGCGGGCAGGCCGGTGGCGGTGTAGGTCACCTCGTAGTCGTCGCTGCCCGACGGGAGCCGGTGCTCCACCCTGGCGCCCTGCGTGAATGTCAGAGCAGGGACGGCGGCGTCAAAGCTGACGGGTGGGTACTGGTACACCTTCAGCGTGTAGGTCAGGGTGTCGCTGCCGTTTTCCGCGGTGACCTTCACCAGGATGTTGTGCGGCACGGAGGAGTCGGCCTTGGGGGTGATGGTGATTGCGGAGCTGTCCGCGCCGCTGGCCACGGTCTGGGGCGTCCCGCCGCTCTCCAGCTGCACCGTGATGGCCGCGAGGTCGCCCGCCGTGGCGGTGGGCCGGACGGTGACGCTGGTGACCTCCTGGAGCATCACGGCGACGTAGGCGCGAGCGCCAAAGGGCCACACCGTGCCCGCCGACGCGTCGCTGCCGGTCGTGGCGTTCGCGATCTCCAGCGCGCTGAGGGTGGCGTCGTCGGACGGTGGGGCCTGCGCCCAGGCGGCGTGCGGCGCGTCGTGGAGGAGCAGGAGCGCCGCAGCGGCAAGCACGGCGACGACCGCGACGCGCCAAACGTGTCCGGCCTGCAATCCAGGTCTACGCAGCATCATCACACCTCCGAGCGCCCCTGCTCATCCGCTCATCGTCTCCTTCGCACCGCCTAGAGCCCTCCCACCTTCACGGTGAAGCTGGCCTCCGCCGACCACGGGCCCACGCCGTCATCGTTCCTGGCGGCGACGCGCACCTTGTAGTCGCCGTCGCTGAGGCCTTCGATGCTGACGCCGCTGACGCTGCCTACGAGGAAGCTGAGAGCGACGCCGGCGGGCGTGGAGTTGACCGGCCTGTCCGGGTAGCTGCCGCCGTCGGCTATGACCTGGACCACGTAGGCCGTCGCTCCCGTCACGGCGTCCCAGGTCGCCACAGCGTCCCGGCTTACCTGGACTGCTGCCAGGGACGCGGGCGCGGCGGTCGGGACATTGGGACCGTTGACCACGGTGACGGTGAAGTTCCGGCTGGCGCTGACGCCGTTGCCGTCCGTTGCCGTGTAGGTCATCGCCGTGACGCCCGCAACCGTGGGCGTGCCGGAGAGGGTGGGGTTGCTCCCTCCGGAAAAGGCGAGGCCATCGACCTGCCCCGCGAGCTCATAGCTCAACGGGGCCACCATCTTCCACCACGGCCCGCTGGCCGCCCCCAGTGTGAGAGAGACGGCACTGCCCGCGGTGTAGGACTGGTCCTCTATGTTCGACAGGGTCGGAGGTCCGATCACGGAGATGCTGCTGGCGGCCGACGCCGTCGCCCCATTTTCGTCCCTCGCCCGGTAGCTGATGGCGTATCCCGTGTCCCGGAGAGCGATCCGGTTGACATTCGAGTTCCCGTCGATGGTCAGGACCCGGGTGGAGGGATCCAGGTTTACGCCCGCGCCGGGGACAGACGGCGGAACGGCCTCGGCGGTGCGGAATACCAGTTCGTAGGTCAGCGTCCCCGTGCCTCCCGTGGCCTGCGGCAGTGTGACGGTGAGGGGCGCCGCCTGGCCCGCGGTGTAGGTGATGACCCTCCCGTAGTAGGTGTTGAGGTCTTCCGCGTCGAAGGCCACCGGCGGGTTGACCGTCACCTGGAACGTGAGGGAAGCCGAGCCGCCAATAGCGTCAGTGACCTTGTAGGTGACAGTGGCCGGGGTGTCGGTCTTGGCCGTGGGCGTGCCGCGGATGTGCCTGTCGTGGCCCATGGTCAACCCTGCGGGCAGGCCCGTGGCCTCGTAGGTGACGTCTACGGCATAAAATACGCCGGCCGCCTGGGGCAGCTTGAGAGCGTCCCTCTCAGTCTCGCTGAGGTTCAGGAATGAGATTTCTCTACCCTCGGTGTAGGTCTTGTCCTCCACGGTGACGCCCTGGAAGCTGACGGGAGGGTATTGGTAGACTTTTACATGGTAGGTCAGGGTGTCGCTGCCGTTCTCCGCGGTCACCGTCACGAAGATGTTGTGAGGAACGCTCGAGTCCGCTTTGGGAGCGATGTGAATTCTGGAGCTGATTGCGCCGCTGGCCACGGTCTCGGGCGTCCCGCCCATCTCTCGCCGCACCGTGATGGTCGCGAGGTCTCCCGCCGTGGCGGTGGGCTTGACAGTTATGAAATCGACTTCCCGCAGCATCGGGGCGAGGTAGAGGCGATCTTCGCTGATGTACCCTATCCGATCCACCGGCGCGTCGCTGTCGTCCGCGGCGTTGGCCAGCTCCAGGCCGCTGAGGGTGGCGTCGGCGGATGGGATTTCCAGGGTTTCCACCGGGGTGCCGGACGCTTGCACCTGTTGGCCGCGAGTGTGTCCGCATTCTCGATTGGTGTAAGCTGTCTGAACATCCAGATCGTACTTGGTTCCATTCACAACTGTGTGATTTTGAAACCTGCGAGGATTTGAGAGCTCCTCTTCATAGGTGCCTGTAAACACATACGATGTTGTCGGCGGCCTCCTGCTCCGGCCGTTATCGATCAGATTGAATGAAAGCTCAGGGTCGGCGTCGGCTCGCCGCCAATGGACAATATAGTAGCGATAGCCATCGCTATCCCAATCTCCCCAGGACGTCGGCTCCTCCCAGGTCAGCGTCAACTTGGCGTTGCCGGCGGTCACCTTTACGTTCCGGGCGCCGCCGGGTGCGTCACAGTTGTCCTGCGCGGAGACGGGCTGCGCGCCGGGCTGCGCGCCGGGCGCGAAAAAGACCGCCAGCCCGACGAGAGCGGCCGCCAACAGCAGGAGCGGGGATAGGCGGAGGAAGGAGGCCCGCATCATCGTGGGCCTCCCGTGGTTGTCGGCGGCTGAGAATCGGGGGGGGGGGGGGGTAGAAGGCATAGCCGCCCCCAGCAGGCGGCGCACCCTACTGCTGTTGCTTCCTGAGTCGAACATGGCTATCGTGTCTCCTATCAAGCAGCGGTCTGCTTCATCGGTCGGTATGATCCCCCCAACCCCGCCAGCGGAGCGGCTGCTTCCAGCTTCCCCGCTGGGATCAGGCGGCCAGCGCCGTTCCCTCGGGCTGGGGACGCACAGACCCAGCAGAAACTATACCCGACGCCCCATCGCCTCCACGTGGTTTTGACCCCTTCTTTTGTGGAAAGTGTTGTGGACAGTGGAGTATAATTCTGTGAAGACCCCAGTGCGTCCGGGGCCGGAAACGGCCCCGTCACCCCCAACCCAGGAGGTAAGATTCGGTGAGTGCAGACCAGCGGGACCGGGAGATAGAGGCGCTGCGGGAGCGCCTGTCGCGGCTGAGCGAGGCCAGCCGGCGCATCAACGAGAGCCTAGACTTCGACCAGGTGCTCCAGGGAGCGCTGGACTCGGCCCGCTCCCTGACCGGCGCTCGCCACGGGGTGATGACCCTCCTCGACGACGACGGCATGTTGCGGGACTTCCTTTCCTCCGGGCTGAGCGGCGAGGAGTCGGAGCAGCTCTGGCTGATGCCGGAGGGGCTGCGCATCTTCCAGTCCCTGACCGAAATCTCCGAGCCCCTGCGCCTGCCCGACCTGGTGGAGCACGTCCGGGGCCTGGGTTTCGCCGATTTCACCATCCCCATGACGGTGGGGCCGGTCTATCGCTTCCTGGCGGCGCCCATGTTCCACCGGGGAGTCCGGGTGGGCCACGTCTTCGTGGGCGACAGGGAGGACGGGGAGGAGTTCACCCAGGCCGACGAGGAGACCCTGGTGATGTTCGCCTCCCAGGCGGCGCTGGTCATCGCCAACGCCCGCGCCTACCGGGAGGAGCGGCAGACCAGGGCCGACTTGGAGACGCTTGTGAACACCTCGCCGGTGGGCGTCGTCGTCCTCGACGCCCGGACGGGGAGAATGGTGTCCTTCAACCGGGAGGCATTGCGCATCGCGGACAGCCTACGGGACGATGACCAGCCGACCGAGGCCCTGCTGGAGGCGCTGACCTTGGTGCGTTCCGACGGGCGGGAGACCTCGCTGCGGGAGTTGCCGGTGGCCGAGGCTCTGAGGGCCGAGGAGACGGTGCGGGCCGAGGAGATCGTGCTGCGGGTCCCCGACGGACGGAGCGTCAGCGTCCTGCTCAACGCCTCCCCGATCCACTCGGAGGAGGGTGTGCTCGCGTCGTTCGTCGTCACCCTACAGGACATGACGCCGCTGGAGGAGCAGGAGCGGCTGCGGGCCGAATTCCTGGCCATGGTGAGCCATGAGCTGCGGTCCCCCCTGATGTCCGTCAAGGGTTCTGCCGACACCCTGGCCGCGGAATCGGCCCGGCTGGACCCGGCGGAGATGAGCCAGTTCTTCCGCATCATCCAGGACCAGGCCGAGCACATGCGCGGCCTCATAGGCGACCTGCTGGACGTGGCCCGCATCCAGGCGGGCGCGCTGCCGGTGGACCCGGAGCCCGCCGACCTGCGCCTGCTGGTGGAGGAGGCCGGGGGCCTGTTCCGGAGCGCAGACGCGAGGAACCCCCTGGAGGTGGAGGTGGCTGCGGACCTGCCCCAGGTGATGGCCGATCGTCGGCGCATCGTCCAGGTGCTGGGCAACCTGCTCTCCAACGCCGCAGGGTATTCCCCCGAGGGGTCGCCGATACTGGTGAGCGCGGTGCGGGACGGGGTCCACGTAGCGGTCTCAGTCGCCGACCGGGGCCGGGGCATACCCGCGGAGCTTCTGCCGGAGCTGTTCCGCAGGTTCTCCCGGGCGTCCGGCGCGGCGACGGCATCTGGCGTCGACGGGTCGGGGCTGGGTCTCGCCATCTGCAAGGGCATCGTCGAGGCCCACGGGGGCCGCATCTGGGCCGAGAGCGACGGGCCGGGCCTGGGCGCGAGACTCACCTTCACGCTGCCGGCGGTGGAGCGGTCCGCGACTCCGGCTCCCGATACCGCCGCTGCCGGTTCGCGGCGCGCGCCCAAGGTTCGTGTGCTGGCCGTGGACGACAATCCCCAGGACCTGCGGTACGCCCGCGACGTGCTCACCAGGGCGGGCTACGCGCCCGTCGCCACCGGCGACCCCGCCGACGTGCCCCGCCTAATGGAGGAGGAGAAGCCCCACCTTGTCCTGCTGGACCTGATTCTCCCGGGCAGCGACGGAATCGAGCTGATGAACGACATCCGCAAGACGGCGGACGTGCCGGTCATCTTCCTGTCGGTGTACGGCCAGGACGAGACCGTCGCCCGTGCTCTCGACATGGGGGCGGCGGACTACTTGGTGAAGCCCTTCTCGCCGACGGAGCTTGCGGCGAGGATCAGGGCGGCGCTCAGGAAGCGGCTGGACCCCTTCCAGGCCGAGCCGTCGGGACCCTACGAGGCCGGAGGGCTGGTCATCGACTACGCGCTGCGCCGGGTGACGGTGAGAGGGGAGCCGGTGGAGCTTACGGCCACGGAGTACGCGGTGCTCTACGAGCTTACGGTCCACGCCCCCCGCACGCTGACCCACGCCGTGCTGCTACAGCGGGTCTGGGGTCCGGAGAAGGTCGGCGAGCCCTGGCTGGTGCGGGACATGGTGAGGAGGCTCCGCCACAAGCTGGGGGACGACGCTGGCAACCCCAGGTACATCTTCACCGAACCCCGCGTCGGCTACCGGATGGCGAGGGGGGAGGGAAAACCAGCAGCAGACACAACGCCGGAGCCAGCGCCGCCGTTGACAAGGGCAAAGACACGGCGATAGCCTACAATGAATATGCCAGCCATTGCCAATCTTATCGCTCTCGGGGAAGGATTCACTACCGAGTTTAAGCGGTCCATGCCCTCTGACCTCGGCAGGGAGATATGTGCCTTTGCCAACGCCTCCGGCGGGGTGATACTGATCGGGGTTGACGATGCCGGAACCGTGGTTGGCGTGGGAGACCACAACCGGCTGAAGTCCCAGGTTCAGAGCATCGCTCGTTCGTCGGACCCACCCGTGGCCGTTGAGGTGGAGAACATGGGAGACGTACTATGTGTGACGGTGCCGGAGCAGCACGGCAAGCCCTACTCCTTCGGAGGCAGATTCTACATCCGGGAGGGCGCGACCTGCCAGCAGATGTCCCGCGACGAGATTCGGGACTTCTTCTTCGAGGAGGGTCTCATCCGGCTGGACGAGACCCCCTGCAGCGCCTTTGACCCGTCCGTCGAGATCACGCCTGCGCGCTGGGCCGAGTTTGCGGAGCGCACCGGCATAGACCCGGGGTTGGACCCGATGACAGTCTTGGAAAACTTGCATCTGGTCAAAAGCACCGGTATGACCTACGCTGGCGCTTGGCTGTTGGCCGACGACATTACTCGCTACACTCTTCAGGCCGGAGTGACCTGTGCCGTCTTTCGGGGCAACGCCAAGACCCATATTCTCGACCGCAAGGAGTTTCGCGGAAACCTCTACGCCATCTACCAGGAGGTGATGGCCTACTTCCAGGCCAAACTGAACTCCGCCCTCATTCCACACGCCCAGGGGCGAGACGAACGGCTGGAGCTACCCGAGAGCGCCCTGCGGGAGGCTTTAGTGAACGCCATCGCTCACCGCGACTATCGCAGTACGGCCAACGTACAAGTCTACATCTTCCAGGATCGTCTGGAGATCGTGACACCGGGTGGATTGCCCGCAGGGATGCGTGAGGAAGACCTAGGCAGCAAGAGTGTCCCGCGAAACCCCTTGCTCTTCAGTATGCTCTACCGGATGAGGCTAGTGGAGCAGATCGGCAGTGGCATCCGCCGCATTCACGACGCCTGCCTGGAACATGGCGTCGCGGAACCAGCCATACAGGTGTCCCCCGATTGGCTGACGGTAACCTTCCCGCGCCAAGAAGTGGCAGTCACCCACCATGTGACCCATCATGTGACCCCCCATGTGACCCCCCATGTAAAACGGCTCATCGCGGCTTTGCACGGAGAGATGGGCCGGGCGGAGCTTATGGACGCTCTCGGCTTGGCGGACCGCGGACACTTTGCCAGCGCCTACCTGCAACCCGGCGTTGAGGCGGGGCTGGTCGAGATGACGCTTCCGGAAAGTCCGAGAAGCAGAGCACAGAAATACCGGTTGACGACTCTCGGCAGGCAGGCGCGGACTTCCCAACAGGACACTGATGGCCCCTGACCGAGGAGGTTAGAATTCTATACCAGCCAAAGGCTGATCGAAAGCATCGCGTTTAGCCGCAAGTTGCATGAAGGCCCAAAACCCTCTCGCCCGCTGGCCGCAACCACCCCGAAAATCGTGTCCCAAACGTTCCCAACCGCGTAACCCAAACGCCACACCCATTCTCATCAGCGCGCAATCCCTTCCCAGCTGTGTCACAAAAATTCCCACACTCAGGCCCACCCCCGCGATCTTATGTCAAGCAGTCCCGCCTCGCGCCAACGAATCGGCGGATTCACCCTGGCGTAGCGGCGGGTATCTGACCATTCCATTCCGAGGCCCTGCCCCTTCCATTCCGAGCACAGCCGAGGAATCTGGGGCGTTTGCCCGCACCTGTGGCCCCGAACCCTCTTGATTCTATAGCACACACGTGCTATCTTCTACTCGGCAGGCGCTGTGGCAGCCGATTTGGCGGCCTCAGAAGGCCAGCATCCGGCCGGCACCACCATCGCGCTTCTGCGCCATTTTGCGCCAAACCTGACACCGATGAAACGCGAATGAACAGAAAGAGGACGGCCCGCCCAGCTACGAAATGGGCAGAATGTAGCAGAATAGTGCAGATTTTTCGTGGCGCCCCGCCCAGAGGCTCACACCTGGCGCTAGATGCGCGGCACTACTTCCCGGGCGAGGAGGTCGAGTTGGCGCAGGACCTGGTCGTGGGGCATCCCGGGCCACTGCATGCGGAAGATGATCTGGGTGACGCCGAGGTCGCGCTCGTAACGCTCGATCTCGCGCACGATGTCGTCGGGGGCGCCGAGCACGAACCTGTCGCGGGCCAGCTCCGCGTAAGGCGAGGTGAAGTCCTCCTCGCCGGGCAGCGCCTTGTCCTGGCCCCAGGAGGCGTAGGCGGCGTACTTGCCCTCCAGGTAGGGCTGGCTCTCCACGAACGCCGTCTCCCTGTCGGCGGCGACGTACATCTCGCGGACCAGCGGCAACTCGCCCGGGTCGGGCCGGCCGCTCTCGGCGAGCGCGTCGCGGTAGAGCGGAATCTGGTCGGCGATCATGGTCATGGTGGCGTGGGGGTTGATCATCCAGGCGTAGCCCCAGCGTCCGGCGCGGCGGATGGCGTTGTCGTGGTTGGCGGCGACCCAGATGGGCGGGTGCGGCTTCTGGACGGGTCGCGTGGTGGGGTTGGACCTGGGGACGTGGTAGAAGCGGCCGTCGAACTCGACCTCGTCCTCCGACCACAGCTTGTGGATCACCTCCAGCGCCTCGGTCATGCGGGGGACGCGCTCGGAGCGTCGGACGCCGAACGCGGCGTACTCCTCGTCCCGGTAGCCCAGGCCGATGCCGAAGATGAAGCGTCCGCCGCAGATGGCGTCCATGGTGGCGACGGTCTCGGCGACGTCAACGGGGTTGTGGAGCGGCAGCAGGATGATGCCGGCGCACAGGGCCATGTCGCCGGACTCGGCGGCCATGCGTGCGAGGAACGGCAGCGTTGCGGGCTGCGAGTAGGGCGCGGAGAGGTAGTGCTGGCCGGCGCAGATGACGTCGAATCCGGCGTCGCGGGCGGCGGCCACCTGCTCGGCGGCGTCCGTGATGATCTGCGGCAGCGCGTCGTTGTCGGGGGTCTGGGTATTGAGGAACAGTCCTATCTTCAAGAGCGTTCTCCGTGTGGTGGGCCGATCCGTCCGGGTTCCGATTCGGGGGCCGAAACGGGGGCGGAAGCGGGGGCGTGGTTGGGCTTGAACTGGCGAAAAGCCCTTGATAAAATACAGGTGTGCTGGGGATTAGTCTAGTGGCAGAACGACGGACTCTGGATCCGTAGGCCGAGGTTCGAATCCTCGATCCCCAGCCAGCTTGGCACCCCAAGCGGGCCTATGCGTGGCGCATTCGTCTAGTGGCCTAGGACACCGCCCTCTCAAGGCGGAGATCAGGGGTTCGAATCCCCTATGCGCTACCATCTTCTCCCGACGTCTGTCCGGCAGCCGGACACTCTCCCTTACCCGCGTCAGACTGTGAGACTACTGGAATATGAAGCGCGTTAACTCCGGGTGGACTTTGTGGCTCGGGCTGTCCTGCCTGATGACGGTCTGCGTCCTCGCGGCGTGCGGCGGCGACTCGACCTCGGCCGACGCGCCAGCGACGGCGGTCGTCAATACGCCCGCGCCCACTGCCACGCCCGTACCGACTCCACCCGCGACACCAACGCCCATCCCGATCCCGACGGCCACTCAGATGCCGACTCCAACCAAAGCCCCAACGGCCAGCCCGACTGCGACGGTCACCGCCACGCCCGTGCCGGCCACCGCCAGAGCCGAGGCGCCCGCTGCCACGCCCGTGCCGTCTACGGTTACACCCGTGCCACCCGCGGCTACGGCCGTGCCACCCACCGCTACTGCCGTGCCGACCGCTACCACCGTGCCACCCACCGCTACCACCGTGCCGCCCACCGCTACCGCCGTACCGCCCACCGCTACTCCCATCCCGCCCACATACGGAAGCGAAGGCGGCAAGGCCACGTTCGCACTGGGCGCGTCGGTGGAGGCTATCGACCCCGTATGGACCACCGCCTTCGTCACCCAGCAAGTGGCCCTGCACCTCTACGAGTTTCCGTTCAGGCTCGACACCAACGGCGCGCTGCACAACAACATGTTCGACAGCTGGGAAATCAGCGACGACCAGCTTACCTGGACCTTCAAGCTGCGCGACGACATGAGCTTCGAGGACGGAGACCAGCTCACGTCCGACGACTTCATCGCCTCCACCTTCCGCTGGGCCGAGCGCATCACCGCCGGCATCGCGCTGATGCAGCGCACACTGGCGGGCAACAACTCCGACTGGAGCATGGCGAAGATCGACGACCTCACCTTCGAGATCTACCTGAAAGAGCCGTTCGCGGTGACCTCTCTCGGACTGGGCCAGGCGCCGTTCATTATGAAATCCGAGATCGCGGGCACAGTCAGCCCGCGCGACCGCGTGGACGACTTCACGGCATCCGGCCCCTGGCGGCTGGCCAACTGGACGCCCGGCGACCGCTTCGAACTCACGCCCCGCGAAGGCTTCCCGAACGGCATCTATCCTCAGGGCGAGAGAGTGCTGCTGGACGCGCTGGAGATCGTGGAGATTCCCGACAGCGCAGTGCTTCTGGCCGGTCTCAAGACGGGCAGGATCCACTACACCCCCAGCCCTCCGACAGACTTCTGGCCCGAAGTAAAGGCAGACCCCAGGCTGTCCACCTTCGTCTACCCGGCGGGTTACACGCCGGTGCTGCTGATGAACCACACCAAGCTGCCCTTCAGCAACCTGAAGGCGCGCCAGGCCATGCAGGCCGCGATGGACGCCGAATCACTGATGGCCGCCCACAACCCGCGGGACCTGTGGAGCCTGTGCGGCGCCATCTTCATCTGCGGCACGCCCAACGAGAGCGACGCCGGGCTGGAACTGTACAACCAGGACGACATGGCTAAGGCCCAGCGGCTCTTCCGGGAGTTCGTGGAGGAGACCGGCTGGGACCCGAACACCGAGATAGTCATAATGGGCAACACCAGCTACGTCACCCACCTCGACCGCGGTATCGTGAACGCGGCTGCCGCCAGGGAGATCGGCTTCAGCGTGGACCTGCAGCAGCCCGACTGGGCCACGGCGATAACCTTCCGCCAGGACCGCGAGTACTGGGACCTGTTCCCCACCGACTGCTGCGGCGTGCCCACCAACAACCCCGTGTTCAACTGGGCCCTCAATCACAAGACCTACGGCTGGCACGACAACCTCGAGATCGAGGAGCTGAAGACGCAGTACTCGCGCACCATCGACCCCGCCGAGCAGAAGCGCCTGGTGGACGCGGTGCAGAAGTCCTACTACGAGAACGTGACTCACCGCATCCCGGGCAACGTCGTCAGCTACACCGTCATCAACGGCAACCTGAAAGGCGTGCACGACTACTACCACCGCACCCGCATGACCGGAGTGTGGTTCGACGAGTAGCGCCACAACCCGGCAGACGGGCGCTGGCCTGTTCGACGGCGGCTTCGGTAAGGGTGGTCATGGGGCGTTCCAGGGATTGACGATATCGACGTCCAGGTGTTCAAAGTCTCCGACATTCCGGGTGACGACAGCCAAGTCATGCGCCTTGGCAGTTCCGGCGATGAGTATGTCGATGAGATCGGGGGGATGCCCGGAGAGGACCGCCCCTGCCTGGAACCGCGCGGCCCACTCCGCACTCACCCGATCAATAGGCAGAATGCGGTCCTCGTAGCACCTGAGCAGCCTTGAGATATCCGTTCGCAGTCGCTCCCTGCGCCGTCCGGGTGGCATGAGCTGCACCCCAAACTCCAGCTCATGCACCACCAGTGACGCCAGCCACAGATCCTCCGATTGGGCCAGAAATGCAATCACTTGGGGACTGGGCCGAAGCTTGGTCATCTCCGACACGACGTTCGTGTCCAGAAGAAAGCCTCTCACTTGTCACCCCAGTCGTCCTCATCCCAATCCACGAATGGAATCTCACGACGGCCGCCGCCATCGCGTTCGGGGATTTCGAGGTTCGTCCCGCGCGGCATGTTCTCGACCAGCCACTGGCCAAGGGGTTTGCGCGGCTTAGTCTCCCGCTCCTGCCAGACGTGTTCAGGGACTACGACGAACGATTTGCGCGTGCCGATGCGCTGGGGGCCCTCTTCTTCCGAGAGGCGAAGTATCTCGGACAGCCGGGCCTTCGCCTCGGCGACGGTCCACACGCGGGGCGAACCGGATCGTTGGGTGGTCATGGCGTCTTCATGCGAGGTGTATTGGACTAGTATAGACTATATCCGGCAGACGTCAAGGTGGCTTCCTGCAACCAGCGCTTAGCGGCGGAAATGCGGGGGCGACGCGCGAGAGGCACCCATCACGGGAGGGGGGACCAGCGGAGGCCGAGGGCGGCGGCGGCGAGGGCGAGGAGGGCGCTGGCGGCGGTGAGGAGGGCGGATACCTCCATGCGAACCGTCTTCTTTTCGGTCTGGAGAGGGATGGTGGAGAAGACTTCGAGCAGCTCGTCGGCGGTCTCGGCGGTGTAGTACTCGGCGTCGGTTATCTGGGCGACGAGGCCCAGGGTGCGCTCGTCCAGCATCAGGAAGTTCCTGCCTCCAAACCCCCTGCTAAAGCTGCCGAAGCCACCGCTGGCTATGCGGTTGGCGAACTCGTCGCCGCCGAGCTGGTCGGGCGAGCAGCGCATCACCGCCGGGTTGGTGGTGCCGAATCCGATGGTGTAGACCCGGACTCCCCGGTCGCGGGCGGCTCGGGCGGCGACCAGCGGGAGGACGCCCCGGTTGCTGGCGCCGTCGGTCAGCAGCACTATCACGTCGGGCTGCTGGACATACTCCCCCTCGGTTCCGGGCACCTGGCCGCGAGGGGTCACGAACACGCTGAGCGGCGGGATGCCGGGGTTGATCTCGGACAGCGCGTCCAGCGAGCGTGCGATCGCGCTGCCGACGGCCGTGGCGCGCGCCGTGGTCAGGCTGCCGAGCGTTTCGAGCAGCGCCTCACGCTCGGTGGTGGGCGGGACTACGAGCTGCGCGAATCCGGCGAATGCGACCAGTCCCACGCGCGTGCCCGGCTCCTGGCCGTCGATGAACCGCCTGGTGGCCTCCTGCGCGACACTGAGCCTGTTGGGATACACGTCGTCGGCGCACATGCTCAGCGACACGTCCAGCGCAAGCATCACGGTGGACCGGTTGGAGGCTACCGTCACGTCCGCGAACGGGCGGGAGAGCGCCAGGATGAGAAGGGCGAGAGCCAGCGCCAGCAGCGCAAAGGGCACGTGGCGTCTCCAACGTAGTCCGCCGGGCATCGCCTGGCGTATCAGGGACAGGCTGGAGTAGCGCACGGCGTAGCGCCTCCTCCGCTTCAGCGCCAGCACGTACACGGCGATTATCAGCGGTATGACTAAGAGCAGCAGCAGAAATGCGGGCCAAAGTACGCCCATGACACGACCCCCGGGCTACGGCATTCGCCCGAACCAGAACAGAGACAGCAGGCCGCCCGCGAGCAGCAGAAGGGCGCTGACGCCTCCGAGAAAGGACGTCACCTCAACCTCCTCAGACTCGACCACGAACTCGGTCTCCAACTCCTCGTACACCAGCGGCGTGTCGTCCACGTCGTCCAGCATGAAGTACACCCCCTCCGTCAGCAGCGCGATCTCCTGCAGCACCGGCTCGTTGAGCTGGGTGAACAGGTTGAAGCCGTCGACTTCGATTGTCGCCCCCTCCTCCGTGCCGATGCCGACGGTGTACACGCGCACCCCCCGCTCGATAGCCGTCTGCGCGACCTCCAGCGGCTCGGGCGGGTCGGTGTTCTCGCCGTCGGTCAATAGCACGATTATGGCCGGCGCGAAGGCCGCGCGGGGCGCCGCTTCATCCAGCAGGGCCTGGTCGGCGGGCTGCGCCTCGGACTCCGGCACGACCAGGTTGAGCGCCGTCAGCATCCCCCTGCCCAGGGACGTCCCACTGTACGGCGCGAGCCGCTCTATCGTGGCCAGCAGCGCCTCGTCGTCGTCCGTCGGCGGCTGCACGACCAGCCCGCCCTCGCCGAAGGCCACGACGCCGATGTTGGAGTGGTCGGGCCGCCGCTCCACCAGCGTACTCGCGACGAGTTTGGCGGCGTCCATCCTGGTAGGCTCCACGTCCTCGGCGGCCATGCTGGATGACACGTCCATCGCCAGCATCACGGTGCCCTCCATGCGCGGGACCGGCAGCGTCACCTGCGGGCGCGCCGACGCCACCGCCAGCAGGGCGACCGCGACCAGGATGACGAGCGGCGGGACGTGGCGCAGTTTTCCCGCCGGTGCGGCGCTCCCTTGCGGCGCCTCGCCTATAGTGCCCAGCCTGGCCGCGTCGCCGCTGCGTCGCCGGTGCAGGCGCATGTACACGTAGACGCACGCAGGCAGCGCCAGCAGCGAGACCAGGACCCAGGGCCAGATGAAGGACACCACAGCCGCCGCCTACCTGTCGCGCCGCCGCGCGCGGCTCCGCAGCGACGCGAACCGAAGTATGGCGAGCACCATGTCCTCGTCCGTCGAGAGGGTCAGCTCGTCCACGCCCGCGCGCCTGAAGGACTGCGCAAGCTCCTCTTCCCTGCGTTGGGCCGCCTCTCGGAACCGGCGTCTGAAACCGCTGTCGCTCGTATCCACGCTTAGCTGTTCTCCCGTCTCCGAGTCTTCCACTCGCACGACGCCGACGTCGGGAAGCTCGGTCTCGCGTGGATCCCAGAGCCGCACGGCGAGCGTCTCGTGCCTCCGGTTCAGCCGGTCGACGCTCCGCTCCCAGCCGGGCACGCAGATGAAATCGGACACCAGGAACACGAGCGAGCGGCGCTTGATGGTGTTGTGGGCTGTCTCGATCAGCCTGGCGAGGTCCGTCATCGCGCCGCCGGGGGACGACTGCTGGCGCTGGATGTCGTTTATCAGCCTCAGCACCTGCGCGCGGCCACCGCGGGGAGGGATCGCTCGCTCCGCGTCGTTGTCGTACAGAATGGCTCCCACGCGGTTGCCGTTGCGCGTGAGCAGGCGCGCAAGCATCCCCACCAGGTCCACCACCACCGACTCCTTGCGCCGCTCGCGCGCGCCGAAGGCCATCGACGGGCTCAGGTCGACGAGGAACCACGCCGTCACCTCACGGTCCTCCAGGTAGCGGCGCACGAAGGGCATGTCCATCCGCGCGGTGACGTTCCAGTCGATGTGGCGCACGTCGTCCGGCGGCTGGTACTCGCGCAACTCGGCGAAGTCCAGGCCGCCACCCATGAACAGGCTGCGGTAGTCGCCTTGCAGGATGCCGTCGAGCCGGCGCAGCACGTGCCAGTCCAGCCGGTTCAGCACCCGCTCCGGAGCCTCCCGGCTAGTGGACGGTTCGGAAGTCCGCGTACTCACGCAGTGGCACCTCCGGCAACGGCACGGCCTCCATCAGCCTGTTCACGATGTCGTCGCTGGCGACGTCATCCGAGAGGGCTTCGTAGGAGAGAACGAGCCGGTGCCTCATCACGTCCAGCGCGACGTCCCGCACGTCCTGCGGCAGGGCGTAGTCCCGCCCACGCACGAACGCCAGCGCGCGGCCCGCGACTATCATGTTGATGGACGCGCGGGGGCTGGCCCCGAACAGCATGTAGCGCTTCAGGTCGCCCAGGCCGCACTCCTCCGGGCGACGCGAGGCGGAGACCAGCTTCACCGAGTACTCGATCAGCGCCGGGTCCACGTAGACCTCGTCGGCGCGGCGCTGGAGGGCACCCAGCTCGTCGGTGTCTATGACCGCCTGCACGTCCTGGAGCGCGCCGGTCATGCGCTCGACGATGACGAACTCCTCGGTGGCTGTGGGATAGCCGACGAGCACCTTGAGCATGAAGCGGTCCACCTGGGCCTCGGGCAGCGGGTAGGTGCCCTCGGACTCGATGGGGTTCTGGGTGGCCATGACCAGGAACGGTCTGGGCACCGGGTGGGTCTCGCGGCCTATGGTGACCTGCCGCTCCTGCATCACCTCGAGCAGGGCGCTCTGCACTTTGGCGGGCGCGCGGTTGATCTCGTCGGCCAGCAGCAGGTTGGTGAAGACCGGGCCAAGCGCCGTGTTGAAATCGCCCGTCCGCTGGTTGTATATGCGCGTGCCAACGAGGTCGGCGGGCAGCAGGTCCGGGGTGAACTGTATGCGCTGGAACTCGCCGTTTATGGCCTGCGACAGCGTCTTCACCGCCATGGTCTTCGCAAGCCCCGGGACGCCCTCCACCAGTATGTGTCCCCTGGCGAGCAGCGCCACCACCATGCGCTCGAGCAGGTGGTCCTGGCCCACTATGACCTTCTTGACCTCGTACAGCACCCGTTCCATGGGTTGGCCGTTATCACTGGCTGTCATGCTTTGCGTACACCTTTCGCTCGACTACTGCGACGGGCCGCCGGCGGCTTCCGCGGCGACGTCGATGGGCACCGCGAACCCGATGCCGATGAACACGTCGTCCTCGCCCGGGTTGATGAGCCCCGTCACGATGCCCACAACCTGGCCGCGCCGGTCCAGCAGCGGGCCGCCGGAGCTTCCCGGGTTCACCGCCGCGTCGAACTGGATCAGTCCCTCCAGCGCCTCCTGCCTGCCGGGCGGCGTGGACTCGCGGTTGAGTCCGGACACCACGCCCGCGCTCAGCGAGCCCACCAGGCCCAGGGGGTTGCCCACCGCGAATACCTCGTCGCCCACCCGCAGCGCCGAGGAACTGCCTATGGTGGCGGGCAGGACGACCTGGGGCAGCGCTGCCGGCGTGAGCACCGCGATGTCCCTGGCCGGGTCCGCGTTACTGACCGCGGCGGGCGACCTGGTGCCGTCGGCGAACATCAGCTCAATCATCGTGGAGCCGTCGACGACGTGAAACGAGGTGAGCACCTCGGCGTCGCCGTTGATCACCACTCCGCTCCCTATGCCAAAGGCCTTCTCCTGGCGCGGGTTGTCCGTTTGCACGATGACCAGCGACGGCAGTATGGCCTGGTATACGCGCGCGGCAACGTCCGCGGCGGGAGTTTCGGCGTCCGCGGCTTCCGCGCCGTCCGCCTCCGCGACCGCAGACGTGAGTTGCGGGCTATCCGGGCGGGCGGTCCACCAGAGCGCCAGGGCGAGCAGCAGCGCCGCCACGGCAAGCGCGCCGAGAGCCAGCACGGCGGGCCGACGGCGCAGCGAGGCCAAGCGCCTTCTCCACGCGGGCGGGCCGGACTCCGGCGAGCCTGCCGCGTCTGGTGCGGATGTAGACCCCATGTCGGGGCCGTTCGGTGGAACAGTGCGGGCGCGCGAGACCTGCCTCCTGGCTGTCGCCGTCCAAAGACCCCGGTGAGCGTGCTTCGGTAAAGAGCCGCTCGGGGAATCCACGGACTCCCTGTTTCAACACTATCACACTATTGTAAAGGAATTTCGCAGTTTGCCGCGACGATGTACTGATGCTATGATGCCCAGATGCGGACCACACTGACAATCGACGATGACGTGCTGGCTGTTGCCCGCGCGCTCGCACAGCGCAACGGCACCAGCGTGGGGCGCGCGCTGTCCGACCTGGCGCGTCGCGGATTCAAGACATCACCGGCCGGTTCGGAGCGCGACGCGGTCTTCGACGTGGCCCCGGACGCGGGGCCGATCACCAGCGAGGACGTCTACCGGTCCCTGAGCGATTGGCCGTGATTTCGCTGCCGGACGTAAACGTTCTGATTGCCTTGGCCTGGCCCAATCACGTTCACCACGCGGCGGCGTGGGCGTGGTTCGACGCGCATAAGGATGAAGGCTGGGCGACCTGCACGCTAACGGAGGCGGGGTTCGTACGGGTGTCGTGCAATCCATCGGCGGTCAGGCACAACGTAACTCCGCTCGACGCCATCGCGGTGCTGCGGCGGCTCACCCGTACCGGCAAGCACACATTCTGGCCCCTGGACACTTCCATCCTGCGGTTGCCGGAGTCCATAGGTGTTCGGCTGAGGGGATACAGGCAGATAACCGACGCACTGTTGCTGGCCGCCGCCGTGCAGCGGCGGGGTCGGTTGGCGACACTGGACACGGGGATTCAAAGCCTGGCCGCAGAAAGCGAGCGCGGTCACGTGTGGGTCATCCCGGTGTGAGGCTGCCGACCCAGCGCCCCCATCCTAACCTTCCCCCTGCGAGGGGGAAGGGACTTATCGGATAGGCTCTCAGTCGTACTTCCCAGAAGGGCGTTGGCCAAGGTCGGTTGCAACCAATCGTCTCAGGCTTCCGTTTCTATGAGCACCTTTCGGTCTTGCAAGGGGATGTCGGCGCGAATGTCCGGCGGCAGGTCGTTGTAAGTATCCAAAAGTCTCTGGACCAGTTCGTAGGGTCCCCAGAGGCGTATTTGGAAGAATGACCTCTCGTTTTCCCTGCGGACTGCATTCGTGAAGTCCCCGAGGCTTACGAGCAGGCCATGGTCGGCCCCGAAAGCCGTTATACTTCCCTGCAATTGCTGATAAGTGGGCCTGTCAACCGGCGTGTGGCCCGACTTCACCTGTACGCACAAGCGGGGATCACCGAACCCCATGTCACCTTTGCCTGCCACGATGTCGATGCCCAAGTCGGGACCGGGCCGAGTCTCCAGTACGTCGTAACCTGACGCTTCCAGTATTGCAGCTACGAGGCGCTCCAGCTTGCTGCCCATGAACTTCTGTCGAATGTGTGCAACGATACGGTCTTCAATCTGTTCCGCCAAAGGGCTGATGGCCGTCCCCTCATCGCCATCATCAGCCTCAGTAACCCCTCCAGTCGGTGGCTCGCCCTTCAAGTGAGCATTAAGAACGCTCTCTATCCGCTTCTGTGCTTGGTCCGCCTTCGGCTGGAAAACAGTCAATAGGCTGCCCATCGAGTTCAGCAAGTCCTGGTCAAAGTTAGAACGAGGTATGTCATCGGCTTGCCACTGAACCTTTCGGGTGTGTTGGCCGGTGTCCTCCAAATCGGGGCGGAAGGTGTAAACACTCGTTACCTCTCCAACGGCGATCACTTTGGGCCACTTGCGGGGCAACACGACCATGTCGCCCTCCTGCATCTCATGGGCGAAATGCCAGAGTTGGTTTGCGCTCCGACTGGGCAATTGTGCGCGTAGTGCATCTCTGTCAGCAAAGTCAACTACGCTTTTATGTAACCCAAAGCTAACCGTGACGACACCCTCGTTGAGCGCGAGTTCTTCGTACTCGCCATCTCTGCCGCCTCTGACTACCCAGACTGTCATGCTTCTACTGCTCGTACTCTACCTTAAGCGGGGGCGGCGTCGGGGAGAGGGGGCTTGGCGTCGAGGAGCTCGATGAGCTCGTCCTCTTCGACAGTCTCGTGGACGATGAGGTACTTGGCGAGCTTGGTCAGCTTGGCGCGGTGCTCGACGATGATGTCGCGCGCGTTGCGGTTGGCCGTGTCGATGAGGTTGTAGACCTCGTTGTCGATGGTCTCGGCCACCTGATCGCTGTAGTCGCGCTGTTCGGAAATCTCGCGACCCAGGAATACCAACTCTTCGCGCTTGCCGAAGGTGCGGGGGCCGAGCTTTTCGCTCATGCCGAACCGCGTGACCATGGTGCGGGCTATGTTGGTAGCCTGCTCCAGGTCGTTGCTCGCGCCGGTGGTGGTCTCGTCGAAGATTATCTCCTCGGCGGCCCTGCCTCCGAGCGCGTAGGCGAGGCGAGCCTCGAGCTGGCGCTTGGTGATGAGGGAGCGGTCTTCCTTGGGAACGAAGCGAGTGTAGCCGCCCATCTGGCCGCGGGCGACGATGGAGATCTTGGACACGGGGTCGGCGTGCGGCAGCAGGTGTCCCACCAGGGCGTGGCCCGCCTCGTGGTAGGCGGTGAGCTCCTTCTCCTTCTGGCTGATGACGCGGCTCTTGCGCTCCGGCCCGGCGATCACGCGGTCGATGGACTCGGCGAACTCCTCGGGACCGATGATGGTCTTGTTGCGCCTGGCGGCCAGGATGGCGGACTCGTTGACGAGGTTGGCGAGGTCCGCCCCGCTGAAGCCGACGGTCTGGCGAGCCACGCGGTCCATGTCCACGTTCTCTGCCAGGGGCTTGCCCTTGGCGTGCACGTCCAGGATGGCGGCGCGGCCCTTGATGTCGGGGTTGTCGAGCGTGACCCTGCGGTCGAAGCGGCCGGGCCGCAAAAGCGCGGGGTCCAGGATGTCGGGGCGGTTGGTCGCCGCTATGACGATGACGTTGGTGGTGGTGTCGAAGCCGTCCATCTCGACCAGGATCTGGTTGAGAGTCTGCTCGCGTTCGTCGTGTCCGCCGCCGAGGCCGGCGCCTCTGTGGCGGCCCACGGCGTCGATTTCGTCCACGAAGACGATGCACGGGGCGTTGCGCTTGGCCTGGTCGAACAGGTCGCGGACGCGGGACGCTCCCACGCCTACGAACATCTCGACGAACTCGCTGCCGCTGATGGAGAAGAACGGAACACCGGCCTCACCCGCGACTGCGCGCGCCATGAGGGTCTTGCCGGTGCCGGGAGGGCCCACCAGGAGCACGCCCTTGGGGATCTTCGCGCCCAGGGTCATGAACTTCTCGGGGAACTTGAGGAACTCGACGACCTCTTGCAGCTCCTCCTTGGCCTCCTCGACGCCGGCGACGTCGGCGAAGCTGACCGGCGGGCTGTTGCCGACGAGCATCCGCGCGCGGCTTCGGCCGAAGCTGAAGGTCTGGTTGGTGTTGCCCTGCGCCTGGCGCATCATGAAGAACAGGACGGCGCCGAAGAAGATGAGCGGCAGGAAGTTGATGAACAGCCCGATGAAGTTGCCCAGTCCGCTGCTGCCCTTGACCACTATCTGGATGTTCGCCGACAGCAGGTCGATGCCGGCCCTCTCGAGGACCTCTACTATGCTGGAGCCTTCCTCTTTGCGGGACGTGAAGGTTTCGGCGTTGGTTGTGACGATGGTCAGCTTCTCGCCCCGGACCTCGATGGTCTGGATGTCGTTGCGAGCCGCGAGGGAAATGACCTGGTTTATGGGTATCTCTCTCGAGCCGCCAAGGGGTTCGGAAAACAGCGTGAAGAAGATGGCGATAATCGCCACAATCACCAGCAGGTAGATGAAGCTGTTACGCATCCAGCGCGAGTTCATTGGGCCTCCGTAGGGTCAGTCCGCGGCCGCAGTGGTCGAACCTTCTCAACCTAATTCTACATCAAAGCGGCATCAAAGCAAACAAGGCCTGGGCGCGTCTAACGTACCGGATTAGTACTGGCGGCGGCTGGACAAGGCACCGATGGGCTGGGGTATTCCCAACTGTGCTATAGTTGGCCTGCGCCGGGCCAGTCCTCGCAAGCCCGGCAACCGCAAGGTGGATGACGCACGACCAAGACCCGTGGAGGCAGACCGCAGATGACGATGGACAAGTTCAGCCCCGGCCAGAGCTACCTGCTGGAGACCGAGGTCACAAGGGACATGACCACCAACCGAATGGGCAGGGAGGGAGCCGACGTGCTGTCCACGCCGTCGCTGCTTGGGCTGATGGAGCAGGCCAGCATTCGCGTCACCGAGCCGAGCCTGCCGGAGGGCCACACCACCGTGGGCTACGCGGTGGACGGGATGCGCCACATGGCGCCGACGGCGCTTGGCGGCAAGGTGCGGGTGCGGTCGGAGCTGACCGAGGTGGAGCGCAACCGGCTGACGTTCGCGATAGAGGCGTTCGAGGGCGACAAGAAGATCGGGGTGGCGACGCACAAGCGGGCGGTGATACCGACGGGGTAGGGGCGGGGGCTGTCACTGCGGCATGATGCGGCACATGAATTCGTCGAACATCGGGACGGTGAACGCCGTCTGTCCGTAAGTCGGGCTCCATATCATGCCCTTGTCTATCAGAGCGGCGCGCGTCGGTCCCAGGGATCGTACTCCGATACCCATCGCGCTCGCCACGTTCCCGGACGGATGCGGTCCCGCGCCCAGTCCTGCCATAGCGCGGAGGTATTTCTTCTCCCTGGGCGTCAGCCTTTCGAATCGAACGAGGAAGAAGCCTGCGTCCAGGGTGGCGATGGCCTGTTTCGACGCCAGTTCCACGTCTTCGAGGGTGATTGGCGAACTCCCGGCGACGTCCCAGACGTGCTTGCCCCATTCCTGCAGGAAGTACGGGTAGCCCTGAGTCTTCGCGACTATGGCGTCGAGGGCGTCCGACTCTATCTCCACATCCTCGTCAAGGGCCGGCTTGGATATGGCTGTGCGCGCGTCCGCTCCCGAAAGCGGGCCGATTTCGGGAAACTCGAACAGCCTCTCGACGTAGGTCTTGGCTCGCCCCATATTTCCCCGAACTTGCGGAAGGCCGGCTCCTATCATCACGACGGGCAATTGCCTTTGGGCCGCTCTGTGTAGTGCGGCGATCAGCGCCTCCAGTTCGTGTTCTTTCACGTACTGAATTTCGTCTATGAACAGGGCGATGCAACTCGCATCCGCCCGGGCGGCTTCCCCGCACGCCTCCAGCAGGTCCTGAAGGTCCGCCTCCAAGTCACCGTTGTCAGCAAGTCCCGGTTCGGGTTCGAAATCCAGCCCGACTTCGATGTCCTGGTATTTCACCTTCAGCGCGCCCACGAATCCGGCCAGCGCTTTGAGCGCCCTTTGCGCCATGTCTCGCGCCGATTCTCTGTTCGATAATGTCAGCAGGGCCTGTCGCAACTGAGGCGCCAGGACCGAGGGCAGGGACCGATTCTCGGGCGATTCCGCCCGCGCCGCGCAGATGCCGACGCTCTCGGCGTCCATCAGCATCCGGTCCAGCAGAACCGTCTTCCCTACGCCGCGAAGCCCTACCATCACGGCGTTCTTGCTCGACCGTCCTATTCTGGCACGCTCCAACGCTATCCGGACCTGTTCGCGCAGCTCGTCACGGCCGGCCAGTTCCGGCGGCTGAGTGCCCGCTCCGGGCGCGTATGGGTTGCGTACAGGGTCCATTGATGCAAGTCTTACAGTTCTCTTGAGTTCGACTGTTCGGAGTTCTACAGAGTTTACCATAGTTTATGCTATACGGATAAACTATGGTAAACTTAGTATACTCTCCTGAAATAGGCTTGGCGCGGGAGGTCGGCGCAATGGTCCGGGACATCGGCAGGTGGACACGAACGCAGGCGGCGCGGAGCCTCGTGAGAGTCCTGGCGGCGGTGGCTGTCACCGGGCTGTTGTGCGGGTGCGTCTCCGGTTCCGCTCCGCCTGCCCAGGCTCCCGCGCCGGAGCTGGTGGCGATTGGGGATGACCCGGCCGCAACCAGCGCAGGATCGGGCAGGAGGGGCATCGCGCCGACGGAGTTTTCGACGGTGACTGACGTTGACGTGGCCGAGGCTCGGTCGCGGCTGATCTCGAGGGGCGTTACGCCTGCGGAGATGGCCGAGGCTTGCGGGCACTACGCCGACAACGGCTGGGCGTACTCCGAGGCCCTGAGCGCGGCGAGCAGCGCCGGACCGCGGCGGATCGCCGAGGTGGTGGCGGAGGTGAGCGCCGTGGCGGAGGAAATCGCGCTGCCGAGGGAGTGGGTGGCGTCGGTCAGCGCGGGAGTCGACAGGCCGGCGTCGGAGTGGACGGAGGTTGAGCGAAGCACTTTTGCGCGCGCGGTCGTGGTGCGAAAGAGCAAGCTGATCGAGCCGTTGTGCGTTCCGTGACAGCCTGGGTTCTTTGGATTACCATGCTACTTGCAGCATTTTCTCGTATGTCATGCTGAGACTGTCGAAGCATCTTACACCCTTCGGCTACGCTCGGGGTGACAGGATGGGACAGCGGACGGGCCGGGCGGCTATGCGTCCGGATCAGGTTGGCTCAACGCTACCGCGACGGCGCCGGGGCCGAGATGCGTGCCCAGCGCCGGCCCGAACCGCGACTCGGTGATGCCGTCCGGCTCCACCAGGTCGGCCAGACCTTCGATTACGGCGTGGGCCAACTCCCGCCCGGTGGTGTAGCTCACGTGTATGCGGCTTACGGGGGCCATCTCGCGCGCGAGACCGATGACGCGGGCAATGGCCCGTCGGCGAGTTCGCGGACGCTCCACCGGGTGAACCTCGCCGTCGCGGACGCTGACGATGGGCTTGAACCGGAGCGCGCCTCCGAGGAACGCCTGCGCCTTGCCGATGCGCCCGCCCCGTTGAAGGTACTTCAGCGTGTCTATCACCACGAAGCAGTGGTTCCTCTCTATCGAACGTTCCACTCTCCGGGCGACTTCCCCTACGTCGCTCGTCTCGCGGGCGTACTGGGCGGCGCTCAGCGTAAGCAGCGCCTGCGCCCCTCCCGCCAGACGGGAGTCGATGACGGCTATCTGGGGCGGGTCGCCCAGCGACGCCCTGGCCTGGGTCGCGGAGTTGAGGGCGCCGCTCAGTTTGCCGCTGACGTGAATGGACACTACCTGGTGGCCTTCGTCCAACAGCCGTCGGTAGATGTCCATGAAGTCGCCGACGGAGGGTTGGGAAGTGGTGGGCAGGTCGGGGAGCCGTTCCAGGAGGGAGTAGAAGCGGTCGGCGCCGATGTCCACCCCATCGCGGTAGGTGTCGCCACCGATGTTGACGTAGAGAGGCGCCACGCTGATGTCATTGCGCCGGGCCACTTCGGGCGGCAAATCCGAACAGCTGTCGGTGACTATTCTAATCGCCATGAGTCATGCGCCTCGCGTCCGGCGTCCGGCGTGCCCCCCCCCCCCCCGACTTTGCCATGCGGTAGCCGACGCGGGGCTCGGTGAAGATGTAGGCGGGGTTCCTCGGGTCGTCTCCCAGCTTGCGGCGGAGGTTCTTGACGAAGGTGCGTACGGGCTGTGTGTCGCCCTCGTAGCCCGGGCCCCAGACCCGTCTCAGCAGTTGGTCGTGGCTCAAAACTCGTCCGGCGTTGGCGGAAAGGTCCGAGAGCAGCTTGTATTCGGTGGAAGTCAGTTGCACCGGCCTGCCCGCGAGCGTCACGCGGCGTTCCTGGTAGTCTATCATCAGGTCTCCCAGCAGATAAGGCTCGCGCGTCTGTGTCGGCTCCTGTGCCGATTGCCGGCGCAGGGCCGCCCTGATTCTGGCCACCAGCTCGGTCGGCGAGAAGGGCTTGAGGATGTAGTCGTCGGCCCCCACGTCGAAGGCGCGTGCGATGTCATCGTCGCTGGCCTGTCCCGACATGAAGATGACCGGCGCGTCGGTGAACTCGCGGATGTCGTCCATCAGCTCGATTTCGCCCGTCCAGTACTCCGATACAGGGTCGGCCAGCGTCGGGTTGAGCAGGATCAGGTGGGGCTTATCCGTCTCTATGAGACGGTGCGCCTCTTTCGGATTGTCGGTGACCATAGAGGCGTAGCCCGCTTCCCGCAGGGTATTCCGAAGGTGCAGCAGTATGTGCGGCTCATCGTCCAACACCAGAACGCGCGTCCGCGCTCCCTCCGTTCGCTCAGCGTCGGCGAGGAGCCAGCCGGAGTTTGCCGCCGCGCCGCGGGCGGCCTCCTCGACGGACGGAACGGTGAAGGTGAACCGAGTGCCCAGGCCGGGGCCGATGCTTTCGGCCCATATGCGGCCCCCGTGCGCTTCCACTATCCCCCTGCATACGATCAGACCTAGGCCTTCTCCCGCCGACTGCCCGTATCGGTCTTCGCCGTCCACGGGAGAGAACCTTCTGAAAAGTTGGCGCAGACGCTCGCCGGACACGTCCCTGCTCTCGTCCGCCACTGATATGGAAACGTACACGTCGTCCACCGACGCGCTCATCCTGATGGTGGACATATAGGGCGAGTGCCTGGAGGCGTAGGCGAAGAGGTTGTTCAGCACCTGCCCCATGCGCTGCCGGTCCACCTCGACACGGGGCAGGCCCGGCGGGAGGTCGGCCTCGATGACGTTCGTGGCTCCGCCGCGCAGGAAGGCGCGCCTCGCCTCCTCGACCAGGTCCGCCATATCAGCGGGCTCGGAATCGACCGACAGCGTGCCCGCCTCTATCTGCGCCGTGTCGAGAAGGTCCGAGATGAGGCCGCGCATACGGTCGGCCTGATCGTCTATAACCCGGAAGAAGTGGCGCATCTCCTCGCTATCGAGGGCGGACGAAGCGCCCAGCACAGTGGCGGCGGAGCCTTTGATGGCGGCCAACGGCGTTCTAAGCTCGTGGCTCACCATGCCGACGAACTCGGCGCGCAGCCTTTCCGTCCTCTCCAGCGGCGTCATGTCCTGCATGGTGGTGATGACGGAGACTACTTCTCCCTCTTCCGAAAAGACGGGCGTGGCGTTGATGATAGTTCTGATCGTCTGGTCGCCCGGGAGATCGATGATTATCTCCTCGGCGCGCACCGAGTTGCCGTCGCGTATCGCTCGGGCCGTCGGCAGTTCCTCGTGCGGAATCTTGCGCCCGTCCGGACGCCGGAAGCTCATCACGCTGAACAGCGCCTCCCGGCTGCGGCCCAGCCCGCTCAGCCCACGCACTATCCGTCTGGTCTCCTGGTTGAACGACACCAGGTCCAGCGTTTTCGCGTCGAACACCATCACTCCCACGGGCGAGGTGTCCACCAGTGCCTCCATGTCGGCCTTGGCCTGCCGCTCGGACTGGTAGGCTCGGGCGTTGGCGATAGCGACCGCCGCCTGGGAGGCGAGCACGCTCATCAACTCTTCGTCGCCTTCGGTGAACTCGGCTCCGCCTTCCTTGTTGGCCAGGTAAAGGTTGCCCACGCGGACGTCGTGGAAATAGACCGGCACGGACAGCGCGGTCGCCAGAGGGGGAAGCGCATCGGAAAAGCCGAGGTTGCGGATATGGGCCGTCAAGTCCGGCACGCGCAACGGGCGCGGCAAGTTGTGGAAATGGTCCAGTATCTCCGGCCCTCGGGGTACGCCCAGCAGGACCTCGCGATCTTCGGGGGTGAACCCGGAAGGGTAGAAGTTCACCAACTGCCCGGACTCGTCGAGCGTCGTAATCAAGCCGTTGCGCGCTCCGGTGAGCGACCTCGCGCTGGTCACAATCCGGTCTAGAACGGAATCGACGTCGAGACTTTCGCTGAGGACGCGAACGGCCTCGCAAAGCATGAGAAATCGCTCGTTCAGCGCTTCCATGTCGGCCTTGGCCTGGCGCTCGGACTGGTAGGCTCGAGCGTTGGCGATGGCGACCGCCGCCTGGGAGGCGAGCACGCTCATCAACTCTTCGTCGCCTTCGGTGAACTCGGCTCCACCCTCTTTGTTGGCGAGGTAAAGGTTGCCCACGCGGACGTCGCGGAAATAGACCGGCACGGACAGTGCGGTCGCCAGAGGAGGAAGCGCATCGGAAAAGCCGAGGTTGCGGATATGGGCCGTCAAGTCCGGCACGCGCAACGGGCGCGGCAGGTTGTGAAAGTGGTCCAGTATCTCCGGCCCTCGGGGCACGTCCAGCAGGACCTCGCGATCTTCGGGGGTGAACCCGGAGGTGTAGAAGTCCACCAGCCGCCCGGACTCGTCGAGCGTCGTAATCAAGCCGTTGCGCGCTCCGGTGAGCGACCTCGCGCTGGTCACAATCCGGTCTAGAACGGAATCGACGTCGAGGCTTTCGCTGAGGACGCGAACGGCCTCGCAAAGCATGAGAAATCGCTCGTTCAGCGCCTCCAGGTCGGCCTTGGCCTGGCGCTCGAACTGGTAGGCTCGGGCGTTGAAGATGGCCGTCGCCGCATGGGAGGCGAACACGGTGAGGCTCTCTTCGTCTTCCGGCGTGAACTCCTCGCCGTGCTCCTTCTCGGTGAGGTAGATGTTGCCGAGCCTCTCGCCGCGATGGATGATCGGGGTCCCGAGAAAGCTCTTCATCGGGGGGTGGCCTTTGGGAAAACCTATCGACCTGTGATGAGCGGCGATGTCCCGCAGTCTCAGCGGCCCCCGAAGCTCGTTGAGATATCCCAGCAATCCCAAACCCTTGGGCTCGACTGTGATAGCCGCAGCCTCTTCGTAGGTTATGCCGGAGGTGATGAGAGCCTCGATGCCCCCAAGGTGGTCGAGGATGAGGAGCGCGCCGTACCGTGCGCCGGTCAGCGAGCGGGCCCCGTCTATGACTCCCTGCAGGACAGTGTCGAGGTCCGGATCCTCGATGATGCGCAGAGTAGCCCCGCTCAACTCGGAAAGGCGGGCCCGCAGCATCTCTATCTCCCGCTTCAGCCCGGCGGCCTCCTCGAGGCTGACGCCCGGGTCCAGGGCGACCTCCGACGATTCGTGTATGAGTGTGTCCATGGGGGCTGGTTATACCATAAACGCAAAAACTACACAATACTCTCACATATTCAGCGGGGAAGCACACAAGAAAAACACACAAATGCCTGTACACTTCTCCGCCGTGTGAATCCGTTGGCGGCAGCCGCTACGGATTCCGCCAAAGCCTGACCCGTCGAAAGAACGGGGATACCAAAGGAGGAACCAGACCACATGGAACCCTACTGTACAGACCCCCCACCCCCGCACCAAGCGCGGGACAGGCTTTTGATCCCGGCCGCGCTCATCGGCGCCCTGGTAGCGCTGACGGCCGTCTTTCTGCCGGTGGTACCGGCAGCGGCGGACGAGCCCCAGGACGATCGCTTCAGGCCCGTCCCTGTGAACGCATCCAGGGGCAAGCTGTCCTCTTTCTCCCAATTGGGCGGACTGTAAGCAAAGAATAAGGGGTGGAATGACATGACCATAACGGAAACTCAACAGACCGGCCGCCGACTCGTGCTCACCGCCGCCGTCCTCGGCGTCCTGATCGCGGTGGCGGCCCTCTTTCTGCCGGCGCACCCTCCGGCGGCGGCACAGGGGTCCGGCGACACGCCCGGGGCCCCCGTCGGCCTTGCCGTCGCCCCGGGCAACGCCATGCTCGTCGCGGGCTGGAACCCGCCGGCCGGCGACGCGGATATTACCTCATACACGGTGCAGTACAAGTACAGCATCGCCGCCGACCGGCCCGCCGACCTCAGCGACCCCGCATCCGGCTGGGTGACGGCCAGCGACAGCGTGACGGGGACCGACGCAGAGATCAGCGGCCTGACCAACAACGTCGCCTACGACGTGCGCCTCCGGGCCTCCAACAGCGCGGGCGACGGCCAGTGGTCCGCCACGGCCAGCGCCACCCCTCTCGAAGACATCATCTGGGCCGCCATCCTGACGGCGTCCTTTGATAGTGGGAGCAATTACTTCGGCTGTGGCATCAATGACGACTACAGGTGCTCAACCGCGCTCACCGAGAATGAGTTTCAGTTTGAGGACAAGACCTGGAGATGGCATTACTTCAAGGACGGAGTGTCTGAAGAGAGGGCGAAGGGAAGCCAGCTGATTCTGAACCCATACTTCTCCACGAGATTGTACTCCACTACATCGGACTACTCCTCGAGGAGCGTACCGGCCGATTCCGGTCTGCGGAAAGCGTATCTCCAAGTCGGCAACACAGGTGCCGTGTTCAACCTTGGCGATCCTGATAGTGTCCATTGGCACCCGGACGGCCTTGGGTTCAGTTTGCTCGATGAGTCTGCCAATGGAGGATTCGGTTGGGCCGAGGGGCAGCGGTTTCCACTGAGCCTGCGAATAGGGAACTCCGGAGACACCGACGACAAGACCAACACGAATCCCACGGGGACCACTGGGGACATGGGGAACCCAGTGCCCGGCGCTCCCGTCGGCCTCGTACTCGCCCTCGGCAACACCAAACTCGTCGCCGGGTGGAACCCGCCCGAGGACGACGGCGGGGCGGATGTCACCGCATACGAGGTGCAGTACAAGACCACCTCCGCGCCCGACCAGGCCGGCGTCTTCGACGACCCTCGCAACGGCTGGCTGGACGCCGGCTACGGCGGGACGGGGATCGACACCGAGATCACCGGCCTGACCAACGGCGTCGAATACGACGTGCGCGTCCGGGCATCCAACAGCGCGGGCGACGGCCAGTGGTCCGCCACGGCCAGCGCCACCCCTCACGAAGACGTCATCTGGTCCGCCATCCTGACGGTGGACAATGATTACGGGGATGGGACAGGGGATTTCGGCTGCGTCATCGACGTCCTTAACAGCTCGATAGACGATTGCTCGGTGGCCCTCACCGAGGATGAATTCGCCTTTGGGCTTGATACCTACGGATGGACACAATTCAACAGATCCGTTCTCCCCGATGAAACCCCGCGCTACACCACGGTAGGTCTGTCCGCCCTCACGCCGGAGGATTCCAACCTGCGAAAAGGGAGGATGCAAGTCGGCAGCGAATTGGTCTCCCTCGACGATACCGTCCGTGTCCAATGGTTCGTACCCGACCCCGATACGTATAGGAACATGCAGTGGATCTATTCCGGGTTCCTTTTGCACGATGATCCCTCCAAAGGGGATAATTTCTGGACAGAAGGGCAGAGGGTGCCGCTGAGCCTGCAGGCCCAGCTTCCCCAGGTCCAGGTGGTAGGCGAGGCCCCTCCGGGATTGAGCGGCGGCAGCCCCGACGCCACCCTGAGCGCTCTGACCGTCTCCGACGGAACGAACGACGTGCCGCTCACGCCGAACTTCGACACGGACACCGCCGGCTACACGGCCAGCGTGGACAACTCAGTCGGCAGCGTCACGGTGACGGCCACAGCCAACGACTCCAACGCCACGGTGACGGTGGGAGGAGCCGCGGTGGCCTCCGGCTCGCCAAGCTCCGCCATCTCCCTGACCGCGGGCGTTGCCGAGGTCATCGACATCGTGGTGACCGCCCAGGACGGCACGACCAAGACCTACACGGTCACGGTGACACGGGCCATCGCCTTGCCGGTGATGTCGTCCGACGCCACCCTGAGCGCTCTGACCGTCTCCGACGGAACGAACGACGTACCGCTCACACCGGCCTTCGCCGCGGACACCGCCGGCTACACGGCCAACGTGGACAACTCCGTCGACAGCGTGACCGTGACCCCCACGGTCAACGACTCCAACGCCACGGTGACGGTGGAAGGAGACACGGTGACCTCCGGCTCGCCAAGCTCCGCCATCTCCCTGACCGCGGGCGTTGCCGAGGTCATCGACATCGTGGTGACCGCCCAGGACGGGACCGCCATGACCTACACGGTCACGGTGACGCGGGAAATGTCCTCGGACGCCACCCTGAGCGCGCTCACCGTCTCCGACGGAACGAACGACGTTCCCCTCACACCTACTTTCGATTCGAACACCACCGGCTACACGGCCAGCGTCGACAACTCCGTCGGCAGCGTGACCGTGACCCCCACGGTCAACGACCCCAACGCCACGGTGACGGTGGGAGGAGACGCGGTGACCTCCGGCTCGCCAAGCTCCGCCATCTCCCTGACCCCGGAAGTCGCCGAGGTCATCGACATCGTAGTGACTGCCCAGGACGGGACCACCAAGACCTACACGGTAAGCGTCACTCGCGCCTTCAGCGAGGCACTAGCCCTGCCGGTGGTATCGACCGTGTCATCCGACGCCACGCTGAGCGCACTGACCGTCTCCGACGGAACGAACGACGTGCCGCTCACGCCGGACTTCGCCGCGGACACCGCCGGCTACACGGCCAGCGTGGACAACCCCGTCGACAGCGTGACCGTGACCCCCACGGCAAACGACCCCAGCACCACGGTGACGGTGGGAGGAGACGCGGTGGCCTCCGGCTCGCCAAGCTCCGCCATCGCGTTGACCCCGGGCGTTGCCGAGGCCATCGACGTAGTTGTGACCACTCAGAACGGCACGACCAAGACCTACACGATCACGGTGACACGGGCAAACGACACCAGTCCGTCTGCTCAGGTCCAGGGCTCTGACGATGGCGGACTCCCCGAAAGCTGCCGGCGCTACATTGGAGTCAGGGAGGCGGGCCTGAGGGTCTGCATGACCCCATACGAAGGCGGAGAAGCGGTGTTGATGTTGACGCTGCCCGCCCCGGCGCCTGCGAACGGCACCACCGTAACCCTGGCCGCCGGCGGTCAAACAGCTACCAGCGACGACTATACCATGCCGTCCTTCATCACCATCGGCGAGGGTGAGACCAGCGGCATAATAACCATAGCCATCACCGCCGACGGCGAAGACGAAGGCGACGAGAGCATTAACATCTACGCCTGCACCACGCCCGGCTGCGACCCCTTGAACCCAGTAGATGGCGAGAAGACGTACAACCACGGAATCGTCATCCCGGGGACGCGAAGCGGCGGGCTGTAGAGGAAAGACTCAGGAGTGCAATGACATGATCAGCAAGGTACGCTACGCGATTCCACTGGCGGCGCTCCTGCTCGCCGCTTCCGCGCTGCTCGCCGCCTGCGGGGGCGGCGGCAAGCAGGAGCAGACCCGCGCCGAGGTGGAGAAGATGGCCACGACGGAGACGGCCGCCGCACAGCCCCGGGCCGAGTCCTCTCCAGGAAACATACCCATCAACGGGGAAGCGGCCGTCGCCGTCCCGTCCAAGGCGGTCCCCGCCGAGTACACCCGGCACGTCGTAGACAACGCCGTCGCCCGGTACGAGGCCCAAGGCCTGGAAGCCGCCCTCGCCCACTACAACAGCCCCCGGAGCGTGGACGGCCAATGGTACGTCTTCATCATCGACCAGAATGACCTCGTGGTAGGGCACCCCGATCCCGAACGCCTGGGCCTGGACGTGAAGGGTTGGGTGGGCACCGACGCCAATGGCTACGAGTTCGGCCCGGAGATGCTCTCTGCCACGGAGGAGGGCAAGTGGGTGTCCTACGTGTACCGCAACCCGGCGAGCGGGGGCATAGGCACCGGCGACTTCGAGTTGAAGAACGTATGGGTGGTGAAGCACGACGGGCTGCTGTTCGCCTCGGGCTGGTACATCGACGCCGACGAGTTCACCAGGATGCTGGTGTCCGTGGCGGTCGACAAGTACCGGGAACTGGGGCTGGCCGGTACCATGTCCTACTTCGCCAGTCCCGGCAGCGCCCTGGCGGGCCTTGAGGAGGCAATTGCCTACTACAACGCCGCAGAGACGGTGGACGGCAGGTGGTTCGCCTTCATAGGCGGGCCGGACGGGAAGATCGTGGGGCACTCCGACATCTCGATGATCGGGAGGGACGTCCAGGAGCTGTTCGGCGCGGAGACTTTCCATGCCACCGAGGCGGGCGCCTGGGTGGAGTCCGAGTCGCTGCGGGTGTGGGTAGCGGGCTACGACGGCTACCTCTTCGGCTCCGGCTGGCGCCGGAACTAGCCGGACGAGTAGGGCCGGGCGACAACGGGGGCAACGGACCGCCGCGCGGCCCGCTGCCCCCGAAACGCAAGATTGACACGACGGACCGCCTGCGTCCGCAGTATCCGTGGGCCACTGTACAGCTATAGGGGTGGGTCCCCGCAGAGAGCCGAGCCGACCTTTCAACCATTCCTCCTCCTTCAAAAGACCTGGGGCATCGCGTTCGGGCGTCTTGTCAGACGAGTGCGTCTTGTGGCTTGGCGACGACACATGAACTCGAGTAGCTGAGATGAAGCGGTTTCGGTGGATCCGCTCTTCACCCCGCCGAGACTCCAGGGAACGCTCCAACACCCGGGCGCGAAGCTCGCCTGGGTCAGGAGCGAACAGCGGCGCCCGCTGTTGTTCTGCCAAGCGCGCTTTGCTATACTTTTGCCGCCTGCCGCCCGTCTCTGCGCGTCCGCGCGCAAGCGTGGCGGAATGGCAATCCCCGCGGTCTGACCAGATTGACACAGAAAGACCCAGTTTGACCCATCAGAATTAAGGAGGTAGACCTTTGAAGTGGATTGACTACGAAAGTCCCCACTCGGTCGGTGACGCGATCGACCTGCTCGCGCAGGCGGGCGGGCGCGCCAGCATTCTGGCCGGCGGCACCGACTTGCTCGTTCAACTCAGGGTCGGACGCTCGAACGCCGACCTGGTGGTGGACGGCAAGAACATTCCCGAACTCAACGAGCTGAGCTACGACGCAGACTCCGGCCTCACGCTGGGCGCGGCCGTGCCGTGCTACCGAATCTACGGCGACAGCGCCGTAAGCGCGGCCTACCCCGGGTTGATAGACGCGGCCTCGCTAATCGGCGGCACGCAGATACAGGGCCGCGCCTCGCTGGGCGGCAACCTGTGCAACGCCGCGCCGAGCGGCGACTCCATCCCGGTGATGGTCGCGCTGGGCGCGACCGCCAACATCGCAGGCCCCAACGGCGAGCGCACGCTGGCCGTGGAAGACTTCTGCACCGCCCCGGGCCAGAACGCGCTGGAAGACGGCGAGTTGCTGGTCTCCCTTCACTTCCCGGCGCCGTCGCCCAACTCGGGCGCGCGATACATCCGGTTCATTCCCCGCAACGAGATGGACATAGCCGTCGCGGGCGCCGGAGTCTCGGTGGAACTCGAAGACGGCGTCATCAAGTCCGCCCGCGTCTGCCTGGCGTCGGTCGCGCCAACGCCCCTGTTCGTTCGGGAGGCGGGAGAGGCGCTGGTGGGCAAGCCGGCCAACGACGAGAGCGTACAGGAAGCCGCGAACATCGCCGAGGAGGCGGCGCGGCCAATCACGGACATGCGCGGCACAATCGAGTACCGCAAGCACCTGTGCAACGTGCTGACGCGACGCGCTTTGAACACCGCTATCGAGAGAGCTAAGGAGGCATAGATGCCCGCAAAGACCTACGTACAGACCACAATCAACGGGGAGCACGTGGACTTCCTGTGCGAGCCCCGGCAAAGCCTGCTCGAGTGCCTGCGCGACGTGATAGGGCTGACGGGCAGCAAGGAGGGGTGCAACGACGGCAACTGCGGCGCCTGCACGGTGATACTGGACGGCCGAATCGTCACGTCATGCCTGGTGCTCGGCGTCGAGGCGGAGGGCAAGGAGATCACGACTATCGAGGGCATCGCGTCCCCCGAGGGACTGCATCCCGTGCAGACGGCGTTCCTGGAGAATGCCGCTCTCCAGTGCGGCATCTGCACGCCCGGCTTCATCGTGGCCTCGAAGGCGCTGCTGGACCAGAACCCCACTCCCACCGAGCACGAGATACGCTTCTGGCTTGCCAACAACCTGTGCCGCTGCACGGGGTACGACAAGATCGTTCGCGCCGTGCAGGACGCGGCGGAGAAGATGCAGGAGGCCTAGAATGACCACCACCGACTATGAGCCGAACATGGTTCTCTCCAACGTGGAGTACAAGGTCGTGGGCACGCGGCCCATTCGACACGACGGCCACGACAAGGTCACGGGCCGCGCGCTGTACGGCGCGGACTTCACCACCGCCGGCCTGCTTCACGCCAAGGTGCTGCGCAGCCCGCACGCCCACGCCAACATTAAGTCCATAGACCCGGGCAAGGCGCTCGCCATGCCCGGAGTCCGCGCCGTGGTCACGGCGTCCGACCTGCCGCCCAGCGACGGCGACGTGGGCAAGAAGCGCGAGCGAGATAACATCTTCGCCAGCGACAAGGTGCTCTACAAGGGCCACGCCATCGCCGGCGTCGCCGCCAACACCGCGCACGAGGCCGAAGAGGCCCTAGCCGCAATAGAGGTCGAGTACGAACTGCTGCCGCCCGTCACCACCGTCGAGGAGGCGATGGCCGACGGCGCGCCGCTGCTGCACGACGACCTGTTCACGTCCGAGCTCGGCGAGCAGACCGACACGGCCAGCAACGTGGCCGAGCACTTCCAGCACCGGAAGGGCGACCCGGACAAGGGTTTTGGCGAGGCCGACGTCATCGTCGAGCGCGAGTACCGGGCCAAGACGGTGCACCAGGGCTACATCGAGCCGCACAACGCCACCGCGCTGTGGAACAGCGACGGACGGCTGCACGTCTGGTGCAGCACGCAGGGTGCGTTCACCGTGCGCGACGCCCTCGCCTCGATTCTGGACCTGCCCGTCTCGCAAATCCGCGTAACGCCCATGGAGATAGGCGGCGGTTTCGGCGGCAAGATACCGGTGTACCTGGAGCCGGTGGCCGCGCTGCTGTCCAGGAAGACGGGCCAGGCGGTGAAGATGGTGATGAGCCGCGCCGACGTGTTCGAGGCCTCCGGCCCCACCTGCGGCTCCTATAGCCGCGTGAAGATAGGCGCGAAGAGCGACGGCACGATGACCGCCGCCGAGGTGGAACTGGCCTTCGAGGCGGGGGCGTATCCCGGCTCCCCGGTGGGCGCCGGCGCGATGTGCGCGCTCGCGGCCTACGACCTGGAGAACGGCGTCGTGGACGGCTACGACGTGGTGGTGAACAAGCCGAAGACGGCCGCCTACCGCGCGCCCGGCGCGCCCAATGCCGCCTTCGCAGTCGAGCAGGCGGTGGACGAACTGGCGCTCAAGCTGAACATGGACCCCATCGAGCTGAGGCTCAAGAACGCCGCCAAAGAGGGCACGCGCCGCGTAGACGGCCCCACCTTCAACCGCGTGGGCCTGGTGGAGACGCTCGAGGCGATGCGCGACCATCCGCACTACAGCGCGCCGCTGGGCGAGAACCAGGGACGCGGCATAGCCATAGGCTTCTGGTTCAATATCGGCTTCGACTCCAGCGTCAACCTGGCCGTGAACGCCGACGGCACCGTGAACCTGACCGAAGGCTCCACCGACATCGGCGGCACGCGCGCCTCCATCTCGATGCAGGCCGCGGAGGTGCTCGGCATACCCGCCGAGGATATCCGCCCCTCGGTGGTGGACACCGACTCGATAGGCTTCACCGCCGTGACGGGCGGCAGCCGCACCACCTTCGCCACCGGCTACGCCGCATACGAGGCGGCGCAGATGGTAAAGCAGCAGATGATAGAGCGCGCGGCGTCCATATGGGACGTGGATGCCGACTCCGTGAGCATGGAAGACGGCGTGATCAAGTCCACGGCCGACCCCGAACTGAACATGAGCTTCAAGGAGCTGGCCGGCCAGCTGGGGCGCACCGGCGGCGGCATATCGGCGTCGGCGTCCGTCAGCCCCACCGGGGCGGGCGGCTCGTTCTCCGGCAACATAGTGGACCTGGAGGTCGATCCCGACACCGGCAAGACGGATGTGGTGCGCTTCACCGTCGTCCAGGACGTTGGCAAGGCCATCCACCCGTCCTACGTGGAAGGGCAGATGCAGGGCGGTTCGGCGCAGGGCATAGGCTGGGCGCTCAACGAAGAGTACTACATGAACGAGGGCGGCGGCATGGTCAACTCCACGCTGCTGGACTACCGAATGCCCACCAGCCTGGACCTGCCGATGATAGACACCGTGATAGTGGAGGTCGCCAACCCCGGCCACCCCTACGGCGTGCGCGGCGTGGGCGAGTCCAACATCATCCCGCCGACACCCGCCATAGCCAACGCCATCCAGCGCGCGACCGGCACGCGGCTCTTCGAGACGCCGATGAACCCGGTGGCCATCATAGCGGCCGCGAAGGACAACGGCGGCTAGATCCGGCTACAAGTCCCGCCGGCGCTGCGCCAGCGGAGACGACATAGGCACAAGAGCGCGGGGCGGGTTTTTTTGATAGGCCCGCCCCGTCTTTTGTTCGCGGCACAGCACACAAGGAGATGGCTATACACAATTCGGCGGCACCGGACAGGGAGTCGGTCTGGAGCGTTCCCGGGAGATGGCAGGCGGCCTACTTCGCGCTGTTCGCCATACAGAACATCGCAGGCATATCTCTGGTATGCTGGTATGAGATCACGGTCCTGAACGGAGACGGCTTTGTTCAGACGGTATTGAGCATAATCGACAGGCTCCCCTCGGTTGGGGTTGGGGCAGCCGCTGTCACCATAACGCTCATGGAGGTTGCACGTACAGCTATGGTTATCGGAGGAAACCTGGAGCGTTGGCTCAAGAAGCGAGAACAGGAACGATTGGACAGAGCGGTTGCTAAGGCCAAGTCTGAGGCGTACGCCAAAGCCAGGTCTGAGGCGCGCAACGAAGTACACCGCAGGTGGTCTGAGTGGAACGAGCGCAGGCTGGACGCCGAGGCGCGCGGCGAGCCCTTCACTGAAGCGCCGCCCGACATCTCGTCCAACTCTGACGGCGAGGCGTAGCGAAAGGGGTATCGACATGGCAACCGTTTTCATCCCCTCACTCATGCAGTCGCTGACCGCGGGCGAGCACCAGGTACAGGTGGAGGGCGCCACGGTGCGGCAGATAGTCAACAACCTGGACAGCGCTTATCCCGGCATGAAAGATCGGCTCGTCGAAGGCAACCGCATCAAGCCCAACATCTCGGTCGCCATAGACGGCGAGATCACTCCAATGGGAATGCTCGAGAAGGTGGGGGAAAACAGCGAGGTGCATTTCCTGCCCGCCATCTCCGGCGGGTGAGGGCAACGTCGCCGCGATGAACACGACGCCGCAGCTCCTGCCGCTGCCCGAGGACTGGGACACCGCGCTTGTGGTAATGGCGCACCCCGACGATATCGAGTACGGCGCGGCCAGCGCAGTCGCGCGGTGGACGGCGCAGGGGAAGCGAGTGGCCTACCTGCTCGCGACGCGCGGGGAGGCGGGCATAGACGCGATGCGTCCCGGGGAGGCCGGCCCTCTGCGCGAGGACGAAGAGCGCAGCGGCGCGGCGCTGGTCGGCGTCGAGACCGTGGAGTTCCTGGACCACACCGACGGCGTAATCGAGTACGGGCTGCCGCTGCGCAGGGACATCTCCCGCGCGATTCGCCGGCACAGTCCCGACACCCTGGTGATTGGCAACTTCGATACCACCTGGGGCGGCACTTCCTTCAATATGGCCGACCACCGGGCCGTCGGTCTCGCGGCTCTCGACGCAGCGCGGGACGCCGGCAACCGCTGGATCTTCCCCGAGCTTCTGGATGAGGGGCACCAACCCTGGAACGGCGTCAGGCGTGTGCTCATTGCGGGCGCGAACGCTCCCACACACGCCGTCGACGTCACCGACTTCATCGATCAGGGCGTAGCATCGCTGGAGGAGCATCGCGCCTACATCGCGGGGCTCGGTCAGAGCTTCGACCCCGACTTCTTCCTGCGCATGAACGCCAACGCGGTTGGCGAACGCTTCGGCTGCGATTACGCCGTTAGCTTCCAGCTTCTGGAAATCTAAGCTCACCCATACGCTGATAACTGATCAAAAGAAGGAGTGAAGACCTATGACCGACACTGACGAAAAGCAGATCAAGGGCGTAATCGTCCCGATACTTACGCCGCTCAACGACGACGAGAGCGTGGACACCTCTTCGCTGAGGCGGCTGGTGAACTACCTCATCGACAGCGGCGCGCATGGCATATGGGTGTCCGGCACCACCGGAGAGTTCGCGGCGCTGTCGGACAGGGAGCGCGTGACCAGCATCGAGACGGTCGTGGACGAAGTGGATGGCCGCGTGCCGGTCATCGGCAACGTGTCGCAGCCCAGCACGCAACTCTCCATCGAGCTGGCGGACGCGGTGCGCGAAACCGGACTGGACGGCATAGCGTTCACGCCGCCCTACTACTACCCGAACGCGCAGGACGAGATCGCCGACCACTACCGCTACATAGCCGACCGCGTGGGCGGGCCTGTGTGGGTGTACAACATACCCGTAACCGTCAAGACGGCCGTGGCGCCGGGAACGGTTGCCGCGCTCGCGGGCGAGGGAGCGGTCGTCGGCGTGAAGGACAGCTCCGGCGCGGGCGAGCTGCTTGCCGAGCTGAACATCCTGTGCGACCAGGGCGAGATAGAGCTGCTGCGCTTTCTGGGGACGGTGTTTCGGATAACCACCTCCGGCTCGGTCGGCGTCCACGGGGTCATACCCGGCATCGCGAATCTCGTGCCGGCCATCTCCTCCCGCGGCTGGGAGGCGGGCGAGCGCGGAGACACCGAGACGGTGCGCGAGTGCGACGCGAAGCTGCTCATCGCCAACGGCGTGGCGCGCGTGGCGAAGGGAGGCGGAGCGAACGCGGCCAGCTTCTCGGCGATGAAGTCGTCCTTGAAGATGATGGGCGTGCTGGACAGCGACACGGTGTCGCGCCCGCTCAGGCCGCTGACCGACGACGAGAAGGCCGAGCTTCCCGCCATTCTCCGACAGCTCGACTTGCTGGACTAACCGGGCGCGATGGGTGTACCAGTAAGCCGCTACGTCGAGGTTGGCGAGATAAGGCTGCACTACGCCGACTGGGGCGGCGACGGTCCGCCGCTGCTGCTGGTGCACGGCGACATGCGGACGAGCCGTAGCTGGGACGCCGTGGCGCGCGACCTGCGGCACCGCTTCCGGGTGCTGGCCGTGGACTGCCGGGGCAGCGGCGACAGCACATGGACGGAGTCGGGGTACCGGTTCGCGGACAGGATTTCGGACCTGAGCGGCTTCTGCGAGGCCATCGGGCTGCGCGACGCGGTGGTGGCGGCGCACTCCACCGGAGGCGTGGTGACGACGCTGGTTGCCCACCGGTCGCCGGGCCTGTTCAACCGGCTGGTGCTGCTGGAGCCGATGATAGTCGTGGACGAGGCATTCCAGCGCCGCGTTTCCCGCGTGGACTCGCCGCAGCGTCCGCGGCGCACGTGGCCCAGCCGCCCCGAGATGCTTGACTTCCTGACGCAGCACCGCGCCGCGGGCCGGTGGCGCGCGGACGTGATTCGAGACGTGGTGGAATTCGAGACGATGGAGCTGCCGGACGGCTCGATAGACATGAAGTGGGCGCAATCCTCGATGGCCTGGGAGGAGCGCGACGGCGACTACGAGGACCTGCGGCCGGCGTTCCGCGAGTTGGGCGTGCCGATGCTGTACATAGTCAGCGCCGAGCGCAAGAAGGGCTACCCGCTGCTCGACGAGCTGGAAGCGGAGATCGCGGACTTCCACGTGCTGGTGGTCAACGACACGGGCCACAACATGTACATGGAGCGCCCGGACGCCGTGTCGAACGCAATCCTCGACTTCGTGGACGGCCAGGCGCTGCCGCGGGTGGTGTGAGGCGGGGGACTACCGGAAGGGGCCGTCGCGGGCCTGGAGGAACGATTGCAGGCCCTGCTGTTGGCGGATGTCGTCCAGCGCCTGCTTGTCGGCGTCCGGGGTCATGCTCTCGATCATCCGCAGCATCAGATGCTGGTCGAACGCCTCGGTGAAGCCCATGTTCTCGTAGGCGGCCTTGATGCTTCGCTTCATCATCTGGGTCGCGAACGGGGGCACGCGGGCGATGCGCTCGGCAACGCTGCGCGCCTCCTCCATCAGCTCGTCCGCCGGCACGACCTTGTTGACCATGTTCCACTTTTCCGCCGTGCGGGCGTCGATCATGTCCCCGGTATAGTAGAGCCAGTGCAAGTGGCGGAAGGGCGCGATGTAGGGCAGCATGATGGCCGGGGAGTGCGCCACGTGGCGTATCTCCGGCTCACCGAAAACAGCCTCTTCAGAAGCGATGACAAGGTCGGCGGTCATCGCGAGGACGTTGCCGGCGGCAACAGCATGGCCGTGCACCGCGCTTATGGTGGGTTGCCTGAGGTTCCACAGCTTCATGATGGCGCGCGGGGGTAGGTGTGTCGCGTCCCAGTTCGCGGTGCTGGGGCGCTCCGGGTAGGTCTGGCCGGGCGAGATGTCGAACCCGGCGGAGAAGGATCGTCCCGCTCCGGTGATGATGACCGCGTTGATGTCGTGGTCTTCCTGAACGTCGTCCAACGCGTGATTGAACTCGCGCAGCAGGTCCGCGCTGAGGGCGTTGCGCTTCTCCGGCCTGTTCAGCGTTATGGTGGCGATGCTGTCGCTCTTTTCCAGCAGGATGAACTGGTAGTCCATGGGTTTTCTCCGTTAGATGAGCAGCTCGCCGGCGCGCTTGACCACACGCCCGCGGCTGACGATGGTGTTGACGTCGTGGAGGGCGCGAACGTCGGCGAGCGGGTCACCCGAGACCGCCACTACGTCCGCCGCCTTGCCGAGCTCGAGGGTTCCCGTCTCCTCCAGGATGCCGAGGCAGTCGGCGGAGGTCTGAGTGGAGCACACGATCGCCTCCATTGGGGAGATTCCCATGTTGTCCACCATCACCTCAGGGATGTAGGCGAAGTCGTCGAAGCGGGCGTTCGTCATGCCCGCGTCCATGCCGGTTACGAACTTCACGCCGCGGTCCCACATATCGCGAAGGATCTCGAACCGCCGCTCAGGGTCGCCGAACGCACGGCCGGCGGGGCGCTCGCGGCCTCGCATCTGGTTGAGGCGGCCGAGCGCGAGCGTCGGGTCGACGTAGATGCCTTTCTCGACCATCACGTCCACTACGTCCGGGTCGTAGTCGTAGACATCGTCGGGGTCTTCGGCGAGCCAGGTGCAGTGGATGAGGTTGTGTATGCCGGCCTCGACGCAGTTGCGGACGCCCGCGGCGGCGTGGCAGTGGGCGGCGACGCGGAGGCCGAGTCGCTCGGCGTCCTCGACGGCGGCGCGGAGGGTCTCGGCCGGGTACTGCGGCGCGCGAGTGTTGGTGCCGGGGGTGAAGCCGCCGCCGGTGGACATTATCTTGATGCAGTCGGCGCCGAGCTTGAACTGCTGCCTGATTGCCTTCACCACCTCCTCGGCGGTGTCGGCCTCGGTGCCGAACATGTTGCAGTGGCCCGCGGTGGTGGTGATGGGCGTGCCCGCCGCGAGCAGACGGGGGCCGGGAATGACGCCGGACTCGATGGCCTCGCGGATGGGAAATATCACCTGGTTCTTGCTGCCGAGATCCCGCATGGTGGTGACGCCGGAGGAGAGCGCGGAACGGACCGCCTGTACGCCGCGCATGATGAGGGTGGCATCGCTCTCGGTGGTGACGTGGCGATAGGCGTCGGCCTCGGCGCTGCAGTGAATGTGGGTGTGGGCCTCGACGAAGCCGGGCAGGATGGAGCCGCCGGACGCCTCGATCTCGTCGATCTGCTCCCCCGGTTCGAGGCGCATCTCTTCGCGCGCGCCTACCTGGGCGATGCGTCCGTCTTCGACTAGCACGGCGCCGTTCTGGATGGGCGGCGCGCCCGTTCCGTCGATCAGCCTGTCCGCCTTCAAGAGCAGCTTCAAGGGCACACCTCCAGCACGGTTAGTCAGGCTCGGCCTCGGCCTCCAAAGCGAGCGGGAGGGCGATACCGGCCCGGGCCGGGCGCAATTATAGCACGAGTGGACTGCGGGCTTTGTGGTAGAATCAAGGGTACTCTCACGGGCAGGAGATGCTCTGAAAGTGCGAACAGCGAAGGCCCTGCTCTGGTTTACGCTGGTGTACAACGTCGTCGAGGGCGTGCTGGCGCTCTGGTCGGCGGCGATGGCCCGCAGCGTGGCGCTGGCGGGCTTCGGGATGGACAGCTACCTGGAGGTAGGCGCCGCGGGCCTGGTGCTGTGGCGGCTGAGTGTAGTCGACGAGGAGCGGGGCGAAAGGATCGAGGGCAGGGTGGTGCGGCTGATCGGCTGGACCTTCATCGTGCTTTCGGTCGGGATCGTGATCCAGTCCACCTACACGCTATCTCAGCGGACCGGCGCCGAGGAGTCGCTTGTGGGCATCGCGGTCGCAGCGGCGTCCGTCGCGCTCATGCCGATCCTCGCTCTCTGGAAGTTGCGCATCGCCGCGCAGAGCGGACTGAACTCCATCGCTATCGAGGCCAAGGAGACCATCGGTTGCTCTTACCTGTCGCTGACGCTTCTGGTCGGCCTCGTAGCCAATGCGCTGCTGGGCTGGTGGTGGCTCGACGCGGCCACCGCGCTGCTGTTGGTGCCGTGGCTGTTGCGCGAGGGACTGGAGGGCGTGCGCGGCGAGGACCGCGAGGAAGGCGTGGTGCTGTGCTGGTGCCGCGGGTGCCTGTATGGGCTACTCGATTGCCTGGACAAGTGCCGCGCGCAGTGTCGAGGTCTTTGCTGCGCCGCCTGAGCTAAGCGTCCAGCAGCGCGTCGACTTCGGTCTTCTCCTCCGGCGTCAACTCCCAGTTCGCGGCGTCGGCATTGCTTTCCACCTGCTCTATTCGAGTCGCGCCCGCGATTACGGAACTGACGTTGGGATTGGCGAGCAGCCAGGCGAAAGCCAACTCCAGCACGGTGTGGCCCCTCTCGGAGGCGAACGTCTCCAGGCTCTCCAGCAGGTCGAAGTTCTTGTCGGTGAACATGCCCCTGTCGTCCTCGGCCAGGCGCGTGCCCTCTGGAGCGCCCTGGCCGCGCCTGTACTTGCCGGTGAGGAAGCCATTGGCGAGAGGGTAGAAGGGCAGAATGCCGATGTCGTACTCCCTGCAGAACGGCACCAGCTCCGCCTCGATGGCGCGTCGCATCATGCTATAGGGAGGCTGCACGCTGACGAAGGGCGCGAGGCCGTAGGTTCTGGAGGTCCAGATGGCCTCGCAGACCTGCCAGGCCGTGAAGTTGGAGCAGCCGATGTAGCGGACCTTGCCCTGGCTGACCATGTCGTCGAGAGCGCGCATCGTCTCCTCTATCGGAGTGTCGTCGTCGGGGAAGTGGACCTGGTAGAGGTCCACGTAGTCGGTGTCCAGGGTGCGCAGGCTGATTTCAAGCTCAGACGTGAGGTGGAGGCGCGAGGCGCCGCTGTCGTTGGGACCGTCGCCCATCCTCATGGCGGCCTTGGTGGCGATGAGGGCGTCTTTGCGCTTGCCCTTCAGCGCCCGGCCAATGTACTCCTCGGAGCGTCTGCCTCCGCCGTAGGTGTTGGCGGTGTCGATGAGGTTGATGCCCACATCCAGCGCGCGGTCGATGACCGCCGCCGTGGCTTCCGCGTCCAGTCGGCGCCCGAAGTTGTTGGCGCCAATTCCTATCTCAGATACCTTGAGTCCGGAGTTTCCAAGTCTTCTGTATTTCAAGCGATTCTTCCTCTTTCGGTTAGTGTTCTCGGCGACGCTGGCGACGGCGCGTAGTTCGCTCCTAGTCGACCGGGTGCTTTCTGGCGACGAGCAGGCCGTCCTCGCGCGTGACCTTGATGGCGAACGGCACCGAGTCTATGCGCAGGGCCATGTCGCGGTCCTCGGCAGCGAAGTGGGGGCGCTGTGGGTCGCCGTACTTCTGAGCCTCCTGGCCGGCCAGCACCAGGCTGCGCACCGCGTCGTGGTCGGATGTGCGTCCCAGGAACAGATTGCGCAGGTAGAGGGCGCACTGCTCGTCCTCGTCGGTCCGCTCACGGCCTTCCGCGCCCATGGCGACGATGGTGACGAGCTCGGGGGCGTCGCGGCGGATGGCCGCGATGGTAGCTTTAGCGAGCACCAGCGAACCGCCGTAGATGACATCGGCGTTGGCGGCGGCACTCACGCCGACGGTGCCGGCGCGGGTGGACTGGATGAGCGTCTTGCCGCGCACGTCGGCGCCGGATAGCTCGTGGGGCGAGTTGCCGTAGTCGAAGCCGGGCGGTCGCTTGCCGTCGACTTCGCCCATGCAGATTTCGCCCACGCCCTTGTCGCGGAGGGCGAGGGCCTCGTCCACTTCGGCGACGAGCACGATCCTGGAGGCGCCGCGAGAGAACGCCACCGCCGCGGTGGTGAAGGCCCTGAACACGTCAATGATGATAACTGTCCCGCGGGCCTCTCGCGCGTCCCTGAGGAGGCTGCCCATCCTGATTTCCATGCTTGTCCGTCCGTTTCGTTCGAATTGCGGCGGTTGCCAAACCTTCGCTGTCCGCCACAGGGGATTATAGACGGGGCCAACAGCCCAATCAAACGGCCCCGCCGGCTTGACACTTTGAGGCGGCGTGCAAGAAACTAGATGGGCTAGAAATCTCCCAGTGTTCGAGGCAGTTCACGATGACGGCCAAAGACAAGACAGTTCAGCTTCAAATCACACCCGAGGCGATGGAACTACTCACGCCCTTCAGGAAGCACGTACTTGAAGAGCTGTACGAGATTGGATGTAGGGAACTCGGGCCTGCGCTCGAGTCGGCCACTGTCGACGTCGATGATAGCCACTGGGAACCTGCACCTCCGACACTAGACCTCACGTTTGTCGCGGACATTGACCGGTATGAATGGTCGCGAGTAGGGAAGGCGATGGTTGAGGCGGAGATTGCATTGGAGGCTTCCTGGACCGATGCAGAAAGAGCGGACTCCTCGAGGATGATCAACTACATGATCTTTCCTCTAAGGATATGAGGCCGCTCGCCTTTTACCGGTTTGGACTGCAACTAGCAGATTCCGCCAGCACAGAGGTAGAGCATCGTACCGCAGTCAACCGGCTCTACTACGGCCTGCATCACGAAGCCTGCTGCCGCTACTTCAGAGAGTATCCGAACGACCGCCCGCTGCCGCGTAATGGGAGGCATTCGGCACTCGCTCAACGTTACCGAGCTAAAGCAGGGCGCTTAGAAAAGTACATAGCGCGAAGGCTAGACAACATCAGGCGGATGCGTAACGCTTCTGACTACACCCTGGGGAATTCGATTCGGCTTGGCCAACGAACCCTCGAGTCGGCGGAGTTAATGGGATTCGCTCTGATCGTGGCAGACGACCTCCTTGGCGCGCTGGAGGACTTTTCGCCAGGGGAGGCGCCGGACGGCTGTGATTGCCCTACGGTGTGGGCTTAAGCTTCATGTACTAGTTGTCAGCCCGCCCGGTTAGCCTCTGCCTGCTAATCGTCATCCTATGCTGAATCGCCTTCCGGCCGCAGCCACGGCGTGCGAGGCAACGCCACCGCGATGGCCACCAGCAACGCTCCCTGCACGGATGTGGCTATGGCAATGAGCATGGTGGCGTCGAAGAAGAAGGCCTCGGGGAACATGGCCAAGAGGTAGTCGCGGCTCGGGTCTAGCTGCCAGAGGTCGTTGGCGAAGCTGATGAGGTGGAAGGCGAGGAAGAGCCTGTCGAATCCCACCAGCGACCCGACTCCGGCCAGCAGCACGATTCCCAGCGTCAGGCCGCCGCCGTAGCCCGCGTAACACGCCAGGCGCGCGAGGAACGGCCGACGGTACAGCGCGAACCCGAAGGCGGCGAACGCCAGCAGGTACAGTCCCGTCGCCTCGTGCACCCAGTAGACGCCGCGCACCAGGCCCTTCACGTCCCACATGTGCAGTATCTCGCGCTCGTTGTACAGGCTGGGCACCTGCACGCCGCGCACGGTTGTGGGCACTATCAGGAATTCGGAGTCGTCGTTGAAGTAGGTCCGGATGCGCGCGGCTACGTCGAGAAGGTCCTCGCGCTCGATGCCAGTGTAAGCGGCAATGTCGTACCTGTCGAAGCCGTAGCTGTACAACGCGGGAACGTTGATGACCAAGCGCACGCTGCCGGCGATGAGAAAGAGCGGCACCGCGGCGATGAATAGCACAGTCGCCAGCGTCTTCAGCCATGCCGTCGCGCGTATTCTTCCTGAAGTCTGTATGTCGTGTGCCCCCTGGACGGTGTCCGGCAATGATAGCACCTTTAGGGGCCGCGCCACTCAGCAACGCGGCTCACTCCACCGTTCCGCTTCGTGCGCTGTGGTAGCATCTACGCGGAGCCGGTCAGCCGGAAGACGGCATGGCGGCGTCTTGCGAGGATGGCCCGGAGGAGCATATGAGCGGCACAGACGACTACATTCACGACTTCGACGGCGCGTCGGCGATCCTGCGACGTCTACGCGGCCCCGACGGCTGTCCGTGGGACAGGCAGCAGACACGCGACGACCTCAAAGCGCAGTTACTGGAGGAGTGCTACGAGCTGGTCGAAGCCATCGATAGTGGCGACGTAGCCGGCGTGGTGGAGGAGCTGGGCGACGTGGTGCTTCACGTGCTGTTCCAACTGGAAATAGGGCGTGAGCGGGAAGAGTTCACGCCGGAGGACGTGTTCGGTGGGCTCATCGACAAGCTGCGCAGGCGTCACCCTCACGTGTTCGGGGACGCAGACGCGGGCGACGCGGACGCGGTGATGGCCAACTGGCAGGCGATCAAGCGCAGCGAGCGGCGCCAGGCGGGTGAGTCGATTCTGGACGGTGTGCCGAAGAGCATGCCCGCGCTGGCCCAGGCGCAGGCGATCCAGCAGCGCGCGGCGCACGCCGGGTTCGACTGGGAGGACGTGTCCGGCGTGCTGGACAAGCTGGCGGAGGAGGTGGGCGAACTGGCGGAGAGCGAAAGCGCCGCAGAGCGCGAGGCGGAGTTCGGCGACGTGCTGTTCGCGGCGGTCAACGCGGCGCGCTGGATGGACCTGGATGCCGAGGAGGCGCTGCGGAAGGCGAACGCGCGCTTCTATCGGCGGTTCGCGCTTATGGAGGGGATGTGCCGCGAGCGCGGGATGTCGTTCGAGGAACTGCCGCTGGACGACAAGGAGGGGCTGTGGCAGGAGGCGAAGCGGCGGCTGGCGGCTGCGGGTTAGCCGAACAAACCCGAGTCCGGGCTCTAGTCCCCTCTCAGGTCGAACAGGACGAAAACGGCGAATGCGCGGCGGTCCAAGCGGGAAGCCTGTTGCAACTGTGCTATGGCTGTCCTTGCGTCCTCAACGAGAAGTGAAACCTCCGGCCTCGAAAAACGATGGAACGGATCGTAATCGGCCAGGTGGCGCAGCCCTTGTATCATGACGAATTGGTCCGCAAAATACCGAATCTGCTGAGGAAACCGACTCAGAACACGCTTGGGACGCCGCTGTGTGCATTGCTTCCTGACCTGCCCGTGATCCAAGGCTCGATATGCCTGCCGCCATGCCTCTGTTGTCTGGGTTGATGATCTGGAACCGACAAGCAGGTCGGCACAATCGCCTGCCAGTGCATGAAACAGGGCGTAGTAGGCAGTACTCACGGCTCTTCGCAGTTCGGCCTGTCGCGGCCTCCCTCGCCGGGATCCGACTCTACCGCCAGCGAGGCCTTCGGCAATCGCGAGAAGGTGATCAGGGTTCAAGCCGGTACCGCACCTGAGTGATCATGATGGACAGCCGCAAGCAATCAATTCCGCTTGCGAAGAAATCAAGGGAGGGAGAATGGCTACACATACCTGGCAAAGTCGTTTGGATGGCGCAGCAGCCATCTCTTCATAGCAGGCCACTCTGACCTTGAGACGAACGACTGTATTGGAATTGCCGTGTATCCTAGCTCCTCGGCGCGCGGCCAAATACGACTGGACAACCCGATCCGCCAGAGCGAGTCCAGTTTACTCTGGTCCCCTTCGAATACGATGTACGAGTGAAGGTACGGATCACCTTCGTGGTCATAACGCGGCAATACAACGATGGGGCCGAATTCCAGCTCGCCCTTGAATCTCTCCGTCAGCAGATCGCGGAGCAATTTCTTGACCTCGTTCGTTGCTTCGATTGCGTCTTCTTCAATCATAGCGTTGCTCCGGGGAGATTCGTCCTTTACGCAGTTACGACGTCAATTGTAGTCCTTCTGGGTTGATGTTGGGCGGAATACCCGGAATCGTACTTGCGCACGCCTAGTCCGCCGGCGCGCCCGCAGGTTCGCGCACGCCTAGAATGGGCGCGAGGTAGCGGCCCGTATGGGAGTGCTGCATCGCGGCGACGTCCTCCGGGGTGCCCTCGGCGACGAGGTGGCCGCCCGCGTCGCCGGCGCCGGGGCCGAGGTCGATGAGCCAGTCGGCGCTCTTTATGAGGTCGAGGTGGTGCTCGATGAGCACGACGCTGTTGCCGGCGTCCACGAGGCGGTGCAGCACGCGCAACAGGTGGGAGCAGTCCTCGAACGACAGGCCGGTGGTGGGTTCGTCGAGGATGTACAGCGTGCTGCCGGTGGCGCGCTTGGACAGCTCGGTGGACAGCTTGACGCGCTGCGCCTCCCCTCCGCTGAGCTGCGTGGCAGGCTGGCCGAGCCGGATGTACCCGAGCCCGACGTCGCTCATCGTCTGCAGCTTGTTGCGGACGCGGGGGATGTACCCGAAGTGGTCGAGCGCCTCGGTGACGGTCATGTTCAACACTTCGGCGATGTTCTTTCCGCGGTAGGCTATCTCCAGCGCCTCACGGTTGTAGCGACGGCCCTCGCAGATCTCGCAGGGCACGGTCACGTCTGGCAGGAACTGCATCTCGATGTTGATGTAACCGTCGCCTTTGCAAGCCTCGCAGCGCCCGCCCTTGACGTTGAACGAGAACCTGCCCGGCTTGTACCCGCGCACCCTGGATTCGGGCAGGGTGGCGAACAGTTCGCGTATGGGCGTGAACGTGCCGGTGTAGGTGGCGGGGTTGCTCCTGGGAGTGCGCCCGATGGGGGACTGGTCGATGTTCACGACCTTGTCCACGTTATCTACGTCGTCGATGGAGTCGAACAGGCCGGGGCGGTCCTTGGCCCTGTAGAAGAGCTGCGCGAGCCGCTTGTACAGCACCTCGTTTATGAGCGTGCTCTTGCCCGAGCCGGACACGCCGGTTACGCACACGAACGCGCCCAGGGGTATGCGGACGTCCACGCCCTTGAGGTTGTTCTGTCTGGCGCCGCGAATGGTGATGGTCTTTCCGTTGCCCGGACGCCTCTCCTCAGGCAGCGGGATCCGCTTGCGGCCTCCCAGGTACTGGCCGGTGAGCGAGTCCGGGGTGTCGATGACGTCGTCGACCGTGCCGGAGGCGACCACGTGGCCGCCGTGCTCGCCGGCGCCGGGTCCCAGGTCCACGATGTGGTCGGCGGCGCGCATGATCGCCTCGTCGTGCTCCACTATCAGCACGGTGTTGCCAATGTCCCGAAGACCCTTCAGCGTTTCTATGAGCCTGTGGTCGTCGGCGGGATGCAGGCCGATGGAGGGCTCGTCGCACACGTAGAGGACGCCCAGCAGCCCGGAGCCTATCTGGGTGGCCAGCCGGATGCGCTGCGCCTCGCCGCCGCTGAGCGTGGAGGCGGTTCGGGACAGCGTGAGGTAGTCCAGCCCGATGTTGAGCAGGAACCCCAGCCGCGCGTCGATCTCCTTGAGAATCTGGGATGCGATGGTCTTGTCGCGCTCCGTAAGCGTCTCGCCGGGGGACGCGCCGTTGGTCGATGGAGCCTCGCCGGATATGGCGCGCATCCAGTCCAGCGCCTGGCCTATGGACTTGTCGGTGACCTGCATGATGTTGAGGCCGCACACGGTCACAGCCAGCGCCTCGCGTCTGAGGCGGCGCCCGCCGCAGTCCTGGCAGGGGCGGGCGGCCATGTAGCGCTCGATCTCGTTTCGCACGTAGTCCGACTCGGTGTCCCGGTAGCGGCGCTCCAGGTTGTTCACCACACCCTCGAACGAGGTGCGCCAGCGGTAGGTCTTGCCGCGCTGCGTCTCGTGGCTGACGCTTATGGACTTGCCCTTGGTGCCGTAGAGCACCAGGTCCAGGTCCCGCTCCGCCATTTCGCCGACGGGTGTGACGGTGTCGAACTCGTACGCCTTGGCGACCGACTCGAGCTGGCTCCTGTACCAGGGGCTCATCGAGCCGGAGCGCGCCCAGGGCTGGACCGCGCCCTCGCGAATGCTGAGGCGCTTGTCGGGGAGAACCAGGTCGGGGTCGATCTCGAGCTTGTAGCCCAAGCCGGTGCAGCGCGCGCAGGCGCCGTGGGGGTTGTTGAAGCTGAAGGTTCGCGGCTCGAGCTCGCCGAGGCCGATGTTGCAGTGGACGCATGCGAAGTTCTCGGAGAAGAGCAGCTCATCGCCGTCCACGACGGACACGAGCACAACGCCGTCCGCCATTCGCAGCGCGGCCTCCACCGAGTCGGTAACGCGGCCGGTCTCCGCGCTCTGGCCGATTACGAGCCGGTCGACGACAACCTCGATGGTGTGCCACTTCTGCTTGTCCAGGTCGAACGTCTCGGAAAGCTCGTGGACCTCGCCGTTGACGCGCACGCGCACGAATCCGGCCCGGCGGGCGTCTTCGAACACCTCCTTGTGCTCGCCCTTGCGCCTGCGCACCACCGGCGACATTATCTGTATGCGGCTGCCCTCCGGCAGCGACAGCACCGCGTCGGCGATCTGCTGCACGGTCTGGCCCTCGACGGGGCGGCCGCACTTGTAGCAGTGGGGACGGCCCACCCTTGCGAACAGCAGCCGCAGGTAGTCGTAGACTTCGGTGACGGTGCCGACCGTCGAACGGGGGTTGTGGGACACGCCCTTTTGGTCGATGGAGATGGCGGGGGACAGGCCCTCGATGTAATCGACGTCGGGCTTGTCCATGCGGCCCAGGAACTGGCGCGCGTAGGCGGAGAGCGACTCGACGTAGCGGCGCTGGCCCTCGGCGTAGATGGTGTCGAACGCGAGGGAGCTTTTGCCCGAGCCGGACACGCCGGTCATGACGACCAGCTTGTTGCGTGGAATGGTGACGTTTACGTTCTTGAGGTTGTGTTCGCGAGCGCCGCGAACGACTATGTTCTCGAGGGGCATCGTGGGTGGCCTCCGGCTTGCGCGGCGCCGCATCTGCGGCGGCCCGCCAGAACATTCTACCACCGAATCGTTCTACCGGAACCCGCCAGCGGGCGTTCGCGGCGCCATTCCGGGGTTTACGGGCGTTTGACACGCTACGCGGCCAGTGCTAACTTCCAGCCATTGGCGCGGATGCGGACGAAAGGAAAGCTCCATGAGTGAACTAGGCCCACTGTCCAACCACATCCACGAGATAGCCCCCCTGGTCAAGTCCCGCAAGCTGTCGCCCGTCGAGCTTACGCGGGCGGCCATAGACCACGCGGAGCGTATGCAGCCTGTCTTGAAGTCGTTCATCACGCTCACGCCCGAACTGGCGCTCAAGCAGGCGCAGAAGCTGGAAAGCATGCTCATGCGGGGCGAGTGGCTGGGGCCGTTGCACGGCGTCCCCGTGGGCCTCAAGGACATGCTGGAGACTAAGGGTGTGCTGACTACCGACGGCAGCAAGGCGCTGGAGGACTACGTGCCGGACGAGGACGCGCCGGTGGTGAGCCGGATCAGGGCGGCAGGCGCGGTGATACTCGGCAAGGAGAACATGCACGAGATCGGCGCGGGCTTTCTGAGCGACAACGCGTGGTTCGGCAGGGTGCGCAATCCGTGGGACACGGAGCGGTACGCGGGCGGTTCCAGCGGCGGCTCGGCTGCGAACGTAGCGGCCTACGTGACGTTCGCGTCGCTGGGTACGGACGGGGGCGGGTCGGTTCGACAGCCCTCGGCGGTGTGCGGCATCGTGGGAATGAAAGCGACCTATGGGCGCGTGAGCAATCTGGGCTGCCTGGAGGGAGTCGATCCGGCGAACTTCCACGTCGGCCCGCACACGCGGTGCGTGCGTGACAACGCCATCGTGCTGGGCGCAATCGCGGGCGACGAGCCACTCGACCCCTCGACCGTGCCGGTGCCTGTCGACGACTACGAGGGCGCGCTCGACAGGGATATCCGGGGCCTGGTGATGGGCATACCGGAGAATCACTTCTACGACCCGCTGGACACCGAGGTCGCGGAGGCGGTGTCTCGCGCCATCGCGGTGCTGGAGGAGTTCGGCGTGGAGGCGAGGCCGGTTGAAATGAAGCGCCTGGAGCTGCTGCCGCTGGTGCAGGCGGCCTCGAGGGCCAACTCGATCGTGGCGTACGAGGACCAGCTCAGAGAAGCGCGGGAGAACTTCAGCCCGGAGGAACGCCACAGGATGCTGAGCGGCCAGTTTGTGCTCGCCAAGGACCACGTGAGGGCGCAGCAGGCGCGTCGGCTGATCCAGAGGGAGTGGCTGAAGGTGATGAACGAGGTGGACTTCCTGGTGACGCCCACGACGCCGGCGCCGGCGTGGCGCTTCGACGATACGTCAATCGCGCTGGGCGATTCTCAGGTCGACGTGGACTCGCTGGAAGGCTCGTCCGCGGTGATGGGACACAACACGAGCCCCGGCAATCTGGTGGGCGTGCCCGGGCTGTCGGTGCCGTGCGGCTTCTCCAGCGCGGGGATGCCCATCGGGCTGCAGCTGTACGGGCGGCCGTGGGAGGAGAGTCTACTGTACAGGGTGGCACAACGCTACGAGCGGAGCGCGGGCCAGGGGCGGTCGGTGCCGCCGGCAGTGGAGGCGGCGCTTGCGTAGGCCGGTGAAGCCAGCGGGCCACGGAGGAGCATCATGGCGGTAACCAAGGAAACGCTAAAGCGGATGATCGACGAGATGGGTCTGATTCCGCTGTCGGACGAGGAGCTGGACATCATCCTGCCCCAGGTGCAAAGCACCGTAGAGAGCGGGCAGAAGCTCGCTGAGACGGACCTGTCGTCGAGCCGGGTGTCGCACGTGTTCAGGGCGTCGCCGTAGGGGGCGCCTCTCTAGCCGCTGGCGGGGATGCCGGGGATGGCGAGTCGGACGCGGTAGAGGCCGGTGCGGGCGGTGAGGTAGAGGCCGCGCAGGTCAGAGTCGCCCCAGGCGCAGTTGGCGGGTACCTCGGGCGGCATGATTCGGCCCAGCAGGCGCGCCGACGAGTCGAGCACCCACACGCCGCCGGGGCCGGTGCAGTAGACGTTGCCCTCCACGTCGATCTTCATGCCGTCCGGCACGCCCTGCTCATCCCCCTTCAGTTCGGCGAATACGCGGCTATTGGCCAGCGGGCCGTCGCTCTGCACGTCGAACGCCAGGATGTGGCCGAGCGCGGAGTCGTCCACGTACAGGATGCTCTCGTCGGGGGAGAAGGCGAGGCCGTTGGGGCGCTCCATCTGCGCAGTGACGAGCGACACCTCGGAGCCGTCCGGGGATACGCGGTAGACGCCGTTGACCTCCTGCTCCTTGCCCTGGGACTGGCCGGCGAGGCCGAAGGGCGGGTCGGTGAAGTAGACGCTGCCGTCGGACTTGACCACCACGTCGTTGGGGCTGTTCAAGCGCCGCCCGTCGTACCTGTTGGCCAGCACGGTGAGTCTGCCGTCGTTGCCCGTGCGCGAGACGCGACGATGGGTGTGCTCGCAGGTCACCAGCCGGCGCTCGCGGTCGAGGGTCATGCCGTTGGAGTTGCCGCTGGGGTAGCGGAAGGTGGTGACGCGCGGTCCCTCTTCGGCCAGCTCGTAGCGCACGATTCGGCTGTTGGGGATGTCGGAGAAAAGCAGGTGGTCGCCGCGCCAGACGGGGCCCTCGGTGAAGCCGAACCCGGTGGCGAGATGATCGAGACGCGGGCTGTCGCCGATGATGCGGTCGAATGCGGGGTCCCTCTTTTCGAAGACGACTGCCATGATGTGCTCCTTGGTCGAGTATGGAAAGGGGCTCGTGTTCACCCCCATCCTGACCTTCCCCCATCGAGGGGGAAGGGAGTTCAGTGTCTACAGAGCGGCGCCGTAGACGCGGTCGGGGACGACGACGATGGCCGCGCGTCGGTCGTCGCGCATGGCCTGGTCGTACTCGTCCCAGTTGGGATGCTCCGATCCGCTGGCCGCGACGTAGACGGCCCGTAGGGCGTCACGCAGCTCGTCGGGGTCGGTGTTGTCGGCGGCCAGCACGTTCGCGCGGCCCTCGAGGACGAGGTAGCTCGACCAGTTGGCGGCGGACACTAGAATCGAGCAGCGCGGGTCGCGCCGCAGGTTGGCCAGCTTTGCCCTGCCCTCGGTGGTGGTGAAGGCGGCGCCGCCGGCGTAGGGGCCGACGGTCACGATGCTGAGCTGCGCGGCGCCGCGGCGCCGGAACGTGGTCACGACCGCGTTGTGGTTGCGGGTGAGGAAGTCTCTTACGCTGTCATCCATCGAGGGTGCTCCTCTCAGCGGTCGGCGGGGAACGCGAAGTCTATCTCGAACATGTCGTAGTGCGAGCGGGTCATGCCCAGGCTGTCGTAGGTCTGCTGCGCGACAGTGTTCTCCCGCTCGACGTACAGGCGGACCCCGCACACGTCATCGCGCGCCTCGGCCATCTCGACGACGTGGTTATGCAGCGCGCGGTACACTCCGCGGCGACGCCACGCGGCGTCCACGTATACGCTCTGTATCCACAGGAAGGTGGCGGCGCGCCAGTCGCTCCACTCGTAGGTTACGAGCAAACTGCCGGCCACTTCTCCCGCGGCCTCGGCCACGATGTAGAAGCCCTTCTGGGGCGAGTCGAACACCGCGCCGGTGCCCGCGGCGAGCACGTCCACGTCCAGGCTCTTGCCCTCGGTCTCCAGCGCCATGTTCTGCTGGAATTCGCACAGGCGTGGGACGTCCGCGCGGGTGGCGTTCCTGACTTGTATCACCGCGTCATTCATGCTTGCTGCCGTCACCCCCATCCTGGCCTTCCCCCATAAAGGAGGAAGGGACTCTGCATCGGCGGCACAAGTATAGCACAGCGCTTGACGGGCACCGGGGGAGGCGTGATTATGGGGTCATGGCATCGAGCATCCGGGAAGTGGACATGGCGATTGCGGGTGCCGGTCCGGCGGGGCTGATGGCGGCCGCGACGGCGGCGCAGGCGGGCGCGCGAGTCGAGCTGCTGGACGCGGCGGACTGGGCGGGCGGCAGGCTGGGCTTGCAGACGCAGACGCTGCAGGGCCCGGCGACGATCTACGGCGGGGCGAGCGGCGTGGACTTCTGCGCGGCGCTCGCGGAGGATGCCGTGTCCGCGGGGGTTGGGCTGCGCCTGGGCACCGAGGTGTCGGACGTGCGTACGCTCGGCACGCCGGAGTCCGGTCTTGAGCTTACGCTATCCGGCAAGGACGAGGGCGAACGACTGCGGTCGCGCGCCGTGGTGCTGGCCACCGGATCGGTGGAACCTTGGCTCGACGTGCCCGGGCCGCCGCGGGGCGCGGCGCTCTCGGGCGACGTGCAGGAAGCCCTCACGCGACGGGGCGAGGTCCCCGGCCGGCGTATAGTGGTGGTCGGCTCGGACAACGCCGGGCTGCTCATCGCGGCGAACTTGCTGGATGCGGGGGTCGAGGTGGCGGCGGTGGTGGACGAGTCACCTCGCGTGGTGGGGCGCGAGTTCAACGCCTCGCCGCTGCGGGACGCGGGAGTGGAGCTGCTGACGGCGACGCGGCTGGTGGAGGCGCACGGCGGGGAGAGTCTGGAGGCGGTGACGGTGGAGACGGATGGGGCGCAGCGCACGCTGCAAGCGGACTTTTTGTGCATAGCCGGGCCGCGCAACCCGGAGGTGGAGTTGGCGTCGCAGCTTGCCCTGCCGATGGTGGACTTGCCGATTATGGGCGGCCAAACGCCGGCGCACGACGCCAGTCTCGCCACTCCTATCCCTGGCGTCTTCGTCTGCGGCGACGCGGCTGGCGTGGAGAACGGAGCGGTGGCGCTGGAGAGCGGGCGGCTGGCGGGGCTGGCGGCGGCGGCGTTCCTGGGCCGGGCGCACCCCGACTCCGCGCGGCTGACGAGTCTGGCGCGGGGGCGGCTGGCGTACCTGCGGCGGGGTGGCAGGGGGCTCGCGCGGCGGGAGGCAAAGGCGGCGCTGGCGCGGGCGGTGAAAGCAGCGTCACCCCCATCCTAACCTTCCCCCTGCGAGGGGGAAGGGACAACGGACAGCGGTAGGTCGATCACGAAGGTTGCGCCCTGGCCGGGGGTGCTCTCGGCGCGGATTGTGCCGCCGTGTGCCTCGACTAGCTGCCGGGCTATGGTCAGGCCAAGACCGACGCCACCGGTGATGCGGCTGCGGGACGGGTCCACGCGGTAGAAGCGGTCGAATACGAATGGTAACTGCTCTTCGGGGATGCCCTCTCCGGTGTCGCGTATGGACACGGTGGCGACGTCCACCCTGAACTCCAGCGTCACGGACACGCTGCCCCCCGGCGGCGTGTGGCGTATGGCGTTGTCCAGCAGGTTGCCCACCACCTGCGCCAACCGCGTGCGGTCGAACGACATTTCGGGCGCGCTTGCGGGCAGGCGAGACGCCAGCACGACGCCCTTGGCCTCGGCTCGGGCGCGAACGCCCTCTATGCACTCACGCAGCGCGTCGGCCAGCGAGCCGCTCTCCCGGTGCAGGTTGAAGTCGCCCGCCTCGGTGTCGGCCAGCAGGCGCAGGTCCTCCACCAGTTCCGACAGGTACAGCACCTGCTGGTGAATCGTCGCTAGAGTCTGCTCGTCCGATTCGAGAACGCCGTCGCGCAGCGCCTCGACGTAGCCCTGCACGTTGGAGAGCGGCGTGCGCAGCTCGTGGGCGACGTCGGCCACCAAGTGGCGGCGCTGGCGTTCGGCGCGCTCCAGGGCGTCGGCCATGCTGTTGAAGGTGCGCGAAAGCTCGCCGATTTCGTCGCGTCCCCCGGAGTCCACGCGCTGCGACAGATCGCCCGCGCCCATGCGTCGCGCCGCAAAGGTGAGGGCGCGAACCGAGCGCAGCGCGCGGCGGGACGTGAGCGACACGAGCAGCAGGCCGCCGACGCCGGCGACCGCGACCGCCCACAGCAGAGAGCGGTTGGTGAAGTCCGCGAACCTGCCCCACGACGGCTCGTCCAGTTCGCCGACGTCCACGTGAGGCGGCTCTGGAGGCGAGGGCGCGTGAGGGGAGGCCGGCGAGGCAGGCGGCAGGGAGGAGGCCGGTGCGGCGGGCGGCAGGGGGGAGAGCGGCGAAGTGGGTGGCTGGAAGGAAGCGGGCGATACGGGTATAGGGGGGAGAGGCGGCTGCGTGGGCATCTTTGGGGGCGTTACACCCCACGCGCTCTTGAGCGGGCCGACGTACACCTTCGCCTCGCTGCCCGAACCCACTTCGACCCGCGTGAACTGCCTGCGCTTGTCGAAGTAGGCGGCCTTGTCGCGCCTGGTATCGCCGATGAGCGCGCCGTCCTTGTCCTCGACCACGATGTCGCGGGACAAAACGAAGCTGGTCCTGTCGAGCACGGGCTGGACGTCCTTCCAGTCCTTGTTGTGCTCGTAGTAGTCCGCCAGCGCCTGCTTGACTCTCAGGGCGTGCGCCCTGTCGCTGATGTCCTCCAGGCGCACAGCCTCCCTGTCCGCGGCGCGCCCGATGTAGAGGCTGACGCCGCCGAGCACGAGCGCGAGCACGAGCGCGAAGCCGGCCACGAGGCGGAACTGGAGGCTGAAGAGCCAGCTAGGCATCGCCGAACCTGTAGCCGACGCCATAGACGGTGTGGACGTGCCTGGCGTTCGCGCCGAGCCTGCGGCGCAGATTGGCTACGTGGGCGTCGACGGTGCGGTCGTAGCCGTCGAAGTCGTAGCCGAAAACCCTGTCGATAATCTGGTCGCGGGTGAAGGTGCGGCCCGGTTCGCGCATGAACATGGAGAGCAGGCGGAACTCGGTCGGGGTGAGCTGCGCCGGGTCGCCCGCCACGCGCGCGGTGCGGCGCTCGAGGTCGAGTGTGACGTCGCCGTGCGAAATCTGTCCCGGCGCGCGTTCCAGCGCCTCGCGCGCGGTGCGGCGCAGCACGGCCTTTATGCGCGCCACCAGCACGCGGGGGCTGAAGGGCTTGGTAACGTAGTCGTCCGCGCCCGATTCCAGGCCGCCGAGCATGTCCGCCTCTTCCACGCGGGCGGTGAGCATCACGATAGGTACAGCCGATTCGTCGCGCAGCTCGCGGCAGATGTCCATGCCGCTCATGCCCGGCAGCATCAGGTCCAGCACGACGAGATCGGGCCTGGCCTCGCGGGCGAGGCGCAGACCCTCTATCCCATCGGACGCCGCGAGCACCCGGTGGCCGTCCCGCGTGAGGTACAGGCCCACGAGTCTCGCGGTGTCTGGGTCATCCTCGATTATGAGAATCTTGCCGGGCATGGTGTGTGGTTCAGCGGCGGTTAGGAGTCGTCGTCATCATCGTCTTGCTCATCACCGTCGTCATCATCGCCGTCGGAGTGGTGGTCGTCGTCATCGTCCGACTTGGACTTGCCCCAATCGCCCCACCTCTTGCCGTCGCGGTCTCCGAACTTGTGGTGGCCCCGTTTCTCGCCGAACTCGAACCTGTGGTGATCGCGCTTTTCGCCGAATATCACGTCCTCCGGCGCGGACTCTATCCACGTCTTGTACTCGTCCGCCTGCGCCTGTGCGAGCGCGCCCTTCTCGACCATCGCCGCCAGCATGGCGTCCAGGTGTTCGCCGCCCCTGCCCGGGGCGAAGTAGGGCAGCTTGAAGCCTTCGGGTTTGGCCTCCATCCAGGCCTTCCAGTCGTCCGCCTGCTGCTGGGTGAACGCGCCCTTCTCCACCATCATCGCCAGCTTCTCGTCCATCGCCTCGTCGGCGAGCTCTTCCTTGGCCTGCTCCATCGCGTCCTCGACGTCGTCCGCCTCCAGGCCTAGGATGCTCGCCACCCTCTCGGCGAACGCTGAGAAGCGCGACTCCTTGCCCTCGTCCCCCTGGGCCATGATGGCGCCGCCAACCACGCCCAGCATCACGACCACCGCCGCTACTCCGCCAATGAGCCATCTCCACTTTTTCATGTATTGGAACCTCCGTGGTGTACAGAATCGGGTTTCGACCGGTCTGACACCCACTATACGGGGGACATGTTAAGGAAGTTTGAAGGGGAGGGGTAGTGTGGGTGTTGAGGAGAAGAGTCCCAAGAGGTGTCTCATTGTATTCTGTCTCATGAGAGTTCTTTTTCCTTTTCAGGGTATGTCAATGGGCGGTGGTGTGACTGGACTGATACAGGTCTTCACAGCGGTGCGGGTTTGATTCATCTTTGCGATAGAATATAATCACGACCTGTTCAACGTGAAGACCAGTGATATGTAGGAGGTTCTAGTGGCGGCTCCGGTGTTGATGTTCATGAACATGAAGGGAGGTGTGGGGAAAACGACTCTGGCAGTGGAAGTGAGCAGAACGCTTGCTCTCAATCACGCCAAAAACGTGCTGTTGATTGACTATGACCCTCAAGCGAATGCATCCTTTGCGTTCCTCGATGCGTCGCGGTATTTCAAGCTGATAAACGACGGGAAGAGTCTGGCCAGTTGCCTGATGCCCAGCGTTAGTGATATAGACCCGTTCAAAGTGGTTGGGAGTATTCCGCCAACTTCGATTAACGTAAATGCATACTCTGTACGAGTTAGGGGGTGGCGTCATCGCAAATCCACCAAGAAATGGGGGCTTTACCTCGTACCCGGCGCCCTTACCATGATGCGGCTAGCGCTCAATGCACTTTCACCTGACGATGAGGCCAAATTGCGTTCTCGCTGGGACGGACTGATTGCTAGCGCACAGGACAATTTCGATTGTATCGTGGTTGACTGTCATCCAGCGGGTTCATTCTTCACTAAATCTGCGCTTCTTGCCTCTGATGCGGTTATCATACCCGTTACGTCTGACGCATTTGCGGCAGCAGGGCTAAGCATGATGCGTCAACATATGGAGTTGTGGGAATCTTCGGGTGGAGCAAGAGACTTCTTGGTCGTTTTCAACGACGCACACCATGAATGGGATACAAGCGTTGAGTCCCAGATACGTCAAGATACCCGCTTCGCCGCCCATTGCTTGCCAACTCGCGTAAGGTATTCCAATCTGTTCAGAAACCTCGCCAAACGACACCAAACCGCTGCTGAGCAACCAGTCCCTTACCGCCGTAGAGTGGGGAGCAACATTGCGCGTGTCTCTCAAGAACTCGTTGATCTCCTAAAGAACAGAGCCATCTTTGACTCATCGTGGTGAACCCAATGCACACGTGGGAAATCGCAAGACTGCTACTCGAAAACTGTGATTCGCGTCAGGACGTGGACCAAGTACTCGAGACTCTGAATGACACATTGGCGTTGCAGGAACTACGCACAATGTTGTCTTCGTTTGCATCAGCCCCCGGCGCAACCGCTAGGCCATTGACGCCAAAGAGTGAGTCTATAGCCATGCCAAAATCCGGGCGGCAGGTTATTGACGGCAGGATCAATGCGCTACCCGACACGTCTAAGGCCACGATGGCAGAGCAGCTAGAGGTGTTGTTCAGGTCACGCGGAATGACGAACAAACAGGTGGAGCAGTGGTTCTCCGCCAATTTCGAGATAGACATTCCCATACGCAAAGTGTCCTTGAGAAACTACTTGATGAAGGTACTCACCGGGATAGACCTGGGCTTGGGCAACCGCATACTCGCAACCGCACAGGGACGTCTGACTAAGACCTCTTCCGAGAATTCAGACATTGAAGATTACTGGGACCAACTCGAAAAGCAGTTCTCGAAGGTACAATGACTTTGACTTCTGACTACGCTTCAAGAGTCGGTAGCTTTCTGCCTACTCAGAGTGACCTTGATGACTATGTTCTTAGACCCCCGGCCAATCGTTTGCTCAAGGCATTCGACAGGTCGGTCACATGGTTCCGTCACCTTCATGGTCTCTACGGTGCTGAGGAAGTGTCGGTCCTGCTCGCATCAGCACACTCAAAAGTAATTGAGATTTGGATACTGATGCCTTTGGGATTGCTTCATTCTTCATACACCGCGCTTCGAACCATTGTTGACATCTCCACCAGTTACACCTTCTATCGCTCGCACCCAGTTGAGTGGCGAGCGGTTTGCGAGGGACACGCTTCCTGGGAGGGTAGGGCACGAATCATTGATTGGCACGTAAGTTACACACGGTCATTCAGAGAGGTGAACAGGCTCTTTGGACTTTCGGATGCGCTTACCAAAGACTACCAGAAGCTATCAAGCTACGTTCACGCCATTCCAGTCACTGGTCTGCCAACCTTGAAGGGTATCGACCGTCCATCCGTAACGGATAAGGACCTCAACGCTTTCGGCGAAATGGCGGAAGGTGTCGACTGCAATCTGAGTTTACTCTTCCTTAGCGTCATGTACAGAGACATCTCTTCACTCTCACCGGAAGATTTTAGAACTATTATGAGAGGCATCAGCCGCCAGAAGTTGGCAGAGGCTGGAATAATCCTGCCACGAACATAGTTCATGAGGCTCTTGCCTTCTCTGTTAGCTTTGTCTCCGTGTGCGAAGGCAACTTCTCAAGGATAACGCCAGAAGTGTCCCACGCCCACGCACCTTTGTCTCTCGCCTACCACCCCAGCCCTTTTCTGATACCATGTGGGGACGCGCCCGCGCGGGCGCAGTGCGCGGCAGCGCCGCCCGGAACGACCGAGACCCCACGCCAGGACTTCCATGACAACACGCGACAATCCGACTACAAGCCCGCCCGCAGCCGCACCGGATAGCGCGGCGACCACCGTTATCGCCGTGGAGGGCCTGACCAAGCGGTACGGCAGCCTCACCGCCGTGGACGACATATCGTTCGGCGTCCAGGACGGCGAGGTGTTCGGCATTCTCGGGCCCAACGGCGCGGGCAAGACCACGACGCTGGAGTGCATCGAGGGGCTGAACGTGCCGACGTCCGGGCATACCGAGGTGCTCGGCATGGACTCTCGGCGGGACTCCGCCAGCATCCGCGAGCGCATCGGCGTGCAGCTCCAGGCGTCCGCGTACTTCGACAATCTCACGCTGAAGGAGATACTGGAACTGTTCGGCAGGTTCTACCAGCGTAGCGTGGCCTACGAGGAGCTGCTGGAGACGGTGGGGCTGAAAGACAGGGCGGGCGCGACGGTCGCCAAGCTGTCGGGCGGCCAGCAGCAGCGCTTCGCCATCGCGGCGACGCTGGTGAACGACCCGGAGGTGGTGTTCCTGGACGAGCCGACCACCGGTCTGGACCCGCAGGCGCGCCGCAGCCTGTGGGACTTCGTGCGGGCCATGAACAGCGACGGGCGCACCATCGTGCTCACGACGCACTACATGGAAGAGGCCGAGCATCTCTGCGACAGGGTCGCGATCATGGACGAGGGGAAGATAGTGGCGCTGGACACGCCGGCGAACCTGGTGGCGTCGCTGGACGTGCCTTACGAGGTGAAGATGGCCACGGGCGAGGCGCACGGCGTCGAGGAGTTGCGGGGACTGGCGGGCGTCCAGGACGCGCGCGTGGACGAGGACGGCTCGTACAGGCTGAGCTCGTCGGACGCATCGGCCACGGTGCCCGCGGCGATGGCGTGGGCGGCCGCTTCGGGCGCTACGCTGACGCACCTGGAGGTCATACCGGCCAACCTGGAGGATGTGTTCCTGTCGCTGACGGGGCGCAGCCTGAGGGACTAACTGTCCAGTGATCGTTTACCACCTCGCTTTGGCGAACATGAAGATGATAGTGCGGGACCGCCAGGCGCTGTTCTGGGCGCTGGCGTTTCCGCTGATGTTCGTGCTGGTGTTCGGCCTGTTCTTCCGGGACGTCGATTCGCCGCAGACGATCGGCGTCATCGACAACGCCAACGACGAGATGTCGCGCGGGCTGGTCGCGAACCTGTCCGAGTTGGGCGGCCTGACCGTGGAGATGAGGGACGACGAGGAGGAGGCGCGGCGGCAGGTCGGGGACGGCGACCTTGGGCATCTGCTCATCATCCCCAAGGGGCTGGCGCGAACCGCGACGACCAATCCGCCCGCGCGGCTCACGCTCGTTTTCGACCAGAGCAACGCATTCGGCGGCATAGTGGTCGGCGCGGTGTCCAGCTTCGTGGACGGCGCGAACCTGCAGTTGGCGCAGGCGCCGGTGCGTCTGGCGCTGGATGTGCGGGGCGCGGGCGAGTCGGAGCCGTCCGAGGACTTCAGCTACATCGACTTCCTGCTGCCCGGCCTCGCCGTGTGGGGCGTGATGAGCTTTTCCATCATCGGGCTGGCCACCACCATCGCGGTCTACCGCGAGAAGCGGATTCTGATTCGGATACAGTCCACGCCGCTCAAGGTGAGGGTCTTCGTGACGTCGCAGATCCTGGCTTCGCTGCTGCTGTCCATCGTACAGGCCGCCATCATCCTGGCGGTGGGCATGGCCATCTTCCAGGTGCCGATACCGCTGAGCCAGGCGCCGCAGCTATGTGTGCTGGTGTTGATGGGCAACCTGGTGTTCCTGAACCTGGGCTTCATAGTCGGGGCGTTCTCCAAGACCGTCGCCGCCGCGAGCGGGCTGGGCAACGCGGTCTCGCTGCCGCTGATGTTCCTGTCCGGCGTGTTTTTCCCTACCGACAGCCTGCCCGCGGTGCTGCTGTTCGTGATAGAGTACCTGCCGCTGGCGCCGCTGCTGGAGATGTTCCGGGACGTCGCGCTGGATTCCGGCAGGTTCTGGGACTACCCCACGCAGCTTGCGATTGTGGCGGGGTGGATAGTGCTGAGCGCCGCGGTCGCCATGCGCACCTTCCGCTTCCGCTGAGGGGACACACCCCCATCCCAACCTTCCCCCATGCGAGGGGGAAGGGACAATTAGGAAGGCTTACCCCTATCAGCGGTGCGAGGGAGAAGGGACTTAAGGAGCACGACACGATGGACGCCTGGGAGATCGCCGACCTGCTGGAGCTGCGCGCCGAGTCGGGCGAGCGTTACCTGGAGTTTTTCGAGAGCGCCGACCTGAGCCTGGGCATATACCGGCTCGCGGCGGGGGAAATGGACCCGCAGCAGCCACACACGGAGGACGAAATCTACTATATTGTTCGTGGGCGCGGACAGATAAGCGTTTCGGACGAGGACCGCGCGGTGCGCCCCGGCTCGGTGGTGTTCGTTGCCGCCGGCGACGTGCACAGGTTCCACTCTATCGAGGAGGACCTGGAGATGCTGGTGGTGTTCGCGCCGCCTCGCCGGTCGCGGGCTTAGGCGCGGCGCGGGGACAGGGCCGGACACGCAGACGGATGACAGCATGGCGTTCGACAAGGTAGCCAAGAGCTTCGACGAGGCCGTTTCGGACATACCGGACGGGGCGACGCTGATGATAGACGGCTTCGCCGGTCCGGGCGGCACGCCGCAGAACCTGATACGCGCGCTCAGGGACCACGGTGCGCGGGACCTGACCATCGTGAGCAACACGGCGGGGCTGGCGAGCGTCATCGGTTTCGGCACCATCCCGGGCACGCGCCCAATCGACATCGGCATACTCATCGACAACGAACAGGTGAAGAAAGTCATCGCCTCTTACCCGGTGTCGCCGTCGCCGTCCAGGCCCACGTCGTTCGAGCGCGCCTACCGCGAGGGCAAGGTGGACCTGGAGGTCGTGCCGCAGGGCACGCTCGCCGAGCGGATACGGGCGGGCGGCGCTGGCATCCCGGCGTTCTACACGCCCACCAGCGTCGGCACGCTGCTGGCGGAGGGCAAGGAGACGCGGGAGTTCGACGGGCGCGAGTACGTGATGGAGCTGGGCTTGACCGCCGATTTCGCGCTGCTCAGAGCGCACCTGGCCGACACGCTGGGCAACGTGGTGTACCGGGGCACGTCGCGCAACTTCAACGCGGTGATGGCAACCGCCGGGCGCGTCACGGTGATGGAAGTGGACGAGATAGTGGAGCCGGGAGACCTGGACGCGAACTCGATACACACGCCGGGCATCTACGTCAATCGCATAGTGGCCATCTGACGCGAGTGGAGAACATGCAGACAGCGAAGATACCAGATGAGAGGGGACGGTTCGGGCAGTTCGGCGGGCGCTTCGTTCCGGAGACGCTCATGCCCGCCATCGCCGAGCTGGAGAGCGCGTACGTGGCCGCCCAGGCGGACGAGGAGTTCCAGGCGCGGCTCGCGGAGCTGAGCCGCCAGTACGTGGGGCGGCCCACGCCGCTGTACCACGCCGAGCGGCTGTCCGAGGAGCTGGGCGGCGCGCAGGTGTACCTGAAGCGTGAGGACCTGGCCCACACCGGGGCGCACAAGATCAACAACGCCCTGGGACAGGCGCTGCTGGCCAAGCAGATGGGCAAAGACCGCGTCATCGCGGAGACCGGCGCCGGTCAGCACGGCGTCGCCACCGCCACCGTGTGCGCCATGCTCCAGCAGGAGTGCGTGGTGTACATGGGCGAGGAGGACATCCGCAGGCAGGCGCTCAACGTGTTCAAGATGCGCCTTCTCGGCGCGGAGGTGCGTCCGGTGTCGTCCGGCAGCCGCACGCTGAAAGACGCCATCAACGAGTGCATACGCGACTGGGTCACGAACGTCGAGACGACGCACTACCTGATAGGCAGCGCCGTCGGCCCCCATCCCTATCCGCGCATGGTGCGGGACTTCCAGGCGGTGCTGGGGTCGGAGGCGCGCGAGCAGATAGTCGCCGCCACCGGCAGGCTGCCCGACTACGTGGTCGCGTGCGTGGGCGGCGGCAGCAATGCGATCGGGCTGTTCTACGACTTCATCGGCGACCCGTCCGTCAAGCTGGTGGGCGTGGAGGCCGCCGGACTGGGCGTCGAGACCGGCAAGCACGCATCCACGCTGGTCGCCGGGCGCGTCGGCGTGCTGCACGGCAGCATGTCGTACCTGCTGCAGGACGAACACGGCCAGGTGATCGAGGCGCACAGCGTATCCGCCGGACTGGACTACCCGGGCGTCGGGCCGGAGCACAGCTACCTGAAGGAGACGAGCCGCGCCGAGTACGTGAACGCCACGGACGCCGAGGCGCTGGAGGGCTTTCAGCTCCTGTGCCGCACGGAGGGCATCATTCCGGCGCTGGAGCCGGCCCACGCGCTGCACTACGTGTCCCGGCTCGCGCCCACGCTCGACCGCGACCAGATCGTCCTGATGGGGCTGAGCGGCCGGGGAGACAAGGACATGGACACCGTCGCGGGCGAGCTGGGGGTTACGATACAGGGTGGGTAGCCAGTGATTAGCATCGACCTGATACGCAGGCAACCGGAGCTTGTCCAGGAATCGGGACGCAGGCGCGGCGAGGAGATTCCCGTCGAGCGCATCCTGGAGCTGGACAGGCAGCGCCGCGCCGCCATCGCCGAGCGCGACAACCTGCGCGCGCTCCGCAACCGCGTGAGCCGCGAGCTGGGCCAGGCGAAGGAGCGGCCGCCGGAGCTGATCCAGCAGATGCGCGAGACCGGCGGGCGCATCCGGGAGTTGGACGAGGTGGTACGCACGGCGGACGGCGACATGGATGAGCTGCTGGCGCAAGTGCCCAACATCCCGCGCGACGACGTGCCCCAGGGCGCGGACGAGTCGGAGAACGTGCCGATACGCACCGTGGGCGAGCTGCCCGAGTTCGACTTCGAGCCGGCGCCGCACTGGGAGCTGGGCGAGCGGCTCGGTATCATCGACTTCCGGCGCGGCGTCAAGCTGGCGCGCTCACGCTTCTTCGTGCTACAAGGCAAGGGCGCGCGGCTCCAGCGGGCGCTCATAACCTGGATGCTCGACCTGCACACCGGGGAGCACGGCTACCGGGAGGTGTACCCGCCCTACCTCGTCAACACCCAGTCGGTGGTGGGCAGCGGCCACCTGCCCAAGTTCGCCGACACGATGTACCACGACACCGAGGACGACCTGTGGCTGGTGCCCACCGCGGAGGTTCCTATCACGAACCTGCACCGCGACGAGATTCTCGCCCACGACACGCTGCCGCTGGACTACGTGGCGCACTCGCCGTCGTTCAGGCGCGAGCGCGCCGCCGCGGGCCGGGACACGCGCGGCATCAAGCGCGTGCACCAGTTCGAGAAGGTGGAGATGTTCAAGTTCGTGGAGCCGGAGGAGTCCGACGCGGCGCTGGAGCGAATGCTGGCCGACGCGGAAGTCGTGTGCGCGCGGCTGGAGGTGCCCTACCGGATAGTGGAGCTTTGCACCGGCGACCTGGGGTTCGCGGCGGTGAAGACCTACGACCTGGAGATGTGGGCGCCCGGCTGCGGGGAGTGGCTGGAGGTGAGCTCGTGCTCCAACTGCACCGACTTCCAGGCGCGCAGGGCGTCGATACGCTACCGGCCCGAGCCCGGCGCGTCGCCGCGGTTCGCGCACACCCTGAACGGCTCGGGACTCGCCATCCCGCGCACTCTCATAGCCATACTCGAGAACTACCAGCAGCCGGACGGCTCCGTAACCATCCCGCGGGTGCTGCGCCCGTACACGGGCTTCGACCGGATAGAGGCGGAGTAGCGGTCAGCGGCCGGTGACCGGCGGTTAGTGGAAAGGCACGTATGAGTCCACACATATTCGCGGGCAACCCGCTGGACCGGGGCGAGGCCGAGCGCCGGGACGAGGACTGGATCGCCGACCGCGCCCGGCAGGCGGACAGCCGCTTTCTGCCCATGCACAACCTGAACGTTCTGGTGAGCACGGGGGAGCCGCCCGCGCTCGCGTGGCTTGACTACGACGAGTTCGCCGACCTGGACGCGGACTCGGAGCCGGTGTTCCTGGGGCTGCGGGACGGCAGGGCGCACTTCGTGGTGGACGTGTCCGGCGCGGCGGGCGCCCGGGGCCTGGCCTCGGACGGCGAGCGCAGGTTCGAGGACTGCCGCTCGGCCGCGGAGCGCATGGGCTTCGATCCTCAGACGGGCATGATCGCGCAGGCGAGGGCGCAGCTCGACTGGCACAACCGCCACAGCCACTGCTCGGTGTGCGGCGAGCCGACCGCCATGTGGCGCGGCGGGCAGGTGCGGCGCTGCCCCTCGTGCCGGGCCGAGCACTTCCCACGCACCGACCCGGTTGTGATTACGCTGGTGACCGACGGCGACAGGTGCCTGCTCGGCCAGTCGCGGGGCCGGCTCCAGCAGATGAAGATGTACTCGGCGCTGGCCGGATTCATGGACCAGGGCGAGAACATCGAGGAGGCTGTGGCGCGCGAGATTATGGAGGAGGCCGGCATAGAGGTGAAGAACGTGCGCTACCACTCCTCGCAGCCCTGGCCCTTCCCGTCGTCGCTGATGATAGGCTGCCACGCAGAGGCCGCCACCACCGAGATCGACATGGACCCCGAGGAGATGACCGACGTGCGGTGGTTCGACCGCGACGAGGTGCTGCTGGCGCTCGAGGGCAAGAGCGACGTGCTCGCGGTGCCCAGTCCAATCGCCATCGCTCACCACCTCATCAAGGCGTGGGCGAACGGGGAAGTCCGAGCGTAGCGCCAGTTCCCGCCGACGCTTTCACCCCAATCCTAACCTTCCCCTCAAGGGGAAAGGGATTATAGGAGGCAACCACCATGCAGCCCAACCACGAAGTGGAGATGCGTCTCAACGTGAGGACGCCCATGCGGGACGGCGTGGAGCTGTCGTCGGACATCTACCTGCCCAGGGCTGAGGGCAAGTTCCCGACGGTGCTCATGCGCACGCCCTACGACAACAACACGGCGCCGATGATCGAGAAGGGCATACGCCTGGCAAACCACGGCTACGCGTGCGTGATCCAGGACGTGCGCGGCCGCTGGGACTCCGACGGCGTGCACTACGCGCTGTTCAACCACGGCGAGGACGGCTTCGACACGCAGGAGTGGATCGGCCGCCAGCCATGGAGCGACGGCAAGATAGGCATGGCGGGCGGATCGTACCTGGGCTGGGTGCAGTGGCAGAGCGCGCCACACCGAAGCGAGTACCTGAAGTGTCTCGCCCCGCGGGTCATGTGCGCGGACCTGTACACCGGACTCATCCGCCCGGGCGGCGCCTTTCAGCTCAACGTCGCCCTCACCTGGGGCATGCGCACGAACGGGCGCACCGCACAGAGCATCGAGTACCACAACTGGACCGAGGCGTTCCGCTCGCTGCCGCTAGTGGACATGGACCAGCTCGCGGGGAGGTCGCTGCAGTTCTGGAAAGACTGGGCCACCCACACCGAGTACGGCCCTTACTGGGAGACGGTCAACGTCGAGGAGAAGTTCGACCAGATGGCCGCGCCCGCGCTCATCATGGGCGGTTGGTACGACCTGTACTCCCAGAACACCTTCATCAACTTCAACGGGCTGAAGCGGCGCGGACTCACGCCGCAGGCCCGGCAGTCGCGGCTCATCGTCGGCCCGTGGCCCCACGCTCTTAGCACGTCCACCAAGACGGGCGACGTGGACTTCGGCGCGAACTCGCTGTACGACCTGGAGGCGCTGGAGCTGCGCTGGTTCGACTACTGGCTGCGCGGCATCGACAACGGGATAGCGAACGAGCCGCCGCTGAAGCTGTTCATAATGGGCGTGAACGAGTGGCGCGACGAGCACGAGTGGCCGCTCGCGAGGACCGACTGGCAGAAGTGGTACCTGCACTCTTCCGGCGGGGCCAACACGCTGCTGGGCGACGGCGCGCTGTCGCGCGAGGCGCCGGGCAGTGAGCAGGCGGACCACTTCGTCTACGACCCCGACTTTCCGGTGCAGACGATGGGCGGCAACAACTGCTGCTCGCCTCACATCGTGCCCTGGGGGCCGTACGACCAGCGCCCGGTCGAGATGCGGGCCGACGTCCTCTGCTACACCAGCGAGCCGCTGGAGCAGGACCTGGAGGTCACGGGGCCCATAATCGTGGTGCTGTACGCCGCAACCGACGGCCCCGACACGGACTGGACGGCGAAGCTGGTGGACGTTTCGCCGACCGGATACGCAAAGAACCTGTGCGACGGCATCATTCGCGCGCGCTACCGCGACAGCTTCACCGAGCCGACGCTGCTCCAACCCGGGCTTGTCTACGAGTACGAGATCGACCTCGCCGTGACCGGCAACGTCTTCAAGAAGGGCCACCGTATCCGCGTCGAGGTCTCGTCGTCCAACTTCCCGCGCTTCGACCGCAATCTCAACACCGGAAACGACCTGGCCACAGACACCGAGATGCGGCAGGCGCGCCAGCGGGTCGAGCACTCCCGAGACTACCCGTCCCACATACTGCTGCCCGTCATCCCGGCTGGCTGACGGAGGCGGAGAACCGGAGGCCGCGATGACCCGAATCGACGGACGCTCTCCCGGCGACCTGCGGCCCGTGAGCATCGAACCGGGCGCGCTGGCCTACGCCGAAGGCTCCGCGCTCATCGCCACGGGCGACACCCGCGTGCTGTGCGCGGTGAGCGTCGAGGAGGGCGTCCCGCGCTTCCTGCGCGGCCGGGGGCAGGGCTGGCTCACGGCGGAGTACGCCATGCTGCCCCGCTCCACGCTTACGCGCACGCCGCGCAGCGCCTCGTCCGGGGGCCGCGCCAGGGAGATACAGCGGCTAATCGGCCGGTCGCTGCGGGCCATGGTCGACCTGCGGGCGCTGGGAGAGCGAACACTCACGGTCGACTGCGACGTGCTACAGGCGGACGGCGGCACCCGCACCGCCGCGATTACCGGCGCATACGTCGCGGTGCGCCAGGCTCTGGACGGCATGGCCGCGCGCGGCGAGTTGTCCGGCTCGCCGCTCAGGGCCGCCCTGGCCGCGACGAGCGTGGGCGTGGTCGACGGCGAGGTGCTGCTCGACCTGTGCTACGAGGAGGACTCCGCGGCCGAGGTTGACGTGAACATCGTGATGACGGACGCGGGCGACTTCGTGGAGGTGCAGGGGACGGCGGAGGGAGCGCCGTTTTCCCGCGCCACGCTCGACGCAATGCTCGCCCTGGGCAAGCGCGGCATAGACAGTCTGCTAGCGGCGCAGCGGGAGGCGCTGTCCGCGTAGGCGTCACCCCCATCCTAATCCATTCGACAGGCTCAGGGCAGGCTCTTTCCCCGTCGAAGGGGAAGGGACATCGAACGCCCGATAACATCTGCAGGAGGCCGCGTAATGTCCAACCTAGACGTTTTGACCTACGGATTTGCCTTCACCTCGGACCAGGGCGGGCTGGGATGGTCCACCATCTCGCTGCTCACCACCGGCGCCCGGCGCATTCTCATCGACACGGGTCCGGCGTCGCGTCGGGCGCTGCTGGCCGACGCGCTCAGCAGCCGTAGTCTGGGTTTCGAGGACGTCGATACGGTGATTCTGACGCACATGCACTGGGACCACTGCCAGAACACGGACCTGTTTCCGAACGCCCGGATCCTGGTGCACCCCAAGGAGCTCGACTACAACCGGAATCCGAGCAAGCGAGACGTGATGGCGGCATCGTACCTCGCCGACATGATGGGAAAGCTGAAGGTGGAGCCGGTGTCCGACGGCGACAGCGTGGCGGACGGGGTCTCCATCATCGACACCCCCGGCCACACCAAGGGGCACATAGGAGTGGTCGTCGAGGTGGGTGACGACCGGGTGCTGGTCGCGGGCGACGCGCTGCCGGACAGCGGCACGGTGCGCCGGGGAATACCCTACAACATCTTCTGGGACGTCAAGGAAGCGACCGAGAGCGTGGAGAAGATGCTCGACGCCTCGTCGGTGTTCTACCCGGGCCACGACCGCCCCTTCAGGCTGAACGGCGGCGAGGTCGGCTATCTGCACGGCCCGTCCGAGGTGGAGTTCGCCAACGCCAACGACGGCGGAGGCGTGACGGCAGTCACGTACAAGGTGTACCCGGCGAGGCCGGTGAACATAAACACCATTCAGAAGCCGTAGACGCGGAAAGGTGTGGGTCGGCCCGCCCGCCGCTCGGGGCGGCTCGCGGGCGGGAAAGACCTTCGGCGCGGGGCCTTCGGGTGCGGACTCGAAGGCCCTCGTCTTGCGTCCGCGACCAACGAGCGGGCCGCGTTGGATTCCGGCTCGGAGGACGGAATGACGAAGGAAGAGCATGGCTGAAGGTTGCACAATGCTCTTGAGAAGCCCTCACTTTGCGTAGACAAAATACAGGCTTTAGGTTATATAATACCTAGTACATACGCAGAAAACTTTCCGATACTTTGGAGGAACACATAATGAACTCGTTCGACTTCAGGACGAAGGGGAGCGCGCTGTCGCTGCTTGGAGTGGTGACGCTGGCGCTGCTGGCCGTCGTGTGGGCGACCGCACCGGCCATGGCGCAGTCCGGGTCCCCGCCTCCCGGTCCTGAACTCTACTCGGGCACAGCGACCGTCGCGGGGGAACCCGCGCCCGACGGCGCGGAGATCGTGGCGCGGATAGGCGACGAGTACGAGTCCGATCCGGTAACGGTGTCCGGCGGAATGTACTCGGACCTTAGCATAACCGCTCCCGACGCGTCGTTCAGGGACAGGACGATCAACTTCTTCCTGGATGGTGTCGTTCAGGCTAACGAAACTGCCCGAGTGACCGCCAACCAGATACCGACAATCATTGACGACTTCCCGCTGACGTTCTCGCAGTTGCCGCAACCGACGCCAACGCCAACGCCGGTGACTGTGGCGCCCACGGTATTCTCAGGCCAGATCGCCGCGGCCGGCTCCGGAGTGCCCGCTGGCGCCGTGCTGGTCGCCCGCATCGGCGACTACACGTCCGAGCCCGCCCGCATCGACGGCGAAAGCTACAGTCACCTCATAGTGGACCCCAAGGGCGAGACCTATGTCGGCATGAGCGTCACGTTCGAGTTGAACGGCGTTGCCGCCTCCTCGCCTACGGACGTTGTGTTCCAGCCTGACATGTTCGACACGGCGAACCTCATCTTCACCGGGCTGCCCACGCCTACGCCCGTGCCGCCCACCGCGACGCCCGTGCCGCCCACCGCGACGCCCGTGCCGCCCACCGCGACGCCCGTGCCGCCCACCGCGACGCCCGTGCCGCCCACCGCGACGCCCGTGCCGCCCACCGCGACGCCCGTGCCGCCCACCGCGACGCCCGTGCCGCCCACCGCGACGCCCGTGCCGCCCACCGCGACGCCCGTGCCGCCCACCGCGACGCCTGTGCCGCCCACTGAGACACCCGCGGCCGCGGCGCCCACGGCCCCGCCGCCCGAGCCGACGGCAACGCCGGTGCCCGAAGAAGGCGGCGGCTTCCCGATAGTGCTGGTCGGCGTGCTTGTCGTCGTGCTGATCGTAGTGCTGGTCGGTGTGGGCCTCTACATGAACGCCAACCGCAGAAGGTAGAGCCGGCAACCGGCGCGGAAGCCGCGCGCGGCCCAGCATAATCGTTCTCGCCAGCCCCCTCTCCCGCAAAGGAGAGGGGGCTTGTCGTGAGTTGCCCCGTAGCGCCGATTTCCTATAGAATGCTGCCACAGCCGAGGGCGTCCGGCCAATGGCCCGCGCCCACGTCTATCTTCCCGATTGGAGGGTAACTCATGGCAAGCAGCATCACCGTCACCGTCAATGGCGCCCGGCACACCAGCGAGGTCGAACCACGGCTGCTGCTGGTGGACTACATTCGGGAGACGCTCAACCTCACCGGCACCCACGTCGGTTGCGACACCTCTAGCTGCGGCTCGTGCACCGTGCTGCTCGACGGCGCGGCGGTGAAGGCGTGCACGCTGTTCGCGGTCCAGGCCGACGGACGCGAGGTCACCACCATCGAGGGGCTGGCCCCCGCGCGCGGGGAGTTCCACCCGATTCAGGTCGCCTTCTGGGAGGAACACGGCCTGCAGTGCGGCTTCTGCACGCCCGGCATGATAATGTCCACCTACGGCCTGCTGGCCAATACGCCCAATCCCTCCGAGCAGGAGATACGCGATGGCCTTTCGGGCAACCTGTGCCGCTGCACCGGCTACCACAACATCGTAAAGGCGGTGCAACGCGCCGCCGCAGGCTAGGCGCCAATGCAGCACATCGCGAGACGATTGGACAGCGTGGACAACTGGCTGCGAGTAATCGTCGGGCTGCAAGTTACAACCCTGATAGCGGTCATTGCGGCGATGATCAGGCTGTCGGCGTAGCGAAAGCGCAGGCAGTGATAGTGGTGGCAAAGACTAAGACGCTGAACAGGAGATGAAGATGGTTTCCAACTCCTTCCAATATTTCGCTCCCACGTCGGTCGCCGAGGCGGCCGAGCTGCTGGAACAGCACGGCGAGGACGCCAAGCTGCTGGCCGGCGGCCACAGCCTGATTCCGCTGATGAAGCTGCGTCTGTCCGAGCCGCAGGTCGTCATCGACCTGGGCAGAATCGGTGACATGGCCTACATCCGCGAGGAGAACGGCGGACTCGCGATAGGCGCGATGACGACCTACGCCCAGATCGAGTCTTCGGACCTGGTGGCGGCGAGGGCACCCGTGCTTGCCGAGGCGGCGTCCCAGGTGGCCGATCCGCAGGTGCGCAACATGGGCACCATCGGCGGCAGCCTCTCCCACGCCGACCCCGCGGGCGACCTTCCCGCGGTGGCGATTGCCCTCAACGCGCGGCTCATCACCAGCAGCACCGGCGATCACCGCACGCTGAGCGCGGACGACTTTTTCGTCGACCTGCTGACCACGGCCCTCGCGCCGAACGAGATACTCAACGAGATCGCGATTCCGGCACTGCCGGCAGGGGCGGGCAGCGCCTACGCCAAGTTCGGCAACAAGGCCTCGCACTACGCCATCGTGGGCGTCGCGGCGGTGGTCTCACTGGACTCCGACGGCGTTTGCGAGCACGCGAGCATCGGCGTGACGGGCGCGGGCCCGGTCGCGACAAGGGCGGCGGAGGCGGAAGCTGCCCTACGCGGGTCGCGGCTCGACGACGCGGCGGTCAGTGCGGCGGCAGCAGCGGCAGGCGAGGGCATCGACTACCTGGACGACATCCACGCCTCGGCGGAGTACAGGGCGCACCTGACGTCGGTGTTCGCCGCGAGGGCGATACGGCAGGCAGCGTCGAGAGCGGGCTAGAGCGAAAGCCCCAGCCGGGACCACAGAGCCGGCAGGTCGGCGCGCTCTTCGAGCAGCCGCGCGAACGCTTCCAGCTTTCGCGGGTGGTCGAAGCGGGCCGCGTCGGTCAGCGCGGCCAGGGCGTCCATCGTGTCCAGGGTGCCCGGCTCCACTATGATGATCGGCACCTCGTCCAGTTCCGCCTCGTTCAGCACGTACTCGATAGGCTCTTTGCCCTCGGTGCAGATGAGGCAGACCGTGGACGTCATCAGCGCCGCCATCTGAATGTCGGGGCGGTCGCCCCTGACTATCACGGCCTTGTCGTCGTGAAGCCCGAAGTACAACTCGCCCGGATCCATCGAAAACCCCAGCGTCATGAAGCGCTCCACCAGCGCGTCGTCCTCACAGTCGTTCAACATCCGCCCGTCCAGGTGTCGCGTCACGTCGCGGACGCTCGGAGAGAGCAGGCGGCGCTGTTCGGGAATGACGCCGAGCACGGGGAGCTCGGAGCGGGCGCGGAGTTCGGCTTCGGCCTGTGCGCCGGCGTAGCGAGTCACACAGTTGGCGATGCCGCCGGCGGCGCGCTCCTCCAGGGCGTCGCGCCAGGCGCTGAAGGTCTCGGCCAAGTCCGGGGAGTGCCTGCCGACAACCAGCACGCGCGCGTCGATTGCGTCGGCGAGCGACCGCGTGTCGCGCGGCGATAGAACGCTGCTGGCCTCCACGATGGCAACGTCGGCGTCGCGGGCGGCGTTCTCGACCACGGCCTGAACGTGGGCGGTGGTCTCCGGGTTCAGCCCTCCGGTGGGCGCTTCCAGCGGCCCGGGGCCTGCCTGCTGGCCGAGCAGGTCGGCGTAGACGCGCGGGTCGGGGTCATCACCGGCGGCGAGGCCCTCCGCGGCGGTCGGCTTGCACACGGCGGCGCGGACGCCCCTGCGGCCCAGCAGATGCGCCAGCGCGGCGCACAGGGCCGTCTTGCCCACTCCCTCAGCGCCCGACGCGACGATGAGCACGGCCATGTCGTCTCCTTGCGTTGAACTCTTGCGCGGGCAATTATAGCAGAGCGCGCGGCGGCGGTGGCGCGGCCCGGTTCGGCGGTTGTGTGATACCATTATCCGACCATGATGCGGAGTCGGCCTGTGCAATCCAACGGGGGCGCCGGCGGGGGCCGGCGCCGGTCCGCCCGCGTCGCGGCGGCGCTCGCGGCGCTGTGCCTCGCGCTGTTCGGCCTGGCGTGCGACTCGGCGGCAGAGGTGCCCACGCTCGAGCAGAGGGAGCAGCGGCTGAACCGCGCCATCATGTGCCCGGTGTGCCCGGGCGAGTCCATCGACCAGTCGCGCAACCCGCTCTCGGCGCAGATGCGCGGCGTCGTGCGGGACAGGCTCGAACAGGGCTGGAGCGAGGAGCAGATCACGGACTATTTTGTAGAGAGTTACGGGCCGAGCGTGATTATGGAGCCTCCCGCGTCCGGGTTCAGCCTGCTGGCGTGGGTCGGACCGCCGGTCGCGCTGGCGGCGGCGCTGGCGGCGCTCGGCGTGGCGCTGCGGGCTATGCGCCGCAGGACGCCCGAACCGGAGGCGCGGCTTACGGATGAGGAGAGCGAGGAGTACTTCGCGCGCGTCGAGGACGCGCTGCGTCGGAACTGACGCATGATCGAAGCAGGCCAAATCGCGCTGCCCATCGCGCTGCTCACGGTTGTCTACGCGGCAGTGGCGTCGTTCGCGGCCGCGTGGCGACGCATACCGGAGCTTTCGGTCAGCGGACGCTACGCCTTCTACGCCGTGCCCCCGCTGCTGGTGGTATCCTCCATCGCGCTGGTGTACGCGTTCGTCACCAGCGACTTCAGCATTCGCTACGTCGCCGAAAACAGCAACCTCGCCATGCCTAGGGCCTACACGTGGGTCGCACTCTACGCGGGCAACGCGGGTTCGCTGCTGTTCCTGGCCGGAGTGTTCGCGGTTATCGCCACCGTCGCCGTGCTGAGCATACGCCGAAAGTTGCCCTACACCGCGCCCTACGCCACGGGGCTCATGGCGCTCGTGCTGGCATTCTTCCTGGCCATCATCGTGTTCTTCGCCAACCCGCTGGAGCGGCTGCCATTGACGCCGCCGGACGGCCAGGGCATCAACCCGCTGCTGGTGCACTTCGGGATGTTCATCCATCCGCCCATGCAGATGACCGGGCTGATCGTCGTCGCTATCCCGTTCAGCATAGCGATGGGCGCGCTGCTCGCGCGTCGCGGCGGGCGGGACGAGTGGGTGGATCTGGGCAGGACCTGGGCGATGATCTCCTGGCTCATCCTCACGTGCGGCCTGCTGCTGGGTAGCTGGTGGGCGTACACCATACTGGGCTGGGGCGGGTACTGGGCATGGGACCCCGTGGAGAACTCCGCGCTGCTGCCCTGGCTTGCGCTGACCGCGTTCGTCCATTCGATAATGGTGCAGAAGCGGCGGGGCATGTTCCGCACCTGGAACATGGTGCTGATCATCGTGGCGTTCACGCTGGCGCAGATGGGCATGTTCATCAACCGCGGCGGGCCGGTGCCCTCGGTCCACTCGTTCGCGCAATCCACCATGGGCTGGCTGTTCCTGGCCTTCATGGCGGGCACGCTCATCCTGTCGCTGGCGGCGTTCGTGTGGCGCATGGACTCGCTGCGAAGCCGCGAGGGGCTGGACTCGCTGCTGTCCCGCGAGAGCGCGTTCCTCGCGCAGAACGTGCTCTTCCTGGTGGTGGCGTTCGTTACGCTGTGGGGCACCATCTTCCCGGTGTTCTCGGAAGCGGCCCAGGACGTGACGCTGACCGTGGGCGCGCCGTTCTTCAACCGCATCAACGGCCCGCTGCTGCTCGCGATAGTGTTCCTGATGGGCGTCGGGCCGCTGCTCCCGTGGCGCAGGGCGACGCCGCGCAACCTGGTGCGGACGCTGCGCTATCCGCTTATCGTGGCTGCGGTCGCAAGTGTCGTGCTGTTCGCGGTCGGCGTGAGGCAGATTCCGGCGCTCGTGGCGCTGGCGACCTGCGCGCTGGTGGTGACGGGCATAGCGCACGAATGGGCGCGCGGCGTCCGGGTGCGGCACGGCAGGGGCGAGAACTACGCGCTGGCGTTCGGCAGGCTGCTTTCGGGCAATCGGCCGCGGTACGGGGGCTACGTGGTGCACCTGGCCATCATCATGCTGGCGGTCGGCGCGACCGCGTCGTCCTTCTACAGCGCGCAGCGCGACGTCGCCATGTCGCTGGGCGAGACCGCGACGCTGGGCGACTACTCGTTCACCTACATCGGCGTGACCAGCGTGGAGTTTCCGGACCGGACGGAGGAGACGGCCGAGTTCGACGTGTACGCGGGCGACGAGTACCTGGGCAGGATGTACCCGTTCCGCGCCGTCTACCCCGAGTTTCGCATCGCCTCCACGCGGGGCGCGATTCGCAGCACGCCGGTGGAGGACTTCTACCTGGTGCCGTCCGAGTTCAACGACGACGGCTCGGCCATCTTCCGCGTCCTCATCAACCCGATGGTGTGGTGGATGTGGGCGTCGGGGCCGGTGCTCGCCGCGGGCGTGCTGCTCGCAATATCGCCGCGCCGCCAGCCGTCGCCCTCCACGCTGCGCCTGCCGGCGAACACCCGCGCCGCCGGGGCGTGACGCGGGGCGCGAGCACAGCTTATGGAGATCGTTCTCGCACTGGTAATGGCGCTCATTCCCGCCGCCGCCATCCTCTACCCGCTGCTGCGTCGTCTCGGAAGGGACGAGTTCGCCGAGGACGAAGGCTCCCAGGCGGCGGAGTTCGCGCGGCGCTGGGAGGCGGCGCTGGAGGGACTGCGCAACACCGAGCTCGAGTCTGCCATCGGCAACCTGGACGAGGAGGACTACCGCTGGCTGAGACGGCAGTACATGGTGGAGGCCGCGTTGGTGCTCAAGAGCATGGAGCTTGAGGGCGCCCAGGAGCGGGAGTTCCTGGAAGAGGTCGAACGCGAGGTGAGGCGGGTGCGAGAGCGGGCGCTCGGTCAGAGCGCCGGGCCGTCGGAGTCCCCTGGTGGCTAGGCTGGCGGCGGTCGCATTGCTGCTGCTGGCGGCGTGGGCGCTGACCGCCACGCCCGCGCGAGCCCAGGAGGCCACCTTCGCGGTGGAGGGCCGCGTGGAGAACGGCACCAGCGGCGTGGCCGCGGCCAGTGTCGAGGTGGTGCTGCACACCGTGCGGGGCGCCGCCCGCACCGACGAACCCACGCTCACCGACGACCAGGGCGCGTTCCGCTTCGACGACGTGCCGCTCGACCCGGCGGCGGCCTATGGCGTGTCCGTCGTCTACCAGGGCGCCCTGTACGGCATGGACCTGGACACGTCCGCGGGCCCGCCTGAACCGGTCACGCTGACCATCTACGAGTCCACGCACGACGACGGTGCGGTGAGGGCCGTGCTCGCGTCCGTGCTGTTCGCCTCCGCGGACCGGGAAGAGCAGACGGTCGCGGCGCTCGAAATCGTCAGGATAGTCAACGAATCCAATCAGACCTACGTGCCCGGCCCCGAGCCGATGAACCTGCTGCGGTTCGGCCTCCCGCCGGACGCCCGCAACCTGGAAGTGGACACCACGCTGCCGGAAGCGGACTACGCCCAGGTGGACCGCGGCTTCGCGCTGTTGGCGGGCGTGCCGCCGGGCGAGCACGAGGTACTCTACTCCTACAGCTTCCCCTACGCGGGGGGCAGCGCCGAGTTCACCAAGTCGCTGCTATACGGCGCGGAGCACCTGCGCGTACTGGCGCCGGAGGGCGAGCTTTCGCTGTCGAGCGGCGAACTCGGCGAGGCCGGATCGGTGGTGCTGGGCGGTCGCCCCTACCACCTCATCGAGGCCTGGGACCTGCCGCGCGGCGACCGCGTGACGGTGCGGCTCGAGGACCTGCCGGAGTTGAGCGGGCCGGAGTCCGTGAGGCAGTGGTTCGAGTCGGTGCCGCCGGAGGCGAGCGCGCTGGGCATTCTCGGCGTGGTGATCGTCTGCGCGTTCGGCGTCGTGGTGTGGCGTCGGCGTCGTGCCGCGCGACCGGGGCCAGACGATGGCGCCGAGTCCGACGGCGAGATGGGCGCGTTCGCCGAGATTGTCACGCTGCGCCAGATGCTGACCGGCCTGGACGACGACCTGGCCAGCGGCTCGCTCAGCGAGCCCGACTACCGCCGCCGCCGCCGCATCCTTGAAGCGCGCCTCGAGGAGCTGGAGTAGGGAGGTTCGTGTGAGCGGGTTGCGGTTGACACCCGCCTTGCCAACCGCTAGACTTGCGCCCAGACAATCGAATGTGCCCCCGGGGGGAGCTTGGAACGGCCAGGCTGAGAGGGTAGCGCTGACGCTACCGACCCCGAATGACCTGATCTGGGTAATGCCAGCGTAGGGAAAGGGTTAGCATTAAGACCCTTGAGAACCCGCAGCCGCCCGGATTACCGGAGCGGCTTTTTCTTTTGTCCGCGAAATTGGGCGAAGGAGCGCTCGGCACAGCCGGGACGCGCCCTGAAGGGAGATGCGAGTGACGGCACAGCCCGCCACCGCGGTGCAGCCGGCGGTAGATACCGGCGTCAAGATTCGGCTCGACGGCGTGGTCAAGCGCCGCGAGTACGACGGCGTACCGCTGACCGTGCTTGACGGCGTGGAGTTCTTCGCGCGCGACGGCGAGTTCGTCAGCATCGTGGGGCCTAGCGGCTGCGGCAAGAGCACGCTGCTGAACATCATCGCCGGTCTCGACGAGCCGGACAGCGGCGCAATCCACCTCGACGGCATCAGCGCCGAACGGAGGCTTGGGCAGGTCGGCTACATGCAGCAGAAGGACCTGCTCTTTCCCTGGCGCAACGTGGTCGACAACGCCCTCATCGGCCTGGAGCTGAAAGGCGTTCCCCGGCACAGGTCGCGTGAGAGGGCGCTGGAGCTGATGGACTCGTTCGGCCTGTCGGGGTTCGAGTCCGCCTACCCGCACGCGCTCTCCGGCGGCATGAGGCAGCGCGTCTCCTTTCTGCGCACGGTGCTCGCCGACCAGCAGATATTCCTGCTGGACGAGCCGCTCAGCGCCCTCGACGCCCTGAACCGCGCCCAGATGCAGGAGTGGATGCAGCACACCTGGCTGTCGCTGCGCAAGACGGTCGTGCTCGTCACCCACGACGTGGACGAGGCCATCTTCCTGTCCGACCGCGTCTACGTGATGTCCGCGCTTCCAGGCCGCATGAAGCTGGTCCTCGACGTCGACCTGCCGCGTCCGCGCTCGCTTGACGTGCTCACGGACCCGGAATTCGTCGCCATGAAGGCGCGGCTGCTGCGGGCGATACGCGGCGAGAGCGACGGGGGAGCGCGATGAGCGCCGAACGCGCCGTGCCGCAAGCGGTCGTCGAGACTACCCCGCGCCGCGGGCTCGTGTCGCGGGTGAACGAGTCGGCGGGCCGGTGGGTCGCGCCGATGGCGATTGTCGTCCTCCTGCTGGGGGTCTGGGAGTTGTGCGTCCGGCTCTTCGACATCAAGGCCTGGCTGCTTCCGGCCCCCTCCGCCATCGCGACCGCCCTCGTCCAGGACGCCGGACTGCTCGCGCGGCACAGCTGGGTCACGCTGGAGGAAGTCATCGTCGGATTCGCCGTGGCGCTCGCCTGCGGCGTATCGCTCGGGGTGGGCATCGCCCTGTCGCGCACCGTCGAGCGCTCGCTCTACCCGTTCGTCATAGCGTCGCAGACCATCCCCATCATCGTCATTGCGCCCCTGCTGCTCATCTGGTTCGGCTACGGTCTCACGCCCAAGATCATCGTCGTCGCGCTGATTGCGTTCTTCCCGCTGGCCGTCAACACCGTGGACGGGCTCAAGTCCGTGGACCCCGACACCGTGAACCTGCTACGCACGCTTGGGGCCAGCCGCCTGCAGATTCTGCTGAAGGCGCAGCTTCCCACAGCGCTGCCGTACCTGTTCTCGGGCGCGCGCGTGGCCGTGGCGGTCAGCGTCATCGGCGCGGTCATCGGAGAGTGGGTCGGCTCCAGCGAGGGCCTGGGCTACCTGATGATCCGCTCCAAGCCGCAGTTTCTCACCGAGCGCGTCTTCGCCGCGATAACCCTCCTGTCCGCGATGGGCGTGGGCCTGTTTCTGCTGGTGGGATTCGTCGAGCGGCTCGCGATACCCTGGTCCCGCGCCCGGCAGCAGCAATCCGAAAATCAAGCGAGGTGACGAACATGGAACTCCCCTACCCCAGACTGGCAAAGGTGGCTCTGGTGGCGACGCTGATCGCGGCGCTGAGCGTGTTTGCCGCGGCCTGCGGCAGTGATGACCCGGAGTCCACCAGCGTCAAGCTGGCCATGGACTGGTACCCTAACTCCAACCACACCGGCCTCTTCCTCGCCAAGAAGAACGGCTACTTCGAGGAGGAGGGGCTGGACGTGAACATGTACACGCCCGTCGACCCTTCCACGGTGTTGCAGACGGTCGGCGCGGGAGAGGACGACTTCGGCATCAGCTACCAGCCGGACGTGCTGCTCGCCAGGGGCCAGGACGTGCCGGTGGTGGCGGTCACCGCCATGGTGCAGCACCCCCTCAACTCGGTGATGGCGCTCACATCGTCGGGCATCGAGCGTCCCGGCGACCTCATCGGCAAGAAGGTGGGCTATCCCGGCATTCCCACCAACGAGCCGCTGCTGGACACCATGCTCAAGGCGGACGGCCTGCGCGGCCTGGAGGACGTCGAGCTGGTTAACGTGGGGTTCAACCTCGGCCCCTCGCTCATCGGCGGAAGCGTCGACGCGGTGGTCGGCGCGTATTGGACCCACGAGAGCATTCTCATCGAGCTCGAGGGACACCCCGTCAACATCATGCGCATGGAGGAATGGGGCGTGCCGGACTACTACGAGCTGGTGATAGTGGCGAGCGAGGACACCATCGCGAACCGCCCGGACGTCGTGGAGAAGTTCGTCAGGGCCGTGAGCCGTGGCTACCGGGACGCGGTCGCCGATCCGCAGGGCGGCGTGGACGTGCTGCTGGAGCTGGGCGGCGACGAGGTGAACGAGGCGATCGAACGCAAGGGAGCCGACCTGCTGGCGCCACTGTGGCAGACCGACACCGCCGAGTTCGGCGAGCAGAAGGCCAGCAAGTGGGAGGCGTTTACCACCTGGATGCAGCAAAGCGGCCTGCTATCCGACAGCGTGCGCGCCGACGACGCCTACACCGACCGGTTCTCCGCCGAGTAGGGCTGCCGCATCGTGTACAATGGCAGGGTTAAACAGCGGCGCTTGGTACGACGTGCCGAACGCCATCGCCTGAACTCGCAGCATGAGTTGCGTCTGGTATGCGAACCGTCATCTGGAAGGAATTTCACATGACAGACCTCCTACAACACGCGTTCAAGGTGGCGTCCGAGCTGCCCGAAGAACAACAGGACATGCTCGCCCAAATCCTGCTGGACGAAATCGAGTCGGACCGAAAGTGGGACGAACTGTTCAGCCGTCCCGAATCAGAGGAACTGCTGAACCGGATGGCCGAAGAGACGCTCGCGGACTACAAGGCGGGGTTGACTGAACCTCTAAACCTGGAAGACTTGTAGGCTTGCGTTCGCGTGTACGGCGTAGCTTTTGGGACGCTTACAGACGCCTCCCCGAGCATGTAAGGCGGCAAGCCCGCCAGTCGTACCAGTTCTTCGCGTCAAACCCTCATCACCGCAGCTTGAAATTCAAGAGGGTGAGTCGGCGGTACCCTGTGTACTCCGTGCGAGTCAGCAGAGGTTATCGCGCACTCGGCTTGGTAATCCAGAACCAGGTTACGTGGTTTTGGATAGGTCCCCACCACGAATACGACAGGCTTCTCAGGCAACTCTAACGGTACAAATTGGCAACAGGTGTTGAAGACATGTCGTTGACGCGCGAACTACGGCTCAAGTATGATGACCTCTGGCAGAAGATGGTCTTTCATCCCTTCGTGGAGGAGATGGGCGCAGGCATCCTGCCAACGTCGAAGTTCCGGGCGTACTTCCTGCAAGACTACGTCTTCGTGAACGACCTCGCGACCCTGATCTCGCTCGGCATCGCCAAGGCGCCCACCATCGAGGCCGCGGGCGTGCTTCACCGCTTCCTGTCGGGTCTCGTAGCGCCGGAGGGCGCGCAGGAAAACGACCTCTTCGTGCGCGCCTTCCGCGAGCTGGGCGCCACGGAGGCCGAGTACTCCGTGGCAGCGGCGTCGCCGACCACCCAGGCGTTCGGCGACTTCCTGGTCAGGACCGGCTACGAGGGCGGCTTCGACGACATAGCGACTGTCCTCTACGTGACCGAGGGCACCTACCTGGACTGGGGGACACGGCTGCTGGAGCAGGGCGCGAGGCCCGCGAACCCCATCTACCGGGAGTGGATCGAGCTTCACGGCCCGGACGTGCTGGGCGGCCTGGTCGATTGGCTCGGCCGGCACGTCGACCGCGAGGGGGCCGAGCGGCGCAGGGCCAGAACCGAGCGCGTCTTCCTCACCGCGCTGCGGTACGAGTACCTCTTCTGGGAGGCCGCCTACCACGGCGAGACCTGGCCCGACAACCGGAGGTGAACACGCCATGAACCGCGTCTACCGCGCTATGACCATCGCCGGCTCCGACTCCGGCGGCGGCGCCGGCATCCAGGCCGACCTCAAGACGTTCGCCGCCCACGGCGTCTACGGCGCCTCCGCGCTCACCGCCATCACCTCCCAGAACACCCGGGGCGTCACCGACGTGCTCGAGCTCCCCACGTCGCTCATCGAGTCCCAGATCGACGCCATAGTCTCCGACATCGGCGCGGACGTGGTGAAGACCGGAATGCTCTCCAGCTCCGCCGTGATAGAGATCGTCGCGGCCAAGGCCAGGCAGCACCGGATGGACGCCCTCGTGGTCGACCCGGTGATGGTGGCGAAGGGCGGCGACAGGCTGCTGCGGGACGACGCCGTGGACGCGCTGCGCTCGCTGCTGGTTCCCATCGCCACGGTGTTGACGCCAAACGTGCCGGAGGCGGAGACCCTGCTCGGCGTGAAGATAGAGACCCTGGACGAGGCCAAGGAGGCGGCCCACGCCCTGGTCGGAATGGGCGCACGGGCGGCGGTCGTCAAGGGCGGCCACCTCAGCGGGCCGCCCACCGACATGCTGTACGACGGCGAGGAGTTTCGCGCCTTCACATCCCCTCGCATCGACACCACCAGCACCCACGGCACCGGCTGCACCTTCGCCTCCGCGATAGCCTCCAACCTGGCGAAGGGCCTGCCCCTCAGGCGGTCCGTCTCCCTCGCCAAGTCCTACGTGTCCTCGGCCATCCGTCTCGCCCAGCCCATAGGCCGCGGCCACGGACCTCTCAACCACTTCTACATGCTGGAAGACACGCCAGGTTAGGATGGGAGTGAGCGACCCTTGGCCCTGTACCTTACCGAAGAGGAAGTCTCCCGCCTGCTCGACATGGACACGGCCATCGACGCCGTGGAGGACGCATTCCGCCACCAGGCCAACGGCCAGGCCACCAACAGCCCCCGCGAACGCCTGCGACTGACCGACGGCCACTTCAACCTGATGACCGCCGCCGCGCCCGGACTGGGAGTGATGGGACTGAAGGCCTACGCGGGCGGCAGCTTTCACGTCCACCTGTCCAGCAGCGAGACCGGCGAGCTGCTCGCCATCATCGAGGCGGGCGCGCTCGGCCGGCTGCGCACCGGCGCGGCCAGCGGCGTCGCGACGAGGCTGCTCGCCCGGAAAAACTCCGCCACCCTGGGGCTGATTGGGACGGGCCGCCAGGCGCTGCCCCAGGCCGAGGCGGTGCTGAGCGTGCGCCCCATAACCCGCGTGGTCGTGTACAGCCGCGACCCCGAACGCCGCCGCGCCTTCGCCTCCAGCGCCGCGACCGCGCTCGGCGTCGCCGTCGATGCGGCCGATAGCGCCGAGGAGTGCGTGGCCCAGGCCGACGTGCTGGCCGTCATCACCAACTCCGCCGAGCCGGTCGTGCGCGGCGAGTGGCTGCGCCCCGGCGTGCACGTCAACGCCGCCGGCGCGAACAACTGGACGCGCCGCGAGCTGGACGACGAGGCGGTGCGCCGCGCCGACGCCATAGTGGTGGACGACCTCGCGCAGGCGCGCACCGAGTGCGCCGACCTGATGCACGCCGTCGAAACCGGCGCCGCCCGATGGGAGCGGGTCAGTCCGCTTTCCGACGCGCTCGCCGGCCGCGCGCCGGGCCGCCGCAGCCCGGACGACGTGACGCTCTTCGAGTCCCAGGGCGTCGCGCTGGAGGACATAACCCTCGGCCTGCGCGCCTACCGCCTCGCCACGGAAAGCGGCGCCGGCCGGCAGCTACACTTCGCGTAGCGGTCGCCGCCGACACTATGGAGGGCACCCCGCTAATGCAGCATCCAACTCGCTACATGTATAGATGAAATGCTCCCATACCCACGTGTACAAATAGAAGGTCCACAGACAAACACTCGCAAGCGCGTAGGGGGTGATGAATCTGAAGCTGGTCAAGCGTTCGACCGTCACCTCTTCAGCCCCGCTCCACCATTTCCTTGTCACGGCGGCCGAACCGGTCCACAGAAGTACCATTGCAAGGAAAAGAGTGTAACCGAGCCACCAAAAGTTAGGCCTCGGACCAGAACCCAGGGGATTAGAATCCGTACTGCCCATTATTGCAAAGGTGATGATCGGGCCGACCAGCCAGGCGACGTACAACAGTACGTAGCATCTGTTGACTGTGGAGCTTGACAGGCTTCCCCTGCGAAGCGCGACGACCAGAAGAATCCAGGGAAGAAACAGACAGATAGAGTACGCGACTCCTGCCAGAGCTTCGCGTCCCCCATTCAAGAACCTGCCGCGAGCCGACCACCAGGCGATCAGCCCCGCAATTGGTGACGCGATCAAGCCTGGAATCGCTATCAGGACAACCATGAAGATGGTGATCATTATCGGGGCGATGCCGACAGCCATCATAGCGGATGTGGAAAAGGATTTCTAAAAGTCATAAGGACCGATCGCCAGCGTGTATCGGCGGCCTGTCTTGCCCTCGCCGCCATAATTGATGCCGCCGTATTCCTTGTCTCTAGGAATGACAAAAATATCAATGGCGTCGATTCGCGTGCCAGGTGACATGTTTCTGAAGTCGTAAGAGCAAGTGACCTCGTATTCCCTTTCTACACACGAACTGTAGTCGTTTAATACTGCTTGCAGCGGCACATAGCCGCGAATTCCCCATTCAACCTTAAAGGTGACATCCCCAAGGGTAACGGGAACGCAGCCAGGCTCAAGTGTCCAGCTTGCGGTGATTATATCTCCCAAGCGGCTGACAGTCAGTCCGCTGACCGTTGGCACCACCGGTTCTCTGCAAACAGTGAATCTATAGTGGCCCTCTATGTGGCGAAGATCGCGAGCCGTTACCGGCCAGCCCTTGTGATTCACCCTAGCCGTGCCCCAGAAGTACACGTGCTCTGCCATGAACCCACTTGTCGACACCCGGCATATGCCAAATTTCGCAATATTGGTTGGATCCTGGCACCCCCACTTGGCAATGTCAGCCTTGAACTTGGCATCAGCAAGCGCCTTGTTTCTAGGGTTCCAAGTCTCATCGAGTTCGGTGCCGTCGGGAGGGGCGGTCAGACTAGCTTTCGCATCCAAGCCCCCGAACTTCTGAAGACCGCCATAGGCCACGTCGTGCTTCAAACACGATGGTATTGGCCCGTCCGGCGAATATGTGCACTCCCAGTCCCCGCGATCGAGCCAAGCGAAACGAGCGGAAGGCGAGTCAATGGCTCTCCTCAGCCGGTCCGCGTCCCTGCTTCTTTTGTCCCCTTTCACCCAAAACTCGTGCGGAGTCGAGAACACCAGGCAGTTGAGCACGACCAACTTGTTGGCAAGCGTCAGGTCTGCTCCATTCCTGACGCTCTGTGGCAGACAGTCTAGGCCGGTTCCGACAACCGGCAACTCTCTCTCATCCGGTCCGTCCTGTCCAATCAGTCCACCTTGGTACAGCGGCCTCGTAAACTCGCCCGGCTCGAACGTTGTAGCCCCCAGATACGACACGAACTTAAGCTCGTCGGGGTCTGCCAGGTTCGCCTCGAAGAGTTGCCCTACGGGCGTCGCCAGCCATGCGGCGTACTCGGAGTTTCTCGCCTTCAGCTTGGCGAGCTCATCCCGCGCCACACGCTCGTTGGCGTTGAACATGGTGCTGGATTGGGAGGCGCAATCGCCGCCCGCATCCATCTTCGTCTTCACGTCCCCCGTGTAGCGCGACAGAATGTCGTCGAAGCTGGCGAACGTCACGGCGGGCGGCGTAGTCGGCGCCTGCCCCTGAACTCCCCCGCCACCGTTCATGCAACCCACCAGCGCGCCCTGCGCCGTCGTGTACGCCGTAGACGACGCCACCGCAGACGACAACTCCCCTATCATGTCCGCCACTATCGCCCACTCGTCCCACGTCACGTACACAGCCTCCGACACCGCTGTCGACGCCGTCGCGTGGCTCACCACCACCCTGTACTTCTTCGTGCCCCGATTGGCCGACCACACATCCTTCGTCGGCGTGGTCGTCGTGGCCCCCAGGTTCGCCCACCGGTTGCCGGCCCACTCCTGCCACTGGTACATGGCCCCCGACGGCACGTCGCCCCCGGCGGTCAGCGTGACAGTGCTCGTCGCGGCGTCCCCGGCCCGCGGATAGGCGGGCGACGACGTGACCCCGACCACCACCGGCCGCCACTCCACGGTGATGGGCGCTGACTCCGCCTTGATCCTCGACAGGTAGGAGACCTTCACCCTGAACGTCCTGAACCCGGACACGCTGGACGTCACCCGGTGCACGTCCCAGGTGGTCGCGGACCCAAGGTCCACCCACCTGCCGCCCCGCCACTCCTGCCACCAGTGCAGCACAGCCGGGCCGCTACCCGCCGCGGGCGTCGCCCTGAACGTCACCTCCTGCCCCACGAACGGCCTAAGGGCGTCCGCCCGGATCGTGGGCGGCAGCGCAACGTCCACGCTCACGCTCGCCGTGTCCGCGCCGCCCCTGCCGTCGGCGGCCCGGACCGTCAGGCTGTAGGAGGCCGTCCCCGCGCCGAGCTTCTTGGCGAGCGTGATCGCGCCGTCCGACGCGCCTATGGCGAACACTCCCGCGCTATCGCCCCCGGTGATGGAATAGGAAACACCGTCGGCGTCCGGGTCTGTCGCCGAGACTGAGCCGACACTCGCCCCCACCGGCGCGCTGCCGAAGGAAGTCGAATACGGCGAGGCGATTGCGTATGCGATTATCGCGGGGCAGTTCATCGACGAAGTCAATTGAGGAAGGGGTTCGAAGGTGTGGTATAAAGGGTCATGACCACTGACTGCACTAGAAGCAATACGAACACAATAGGGGGGAACGCGAACGGGACCAAATACGCACGATGAATGAAGAGGTCGCCAGGCGGCAAGTGACTATGTGTCCGATACAGGTACCAGAGTGTCACCGCCCAAGTTCCGACACTGGCAAGGTTGACAAGTGTGATTAGAACTCCTATCCACGCAGGTATTGGTTCGTTGGCAGAAGCGTATAAGAACAGGCTGGCAAATGGTGACGCCGGCCACACAAGTCCGTAGATGGCAAAGTAAGTTGAAACCGGGAAAAATCCGGGAGTTCGCCTGTCCAACAGCCTATCCCACACGAAATAGACCCACGGTAGGAAAGACAGCGCAGAGTACAGTGCCCCTGCCAGAGCGTAGTCCTTGACACTACGCCCTTGTTTGCGCGCAATGAGTCCGCAAATGATGGCGGCGAGTGGTGTCCACAGTATGCCAAAGGAAACTACGGCAACTGCCGTGCCGATCACAGAAACTACCGTCGCATAGATGAGCAGCAATGGTCAGTTTCCTATCTCAAACTCCCGTGAAAACACAGCAACGGGGTATGTATAAACACCTGGGAGAACTGGATCGAGCAGTTGACCATAATCCACATCGCGTGGATGCATTGCAATTGTTATTTCTAGTCTAACCGGCGTCCCACTATCGAGAGCATCAACTCCCTGGACTTCGAATTCAAAGCTGAGAGTGTTCGTGGTATCGTCATCTTCCACGGCACCGCTATCGTTGATTGTCAGTGAATTCCGGTCGTATGGTGACGCCCCTGTGTATCCCACCACTCTAATGGAATGTTGGACAGATGTGCCAGTACAGCTTCTTGATATTGTCCAGACCACCCTGAATCGGGACTCTTTGACGTGACTGACTTCATCAAGACTGGTCACCGCTGGCTGAGTGCATCGAATGTATTGAGGATTTGACTCAGCATGCTCAATGTCCTGCACTGTGACAGGCCAGGGGGAGTTTAGCTTATTCATTCCAAAGTGCATAACTCCGGCGGTGGTAAGCGGACCAGTCCCCGCAGGCAATACGCAGGCAAATGGAAATATGATGGCTATAAGAGTGGGGTTCTGACAATCATACTTCTCGATGTCAGCCATAGCCTTGGCGTCTGCCAGATGCTTGTTTCTCGGATTCCAAGCCTCGTCCATCTCTTCTGTGCTCGACGACACGCCTGCAAATTTCTGGAGACTCGAAAGAGCCACGTCGTGCTTGTAACATGTCGGTAACGGGCCGTCAGCCCAGAGCGTGCACTCCCAGTCACCGTAACCCAACCAGTCAAGTCGGCCGACTAATACACCGTCTCGCCGTTGATAACTGCGGTCTATACGATTATGGAGTTCGGCTGCGTTGTCCACCCAGAAGCTGTGTGGCGTGTCGAACACAAGGCAGTTAACCACAGCAATCTTGTTCTCCACACTTGAAGGCTCTCGACCGCTCCAGGGGAGACAGTCGAATCCCGCCCGCTGGACAGTTGTCGGGGTGTCCGAAGCCCCTTCGAAGCCAGTGGCCGGTTCGGGCGGCTCATAGGCCAGCAGGTAGATAAACAGCTTGGTGATGTGCGGCTCGCCCACGCTCGCCTTGAACTGCTTGCCATGCGGCGTCTCCAGCAGCCCGGAGTACAGCAAGGCAGCGGTGAATGTCCCGCTCGTGAGGTTATTCAACTGAATGCGGGACTGTCTTTGAACCGCCTTGAACATGGTGTCCGCCTGTGTACTGCACGTCCCTTCCATCTTCGCCTTGGTCGTCGTGGCGTACCTTGCCAGGATGTCGTCGAAGGAGGCGTAAGTAGAGGTTGTGGAAGTCGCGCCGCCCGGACCATTCATGCAACTGAGCAGTGCTGTTTGCTTCTCCTTGTAATCGGTGGAAGTCGCAACCGCCGCCGACAACTCGCGTATCATGTCCGCCACAATCGCCCACTCGTCCCACGTCACGTACACAGCCTCCGACACCGCCGTCGACGCCGTCGCGTGGCTCACCACCACCCTGTACTTCTTCGTGCCACGCACAGCCGACGACACATCCTTCGTCGGCGACGCGCTGGCCGCCCCCAGGTTCGCCCACCGGTTGCCGCGCCACTCCTGCCACTGGAACTCCGCCCCCGACGGCACATCTCCCCCGGCGGTCAGCGTCACCGTGCTCGTCGCGGGCGCCCCGGCCCGCGGATAGGCGGGCGACGACGTGACCCCGACCACCACCGGCCGCCACTCCACGGTCAGAGGCTCAGACTCCGCCTTTATCCTCGACAGATAGGCAACCTTCACCCTGAACGTCCTGAACCCGGACACGCTGGACGTCACCCGGCGCACGTCCCAGGTGGTCGCGGACCCAAGGTCCACCCACCCGCCGCCACTCCACTCCTGCCACCAGTGCAGCACAGCCGGGCCGCTCGCCGCCGCGGGCGTCGCCCTGAACGTCACCTCCTGCCACCTGTAAACGGCGTCCGACGGAGCGTCCGCCTCAGCCGTCAGCGTAACCGTGCTCGTCGCCTCGGCGCCCGCCCGCGGATACGCGGGAGACGCCGACACGCTCACGCTCATTGGCCGCCACTGGATCGTTGCCGGCGAGGATTCCGAGGTCGCTCCCCCAGCATAAGCCACCACGACCCGGAATATCCGCAGCCCCGATGCGCTGGACGAAACACTCCTCTGCTTGGACGCCGACGCCGTTCCCAGGTTCACCCAGTTGCCCGAGCTCCACTCCTGCCACTGGTACGACGGCGCCTGCCCGCTCGCCACCGTCGTGGACGCCGCCATCCTCACCGCCTGCCCCACGAACGGGCTTTCGGGCTCGAGCGTGATCTCAACCGCCGCGGACGGGCACGCCGAGGTAGCCCCCGACACGCTGGCCGACGCGCTCCCAAACGACGTCGAGTACGGCGAACCATCGCCGCGCGCGCTTACCCGGAAGTGATAGGTGGTGCCGCAGTCCAGGCCCGTCGCCGTCCGCGTCCTCCCCAACAACTCGTCTGCCTCCACGCGCCGCTCGTACCCCCACGGCCGACGATACTCCGACCAAACCGGTTCCCTCGAAACAACTGGCATCGTCGCGCCGCCAAATGTCCTGCTCGCACTTCTCCAAGGTCGGGTCTAAGGCGAAACAATCACGTAGGTGATAACCCAAACAATCGGAAAGACCACAATCCACACGAAGGGCCATGCCAACGGATGCATGAACACGCTGGCCTCTGGAATATACCGGGGAAGCTCTTCCTGCTCTGCTCTATACTGAGCGTAAGCACGGCGCAATCCCAACGATGACGCTGCCCATGTATACGAACTCAGGGCAATCATCACAAACCACATTGTAATGACACCCTCTGTTCCCTCCGCCCCACGCTCGACGCGGTACAGATGATAGTCCATGGCCGAGTAGACCAAATAAGCGATGTAGCCAAAAGTCACAGTCATCCACAGTGCGTAGCCAGCCACGTAAACAGCTATTGGACTCACAGCCGAAGCATCGATCCCTCTCTTGCGGGCGACAAGAAACAGCAAAGGCAAGAAAAGGACTGTCACCAGGATGGGGGACAACACAACGAAACTTTGCACATTCTCTCCACAAAGCAGTTTGGTGCAGGTGGGGTTGTCGTTTACGAGTTCAACCAGGGGCGTCCCCAAGATCAGAAACGCCAAAACGGCCACAAATGCGGAGCTAAAGCCGAGGGCGAGAATGATGTCTGCCCAGTGCCGAGAGCACATCGCTATGCCCATCCAGAACAACACAATGACAACGATTATGAAGACAACAACCAAGGCTCACTCTCCATATCTCAGGTCAAATTGCTGCGGAGGATAGTGGACGCCCCCGAGACCCACGAATCGCCAACGGTTGGGAGCGATCGCGATCGATTTGAGTGCCACAATCTCTACAGGCACTATCAGATCAACAGGCACGACCAGATCATAGCTCAGGGCATTGCCGTTTTTCGCATGACGACATATTTCGCGGCCTTTAGCGGTCTCCCAGCATAGCCTATAAGAGGACACAGTAGCCGTCCGCACGGATCCAGGGTTGTACGCCCAACTCACTCGATAAGTCGTAGCATCGGACTGGTGCGACCGTAACCTTGACACTCGTACGTCGGACACACTTGGAATCTCGTACACGGCCAACCGGGGATTGCGGTCGCTGTGCTCTGAGTCATAGTCGGTGTAGACCCAACTCTTGGCGTTAATGTTAGCTACCCCGAAGAAGTATAGCTCCGACAACGAATGGTTCGTCGCTATACCTAACAGATTGACAGGTGGGCAAACCGATATACGTGCCCGGAAGTCGGAGTTTTGGCAGCCATGTTTAGCAATATCTGACTTGAACTTGGCGTCGGCGAGAGCCTTGTTCCGTGGGTTCCAGGCTTTGTCCAGTGTATCGTCATCCTCCGGCAGCAAGTCATCATCGTCCGAGTTCTTCACGAATTTCTTGAGACTGCCCCAAGCCACGTCGTGCTTTAGACATGACGGCACGGGCCCTTGTAAGAAGCTTGTACATTCCCAATCACCGAACGCGAGCCAGGCCCATCTGTCGACCTGAGAGCCTGTTCTCAAACTCTCTACATCACCGGTCCCGTCTGGGCTACCTACCCAGAAATCGTGCGGTGTCGAGAACACAAGGCAGTTGAGCACCACGAGCTTGTTGCTCAGCGACAAGTCCTCGCCGTTCACGTTCGCAGGCAGACAGTCGAGGCCAGTCCCAAGCACTGGCAGTTCAGTTGGCTCTGGAGCATCCTGCCCGGACGCTCCCCCTTCGCCACTGGCGGCGGAGTACAGCGGCCTCGTAAACTCGCCCGGCTCGAACGTGGTGGCTCCCAGATACGACACCAACTTGATCTCGTCGGGGTCGCCGAGGTTCGCCTCGAAGAGCTGCCCTCGGCGTGTTGCCAACCATGCCGCGTACTCCGCGTTGCCCGCCTTCAGTTTCCCAAGCTCCGAGCGCGTCGCGCGTTGGTTCGTGCTGAACATGGTGCTGGACTGGGGGGCGCAATCGCCGCCCGCATCCATCTTCGTCTTCACGTCCCCCGTGTAGCGCCCCAGGATGTCGTCGAAGCTGGCGAACGTCACGGCGGGCGGCGTAGTCGGCGCCTGCCCCTGGATTCCACCGCCACCGTTCATGCAGCTCACCAGCGCGGTCTGGGCCCTGGTGTACGCCGTCGACGACGCCACCGCCACCGACAGATCGCGTATCATGTCCGCCACGATCGCCCACTCGTCCCAGGTCACGTACACAGCCTCCGACACCGCTGTCGACGCCGTCGCGTGGCTCACCACCACCCTGTACTTCTTCGTGCCCCGCACAGCCGACCACACATCCTTCGTCGGCGTGGTCGTCGTGGCCCCCAGGTTCGCCCACCGGTTGCCGGCCCACTCCTGCCACTGGTACATGGCCCCCGACGGCACGTCGCCCCCGGCGGTCAGCGTGACAGTGCTCGTCGCGGCGTCCCCGGCCCGCGGATAGGCGGGCGACGACGTGACCCCGACCACCACCGGCCGCCACTCCACGGTGATGGGCGCTGACTCCGCCTTGATCCTCGACAGGTAGGAGACCTTCACCCTGAACGTCCTGAACCCGGACACGCTGGACGTCACCCGGTGCACGTCCCAGGTGGTCGCGGACCCAAGGTCCACCCACCTGCCGCCCCGCCACTCCTGCCACCAGTGCAGCACAGCCGGGCCGCTACCCGCCGCGGGCGTCGCCCTGAACGTCACCTCCTGCCCCACGAACGGCCTAAGGGCGTCCGCCCGGATCGTGGGCGGCAACGCCACGTCCACGCTCACGCTCGCCGTGTCCGCGCCGCCCCTGCCGTCGGCGGCCCGGACCGCCAGGCTGTAGGAGGCCGTCCCCGCGCTTAGCTTCTTGGCGAGCGTGATCGCGCCGTCGGACGCGCCCATGGCGAACACTCCCGCGCTATCGCCCCCGGTGATGGAATAGGAAACGCCGTCGGCGTCCGGGTCTGTCGCCGAGACTGAGCCGACGCTCGCGCCCACCGGCGCGCTGCCCGACACGCCGAAGCTGTAGGTAGCCTTCGAGAACTCCGGCGGGCGGTTCGGCGGCGGCGCGGTCACCGACAGGCTGGCCGTGATGGTCTTGATGTCGGAGAGCCGGCGGCTGTCGAGCGCGCGCTCCAGCAACTGGGCCTCCAGGGTGATGTTCTGCGCCTCGGCGCACCCGTACAGCGTGAACGACCTGGACACCTGGGATGCCGAGCCTCCGAACTCGGGTGTGAGCTTGTAGCTGCGAGAGCATGTCGCGTCGAACCCTGCGGCGGATATGCGCGGGACGGCGTAGACGATGATCCGGTAGCGGCGGCCGGGGGTCGTGCCCGAGACTACCACGCCGAAGTCGTGCGACCGGCCCGCGACGATGGACGAAGGGGACGACGTGAAGGACATCGACAGGTTGGGATGCGTGGGCGGCGGCGGGGGAGTGGGGGTGGGCGTGGGACGCTCTACCCGTATCACGACGCTCGCCAGTTGCGCCCCTCCCGACGTGAGCAGCCTGAAGGTGTGGGTCCCGTAAGCGCACCCGGTGAACGTGAAGTCGCGAGAACCCGTGAAGGTCCGAGTGGTCGAGGTGGGAGCGGCGCCGCGCGGCAGTTGCCGTTCGCATAGGGGTCGCCGTCTCCACGCACCCTCACCCGGAACCGGTACGTCGTCCCGCACGACAGGCCCGCAACCGAGCGCATCGTCGCGCAGCCTGATAGACTCACTCCACAAACCTATTCCAGGCCTCTCCATTTCCTCACTGCCAGAACCGCTCCCCCCCACGTCATCGGAATGCCTGTCAACAGCAAGAAGCCGGCGAACAAATGGGGCGGGAAAATCCAATCGGGATGCGGGGGGAAAAACACTATCCACACAATCCCTGAGAGCGCGTACAGTATGGCCGCCAGAGTAGCCGCTCCAAAGCAGACAGCGTGTCTACGGTTCTCCTCCCTCGGCAGCGATGCGATCACCACTGTCACAATCCATGTCGCCGAGCCCACACCCATCCATATCGCGTTGTACCCATCGAGATTATGGCCAGCGACACTGGCTACGGAGCGAGTAAAGTCCACATCAGTAAGAGCCACGGACACAGCAATCGCCGACAACACACCTGTGAAACTACCCAGTCCGATTAGTATTCCTAAACGGAGAGCAGTTTGCCCTAGCCTCGACATGATCCTTCCCTTCCAGGCACTCCAGCTACAATCCCGACTCCCTCACAGCTTGTTCTAGTTTGACCTCTTTCCGGCCCTTAAGGCCAGTGTCACACTGAACGGAAGCCACTGTGGCAGGAACATCAACGCTGAGCCAGCCACCGCGTAGTCATACGAGTACCTGGGCCAGGTCACTTCGGCGAAACCACAGCCTACTGTACCACCTGGGCAACAACATTTGGGTAACGTCCGTATAACCCTTAAGCCAAGTGACTGCCACTTTGTATGACTATTAGCCTCGTGGTCGGTCTGCCGCGTCGCCCACGCCCGACCCCATCCGCCCCCCGCGCACCCGAAAATTCCGTCACTTTCCCGCGCCATCCGTTCCCCAGCCCTGCCCCACGCACGCCCCACGCACGCCCCGCCCCATCCCCATTCGTGCGCAATTTCTTCCCACAATTTCGCCCTGATCCCCCAATCTCGCCACCGCTCTTGAAGTATACGCACATACGTGCTATCATCGCACACGGTAGGGGCGGGTTTCAAACCCGCCCGCGGGACCGACCCGGGCCTTCCCAATGTCCCTTCCCCCTTGACGGGGGAAGAGCCTGCCCTGAGCCTGCCGAATGGGCTAGGATGGGGGTGAACTCCTGCCCCTATCCCATTCTGCCGCGCGGCGCGACGCCTATGTCCTGAATTGCCCACTCCGGCACTACAGAATCGAGCAGGACCAACGACACGCCCAGCTACGAATCCAACAGAATGCAACAGAATCGAACAAGAAACGCCCCCCCAAGCCTGGCTCGCCTACGTGCTATAATTGCGCGTGCATCCAACCGGAATCGAGGGAGCCGACTTGTCAACAGAAGCCGTAGAGGTGTCGCCCCAGCTCAGGCGCGGGCGCAACCAGTTGGCGGCAACGGTCGTCGTGGGCCACGCCGTCAAGCACGTTTACAACTCAGCGCTACAGTCCATACTGTTCCCGGAAATCAAGATAGGGCTCGGCCTCAGCGGCACCCAGCTCGGCACGCTGGCGTTCTCCCGCCAGGCGACGAGCTGGGTCACCACCGTCTTCGCCGGATTTCTCGGCGACCGGTTCGCCGACCGCGCCTCGCTCATGCTCGGCATATCGCTCCTGATGATGGGAGTGTCCTACTACCTGCTGGGCATAGCCGACAGCGTCGTCTCCGAGAACCTGATCTTCATCGCCGTCCTCGCCATCATGCTGCTGGTCGGCGTAGGGCCGTCGCTGTACCACCCGCCCGCCATCGGCGCGCTGTCCCGCCGCTTCCCCGACCGCCGCGGCTTCGCCATATCGCTGCATGGCACCGGCGGCAGCGTGGGCGAGGTGGCCGGTCCGCTGCTGGCGGGCGTCGTGCTCCTCGGCTGGCTGGCGATGAGCTGGGACTCCGTGCTGGTATACAGCCTCTTCCCCGCGCTGGTTTGCGCCGTCGCCATCTGGCTGTTCATGCGCAACGTGCCCGGCGGCGAGATGCAGGCCGTCTCGTCCGTGCGGGAGTACTTCTCCTCGCTGCTGTCGCTCCTCAAGCGCAAGGCGCTCTACGTGCTGGTCATCGTAACGGCGCTCCGCAGCGTGGGCCAGAGCTCGGTGATGATCTTTCTTCCCGTTTATCTCCGGGAAAGTGTTGAGCAGGGAGGGTTGGGTTTCTCGGCGAGCAAGGTGGCGATTTACCTGTCTCTCGCCCAGGTCGTGGGCATCGTGGCCCAGCCGGTGATGGGCTATCTGGCCGACAAGTTCGGCTACAAGCCGGTGCTGGTGCCGTCGATGCTCCTGATGAGCCTGCTGGCCATGACGCTCGGGTTCGCCGACCCCGAGCCGTTCTTCTGGCAGATAAGCTGGCTTGTCGTTACCATCATGGTGATGGGAACGGTGCTGTACGCGCTGCACGCCATATTCATCGCGGCGGCCATAGAGGCCGCGGAGGGCGCGGTCCAGTCGACGATAGTGTCGCTCATCTACGGCGCGAGCTTCATCGGCACCCTCTCGCCTGTGATAGCCGGCCTGATGTGGGACAACTACGGCGTCCAGGCGACGTTCGTATACGGCGGCGCCCTCGTGTTGGTCGGAACGATCGTGTTGACCGTAATGCTGAGGCTGCCCGATAGGGCCGGCGCCGGAGCGGCCGCCGGCTAGAACGGGTAGGACAGGGGACGCGGGTGTCGCGGCTGTACACCCAGGAGGTAACCAATGGAACAACATCACGTTACGCTGAGGGACGTGACCCGGGAGGACGTGTCCCGCATACGCACCTGGCTGGACGACGACGAGGTGGCGGAGAGCTGGTTCGGACGCTACTCCTACGGCGACCCCGCGCACCTGGGATACCATCCGAACGAGGTGCTGGACGTCTCCGATGAGGAGTGGCGGCGAATCTTCGACGACCCCGAGCATCGCATCCTGTCCATCTACAGCGAGAACGACGAGCACATTGGCGAGATTCATCTGGCCATCGAGGAATCGCTGGGCGACGGGCAGATATCGATACTCATCGGACGCAAGGACATGTGGCATCACGGCTTCGGCACCACGGCCATGCGCGCCGCGCTGGAGAAGGCGTTCGACGATTACGGGCTGTACCGCGTCTGGGCGGACATTCCGGAGTACAACGCAGCCGCACTCACGCTGTTCCGCCACCTCGGGTTCGTACACGAGGGAACGCTGCGAAAGAGCCGCCCGCACGAGGGTTCGCGGTTCGACTCGGTGGTGATGGGGATGCTGGCGACAGAGTACGCCCGCCAGGGCTGAGCGCCGCCGGCCATCCGCACCGAATGATCGAACACTCACGGCGCGCCGCCGCGCCCCCGCCGAATGAAACGCCGACTGAAACGAAGGACGCGACGGCGCTGCGCGAGGGCGCGGAACGGCTCGGCGTCCCGCTCACGCCGGCGCAGCTCGACACCTTCCGGCGCTACCACCGGGAGCTGGAGCGCGGGAACCGCCGCGCCAACCTCACCTCCGTAGCCGACTGGGAACGAGCGCAGGCCGTACACTATCTCGACTCGCTCAGCGTGCTGGCGGCCATCCCGCCCGCGCTGCTGCGGTCGGGCCGCCTGGCCGACGTGGGCAGCGGCGCGGGCCTGCCGGGCATCGCGCTGCTGATAGCCGAACCGTCCCTTCGCGTTACCCTCGTGGAGGCCACCCGCAAGAAGGCCGACTTCCTGCGCGGGCTGGGAGAGTCACTGGGCCTGGACGGAGTTGAGGTGCTGGCCTGCCGCGCCGAGACGCTGGGCCGCGACCCGCTGGCGCGCGAGGCGTTCGACGTCGTGACCGCGCGCGGCGTCGCCAGGCTGAACGCGCTCGCCGAGCTCACCCTGCCGCTCTGCCGGGTCGGGGGCGTGGTCGTCGCATCCAAGGGAGCGGACGCCGACGCCGAGGCCGCCGCCGCCGAGACCGCCGTCCGCACCCTCGGCGGCGCCATCCGCGAGGTCAGGAGCGTCGACGTGCCCGGACTGGACCGTCCCCGCGCCCTGGTCGTGCTGGACAAGGTGGCCCCCACCCCGGACCGCTACCCCCGTAGGCCCGGCATACCGGGCAAGCGCCCGCTGTGAGCGAACCGAACCTCGGAAGCGGAGAGACCGGCCCTAGCCAGGACTCCGCGCCCGCCATGTCGCTGCGGCGGCGAGTCCTCTCGCTGCCGACGCTGCTGTCCTTCGCGGTGGCCGCGGCTTTCGTCGTCTTTCTGTCGACGCGCTTCGATCTCGACTGGGGCGCGACCCTGGAGAACCTGCGCTCCATGGACCCGCGGCTGTACGCGCTGGCCCTGGTGCTGTACTACGTCAGCTTCGCGTTCCGCGGACTGCGCTGGCGGCTTCTCGCAAAGAACGCGGGACTGGAGGACGGCCCGGACACGCGGCTGCCCTCGGCGGTCCGGTGCGCCTCGCTCATCGTGGCCGGCTGGTTCGTCAACTCCATCGCGTGGCTCAGGCTCGGCGACGCCTACCGCGCCTACCTGTTCTCCCAGGAGTCGCGTGCCGGCTTCTCGTGGAGCCTGGGCACGGTGTTGGCCGAGCGCGTGATGGACATGGCCACAGTCGCCGCCATCGTCGCCGTGAGCGTGCTGGCGCTGGCGTTGACCGCTGACACGCCGGACGCGAGGAGCCTGGTGTTCAGGGCCGCCGCGATGGCCGCGCTGATGACCGTCGCGCTCGCCGCGCTGGTCATCGCCATCAAGGCGTTCGGCGCTCGGCTGGCGCGGCTGCTGCCCCAGCGGCTCGAGGCGGCCTTCCTGAGCTTCCGGAGCGGGGCGTTCGGCAGCTTCAAGCAACTGCCCACGCTGTTCACGCTGGGCCTGCTGGGCTGGCTCATGGAAATCGCGCGGCTCGGCTTCGTCGTGCAGGCGCTAGGCGCGGAGGTCGGGCTGCCCATGCTGGCCATCGTGGCGCTGGCCCACGCGCTGCTGAGCACCGTGCCGACACCGGGAGGAGTGGGGGCCGTCGAGCCCGGCGTGACCGGTCTGCTCGCGCTCAGCCTCGCCCGACACGAGGCCGTCTCCATCGCCCTCGTCGACCGCTCGATCACCTACCTCAGCGTCCTCATCGTCGGCGGCCTGGTGTTGGTGACGAGGCATTTGGCGAGCGCGCGGAGGCGCCCATGGTCGCGAGGACGCTGAGCCGGTAGACTGCCGCAGCCCGCGCCCCGCGGCGTGCCGTTGCGACGCCTCTGGCGGGCGGGTATACTGCGCTTGGCGGGCCGCTTCCCGCAGGCCCGTCGAATGGGATAGAGACGGTACGGGCGCAGGAGGGGTCTACCGCGACCTCTACGCCCACCGGAGAACTGGTAGTGGTGCCGGGCGTGGTGCAGGTGGGGCAGACGACGCTCGCCGTCGGCTTGCACGTGGACCCGTTCGGTACGGAAGTCGAAATCCACTACAGCGAGCACTTCACGCCGGAAGGCCAGGCGTGCGACGGCGCCACGCCCGGAGCCACCCAGCCCGCCGCCGCGCCCACCTGGGTCACACTGAACGCCTGCTCGGTCGGCGACGGCTACGTGCGGCTGGTCGCGTCCGGCACCGAACACGTAATCGAGGAAGAGAGCGTAACCGTCACTCCACGAGGACTAGTCGGACAGGCGCCGCTCACGGTGACTCTCGACGACGTCACTTCGGCGGACCTGATACCGGGCGGTCCGGAAGACGAGTTCACGGTCAGCGCGACGGGACTCAGCAGCGGCAAGACATACGAACTGAACACAGTCGTGCTGAACGGAGTAAGCGCGGCGTTCAACCGAGGCTGCACCGACTTCAAAGAGACCGAGACCATACGGGGCGCGACCTCGGCCACCAGCAGCTACAAGGCCTACGGCTGCGCGGCGCCGGGGTCATACCTCTGGGCGTGGGTGGAAGAGGTGGGCGGCAACGCCATCGCCTCATCCGGTCTGCACGACCACTTCCTGAACGTCGCGGACCCGACCGTAGAGTTCAGCAGCGAGACATACGACGTCAACGAGGGAGCGAACGCGGTTGTCACGGTCAATCTCAGCCATCCGACCGGGCACAGACTCAGAATACCCGTGTCGGTAACCGCGGATACGGCCGAAGGCAACGACTACAGCGTGAGCGGCCTGACCAGGGGCGAGCTGACATTCGAGCCTCACGATACCGAAGAGTCGTTCACTGTCAGCACCAACCACGACGGCGATTGTGTGAACGAGAGGATAGAACTGAGCATAGGAAACCTACCGTCTCACGTGTCCGAGCCTACGCAAGACACGCAGGACGATTCGGAAATCGTAATTGCCGATGACGAAGTCTGTGTGATGTTCCGCTCCAGGAATTACACGGTGAACGAGGGTACGACCGGGCACATCGAAGTCACGCTGAGCAGGGCGCCGGGCCGTACCGTGAGTGTAATAGTAATTGCGACCCCGGGGACCAACCGCACGGTGACCTTCGGCAATAACGCCACGAGGAATACCTTCCCCTACGTAGCCCCGAACGACAGGAACTGTGCGAACGAGCAGGTAGAACTGACCTTCGGCAGGCGGCCGAGTGGAGTCGTGGACGGTTCGCCGAACGTGTCCCGCATCACCCATCTGGACAACGATACGTATTCGGCACCGGTCATCGACGGTCCGGCCTCACCGAACTATGCCGAGAACGGTGACGACGAGGTGGCGACCTACGACGCTTCGGTTTCATGCGGCAGGTCCATAAGCTGGTCGTTAAGCGGCACCGATGCAGGCGTCTTCAACATCACCTCCGACGGCAAACTCAACTTCAACAATACCCCCGACTTCGAGAATCCCACCGACGACGGCCAAGACAACGAATACCTGGTCACGGTCACGGCCAGCGACGGCAGTTCCAGTGGTGATCTGGACGTGACCGTCACCGTCACCAATGTCAACGAGCCGCCGTTTGTAGATTCGCCGATCGCCGCCATGACGATGACCGCCGGCGACTCCACTACTGTCGACCTGACTGATACCTTCAGCGACCCTGATGGAACCTTTCTCATCTACACGGTCACGTCGGGGGACACTAGCGTCGTGAATCCCACCCTTAGCGGAAGCGATCTTACACTTGGCGCGTTATCCGCAGGCTCCGTGCCGGTCACGGTCATTGCGTGGGACGGGCCTCCCAACCGGCCCGGCACACTGTGGGCATTCAACCAATTCACGGTGACGGTGGAGCCGCCGCCACTCGAAATGCCTGAAAATCTCACCTACACACTTACAAGGACTGCGGGTACCGTCAGCCTCGACTGGGACGCTGTATCAGACGCGACGGGCTATGAGGTGCGACATTGCAGGAGCCGTCGCATCCCGCCCGGCCCTTGTGTCTACACCACGATTCAGGTCCTGGGAAGCGGCGTAACCACAACGATGGTCGATGGCCTCGACACCGCTGAGTATCACATGTTCATCATTCGAGCCGTCAGAGACAGCCAGACCGCCGATTCGAGCGAAGTCACCGTCAACCTGAGGCCGGCCCCACAGAACCTGCAAGGCCAGTACGTGGCGATGCAATACAGGCAGTTAACGCTCTCTTGGGACCCCGTTCCCAATCCCGACGTCGCCGATGATCTGGACGGCAACTACCACGTAGAGCAGCTTTTCCCGACCCTGAATCCGCTCGACTCCGGATGGAGGAGGCTACCGCATGATGGCGTGACCATAGGCTCAATAACCACTAGCGGCGGCAGGATCCAGGTCGTTGTCAGCGGGCTTACTCCCGGCGAGGAATACGAGCACAGGATAAAGGCCCAGAGCGTGCAGGGTAAGTCCGCCGAATCCAACGTGGTCTCGACGACCGTTACTGATGAATCGCCTTTGGCGGCGCCGCCCACTCCGACAGTCAGCCACCTGATAGGGTACAGGGGCTTTCTGCTTGAATGGGTGCCAAGTGTCGCCAACGCATCGTCCTACATGGTCAGGGCGACGCCCCACAGCCCATCGTTGGAGTTCAGCTTCGCCAGTGGACCCCATACCGTATCCCAGATACCGAACTTCCCCTGGGTAGAGGTCAGCCCTGGAAGCGCCCGCTTCCCAGCCACATTCTCCCTCAACGTGCTCGGACTGGTTCCGGGAACCGACTACACGTTCTCCGTCAAGGGTCATAACGGTTCGGGCAGCGGCCCCGCGGCCACGAGCGCGGGGCTCTTGGCGGAAGAACCAACGCACGCGTGGGGGCACCAGGCCGACCACACCGTCGGCTATACCATAGGCGCCATTTCTGAGATGAGCCTTGAGACCGCGATACCGACGGCGATTGCCCAGTGGAACACCAGCATCAACCCCGTCCTGAGCATATGCGATACCGCCGACAACGACTGCCGCAGCCGCAATTCTGACGGGTACACAGCCACCATCAAGACTGTGGCCCCGAGCTCGCCCAGAGACAACCTTACCGGATGCGGGAGCAGCCACGCCTGTGTAGCTCTGACCGGTACGCCCATACCCACACGCGACGGTGTAGGCGGCCACATCACGAACATGGACGTGATCTTCGAAGACCCGCCCTATGGGTGTGACAGCCCTCTCAATCCGTGTTTGCCTGCCGAGCAGATAAGGTATGTATGGACGAGCAACCCGAACCTGAGCGGCATACGGATAACACGGGGCCCGCCCCGCATTTACTTTGTTCATGCCGAGCATCTGGCGCTCCACGAGCTAGGACACACACTGGGTCTGCCGGACTTCTACTCAGTTCGGGGTCCCCACCCGTCTACAAACTATGACCCACAACTAAACGCCGAGCTTGCCATAATGAATGCGTACTGGGATGCCAAGAGCATACAGGACACGGACATCGCGCAGCTCGAGGCCATCTACAGGCGCCATTCAAGTCACGCCGCGAAGTAGTGCTCCGAGAGACACCTGAAGTTGAGAGGGTAGCCATGAGGACGCAACTTATCATTGCGATGCTGCTGGCCTGCGCGCTGCTGGCCTGTTCCCTGGTCACGCGACCAGACGAACAGGCAGAGCCGCCCGCAGCGCCCCCTGCGCCGCCCCCGTCCACGGGCATCCCTCCGGCCGCCGCAGGCGCGAAGCAGCCCTACCACGGAGAGCAGTCCATAGAAGAGCGGATAGTGAATGCCGACACCATCGTCAAGGCGCGGTTGGCCACGACGACGAGTGAGATTGCCACGACGACGACTGAAGAATGGAGCGACTATCACTACGTCGCCCTGAGGTTTCACCTGACGGTGAGCGAGTACCTGCGCGGGTCCGGCGAGAGCAGCATTACCGCATTCGCAATTCAGGGTGGAGGCTACGACACCCAGAGTGAGGCCGAGGACACAGAGCCGGGCATCGCCGCCAACAAGGTTACCACCTGGGACGACCTCGAGGCGATCATCTTCCTCAATAGCGATGACCATTACGATATCTTCAGCGCGGCAGTACAGGGGGCCAACGACTACTTCCTGTCTATCGGCGGCCCCTACCAGGACAGGTACAGCCTGCAAGACCGATATAGCAAGTTGTGGCTTCCGTCCGCGGGGACGAGCGCGACGGGGGACGACCAGGAGTTTCTGCTCGCCGTGCCCGAGCCGGGCAAGGACACCCCTACGATAACCATTCGGGAGTTGAAGAGCCGCATCGCTGCGATCAACGCCGAGTTGAACGCAGGCGACGGCTCTGAAGCTTACAGGAATTGCGTCAGCATCAAATACCAAGCTGAGCGCGAGGAACGGCACGCCCAAAGCGAGGGCAGGAAGTTGGGTATCAGAGCTGTCCTCGACACCCACAGGCTGGTGTCCGGATCGCCCGCGGGCACGGTGATATTCGAGAGCGATGGGTTTGGCATTTACCCTGACACCAGAATGCAGACCTCGCTCGAAGGCGGAGACGCCGACCTGTTCGAGACTGTCGATGGCCCCACGACTCCCGACGATTGGAACCGCGACGGTGTTCTCACCGATGGAATTGACTTCATACGGTACACGCAGTCTCTCAGGCCGGTGCGACCGATTCCGGCTGGGGACTACAGATTCACCGTAAAAGACCTGGAACCCAATATGATACCGTGTAACGCCTTTCTCGTTACCGAATGGACGGTCAGCGCCATCGCCCCCGAAGGCACGCTCCACGAGGCGTTCTTCGACCCCGTCACGGACGGCAACGCCGTCGCCGCCGACAGCGCCAACGGCGTCCTCAAGCTCGCGTCGTTCACCGATACCAACGGCGCGACCTCGACCATCCAGCGCATCGCGTGGGAATCCGGCAGCGTCGAGATGAGGCTCAGCCCCCACACCGGTCTCGCGGGCCACAGGCTCGACTTCATCGAGCTGGACGGAACGGTGTCTCTGTCCCTGTCGGTGTCGGACGCCGCGGTGGACGCGCCCAACGCCACGCTGAGTTGGCCCGTGCCATCCCAGTCGTGGGAGGACGGCGCCAAGCTGATGCTGCGCATACGCGAGGCGCTGCCATACGCGCCCGCTCCCACCGGCCTGACGGCCGCACCGTCGGCAATGGACGCAGCCGACCTGTCCTGGAACCCGGTGAGCGGCGCGTCGGGCTACCAAGTCCAGCGCCGCGAGAGCGGGCAAGAGGCGTGGCAGAGCGTGGACGCCAGCGTTACGGGCACGACCCACAAGGCGGCCGGCCTGCGCTGCGGCGCCACATACGAGTTCCGGGTGGGCGCGTACGGAGACGGGACCACCTACGACCGACAGGCCGGCCTATGGTCCGCGACCGCCACGGCGACGACCGGCGCGTGCTCTCGGCCCCCGGTGTTCGCCACGTCCAGCTACGCCTTCACCATCGATGCGGGCGCCGCCACCGGAACGCCGGTGGGTGTGGTGTCCGCGACCGACCCCGAAGGCGGCGCGGTGTCGTACTCGATTACGGCCGGCAACGACGCCGGAGTCTTCGCCATAGACTCGGCCACGGGCCGCATCAGCGTCGCTGGCCCACTCTTCCTCGAACCCGCGCCGTCCCGCGTCCTCACCGTCCGGGCCGCCGACGCCGACGGAGGCGCGGCCACCGCCAAGGTGGTGATAGCGGTGACCTCCGTCTGCCGCGACGGGGTGGTCCTACCGCACACCGGCGCAGACCTGGTCGCCGACTGCCTCATCCTCTACCACGGCGTCATGCGGACGCTCGCGGGCTCATTCAGCCTCGACTGGAGCGCCGACAACCCCATCACCGACTGGCAGGGCGTGCGCGTGCGGGGAGGCCGCGTCCAACAACTCAGACTCGCCGAACTGGGCCTGGACGGCTCCATACCGCCGGCGCTGGGCGCGCTCACCGGGCTGACCAGGATAGACCTCTACGAGAACGCTCTCACCGGCCCGGTCCCCCCACAACTGGGACAACTCTCCAACCTCAAGCACCTCTTCCTGTTCGACAACCGGCTCACAGGGAAGATACCTCCCGAACTGGGCCAACTCTCCAACCTGGCCAGGCTCGACCTCGACACAAACCGGCTCACGGGCGGGATACCGCCGGAGCTGGGCGGCCTCGCCAACCTGACGCACCTCCACCTGTTCGACAACGACCTGACGGGCGAGATACCGCCCGAACTGGGCGGCCTCGCCAGCCTCCAGGTGCTCTACCTCAGCGGCAACGACCTGAGCGGCGCCGTCCCCGCGCGGCTGGGAGAACTCACCGAGTTGACCGAACTCAACCTCAGCAACAACCGGCTGACAGGCTCCATACCCCCGGCGCTGGCCGAGCTGGCCGAGTTGGAGGAGCTGTGGCTCTCCGACAACCGGCTCATCGGCGCCATACCCCCGGGCCTCGCTCGGCTCGACCTCGACTATCTGTTCCTCGCGGGCAACGCGCTTACGGGCTGCGTCCCCCTCGGGCTTCGGGAGGCGGCGAACAACGACCTCGCGGACCTGGGTCTGCCCGACTGCGCCAACCGCGCGCCGGTGTTCGCCACGTCCAGCTACGCCTTCAGCGTGGCCGAGAACGCGGCGACGAGCACGCCGGTGGGAACGGTGTCGGCGACCGACCCCGACGCGGGCGACGCGGTGTCCTACTCCATCACGGCGGGCAACGACGGCGGCGAGTTCGCCATAGACCCGGCCACGGGCGCGCTCACGGTGGCGGGCGCGCTGAGCCGGAAGACCGCGGCGTCGCACACGCTGACGGTCCGGGCCGCCGACGGCAGGGGCGGCGCGGCGACGGCCACGGTGGTGGTCAGCGTCACGGATCCCGGCTAGGGTGCGCCGCTTTCCATTCGCGGCGCGCCGTTGCGACACCCTCCTGCGGGTGTGTACACTGCATGCGGGAGGCGCTTCCTTTTCGGCATGAGGCAGAGCGCCACGGCAGCAGAGGACGCGCGTTATGTCTGGCCATCGCCTAGCGCCGACAATCCCGCTCGCGGTGGTGGCGATGAGCCTCCTGGCGCTGGCGGCCGTTCTCTTCGACCCGTCGAGCGGCATAGAGACGGTACGGGCGCAGGAGGGGTCTACCGCGACCTCCACGCCCACCGGAGAACTGGTAGTGGTGCCAGGCGTGGTGCAAGTGGGGCAGACGACGCTCGCCGTCGGCCTCCACGTGGCCCCGCTCGATACGGAAGTGGAAATCCACTACAGCGAGCACTTCACGCCGGAAGGCCAGGCGTGCGACGGCGCCACGCCCGGAGCCACGCAGCCCGCCGCCGCGCCCACCTGGGTCACGCTGAACGCCTGCTCGGTCGGCGACGGCTACGTGCGGCTGGTCGCGTCCGGCACGGAACACGTAATCGAGGAGGTGAGCGTAACCATCACCCCTCGAGGAGTGGTCGGGCAGGCGCCGCTCTCGGTGGCTCTCAGCGGCGTCACTTCGGCGGACCTGATACCGGGCGGTTCGAAAGACGATTTCTCGGTCAGCGCGACGGGACTCAGCAGAGCCAAGACATACGAGCTGAACACGGTCGTGCTGAACGGAATCAGCGCGGCGTTCAACCGAGGCTGCACCAACTTCAAAGAGACCGAAACCATACGGGGCGCGACCTCGGCCACCAGCAGCTACGACGCCTACGGCTGCGCGGCGCCGGGGTCATATCTCTGGGCGTGGGTGGAAGAGGTGGGAGGCAACGCCATCGCCTCATCCGGCTTGACGGACCACTTCCTGAATGTCGCCGACCCGACCGTAGGGTTCAGCAGGGCGACATACGACGTCAACGAGGGATCGGACGCGGTTGTCACGGTCAATCTCAGCCATCCGACCGGCCACACGTTCAGTATACCGGTAACGGTAACTGCGGATACGGCTGAAAGCGAAGACTACAGCGTGAGCGGTCTGGCCAATGGCAAGCTGGCCTTCGAGCCGCATGACACGTCGGAGTCGTTCACTGTCAGAACCAACCATGACAGAGGTTGTGAGAACGAGAGGATTGAACTGAGCCTCGGCGACCCGCCGCCTAACGTGTCGAACGGTTCGCAAGACGACGCTGACATCGTCATCGCGGACGACGAAATCTGTGTGATGTTCGGCTCGAAGGAGTACTCGGTGAACGAGGGTTCGAGCGTGGATATCACAGTCAAGCTGAGCAAGACGCCGGGCCATAGCTTGCGCATACCTGTGAAGGTGGGCCCGCGATTCGAACGCACGGCCAGATTCAGCAGCAACGCCACGTCCAGTGCATTCACGTACTTCATTTTTCACGACACGGATTGTGCGGACGAGGAGATACAACTGAGCTTCGGGACCCGGCCGACTGGAGTGGTGGAGGGTTCGCAGAAGGAAGCGAAAATCGCCATTACGGACGACGATCGGCACTCGGCGCCGGTCATCAGGGGTCCGGCCTCACCCCTGTTCTATTCCGAGAACGGTAGGGGTAATGTCGCGATCTACCGCGCTTCGGCTTCTTGCGGCCGCGGCATAGAGTGGTCGCTTAGCGGCACCGATGCCGGCGACTTCAACTTCTCCGGCGGCGAACTCACCTTCAAGAGTGCCCCGGACTTTGAGAATCCCATCGACTCTGGCAGGAACAATGTGTACGAGGTCACGGTCAGTGCAAGCGACGGCGATCTCAGGGCTGACAGTAACGTGACCGTCACCGTCACCAACGTGAACGAGTGGCCGTTTGTAGACACGGAGATCGCCGACAGGACGATGACCGCCGGAGCCTCCACGACGATTGACCTGTACAGGACTTTCGGCGACCCTGACGGGACCTTTCTCATCTACACGGTCACGTCGCAGGACACTAGCGTCGTGAATCCCACGGTCAGCGGAAGCACGCTCACACTCGAGGCGTTATCCGCAGGCTCCGTGTCGGTCACGGTCGTTGCGTGGGACGGCCCTCCCGGCCATCCTGGAACACTGTGGGTAGTGGACCTATTCGATGTGACGGTTGAAGAACTGCCCCCTGACATACCGACCAACCTGGCCACCACAACCGGCGACGGCACGATAACGCTGGACTGGGACGACGCCGCCCGCGCGGCCTCGTACGAGGTGCAGCAGTGGGACGGCTCTCCAGGAAACCTAACATGGCGCACGCTGCCCTTCGCCCCCTTCACCCTCGATGGCTCCACCACAACAGTCACCATAGCCGACTCCACGGCCAATGTCGGGGGACTGACCAACGGCACGTCGTACGCTCACCGGGTCAGGAGCGTGAACAGCGCAGACGAATCCGATTGGACGACACACGTTGAAGCGACGCCGATGGCCACACTCAGCGCTCCTACCAACCTTATAGTCTCTCCGCTCTCTCTTCGCAGAGCCGAACTGAGTTGGGATGGGGACGCAAGAGCCAGCGGGTACGAGGTGGAGGTTCGGAATAGCGCTACATCGACGTGGCGGCAGGCGAATGTCCTTCTGCCAGTGTCCAACGCAAGCGCGACTATCATACTGGACTCGGTATGGGTGAGTACGAGCACGGTTCCGGACACGGAGTATGGCATGGCGCATCTAGGCGTTGGCGAGTCATATGAGTATCGCGTAAGGGCGGTGGGCGACGGCATAGGGCAGATAGACAGCACACACAGCGACATCATCAGGGTTATAGACAACCCCCTACTGACTGAGGGTGGCAGTGCAAGGGCTTCCGGCAAGGGCGAAGCTCGCTTGGAGTGGATCGGCATATCGCATGTTAAGGCATACTCGATCAGACACAGGCGATTGGGCAGCTACGAGCGAGGCTCTGGTCAGAACACCAGGCATGTCAGCCACGACAACCATGAGTGGCCTGAAAGGGCAGGTTGGCCTTACTATGGTAGTGAATACTCTTCACCTGTGAATGTCTCTCCTTCACTGACATCAACAACGATCAGAGGCCTGCCGTTTGAAAAGGGGAGTCGCGGTCGCGCAGAGCCAATCTACGCATTCCAATTCAACTACGAGACGACTACGGGCGATAAGGTGTTCTCTGCAAGGGATGCCTTCGTCTGGCCGTCTGGCGATGTTCCAGCGAATGACAGCGTGGTGGGGACATACACTTTCTTTGGACACCACCGGAATCGAGAGTTCGAATACATCATCTGCAGAGACACTTTCCCCCCCGATGATGCATCTACTCCATTGGTCAATGAGAATGACCAATGGGTTGAACTCATCAAGAGCGCCTTTGGGGAGTGGGCAACCTCAACAGACAACTTCATCACCATGACGCCTCGCGTTGATGGTGTGGGCGTATGGCGTTGTTCCGAAAAGTCCACTTCCACCAGAATGAGTGAGTTCATCATGGATGATGATGACCGAAGTGAAGTCAGGATGCTCGATGCAGCCAATGGACTGTCTAAAGTCCTGTCATTCCCTGAGGTTGATTCGGACGTGTTCAAGTTGTGCGTCGCGGGTGCCGATGCCTGTGTCACCTCGTTCTCTGGCTATTCCGGCATTGGCCCAGATAGCATACTACGGAGGCAGCATGCTCAAGCGATTGATGCCTGTGAGAACGAGGATCTCCTAGGCTGTAATGCCCTACCGAACATCCAGAGGCGTATCCTATTGAGAGCGTTCCTTAGCAACAGGGAGGCAAAGAATGAGATAGTAAGCGTTGATGTGACCTTCAACCAGGAGAGCTTCGTGAATCCAGTTAAAATGCCTGCCAGTACTCAGTTCAACACCTGCCTGGACGCTGTGAACCCGGCCGACGCCGATCCCGACAATGGTTACAAGGCTTACAGGCTCGCTGTGCACGAAGCAGGACATGCCCTGGGGCTATCCAACTTCAGTTACGCGGGTCTTGTTACGGAACCTTTCTGGTCGTTCTTTGAGGATGTCCAACCATATGAAGCCGCACACCCTACGATTCCGGACGCGGTGATGAACTATGATAAAGGTGTACCTGAAGATTGGGCAAGGTGGGCCCCTTCGCCGCTAAATGAGCCCGACTGCTCTCCCCATCCATTCGACATCATGGCTATCTATGCGCTGTATCAGGCTGACCCATGAACTTCAGCAACGCATTGAAAAGCAGGACGGCGAGATGGGCGGTCCTACTCGCGTTGATATTCGGGATCGCGCTGGCGGTGAGGGCGTGTATGAGCTACTACGGCAACTGGGGCAACTGGTCTGAATGTAGGCTTTCGAGAGCATTCAGTACCGAGTCGGGCATGAGCCACTACACCTCGTCAGACTTTCTCCACATCTACAACCGAGAATTGCTCAGACAATCGCCGCGCTGGACACCAGACGGGGCACACATAGTCTTTACGACCCGGTCAGACTTGTACTCTGAGAGTAGAAGCAGAAGCCAAGTGCACGTCGTCGCGGCAGATGGATCGAGTCTGCTCACAATAGGCGAAGAGAGTGATATATTCCACTCCCCGATTGTTTCTAGTGACGGCTCACGCATCATGTACTCTGCGTACAATGACGTGGATGAGGACAAGCGTTACTTTGAGATAGTGAACGCCGCTCTCGACGGATCCGAACAGAAGAGGCTCACTCACGAGGTGGGATTCGATGTCCCATCCGATTGGCTGGACAACGACACCCGTATCGCGTTCACCAGAGACGCCGAGTCCCCTTGTGCCCACGACCCTGCGGATATAGGGCTCTACACCATGAGGCCTGATGGCTCTGATGTACGCAAGGTCATACCTGGCAAGGAATGGGGCGTGTCAGGGAGGGATATTCTGACTGGAACCATATCGTGGGCTCCAGATAGACGGACTGTTGCCCTGATAATCGATGAGACGCTGCATGGACGCGACCCGTCGGTCGCAATCACGCGCAGCAAGCGCGCCTCTCTCGTAACGGTCGATGTCAGTGATTCCAGTATGACGAGGCTGGTAGTTGGTGAGGAAAGGCCCCTCGGAGTAACGAATCGGAAGTCGAGGTCGCTTGTGGGCCCGCTCGTGTGGTCTCCAGATGGGTCTCGCATCACCTTTCTACGGCGACAGGGTCAACCTGTTCGCCTTAAGCTCTACTCCGTCAACCGTGACGGATCAGACTTGCGGGAAGTGGTCGGACCGGATGCGGACTACGCAAGACTAGGGGGCCGTTGGGTGTCTTGGTCTCCGTATTTCACTGGTCCCCAGATCATGTTTTCTCCAAGTGAGCTTCTGTATCTCGTTCAGTGGGAAGGTTCTGGAGTCCACTCTGTAGCAACATGGATCACGACTCTCCCATCCACTTACCCGTCCTGGTCTCCAGACGGTTCAAGTATCGCCGTACTGGTGGCGGATGAAAAGTCGGACGTTGCGCTCTATACCGTGTCGCCGGACGGATCGGGCGTGCGGGTCCTGGCGAGACGGAGCGCGAAGGGCCTTGTGGAAGTCGCAGGCCCAGGGCAGAGGCACTCGGCAGAAACAGTGTGCTCCTCGGCGGTCGTGATCCCCGACCTGGAGTCGAACCCTGGCCTTGTGCGGGACTGTGAGGCACTTGTGGAGATGATGGACCGGCTCGCTGTCGTGGGGCTTAACTGGAACGCGGAAACGCCCATCTCCGAGTGGGAGGGAATAACACTCGGCGAGACGACCAGGGAGGGCTACAGCAGTGAGACGTCGACCTCGCTACGAGTTCATAGTCTCTCCCTGCCGGGGCGCGACATGGTAGGTCCCTTGCCTCGCGCAGTGGCTGAGCTCAGCGAGCTGAGGGTGCTCGACCTCACAGACGACCGGTCACGTTATAGGTACACGCCATACCTGGTCGGCCCCATCCCCCCTGAGCTGGGGGAGCTAGCCAATCTGCGAGAACTCAATCTGGCCGGTCGTTTCGATGGCCCCATCCCGCCGGAACTGGGCAACCTGACGGCGCTCGAATCCCTGGACTTAGGAAGGAGCGGTCTCTTCGGTCCCATCCCGCCGGAACTGGGCAACCTGACGGCTCTGAAGCAGTTGAGCTTGAGAGACAACTATTTTAGTGGCTCCATCCCACCGGAGCTGGGTAACCTACGGTCGTTAGAGACACTGTATCTCGACCGCAGTCATGGTCTGAGCGGGTGCATACCCGACGGGTTACGCGGGAAGGTGACTGGATACGAGGAGCCCGAGGGCTGCGGGGGGTGAGGGAGTGAGAATGAGGATGGTTGCGGCGAATGTTCTGTGGGTACTGACGCTGCTGCTGGCTGCATACGGCTGCGGACAGGATGCCACATCGCCCCAAGCCGAACCGGAGCATGGGCACTCCCAGGCTGTGGCGGCAACGCCAGGGGCCACACCTACCGCCGCGGCGAGTCGGGAGCCCAATGCGGCATCGCCAGAGACGGCAACGTCTCGAACCACAGCCGCGGCGACTCCCGCGCCAACCTCTACGCCCCTGGCGGACGCGACTCCCCGCGTTCCCCACTTGCTACCCGACTTGTTCTCGGGCGGGCCGAGCGGGGGCGCGGCGTCGGGTGGCGAGGTGGACGCGGCGAGCGTGGAGGACGTGCTGGAGCGGGGGCTGCGCTTGGCGGGAGCGTCGCCGGTGCACATCGCGATTCGCGGTGCCGTGGCGGAAGACTCCGTGCGCTGCGAGTGGCGCGGCATCGCGCGGACAACCGAACAGCGAGAGGCCGCGCTGCGCTTCTGGCTGGGTCTGGACGCCGACGCCCCGCTTCCGTCTCCCGCGGAGGCCGAGCGCCGCTTCATAGCCGAGTTGGAGCGAATGAACGCCGTCTATCCCGCGACGCTCAAGGCGAACTTCCGCTCCCTGGCTCGCGGCGGCCTGACAACAGGTTACGTGTTCCTGGCCTGCTACGCGGACTACAGCGTCAGCGAGTACCTGCTGGGGAGAGGCTCCACCAAGCTGAGCGTTGCATACGACAGGATGGGGGAAGCACGCTCCTACGAACTGTACAAGCTGGCCCATGTCGAGGGAGAGTTCGGGACTGAGGCGCTCATGACCGAGACCGAGTACGATGAGTATCTCAGCCAAATCATCTCCGACGTAGAGCTCGTTCTGGGCGTCGTCTTGGGCGGCCGCGAGGCGGTGGTGTTTCTGGCGCCCATGGGCGCGCACAACGCCATCGCGGTGGAGGCTTGGCAGGCGGTGGCGCAGTGGGACGTGCAGCGGGCCGACGACGGCACGGTGAACGCGGTGCGCTACGGCTCCCACGAGGGCGACCCCGAACACACCCAGACGCTCGCCAACCTCAAGAGCCGCGTCAGCGCCGCCGCGGCGACCTCCACGAGCACCAGGATAGCCAACGTCTCCGGCCTGAATCGGTACTACCGCGACATCGGGGCGTATGACGACATCACCCCCGGCGACAACGCGACCACCACCTTCACGCCGTCCCAGCCGCCCGCGCCGTACGCCTGCGCCAACGGCACGGTCATCCCCGACCCCGCGGCCAACCGCGCCCTCGTCCGCGACTGCGAGACGCTGCTCGCCGTACGGGACACGCTGCGCGGCGCCGCCCCCCCTCGACTGGAGCATGGACACGGTCATCACCGGCTGGGACGGCGTCGCGACCGGGGGCAGCCCTCTGCGAGTGACCGCGCTGGCGCTGACCGGCAGGAACCTTACGGGCGGCATCCCCGCCGGGCTGGGAAGCCTGTCCGGGTTGAGCCGCCTGGACCTCTCCGGCAACTCCCTGACCGGCACGATACCGGCAGAGTTGGGTCTCCTCTCTAACCTGGAGACGCTCAGGCTGTCGGGCAACTCGCTGACCGGCTGCATCCCGGTAGCGCTCAAGGACGTGCCCACCAACGACCTGGCGTCGCTGGGGCTCCCCGACTGCGGCGCCAGGCCGCCCGCGCCGCAGGACGTGAGCGTGTCACTGGCGGACGGCGCGTTCACCGTCTCGTGGAGCGCGGTCACGGGCGCGAGCCGTTACGGCGCGCAGTACCGCACGGGCGGCGCCGGCGAGTGGACCGGCCTCTCCACCACGACTAGCACGAGCCTGGCGCTCAGCCCGGAGGGCGGGCCTGTGTGCGGGACGGTCTACGAGTTCCGGGTGAGCGCCCACGGCGACGGAGCGACCTACCGCGCCGACTGGAGCGAGCCTTCCGATCCCGTCTCTCACACGACCGGCGCGTGCTCTCGGCCCCCGGTGTTCGCCACGTCCAGCTACGCCTTCACCATCGATGCGGGCGCCGCCACCGGAACGCCGGTGGGTGTGGTGTCCGCGACCGACCCCGAAGGCGGCGCGGTGTCGTACTCGATTACGGCCGGCAACGACGCCGGAGTCTTCGCCATAGACTCGGCCACGGGCCGCATCAGCGTCGCTGGCCCACTCTTCCTCGAACCCGCGCCGTCCCGCGTCCTCACCGTCCGGGCCGCCGACGCCGACGGAGGCGCGGCCACCGCCAAGGTGGTGATAGCGGTGACCTCCGTCTGCCGCGACGGGGTGGTCCCACCACACACCGGCGCAGACCTGGTCGCCGACTGCCTCATCCTCTACCACGGCGTCATGCGGACGCTCGCGGGCACATTCAGCCTCGACTGGAGCTCAGACAACCCCATCACCGACTGGCAGGGCGTGCGTGTGCGGGGAGGCCGCGTCCAACAACTCAGGCTCGCCGAACTGGGCCTGGACGGCTCCATACCGCCGGCGCTGGGCGCGCTCACCGGGCTGACCAGGATAGACCTCTACGAGAACGCCCTCACCGGCCCGGTCCCCCCACAACTGGGACAACTCTCCAACCTCAAGCACCTCTTCCTGTTCGACAACCGGCTCACAGGGAAGATACCCCCACAACTGGGGCAACTCTCCAACTTGGCCAGGCTCGACCTCGACACCAACCGGCTCACGGGCGGGATACCGCCGGAGCTGGGCGGCCTCGCCAACCTGACGCACCTGCACCTGTTCGACAACGACCTGACGGGCGAGATACCGCCCGAACTGGGCGGCCTCGCCAGCCTCCAGGTGCTCTACCTCAGCGGCAACGACCTGAGCGGCGCCGTCCCCGCGCGGCTGGGAGAACTCGGCGAGTTGACCGAACTCAACCTCAGCAACAACCGGCTGACAGGCTCCATACCCCCGGCGCTGACCGAGCTGGCCGAGTTGGAGGAGCTGTGGCTCTCCAACAACCGGCTCACGGGTGCCATACCCCCGGGCCTCGCTCAGCTCGACCTCGACTATCTGTTCCTCGCGGGCAACGCGCTTACGGGCTGCGTCCCCCTCGGGCTTCGGGAGGCGGCGAACAACGACCTCGCCGACCTGGGCCTGCCCGACTGCGCCAACCGCGCGCCGGTGTTCGCCACGTCCAGCTACGCCTTCTCGGTGCCTGAGAACGCGGCGACGAGCACGCCGGTGGGAACGGTGTCGGCGACCGACCCCGACGCGGGGGACACGGTGTCGTACTCCATCAGCGCGGGCAATAGCGCGGGACTGTTCGCCATAGGCGCGTCCGACGGCGCGATCACGGTGGCGGGTGCGCTGAGCCGGAAGACCGCCGCGTCGCACACGCTGACGGTGCAAGCCGCCGACGGCAGGGGCACCGCCGCCACCGCCACGGTCGTGGTCAACGTCACGACTGTCCCGTAGATTCTGCCGTCCGAATAGATACGCGCCCCAAATCGCTTGACTTGTTGCAAACTTGCGAGTACACTCCGCGCCAAGCGAGGAAAATCTGCGGGAGGTACACCTATGCCTAAAGAAGTTCACCACGTTGTAACTCGCCCCGGTCGGAGGCACGGCGACCCGGAGGTTGACATTCCCGTTGCAGAAGACCTCGCTACCGTACCGGGCGCGCCGGTGCGGCAGGAGGACGTTTCCTTCTACACGAGGGTGTATCCCCTCGAGACCCAGAACATCGAAAAGGCCGCCGACCGCGACTGGGTCTGGTCGGTCTACACTCCCGACGTGCTCGAGTACCGCGAGCGCCACGACGAGCTGAACCAGCCTCTGGTCGACGCCGCCCTGGTTACCGGCGACATCGAGCCGACTGGCGAGGCGGTGCCGGGCAAGGACATGACCGACGCCATCCGCCTGAAGGCCAGGGAGCTCGGCTTCAACGAGGTCGGTTTCACCCGTTTCGACCATCACTACGCCTACACCAGCAAGAAGACGTGGGTCAAGTACGAGCACGCCATCTGCGTAGCGCTCGAGCAGGACTACCTGCAGACCCAGACGCTTCCGAGCCTGGAGGCCGAGTTCGCCCACTTCGGCACCTACGAGATCGAGGGCGCGCTGGCGCTCGACCTGGCCGACCACATCCGCACGCTGGGCTACCACGCCCAGGTGCACAGCCCCAACGACAACAGCGGCGCGTACATTCCGATGTTCATCAACGCCGGCCTCGGCCAGTTGGGCGCAAACGGACAGCTCCTTTCGCCGCACTTCGGCTCAAGGGCCAGGCTCGCGATCATCACCACCGACGCGCCCGTCACCTACGACCAGCCGGTCGACTACGGCATCAACCAGTTCTGCAAGATCTGCCAGGTGTGCGTGAACCGCTGCCCGGGCAGGGCGCTGCTCAAGGACAGGGTCTGGTGGAGGGGCGCCGAGAAGTTCAAGGTCATCTACGAGCGCTGCCGCCCGGTGATGGCCCGCTACGAAGGCTGCGCCGTCTGCATCAAGGTCTGCCCGGTCCAGCGCTACGGCATGAAGCCCGTAATGGAGCACTACGTCGAGACCGGCGAGGTGCTCGGCAAGGGCACCCACAACCTCGAGGGCTACACCATCAGGGACAAGGGCTACTTCGGCCCCGGCGAGTTGCCCAGGTTCAACCGCCAGTTCTTCGAGATCCCGCACGGCAGGCGCGAGGAGTGGCTGTTCGAGCAGTTCAAGGACAAGCTCTCCGAAGAGGGCGTTCCGGCCTACGAGGAGCTCGTCGGCTTCGCCACCGATCTGAAGAAGATCCTGGACGAGGGCGACAGCACCCGCGGAGACGAATAACCGAAAGCGCGGCAAGAGGCGCGGGCGGTCGCTATTAGGCCCGCCCGCGTCGCCGGCCCGTTGACAACCTAAACAGGGGCCAGCCGCGCGCTGGCCCTTATACGTGAGGCCAACCCACATGTTCAGAAAAGACGACCTTGACGCGGCGTTCGACGAGCTCAAGAACGAATGGGGCGAGTCCCCTGAGTTCGAGCAGTTGTCCCGCCAACTCCATCTCGGCATCGCCTACTCCGACGCGGGCCGCTCCCTGGGCGACGAGTTCGACTCCAGGGTTGTCGCGCTGATTGAGAAACATAGGCCGGAATAGACTAGAAGGCGACCTGAGATGACACCCGAGTTTTGGGCCATCATTGGTGTTGGCATCTCGCTGGCCACCCTCAATCTGGCCGGCTTTCAGATGCTGAACAAGCGCATCGACGATACCAACAAGCGCATCGACCAGCTTGTGACTGATCTCAGGCAATTGACGACGCGCGTGACCGAATTGGAAAAGGGACAGGCTCGTATGGCGGGGCTACTGGACGGACTGCGAGAGGCGCTGTTCGAGCGCTCCCACGAGGGCGCTGGAAGCTCTTCCGACTAACTCATTCCCAGGTGGGAGAACTCACATGACTACGAGTACCGCAGCATCGCTCAAGCGAAACAGCCACGTGGTGAGCATGGGGCCGGATCGCGCCGCGGCGCGCGCCATGCTGCGGGCCGTGGGTCTCAGCGACGACGACATGGACAAGCCGTTCGTCGCCGTCGCCAACCTCGCCAGCGACGTGACTCCCTGCAACGTGCACCTGGACAGGCTGGCGCAGAAAGCCAAGCAGGGCGTGTGGGACGGCGGATCAGTGCCGTTCCTGTTCGGCACCATAACCATCAGCGACGGCATCTCCATGGGAACCGAGGGCATGAAGGCGTCGCTGGTGAGCCGCGAAGTCATAGCCGACTCCATAGAGACCGTAACCTTCGGCGAGAGCATGGACGGACTTATCGTCGTCGCGGCGTGCGACAAGAACATGCCGGGCGCGATGATGGCCATGGCGCGGCTCAACGTCCCGTCGCTGTTCGTCTACGGCGGCGCGATTCTGCCGGGCAACTACATGGGCCGCGACATAAACATACAGGACATGTTCGAGGCCGTGGGCGCATACTCCCAGGGCAAGCTCACCCTGGACGAGCTGTACGGCATGGAGCGCGTCGCCTGTCCGGGCGAGGGCGCGTGCTCGGGCATGTTCACCGCAAACACCATGTCCTCGGCCATCGAGGCGATGGGCATGTCCCTGCCCGGCGCCGCATCCATACCGGCGGTGGACCCCCGCAACGAGGAGATCGCACACCAGGCGGGCGCGGTGCTCTACAACATGCTGGAGAAGGACATCAAGCCGCGCGACATCATGACTCGCGAGGCGTTCGAGAACGCCATAACCGTGGTGCTCGCGATGGGCGGCTCGACCAACGCCGTGCTCCACCTGCTGGCCATCGCACGCGAGGCCGGAGTGGAGCTCCATATCGACGACTTCGACCGGCTCAGCCGCAGCACTCCCTACCTGACCGACCTGCGGCCGGGAGGCCGGTTCGTCATGTCCGACATGGACAAGTCCGGCGGGCTGCCGGTGCTGATGAACGAGCTGCTCAGGGCCGGACACCTACATCCGGACGTGCTGACCATCACCGGCAAGACGCTCGCCGAGAACCTTGCCGAGTTCGACACCATGCCGGACAGCCGCGTAATCTACCCGGTTTCAGAGGCGCGCAGCCCCACTGGGGGCCTGGTGATACTCAAGGGCAACCTCGCCACCGAGGGCGCCGTAATGAAGGTGTCCGGCACCGGCCACTTGAGCCACGACGGTCCGGCGCGTGTTTTCGACGGCGAGCGCGCCGCGTTCAATGCCGTCACATCCGGCGAGATCAAGGACGGCGACGTGGTGATAATCCGGTACGAAGGGCCCAAGGGCGGGCCTGGTATGCAGGAGATGTTGGCCGTCACCGGCGCCATCATGGGAGCCGGACTGGGCGAGGACACGCTGCTCATCACCGACGGGCGCTTCTCGGGCGCGACGCGCGGGCCGATGATAGGCCACGTGGCGCCGGAGGCAGCCGTGGGCGGCGTAATAGCGCTCGTCGAGGACGGCGACCGCATCGTGATGGACGTGGAAACGCGCGAGCTCAGCGTTCGCGTGCCGGAAGAGGAGTTGGCGCGCCGCCGCGACCGCTGGACGCCACCGCCGTCCAACTACACCACAGGCGTAATGGCCAAGTACGCCAAGCTGGTGTCCTCCGCCTCCGAGGGCGCCGTCACAGGGTAGGGGCGGTCAGCGTACCGTCCCTACGGCAACTCCGCGATCGACCACACCGCGAACCGCTCGAACTGGGTGGACACACCCGCGACGCCGTGCCCGAAGTAGAACGAGGCTATCGCCGCGACGCTCCCCTCGCCTGTCCAGCCGCTCAGGTCCAGCGTGTCCACATAGGAGTTGTTTATAAACAGGTGACCGCTTTCGCCGATCGCTATGATGAGCAAGAGATTGGCGTTGCCTCGTGCCGGTGCCACCCTGTCCTCCCACTCGATCGCCAGTTTTTCCCAATTGTCGCCTCTCCACAGCCCGTGATACCAGCCCGGCGACCCACTGATCACGACCACGTAGGGCCCACCCACCCCGCTGTTCCTGAAGGTGAAGCCGCTGCTCCACTCGCCCTCGGGCACGAAGAATGGGTTGAAGAAGCGCGCTTCGATTATGCCGTCCACCATCCATGCTAGGGTGTGACGGCCATCGTATCTGGTCTCGTGACCCGCATGCTCGATCATGCCGCTCTCTGGACCGTGCTCAAGCTCTATGGGGCGCACGCTGAAGTCCTTGTACACGGTGGAACTACCTGGGTACTCATGCCCTCGGAACCAGTGAGCAAGAAGGCTTATAGAGCCGGCATCCCCAATCCCTCGCAGGTCCAACTGCGACTCGAATGCTCCGTTGATGAACAACCATCCCCTATTGCCCAGCGCGATCACACGCACATGGTTTTCCAGACCGCCCCCAACGTTGATGTTGGGCGAGTCCCCTGACTGCACGCTGATGTCATCGTCGTGTGGGGGCTCACCGTCCCGCAACTTGAGATGCCATGTACCGCTGCTGGATATGCTTAACGCATAAAGGCGGTGACCATCCTTGCGGATGAAGAACCCGTGGCTCCAGCTTCTGCCGAGTTGCGAGTGAGTGTCCACGAACGTCGCCTCTATCACCGAGTCGGAGAGAGCGACGCGGGCGTCGAGGGTTTCGACGAAGTTGTCGTCATCGTGCTCCAGTTCGCCGCTCACCGGGCCGAACCCGCTCCCGGCGGCAGGCGTGGGCGTGGCCCGAATAACGGCCGTCGGAGTCGCCTTGGCGACCACCGTGGCTGGCGGGGACGGGCTGGCCTTCATGGCCGCGTATCGCGCGTCCAGCACCTCGAACGAGACGGCGAAACCTATCCCCTGCGCGTCGTACTCCCGCCCCTCTATCTCGCGCCGGATGAACGTGTTCATGCCCACCACCTCGCCGAGGTCGTTGAGGAGCGGACCGCCGCTGTTGCCGGGATTGATGGCGGCGTCGGTCTGGAGGTACTCGACACCGCCCAGCGTCCTGATGGCCGACACGATTCCTCTCGTGACGCTCATGCTCTCGCCGAGGTCGAGCGGAAAGCCCAGCGCGATGACGCCCTCCCCCTCCCGCACGCGCTCTGCGAACGCGAGCGGCGCGAGAACGCGGCCGGTATCTACCTTGAGCAGGGCGATGTCCCTCTCAGCGTCCGCCGAGACCACCCGCGCCCACAGCCGCACGCTGTCGTGGAACACGACCGACACGCGCGTTTCTCCTTCGACGACATGCTCGTTGGTGAGTATGTAGCCGTCGGCATCGATTACGAAGCCGGTGCCCCCGCCGTCACCGCTTACGATTCGCACCACACTGGGCCGGGCCTCGTCCACTATGTCCACCACCGAACGGCTGGCGACCGGAGTAGGTGTCGGAGTGTGCGTGTGAGTAGCTGTCGGCGCCGGCGTGTAGGTAGGTGTGGACGTAGGAATGGGAGTAGGTGTAGGGGTGTTGGTTGGCATTGGCGTGGGGGTGGGGGTCGACGTTGGCGTGGGCGTGTGAGTAGCGGTTGGCGTGGGTGTGTGAGTAGCTGTCGGCGTGGGCGTGACGGTTGGCGTCCAGGTAGGCGTGTGGGTTGGCGTGATGGTGGGGCGCATGGCGACGACGGTCGCCTGCACGCCCGCCGCCACGGTAGCTTCGATGTCCGGCTTGGGCGTCGGCGTCACGGTCGGCATCGCCATGGCGACGGCCGCCTCAACCGTCGCGGCTATATCTGGCGTGGGCTGGGGGGCAGGCGTTCCACCGCAGCCGGCCAGCCACAGCGCCGCGACGACCACGCACGCGGTGAGGAGTGGCGGGAGGCGACGAATACCCTCAGTTTCTCGGGCCGGAAACTCTGTGCGGCCAGTACTTGCCGCACTCAAACCCATATGAAGCAACATACTGACATTTTAGCCGCAACTGTTGCCAAAGCGAAACGAGTTGGACCGCGAGACGTAGGCGCTTCTCGCGCCGGAGTCTGTATCAGCTTAGTCGGTGCCCCACAAGGAGAGGCGTCCCTTGGCGGTGCCCTGGGCATGATGACCAGCACCGCCAACACAAGGAATCACCCCTACGTTCGTCACTCCCGCAAAGCTTGTCCCCGCGAAAACGGGGAACGGGAATCCAGGGCGGCAGGGCCATTGACATCCCAGCACATCCGTGCTACGCTTCCTTCATCACAAACAACCGGCCACCGACCACTGGTCACCAGCCACCAACGTAACAGCCAAGACAACAATCTGTCAGATAAGTTCCCGTCCGACCCTGATCCGTACCATCCGTAACCTGAAACGCAGACTGCCCAGCTACGAAATCTGAGGAGAAAGAACAAAAGAAACGAAACGGGACAGTTTTTTCTAGCTGAATTGTCCCACCCGGCAGTTTGGCCACTGCCACTGCCCGGATGCTACTCCGCTTGGTAGCCCGTCACCCGTCCATCCCTTGCCCCCTCGCAACTGTAGGGGCAGGTTTCAAACCTGCCCGCTGGTCCCTTCCCCTTCGAGGGGAGAGCGCCAGGGTGAGGATGAAGCTGGAATGTGGGTGAGCGAGCGAAAAGCCGTCCTCGACCCGTACCGCGCACGCCGCAAGGCCGGCGCGGAGTTCCGGTCCCGGTTCCGCATCACCTTGCCGACGGCGTCCCTGGCCCAATCACGCGGCAGCAGGTCGAGAGGTGCTGCGCGGTCTGTCCTCGTGGCCACCGCGCGAGCCAGTCCCGGCCCTTCCGCGTCGCCAACCCGTACTTGCTAGCTGCGAGCCTTTAACAACTCAATCGGTATACCATCCGAGTCGAGGCCGTTCTCGCGCTCGAACCTCTGGACTCCCGCTTTCTCGGGCGTGACGAAGCTCTGCCGGCGTCGAGTTGAAGGGCCGCGCACCGGCCAAGCTGATACAGGCTCCTCGCGCCGGCGGCTGCTGGCAGGAACACCGACTTTGTGATACATTGCACACATGGCCGAGTTGACCGCAACCGCACCGGGCAAGCGCACCCGCACATGGTCCCCCGCGCGCGACGGACAGTTGGTGTTGAGCGCGCTGCTCATGGCGCTCAGCCTGTACATGATCTTCATGTGGGTGCCGACCGAGCAGAACCTGGGCGTGTCCCAGCGCATCTTCTACTTCCACGTGCCGCTGGGCTGGCTGGGCATGGTCTCCATTGTCATTGTGGCGTTCGCCAGCGTGATGCACTTGCTCACGGGGCGCGAGCGCTGGGATAGCCTGGCCCACTCCACCGCCGAGGTGGGGCTTATCGCCGCCACGCTCATCATCGTCACCGGGAGCATCTGGGCGAAGCCCGTCTGGGGCGTGTGGTGGACCTGGGACGCCAAGCTCACCACCACGCTCATACTCTGGTTCATCTACGTCGGCTATCTCATGGTCAAGGCCTATGCGCCCGCCGGATCGCAGGGCCAGCGGTTCGCGTCCGTAGTGGCGCTGATAGGCGCCATCGACGCGCCAATCATCTACTTCGCCACGCTGTGGTGGCGAACGGCCCACCCCGAACTGAACATCGGACCGCTGGCAGAGTCCGGCGGCCTGGACTCCAGGATGGCGCTGACCTTCCTGGTTTCGCTGGTCGCGTTCACGGTGTTGTACGTTTTCCTGCTGATAGAGAGGTACTCGCTGAAGCAGTCGGCTAATGACCTTGACGAGCTACACAGGCGCGCCGCTTAGCCGGCGCTTGGGGCTCGCGCTGCTCGCGGCGGCGCTGCTCGTGGCGCTGCTGACGCCCGGCGCGCCAGCCCGCGCGTTCGATACGGAGCCGCTCCCGGCTCCCGCGGCCCATGCCGCCCAGGAGACCGGCGCGGAGCCGGAAGCTAACCTGCCGTACCTGTTCGCCGTGTTCATCATCACCTGGCTGGCCTTCTTTGGGTACGTGTTCTACATGTCGAGGCGCCAGCGTGAGATGCAGCGGGAGATAGACGAACTGAAGCGCGCCATCTCGGAGAGAGATTCGCGAGGCGGCGGGATGGAAACGAGGAGCCGAAGTGAGCCAGGAGCTTAATCCGGCAGTGAACGCACAGAGCGTAAGCGCGCCCGCCGAGGGTTTCGCCGGCCGGTGGAGGCTGCTGGTTGGGTTGGCGGTGCTGGCGGCGGCGCTGGGCTATTTCGCCTTCATGGCCTTCCAGAGCGCCACGGTCTACTTCTACACCGTGAGCGAGATGAGCGACCAGCAGGCCACTCCCGAGGGCAGGACGGTGCGGGTCGGCGGCAAGCTCGTCCCCGAGTCTTTCCACCGGGCGGACGGCTCCACGGTCGCCAACTTTGCCCTCACCGACGGAACGGCGACGCTGGCCGCGATCCACGACGGGATTCTGCCCGACCTGTTCTTCAACGAGCACTCCGAGATCATACTGGAGGGCGCGCACGTGCCCGGAGAGCCTTTCGTGAGCGAGCGGGTGATCGTCAAGTGCCCGTCCAAGTACGCGGCCATGGAGGAGGAGTCCGGCTAGCGCCGATCTCTTCCCGGCGCTAGCCCTCCAGCCACACCAGGCGCCAGTGGGCGTACTCCGACGCGGCGAAATTCGGATGGAAGCCGCGCACCCTGGGCGACCAGGTCCACAGCGAGACGCCCGCCGCCGGCATGTAGCGGTAGGCCCCCTGCAGCGCCCTCACCTGTATGTCTCGCACGAGGTCCCGGCGCTCCGCTTCGTCGAACGTCTGCGCCTGTGCCTCGATGAGAGCGTCGAGCGTGTCGTCGCGGTGTCCGGTGGTGTTCCAGCGGCCCTGGCTGTGCAGCAGCGTCAGCAGGTATGCGTTGGGCGTCACCATCGGGGCGATCGGGCCCACGAACATCTGGTAGTCGCCGCCCAGCCACACCCGCTCGGCGAACACCCTGCGATTCACCTCTTCCAAGGATACCTCGAACCCGACGGCCTCCAGCTCGGCGGCTACCAGCCGGGCGTGGCTGTCGTAGCGCTCGCCGAAGTCGCCCAAGGTCAGCCGGGCCGTCCTGGGCGCGTCACCGGGCAGCGGCGCGAACCTTTCGCGAGCCGCGTCCGGGTCCGCGAAGAACGGGCGCATCACGTCGTCCTCGAGCAGCCAGTCCGGACGCGCCAGTGGTACCCCGAGCGACACGAACGCGGCGCCGAGCCACACCTCTTCTGCGGCGCGCCACGGGTCCATGGCCAGAAAGGCGGCGGCCCGAGCGCGGGGATCGTCGAACGGCGCCGCGCTCGTGTTCAGCGCGACCTCAAGGCCCGTACCGGAGTCCACGCTGCGCAGCAGGGTCGCGTCCGGCTGCCTGTCGCGCAGAGTCGGCCAGTCGGCCGGATCCACCTGGTGAACGTCGATGCGGCCCACGCCGAAGGCGGCGTTGCGAGTAGCCCCGTCCTCGATCACGTGCATCCTCATGCCGTCCAGCAGCGGCAGGCCGGTCTCGAAGTAGAGCTGGTTGCGCTCGAAGACGTAGCCCTCCGCCAGTCCGCTCCCGGTGAGAAGCCACGGTCCGGAGCCAACGGCGGGTCCCGCCTTGAGGTCTGCGCCGACCTCCACCGCCTCCGGCGCCACGACCTTGGTGTGCCCGTCCGCCAGCCCGACCAGGAAGTCGGCGTCGGCGTAGGCGAGCGAGACCCTGAGTTCGTCCGGTGCGGGCGCTTCGACGCTGTCAATCATCGCCAGAAGACCGGCGTTGGGCCAGCCCGGCTGGCGCTGGCGGTCGTAGCTGAACACCACGTCTTCGGCCGTGAGAAGCCTTCCGTTCACCGGCGCCGCTTCCTGCCAGCGCACGTCTTGCCGCATGGTAAACACCAGCGTGGTGGGGTCTTCCATGCGCCAGGACTCGCACAGCTCGCATTCGACTGCGAGCGTTGGCAGCTCCACATCGGGCCCTGCCTCCAGTCTCAGCAGACGGCTGTAGACGATGCCCGGCCCCCAGGTGGAGAGGGCGGGCGAGACCTCCTGGTGCACGTCCAGGTGGGGCGCGGCGTGCCGCACGGCGAGGTTAAGCAGGCCTCCCTTCGCTTGCGGAACCGGCGTGGGCACGGGCGCGGCCGTCGGTGGGCGCGACGTGGCCGTCACCATGAGGGGCGGGGGCGGCGTAGCGGTGGCGGTGGCCGCGGCCGGCGACGGCCCTTCGTCCTGGCGCGTGGTAGGTGTATGCGTGGGCGCGGAGACGACGGCCACAGTGGGAGGCGGAGACGTCGCGGTGGGAACCGGTGTGGGCGCGGCGGCGGTCGGCGTGACTTCCCGATCGCCCAAACAAGCGGCGGCGATCAGCCAGACCAGCGCAAGAGCGGCAAGCGGCCAGACGCGGCGGGCAAGGCTAGGCGTGGGTCTCATTACCGGCCCTAGCGCTCTCCGCGCTCTTGAAGAGCGTTCGGCGCACGGTCCGGATGGAGCCGAGACCCTCCCGGGGCAGGAACACCGCCGCGATCACAGTGGAGGGCAGGAAGAACACCGCGTGGGTTATCACTGCGAACCCGAACGCGGCGGCCTCGTTGTCTTCATTCACCAGGCCCAGAACGCGCAGGACGCCGACGACGGCGAACTCGAAGGTGCCTATGGCGCTGGGCGCTCCAGGCACGCTGGTGGCGAAGAAGATGGAGCCGAGTATGACGAGCGTCGCGACGATGGGCGAAATCTGCACGTCCACTGCCTGGGCCACCAGCCAGCCCGTAATCCCCACCAGTATCCAGTACAAAAGGGTAAGGGCCGATGCGGACGCCAACCGCCCGGGACTTCTCCCCAAGTCCTTGAGAGCCTGCGACAGGCTCTTGAGCATGTCTGCCAGGAAGGGCAGCCGCTTGAGGACGACCGCCGCGCCGCTGCCGCCCCAGGCCAGCACGGGCACCACCATTACCGCCGCCACCGAGATTACAAGCAGGCCGACGACGACGGGCGTGAACACTTCCATTTCCGGTCCCCCGAAAAAGAAGGCCAGGCCGAAGAAGGCGACGGCCAGGATGCTGGCGCTTGCCACCAGGTCGAGCACGCGCTCCATGCCGAGCGTGGCCACAGCCGTGGAGACTCGGACGCCGTCTCGCAACGAGAGCACCGTCAGTTGCGCCAGTTCGCTGGCGATGCGCACCGGGACCAGGTTGTTCAGACCGATGCCCTCGTTCTGGACGATGAACAGTCGCATCGTCGAGACGCGTTTTTCGGTGAAGAGCATCTGCCATCGGATCGCCCTCAGAACGCTGGCCAGGAGAAACACGACGAACGCAAGCGCGACCAGGGGCACTGACACGCCCTGGAACGAGTCGACGACGTCCCCCCATTCCAGGCCGCGTATGACCAGCCAGCCCAGAACCAGGCTGGCCGCGATTCCCAGCGCCGAGGTGCCGAAGCCTTTCAGCGCGCTCTTCATACAGGGTGAACCATAAGATCAATACACGCAGTCCGCCAGTTTAGAGGCCAGCACACGGCTCTGTAGTATAATTCAGTTAGACCCGCCGCCGCCAGCAGCGGGGCGTTGTCCTTCGAACCGGAACTGTACCGTCATTCCTGCCCAACGGGGAACCTACGTGTGAGGAAGGGAAGGAAACTCGCTATGCTCATAGACTGCCACGCCCATCTCGACTCCTACTCCGACGGGGAGGTTAGCGAGATACTGGAGCGGGGGAGGAACGTGGGCGTCGGGTTTGTCGTCTCGGCCGGCACTACGTTGGAGACTTCCCAGCGGTCTATCGAGCTTTCGAAGAGCTTTGACGATTTCTTCTCCGGTGTAGGGATACACCCCATGAACGTGACGGGGCCGGTGGACGAGGACACCTACGAGCGGCTGCGCACGATGGCGCTTTCGACCAACAAGGTGGTGGTGATAAGCGAGATCGGCCTCGACTTCATGGAGGGCGCGCCGGACAGGGCTATCCAGTACCAGGCGTTTCGCGAGCAGATAAGGCTGGCGCGCGAGCTCCGGCTTCCGGTGGTGTTCCACAGCCGCGAGGCGCACGATGAGGTGTTCCGGGTGCTGAGGGAGGAGCGGGCCTACGAGGTGGGCGGGGTGATGCACTACTTCCAGGATGACGAGACGACGGCCGGCAAGGCGATCGAGCTGGGCTTCTACGTGTCGCTCGCGAGGCCGTTGCTTCGGTTGCCTCACCTGCAGCGGGCGGCGGCCAACCTGTCGCTGGACAACATCGTACTGGAGACGGACGCGGCGCCCCAGCCGTTCAAGGCGAAGCGGGAGAACTGGACCGAGCCGCGGCACCTGCGGGTGATCGCCGACAAGCTCGCCGCGCTCCAGGGCCGCGAACCGGCGGAGGTGGAGGAGGCGACCAGCGCCAACATTCGGGCGCTGCTGGGCCAGGGCTGGGATACGGTGGCGCGGTACGTGCCCACGGCCGAACCCGCCGGATGAGGGTTATCGCCGATTGAGTTGTTAAAGGGCCTGGGGGGTAGCGGGTATGGGTTGTCGGGGCGGTAGGCCAGGCTCTTTCCCCCTCCCGCTTGAGGGGCTTTGGGCGGGCTCTCCGAAAAATCTGCTCAATTCTGCTACATTCTGCACATTCCGTAGCTGGGCGGCCCGATGTTCTTGTCACTTTCTGTGAGCCAAGTTGTTAAGGTTCGTCACGGGCATTGCGCGAAATGTCGCAGAACGGGACGGTGGCGCCGGGCCGGGGGTGAGCGAGTTTGAAGCTCGCTCATACTCCACAACCGGCGGCAGCAGCGCCTATGTGATGGATACTAGCACATAAGTACTGTAGAATCAAGGGGGTGGTCAGGGACAATTGTGTGAGTCCGCCGATTTTGTTGGCGCGAGGCGGGGCTACTTGACATAAGATCGTGGGAATGGGCCTGAGAGTGGGAATTTTTGTGACACAGATGGGAAGGGATTGCGCACCGATGAGAATGGGTGTGGCGTTTGGGTTACGCGGTTGGGAAGGTTTGAGACACGATTTTCGGGGTGGTTCCGGCCAGGGAGCGTGGGGTAGCCTGTGTTCCATGCGAGAGGTGTCGCAAAGATACATGCGAGCACTCTTGCGATGGATAACGAAAAGGCCCTGTCCCCAAGCCGCGACGCCTTGACACCCCATTGGGGCTTGAGTACGCTTGATGTGCGCCTTGTTCGTGGGCTCGTAGCTCAGCGGTAGAGCGGTCGGCTCATAACCGATTGGTCGTAGGTTCGATCCCTGCCGAGCCCACCAGACCTTTATGGCCGAGGGTACCGGTGCCCCGTCGCTCACCAAATGGCATCCCAATTGCACGACGCTTATCCTTAGGCTGTTAGGAATATCCCAGGTTAGTTTCCTGACAGCCTGAGTCACCCCTAGATCACCAAAACACGTCAAGTTGTCAGAGGGACAACAAATGACATACGCTCCTCCTCCAGCGTGTCCAAAATGCGGACAGCCCATGATTCTCAGAACCGCGAGGCGTGGACGGAATCGCGGTAGTCGGTTTTGGGGCTGTTCAACTTGGTCTTCGTCGTCCTGCACCGGTACCCGCGATGTGGGCGTAGATTACAATGAGCCAAGCGTGGAATACGCTATTCCAGGTTCGCGCAACAGCGAAGAGGGCTTCGGGCCTGGGGAGGCCGTGAACAGTCCCTTTGATGCGAGAGAGGTCAGTCGCGAGGAACGAGCGATCACGTCGGTGCCGGTTGAGTGGACTGAAGGCGCCCCTCGCGGATCATTCAACTACGAGTACGCGCCCATAGGCTCTCTCCCGGGAGTTTTGGTCACTCAGGCAGATATACCGGATGATGTCAAGCGTCTACTTAGCCATACCTTGCTCCTTACGTCCAAGAGTCGCCGACGTGTGGAAGCTACGGAGCATGCCCGGCTTGCCTCGGGATTGCTTGCGAAGCTTCTCCAGCGGGGACATGCACCACTGGCAACGCTGGAAATCGAACGCGCCGCCCTGAATAGTCATGGCCTGATGAAGGAAGCAACAGACCTAGCCAAAGGCAAGGTTGAAGTCGGATGGCAGGTTCCGCCGGAGAAGGCCAAGAGGGCCGCTGACGGTGAACTCAGGAGAGAGTTGATACGGAGAGACCCATGGGTCTTCGATATCAAGTCAAAGCATTCCCTGTTACAGAGTGACGCTGAGGTTGCATTCTTGACTAGTTGGGTCCCCTCTAACTTAGGTCTGGTCGCCGCACATTGGTTCACGCCTCAAGCCCCACTTGATAGATTGCTCGAATCCGCCAACTTGGAGCATGGAGCTGACCGTCGGATCGACTTCCTGGTCTGCTATCCGGGAGTAGAGCCATTCGCGGTAGAAATCGATGGCCCTGAACACATCGCATCTCAAGCGATAGACGATGAACGTGACAAGCAACTGCGCTCCATGGGAATCGATGTGATGCGCGTAACGAATGCGGAAGTAGAAGCTGGTGATGGCCCCCAGCTCAACAAGATTAAGAAGAGATTCGATGCGGCCGACGTCTTACCCGATGTGGGTGGTTCCAAGAATCCCATGGCGAGACTAGCCGTCGACTGTTCCCTCGCTTCCAAGATTCAATTTGCCATCGCCCGCGCTATCCATGCCGGTTGGCTGGTGGATAACGAATGGGAGATCAATCTCTCGGGTACTGGAGAGGTCCAGAGGGCAGGGGTGCTTGACGCTCTTCGACTCCTTAGTTGCTTCGACGTGCTTTACGGCGGGCGTACTGTTCCAACGCGTTGCACAGTCAGGGACGACGGAGGGGCACCAATCACATGGGTTTTCGCCGACGGAGAATGGAAGAATGACGATGGGCCCGAGGCTAAGGGTGACCGCATCAGCATACTCGTCCAGCGAGGCTCAAGTGCCTTCAACGAGATTGAGTCCGATGCGTGGGACATCATCATCCGCCCGGCGTTCCTACCCGTGAACCTGAGTGTCCAGCAACACTTCGAACGCGTTCGCCAGCCTATTTCAACGGAGAGCTTTGACCAAGCGGAGCCGGCTCTCACAACACTGCTACGCACCATCTTCAGAAAGTACGAGTTTCGGCAACAGCAGGGCGAGGCAGTGTACAACACCCTCCGACATAACGATACCGTTGTGCTCCTTCCAACTGGTGCGGGAAAGAGCATCGTGTACCAGCTTGCAGGTCTGTTGATGCCCGGCATAACGATCGTGGTGGATCCCATTGTCGCCCTAATCGAGGACCAGGTCCTCGGCCTGCAGGCGCATGGAATCGGGCGTGCTGTGGGAATCGTGTCCTCAATGGCCGGCCGAGACGAGCGAGGGCGGCTGCTGCGGCAGATCGAGCGTGGGGAGTACCAATTCGTCCTGCACTCGCCCGAAAGACTGCAAACTCCGGAGTTCAGAGGCACGCTCCAAGCACTTCGGGAAATCTCGTTAGTGAATCTGGCGGTGATTGACGAGGCCCACTGCGTATCTGAGTGGGGTCATGACTTCAGACCTGCATATCTCAACCTCGCCAACAACCTGCGGCGGTTTGCCGCTGATTCGACAGATAACCCTCCACCCTTGCTCGCCTTAACGGGAACTGCCTCCCGTGCGGTGTTGAGGGATATGCTTACGGACCTTGGAATCGATCAATCGGACGACAGCGCGTTGATTCGACCAGAATCGTTTGATCGTAAGGAGCTTAACTTCGATATCAGACGGGCGACAGTCGCTCAGGAGGCCCAAGCCTCTTTGCGGGGCGTCTTGAACGGCATGCCCGGCCGGTTCGGTACGGGCAGCGGACAGTTCTACAGGCCAAATGGTCGGAAAACTGCCTCTGGCGTTGTCTTTACCCGGACGGTTAACGCCCGCTTTACGGGACTGATTGCCACAAGAGAGGAAGTGCGGAAGACGACCGGAGTTGATCCAGTCATATATTCCGGCAGAGCACCTCGAGGCTACGACCGCAGCAGTTGGGAGCGCGATAAGCGGGAGAATGCGTCCGATTTCAAAGGTAACGAAGCGCCTATGTTGGTGGCGACAAAGGCCTTCGGGATGGGCATAGACAAACCGAACATCCGGTACATAGTTCACTACGGGATGCCGGACTCGCTGGAGAGTTTCTATCAGGAGGCGGGACGCGCGGGACGCGATCAACAGCCCGCCCACTGCGTTGTGGTCTTCACTGAATACGACGCAGACCGTTCGGATAGCCTAGTAGATCCGAACGTGGACCTTGAAGAACTGAAAGGACGCTTCAGGGCGGCGGATCGCGATCGGTCGATAGGTGACGATGTCACCAGTGCCATGTGGTTTCACCTCAATACATTCAGCGGGTCGGAGGACGAGATCCAATTAGTGGAGAGTGTTCTCAGAGAGTTCAGTGACCTGACGTCATCTCAGCGGTACCAGTTGGCATATGATGGCGATGACGACAAGCGCCGGAAGGAGCACGCCGTTGTTCGTCTATTGAGGGTGGGCGTACTGCGTGATTATGAAGTGGATTTCGGGTCGGCGCGCCTGACTGTCCAAACCGAACCCTTCAACTTTCAGCAGTGTCGCCAGAAGCTCCTTGACTATGTCCAGGCAGCCCAACCTCACAGAAGCAACGAATTTAGGGAGAAACTGGATGCAATAGTCACAAGAGGGCCGCACAGTGACGCCCTTGCGCTGGCCAGACTGTTGATAGAATTCACGTACGACGTGATAGAACGGTCACGCAGACGCGCAATCCAGGAATCGGTGTTGCTGGCTCGATCGGCCCTAAGCGATGCCGAAATCAGGACGCGCCTGATGGACTACCTCCAAGAGGGCTTGGGGGCTGAGCGAATCGGTCGGCTCTTGGAGCAGCAAGATGTCCAGCTTGCAGAGTGGTGGGAGCTAGTCGAGGCCGTGCAAACTCCGGTGGATGCAGGTGAGTTGCGAGGCTTGTCCATTCGCGCATTGGAGTCCGCCGCGGACCACCCCGGGCTCCTATTCGTTCGGGCAGCAGCAGAGGCTATGTGCCACGACCACAATGACAGAGCCACCGCGGACGGTATTGAAGCTGCCGTCAAGGAGTGTGCGAGGAAGGGCATACCCGAGAATGATACTAGGGAAATGCTCAACAAGTTGTACGACCTCGCCCAGATGCCTGTGCGTGGGGTTGAGTTGGGAGTCCCTCTGGCAATGGCTTTGTGTGATGTGGGAGACGCTGGCCCTGAGTTTGCTTTCTGCGCCGATGTCACTGAAGAACGGTTGCCTGAGCTACAACCCAGAATCCAAGATGACGTGAGGTTAATTCTCAATGTCTACGATGTACGCAAGGGCGTCGAGCTCTTGACTGATGTCACTGAGACGGTCGTCCAGCGATACAACCACCCGCACGTAACGGAACTGTTGGGAGGATACAGAGAGTGAGCTTAGCCGATGACTTGCGGGGCAAACTTGATGCGACCACGGGAGACCTGGCCAGCCTACGATTGAGACTCGATGAAATAGTGGGCCTAGAGGAATCCTTACGCGATGCAAATGGTCAACTTTCCCATACCAGCTCCCGCGTGTCGGAATTGACGGCATCGGCCCGGGCGGCACAAGAGTCACTCGACCTGACGGTGAAAGCGTTGGAACGAGCTGTCGACGTCATGATGCGCCTGGAACCCGCGGCCATCACGTCTGCCATTCAGGAATCAGAAATGTCGACTAGAGCGGCGATCGAAGATAGCTCAACCAAACTCACTGAATCAGTGTCCCAACGGGCTGAGGCTATCGAGCAAACGATAATCACGAGCCAAGATGCAACCCGGCAGCAGATGACGGCGCAGGAAGCCCGACAGGCGGAACGCCACGCGAAAGACGTCAGGGTCTTGAAGTGGATCGGAGCGCTGGGACTGTTAAGCCTGGTGGGACTGGTCGTTCTGGCAGTTCTTACACTCCTCAGTGTTCAGTGATGCATGGGACTGACTCGGTGAAAGCCCCGCGTCGGATGAATTCGTTCATGTGTCGGCATAGGCCGCGATGGTCTCCTGGCATCAGATCACAGTCGTGCCATAGAATGGGTCGGGGCGATGAGCGAGTTCAAGCGCTCCGGCCCATAGCGTCACCTCCCACCGGAAAGTTCGCAATTCGGTCTTACACGGCCTACCAAGTGCCTGACGGACCAGGCTGCGCCCGCGACCCAAACAGGGCAGCCTGGTCGATCGTGGTTACGTCTGCATTAGCTGGATCAGGTTGCCGCAGGTGTCGTCGAAGACCGCGACAGTGACGTTGGCCAATTCTGTTGGCTCCATCGTGAAGGCCACGCCCAGTGACTTCAGTTTCTCATGTTCTGCGCGGATGTCCGTAACGCTAAAGGACGCCGCTGGGATGCCCTGGTCAAATAGCCCTTTCTGATATGTCTGTGCTACCGGGTTTTCGTTTGGTTCGAGCAGAAGCTCGGTCCCATCCGGGTCATCGGGCGAGACGACGGTAAGCCACTTGAATTCCCCCACGGGGACGTCATGCTTCTTCAAAAAGCCGAGGGTCTCCGTGTAGAACCTCAGAGCTTCGTCCTGGTCACTTACGAAAACGCCGGTGAGTGTGATGCGCATTTCTGGTCTCCTTTTCTTTTCATAGTGTTATTTGAGCCATCGATCCATGACAGCCTTGAGTGGTTCATCGTTGAAGACAAGCATCCGATACTTGCCACGTTTCTCTGAGCTTACGAGCCCTGCTTTTTCCAGCAGATCAATGTGCTTGGCCAGGGCCTGTCGGGAGATGGCGACTTCATGCCGCATGATCAAGCGCGCTGTGAGCTCGTAGAGCGTCTGCTCGTTGCGCTCAGAGAGCTCGTCCAGCATCAACCTTCGTGTTGGGTCCGCGAGTGCATTGAAGACTAGGTCTGTGTGCATGCCCGCATACTATACGCAACCATAGGGTTGCATGTCAAGGGGCGATTCCCCAGGTTGGCGGGAACCACATCTCCAGCCATTTGCAGGAGTGGGTGAAGACATGGAACCGGCTAAGCTGGAATTGTCGGATCCTGGAAACTTGGCATACAAATGGAACCCCTTGGCTCCCCTCGCTTGAACGACTCGACGATGCCCGGTATATTCGCTGTATCGGGCCGGCCCGAACTCAGAGGTGGGGTAAGAAGGCGTGACCCGGTTCCTGATTGCAGTGCTGCAGTTGACCCTTAACGCGCTGCGCGATCTGGCACCCATCATTCTCGTCATCGCGTTCTTCCAGATTGTGGTGCTCCGTCAGCCTTTTCCTGAATTGCTGAGCGTGCTCATAGGACTGTTCTGCGTAATCGTCGGGCTGACGCTTTTCATCCAGGGACTCGAAAGCGGGCTCTTCCCCTTGGGCGAGGCGCTCGCGCAGGCATTCGCCCAGAAGGGCAGTGTAACCATGCTGCTTGCATTCGGCTTCTGCTTGGGCTTCGGCACTACTATAGCCGAGCCGGCTCTGATCGCCGTCGCAGCCGAGGCCGCCGACGTTGCCGCGGAAGCCGGCGCCATCGTCGATGACGACCGCGCCCGCACCTCCTACGCTTTGGAACTGCGGATGGTCGTGGCCGTATCCGTGGGCGCCGCCATCGTGCTGGGCATACTGCGCATCCTCAAGGGCTGGCCCATCCACATGCTCATCATCGGGGGATACTTGCTGGTGACCGCCATGACCGCCTTCGCCCCGGCAGAAATCGTCGGAGTGGCCTACGACTCCGGTGGCGTGACCACCAGCACCATAACGGTGCCGCTCGTGACGGCGCTCGGCGTTGGACTCGCCACGTCCATCCGCGGACGCAACCCCATGGTCGACGGCTTCGGCCTCATAGCATTCGCCAGCCTCACACCCATGGTCTGCGTCCTCGCCTACGGGATGGTGGCCTCATGACCGACTTTCCACGCGCCTTCGTCGATGCCTTGCTCTCCACTGTCCTCGACGTCGCGCCCATCTTCGTCATCATTCTCCTGTTTCAACTCGTCGTTCTGCGTCGCAAGCCGCCCAACCTGCGTCGAATAGCTGCCGGATCCGTCCTCGTCCTGCTGGGACTTGCCCTGTTTCTGATAGGCTTGGAGAACGCGCTCTTCCCGATTGGCAAGACCATGGCGAGCCAACTCACCGCTCCTGAGACCATTGGTGCGGAGAATCTGGCTGACGGCATCGACTGGCACGACTACCTGCCCGTCTACGCTTTCGCCGCCGCCATCGGCTTCGCGACGACCGTGGCTGAGCCTTCCCTCGTCGCGGTGGCGATAAAGGCCCGCGAGGCTTCGGGCGGAGCCGTACACGCCTGGGGACTGAGAATCGCAGTGGCCATCGGCGTCGCCGTGGGCGTGGCGCTGGGCTGCTTCCGCATCGTCACCGGCACTCCCCTCCCTTGGTACATCATCGGTTCCTACTTCGTCGTCATATTGCTGACGTTCCGGGCAGGCAGGACCATCGTGCCGCTCGCCTACGACAGCGGCGGCGTCACCACTTCGACCGTCACCGTGCCCGTGGTCGCGGCCCTTGGACTGGGCCTTGCAGCGAGCGTTCCGGGACGGAGCCCGCTGATCGACGGATTCGGACTCATCGCTTTCGCCAGCGTCTTCCCAATCATGTCCGTGCTGGGATACTCTATTGCCGCGTCCTGGTTGAGCCGCAGGCGGAAGTCAGAACTTCCCGAGGAGGCTTGAGCCGTGAGACTAAAGTTGATTGTTGCCCTGGTGAGCGACTACAAGACCGACGCCGTGGTAGAAGCCGCGCGGGCGGCCGGCGCGACCGGTGACACGGTCATAACCAGCGTGCGGGGCGAGGGCCTGAGGCCGGAGAAGACCTTCTTCGGCCTCGAGCTCGCCGCCAAGCGTGACGTCGTGCTGTTCCTCGTGGTGGAGACCCGTGCCCGTGAAATCCTTGAGCGCATCCGCGACGCGGGAGGCCTGGACTCCGAGCCGGGGGCCGGAATCGCCTTTCAAGTACCCATAGAGGATGCCGTGGGACTTAGCACGCAGTTGCCCGCAATTCTGGAGGAGTTGGAGTCCGATATATGACAAGACATAACTCCATCAGGGTGAGAGACCTCATGGTCGAAGAGTTGCACACGATCGACGGGCTGGACACCGTCGCCGACGCGATGGCGCTGATGAAGCAGCACCGGGTCAGTTCGCTCGTAGTCAACCGGCGCAACGAGAACGACGAACTGGGCCTCGTCGTGGTCGCCGACATCGCGCGCGGCGTAATCGCCGACAACCGCGCGCCGGAGCGTGTCAACGTCTACGAGGTCATGTCCAAGCCGCTGTTGACACTGCCCGAAGACATGCTCGCCAGGTACGCCGTCCGCCTTCTCGTACGCCTCGATCTCTCCCGTGCTGTGGTCGTCGACCATCACCGCAACGCCATCGGTATGGTGACTCTGCGCGACCTCATCATGGGCTACGCCGCTGAGTAACACCGAAGGCGTGGTGAGCCTTCTTCGCCAACGAATGTTGTTCATCTCCTGGTCGTGAGTCGTGCCACAATAGCTTGACGGGTTACGGCAGGGCGTGGCTCTTGACAAGTGTGCGGAAGTAGTTTACAATACAAACTAGTTTGCATTGCGGAAAGGAGGGCCAGCATGAGGAACCGAGAAGACGAGGAGCAGCGTATCAGCGCGGACCAGGGACTGGCGTCGATACACGCGACGCTGGACAGGTCGCGCAGTTCCATGTACATGGCGGGCTGGAGGCAGCATCATGCTGTTGTGGGGGGCCATCGTGGCGGTGGGGTACGTTTCGATGTACGCGGTCGGAACATGGGCGTCCGATTTTGCCGCCGAGTACCCGTGGTATCCGGGGCCGCTGTGGCTCGGCCTGGGAGTCCCGGGCATGATCGCAAGCTCGATCATCGGCCACCGGGCCAGCAAGAGGAACGCGAGCGGACCGTCTGCTACGGCTGCGGGTCTGCGCGTCTTCGGGTTCTGGATGGCGGTGGTGGCGGCCGCATTCGTGATTCCCGCGGCGTCCGGCTTGTGGACATCAGACCTCGATCCGGTGGGCATCGCCGGAACGGGCGTCGGCATAATCGCGCTGGGATACGTGCTGTTCGGCATATTGCACCACCCGGCCATCGCCCTGGTAGGCGTTGGCATCGCGGTTGCCTTCTACCTGCCCGCACACTTCGCCGGCGATGCCGCGCCGGTGTTGTCTGCGGCGCTGATCGTTGCGGTCGTGGCAGTCGCGTGGGCGTGGACACGGAAGAGCGGCGTAGCATGAGCACGGAGGCGGTCGTTCTCAACGAGACGATCCACCAGTCCACGCGGCTGCGCATAATGACGCTGCTGGTGTCGCGGTCCGAGTCGGACCGGGTGGCGTATGGGTTTATCCAGAGGACGTTGGGGCTGACGGGCGGGAATCTCACCATTCACTTGCGCAAGCTGGCAGACGCCGGTTACGTGAGCACGGCCAAGGAGTTCGTGGATTCGAAGCCCCGGACGTGGGTGGAGGCGACGCCGGAGGGACGGCTGGCCTTCAGCGAGTACCTGGGCAACCTCGAGCGCGCGCTCGATGTGACGTTTCGCTAGGGGAGCCATCTTCTCGTCGGCATAAGCCAGAACTAGGCCGGAACGGCGCCGGAGGTGGGGCCACATGCCGTCCGTGCCGACGGGGATTTTGGGCAAAAGTGTTTCATTCCGTTGCATTTTGTTCCATTTCGTAGCTGGCTGCATTGGCGGGTTAAGCCGTAACGGGCCGCCGAAAAGGTGGTGTCGGCGCCGAAAAAGCCGAAACTGCGACCGACATGGGACAGCCCTTGGAGTGTCCCAGCCGTAGTGGCGGAGTGGGCTGGCGAATGGCGGTTCGGGTGAGTCATGCATTGACGGTAGCACGGATGTACTGAGAAGGCAAGACCGTGGGGAAAACTGCTTTGGTGCTCCGCCGGCCGGCGGGTGATAGGATGGAAGGCGCCACCCGCCAGAGTAAGCGAAATGAGGCAGATATGGAACCTGTCGCCAGCCGCCCGCGATTACCGGAGGAGTACGGCGTTCCAGCGGACACGGAGAGGCTTCTGTCCTGGTTGTATGTGGACGACAGGCTGGCAGAGGCCAAGCACTACTGGCTTTCCACCGTCACTCCGAGCGGCGCGCCGCACACGCGGCCCATAGACGGCTTCTGGCTCGACGGCCGGCTGTATTTCGGGGGCGGCTCAGAGGCTGGCTGGCGTCGCAACCTGGAACGGAATCCCCGGGCTTGCGTGAACCTGGAAGATGGCGAAAAGGCGGTGATTCTGCACGGGACCGTGACGGTTATGCGCACCGACCGGGCGCTCGCGGAGCGTCTTTTGGAGATGTCGCGCGCCAAGTACGACGAGAGCCACGGCCAGACGGTCGATGATTACGAGGGCCAGGAGGTGTTGGTGTTCGAGCCTGACGTTGCGTATGCGTGGAAGGTGTTTTTCGAGGACGCGACGCGGTGGCGGTTTGGGGCGGGGGGTCAGGGGGGTGGCGGGTGAAGGGGTCGCGCCGTGAGGGTGGTTAACTGGAACGTGCAGTGGGCGACGCCCTGGTCGGGACGCACCGGAGAAATCCTGCGCCGGCTCGACCTACACGCGCCCGAGGTCGTCTGCCTTACGGAAACGGACTACCGGCTGCTTGCGGGCAACGGGCACACCATCTGCGCGCGGGCCGATTACGGGTACGCGAATACAGGGAACAGACGGAAGACCATGCTGTGGTCGAGAGAGGCGTGGGAAGAGGTCGACGATCTTGGAATGGAGTTCATGCCGCCCGGTCGGTTCATTTCCGGCGTGACACAGACGTCGCTGGGTGAGGTCACGGTCATCGGGATCTGCATACCGTGGTTCGGCTCGCGGACAGAGGCCAAGCGTGGGGCGGAGCGCAGGGAGCGGTGGGGGGACCACGAGTTGTCGCTGGCCTGTCTCACTGAATACCTGGGGCGCGTCACGCCAAAGCGCCTGATAGTGATGGGAGACTTCAACCAGCGAATCGGCACGGGCGCTCACGCGCCCGTTAGGCTACGCGCGGCGCTACAGGGAGCCTTCCCATCGGACATGACAATCGTCACGTCCGAGCTGGCATACCGGGGGCGGAAGAGCATTGACCATGTTGTGCTGAGCGGTGACTTGGCGGCGGAGAGCGTGGGAGCCATCGGCAACTTCGACGGTGAGAGGCGGCTGTCGGACCACTTTGGGGTGGTGGTGGAGGTCTCAGTTAGGCCACCGGCGTAGCGTCGACGCACCACTGATGCCGCTTGCGTTATACTTGGCCGCACCGGTCCGGGCATCGAGTCGGCCCGGCAGGCGTCGCACACACGCTCTCCGTTCACACCCACGGATCAGAAAGCCCCAGTAGCCCAGGAGGCCTGCACCATGTACGACCTGCTGATTCAGAAGGGGACGATTGTCGACGGCACCGGCAGCGCGGCATCGTCGAGACGACCGGGCCAACAGTGAGGAGACGCTGATGGAACACACGGAGAAAGTCACTGAACAGGATATGGACAATCAATCCGGTGGCGCCGACACCCACGACGTTAGCCCTACTAGCGGCGCAAGCGCTGACGCTGCCGAAATGCCTCAGCAGGTGGTGAATGTCAAGCAGACTCAAAGTCGCGTCGAATGCGCCGGACACCACAAGAGCGGCACGTCTGACCGTATGGATCGCACGCTGTACGAGATTCTGGACGACTTCGCCGAGAGGATTCCTCACGAGATAAAGGATCAATTCCCTGACGACTTCATTGAGAACATTGACCACTACTTGTATGGCGCGAGCAAACGGTGGCCGCCGTCTTCGTAGATACGGCGTTCTTTGTCGCTATCCTGGTGTCACGGGACCAATGGCGCCAACTTGCGATGGACGCCCGTGAGCACCTGGGTGATACGCCTCTGTTGACTACCGACGAAGTGCTTGTAGAAGTCCTGACCTCCTTTTCCAACACGGGCGAGACAGGGCGCAGGTTAGCTGCGGAACTGGTTAGGGAAGTACTGGATACCAGCGAAATCCGCGTAATTCCCCAATCCCGACAGTCTTTTTTGGATGGGTTGGCACGCTATGAGAATCGCCCCGACAAGAACTACAGCATCCAAAACTGCATTGCCATGAACGTCATGGACGCGGAGGGCATCACCCAAGCTCTGACCAGCGACCACAACTTCGAGCAGGAAGGCTTTACCATACTGATGAAGCCTGCCCCGTAAGGCTTTAGCTCGACGAGATTGATGGTCGCCTGCCCGTCGCACGTAACGCCAAACCCTACAACACCACACTCTCAGGAGGCCCACAGCCATGTACGACCTACTCATCCAGAACGGACGAATTATCGACGGCACGGGCAGCGCCGCGTACCAGGCGGACGTGGGCGTGGTCGGCGACGAGATTGCGGCCATCGGCCGGTTAGAGGGCGAGGCGGCCAGGCGCGTCGACGGGTCGGGACTGGTGGTCACGCCCGGCTTCATCGACCTGCACACGCACAGCGACATGTCGTTCCTGCTCGACAACACCGCGCAGAGCAAGGTGCGACAGGGCGTGACGCTGGAACTGGCGGGCAATTGCGGCTCCAGCTTTTGCGCGCCGTTGCTGGGCGCGGCCAGGGAGCTGTTCGAGACGCGGTCGACGCAGTACGAGGACGACCTCGAGCTGGACTGGGACGACTTCGGCGGCTACCTGGACGCGCTGCAGAGGGCGCGGCCGGCGCTGAACATCGCCGTGCAGGTTGGGCACGCCACGCTGCGCTCGTGCGTGCTGGGGCTGGACTCGCGCGCGCCCACCGGCGACGAGCTTGATCGGATGAAGGCGCTGGCGGGCGAGTGCCTGGACGCGGGCGCGATGGGGTTTTCGACCGGCCTGTTCTATGCGCCGGGCAACTACGCGCGACTGGACGAGGTGATCGAGGTCGCAAGCGAGGCGGCAAGCCGGGGCAAGGTGTACTCCACGCACATGCGGGACGAGGGCAACCACAGCGTGGGCCTGTTCGTCGCCATCAACGAGGCTATCGAGGTGGGGCGCAGGACCGGCGTGCGCGTCCAGATTTCGCACGTCAAGTGCATGGGGCCGTCGGTCTGGGGACGCGCCGCGGACGCGCTGGCGCTGTTCGAGCGTGCCAACGACGAGGGACTGGACGTGGCAGGGGACCAGTATCCTTACACCGCCGGCAGCACCGGGCTGACGGGCGCGCTGTTCCCGCGCTGGTCGCTGGACGGCGGTCGGGACGCGACGCTGGCGCACATGGCGGACCCGGCGTCCAGGGCGCGGCTGATGGCGGACATGGACGTCATCTACTCCAAGACGGGGAACCCGGAGGGCGTGGTGATTGCGAGGTTCACGCCGGAGCCTCGGTACGAGGGGATGAGCATGGCGGAGATCGCGTCAGACATGGGGCTATCGGCCACGGAGGCGGCGCTGAAGATGTACGAGGAGGGCGACGGGCAGGTGATCATCCACGCGATGCGCGACCCGGACATGGAGACGATAGCCAGCCATCCGCTGATATCGGTGGGGTCGGACGGGACGTCGCTGTCGACGGAGGGCGTGCTGTCGGTGGGGCAGCCGCACCCGCGCAGTTACGGCACGAACCCGCGGTTCCTGGCGCAGTTCGTCCGCGAGCGCGGGCTGGTGTCGCTGGAGGAGGCGATACGCAAGATGACGATGCTGCCGGCCCAGCGCATGGGGCTGAGCCGCAGGGGCCGCATCGCGCCCGGTTTCGCCGCGGATCTGGTGGCGCTGGACCCGGACACGGTGGCGGACACGGCGACGTTCGAGGCGCCGCACAGCTACCCGGTGGGGGTGCCGCACGTGGCGGTGAACGGGGCGCTGGTTATCGAGAACGGGGAGTTCACGGGGGAGACGCCGGGGAGGGTGATACGAGGGTTTGGGGGCTAGGGATCTGGCGGCGCTCGTCCACCCCCATCCTAACCTTCCCCCTTTGACGGGGGAAGGGACTTTTGGCCCCCTCCCCCGTCGAGGGTGAAGGGACATTTGGAACTCCCTAGTATCTCATGGCGTCGTTGTAGATGCGGCGCTCGATGCGGTTGGCTACGGAGTCCACCAGGGAGTCGGCCATGGCGCCGAACAGCCGCGCACGGAGCGAGCGGCTGGGGCGCATGAAGATGGGCTTGCGCGGCGCACCGGATAGCTCGGCGGCGATGTCGATGGCCCTCTGGAGGTCGCCCAGTTCGTCCACGAGGCCAAGCTCGTGCGCTCTCGGCGCCCAGTACACCTCGCCGGTGGCGAGACCGCGAACGGCGTCCTCGTCGAGGCTGCGGGCCTTCGCGACGATCGACACGAACATGTCGTATGAGTGGTCCACCATCTCCTGCATCTTCTCCGACTCTTCGGGAGTGGCGTCGCGCCACACGGCGCCCATGTCCTTCAGGCGTCCGCTCTTGTTCACGCTTACCCGCACGCCCGCCTTCTGGAGCATCTCGCGCAGGGCGGGACGGACGGACAAGACGCCGATGGAGCCGACCAGGGCCGCGGGGGAGGCGACGATAATCTGCGCAGCGCAGCTTATGTAGTAGGCGCCGGACGCGCCCAGGCCGCGTATGCTGGCGATGACGGGCTTCTTTTCGGCGATCCTGGCGACGCTGTGGTACAGGTAGTCGGATGCCGAGACTCCGCCTCCGGGGGAGTCGATGTCCAGCACGAGGGCGCGGATCTTGTCGTCCTTCTCGATGGCGGTGAAGACGCGCTCGTGGGCGGACGAGCTGACGCTGCCGCCGATGGCGCCGAACACCTCGACGACGGCGATTCTTTGCAGGAATGAGGGGCTGGTTTTGAGTACTAGCATGGTTGGTTCTCCAGTTAGGGTGGTCCAATTGTAGCAGGGTTGGGGGAGAGTCTTGGCGAGCCGGTTCGGCAAGTTTCCACCCGATTGCCGTCTCTGGGCGACGCCGCACACGCTAACCCTCATTGTCATTCCAGCCGGCGATTGTCGTCCGCCTCATAGTGTCGCGATTGTAACCGCAGGAAAAGGGCGTACGCCAGCACGCCAATCACCAGGCCGGCCAGGAGGGCTATCAGTGCCGTCAGCCCTATAGCTGTCAGGAAAACCGGCAATGACGTGGTCCAACGGGGGAGGTCTTCAGACTCCGGCGGCGGAACAACCGCAGCCTCGGTTGGCGTGGGCGTGGCAGTCGGCACAGGTGTTGCGGTCGGCGTGTGTGTCGGTATAGCGGTTGGCGTGGGTGTCGGCGTAGCGGTTGGCGTGGCAGTCGGTATCGGAGTGGCGGTTGGTGTCGGCTCAGGCGTGAGCGTGGCAGTAGGGGTAGGAGTGGGCGTCGACGTGGGCGTGGGTTCGGGCGTAGGCGTGGCAGTAGGGGAGGGCGTGGGCGTGGGTTCGGGCGTAGGCGTGGGCTCGGGCGCAAGCGTGGCGGTAGGCGTAGGCTCGGGCGTAGGCGTGGGCTCGGGCGTAGGCGTGGGCTCGGGCGTAAGCGTGGCGGTGGGCGTAGGCTCGGGCGTAGACGTTGGCGTGGCAGCAGGCATTGGAGTGGCTGAGGAAGAACAATACGGGACGATTTTCGTTTCAGGAATGGCTCCGAGCCATTGCAAGAATGCGGCATCCGTCGGCGTGCAAAGCTCTGCATTTTCGTGGACATGGAAGAAACGTATACGCAGTAACTCTGTTAAATCATGCGGTATCTTCCCGGACAGGCGATTACTAGAGAGGTACAGCTGCACCAACTGGCGGAGGGTGCCGAGGTCGGCCGGAATTTCCCCAGTTAACTGGTTGTCAGACAGATCCAGCAATTCGAGATAGGACAATCTACCGAGTTCAGCCGGTATCTTTCCGACCAACTGGTTGCCTGACAAGTGCAGGGAGCGCAGATTAGACAGGCTCGCTAGCTCAACAGGAATTTCACCAGTCAACCGGTTGTGTCCAAGATAAAGCGCATTCAGATTAGACAGATCGGCGAGTTCAACCGGTATCTCACCAGTCAACTTGTTGTCCAAGAGACTCAGCCATCGCAGATTGGACAGGTCGACGAGTTCAACCGGTATCTCACCAGTCAACTCGTTACTAGATAGGTGCAGATCTCGGAGACTGGACATGCCGGCAAGTTCAACAGGTACTTCACCGGTCAACCGGTTGTGATAGAGATGAAGCCGGTCCAAGTTGGACAGGTCGCCAAGTTCAACAGGAATCTGCCCGGTCAACTCGTTGTGGTAAAGGTAGAGTTCATATAGACCGGCCAAGTTGCCTATTTCGGCCGGAATCTCTCCGATTAGCCGGTTGCTCGCGAGGTACAGCCCTTTCAGATACAACAGGTTGCCTATTTCGGCAGGTATCTCACCGGTCAGTGAATTGGCACTGAGGTCCAAATTAGTCAGATTGGACAGGTTGCCTATTTCGGCAGGTATCTCACCAACCAAACTATTGAATGACAAGTCCAGTCTGTCCAGATTTGATAGGCTGCCGAGTTCAGCAGGAATCTTCCCAATCAAACGGTTGTCGGGTAGAGCGATGTCAAACACCCTGCCGGACTTATCGGCAGAGATGCCATACCACTCACCCACAGGCCTGTCACTCAGCCAGTTGGCGCTATTCCCCCACTGGGGGCCGCCGGTGGCCTCGAATAAGGCGACCAGACTGTCCCTGTCAGAATTGCTAGCTTGGGCGTTCACCGGACTGGATTCCAGCGCGATGCGAAGGCTAGAATCGGCTGCCATGCCCAGCAGCAGCGCCACCACAAGGGTCGCCATTGAGGCGCGAATGACCCTGAGCACCGTTGGGTGCGCGGGGGTGTGCGCTTCATCGGCGGATAGTTTCGATTTTCCCATTTGTTCTCGCAATGCTACATCGTGCGATGCCTGAATCCGCCCACCAAGCGTCGCCATTGTAACAGACGTGCCAATAGTGTCCTCGGTAGCGGTTCAGGCGATGGCGGCATGGCTATGGAGAACCAGCCTCGGCTCAAAGGAAAACCTTGCGATTCGGCTCCAGAAATGGCATAATTTATTCTTGACCGAATTCATCAAGAACCTAATCCAAACACGAAAGTTCACGCAGCGACGGAGGGGGCGATTGCGAGCGCCCGACCAATCGGGGCGGCCCTCTACCGGCAATCAGGATCAGACAGGAGACGCGACACGCATGACCACGCAGAAGGTCATTTCACGCGAGACTGGCATCGAGGAAGCCGCCTACAGGTGGGGCTTCGACTTGGACATCGAGTCGGACATAGCCCCCAGGGGCCTCAGCGAGGACATAGTCCGGCTGATTTCGGCCAAAAAGCAGGAGCCCGAGTGGATGCTGGAGTGGCGGTTGAAGGCGTACCGCCACTGGCTGACGCTGGGCAACGAGGAGCCCACGTGGGCTAACATCGAGCACCCTCCCATCGACTTCCAGGACATCATCTACTACGCTGCGCCCAAGTCCCAGGGGGACGGCCCGAAGAGGCCTGGACGACGTCGATCCCGAGGTGCTGGAGGCTTTCGACAAGCTGGGCATACCGCTGGAGGAGCAGAAGCGGCTCACCGGCGTGGCGGTCGACGCGGTGCTGGACAGCGTGTCCGTCGCCACGACCTACAAGGAGATGCTGGAGAAGGCCGGCGTCATATTCTGCTCGATGAGCGAGGCGGTGCAGAACCACCCGGAGCTGGTGAAGAAGTACATCGGCTCGGTGGTGCCGTACAGCGACAACTTCTACGCCGCGCTGAACTCGGCGGTCTTCAGCGACGGCTCGTTCTGCTACGTGCCTGAGGGCGTGCGGTGTCCGGTCGAGCTGATGACGTACTTCCGCATCAACGAGATCGACACGGGGCAGTTCGAGCGGACGCTCATCATCGCCGACAAGGGTAGTTACGTGAGCTACCTGGAGGGCTGCACCGCGCCCATCCGCAAGACGCACCAGCTCCACGCGGCGGTAGTGGAGCTGGTGGCGCTGGACGACGCAGAGATCAAGTACTCCACGCTGCAGAACTGGTACCCGGGCGACAAGGACGGCAACGGGGGCGTGTACAACTTCGTCACCAAGAGGGGCCAGGCGGCGGGCGTCAACTCCAAGATATCCTGGACGCAGGTGGAAACCGGCTCGGCCATCACGTGGAAGTACCCGAGCGTGATACTCCAGGGCGACAACTCGGTGGGCGAGTTCTACTCGGTCGCGCTGACGAACAACTACCAGCAGGCCGACACGGGCACCAAGATGATCCACCTGGGCAAGAACACGCGCAGCACCATCGTCGCCAAGGGCATATCGGCGGGGCACGGCCAGGCCACCTACCGCGGCATGGTGAAGATAATGCCCACCGCCAAGAACGCCCGCAACTTCACGCAGTGCGACTCGCTGCTGATCGGCGACCAGTGCGGAGCGCACACCGTGCCCTACATCGAGGTGCGCAATCCCACGGCGCGGATGGGCCACGAGGCAACGACGTCCAAGGTGAACGACGACCAACTCTTCTACCTGCAGCAGCGTGGAATTTCGCTCGACGACGCCAACTACATGATCATCAACGGCTTCTGCCGGGGCATCTTCAAGGAGCTGCCGTTCGAGTTCGCGGCGGAGGCGTCGCAGCTTCTCAGGGTGAACCTCGAAGGCACGGTAGGCTAGGGGATGACGTACGTCGACGTCAACGAGTTCGCCAAGGAGTTCCGGATCACTGGGGACTGGCTTCTGCAGGAGGCGGAGGCGGAGTTCGAGAAGGGCGATTTCGTGCAGGCCTCCGAGAAGTCCTGGGGCGCGGCGGCACAGCACCTGAAGGCGCTGGCGACGGAGCGCGACTGGGGCCACGACACACATTCCCATCTCGCGATCGTGGCTGAGCGCCTGGTCGAGGAAACGGGGAATGAGGAGATTGACAATCTGTTCGACACCGCGCAGGCTCTTCATGCAAACTTCTACGAGGCTCACTGGAGCGAAGGGGCAATACGCCGTCGCATGGATAATGTGAGAAGGTTCGTGGGCATTCTCGCGGCGATTCCGCCTCCAGAGCAGCCACCCCGCCGCAACCATGTCCGCTCCAGGTCCTTCGTCAGGACGCGGGGCGGCAATCCTTAAGCAGAGACAAACACTAACCGAAAGGGACACTCCGATAGCGATGACTCAGGATACGGACAACACCGAACCACTTCTGCAAATCCGGGACCTGCACGTCTCGGTGGACGACACCGCGATTCTGAACGGCGTCAACCTCACGGTGAACCTGGGCGAGGCGCACGCCATAATGGGGCCCAACGGCTCGGGCAAGAGCACGCTGGCGAACGTGCTGGCGGGCCGGCCCGAGTACACCGTCACCCAGGGTGAGGTGCTGTACCAGGGACAGGACCTCCTCCAGATGCTCCCCGAAGACCGCGCGCGCGAGGGGATTTTCCTGGCATTCCAGTATCCGGTCGAGCTGGCCGGAGTGCGCTCCTGGCAGTTCCTCAAGACGGCGCTGGACGCGGTGCGCCAGCACAAGGGGCAGAAGGAGCTGAGCATCCGGGAGTTCGACCGCCACCTCGAGGCACAGATGGAGCTTATGGAGATGCCTGCGGACCTGGTGAGGCGCTCCGTCAACGAGGGCTTTTCAGGAGGCGAGAAGAAGCGCAACGAGATACTGCAGATGGCGCTGCTCGATCCTAAGCTGGCGCTGCTCGACGAGACCGACTCGGGCCTGGACATCGACGCGCTGCGCATCGTGGCGAACGGTGTGAACCACCTGCGCGGGTCGGAGAAGGCCATCGTGCTGGTGACACACTACCAGCGCATCCTCAACTACATCACGCCAGACTACGTGCACGTGCTGGTCGCGGGCAGGCTGGCGATGTCCGGCGGGCGGGAGCTGGCGCTGGAATTGGAGGAGAAGGGGTACGACTGGGTGCGAGAGGCGGTGGGGTAGCATGACAACGACACTGACACAGTTCGATCAATACGCGGCAGACTACGCCGCCCTGAGCGCCGAGGGCCAGCCGCAATGTGTCCGCGAGCTTCGCGCTGCGGCTTGGCGGCGCTTCCTGGACACGGGGATGCCCACGGCGCGCAGGGGCAACGAGAAGTGGAAGTACACGAACGTCGGGCCCATCGCGGCGGCGAGCTTTCGCCACGGCGGTGGCGCGAAGGACGCCGCGGCCGCCACCGAACGGGCGCGCGAGCAGCTTCGCGGCACGGCGCTGCTGACGGATGGCTGGACCAACCTGGTGTTCGTGGACGGCCGGTTCTCGGAGGCGCTGTCCTCGCCGCTCCCGTCCGCAAACGGGGTGCGCACTATGAGCCTCGGAGCGGCCATCGCAAACGGCGAGACGAATGTCGAGGAGCGATTGGCCGAGTACGCCAGCCCCGAAGACGACGGATTTGTGGCGCTCAACACCGCTTTCTTGCAGGACGGCGCGTACGTGCGCATCGGGAAGGGCGTTAAGGCCGAGTCGCCGATTCACCTCGTCTTCTGCTCGACGGCATCGGACGAGCCCACGGCATCGCACCCGCGGGCGCTGGTGGTGGCGGAGGCGGGCAGCGCGGCGACAGTCGTGGAGAGCTACGTCGGCGCGCAGGATCAGCGCTACTTCACAAACTCGGTGACCGAGATGGCGCTGGAGCGCGGCGCGCGTATAGACCACCACCGGCTGCTCTTGGAGAGCGAGCAGGCCTACCACGTGGGCGTCGCGCGTGTGCGACAGGCCGAGGACAGCGTCTACACGTCCAGGTCGTTCGAGAAGGGCCCCGCGATAGGACGGTACGACCTGGAAGTGACGCTCGACGGCACAGGGAGCTACTGCGACCTGGGCGGGCTGTACATAACGTCCGGCCGCCAGCACATGGACAACTTCATCAACATCGACCACGCCAAGCCGTACGGGACCAGCCGCCTGTACTACAAGGGCATCCTCAGTGGCAGGTCCAGGGCGGTGTTCGGCGGCACCGTGTGGGTACGTGAGGGCGCGATAAAGACAGACTCGCTGCAATCGGACAAGAACCTGGTACTGTCGCCGACAGCGGAAGTGGACAGCAAGCCCGCGCTGTACATCTACGCGGACGACGTGAAGTGCGGCCACGGGGCTACGGCGGGCAACATCAGCGAGGACACCGTTTTCTACATGCGCAGCCGCGGCGTGGACCTGGAGACGGCGAGCCGGCTGCTCATCTACGGCTTCGCGAGCGAGATCATCGACACGGTGCAACTGGACGAGCTGAGGGATTTCCTGGAGGGCATCTTCCTGGAGTCGCTGCCGAGCTACAGGTTCGAGTTTTAGCCTGTCGGCGACCAGACCACTGATGATTCCTCAAGTTTGAGCGCTAGAGAAAGGCCCACATGTACGACCTTCGCGAACTGTACCAAGAGGTTGTGATGGACCACAACCGGCGGCCTCGCAACTTCCGCAAGCTGGACGACGCCAATCGCAGCGCCGAGGGCTTCAATCCGCTGTGCGGGGACCGCATTTCGGTGTACCTGAGCGTCGATGGCGACGTGATAAGCGACGTCGGATTCATAGCCGAGGGGTGCGCCATATCCAAGGCCACGTCGTCCATGATGACCGAGCGTGTCAAGGGGATTCCCGTGGAGGAGGCGGAGCGCGTGTTCGAAGCGTTTCGCCACATGATCACGCGCAGGCCCGAGGAGGACTACGACGCCGAGTTGCTGGGCGACCTGGAGATCATGTCCGGTGTGACCGACTTCCCGGCGCGCATCAAGTGCGCCACGCTATCCTGGCACACGCTGCACTCGGCGTTGAGCGAGCAGAACGAGCGAGTCAGCACGGAGTAGGCGGGGTTGCTAAGGCCCCACCGGGAACGGGAGGCAGACGCATATGCATATCCCGATTAAGGTTGATTACGGCGTGCGCGCGCTGGTGGACATCGCGCTGCACTCGGAGGGCGGCCCGGTGCAGGCCGCGCAGATCGCGAGGCGCATGGCGATACCGGAGCCGTACCTCGCGCAGGTGCTGCGCGCGCTGCGCAAGCGCAACATGCTGCACAGCCAGCGCGGGCCGCAGGGCGGCCACTCGCTGGCGATGGAGCCTTCGGAGATACTTCTTAGCGACGTGATGGAGTGCCTGGCAGGCGCCGAGACGCTGGTTGCCTGCCTGGACGACGCCGATGTGTGCGTACACGCGCCGGCGTGCGCGCAGCGGGAGGTGTGGCGCGACGTGGCCAGGGCGGTGTACGACATCCTGGGCTCCACCAGCATCGCCGACCTCGTGGCGCGCACTCGCGAGATAGACGCAGCGCGAGAAGGCCTTCTCGCGGGCGCGCGCTGAGAGGTGTCATGCGGCGACAGGACAGCCAGCAGGCTGAACTCACAACGTCAACATAGTAGAAGGAGAGTTGAACATGGCATTCGTTAAGGTTGGCAAGGCGAACGAAGTCCCGCCGGGGACCGCCAAAGTGTACGAGGTGGCGAACCGCTACGTGGCGGTGTGCAACGTGGACGGCCAACTGTTCGCCGTGGACGACGTGTGCACGCACGACGAGGGATCGCTGGACCAGGGCGAACTGGACGGCTTCGAGATAGAGTGCCCCCGCCACATGGCGCGTTTCGACGTTCGCACCGGCGCGGTCACGGCGCTTCCCGCCGTAGTTCCTATCGACACTTTCGGCGTGCGGGTCGAGGGCGACGACATCGAAATCGACGTGTAGGGGACGTTAGGGAGAGGGGGAAATCGGAAGCGGCCCCGCCCGAAGGGAGAATGATGTTCGACGTAAAGAAGGTGCGCCAGGACTTTCCGGTGCTCCAGAGGCAGGTGTACGGCAAGCCGCTCGTCTACCTGGACAACGCCGCCACGTCCCAGAAGCCCAGTTCGGTGATCCAGGCGCTGGTGGACTACTACGAAGGCTACAACGCCAACGTCCACCGGGGCGTGCATGCGCTCAGCATGGAGGCCACCGACCGCTACGAGGAGGCGCGCGTCAAGGTCGCGCGCTTCATCGGCGCGCCCGAGCCTGAGACCATCATCTGGACGCGGAACACGACCGAGGGCCTGAACCTGATCGCCAATACCTGGGCGGTCGACAACATCGGCCCGGGCGACGAGATAGTGGTGACGCGCATGGAGCACCACAGCAACCTGGTGCCCTGGCAGAAGCTGGTGCGGGAACGCGGCGCGGTGCTGCGCTTTCTGCCGCTCGCCGAGGACGGGGACCTGGACCTCGAGGACGTCGACAGCATCATCAATCCCCGCACCAAGCTGGTGTCCGTGGTGCACATGTCCAACTCGCTTGGCACGATAGCCCCGGTCAAGGAGCTGGCGGCGAAGGCGCGCGTAGTGGGTGCCGCGGTGGCGGTGGACGGCGCCCAGAGCGTGCCGCACATGCCCGTCGACGTAACAGACCTGGACTGCGACTTCCTGGCCTTCTCCGGGCACAAGATGCTGGGGCCCACCGGCATAGGCGCGCTGTACGTCAAGCGCGACGTGTTGGAGCGTATGGAGCCTTTCCTGCGCGGCGGCGAGATGGTTCTGGAGGTTACATACGAGAGCGCGTCGTGGAACGACCTGCCGATGCGCTTCGAGGCGGGCACTCCCAACATCGCCGACAGCATCGCCATGGGTGCCGCGGTGGACTACCTGGAAGCGCTTGGAATGGAGAACGTGCGCGAGCACGAGCGGCAGATGACGCGGTATGCCCTGGACGCCTTCAAGCAGCTCGAAGAGGTGGACGTCTTCGGCCCGGACGCCGCCGACAAGCGCGGCGGGATCATCCCGTTTCACCACCCGGAGGTGCACCCGCACGACCTGGGCACCGCGCTGGACCGGCAGGGAATCGCCATACGCACCGGTCACCACTGCACCATGCCGCTGATGGGCGAGCTGGGTGTGACGGCCACGGGCCGCGCCAGCTTCTACGTGTACAACACCGAGGAAGAGATCGACCTGCTGGTGGATGGGGTAAGGGAGGCGCTGAGGTACTTCACGCATGGCCCTGGATGAGCTGGACGAGCTGTACCGAGAAGCCATTCTTTCGCACGTCCGCAGCCCACGCAACCACGCCGTTATCCCAGACGCCGACGTGACCGGGGAGAGCGTCAACCCCTTTTGCGGCGACGAGATCAGTCTACAGCTTCGCCTGGACGATTCGGGCCGCGTGATCCGCGTAGGGCTTCAGGGCAAGGGGTGTTCGATCAACCGCGCCGCGGGATCCATCATGAGCGAGGCCATTCGCGGCAGGAGCCTGGACGAGATCGAGGCGCTGTCAGGCCTGTTCCGGGAGATGATGCGCAGCAACGAGCCGGCGCACGCCGAGTGGGCGCAGCTTGGCGAGCTGGAGGTCCTCTCCGGCGTCACGCTGTTTCCGGTGCGCATCAAGTGCGCGCTGCTGCCGTGGGCAGCGCTGGACGACGGGATAGAGGCGTACCGACGGAAGCTGCCTGAGTAGCGATTGAATGCGACGGTGAACGACGAGCGCGGCGGGCAGTTGAGCAATGGCAGTCATTAGAGATAAACCTGACAGGTGGAAGGCGGATATCGCCCAGTCGGTAGACACGTACAACGAGTTGGTTCATTCGCTTTTCGCCGGGGGCCTGCCGGACACGTATGCACGGACCATGAAGGACGTTGATCGAGAGCTTAAACGGTAGGGATTTTTCTGCCGCGTTAGGTTGTAGTGTTAGCGGGTTTCCTGAAAGAGCGTGTGAACAGGGGGGCATTGGGTCGATGTCCACTTCCCAACTGATAATCAATTTGCGGCGAACCATCCACAGGCTATCGTGGATTGGTCTTCTGTGTTTGGTGGTCGCAGCTTTGCTATCGGCATGTGATGACGATCCCACACCGCTGGGTACAGCCCAGCCGAGCAACACACCTACCCCATTAGCAATATCAACCCCGACGCCCGTATCCACGCTCGCGCCGGAGCCGACCGCCACGCTCACGCCGGAGCCGACCGCCACGCTCACGCCGGAGCCGACCGCCACGCTCACGCCGGAGCCGACCGCCACACCCACGCTGACAGCCGAGGAGCTTGTCGCTATCGAGCACCTGTCCAAAATCATCCCTTGGTTCGGGAATCCGCCGGACGATTTTTCCTCAGACGCTGCGGAGATAATCACAGGAATCTGGATACAAGACGCCGAGCTCGGAGATACGATTGCTTCCCTCGCTTGGATTGGAAACGGTGTGACCAGTAGGCAGATAGAGTCGCTCGTGGCCCTGAGAAGTATCGCAAGACGAGACCCAAAACTTGCAAGAGTAGCGGCAAACTATCTATGGTTCTCCGACGGCATAAGCAAGGATGAGTGGGCGACTCTTGCTCACCTAGGCTACATCTCAAATGAGAACCCCGAACTGGCGAGAACCGTCATGGCTCTCCCATGGATGGCCGACGAGATAACTTCGGATGAGCAATTATTGCTAACGGAGCTAAGGTATGCCGTGCAAACGTATCCCGAACTCGCGGAAACAGTAGTGGGAGCATGGATAGGAGAGAGTTTGTCCAGAGACCTCAATCTCTACATCCTCAGATCTCTGAGTAAGCTCTATTCACAAGGAGGCGATTTTCTTGGTCAGTTGACTAGTCAACCTTGGTTTGCCGACGGTCTAAGCGAAGAAGAGGCCGCTGTAGTAGTAACTCTGCCCGGTAGTGAAGAGCCATCACTGCACCGAGACTTGCTCAATACCCATCATACGCAAACCAGGACGGTCTCCCTGCCATTGGCTGGAGACGTCAATATCTGGGTCATTCAGCCCGCTCCCTTCCCGCCAGGGGAGGACTTGCTAACCATCATCGAAGACACGGCGCGTGTTTCGGAAGAACTCTTGGCAGCCCCCTTTCCCACAACCGACGTTATTCTGCTGATATTTGGTGGCAGAGACTATTGGATTCGAGGGGGGTACAGATGGGATTACATGATGTTAGACCGGGATCCATTTGGTGAAGTCGATAGCGTTCCCCATGAGACAGCCCACTACTACTTTAATAGAGGGCCGCAATGGTTTGTTGAGGGAGGAGCCCAGTTCATAGAGGCATACGTCAACGACCAGACGGGATTGAAGACACTGAATGACCGCAAGACTGAACTGGTACAGGAATACGCAAGATGCGTTGATGAACGTGGAATCGAGAATGTTCGGCACCATGCCTACTGGCTAAGAAACTATCTCAAAATACTGACCCACAAATGCATTGAGGGATTTGAGGGACGAATCGTATGGTTTCTCCAAAACGATCAGGAGAGACCTTATGTCGAAGCAGGAGACGTTAGGAACCATCTGGGAAGTGCCGGACGAACTGTGGGAGCTCGTTGAACCCATCATCCTGGAGGTAGACCCGCCCAAGGCCAGGGGCCGCAAGCGCGCAGACCCTCGGCAGATGCTCAACGGCATCATCTTCCGGCTACGGAGCGGGTGTCAATGGAACCGAATGCCGAAGGAACTCGGAGACGACAGCACCATCCATCGCACCTTTCAGCGGTGGGTGGAGACGGGTGTCTTGCGGCGGATATGGGGAGCCCTGGTGGAAGGGTGCGAAGAGTTGGTCGGTGTAGACTGGGAATGGCAGGCAGCAGACGGGGCCATGGGCAAAGCTCGTTTTGGGGGGATTTGACTGGACCCAACCCGACGGACCGTGGCAAGGCTGGCTCCAAGCGGAGTCTGCTTGTGGACGCAGAGGGCGGCCCATTGAGCATTGTGGTTGCTGGAGCGAACGTACACGATGCAAAGCTGTTGGAGGCGACCCTGGACGCGATTGTGGTCGAACGACCACAGCCCACTGAGGAGGAACCCCAACACTTGTGTCTGGACAAAGGGTATGACAATCCTTCAGGCCGTGAGGCTGCCGCCAGACACGGCTATAGGGAGCACATCCGACGCATCGGCGAGGAGAAGCTGGACGTCTCGGGGGTCAAGCGGTATCCGGCTCGCCGCTGGGTTGTAGAACGGACGCTGGCGTGGTTGTCGAAGTGCCGTGCGGTCTTGATTCGCTACGACAAGAAGGCGGCCAACTACCTCGGACTGGTGCAACTCGCATGTGCGCTATTGTGGTTCCGGCGAAAGCGGCGCCTGTCCGTTTTGAGATAGTTTCTAAGTGGTTACGGGCTGCCGACCATTGATAGATGCTATCCATATAATGCAGGCGAAAATTTTCTGCTCAGCATATTTGAGACAATTGGCGAAGAGGCCATGGGAGATGCCTTGGGCGACCTCTACTTGGCGTTCCTGGGTCCGGATTCCACGAATTTCGAGGAGAAGGTCTATCGCACGTTCCTGACGCACGTGCCCGAGAGCTCGATGGACGAATTTCAGGAGTTGTATCAGAAAATGCATGGGGGAGCGTTCGCGTTCCCAGAAACAGATTTTTCGGACGAGCACAGTGATGAACCGGCAGCGGCGTCCGTCATCGAGACGGGAGTAACGATCGAGGGAACACTGGACTACATGTTCGATTTCGACTACTTCCGGTTTCCGGCCCTGAAGGGCGATAAGTACCGTGTCCGGGTGGATCACGGGTCGCTGGGCTTCTCCAGCTTGTCTCTCTTCTCGCCTGACGGTCTGACCAAAGAGTATTGGAAATCTAGAGCGCGGACAGCGTCTGGACCTGAGATCATCTGGCGAGCCCCAAGCTCAGGCGGCTACTATGTGGCCGTCCAGAACTTTGGCGGGAAGTCGGGATCGTACGCCTTAACGGTGACCCATATCCCCGACGTTGCGGATGATCACGGTGATACTCGCGATGACGCCACCTCTATGAGTTTCGATAGGGCCGTCAAAGGCGTCATAGAAGACCAATACGACTACGACTATTTCCAACTAGAAGCGATAGAAAGTGGGCTCTATGAGGTTAAAGTTGAACTGGTTACATTGGAATACTATCACCTCATCTACTCACTACCGGACGGTTCCACGCCCGGCTACCAGTACTTCGACAACTCTCCTCTCCCTAGTGCCCGAATCACTCAGAATTATTTGGAGGTCACGGAGGCCGGGGCGTACCACATTGCCCTGTCGGGCGCAGACGGAAGTACCGGAACCTACTGGATCACAGTTACCTCAAACCGACGAGTACCTTAAATCCGGTCCTTGAAAGAGGATCTGACTCCCATTAGGCAAGTATCGGTTTCACCGGTTTGGCTGCCTTATCTATCGATGTCCACCCAAACCCCTGCATTTGCACTAAGAAACTACCTCAAAATGGTGACCTGTGGGTGCATTGACCGGTTTCTGGCAGGGCACATAGCCATCAGACGGCAAGATTTCGCCGAGGCCGTGCCCATGGCGTTATTCTGCCCCACGAACACCGGGGTCTTGTGATATGTAGCCGGTTGGTGAGGGCGAGCTTCAAACCCGTCCGAAGTAGCCGACAAGGCAAGCCAGTTCTTAGCTGGCGCGGGTGTCGGCCTCGAAGCCGCAGGTGCGGTGGGCGCCGTCGCAGAAGGGCTTGTTCTCGGACTCGCCGCAGCGGCACAGGAAGATGATGTCTTCCTCGACCGTGAACTCGTTGCCGGCGGGGTCTACCAGCTTGAGCGGGCCCTGCACCATGTAGGGGCCGTTCTTCCGGGGTGTTATGGTGACGTCTGCCATATGCGTTTCCTCCGTTTTGATTGATGTGCGCGATGGGCGGACCTTCACCCCCATCCTAGCCTTCCCCCATCAAGGGGGAAGGGACACCTGGAAGCCTAACCTTCCTCCGTCAATGGAGCAAGGGTCTATTGTGAGGCGCAGCGGGCGCGGACGGCGGCGGTGAGGGCGGGCACGACCTCGGCGTAGTCTCCCACTATGCCGAAGTCGGCGGCCCTGAAGATAGGCGCTCGTGGGCTATTGTTTACGGCAATTACGGTGCCCGCCTTTCGAATGCCTACAGTATGATTGAGAGGGCCGCGGAGCGCAATCGCCACGTAGAGCCGCGGCGAGACGGCTTTGCCGGACAGGCCCACCTGGTGCTGCCGAGGCATCCAGCCCGCGTCCACCAGGTCGCGTGTGGCGCCGAGAGAGCCGCCGAGCGCGTCGGCCAGCTCTCGCGCCACGCCCAGGTTCTCGGGGCCGCCAATGCCCATGCCGACGCTCACGACCGCGCGGGCGTGCTCCAGCTCCGCGCCCTCTACCGAACCGACGGACACGCTCTCCAGCAGCCGCACCCGAGGCTCGTCCAGGCCGCCGACGTCGAGCGGGCGAACGTCGGGTGGCACGGCGAAGTCGGGCGCGGCGGGCGTGAGTATGCCGGGGCGCACCGTCGCCATCTGGGGGCGGGTGCGCGACAGGATTGGCGCGACCACGCTGCCGCCGAAGGCGGGCTTTAGCTGCACCAACCGGCCCTCCTCGTCCAGGTCCAGGCCGATGCAGTCGCCGGTGAGGCCGAGCTCCAGGCGGGCGGCCAGCCGGGCCGCAAGATCCAGACCGTTCGTGGTCGCGCCCAGCAGCACGGCGTAGGGGGCGTGGTCAGCCACGACCCGCGCCAGAATCGCGGTGTAGCTCTCGGTGTCGTAGCGCGCGAGGCGGGCGTCGTCGGCCAGCCATACCACGTCCGCGCCGTGGGCGGTGAGCAGGGCGGCGTGGCGTTCGGCGACGTCGCCGAGAAGCACGGCCTCCACGTTCGTGCCCAGTCGCGTGGCAAGCCCCGACGCCCTGCCCAGAAGCTCCAGCGTAACCGGGCGCACTTCGCCGCCCAGCAATTCGGCCACGACCCAGACCGATCCGGCCTCGCCGCGCTCTCGCGCCGGCCCTCGGGGGATGGCTCCGCTGTCCTCGTCGTCCGCATCCCCGAAAACTCCGCGCTCGTCCAGGTATTCCATCAGGCGGCCTACCGCGACGTCCACCGGCTCGTTGCGTACGACGACGGCTTCCCTGTTGGACTCTTCGGAGTAGACCTCCCCGACCCAGGTTGGCGAGCCGTCCGTGCCGAACAGCGACGGGTCGTCCGACAGGTCGGCGGCGGTAAGCTGCTCGATGGGGACTGAGCGCGCGGCCTCCACGGCGTCCGGACGGGGGAATGCCTCCGGCGCGACGCCCTCGGTGACGGTGAGCAGAGCGGGCAGCGGGCACGACAGGCGTTCATGGCCCTCGTCCGTCTCCCGTTCTACAATGACTTGGCCGGCCTGTTCGTCCAGCTCCAGCCGTCGCACGCCGGTCACTTGCGGCAGCCCCAGCATCTCGGCGACCTCGGGGCCGACCTGGCCGGTCTCGGCGTCCACGCTGTTGCGCCCGCAGAGGATGAGATCGAACGACTCGCGGCGCAGCGCCAGGGCGAGCGCCCGCGCGGTGGCCAGCGTGTCGGAGCCGGCGAAGGCCCTGTCGACGAGGTGGACGGCGCGGTCCATGCCCATGGCGAGGCACTGAACCAGGGCTTCGTCGGCCTGCGGCGGGCCCATAGTGTAGACGACGGCCTCGACGTCGGCGTGCTGTTTGAGCTTGGCAACGGCGGACACCGCCAGCACGTCGAAAGGGTTGACCTCGTTGGGGACGCCCTCGCGGACGACGCGGCGGCTCTCCTCGTCGAAGCGCAGCATCGAGACGACGGGGACCTGTTTTATGCAGATGGCGATTTTCATCGATAGCGGGATCAAGCCCTGATACGAACTCTAGTATCTTCGACTATCCACAGCTTTCCCGAAAGCGCGTGTTGGGAGAAAGTTTGAAGAAGCCTAGCCGCAACCGCTAGAAGGTTGTCGCGAGACTGGTCTTGCAGCCGAAACACCACTATGCCTGAGTAATCTCGGGGCGGGTAAGCCCTGATGTCGGCGAAGTCCGTGTCCATACTCACAATGGCACGTCCCTCGCTGAGGCAGATTGATGCGACGACATCGTCTGCCGCACCGCTGAGTTCCTGGGTGAGGACGGTCACTGCATCGTGCCCCCCTTCGGTGAATAACTCCGCCAACTCCCAGGGTAGATTCTCATCGAGCTTCAGTCGCAAGGGAGTTGTCTCATCGACCCAGGGGCACTACCCATTCCTTTGCTAGCTCGGCAGCGTAGCACAGAGCGGCCTGCACCGCCTCGCGGGAAACGGTAGGGTAGGATTTGACTATCTCTTCGGCGCCCAGTCCTGCCGCCAAGTTGTCGAGAATGACGGTTACCATCACCCGTGTACCCTTGATGCACGCTTTGCCGTGACATATAGCCGGATCGACGGTGATGAAGTCCTGCCATTTCATAGCGTCTCCTCTCCCCTTCAACGATGGAGTGAATCTTGGAATGACTGACCTACTGCTGTCAACATCATACAGGTGGCTGTGCGTCGAAGGCGAGGACGCGCTCGCACCAGGACGCGGCGGAGAGGAGGCGTTCCTCGGCGAAGGGGGCGGCGGCAAGCTGGACGCCGAACGGCAGGCCGTTCGCGGCGAGGCCGGATGGGAGGGTGATGGCGGGGAAACCGCAGGTGGTCCAGGGGCTCTGGAAGATCATGTCGCCGGTGGTGGTGAGGTCACGGGGCGCAGGCTCAGGCGTGGAGGGCGTGAGCAGCACGTCGACGTCGGCCATGTCGCGCAGTATGGCGCGCCGGAATTTTTCTCTCGTGCGCTGGGCACGTACGAAGGCCACGGCGGGCGTGAGGTGGCCCCGCTCGATGGAGGCGCGGATGCGAGGACCGAAGTCGTCGGGCCGCACGGAGAAGTCGGCCTCGTGGATGCCGGCGGCCTCGACGGCCATGATGATGGAGTGGGCCGTTCTTAGCTCTTCGAAGTCGGCGGAGGTCGCGAAGTCCACGACGTCGGCGCCGGACTCGGCCAGGCGCTCCAGCGCGGCGTGGGTGTGCGCCCGCGTCTCGGCGTCGCTGTTGTCGTCGAAGAACTGGGACACGTAGCCGACGCGGGGAGGGCGCGCGTCCTCGACGGCGGCGCGGCGGTAGCTGCCGACGGGCCGCGTGGACGACGTCGGGTCCTTTGGATCGTAGCCGGCGAGCGCGTCCAGGACGATGGCGGCGTCCTCCACGCTGCGGGTGATGGGGCCGAGGGTGTCGAGGGACCAGGCGAGCGGGAAGACGCCGTGCTTGCTGACGCGCCCGTAGGTGGGCTTGAGTCCCACCACGCCGTTGTAGGACGCGGGGCGCAGGATGGAGCCGCCGGTCTGGGAGCCCATCGCGGCGGGGAAGATGCGCGCGGCCACGCCGGCGGCCGAGCCGCTGCTGGAGCCGCCGGGGGTGTGCTCGGTGTTCCAGGCGTTGCGCGTGGGCGAGGGGTCGCCGCTGGCGAACTGGGTGGTCACGGCCTTGCCCATGATGACGGCGCCGGCCTGTCGCAGCAGCGCCACCGAGTGGGCGTCGTGGTCGGGCACGTAGTCGGCGTAGATGGGCGAGCAGGCTGTGGTGAGCACGCCCTTGGTGTTGTAGATGTCCTTGAGGGCGACGGGGATGCCGTGGAGCGGGCCGCGGACCTTGCCGGACTCGAGCTCTCGCTCGCGGCGGCGGGCGTCCTCCAGGGCGGCGTCGGGGTCGAGCGTGACCCAGACGCGCAGGGCGGGTTCGAGCGCGTCGGCACGGGCCAGCAGCGCCTCCATCAGCGCGACGGGCGATAGCGAGCGGTCGGCGATGAGGGCGGAGGCTTGGGCGACTGTGAGTTCGTGGAGGTCGGTCATGGGAAGTGGCTCCGTCTATGTGCGGCTTGGCGGCTGGAACAGCGCGCGGGTGGCGGTTAGGATTTCGGCGAGCTTGGCGTTGGCGAGGCGGGCGCCAGTTCGGCGGAAGACCGACTCGTGCAGGGTGAAGAGGCGGTCGGGGCGTGCCCAACTCCGACGTTCCAGCCTTCCGTTTCGTATGTCGCGGGGCGCAATTTCAATTCGACGCGGAAAGGCAATTCTGCTGCTAGTGACCTCGCAAACAATGCAATCTAGCGTACCCACCTCGGCCAGGATCACAGCCGGACGGGGCTTGATTTCTGACAGGTCCGTAAATGGGTACCTGGCCACCACAATGTCGCCTATCAATCCTCTGGATGCTCCCGTGCGTAAGCTTCGGCCATGGCCAACCACTCAGCCAACCACTCGGCATCTTCATCGTCAGGATCTGGATACAGGTCTTGCAGCGGCACCTTGCCCTCATGGAACGACTGGCGGTCGCCGCCGGTGACGACGAGTAGGTCATCGTACCAGCAGGCCATGCTGTCCACTATCTCCATGGTCTTGTCGCTGACGGTGCAGACTCGCCTGAGCAGGTCGATGACGCGCTCCTTGTGGTCGGCGAAGCGGTAGGTGTTGAACTTCTCGCGGATTGTGGGGTCGCGGGGCCTCTTCTCCTTGTACTGGTCGAGCACCCACTCGAGGGCGGAGCGGCTGCCGAGCACGTAGCGCCAGGCGTGATCCGGTACGCCGGCTAGGGTGGTCTGCTCGTCCAGGATGATGAGTCCTCGCTCCTTGTCCGCCTTCAGGATAGTCTTGGGGGACTTGTCGCCGGCCAATCGGCTTTCGCGGCGTTCGAGCGGGAACGGCTCGGCGGACTCGAAACCTATGTGCAGATCTAGCAGTTCGCGGCCCCAGTGAGCCCAGTTATCGAAATCCCGGAAGAGGGGAATACGGGGGAATTCGCGCAGCAGGTCGAATCGGTATTCGTGGCGGTAGTCGGGGTCGTGGAGGATGGCGTAGGTGTAGGCGAAGATGTCCTCCGCGGTGATGCTGTCGCCGCCGGCGAATTCTTCAAATTGCTTGCCCCAGCCTTTGCGGTAGTAGTCGTTGATGTGGCGGAGGGCCCAGTCGGTGATGTTGGAGACGCGCTCGCCGTCGGGGGTGTAGCGGTAGAGGGGGAGGCACTGAGTTTTTTCGAGCAAGTCCAACGAGTACACTTCGTCGGTAGCCAACACTTGAAATGGCTTGGAGGACGAGGTCCCAGAGAAGCAAATCACCTTGTTCTGTCCCGGCTTGCCGTTGGGAAATATGGACGGCATCTGGTACTGCATTTCATTTAGTCTCTGATTGAAATACAGCGGCTTACTAACGAAAGGCCGATACAGCGTTTGACATATACTCGTCCTATCAAACACGTTGGGCAGATCCAAGCGAAGTTGCCGCTTAAGGTCCCGAGTCCACTTGATGTATGTACCTAACGTGGCATCGTCAACCTCAGTGCCTCCATAGATTGCTCGGGTTTCTTCATACGAATTGATGAGCGCTCTAACTTTCTGACCCAGGGTGTCGCAATCAAAGTCATAGACCCACTGGTCGCGATTCGTCACTACACCCAGCGAGTACAGGCGGAACACCGCCAGTTCATCATCAAGATTCTTGGCTAGTTTTGTCTCCCGATTAGCAAGAGGTATTAGCCTTTCAAAGTCACTGTTGGACTGGTTTAGCCAACTGTGCCTTGAGTCAGGCGTGATGCTCTCAAACGCGACATCCTCGATGCTGGCGCGGCGTAGGTAAGCCAGTTTGTCGAAAGCAGTCTCAGCGTCCTCTCGCTGAGCATAGTGGACTTTGCAGTCGCCAAGCCTGTCCTTTTCTCTCACAAAGAACCCGATGGCGACGCCGGTCTGTATGCCAAATACATTGTGAACCGTACCCGATATCTTGGGATTCCGCCTCACGTCCGAGCCGAGGTCGAGGAGGTAGATGTCGGTGAATTCCTTGGACGCCAGTTTCCTGAATCCGTCATCCTGCCGTGAGTCGAGATAGGCACGGTTGGTAATGAACCCGATAATCCCGTCATCATCCAACCGGTCGGAAGCCCAGCGGATGAACCGCTTGTACATATCGTACTGCTTGGTCTTCTGGGCGGTGCTCTCGGCGATGTAGGTCTCGCGGATGCGGCGGTCGATATCGGGGTATTCGCGGTTCTTGTTGTTGTCGTTTTCGTTCTGCTGGTTGGCGTTGTAGGGCGGGTTGCCGATTATGACGCTGATGGGCTTTTCGTTCTGGAGCTGGACGCGCATCCAGTTCTCGGTGGAAAGGCCGCCCAGGTTGAAACCGGCCTGACGCTCCGCGATACCGCCGGTGGAGCCCTGCCAGTCCATGTTCTCCAGCGTGTCCACGAACACCAGGTTAGGGAACTCCAGGTAGTGGCCCGTCTTCTCCTTGTAGGCGTACTCGATGTTGAGGTTGGCGATGTAGTAGGGCAGAATCGCCACCTCGTTGGCGTGAATCTCGTTGCGGTACTTGTACTCCAGCCGGTTGGCGGGCAGGTAGTCGATGAGGCTGGTGATGAAGGTGCCGGTGCCGGTGGCGGGGTCGAGTATCTGCACGTTGTCGTCAGCGAGACCGCGTCCGAAGTGCTTCCGGAGCAGATGGTCGGCGCCTCGGATGATGAAGTCCACCACCTCGTTGGGGGTGTAGACGACGCCAAGCCTGTCGGCCGCGGCGGGGTTGTAGGCCTTGTAGAAATCCTCGTAGACGGCCTTGAGGAAACCCTGCTTTTCGGCGTAGTCGGCTATCTCATCGGCGGCGCGGCCGATGGCGCCGTAGTAGGTGAGGAGGCGGTCTCTGGCCTGGCGGCGCACTTCGCCGGTGAAGAAGGTGCCCTCCAGGTGGTCGAGCCGGCGGGCGACGTTGTTCTCGCGGTGGAACTGGTCCTCGGCGAACACGCGCAGGAAGATGTCCTTGGTGAGGATGTGCTGGAGGAGCATCTCGCGCACGTCGGCGGCGGTGACGTCGGGGCCAATGGATGCGTGGCAGAGGTCGAGGAAGGATGCGGCGGCGGCCTGGAAGTCTGGGTTGTCGGCCTCGGCGGCCTCCACGGCCTCGCGCAGGTTGGCGATGACGTTGGGCAGGTCGGCCTTGAACTGCGCCTGGGCACTGCGGAACTCCTCTATCTCCGGCAGTTCGTAGTCGAGGAAGCGGCGGATGAGCCGGTGGAGCGCGCCGGGCTGGTTCATGTCTACGCGCATGGCCTCTTCGCGGTTCTGGTAGAGCACGGCGGTGCGGGAGTCCTCGAAGATGATGTTGTCGCGCGGGTAGCCGGAGTCGAACTTGCGCTGGATTTCGCGGTCTAGGTTGTCGCGGGAGTCCTTGGCCTCCCAGTAGCCGCGGGCCATGCGGAGGGTGTCCTTGACGGTGCCGTCGGGCACGACGGCGCCGACGCGCAGCTCGGGGACGAGGGTGAGCTTCTCCTTGTGGGCGTCGCAGTAGGCGGCGAGGCAGTTCTGGAAGGCTGGCCGGATGTTCAACTCGCGGTCGGAGCCGCCGGCCTCGATGAGGCGGGCGAGGTGCTCGTGGTAGCGCTGTATGTGGGGGTAGGTGGGCATGGTACGCTCATTGTACGTCATTGGACGTGCGACGGGGGAGTCGCAATACTACGCCTTCTGCCTGACTGGTTACGCCCGTACCCTGGCTGCCCTTCGCGGTTGACGGCTCTGTGCTAGAATGGGTCCACATCGGCTCCGGAGGCCACACTCATGGACACAGGAGAACTGATTGCGCTGGCGGCGATTCTGGTGGGTATATTGCTGTCGACGCTGATATTCACCTGGCAGATGCACTTTCAGAACACCAGACTCGAGGCCAAAATCGACGATCAGAATACTAGGCTCGAGGCCAAAATCGACGCGCAGGGCGACAGCCTTCGCGCCGAGATAAAGGCGGTGAGCAACAGCCTCGAGGCCAAGATCGACTCGGTGGGTAGCGGGCTTGGCGAGGTCGAGCGCAGCAACGCCCGCCTCGAAGGCATCAACGAGACGCTCTCCCAGATCCTCAGGCAGCAGTCGCACACTCACGAATCCGCCGACTGATCGCGCCCCGATAGCCGCTCACCCTGACCCTCTCCCGCCAGTGGATGGGGATATGCGGCACCCCCCATCCTAGCCTTCCCCCATCGGGGGGAAGGGATCAAGCCGCGCCCTAGAACGTCAGTGATACCTTGAGCGCGCCGTCCTCCTTGGAGTGGGCGAGGTCGAAGGCCTCTTGCACGCGATCGATGGGGAAGGTGTGGGTGACGAACGGGGCCATGTCGATGTCGCCGCGGGAGATGAAGTCGACGGCGATCTGGAACGCGGGCAGGCCCGGCTCGTCCTGTGCGCCGAAGACGGTGTGCATGTCCAGCCGCTTGCGGAAGAAGGTGTCCCAGTCGAACGGGACGCGCTCCATGGTGGGCGGCAGCCCGAAGACTGCGATGCGGCCCAGCGGCCTGGCGAGCTGTAGCGTCTGGTTGAGCGTCTCGACGCTGCCGACCGCCTCGACCACCAGGTCGGCGCCCTCGCCGTTGGTGAGGTCCATCACCGCGTCGGTGGCGCGGCGACCCGAAACGTCGACCGCCTCGTCCAGTCCCATCGCCCTGCCGGCGGCCAGCCGCTCGGGCACCGGCTCGATGCCGATGATGCGGTGCGCGCCGAGCCTGCGGAGCATAAAGTCGTGGAACAGGCCGACGGAGCCCTGGCCGACCACGACGACCGTCTGGCCTATGAGCGAGGGCAGCCGGCGGCAGCCGAAGACGACGGTGCCGAGCTGCTGGGCCATAAGCAGGTGCTTCTCGGGGACGTCGCGCGGCAGCTTGAGGAGGAATTGCGGGTCTATGAGCTGGTAGCCGGCGAAGGTGCGGGAGCCCCAGATGTTGGGCGCGGTGAGCACGAGGTCGCCGGGGGAGAAGTCGGTGCCTCCGCCGTCCACGACCTCGCCCAGGCCCTCGTGGCCGGGGTAGCCGTGCGGCAGGGGAAACTCGTGGGCGTTCCAGCCCATGTAGACGATGTGGAGGTCGCTTCCGCAGATGGAGGCAAGGCTGGTCCTGACCAGCACCTTGCCGGGATCAGGGTCGGGCACGGGCACGTAGTCGCAGTGGATGCGCTGCAGGTCGGTGGCCAGGGCGGCGGGCATGTCGGGCATGGGACGGGTGCTCCTGGTTGGCTAGTGTGGGACGGGGGCATTCTCAAGGCGAGAGGCGGGGGCTGTCAAGCTTGGGGGCGAGGCGCGCGATGCAAAAGCGGCGACGCGTGCTGTACAATGTGAAGACCTGAATCGCAAGTACGCCACACGGGCGGAGGATGCAAGTATGCTGAGAAAGCTGGGGCGGGTGACGACCATTCGCCAGAGACTGGAGGACGTGGACGTACCTCCGGGGCAGTTCGTGACGGACAAGTTTCCGATACTCACTTTCGGCTCTACGCCGCAGATCGACATCGACACCTGGCAGTTCAGGGTGTTCGGGCTGGTGGAACGGGAGATCACGCTGGACTGGCAGCAGTTCAACGATCTGCCCAAGGTGGTGCTGGACGCGGAGTTTCACTGCGTGACGCAGTGGAGCAAGCTGCAGAACACCTGGGAGGGCGTGGCTTTCACCGAGGTGATGAAGCTCGCGGGGGTGAGCCCCGAGGCGAAGTTCGTGATGACGCACTGCTACGGCGGCTACTCGAGCAACCTGCCGCTGGAGGTGGCTGCGGACGACGACGTGCTGTTCGCGTACAAGCACGACGGGGAAGAGCTGACTCCGCAGCACGGCTGGCCTCTGCGCCTGGTGGTGCCGAAGCGGTACGGGTGGAAGAGCGCGAAGTGGGTGAACGGGGTGGAGTTCATGGCCGAAAACGAGCCCGGGTTCTGGGAGATGCGCGGCTACCACATGGAGGGCGATCCCTGGAAGGAAGAGCGGTTCTGGAGCAGCCTGTACTGAGTCCGGCCGTGCCAGTCGCAACCGGCAAAGTTTCGCATAAAGAAACGGGGCGCCTCTCGAGAGGCGCCCCGTCCGGCGGACAGGGGAGGTCACCTAGCGCTATCACGCCACCTTCACCTTCCGCATGTCCTCGCGCCCTTCCGCCGCGTTCATCGTCAGCCGCCCGTGGATCTTGACGAGGTCTACCATGTGGCCGCACTGCAGGCACTTCAGGTACTCCCCGTACATGTCCCTGTCGCGGTGGACGTCGCCCTTGCACCTCGGACACGCCTTGAAATACAACATTTCGCTTCCTCCTCTTAGAGTTTCCGCTCCCTCAGGTTTGGCCCGCGTCCGCCTCTTGCGGGAGGGACCGGGCCGGAGCGGCCACGTTTTAGCTGTTTGTGCTTATCAGGCTGTCTGATATGGACGAATTATATATAGTTGACACGTTTTGTGTCAAGGGATATAATACGGCCAACCGAGTGACCCGAGAAGCCCGCGAGGCTTGCTCACCATTTGCTGTTGTGCCATTTATAACGGGCCCAGGGCGAATTGGTTAGCTCGGTCCCGGAAACTCGTGGGAGGTGCAGAGAACGGTGTATGACAGGAGACAGCAATACGACCAGATGCAGGGCGTGTACATTATCAGCGTCGCGGCGCGCGTGCTGCAGATGCACCCCCAGACGCTGAGAAAATACGAGCGCATCGGCCTGGTGTCTCCGTCGCGTACCGAGGGGATGCTGCGCCTCTACTCTGAAGAGGACATCGTCCGGCTTCGGCTGATAAAGCACCTCGTGGACGAGTTGGGGCTGAACCTTGCGGGTGTGGAGCTGGCGCTGAAGCTGTTCAGCCGGCTGGTCAACATGCGGATGCAGGCCCAGGAGCTGGACGGAGACGATCTCAAGAGTTTTCTCGACACCAGCGTGAGCCAGATGCTGAGCCTGCTGGACGGCAAGCGGAAGTAGCGGGCAGCGTTTCCGAACTGGAGGACACAGTACATGACCGAGACCAACGGACAAGACGCGCCGGAGGAATCCCGCGGCGACGCGTGCGCCGCTCCCGCGGCCGATAGTGACGACTCCCTGCGTGAGATGTTGGAGGAGGCGGAGCGGGAGCGGGACCAGTTCCGGGAAATGGCACAGAGGGCGCAGGCGGACCTTGTGAATTACAGGCGCCGCGCCGAGGACGAGCGGGAAACGCTGAGGCGCGAAATAACGTCCAGTCTGCTCGTGAACATGCTGGAGCTTGTGGACGATTTCGACCGCGCGCTCGACTTCGTGACGGACGCCGCGGTGCTGGAGGGCCTGCGAAACGCGAGGCGGGGTTTCGATCGCCGGCTGGGGATGCAGGGAGTGAGTAGGGTAGAGTCCGCAGGGCAGCAGTTCGACCCGAACGTGCACGAGGCGATTGGCCAGAGTGCGCCGACGGACGACCACCCCGAGGGCACCATAACATCCGTCGTTCGCGAAGGATACATGCTTAACGACAGGACGTTGAGGCCGGCGCAGGTGATCGTCGCCGTATCAGCGGCGCTCGAAGAAGAAAACGAAACCAAATAGGAGACGCTCGATGACAAAGATACTGGGTATAGACCTGGGCACGACCAACTCGTGCATGGCCGTGATCGAAGCGGGCGAGCCGCGAGTGATCGAAAACTCCGAGGGGGCGAGGACGACCCCTTCGGTAGTGGCGCTCAACACACGCAACGGTGAGCGCTACGAGGGCCAGACGGCCAAGCGCCAGGCGGTCACGAACCCCCGGAACACCGTCTATTCGGTGAAGAGGTTCATGGGACGGCGCTTTGCCGAGGACAGCGTGAAGCGCGACATCGACTTGGTGCCGTTCGAGGTGAGTGAGCACACCAACGGTGACGCCTACGTAACCATGGGAGGCAAGAAGTACGCGCCGCCGGAGATCTCGGCGATGGTGCTCCAGAAGCTCAAGCGCGACGCCGAGGACAGTCTGGGCGAGCCGGTCAACCAGGCGGTCATAACCGTGCCCGCCTACTTCAACGACAGCCAGCGCAACGCCACCAAGGACGCCGGCCGCATCGCGGGGCTGGAGGTGCTGCGCATCATCAACGAGCCCACGGCCGCCGCGCTGGCCTACGGGCTGGACAAGAAGGGTGACGAGACCATAGCGCTGTACGACCTGGGCGGGGGCACGTTCGACATCACCATACTCCGCTTCGGTGGGGGCGTGTTCGAGGTGGTGGCCACAAACGGGGACACCCACCTGGGCGGCGACGACTTCGACCAGCGAATCATCGACTGGGCGTGCGAAGAGTTCCGGCGCGAGGAGGGCGTGGACCTGCAGCAGGACCGCACCGCGCTGCAGCGGCTCAGGGAGGCCGCCGAACGCGCCAAGATCGAGCTTTCGACGCTCGTCGAGACGGAGATCAACCTGCCGTTCATCTCCGCGGACGCATCCGGTCCGAAGCACCTGGTGATGACGCTGACGCGATCCAGGCTCGAACAGATGGTGGATGGACTGGTGCAGCGGACGGTAGATCCTTGCAGGGTGGCCATGGCTGACGCGGGGATATCCCCTTCCGATCTGGACGAGGTGATCCTGGTGGGCGGCATGACGCGAATGCCCGCCGTCCAGGAGGCCGCTCAGAAGCTGTTCGGCAAGGAGCCGCACAGGGGCGTGAACCCGGACGAGGTGGTGGCAATCGGCGCCGCCATACAGGCCGGGGTGCTGCAGGGCGACGTCAAGGACATCGTGCTGGTGGACGTGACGCCGCTGACGCTCGGCATCGAGACGCTCGGCGGCGTGGTGTCCCAGCTCATATCGCGTAACACCGCCATACCCACGGCGAGGAGCGAGACGTACACCACGGCCGCCGACGGCCAGACCAGCGTGGAGGTGCACGTGCTCCAGGGCGAGCGCCCGATGGCGCCCGAGAACAAGAGCATAGGCCGCTTCATGCTGGACGGGATACTGCCGGCTCCCAGGGGCGCGCCGCAGATCGAGGTGACATTCGACATCGACGCCAACGGCATCCTCAAGGTATCCGCCAAGGACCAGGGCACCGGCAAGGAGCAGCACATCACCATCACGGCGAGCTCCGGCCTAACCGAGAGCGAGATCGACCAGATGGTGAGGGACGCCGAGACGCACGCGGAGGACGACCAGCGCAGGCGCGAGGTCGCCGAGACGCGCAACCAGGCGGACAACGCGGCATACGCCGCCGAGCGGCTGCTCCGGGAAAACGGCGAGGCCATTCCTGAAGACTTGAAGTCGGACGTGGAGGGCAAGATCGCCGCGGTGCGGGCCACGCTCGACACGCAGGACGCCGCCGCGATGAAGTCGGCCCTCGACGCGCTGAACGAGGCGGTACAGCGCGCGGCGCAGGCCGCTGCCAGCCAGCAACAGCAGCCCGGCGATGCGCAGGCGGGGCCGTCCGACGAACCGCCCGGCGGCACCGTGGAGGGCGAGTACCGCGAGGTGGACGACCGGAGCTAGTGGCTGGCGGTCAGTGGCCGGGAGCAGAGGCTATGGACTTTACTTGGGGCCAGAAGGTATCGGCAACCGACGGCTGGGCAGGCCGGCTGCGAGGCGTTGTCGTCTCGGCCGCGCCGACGCGAGTAACCCATCTCACGGTGCAGCGGGGCCTGGTGCTGGCCACACGCCGCAGCGCCCAGGTGGGGCTGCTGGCGGGCGGCGACACCGAGAGCCTACGCCTGAGCATGGGATTGGTCGAGATGCTGGCCCTGCCGAATGCGGACTCGGACCCGCCTGCCGGCATCGCCCTGACTCCCCGCACGTGGGTGCTCGCGCCCGGCGGCGAACGGCTGCGGCTGCGGGGAGTGCGCGTGATTGGCGAGTTACGGAGGGTGACCCACGTCATCGCGCAGCAGCGGGGCGCCCGCCCTGTGCTGCTGGCGGTGTCCGGGTCGGACGAGCTGAGCGCGGAGGGCCTTCGCATAGCGGCGGACGTCGAGCAGCGCCATCCTGTCGACTACCGCAGGGACGAGGAGGTCGAGGGCGACCTGATCGAGGCGCTGCAACGCTCGCCGGACCTGCCCGAGGTGGACCTGAACGAGGTCCGCGTCAGCGTGGCGGAGGGCGTGGTGCGGCTGGAGGGCAACACCCGCTCGCCCACCGTGAACCGCGAGGTAGAGAAGGTCGCAGGTTCGGTCCGCGGCTGCGTCGCGGTGGAGAATCGCCTGTTCAGCGACTGGGAGATAGACCTGGACGCGGCCTCCCGCATATCGCGGTATGCGCCGTCGCTGCTGGACCGCGTGGTGGTAAAGTCGCAGTTCGGCGTGCTACATCTCGAAGGCGCGGTCCATGACGAGGGCGAGCGGCAGGCCGTCACGCAGGCGGTGCGCGCCACCCCCGGCATACTGGACGTGCAGTGGCCCACCGCGGATGACGAGGAAGGCCGCGATCCATCTCCCTAGAGGACGTGGTACATCAGCAGATGGTCGCGCAGCACGTCGCCGGCGAAGTCGTTCTCGACCTCACGCCAGACCGAGTGGATGTGGTTGGCGCCGTTCTGGCGGTTGTCGAACTCGACCACGAACTCGCCACCGTGAATGCGGTAGTAGTGCGCCGCGCTCCTGTCCAGCGGGCCCGCCCACGCGAAGTGTAGCTGGTCGAATCCGCCGTCCTTCAGCGCCGCAAGCCTCCGGCCTGCCAACTCCTCGTTCACCTGGTTCACGTACTCGGTGACAAGACCCATCAGCATCTCGCGCTGGGTGCCCGACATCGCCGAGACCGATAGCCCTTCTTCCTTGGGCAGCGACACCTTGGAGCTGTTGTAGGTGAGGATGTCGTAGGGGGCCTCGTCGTAGATGACCGTCTTCGACCTCTGCCCCGCATCCAGGCTGTCCATCAGCTCGTAGGCCATGTCCTCGCGAGCGCCCAGTATGCGCAGCCCCGCCTTGGGTCCCTTGCGGACCTCGGCGGGGTTGGCGCCGAAGAAGAACGGCGTCATCGAGACGATGTCATCGCCCCAGATGCTGAAGTGCAGCGAAACGTGGTGTCCTTCCGCTCGCCAGCCCCACGGCTCGTCGCCGCCCGGCTCGCCGAAGATGGTGAAGTAGTAGAGGTCGGGATCACGGACGAAGGAGACGATGCCCTGCTCCTTCTCCAGCGGCCCGAGCACCGACTCGTGCTCGATGATCTGCTTGGCCTGTTCGAATGACCTGTCCGTGAGACCCGTCGCCATCAGATCGTAGGCCAGCTTGCGCTGGTTGTGGTCCATATCGCGCAGGGCCAGGCCGTGCCGGTTGAGCGGCGGGTAGTACCAGAATACGCGCTCGCCGTCCAGGTACGGGTACATCGCCTTGTCCCGCTGCTTCGGTTCGAGGCTCGCCAGGAACTTCGAGCCCGCCTCGTTCATGTTCCTCACGACGGTTGTCAGCCCATTCGATGCGGTAGCCATAGTGTGCGCCTCCTTGGTGGTCGTGTGGCGTGTTCGAGGACAGTGGCGGCGAATGCTGCGCGCCGCCGATCTTGGACAGAGTATAGCACGTTCTCGTACTCAAACCGAAGTGGTAGCATATGAGAAACGGAGGTAGACTTGAGACGACGCTCGCGGTTGATGCGGAGGATTCTCAACAGAGACGCCGACGCCAACATCCGTTTCAACGAGTTGTGCGCCTTGCTTAGGCGGCTGGGATTTGTCGAGGAGGTAAGCGGCAGTCACCACATCTTCCGAAAGCAAGGAATTGACATGATTAACCTGCAAGCGCGGGGCAGCCACGCCAAACCCTACCAGGTCAGGCAGGTTCGTAGAATCATTCTGAGAAACAGGCTGGAGGAATCCTGATGCAAAAGTACGAAATCATCATGTACTGGAGTGACGAAGACGATTTGTACATTGCGGAGGTGTCAGAGTTGCCGGGGTGTATGGCGCATGGAGCCAGCTATGAAGAGGCCCTGCAGAGCATTCAGAAGGCAATTGCGCATTGGCTGGACGTATCTCGCAAGAATGGCGACACGATGCCTGAACCCTTGCCGCGCCCTCTTCTCCCTGCGTGGGAACGGCCAGTCGCGGTGGATGATGAGTCGGTGACCGCCGGCCAATGGTCTGCGGTTAGCGATTAGCGGCGGTACGTCAGCACGACTTATTCTTACCTTCCCATGGTCAGGGCGAGACCCTAAACACTTGCCCCGCGGCTTGTGTACGTGTACCGTTAGGCGAACACTCAATCGGGGAGGGCATTCGCATGAGTTCCAGTCAACAGGGCGCCATCGTTTCGCTACAGCTTTGCGTGGGACATCGAGAGCCAATGAAGACGGTAGAGAGCGCAAAGGTCGTCTCCAACCACGGCATCGAGGGCGACCGCCACGCCATCTCCGAGGGCGTCCGCGTGGCCCGGCAGGTGCTGCTGATGGACGAGGAGACGCTGGAGCGCTTCGGCCTTTCGCACGGGCAAGTGCGGGAGAACATTACGACATCGGGTGTCGAGCTCGCGACCATCGAGGCGGGCGCCAAGGTCGCGCTCGGCGACGACGTGGTCGTGCGCATAACCGGCCACTGCGCGCCGTGCTCGCGCATGGACGAGATTCGGCCCGGGCTGCGCGTGGAGCTGGAGCGCCAGCGAGGCATGCTGGCATACGTAGTGCAGGGCGGTGAAATCAAGGTCGGCGACGGCGTCCGGGTGTTGGAGGGAGCCGCCGCGAGCGCGTAGCGACCGTCGGGGACTATCACCCTCACGCCAACCCTCTCCCTCGTGAGGGAGAGGGCGCTACAAGCGCGCGTGGTGACCGGAGATCACCCTGTCGTCAGCGACGTGCTCGCCGCGCCGACGCCCGCGCCGCGCGGCACCTCGTAGCCGACGCGGGGCAGTATGTCCTCCAGCGCGGACAGCAGCGCCAGCACGTACTCAGCCTTGCTGGATTCGCCCATCAGCCCAACGCGCCACACCTTGCCGGCGAGCTCGCCCAGGCCCTTGCCTATCTCCAGGTTGTGCTCCCGCAGCAGCATCCCGCGCACAGTGTCGTCGTCTACGCCCTCCGGAATCCACAGCGGTGTAATTTGGTCCAGCGCGTGCTCGCGCGGCACTACCGCCTCCAGCCCCAGCGCGTCCAGGCCGGCGCGCAGCGCGTCCGCGTTTTGCCGGTGGCGCGCGAAACGCGCCTCCAGGCCTTCCTCCAGCACGATGCGCAGGCCCTCGCGCAGGGCCAGGATCATGCTGACCGGCGCGGTGTGATGGTACACCCGGTCGAATCCCCAGTAGTTGGCGTTTAGCGCGAGATCCAGGTACCAGGACACCGGCTTGGTTTCCCTGCTCTTCACCACGTCGTGGGCCCGGGGGCTGACCATCACGGGCGAGAGTCCGGGAGGACATCCCAGGCACTTCTGGGTTGCCGAGTAGCAGTAGTCGATATCCCAATCGTCGGCGGCGACCTCGTTGCCGCCCAAGGACGTCACCGCGTCGACCATGAACAGCGCGTCGTGGGCCTTGGCGAGCGCCGATATGTCCTCCAGGGGCTGGCGGACGCCCGTGGACGTCTCGGCGTGAATGGCGGTCACCATCTTCACGTTGGCGTGCTTGCCGAGCTCCTGTTCCAGCATCTCTTCGGGGAAGGGCTTGCCCCACTCCGCGCGGAGCGGCACCACGTTGGCGCCTATGCGGGTGGCCATATCCACCATGCGCTCGCAGAAGAAGCCGTAGATGCACATTACGACGGTGTCGCCAGGCTCGAGAAGGCTGGACAGCCCCGCTTCCATTCCCGACGACCCTGTGCCGGAGAGGGCGAACGTGAGACCCTCGTCCGTCTGGTACACCCTGCGAAGGAGCGCCGACACCTCGTTCATTATCAGCATGAAGTCGGGGTCCAGGTAGCCGATCATGTTGGACATCATCGCCTGCAACACCCTCGGGTTGGCGTTGCTTGGGCCGGGGCCCAGCAAGATTCTAGGCGGCACGCTGGGCATCTGGGATTCGGGAAGCGCGTCTGGGGCCATTGGAAACTCCTTGAGGCTTGATGTGCCACGCCGCGGCCTGGGCGGCGGGACTGTATTGTACTACTAACCGGAACGAGGGACACCCCCTTACCCTTGCGGGGGTTAGATGCGTAGCCTAGACTTTGCGCAGTACACAGGTGGCGCGTAGCCGGACAGGGTGATTACTGAATGGCACTTTCCAGGCGATCTAGCGGCGGACTGGCCGAGCTCGAGTCCTGGTACGTCGACAGGAGCGTGGCAGACCCGCTGGTGAGAACGGCGCGAGACCTGCGAGACAAGACGATCTGCGTGGTGGGCGGCTGCGGGCAGGTCGGCTCGCACGTCCTGACCAAGCTGTACGAGCTTGGTCATACGCCCGAGCGCCTTTCGATTAACGACAACCTGTCTCTGGGCAGGGCGGACAATCTGCCCGCGCCTCTTCGCCAACTGGTCGATACCCGGACACACCAGGAGTTCGTGGCCGCGCCTCCGCCCGCGCCAGACGTGCTCATCTTCGTGGGCGGACGATCCAGCGCACCCCACTTCCGCAGTCTGGACGACGTTTTGGAGGAGATCGAGTGCTGGAAGGCGATCCTGGAGTGGTGTGTGAGCAACGACGTACGGCTCATATTCGCGTCCACAAGCAGCCTGGCCAAGACGCGGCCCTCCATCGAAACGCAGCGGGCCTGGCCCGGGTCGCTGTACGAACTGACCAAGCTGATGATGGAGGAGATGGCGATTCAGCAGGCCTTGTGCGACGGGTTGAAGGTGCAGATTTGCCGGTTCTTTTCGGTGTACGGGGTGACGGAGCAGCACAAGGGCAACTTCGGCAACCTGTACACGCAGATCCTCTGGCACGCCAGAGAGAGCGTGCCGTTCGAAGTGTGGGGCCAGGAGGGCGTCTTCGGCCCCGGAGAGCAGACGCGGGACACGATATTCGCCGCTGAGGTGGCCAGGGCGGTGCTGTTCCTGTTGTCGCTGCCCGCGCCAGAGCCGCGCCTTGAGGACGTATCGGCGCTCACCTACAACGTGGGGCAGGGCAGACCGGTTTCGGTGAGCGAGATGGTGGACCAGGTGGGGGCGCTTGTGGGCGAGAGGCCGGAGATAGCCCACGTCCAGGTGCCGCCGCACGTCAAGAACTACGTCGTCCACACCTGGGGAGACCCCGGCAGGCTGGTCGGGGCCGGGTTCGAGCCGCTGTTCACGGACCACGTCGCCAACCTGCGCTTCATCGACGGGGCGCTTGGGGACATGGACTGGTACTGGTCGGTGGTGGAGAGTGTGCGGGCGCGGCTGGCGGGGTAGGGAAGCGTCCTACACCTCCGGGCGGCCCTGGGCCTTCAGGCGTTCGACAACGGCCCTCAGCTCCTCCGAGCGCCCCATGTCGGCCACCAGCACGCAGTCTTCGGTGTCCACCACGACCACGTTGTCCAGCCCTATCGCGGCCACCAGCCTGTCGCGGCCTATGAGCAGCGAGTTTCTCGTCGACTCGGCGAGCACGTCGCCGCGAATGGCGTTGCCGTCCGAGTCCAACGGCTCCTCCTCCCACATCGACGACCAACTCCCCACGTCGGACCAGCCCGCCCTCATCGGAATCACCACGCACTCCGGGCCGTCGAACGGCCGCGGCGCCGAAGACGCGGGCAGATCGCCCGTGCGTCCGGCAATCTTCTCCAGGATGGCGTAGGCGATGAAGTCCCCCGGGCAGCGCGCGAACGCCTCGGCGTCGGGACGGAAGAACTCGCCTTCCTGCCGTCCCAGCTCGAACGCGCGCGCGCACGCCTCGGCGATGTCCGGACGGTGGAGCCCGATCTGCTCCAGCCACACCGACACGCGGGACATGAAGATGCCGCTGTTCCACAGGAAGCGGCCGCTCTCGACCAGCCTGCGCGCAACCTGCTCTTCGGGCTTTTCGACGAATGACGCCACTCGGTGCGCGCCCCTGCCCAAGGAATCTCCCATCTCCACGTAGCCGTAGCCGGTGTTCGCCGAAGTTGGGACGACGCCGACCGCGGCCATTCCGCCCGCCGACGCGAATGCCACGCCCGCGTTTACCGCATCCGCGAACGCCTGGGGGCCGCGCAGCACGTGGTCCGCGGGGGAAACGAGCAGGACGGGGTCGGGGTCGCTCGCGGACACGTCACGCCGGGCCAGGTCGGCAGCGCGCAGCGCGCCTAGTGTGAGCGCCGGCGCCGTGCTGCGTCCCGCGGACTCCAGCACGATCGCCGACGGCGTGACACCGACCTGGCGGCAGTGCTCGGCGACGAGGTAGCGGTGCTCCTCGTTGCACACGATGACGGGCGCCGCGGCATTCTCGAGGCCGTTCAACCGAAGCAGCGCCTGTTGCAGCAGCGATCGCTCGCCCCCGATGGCAAGGAACTGCTTGGGGTGGAGCGACCTCGACAGCGGCCACAGGCGAGTGCCCGAACCGCCGGCCAGGACCACAGGATAGATCAACATTCTCGACTCCGTGCCGATACCCATGCCGGCCAAAGCCATGATAGATTCGGCCGGGTGTGCTTTCAAGGCGAACGCCAGCCTTCGTGCCGTAAGGAGTCCAGAATACCGGCCGCGAACGCATCCTTATCTTTCAGTGGCGTTCTCTGTTCTCTGACACGGCTCGGAATCAATATGCACATCCATGCCAAAAATTCACTGTTTCCACGCGGAGAGTGGCGTGCCAGCTATGAACGACAGAAAATTAGCCCATTTTTCCCCCAAGATTGTCCCAACTTTGCAGTGATTCTGCCTTGACTGGCTTTTACTTTTCCGAAAATATATTTATACAAAGTAAAGGCATGGGACAGGACTAGTCTGACAGAGGCTATCCGGCGGTGCGAGCGACAGCGACAGGCGATCGGCTGGATGGGAGCCTCACCCAAATCGGGAAAGCCTGGGAACTCGAGATCGGGCCTACCGAAATCTACAGAAAGGATGGATCTAGTTGACGACATCAACAGCGGAGACCCTGATAAGCGGGGGAGCAGAACCATTACTGCACATAGCACCGGTCGCGTCACGGCGAAACCTGATGATTTGCCCAAGGTGCGAGGCGCAACTCAGAATGAACTACGACGAGCCTGAATGCCTGCAGTGTGGGTACGTTAACTACCACTACACACCGCCAGTGTCGGCAAATGGTCACAGGAGCATAATCGGCGCGGGAACCCGCTTCATTCTGCGATACGTAGGCGAGTTTCCTTCGCTGGTGGAGACGCTCACATACGTCCAACTGCGCCGGCTACGAAACCGGGTCGTGTACGGGGTAACCTGCCCGTTCTGCGGCGGCGACATGGAGCAGTCATCGCTATCGGGCAAGCGCAGGGAGGTTCGCGAAGAGAGGTTCAGTTGCGAATTGGGCCACAGGGTTTCACTCACGCCGGGTCGAAACGGTGACCTGGGCTGGAAGTAGCCCCGCCATTGCCAATGACAACGAGGTGAGTACCGTCGAAAACGCAGCTTACTCAGGGGGAGCGCGTCTAACGTGCTCCCCTTAACTTTTCTCTTTTTTCCATTCCTTCAGACGCAAAATAGGGCACATTGTGAAAATAGTAGACGAGATTCTCCAAAATCCGGGCACGCCGGTCTTCATCTGCGACGCATCGCCGCCGAGAGGCGCCGACCCCAGCCTGCTGGAGCCGCTGCGCGGTCTCGACGCGAACTTCATATCTGTGGCGTACAACCCGGGAAGATCGGTACGAGTCAATTCCGTAGCGGCGGCTCACTGGCTACGGCGGGAGACGGGCGCGGAGGTTGCGTTTACCATCGCGACGCGCGACATGAATCGCGTGGCCATCCAGAGCCTGCTGCTGGGCGCGGAGCTCCTGGGGCTGGAGAACGTGATAGTCGTGCGCGGCGACGATTTTTCAGCGCGCGAGCTGCAGTCCACGCGCGCGGTGCACGACTTCACGCCCAGCGGACTCATTCGAGCGGTCGGCGCCATGAACGAGGGTGTAGACCACCGCGGTCTCAGGCTGCGAGGCCCGACGAACCTCTGCATCGGCGCCACTATCGACCTGGGACGCGGCATCGAAAGCGAGGCGCGCCTTACGCACGCCAAGGCGGAGGCCGGAGCGCAGTTCTTCATATCGCAGCCCACTTTCGACGCCGAGCTGCCGGCGCGCTTCCTGGAACACTACGCCTCGCAGTACGGCGAGCTAGACGCGCCGGTGTTCTTCGGGGTGCCTGTGATGGCGTCCGGCAGCCTGGCGCTGGGGGAGGTGCCGCCGCGGGTCACGGACGACCTGGCAGCGGGACGGCCCGGCGCCGACATAGCGGCGCAGCTTGTGGGCGAGTTTGTGGACGCGGGATACAGGACGTTCTACCTCGTGCCGCCCATCCTGAGGGCGGGCCGGCGCGACTACGACGCCGCCCGCGAGGTGCTCGCGCGGTTCGCGTAGACTGTCCACGAAGGGCAGCATGTGCCCCCTCACTTCGGTCCTCTCCCACCAGGGTAGAGGAGGCCGATCTGTCTAGCAGGGCGCGGCGCCGGGCGATACCGGACGCACGCGCAGCCCCCTTAACGTTGCCGGGTCGAACGGGTCGTTTCCGGTGCGGAGTTGATCGATCCAGTCCGCCCGACTTTGCTGATAGAGGTCTCGACAGCTATCCTTTGGGGACGCCTCGACCCACTCCAGGAACGCTTCCAAGTCCGCGACCGCCTTCTCGGTGCGGCCTGTCAGAGCGTATGCGACTCCCCTCGCTTCACTCGACTGGCTCGTCGGATCGTGCGTGACAGCCCTCTCGCACACAGGCAGCGCTTCCTCGGCGCTTCCCGACACCGCCATCTGCCAGCAGAGCACGCGGCTGAACGCTACGTTGTTTGGGCTGAGCGCATGTGCCCACCGCAGATCGGACAGGGATGCCCCCCAGTTCTCGATCTCCGAGTACACCAGCCCCCGATTGAAGTAGGCCGTCGGGGAGTCCGGGTCTAGCTCGATGGCGCGGCTGTAGTCCTCCAACGCCCTGGCAAGGTCGCCCTCCGAGCCTCGCGCGAGGTGGGCGTTGCCGCGCGCGACGTGCGCGGGCGCCAGGTCCGGGTTTTCATCCAGCGCGTCGTCCACGTCTTCGAAGGCGCGCTCCAGGTCGCCGGGGTTGTCGCGCGCGACGTAGGCGCCCGCGCGGTTGACGTAGGCGCTCGCGTATCCCGGCTGAATCTCCAGCGCCTCCGTCAGCTCGGCGATTGCTCGATCCAAGTCCATGGCCGTTCCGCGCTCCACGTGTGCCGCGGCGAGGTTGACGTAGGTCGCGGCGTGGGTGGGGCTGACCGTGGCCGCCTGGGCCAGATCGTCGATGGCGCGGTCCACGTCGCCGGCGCGGTCGCGCTCCAGGTAGGCCAGCGCGCGGCTGTTGAGCGCCTCCACCGATCGTGGCCGGACGGCGAGCACCTGCGTGAACAGCCACACCGCCTCGTCGAAGTCAGACAGCCTGCCGCCAAGATAGGAGCGGCCGAGCAGGTATCGCAGGTTCGCCAGCGCCGCCGGGTCGGTCGGGTTGCTGTCCGAGGCATGTATGAGCACCTTCTTGGCGAGGTCGTGCTCGCCCTGCTCCAGGTAGAGCTGGCCCAGGGTGAGCAGGGCCACGTACCGCACCTGCTCGGTGAGGTCCGCGTTGATCGTCGCGGGCAGTTCCGAGGGAGACGAGGCGATGTCCACCACCTGCCGGTCGCGCTGCGTGGACTGCACACGCGGCGTCGTGAACCTAGCCATCACGCGACCGCTGTCGTACTCGCCCCAGATGACGATAACGGCGTCGGAGCGTCTGCCCGCCTCGTCCGCGCTGGACTCAGACGCTATCTGCTTGGGCCACTCGACGGTCCGCACGCCGGACAGGCCGGCAGTGTTTACCTCGCTGTCTATCTCGTGCTTCAGGCGACCCAGGACGTTGTATCCCTGCTGGCCTCCGGTGTAGTTGACGAAGGGGGCTATTACGATGAGCGACTCGCCGTCCATCGCCGTCGGGTAGTCGGTCGTGTCTCGTAGGCCCATCGCAATCGCGAACGCGCCGACTGCCACGATTACCAGCGCGAGGGCCACGGCGGCCACGACTACGCGCCTCCTGCGGCGCGTCGGGCCCGGGACCACCACCGCCTCGGCCTCGACAAGTATTGGCGCCGTCTCCTCAACGGCATCGTCCGCCGGGCGAGGATCCACCTCGATCGGAGACGACTCCGGCGAGAATCCCGCCGCCTGCAGGAACTCGTCGGTCTCCGATGGCGTCAGCCGCAGCAGCTCGGCGCAGCGCAGCACGTCCTCGCGGTAGCGGGGGCGCGTGGTGATTCCCTCTCGCCACCGGATGAGGGTAGGACGGCTGACCGGGATGCGGCGGGCCAACTCCGCGTCGCCGATTCCGGTCCGCTCCATGTAGAACGTCAGCAGTTCGGCGAAAGTCCGCAACTGTTACAACTCAGATACGCTAAACTCGCTGAGTGAAACACAATCGACGTTCGGAGTGTACACCATCCGGTGCGACGCTGGACGTGTCGGCGGACGGCGCGGGACTCGCCCGCCAGCCGGAACCGCGGACACAGCCGCATCGATAGGAGGTGGGAACGATGCTTAGCAAGATCATCGGACTGATTGGAATCGCAGCTCTCGCGGTCGCGCTCGTGGCGTGCGCCGCGGATGAGGGATACTATGAACCCACAGTCGCACCTGCTCCCCAAGCTCCCGCGACCCAGCCCACGGCAATGGCGGCCCCCGCCGCGGCCCCTGCTATGGAGGCACAGGCCCAGGCGATGATGGCGCAGCCGGAAGGCTTCAACACCATAGGTGGCTCAGCCACCGTGAACGACGAGGCCTACGACCTCACCTTCTTCAAGCACTACGGCGTCAACCCGTTCATCGACACCGAGGACGACCACCTGTCGACCTTCGCCATCGACGTGGACACGGCCTCGTACACCGTGGCGCGCCGCTTCGTCCAGGACGGCAACATGCCGCACCCGGACTCGGTACGCGTCGAGGAGTTCGTGAACTTCTTCGACCAGGGATATGCGCCACCCGAGGAGGGCGCGTTCGCCATCCACGTGGACGGCTCGCCCTCGCCGTTCGGCGGGGAGAAGCACTGGCTCGTCCGCGTCGGCCTGCAGGGCAGGGAGATCGCCAGCGACGCGCGCAAGGACGCTACGCTGGTATTCGCCATCGACGTATCCGGCTCCATGGGCCGCGAGGACAGGCTTGGCCTCGTGAAGAGGTCGCTCAGGCTGCTCGTGGACGAGCTCCGGCCCACCGACGAGGTCGGGATCGTCATCTACGGCTCGGTCGGGCAGGTGCTGCTGGAGCCCACCGACGGCGGCGAGAAGCGCTCCATCATCAGCGCCATAGACAGGCTGGAGCCGGGCGGATCCACCTACGCCGAGGACGGGCTGCGGCTCGCGTACCAACTGGCCGCCGAGCGCGTGCGGCCCGGGCGAGTCACGCGCGTGATACTGCTGTCCGACGGTGTGGCCAACGTCGGGAACACCGGCCCAGACTCGATTCTCAGTCGGATAAGGGGGTATGTCGACGAGGGCGTCACCCTGACGACGGTCGGCTTTGGCATGGGCAACTTCAACGACGTGCTCATGGAGCAGCTCGCCAACGACGGCGACGGCTCCTACTACTACGTCGACACGCTCAACCAGGCGAGGCGCGTGTTCGTCGAGAACCTGGTCGGCACGCTCCAGAACATCGCCAAGGACACCAAGGTCCAGGTGGACTTCAACCCGGAGGTGGTGCGGAGCTACAGGCTGCTGGGCTACGAGAACCGCCGCGTGGACGACGACGACTTCCGCGACGACACGGTGGACGCCGGCGAGGTCGGCGCGGGGCACAGCGTGACCGCGCTGTACGAGCTGAAGCTGCACGACGAGGCGGAGGGTGTGCTGGGCACGGTGTTCCTGCGCTACGAGGACCCGGACACCGGCGAGGTGAGCGAGATCGACCGCGAGTTCCTCCGGAGCGAACTGGCAACGGAATTCGGCGAGGCGTCGGCCAGGTTCCAGATGTCCGCCGTGGTGGCCGAGTACGCGGAGATACTCCGCGAGAGCTACTGGGCGCAGGGTAGCAGCCTGGAGAGGGTCGCCGCCGAGGCGATCAGGGTGCAGGGACTTCTCCCGTCCGATGAGGATGTGTCGGAGCTCGCATCGCTCGTCTCCCGCGCCGAGGGCATCCAGTCGCAGCAGTAGCGGAGTGATCGTGAGATGGCGGGCGTAAGCTCCGCCCTGCGGAGGGGCCGGTCGTCTGGCCGGCCCCTCTCTGTTCAGTTCACTCGCCGCAAGTGGACTGGGAATGAGGCAGCAGGGTGTCGAGGGGTCGCGATTAGATTGTTAAAGGCTCGCGGGTGAGGGTCACTCCCATCCTAGCTCTCACCCTCACTCTAGCCCTCTCCCATCAAGGGAGAGGGGACAAGCGGTAGTGGCGACGCGGAAGGGTCGGGACTGGCTCGCGCGGTGGCCACGAGGACAGACCGCGCAGCACCTCTCGACCTGCTGCCGCGTGATTGGGCCGGGGACGCCGTCGGCAAGGTGATGCGGAACCGGGACCGGAACTCCGCGCCGGCCTGGCGGCGTGCGCGGTACGGGTCTCGGACGGCTTTTCGCTCGCTCACCCACATTCTAGCTTCACCCTCACCCTGGCGCTCTCCCATCAGAGAGGACCAGCAGAAGGGGCGGTACGGGTGGGTGACGGACTACCAAGCGGAGTAGCATCCGGGCAGAGGCAGTGGCCAAACTGCCGGGTGGGACAAACAAGCTAGAAAAAAGTGTCCCGTTTCGTTTCTTTTGTTTTATCACCTCCGATTTCGTAGCTGGACGGGCTGGGTTTCAGGTTACGGATGGAACGGATTTCGGTTGGACGGGAATTTAACTGACGGATTGTTGACACGGTTGTTACGTTGGCGGCCGCTGACCGCAGGTCAATGGCCAGCGGTCGGTTGTTTGCGATGAAGGGAGCGTAGCACGGATGTGCGAGGGGTGTCAAGGGCCCTGCCCTGGAGTAAATGTTCAGAGTTGATGAGGCGAGTCTGGACAATGGGCCTTCACCCGCATCCCCCGCTTTCGCGGGGGCAGGCTCTAACCTTCTCCCTGCGAGGGGGAAGGGATTTATCGGATAGGCTCTAAGCCGATACAGGCTCAGGGGTCGCGCGCCGGTTGAAAGGCCAAGTGGCCCTATGCTATATTCAGGGGCGCCGCCGCCTGTGTCCGGCGGGGCCGTATCCCTGTGAGAGAGCTGCTGCGCGGGCGATGCTCGACGACTACCTGAGACAATACGGGGTCATATCCATCTTCCTCGCGGTGGCGGTCGCCGTACCCGCGGGGATGCTGCTCATGTCCTGGGCGCTCTCGCTGCTCAGGATTCGCCCCTACAACCCCAGCCCCGTCAAGAAGAGCATCTACGAGTGCGGCTTCGAGACGCTTTCGGGCAGGTGGAGCCGGTTCAACTTCCGCTACTACGCCATCGCCCTCGACTTCGTGATATTCGACGTCGAGGTCGTTTTTCTCTTCCCGTGGGCGGCGGCCTTCGGTCTGCTGTCCATACAGTTCGGCCTCTCCGTCCTGTGGGCCATGCTGATCTTCCTGGCCGTGCTCGCGCTGGGCTGGATCTACGCCTGGCGCAAAGGTTCGCTACAGTGGAGCTAACCATGGACGACCGCCAGGACGCCGCCCCCGACCTGCTCATCCCGCTGCACGCCACCACGTGGGACGTGGACAGGGCGGAGGGCGAGGCCGTGAACGAGCTCATCGCCACGCACACCCAGGCCATCGCCGACAGCGTGCTGGAGGTGCCGGACGACCTCAAGCGCAACCTGACGGTGACATCGATAGACGCGCTGATCAACTGGGGCAGAAAGTCCGCGGTGTGGCCGCTGACGTTCGGCCTGGCCTGCTGCGCGTTCGAGATGATAGCCAGCGCCATGTCCCGCTTCGACATATCGCGCTTCGGCATGGAGGCGTTCCGGCCCACGCCGCGCCAGGCGGACCTGATGATAGTGGCCGGCACGGTCACCTGGAAGATGGCTCCCGCTATCCAGCGCGTGTACGAGCAGATGCCCGACCCCAAGTGGGTCATATCCATGGGCGTGTGCGCCACCAGCGGGGGACCCTACTACGGCTCCTACAGCGTGGTGCCGGGCGTGAACCACATCGTGCCGGTGGACGTGTACGTGCCGGGCTGTCCTCCGCGGCCGGACGCGCTGCTGTACGGCATCATGCGGCTGCACGAGAAGATCAAGCGCGAGTCGATCAGGCGCGGGCGCTGACAGGGCGCACACCATGACCAGAGCGCTCTCGCCACAGACCGTCGCCTCCCGCATCAACGAGGAGCACCCCGGCGCGGCCACCGGCTTCGACGGCGGCTACGTGCACCTGGATCTGGACTCGCTGGTCGACGTCATGCGCTTCCTGAAAGAGACGCCGGACCTGGACTTCGCCTTTCTCACGGCGATAACCGGCGTGGACTACGTGGAGTACTTCGAGCTGATTTACCACCTGCTGTCGCTGCGCCACAACCACAGCGTGGCGCTCAAAGCCCGCTGCTACGGCAGGGACGAGCCGACGGCACCGTCGCTGACGCCGCTGTGGCAGGGCGCGGATCTGCAGGAGCGGGAGATCTGGGACCTTCTGGGCGTGCGTTTCGAGGGTCATCCAAATATGAAGCGCATCCTGCTGTGGGAGGGCTTTCCGGGCCACCCGCTGAGGCGGGATTTTGTGTAGAGGCCGGAATGACGATACGAACCGAGCCGGTAACGATTAACCTGGGGCCGCAGCACCCGAGCACGCACGGCGTGTTCCGGCTGCGCGTGACGTTCGACGGCGAGGTGGTGCTGGACGTGGAGCCGGTGATCGGCTACATGCACCGCGGCAGCGAGAAGCTCGCGGAGTCGCGCACCTACGTCCAGATCGTTACGCTCACCGACCGCATGGACTGGCTGGCGAGCATGTCCAACAACCTGGCCTACGTGCGCGCCGTGGAGAAGCTGGCCGGCATCGAGGTGCCGGAGCGCGGCATGTACCTGCGCGTCATCAGCGCGGAGCTCCAGCGGATCGCCAGCCACTTGATGGCGACCGGCTTCCTGGTCAACGACCTAGGCGCGTTCGCCACGCCGCTCATGTACTGCTTCCGAGAGCGCGAGCGCATCCTGGACATGTTCGAGATGCTGTGCGGGGCCAGGATCACGCTGAGCTACATGAGGCCGGGCGGCGTGTTCCAGGACGCGCCGGACGATTTCTGGGACGCGCTGGCGGTGTTCCTGCGCGACATGCCCCAGTACGTGGACGACCTGGAGGGCTTGGTTACGGGCAACGAGATTGTGTTGGCGCGCACGCGCAACGTGGGCGTGCTCCCTGCGGAGAAGGCCATCAACTGCTCGATTACCGGCCCCATGCTGAGGGCGAGCGGCGTACAATGGGACCTACGCAAGGCCGACCCCTACGAGATTTACGACCGGCTCGACTTCGACGTGCCGATAGGCGCGGTGGGCGACACGTTCGACCGCTACTTGGTCCGCATCCAGGAGATGCGAGAGAGCTTGAGGATAATCGAGCAGTGCGTTGCCGGCCTGCCGGGCGGGCCGGTGAGGGCGCCGGCGCCCAACTTCATCCGACCGCCGGAGGGCGACGCCTACGCCGCCGTGGAAGGTCCCAAGGGCGAGTTGGGCTTCTACCTGGTGAGCGACAGGGGCATCGCGCCCTACAGGTGCAAGGTGCGCTCCCCGTCGTTCATCAACCTGTCCGCGCTGAGGGATATGACCGTCGGCTGGAAAATGGGAGACCTGATTGTGATCTTCGGCTCCATTGACATCGTGCTGGGCGAGGTGGACCGCTGATGTGCGCCGACCCGACCGGCGGCATACTCGACTTCTGTAGCCTGCACCGCTTCTTCCTGGCGGCGATACCGGGCGACGGGCTGTCGTGGCTGGCGTTCGCGCTGGCGGGCGTCACGAGCGCGCTCATCGTCATCAACGCGATGGTAATGGCCACCGCGCTCAACACCTGGTTCGAGCGCCGCGCCCTCGCCCGGTTCCAGTCGCGGCTCGGCCCGAACCGCTGGGGGCCGTTCGGACTGCTCCAGCCGATAGCCGACGTGCTGAAGCTCGCGCTGAAGGAGGACACGGTGCCGGACGGCGCGGATCGGGCCGTGTTCAACGTCGCGCCCATAGTGCTGCTTGTGGGCACCGTCGCCGTGGTGGTTGTCATCCCGTTCGGCGAGAACTCCTTCCTGGGCAGGCTCAACGTCGGCCTGCTGTTCATTCTGGGCATATCGTCCATCAACGCCATCGCCATATTCATGGCGGGCTGGGCGTCGCGCAACAAGTACGCGATGCTCGGCTCCATGCGCGGCGTCGCCATGCTGATAAGCTACGAGATACCCATGGCGCTGGCGCTGGTGGGCATCCCGCTCATCGCCGGCTCGCTGTCGCTGTACGACATCGTCGCGGAGCAGAGCGTGCCCTTCCTGCTGGTGCAACCGCTGGGCTTCTTGGTGTTCGTGGCCGCCGCCAGCGCCGAGATGAGCCGGACGCCGTTCGACCAGATAGAGGCGGAGTCCGAGCTCGGCTCCGGCTACCACACCGAGTACAGCGGCATGAAGTTCGCCGTGCTCCAGCTCGCCGAGTTCATGGCGCCGATAGTCACCGCCGTCGTCATCACCGCCGTGTTCCTGGGCGGCTGGCGCGGATGGGACCCGGTGCCCGGCCAGGCCTGGTTCGTGCTCAAGGTGTTCCTGGTGGTCTTCTTCCTGCTGTGGGTGAGGGCGACCTGGCCGCGTCTGAGGGTGGACCAGATAATGGAGTTCGCGTGGAAGGGACTGTTCGCGCTGGCCCTCATCAACATCGTGCTCGTCGCGGTGGAGGTGCAGGTGCTGCGCGACCCGGAGACGGGCCGGCTGTCCACGGACTCGATGTGGCTGATGGCGGCAATAAACTGGGCTGTGACGCTGGTGTCGATAGTGGTGATCGCGAACATCCTGGGCCAACGGCGGCTCAGGCGGCCGGAGCCCACCCCCTCGCCACTCGCCAACATGAACGCCGCGGAGGCAGACTGACATGTACGGACTGGGAATGGTCAAGGGCCTCGGCGTCACGATGAAGAACCTGGTGCTGCCCAGCCGACGGTTCACGCTGCACCAGTACCCCGACAGGCGCATCGGGCTGCCCGGACTCGCCAAGCGGGAGGGCACCAACGTGCTCGCCTTCGCGCTCACGCAGCCGGTGCGTGCGGCACGCGCGCTGGTGGGGCTGGAGTCCGTGCCCGACAGGCTGCCGCAGCACTCGCGATTCAGGGGCGAGGAGTTCAGCTGGTACGAGCAGCGCTGCACCGGCTGCGCGAGCTGCGCCAAGTACTGCCCGCTCGGCATCATCCGCATAGTCACCAGTCCCAGCGGCGACGCGATGCAGGAGGGCGAGAACTACTCCATAGACGTCTTCGACATCGACATAGGCCGCTGCATGTTCTGCGGCCTGTGCGTGGAGGCCTGCCCCTACGACGCGCTGCACATGGGCAGCGGATTCGAGGAGGGGCAGTACCGCCGCGACGACCTCATCATCGACGTCGAGCGGCTGAAGCAGGCCCCCAAGCACCCAAGCACCTGGTTCCGCCCCCAACTGGAGGGCAGGCAGTACCGCCCGCTGGAGGGTGAGGACGCCTCCTGGCGCGAGGTGGGCCGGCACGAGCAGCCCACCGAGCACGACCTGGAAGAGAGGTGGGCCAAGCGATGACGCCCGGCGGCGTGGAGTCCACGCTCATCGTCGACATCGTGTTCTGGACGATTGCCGTCTCGACCATCGTCGCGGCGCTCGCGGTGGTGCACCTGAGGGACGTGTTCAGGGCCGCGCTGTTCCTGATAGTGTCGTTCGTTGGCGTGGCGGGAATGTTCGTGCTTATGCGCGCCGAGTTCCTGGCCGTCATACAGGTGCTCATCTACGTGGGCGCGATCTCGGTGCTGATACTCTTCGCGATCCTGATGACGCGGGACGTGGAGGAGGGCAGCCCCTCGAACAGGCTGCGCATCCCGGCGGCGGTGGTGTCGGCGCTGTTCGCGGCGGCGGCCATCTTCGTCGCGGTGTCGACGGACTGGAACCTGCTGGAGGCTGCCGAGCTCGGCGCGGACGCCTCGGCGAAGGCATCGGAGGTGTTCTCGAACACCATTCCGTGGATAGCGCGCCTGCTGATACGCGACTTCGTGCTGGCGTTCGAGATAGCGGGCGTGCTGCTGCTGGCGGCCATCATCGGCGCGCTGGCGCTGGTGCGTGAGAGATGAGGACTCTCGTTTGGAAGTGGTAGCCTACCTGGTGCTTGGGATTGCAATCGGCGCCGGGCTGTTCATACTCATACGCAGAAAGAGATAAGGCTTGAGTCTCGAATCGATTCTCGCGGTCGCGGCCATCATCTTCGCCATCGGCCTGTACGGCGTGCTCACCAAGCGCAGCGCCATAACGGTGCTGATGTGCTTGGAGCTGATGTTTAACGCGGTGAACATTACCGCAGTGGCGCTGTCGCGCTACGTGACGCCCGCGGGCCTCTCGGACGACCCCTCGCAGGCTGCGGACCAGGTGGTGCAGTTCCTGCTCACGGGGCAGGTGTTCGCTATCTTCATCATCACCGTGGCAGCGGCGGAGGTCGCGCTTGGCCTGGCGATAGTGATCGCGATCTATCGCAGCAGGCAGAGCGTGTTCGTGACCGACGCCAACCTGTTGAGGAAGTAGGAGCGCGCACGTGTGGATCGAGTACAAGCGGGTGCCGAACCTGATGATGGCGGAGATGTGGAAGGACGCCCTCGAGGGTGAGGGCCTGCCCACCAAGATCCTGCCGGAGGGCGACATCACCACCTGGGGCGAGCGCGTGCCCTTCCGCGTGCTGGTGCCCCAGGGCCGCGAGCACGTAGCGGACGAGATACTGCGCAAGCTGTGAGCGACTAGTGTAGCCTACCTACCGCAGCCGCCACAGCGACCGGAACAGCACCCCCAGCACCAGCAGCGCCGCCAGCATGAACGCCCCCGCCACCAGCGTTGCCATCGGCGCGCCCAGTTGCTGCGCCAGCGCCCCCGCAAGCAGGCTGCCCACGGGCAGCGTCCCGAACGTGAGCGCGTAGATCGACGCCACCCTGCCACGGAACTTCTCCGGCGCCAGGCTCTGGATGGTGGCGCTCGCGGTAGAGAAGAACAGCATCGTGAACGCGCTCACCAGCATCAACAGCGGTATGGCCGTGTGCATGGTCGGCGTCCGAGAAAATAACATCATCGTGACGCCGGTCAGGAACACCGCCAGCACCAGAAGCCGCCCCCGGCTGCCTATGGTCGTGAAAGACGCCAGCACCAGAGTCCCAAGCGTCGAGCCCGCCCCAATAGACGCCATCAGCAGACCCAGGCCCACCGAGTCCACGAAGAACACCTCCGCCGCGTAGACGGGCATCAGTCCGTTGACGAACGTGAACCCCAGGAGCGGCATGAGCACGCCCATCAGGCATATGCCCAGGATCACCGGCTCGCCCTTGACGTAGCGCGCGCCCTCGGCGATGCGCGCGAACCCGGAGCGGAAGCGCAGCGGCACCTGCTCCACGACGGGGAGCCTGAGCCCCAGGGCGAACCCGACGGCGACGAGATGTAACGTAGCCTCCAGCATCAGCGCCGGCCATGCGCCCCACAGCGCCAGCACGCCACCGCCCACCGCCGGCGCGGCCAGCCGCATGACGCTGAACCCGAGCGAGTTCAGGGCAAAGGCGTTCACAATGCTGTTGGCGGGCACCGAGCTCGCTATGATAGTCATGCGCGTCGGGTCCAGGATGACGAAGGCGAGCCCCATGGCCAGAATGTAGGCGAATATGTGCCACGTCTCCAGCATCCCCAACATGACCACCACACCGAACACTGCCGTGGCCGCGCACTGGTAGGCCAGCATACCCGCCAGCAGCTTTCGCCTGTCCCATGAGTCCGCGAGCAGTCCTCCCAACGGGCCGACAATGAGAATCGGCAGCGCGTCCAGGCCCATGGCGACGGTGGTGAGGAACGGCGACCTCGTGAGTTCGTAGGCGATCCAACCGATGATGACCTGCTGCAACCAGAAGGCGCCGCTGGAGAAGGCGGTGGCTCCCCACATGAGCCGGTAGTTGCGGTACTTGAACGACTCGAAGGTGTGCACCCGCGCGCGAATGCTGGACGGCCGGATGCGCGGCACGTGCGGCCGGGGCATGTGCGGCCGCGGGATGCGGGAGCCGGAGTCCCGGATGGAGCGCAGCGTGGAGCCTACACCTCGCGCCGGCCGACGGGTGGCCGGGACTTCCGGCGGCGCGGCGGCCGGGGCGCCGGTCACTGGCCCGGGCGCGGACGCGGTCTCGGACGGCGCATGGGAAGCGGCGAGCCGGGTGGGGGAGCCGGAGTCCTGGAGTTCTTGAGTTGGGCCTGTCACTTCTACCTGCAACCGGGCTGTCGGGGCCGCCGGGAGGCGGCCAAGGCAGAAACCGAAACTGAAGACGGACGCCGCGGAAGGCGGCGGTTCGAGTACGGCCGTCCCCTGAAGGGACGCTTTGGAGGCAACTCCTAGCTTAGGTCCGGGACTCTGAATGCGAGTCGAAAACGATGGGCCACTATTCTAGACCGAATCTTGTCCAAAAGCGATACTATCTTGCACCAGTTTCGGCGGCGATGCGGGCCAAGCCGGACACCCACTCGCAGCTTCCCCCGGACTGTCGGCGCCGGGCCGCGCAATTTGACAACAACTGCCCTGTTTGTTACCATCCTACTCCTAACTGAAATACAGTCAGATGCGTCGAAGGGGAGTAGTACCGGAGATACCGGCCCCAGAGAGCCGGCGGTGGTGTGAGCCGGCGCCAGGACCTTCGAGAACTCGCCCCGGAGCACCCGGCCTGAAGCACAGAGGAGTCCAGACGTTGCAGAGCTCTAGCGTTCATATCACGCGCTCTGCGCGCTTGGTAATTTAGCCCCTCCTCTCCGCTTAGGGTCGGGCGGTTGGCCGCCGTTATACAGCCCACAAGTGGCCCCGCGTAGCGCGCCTGTCAGGTAGCGCCCGCCGGGGTAAATTGGGTGGTACCACGAGATTAGCAATCCCGTCCCTTTGCGCAGGGGCGGGTTTTTTTGTATACGACTCCAAGCGCCACCCTCGAAGCCCACGGAGGTTAGCTACATAATGAAGATGAATGGCGGACAGATGGTTTGCGAAAGCCTGCTGCGAGAGGGCGTGGACACGATCTTCGGCCTCCCGGGCGGAGCCATCCTTCCCCTATACCAGACGCTGCCCGAGTTTCCGGGCCTGCGCCACATCCTGGTGCGCCACGAGCAGGGCGCCGCGCACGCCGCCGACGGATACGCCCGCGCCACCGGACGCCCCGGCGTGTGCTGGGCCACGTCCGGCCCCGGCGCAACCAACCTGGTGACCGGCATCGCCACCGCGCAGATGGACTCGATCCCGATGGTCGCCATCACCGGACAGGTGGGGCGCGCGGCTATCGGCAGCGACGCCTTCCAGGAAACCGACATCACCGGCATAACCCTGCCCATCACCAAGCACAACTACCTGGTGATGACCGCGGAAGAGATACCGTCGGTGATTCGCGAGGCCTTCTACATCGCCTCCACCGGCAGGCCGGGGCCTGTGCTCGTCGACATACCCAAGGACGTGTTCACGGAGGAGGGCGAGTTCGTCTACCCCGACACGCCCGAAATGGAGAGCTACAAGCCCAATCTGGCCCCCCACTCCGGGCAGGTAAGAAGGGCCGCGAAGCTCATCAAGGAGGCGAAGCGTCCCGTCATTATCGCCGGACACGGCGTGATCCTGTCGCACGCCTACGATGAGCTGCGCGAGTTCGCCGAGAAGACGCAGATACCCGTCATCACCACGCTCATGGGCGTGAGCTGCTTCCCCACCAGCCACGTGCTCTACTCCGGCTGGCCGGGGATGCACGGCATGGCCTACGCGAGCCTCGCCATCGAAGAGGCCGACCTGCTGATAGCGCTGGGCATGCGTTTCGACGACCGCATCACGGGCAACCCCGCGCTGTTCGCGCTCAACTCCAAGAAGATACACGTGGACATCGACCCGTCGGAGATAGGCAAGAACGTGCCCGCCGACCTGCCGATTGTGGGCGACCTGCGGCTGACGCTGGCGGCGCTGACCCGCCAGGTCGAGCAGGGCTCGCACCTAGACTGGCTGGGCCGCATCGACCAGCTCAAGCGCGAGCATCCGCTGGTGGACCCCAACGACGCCCAGGCGCTGCAGATCCGCTACATCATCCAGCAGATCGCCGAGGCCACGGACGGCGAGGCGCTGATAGTGACCGGCGTGGGCCAGCACCAGATGTGGGCAGCGCAGCACTACCCGTTCAAGCACCGCAGCTCGCTCATCTCGTCCTGCGGCTCCGGCGCGATGGGCTACGAGGTGCCCGGCGCGATGGGCGCGCAGGTGGGCCGCCCCGACAAGGTGGTGTGGTCCGTCGCGGGCGACGGCGGCTTCCAGATGACGATGGCCGAACTCGCCACCCTGGTGGAGAACCGCATACCCGTGAAGTTCGCCATCATGAACAACAACTGCCTGGGAATGGTGCGGCAGTGGCAGCAACTCTTCTACGAGAAGAGCTACGTGGCCACCAAGTACACCCACAACCCGGATTTCGTGAAGCTGGCCGACGCATTCGGAATGCTGGGATTGAGAGTGACCGACAAGCTCCAGGTCAGACCGGCCATCGAGGAGGCGATGAGCTACGACGGCCCCGCCGTGGTGGACTTCGTCGTCGAGCAGGAAGACAACGTGTACCCGATGATTCCGGCGGGCACCACCGTCGAGCAGCTTATGGAAGAGCCCACGCTCCAGAGGGTGAACCGATGACGATGACCGATTCCATGTCCAGACACACCATCACCGCGCTGGTCAACGACAGGCCGGGCGTGCTCAACCGCGTGTCGAGCATGTTCCGGAGGCGCGGCTTCAACATCTCCAGCCTGGCGGTGGGGCAGAGCGAGTTGCCCGAACTCTCCCGCATGACGTTCGTGGTCGAGGGCGACCAGGCCGTGGTGGAGCAGGTCACCAAGCACCTGCACAAGCTCATCGACGTCGTCAAGGTCACCGACATGTCCGACGAGAACACGGTGACGCGGGAGCTGGGCCTGATACGGGTGCGCTCCAACTTCCAGACGCGCGGGGAGATCATGCAGATCGCGGACATCTTCCGCGCGCACATCGTGGACCTGGCGCCGGACTCGCTCATAATCGAGGTGACCGGGGACGAGGACAAGATAGACTCGCTGCAACACCTGCTAAGCGCCTTCGGCGTCCTGGAGGTGATGCGCACCGGCAAGATCGCGTTGGCTCGCGGCATGAGCGTCCCGACCGCGCAGCGTAACGGGGCCCAGGCAAGAGCACGCAAGCCCCTGGAAACGGGTAGTGTGTAACGCAGTTCCCAGAAGGCCTCCTCTCCCTCGATGGGAGAGGATTGAGGTGAAGGTGAAACAACAATGGTAAAGATGTACTACGAAAACGACGCCGACATGTCCCTGCTGGACGGCAAGACGGTCGGCATAATCGGGTACGGCAGCCAGGGTCACGCCCACGCGCTGAACCTGGATGACAGCGGCGTCAGCGTCAAGGTGGGGCTGTACGAGGGCAGCCGCAGCATCGCCAAGGCGGAGGAGGACGGCCTGGAGGTGGGGCTTGTCGCCGACGTGGCCCGCGACTCCGACATCGTGATGATGCTGATCCCCGACCACCTGCAGGCCGAGGTGTACCGCGAGTCCGTCGCGCCCCACCTGCTGCCGGGGCAGACGCTGATGTTCGCCCACGGCTTCAACATCCACTACGACACCATCAAGCCCGCCGACAGCATAGACGTCTCCATGGTCGCGCCCAAGGCGCCGGGCCACCGCATGAGAGAGGTGTTCACCAGGGGCTCCGGCGTGCCCGGCTTGTTGGCCGTACACCAGGACGCTACCGGAAACGCCCACGGCCTGAGCCTGGCCTACGCACGCGGCATCGGCTGCACGCGGGCGGGCGTGCTCGACACCACGTTCAAAGAGGAGACCGAGACGGACCTGTTCGGCGAACAAGCCGTGCTGTGCGGCGGCGTCACGGCGCTCGTCAAAGCGGCGTACGAGACGCTGGTCGAGGCGGGCTACCAGCCGGAGTCCGCCTACTTCGAGTGCATGCACGAACTCAAGCTCATCGTGGACCTGCTCTACCAGGGCGGCATGGGCTACATGCGCTACTCGGTCAGCGACACCGCCGAGTACGGCGACTACACCCGCGGCCCAGTGGTGGTGGACGAGCGGGTGAAGGACAACATGCGCGAGGTGCTGGCCCGCATCCAGGACGGCAGCTTCGCCCGCGAATGGATCGCCGAGAACGACGAGGGCCGCCCGCGCTTCGACCGGCTGCGCCGCGAGAACGCCGAGCACCAGATCGAGCAGGTGGGCGAAGACCTGCGCGGCATGATGAGCTTCCTCAAGGACGCGGACTAGGGGCAACGAAATGCCACAAGGGAGTGCATATCAGATTCGGACCTACCTGTGCGAACAAGTTGAGAAGTCTCGGCGTGAGGGAAGAGCGTGGATCTGTTTCCGTATAGGAAATGTGCGTTGCGTTTTGGGACTGACATATGGCGATGCTGCTATCGACGTCGGCCAAGTGCTTGAGACTCAGAAGTTTCGAGAGCGGGCACAAGTAGAGTGCCTGGACAAGGTAGGCTCTGGGCAAAGTCTGGATTCCGCCTTTCTGTTCAAGATTCTATATTGACTAAGGAGTGGTTCACCGGGAAGGGAGTGGAATGGGAAAGAGAAACGTGAGAATCTCTTATCTTGGGGATGCTGACATGCTCTTCGTCCACTTCGAGTCCAAGGCGGGTTACTACGACGCGCTACCCGGCGGCGACAACGTTCAGGCGAGGTACGACGAAAACGGCAAGGTGATAGGCTTCATGGTCGAGGGCCTTTCAGACATCGAGGGCTGGCTGGACGTGGAACTGGCTGGCGCTGAGCTCGATACAGGATTCATCCATGAGCGGACACCGCAAGTTTAGTGAACTCACGAAGAGCTTCTCGCTCGAGGATAAGCGGCGGATTGCTGAGATGACGGCGAAAATGCGCGCCGAGTTGCGCGCCCAAGACGACAATCATCCTGTGGAAGAGACACACAGCGGATTGCGAGATACGATAGGTTCTAGTTCTGATCCAGACTAGGACGACCGTACGGAAAGCGTTTGAACCATGCCACGAAAGGCAATCCACAAAGCAAAAATGAAGGACCTGATTGAAGCTGGACTTCTATCTGTTGGTGAGGAGTTGATATGTGTGCCACCCGTGCACGTCGGGGGGACTCAAAGAGCGCGTCTTCAGTCTGACGGTTCAATCATGGACGAGAGTGGCAAGGCATTTGGCACTCCTTCTGGGTGGGCAAGAGATGTGAAGGGCCGTAGCAGCAATGGCTGGGACAATGTTATAGCGAGAGGAGAAGCACTAGCCTCTTTTCGTCAGAAGTTTGAAGATGCAAAGAGACCCACTGAAGAATCCCAGTTGCCTATCTCTGGCCCTGAAACAGTCGATGACTCGGAAGGCGACTTCTCGGCAAAGTTGCGCGAGCGCATAATGAACCTCACGCCTAGCGATTTCGAGGCGCTGGTAGGCGAGTTTTTCAGGGCCAAGGGTCTTGAGAACGTAACGGTGACGGGCCGTACAAACGACGGCGGTATCGACGGACAATGCGAGATCCCATTCATTAGTGTAAAGGTTGCGTTTCAGGCGAAGCGATATGCAGCCTCGAACAGCGTGGGCATCGAGCCTGTTCAACGGCTGTCGGGTAGTATGACTGGTAGATTCGACAGAGGAGTGCTCGTCACCACGTCAAGCTACACTCCGGCAGCAAAGGGCTGGGTCGAAGAGAGGCAGGCGCCGATTACGCTGATCGACGGCAGCGACCTAGTAGAAGAGATGATACGGCTTAGTCTGGGTGTAAAGGTCGTTCCGGTCGTTACGCAGGAAGTGGACGAAGACTTCTTCGGTGACTTGGAGAACAAACAGTGACCACAGTTCAAGAAGTTCCAGAAGGCGAAAGGCTGGCAAGACTGGAAGCCACCGTCGACTACCTCGTGCGCGAAGTGGGAGACCTAAAGGCGGATGTCAGGGACATCCGAACCGCCATTCGCGATCTCGACAGCAAGGTGCGCACCTACTTTCTTTGGATGCTGGCAACACTGATTGGGATATTGGCGCCCTCATTGATTGGCCTAATCGTTACGCTCATACTCAAGGCTTAGCTGTACATTCAGACCGCGCAGTCTATGTCGCCGTTTCTGGACTTGGAGAAGTGAACAATGACTACAACTCAGCAGGCTCCGGAAGGCGAACGACTAGCAAGAATCGAAGCCGTCGTGGAGTCGCTCGTCCGCGAAGTTAGCGACACCAAGCAAGACATAAGGGAACTCCGCTCGGTTGTAAACCGGAACATGGTTGTGACACTTGGAGTCATCATAACTATGTGGGTAACGCTGATCGTAGCGTTGCTTTTGAAGTAGCAAAGGACAGACGACGACATGAACCACAAGGAGACACCACACGTAGTTCGCCGCACAGGCCGGGTCCTGGCGAGGCTCGGCTCGGCGGACTGCGTTGCCCTTCGATAGGCGGCGCCATCACACCCGAAGCCGACCTACGAATTTCAGACCCACACAGGAGACACACAATGTCGGATGACCGAGTAATAATCTTCGATACCACGCTGAGGGACGGCGAGCAGTCCGCGGGCATCGGCCTGACCACCCAGGAGAAGCTGGAGATCGCCAGGCAGCTCGACAGGCTGGGCGTGGACGTGATCGAGGCCGGATTCGCCGCCAGCTCGCCCGGAGACTTCGAGGCGGTGCAGACCATCGCGCGCGAGGTGCGCAGACCCGTCATCGCCTCGCTCGCCCGCTGCGTGCTGCCGGACGTCGACGCCGCATGGGAGGCGATCAAGGATGCCGATAGGCCGCGCATCCATGTCTTCATCTCGAGCTCGGACGTGCAGATCATGCACCAGCTCCGCCGCAACCCGGAAGAGGTCATGGAAATGGCCATCGCCTCGGTCGAGCGCGCCAAGAGCTACTGCGACGACGTGGAGTTCTCTCCGATGGACGCCACGCGCACGGACATCGAGTACCTGTACAGGATGCTGGAGGCCGCCATCGACGCGGGCGCCACCACCATCAACATCCCGGACACGGTGGGCTACGTCATGCCCTGGGAGTTCCGCGAGCGCATCCGGCTCATCAAGGAGAACGTGCCCAACATCGACAAGGCCGTGCTGAGCGTGCACTGCCACAACGACCTGGGCCAGGCGTCGGGCAACAGCCTCGCCGCCGTGGCCGAGGGCGCCCGGCAGGTCGAGGGCTGCATCAACGGCCTCGGCGAGCGGGCGGGCAACGCCGCGCTCGAAGAGGTCATCATGGCGCTGGAGACGCGCAAGGACCACTACGGCGTCGAGACCGGAATCGACACCCGCCAGATATACCGCACCAGCAAGCTGGTGAGCGACATCACCGGCTTCATGGTGCAGCCAAACAAGGCCGTGGTGGGCGCAAACGCCTTCCGCCACGCCTCCGGCATCCACCAGGACGGCGTGCTGAAGGAGCGCACCACGTTCGAGATCATGGACCCGCAGTCCATCGGCTGGCCCAGCAACGAGCTGGTGCTCGGCAAGCTGAGCGGTAGGGCCGGCCTGAGGGCGCGGCTGAGCGAGCTGGGCTACAACCTGGAGCAGGACGAGCTGAACGAGGCGTTCGAGGCGTTCAAGAGCCTCGCCGACCGCAAGCCGGAGGTCACCGACGCGGACCTGAGCGCGCTCATGTCGAGCCAGCGCCGCACCACCGACATTCCCTCCGTGTTCAGTCTGGAGCACATCCAGGTGTCGTGCGGCAATCACGAGGTGCCGACTGCCACAGTCACGCTGCGAGACCCGGACGACCGTGAGGTCACGGACGCCGCGACGGGCACCGGCCCCGTGGACGCCGTGTACAAGGCGATCAACCGCCTGGTGAACGTGCCCAACAGGCTGACCGAGTACAGGGTGGACGCCGTGACGGAGGGCATCGACGCGCTCGGCGACGTGACCATACGCATCGAGAAAGACGAGAAAACCTACGTGGGCCGCGGCTCGGACACCGACATCATCGTGGCCAGCGCCAAGGCGTACATGAACGCCCTCAACCGGCTGCTGGCGACGCAGGACACGCGCCCGACCTTCGACGTGCCCACCTCGTAGGCCGGATTACCGGACGGCGGGGCGCCTTATGCGCGCTCCGCCGTCTTACAGGCGCGACCGCGCAACTCAAAGGTCGATGTCCACATGAACGGAAGCAGGAATTCCAGCCGGATAGTCATAGGGCTGCTGATAGTAGCCGTGGGCGTGCTGCTCCTTCTGCAGAACACCGGAGTCACCGCTTTCGACAACGTTGTGCGATGGGCTCCTTCGCTTTTCATCCTGTTCGGCCTGTGGCGGCTCGTTGCCAACGGCTTCCGGCGCGTGTTCTGGCCCGTGCTGATAATCACCATAGCCCTGATCGTCCAGCTGAGTTGGCTTGGTGTGGACGGAGCCATCTTCTGGCCGGTCGTGCTCATCGCGGCAGGCGTCGCCATAATTCTGGGCCGTGGCCCCGGGAGGCGTCCGCAGCCCGAGACGGTCGGATCGCCCGAGACAAGCCGGTTCACGGCGGAGGGCGGCCAAGTCGACGCCTTCAACATCTTCAGTTCCAACAGGGAGAACGTAATCTCGGGCGACTTCAGGGGCGGCCAGGCCACGACGGTCATGGGCTCGTCGCACGTGGACCTTCGGGACTCGGCGGTCGAGGAACGGCCTGCCACACTGGAGGTGACCGTAGTGATGGGTGAAGCCAGACTCAGAGTACCCCGGGACTGGAGCGTGCGGCTGGAGAACACGACCGTGATGGGCGAGGCAAAGGACGAACGTTCCAACCAGGAGAGCAAAGACGGCGCGCCCGACCTGATCATAACTGGCCAGGTGGTGATGGGCAGCCTGAAGATAGACGACTGACCGCTGGGGGTGTCGCCATGAACGTCGAACCCAAGAGGCTCCACAGAAGCACAAACGAATCCATGCTGTTCGGCGTCGCCGGCGGAATGGCCGAGTACTTCGACGTCGACCCTACGCTGGTCCGGATAGCCTGGGTGGTGCTGACATTCGCGTCTGCGGGAATCGCCCTGATCGCCTACCTGATTCTCGCGATCATCATGCCAAAGCACGCTTTGCCCCAGCACGCACCCACCCCCAACGCCGAGGTGAGCGCCGAATCGAGCGACCCGGAGTATGACGCGACGCCTGCAAGATCACGGTGGGGCCGGGGCCGCACCCTCTTAGGAGGCGTCCTCATAGCCATGGGCGTTCTGTTCCTTCTGAACAGCCTGGGAGCGCTGTTCTGGTGGCGGTGGGACATCTTCTGGCCCGTGGTCATCATCGCGGTCGGGGTCGCCATCCTCGCCAGTCGCATGGCCGGAAGGGACGATGGCTAGCGAGGCGCGGAGGCGGGGCTTTCCGCTGTTCGCTGTCCTCCTCATCGCGCTGGGAGTCGTGCTGCTGCTCCAGACGACCGGCGTCCTTCCCTGGCACCTCTGGGGCGATATCTGGCGGTGGTGGCCGGCACTCATCATCGTACTGGGCATCAACATTGCCTTCGGCGGCCGCATGACATGGCTTTCAGGCGCGCTTACAGCGATTGCGATAGCAGTGCTGGCCCTGGTGCTGTTCGCCTTCTACTTCCAGTCCGATTTCGGCGTCGAGTCCGTCCATTCGCTTGACGAACCGCTGTTGGACGCGGAGACCGCCAACGTAGACATAGACATCGGCGTAGGCACTCTCTGGGTCGGCTCGCTGCCCGCGGGCTCGACCAGCCTCGTCGAGGGAGAACTGAGGAGCTTTGGCGTTTCGGAGGGGCAGACTTCCATCACACGCTCCGGAGGCCACGCGGAGATCGGCCTCTCGACGGATGGATTCAGCCTCGACTTCTTCGGCGACGGCGATCGCCGCTGGGACGTAAGGCTGTCGACGCTGCCCAGGGCATCCATCGACGTGGACGCGGGCGCGTCCGACCTGTATCTGGACCTCCGTGACATGAACGTCAGCGTCGTCTCGGTCGACGGCGGCGCGGCGGACATCGAGATCCTGGCGCCGGTGGACGCCGGGCACGTGAACATAAACATAGACGTGGGAGCCGCCAGCATCGTCGTCATCATCCCCGACCACGTCGGCGCCAGAATCGATGCCGACGTGGGTCTATCCGACCTGGACATCGACGAGGCGCGCTTTCCCAGGACGGGCGACGTGTACCAGTCCCGCGACTTCGAAACGTCCGCCAACCGAGTAGACCTGGAAATCGACGCGGGCGCGTCCAGCATAGAGATACGCTGACCGCCCAATCACTCTCAAAGCCAAAGGAGAAGAGATGGCCCCGAAGACTATGTTCGAGAAGATCTGGGACAGCCACGTCGTCCACGACGAGCCCGGACAGCCCACAATCCTGTACGTGGACCTGCACCTGGTGCACGAGGTCACGTCGCCCCAGGCGTTCGACGGCCTCCGCATGGCGGGCCGCGGTGTACGCCGCACCGACCTGACCGTAGCCACCGCCGACCACAACACGCCCACCTGGGACCTGGCGCTGCCCATCACCGACCCCATAGCCAAGCAGCAGCTCGACGCGCTGTCGAAGAACTGCGAGGAGTTCGGCGTAACGCTCTACGACAGGTTCAGCCCGCTGCAGGGCATAGTCCACGTAATCGGGCCGGAGCAGGGCTACACCCAGCCGGGCAAGGTGATCGTGTGCGGCGACAGCCACACCTCCACGCACGGCGCGTTCGGCGCGTTCGCCATCGGCATCGGCACGAGCGAGGTGGAGCACGTGCTGGCCACGCAGACGCTGCGGCAGTTCAAGCCCAAGACCATGGAGGTGCGCGTCGACGGCGCGCTCCAGACCGGCGTCACCGCCAAGGACGTGATACTGGGCATCATCGGCGAAATCGGCGTCGCGGGCGCGACCGGCCACGTCATCGAGTACACCGGCGAGGCGATACGCTCGCTGTCGATGGAGGGCCGGATGACCGTCTGCAACATGTCAATCGAGGGCGGCGGACGCGCCGGCATGGTCGCGCCCGACGACACCACGTTCGAGTACGTGCGCGGAAGGCCGCAGGCGCCGCAGGGCGATGACTTCGAGGCCGCCGTCGAGCAGTGGCGCAACCTCGCCACCGACGAGGGCGCCGTCTACGACAAGGTCGTGGAAATCGACGGCGCTACGCTCGAGCCGCACGTGAGCTGGGGCACCAACCCCGGCATGGTAGCGCCGGTTTCCGGCCGCGTGCCCGACCCCAACTCGTTCGACGACGAGGCGGAGCAGAGGTCGGCGGCGCGCGCGCTGGAGTACATGGACCTCGAGCCGGACACGCCCATACAGAACATCTCGCTGGACCGCGTGTTCATAGGCTCGTGCACCAACTCCCGCATCGAGGACCTGCGCGTCGCGGCCGAGATCGCGAAGGGCCGCAAGGTGAGCGACAGCGTGTACGCGATGGTGGTGCCGGGATCGGCGGCGATAAAGAAGCAGGCCGAAGACGAGGGCTTGGACGCCATCTTCACGGACGCCGGCTTCGACTGGCGCGTCGCGGGCTGCTCGATGTGCCTGGGCATGAACCCCGACATACTCCAGCCGGGCGAGCGCTGCGCGTCCACGTCCAACCGCAACTTCGAGGGCCGGCAGGGCAAGGGCGGACGCACGCACCTGGTCAGCCCCGCGATGGCGGCCGCCGCGGCGATCGCGGGCCACTTCGTCGACGTACGGGAGTGGTAGATTCTCCTGGAGATCGGGGGAACCACAAGTGAACACCAGGCTTCGCAGCCGTGTGGCCGAGTCGATGTTCCCCCAATTGGAGTCGGTATACGGCGCAATATATCTGACTCTGATGATTGCGGGAACGGTGTTCGTGATATGGTATCAGAGCGCGGTACGAGTGGATGATGACGTCGCCGACAGCGTGTACGCTACCATTGTCGGCACGAGCTATGTTGGGGTGGCGAGCGCGGCGATTACCGTCGCAATAGTGGAAGGAGGAATTGCGGTCGTGGTACTTGCCAGGAAGATGCTGGAGAGAGCAATGGAGAGGGGCAGAGAAGAGGGCAGGGAAGAGGGCAAAGAAGAGAATCAAAGGCTGTGGGAGGCCTGGCTGCAACGCAAGGAGAGAGCCGAAAGCGAAGGGCGAGAATTCAACGAGCCGCCGCCCAGCGCAAACGAGCCCCAACGGTAGTGGACGCCAACACCGTACTGACGTCTGGCTGATACTGTCCGGCCTTGGACACCTCATCCTCATGGCGGTTGTCTGGAGTAACCCGACGTTCAGAGGAATGAGGATTCGGCGGCTCGTCGTTGGAGCGAGCTGCTGGTACATCGCTTTACGTTCGCCGTATTGGGATTTCGATGGGTGGTTCGCGTCCTTCGTGACCGGCAGCGCCTGGTTCATTGCCGTCGGGGGCACATTCACTCTGTTGGGGTCATACTTCATGTATCGGTCCGGGCAGGATCTGGACAAATTTCCGTGAACAAAGCTCTATGCGCGCACTCTACACGACCTTTGCTCAGATCTGACCTGGATTAGCCGCTGATGGCAGACCGATCGGACGAAGATCGCCCCGGATTCGCCGTTGCCGCCATACGGGCGGCGGTGCTGGACGGCGCCGTCTACAGGGGGCTGACCGAGGCCCCCGAGCACATGATGCGCGCGCTGGGCGTGGTGCTGATCGTCGCGCTGGCCTTCGGCATCGGCGTGCAGAACACGCTGCCGGTGGACGGCGGGGGACCGCGGTGGCTGGCCGTGCTCATTCCCGCCAGCACCACCATCATCGGCTGGATAGTCTGGTCATACACCGCATTCGGCGTCTCCGTCCTGCTGGGCGCCCAGGCGAGCAGCCGGATGCTGCAAAGAGGCATCGGCCTCGCGCACGCGCCCGGCGTGATGCTGGTCTTCACCGGCCTCCCCATTTCGCTTGGCCTTCCCGAGGTCGTCTCGTTCATATACCTGTTCGTCACCATGGGCTGGATGCTGCTGGCGGCCATCGTGGCCGTGCGAGAAATCCAGGGCGAGGGCTGGGCGAAGGCGATCATCCCGGCCGCCGTCGGCTGGCTCGTCGGCGAATTCGCACTGCGGATAGTCATCTTCAGGCTACTCACTAACCAGGGCGCATAGGCGCCGAGTTCGGCGCTGGCGCGCGCCAATCGCGTTGCCATTGGCCGCACTCGGTGTTAGACTCGCCTGAATTCACCTCTCGGCGGAGTATTGGTCGCGTATCGGAGGGCGTGTTGGCGGAGTCCGTGCGCAGAAACGGCATCTTCTACGGCTGGTTCGTGCTGGCCGCGACCTTCTTCGCCATGTTCATGGTCACCGGCGCGCGCAACGGATTCGGCACGTTCGTCATCCCCATGGGCGACGAGCTGGAGTGGGACAGGGGCACCATTTCGCTCGCCATCGCCATCGGCTGGCTGTGCAACGGCGTAAGCCAGCCCTTCATCGGCAGGATATACGACCGCTTCGGTGGCCGCACCGTAATCTCCGTCAGCCTCTTGGTGGTGGGCGGATGCACCATGGTGCTGAGCCTGGTCAACGACATTTCCGTGTTCGGACTCTTCGTGCTGGACCGGTTCTGGTTCCTGGTGATCGTCTACGGGTTCGTAATCTCGGTCGCGTCCGGCGGCGCGTCGCTCGTGACCATCCACGCAGTCCTCGCCAGGTGGTTCTCGCGCAAGCGCGGCCTCGCCATCAGCATAAGCACGGCGGGCGCGTCCGCTGGTTCGCTGCTGCTTGTGCCGTTCGCAGCGTTCATGATCGAGTCCGTTGGTTGGCGCACGACCTGGACCGTTTTGGGCGTGTTCGTCGTATTCTTGGCGCTGCCCCTGGCCTGGATGCTGGTAAGGAACGACCCCAGCGATATGGGTGAGCAGCAGGACGGCGGCCCGGCGCCTGGTGAGGGTGCGGGCGCGGACGGACGTGGTGGGACGCGGAGGGGTCCGCTGGAGGTGGACTACTGGCGGGATGCGCTCAAGTCGGCCCCCATCTGGCAGCTGACCGGCGCCTACTTCGTTTGTGGCATGACCACGGCAATCATTTCCGCGCACTACATACCGTTCGCGGTGGAGCGGGGCGTCGACGCCCGCGTCGCGGCGGTGGCGTTCGGCGTGATGAGCGCGCTCAACATCGCCGGTGTGCTCGCGGCGGGCTGGATTTCGGACAAGGTAGGCCGCAAAAACGTGCTGGCCTTCATCTACGCGGGTCGCGGCGTGGCCTACGTGGCGCTTCTCACGCTTCCCGGCGCGTGGGGCATCTGGTTCTTCGCCGTCGTCGCCGGATTCTCGTGGATAGCGTCGGCAGCTCTCACGTCGTCGCTCACCGCCGACATCTACGGCCTCCGAACCATGGGCACGCTCGGCGGAACCTCCACGTTCGCGCACCAGATAGGCGGAGCGGTGAGCATCTACCTGGGCGGCGCGCTGTACGACGTGTTCGGCTCGTACACCGTGCCCTTCGCCATAGCAGGCATCATGCTCATCGGCGCGACCATCGCGGCGTTCAGCGTCCGGGAAAAGAAGTACTCGGCCAAATTCCAGACGGCGGCCACACAACAGCCTCTGCCTACCGCGGCCGGCGGCTGACGGCGGACCCATGCCGCCGCTGTCGATCCCCCTTCACCACTCGGAGCCGGGCGATCCCGCCCTGTTCGAGTCCATGTTCGAGTGGATGAGCCACCAGATAGACGCGATGGTTGGCTTGGGGCCAGCCGCGATAGCCCTGCTGCTGGGCATGGTGATTCTGGCCATTCCCGTGGGTATAGGCATCGCCTACTGGGCCACGCGCGCGCGGCAAAGCCGCGGCGGCGCGTAGCGGGACGCCGCCTCCATCCTTCCCTTCCCCCATCGATGGGGGAAGGGACTACTGAGCCCTGGCCAGACCTTCTACTGCTCGCTGATGGTGATGGTCTTCATCGCGTCGCCGGGAGTCCTTGCCGTCTGCGGGTCGCGCTCTGAGATTCCCAGCAGCACGTCCATGCCCTCCACCACCTTGCCGAACACCGAGTGGCAGGACACCATTCGATCCGCGCAGTTTTTCTCGGAGCCGTCGGGGTTGAGGCCGTCCAGGGTAGGTGTCGCCACGAAGGTCAGGAATATCTGGCTGCCGTTGGTGCCGCGCCCGCTTTGTATGCCGGCGTTGGCCATGGACACGATGCCCGGCGAGTCGTGGCGCAGATCGGGGTGAAACTCGTCGTCGAAACGGTAGCCCGGGCCGCCCATACCGGTCCCCGTCGGGTCGCCCGTCTGGGCCATAAAGCCGGGAATGACGCGGTGGAACGTCACGCCGTCGTAGTAGCCCTCGCGCGCCAGGAACACGAAGTTGTTGACCGTCATGGGCGCCTTGTCGGCGTAGAGTTCGATTACTATTTCGCCGCCCTTCTCCAACTCGATGGTGGCGGTGTAGCTCTTGGACGTGTCTATCGCCATGGCGGGCGGGGAGTCGTACTGCTTTTGGGTCATCGAGGCCTCCGTTGGCTGTGGTGGTGGCGCCGTGGCCGCGGCGGGCGCTGGCGGCGGTTGCGACGTGGGCGTTGGCTCGGCCTCAGCCGAGCAGGCGACGGCCGCGACCAGCGCGAGCAGCAGACCAGCGGCCCAGGCCGCAGTGCGCGCGAGCCGGCTGACGGCTGCGACAGATTGCTTGCGCCCGGCGGGCGCGGTCTTGTTGTCTACCATTGGCGTCTGTGTTCCTCCGTGCATTGATGTGAGCTGCGGCGCTGCGCTACACGCCCAGGCAAGTGTAAGCCGCCGACATGATGCTGTCTACATCGATCTCGTACTCTTTGTACAACTCGGCGCGGCTGCCCGACTGCCCGAAGCCGCTGACTCCCAGCGGCAGCGACCTCGTGTTGATCGCACCGCCGAGCCACGCCAGCGAGTGGGGGTGAGCGTCCACAACCGTGACCAGGGGCGCTGCGCGCTCCGCCAGCGGCACCACGTCGGCCATGAACGTCGACCTGTCGGGGCCGGACTGCATCTCCGCTCGCACGGCCTCCTGGTAGCGCCGGTACAGCGGCCCGGGACCTGTCACGCTTACGACGTTCGCGTACACACCCTCTTCCAGCAGGAGCTCGCTCGCCTTCACAGCCTCCGGCACCATCGCGCCGCAGGCCACCAGGTGTACGACGTTCTCGTCCGGCCGGTAATCTGGCGCGCCGCTCCTGTCCAGCAGCCGGTGCGCGCCGCCGAGAACTTGCTTGCGCAGCCGCTCGCGCGCGGGCGTGTGTTCTGCGGGCACGGTGAACAGGCTCTGGTCGACCCGCTTGCTCGTTAGCCGGAGGTAGGTGGAGTTCCGGCGCGTGCGCACGTTCTCTAGCGCGTCGAGCATAATCCACTCCAGCTCCTGGCCGAAGCAAGGCTCGTAGAAGGCGACCTCCGGCATCTCCACGCCTATCGACGGCGTTATCAGCGACTGGTGCGCGCCGCCCTCCGGAGCGAGAGTTATTCCGGAGGGAGTGCCAACGGCGATGAACTTTGCGCCGGAGTAGACGCTGTACACGAACGCGTCGAGACCCCGCCTCACGAACGGGTCGTAGAGCGTGCCTATCGGGTACAGCATCTCGCCGTCCATCTCGTAGGCGAGTCCCAACTGACCCAGCATCATGAACAGGTTGTTTTCGGATATGCCCAGCTCTATGTGCTGGCCGTGTGGCAACTCCTCCCACTTGAGCGCCCGCAGAATGCCCTCCTCCGGCAGCGGTCCGGAATCACCGCGCGCCCACACGCCGGCCTTGTTGATCCAACCGCCGAGGTTGGTCGAGCTTGCCACGTCGGGGCTTACGGTGACGATGCGCTCCGAGACCTCTGGCAGGTTCCTGGCGATGTCCGTAAGAATCAACCCGAATATCTGCTGCGTGGAGATGTTGCCGCGGTGGGGCCGCTCGAAGTCGGGTGGAATGGGCGAGGGCGCCGTGGTCGCGCGGCGGCGCTTCGGCGGCTCGAGGCGGATCCTCGTTTCGGCGCACAGCCTGCCGCCCGGGCTGTTCGGCTCCAGCCCGTCCCATATCTCCGCCTCGCCGATGCCCAGCTCCTGGCGTAGCTGTTCCATTTGCAGGTTCGACAGTGTGACCGTGTGGTTCTGCGGATCGCCCACCGAGGGGAGCCTCCAGCCCTTGAGCGTATAGGCGAATACGACGTTGGGTCCGCTATCGACATCCGCCTTGGAGAACGCCTCGCGCAGCGTGGAAAAGTCGTGGCCTCCCAGGTTGTGGAACAGCTCGCGCAGCTCGCGGTCGCTCCAGCGACCCAGGAACCGGCTCATGTCCTTGGGGTAGCGGCTCGACTGGGGAAGCCATTCCCGCAGCGCCCTCGGCGACAGGCGCAGCAGCCGCTGGTAAAGCTCGTTGGGCATCTCGTCTATGCACACGCGCAGCAGCTCGCCGTTCGGCTCCTGGTACGCCGATTCCAGCCGGCTGCCGTACTTGGCGTCCACCACGTTCCAGCCGTTGGCGGCAAACATATCCCGCCAGGCGCGCACGCGTATGCCGGGGATGACCCTGTCCAGGCTCTGCCGGTTCAGGTCCACCACCCACAGCACGTGGGACAGATCGTGCATCGCCGGCTCGGCGATCGCCTCCCACACCGATCCCTCGTCCAGCTCCGCGTCGCCCACCACGCTGATGTAGCGCACCTTGTGCAGATCCACCACGTGCATCCGCGTCTGGGCGTACTCGTGCGTCAGCGCGGCGAAGTTGGGGGCGACGGCCCCAAGACCCACCGAGCCGGTGGAAAAGTCGACCGGGTCCGGGTCCTTGGTGCGGCTGGGGTACGCCTGCAGGCCGTGGAAGGCCCGCAGTTGCGTCAGGTGCTCGCGGTCCAGGTTGCCCAGCAGGTACTGGATCGCGTGAAACACCGGCGAGGCGTGGGGCTTTACCGAAATCCTGTCGCCCGCGCTCATAAAGTCGAAGAAGAGCGAGGTCATCAGCGTCACGATGGACGAACTGGACGCCTGGTGGCCGCCCACCTTGCCCTCGTCCGGGCTTGGTCGCACCTCGTTGGCGTGGTAGACCATCTGCATGGCCAGCCACAACACCTTGTCCTGTATCTCGGTGAGCGCGCGGTCGCGCTCGATAATGTCGGCTGGAGCCTCCTGAGTCACCTGTGTTGCCATTCGACGCTCCTGTCGGTCTGCGCTATGTCCACTGCTCCCCTGTTGGGAAACCGGCTACTTCCCGAGATACGGCGCGGCCCAGCCCAGGCCCTCGCTCGTCGAGGCCAGTGGCCGGTACTCGCAGCCTACCCAGCCGGCGTAGCCCACCTCGTCGAGCAGGCTGAGAATGAACGGGTAGTTGATCTCGCCGGTGCCCGGCTCGTTTCGACCGGGGTTGTCCGCTATCTGAACGTGGCGGATGATGTCCAGGTTCGCCTGGATGCCCCGCGCCAGGTCGCCCTCCATGATCTGCATGTGGTAGACGTCGTGCTGGAGAGCGAGATTGTCGGAGCCGACCTCCTCGATTATGGAGCGCGCCTGCGCCGAGTAGTTGAGGAAGAATCCCGGTATGTCGACGGCGTTGTTGATAGGCTCGGTGATCACCAGCACCCCGACCTCGGCCATCCTTTCGGCTGCGAAGCGCAGGTTCGCCACGAACGTCTCGCGGAGCGCCTCTTCCGGCGCGTCGGGCGGCGCTATGCCCGCCAGGCAGTTCACGCGCTCGCATCCCAGCGTGGAGGCGTACTCGGCGGCCAGCGCCACGCTCTCCCGGAACTCGTCCACCCGGTCCGGCAGGCAGGCGATGCCCCTGTCCCCAGCGTTCCAGTCGCCGGCGGGCATGTTGTGGAGCGCGAGCGTCAGCCCGTGCTCGCGCAGCCTGTCGGCGATGTCGTTCTTGTCGTACTCGTAGGGCGACTGGAACTCGACGCCCCGAAAGCCCGCGCTCGCGGCGGCCTCAAAGCGGTCCAGAAAGTCGACCTCGGTGAACAGCATGGACAGGTTTGCGGCCAAGCGCGGCATCGCGGGAGCCCTCCTCAGGACGATTGTCAGAACACGTGCGAATACCCTGAAGATTACAGGGCGCTTGCGAGATGCGTCAAGGCGCGGCGCTAACCGGGCGTGGCCCGTTCTCCAATCCAGCGCACGGCGCGAGCGGCCGCGGTTACCGCGCGGTAGAACCGCTCGTCGGCGGTCCAGAGTTCACAACCTAGAGATTCCGCAAGAGCCAGGTAGTGGACGTCGTAGGCCGCACCCTGTCTCAGCAGACTTGCCAATTCAAGGGCCCTGCTATGAACGTCAGGTGAGTCGTGCAGTTCTATCCCGGACGCCAATAGCGCACTGACAAGAGCGACCGCCTCCTCTACGCTCATTTCATTCCCGACGACTCGTCTGTGAAGTGCGTTGGTCACTTCCACCGGCATGTAGCAGGGCGCGGCTATGCGAACCCCCTCGCCTTGCCACGAGCGGGCCATCTCTCGAGCTTCATCAGAGCGCTCTTCTCTTACAAGCCACTTCACGACAACGCTCGCGTCCACCACAACACAGCCGTTCACAGTATGCGTCTGGACTCACGGGCTTGTCGAATGAACTCGACCGAGTCTCCCTTGAATTCTCTATCCCCGACGATCTCGTTTCGACTCGCCTCCAACTTCGCGAACGAGAACCTGCCCGAGAGCAGGCCACTCGTCTCGTCCTTAGCCAACTCCTGTTCTATCGCCGCCTGGCAGTACAACCTCATGCTTACGCCTTTGAGCGCGGCCACCGCTTTCAACCGCCGTTGCACCGGTGCGTCGAGATCCAGGGTAAGTCGCTTCTTCTGCGCCTTCATAGGTGATCCCCTCTCCTTTAGATTGCCTGGAGCCAGAATAGCGCAAATACAGAAATACATCAATGCGCCTGTCACCCCACACCCCCATCACCGCTCCGTCGACACGTACAGCTCCTCCCCGTCCGTCACGAACCGCACGTCTCCGCGCTCGAACGTCGTCAGCACCATGCCGGGGCCGACGTGGCGGCCCAGCGCCCCCAGCGTCTCCGGGTGAGGGTGCCCGAACTGATTGTCCGCGCCGGCCGAGATGACCGCCACGGCGGGCCGCACCGCGTCCAGGAACGCCCACGACGACGAGGTGCGGCTCCCGTGGTGGCCCACCTTCAGGACGTCGCTCTGCACGTGCTGGCCGCTGGACACTAACGCAGCCTCGGCCTCTCTGAACATGTCGCCCGTTAGCAGAAAGCTAACCTCCCCGTAGCCTATCCTCACCACCACCGAGGCGTTGTCCACGTCGGACTCGGTGCCGACCAGCAGTCGCGACGGCGGCCCCAGCACCTGCACGACCGCGCCGTCGCCCATCTCGATTCGCTGGCCGGGGACCGCATCCACCACCAGCGCGCCCTCCGCCTCCACCAGTTCCCGCCACGCGGCGTAACCTGGGCCATCGTAGTCGACCCGACGCTCCAGCACCGCGCCGACCTCGTACCGCTCCATCGTCTCCAGCAGGCCGGTCAGGTGGTCGGCGTGCGGGTGCGTCAGCACCACAAGGTCCAGCGTCCGGTCGCCCGGCGGCATGTGCTCGCCCAGAAAGCGCACCATGTCCAGCCGGCCCGGTCCGCCGTCCACCACAATCTGGCGACCGGCCGGCGTGGAGATGAACGCCGCGTCGCCCTGTCCCACGTCCAGAAACACCACCTCCAGCCCGTCGCCGGGCCGCAGCAGCACCAGTGCCCACACCAGCGCGGCGACCGACAGCGCGAGTCCGCTAACCCACCACGGCACGCGCACGCCGCCGAGGGGACTCATGCCGCCGGGCACGGTCGCGGCAACGGCGCGCAACCACCCCGCCAGGTGCCCAAGCGTCCGTCCGAGCGCGCGACGCGAGACGAGCAGCGTCAACACGCCGTAGTAACCCCACACCAGGTAGGGCGCGACGCGGCCCACCTCCACCGAGGCCGCGGGCAGCCGCGCGAACAGTCCCACCACCAGGGAGACGTAGCCGCCGACGACCCACGACAGCAATCCCACGACCTGCGCGGGCAGCGCCACGACCAGCCCCACCGCGGCAGTCATCGCGTACAGCACCAGCGCCAGCGGCAGCGCCGGAAGCACCAGCGGCGTCGCCAGTATGCCCACCAGCGACACGCGCTCGAAGTAGAATGCGATGAGCGGCAGCGTGGCGAGCGTGGCAGCGACCGACACGGCCACCGCGTCCGCGAGCCACGCCAGCGCCCCGCCGGACTCGCCTCGCTCGTCCCGCCCACCCAGCGTCCACTCCCCCAGCCGCGGCCTGAGCAGCGCGATTCCGGCCACGGCGGCAAAGCTGAGCTGGAACGAGACACTCCAGAGAACGCCGGGGCTGAGCGCGACCATCACCGCCGCTGCAAGTCCCAGCGCCGGCATCACCGTGCCGGGCCGGCCCAGCACACGCGCGGCCAGGAACACGCTGCCCATGGTGGCCGCCCTTATCACCGAGGGCGACCCTCCGGCCAGCAGCGCGTACATCCACACCAGCGCGAACGGCGCCACCAAGTATAGCCGGTGGCGGCGTCCGAACAGCCACGCCGCCGCCGACATTCCGATGCCGAGCAGAACTCCCACGTGCAGCCCCGATATGGCCAGCACGTGGGCCGTCCCGGTCGCGCGGAAATCCTCCACGAGGTCGTCCGGCAGCCCGTCGCGCATTCCCAACAGCAGCGCCTGCCCCATGGCGGCCTGCGGCTCGGGGACGGATGCCGCGAGCGAGCGCGCCAGCCGCCAGCGCACGGCGTGGAGCGCCCGGTAGAACGGCGAGCCTTCCCCCTCTCCAATCAGCTCCGCGCGAGGGAAGAGCATGACGGTGCGAATACCCTGCCGCGCCAGGTAGGCGGGATAGTCGAAGTCCTCGAACGGCTGGGGCGCCTCCAGTTCGCCTTCCAGCAGCAGCCTGTCGCCGTACCGGAAGTAGGGCCTGTCCCGCAGTTCCACGATGCGTTGAGACTCGCGCAGCGTAACCAGCGCGGCCGCGTCGACCGCCGCCCAGCCGCCGCCGTCCACGCCGTCGACGCGAAACCTCAGGCGGGTGTGCGCCCCCGCCGGCTCCGGCGCGCTCTCCACCGTGCCGCGCACCAGCAGTGTGCCCGCGCCCTGGTACGGCGTGAGTGCGTCGGCGGCGGCCGGAGCGGCGGCATCGGCCCGCAGCGCGCCCACGACCAGCGCGAGCGCCACCAGTCCGGGCAGAACGGATCGGCGGGCGGAGGCGAGCAGCGCGGTCGCCAGCACCGCCGCGAGCGCGAACAGGACCAGCGCTGCCGGAGCGGCATCCCAGCGCGCCCCGATCAGTACGCCCGCAGCGAAAGCCGCGGACAGCAGGGGCAGCCTCATTCAGACGGCATCGACGTAGTGCTCGAACCAGTCGCTGGAAAACACGCCTTCCGGGTCGCTTCTGCGCTTCTCACCGACGAACTGGGGGAACGTAGGATACGCACGCAGAAGCTGGTCCCTGCTGGCGAAGCGGTTGTAGGTCAGGAAGTAGCTCCCGCCGAACGACAGCGCGACATCGATCAAGCCCCTCAGCGCGTTCGCCACGCCCTCTACGCCGCGCGGCGTGTGTTCGACGTGCAGGTTGAAGACGATGCACGCATACCGGCGCGAGGCCCAGGCCAGCAGCGTTTCTTCGTCGGGCTCGATGATACGGATAGTGCCGTATATGACGTTCGAGCCATGGGCCAGCAGCACCTGCCTGGCGGCACCCATGAAGCCGACGAGCGCCTCAGGGGGCACGTACAGTTCCGTGATAGTCTCCGAGCCGGGACTCGCGGAGCCGGTCGCGGCGTCTAGGACGGCGTGGTAGCCGTCGATGTACGTGCTCATCTGGAAGTCGTCGCTGTCGTATGTCTGGCCGCTCGTGGCCATGTAGAAACCGGCGTACTCCTCGAAAGCCCTCGCCTTATCGACGTGGGCCAGGTGGATGAGTTTCGTCCAGTCCTCGTCGGAGAGTGCCACTTTCGACCCGGCGTCGCTCGCGCGCGCCGCATCGGTGGGTCGGTAGCACGAAAAGACACCCTTGCGCAGGAAGTCCGCGGACGACTCGTCCGTCATGTACTGGAAGTCCCCGTAGGTGAACCCCTCGTCGATGCGCGAGCGAAAGGCGTCGGGCAGCCCTTCCACGTCGAAGACCTCGACCACACGCTCCAGCCGGTGCCGCGGCTGAAGCCGCAGCCGCACCGATGTGATGACGCCGAACAGCCCGTATCCCCCAATGGCCGCCCGGAACAACTCGGAGTTCTCCGACCGGCTGCACTCCCGCAATTCCCCGTCGCAGTCGACGAGCGTGAACGACTCCACGTCCTGCACGATGGGCCGAAAGGTCAGGCCGCGCCCATGGCCGTTCGCGGCGAGCGCCCCGCCCAGGCTCAGGCGGTCCGCGCCCGTCTGCTTCTGCACGGTGCTCCAGCCCGGCCCGTCGCGGGATTGCATCGCGCGCAATTCCGGCACCAGGTCCGACCACAGCGCGCCCGCCTCCACGTCCACGATACCGCGCTCGGAGTCCAGGCCCAGCACCCGATTCATCGAGCGCACGTCGAGCAGCGTCCCTCCGCTCAGAAACTGCTGCCCACCCATGGAGTGTCGGCCGCCGGCAATCGCCAGCCGGCCGCGCCTGTCCCGCACCCGCCGCACCGCGTCCCGCACATCGGCAACGGACCGGGGCCGCACGACCTCGGAGACCGCCGTCTCGTTCAGTCGCGAGTGGACGTCGTTGACGATCGTGGCAGGCACGCTGCCGCCTCGCAACCGCCTACTCCTCCAGCGGCACTTCCACCTCGAGCAGGCCCGCGTACTGCTGGCAGCCGTAGACGTCCATGTCCTCGAACTCGCCCGCCGCTATCGGCCGCACAAGCGTGCACTTGAACGACCACCCCTTGTCGAACGCGATGAAGTTGCACTGCGACTCCGGTATGCCGTACAGCCGCGCGAACAGCCCTACGTCTATCGCGCCCGTGTCGCGGACGCGCCGGTATATCGTCTCGTTCTCGAACAGTATGTCGAGCGTGACCTCGAACGGCCCGGCGTTCTTGCTTCGGATGACGTACGCGAGGTCCTTGAGCTTTGCCATGCGCTCAGCCTCCTATAGGTCCACAATCTCGATTTCGCAGCACTCCAACGGGTCGTCCGGCTCCAGCAGATGCCACACGCTGAACCTGAAGACCGGACCGCACTCGATGTCGGAGGGCGAGTAGGGGAACGCGAAATTGCCCGTCGTGTGGATTCGGCCCGGGTAGTTGTAGTGCAGAAGCTGGGCGTGGCACATGTTCATTATCGCGTTCGCCGTCTCCTGGGTCTCGGCCACGCAGTCGGCCACGATGCCGACCTCCTTGGGCACGAAGTCCTGTTCAGGGTCCCACTCGCGCATCACCTCGTTGCGCCCGTACACGCGGAACAGCAGCTTGAAGTCGTCCTCGCCTATGCCCTGCGCAGAGGCGTGGTCGATTGTGCGCCGCTTGCAGATCTCCAGGAACTCGTCCAGCACACTTATGAGCACGGGGTCGCGCGTGCCGCCCAGCGTGATGGTGCGGTATCCGATTCGCTCCGCGCCCTCCAGCTTGATGGTGTAGGGTCGCTCCACGAACCGGCTGCCGGTCACCTTGATGGTGCGCGGATCCAACTGCTCGTACTGGGAGTCGGAGATGTCGAGCATACCCGGCGGCTCCAGCAGGTAGTTGGGGCTGTTGTTCTCGTAGGTGGTCGCGTGCGCGGCCCTGTGCGCGCTCACCCTGCCGTTCGGGTCGGTGGCCTTGATGATGAAGTGATCGTCGGACGCGATGCCGATTACGTGAGTGCTCACGCCCCTGGTCGGCTCGATGTTGGTGCCGGAGTGGTCGATCACCTTGGCCATGTGCCACGCCTGCTCCGGCGGCACGCCCCGCATGATCGGCACCGCCGCGAACATGGCCGAGTCACTTATCCGCCCGCACAGCACCACGTCGGCGCCCCGCCTGATCGCCTCCTCGACAGGCTCCGTGCCCATCATGCCCACCACGTGCGTCGCCCGGTCTATCGCGTCCTCGGTCAGCGGCTCGGACGGCGCCAGCGGTTTGATTTTGCCGGCGCGCAGCCTCTCTCGAAGGTAGTCCTTGTCCTGCTCGGAATTGATGACCGCCAGCCGGAAGTTCAGACCCTTCTCACGCGCCACCTCTTCGATGATCTCGCGGAAATGGGCCACCGTCGTCCGGTTGCCGCCCAGTCCCGCCGAGCCGATGATGAAGGGTATGCTGCGCCCCACGGCCTGCGGCAGTATGTACTCCATCGATGCCTTGATGCCGCCGCGGTGCGTCATGCCGCGCTCACCGCCCAAGAACGCCGGCCCGGCGTCCGTGCTGCCCGCGTCCGCGGCCAGGAAGTCCGGCGCCATGTCCAGCGCCTCCTCCGCTGCGCGATTGGGGCCGCTGAATCCGCCGTGCATCAGGCTGACGGCGGCCTGCATACCTTTGACCTGGACCATGGGTCCTCCTTGCTAAGCCCTTACTGGCTCGTCTACAGCCTGTCGATGAGGATCTCGCCCGCCTTCATCACGAAGGGTATGTGCTCCCCCTGGCCCTGGAGCACGCCCAGATCGCGCGTGGGGTCGCCGTCGACGATCAGCACGTCGGCGAGCGCGCCGGGCGCCACCACGCCGAGCTGCCCCTCCATGCGCAGGATGCGGGCGTTGGTGACGGTCGCGTCCCGGATGATCTCCCAGGGACTGAACACCTCCGAGCGTATCAGGAACTCCCGCGACTGGTGCGGGTGCATCTCGCCCAGGAGGTCGGTGCCGAACCCCATGCTCACGCCCGCACGCTTGCATATCTCCAGAGAGGCCAGACCTATGTCCAGCACCTCGTCGGTCTTGCGCAGGCTGACCTCCGGGAAGCCAAAAGAGGGCCGAACTCACTGATGGTGTGGTACGTGACCAGCGTGGGCACGATGAACGCGCCGCGCTGCGCCATCAGTCGCGCCGCGTCGTCGTCGATGAGATTGCCGTGCTCGATAGTGCGCACCCCCGCCTCGATCGCGCGGGTGATGGCCTCCGCGCTGTAAGCGTGCGCGAAGGCGTAGGTGTGGAACGCCTCGGTCTCCTCCACGATGGCGCGTAGCTCCTCGCGCGAGTACTGCGTGTTCCTGACTGGGTCTGTCGGCGAGGCCACGCCCCCCGACGCCATGATCTTGATGGCGTGCGCCCCCCGGCGCAGCTCCTCGCGCGCGGCCCTGCGAACCCCGTCCACTCCATCCACCACGTGCGCCATCCAGGTGGACTTGATCGAGCAGGCGCACAGCTCCGGCTCGTCCGGGATGGACGCGAGGTCTCCGTGTCCCCCTGTCTGGCTCAGCGCCCGACCCGCGTAATATATGCGCGGGCCGTGCACCAGTCCCTTGTCCACGGCTGCCGCAAGGCCCCGGTCCGCGCCCGCCGCGTCACGTATCGTGGTGAATCCCCGCGCCAGCATGCCGCGCAGAATCGCGGCCGCCTCGTGCGCCATTAGCGTCGCGGGCATGTAAGCCATGTTCGCCAGGTTCATGGTCGCCGCGGTGCAGTGCACGTGCGCGTCTATCATGCCGGGCATCAGCGTCCTGCCGCCAACGTCTATGCGCCTGGCATTGGGCGCCGAAATCGGCGAGTCCGACACCTCCTCCACCCGGTCGTCCACCACGAGGACCCGACGCCCCTCGAGCATCTGCCCCGTAGGCGTGTCCAGCAGCGTACAGTTGTCGAACAGCACCTGGCCCACGTCAGCTACGCCTCGCTTTCCGGTCGCGGCCGCCCCGCTTCCTCCCTGGCTCGCGCCGCCTCCCGGGCGGCCCAGGCCGCACGCGGCGGAAGGTCCGCGCCGTCGGGCGAGTATACCAGCTTGCGCACCGGGTAGTTGATGACTATGCCCTCACGCCTGAATCGCGCGTGCAGGCCCTTTACGATCTCGTGCTGCAACACGAAGCTGCCCAGGCGGTCCGTGGCCTGCACGAACACCCAGAATACGACGTTCGATTCTCCGAACGTCTCGAATCCGAAGAAGGGCGCCTCAGTCTTGATGGCGTGCTCGGACTCTTGGATTACATGCGCCGACGCCTCTGTGGCTATGCGCTCCACCTCATCCAGGTCCTCATCGTAGCTCACGCCGCAGTAGACGATCACGTTCACCGGAGGCTGGGGCCGGTTGAGGTTCGTGATGATGCTGTCCACGAGCTTGGCGTTCGGGATGACCACGAAGTTGTTCATGAAGCTGCGCAGCTTCGTGCTACGCCAACCCACGTCTATCACAAAGCCCGAAAAGCCGCTCTCCAACTCGATGAAGTCTCCCTCCTCGAAAATGTCCTCCGCGACTATGTACGTGCCGGAGAGGAAATTGTTCAACGTCGGCTGAATGGCCAACGCGACCGCCAGGCCGGCTATGCCCAGGCCGGCGAGCAGTGGACTTATGGACACGCCGATGCTGTCCAGCGCAACGAGTAGCCCGACCACGTAGATGATCCAGGGAACAACACGCCTCAGCGGCCCCAGTAGCCTGTCGTCCAGGTTGGTCTCGGTACGGCTCATCACGTTGTGGCCGTACCACGTTATCGCCACCTCGACTACCTTGGCCGCGGCGTAGGTCACCATCAATATGGTCGCCACGAGCCAGAAGTTGGTGACCCACGTCGTCAGTCCCTCCAGCGCGGTGAACGGAGGCAGTTCGAGCTGATCGACCACGAAGGTCGCGGCGAAGAACCCCAGCGCCACCATCCCCAGCACCACCGGCCCGCGAATCGAGGAGAGCACCTGCGCGGCGTATCCGCCTGGCGCCCGTCCTTCCGCGCGCCGGATGAGCGCCTTGAGCACGAGATTGGCGATCAGCGCGCCGACCTGCAGCACCACGAAGACGGCGACCACCGCCAGCGCGCTGTACAGGTGGGAGTCCGTTATAACGTCAGGCAGCATGGCTCGTTCCGTGACTCATCGTCATTCCCTCACGTCATCGCACCTCCACCAGGTCCCGCACGGCGTTCAGCGTAGCGGGGCCTATACCCGGCACGCCCAGCAGGTCGTCGACGCTCGCGTAGTCGCCGTACTGCTCCCTGTGGCGCACTATCGCATTTGCCCGGACCTCGCCGATGCCGGGCAGTGCCATCAGCGCGTCGACCTGCGCGGAGTTGATGTCCAGCTTGGCCCCGGGCCGCGAATGTGGGTCCGGCGCGGCCTGTCCGGAGGCGCCGGCCCGCGGCACGGGCTCGGACGTCACGGCGTCATCGCGCAGCTCCGGAATGTGCCAGTAGTCCTCGTCCTTCACGCGCAGGGCAAGGTTGACGGCCTGCATGTCGGCCCGGTCCGTTCCGCCTCCGGCCGCCTCGACGGCGTCGGCCAGCCGTGCGCCCTCGAACAGCGTGTACACCCCCGGGGCGTTCACCGCGCCGGTAACGTACACCTTGACCTCAGCGGTCTCGGACTCGTCGGGCAGCACTATCCTGACCGGTTGGTCGTCTTGGGGCAGGCTTCTCACAGCCAGGAACACGCCTCCGGCCAAAGCCAGGACGGCGGCCAGCGCCAGGACTATTTGCGAGGCGGTCTTCACTTACGCACACCGTCCCGCCTGGTCAGCGCGCGGGCCAATCCCCTATGGGATAGTCGAAGTAGGCGGTAACCACCAGGCCGTGCAGATCGCGGCAGAATCCCCGCACGCGCTCCAGCAGACCCCGATGGTCGTCCACGTCGGCCCAATCGTAGTGGACCATGGCCCGCGCACGACCCGTCAGGCGCCGCGCGGCGCCGTTGGACGCCTGGTCGGGACCGGCCGCCAGGTGACCAATCTCCTCCGACACCTTGTCGATGGAACGGCATAGCGAGTTTGGCAGTTGCGGGTCTGTGGCGAGCAGGTCCAGAACCTGGCCGGGCTGCACCTCCACACCGTAGTTGCTCGCGTAAATCTCGGAGGCATGGTAAATCCGCAGCAGGCCGTTCCAGCCGGCGTAGGTGTCTTCCAGCTCAGGGGCGTCTATGCCCATCTGAGCCAGCAGCAGCGAAGCCGTGAGTTGCGAGCGTTCGACGAACTGCCCGAGCTGCAGAAAGCGCCAGCCCTCGTCGCGATACATCGTCGCTCCGGCGACGCCATTGAAGGTGTTGACGTCCGCGGCGGTCTGCGCGTAGAAGCTCTCCGGCGAGGTCGCCCATATATTCTGGATCGACATCTCCCGCAGCCGCAGGTATGGGACGTTCAGCGACGTCCACATCTCCGCGCTGATGCAGTGCCGCATCTGCCGGGCGTTCTCCCGGCCCAGCGCGAAGCAACTCCACACCGACGCGGGATTCGAGCGCTCGAACGTCAACTCGTCGGCCAGCGTGTACGAGTCGGCCAGGGTGTAGTTGTCATCTGCCCCCGGATCGAACAGGCCGACCGTCGGCTGGGCTCCGATGCAGCGGTATATCCGGCGCCAGCCGTGATAAATCTCCTGGATGGGCCTGTCCACGAGCGCCTCGGTCTGGAGCTGGAGCAGGCGGCACAGGTGCTCCGCCCGCTCCAGGTAGCGGCCCAGCCAGTAGAGTCCCTGGGCGCTGCGGGACAGCATCCGCCGCTACTCCTCGTCGTCCTCTTCGGGCATCAGCACGAACTCGGGGTAGCTCTCCATGCCAAGCTCCGCGCTGTCCTGGCCAAGACGCTCCACGTCGGCCGTTACGCGCACGCTCAGCGTCCAGTGCAGCACCTGCCACACGGCGTACGACACGACGAATACCAGCGCTCCGATGGCGAGAACTCCTACCAACTGCACGAGCAGATCGCCGCCGGCCGCGATGCTCACGGCCAGCGTGCCCCAGACGCCCGCGAACAGGTGCGCGGGTATCGCCCCCACCACGTCGTCGAGCTTCACCACCTCGAGCAGCTTGATTCCAAGCGTGCAGATGACAGAGCCGATCGCGCCGATGATAATTGCCCAGTAGTGGTCCGTAAAGTCGGGGCCGGCGGTTATCGCGACCAGGCCCGCGAGTGCGCCGTTCAACCCGGCGAACAGGTCAATGCGCCCGAATATCGGCCTCGAAATCGCAATGGCCGTTATCACCCCCGCCGCGGCGGCCAGGTTGGTGTTCACCAGCACGTTGGCCATGTTCACCGCGCTGGCGGCGTCTCCCAGCTTCAGCACCGAGCCGCCGTTGAATCCGAACCACCCGAACCAGAGAATGAACACGCCGAGCGTCACCACCAGCACGTTGGAGGGCGGCCTCGCGCGGACGCTGCCGTCCCGGCGGAACCTGCCCAGCCGCGGACCGGCGACGATGATGCCGGCCAGCGCCGCCCACCCGCCGGTGCTGTGCACTATGGTCGAGCCCGCGAAATCCTGGAACCCCATCTCGTTCAGCCAGCCGCCGCCCCACGTCCATGCGCCCACCACGGGGTACAGAAACGCGGTGAGAATGAGTGTGAAGATAAAGAAGCTCCACAGCTTGACGCGCTCTGCGATCGCGCCCGATATGATGGACGCCGTCGTCGCCACGAACACCATCTGGAAGAACCAGTCGGACATCGTCGCGTAGTCCTGTTCGCCGACCACCTCCGCGGCAGCGGCGGCGGCCGCGGCCCCCTCTGCTCCAACCAGCGTGACCTCACCCGCCGTCGAGCCGTAGAACAGCTTGAATTCGCCGATGAAGCCGCCGATCAGATCGCCGTACATCAGGTTGTAGCCGATGACGAAGTAGGCCAGCCCCGCAATGGAGTACAGGCCGATGTTCTTCAGGCAGATCATCGCCGCGTTCTTGGTACGCACCGAGCCCGCTTCGAGCATGGTGAAGCCGGCGCACATCCACATCACCAGCGCGCCCCACACAAGGAAGGCGAATGTGTTTAGGACGAACGCGGTCTCGGCGTCCGTCGCGGCGTTGGCGATGGCGGGCCTTGCCGCGAACAACCCCACCGCGCCAAGCGCGACGGCGACGATGGCAAGCGCCCGAAAACGACGATTGCCAGGACGCAAGAGGTCGGTGAACAGGGTAGAGTGGAAGTGTCGCGAAATGCCGGGGACGTTCAAAGCCTCACCTCGAATCCTGGGTTGGGGGATGACCGCGCAAAAGACCCGGGAGGGGCGGCCCACCGGAGAACCGCGAGCCGCGCCGTGCAGGGCTTGGCGGGGAATCCGAGCCAAGTATAAGGGAAAGCTAAATCAATCGCAACGCCGCCCCGAAGATGGCAGGACCTCTTCATTCCCCCCCTCCGGACAGAAGAGAGGGTCAGGATTGAAGGAATCCGATCTGCGATTGAGCCTTTGGGCGTGGCTTTACGAAAATTCGTTGCATTCTGATGCATTTTGATGCATCCCGTAGCTGGGCGGTTCGATTCTCTTGTCATTCGCGCAGTACACCGGAGTCAGGGTCTGTCACTGGCAGGACGCCATAATGTCGCAGAACGCGACGGTGGTGCCGGGCCGGATTCTGGCTTTCCCATGCCGCCAACGGGCGGTCACAGCGCCTGCCAAGTAGAAAATAGCACGCACGTACTATAGAATCAAGAGGGTGTTGTTCAGGGTCATAGGCGCGGGTAAACGCCCCAGATTACTCGGCTACGCTCGGAACGGAAGGGTCGGAGACTCGCCGCTACGCCAGGGTGAATCCGCCGACTTGTCGGCGCGAGGCAGGGCCACTTGACATAATGTGGTGGGAGTGGGCCTGAAAGCGGGAATTTGTGTGGCAGAGTAGCGCAAATGGGTGGCGGCAGTGGGCCTGTGGAAGAGCAAGTGTGTGGCGTTTGGGTTACGCGATTGGGGATGCTTTGGGACAGGGGTTTTGGTCAGTCCCACAGCCAGTCCAGTTCGGAAAACGCCAGACTGCGCCGGTAGTTGGCGATGTTGTCTCTCACGTTGAGGATGAGACACCTATCGTTGCCACCATTCTTCACACCCCTCAGTCCCCTGCCAATCATCTGGAAGTACAGGTTGGGGCTGTAGACCGGACGAGCCACAACTATTGCCCTGGTCCTCGGCGCGTCGAAGCCCTCACGGAAAATGCCGTAGTTCACCAGCGCGTCGATTTCACCCGCCCGAAACTCTTCCACGATTCGCCTACGAACTGAAGCTTCGGTGTTCGCGCTTACGGCGCGGGCCCTGATTCCATCGCGAGTGAGCAAGGCAGCAACCGTCTGCGAGTGTTCTACGGACGTCGCGAACACCAAGGCAGGCCAGTCTGAGCCGATGTGCTCATGGTATGCTCTGATGATGCGCCGGGTCCGCTCGGCATTGCCGGCGATCCGGCTCTCGACGCTTTGGGGCAACCAAGGAGTATCCAGTGATTGCTTCAGCTCGTCTGGAGACATTGTAAACTTGCCGCCCTCAATGAGGTCGTGGTCGGCTCGCGCAAGCACCCGCATGGATTGCAGTTCCGATATCACGTCCTCCGGGCGGTCGCTTTTGAACGCACCGGAGTCCAGCCGGTTCCGTCCATAGCGATTCACGAGCCGCCGTGTCTCATCTTCGTCGCGCCCCCTGTACGGCGTCGCGGTCAGGCCGATGAGTAGTGGTTCATGCTCCCTTCGCCACCGTGTCAGCCCCAATTCTTCCATTACGGAGGTAGATGAAGCCGATATTGACCGGTGGGCTTCGTCAAACACAAGCAGCTTGAAGTCTGCTAGAAAGTCGTAATCGTTCCCCGGAGACATGGTCTTGGCGTAAAGCGTCTGAATCGTCGCGACAATAACATGCATATCGGCGTCTGGCCGCGGTCTAGCCTGACCTCCCCACATCCTCGAGATTCGAAGCCGCGCCTTCTCAGTGCCCTCGCTTGCCCATACCTCCCTCCAAGCCTCCACCGCCTGATCACAGAGTTCCCGGCGGTCGGCAACCCAGATGACTCCGCCCTTGAACCCGTCCTTCCGCATAGCCTCGACGATCGCTTGCACCGCGACGCGAGTCTTGCCCGAGCCTGTGGGCATGCTTATCATACCTCGTCGTTCTCCGAGTGCGCCGCCGGAGCGCAGCAGGCTTCTCGTGTTGTCAACGACGACACGCTGGTATGGATGGAGTTTGGGAAGCGAGAGAGGGCCGTCGACTTCCAGGAACGGCTCTTGCCGAGAGTTTGATTCGCCGGCCCACTCATCGCTGAAGCCGAGAGAGCGCACGAACTGGATTGCGCTGGATCGCCCTGCCCACTGGCGTGGAGGATCCAGGTGCTCTATCGCGTAGCGGTACTCTCGCAGCGCGCCGGTGTGATACGTGGCGATAGCGGCTTTCGCAACCTCAACACCCGGAAGCGCTCCGAGGCTCTCTTCTTCGAGTATCGCGAGAAGCCCCGACGGCAACCCACGCCTCAATGCTCGTTCACCCACTGCCCCCAGAAGACGTTCCTCGTCGGTGTCACAGTTCCTGACCTTGGCCCGTGCCTTCTGTATGTCTTCTGGAGTGATACCCAGGAGCACCCGTCTAATCTCGCTCTCTCTGAGACTGACGCCTATCTCCCGCAGCACAGACCGAAGCTCACGCTCCTCCTCGTATTGGCGAACCACGTACACGATACCGCCCCTCAGGACACATTCCGGTTCAACCCCGCCAAATGTGCGAAACCCGTCACAGCGAACCAAATCGAGACTGCCTTGCTGTACCGTGATGTGAGGCTTGAGACCTGGCCACTCGTCGAGCAGCGGTATGGGCGCGTCCTCGTCAAGCGGCTCGACCGGTAACTCCTCGTCGTCCGGCAGTCCGAAGGCTTCTCTAATTCTGTCGGCTTGAGGGTGCGAAAGCAGCTTGCGCAACACTGCAATGTCTTTTGGTGGATTGCCCAGCCCGTCAGAGAGCGGTCGAATGCCCTCATCCGTAACGATCCGCCCGTGTTCCCGAAGCACTTCCAGTGCTGGCGAATCGAAATCCATGGGCGGGTAAATGTCTCGGGTGTCATGACGCATCGTCCACTGTGAGTAGGTGTCGCGCAAGCTGAGGAGACGCCACGTGTACTCCGCGTTCTGGTATTCGGAAAGAAGCTCTAACACATCCAAAGGACCGCTTGTGGTAGCGAGAATCTCAAAGTTGAGCATATGGTCACGCGGTGAATGCCCTACTTCACTCTCTGCGGATCTAATGAAAGTGCTTCTGCACTTCCCACGAAATCTCCACATATGCTCCAGTGACAGTTCGCGCCCCGCAGAGGGCGTGTCCACCGCACCAAGCTGCCTCAGCAAGGAAAGATCCGCCTCGTGAAAGCGTATGTCTATTGCCATGTCGGGATCGCCACTACCGTCTGCCGGAATGATTGGTCCGGGTAGCAAGGCATGGTTCAGGGAGCGCCACACCTCTGCGATTGTGCGAACACGCAGCGAACTCTGCCAGTGCTCATGGGCTTGAATGATCTCATAAGCGGTGTCATGCTCAACGTTCCGTGCAAGACGCCAGAAACTGAGCCAGTCGCCATCTGGCGGCGTTCCCCTGTAGTACGGTCTGTAAACCAGCAGTTTATCGGCCGCAGCACTGAGCTCAGTCTCCGCTGAAGCGGGCCCTATGCCGAGCGCCTTCAGCGCGCTCAGTGTTTCCGGATCGGCCTCCAGTTGCGGATGCACCACCGTGGCTGAGCCGCCGCCAAACCCGCCGCCGAGAAACACGGATTCGGGATCAGGTTCGACCCAGCTACCCCTAGTCGTAAGCACTATTCGACCGAGGCTATTGCCCTGCCGGATCGCTTCTGGTATCAGCGCCGCAGTCTGGATCGCGGTGGCCGATCTCTCGAGATGCCTCTCCGGGATATCCGCATCGTCTACCAACGCTTGCAGCCACTCATCCACCGTTGCCACCTCGAGTTTCACGGGACCATGCTGAGTCGTAAACGTCACCCCTCCGTAGGAACTACGAACAACCCTGTTTGGCATGACCGATCTGATGGCCGCTAACCTGTTACGAGTGAGCGCGCTGTGGTGCGCCCAGTTCTTGGGTCGGCCCTCGTACTCGCCCCACCTCCCGAGCGCACGTGCAGCCCCCCGTCTCGGGTCAGTGATTTCGGTCGGAGCGTACATGAGCTCGGTGGGCCTGTGGAGTATGCCCAACTGGTCTGGAACGATTCTCACACCACGCAGGTTCGCCTGCAGTTGATCCCGAAGTCTCTTGCTGTGTTCACTGTCACCGGCTTCTTCTCGACGAGGCAGTGCGTCAAGATGGCGAGCGGGTACGCTCTTGTTGGACAACCGTGGCACAGCTTTGGCCACCATTGCCGCCGCCGCGTCAATCAGCTCGTCGTTGTAGACCCCAGGCAGCAGGTTCTGCCGGTCCTCGTTTGTCTTCCACGGCGCGTTAAGTATGCCGGCGAGCAAGCTCGAAGTCTGCGTGGGAAAGAATGCCCAGAAGCGGCCAGGCTCATTCAACCTTTCTACAGGGGCCGCCCACTTGATCTCTACTTCCGTGGCGTCATCGAGGCTTCGGCTGTCGGCCCTAGCGTCCTCGGAAAGCTTGTGAACGGTACTAACGACCATCCACTGAGCTTCCTTATCACCGTCCGCGAGCACATGGAAATCGCTTTCGCGGATCAGCTTCGGCACTGCCACTTTCATAGAAGGTCGCTGATCACCGTTAGCGGGCTTACGGAAGTCGCCTAGGCGCCTCAGCCTGATGGAGCGCTGGGCATCGCTATCGGCTTGGATGTTCAGTTCCGACACGTGCTCGACGAACAGCAGAAACTCCGGCGGGAAGTCCTTGGCCTGCTGCAACAGGGACTCCCTGGCCCCTGGCTTGAGCGGCAGGCGCACGATGTTGGTAGCCCAATCGGCCAAATCGCGTAGAACTGTGTCGGCCTCCATCTCCGGCAGTGGGTCGATAGCAACAGGCAGCCGCAGCGCTGGGTAGCGCTCGGCGTCAGGGGCGACACGTCGTATCTCTTCCCGCGCTCTTTCGACGTCGAACCGGAATGAACCGGAGCGGCTGAAAAACTCGGGGGAATCGGTGACGCCAGGGACAGACTTGAATCCTAGCCCAAATCTCCCGATTTCCGCTGTTCCGCGCTTGGGAGACAGGTGGGAAAACATGAGGGCTCTCACGCCGTCCGAGTCGATGGCCCGTCCATCATCGGCGCAGTAGAGATAGTCGGAGGTCAGGCGCAATTCGATGCGCCCGCCGTCCAAATCAGCCAGGGCGTCGGCGCTATTCTGCACCAACTCGAACAGCTGCCGATAAGCGTAGCCGCCCCGGGCCGTGTCTTGCTCGTGATTGGCGTGTTCGTCTACAAGGTTCGGTTGGCTGCGGTAGGCGCTGAGTGTCCCTCGCCGTTCCTCGTCGATGTATACGCCGATCGGGCCTGACGGTCCTGCCCATTCAGTCTGAGTCGAGTCCTCAATGGTTGGCGGTATCGGGTCCAGTTCTTCCGTCGGGCCTTTCCGGTCGGTGTAGGCCAAGTCCGCGCTGGCGTGCCGCATGGGAGTCCAGTCCTTCCGTTGGGTCTTCTCGGTCGAACTGGGTTGAGACCTCACTGGCGAGCCCCATGGGTTCAAAATCGGCCGTCGGACGTTCCCAATCGGCGAGGTCGAAGCCTGTGGCCCCGAATTCACCGACGGCTCCCTTTCGAGCCGCACCTCTGGAGCATTGCGCCGCTTTTCCTTGCGTCGCTGTTTCTTGCGCCTGCTACGCTTGGACATTCCCGTCTCACCTAATCGACTAGCCAGTCCGTTTCATTTGACGCAACAACGGACGGGTATCAAACCCGCCCGCTACAGAAGTGCCGTCTGCCAACCCCCTACGTCGTCAACAACATCGGGTTGCGCGGCAGCGGCGCTATCTGGCTCTCGGTGAGCGGGTACGCCTCTTTCTTGTAGATCTGGACCCGGTGCGAACCAAAGTCCGGGATGTACAGCCGCCCCTCGTCGTCCACCCGCACGCTGATCGGACCGCGCAGTCGCCGACCCGCCTCCAGCCGGCTCATGTCCCGCAGCCTCAGCGTTATCTGGTTGGACAGCACGTACTGCAAGCCGGACTTGGACAGGCTGGCGTCGCCGATGAACTTCTCCACGTACTGGCCGTGCTCGTTGAAGAGCTGCACCCGGTCGTTCCCCCAGTCCGCCACGTACACGTCCCCATCCGCGTCCACGCACACGCCCGACGGCCGGCTGAACTGGCCGTCGCCGCAGCCGGACTCGCCGAACACCGCCAGGAACTCACCGTCCGCCGAGAACTTCTGCACCCGGTCGTTGCGCCAGTCCGCCACGTACACGTCTCCCAGCTCGTCCACCGTGATGCCCCACGGCATGTCGAACTCGCCCTCGCCACTGCCCCGGCTACCCCAACCGCCCAGGTACTCGCCCTCCTTGGTGAACTTCTGCACGCGGTGGTTCAGCGTATCCGACACGTACACGTTCTCGTCGGCGTCGAACGCGATGCCCGACGGCCTGTCGAGCTGTCCCTCTCCGCTGCCGTGCTCGCCCCAGCTTGCCAGGAACTCGCGCTCCTTGCTGAACACCGATACGCGGTGCAGCGCCTCGTCGGACACGTACAGGTTCTCCTCCGCGTCCCGTATCAGGCACGCCGGCCAGGTGAACTGGCCCTCGCCCCCGCCCGCGCCGCCAATGGTGCCCAGGTTCTCGTCGTCGAAGTTGATGACCCGTATCTCCGTGCCCAGCCCGCCGCGGCACAGCACGTACACGATGCCGCCGTCACCCAGCGCCACGTCCACGGCGTTGGAGGTCACGCGCCGCATCCCCAGCGTCATGTGGTACGGAAATCCCGATCTCAGCAAAGCGTATGGTCTGCCCATGGGAACCCCCTTTAGTTGGCGAACGGATTCACCTGCTCGAACTGGCCGCCCACTATCGGCGCCGCCTCGACTCCCAGCCACTGCTCCAGCAGCGTGCCGTAGATGCCGCGGAAGTCGATGGTGTGCGCCAGGTCCTCGCCGTTCAGCCACTTGTCCGGCTCCAGCGACGGATACTCCGCGTACAGGCCGCCCTCGACCCGTTCGCCGATGATGAACGCGCCGCCGCCGGACCCGTGGTCCGTGCCGCTTCCGTTGTCGTAGATGCGCCGCCCGAACTCGGTGAACACGTACATCACCACCTCTTCCGAGGCGTCGTGCTCGCGCAGGTCCTGGAAGAAGTCCATTATCGCGCGCGAAAGCTCGTCCACCAGCTTGGGGTGCGTGGGCACCTCGTTGGCGTGGGTGTCGTAGCCGCCCTGGCTCGTGTAGAAGATGCGCGTCCCCAGGCCCGCCAAATGCACACGCGCCACGTCGCGCAGCGCGCGCGCGATTGGCGTGGCCGCGTACTCCACGTTGGACGAGTAGGCCGCGGGCGCCTCCTTCAGCCTGTCCGCGCCCTTCAGCACGTCATTTCCGGTCTGCGCCAGGTACTCCATCACCGGCCCCGTGCCTATGGCCGGACCGTACATGTCCTTGAATATCTGCAGCGCCTGGTCGCGCTGGTCCACGTCCGATATGCCCGTCATCAGCCCGTAGTTGTCCAGGTCGCTCACCGACGTCACCGGCACCCCGGGCACCGCCATGGCGCGCGGCAGCCCCACGCCGAAGTTGATGCCCGTCAGCACGTTGTCGCCGTTCGGGTCAAGCTCGCGTATCGTCTTGCCAACCCAACCCTCCGTGGCCACGCGTTCCGGCTCGCACGTGTGCATGATGTCCATGCCCCGGAAGTGCGAGCGGCTGGAGTTGGGGTAGCCGATGCCCTGCACTATGGCGACCTTCCCCTGGTCGTAAAGCTCCTTCACCGGACCGAAGTTCGGGTGAAAGCCCAGCGTGTCGTCGATGGGTATGACCTGCTCCTGCGGGATGCCCACCAGCGGCCGGTTGTCGTGGTACACCGGGTTGGTGTAGGGGATGAGCGTATTCATGAAGTCGTTGCCGCCCGTAAGCTGCACTATCACCAGCACCGGGGGCTTCTTGATGGCTACCATATCGGATGGACCTCCATTCCTATGCGAGATGTCTACGCCGCCACCAGGTCAGAGTCTAGGCTTGGGCTGCATTTCTTACTTTCACAAGCTCAAGTATTTCCTTTGTTGCTTTCGCCATTTCAATCTCATCCATTGGCCTGTGCCCTGCCTCTTCCTCGTGGCTCGGGTCGAACCACGGCGTACAGCCTTCGATTATGCAGGATCTCAGTATTTTATAATATGCCACATCCACTTCTATACTGACGTCATGCCACCCGTCCACCCACTCGTGCCACTTGTCTACAGCGTCTTCCCGACGCTTACCGTCGCACTGGGGGCAGTGCCTAGTGTCATCGTGTAGGTACGCTATGTCCGCGTCACAGAGTAAGCAAAAGCGGGGGGCTGGCTGGCTCTCCCGTTTCTGCTCACATTCTAGACAGTCCACACTGGCTCTCCGCGAATAGGGAAGGCGTTTTCCACAGGCTGTACAAAAGCTACCGGATCGGATGGATCTCCCTTGAACGAACTTGGGCATTGCCACGCGGCTACGGCTGCATCCGCTACAGCGCACAAATTCTCGGTGTTCGCCAGACATGTCTGCTCCGCAGTAAAGACAGAAGTGTGGGTTCTTTTGGGCACACTCAGGACAGTACATAGGACAGTACATAGGGCTTTGCAGCATAACCTCCTCGTATTCCAGATCGCTGGGGGACAGCTTTAACCGATTTGACCGATTCCACCACGGAGTCAATTGTGACGTGTTTGCACCGCACTCTAGACAGACAAATGGATACATCCGTGCGCAGGCGCGGCAGCGCTTATCTCCGCGGGGTTGGTCAGATATGTCTACGCCACAAACCCCACAGGGCAGGTAATCTTCGTGCAGTGTGTAACTTTGGGGCATTTTCGTGTCGTCTCTACCCTACTTCTTATCAAGACTGAACAAGAGCGCGTTTGTCGCGTCTTTGATCTGACCACTTATTCGTGCCCTTCGTGGATAATCCCCCTAAGCGAACTGGTACTCCCGCGTCGCGACGATCAGTTGCAGCATCCGCGCGATTCGGGCTTCGCTGACCTCCCGCTCCTCGTCGCTGTCGAACCGCAGGTCGCCGCCCTTGCTCGCGAAGTTGAGCAGGCCGGCGCGGGTCTCCTCGCCCGCGTCGACCGGACCGGCCAGGTCGAGGCACCGCTCGACGAACAACTCCGGCGCAATCGGCCCGCCCTCGGCGGCCAGCCTGTCGATGATGTCCCGGACGCCCGGCTTGGACGCGTCGCCGATCTGGTTGACCGCGAAGTTCACGCGCTGGTTGAGCGTGCCGCCGTCTATCCACTCCTTGCCGGTGTGCCAGCCCTCCACCGTCGGCGGGTTCATAAGCTCCTGGCCCATCAGCCCCGGCGCGCCGCCCACCTGCGTCAGCCCAAGCTCGGGGAACGTGTGCGTGCCCGCCAGCTTGATGGTGCCCGCGACCAACTCCGCGGGACTCTTCACCTTTGCGGAGCGCGCGTTCTTGAAGAAGTCGGAGTTGAACAGCGTCCGCAGTATCACCCGCATGTCGCCGTCGGACTCGAAGTAGGCGTCCACCAGCGCGTCTATCGCCTCCGGGTCCTGCGGCGGCTCCAACTCCCAAGCCGGCACCTGCGGCTCGTCAGCGACGAAGAAGTTGTACAGGTGCCGCGAGATGAAGCGCGCGGTGGCGGGCTGCTTCACGATGATGGCGATGATGTCCTCGCCATCGAAGTGGCCCACCTCGCCCAGGAACTCCTTCTCACCGTCGTCGTGGTCCTGCTCCAGGTACACGAACTCGGTGTCGTGGTGGCCGTAGGGATACAGCGGTATCGGCTGCGTGAACGTCCAGCCCGTGAACGCGCGGGCGGCGTTTTTGATGTCGTCCTCGGTGTAGTTGCCCACCCCCATCGAGAACAACTCAAGCAGTTCGCGGCCCCAGTTCTCGTTGGGCTGCGTGCTGTGGTTCTCGCAGTTGTCCAGCCAGTAGTTCATCGACGGATCCCTGGACAATTCCACCAGAATGGTGCGGACGTTGGATAGACCCAGTTCCCGGAACCAGTCGATCTGCTTGATGTTGCTGGGCGTGTGCTCGCCCTTGTACCAGGCGGTGGCGAACACGTGATGCCAGAAGAGCGCGATTTTCTCCTCCAGCGGACGCTGGCTGTTTATCATGCGGTACATCCAGCGGCCCACCCAGATGGGCAGCGAGTCGGGATACGTCAGTTCGGGGTAGTAGCGCCTCAGCACGTCCTCGTCGACGTCGGGGGCGTCTTCGGGGTGAAGTAGCTGTTCGACCACGGCCTCATAGCCAATCGCGTCCAGCCGTTCGAGCTCGCCACGAGTCGCGCCGAACCCCGCGCGGCGCATGAGGTGAGCGGTGAGAGCAATGTTGTCGTTCGGCACTGTGGAACCTCCGTCGTCACGGGCTGGAAACCCGGTCTTGCGGCAAACGCCGCACGTTGGCATTTTAGCGCATACCCCGCGGCAACGGCAACGCATAGACGGGCCTTCTCTAAAGTCCCCTCTCCCTCAGGGAGAGGGTTAGGGTGAGGGCGAAAGAATCCCTACTCCAGCACCCACAGGTCCTTGCCGCCGCCGCCCTGGCTGGAGTTCACCACCAGGCTGCCCCTGCGCAGCGCGACCCGGCAGAACGCGCCCGGCACTATGCGCGTCTCCCGTCCGTGCAGCACGAACGGGCGCAGGTCCACGTGGCGCGGCTCGAACTGGCCGTCGATGACGCACGGCGAGCGCGACAGCGACAGCACCGGCTGCGAAATGAAGTCCGCCGGGTCCGCCCGTACCCCCTTCGCGTACTCATCCCGCTCCTCGGGCGTGGCGTGGGGGCCTATCAGCATCCCGTAGCCGCCCGACTCGCCCACGCGCTTGACCACCAGGTTCGCCAGGTTGTCCAGCGTGTACTCCAGGTCCTCCGGCCGCCGGCACAGGTAAGTCTCCACGCTGGCCAGCAGCGGCTCCTCGGACAGGTAGTAGCGGATCATGTCGGGCACGTAGGCGTACACGCTCTTGTCGTCGGCCACGCCCGTGCCCGGCGCGTTCACCAGTGTCACGTTGCCCTGCTTGTAGGCGTGCATCAGCCCCGGCACGCCCAGCAGCGAGTCGGGACGGAACACCAGCGGGTCGATGAAGTCGTCGTCCACGCGGCGGTATATCACGTCCACCCGCCTCAGACCGGAAGTGGTGCGCATGTAAACGAACCCGTCGTTCACCAGCAGGTCGCGGCCCTCCACCAGCTCCGCGCCCAGCTCGTGGGCCAGGAACATGTGCTCGTAGAAGGCGGAGTTGTACACGCCCGGCGTCAGCAGCGCGATGGAAGGATCGGACTGCCCACGCGGTGCGAGCTCCCGCAGCGTCTCCACCAGCATCCGGCCGTAGTGCTCCACGTCGCGCACGCGGGAGTTGCGGTACAGTCTGCGCAGGCTCGCCTTGGCGGCCTTGCGGTTCGCCAGCATGTAGGACACCCCGGACGGCACGCGCAGGTTGTCCTCCAGCACCATGAAGCCGTCGTTGGTGCGCACGATGTCGGTGCCGCAGATGGCGACCCACGTGCCATGGGGCGCGGAGAACCCGCGCATCTCCAGGCGGTACTGGGGACAGCCCCTCACCACGTCCACCGGAATCACGCCGTCCTCGATTATGCGCGCCGGGCCGTAGGCGTCCTCCAGGAACATATTGAGCGCCTTGAGCCGCTGGGTCAGCCCGGCCTCCAGGCCGTTCCACTCCTCGCCCGAAAGCACGCGCGGAACGCAGTCGATTGGGATGATCCGCTCGTCCGCCTCGTCGTCTCCGTACACCGTGAACGTAATGCCCTCGGTGGAGAACGAGCGGGTAACCCTCTCCTGGATGCTCTCCAGGTCCTCGGCGGTGAGTTCCAGCATCTCGTCGTGGAGAAGCCGGACGTGCTCGCGCGGCTCGCCGCCGGGCAGGAACATCTCGTCATATATGGTGGGGTCGAGGTCGTATGCGTCGAAGTCCATCGCTCCGCCTCGTCGGGTGCTACGAATACTGTCCAAATACAAAACAGGGCCAACGCAACGGCTGCGGCGTAGTGTACAACAGCCCGGCCCGCATGGGAAACAAGCCGTTTGTTCCCTTCCCCCTCCCACCTCTGCCATTCCGAGCGTAGCCGAGGAATCTAGTGTGCCTGCCCTGAGCCTGCCGAATGGGTCAGGGTGAAAGCCCCGAGTACCACGCCCCCGTTAGCCTACGCCCCTGCACAGGCCGCATGGTAGCCTGCCCACACTACGGGCGAACGCCTGTCGAGGATCGCCATGAACCAATCCGATTTGAAGAAAGACTGGCTCGCCGGAAACAGCGTGGTCGCCCTCGGCGGCGCGCTGCTGCTGGCCCAGTCGTGGAGGCTGTCCGGCGGCGCGATTCAGCTACCCTTCGGCCACACCATCCCGGACGTGCTGGACGCCGTCTACGTCGCCATCGTCAGCTTCCTGCTGGCGTCGTCCCTCGCGCTGGCGGCGGCCTCGATACTACCGCCGCTCCGAAGCTGGGCGCTGAACAAGGCCGTGCCGTTCGTGCCCGCGCTCGGCTTCTTCGTCTGGGTGTCGTTCGTGCTCAGCCTGCTGTCGGCCAACGCCGCTCTCCCGGACGACCGCATCTGGGCGGACGCGCTCTCGGCGGGCGGCGCGGTCATGGCGGTGTTCATCGCCTTCACCATGGTGATCAACCCGCTGCTGCGCATGGTCCTGGGACGGCGCTAGGCCCAAGCCGCAACCCTACCGGAAAGCCAGCGCCTCCTTCGGATTGTCGACGAGTATCTTGTCGATAGCCTCGCCGGAAAAACCGCGGTCCCTCATCCGGGGCACTATGTGGTTCAGGATGTAGAAGTAGCCGTGGCCGCCGTACTTCACCAGCCGGTGGTTCTGGCAGATGTCGTGCGCCACCACTATCTTGTCGCCGTAGCCCTCCGAGCTTATCCACGCGATATCGTCCATCCGCTTGGCGTCGCTCGGCATGTCGATGTTCGTGTTGGCCGAATAGTACGACTGCTCCTGCCCGAACAGGTCCCATTCCATGTAGCATCCGCTCTCGGCCAGCATCTTCAGCGTCCGCCGCTCGAAGATGGTGCGGTCCAGGTGGCCGACGATTGTGTTGCCCAGGTCAGCCCCCGCCTCGCTCAGCACCTCGACTATCTCCAGCGGCGCCACCTCGTCACGTCCGGGGTGAATCAGGATGGGCGCTCCGGTGGCCTGCTGGGCGCGAGCCGACGCCCTCAGCACCTTGCGTTCGTTGTCCGTGAGCGGCCACGTGCAGCCCACCTCGCCGATGATGCCGCACTTGATGCCGGTGCCGTCCACGCCCACCATCACGTCCTCGACGATCTTCCCGAAGATTTCGTCCTCCGAGCGTTCGTCCATGTCCTCCGGGTGCGCCTGGTCCACGTAGTGCGAGCCGCCCATGATGACGTTCACCCCCGTGGCCCGCGATATGCGCGCCAGCCCGACCGGATCGCGGCCTATGCCCAGGCTCGTGGCGTCCACGATGGTGTCGCCGCCGTACTGCTTGTACAGCATCGTCTCGTCGATGGCCGTCTCCACGCTGTTCACGTGACCGTTGTTGACATTGAGCATCCCGTGGTGCCGGATGTACCCCATGATCTCCATGGACAGCGGCCGGTTGTAAAACTCCCTCGCGCTCGCCTCCTCCGGGGGCTCGGACATGTGCGTGCCGTCCACCAGCAGATGCTCATGCGTAAGCGTAACGCCAAGCTCACTGGGGTCTACGGGGCCGGTAACCGTCTGCGCCAATCCGGTCATTTCACTGGCCATATCGGTAGCCTCCTGGGCAGCGGCAAACACCGCCGCAAGATGCCGCGAGTGTAAGGCGGCACTCCGCACGGTGTCAACGCGAGCAGCTTATCTAGGGTCGAAGGGGTTCTTGCCGAGAGCGGTCACCGTACTGCTACAGGCCTGAGAATCTTGGCGTCTGTAGCCTCGAGGAACTCGGCTATCATCTCAAGGGCTGCAACAGGGCTCCTCAACTGACATTCCCAAACTACCAATACCCTCCACCCATCTGCCTCAAGATTGTCTGTATGTTCTTGGTCTCTGATCCGGGTTCGAGTCAACTTTGGTTCCCAGTAGTCCAGATTCGATTTTGGCAACCCTGCGATCGGACAGTCAGGATCGGGGTGCCAGTGCCAGAAACAACCATTGACGAAAATCACCGCCCCATGGCGTGGCAGCACCAAGTCGGGTGAACCGGGCAAATCGCGCCTATGCAGGCGGAACCTATATCCAAGTCGATGTACCATCGAGCGGACGGCCAACTCTGGTTTCATATCGCGAGAGCGTATCCGCGACATGCACCATGAACGGTCTTCAGGACTCAGGTTATCAGTCAATGCAGCCTACTAATCTAAGCCGAATACTCTTCTATAGCCACACGCGCCTCTTCACGCAATAGCTGTCTCAACGCGTCTTCGGGGAGTGCGTCTAAGAGAATTACTCCGCCGCGACGGTTCAAAGCGATCATCCACGACCGAAAAATCTCCCGAGTGAACAGTGCTCCGCCGTCTGACCAGTACTCCGCCATTACCTCATATATTCCGCGCAACACTCGCCGATTCGTCGACACTGACGGACGCTCAATTAAAGCAGAACGCACATCCTGCCGGTGGAGGAGAATCGTCAGAAACTCACGCGGGGCGTTAGGATCAACGTCATAGGCGATTTTTCCGAGCCACCAAAGCCTTGAGACCGCATTATCCCGTATGAGCGCTCGATTGCCGACCGCAAAAAAGTGATTCCGAACCTCGCGAACTGCGTCCTCATCCGACTCTGGCCGTCGGTTCAGCCAACGCGCGGCGACGTACTGAGGGCAATCGTGGTGGCACAGATACACCCACATCCGCTCTATTGAGGCTTGGTGCGGCGTCAATGCGGATAGAGCCTCATACACTGCGAGTGCGTTTTCGACGTCAGTGGCAAATGGGCGCTCTTCGTTCACAGCCAAGAGCCCAGCGAGCTTAGGGGCTGTTATGCTCGATTCCCTTACGCCTCCTACAGGCGCAACAGAAAAAGGACTGCCCTCTGGTGCATAGTACCAGTCAAGGTGCTCCGCGACTCTTGTTCGAAGGTCCTCAACGACCGCAGACGTGTAATACCTCAGGTTGGGCATACGTCCTAAGTCCCTGCTTCTGCAATCATGGGCATCTTGGTGAAGGGCATGTCGAGGACTCTTTGAGCATCGACCACACGATTGGCGTCCGAGACCCCCAACTCCTTGCAATCAACCGTCTGTAGGCGATGGTCAAGCGACGCGAACCATCGGTAGTCACTGTAGTCTCCGATGTTCCTGTCCACTTCGTTCAGTACTGCAATCAGAGCAGGCAAGTACAGGCCATTCATCAAATTCTGACCTTCAGGACTACGTCTAGCCCGCTCTCGCGCCTCCGCGTACAACTCCGAATCCGATTTGGACATCACGATCCAGACCCGCTCTTCCGCCAGCTCAAGTTCCCAGCGCCCGTTGGGCACGTCCGGCCGGAACTTGTGCCCAAAGATCGAACCGAGGGGCGCCTCATCAGCCGTGTCGACCCAATAGTCCTTCGGCACATCCTCTGCCAGCACTGAGCCAGCGGATATGTTAAATGTCCGCCCTGTGAAATCTGAGTGCCACCCTTCAGCACGAAAGTCGGTCAGATCCTTTGTGCATATCAGAAAGGGCGCGAACTCCACACGACCAGACAAGTCCCCTCCCGAAAAGATCCTCTCAATGAGCGGTTCTTCCGCAGAGATCATCTCTCGGAAGTGGGTTCTTGACGCCTTGATTAGCAAGACATACTGAGCCGCTCCATCCACAACGAGACCGAGCAGGTCTTGGTCGCTGAGCTCAAACTCTGCTGTGACGTCTACGGATGTGCTGCCTTGGATACGCTCAACTTCTATTTCAACCTCAAACTCCGCACGCGGATAATCGTCTCCATAAGTTGGCGGACGGAGCACGGGATGGGGCCAAGCCTTTCCTGGATCAAACCTCATGGTTAGTCGCCGTCGTTGGCTACGGCGCGTAGACGCCACGCCCTTTCTCCGATAGGTCTGTCGGCGGTGATGTCTATCGTTGTTCTCTGACCTTCCAACAGTGGTACACACCCAAGGGAGACACCTTCAGCAACAGGCCGGATGTCGTCGCGCCGGATAGTAGTCGAGTCTCCGGCTTCTTCTAATTCAAGACTCGCCTCACCGCCGGTGCTGGAGCGAAAGCTCAATTGGTAGCAGTTCTCTTGGCCAGGTATCGACAAAATGCGGACTCCAGATATGGGAATCCCTCTCACTCTGGCTCGACGGCCGCCACGGCTCCCTGTACCGCCTTCACCTTCCCCTTCACCAGTACCGTCTGTGCCCCCTCCACCTTCCCCTTCACCAGTACCTCCCCCGCCAGCATTGCCTACGTCGTCCCCGGGGCTGTCTCCGTCCTCGTTCGATTCTTCGCTAGCGGGTAAAGTAGGCGGAGTAGGTCGACGAACGGGCTTAAGTGCAAGGGTGACACGTTCCCCAAAACCCGGTTCCCCCGTGCCTCCGTTCTCGCTGCCAGCATCTTCAAACGGTTCATCAGGCTGCAAGTCTGGCAGGTAGACAGCTAGCTCCGACAGCACTGTGGATCTGCCACCCTCAGGCGGACCTGCTAACTTTCGCACTTCACTCCGTATCCAATCTGTAATTCGTTTCAGAGCCCGTCTGCCTCGCTGTCTATCTGCTTCCGGCAGTCGGTCCGGCTCGAATTGATCATGTCTTGGGTTCTCCATTCGTCGCAAGAGTTCGTTGCCGGCAGGGTCCTCAAAGACGCACAGAGCCGCGAAGTCCCGAAACCCTGGGAAGCGAATCAAGTTGCGTTGTTGCGTCGTGACAAGCATGCCTGTCCGCCTTACAAACCCTACTCTGCTCGGGAGGCCATCTTGAACACGAATCCATAGCCGGCAGTGTCCGAGGTCTTGGTCCTGTTTCTCGATTGGGACCACATCGGCGTCTGAAATCTCCCAGAACGCTCTAGCCTGACTAAGTGATGTTCCCCCTTCAGCCTGGTCTTCCTCGGAGTCTGAGTTGTCGTCCAGCAGTGTCGCGAAGCAATCACCTAGGGTAGCGTCATCAATTTCAAACAAGTCTCCGTCTTTGTCACCAGGCTCAATGAGTACCGTAAGTTGACCCCGGTCAATAGCATAGAAGAAGTTCTCGATTACACTTGAGGCAACCCGTCTGCGCCAATCCTGGGCTTCCATGAAGCCAGCGATGGCGAGACTCGTGCCGTGTATAGGAAGCGAATCTTGCGTAGTCAGCCGGAAGCACTCGGGAATGGAGGTCGTCATTTCGACACAGCCGTCCCTCAGACCGAAGAACCCGGTACCCTGAACTTCTGTACCTGCTTGATGGTGCGACATAAGAACGCACTTGCCCTGGAACCGTTCGACATTCCTGCCGTTCTCCCTAAAACAAGTCCAATAGAACACTGTGCGGAGTGTCGATACGGCAAATGGTGCGTATTTGCCTATGCCAAAGGAGCCTCCCGCACCTTCAAGGTCTGCCTTAAAGCTCGCGCCCTGCATTTTGACCAGAGTCCGCCATTGCTTATCTCGTAATCCGGTCGTATTCCGGTCCGATACACGTAAGAACGGAACCCTCTCCCTTGCGAGCACTTCTTGAGCACGGATTAGCTCAGGTTGCGCAGGGTCATCAGGCTCTACCTCTCCGCGACTAGCGTCTATAGCGAGGGAAAGTTCGGCTCGCCCCATGTCGGCCGGCGGCAACTCGACCATTTCAAAAGACACATGCACGGGCTGATCATATCTATCTCTCGCATCTAGCGAGTTCTGTATTGTCTCTCGAGCGAGGCTAGAGTACGGAGAACCGCTAAAGTGCGCGATACCGGGATCGTTAAAGCCGTCGACGCGCCCTCCATTGGTGGGTGGAAAGTTCCAGCCGATGCCGGAATTGTCTGAAGTCATGCTGTTTGCCCGTCAAGAATATCTGCGCAGGCCTGCCCCACTAGACGAGCTAGGTGGACACACACCGCGTTACCTAAGAGTCGATACTTCTCTGCCGCCGGCATGTCAGGGAAGAGCGACTCCGTCTCGTCGAATCCTTGTAGTCGAGCCACCTCTTCTACGCTGAGCCGGCGAATTCCCCAAGAGTCTCGCACAAATGGCACATTGTGTCCTCCAATGCCCATGTTGGCAGTAAGCGTTGGACACAACCCATTTTTCTTTTCACGGACGTATGACCGCCTCAACTGGAATATATTTGAAACTGACTCCCCAGATGCCATCTCTCGGTCGATCATCTTGTAATAGCGGTTGTCCTTGGGCAAGTATGCCTCTGGGGCCCCTGGCTTGGTGCGGTCAACAAATTCGCTGAGGGCCCTTAGATGCCCGTTTCCAGTGTCGGCCAAAGAGGGAGGAGTGAAGGGGTTGAAGCTGAAGTGTGCGCGCGATGCGGCGACCAAAAACAGTCGTTCTCGGTCTTGGGGAAGACTTGTTGCGTCTTTCACGTTTACCGTCCAGCACGACTGCTCCCTGAACCAATACCCCGCACGCCGAATTGCACGGCGGACGCTATCGAACCAAGCCTTTCCTGCTCCATAAAGTAGGTGCGGCACATTCTCCAAGATTACCAGAGGAGGCCGCGCTTCCGGTTCGTACTCTGACAGGAGACGCGGTATCTCATAAAATAGTCTGCCACGTGGGTCATCTAGGCCTCGTCGCGTACCTGCTTGAGAGAAACTTTGGCAGGGGAATCCGGCGGTCAGCACATCAACCGCAGTTAGGCTGTCGCCAAACACAGACAGACTGCGAACATCTTTCTCGACCAAGTTTACGTCTGGGAATCGGTGTCGGAATGTCGCGCAGGCGTACTTGTCGTTGTCGGTAGCCCAACTGATCTCAAAGCCCGACTTTGCAAGCCCAGAGGCGAATCCTCCCATCCCACTGAACAAGCAGCCGACGGTCCTTTTCGCCCGTTCTTGATCCATTGGCGCCCCTTACCACACCTCTTCTCTATCCACAGGTACCCTATTCATAACTTTGCTTTCCTATGTCAGCACTACAGTTATGAATTAGACTGGAAGTGCATACATGACCACTTTGCGGCCACCAGATTAACATATTCCAAACTGTAGCAACATAGCACCAATAGGGCCTAACACGGGCAGGGCTATCACATACTGACTCCTCGCCCCAAAACAAGTGTGCCTTCACATCTGAAGGCTCAAGACCGCTGTCCCATCGCACCCCAACCGCGTAACCCAAACGCCACACCCATTCTCATCCACGTCCCACCGGTTCCCATTCGTGTGCCATTTCTCCCCACAAATCCGCCCCAAAACCGCATTTTCGCCAACCTTATTGATTGCAATATATGCACATTCGTACTACCGTCGCCCACGCGAGTGACCGACCCCCTCCCGCAGCCCTGAACCACCCTCTTGATTCTATAGCACGCACGTGCTACTATCCATCCCATAGACTCCATCACCGCCAGTCGCGGAATAGGGCCGGAGCCTGCCTTGAGCTTGTCGAACGGGTCGCGTTCTGCCACATCCTGCGCAATGCGCGTGACGAACCTTAACAACCTGGCTCACAGAAAGTGACAGAAACATCGGGCCGCCCAGCTACGGAATGAGCGGAATGTAGCAGAATCGAGCAGATTTTTTCGTACCCCCTCAATTTGACGCTCACACGCCAAAATTGCTACACTCGCCACTAGCTCAACACGGGCGCGAACGCGCCTGAGCTCACATCGAATCCAGGAGGCAAACGTGACCTACACCACCGACATGTACGAAGGGATGATCGCTGAGACCATCTCCATCAACGGACACGGCGGCGACGCCATCAACACCTACTTCGCCAGGCCGCTCGGCGCCGGCCCGTTCCCCGCTGTGGTGCTCATCCACCACCTGCCGGGCTGGGACGAGCTATACCGCGAGTTCGCCCGCCGCTACGCCCACCACGGCTACCTCGCCATCTCCCCGGACCTCTACCACCGCTCCGGCCACGGCACTCCCGACGATGTCGCGGCCAAGGTGCGCGCCGAGGGTGGCGCGCCGGACGACCAGGTCGTGGGCGACGTCGCCGCCGCCGCCGACTACATCCGCTCCCTGCCCTACAGCAACGGCAAGGTGGGCGTGTTCGGCACCTGCTCCGGCGGACGCCACGTGTTCCTGGCCGCATGCCGCACCACCACGTTCGACGCCGCAATCGAGTGCTGGGGCGGCAACGTGGTCATGTCGCAGGAGCAGCTCTCTCCCGCCCAGCCCGTAGCGCCAATCGACTACACCGCGGACCTCTCCTGCCCCCTGCTGGGACTGTTCGGCGCCGACGACATGAGCCCCACTCCGGCCCAGGTCGACCAGCACGAGCAGGCCCTCAAGGACCACGGCAAGGACTACGAGTTCCACATGTACGAGGGCGCGGGCCACGGCTTCTTCTACCACGACCGCGGCGCATACCGTATAGATCAAGCCGTGGACGGCTGGAACAAGATCTGGGACTTCCTGGGCCGCCACCTCAGCGGCTAGCTCCCTTGTCCCTTCCCCCTTGATGGGGGAAGGTTAGGATGGGGGTGCCGCAAGAGCAGCCGGCCTGCCCAAGTAAAATCAGCAAACACAATCAGGGGGTCATCATATGACTTGGAGCGGCGAGTCTCCAGACTTCTATCGCAGCATCGGGGTGAACTCGATAATCTCGGCTTCCGGCTCGACCACCGCCTACGGCGGCAGCAAGCTGCGGCCCGAGGTGATGGACGCCATGAACCGCGCGTCCAACGCCATGGTCAACATGGACGAGCTCAACAGGGCCGCGGGCCAGGTGCTCGCCGACATCACCGGCGCTGAGGCCGGCTTCGTCTGCAGCGGCGCCGCCGGCGGCCTCGTGCTTCAGGCGGCAGCGGTCGTCGCGGGTTCCGATCCGGCCAAGATGGCCCGACTGCCCAACACCGACGGCATGAAGAACGAGATAATCATCCACAAGAGCCACCGATTCCCCTACGACCAGTGCTACCTGTCCGTAGGCGCCAAGTTCGTGGAGATCGGCGACGGCCGCCGCTGCCAGCCCTGGCAGCTCGAGGCCGCGTTCACCGAGAATACCGCCGCGGTGGCCTACCTCTTCTCCCCGTTCGTCACCCGCCGGTCCATCCCGTTCCCACAGGTCTGCGAGATTGCCCACGCCCGAGGCGTGCCCGTCATCGTGGACGCCGCCTCGTTCATCCCGCCCCGCAGCAACCTGCGCCGGTTCACCGCCGAGGGCGCCGACATGGTGGTCTACAGCGGCGGCAAGGCCGTGCGCGGTCCGCAGGGCACCGGCATCCTCGCCGGACGCGCCGACCTCATCGAGGCGGCCTTCGCCAACGGCAGCCCGCACCAGTTCTTCGGACGCGGCATGAAAGTGGCCAAGGAAGAGATTATCGGGCTTGTCAGCGCCCTGCAGATTTTCGTCGAAGAGGACGAGGACGCAGAGAACGAGCGCTACACCCAGATGTGCCAGCAGGCGGTCGACGCATTCATCGAGGTGCCCGGCCTCCAGGCTTCGGTGGAGCACGACCCCTACAACTACCTCATCCCTCACGCGGTGATGCAGCTCACCGACGAGTGGAACGGCCGCAGCCGCGACGATATCTGGAACTCGCTTACCGAGGGCGACCCCGCCATCTACCTGCACAACGTCGGCGACCCCGACTCGCTGGTGATCGATCCTTTCAACCTCAGTGAGGAAGAGCTCGGCATCGTCATCGAGAGGCTCCACCAAGAGCTTCTCAAGTAGGCGCGGTTGACGCCTCGCCCGATACGTCTGCTCCTCGTGCTGGCCGCCGCCGCGATCGCGGTGGCGGCCTATGGCTGCGGAGGCGATACCGCCGCGCCTCCGCAACCCACGATCCCGGCTGTGCCTGTGGCATCGCCGCCGCCGCCAACTTCTGCGGTCGCGCCAGCCGCGCCCACAACCCCGCCTGCGCTTGGCGGATCGACGGCGCCCACGGCGCAGCCCGCACCCACCGCCGCCATCGCCCCCGCTGCGTCCACCACCCCGCCGGCCCCGAGCGCGGCGCTCACCCCCGCGCCCCCGGCATCCCCCGACCCGAACTACGACCCGACCGCCACCATGTACAGGGTGTTTCCGAAGGTTGGATTCGAAAAGCCCGAAACCGAACAGGCCCTGGCCGACATCCTGCGCGAGCGAGACGTCTCCCAGGTCCCGGTCCTCATCGAGTCGCTCCGCTTCTTCTTCGACGAAGAAAAACAGGAGCTTGCCGCGTCGACCCTCCGCTCGCTCACCGGTCAGGACTTCGATCGGCAGGAGTGGGACAAGTGGATGGAGTGGTACGGCCCGAACCGCGAAAGCTACCGCCCGCCCGAGGGCTACGCCGCCTGGAAGGCCAACCTGCTGTCCTTCATAGACGAGGGCTACATCGAGCTGCTCGCCGACTCCGGGGAGACCTCTCGGATAGACCTCACAGAGGTCACCTGGGGCGGCGTCGCCATAGACGGCATACCCGACCTGCGCGATCCCGAAGCGGTCCCCGCGGACGAGGCCCCCTACCTACTGGCGCGCGACAGGGTTTTCGGTGTGTCCATAAACGGCGAGCACCGCGCCTACCCGCTGCGCATCACCAACCCGCACGAGATGGTGAACGACGTGCTGGGAGGCGAACCCATCGCCCTGGCGTGGTGAACGCTCTGCGGCGCCGGAATCGTGTATTCCGCGAAGATAGATGGGGAGCCGACAACCTTCGGCACCTCCGGCCTGCTGTACCGTAGCAACAAGCTGATGTACGACAGGACCACGCGCAGCATCTGGAGCCAGCTTCTGGGTGAGCCGGTAATCGGCGAGCTGGCCGACAGCGGCATCAAGCTCGATTTCTTCCCCGTCAACCTCACAACCTGGCAGGAGTGGCGCGAGGAGCACCCGGACACCACGGTTATCACACGCAACACCGGCATCTATCCGCCAGAGGTGTACCAGTCTGAGAACAACCCGCAGTCGTTCTACTTCGAATACCGGACCTCCCCCCTCACGATGTTCCCCATCTGGCAGCGCGACGACAGGCTGGACACCAAGGCCTACGTCATCATCGTCCGTGTGGGCGACGTCAGCAAGGCCTACTCCCTGGATGCGCTGCAGACCGAGCGCGTGGTCAACGACCAGGTCGGCGGCGTAAACGTCGTCCTCGTATCGGGTTCGGCCACCACGCTCGGCGCGGCTGCCTACGAGCGCGGCGACGAGGTGTTCACCGTGCCGGACGGCTACGTGGTGAGCGACCCCAACGGTCCGCCGCCCCAGGAACTGCGCGACTCCGCCGGCAACGTGTGGCACATAGCCGAGCACGGGCTGTTCCGCCCGCTGGAGCCGGAGACCGTACTGCCGCGCGTCCCCTCCCACGAGGCCTACTGGTTCGGCTGGTACGCCTTCCACCCCGACACCGAGCTCTACACCGGCCAATAGCGCCTGTCTATTCGAACCGGACGACCAGGCGCGCATCCAGCGCGTCGGCCAGGCGTTTGAGCGTAGCCAGCGACGGGTTCGCCGAACCGTTCTCCAGCCGGGAGATGACCGACTGGGTGGTATTCATGCGCTCGGCCAGTTCCTTCTGAGTCAGACCCCGCTTGATCCGCTGCGAAATGAGCAATCTGGTCAACTCGTACTCAGGTTCGAGAGCCTCATACTCTTTCACAAATTCGGGGTCCTTCATCAACTCCTGCCTGTACTCGCTCCATGGAATACCCATGCTCATTGGACACCCCCAAGATAGGTCCTCAATCTCTGTTCCGCAGTCCTGATCTCTCTCGGCGGCAGACGTCCGCTCCTCTTCATAAACCCGTGCAACAGAACGACCCGCCGACCAGTCAATACTCCAAAGAGTATCCGCACCTGGTCGCTTCCAAGCCTAGTTCTCAATTCCCAGATATTTGTGGCACCTCTCAACTTCTTGATGTATGGCATACCCATCTCGAGACCATACCTCTCTAGCAGCTCAACGTCCTTGGCTACTCTAGTTCTCAAGCGCCGCGGTAGCCGGTCGATGAACCGCGTGACTGGAGATCTGCCTCTTGGTGTTCTGAATATGATGATTTCCAACATTGTCAATGGAATATATCTTTTATGGTATATATGCGTCAAGCAATAGAGGGCTATCTCAGTGCCGTGAAAGTGCTACAATTCCCCAAAACCATTCGCTCTATCGGCCCTGACCTTAGCCAGGATTCGAGAGGAAGACGCATGCTCGAACGCTTCAAGCCCCGCGAGGAAGACCAGGTACGCATAACCGAACCGTCGCTGCGACTCTCCGTCGCCGCCATATTCGAGAAGATGGGCGTCTCGCCGGAAGACGCCGCCGAGGGCGCCAACACCCTCGTCATGTCCGACCTGCGCGGCGTCGAGACCCACGGCGTCTCCAACATGCTGCGCTCCTACGTCCAGCAGTACAACGAGGGCAACCTCAACCCGCGCCCCAACTGGCGCATCCTGCGCGAGTCGCCCGCCACCGCCACCATCGACGCCGACAAGGGCCTAGCGGTCATTTTGGGCCCCAAAGCCATGCGCATGGCCATCGACAAGGCCCGCGTCGTCGGCATGGGTGTCGTGTCCATGCACAACGCCGGCCACTCCGGCGGCATCGGCCACCACGCCATGCTCGCCGCCGAGCAGGACATGGTCGGCATGTGCATGACAGCCGGCGGGATGATGGTGCTGCCCACCTTCGCCGCCGAGCCGCGGCTGGGCACCAACCCCATCGCCATCGCCGCGCCCGCCGCCACCGAGCCGCCGCTGCTGTTCGACGCCGCCACGTCCGCCATCGCCGGCAACAAGCAGGGCCTCGCCATGCGCGTGGGCGCCGACCTGCTGCCCGGTTGGATATCCGACGTCGACGGCACGCCCATCATGGAGGAAACGCCGGTGCGCCCGCGCGGCGAGTACTACCATCTACCGCTCGGTGGCACCCGCGAGCAGGGCTCGCACAAGGGCTACGGGTTCGGCCTCATGCCCGAGGTGCTCGCCACCATGCTCTCCGGCGTCGCGCCAACCATGGTCGACCCGGCCACCACCGGCTCCAAGCACTACTTCGCGGCCTACAACATCGCCGCCTTCACCGACGTCGACCAGTTCAAGCGCGACATGGACCGCATGCTCAAGACGCTCCGCGAGACGCCCCCCGCGCCCGGCCACGAGCGCGTTCTCTTCCCCGGCCTCTCCGAGTACGAGGAGGAGCAGGACCGCCGCGCCAACGGCATCCCCCTCCACAACGAAGTCGTCGAGTGGTTCGAAGACATCACCAACGAGCTCGCCGTGCCGGGGCTCGTCCTCGCGTAGGCCCCTTGGCGAATCCAACATGGAATCAGTGGTGCAGAGGTTCTTCTCAGATGCAGACCGAACGAAAGAAATACCACAAGCACGACGAGTCCGAGCGCGACGCCTACCGCCTGCTTCCGAAACCTGAAAACCCGATAGGGATTGACGAAGCGATCGAGATATTTGTCAAACACGTCCAGAAGATCGATTACGTCGACGAGGTCAGGTGCTACCAGCGCGGCGGCTGCCACGAGGTGTGGACGATAATCACCGCTCCGCGTGGCGAATACGAGCTTATGTCCCCGATAATCGAGATCGAGGGCGATGTACTGCGTAGAATAGAAGACCTGACTCTGGGTTTCAGGATAATCAATATCGAGAGCGTAGATTACGAGAACGCGTTTAGTGGAAGTTCGTCACTCTGGAAGAAACCGGATGCCAAGTGAAGCGGCTCACATCACCAAAGCCGAAAGAAATGAGCGATTCTGCAACAGCGTAACGCGGAACTTGGCATCATCTCAGGAGCATTATCACGACTGGGCTGTGACTGGACTGTTCTATTCGAGCCTACACTACATTGATGCTTATCTGGACGTGGGTCTTGGACTTCACCCCGAGTCACACATTCAACGCAGAGGATTGGTTGCGAGGGTTCACCAACTGCGCTCTATTGAAAGGCTCTACACTACACTGTACCTGATCAGCCTTGAGGCACGATACGGCATCTCCACGTTCACCGAGGCGGATGTTCTCGACATTCGCGACAACTACTTCATGCCCCTGCGAGACCACATTCGCGATCTGCTGGGCGTCTAGCGGCCGCCGTTGGCGTACGGCCTGCCCCGTCTACTCGTACCGCAGCGCCTCGATAGGGTGCATCCTGGAGGCGCGCAGCGCAGGGTAGATACCGGAGCACAGCCCGATAGTCGCCGACACCAGCAGCGCCACCGCCGCGATTCCGGGGTCGAACCCCACGCCCGGAGCGGCCGCCGTCGAACTCGGGTCCCCCTCCGTCACGATGAACCTCACCAGCAGGTTGATGGCGGGCGTGAGAGAGAGGCTCAGCAGCAGCCCGATGGCTCCACCTCCTATCGTCAGCAGCACCGCCTCAGCAACGAACTGAAACAGCACGTCCCGCCGCTTCGCCCCCATCGCCTTGCGTATGCCTATCTCTCGCGTCCTCTCTGTAACCGAGACCAGCATGATGTTCATAACCCCTATCCCGCCCACCAGGAGCGAGATACCGGCTATGGTGCCCAGAAACAGCACGAACACCGCGATTATCTGGTTGAGGGACTCGATAAGCTCCTGGAGCGTGTCGATCTCGAAGTCGTCCTGCCCGGTCAGGCGGTGCCGCAGCCGCAGTATGAGGCGAATCTCCTCCTTGGCGTCCTCCACCGCTTCCGGGCTGACAGCCTCCGCGTAGATGGTGTCCACGGACCCGGGATCGCCGAACGGCGACGGCTCGTCCAACCGGTACAGCGCCGTCGTTATGGGTATGAGAACCTCTTCGCCGCCGCCGCCGAAGAAGCTTATTCCCGTACTTTCACTCACTCCAATGATCGTGAACAGGCGCCCGTTGAATCTTATCGGCTGGCCCACGGGGTTCCGGGTGGTGAACAGACGCTCGGCCATCGACTCTTCTATGACCGCCACAAGCGCGCGATTCCTCAGGTGGGCGTCCGTGATGAACTCTCCCTGCGCCATTTCTACGTTGCGCATCCGCGCGTACTCCGGCGTCACACCCGCCGCCTGGGTCTCCACCCAGCCGCCCGGGTGCGCTCCTCCCGCCGGCACTATCCGGGCGCTGACGTGTTTGTACGGTACGCTCGACTTGACCGACGGCGCGAGCACGGGGTCGATCAGCGCATAGGCGTCCTCCAGCGTAAGCGGAAGTGGCCGTAGGCTGGACGCGGCGGCGTAGCCAAACGAGCCGCCCTCCCGCGCGGGCGGCGCCAGGTCCGGCCCCCTGAACGTTGCGGAGACGAACAGCAGGTTAGTCCCCTGTGCCTCGATCTGCGCAGTGATGCCGCGCTGAACGCCCCTGCCGATGGTCATCAGCACCGTAACGGCGGTTATGCCGATGATTATGCCCAGCAGCGTCAACACGGACCTGAGCTTGTTGCTTCTCACAGACCCTAAAGCTGTTCTCAGGACGTCTATGGCGCTCAAGGCTAACTCGCTCTCGCTGGCGCTCTACGGCTCCTCGACAACAATGGTCTCTTCTTCTTCAGGCTGCGGTCCCCCAACGGTCACTTCCGTCCCAAAGACTCCCTCCCCCGGACGACCCAATTCGACGGCGACCAGTTCCCCTTCCGCAAGCCCTTCCCTGACCACTGTCCAGAAGCCGTCGGTGCTACCCAGTACCACGGCGCGCTCCTCGACTTCAACGCCGCCGACCACGAGCACGGCGGGGTGGTCGTATGTGCCGCGGATGGCCGGATTTGGAACCAACAGGCCGCGCTCCTCTCCCAGCGACACCTTGGCCGTCGCGCGGAGACCCTCCTGGATGCGCAGCCCGTCCGGCAATACAAACTTCACCTTGGCATTGAATGTCGCCGACCCACGCTCATTGCTGGCATCTGTGCTTATGTTGGAGACCACGCCTTCCAACATCTGGTCGGGCAGCGCGTCCAGCCTGACCGACGCAACCGCGCCGCGCTCCAACTCGAGCACCTCGAATTCGTCCACGCGCCCGTCCACCTCGACGACGACGTAATCAATCAGCTCGAGCACCGCGTCTGCGGCGCTTATCTCCTCGTTCTTCTCCACCAGTATCTTGGACACGTAGCCGTCCCAGGGGGCTTTGAGCGTCGAGTTCTCGAGCCTGGACACCGCGCCGTCCAGATTCGCCTGCGCCGCGATCAGCGCGGTTTCCCGCAGCGTAACCTCCAGCTCCCGGCGCGCAGTCAGCCTCTCCAGGTCCACCTCCGCTTCCGCCAGGCTCGCCTCGGCGACAGCCACCCTGCCGCGTCTGGTCTCCACCTCCACGGGGTCGGGTGCGCTCAACCTCGCTAGGTCCGACTCCGCCTGCGCCAGGCTCGCCTCGGCGAGGGCCGCCCGGTCGCGCTTGGCCTCCACCTCCACGGGGTCGGGCGCGCTCAGCCTGGTTAGGTCCGCCTCCGCCTGCGCCAGGTTCGCCTCGGCAAGGGCCGCCCGATCGCGCATGGCCTCCACCTCGACGGGGTCGGGCGCGCTCAGCTTATCAAGGTCCGCCTCCGCTTTCGCCAGGTTGGACTCGGCGAGGTCCAGCCGCCCCAGCAGCAGTTTGACCCTGGGACCACCGTCGAGGCCCGCCAGCGCCTTCTCCGCCTCAGCTAGAGACCTCTCAGACCGGAGCACGGCCACCTCTGCCTCCGCGATGCCGGTCTCGTGCTGGACCAATGCCCTGCTGAGCCTGCCTCTCGCCTCGTCCAAGGACTCCCATGCGCTGTTGATCTCCCTCAGAACGCATAGTGGTTCACCCCCGCCGGCTCCGACCGGCAGCAGCTCGGAATCGCCGCACGTGGCTCGTATCGAGTCGGGTGCTGGGTAAAACGCCGTCCACGCGTAGACCGTGATCTCGTTCCATCTGGTCGCGGGATCGTCTCTCGGCTCACCACCGGCAAATGGGTCGTAGCCCCGCTCGTAGGCCGCGTCGGGATCGAGCCGCCAGGCTTCGAACAGGGCACTCGGAGACAGGGCAAGCTCATCTTCGGTGAGGTCGGCGCCCGTCCACTTGCGGACCGCCTGCGCGTACTTCCGCTCCGCGTCGGCGATGGCCTTTCGGTGTTCCTGGTAGCCGCTGTCGTCTCTGGCGTCCACCAGGCGACGCTTGGCGAGGTCCAGGTCCTCCAGCGCGGCGTCAACCTGGGCTTGGGCGTCACCACGCTCGTTGGTCAGCCTCTCCCGGGCATCTCGCAGAGCCGCCTCGGCCTCGACGACCATGCTCTCGGCCTGAGCGATCGTATGATCCGAAGGATTCAGCAGCGTGTCCAGTTCCCGCCAGGCCGCACGAACGGCGGCCCTAGCGTCCACCACCTCTGCACTGGCCTGAGCCAGCGCGTGAGCCGGGGGATCGAGCAGCGTGTCCAGTTCCCGCTGTGCTGCCCGCAGCGCTGCCCTCGCATCCACCTCTGCTGCCCTGGCCTGAGCCAGCGCGTGAGCCGGGGGATTGAGCAGCGTGTCCAGTTCCCGCTGTGCTGCCCGCAGCGCCGCCCTGACGTCCAGCACCGCCTGCCTGGACTCCGCAAGTAGCAAAGTCGGATTCTCGGCGGCGGCGAGGTCGTCTCGCGCCTTCAGCAGGTCCAACTCCGCCTGGGCGGCGGCCTGGCGCAGCGCGGCAACGCTCTCGGCGTCCAGCCTCGCGAGTGTTTGGCCCGCCTTCACTTCCTCGCCTTCGCTGACCAGGATTTCATCGACGAATCCGCGGGACGCGAACGTCAGCGTCTCCTTCTCCGGAAACACGATGCTGCCGTCGATTGAGATCTCTCTGGTCAGCACCCCCATCCGCACGGGAAGCTCACGCTGGTTCTCCTCCAACGCGGTCTGCGATGAGCCGCCCAGCAGCGTGTAAGCGCCGTAGCCCACGGCGATGGCGACCAGCACAAAGACGGCCACCAGAACTGTGCGCCAGCGGAGGAGCCTCTTCAGTGCGCCCAGCGCCCTTCTCACGATGCTGCTCATACACCTCCTGCCCGAGTTGACGAAAACCGCCGTCCGAAGGGTGCGCTTCAGCAGTCATTTTTCCGACGAGTCAACGGACCACCTGCCCAACGCTATCACAGTATTGTAAAGGAAATGTGAATTCGCCGTGACTCTATATTCGTAGCCGGGAAGGTTGCCGGGAGCTTGGCGAAATGTGTGTCAAACGGGGACTTTTGGGGACATTTCGTAGCTGGACGGAGCGCCGGCGGGGCATGGCCGGGGGCGCCTGGGAGCACGATAACAGGCGCGAATGTCGCGGGGATGACACAGGCGCGCGGGGGCGGTTAACCCCCCAGTCCCCGTGTCAAGCACGGGGTAGGCACTAACCTGTTCGGCAGAATCAGGGCAGGCTCTCCCCAAATCAAGGCGGAAGGGACTACCGCAGGGTCTTTCGGTTATCGTGCCGCTGCGACGTTTTCTCGCCTTGTCATGCTGAGCCTGTCGAAGCATCTTAGACCCTTCGGCTACGCTCAGGGTGGCAGAAGGCTACGCTCAGGGTGGCAGAAAGGGACAATCGAAAGACCCTGGGACTACTGGCGTGGTAGGTCGGTCCTTTGTTGAGGAAAGCGTAGCACACGCGTGCGGGTGATGTCAAAGTGGGTTGGCCGGGCGACGGCCACTGGCCGCCGTCCCCTAACCGCCGGCCACTGACCACTCGCCCCCCTAGTCGTTGTCCCGCTCGGTGACCTCCAGGGCCAGGCCGAACATCCCGTCGTACACCGGGTCCAGCGCGTAATCGGCCGGGTTGTTCAGGCACTCCGCCGACAGCGTGTAGATGGAGTGCAGGATGGTCAGCGAGTCGTGGTCCGAGTCGTCGTCCTCCGCGGCCACCACTGTGATGGGCACGCCCACGTTCCAGGCGTAGGCTTCGTCCTCCCAGTCGAGGCGGATGCCGCTGCACCACTCCGGCAGGCCGGCGGCGTCGTAGCCGCTGGGCAGCAGTATCTTGAACTGCTGGAAGGGCAACTCCCCACCCAGGTTCTCGGCGCCGGTCCCGTCCCAGTGCAAAGTCACGAACAACGGCATGGTCGGGCTGGTGCTCAGCTTCACCCGGTAGGTGGCCTCGCCGCCCTCGGCTACCGTCAGCCGGGAGGGGCTGAGGATGACCCGGCCGCCGCCGGCGGTCGCGGGGCCGACGTCCTTCTGGATGGACTGGGACCAGTCCCCGGCGCCCACGGCGTTCAGCGCGCGCACCTGGAACTCGTAAGGCCCTTCCCGGTTCAGCCCGGAGATGCTCCGCGAGGTGCCGCTGACACGGGTGGGAGCGACTATGTCGCACACCGCGTCGGCGCCGGACGCGCAGGGGCCGAACACGCGGTACTCGTAGCCTGTTATCCGGCTGCCGCCGTCGTCCGCCGGCGGGTCCCAGGCCAGGGTCACCGCGGTGCGGTCTATCCTGGTGAACCGCAGGTTCATCGGCCAGCCGGGCGGGTCGAACCACGCCGGTTCGCCGTCCTCGTCCACGGCCTCCGTGGTCGCCTGGGCGTAGGCCCATGCGCTGATGTCATTGCCCCGCACTGTGGCCACTCGGTAGTAGTGAGTGGTGCTCGGCAACAGGATGGCGCCGGTGTGGGAGTAGGTGGTGCCGCTGTGGCGGCTGGCCAGCGTCGTCCAGGGGCCGGCGCCGTCGGTGGCGTGCTCGATGACGTAGCGCAGGCTGTTGTCTGCGGACGGGGCGAACCAGCGCAGGTCGATGCGGCCCACACCGACGCCCGGCGTGGCGGTCAGTCCGTTGGGAGCGGCCAGCTCACCCGGCCGCTCCAGCGGCCCGCTGGTTCCGATGGGCCGCGACCACGGCCCGGGGACTTCCTGGTCGTTCACCGCCCGTACCCGGAAGGCCTGGTTCACGGCGCCGCCCCGCAGGTCCACGTACATGATTCCCGTTACGTCGTCCGCCACCACCACCCCGTTGCGCTCCACCTGGTAGTGGGTTATTCCGAAGCGGTTCACTGCCCCGCTCTCCGGCGGCTGCCAGCGCAGCAGGGCCAGGGAACCGAACTTATCGACCCGGAGGGACCGGGGCGCGTCGGGGTGGAGCCGGCCGGTTCCCGCGTGGGAGGCAATCTGCACATCCCTGTCGTTGCTGTGCCAGCTGTTACCGCTGGTGGTTTCGCAGTCCGACCGGCTGGACGCGGCCACCTTCTCGCCGGTACTGTCGATGCAGTCCGAGGTGGTGTAGTCGTAGTAGGCGGCGGAGTGCTCGGTGTAACCCGCCGGCAGGCTCCCCGTACATTCCCGGTCGTCGGAAAACTCGCCGCCGCTCTTGATGCGGACGCAGTAGTCCTGCGTGTTCTCGATGGTGGCGGTAATCGGGTCCGCGATGGCGGCGTCGGTGATCAGGGTCAGGGTCGGGCCGTCGCCGGGCAGTCCGCTGGCCCGGTAGAAGTCGCTGAGCCTCAGCTCGCCGATGGTCCAGACGCCCTGGCAGAGGCCGTCCTCGTCGCAGACGCCTTGGTCGTAGCTGCCCTGGCTGGCCACGGCCTCCGCTCCCTCGGGCACGTCGGCCAGCATCACTTGGGCGGCGGGGGGGATGTCCGGCCCGTTGTTCACTGCCATTATGGTGTAGGCCCGCTTGCCGGAGGGCAGCTCTAGGTTGGCCCCGGCGTCCCGCACCTCAAGCTCCGCCGCCGGGCCGACGTGGAACGTGTAGCGCCCTGTCGGGGCGCGGTGCGTCGTGCTGGTAGCGGTGTACGTCGTGCTGGTATCTGTGTGCGTGGCTTCTATCGTCAGATCTACAACGTAGGTGCCGAGATCCCCAAATTCTACGAATGTTTCGTATGATCCATCTGATACACTCCAAGGTCCTTCCGACAGCTTGTTTTCTAGGTTCAGGAAGGTGAATGGGGTGTAACTAGGGGATATGAACTTCATGCTGCCCGGCAGCGTGCCCACAGGGCTGATGGCAAATTTGTATTTTGCATAATCGGGAGAAGGCAGGCGAAATGAGACAGCCGGGCCCGGTATAAGACCCGCGTCATTGGCATCGTTATCATGCTCGCTGCCGGTACGCCACACTGGGCTGGCCACGTTTTCCTTCCGCACTACGGGGGTATCCTCCACCTGGAGCACAATGCTCTCCGGCTGGAGATAGACCGCATGCCCGAAGTCAGCTATATCAGCGTCGAACCGGCCGATGCCGACGTCACGCTCCCGCATGTCTTCGCGACTTATGAAGGTCACCAGCTCCAGGGTATCCTGGTCGTTGCAGGGGTAGGCCGTTTCCCCGACGCAGGGATAGAGGTGGAAGAGCGGGAATCCGTCCCCATCGGTCGCCGGCGTAATGTGGTCGCCGATCTCGCCCCGGAGCAACACCCTTGGGTCATTGCCCAGGCAGACCCCGGCCTTGCTGTCCCGCTGGATATCCGGATTATCAGGTCTTTCCGGGGGCACGATATTGACCAGTTCCGCGGTCAGGCAGGCTTGCTCTAGGGGGGCTGCCCCGGTGTACCGGACCGTTACGGGCATGTCGATGTAAATAACTCCACCCACATTCTCGGGCACAGAACCGAGATTCCAGATTCCGGTGGAAAGGTTGAAAGAAGAGCTTATCTCAATATCATTAGGACTGGTGCCGAACGTGCCTCTGGGAGCGGTGGCTCTCACCAGCGCCAGGCCCGGGGAAGGGGTCAACTTCACCCGTACGTCGTACATGTCGTGACTAGCATAAAGAGAACCAGGATAAGCGACAGCGTTCCAAAACCTGACGGTGACATCAACCGTATCGTTCGCCTCGGGGAACCGGTCTTCGCTGCCCTGCATTTCCACAATGGCGTTTCCCTCGGCTGCCCTATCTGACAGTTTAAAGTTGTACTTCCATGCCTCGCGGGTCGCGTTGTTGTGCAGATACTCAGGCCTCTCCCTTGGCGTGGAACTGACGATCTCCCCACTTCCTATTACCAGTCGGTCCTCAGTGCTGTCCACAACCTCTTGTTCGTCTCTAAAGTTGGTAGATATGATCAATTCCGTCTTCTGTCCGGGGGCCAGGTTTCTGAAGTACCAAGTTCCCGTGGCCGACGTAAAGTTCCCGGACTGCGGGTCAATCTCAAACTTCCCAAACTCCTCGTCAATACCGAAGCGTTCTGCAATCACAACGTCGCCTCCCAAGTGGCGACGGAATGAAACCCTGACCTGCCCGCTGTGGGCGTGTTGTTGGCCCTCGTTGGTCAGGGTGAATATCCACCGCCCACCTTCTAAGCCGGATAAGCCGTGCCGGAAGGTGAGGGACAGGTCGTGGGGGAGGGAAGCCTGCGCCTGCGCGGGGGGGGGGGGGGGGCGAGGAACGCCGCCAGCAGGGCGACGGCGAGGGCGGCCAGGGTCAGGCCCCGCCGCGTGGAGGGCGTGAAGGTGCGGGTTGCGTTGCGAATGGCGTCGATCATGGGTCCCGAGTTCCTCTCTCAGCGCGATGGCGTCGCGCGTGTGGCCGTCCGGCCGATTTTATGAGACAAAATATCATTTTAGGGCGGAGACGAGCCGCGAACTTACGCTCCGAATACCCGTAAACGCCGCCGGATTCTATTTCCTGTCGATATGCAGTATCAATAGCGTCCGGGCACGTCGGCCAGTATAGCAGAAGAGACACCGCGCGCGCCACATCATCGCGCAATTTTCCAGAGCCTTTCGATTGTCCCCTTCTGCCACCCTGAGCGTAGCCGAAGGGTCTAAGATGCTTCGACAGGCTCAGCATGACAAGGCGAGAAAACGTCGCAGCGGCACGATAATCGAAAGGCCCTGCTCGCCCCGCGGCCGGATATTGACAGAGGGGCGTCGCCCGCCGCATACTGAGCTCCGCACACTACTATCCGTACAGGGAGGATGAGATGGCGCGTCTGGACGTACGGCTCGACGCGGAGCGCCGGCGCCGGCTGGAGGAGCTTGTCGAAGAGAGAGGCATCCCCATCTCCGACGTGGTGCGATGCCTGATCGATGACGCCTATGAGGACATCGTCCGTGCGCGCCGGAGGCAGGCGATTGAGCGGTTGATAGGGTTGAACGTGGAGGACCCGCCTGACCCGGACACCCTCTCCGGCGAGTTGGAGGCCGCCCATGAGCCCGGCGGTCTTCATTGACGCCAACGTTCCCATCTACGCCGCCGGCGGGCTACCTCACCCCCCATCCCTTCGGCTGCGCTCAGGGCAGGCTCTAACCCATTCGACAAGGCTCAGGGCAGGCTCTTCCCCCTGCGAGGGCTGACAGGGGTAGGTATCGGAGATTCTGGCCTAAGCCGAACAACTGGCTGGGTTACCGCAGGACTCCCCTCTTTTGCCATGCCATTCCGATTGCCATGTCATTCCGAGCTTGCCGAGGAATCCAAAGGTTTTGCATTACATCGACGCTGGATAAGCCAAGTCTGACTACTGACTTCAGCGCTTTTTCTCAGTACCCAAGGCTGTCAACATCGACCGCTTTAGATTCCTCGGCTCCGCTGCGCTACGCTCGGAATGGCACGAACGGCGTGGGCTAGTGGCGGCCTCACCGCCATAGATTCCGGCTCGGGGGCCGGAATGACAGCTGGGGGCCGGAATGACGGCTCGGGGGCCGGGGCCAGCTTGCCTTGAATGGCGCAGTGCGATACAGTGTCAAACTACACGACCGGGGGCATTTTCTTCCTTCTCGTTGGCGGTCCGCCCGCCAGCGTCGAGCGGCTCCTCGGTTCGTGCCACGACTGACTACACAGGCTCAGCAAGGAGGACGGCATGACCACTTCGACCACTTCCCCTTTCGGCGCGAGCATCAAGCGGCGCGAAGACCCCAGGCTCATATCGGGTCAGGGCACCTACGTCGATGACATCAAGATGGTGGGCATGCTGCACCTCGCGCTGGTGCGGAGCCCCTACGCCCACGCGAACATCAATGGAGTGGACACCTCCGCCGCGGAAGCCGCCGACGGCGTGGTGGCCGTCTACACCGGTGAACAGCTCGCCGACCAACTCGGCAGCCTCATCTGCGGCTGGGTGGTGCCGGACACCAAGGAGGTACCGCATCCGCCGCTCGCCGTCGGCAAGGTGCGCTGCGTGGGTGACGCGGTCGCGGCCGTGGTGGCCACCGACGCGGCGGCAGCCGCCGACGCCGCCGAGCTAGTGGACGTGGACTACGAGCCGCTGGACGCGGTCGCGAACGCCGAGGAGGCCACCAAGGACGGCGCGCCGCTGGTACACGACGAGGTCGAGAACAACGTCGGCTTTGAGTGGGAGGTCGGCGGCGGTGACGTTGGCCAGGCCGCGAGCGAGTCCGAGGTGCGCGTATCGCAGCGCATCGTCAACCAGCGCCTCATCCCCAACTCGATGGAGGGCCGGGCGGTCATCGCCGACTTCAACCCCGGCACCAACCAGGTCACGCTCTGGACGTCGTCGCAGATCCCCCACCTGGTCCGCCTGCTGCTCGCGCTGGTCACCGGCCACCCCGAGCACCAGATACGGGTCATCGCCCCCGACGTGGGCGGCGGATTCGGCAGCAAGCTCTACCTGTACGCCGAGGAGGTCATCGCCTTCGTCATCGCCAAGGACCTCGCCAAGCCCATCAAGTGGGTCGAGGGCCGCCAGGAGAACTTCCTCGCCACCACGCACGGACGCGACCACATCGGCGACTGGGAGATAACGGGCAACCGCGACGGCACGATAACCGGACTGGGCGGCACGGTGTACGCCAACATGGGCGCGTACCTGTCCACCTTCGCGCCCGCTATTCCCACCTACCTGTTCGGGCTTATGCTCGTAGGCCCGTACACCATCCCGAACATACAGTGCAAGGTCATCGGAGTGTTCACGCACACCACGCCGGTGGACGCCTACCGCGGCGCGGGCCGCCCCGAGGCCACCTACATCGTCGAGCGGATGCTGGACCTGTTCGCCGCCGAGATAGGCATGGACCCGGCGGAGGTGCGCCGCAAGAACCTGATTCCCGCCTTCAGCGACGGCCACGAGGTCGCCACGGGCGTTAGCTACGACAGCGGCGACTACGAGGCGGCGCTGGACAAGGCGCTGGGCATGATCGGCTACGACGACTTCCGCAAGGAGCAGGCGGAGGCCCGCAAGCAGGGCCGCTACCTGGGAGTCGGGCTGTCCACCTACGTGGAGATATGCGGCATGGCGCCGTCCGCGGTCGCCTACGCCCTGGGCGCCAGGGCGGGCGTGTGGGAGAGCGCGCTGGTGCGGGTGCACCCCACCGGCAAGGTCACGGTGTACAGCGGCTCGTCCGGGCACGGCCAGGGCCACGAGACCACCTTCGCGCAGCTCGCCGCCGCCGAGTTCGGCATTCCCGTCGAGGACGTGGAAGTGGTCGAGAGCGACACCGCGCAGGTGCAGCAGGGCACGGGAACGTTCGGCAGCCGCAGCGCGGTGGTCGGCGGCACGGCCATCCACATGAGCGCGGCCAAGATCAAGGACAAGGCGCGGCGCATAGCCGCCCACCTGCTTGAGGCGGCGCCCGAGGACGTGGTGTACGAGGACGGCAAGCTATTCGTGCAGGGCGCGCCCGCCGAGGCCAAGACGTTCCAGGAGATCGCACTGGCGTCGTACTGGTACGACGGCCTGCCCGAGGGGCTGGAGCCGGGCCTGGAGGCCACCAGCATATTCGACCCGCAGAACTTCACCTGGCCGTTCGGCACCCACATCTGCACGGTGGAGGTGGACCCGGACACCGGCGACACCCAGGTGCTGCGCTACGTGGCGGTGGACGACGTGGGCAACGTGATAAACCCGATGATCGTGGACGGCATGGTGCACGGCGGCGTGGCCCAGGGCATCGGCCAGGCGCTGCTGGAGGAGGGCGTCTACGACGACGACGCGCAGCTCATCACCGGCAGCATGCTGGACTACGCCATCCCCAAGGCCGAGAACCTGCCCTCGTTCGAGACCGGGCGCACGGTCACGCCGTCGCCGGCCAACCCGCTCGGCGTGAAGGGCGCGGGCGAGACCGGCACCATCGCCGCCTCCCCCGCGGTGATCAACGCCGTGGTCGACGCGCTGTCGCCGTTCGGCGTGCGCCACCTCGACATGCCCGCCAAGCCCGAAAAGGTGTGGCGGCTCATCCAGGGCCAGTAGGCGCACGACCGGATCAAACGTCCCTTCCCCCTCGCAGGGGGAAGGGTAGAGCCATCCCCGTGTCGAGCACGGGGATGGGGGTGAAAGGGCCGGGTAACGCCATGATAGTCCGACTCGAACCCAAAGACTGGCTCATGCACGCCGTCTACCTCTTCTTCGACGAGCAGACGCCCGACCCCGAAGACCGGGAAGTGCGCGACTACCTCGCCGCCCACGAGTTGGAGCCCAAGCGCGACACCACCACCACTTGGGACGGGCGCGAGTGGTACGTCATGTACTTCGGCGGCTGCTACCTGGGCCGCCACCTGCGCGTACTCTCCGAAATCCAGCGCCGCGCCGCCGGTGAGCAGCAGGCCGTAGTCGCTGACACTCCGGCGCAAGCGGGCACCGGCGAAGGGAACGCCACTTGAGAATCGAGGGCACCTTCACCTTCCCGGCCGGCGTCCAGGCCGTCTGGGACAACATGCTCGACCCCAACGCGCTCTCCGCGTGCCTGCCCGGATGCGAGCGATTCGAGCCTGCCGACGACGACAGCTACGACGTGGTGATGCGCGTCGGCGTCGCCGGCATATCCGGACGCTACACCGGCAAGGTCACCGTCGCCGACGTGAAGCACGCCGAGTCGTACCGGATGATAGTGCAGGGCAGAGGCAGGGGAGGCGGAATCCGGGGAGAGGGCGTACTCACGTTCGCGCCCGACGGCGACGGCACTCTAGTCACGGTGGAGGGCGACGCCCGCGTAACCGGCGTCGTCGCCAGGGTGGGCCAGCGACTGCTGGGCACAGTCTCCAAGACGCTGATGACACAGTTCTTCGGCTGCATGGCCGAAAAACTACGTTAGTCCCCTCTCCGATAAGTCCCTTCCCCCTCGCAGGGGGAAGAGCCTGCCCTGAGCTTGTCGAAGGGGTTAGTATGGGGGTGAATCTACCTCATCCAAAAACCACCGCACCGCGCCCTCGAAGTCGCTGGGCTGCTCTTGGTAGAACCAGTGCGCGCCGCCCTCGAGCTCCGCGAGCCGCGCGCCCGGCACCGCCTCCCGCATCCGCACCGCCACCTCGTGCGTCAGCAGCTCGCTCTGCCGCCCGCGCAGCACCAGCGTCGGGCAGCGCAGGCGGGACCACTCCGCCCACAGGTCGGGGCGCTCGTAGGCCGCCAGCAGCGCGCGGTCCCGCTTCCACGCCCGCCGGCCGCCGGCCAATTCCGAGGTCATGTGCAGCGCCTGGTGCGCCAGCATCTCCTCGCTGGAGTTCGGCTGGCGGCTCCGCAGCCGCTCCACCACGGCGTCTAGCGACTCCCACTCGTCCGACTCGGTGTTGTAGCGGACGAACATCTGCCGCGAGTCCGGATTCACCGCGTCCGGGTCGATGTCCACGATCACCAGCGCCCGCACCAGCTCCGGACGGTCCAGCGCGAACATGAAGGCGTTGCGCCCACCTGCGGAGTGGCCGACCAGCGTTATCGACCGCAGTCCCAGGTGATCGACAAGCGCGTGCACGTCCGACACGTAGTGCCGCAGGCCGTAGGTCTCAGACGTCGCCCTGCCGCTGTCGCCGTGCCCGCGATGGTCCAGCGCCACGACGTGGTAGTTCGCGCTCATGCTCGCCGCGAAAGAGTCCCAGCTGCGCGCGCAGTCCTGGAGGCCGTGCAACAGCACCATCGCCGGCGCGCCCCTATTGCCCCAGTCGACGTAGTGCAGCCGCACGCCCCCTGCTTCCACGTGCCCGCTGGTGGGTGTCGGGCCTTCGTCGCTCACGCCGCCACCTTCGGCAGGTACCGCTTGGGGAACTTGGCGACCACCGAGTACAGGATGTCCACCATGTTCGCCAGCCGCACCCGCGCCACCTGCGAGCAGAGCTGGTAGGCCATGAGCCGCTCGATGCCGTAGTCGGCCTCAAGCCACATCACGAGCTCGTAGAACGCGATGCGGGCGGCGTCTTCCATGGGACGGGCACTGCCAATCGTCATGATGAACTCGTCGGACTCGACGCGCGGCGTCGCAATCGGCTTCTGCTTGATGAGGTCGACAGTGAACACTCCCCGCGTCGGTATCTCGGTCGCCACGCCGCACACCTCCGCATCGCCTTGCGCCGCGTGACCGTCGCCCACGTGCAGCAGCGCGCCCGGCACGTTTACCGGCAGGTGCACCGTGTTGCCGGGCGCCACGTCGGCGGCGTCCATGTTGCCGCCGTGAAACCCGGGCGAAAGCGACGACACCGCCTCCACCTCCGGCGCGGTGCCGATGGTGCCGTAGAAGGGTTCGTAGGGTATCGTCGGGATGTCGAGCTGCTCGGAGAAGGTGACTTCGCCGTCGCTGATGGGGTGCAGCATCACCCGAGGCGGCAGCGGCGGATTCAGCGTCCGCGTGAAGACGGTGCCGCACAGCCCGCCGAACTCCGGGATGAGCGCACTCACGCCGTAGTCGCGGGTCACGTCGATCGAGTGGATGGTCACCGCCAGCGTGTCGCCCTTCTCCGCGCCGTCGACGTAGATGGGCCCAGCCAGCGGGTTGACGAAGGGCAGCACGATCAGCTTGGTGATGTCGGCGTCGGGCGAGTCGATCCGGTTCTCGAAGGCGTCATCCGTCTCGACGGCGAACGTCTCGCCCGGCTGCACCGTGGCCACCGGCTCGCGGTACGGCCCGATGACGTAGGCCCAGTTGCCCGGGCCGTTGGCGATTGTCTGCATGGATCGGGTCTCCTGTGGCTGTGAGATAGCTTTGCCTTTATTCCTGCCCTGCTGCGCTGCCGTTCACGCCGCGCGCACCGACCGGCGCTGCTTCAGGCATCTTTCTATCGACCAACATATTCCTCACGTACATGACGACGGCCTGGGACACCAACATCTCGTAGCCTATCAACATCTCCTTTTCCTTCACCAACGCGCGGGCTACCTCAACCTCGATCGGGCTTAGCCACACGCTCACTTCGGTGTGGTCCTTGAGCGTGTTGTATGCCGCCTGGCGGACAAGCTCCCTCTCGCGTTCCTGGTTCGGAACGGGGGGCGGCATCTCGTCCCGCTCGATGGCGTCCAGGATTTCCTGCTCTTCTTCGTCAAATATGAACACCTGCTTGGTTGGCCACACCACCTCGCCGCCGCTCTCGCCCCCCTCGTCTATCCCATGAAGACTGTAAAGCTCGCGCGTCGCCTCAATCGCTCGGTGCTCCTCGTTATCGACCAGCATACCTCCCAGTCCCTTGCGGGCGATGCCGGTTAACAGCATCTGGTAGGGTACCCCGCGTTCCTTCGCCATCACGCGGGCAGTCTCGAACTCGCTGGGGCTAAGCAAGAAGCTAACTTCCGTGTAGTCTTCAAGCCTATTGGGCAAACCTCTATGGGCCAGTTCTATCTCGCCCTCAGCGCCTGGAGAGTCGCGAAGTTCGCCCCGCTCGCGTGCCGCCAGGATTTCGCGTTCTTCCTCGCTAAGGCGGTACTCCATCATCTCTGTCCCCCCAGGTAGTCTCTCGTAGCCTTGCGGCTGGGAAACGCGGTCTTCAGAAAGCGTGTGCCGTCCGGCTCTGTGACGAACGGTACAGCGTACGCGTACTCGCTGATTTCCACATAGTATATCTGCTGCCCTGGGTAGCGGCGCTGGTTCGGATGAGGAATCATGTCCAGCACGCGGCCCTGCCGTATGGCGCTCGCAATCTCGTCGAATCTCACTCCCCGTCGCCTGTACAGCCAGTCATCCTTCTCGGAATTCCAGGTGATGTCGGCGGCCATGTATCAGTGAGAACGGGTACCGGCGCCTTAACTACGGAACGTCCACCCTCACCACTATAGCCGCGTTCGCCATGATGGTGCGATCCCCCGAGCCCTCGCGCGGCTCGATCTCCAGCCCGCCCGGCACCGCTTTCAGCACGCCCTTGCCATGGGGCAGCACGCTCAGCACCGCCTCCTCGTCCACCTCCTCCGGCTTCGGGATTCCCAGCGTCACCTCCACGATCATCTCGCGGCTGGTGTCGGGGCCGAGCAGCCCCAGAAACATCAGGCTGCTCTGGTGAACGGCATTCCAGACGGCGCGCTGCGCGGCCTTGGTGTAGTCGCCCCCGTGAAGGTCTATTCCCAGTCCCATCTCCAGGATAGCGGGTTGCAGTGGCATAGCGGACACCTCTTGTGTAGGGGTTTCGGGTATGCGACGACGCGGATGTGTCGCCGCAGAGAGTATGGCACATCCGAGGGGCGGAGGGAAGGCGGCCTATTCCGCGGGCGGCTCCGGCGCGTCGCTCATGCGCTGGATGTCGCGCCCCATGAAGCGGTACGGGTCGGCCTCCGCGGTGCTGGCCGCCGCCGCGTCGACCATCTTGTCATAGCGCGGATCGAGCTCACCGAGCCGCGTAGACAGCGACTTGTGAAAGGCCACGGACGATATGACGCGGGTGGTGTCGCCGCCGCCGCACTGCTCGCAGTCGATGGACTCCGGCGGCGAGAAGTTACGCCACAGCTTGCTGGACTTGTGGCGGCAACTGCGGCATCGGTACTCGTAGATGGGCATGTCGCCTTCCTCGGAAGAAGTGTTCGGCTCGCCGAACTCCTTACGCCCGGACTTCCCGCGCCCGAAACGTCGTCTCCACCTCCGCCGCCGCATCGAAGAAAGCCTGCAGCGTCAGGTGGTAGCGCAGAAAGCCGTTGCGCTTGTACTCGTCCGCCGACTTCACGATGCCGCCGGGCACGACCAGATCCAGCCGGTTGAGGCTGTGCTCGGCGTCGGCGCGTCCGTTGTCGCGTATGCAGCCGATGAGGCCGTGCCACTCGTCCAACGGCATGTCGAGGTAGAAGTCCGCGTACAGCAGCTCATCCTGTTCGATGCGCTCCACGCCGGCGCACTCGAACCCCTCGAAGCTGAGCAGGTACGCGCAATCGCCCACCTTCGCGCCCACGCTCGCGTTGCACGAGCCGAGCCGGCGCAACACGCCGCCCGCGTTAGCCGCACTGCGAACCTCCTCGAACCACTCCAGTGAAGGGAAGACCGGCACTCGCGTCACTCCCCTGGCGTCGTTTCTATCCTGGCGCTGGCATCGAAAAAGAACTGGAAGGTCTGGTTGTACCGGAAGAACAGGTCCCGCCGGTACTGGTCGCCGGTTGCGGAGTGCGCCAGGCCGTCGTCCAGCGTCAGGTCCAGCGTGTTCAGGGTGTGGTCGAAGTCGGCGGTTCCGTTTTCGCCGATGTTGGCGATCATCTCCCGCCACTCCTTCGCGCTAAGGTCGAGGTAGAAGTCCGTCTCCTCCAGATCCGCCTCGTCGATCTCGCTCGCGCCGGAGCACTCGAATCCCTCGAACACGAGCTTGAAGTGCCGGTCCCCAATCTTGACACCCACCAGCGCGTCGCACATTCCGCCGCCCGCGCCGCGGTAGGCGTCGTCGGAGTTATACACCTCGCGCACCGCGTCGAACCACTCCACGGACGGGAAGACGGGCACGGTTACGCCTCCAGGTACCGCGCCAGACCGGCGGGGAACCCCTGGCCCCGGTCTATGCCGAGCCATTCGAGGTGCGCCAGGTACTGCCGCACGTAGTCGCCCATCAGCCGTTCGTACCGCTCCATGCCCACGCGCGCGCCCTCGATGCCTCCGCCCAGGATGATAGCCAACGACTCCCTGAACGCCGGGTCCTCCAACTCACGCTCCAGCACCCGCTCGCCTATGTTGAGCAGCCGCTGGAACACCAGCGCCTTGTCCGGCTGATGCGACAGCGCGTAGCGCAGGTGCTGGAGCCCGTAGGCCACGTGCCGCGCCTTGTCCTGCACGCAGCGGGCGAAGATGACGCGCTCGGCGTCGTTGTGCGCGAACTGCTCCCCGTAGCGGTACACCGTCATCGTCAGGTCGCCGCGCAGAAGGTGCAGGAACAGCACCGTCTCGGTCCAGCCGCCCTTGCTCTCCAGGATCATGCGGTTGACGTCGCCCTTGCTCTCCAGCCCCATGCCGCCGCCGTTGGCGAGCGCGCGCTTGCGAAACACCTCGCAGTGCCGAGCCGCATCGAACATCTCGGTGGCGAGGAAGTTCTTGACCTCGTGGTAGCCGTAGGACATCTGGTGCAGCCAGCCGCCGATGGTCTCGAACTCCACGTTGGCCTGCTGGCTCAGCTCGGTGGAGAGCTGGCACATCGCGGTCTCAACGTCGTCCGGCAGCGGCTCTATCGTCCCCCAGGGCACGTCGGTCGCCGGCGCCCAGCGCCGCTGGATGGCCTCTTCATACAGGTCCGCGGCGTTGTCGGCCCACAGTTCGTGCTTGTTGCGAATGCTGAAACCGATGGGCGGGACGCCCGGCATCGGGTAAGCGCCGCGGGGCATTCGTGTCTGGTCGTCCCAGTGGTCCGGGATGTCGCCGTACACGCCCACGTTGAGCGAACCCAGGGTCATGCCCGACTTGCCCGGCCGCACACGGACGCCCCACTCCAGCGTGCGCCCCATCCACTCCAGCGACGGCGCGGGAATCTCCGGCTCGGTGGCCGGCTCCTCCACCACGGCGTCCTGCGCGTTCTGCTCAGTCATTCAACAAGTGGTCTGGCCACTACAGATACGCCATCATCTCGGCGTTGGCGCGTCCGTTGACGAAGCGCTCGCCGAATCCCGCCGACCGTATGCGCTGGACGTACTCCTTCACCTGCCGCCGCCGTATCGCCATCAGCTTCTTGATGCCCTCGTCGTAGTTGTTCTTGCCGCCGCCCAGCAGAATGGCCATCGCCTCGGTGGTCACCGAGTCCCCGCCCGCCGGGTTCTGGTTGCCCGCCATCATGGCGCGCTCGCCCTCGTCCAGGTAGGTGTGGACCTCCTCGCGCCGGTCCGGCTCCGTCTCGGACAGGTAGCGCATGTGCATCACGCCGAACGCCACGTGCCGGGACTCGTCCTGGGCCGCGAGACGGTACATGCGCTTCTCGGCCTCGTTGTAGGCCATCAGCTCGCCCATGCGGAAGATCGTTAGCACGCCGCCCTCGCCCGATATGTGCAGCCGTGAGGACATCTCGGTGAAGTCCCGCGACAGGTCGATGTTGCCCACCACGCCGCTCGTGGTGATGGTGGGCCGCTGCATCAGCCCGCCGCCGTTGGCGAACGCCCGCTTGCGGAACACGTCCAGGTGGCGGGACTCGTCCATTATCTGTGTGATGAGAAACATGCGCGGCTCGAAGTAGTCCGGCGTGGTGTTGGCGACCCACCTGCCCGGAACGTCCGCCGCCACGAACTCCACCTCCGTCAGGAACGTGGCGAGCTGGCACTGCGCGCGCTCGATGTCGTCCGGCAGCGGCTTTACGGACTCCCACGGGATGTCCGTCGCCGAGCTCCACTGGCGCTGCAACGCCTCCTCGTACAGCATGGCTGCGTTGGTCAGCCAGATGTCGGACTTGGTGGCCACCGAGTAGCCGCCGATGCGGAACGAACCGGGACGCGAGGCGGCGCCCCTGGGCTTGCCGGTGTAGTTGTCGCTGCGGTCCGGCGCGTCGCCGTAGGAGCCTTCCTGGATGTCGGCCAGCGTCAGGCCGCGTCGGCCCGGCTCGGCCTTGATGCCCCACTCGCCGCGCGTATCCATCCACCCCAGGTCCAGGTCGTTATCGTCCGCATATCCCTTTACGGCCTTCAGCGACTCGTTGTCGGTAGTCATCGTGCGGCCTCCTTCACGCGGCTCACGGCCCGGAACTATGCTCAAACTATAAACCACCCATGTTATTCTCCGCAAGATTTGCGACTCGAGCAGTTACTCCCCTCTCCCAAGATTGGAAGAGGGTTAGGGTGAAGGTTGAGAGCGCGCATCAAGCCTGAACACACGCACGCCCAGCTCCACCACGAAACGATGTTCTACATTGACCTCGACAAACCATGCGGGTAGAGTACGCGAACGGAGGGGCGAAGCGAATTTCTAAGGGGGACGGGTTCATCTAATGACGCGTATCGAAGAGCCGAACGATTCCGGTCGCCGGGGGCAGGACGCCGACTACGTCTTCTACGAGCTGACACGGAGCGTCTGCCCCAGGTGCCTCGAGCCAATCGACGCCCAGATTCTCGTCAGAAACGGGCGCGTCGAAATGCGCAAGCGATGCCCCTCGCACGGCTGGTTCGAGGCGCTCATAAGCTCGGACGCCGAGATGTATCTCGGCTCGCTGCGCTACAACAAGCCCGGCACCATGCCACTGGGCTACAGCACCCAGGTCGTGGACGGCTGCCCCAAGGACTGCGGCCTCTGCCCCGAGCACAAACAGCACACCTGCCTCGGCCTGATCGAGGTCAACAGCCACTGCAATCTCGACTGCCCGATATGCTTCGCCGACGCGCAGCCCGGATTCAGCCTCTCCATGGCGCAGGTCGAGCGGATGCTCGACAGGTTCGTCGAGCTCGAGGGCGAACCTGAGGTCGTGCAGTTCAGCGGCGGCGAGCCTACCATCCACCCCGACATCCTGCCGATGCTGCGCATGGCGTTCGACAAGGGCATCCCCGTCGTCATGCTCAACACCAACGGCATCCGCATAGCCCGCGACGACCGCTTTCTCGCCGGCCTCGCCGACATTGCGCCCACCATCTACCTCCAGTTCGACGGCTTCTCCACCCAGACCCACCAGGCCATGCGCGGCAGGGACCTCGTGGACGTGAAGCTGAAGGCCCTCGACCGCCTGGCCCAGGCCGGCCTCGACGTCGTGCTGGTGCCGGCCATCGAGAAGGGCGTCAACCACCACGAGATAGGCGACATCGTGAGGTTCGGAATAGACCACCCCGCCGTCCGCGGCATCGCGTTCCAGCCCGTCACCCACTCCGGCCGATACGTCCCGTTCAACCCGCTGGACAGGGAGACCCTCGCCGACGTAATACACGGCATAGCCGAGCAGACGGACGGCATGTTCGTCGAGAGCGACTTCGTGCCCGTGCCGTGCTGCCACCCCACCTGCCGCTCGGCCACCTACGCCTACATCGAGAACGGCGAGGTGACTCCGCTCCCCCGGGTGGTCGACGTGGACAAGTACCTGGACTACATCACCAACCGCACTCTTCCTGACATCCAGCCGGATATCCTGGAGGCGCTGGAGGGGCTGTGGTCCGCGTCTTCGGTGCCCGGCACGGACGCCGCCGCACGGCGGTTCGACTGCGCCGCGTGCAACCTGTCCTTCTCAAATGAGACGGCCTACCTGAAGAATCACGTCTTCATGATAGTCGTGCAGGGATTCGCCGACGCCTACACGATGGACCTCAAGGCGCTGATGAAGTGCTGCATAGGCGAGCTGATCCCGGACGGGCGCGTCATCCCGTTCTGTGCTTACAACAGCGTAGGCTACCGCGAGCGCGTCCGCTCCGCCCTGATCGCGGGCAAGATGAAGTAGGGAGCAAGGCTTGGAACCCGTCGTATTCGACATAGGCCCCGTGCGGCTGCACGCCTACACGCTCTGCATCGTCACCGCCGTCGTGCTGGGAGGCTGGCTCACCTACCGCGAGGCCCAACGACGTATGCGGTTGAACGAGGACACCTTGGCCGTCGTCTCCATCGGGCTGCTCGGTGGCGTGCTCGGCGCCAAGCTCGGCATGCTGGTGTTCCTCGGGCCGTCGGAGTTCTGGCGGCTGCTGCCCACCATCCCGGCACACGGGGCCACGCTTTGGGGCGCGCTGGTTGGCGGCACGCTCAGCGTCATCGCCGCCGAACGCGTTCTCGGCGTAAGGCCATGCACCGGCGACCTCGTCGCGCCGTTCCTGCCCCTCGGACAGGCAATCGGCCGGCTGGGCAACTTCCTTGCCGCCGACGCCTACGGCACCCCGACCACGCTACCCTGGGGAGTCTTCCAGGCCGGCGCGGTGCGTCATCCCGTGGCCCTGTACGAGATGGCGCTCGACCTCGTCCTGTTCGCCTTCCTGTGGCGGCGGCGGCTGACCACGTTCAGGGACGCCGACCTGTTCAGCATGTACGTTTTCGGTTACGCCCTCATACGCTTTCCGCTGGAGTTCCTGCGCTACCAGCCCACCCCGCTCGACTTCCTCGGCCTCACGCTGGTGCAGTGGCTGTGCATTGCCGCCGTGCTGGCATTCGGCGTGCGCGTCTACATGCAGCGCAAAGGCGTCTCGTGCGTCTGCGACCTGCTGCCCCGATTCCGCCGCCGGGAGAGCGCGGCATGAGCAATCAGCGCCGTATTTGCGGCGAATGTGGATGGGAGGTCTTACCCGGGCACACATCTTGCATGGGCTGCGGCAGCCGTAACATCCAAGTCCACAGTCGCAAAAGTGGTCCGGGATTCGGCAAGACGCTGCTCATCGTCGTACTACTGTGGGTCGGCACGGCAATAGTCCTCGGGATAGCGCTACCCATCATTGAACCAAACCCGGGCGGCACCTACGGACCGGAATTTGGCGTAATCGTAGTGACCTTTCAGTTTTACCTCGCGTACGGATTCATTGGAACAATTGCGGGCCTCATCATGCTAATCAAGTGGAGGCCCATGGGGGCCGGCCTCCTCGCCGGGACAGCGGTCGGGTTGATCCTCGGCTTCCTGACGTGCAATGTAATCGTCGGAGCTATGGCGTAAAGCCGCCGCGAACACCAGTGCGTTACGAAAGTCGGCACCTAGGGACGTCTTCTGTGGGCTCCCGTTGGGAACCGGGTGACACGTCATGAGAGAACAGCACCACACATGCGTCAACTGCTCACGAAGTTACCCTTACAATCCGAGATCGAGGTTCTGCGCCAACTGCGGTTGGTCACTCTACCGAACCTCTGGGAACATCAGCAAGTCATTTGTGATTACGGTGCTCTTAGTCGTTCTACTGTGGTTGGGGACACCATTTGTGGTTGCCATACCTGTATGGCTAACGGCCAACCCGAAAGCCGAGTTAGGCGTGGGATTCGGTGTGATAGCGGGAAGCGGCGTAGTCTATTTCTTCTACGTCTTAGCTGGGTTGATGTGGGGCGCGATGATGTTCTCCAACAACAGGCCGGTCGGTGCCGGCTTGCTGACCGGTACAGGCCTCGGACTGTTGCTTGGGTTCGTAACGTGCTTCGCCGTCGCCGGAGCCGTGCAAGGTGCAGTGGGATGAGACCAAGCGCGTTGTCTCCTGGACTGGAAGTTGATTGATGCCCAATGAGCGAACGGCCCCAGATATGCGGTGCTTGTGGACGAGAGAGTCCTTGGAACGCCAACCACTGTGGAGTGTGCGGCAGTCGCATGCTCCGACCCGCGCCACGCATAAGACCCCCAGGGTTCGGAATGACGCTGCTCATCGTCGTGCTTCTGTGGGTATGCACGCCTATGGTAGTCGGGATAGTGGAATCTGCAACCACCGATCCGAGAGACGCCTACGGACCAGACTTTGGCGTATTGGTGGGTAGTGGTCTACTCTACGTGCTGTATGGAATTGTCGGAGCAGTTGCAGGCTTCATCATGCTCATCAAGAGAAAGCCCATGGGCGCCGGTCTCCTCGCCGGGACGGCCGTCGGTTTGATTTTCGGCTTCCTGACGTGTAATGCAATCGCCGAGGCCGTGGCGTAAAGCTGCCATGCCCGGTCCCAGGGGCCGTGAACCGGGTAACAAGATGTGAGAGAACAGCACTACACCTGCGTCAACTGCTGGCGGAAGTACCCATACGATCCTGACTCGAGGCTCTGCCCCAACTGCGGACGCACTCTCGTACGAAGCACCGGGGGAGTGAGCAAGTCGTTTGCGATTACACTCTCTCTGGTCGTGCTGCTGTGGATAGGCACGCCAATCTTTGCTGGGGTGTATGTTTCGGCGACTTACGATGCAACAAATCCCTACTCTGCCCTTGGCGTAGGTCTGATTAGCATTGTGTTTGATTTCTTCTACATTCTTGGGGGAACGATAGCTGGACTTGCAATGCTCCGCAAAAACAGGCCTTTCGGCTCCGGCCTCCTGGCTGGTACAGGTCTCGGCGTGCTGACCGGTTTCGTAACCTGCCTGATTGTGGGCGCCGCGGTTGGCTGAGGCTGCCTAACGTACCCCCTCTTGACATCCCACGCACAAATGTACTACTATCTCGCCATGACCCACCCACACCTCAATCCAGCGACCGCCGACGGCCCTGCCGTGGCCCCCGACCGGCCGTCCCAGCACCGCCCCACTTCTGCCATTTCGGAGTCGCAAGTCGTGCCTTTCGCGTCCCGCCAATGTCCCGAATCCCCGGCAGCCCAGCTACCAAATGGGACACTTGAAACCGAATGGAACGAAATGAAACAACTTTTCGAGATTTTCTCCCCAACCAAGCATCCTGCCGCCCATCCCGGCCCGGCGCACCCGAGCCGCGCCGTCTTGTCCAAACCCACCCGACTTGCTAAAATCAACCCCACGCTGGACGCGGGAGTAGCTCAGGGGTAGAGCATCTGCTTCCCAAGCAGAGGGCCGAGGGTTCGAATCCCTTCTCCCGCTCCATAGACCACCAGACCCGTAGGCATTCACACAAGCCAGAGTCTCCGAGGACACCACGATGGTAAGGTTCCGCACGAACAACATCCTCGAAAAGAACCGCCAGGGAAAGAAGGGACTGGGCCTCGGCCTCGTCTTCCCCTCCGCCGAGGCCATCGAGCTCGCCGGGATGCTGGGCGGCTTCGACTTCGTGAACCTGGACGGCGAGCACGGCCTCTTCTCGCCCGAGTCCATCGACCACATGTGCCGCACCGCCGACGGCTACGGCCTCACCGTCACCGCCCGCGTCCCCAACATCACGCCCTCCACCATCAACTCGTTCCTCGACCGCGGCGTCATCGGCGTGCTCGGCCCGCACGTGGACACCGCCGAGCAGGCGAAGGCCCTGGTCGACGCCTGCCGGTTCGTCCCGGAGGGACAGCGTAGCTGGGGCGGGGGCAGGGGCACCTTTTACAACGAGAGCGGCCTCATAGACCAGCCCGGCCTGGACCGCTCGGAGTACATGGCCCACGCCAACGCCGAGATGCTGGTGATGTGCCAACTCGAAACCGCCACCGCATTCTCCAACCTGGACGCCATCCTGGAGGTCGAGGGCATCGACGCCTTCGCCTGGGGCACCAACGACCTCGCCCAGTCCATGGGCTACCCCGGCCAGCCCGAACACCCCGTCGTGCAGGAGGCCCAGAACGCCATCGGCGACCGCATCCACGCCGCGGGCCGCAAGCTGTCCACCGACATCACCGAGACCGTGGCGCTCAACTCGCTCATACTAGACGGCTCGAGGCGCTTCCTCGAAGCGAACAGGTAGCAAACTGGCAGCCCTCACCCGATCCAACTTCGAGCGCCTCGTCCGTGAGGCCTTCAGCCAGCTCCCCCAGGACGTTCTCGACAACCTCGAGAACGTGGACCTGGTCGTGGAGGACTGGCCCACGAAGGACCAGCTAATCGGCTCCGGCCTCGACGAGGACGAACTCCTGCTCGGACTGTACGAGGGCATCCCCCTCACCGAGCGCTACGGCTACGACATGGTGCTGCCGGACAAGATCACGCTCTTCCAGAAGGCTATCGAGTCCATCTGCTCGACCGACGAAGACGTCCAGCGAGAGATACGCGACACCATCACCCACGAGGTCGCCCACCACTTCGGCTACGACGACCCCTCCCTCGACAGCCTGGGCATCTAGCGCGAGATCCCAATGTCCCTTCCCCCTCGCAGGGGGAAGGTTAGGATGGGGGTGAGCACCTACCCCTTCAGCGGATACAGCCGCGCCAGATTCTCCCCCATGATCGCGTCGAACTGCTCCTCGGACAGAAAGTCGCATCGCGACCGGAACAGCACCATCGACTGTTTGTAGGTCATGGTCCGCTCGCACGCCGGCATGTCCGATCCCCACACGAGCCTGTCGGCGCCCACGTCCTCGACCAGCGACCGTACCAGCTCCGACAGGCCGTCCTCATAGGGAGGGAACTCCAGGTCCCCGGCCATCAGATGCAACATCAGCTCCATGTGCCAGCCGGGGAACCTCAGAAGCGTCGATATCTCCTCCGGAACGCTGAACCGGTCCGGCCTTCCGACGTCGTAGTGAACGTTGTTGAGCCCGTGGGTCAGCACCGACGGTATGTTGGGGTGCGCCTCCGCCCAGGTGATGAACTCGCGCAGCTCCTCGAGGTAGTCCTCGGCTAGGGGCTGCCTCAGCTTGGCCGCGTACCAGTGAATGGGGATGCCCAACTCTCTCACCAGGTCCCACAGAGGTTCGAGGCTGGGGTCGTTGACGCCGGTCCTGAAGTCGTCCTGGAAGAACCCGCCGGTGGAGAAGAACAGCCCCGAGTGTCCCAGGTCCTCCACCTGCCGGCGGAGCCGTTCGAGCTGATCGTCCCGGCCTCCCACCCACTCGTCGACCTGCGCCAGCGCGACAAATCTGTCGGGGTAGCGCCGCACGCAGTCTCCGAAAAAGTCATCCAGCTTTCCGTAGATCCTGTCGTGTTGCAGCACCGCCCGGTCGACGCCCACGTAGTCCATCTGCGCGATCATCAACTCCGGCGGACACGACATGTCCCGGAGCACCGGGGGCATCCACTGGATGTAATAGTCCTCCCCGCCGTGGGTGAACTCCAGCCTGCCAAATGGACCGACTCGAAAGTCGACGTCGGGTTGGGACGAGATGCCGTCGCCGTCGCCTACGAGCAACTGCTCCGGCACCCTGGCCCCGTCGCTGAGCCTCCGTATGCCCTGGCCGTGGAAGCGCACGTGGTGCTGATGCTCGGCCAGCCGCCTCCTCTTGATGCCCCGGTCCTCGGCCAGCGGTGGGAAGCAATGGGCATGGCCGTCGAATACAACGCTCACGTATCTCCTCCCATCACCGCGCCGGACCGAACAACTCCTCGATGTCGCGCTCCGTCTGTGCCTGCAGCTCCTCCTCGTCCATGTACCCGAACTCCCGGTACGACTCCTCGGTGCCGTAGTCGCGCGTGCGGAACACCACCGGCATCGGCAGCGCGTGCCCGAACGCCAGCGCCTGCTGCCTGGAGTCCAGCTTGGACAGCACCGATCGCAGCTTGCGGCTGCCCGACACGCCCGTGAGCACCGCGTCCACGTCCCGCTCGTTGTCCAGCAGGCACGTGATCTTGGTGCCTAGCTGGCTCATCACCTCGTCGTCTATGCCGCTTGGCCGCTGGTCCACCACCAGCAGCGTCACGTTGTACTTGCGCATCTCGCGCGCGATGTTGCCGAAGATGGTCTGGCCCGCGACCTCACGCGTCAGGAATTTGTGCGCCTCCTCTATCGTCACCACCAGCGGCGTCGGCTTCTGCGTGTCGTCCCCGCTCGCCCGCTCCGTAAGTTCCTGGTAGCGGTCGTATATGCGCCGCGTTATCAGGTTGGCCACAAGTATGTACGCCGAGATGTCGTTGCCGTACCGGCCGAACTCCAGCACCACGTGCATACCCCTGCCCAGGTAGTCGAGGATGCGGTTGACCGAGTTGTGGCCCGTCTTGTCGTCCATGAAACCGAACCGCTCCAGCCGCGCGAACCTTCTCCTGAGCGAACTCAGCGCCGCCTGGTTCACGTTCAGCATGGACGCGAGCTCCTGGAACGCCTCTCCGCCCTCGTAGTCCAGGAACTTCTTCAGCCAGTTCTTGCCCAGGTGGCGCTCCAGTTCGAAAGAGGCGTCCGCGGCCACCTCGGACAGGTTGAGCGACTCGCGCAGCATCCTCACGTCGTCGGCGTCCACCTCGTCGAACCCGATGCGTACCACGTAATCCGGACTCAGCCCGCGCCGCCTGGAACTCTCCTCGTCCAGCGAGAACACCGCCACCCTGGACTCGAACAGCTGCTTGAGACCCTTCACCTGCCGGTTCGCCTCGCTGTAGCCCATCCAGCCGTACTCGCTCTGCATGTCGAATACGAGATTGGTGGCCTGCCCGCTCTGTAGAATGCCCATCAGCAGCAGCCGCGTCAGGAAGGTCTTGCCCGTGCCGCTCTTGCCGAACACGCCGTTGCTGCGCTTGACCAACTCCGCGACGTCCAGGCAGAGCCGCGTCTCCATATCCAGCGGATTGCCTATCCAGAAGTGGCCCGGCCCTTCCTCGCCGAACACGTCCTGGATGTCCTGTTCGGACGCCAGCGAGACTTCCGAAAAGTGTGGCGGGATCGTCTTCGCCGGCTGCGGTCCGCCTTCCACGTCCGCGCCCACGGTGAGCATCGGCTCGACCATGATCGAGCCGTAGGCCGCGGTGCCCGCGAACACCCGCGCCGCCAGCGGGTCCGACAGCCCCGGCGGATTGAGCCGCAAACTGTCGTCGGTGGCGCCCAGCTCGAGGTCCGTCACCACCCCGAAGTAGCGCTGCCGCTCCCCCTGCATCGTCACGAACGCCCCGACCTTGATGTCCTCGATGGACGCCTCAGGATCGAGCCTCACCTCCAGCCCCCCAGTCAGCGAGCCATCGACCACTGCGCCGACGCGCAACCTACCCAGCGAGTCGAACGCGCCTCCGCCGTTCACCATGCCAGCCTCCTCAGCACGCCGCCCAGGCGCAGCGCCTGGCCCGGAAAGTGCGCCACCAACTCTCGGCCCGCCCGGACCGAAAAGCCGTTCGGGTCGGAGTGCGAATCGCGCGCCAGCCGGAGGAACGCCGCCAGCACCTCGTCCTGCGCGGCGGTGGGCGCGGCCAGCAGCAGCGGCGCGAAGTCCATGGACGCGCTGAACTCGCGCACCTCGCCGCCGCCGCACACGCGCACGAACGAGTGGATGCGCGGGGGCAGCGGCGGCAACTGACGCATCACCTGGTCATCGAGCCGGTATCCCACGATCACAGACTGGAACTCCGACACCAGCAGCCGCTCCAGTTGGGGATTGTCGCGGTACACGTCCTCCTCCGTATCTGCGTCGACACCGCGCGGGATGGGATGCCGCGCCGGGTCGATGCTGCGCGTGGAAGCCGCGTACACGATGCCGTACACCTGGGCCGTCTCGCCGCCGCGCACCAGCCCGCCCAGCGGCGGCAGCTCGTCCAGCCGGTAACAGTGCGTAGTAAACCCAGTGGACGATGACTCGACCACTTCGCCTAGCCGGGCGCCGTTGGGGTGGGGCTGGGTGTACTGCATGGGCCGTATTCTACAGCGAGCGCGGCCTTGTGGAACAGAGGCGGGCTATCAGGCGTCGCCACCCTCGCTAAGCAGTGCATCCACTTCCGAAGCGAGCGTCGGAAGGTAGACTGTGATCTTCTCCCATACTTCGTGATCGTTGAGGTCTGGGTATTGGTGAATGATCACATTGCGAAAGGCGATTATGTTCTGGTAGTCCGTGACACGTTCGGCAGTCGGCATATCCACTCTAGCCAAGCCACCCATCGCTTCTCCGATTATTCCAAACAGGCGCTCCACAGCCAAACGCATCATGTAGTCGTCCTGGTAATCGTCGAACGTCTTGCCAGCCGTGAACTCTTCTATCGAGTGGACGGCCCGCTGGATGTCGTAAAGGTATCTGAGGCTATGGAGTTCCATTTGCGACCTATAAGGCTTGTCGGCAAGACTGCCGGCCCGGTTGAAATCAGAGGACTGTTGGACGTGCTCAGATGTCCCGTAGATCGGAATTCGCGCCTGCTCTATCGACTGGCGAAAATACGGATTGCGGATGGCGGACTCCATCACGAGGTCCACGTGACGGCCGAATAGGGTTTCGAGTTCCATGAGCAGGTCGAAGTAGAAACCTCTGACCGCCGGCTTGAACTCGACCAGAAAGTCCAGGTCGCTCCTTTGGGGATCGAACGCGCCGGTCGCGGCCGAGCCGATCAGATCCAACCTGCTGACCTGATAATGCGTGCAGAGGCGTTCCAGGTCAGCGACGTGCTCCTCTACGACGGGGATCAGGGGGTGTGTATCTACCATGGCGTGTCAGCAACTATGTCCAAGTCGAACTCTATCCGCTATCATCACAAGCGATCCGAGCGCATTACCAGGAAATCGGCGTCGGTTTGCACCATACGTCCAAGATACACCCACGGGCAGTAGAGCGCAAAGCCATCTACTCAGAAACTCCTCACACCCACCTCAGCCGCGCCATGTGGTAGGCGTCCACGTACTCGCCCTCGCGGAAGGCGAGCGCCCTCAGCGTGCCCTCGATCTCGAATCCGAACTTCTCGTACAGGTGAACTGCCCGGTCATTGTCGGTGTAAACGTCCAGCTCCACCCGCTTGACGTTCAGCCAGTTGTCCGTCAGGTCCAGTGCGGCCTCCATCAAGGCCGTTCCGATTCCCCGGTCCTGGTAGTCATCGTGCACCGCCATGCCTAGCTGCGCCACGTGAGCGAGACGGTGCTTCCTGCGAGTTATCTCTATGTTGCCGACTACCTTCCCATCCACTTCCGCTACCAGCATGTAGTCGTTGTCCGTCAGGTTGCTGAGCCACTCCTCTCGCTTGTCCAGCGAGACGTACGGGAGCTGCAACGTGTTTCTCACCACGCCGGGACACGCCAGCATTTCGTAGAGGTCCTGGCTGTCATCGACACTGACGGCGCGAATCGTTACATCTTTACTCATGCCTCACACCCACCTCAGCCGCTTTGTGCGATTCTTCTCCGACGTGTACACCGCCAGCCCCCGGTCCTGGAGCGCGTTCTCCACCAGTTCGGCGAACAGCCGCCTGTCCGGCCCGGTCACAACCGCCTGCTCGTGCGACTCCATCAGCGCCGTGGGGTAGCCCGGCCCCTTGTCGCACTGGTCCACGATCATGGCGTGCGCGAGACCCAGCGCCGCCTCGTCCTCCGCCACCCACGACGGCGCCTCCACGCGGCCGATCTCCTCCCCCGTGTTGACATAGAAGAAGCAGACCTGCTGGTCCCCGTAGTAGTCCTCCACCATGCGGTAGCTTCCCCTGAACACCGCCGACCGCTCCCCCTTAGCGAGCATCTCGCCGAACAGGTGCCGGTCCCGCAGCCCGCCGACTGCCACGTCGCACGGCCTGGATCGCACCGGCAGCCCACCGCACCTGGCCTCGCACGCCGCCACCTCGTAGGGGCAGGCCAGCAGCCGCGTCGCGTTGGCGACTTCCGCGCTGTTGGGCAGACTCACGTAGCTGGCGACCGCTAGGGGGCGCTGCCGAGCCATCTCCCGCAGTTCGGCGAGCGCCCTTGCGAATCCGTCTTCCACCAGGTGCTTCAGCACGAACTGGCGGTTGCCGTAGCGCAGCAGCCCTATGCCCATCATCACCAGTGTCCCATCCATCAGCGCCAGCGTCGGCGTCTCGATCGGCAGTTCGCGCACCGCGTCTACGAGGGCGCGAACCTCCTCGAGGGCGCGCTTTGCGCCCAGCACCGCGCCCTGTACCTGCTCCTCCCGCCCGGAGTCAGGATCGCGTATGGCGAGCTCGTCGTCGCCGGCGTAGAGTCTGGGTCGGCTGTACAGGTCGGCGTCCGGGGCCGAGCCGTAGGTGAGCGCCGCGACGCCGATGTTGATGAGGAAGCAGCGAGCCGCGAGGTGCCTGTCCACGTCGATGTGCGAGCCGTCCGCAGCCACGACCCGGTAGTCGACGGGCAGGGCAGGCGGGGAGTACCGCGCGCCCGGATCGTCCATCGGCTCCGGCAGATTCCAGGCGAGCGTGGACCTGCTGCGGCCCAGCTTGTCCAGGTAGCCGTGCGTGTCGAAGTTCCGCAGCGTGTCGATCGCGCGCCGCAGCCGCTCCCCGTAATCCGACTGCCGGGCACTCACCTCGTCCGCCATGTGGTCTATCTGCAAGGCCGTGCGGCCCAGATCCAGGCCCATCAGATTTCCTCATGTCCCTTCCCCCTCGACGGGGGAAGGTCAGGATGGGGGTGAAGATGCGGTCACAACCGCAGCCACCACGAAGTTCCTACCGCAGCACCCGCGCGTCCCCCACGCGCCGCGTCACGCGCCGCTTGTCCAGATGGTCCATCAGCGCCAGCGCGTACTTGCGGCTGGTGCCGAACATGTCGCGCACGTCCGCCACGGTTATCTCGCCGTGCTCCCTGAGGTGCGCGGTAACCCGTTCCAACAGCTCCTCGTATGCCGACGCCGAAAACACCACCGTATCGCTGACGCGCGCCACCCGTCCCTCGTCCACGAGTAGGTTCAGCACCTCCGGGTCGATGGGAGCGTCGGTGGGCGGCGAGTACGGCGTCGCCTCCAGCAATCGCACGTAGTCGTCGGCGGCCCTGCGCTGCGTCTCGTCCAGCTGCGGGTTGTGACCGGAAAGCCGCACCAGCACGCCCTCCTCCACCAACACGTTGTCGTCCATAAGAGCGGGCAGCGCGCCGTTGAAGATCTGCTGCGTCATCCTCATGCGGCTGCGCAACTCCTCTTTGGGAGCGCCCTTCCGCAGCGGATACTGCCTGTGGTAGGCCTCCAGCGCGGCCTCGGCGCCGCTTGACACGGCATCCCACCCGTCCGCGCTGTAGATGAACACCCCCGGCCCGATGGCCTGACCACCCAGCGGCACGACCATGTCCTCGTCTGCCATGGCCTGGAGCTCGCTGCGCGCGGCATCAGGCGCCAGGTTCGCGCGCGTCACCAGCGCGCTGAACTCGCTCGGCTCCGACAACTCTATCGTCTTAAGTATGACTTCCCTCTCGGAGCCGCTATCCATCACCTCCAGCCGGTCCAGCAGCGGGGCGAACATCCGCCTGTGCCGGCGCGCGTGCGGGTCCACCACGTCGCCGCCGCCCAGCGTGGTGCGGTTGGAGCGGATGACGAACGAGTCGCCCTTGATGACCGCAAGCGGCGTGCTCAGCTTGAGCTGCGCCCAGGTGGCGTCGCCCGGAGCCGCGGACTGCGCCTCGAGTAGACGCACACGCGCGATCGCCTCGCTGCTGCCCGTGTGCACCGTCACGAACATGTTATGGCGCACGGGATGGGGCGCGTCCGGAATCACCTTCAGGCGCACGTCCATGGCGCCGGTGGGCCGGAGCCAACCCGCACGAGCCAGCACCTCGCCTCGGCTGATGTCCTCGTGCGACACGCCGCTCAGATTGGCCGCCACGCGCGTTCCCGGCAGCGCGCGGTCCACCTTCGAGCGGTGCGTCTGCAAGCCCCGGATGCGCGTCTCCCTGCGCGAAAGCACCAGCTCCACGCTCTCGCCCGCGTCGAGCGAGCCGTCTATCAGCGTGCCGGTCACCACCGTGCCGAACCCGGCGATTGTGAACGACCGGTCGATGGGCAGCCGGGGCCGTTCCAGGTCCCGTTTGAGCGGCGTGTCGGCCAGCATGGCGTCCACCGCGTCGAGCAGGTCGGGCAGGCCCTGTCCTGTGATGGCCGACACGGGCAGGATGGAAGATCCCTCCAGCACAGTGCCCTCGAGCACGTCCTCCACGTCCGCCTCAACCAACTCGTACCAGTCGTCGTCCACCAGGTCCGCCTTGGTCACCGCCACCAGGCCGCGCTCGACCTTCAGCAAATCCAGGATCGCCAGATGCTCCCGCGTCTGCGGCATAACGGACTCGTCGGCGGCCACCACCAGCAGCGCCAGGTCGATGCCACCCACGCCCGCCAGCATATTGTTCACGAACCGCTCGTGGCCCGGCACGTCCACGATGCTGACCTCGTTGCCGCTGGGCAGCCGCAGCCACGCGAAGCCCAGGTCGATGGTCATGCCGCGCTCTTTCTCTTCCCTGAGCCTGTCCGGGTCAATGCCGGTAAGCGCCTGGACCAGCGTGGACTTGCCGTGATCCACGTGCCCGGCGGTGCCTATGACATACAATGCGCCGCTCCGTGCGTAAGCTGTCGCAAGAATATCATGCCGGTCAAGGGATAGTGAAGTGTGAGCGGCGGCGCGGCGCCTGCCTGGCCTAGCCCACCTCGGCCAGCCACCCGTAAGAGTCAGATGGCAGTTGGAACGAGTCGGGGAGCAGACTGTTCAGTCCTACCAACATCTGCGCGCTGTCGTCGCAGTTTGCCGCGAACTCGGCCTCACTCATGTCGAGGTTGTGCTGAAAGTTGTGCAGCCGCGACAGTCCGCTCCAGCCGGACTGCAATTCTATTGGCCATTCGGCTGACAGAATCCGACGCCTCAAGTAGCGGCGGCGACCGGCCGACGTGCCCAGAATCTCCTCACCGTCCAACAACATGTGAGCGCTGATCAGGTCTATGCCCGCGCTCCAGACGAGCATCGCAACGTTCGCCATTTCGAGGTACCGATCTCTATAGGGCAGGTTCCCGGTATGTTCGTACATGCTCACAGCAAGGGCGAGACGGATGCGAGCGGCGCGAACGAACTCCACCGGAGCACGCTCAGGCAATGCCGTCCTCCAACATCCAGAGCATGGTCAAGCCAAGAACCAGATGCTCCTCATGGTCGATGTCCTCGTAGGAGACAGAGAAGTGTTCAGGGTCAAGGCTGTCCTCGTAATACCGGTTCAAGTGCCGGTACCCCGCTTTGATAGCCCAGTTGTCCCTCTCCACTGTCAGCCGTTTCGCGGCAGCAAAGGGTTCCTCGCCGGGCGCTATCTCCGCCAGCCGCTTGTTGACCGCGGCCAGCATCAGCGCGGCGGACTCCGGCGTCTTGGCGGCCTTGCGCGCCCGCTCCAAAAGCTCGTCCGGGGCGCCCGTGTATCTGTCCATAGCCAAAGCAGCCATTGCCAGACCTCGTTCGGAGTTGGGTGAGTGTATAATAGCAAACCGACGCCACGCGCCGATAGCCGACGGCGCGGGCCAGCCCGCATTATCCGTCCCTCCCGCAGTAAGGAGACCTGTTCCCCATGCGTCCGACCGACCCGCCCAGACGCCCCATCCCCAACAGCTACTGGGTCATTCCCGGACGATTCGCCGCGGGAGAATACCCCGGCCACTGGAACGACGACGTAGCCGCGGACAAGCTCGCGCGGATGCTCGAGGCCGGTATAGACCACTTCATCGATCTGACCCAGCGGCGAGACGGCCTCGCTCCCTATGCACTCATCGCCCAGCGGCAAGCCGAACGTCTCGGCCTGGACGTCGAGCACGCGAGCCACCCTATCAGGGACCTGGGCGTCCCGCGCACACCGGAGCAGATGACCGAGATCCTGGACGCCATCGACAACGCGTTGGACGAGGGCAAAACGGTCTACGCCCACTGCTGGGGCGGAGTGGGCCGGACTGGCACGGTGGTCGGATGCTGGCTCGTGCGGCACGGCCAGACTGGCGACGCCGCACTCCGCCAGGTCGCCGAGTGGTTCCAGAAGATGCAGAAGGCTCGCCCGCACTCCCGGTCCCCCGAAACGTCCGAACAGCGCGCCTACGTCCGCGACTGGCCCGAACCGCCATCGCAGGGCGCACTGTTTACTGATTCCTCATCGCAAGAATGAGCTTGCGGTCGCCCACCTAGCCGACCTCGGCCATCCAACCGTAGTCGGCGGGTTCTAATCTGAGCGGTGCCGGCAACAGGCCGTTCAGGTAGGTGAAGAGATCCGCGCTGACTCGGCAGTTGGCCGCAAACTCGTTCTCGCTGAGGTCAAGGTTGTGCTGAAAGCTGTGCAGCCGCGACAGTCCAGTCCAGCCGATCCGCAACCGTACTGACCAGCCAGCCGTTACGATCTGACTCATCAAGTAGCGGCGTCGAGTGACTGAGGTGCCCAGATTAGTTTCGCCGTCCAACAGCATGTGGACACTGATCAAGTCTATCCCCGCGCTCCAGACAAGCATCGCCACATTCGCTGTATCAATGTATCGATAAGCAGATGGTGCATCCCCGACACGCTCGCACATGCTTTCGCCCAAGGCAAGGCGAACCTTGGCGGCGCGAAGGAACCTATCTGGAGAACGCTCAGGCAACCCCGTCCCTCAGGATCTCGAACACAGCTTCCGCAAGACCCATGAACTCTTCGTGGTCTATGTCCTCGTAGGAGACTGCGAAGCCTTTAGCGTTAAGGCTGTTTTCATAGTACTCATTCAGGTACCTATACCCCGCCTCGATCGCCCAGTCGTCCCGCTCCGCCGTTAGCCGTTTCGCGGCGGCGTAGGGCTCCTCGCCGGGCACGATCTCCGCCAGCCGCTTGTTCACGGCGGCGAGTAGCAGCGCCGCGCACTCCGGCATCTTGGCGACCTGTCGCGCCTTTTCCAGCAGTTCGTCCGGCGTGCCCCTGTAGTTGTCCATTGCCAGGGCGGCCATAGCGTTACCTCTCAATGAAATCGTACCGTTCAATCATAGCAAACATCCTCAACTCGGCAATAGCCACACTTCCTGAACCCCGGCCAAAATGCTATGCTTGGCGGTAGTCATCAAATCAAGATCGTGCAACTTCGCAGGGGGTTTCAGATGCAGGACGCGGTTATAGTCAGCGGTGCGCGCACTCCGGTCGGCAGATTCGGCGGGGCGTTCAAGGACATTTCGGCGCCGGAGCTGGGCGCGGCGGCGATAAAGGCCGCACTCGAGCGGGCCAACCTCGAGCCGGACCAGGTGGACGAGGTCGTGATGGGCAACGCCCTCCAGGCGACGGAAGCAGGCTACGCTGCACGCCTGTCGTCCATCAGGGCCGGCATCCCTGAAGATGTGCCCACCATCGCCGTGAACCGCCAGTGCTCATCGGGCCTGGAGGCCATCAACATGGCGGCGCAGCTCGTCCGCACCGGCGAGGTGGACATCGCCGTCGCCGGCGGCACCGAGAACATGAGCCAGTCTCCCTTCCTGCTGGACTACAAGGCCCGCTTCGACGGCCTCCGCATGGGCAACGCCGAGATGGTGGACGGGCTGATCGAAGGCCTTGGCTGCCCGGTGAACCGCTACCACATGGGCGTTACGGCGGAGAATGTGGCCGAACGCTTCGGTGTCAGCCGCGAAGACCAGGACGAGATGGCCTTCAACAGCCACATGCGCGCCGTATCCGCCATCAAGGACGGACGCTTCGAGAGCCAGATAACCACCGTTAGCGTCCCCCAGCGCAGGGCGGACCCGATAGCGGTGAGCGTGGACGAAGGTCCCCGCGAGGACACCACAATCGAGCGGCTGGCCCAGCTACGCCCCGTCTTCAAGCGGGACGGCACAGTTACCGCCGGCAACGCCTCCAGCATAAACGACGGCGCGGCAGCGGTGGTCATAATGTCCGCCGAGAAGGCTGCCGAGCTCGGCCTGACGCCCCGGCTGCGCTGGCACACCCGCGGCGTCGCCGGCGTGGACCCGGCCATCATGGGAATCGGCCCCGTGCCCGCCGTGCGCAAGGCGCTCGACAAGTCCGGCATGACCGTCGACGACATCGACCTGGTCGAGCTCAACGAGGCGTTCGCCGCCCAGGCGCTCTACTGCGTGCGCGAGCTGGGGCTGGACACGGACAAGACCAACGTCAACGGCAGCGGCATCAGCCTGGGCCACCCCGTGGGCGCCACCGGCGCCATAATGACCGTCAAGCTGATGGAGGAGATCGCCCTGCGCGACCTGCACCTCGGCCTGGTCACCATGTGCGTAGGCGGCGGCCAGGGAGTAGCCACAATCTTCGAGCGCCTGAATTAGGCGCTGCTGGAGTCCCTTCCCCCCTTGGCGGGGGAAGGGTAGAACCTGCCCCGAGCTTGCCGAAGGGATGGGCGTACCCGGCCTTACCCCTCCACCAGCTCCAGGTTCTTGAGCCCGTTCCCCGTGTTCATCAGCAGCACGCGCTCGTCCGGCAGCACCGTGCCGTCCGCGAGCAGCTTGTTGAGCGCGGCCGCGGTGGCGGCGCCCTCCGGGCAGATGAACATGCCCTCCAGCGACGCCACCAACCCCATGTAGTGCAGGATTTCGTCGTCGGACACGGTCAGCGCGCCGCCGCCGCTCTCCCGCAGCGAGCGCAGGATCATGTAGTCGCCTATCGCCACCGGCACCCGGATGCCCGGCGCCAGCGTGTGCGCGTTCTCCCACGGGTCCGCGAACTCCTGGCCCTCCCGGAACGCACGCACCAGCGGAGCGCAGCCCTCGGCCTGGACGCAGTACATCCGCGGCCTCTCGCTCCCGATCCACCCCATGTGCTCCATCTCCTCGAACGCCTTCCACATGCCCACGATACCGGTGCCGCCGCCCGTGGGGTACAGGATGGCGTCGGGCAGCGTCCAGTCGAGCTGCTCGGCTATCTCATAGCCCATCGTCTTCTTGCCCTCAGCGCGGTAAGGCTCCTGAAGAGTGGACACGTCGAACAGGTCCTCTTCGGCGGCCCTCTCGCGCGATTCGCGACCCGCGTCGTTGATGAGACCGTCCACTAGCGTGAGCTTGCCCCCGGTTATCGCCACCTCCTTGCGGTTGGAGTCCGGAACGTCCTTCGGCATGAACACGTACGCCTCGATTCCGCCCTTGGCCGCGTAGGCCGCCATGGCCCCTGCTGCGTTCCCGGCCGATGGCATCGTCAGCCGGGTCAGCCCCAGCTCCTTTGCCTTGGACACCGCAGCGGACAGGCCCCTCGCTTTGAACGACCCCGTGGGGTTCAGGCCCTCGTCCTTGATGAGCAGGTCCCTACAGCCGAACTCCGCCCCCAGTCGCTGGGTCTGGAATATCGGCGTGTAGCCCTCGCCTAGCGTAATCACGTTCGCCTCGTCGCGAACGGGCATCACCTCGAAGTACCGCCACATGTTCGCGGGCCTGTCGCGAAGCGCGGCGCGGTCCAACGCCCGTGCCGCGCCATCCAGGTCGTAGCGCGCGTAAAGCACCTTGCCGCACTCGTTGCAGGTGCGGTGCGGCTCGTCCGCCGAGTACGTCTCGTGACAGTAGGTGCACTCCAGTTCGGTAATGTAGCTCTTCATATCTCCTCCGTGGTCAGCGGGAGTTCGGGCACATACATGATAGATGAAATCAGCCGACGTCGTGTAGTCGTGGACTTTCGCCCTCCGCGTCTCGAACGGTAGGAAAGACCGGCTGCGTCCACGCCTTCGGCCCGGACGAAGAGACCACCGTCGCGCGGACGTACTCTTCGTCCCCGTTGGCCTCGTACTCGGCTGTCGGCCCCGTGCTCTCCGCCAGCACCTCGCCGCCCTTGCCCGTGAACCGTGTCGTGTACACGAAGTCACTCTCTTGCTCGATCTCCAGCACGATCCCGTCGGCCGAGCACTCCAGCCGCGTGAGCGCGACGCCGGTCGAGGCGTAGAACCTGCCCGACGCGAGGCCGTCCACGATCGCGTCCTGCGTCAGCCCGTCGGCCTCCACTACTACCCAGCCTCGTCCGGGGTTCGAGTGCCCCGGGGTAAAGTCGTGATAGTTGTGCGAGTCGTCGGTGGCGACTCCGAAGATTACGCGGCCGGCGCTGAGTACGCCGTCCCATATCTGCTCGTAGCTCGGCAGCCCCGGAGCGCCGAACACGTTGGTTCCCGGATGCCCGTTGAACACCTCCAGCAGGCTGGTGCCCTGCACACGTGTCAACGCACGGTGGTCGAACGCCCACCCGTAGTTCGGATGATTGATCGACGCGATGCCCCCGGCCGCTACTATCGCGTCCACGTTTGCCTGCAGCGTCGACACAACGTCGCCAGCGTCGATTGGCTCGACGACGCGCGAAATCCCGACGCCATTGACGTGGATCGGCGTGTCTCCCCCGTCGATCCGTACGCTCACCTCCTCGCCCGGCACCATCAGCGGCTTTCGGAACCGGCGGCGCCCGGTGCTGTAGTCCAGCAGCGTCAGGTGATTGTGGTCGCTCAGCACGAGAAAGTCGTAGCCGTGTCTCCGGTACCAGCTCGCGACCTTGTGCGGCTCTTCGTCACCGTCCGACTCGGTCGTGTGGGTGTGAATGTTGCCCTTGTACCACTGTTTCTCGCTCATTCGTACCGCCCTTCGGCCCGGCCCGCCGGGTCGTTATCGTAGTCCAAAGCTGCCACGCCAGATACACTGACTCGCAGCTACTATAGCATGGCAACACGTTGTCGGTTCCCGGGCCGCTTGCCCCCACTCCCACCCAAGCCCCCATCGGTGGCGCGCCAACCACACGGCGGCTATAATACCCACCACACCCTACACACTTATCCGAACGGAGGCCCACTGCTCATGGTCAGCCCTATCGAACAGCGATACATCGACCTTCACCCCGGCTCGCTCGAACGCCACGCGACCGCGCGGGACATCTTCCCCGACGGCGTGACCCACGACGGCCGCCGCATGAGCCCGTTCCCCATCTACGCCACCCACGGCATCGGCCCGCACAAGTGGGACGTGGACGGCAACCGCATCATCGACTACTGGACCGGCCACGGCTCCATGATCCTCGGCCACTCCCACCCCGAAATCGTCGCCGCCGTCGCCAGCCAGATGGGACGCGGCACGCACCTCAGCGCCTCCTCGGACCTCGAAATCAAGTGGGGACAGCAGGTGCAGCAGCTCATCCCCAGCGCCGAAAAGGTGCGCTTCCACAGCTCCGGCACCGAGGCCACCATGATGGCCATTCGCATGGCCCGCGCCTACACCGGCAAGAGCAAGGTGATAAAATTCGTGGAGCACTTCCACGGCTGGAGCGACTACCTTACCGTGGGCAGCGCCGGCATGGGCGGCATTCCCGAAGAGACCAAGAACACGATGATCGTGCTGCCCCCCAACGACATCGGCATCGTTGAGAAGACCCTCCAGGACAACCCCGACGTCGCTGCCATCATCCTGGAGCCCACCGGCGCGCACATGGGCCAGATTCCCGTGATGCCCAGCTTCCTGGGAGAACTGCGCGAGCTTACCGAGCGCACCGGCGTCGTGCTCATATTCGACGAGGTCGTCACCGGCTTCCGCATCTCCAAGGGCGGCGCGCAGGCCCACTACGGTGTTACACCCGACATGACGACGATGGCCAAGATCCTGGGCGGCGGCCTCCCCGGCGGAGCGGTCGCCGGCAAGGCCGACATCATCAACATGATCCAGGCCCGCGGCGACGCCGACTTCGACCGGAACCGCCGCGTCGCCCACAACGGCACCTTCAACGCCAACCCGCTGTCCGCCGCCGCCGGCACAGTCGCCCTCGACCTGATTATGAACACGGACGTCGTCGAGACGGCCAACGCCATGGGCGCGCGCCTCAAGGACGGCCTGAACGACCTTCTGACGCGCATGGAGATACCCGGCTACGCCAGCGGCATAGCGTCGCTAATCTTCCTGCGGCTGGGTGAGGACCCCGAGATGACGCCCGACCAGGCGGCGCGGGCGCACGACGCCCACCGCGACGGCCAGTTCGTGCTGGCGATGCTCAATAACGGCGTTCACGCCACAACGCGCTTCATCATGAGCGCGGCCCACCGCGAGCAGGACGTCGACGACACCGTCGACGCAACCGAGCGCGCGCTGACCGAGCTGCGTCAGTCCGGCCTCATCTAGGCGGTCTGCCGGCCTCCTCTCCCTTGATGGGAGAGGATTGAGGTGAGGGTGATTGCGCCGCCCACAGCAACAAACCATGCAGGGGCGGGTTTGAAACCCGCCCGTCGTCGCGCACCGCGACACTGGGAGAAACCATGCCCAACCAGACCTACGACCTCGCGATTGTCGGCGGCGGCGCGGCCGGCCTCACCGCCGGACTGTACGCCTCCCGCGCCGGACTGAAGACCGTCCTCTTCGAGAGCCTGATGACCGGCGGCCAGGTGATCAACGCTGAGACCATCGAGAACTTCCCGGGCTTTCCGGACGGCATCCCCGGCGCGGAGTTCGGCCCCCTCCTCCAAGACCAAGCCACCCGCTACGGCCTCGAGATTCGCCTGGGCGAGGTCACCGCGCTGCGTCCCGAGCCGCCCCTGTGGGCCATCGATCTCTACGGCGGTATCGAGCACGCGCGCGCCGTCATCTACGCCGCCGGCTCCACGCTTCGCAAGCTCGGCGTACCCGGCGAGCAGGAGCTCGAGGGCGCGGGCGTCTCCTACTGCGCCACCTGCGACGGCCCCTTCTTCCAGGGCGAGACCGTGGGCGTGGTCGGCGGCGGCGACTCCGCGCTGGACGAGGCGCTGGTGCTCGCCGAATTCGCCTCCAACGTGGTCGTGTTTCACCGCGGCGGCGAGCTGAGCGCCCAGCAGGTGCTGCTCGACAGGGCGGCAGCCAACCCCAAGATCGAGTTCCGTTACAACACCACTGTCGACGAGATCCTGGGCGACGCCGCGGTCGAGGCCGTGAACATAACCGACGTCGAATCCGGCGAGACCACGCGCGTCGACCTGTCCGGCCTGTTCATCTACGTCGGCCTCGACCCCAACTCCAACTGCCTGGACGACCTGCTGGAGTTGGACGGCGGCGGCCACGTACCCACCGACGTCTGGATGCGCACGCCGCTGCCCGGCCTGCTCGCCGCCGGCGACGTGCGCCAGCACTCCGCGGCACAGCTCGTCGCGTCCGCAGGCGACGGCGCCACCGCCGCCATAGCCGCCCACCGCTACTTGAAAGGCCAACAGTGGCCCGACTTCCGCCGCGAGAAGTACGCCCACTTCCCTGACAGGGCGGACGTGAGCAGCAAGGAAGAAGTAATAGCAACCCTCAAGGCCGAGCGTGCCAAGTTCAAGGAACACGGCGTCAAAGAGATAGGCTTGGACGACACCTTCCTCATGTATGTTGGGCCAATCTATCCCAGCATCGACTTGGTGGTGGAGTTCGAAACTGGCCGCGAATCGGCTGAGGCGCTTCAGGCCATCGCTCGGCATGTGGAGAACGTACTTGGGCTGGAGGTTCGCATAAGATCCGACGAGGAAATCAAGGGCAAGACTTGGCCCTGGAACCCTGAAGCGCCCAAATATGCCATCACCGATTGACCGGCTCTTCCATATTCTTGAGGAAATCGCGTTCCTTACGGAGCATACGGCGGGGCTCAGCCTGGACGACGTCTGGGCTGACGAGGTGCTGAAGCGCGCGGTGATGAGAAGCATCGAGGTCATCGGAGAGGCCGCCAATAAACTGCCAGACGAAGTTTGGCAAAAGTACCCGCACGTAGATTGGCGCAACATGGTAGATCAACGAAACAGGCTGATTCACGGCTACCACGACGTTGACCACAACAAGGTGTGGGCCGTCCTTATCGACAAGGTTCCCGCATTGGAACGCAACGTACAGCAAATCATCGACGACGAGCGGCAGGGATAGCTCGCCGGCCCCCCACCAGGAGCACCCAGCATGGACTACCGCTTCACAGACGAACAGGAAGCCTTCCGCCAGGAACTCCGCGACTTCCTCACGGAAAACCTAGGCGAGGACTGGCGCGGCATCGACCCCGACGCCTACTTCCACGACGAAAACTGGTTCCACATCCGCGACCTCACGGCCAAGATGGCCGAACGCGGCTGGCTCACCCTCGCCTGGCCCAAGGAGTACGGCGGCCAGGGCCGGCCCCACATCGAGCAGATGATTTACAACGAGGAAACCGCCTACTTCCGCGCCCCAACCCGCGACGTCAGCATCGGCACCCACATGGTCGGCCCCACCCTCATGCTCTACGGCACCGAGGAGCAGAAGACCCACTACCTGCCCGAAATCGCCAGCGGCGAGGCCGTCTACTGCCAGGGCTTCAGCGAGCCCGAGTCCGGCTCCGACCTCGCCTCCCTCCAGCTCCGCGCCGTCGAGGACGGCGACGACTACGTCCTCAACGGCTCCAAGATCTGGACCAGCGGCGCACACCGCTCCACACACTGCTACCTGCTCACCCGCACCGACCCCGACGCCCCCAAGCATCGCGGCATCAGCGTGTTCATCGTCGACATGGACACGCCCGGGATCGAGGTCCGGCCCATCATCAACATGTTCGGAATCCACTACTTCAACCAGGTATTCTTCGACAACGTTCGCGTGCCCAAGCGCGCCATGATCGGCGAAAAGAACCGCGGCTGGTACATCGCCGCCACCACCCTGGACTTCGAGCGCTCCGGCGTCGCCAGCTTCGCCTCCAACCGCCGCAGCATCGAGGAGCTTGTGGAGCTCGCCCGCGAGACCGGCACCAACGGGAAGCCTTTGAACGAAGACCTCATGATTCGCCAGCGCCTCGCCGAACTCTGGACGCGCAACGAGGCCGGCAAGACCATCGCCTACAACGTCGCCTGGATGCAGAGCCAGGGGCTCGTGCCAAACCGCGAGGCGTCCATCTCCAAGATGATGGGCAGCGAGATAGCCCAGCAGATTCACGAGCTCGGCGTCCAGATGCTCGGCATGTACGGCATACTGGACAAGGGCTCCAAGTGGGCCTACCTCGACGGCAGGCTCGCCTGGCTCTGGATGGACTCCATCTCGCTCACCATCCGCGGCGGCACCTCCGAGATTCAGCGCAACATCATCGCCGGCAGGGGCCTGGGCCTGCCCCGCGGCTAACGTGGCGTCTCACCGCGTTTAGCGGGGAACAGGCGCATAAACCGGAAAGCTGATGGAATGGCTGTTCGTTGCCCTGGGCGGTTCGCTCGGGGCGCTGTCGAGATTCGCGGTGGATCGCGCCGTAACGGCCGCGCTGGGGCCCGGCGTGCTCGCCACGTTCCTGGTCAACATCGCCGGCTCGTTCGCGCTGGGCGTCTTCGTCGCCGTCGAGCTGGACAGGCCCACCCTGCCGCAGGCGGCGCGCCCATTCCTTGCGGCGGGGTTCCTGGCGTCGTTCACCACCTTCTCGACGCTCACCGTCGCCAGCATCCAGCTCATCGGCGACGGCCATCTGGCCCGCGCGTCGGTCAACCTGTTCGGCAGCATAGCCGTCGGACTAGCAGCCGCATTCGCCGGCGTGATAGCCGGACGCGAGCTATGGGCGCAGACGCCATGAGTCCCTACCCCCTCGCAGGAGGCAGGCTGGGTGCGGGCGGTAAAAGTCCCTTCCCCCTTGACGGGGGAAGGTTAGGATGGGGGTGACGCTATGGCGTTAAGCGACAGGGACATCAAGCGAGCCATTCGCGCCGGCCGCCTGGTCGTGGAACCCTACCGCGAAGAGGCTGTGCAGCCGGTCAGCGTCGACCTCACCCTCGGCAACAAGCTCCGCGTCTTCCGCAGCGAGCGTTACTACCTCATCGACGTGAAGCAGGAGATGCCCAACCTGACCGAAGTCGTGGAGATCGACGAGCTCAACCCCTTCATCCTCCATCCCGGCGCATTCGTGCTCGGCATAACCGGCGAGTGGATAAGGCTCCCCGCCGACCTGATGGGACGGCTGGACGGCAAGAGCTCCCTCGGCCGGCTGGGGTTGCTGGTCCACTCAACCGCCGGATTCATCGACCCCGGCTTCCAGGGCGGCATAGTGCTCGAGTTCAGCAACATCTCGCCCCTGCCCATCACCCTCTACGCCGGCATGCCCATCGCCCAGATCTCCTTCTACCAGACCTCCAGCCCCGCCGAGCGTCCCTACGGCCACGGAACCCTCGGAAGCAAGTACCAGCGCCAGGACGCGCCCACTCCCAGCCGCTACTACCTCAACTTCGCCTCAGGCGGGCGCAGGCGCTGGGAACCCGTCACCCTGAGACAGTGGCTGAGGGACAGCCGTTTCGAGGGCAACGTGAAGGAACTGGCGGACACGCTCGACCTGCCCCTAAAGACGGTGGAGGACTGGGTGTACGGCCGCCGCGTGCCCAACGCCGAGAACCGGCCCAAGCTGTTCGCGCTGACCCGCCTGCCGCAGTACGCCCCGCGCGAGGACGCCACCAGGCAAGAGACGCTCGAAGAGCCGGACGAGTCCTAGCCCCATGTCCCACATGCAGCGGGCGCTCGATCTGGCTCGCCGCGCCATAGGCTCGGCCAGCCCCAACCCCGCCGTCGGCGCGGTCGTCGTCAGGGACGGCGCCGTAGTAGGCGAGGGCCACACCCAGCCGCCCGGCGGCGCGCACGCCGAAATCGAGGCCTTGCGCCGCGCGAGAGGCCGCACAACGGGCGCGGTTCTCTACACCACGCTCGAGCCGTGCGCCCACCACGGCAGGACTCCCCCCTGCACCCAGGCCATCATCCACGCCGGAATCGCCGAGGTCCGCTCCGCCGTCACCGACCCCAACCCGCGCGTCAACGGCGCCGGATTCGACCAACTCCGGGAGGCCGGCATCGCCGTCAGCGTGGGCGAGTGCGAGGAGCAGGCGCGCGAGATCGTCGAGGCCTACGCCAGGCACGTCGTGACCGGCATGCCCTTCGTGACCGCCAAGTTCGCCGCCAGCCTCGACGGCAAGATCGCCACCGCCACCGGCGACTCCAGGTGGATCACGAGCGAAGAGGCCAGGGCCTACGCCCACGAGCTGAGAGCCGCAAGCGACGCGATAATGATCGGCATCGGCACCGCACTGGCCGACGACCCCCAGCTCACCGCCAGGGACGCCCGCGGCAACCCCCTCCCGCGCCAGCCCACCCGCGTCGTGCTGGACAGCAAGGCCAGACTGCCAACCACCGCGCGCATGTTGGCCGAGCCGGGCGAGACCGTCGTCGCCGTGGCCGACGCCCCCGACGCGCGCTGCCTCGCCCTCGAGCGAGCCGGCACCCGCGTAGTCCGCGCGCCGTCGGGCGACGGCGCGGTAGACCTGCCCGCCCTGTTCGCCGAGCTCGGCCGCACCGACACCACCAGCGTCCTCGTCGAGGGCGGCGGCGGCGTGCTCGGCTCGCTCTTCGACGCCAAGCTCGTGGACAAGGTCGTGGCCTTCATCGCCCCAACCATCATCGGCGGCGGCGCTGCCCCCTCACCCGTGGCCGGCACGGGCGCACAATGCATCGCCGACGCCGCCCTGCTCACCCGCGTGCGCACCATGACGCTGGGCCGCGACGTGGCGATCATCGGCTACTGCGAAGACTAGGGTCTCTTCAAAGTCCCTTCCCCCGCCTGTCCACCAGGAACAGGTACTCGTTCACGTGCACCGACCGGTTGCGAAAGCTCCGGCTGCCCCGGAACGCGTTGTATCGCGTCGAAAACGTCTCCACGGCCCCGAACCTCTCCAGCGTAGCGTACATCGTCTCCGCCGGAATAAACCCCTCGTCGTTGACCGACACCAGCACGAACGCCGCGTCCAGCGACTCCATCAGTTGCTCGAACAGCGGCAACGCCTTTGCCCGCACGTTGTAGCCAGACCGCTGCCAGTCCCGCGGTATCCCGGACACCCGGCTGATGTGTTCGGGCCTCTCGTACCGCAGCAGCAGATTCAGCATGAAGTAGTTCGAGCCGTAGGGGTGCTGGTTGTAAGGCGGGTCGAGGTACGCCAGGTCCAGGCCCCGCAGCCGAGGCGCCAGCGCGTTGGCGTCCTCCTGCGTCACCCGGTACTCGCACTCGAACCTGCTGAGCACCGGCGCGCTCAGCACGATTCGCCCCCTGATCCGGCTCAGCGCGTCCGAGCCGCTCCCCCCGAACCTCCCCACCTTCGTGCGGCGGTCCTTGTAAAACCCCTTGAACACCCCCGCCGTGTTCGCGTGTACGGACGCCTCGCTCAGCAGCGACCCCATCAGCATCTCCCGCGTTCGAGGAGACAACTCGTCCAACATGCGCCGATAGCTGTCCAGACGCCTCGCGTTGTCCCTCGTGTAGAAGACGCGGTCCTCCCGCGTGATGCGCGACTCGTCTTTTGGCGAGTAAAGCTCCTCGATGAAGCCGGGCGGGTAGGGCGCATCCTCCACCCGCGCGTTCAACTCCGCAACGACCTCCGACAACGATTCGAGGCCCACCTCGCTCCGGTTGCTCAGAAAGCACCGCGACACCGCCGCCGCATACGGCTCGATGTCGTTGCTCACCACCAACTCCGCGTGCGCCTTGAACAGCCGCGACACCACCCCCGAACCGCTGAAAGCGTCCAACACCCGCAGCCGTCTCTTACCCAGCCGCTCCTTCACCCTCTCCACCGCACCCGCGATATGCCCCAGAAGCGCCCGCTTGTTGCCGATGTACGTGATAAGCTGCCGCGTCAAGTACTCCGGGTTCTCAACATCAGAGCCACGCGCATCCACCGCGGACAGGCGTCCCTCGTCATCCAAAGGCATCGTCTGTTTCGTCACGAGCACCGCACGGCCCTCCCAACGCCATGTTAGCATGCCGCCCGGACCCGTACCGGCCTGCAACAATACCTTGCACCGAAATTGAATCATGACTCATGCAATGGTAGATTATTGCGTTAATCGCCACGTGCGGCGTTCTGGCGAGGTCGGGAATGTGAATCATGAGAACACTCGCACTCATCCTGTCGATGGCTCTGGCAGTAGCACTAGTGGCCTGCGGCCTTTTCAATGACGATGACGAGACCCCGGTGAGCCACGCTGACATCTCGACGGTGGCGCCGGACACGTCTGCTGGCACGGGACCTGCGCCAGTCGCGCCAGACATGGCGGCACCTGCACCGGTGGGGTCCGGAACATCACTGGGTGTCGCGCCGTCCGCACCGATTGGCTATCTTGGGCCCACATCGCTCGAGGAGAGGATCTTCGCGTCTCATGTTATTGCCCAGGTGCGGCTGGACTCCTCTACCTCTACAGTGGAGTCAGCCACCGCCTTCGACGGCTCGACCAAGTACATAGCGATGTTAGAGTTCAGCTTCAGTGTTGAGGAATACCTGAAGGGCGCGCCCCCGACTGGATCGGGGGGCAGCGGCGGCGACGACATCGTGGCGGTGTGGGAATCCCGGCCAGTTTACGACACTCGCCAGGAGGCGGAGGACGCGCTGCCGGCCATCGCTGGGGCCCGGGACGCCCAGTGGGACGATCGGGAGGCTATCGTCTTTCTACAAAACTCCCAGACGTACCTCACAAGCACGCAGCAGGCAGACCGATACTACCTAACGTGGCAACATGAAATCGATTTCGACGATAAGTACAGCATAGCGAGCAGGCACCACAAGCTTTGGCTGCCTGCGGAGGCGGAAGTGGGGGCCGCGTCGCAGCCCACCGGGAACCAGCAGCGCTTTCTCACGGACGTGCCGCCGGCCGCGGGGACGCCGCCCACGATAACGCTGGGAGAGCTCAAGACCCGGATCGCGGCGGTCGTCACAAAGCTTGACGCCGGCGACGGCTCGGAGGAGTACACGGAATGCGTACGGGAAACATATTATCTCGAAAGAAAGAATCGCTATCTCGAAGAAACATATCCTGACAGAGTAAACACGGGAAGCAATATTAGCCCGCCTCATACACACCAGTTCAACTCGGGCCTGGCTGGCGGTGCAGTCGTCTATGAGCTTCCTGAGGGGTCTGACATTACCCCCGGGATACCGTTTGAGGCGTGGCTGGATGGCGGAGATTCAGACTTGTTTAGCGTGGCCAGCCCAAGTCAAGACTATAGGGTAACTTCGATGCGCCCGCTCTATGAAGGGACGTACAAGTTCCACTTCAACCACAGAGGACCTTACTACAGCCGTTGTGATGGATACACGACCCGCTACGAATGGACCATCACCGCCATCGCCCCCGATGGCACCCTCCACGAAGCCTTCTTCGATCCCATCACGGACGGCAACGCGGTGGCCGCCGACAGCACCAGCGGCGTCCTCAAGCCGGCGGCGTTCACCGGCTCCAACGGCGCGACCACGACGATCCAGCGCATCGCCTGGGAACCCGGTTCAGGGGCGACGGGCACCGTCAAGATGAGGCTCTCGCCCCACACCGGCATCACGGGCCAAGTCGCGGACTTCATCGCCCTCGACGGCTCAGTGACCCTGTCCCTCAACGTCGCCGACGCCACCGTCGACGCCGCGACCAACACCCTGCGCTGGCCCGCGCCGTCCCAACCCTGGCACACCGGCGACAAGCTCATGCTCCGCATCCGCGACGCGCCAACGCCGACAGCGACGCCTGATCCCCCTGAAGGCGTAGCGTCGCCAGTACCGACAGTGTCGGACACAGCACAGAGCACCATTATGCCTTCGAAATCCCTCTATTTGGGTCAAAGTTCTCTCGAAGAGAGGATACTCGCCTCTCCCGTGATAGTCCGGGCACGGCTCGGCTCCGCTACCTCGACGGTAGAGTTCGGCCCCACAGTCCGTGGAACTGAGCCAATAGCAATCCTTGAGTTCCACTTCAGAGTTCAGGAGTACCTGAAGGGCAGCGGCGGCAGCGACATCGTGGCGGTGTGGAATTCAGGCCTGCTATTCGACACACGCGAGGAGGCCGAGGCGGCGCTACCGGCGATTGCCGCGGCTCGGGACGCCCAATGGGACGACCGCGAGGCCATCATCTTCCTTCAGCACTCCCAGACTTATCTACCAAGCACACAGGAACCGGAACGCTACTATCTTTCAGGGGACCTCTATTTCAACAACACTCTTGACGATTACTACAGCATAGGTAGTCCGTACAACAAGCTTTGGCTACCCGCAGACACGGCAGTCGGTAGACCATCTCAACCGGGCGGCGACCAGCAGCGCTTTCTGCTGGACGTGCCGCCGGCGACAGGGAGCGCGCCCACGATTACACTGGGCGAGGTGAAGGCTCGTATCGCCGCAGTAACCGCAAAAGTCGCCGCAGGCGACGGTTCAGAGGAGTACATGCAATGCGTTACTGAGTCGTACTTTCTGGAAAGGCTGGACCGCCATCTCAGGGAGACTCGACCTGAGAGATTGTACACCGGAACCAACATCAGTCCTCCACACGTTCATCAAATCGGTTCCGGTCTGGCTGCGGGTTCTGTTGTTTACAGGTTGCCTGAAGGGTCTGACATAGCACCTTACGTCTCGGTACAGGTATGGCTCGACAGTGGGGATGAAGGCTTATTTGACGCGGCTACACCTAGCCAAGACTATCGCGTCTTGACCTCCCGCCCGCTCATTGATCGGATCTACAACTTCTACTTCAACCACAGAATCCCCGGCCCCTGCGAAGGGTGGGCGGTTCGCTACGAATGGACGGTCACCGCCATCGCCCCCGAAGGCGTGCTGCACGAGGCCTTCTTCGACCCCGTCACGGACGGCAACGCAGTCGCCGCAGACACCACCAACGGCGTCCTGAAACCCGCGGTGTTCACCGCCGCCAACGGCGCGACCTCGACCATCCAGCGCATCGCCTGGGAACCCCGCACCGTCAAGATGCGGCTCTCGCCCCACACCGGCATCACGGGCCATGCCCTGGACTTCATCGCCCTCGACGGCTCGGTGTCGCTGTCCCTCAACGTCGCCGACGCCACCGTCGACGCCGCCAACAACACCCTGACCTGGCCCGTGCCATCCCAGCCCTGGCACAGCGGCGACAAGCTCATGTTCCGCATCCGCGACGAGCGGTAGCCCGACCCACCCAAACCACCCCAATCGCGTAACTCCAACGCCACCACTCGCCCAACTCCAGCCCATTCGCGCCCAAGTACCCCGAAAAAAGCGTCACTTTCCCGCGCCACCCGTTCCTATCCGTGCCCCACCCATTCTTACCCACGTCCCGCCAGTTCCCATTCGTGCGCAATTTCTCCCCACAAATTCGGCCTGCCCCGACAATCTCGCCAACCCTCTTGATTCTACAGCACGCACGTGCTACTTTCTACATAACAAACGCCGCTGCCGCCGGGTGGCCTGTAGGGGCGGGTTTCAAACCCGCCCGCCGCCTGCCGAACGGAGCCTGCCCTGAGCTTGCCGAACGGGTCCCGTTCTGCCACATTCCGCGCGATGCGCGTGACGAACCTTAACAACTTGGCTAACAGAAAGTGACAAGAACATCGGCCCGCCCAGCTACGGAATGTGCGGAATATAGCAGAATTGAGCAGATTTTTCGGAGAGCCGCGCCCTCAGGACCCTGACCCTCTGCTAAAATACGCCGCACACTGGCATCCGGGAGTCCGTATGTTCACCGGAATCGTGGAAGAAGTCGGCGCCGTGGCTCGCGTCGAGCCGACGGGCCTGACCGTCGCCGGGCATAAGGTCACCTCCGACCTCAAGGTCAGCGACAGCATCTGCGTCAACGGCGCGTGCCTCACCGTCACCAAGCTCGACGGCGACACATTCAGCGTGGACGTCGTGCCCGAGACCCTGCGCCGCACCAACCTCGGCGCCCTGAAGGCAGGCGACCCCGTGAACCTGGAGCGCCCGCTCGCCATCGGCGACAGGCTCGGCGGCCACATCGTCCAGGGCCACGTAGACGGCTTGGCAACCATCGACTCCATAGACGACGACGGCGAGGCGCTCATGGTCCGTTTCCGTGCCCCGGTCTCGATTATGCGCTACATTGTCGAGAAGGGATTCGTGGCAGTGGACGGAACGAGCCTCACAGTTGTAAACTGTGCACTCGGCAGGTTCTCGATAACCATAATCCCCTACACTAGGGACAACACGGTATTTCACAGCCGAAGGGTGGGGGATACCGTCAACATAGAGACCGACATCCTGGCAAAATACGTCGAGCGCCTGTCCTCCGCGCCGCGGGCGCCGGAGGACATTCTGGACGAGCTATAAGGGGGAAGCAGCAACGATGCCTCTTTCGTCCGTGCAAGAAGCGATCGCAGACTTCAAGGCGGGCCGAATCGTCATAATCGTGGACGACGAGGACCGCGAAAACGAGGGCGACTTCGCCATGGCGGCGGAGTCGGTCTCGCCGGAGGCCATCAACTTCATGGCGGCGCAGGGCAGGGGACTGATCTGCACGCCCATGTTGGGCAGCCGCCTCGAAGAGCTCAGGCTCCCCATGATGGTGCAGGACAACACCGCCCGCCTGGGCACCGCTTTCACCGTGTCCGTGGACGTGCTGAAGGGCGCCACCACGGGCATTTCGGCCTTCGACCGCTCCGCCACCATCAAGGCGCTGATTCACCCGGACACCGAACCCGAGGACCTCGGCCGCCCCGGCCACATCTTTCCGCTGCGCTACATGGAGGGCGGCGTGCTGGTTCGCGCCGGCCAGACGGAGGCCTCCGTGGACCTCGCCCGGCTCGCGGGCATGTACCCCGCCGCCGTGATATGCGAGGTGATGGCCGACGACGGCGAGATGGCGCGTATGCCGCAGCTCGAGCGCGTGGCCGAACGCTACGACATCAAGATCGTGTCCGTGGCCGACATAATCGCCTACCGCCGCGAGCACGAGAAGCTGGTCGAGCGTGTCGCCGAGGCGCGCCTCCCCACCTCCTACGGCGAATTCACCGCCGTCTCCTATCGCAGCATCGTCGACAGGGACGAGCACGTGGCGCTGGTGAAGGGCGACATCGTACCCGGCGAGCCCACGCTCGTGCGCGTCCACAGCGAGTGCCTCACCGGCGACGTGTTCGACAGCGTGCGCTGCGACTGCGGCGACCAGATGGCGCAGGCGCTCCACGACATCGCGGCCGAGGGCACGGGCATCTTCCTGTACATGCGCCAGGAGGGGCGCGGCATCGGCATCCACAACAAGCTCAAGGCCTACGCCCTGCAGGACACCGGGCTGGACACCGTGGAGGCCAACCTCCAGCTCGGATTCGCGCCCGACCTCCGCCACTACGGCGTCGGCGCGCAGATACTGGTGGATCTCGGCGTCCGAAAGATGCGCCTCCTCACCAACAACCCCAAGAAGGTCGTCGGCCTCGACAGCTTCGGCCTGGACATCGTAGAGCGCGTGCCCATCATCACCCGCTCCACCGAGCACAACCGCCGCTACCTCGCCACCAAGCAGTCCAGGCTGGGCCACATGCTCAACATCGACGGCGCCGGCGTCGCCGCGGGTGACCAGGAGTGAGCCGCGAGCTTCAGGGCGGCCTGCGCGGCGAGGGACTGCGCGTCGCCATCGTCGTCGCCCGCTTCAACGACTTCATCACCTCCAGGCTGCTGGAAGGCGCGCGCGCCGCGCTCGAAAGCCACGGCGTCTCGGAAGACGACGTGACCGTCGCGAGCGTGCCCGGCTCGTTCGAGCTGCCGCTCGCCGCGAAGAAGATGGCCGAATCCGGCAGCTACCACGCCGTCATCTGCCTCGGCGCCGTCATCCGCGGCGAGACCGACCACTACGAGCACGTCGCGGGCGAGGCCGCCAAGGGCATAGCCGCCGCCTCGCTCTCCTCCGGCAGGCCCGTCATATTCGGCGTGCTCACCACCGACACCCTGGAGCAGGCCATCAACCGCGCGGGCGGCAAGCAGGGCAACAACGGCTACTCCGCCGGCCTCGCCGCCATCGAAATGGCCAACCTGCTAGCCGCCATGGAAGCCGACTCCGGTTAGCACTATCTCCAAAGTCCCTTCCCCCTTGACGGGCTGGCAGGCGCAGGCAACGCTGCCAGGAAGCCTTCCAAATTGTCCCTTCCCCCTTGACGGGGGAAGGTTAGGATGGGGGTGAGCAACGCCGCCCACCGCCATCCTCACTCCAAGGAGATTCGCCCCACTTGGTTCCCCAACTCGTTGATGACGCGGTCCGCGGCAACCGCCGCTCGCTCGCCCGCCTGTTCACCCTCCTCGAGCGTGACGACGACACCCTGGCCGCCATCGTGCGCGCAACCCACGCCCACGCCGGAAACGCCTACACCGTCGGCGTCACAGGCCCCCCAGGCGCCGGCAAGAGCACCCTGGTCGATGGCCTCGTCCGCGCCTCCCGCGACGAGGGCCTGAGCGTCGGCGTGCTTGCGGTCGACCCCACCAGCCCTTTCAGCGGCGGCGCGGTGCTCGGCGACCGCATCCGAATGCAGCAGCACTTCCTCGACCGCGGCGTCTTCATCCGCAGCCTGGCCACCAAGGGCGCGCACGGCGGCCTCTCCCGCGTGGCCTGGGCCGCCCAGAGGCTGCTGGACGCCTGCGGCCGGGACGTCGTGTACGTGGAGACGGTGGGCGTAGGCCAGACAGAGCTCGAGGTGATGCGCGTAGCCGACACGGTCGTTGTCGCGCTCGTGCCCGAGGCGGGCGACGCCGTCCAGGCCATGAAGGCCGGCCTGATGGAGATAGCCGACGTGTTCGTCGTCAACAAGGCCGACCGATCCGGCGCCGACCGAATGGTCTCCGCCCTACGCTCCATGATCGAAATCGGCGAGCACCGCCCCGACTGGACGCCGCCCGTGATAACGTCCCAGGCACACCGCCGCATTGGCATCCCCGAGCTGCACGACGCCATCGCCCGCCACCGCGAAACCCTCCAGGCAGGCTGCGGCCTCCACAAGCGCCGCGGCCAGCGGCTGCGCGAGGAGTTCACCCGCACCCTCACCGAGCGCATCCAGTCCCGGCTGGCAGACGCCGCATCCCCCGGCGGCCCGCTCGCCGACCTCGCGTCCCGCGTCGAGCGCGCCGAAATCGACCCCTACACCGCCGCCGCCCAAGCCCTCGCCAAAGGAATCACCTTGGGCGACGAACCGCAATGATAGGCGCGTGTGCCGGAAAGTCCCTTCCCCCCTTGATACGTGTGATGCAAATTAGACTTGTGGAACTACCACACAAGAAGCAGGCTGATGTGGATAACCGAGTTTGATGGCCCTTTTTTGAGGTTTAGGCACCATCTTAGACTCAGCACAGCCCTAGCACCCGCCAAGTTGGCGGCTTTTGGCCCGAAAACCGCCCTAAACAGGCATATCGGCCACTTTAATATGCATCACGCGTTTGATGGGGGAAGGCTAGGATGGGGGTGACAGCCGCCCCCTCAACAACGCCGGCAGCCGCTTCAGGCTCGCCACGTCCCGCGCCGACGCGAAGTCGTCCACGTGCGGCGTGGCCGCGCGCAGCCCGCGCGCCAATGGCTCGTAGTCCCGTGTGCCCAGTAGCGGATTCAGCCACACCACGCGCCGCACCCGGCGCCGCATCCGGCGCAACTCCCGCGCCAGTCCCTCCGGATCTCCCGTCTCCCAGCCGTCGCTCAGCAGCATCACCGTCGTGAACCGGTCCAGAAGCCACTCGTACTCGGAGTTCACCCGCGCCAGGCTCTCCCCGATGCGCGTGCCCCCCGACCAGTGCGGCACCGACTCGCCCATCCGCCGCAGCGCCTCCCGCAGCGACGGCGCCCGCATCTGTCGCGTCACCCGCGTCGGCCTCGTGCTGAACACGATGGTCTCTATGCGCTTTGTCTGCTGGTACACGGCGTACAGCAACTGGAGCAGCAGCCACGCATGGCTCTGCATCGAGCCGCTCACGTCCAGCAGCGCCAGCAGCCGTGGCGTGCGGGGCACCCGGCGCATCCGCGGCAGCCGGACCATATCGCCCCCGGTCGCCAGGTTCGCCCTGAAGGCCCCGCGCAGGTCGGGCGTCCCCCTCCGCCTGTGCCGCCTGCGCCTGCGTCCTGGCCTCGATGCGAGCGCCCGCACCATGCGCGCCGCGATCGCCGCCAGTTCCGCCGACTCTCCCTCACCCAACGCGACGAGCTCCTGGCCCGCCATCCACTCCCGGGCGCTCGCTCCGGTGCGCAACATCTGGATCAGGGTATCCTCGGACCGTTGGTCCTCCTCCAACAGCGCGAAGGAGCGCGGACGCGGCCTCAGCCGGCGCGCTCCCTCGGCGGGCGATGGCAAACCCCGTGGCACGGAACTCTCCGGCAGCGGCTCGAAGTCCCAGAAGCGCTCGAACAGCGCGTCGAACACCGGCCCGTCGTCGCGGCGGGACATCAGCGCCGCCCGCAGCGTCCAGTAGACCCGTGTGCGATCCAGGGCGTCCACCGCGCCCAGCGCGCGCACCGCATCCGCAGCCTCGCTCGGCCCCACCAGCAGCCCGTGCCCGCGCAGCGCCCGGCAGAACCGCGTCAGGTGCGCCGAAAAGTCATACGAATAGGTCATCTCAGCCGTGCAGAAGTGCCTTCCCCGTGCTCGATACGGGGATGGGGGTGTCGCCGCCGCTATGTCAGCGATCCCGACGCCAACCCCGCATCCCGTCGCGCCCAGCTACCCGATTCCACCGCCGTCAGGAAGTCGAGCACCAGCCGGTTGAACAGGTCCGGCTCCTCCAGGTTGATCGCGTGGCCGGACTGCGGAATCATCGCCAGCCCGGAACCGGGAATGCATCGCTTCATGAAGATGGCCGGCTCGACACACGGATCGTCCTCGTCGCCCACCAGTATCAGCGTCGGCACGTCCAGCGCGCGAAGCCGGTCCTCCAGCGCGTAGATGGGCGGCCGTCTGCCCTGTACGCCCCGGAACGTGAACGCCGATCCGGTGGCCGAGTGCTCAGCGAACTGGTCGGCGAACTCCCGCCAGCCCTTGGGGTCCTTGCGCAGAAGCTGCACCCGCGCCGGCCCCCGCGTGTAGTCCTCCATCGCAGCCATGCCGCCGGACTCCATTCGCCCGGCGAAACCGGCCACGTTCTCGGCGAACGACTCTGGACTGTCCGAGCCGGTGCCGGTGCCTGCGACGACCAGCGACCGCGCCATGTCCGGGTGCGTAAGCCCGAAGTTGAGCGCGACGTTGCCGCCCATCGACAGCCCACCAACGTGGGCGCGCTCGATGCCCAGGTGGTCGAGCAGCCCGCGCAGGTCCTCCACAGCCTGCTCCTGGCTGTAGGCGTCCAGCTCACCCGGCACATCCGACGGAGGATAGCCCCGGGCGCAGTACGTAATCACCCGGTAGCGTCGCGAGAAGAACCGCACCTGCGGCTCCCACGACCGGTAGTCCCCCGCGAACTCGTGGCTCCACACCAGCGGAAACCCATCCCCCGTCGACTCGTAGTACAGGCTAACGCCATTCACTTCAGCATAAGGCATGGCAACCTCTCTTGTTGTGCCACTCATCGCCGACCGGCGATTCAGGCGTTCAACACCTTCATCGCCTCGTCGCCCAGGTGATTGATCACTTTGACGGCTATCCGGCCCGACGATGGACGGGGGAAAGGCCGCGAGACGTCCCTGTTGAGAGTCGCCCAGGCCTCCGCGTTAATCTCGGACTTCAGCGTCGTCTTGAGCGCCTTGTACGGGTCTCTCGCGCCCAGGAAGTAGGCGTGCCTCACGAAGAAGCTCTCCTCGTTGTAGTCGGTATCCACGAACCAGCAGGCTATACCGTCCGTGTCGTGGCTGCGCACTTGGCCCGTCGCGGGATGGTAGATGTCCACGCCGATAATCTTCACGCGAATCATTCCGTCGCCGGCGTCCTGCACCTCGATGTCCGGCTCGCCGAAGACCACGAACAGGTTGCCCTTCTTGTCGGGCTTCAGCGAGTCGGCCATGTGCAGGTCCGCATCCATCCGCGCCTTGAGTATCTGCAATCGGCCAATCCTGTTCACGTCGGTCGTCTGGGCCTCATAGCTGAAGGCGCAGGCGATCAACGCGTCGTAGCCAACCTCGGCGGCCTCCCGGGCAGCTCCCACGAGGTGCCTGCGGGTCACCGTGCCGAACTCCGGCCCGATGAAGATGCCCGCCCTGCGCTCGGTTTCGCCCTCCATGTAGCGGCCCTCGGCGCAGATGTAGTGGCCCGGCCAGCCCGTGATGGACGTGAAGTCTATCTTGTCGGACTTCTGCGCCTGCTGCACGCCGGATGTCTTGAGATTGTCCAGGATCATCGCCGCAAAATCGCGCTCCGGCACGTCCCCGTCGTAGCGGTAGCCGACTCCCGTCTCGTCCACCTCGCTCTCGATGTCGCCCGACACCAGCACGCGGTGCGGCGACAGGCTCTCCACCGTGAACGGCCCCGCAACCCGCACCTTGCGCGGTGCCTCGTATGGCCTGTCGTACAGGTACTCGTAGTCGGCCTTCGCGGCGATGGAGGCGTCGATCTCCTTCTGGCGGGCGATGCGCCGCTCCCACCAGGCGGAGTGAAGGGCGCTGGCCTCGTCCGGCCACTCGTCGTCCGCGTCGCGCGGAATCTCCCACTCCTCCCACGACTCGCCGAGCGCTTCGTTCAACTCCTCGCGCAGAGGCTCCAGCTCCTCCTGGGCGTCCTCCCAGATGACGTCGATCTCGGTATTGTTGGCGATGGCCCGCAGCGTGATGTGGGGCACCCGCTCGTACACGAACCCCTGCCGTACGTCGCCGTAGGTGGCCGACTCGGACGGCGCGCGGCGCTCTATCTCCGCCTGCCTGGCCTGACCCTCCGGGCTGTCGGCGAGCAGGTAGTAGGGGTAGCGGGCGGCCATCACGCGGGCGCGGGCCAGCGCGAGCGCGACGCGGGAGGTGTCGACGGTGATCCAGCGGCGGCCCCACTGCTCGGCGACGTATGCGGTGGTGCCCGCGCCACACGTCGGGTCAAGCACGAGGTCGCCGGGGTCGGTGGTCATCAGGATGCAGCGCGATATGACGCGTGGGTTTGTTTCAACAACATACCGTTTGTCAGACGCATCAAATCCCCATCTGGTATCTAGCCATAAGTTAGATACGGGAATTGCTGGCTGGTCATCGAAAAAGCGAACGTAAGAAATCGACTTATCTCTTGGGAGAAGCCTGTCCGCTTTCAGTACACGCAACATGCCTTCGTGATTGGTAGACCATCCTCGGTGCCCTGGTGTGAATTCTTTCCCGTATGCTCTAAACGCGTAAGTTGTGGATGCCGACGGCGTCTGAGATGTTGTGGGTGCCGGACGAAAGAGCCTTTTACTTCCGGTAAGGACGGTAGATAGATTTGCCGAACGAAATGAGCCGAATCCTTGCCAGTCGTACTTGTACTCAGCACCGCCGTCTGCGATAGATCGCATCGTGTAAGGCTGCCGGTACTTGGCTTTTGAGAAGTCCTTGCTGTACCAAATCACTACGTCGCCAACGGGAGCCATGTAGCGAGATGTTGCGGAGCTAGTCTTCCAGAAGAAAATCTGGCTGACAAAATTGTCATCCCCAAAAACCTCGTCCATCACCGCCCGCACGCGGTGCACATTCTCGTCGCCTATCTGGACGAAGATGGAGCCGCTGTCTGCGAGCAGGTCGCGGGCGACGGTCAGGCGGTCGCGCAGGTAGGACAGGTACGTGTGGATGCCGTCGCGCCAGGTGTCGCGGTAGGCCCTCACCTGCTCCGGCTCGCGGGTGATGTGGGCGGCGTTGCCGTCGCGCACGTCGCGGCTGGTGGTGGACCACTGGAAGTTGGAGTTGAAGCGGATGCCGTAGGGCGGGTCGACGTAGATGCACTGCACCTTGCCGCGCAGCCCCTCGCGCTCGGCCAGCGACGCCATCACCTGCAGGCTGTCGCCCAGGATCATGCGGTTGGACCAGTTGGCGTCGTGGCGGTAGAACTCGGTCTTGGCGCTCTCGGAGGGCAGGCCGTTGAAGTCCGCGAACAGGTCCACCTGGTACTCGTCGCGCCGCTCGCTGTCGCTGGAGAAGCGCATTAGGTCGTCGACGAGCACCTTGGGGTGCACCTTCTCCTGTATGAACAGCGGCGGCGCGGGCGCAATCAGGTCTCTCGCGTCCTGTTCGTCCTTTCCGCTCCACACAAGCTGCGGGTCCAGGTCGCGATTGCGCCGCTCGTAGGCGACATATATCGGCTTTCGATCAGCGTCGTCCATGACCCCCTCCATCTCCGCCGAGGGGATGTTGGAGCGCGAGTCTTCGGGATGTGACAACGATTCGATACGTATGGGCTGGCGGCGGGTTCGCGCGCGGCGGGGCATGGGAACGACCCTCCAATTCGAACTGGAGCGGCAAGGGCCTCTCTACTCATTTAAGCCTAACGCTTCTAACTAACGATATCCAGCGCGGAGCCATCTTCCAAGCGATAAACGTAGAAGTCGCTATCCAGCGTAAAGAGACGGCGTGCACCGAGAGTTTCCGCGGCCGCCACCAGCGATGCGTCCGCCAGGTCCATCGGCGTATCTTCATACTGCCTCATCAACTGGCGCATCCGGTGAAGCTCCGCAGGCGTGGAGTCGTGCAGTCGAAGCCTATTATCAACATACCAGCCCCAGAGCTCATCCTGATACTGAATTCCTCCAACACTTCCAAGCAGGTACATCGCCTCCGCGAAACACACCAGCGTGGTAAGGAAGGGGATTGCGGGTAGATTGGGGAGAATCGCCGTACATTCGGCATGAAACTGGTCGTCGGCATTTATCAGAGCCACCAGAGGCCCGGTGTCTACCAGGATCATTGCCTCTCCTGTTGCCGTTGATACTCTTCATGGAGAATGCCTGCAAATCGCCTTCCGGTAGCAGTCGAGAGTTGAGCACCTTCGGGCCCGAACTCGCTGCTGTGAAGAGCTCCTACACGTGCACCCAGGAAGTCTGCCATAGTCCGTGAAGGCGTCTCCTGCACGCCATTCGCCGACAGCCGGTTGGCGAGCGAGTCGAACTCCTTCTGCATCTCGTACACCGATGGCGCGAACTCGTGGAACGCCCAGCGGCCGTATGCCGCCAGGTTGTTGACGCCCGGCACCCAGTGGGTGCGCATGGTGCTGGACTTGTCCTTTACGTCCTCGCGGCGGTAGCCTTTTACTTCCAGTATCAGGTTCAGCGGATCGTCATGGCCCTTCCCATCGTCGATTCGCACGATGAAGTCGGGCACATACCGCCTCTGGTGAGAACCCGAGTTGTACGGCACATCGAATCCCATCCCCACGTTCTTCACGTAGGAAGTGACCCGGGGGTGCGTCTCGAGAATGCGGCAGAGCTCCACTTCCCACTCCCTATCGCATATTGCCCAATTCACGTGGCATTTGTCCGGGCGCGTTTGCCAGCGCGGCTCCCTGGACGTGGTGAAGTTGACGAATCGGGTTGAGACTGTGGGCGTGTAGGAATCGACTACCGCTTTTATGACGCTTGCGCTGTCCGGACTCATCCGCTGCGATGCGGCGTCGATGGCGCGCTTGATGCGCTCGGCGGCAATGTTAGCCATCTCCGGGTACAGAAGCTGCGCGGGGTAGGTGTCGCCAATGCACTTGAGATGGTCGTCGAACCACTCGCCGGCGATGTTTCGCACCTGCTGAAACAGGTGCATTCTCGGCGATTCTCCAGGTTCGCGTAGCCGAGTCTCCAGCACATGCCTGGCGAGCTCGAACACTATCCGCTGCCGCCTTGTGTTCCGCAGGTGTTCCGGCCTGAGCTCCTCCGGCTGGCCGATGATGCCCTGGTTGGTGGTCCGAGTGGCGCTGACCAACTCGGGTGTGAGCACCAGCATCGAGTCCTTGTCGAAGTCAGCGGCGATGTGCTCGTTGGGAAGCTCCACGCGATAGCCGACAACCCTGGGAGCCGTGATTTCCAGGTGGTCCCGCTCGGGGCTGACGGCGTGGACACGAACAGTCTTCTTGGGTGGCTTGGGCGGGCGGACCATCGGCTCGGAGGTGAAGTCGAACGGGATGCCCAGAACGTCCGCGTACTCCGGTTCGAAGAGACCGCAATCGTTCAGTTCGTACGACTGGCGGCGCAGCGCGCGCCCCACCACCTGCTCGCACAGGAGCTGCGTCCCGAACGCCCTCACGCCCAGAATGTGCGTCACGGTGTTTGCGTCCCAGCCCTCCGTGAGCATCGAGACCGACACGACGCAGCGGATTCCCGCGCCCAGTTGACCGGGTTTGCCGACGCTGTTCATCACCTCACGCAGCAGCTCCGCATCGGTGATGTTGTCGCCGGAGCCAAAACCCTCGCGCTGGACACGCTCACGGCGGAAACGCTCGATCTCATCCGCGGCCATCGTGCGGAAATCCTTGGACAGAGCGTCGCCCGACTCCAACTGCGTGCTGTCTATGAGCAGCGTCTTCGGTAGCGCCCTTCGGCTGCCGTCTTCGTGGAAGTTCGAGAACAGACTGAAGTGGCCGAGATGCTCAGTCCGGAGGTTGCCGTCGTCGTCTTTCCTCTCGAATCCGGACACGTAATCGTATATCAGCTTCGAGGTGGCGGTATTGTTGCAGACTACGATGAACACCGGCGGCGGAACGATTTCCCTTTCAACCCAGAGCGTGAAGGTCTTTTGGTAGTGTTCGTACAGAGAATCCAGCGCGGAAACAAGCTCCGTAGGCAGGTTGCGGGGATCGAGGGCGCCTGCCGAGCGGCGGCCCGCGCGCGGAAGCCTGTCTCTTACGTGTTCGTATAGGTTGCGGAAGACGGGGCCGTCCGCGCCGACTACGTTGTCGGCTACGGGAACGCGCGGCACCTTCACAATTCCCGACTCTATGGCGTCCATCAGCGAAAAGTCGCTGACCGTCCAGCCAAACAGCGTGCCCTCCGGGTAGCCGGAGCCGCGTAGGAAGAACGGCGTCGCGGACAGATCCAGAACGCAGCGCACGCCAATCTCATCCTTGACCGCCTCCAAGCCCGATATCCAAACGCGCGCGGCGTCGCTGTTCTTGTCGGCTTCCGCCCTTTCCTCCCGGTCCATCTTGCCTTCTTCCGAGTCCACTGCCGGTCTCTCCCGGTAGCAGTGATGCGCCTCGTCGTTCAACACGAGAATGTTCTCCATGCCCATCAGGTCCGGCATGACCCGGCGAAGCATCTGGCCCTCGTTCTCGAGTGTGCTCAGCGGTTCGTTACCCTTGCCTTGCAGCAACCGCCGGGTGTTCGCGGCAATACCAACCCTCTCGCGCAGTCGGAACGAGTGGTAGTTGGTGATTACGATTCGCGCCTGCCTCATGTCGCCCAGCATGTCGTGCGGCACGAGGCTGCGATGCTCATAGTAGTTGTCCGGGTCGTAGGGATTGAGCGAGCGCAGCCTGTCGCGTATGGTTATGCCCGGCGTCACTATCAGAAAGCCCTTGGTGAAGTCCCGCCGCCTGGGGTAGCGAACGGCGTTTATGGTCTGCCAAGCGATGAGCATGGCCATCACGGTGGTCTTGCCCGCGCCGGTCGCCATCTTAAGGGCAAGCCTCAGCAGTTCGGGGTTGGACGCCGCGTTCGCGCCTCTGACGTGTGTGTACACCCCCCGAAAGTCTGCCCTCGGTGTGGCATCCCGTAGCAGACCGGCAACCTCGGTCAGCCAGATGACGGTTTCGGCCGCCTCGACTTGACAGAAGAAGGGCCGGACTCCCGGGAAATCGTACTCACGCCAGTGTTGTAGCAGTCTGGCGGTCTCGGGTGTCACGCCCCACTGGTTCGGGTTTGGAAGGCTCCGCCAGACATCGACCCTGCGACGAATCTCGTTGATAATTGGGGAAGGGTCGTACTCTTGGCCCTCATCAGAGAGTTCAGGCACTCCCAGCGCCATCGTTTTCTGCGCGGCTTCCTGTCGGCGGGCTGGCGGCACAGGCGTAATGTACTTGGATGGCCGGCGTCCATCGATAATGTTATCCGTGGGAATGCCGTCCACCAGTTCCCAGTGACGGGTTGGAGGATCGTAAGGCGAATTCAGAATAGGTTCATCGAAGAACTTGGCGGACATAGTGTATATCCCTCAACGCCCTTTCCAACAGCGAATCCGAGGACTGCTCCCTAAAAATACGCCGCGCCACCGTTCACGTGGATGGTCTGGCCGGTGATGAAACCGCCCTCCTCGGATGCGATGAACAGGCACGTCGCGGCGATCTCCTCGGGCTTGCCGAGCCGCTGCACCGGGATGCGGCTTGCCCCGGCGCTGGGGTTCGCGCCCGCGGGGTACCAGGACAGGTCCCGCGTCGTGTCGATCGCGCCCGGTGACACCACGTTCACCGTGATGCCCTGTCCCGCGAACTCGGACGCCAGACCGCGCGCCAGCCCCGAGAGTCCCATCTTTGGCGCCGACACGTGGGCGCGCGTCGCGGACCCTGCGAACGCGCCATCCCCGCTGATGAAGATGATGCGTCCGCCGCCGTTCTCCAACATCGACGGCAGCACCGCCTGCGCGCAGAAGAACGCGCCCTCCAGCACCACGCCCACCACGCGCCGCCAGTCCTCGTAGGTGACCTCCAGGAACGGCTTGTGCGGCCGTATGGCCGCGTTGCTCACCAGCACGTCGATGCGCCCGAACTCGTCCAGACCCCGTGCCACCATCGCGTCCACCTGCGCCCGGTCCGCCACGTCCGCCAGCACGCTGATCGCGCCCACGCCCAGCGCGCGGGCTTCATCCGCCACGGCGTCCGCCTCAGCCTGGTTGGTGCGCGCGTTCACCACCACGTTCGCGCCCTCCGCCGCCATCGCGAGTATAGTAGCCCGCCCAATGTTGCGACCGGAGCCGGTCACAAGCGCCGTCTTCCCTTCCAGTTTCATTGGGGTGTCACCTCTCTGAACCTACTCCGCCGGGGGCGTCAGGAACGTTGCCGTCACCTGGCTCGACTCCAGCCGCCGGCGCTCGTCCTCCGGTATGCCCAGCACCTCACCGAGCAGGTACTCGTTGTGCTCGCCCAGTATGGGCGCGGCCGTCCGCACGCCCTGGGGCGTGCGCGAGAACTGCCACGGCGAGTTGATGTACGGGTGGCTCACGCCGTCCGGATGAGTGATACGGGGAAGCGTGCCGCGCGCCTCCGCGTGGGGGTTCGTCATTGCTTCTTTGTTGTCCAGCACCGCGCCGCTTCGCACACCCACGCGCTGCAGCGCCTCCATGGCCTCGACGTTCGAGCGTCCCCGCGTCCACTCGCCGATTATCTCGTCCAGCGCGTCGTGGTTCGCGCGACGCTCCAGCACGCTCGCGAACCGCGGATCGTTCGCCAACTCCGGCCTGCCCATGGCCTCGCACAGCGCCGTCCACTCCTCGTCGCACGTGACCGTCAGCGCGATCCAGCGATCCTCGCCCTCGGACGGATAGCAGCCCTGCGGCGCCCACGCCGGGTGCCGATTGCCAAGGCGCTTGGCGACGGTGCCGTTGTACGAATACTCCATCAGCCAGTCGCCCACCAACGAAATCATCGACTCCCAGTGGGAGAGCTCCACGTATTGGCCCTCGCCCGTGCGCGCGCGGTGCAGCAGCGCGGCCATGATCGCGCCCGCCGCGTGGACGCCGTTCAGCGGGTCCGGCGTGACCGTGCCGGTACGCAACGGCGGGCCGCCCTCGTATCCTGTCATCGACGTCACGCCGCTCAGGTGCTCCTGAGCCCAGCCGAAGCCTATGTAGCTCTTGTCCGGCCCGTCGGAGCCGAACGCTGGCATCGACAGCACGATGATGGCCGGGTTGACCTTCCGCAGGTCGTCGTACCCCAGGCCCAAGCGGTCCATCACGCCCTGGCTGAAGTTGTCCAGCACCACGTCACTTACGGCGGCGAGCGCCCGGAAGATGGCGACGCCCTCCTCGCTGCGCAGGTTGACGGACAGCCCCATCTTGTTGCGGTGCAACACGTCGAACCCGGAGCGGTTGGTCTCGCGCTGGGCGGCCTCCGGGATAGGGCGATTGTACGTCGCGCCGGCGCTGGTGGCGGCCATGCCCGCGACCACGATCGCCGCGGCGCCCCGGAGGCGACCGTCGGGACGCGTCACCGACTCGACCTTGATCACCTCCGCACCGGCGTCGGCGAGCCAACGCGCGGCCTTAGGCCCGGCGCGAATCTGCGTAACGTCCAGCACTCGCAATCCCTCAAGCGGCATTCGCGGCATTTTGTATATGCTCCCGGTTTCTACTTGCAGTGATTAGCCCAAGACGGCTATATCACACCCAACTGCCGCAGCCGCACCAACTCCGTGCGCTCCAGGCCCAGCAGGTCGCAGAATATCTCCGCGTTGTGCTCGCCCAACAGCGGCGCGCGGCTGAGCGTCTCGCCGCTTGCCGTCAGGCGATAGGGCGGTCCGGGATACCTGGCGCTCCCCGCCGCGGGATGGTCGATCTCCTGGAAGAATCGGCGATGCTCTAGCTGCGGAGAAGTGAGCATATCGTGCGGCGTGGCGACGTAACCGATGGCGTTGCGCCGCCGCTGCGACGCGTTGTAGATGTCCAGCTTGCTGTTCTCCCGCACCCACGGGGCCACTATGGCTTCCAGCTCTTCACGGTGTTCGGAGCGCGAGCGGGGGTCGGCATACTTCGGATCGCGCAGTTCCTCGGCCCCTATCATGTCCACGAACGCGTCCCACCCGCCGGGGACCTGCCCCAGCGCGATGTAGCCGTCCGCCGTCTCGTACAGACCACCCCGTCCCCGCAGCACCGCCTCCGGCGCGGCGTTGCCCAACCGCTTGGGCACCTCGCCGAACAGGCTGTTGATGCCCCAGCTATCCAGCAGGTCGACGTTGGCCTCGGCGATGGAGTTGTCGACGTGCTGGCCCTCGCCGGTCAGCGCGGCGTGGTAAAGCGCGATGAGCGCGGACGCGAACGCGGCCTGCCCTCCGACGTACTGCGCCAGGTTCCCGCCCATCTTGATCGGCTCGCGGTCCGGCTCTCCGGTGATGCTCACGTGGCCGCTTACGGCCTGGTCTACGATCTCCTCGCCCTTGAACGCGCTGTAAGGGCCGTCCTGCCCAAAATGGGTTATCGAGCTGACAACCAGCTGCGGGTTGGCCTCCAGCAGCGTGTCAGGACCGAGTCCCAGCGAGGCCAGGTAGCCGGGCGGGTAGTCCTCGACCAAGATGTCGGCGCGCCTAGCGAGCTCCAGCAGCAGCCCGCGGGAGCTGTGCTGCTCCACGTCGAGTGTCACGCTCTTTTTGCCCGTGTTCAGGTAAAGGAACGGGACGCCCTTTTCGGGGTTTGGGTCGTCGCCCGCGAACGGACCCATAGCGCGCATGGCGTCGCCCGTGCCCGGCGGCTCGATCTTGACGACCTCGGCACCCTGCAGGGCCATCAGCTTGGTGCAGTACGGCCCGGCGACTCGCTGTGTGAGGTCGACGACCAGGTAGCCTTCCAGGGCGTGGGTCATAGCTCACCTCGATTCGGGCGTTTCCCATCCCTATGTGGAAGTGGGCAGACTCACCACGGGATGGCACCTATTCTCCACGGAAGACACAGGTGCGACCTGCTTCAACTCCTCGATCAGGTCGCGCGCGTCGTCCATGTAACGCCGCACGTCTGTGTGGTCGAGGTCGCTCTCGTAGAAGTTTATGTGCAGCCTCTCGGCGTGATTGAACTTGTCCTCGAGTGCGGCCTGATCGTCGGCCAGACGGAACAGCCTGTTCGCGTTGCGGCGGATGTGCGAGTGGGAGTAGTGGTCCCATCCATTCAACTCCGCAACGGCCTTAACGTAACGTGCTACAGCACCCCACGCCTTCTCCGACGCCTGGAGCAAGTCTCTTGCCATGAACTCGGCCTCGGCCTGTCGCAGGAACAGAACGCTCACTTCCGCGTGCCGTGCAGCGGTAGCCATAGTGCGTCTATGCCGCCGAACGATGCTGGAGTTTAGTCACCTACGCTCAATGGCGCAACACGCTTAAGGGTTTCCAGCACGTCACGCGCGCAACCGATGTATCGGCTAACGGTCTGACTCTCCAGATCATTCTCGAAGTAGTTCATGTACAGCCGCTCGACGCAGGTGAACTTGTCCAGGTTTGCGACTCTGTCCCCCGTTAGGCCAAACAGCCTTTTGGCGTTCTGACGGATGTACCCGAACGAAAGGGCGTTGTGTTCCCACCCGTTCTCCTCCGCCACGGTTCCGATGTAACCTGCAACCGCCCACCACGCCTTTTCCGATGCCTGGCGCAGGTCGCCAGCCTCAAATGTGGCCTCGGCCTGCGCCAGGAGGCGCTCGCTAGTTCCTGTGTGCTGGTCGGTTGTAGCCAAGACGCGCTCTCGGGCTAGCGGCCCTTGAAGTTGGGCTTGCGCTTCTCCGCGAAGGCGGCCAGACCCTCTCGCTGGTCCTCGCTGCCTGCCATGCCCGAGTTGACCTTCGAGGCGTTCTTCATGCGCTCCTCGAAGTTGGGGAAGGAGCGGCCGGTGATGGCGGCTTCCTTGATGGCGCGGACGGCCAGAGGCGCGCAGTTCTCGACGATGCCCCGCACCATCTCCTCGGCGCGGTCCAGCACCTGCTCGTGGGGGACCACTTCCTGCACCAGGCCGATGCGGTGCGCCTCGGCGGCGTCGCAGAACTCGCCGGTGAACAGGAACTTGAACGCCGACCCCAGCGGCACGTAGTGGGCCAGGATGGTCGGGCCGCTCATGGAGGCGATGCCGCGCTTCACCTGCGGCCAACCGAACTGCGCCCTGTCCGACGCGATGCGGATGTCGCTCAGCAGCGCGATGCCACCGCCCTGCGCCAGCGCGTACCCGTTGATGGCGGCGATGATGGGCTTGTAAACCTGGCTGATGAACAGGTACAGGTTGTCGGTGTTGCCGCGCGGCCTCTCGGAGGACGACTCCTCGCGCTCGGCTCGGCCCATGACCAGGTCGTGGCCCGTGGAGAAGGCCCTACCGGAGCCGGTGACCACCGCGGCCCAGATGTCGGGGTTGGTCTTCACCTCGTTGAAGGTGTCGAACAGGTCGCCGATCATCTCGTTGTTGATCGCGTTCAGCTTCTCGGGGCGATTGAGCGTCAGGTACGCTACCCTATCGCGCACCTCGAAAAGTACGGTGTTTGCCAAGACGTTCCTCCCTTCTGGACGTTGCCATTTCACGATGCATGGAGCGGGTCAGTCAGCGATAGCGGCCCGCGCCCGGTTTGCGGCTATGATACTCCGCGCCCAAAAGCGCGTCAAACTTGGGGCCTCAGCGGACAGGGCCTTTGGGTGTGGCTCTCCGAAAAAATCTGCTCAGTTCTGCTACATCCTGCCCAATTCGTAGCTGGGCGGCCCGTCCTCTTGGTGTTCATTCGCGGTACACCGGCGTTAGATTCGGCGCAGGCGTGGCGCAGAATGTAGCAGGAGCGCGAGGGTGGTCGTGGGCCGTCACACCCATCCCTTCGGCTACGCTCAGGGCAGGCTCTTCCCCCTGTGGGGGGAGGGATTTATCGGATACGCTCTGAGTAGAATATAGCACGTGCGTGCTATAGAATCAAGAAGGCCGGCGAAATTGTCGGGGCAGGCCGAATTTGTGGGGAGAAATGGCGCACGAATGAGAACTGGTGGGACGTGGGTGAGAATGGGTGGGGCACGGATGGGAACGGGTGGCGCGGGAAAGTGACGGTTTTTTCGGGGTACGTGGGCGCGAATGGGGTGGAGTTGGGCGAGGGGTGGCGCTGGAGTTACGCGATTGGGAAGCTCTGGGACAGGGGTTTGCGGCAATTACGGCTATTGGGCGAGGGTTCACGCGCCTTCGGTTGTTGCGTATGCCTCGACGAGGTCCACCATGCGCCGCACGTACAGCCGCGCCGCCGGACGGTCCGCGTCAATCTCGTAGTCCTCCAGGTTGCCGTAGCGGGAGTGACGATGAAACTTCTCGGCAGCGACAAATCCCCCTTGCAGGAACGGATCACCATACTCGTCCGCCAGCCGCACCGTAGCGTTCTTGTTGTCGCGGTGGGAGTTGTACCCCCAGCCGCGCTGCTTGGCGGCGGCGATCACGATCTGGCACGCCGCGCCGTACAGCTTCTCCGCCCCCTGGCGCGTGTCACCCGCCGCGAACTCCGCATCCGACTGGTCTAGGAACTTCAGCGCCTGCGCCGTGTACTCCTCTACGGTGGCTTCTCGTTGTATGGCCATTGTGGACCGCTCCCATCAAAATCCTCGCACTAACCGTCGGCTCCCCAATCGTGAATCCGGAGGACGTATTGTACAACACACGAATTACCGCGTATCAAACCGTGAATTGACTGAAAGAGGGGACCCGAGTATAGAGGCGCGTGAAGAATGCCGTGTAGAAGAGCTCACAGGCTACGTAGGCACACTCCACATCCCCTAACGTCTGACCGTCCCGTACTCAGAGCCACTTCAACCGCTTCACCCTCGTTCTCAAATGGTCCAAGCCACCTGTTATCCGACCGTCGGTTTCCCCGGAGTCCTTTTCCGCCATTGCAGAATCTACACGTTCCCTGGTGTATTCTGGCTCTGTTTGTCGGATCGTCCACATAGACCCAGTAACCTATTGCCGTTGTAGGCTCTGGCGGTAGCCGGCTGCGGTTGTCTGAGGCAATGTGTTCGGGGGGAGAAGCGGCCGTAACTGTAGGACGGCGCTGGGGCGGGCTCGCTTGACTCACTCCAAGGCCCCTTGCGTCTTTCAGTTCTTTCTCCCGCAATGCATCTTGAACGCTGCTGTCGTGTCGTTGCCGCTTGATGTGCTCTCTCTGTTCAACCGTCAATCCCCAGTCGATGAAGAACTTGTCCAGCTCTAAACCATAGCTGGACAGCACAAGGTCAAGCTCCCCTTTGAGCGAAGTAAGGATTGAACTGCGGAGGTCATGGTCGTCCCGCAATTCGACGGCCGTATATCTGTGCAGGCCCAATCCCGCCAACTTGGCCTGTACTTCGTTCTTGAGCGTATAGGCCACATCAGCCTTTGTGATGACCTTGCGGGGACCCAGTAGTCGCAGCAAAAGGTCGGTCAATCCGGTCATTACCGAGAAGGTAATGTTTAGGCGGCCTGTGACTGGCTCTGCGTCGGATGTGAAAAACAGGCTGTCCAGAGGGATACCGTAGTCCGGTTCAGAGTCGTCCCGTGGATCCTTCAGCCAGTAATCCAGGTCGAACGGCGACATGTAAGCGATGAATGTCCGTACCCCGCCTCTGGTCAGCGGCCAGAAAGGAATGCTACGTCTACCTCCCTCGAAGACGTCCCTTATCTTGCCGTCGACCATGATGACGCCCGCCTCGTGGGCCCAGGCAGTTAGCCCGCCAGGTTCCGGCTCAACTTCTTTCAGTACGATGTAGTCAGCATATCTCGTGGTCACACCAGCCTCCCACACCAGCAAGGCGTAGGGCCATCTTGCTTCCGGTGGCGACGCGTCTGACGCCGACGCCCGCTGAGGATAGCGTAGAGTTCCCATCGCTGCCCGTCGGTCACGGCGAAGTGGCTCGCTCCCTGCCCCCAAGAGAAATCGCGCCCTTGGACACCGCGTTTTGCAGGTTCTCTCCCAACTTCTTCGCTTCCACCATAATGACGGGCTTTGCTAGAATAGATGCACTCCCCCAGAGATAGCATCTCTGGCCCGACGTCCTCCGTCTGCCGGGGGGCGTCTATTTTTGGCCCGCGCCATCTGCGGCCTTGCCTGCTCAAGGACGGGTGGGGCCGCAGATGGCGCGGGCAGCCACAAGAGTTGCCTCTACCCCACCGTGAGGACGAGCTTGCCGAAGAAGTTCAGGCCCTCCATGTCGCGGTGGGCCTGGGCCGCCTCCTCGAGCGGGTACTCCTGGTGGATCACGCTTCGGATGACGCCGCGCGCCGCCCTGTCGAGGATGAGCCGCAGGTCCTCCTTGCGTCCCATGAACACGCCGAAGACCGTGTGGTAGTTCAGGAACATCGCGCCCATCTGCAGCTCGGCGCGGTACCCCGTCGTCACGCCGCAGATGCCGTAGCGGCCGCCCCTGGCGAGCGATGCCGTTGCCGCCGGCCAGAAGTCCGCGCCAACGTGGTCGAGCACCACGTCCACGCCGCGCCCGCCGGTTATCTCCTTCACACGCTCGGCTATGTCCTCGCTGGTGTAGTTGATAACCTCGTCGGCGCCCAGATCCTTAGCCATACGCGCCTTCTCGTCGCTGCTGGTCGTGGTGATGACGCTGGCCCCGATGACGTTCTTAGCGACCTGTATGCCCGCAGTGCCGACGCCGCTGGACGCGGACAGTATGAGTGCCGTCTCCCACGACTTCAGCGACGCGCGACGCATCAGTATCGTCCAGCACGGCAAGAACACCGTGGGGAGCGCCGCCGCCTGCGCGTAGTTCACCGACTCGGGCAGCGCAAGCGCGTTCGCCGCGGGCGCGCACACGTACTCAGCGTAACCGCCGCCGTTGCGCGAGCCGAGCATGTACGAGCGCGGACAGAACTCGTCCTCGCCCGAAAGGCAGTATTGGCACTGTGCGCACGTCACGCGGGGATTGAGCAGCACCGGATCGCCGACACTCACGTTCGTGACCTCGCTGCCCACCTCCGCCACGTCGCCCGCGATGTCGCCGCCCAGCACGTGCGGACCCCGAATGCGGATCCGCGTGCCGCGAACGCCCGCGCGGGTGAACACGTCCAGGCGATTGAGCGCGCACGCCCTCACGCGCACCTTCACGTCGTTGGGCCCAGGTGTCGGCTCCGGCAGGTCGCCGTAGGTCAGCACCTCCGGCCCGCCGTGTTCGGTCAGGTAGACTGCTTTCATGGTTGCTCCCGGTTTCAGATTCAGAGTCGTTACACCAGCGGCCGCACACCGTCCGCGAACCGGTCCATCCGGGCCAGCGAATCGTCCACGCTGTCCGCCTGCAGCCCGACCATCAGGTGCCGCACTCCCAACTCCTCGAACGCCCGCACGTCGCCCGCGATCTGCTCAGGCGTGCCTGTGAACACCTGGCGCGAGCCGTCCGGCCCCGTCTGCGCCTCCCTGTCGTTGTACCAGCCGGCGCTGTAGGCGAAGTCGACCTCGTCGGGGTCCCGGCCCGCGTCGCGCGCATAGTTGCGCACGCGCGACATGTAGCCGGTGAGCTGTTCGATGGTGCCCACTCGGAATCGCGGATTGCTGCCGATGGGATACCAGGCGTCGCCCAGGCTCCCGGCCCTGCGCAGCGCGGGCGGACTCTCGCCGCCGATCCAGATCGGCGGGTGTGGCTTCTGCACCGGCTTTGGCTGGAACGACACGTCCGTGAACGCCGCGTAGTCGCCCTCATATGACGGGTCGTCGCTCGTCCACAGCTCCTTGAACACGCGGATGTACTCGTCGCCCACCACGCCGCGCTCGTCGTAGGGAGGCGCACCGATGGCCTCGAACTCCTCGCGCATCCAGCCCACGCCGCAGCCTAGGATCACCCGCCCGCCGGACAGCACGTCCACCGTGGCAATCATCTTGGCCGCCAGCACCGGGCTACGGTGCGGCAACACCATCACCGACGTGAGCAGACGCGCGCTGGACGTCACGCCCGCCAGGAAGCTGAGCATGGTCAACTGCTCCAAGCACTCGCCCGTCGGCCCTCCGGCGAACTCGCCCGTCTCGTTGTACGGATAGCGCGACTCGATGCTGCGCGGTATCACGATGTGGTCGCTCACGCTGATGATCTCGAAGCCCATCTCCTCGCCGCCGCGAGCCAGCGCCGCAAGACTGTCCGGGTTGGCCATCGGCCCGCGCGTGGGCACTCCAAATCCAAACTCCACGATTCACCTCTTGGGAAGAATATTCGACCGGCGTGGAGCCGGTCGTGCGGAAGAGACTTACAGGTTGCGGGGAATCCTGTTAACCCCGGCCATCTCGTATATGGCGCTCACGGCCATATATTCATCGTCTCATTTCAGCATCACGCGACGCATCTGGTCGTAGTCCGACTGCGCCAGCACGGGCACACCCGACGACGAGAAGACGCGGCGTATGCGCCCGAAGGGGGTTGTGATCCTGGGTACGAATGACTTGAACATTTCGGCGACAGGCCTTTCGAAGTTTGTGGGGTGTCCAGTTTCGATTTTATTGGGTAGGCCGTAGGTGCGTCAACGCGCATCGCCCGACCCCTGCGACACCTCATTCCACAACGATCTCCCCGGTCATCCCGAGGGCCTCGTGCGGTATGCAGTACAGCCTGAACGTCCCCGCCTTGTCGAACGTGTAGGTGTATTCGACTGTCTCCCCCACGTCCATGGACACGTCGATGCCCAGCTCATCGACCGTGAACGTGTGAAACTCGGTCTGCCCGCTTAGTGAAAAAGTCACCTCCTGGCCAACCTCGAACCGCAACTCCGCGGGATCGAACCTGTACTCGCCGCTCCCTCCCTGGTCCCTGTTGATAACCCTGACCACGCCTCCGCGCGCCGAACTCGCCGACGCCCCGGACGGCGCGTTTTCTGTGTTGGGCGTCGCGGTAGCCGGCTGCTCCGTCCCACCACCGCTACCACCACACGCGGCCAACGCCGCTACCAGGAGAGACAGCAGAGCCAGAGATAGTATTCTCAAAGTCACCCGGACTCCTTTCATGTCAGGCTGGGGCAGGGCGGAGCCACACCGCATCACCGGCCCGGCGCGCGCACGAACTGCCGGAGTACGTCGAAGTACGCCTCCCCGCCCACCACGTGCACGTCGTCGTGCCCCGCACCCTCGACGATGTGGACAGCCTTCGGTTCGGGCGCCGCCTCGTACAGCGCCAGACCCATCCGGTGCGGCACCGTCGTGTCCGTGTCGCCGTGCACGATCAGCACCGGCGACAGCGCGCCCGGTATCTTGGCCAGGTTGTCGTACTTGGCCTTGACCACCATGAACGGTGGCAGAAAACGGGAGATGAGCCGATTCGTGACCCTGGCCATGTCCTTCACCGACGTGAATGCCGACTCCACCACCACCGCCCGGAACGGACGCCGCGCCGCCATCTCCACCGCGACCGAGCCCCCCAGCGAGCGTCCGAACAGCACGATGCCTTCGTCACCCACGCCGCAACGCAGCTTGGCCTGCTCTATTGCGGCCTCCGCGTCCAGATACAGCCCTCGTTCCGACGGGCTACCCTCGCTGCGCCCGTAGCCGCGGTAGTCGAACAGGAACACGCTCGCGCCGACTCGGGAGCGCATGAGCGCCAGGTTGTACACCCGGTGCCCGATGTTGCCCGCGTTGCCGTGGAACCACACCACGCACGGAGCCTGCCCTGAGCCTGCCGAAGAGTCGTCCGCGCCGGGCACGTACCAGCCGTGCAGCGTCACGCCGTCGGACGTATCGAAATAGACGTCCTCGTACTCCAGCCCGAGGTCCGAGGGCATGGCATCGATGGTCCGAACCGGGAAATATACAAGTAGTCTGTCGAGCAAATTCGCCTCACGCGCAGCCAGCACGGCGATCGTCGCGCAGCCCAACGCCAGGGCCGCCCACAAGGCAATCCGCCGCGCTCGCCGGCCCACAAGGCCGCGGCTCCGGGCTGCCAGTCCTAGCGGCATGGCCCCACATTTTAGCAGAGCTTGCCGCGCTGGGGGCCATCGGCTATCATCCACCCGAGAACAGGCTCACCGCCGACCTATAGCTCCTCTCCCGCCAAGGGAGAGGATTGAGGTGAGGGTAAATATTGGCCGTCGCAAGGAGGACGTAAGATGCGCTTGGAAGACAAGGTCGCTCTGATAACCGGCGCCGCCGCCGGAGTCGAGGGGGAGCTGATGGGCTTTGGCGGCGCGGCGGCGCGGATGTTCGCCCGCGAGGGCGCCAAGGTCGTCCTCACCGACATCCTGGTGGAGCAGGGCGAGAGGGCCGCCGCCGAAATCCGCGAGTTGGGCGGCGACGCCATCTTCGTCAAGCTGGACGTCACCAGTGACGAGGACTGGCGGAACGCCATCCAGGCCACGCTCGACGCCTACGGCCGACTGGACGTCATGGTGAACAACGCAGGCACCAGCGGGCCCGCGACCGTCGAGGACACCACGATTGAAGTCTGGGACGGCCAGATGGACGTCCACGCCAAGGGCGTCTTCCTGGGAACCAAGTACGCCATCCCCGAAATGCGCAAGGTCGGCGGCGGCTCCATCATCAACACCTCGTCCATCTACGGACTGGTCGGAAGCGTCGGCTCAACCGCCTACCACGCCGCCAAGGGCGCCATCCGCATCTTCACCAAGGCCGCTGCCATTCAGTACGCGCCCGACAACATACGCGTGAACTCGGTCCACCCCGGCTTCATGCGCACCCCGCTCACACAGCGCCGGTTCGACGACCCCGAACGGGAGGCGGAGCTGCTCGCCCGCATACCCATGAACAGAATCGGCAACGCGGACGAGATAGCCTACGGAATCCTCTACCTCGCCTCGGACGAGTCCTCGTTCGTCACCGGCTCCGAGCTAGTCATCGACGGCGGCGTAACGGCGCAGTAGCGCTCCAAGAGTCCCTTCCCCCTCGATGGGGGAAGGCCAGGATGGGGGTGAAAGCGCCGCCGCGAACGCACGTCAACGAGTGTCTAGAGTCGCCGTCATGTCGGGCGGCAACTGTGATGGTCATGTTCTCTCCTGCCACGCCCTGGTGTTGGGGTTGTGGATGATGTGACTACCAGTCGTTCGCGTCCCTGGTGACTCTGCACTTTGGATATCGAGAACATCCCCAGAACGCTCCGCGCCTCCCGTGTTTCAAGACCATTGCCCGTTCACATTTGGTACATATTGGCGTGTCCCGGATTTCTTTGCCCTCGACTTGCGCGCCCAATCTAGCGAGTTCTGATAGCGAGATAAGGTCTATCGGTTTGTCTCTAACGAAGAGCTCAACACCCCCGGTGAATCCACCTGTGCAAGCAAGAATCGCCTCGTCAGCTTTGAAGTGAATCATGCTGCCGAACAACTCTCTCGCAATCGCCGGTCCAACAGGGTTCTTGTGGGCCTTACACTGAACTACGATAGTCTTGCCGGATCGTGTGAGGATAAGGTCAACGCCCCCATCTCCCGAACTGGGAGTCGACTTGACGCGATAGCCCAAGGCCCTGAATACTCTTGCCATCTCTCGTTCAAATTCGGTCCCAGTTAGCGACATCCAATAGTCTTCGAATTTCCTCCGCCGCGCTCTCTCGACCTCCAGCCGTGCCGTCTCAGCCTTGCTCCGTGTCCTTTCAGCCCTCCGCTGTGCCCTTTCAGCCTCCCGCCGTTCCTTTTCGGCCTCCTGCTGTACCCTTTCTTCCTCTTGCCGCACCCTCTCAGCCTCTTCTCGCATCGCGTCGTAGGCTGCCTTTGCGTCTTCATACAGCTTGATTTTGGCGGCGACGGGACTTTCCAACACTTCATCCCTCATGCGACTCCACTTATATCGTTCAATGGCTATCACAATCTGAGATAAGACAACGGCGCCAAAAAGAGAGCCAGGAAAGAACCCAGGAAAGAACCCATTTCCAACGGCCCTTTCTAGGTTCCCAGTAATGACGAATGTCACTAGAGCAACGACCAAAGGAGTGGCGATAGCACCTACCAGGCTTGCGCGGTCTGAGTAGAGGGGATGACCTTGGCCCGCATACAAAGCGTACTCCTCGGGCTTTACCCCGAAGTCCTCGGGCGCAGGCTTTTCCGGACTCACACTGGACACTTCTTTTCCTCGTCCCATCAGATACAGGTAGGCACGGGCCGGGCTCGCATTGAGCCTAGCAAGCCACCACCATGTTCTGCGCCGCCTGCAGCGCGACGCTGGCGTAAGAGTCGCGCTGCTTGCGCCGGACCTGAGCCTTGGTGCCGCGCACAGTGAGACGTTTGTACCGGCGCTTGCCGAGACCGTCACGTCCCAGTTCTATGGCCATCTCCAAGGAGCCGGCACTGCGGTGACTGATGCTGCTTTTCACGGACGCCCCTCATGCATTTCCCGACAACTCTGATAGCCGGGGTGGGGTGGTAATACCTCATTCCCCTGAAGAGCAGCTTCGAGTGCTTCCAAGATATGGTCAATAACGCACTTCTGACTTAGCGACAACCCTCTGCCTTCCTCCGAGTTGTATAGACGATTTTTAATGTCGGCACTGTAGATGCGGCCCTCCAGTTCAAGGGCCACCTTAGCCTTCTCAAGCGCTAGTATCTGAGCTTGCAACATCTGTTCGTCGGTAGTCATCCCTACTCCTTGGCCATCCAGCCACGACTTTATCGAGCAAACGTGATTCGCCAGTCTGTGCCCCTTTGCAACTACGCTACCGAAGTTGCTCGGTATCCCTGATTGGTCAACGACATCCTGGTTGGTCAGACCGAGAAGATTATCGGCGAACCTGATGCCGAACAAGTGGAAAGGAAAGGCCCTGCATTTGGCACTCCATCGTACAGAGTTTGCCAGGGTTTGTGTGTGAGGTTTCCATGACATTACGAGCGATTTCGCATCACAATGTGTGAGTCTTGCGGTGACGAATGCGTCGGCCAATACATGGCCAAGAGGGAGAGAAGTGGGGAACGGGGCAGGGGTGAGTGGCGGACCGAGGCGGTCATGCCCGCCGCAGGGATGCGGCTACACTCTTGGTTCTACGATTACGCGCACAGCGCCGCCTGACGCCGGGGAGGCTATCAGCACGCCGAACGCAGCGTCGAGGCGCGCGGCATGAGGGTGAGGGTGTCAGCGTCCCCATCCCCCCACGCCGCCGCGAACGCCCCCTACTCGATCGCGAACGCGGCCTGCACCGCCAGCGACAGCTCGATCTCGCCCGCGCTGAAGCTCGGCGCCGCGCTCGCACGCGCTTCCATCGCGAAGGCGGCGGGCGCCGCGAACGGCGCCGGAACGGACGGCGCGCTACCCTCGCTCAGGTAGGTCAGTTCGCCCAGCGTCACGCCCGCCAACTCTGCCATGTGCGCCGCCTTGGCCGCGGCGTCCGCCACCGCCAGCTCGCGCAGCTCGTCCATGCGCGCGTCCGGGTCCTCCACCGTGAAGCTCACCGAGTCGATCCTGATGCTGTCTCCGCCCGCCTCGACAACGTCGTCCACCAGCGCGGGCAGCCCGTCCAGGTCCCGCACCTTCACCGTCACCGTGTTCCTCACGTTGTAGCCGACCAGTACCTGCGAGCTGCTGCGCACCCCGTCCACCGTCGTCTCCCTGTAGTCGTATCGGGGACTGATGTTGAACCGGCTCGTGTGGATGTCCTTGTCCTCTATGCCGCTCTCCCTGAGCACCGCTACGATTGCCGCCATCGCGTCGGACGCAGCGCCGTTGGCCTCCGCGACCGTCTCGCCGATTGTGTCCACGCCGACCCTGAAGTCCACCAAGTCCGGCTCAACCGACAGCTTGCCCACGCCCGACACCCATATCCCGCTCTGCTGGCTGGACACCTGCTGCGTCACCTGCGTAGTGCGCGGCTCGGCGGCTGCGGGCGCGGCCTGTTGTGCGACCGCTGGCGCCGGCACGGGGGTGTGGTCCTCATCGTTGTCGTTGTCGCCGCAGGCCACGGCCAGCGCCAGCGCGGCGGCCAGTGCTCCAATGGCGACGATCCACTTCATACGGTTCAAATCACTATCCTCCTGAATTGCGTTGGTAGGGTCGGAGTCTCCAACCTCCGGCTGGATAACTCCCTCTGTTAGATTATACGCCGGGACAGCCCAAAACGTTCCCTCTCGCACGCGCCTGCACAACGAAAGGGGCGGACGCTTGGCGCCCGCCCCGGATTCGCGATCTGCCTTCTGCGCGCCGCTTGCGCGCCGGCTCTAGCTCACCTGCACCTCGAACGGGAACACCATGTTATTGCCATAGTTGTGCCCGTCCCACTGGTTGGGGAACTCCATCGGCTGCGTCTCGCCCTTGGCGTTGGTCGCCCTGGACATGAGCGTGTGGCCGCCTGCCGTGGGCGCTCGCCAGTTGTAGGACCAGCGATGCCACGAGTAGCCGCTGCGCGGCTGTACCTCGGCGTCCTCCCACGTCTGGCCTCCGTCGGCGCTGACCTCCACCCGCGCAATCTCGACCTCGCCGGACCAGGCCGCGCCGCTCACGGTGTACTCCTCGCCGGCTCTTACCGACTCCCCGGGCATGGGCGCGGTGATGATGGACTTCACCATCATCTCGGTGTGGTACTTGTAGAAGTCCTCCGACTCGGGGCCGGCGATCACCATGTACCGCTCCTTCTGGTACAGCCCCTGGAACTCGTGGTCGATCACGTGAATGCCCACCAGCCACTTCACCGACGTCATCCCGTACCAGCCCGGCACCAGCAGCCGCAGCGGGTAGCCGTGCATCGGAGGCAGCGGCTCGCCGTTCATCTCGAACGCGAGCAGCGTGTCGGGGTGCATGGCCTTCTCCACCGGCAGGGCGCGCTCGTAGGTCACCTCCGGCGGATCGCCGTTCACCTCGTCCGGGCCGTGGTCGGCGCCCTCGAACAGCACCTCCACCGCCGAGTCCTTCAGCCCGGCCATCTCCAGCACGTCGCGCAGCGACACCCCGGCCCACTCGGCGTTCCCCATAATGCCGTGACCCTTGAGCTGCTCCATCGCCGCCCGCGTCTTCTTCGCCCAGTACTCCGGCACCATGCTGTTGCCGCAGCACTCGAACGTCACCTCGAATCGCTTCAGCGGCAGCTCGCGCAGCGCGTCCATCGACAGGCTCAGCGTGCGATTCACCTCGCCGTCCACGGCCAGCCGGTACGTGTCCACGTCAATGTCCGGCGCGCCCTTCCAGTGGTTGCGGATGTAGAACAGGTCGTTGGGTACGATGTTCCCCTGCATCGCCTCCGGAGGCGTGGCGAAGGTACGCTCCCCAACGTTGGTCGGAATGAGCTGCGGCTTCGCGGTAACTAAGGTCTGTGCGGTTGCCATTTTCGCTGCGCCTCCTAGTCCTCGAGATATTGCGTGCTGAGATCGTTCGTGGCGTCTATCACCAGCATTGTGGCCGCCACCCACAGGTTGTTGACGACCTTGTGCGGAACGCCCGCGGGCGCCGCCAGCGAACTGCCGGAGCGCACGGTCTGGAATTCGTCGCCCACTATGAACTGCACCGCGCCCGCCGTCACCATGATCACCTGGTCCGTCGGGTGCGTGTGCAGCCTGCCCGGGTGACCCGGGTGAACCACCACCTGGCGCACTCGCAGGTCGCTGAGTCCGTGCCTGCTCGACGCAAGCGCGCGTTCGCTCACGCGGTCCACCGGCTGCGGCATCGGTGTTTCACCGTGACTTATGATTGGCATAGTCGTGTCTTTCCTGGCAAGCTAAAGCCGCTCGTACTTCTCCCCGAGCGCCTCCTCCCAGCGAAGGTAGTTCATCATGTCCGCGTAGTTCCGGTCCGGCCCGGACAGCACCACGTCGTTCGGCGACGACATGACGCCCGACAGCCCCAGTTCCACGGCCAACCCCGCCTCTCGCCACGCGCCCAGCCCGCCGTCCAGAACCGCAACGTCGGTGTAGCCCATATCCAGCAGCGTGGCCGCCGCGAGCGTCGAATGCACCCCGTCCAGACATGTCACGGTCACCGGCTCGGTGAGCGACGGCGCCAAGTCCCCCACCCACAACTCCAACCACCCGCGCGGCGCCCAGCGCGAGCCCGGTACGTGCCCCTGCGCGAAGTCCTGGCTCGTGTCCACGAACAGCACCTTATGAGACTCGGCAGCGTCCAGGTCGGCGGCAGATACGCGCCGCACGCGGCCGCGCGCATCGTCCAGCCCCAGCGTCCGGGACGGAGCAAGGCCCGTCTCCAGCGAGTGACCCGCCTCCGTCCACGCGGACGTGCCGCCCTCCACGGCGTACACCTCGCCAAACCCCATCTGTCGGAACCACGACGCCGTCACCGCGGCGCGCGCAATGCCGTCGCAGGCGAACACCACAGGCGCGTTGTGCACCGTCGCCGCCTCGTCGGACCGCTGCACAGCCTGCCCGCCCGGGAACCAGCGAAAGCCCAGTATGTGGCCCGACTCGTGCTCCTCCTGCGTCCGAACGTCGATCAGGTACACCGTCTCGCCGCCGCGCCGGTCCATCAGCCCCCGCAGCCCGTCCACGTCGACGAACTGCACGCCGTCCTCGCTCGCCACACGCCGCGCGTACTCTTCGGCCTCGGCCCGTCCCTCGGCAGAGGGAGCCGGCAGCGCGAACCGGTCCGCGCCCGTCTCCAGTTCGTAGCCCGCAAGCACCCACCCGGACGTGCCATTCTGCAGACCGAACACGTTGCCCATGCCCATGCGTTGCAGCGTGCGGGTGCCGATTATGCTGCGGGTGCGTCCGGCGCAGTTGACGATTACGGTGGCGTCGTCGCCGCTCTCCCTCACGATGTCGGCGATTCTCAGCGGCAGTTCCGCGCCCGGCACGCTGCGCCCGCCCGGTATGCAGAATCGGTTGTACTCCTCGGGCGTGCGAGTGTCCAGCACCACCAGCTTGTCGCCGCGTTCCATGCGCTCTTGCAGTTCCACGGCGGTGATTTCAGGGACGCCGTTCTCCACCTCTACGCGCTCGCCGAAGTCCTTGCTCGGCACGTTGACGCCCCACTCGGTGGGCAGTTTCTCGGTCACCCACCGGTTGATGCCACCGGCCAGGTGGGAGACGTCAGCGTAGCCCAGCCGCTCCAGCGTGCCCGCCGCGAGTTCGGCGCGGCGGCCGTCGTCGTCGCACACGACGACCGGCGTCGCCGCGTGGGGCACCGCGTCGCCGACCTGCGATTCCAGCAGCCGGCGCGGTATCAGGCTTGCGCCGGGGATGTGCGAGCTGTTATACTCGCCCGCCTCCCGGACGTCGATGAGCGCGAACTGCGAACTGCCGGACAGCATATCCCTCAGCGCGCCGGGTGAAACTTCGCCTGGCATTATGTTCTCACCTCCCACCGGTCAGTTAGACGTAGACGCGCGCGCGAACAGCGCCTCCCGCAACCCGTCGAGAAGGCCCTCCAGCCGGGCCTGCCGCTGCTCCAGCGAAGACATACGCCGTTCAAGTTGATCGAAGCGGTCTGCATTTTGCTGGGCCAGGCGCTCGACACGCTCTTCCACGCGATCTATCCGCTCGTGTACGCGCTCGAACTGCTTGTTGACGAACTGAAGCGCCGCGAGACCGAATACCGCAAGACCTACGCCAACACTCAGGATGGCGATGAACTCTGGCGTCACTTAACGTTCCCCTCGCTCACTGAGAGCCGGCCGACTCTAGGGTAAGTAAACTGACTAACTCCCTCAGCAGTTGTCGTATCTTGTCGTCATGAACGACTTGATCTCGCCCGTCTCCAGGTTGAAGCGACAGCGCTCCAGCCCCCGAAGGTCGTCGCCGTACACGTGTATCTCCGGCGTCGGGCGGTCCGTCAGGTTGTCCATCTGGTGAATCTCGTCCACGTCCGGTATGAGCAGCGAGACTTCGCCCGGCCGGACGTTTGTCACGCGGTCCCTCTCCAGGATGGCGAAGTCGTCGCGGGAGCGGTCGTCCTTGCGCTGGAACCGCGTCTCGGTCAGCGTGTTGCCCATCACGCCGATCATGCCCCACGTCTTGTGGTCGTGCGGACCCGTGTGGTCGCCCGGACCCCAAACGACCGTCGTGATCAGCAGCCCGTTCTCCGGGTTGTGGTGCAGCAGATAGGACCCGTGGTTCGGCCTCGGCCCGATTCCCCTCGGCGTCCGGTACTCTTCCGGAATGCCCTCGGGGTTGTTGATCAGCCTCTCGAGGTAAGCCGAGCCCCTGTCGAACAGCTTGTCCTGCTCGGGCTGGCTCTCCACTAGCTCCGTCATGTCGTGAATGAAATCTTCGAGCCTGTACTTGGTAAGTGTCACGGAAGACCTCCTTCTGTGGGAGTTAAAGCCGACTACAAAGGGCTAAAGAAGAGAGATTGCGTCCAGTCTTAAGATGGCCTGATTGTAGAGCGAAAGCAACTAGGCGTCAATGCAAAACGCGGGCAGTGCACGCCCCCTCACTCCCCCGGCCGCATGCGTGTGAACGCCACCTCCTCGTCCCACACCCGCGCGCTGCCATCCGCCTCGGCCCGCACCAGCAGGTTGCGCACCCACTCCTCATCGTTGGACTGCGGGTAGTCGCTGCGATAGTGCGAGCCGCGCGACTCCGTTCGCGCAAGCGCGCTCACGCACGTCAGGCGTGCCACCGTCAGTATGCTGCGCACGTTCAGCCACTCCTGCCACGCCGGGTTGAACTCCCGCACCGGCGGCACAGGCGCGCGCGCGTGCCGTTCCTCCAGCGCGTCCAGACCCGCCAGCGCCTCGGTCAGCCCCCGCTCGTCGCGCACCAGTCCCGCCTTCTCCCACATCAGGTCCTCGATCTCCGACCGTATCGCGAACACGTTCTCTCCGCCCTCGGTGCTCATAGGAGCCATCAGCTCGGCGATGGCCTGCTCGATCTGCCCCGACGACAACGTTGGCTGCTCGCGCCCGACCACGTACCCCGCCATCGCGTCGCCGGCGATTCCCCCGAACACCGTCGACTCCGCCACGCCGTTGCCGCCCAGCCTGTTCGCGCCGTGAACGCCGCCCGCGTCCTCGCCGCTAACGAACAGCCCCTCCAGGTTGCTGAGGCAATCTGAATCTATGCGCGCCCCGCCCATGTGGAAGTGCGCCGTCGGCGACACCCGCACCGGTCCTCTCGCCAGGTCGTACCCGACCTCTCGGCAGCGGTCCGCCATGCCCGGGAAGGTCGCCTCCACGAACTCCGCGCCCAGGTGGGACACGTCCAGCAGCACCGCGCCGTCCGAGGTGCCTCGCCCGGCCTGGATTTCCATGTAGCCAGCCCTGGACACCAGGTCCCGCGTCGACCGCTCCATGCGCTCCGGGTCGTACCGCTCCATGAACCGCTCGCCGAGCGAGTTGCGCATGTAGCCTCCCGCGCCCCGTAGCCCCTCCTCCAGCACCGCGCCCGTGAGCACCGAGGTTCCCGCCACCAGCCCCGTCGGGTGGAACTGGTACATCTCCATATCCTGCATCACGCAACCGGCCCAGTAGCTCAGCGCCATGCCGTCGCCCGCCTTCTCCAGCGACGGCGCGGCGATGCGGTACATCCGAGCGCCGCCCCCGGCCGCCATCAGCGTCGCCTTGGCCGATACTGCCACGAACCGGCCCGTGCGCACGTCCAGCAGCAGCGCGCCGGACACACCGGACCCCGCGTCGCCCAGCAGCGCCACCGCGCGGTGCTCGTCCAGCGTCAGCGCGGACGTGGACAGCACCGCATCTTTGAGCCGCGACATGATCTCTATGCCCGTCAGGTCGCCCTTGTGCACCGTGCGGTCGAACGACTGACCGGCGAACGCCTTCTGGTAGATGCGGCCGTCAGGCCCCCGGTCGAACAGGCAGCCGTAGCTCTCGAGCTCGGCGATGGTCCCGGGCGCGCGATTCACCAGCGTCCACGCCAACTCCTGGTCATTGATGAACGCCCCGCCGCGAATCGTGTCCGCGAAGTGCATCTCGATGGAGTCGTTCTCGCTCATAACGGCGTTGTAGCCGCCCTGCACCATGCGCGTGCAGCCGCTCTGACCGAACAGCCCTTTCGCTGCCACCCCAACCCTCAGCCGCGGCTCGCGCGCCAGCACGTGCAGCGCCGCCATCAGGCCAGCGCCTCCGCCGCCGATGATCAGCACGTCCAGTTCCAGCTCGTCGTACATCGCCCCAGCTACAGTCCTTTTCCGATCTTGGTAATCTGGCGTACTATGCGGTGTAGGTTTCGACCCTCGGCGAGGTTGTCGAGTGCAGCACCAATCAAGCTGCCATCGCCGGGGTCTTCTTTCGCGCACTCCTGGAGGAATAGGCGGATTTCTTCCACAGTCTGAAGATACTCCGTAACATCCCACGGCGTGTATGTCTCAGCCATGGCTCACCTCCCGATCAGCCGCCTCAGCTTCCGCCCGATGGCCCGCCGCTTGAGCTGCTGGATAGCCAGCGTCGGCGATATGCCCTTCGGACACACCGCCGCGCACTCGAACATCGTGTGACACCGCCACAGCCCGCGCTCGTTCGCCACAGCGTCGAGCGTCTCATCGGCGGACGCGCTCCGTTCGTCCAGGATCGTTAGAAAGGCCCGGTTGAGCGCCGCCGGCCCCAGAAAGTCCTCGTCCAGACCCGCCACCGTGCACGCCGAGTAGCACAGCCCGCAGTAGATGCACTCCCGCTGCAGGTCCACCGCCGCGCGCTCCCGCGTCCCCGGGTCGACGACCGCGATGCCCGCGCCGCCGGACGGGTCGGGCGCTCCCGGCGAGACCACGCCCACCTTGGCATGGAACGCGGAAGGGTCGGTCACCAGGTCGCGCACAACCGGCATGTGACGCATCGGCTCCACGCGCGCGCCGCCGTCCAGCAGGTCCCGCGCCATCGTCCGGCACGCCAGACCCTCCCTGCCGTTAACCACCACTCCGCACGTGCCGCACATCCCCACGCGGCAGGCGCACCGGAACGCCAGCGTCGGGTCGGCGTTGCGCTGTATCCAGATGAGCCCGTCGAGCAGGCTCATGCTCTCGCCCGCGAACGGGACGTCGAAGGACTGCCAGCGGCCCCCCTCTGCCGTGGACGGCGTTCGACTGACCTGCAGCGTCAGGAGCCTGCCCTGAGCTTGCCGTAGGGTTCGCAGCGTACGCCTCCTATCGTCCTCCTCTCCCTTGATGGGAGAGGATTGAGTGCCTGCCCTGAGCTTGTCGTAGGGTGAGGGTAAACGTCAGGCCGCCGCGTTACCCCTCGCGGCCCCGGTAGTCGCGGAAAGGCCGGTCGCGCCAGTCCAGCGCGGACTTCAGCCCCTCCGTGTGCGAGCGCCGCGTGAACTCTTTGACTATCGGCGCCTGGTGGGCAACCGCGTCTGTCTCCGCCGCCAGCACCTGCAGCGTGTTCCGGCCCATCAGCTCCATCGCCTTGTTGACGATGCTCTTGTTCGCCGCCAGCAGCTCCCACGGGATCTTGGCCATCGTGCCCGCCAGCGCCTCCACCTCGTCGTCCAGCTCCTCGCGCGGCACCGACTTGAGCGCGAAGCCCAGCTCCGCGGCCTTAGCCCCGGACACCGACCCCCCGGTGAGCAGGAACCACTTTGCCCACTGCGGCCCCACCATGTACGTCCACATGTGAGTCGGCGGCGTGCCCATCGACCGGACCGGCGGGAACCCTATCTGCGCGTCGTCCGCCGCGATCACGATGTCGCAGTGCATCGCCAGGTCCGTGCCGCCCGCGATGCAGTAACCGTGCACCCCGGCGATGATCGGCTTGCTCAGGTTCAGCAGCGTGGACCAGCGCTCCGGCGTCTGCTTCATCCGGTGCATGTCCCACCGGATGTTCTCGCGCCGCTCCCGCGCCCTCTCCGCCTCTTCGGGAGTGCTCGGCGCCGACGGCGTGATGTCGTATCCGGCGCTGAACGCCCTCCCGTTCGCCCGCAGCGTCAGCACCCGCACGTCCGGGTCGTCGTCGGCCCGCAGCGCGCACTCGATCAGCTCGTCCTGAAGCTGCTGGCTCAGCGCGTTCAGCTTCTCCGGCCGGTCCAGCCTGATGCGCCCAACGCCGTCGGACGCCTCGTACTCGATGAAGTCATAACCCATGGAAAACACCCTCCGTACTCGTCGCCCAACTGCGGCAGAAACGCCACGCCAACACCCGCCACGCAACCCGCAGAAAATCGCCGCAATTGTACCACAGGCCACTTTCCGTGGCCGGGAACCCGCACGGAACGGTTACGTTTTATTTCGGCCTATCGCATGGTAGTATGGCAACACGGATGTACGCAGTGAGGAGAGACGGAAGCGGGCAAAGGCGAAGGCGCCGAAGTATCACCAGTACTTGAGAAATGCCGAATCGCACCGCCGCAGGCGTAGAAAGCGGAAACTGCTGATGTCAGAGCTACAACTTTTTCAACTGGAACCGAACGTCCAGAAAGAGTCCGCTATGCCAACGGACTACCAACCCATCAGCAGTGTGTGGGAGGGTAACGACGCGGACCTGATTGAAACGATGCTGAAGTTTTACGCATCTATTCCTCCCGAGCCGATTCTGGACTCTACCTACAACAGAGGCAGATTCTGGAAGGGGTCATCTCGCGAGGTCGTGTCAATGGACATCAACCCGAAGTTCGAGCCGATGATCGTCGGCGACAATCGAGTCATGGACGGGGTTCCTGATGCGGCATACGGCGCTGTTGTGTACGATCCTCCTCATGTTGGACCACAAGGGCGGGACAAGAGCACCAAAAAGTTCGACGAGGATTTTGGCGCAACCGTCGCCTGTGGGAAGGAACACAACTGGAGCTTGAGCTATCTCTATCCTCCGTTCCTGGAACAGGCAAAGAGGGTTTTGAAACCCGATGGATTGTTGCTGGCGAAGATCACGGACATGGTGAACAGCCATCGGTCGAAGTGGAGTCACTGCGATTTTATGCGGATGGCCGAGGATGCTGGGTTTACGGTGTGCGACCTGATCATCAAGATCCGTACTGGGCCGATGGTCTCCACCAAGTGGACCACCGCTCACCATGCCAGGAAACGGCACTGCTTCTGGATAGTCTGCCGCAACAGCGCTAGGTGCGAACGGTGACCAATGCGTGTATACAACCCGCTGAGCGTGGACGAACTGGGGCGAAATGCGGCCCGTGCCCTGTTGGAGTATCCCGCTGACGCCTTGCCCCCAGGCGAGACATTCGACGGCGCTGGTGTCTACACCCTGCATTACTACGGGGCTTTCGCTCCATATGCCAGCATAGGGGAAGGCGTTCCGATCTATGTAGGAAAAGCTGACCCGCCTGGGCGTAGACAAGGCCGAACACAGGCATCGACCCAAGTTCTTAATCGGCGTCTGCACGAACATGCCGATTCGATTGCCTCTGCAGCTAATCTGGACCTTTCAGAGTTTCGTTGCCGCTGGCTTGTGTTGGACCCTGTATGGGTTAGCCTTACCGAGCAAGTGCTGATTGCGGAGTACCAGCCTTTGTGGAACGTGGTTGTGGATGGATTCGGTAATCACGACCCTGGCGCGGGACGTAGGAATCAGCGTCGGTCTCGTTGGGACACGTTACACCCAGGGCGTGAATGGGCAGCCCGACTTAGTGACAGAGATGAAACGGCTGAAGCAATCGTGGCCGCAATCTCGGCATTCCAAGAGGCGGGCAGCTAAGAAACGGCGGGCACGCCATAACCGAGAATGTGCGGAACATTCAGAGAGCGGCCGCGGCTCCATGGGACATCCAGAGAATCGGCTCCATTGCGCCACATTCCATCTTACATGTCCGGGAGCTGGCTTTCGTGGCACCAAGTAAGCAGTACCGCGGGAGACCCTGCTCATTGCCAATGGTCAGGCCATTTCGAGCACGAGTCGCAGAAAACTCAAGACAGAGTCCACGGCTGTTACTCCTACAGCAGTGAGTAGTGGCACCAGAGTGTCACCAGTTTGAAGCGTCAGAGAATGCGGCAGGGAATGACAATTAACTGTTGGCCGTACTGATGAAGGGATTACTGCCGGGCGGTGGACTCAAATGCCTCTCCCGACTGGTTTCATCCCACGTCTGCAAGAGCCGGCTATCCTAGAGTCAGTCTTGAGAGGAGGAAGCACTCTGTCGCCGCTGGTATCGCCATCGAGCGGCGATGTCAGCTAGTTTAGCGTCCGTTGCTGCTTGCCCCTGCCAACCTGAATTGAAGTCTATGTCGCCCGAATCCGGAAGTTGACCATCCGAAAGCTCTCGAACCATTATGCGAGAAGGGAGCGTAGCCGCCAATCCGACAAACAAAGCCTCTCGTCTTCGCAGTCCTGAGAGCATCTTTGTTAATCCTTCCAAAGAGTCTGGAAGAATTCCTCGAACATGATTCCTGTCAGATTCGTTTGAAGTTCGGAGAACTATCCAAGAGTTGCATTGGGACAATACAGTCCCTTCAACTTCACTGGGGCGTTGGGAGACAAGAAAGAGCCCGATTCCATACTTTCGTCCTTCTTTGGCTACACGCCGGATCGCCACTTGTGCCGACTCGTACTGCGCCTCGCCACTGTTTGGTATGTACCTATGAGCTTCTTCACAGACAAGAAGCACTGGACTTGCCTTCCGTTCTTCATCTGTTTGCCAAATCTTAATGGAAAATAGTGTTCGAACAAGTGCTGCGCTCGCTATTCCGGCAATTTCATTCGGAATACCAGAAAGGTCGACTACGGTCACTGGACAGTCTTGATCCATGACCTGCCTCAGCACATCACCGATCTGATCAGACGTCCCGTTCCATGGTCTCATCATGAAGGACATCCTCTCGTCCTTCATGAGAGAATCAAGCTTCCGTAGCACCTTATTGTATTCCTCGTGTTGTGATCTAGTCCTGCCACTTGGCCTTTGAGCATTTATAGCGCCAACTAATCCCGCGGAATACAATTGGCCATCCTCGCTTTGGCCGAAATCATCTAAGCCAGAAGGGTCTCCAAGTTCATACGGAATCGGTGAGTCAACGGTCACCCTTTCCGTTACCAGGTTCAGTTGCCTCGCTGACGACATCCGAACATCCAATAGAGCATTCTTAATGATGTTAGCCTGAGACGTAGCAGCGAATTCGGTTGTTCCTATTAGCAAGTCATATGTTTCATTGAGGCTCAAGAGCCAATAGGGCAGTAAGAGCGTTCCTTCGTCGGTCGATAGCCGACTGTGTCCTTGAAATGCCCTCCCGTATTCGTTGTGGGGATCCAGGATGATGATCCTAGGGAACCACTCGTCGTAACATGATTCCCCTCCCTTTTCGAGAATGCTGTGAACAATGGCAGCCACGGTGCTTGATTTGCCTGAACCGGTTGAGCCCAAGATTGCAGTGTGCTTACCAATTAGTTCGTTGAGATCCGCATAGCAAGGAGCACCTGCCGCACCAACGTGTTCTCCAACAAAGACGGCAGCGTCCCCTCTGTGGGCATAGATGTAGCGAAGCTCGGACTTAGGCGTCAGGTACAGAGTCTGTTGCGGCAACGGATAGGTAGCTACGCCACGCTCAAACTTGAGCGTAGGCTCGTCACCCTCGATTGAGTGTTTCCACTCACCCTCTCCAAAGAGATCTGCCTCAATCACTCGCTCATCTGTCGCTGTTGATGACTGTATACCTCGTTCCGCTTCATATTCCGCCTTCATGCGGAGGCGCCCTACAAACGCGTAAATGATCCGCCGACCAAAATGCACACGCACTATGGACCCATACTGCCCTATCGGATACACTTCCCCTGCATAGATTCGTGACAATTCCGTTAGGTCAGCGTCTAACTCCGCAACAATGTGAGCGCCGTCAACTTCAACAATCCTACCGATTGCCAAATTTTCGACAGGTTCTCCAATCTGGCTGCCTATCATTACTACACTTCTCCGCTCAGGATCCTTGTCAGAAACTCAAACTTCCACCACGGAAGACCCTTGTCCGACAACACTTCAGTCTTGCCGTGAAAGAACCCACGATTGGCGAAGACAAGCACTTGTTCTCGAATCGATAAGTCTTCACACCACTCGCTCAATCGTCCCTCCGGTTGGTCCTTATCGGTAAACGCCACGACTGTCAGGTCACGCCGGGACTCTTGAAGCGCTTTCTCGACTTCTAGATTTATGTGGCTGTCACCAAATGAGTAACCACATATGACAAGTAAGCGTTGTGCACCAGGGCTTGGCCTCATTGCCTTCCTACCTTGCTCAAGCAGTTGAGCAAAGGGGTCACGTTGAGTCTCTTGATACTTTGTCGAGGATGGCCATAAGAGCAACGGGGAGTCTTGCTCGTCAGAAAGTTGTACGTGGCTTCCTATTCTACGTGGCACAGTTTCGCCAGAAAACTGACGCCAGTCAATCGAGCCGTGTAGTTTCACTACACGCGCAGATACATCATGAGCTTCAAAGGTCTTAGGATTCCACCACGCCGTAGTCCCTCCACTAAGGCCGTCAGCATAGGGGACACGGGCCAAGGCAAGTGCATCTTCGACAACTGTGTCGTAATTGAGGACCAGATAACTTACCGGCTCAGAGGGCCCTTGCCGTCCTACTCGAATAGGTCTGTGGATGGAGGAGACAAAACTCTGATGTACATCGATCTTCGCTCTCGATTCGATGGCACCTGCGATTGCGTGCTGTATCTGTTTGCTTGCCTTCTCCAATTCATCCGCTGCATATGAAGCATCCCCAACGGATACGGTGTTTCCTCTTACTTGCCGCTCAGCTCTGCGCTCTGTGATAGCCAACAGGTCAACTATCTCACTAAGGTAGTCTTCAATGTTCGCCCCAACGCCATTTTCGAACTGTCCCTTTACCGCAGCCAGAATCTCTTTGCTCTGCCCATCGATCTTCGTGCTGCCCATGACCTTAGCAGTCAACTCGTTCGTAAGGGGCATTCCCGCACATCTGCTACACCCAGCTCCCATCAAGAACGTCAACGCATCCGAGCTACTGACCAATTCCAGAAATTGAGAAATGGCTGGCGTGAACTTTTCGTCAATCCTACAGCCAAGATCATTTGAAGCCGTCATTTGCCTCCTCATGTCATCTCGGAAATGCTTAGTTAGACCAGAGGTGCTACCATCACGAATCCTCTAAACCCACTCACACCAGACCGTTGGGTATTGCACGTGCCCGCAATGGTAGACTTGATTTTTCAAGTATCGTCCCGATTGTAGCATAGCGACATAAGTCAACAAAAGTCGCGCCCAGATGCTCTGATTCTCCAGCGGGCCAACTCCCTCGCACTCGTCTGTGCCTCAATTGGAGCCTGACACTTGCCGTCCCCGGCGCCAGTCCTGTCGTATGCCGGCTCACCGCCCCCATAACTCTCATGCACCAGCGCCTGCGCGTCCGGGAGCCCGGTATGTTTCAGGGCCAGGCCCTCGCCCGGTCGACGGAGCTCGACGGCATCCTCGAGAGCGCAGCAATCGAGCACTTCACCGTCGACAACTGCCCCGGCCGCCACGTCACCGACGTAGCCTGCGAGATGCTCACCCGCGCGCGCTGGCTCTAGCCCACCTCGGTAACCATAATTTTGATGTCATGCGGCCATTGACACCACCGCACATCCGTGCTATTCTCCCCACGTGCCAACCTTAACAACCGAAGCGCCCCTGTCGCACGCCCGGCTGATCCCGCGAGACGCCCAGTCCCGTTTCGCTCCCGAACCCATCGAATTCCCGCCCGGAAAGCCCGAATTCGTGACGGTTCAGTCGCGGAGACCCGCTAATTCGTTACAGGCCCCAGCTACGAAAGGCACGAAATGGAACACTTCCGGCAAAGGCTCACTTTGTAACGCGCTCCGACAGCCGCCGTCTGGAGGTGCCTCAGTCCCCTCTCCCAAGGGTGAGGGTTGAGAGCGCCCTGCAATTGCCTTATCAGCGCCCAAGTGGTACAATCCATCAGAAATATCAACCACCACTACGCCAACAAACAACCTCGCCCCGGAGCGCGAACGAACGCCCGGGCGACACCGAAACCGCAACCAAATCACCCATATCGAGGGACCCAGGAGAAGGGTTTGGACAAGGCTGAGAAACAGGCCGTAATCGAAGAGTACCGTACTCACGAAAACGACACCGGTTCCGCTGAACTTCAGGTAGCGCTGCTGACGAAACGTATTACCGAGTTGACTCAGCACCTCAGGATACACAACCACGACGAGTCAACCCGCCGAGGACTGCTAAAGATGGTGGGCCGTCGCCGTAGGTTACTCCGCTATCTCAACAGGGAAGACGTAGGCCGCTACCGGGCTCTCATTGCCAGGCTTGGGCTGAGAAGATAGCTCCGAATCACTCGGAGCTTTCTTTCTATCTGCCGGGTTCCCCACCACCGCTAGGAGGTACCGTACTCTCATGTCGTTCAGCTTTAGCCGGGAAATCGGCGCTGAAACTATCACTCTGGAGGGCGGCAAGCTGGCCCAGAAGGCCAACGGCTCCGTCCTCGTTCGATCCGGCGACTGCGTCATACTCGCAACCGCCACAATGAGCAGACCCCGGGAAGGCATCGACTTCTTCCCCCTCACAATCGAGTTCGAGGAGCGCCTCTACGCCAGGGGCAAGATCCCCGGCAGCTTCTTCCGCCGCGAGGGCAGGCCCAGCACCCACGGCATTCTCATCGCAAGGCTCACCGACCGGCCCCTGCGACCGCTCTTCCCCAAGGGATTCCGCAACGAGGTCCAGGTCATCCTCACGCCGCTCTCCATCGACCAGGAAACCCCCCTGGACGTCCTCTGCCTCATGGGCGCCTCGGCGGCCCTGTCGGTCTCCGACATCCCCTTCGAGGGCCCCGTCGGCGTGACCCGCATGGGCTACGTCAACGGCAGATTCGTGGTCAACCCCACCTACACCCAGCTCGAAGCCAGCACCCTCGACATCATCGTCGCGGGCACCCGGGACGGCGTCGTTATGATCGAGGCCGGTGTGACCGAGATGCCCGAAGACCTGGTGCAGGAGGCCATCGAGCGAGCGCAAGAGACCAACCAGGACGTGATAGCCCTCCAGGAAGAGGCCGCCTGCGAGTTCGGCAAGCCCAAGGCGGGCTACGATTCCAAGCTCCACCCCGAAAGCCTCGACGACTGGATGGCCGAGAACGCCCACGAGCGCCTCTACTCGCTGCTGCGCTCCACCGACGGCGACGAGCAGGACGAGGGGGTCGCCGCTCTCCGAGAGGAGTTGGCCGGCCAGCTGGCGGACGAGTACGACCGCGGCGACGTGTCCAGCGCCTTCGAGGTCGCCGAGGAAGAGGCGCTCCGCCGCGTCATACTGGACGACAGCAAGCGCCCCGACGGCCGCGGCCTGAGGGAAATTCGCCCCATCTCGTCCGAGGTGAGCCTGCTGCCCCGCACCCACGGCACCGGCCTGTTCACCCGCGGCGAGACCCAGGTGCTGGGCGTGGTGACGCTCGGCTCGGTGGGGGACGCGCAGAAGCTCGACACCCTCAGCCCCGAGGACACCAAGCGCTTCCTGCTACACTACAACTTCCCGCCGTACTCCACCGGCGAGGCCCGCCGCGTAGGCTCGCCCGGCCGCCGTGAGATCGGCCACGGCGCTCTCGCCGAACGCGCTCTCACCTCCGTGCTGCCCTCCGAGGACGATTTCCCGTACACCATCAGGATCGTCACCGAGGTGCTCAGCTCCAACGGCAGCACCTCCATGGGCAGCGTCTGCGCGGGCACCCTCGCCCTCATGGACGCCGGTATTCCCATCAAGGCCCCGGTCGCCGGCATCTCCGTCGGCCTAGTTACCGGCGACGATGGCCGCTACGTCACCCTCACCGACATCCAGGGCAAGGAAGACCACATAGGCGACATGGACTTCAAGGTGGCCGGCACCACCGAGGGCATCACCGCCATCCAGCTCGACATCAAGCTGAAGAGCATCAGCCTCGACGTCTGCCGCGACGCGCTGGAGCAGGCCAAGGAGGCGCGCCTGCACATCCTCGAGCGCATCTCCGAGACCCTGTCCGAGAGCCGCCCCGAGCTCAGCCCGCACGCCCCGCGCGTGCTCCAGGTCCGCATACCCGTGGACAAGATCGGAGCCGTCATTGGCCCGAGCGGCAAGACCATACGCGGCATCGTCGAGGCCACCGGCGCGACCGTCGACGTCTCAGACGACGGCACAGTGGTGATCGGCTCGGCAGACGGGGACTCCGCGGCCAGGGCCGTGCAGATGGTCGAAGACCTCACCCGCGAGGTGAAGGTGGGCGACATCTACACCGGCAAGGTCGTGAGACTGATGAACTTCGGCGCCTTCGTCGAAATCCTGCCCGGCAAGGACGGCCTCGTCCACATCAGCGAGCTGTCCGAGCACCACGTGGCCCAGGTCGAGGACGAGGTCGACGTCGGCGATGAGATTACCGTAGTGGTCCGCGAGATCGACTCGATGGGACGCATCAACCTATCGCGCAAAGCGCTGCTCCTGGGCGAGGAGTTCGACCCCGACGCCCAGCCGGCGATGGCCCGGGGCGGTGGCGGCGGACGAGACCGCGACCGTGGAGGCTACCGGCCGCAGGGCCGCAGGTCCAACGGCGGCGACCGCCGGGGCGGACGTGGCGGCCCCCGCGGCGGCGGCGGGCGCGGCGGCCCCCGAAGAGGCTAGCCACCACCAGGTCCCTTCCCCCCGCCCTCCACCGCCCCTGGATTCCGGCCCCCGAGCCGGAATCCAGGGGCGGTGGGGGGTGAAAGGCCTCACCCCCCGCGTCTGTCCCTTCCCCCTTGACGGGGGAAGGCTAGGATGGGGGTGGAAGTCTACCCTCAACTCATCGCGTTCAGCAGCTTTCGCAACCCCTCGTTCTCCGCCTCCAGCCGCGCGATCTTCGACTCCGCCTCCTGCAGCCGGTCGAGCAAGTTGAGCAGCACCTCGACGCCCGCCAGGTTCACGCCCAGGTCGTCCATCAGCCGCCGTATCCGGCGCACCCTGTCAAGGTCGTTGTGGGAGTACACCCGCTGGTTGCCCCTGGTGCGCTGCGGCTTCACCAGGCCCAGCCGCTCGTAGTAGCGCAGCGTCTGCGCCTGCACTTCCAGCATCTGCGCCGCTACGCTGATTATGAACACTGGCTCGTCGCGGCTGAACATGTCTGCCATCACCCTAACCCTTACTCGCCTGAATCTCCCGCAGCCTCTCGAAAAGCTCCCGCTCGTCGTCGGTCACGCTCTCAGGCATCCGCGGCCGGACTATCGCGTACAGGTCGCCCCGCTTCTCCGGCTCCCCGAGCCTGGGCATCCCCTGGCCCGACAGCCGGATGCGCTGCCCGTTCTGCGACTCCGGGGGAATCCGCAGCCGCAGCCGGCCGCCCAGCGTGCGCAGGTCGATCTCACCGCCCAGCACCGTGTCCGCCAGCGGCACCGGCGTGTCCACCTCCAGGTCGCTGCCCTTGCGCCTGAACCGCGTGTGCGGCGACACCGTGACGTTCAGGTAGAGCTCGGCGCCGGAGTCGAGCGAGATGCGCACCACCGAGCCGTTGTCCACGCCCGGCGGTATGCTCACCTCGATCCGCCTGGCCCCGCCGCCGTCCGGCGCGAACACCCGCCGCTTGGCGCCCGCGAACGCCTCCTCCAGCGACACCGTCACAGCGACGTTGGCGCGCTGCCTGCCCCGGGGCCTCTCCCGTCCACCGCCACCAAAGAGATCGCCGAGCCCGCCGAGAATATCGCCAAGGTCGAAGTCCGCATCCACGCCGCCGGGGGACTGGCCGCCGGTCGTCCAGGTGTAGGTGCGGGGCCCGCCGTGGGACCGCTGCGCCTCGATGTCGTCGGCCTGCCGCCACATGTCGCCGTAGCGGTCGTACTTCTCGCGGTTGTCCGCGTCGGACAGCACCTCGTAGGCCTCATTGATCTTCTTGAACTGGCGCTCGGCCTCGTCGTCGTTCGGGTTCAGGTCGGGGTGATGCTGGCGCGCCAGGCGCCGGTACGCCTGCCGAATATCCTTCTCACTTGCGTCTTTCGAAACGCCCAGCGTTTCATAATAGGTCGCCATCGCTGCCTCAGCACGAAAGGGGATTACACCCCAAGTCTAGCATAGGTCAAACGCGGGCACAACGATTCTTGCAGTGTTTGTATTAACTCTATTGACACTATACAAATACAGACGTATAATACTAGTTGTACGAAGCAAACGTGCTTCGACGGCAATCAAGCAATACCACAATCCAGGAGGTTACACACATGACTATGCAGCGTTGGGACCCGTTCGGCGAGCTGAGGCAGATGCAGGACACGATGAACCGGATCTGGAGGGGCTACCAGGGCCCCGCCGAGAGCGGCGGATTCGAGGCCTGGGCCGTGCCTCTGGACGTGGTGAGGAAGGGCGACGACATCGAGGTGCGCGCGTCCGTGCCGGGCGTCGCCCCCGGCGACATCCAGATCACCGTCGAGAACGACGTGCTCACCATCCGGGGCCAGACGGAGTCCGAGGACGAGACGGAGGAGGGAGACTTCCTGATGCGAGAGCGCAGGAGCGGCAGCTTCCACCGCGCGCTCCGGCTGCCCGACACGGTCGACGTGGACAGGGCGGAGACCAGCTACGACAACGGCGTCGTGACCATCAGCTTCCCCAAGCTGGAGTCCAAGAAGGCCAGGAAGCTGTCTCTCACAGTCGGCTAGCCTGACTGGCGACGGCTCAGCGGGGGCGGTCCCATTCGGGGCTGCCCCCGTTTCGTGTCTGTCGGCAGGGCCTACACCGCCGCCGCCTGCGGCGACTCGGCGGCCGTCACGCCCACCATGCTGTCGCGCGTCACCAGGCCCGCCAGCTCCTCCTCGCTCATGCCCTCACTGCCGGCGGGACGCGCCGGCAGCACCAGATAGCGCAGGTCGGCGGTGCTGTCCAGTACGCGCACCTCCACGCCGTCGGCGGGCGTGAAGCCGAACTCGGCCATCACCGCGCGCGGCTCCCTGACGGCCCTCGATCGGTACGCCAGGCTCTTGTACCAGTCCGGAGGAGGCCCCAGCAGCGTGGTGGGATAGCACGAGCATAGCGTGCACACCACCAAGTTGTGCAGCTCATCGGTGTTTTCCACCACGGCAAGCTCGGCGTCGTGGGGCAGCGTGTAGCCTAGCTCGGCCACCGCCGCCTTGGCGTCGTCCAGCAGCCGGACCTTGAAGCCGGCATCCACCCAGGCCCGCGCCACCACCTTCGCGCCGTCGGCGGGTGAGCGGCGGTGAAGCTCGTCGGCCCTGCGCCGCACGTCGTCGGCGTCGATGATTCCCTTCTCCAGCAGCAGTTCCCTGATAGCGAGGGCGCGCTTGGCGCGCTCGCTCAGCGCCGAGTCCCCCAGCATGCCGGGGTGGTCGTCGTGGGATGCGTCATCGTGGTTGGCGCCCATAAGTCACCTCTTTCGTAGTAGCGCCCCCAGGGTTAACCGCCGCAGTGCGGCGCGGACGTGAGGGAGTGCGCACGGACGGGTCGCGAGGCATACCCCCACGACCCGTCGGCTGGTACGTAGATGCTGCGCTAAGCGGGCGCGAACTTGGGCAGCGCGATGGTGTCGGTGATGTCCTCGAACACCACCTTGAGGGGCATCCCGATCTGCAGCTTCTCAGGCGTCGGGTCGTCCATCACGATGTTGGTCGGCATTCGCGGGCCTTCCTCCAGCTCCACGATGGCGGGAACGAAAGGCACGTCCCCGACGAAGCCGGGATGCGGCGCCCGGTGGACTATCGCGTAGGTGTAGAGCGTCGCGTTGCCGCTGGCCTTTATCCACTCGGTGTCCCGGGAGAAGGTGAACGGCGAGATGTCGCGCGGGTAGAAGTAGGCCTTGCCGCTCTCGTTGCAGCGCCGCAGCCAGAGTTCGTGTTCCTTGGCCTTGTTCCAGTACACGTCGGACTCGCCTTGCGGCACCGGGATGGGCTTGTTGTACTGCTGGGTCATCGAAATCTCCTGTTGTAGTCGTTCGTGGGAGTTCGGAAGCTCCGGCGGGCCCTAGTCGGCGGCCAGTATCACGGTGCCGGTGGACGAGAGCGAGCCGCCGGTGCCGTGCATTAGAGCGATCTTGTGGTCGTCTATCTGCCGCTCGCCGGCCTCGCCGCGAAGCTGCCTCACCGCCTCCAGTATCAGGAACATGCCGTACATGCCCGAGTGGGTGTATGAAAGGCCGCCGCCGGAGGTGTTCATCGCGAAGTCGCCGCCCGGCGCGGTGCGCTGATTGGCCACGAACTCGGGGCCCTCGCCCGGCCCGCAGAAGCCCAGGCTCTCCAGGGTGATGAGCACGGTGTAGGTGAACGAGTCGTAGATCATCGCCAGGTCGATGTCGTCGTGCGTGATTCCCGCCCTGCCCATGGCGGCGGGCCCGGAGTTCACGCCCCACGTCTGCGTCAGGTCAGGCATCTGGCTGATGATGTTGTGCGAGTGGCCCTCGGCCGCGCCCAGTATCCAGACCGGGTCCTTGGCCAGGTCACGCGCCCGCTCGGCCGTGGTGACCACCGCCGCGCCGCCGGCGTCGGTGACAAGGCAGCAGTCGAACAGGTGGAAGGGCCAGGCGATCCAGCGAGACTCGTGGTAGTCGTCGAAGGACATCGGCACGTCCTTCATGTAGGCCTTGGGGTTCTTCTGCGCCCACTTGCGGGTGGCCACCGCTATCTCCGCCATCGCCTGGCGGGTGCGGTCCTCGCCGTACTGGTGCATGTACCTGCGAGCGGCCATCGCGTAGTTGATGGGCGCGCCGATGAAGCCGTAGGGCGTCTCGTACTGGGACCCCGGCTCGGCGGCGTTGCCGCCCGCCCGGCTGCGCGCACTGCGACCCGCCTCGCCGTGCGTTATCAGCGCCACCTCGCAGTAGCCGGCATTGATCGCCGCCACCGCGTGGCCCACGTGTATGACGAACGACGAGCCGCCGACCGACGTGCTGTCGGTGTAGCGGGGTTGTATGCCCATGAACTCGGCGGTGCTGAGGGTGGAAGAGCCTGCGCAGAAAAGACCGTCGACGTCCTTGATCGACAGCCCGGCGTCGGCGAGCGCGTTGTAGCCCGCCTCAGCGTGGTGCTGAAGGTTGGACTTGCCCTCGACCCTGCCGATGACGTCGGACTCGTCGACGCCGACAATGGCGCACGTTCTGGATAGATCAGCCATGCTGGACTGGACCTCCTTGATTAGTCTGCCTTTATCGCTGACGTGAGCGTCAGCGCCGCGACTAGCATATACCCGACGCGTGCGGCGTGGCAAGCTTGGCGGGAGGCGCGACCAAGACCCACTCGAAGTCCCTTCCCCCTCGCAGGGGGAAGGTGGGGTGCTCTTAGGCGAGGCCCAGTAGATTCTCCAGCCCCACGGTCAGCCCGGTCATCTCGGTGGAACGGCGGATGGCCAGCAGCACGCCCGGCATGAAGCTCTCGCGGTTGATGGAGTCGTGGCGCAGCGTCAGCGTCTGGCCGAGCGCGCCGAACACCAACTCGTGGTGGGCCACTCGCCCTGTCATACGCCCGCTGTGGATGACCACCCCGTCGAGCGTCCCCCCGCGCGTCCCGGCCAGCGTCTCCGTCTCGGCGGCCGGCGCGACGAACGGCTCTCCCCTGGCAGCGGCAGCGGCCCTCGCGATGGCGAGCGCCGTGCCCGAAGGGGCGTCCAGCTTGGCCTCGTGGTGGACCTCGGTCAGGTCGGCGTAGTCGAAGAAGGGAGCGGCAACGCCGGCCAAGTGTATGAGCAGCACCGCTCCGAGCGCGAAGTTGGGCGCGACGATCACGCAGCGCCCGCTGTCCTCGGCCAGCCGTCCGGCCTCCTCGAGCTGCGCCTCGCTCAGCCCGGTCGATCCGGTGACGACGTTCGCGCCGCCCGCGGTCGCGGCGCGTATCGCCGACATCGCGCCTTCCGCGTTGGTGAAATCCACCACCACGTCCGCGTCAGAGAGAACGTCTGCCACCGAGTCCGAAAGCGGCACCTCGCCGGAGCCGTCCGGCAGCGCGTACACGTCGCCCGGCCGGCCGCGCCTGGACACCGCACCCACCAGCTCCATGCCGTCGTCCCCGCACACGGCGCCAACGGTCTCCAGCCCCATCTTGCCGTAAGCCCCCTGTACGACAACCCTGATAGCAGTCATAGCCGCGCCTCCTGGTGGCAGTATCCCGCGGGCAGAGTCAACGGCCCCCGCCCGGTGCTGGGAAGGTTAATCCAGCGTGTGGGACGATGCAACCCGGCGTCGCCCTCAAGACCTATCCGCTGGCGAAACGGCGGTATGCTCTTACATCCGGAGCGCGGTATCGCAAGGACGGCGCGGCTGTGGTCAACTTGAATGCCTGCGCCGCATACCCTAAAATGCGCTCATCCTGATCTTTTACGAGGTGCAGCTTTGGCCCTGATCCAACCGGACCCTACCTTTTATCCGTCGCCCGAGATGGCTACTAAGGCCCCGCCTGAACGGCTGGGGTACGTCGCCGGCCTCAACGTGGATGGGCGACCCGACAGCATGTCGGTCGTGGACCTCGACCCGGAATCCTCCAACTACAGCAAGATAGTAAGCACCGTCGAGATGCCCAACGTCGGCGACGAACTGCACCACTTCGGTTGGAACGCCTGTAGCTCCGCGCTCTGTCCATACGCACCTCACCCTCACCTGGAGCGCCGCTACCTCGTCGTCCCGACACTGCGGACGTCCCGCATCTACATCCTGGACACCAAGCCGGATCCGTACAATCCCAAGCTGGTCAAGACGATCGAGTCCGATGTCATCTTCGAGCGCACGGGCTACAGCCGGCTTCACACCGTCCACTGCGGCCCCGACGCCATCTACCTGAACGGCATCGGCTCCGCGGACGGCGGAGCGCCCGGCGGCATCATGCGCATCGACCACAACACTTTCGAGCCGCTGGGCCGCTGGGAGCTGGACCGGGGCACGCAGCAGATGTCCTACGACTTCTGGTGGCACATGGGGCTGGACGTCGCCATCACCAGCGAGTGGGGCACGCCGGACATGTTCGAGAACGGCCCTGTGCTCGAACACATCGTGAACCACAACTACGGCCACAAGATACACTTCTGGGACCTGCGCCGCCGCCGGCACGTGCAGGAGGTCGATCTGGGCTCCGAGCACCAGATGGCGCTGGAGCTGCGGCCCGCCCACGCGCCCACCGAATCCTACGGGTTCGTCGGCGTGGTGGTCAACGCCAGTAACCTGTCGGGATCCGTGTTCACCTGGTACCGCGAGAACGGCAAGTGGGCCGCGAAGAAAGTGATCGAGATTCCGGCCGAGCCTGCCGACGCCGACGTGCTTCCCGACGCCCTGAAGCCGCTGGGCGCGGTGCCGCCGCTGATCACCGACCTGGACCTGTCGGTGGACGACAAGTTCCTCTACGTCTCCTGCTGGGGGACGGGCGAGCTTCGCCAGTACGACGTGTCCGACCCGTTCAATCCCGAGCTTACGGGCACGGTGCAGGCGGGCGGCGTCGTGAGGAAGGCCGAGCATCCCTCCGCCGGGCCGCTGGTGGGCGCGCCGCAGATGGTGGAAATCAGCCGGGACGGGCGGCGGGTGTACGCCACCAACTCGCTGTACAGCTCCTGGGACGACGTGTTCTACGACGACATGACGGGCTGGATGATCAAGATGGACACCAACCCCGAGGGCGGCATGGAGCTGGACCCGGACTTCTTCGTCGACTTCGGAAGCACCAGGGCGCACCAGCTGCGACTCGAGGGAGGGGACGCCTCGTCCGACTCTTTCTGCTACCCGTAGAGCGTCCACTGGATGCTCCTATCGCCGCTCGCCCACGTTGAGCCTGCCGCGCTGGCGTCCCTGGGGGCGCTGGCCGGCTTGGCCGCGCTGGGAGCCTTCCACGGCCTGAACCCGGCCATGGGCTGGCTGTTCGCGGTGGCGCTGGGACTGCAACAACGGAGCGCCTGGGCCGTATCCCGGGCGCTCGCGTTTATCACCATCGGCCACGCCGCCTCGCTGGTGGTCGTGGCCGTCTCGCTGCTGGTCGTAGGCGCGTTCGTTCCGCTCGACTGGGTGAGGATACTCGCCGGCGTCACGCTGCTGCTCTTCGGCGCGTACAAGGTGTTCCGCTACTACCGGCATCCCAGGTGGGTGGGGATGCAGGTCAGCTCCAGAGACCTCATCTTCTGGTCGTTTCTGATGGCAACGTCGCACGGCGCGGGGCTGATGCTGGCGCCGATAATCCTGAACCTGGAGGAGCGCCAGCACCAACTGGGCGACCTGGCGCACCACGCCGACTTCCTGGACCTGGCCGACACGTCGGTGGCGTGGGGCATCGGCCTCGGCATACACACGCTGGCAATGCTGCTGGTGATGTTCGTCATCGCCATGGTGGTCTACAAGAAGGTGGGCCTGGCGTTCTTGAGGCGCGGCTGGATCAACGTGGACCTGTTCTGGGCGGTGGCGCTGCTGTTGGGAGGGGTCGTCACGCTCGCGCTGATCTGGCTGTGAGGCCCGGCGGGAAGGCTTCGCGGCAGGGCAGGGGCGGAGCCTGGCGTCTTGACACAAGGTGGCGTCAGCCCTAGAATATCCTCTCAAACTTTGGAGCGGGATAGTGCGGGTGGAGGCGGTTAAGATGCACTTCAACGTTGCCCAACTTATGAAAGAGGGCATCGGCTCCACCCGGTACTATCAGATGGACGAGCCGGTGGAAACGGAGGCGGGCGGCGTGCCAACCGGCCGCGTGTTCGGTAGCGTCAGGTTGATGCGCACCGACAAAGGAATCTGGGTGAGCGGTCGGCTGGACACTTCGGCGGCCTGCCAGTGCAGCAGGTGCCTTCGCGAGTATCACCAGCCGGTGCCCATTACAATAGACGACGAGTTTGCCGCCCCGTCTGAGAACGTGGCGATCGACACTTGGCCGGAGAGCGAGGAGGATGGATTCCTCATCGGCCCCGACCAGATTCTTGACATCACGGAGGCCGTGAGGCAGTATTCTTATCTCGGTATTCCCATGAAGCCAACGTGCGGCAATGACTGCGCCGGTTTGTGCACCGGCTGCGGAGCAGACTTGAACGAGGCCCCGTGCGTCTGCGAGACGCCTCGAACCGATCCGCGTTGGGACGAGCTTCTGAAGCTGGTGTCGACCGGAGGCGACGACTGATCCGGACCGTTCCGGAAACAGGCGATTCTACGCCCTATCTAACCTGGAGATTCCCAATGCCCCCACTGCCAAAGAAGAAACATTCCAAGAAGCGTAAGGGAGGCCGCACGGCGCACTTCGGGCTGAGGCCGGTCACACTTTCGGACTGCCCTCAGTGTCGCTTGCCCAAGCTGCCCCACCGGGCCTGTCCAAGCTGTAACTACTACAACGGCCGGCAGGTGGCCGTCGTCGGCTAATCGCCCAGTCCTCGCAGGCTGCGACCGAGTTCAGTCCCATCTGAGCAGCGCAGGAGGCGCACTATGACACTGAGACTCAAGACAGACGCCAACGCGGCCAAAGTCGGGTTCCTGTTCCCGGGCCAAGGTGCGCAGGCCGTCGGCATGGGTCGCGAACTGTTCGACCGCTCGCCGGCGGCGCGCGAGGTTTTCCGGCGAGTGGACGACGCGCTGGAGCGGCCGCTCGCGGACCTTATGTTCAACGGCCCCGAGGACGATCTGCGCCAGACGGTCAACGCGCAGCCGGCCATCATGGCCGTCAGTCTGGCCTGCATGAAGGCCATGGAAGAACATCTCGGCAACGAGCGTATGCCCCAGCCGCTGCTGATGGCGGGTCACAGCCTGGGCGAGTACACCGCCCTGGCCGTCGCGGGCGTGCTGAACGTGGCCGAGACCGCACAGCTCGTCAGGACGCGCGGCCTGCTGATGCAGGAAGCGTGCGAGAGCAACCCGGGGACCATGGCGGCGGTGCTGGGTCTCGACGAGATGACGATCGAGGAGATAGCCAGGGAGACTGGGACCTACGTCTCCAATATCAATACCGCCGAGCAGATCGTCATAAGCGGCGAACGGATGGCGGTTGCCGTGGCGCTCGATCTGGCTACCGCGCGCGGCGCCAAGAGGGTCGTGCCGCTGAGCGTAGGCGGCGCGTTCCACTCCGGCCTCATGGAGCCGGCCCGCGCCGGACTCATCGAGGCTATAGACAAGCTCGACTTCAAAGACCCACAGGTGCCGATAGTGGCCAACTGCACGGGCCAGCCCCTCACTACTGCCGAGAGCGTGAAGCAGGAGCTTGCGGCCCAGATCTGCGGTTGCGTGCAGTGGAAGCGCTCCGTCGACCACATGATTGGTTCGGGCATAGTCGACTTCCTCGAGATCGGCCCGGGAAGGGCGCTCGGCGGCATGATCAAGCGCATCGACAAGCGCGCCAAGGTGTCGAGCGTGGGCGACATCGACTCCATTCTCAAGCTGCACGCAAACTAGCCGACCGTGCCCGGGAGAGTTGCGCGGAGCGGACTGAGGTAAGCGTTGCCTGAACAATCGGTGACCCATGTCTACTGACGCGCGCGGGACGTCCGAGCGACCCGGCGTCAGACGCATGGCGCGCCTGGCAGCGCTGCAGACGTTGTACGAGGCCAGCGCCGTAGCCCACGACCCCTACGAGGCCTTTGCGAACGTATCCGCCGAGCTCGGCCTTACCAGGCAGGCCGAGGAGTTCGCCCTCGGCCTGGTGCGGGGCGTGCTGTGCCACAAAGAGCAGATCGACGCGCCTATCGAGGAGCTGGCCCCGAGTTGGCCTATTCACCAGATGGCGCTCGTGGACAGAAATATACTTAGCGTGGCGATTTATGAGATAATGTTTGGCGGTGAGACGCCCCCTAGAGTGGCCATCAACGAAGCGGTGGAGCTGGCGAAAGCCTTTGGCTCCGACAACTCGCCCAAATTTGTAAACGGCGTGCTCGGTTCGCTGCTGGAAAGGGTGGGGGCCTGACAGCCTCAGTTGACCCATAGCCCGCCGGCGCCCACAGGCGGCACGGGCGCACAACTCAATTCGGACTTTGGCTGGTTTTATGCCTTGGAGGTGGCAAAATGGCAACAGTTCTCGAGCGCGTTCAGGCGTTGGTCGCCGATAAACTCGCCGTAGAGCTCGAGGAAGTGGAACTCGACTCTTCGTTCACAGAGGACCTCAACGCCGACTCCCTGGATCTGGTGGAGCTCATTATGGCGTTCGAGGAGGAGTTCAGCACCGACGGCAACCAGCTCGAGATCTCCGATGAGCAGGCCGAGCAGATAACCACTGTCCGGGAAGCGCTCGACTTTCTCAAAGAACAGGGCGTGGAGGACGAATAGACCGCCCCCGCACGGCCAGACGTTCGCGACGAATGACCCCTTTGTGGTAAGTTGAGGCCGCCGCGGCCCAACCGGCGGCCGTGCCCACGTCCCCCAGCTACAATCAACACGCGAGAGGTGCCTCGTTGGTCGACTCCGAGCAATTTCGACAAGCCTGGGCCAGGTTCGCAACCGGTGTGTCGGTGGTAACGTCGATAGAGCGTGGCGGCGACGTACACGGCATGACGGCCCAGGGCATCTGCTCGGTTTCCATGGACCCCATGCTCGCGCTGGTATGCGTGGGCCACAACCGCCACAGCCACGAGCACATCTCCGAAAGCCGCCGCTTTTGCATCAACATCCTCAACGTCGAACAGCGGGGGATAGCCGAGCACTTCGCAATGCCCCCGGAGCGTCGCGACACATCCTTCGACGTCCCACTCAGCTTCACCGAGACGGGCGCCGCGGTCATAGAGGACAGCCTGGCAAGCCTAGACTGCCGCGTGGTGGTCGATCACGTCGCCGGAGACCACACCATCTTCATTGGCGAGGTTGACGAGATCAGGCTGAACGACAGCGGCGGCCCGCTGATGTACTACCGGAGCGAGTTCGGGCGCCTGGCGTAGCGCGGCGGATCCACGTTGCTGGAGCGCCGTGAGATCGAGGCGGCGGTCGTATCGGCTTTTCCCGAGCGAGCCGTGCGCGACATTCAACCGCTCAAGGCCGGGTTCGACTTCGACGTGCGGCGGATCGAATTTCACGACGGGGAGTCCGTTGTATTCCGCGGCCAGAGAAACCTGGTTTCGTCCTACCTGGGGCCGATAGACTGGGGCAGCGTCCTTGCCGACGAGATAGAATTCTACCGCCTGCTTCCAGATCTTCCGGTACCGAGGACTATCCACTTCGAACCGGACGAGGCTGCGGTAGGGTTCCCATACGCTTTCTTCACGTATTTGCCCGGAGTCCCACTGGACGACTTGCTTCCCCTCGCCTCAGCCGACCAACGCCGCTCCGTGGCATGGGAGATGGGAGCGCTGCTGGGCGCGATTCATAGCGTGAGGCTCGAGGGCGTCGGGCGGCTGTCACGGGTTTCGGCGGAGTCGTGGGGCAGCTACTTCGGTCGCCGTTTGCGCCGGCGCCTCGAGCCTTACACGAAAGACGGCTTGATGACCCACGCAGAGGTGGACGCGCTCGCGGAAAGGGCAGGCGCGGTCGCACTCACCCGGCCCCGCCTGCTGCACATGGACTTCAGGGCGGCGAACATGCTGGCGACGCTGGAGGGCGACTCGGTCAACATAACCGGTATCGTCGACGCGGCAAACTCGCTGGCCGGGGACCCGGCGTTCGACCTCGCCAGGGCCGACGAGGGAGTGGGTCTGGATGCGGACTTCCGGGCCGGTTACGAATCGGCTCGCGGAAAGGTGGAGCGGGAGTCGGAGGCGTACTTGTTGTACCGCCTGGAGACGGCGGCGCTACTGGCCCACGTATACGGGGGTTCCGCGCAGGAGGCGTACCGTATGGAGCGCCTCAAGGCGCTGATCAGGCAATTGGCATAGCGCGGCGGAAGAGCTAGGCGCGCTGGTACACCTGGATGCGGAAGCGGCAGCTTTCGACGACGAAGAGTCGGCCCTCCTCGTCCACCTTGGCGGCTGTGGGACCCCAGAAGAGCTTCTCGATGTTGGCCGACTCCTCTCGTGAGCTGCCCCGAGCCAGGGGTCCCACCTCCGGCTCCATGTTCGCGTTCTGGCGCTCGCGCAGCTCCTCCGTGTTGGCCTCGAAATACTCGTAGCCCCACTTGGATATGCCGGACTCGCCGCGCAGCTTGAAGAGAAAGCCACCGTCGGGGTCCAGCACCTGCACGCGCTCGTTGCCCCAGTCGGCCACGTACACGTTGCCGTCGGCGTCGGTGCCCACGCCCGCGGGCCGGTTGAACCGACCGTCGGCGTCCCCCGGCTCGCCGTAGGTGGCGACGTGGCTCCCGCCGGCGTCGAATCGCTGCACCCGGTCGTTGCGCCAGTCGGCCACGAGCACACTACCGTCGGCGTCCACGTGAATGCCCCAGGGAAGGTTGAACTCGCCGTCGGCACGTCCGGGGCGGCCCCAGGACTCCAGGTAGCGGCCGTCGCGTGTGTAGCGCTGGACTCGGCAGTTGAGGCTGTCGGTGACGAGCAGGTTGCCGTCCAGGTCGAAGACGATGCCCGACGGCCGGTTGAACTCGCCGTCGGCCCGGCCCCTGGTTCCCCACTTGTCCAGGTACCGGCCTCGCGAGTCGAAGATGGTGATGCGCTGTAGCGCCTCGTCGGACACGTACACGTTGCCGTCGCGGTCGCGGGCAATCGACGAGGGCCACATCATCTGGCCGTCCTCCACGCCGCCGCTGCTGAACTCGCCCAGGTAGTCCTCGTCCACGGTGCACATGGTTACGCGCTTGTAGGGCAACCGAGCGGAAACCTCCGGTCCCGCGCGATTGAGCACGTATAGCAGACCGTCTTTTCCGAAGTCCAGGTCGACGGGGTTGTTGAAGCCCCGCCCCTGGAGCGCGTACATGCCTATGGTGTGGCTGTAGCTGTATTGCAGATCCGTGGTGACCATGGCGCGCCTCCTGGCCTCAGGCCATCTGGTATTCGCGGGTGGCGACGATGAGCTGGAGCAGCCCCTTCACCCGCTCCGCCGACGCGCCGTCGCCGTTGGCATCCGCGGCGTGGGCCAGCAGCTCCTCGCGCGTGCTCGTCGAGACGTCCATAGGCCCCATCAGCTCCAGGCAGCCCTCCACCAGTTGCTCCGGCGTCTGGTCTGTCCCGCGCGCCTGGACGCGCTCGATGATGGCTCTCACGCCGGGCTTCGTCTCGTCGGCGAACTGCTTCACGGCGAAGTTGACGCGGTTGACGAGGCTCGCGGTGGTTACCCACTCCGGGCCGGTGTGCCAGCCCTCCACGCTGGGCGGGTCGACGAGCAGTTGGCCCATGTTGCCGGTCTCCAGCGCGAGCTGAATGTCCTCCACCTCGGGGAAGGCGAAGCCGCCGGACTGTCGCGCGGCGCCGACGACCATCTCCGCGGGGCTCTTGACCTTGGCGAACCGGGCGCTCTTGAAGAAGTCGGAGTTGAAGAGTGTGCGAAGCATGGCGCGGATATCGCCGCCGCTCTCGAAGTACGAATCGACAAGCGTGTCGATGGCGGCGGGGTCCCGCGGCGCCACGGTCTCCCAGGCGGGAACCTGCGGCTCGTCGGCTACGAAGTAGTTGTAGAGGTGGCGAGAGATGAACCGGGCGGTCGCGGGCTGTTCGCAGATGATGTCGATGACGTCCTCGCCGTCGAAGGCGCCCCGGTGGCCCAGGAACAGCTTCTCGCCGTCGTCGTGGTCGTCGGGCAGGTACTCGTACTGCCAGTCCAGGCGGCCGTAGGGCCAGACCGAGTCCTGCGCCGTGCGCACGGTGTGGTGTGCGGCGTTGCGGATGGTCCATCCGGTGAAGGCCCTGGAGCACTGCCTCACGTCGTCCTCGGTGTAGTTGCCGACGCCCATCGAGAACAGCTCCAGGATCTCCCTCCCATAGTTTTCGTTTACGGCGTCCTTGTGGTTGTCCTTGTTGTCCAGCCAGAAGATCATGGCGGGGTCTCTGGACAGCTCGACGAGCAGGTCCCGGAACCTTCCGAACCCGTACCGTCGGAACATCTCTATCTGATTGAGGATCGCCTTGGGCTGGTTGAGCTTGGTGTATCCGGTGGCGAATATGCCGTGCCAGAACAGGGCCAGCTTCTCCTCCAGCGGGCGGCGCGTGTTGATCATCCGGTACACGAGGTACGCCTGGCAGCTATCCACGATGAGAAGGCCGTTCGCGTCGACGTGGTAGCGGCGGATGAGGTCTTCGTCCTCCAGCGCGGGCGGCATGTTCTCGGGGTGCAGAAGCTCCTCGACGGTCGCCTCGTACTCTATCTCGGCGTACCGTTCCAGCTCGTCGGGTGTCGCGCCGAAGCCGGCGCGGCGCATAAGGTGTGACAGCAACGCGATGTCCTGATTTTGCATGGCGGAAACCCTCCTCGGTGAGATAGTCGTGCGCGAATCGGGTGTGGTGTGAGTTCATTATATTGCGGCATGGATGTATGCTCAAGTGTAGCGACGCAGGCGGACGGCGCGTAGGCGGCAAATGGTATAATTGCCTTGATGAGACGATTCCACGAATACTTCCTGGCGGTGTCGCTGTCGGCGCTGCTGGTGCTGTCCGCGGTCGGGCCGTTGATCGACCACCACTACGTCGAGCGGGACCCCACGCACACGCACCTAGGCGCGGCACAGCCGCACGTCCACGACTACGCCGCCCCGGACACGCACGACCACGCGCGTCCGCTGCAGCCGGACGCCCCGAGCGGAGTGGTGGCCCTGCTGGACCGCGACGCGGGGTTTGCGGGCGTTACGAACGTTGTGACAGACCGCGACGGCGCGACGACTTCCATGCTTTTCGTACCCTCCTCCCTCTTCAACCTGCCGACTCCGCCCATGGCGCGGCTGCGCTCTGAGGAGACGCCCCCGCCCGACAAGCCGCCGCGCGTGCTCGCCTAGCCCCTGCATCCCGGCGATGCGCGCACGGACCGAGTCGAGAGGGTAGATTCCCCGAACACTTCGCTTTCCAGCGACCCGCGAAAGCCGCAGTTGGAGCGGCGGGTGAGAGCGAATCCGCGCAGTCCGGCTCAAGTGAGAGATAGTGACGAGTTCCCATGTGGTCTGACCCAAAACGCAGGCTCCTGGCGGTGTGGCTGATAGCGGCCGCGGCGATGCTCGCGGTGCCGCTCGCTACTGCGCACGCCAACGGGCGGGTGATCCGGTTCGAGAGCCACACGGCCGGCCCGTACCTGCTGTCCGTCGGCACCATTCCGGAGAACCCGGTCGTCGGCAACCTGCACGTCACGATGACGATAACGGCCCAGCCCGGCGATGTGCTGGTCCTGGACGCCGAGGTGAGCGTGTCCGGAGCGGGCCCGGAGTCCGAGGCGGTCGAGATCGGGCCGCTGCGGGCGGAGCACAACGCGGACGACCCCTCCTTCTACGACATAAACACCTTCGTGGACAGGCAGGGCGAGTGGCAGTTCACCGTGTCGGTGAACGGGCCGCGTGGGGAGGGGACGGCGCGATTCCCCATCGAGGTGAGGACGCAAAGTCCGCTCATCGGAATCGTCACCATAACGGCGCTGGTGGCCTTCCTGGCCGCCCTGGGATTCTCACTGCGCGCATTTCTCCGGGAGAGGAGCAGGGGCAGAAGACGATCGTAACTCGATAAGTCCATGGAGGTATGACCCCCGTGCGCCCATGCCGGTCGGCTCACGCCGGCCGCCTCGACAAGGAGAATTATTTTGAGACTCAACAGAATCGGGTTGGCGCTATGTTCGCTGTCAGCCCTCGTCGCGGTGCTCGCGCTGGCCGCGTGCGGCGGAGGAGACCCGGAATCGCTGCAGTTCGGCCTTTCGATCCAGGAGAGACAGCTCACCATCGACGAGGGCGAACTGGTGGTGAAGCAAGATGACCGCGTCTCGTTCGTTGTGGAGACCGACGAAGACGGAACCTTTCACCTGCACGGCTACGACGTGGAGGCCGGACTTACAGCCGGCGAAACCGCCACGTTTAGATTCGACGCTTACGCAACCGGCCGTTTTGCCATCACCTTCCACCCCGGTGTGGGTGGCGGCCACTCGCACGCCACCGAGCACGGCGTGATGTTCGAGTCCGACACGCTCCAGCAGGGCGACAGCTTCGTGTACCACGTAATGGACGATATGAACGGTCAGATGATCCCGTACCACAACCACATGAACCACAAGATGACCGCGTCGATTATGGTGAGCGCGGATGCCGAGGCGTCGGGCACGGCCGAGGTCACCATCCTGGAGGATGGCTCGTTCTCGCCCGCGATGCTGAACGTTCAGCCCGGCACGATGATCATGTGGACGAACACCGCCGAGCAACGCCAGCGCGTGGCGAGCGGCGATCCGCCGGCCGTGGCGGACGTGCCGGACGACGAGGGCGAAGAGGTGTCGCTCGGCGTGCTGGAAGTGCGTCCGAGGTAGGCGGACGCGGGTAGCCGCGGGCGGTTCTTGAATCGCCAGCAGCGCGCCCGAAACAGAGGAAACAGCCTATGCGCTATCGCAACATCGCCGCGGCGGCGTTCGTCGCCGCGCTGGGACTCGTCGGCTTCGCCGCCACCGCCCGCGCGCACGCCTTCGGCGAGCGCTACGATCTTCCCATACCCCTGAGCTACTTCCTGGTGGGCGGAGCCGCGACGGTTGCCCTGTCGTTCGTCGTCATCGGGCTGTTCGTCCGACGCGGCGAGGGCGAGCGCGGGTATCCGCGGCTGAACCTGCTCGCGATCCGCGGGCTGGGGGCCGTTCTGGGCAGCCCGCTTTTGCTCTTCGTGGTGCGGCTGCTGTCCGTGGCGGTGTTCGGGCTGACGCTGGCCACGTGCTTCTTCGGCAACGGTCGACCGCTGGAGGTGTTCGCGCCAACCTTCGTCTGGGTGGTGTGGTGGGTAGGCATGGGCTACGTCTCGGCGCTGTTCGGCAACGTGTGGATGCTGGTGAACCCGTGGAAGATAACCTACGACTGGGCTGAACGCCTGCTGGGCGGCGATGGCCGCGGGCTGTTCGTGTACCCGGAGCGGCTCGACGTGTGGCCCGCGGTGGCGCTGCTGCTGGCGTTCGCGTGGCTGGAGAACGTGTACACCAGCGCGACGCTGCCGGGAAGCCTGGGCCAGCTCATCATCGCGTACTCGCTGGTGACGTGGATGGGCATGGCGGCGTTCGGCAAGCACACCTGGCTGAGCCACGGCGAGGTGTTCAGCGTGCTGTTCGGCATATTCGCCCGCTTCTCGCCGACGGAGGTGAGAGTCACGGAACGTCGCGTCTGCTCGCGGTGCCGGTCGGACTGCGGGCCCGGCTGCGTGGACTGCTACGAGTGCATCGAGCGGGCGGACCGGTCGAGGCGCGAGTTCAACCTGCGACCGTGGTCCGTGGGCCTGGCCAACCCGCACCGCGCCAGCTTTGGGATGGCCGCGTTCGTGCTGCTGGCGCTGGCGATAGTGTCGTTCGACGGCCTGCAGGAGACGCCGGCGTGGGTGAGCGTCCAGACCGCGGTGTACGACGAGGTGTCGGTGCTCGGGCCCAACGTGGTGAGCACCATCGACACCTTGGGGCTGGTGGCGGTGCCGGCGTTGTTCGTGATCGTGTACGCGGCGTTCTCGTGGGCAGTCGACCGCCTTTCGAGCGATCCGGGGGGCACGGCTGGCGTCGCGATGGGGTACGTACTGACGCTGGTGCCAATCGCGCTGGCCTACAACCTGGCGCACTACCTGTCGCTGTTGCTGATAAGCGGCCAGACGGTGATCCCGCTGCTGTCAGACCCGTTCGGAAACGGCTGGGACCTGCTGGGCACAGCCGACTACAGGACGAACATAGCGATAATCAACGCTCGGGTGGCGTGGTACGTGTCCGTCGCGGCGATAGTAGCGGGGCACGTGGTTTCGGTGTACCTGGCGCACCTGGTATCGATGCGTAGGGTGGCTCACCGTGGCCGGGCGCTGCGCGGGCAGTTGCCGATGCTGCTGTTGATGGTGCTCTACACGGCGACGAGCCTGTGGATCATCGCGCAGCCGATCGTGGAGGAGTAGCGGAGCGACGCTGTACGGGCGACGCGAACCGCACGAGAGGCTGCCTGACGTGGGCGCGGGGCGTGTGCTATACTCCCCCTTGTAGAAGTCCAAGACCTGAGGAGATAGTCTTGACGCACGTAATGCTCCGCGATGGAGAAGACCCGGAAGCTCTGCTCAAGAGGTTCCAGACTGGAATGCAGCGCTCCGGTATACTGAGGGAGTTGCGCAACCGCCGCTTCTTCCGCTCGAAGGGCGAGCAGCGCCGGCTGGATCGCGCCCGCAGCCTGCGCAGGCAGCGCCGCCGCCGCAACCGCTAGCCGCGCCCGCCGTGGTGTCCCCCTACGTGGACGCCCGGCGACGGCGCTCGTCCGCCGTCAGCGCCTTGATCTGACGCACGGTGTCGTCCAGCTTGCCGCGCCGGTTGACCACAACGTGGTCGAACAGCGACGCCGCTTCCATCTCCGCCTCGGCCTCCCTCAGCCTGCGCCTCAGCGACTCCTCCGCCTCTGTGCCCCGCGACGTGAGGCGCCTGGCCAACTCGTCCAAGCTTGGCGGAGCGAGAAACACCAGTAGGGCGTCTGGGATAAGGCTTCGAATCGTCTTCGCGCCCTGAACGTCCACCTTGACCAGTACGTCCCGCCCCTCAGACAGCGCACGCTCCACCTGCGCCCTTGGCACGCCGTAGAGGTTGCCGTACACCTCGGCCCACTCCAGTAGCTCGCTGTTGGCTATCATGCGCTCGAACTCGGCGCGCGCGACGAAGTGGTATGGCTCGCCCTCCCGCTCGCCATCCCGCATGGGGCGCGTGGTTGCGGTGACGGCGAAATGGTAGGGACTGCCGAGCCGCTTCATGCGCTCCAGGACTGCGTCCTTGCCGACCCCCGACGGGCCGGACAGCACCACCAGCAGGGACCGCTCTCCGGTGGACGGGGCGCCGCTCAAGGCCGGCCCAGTTCCCGCAGCGTGTCCCAGAAGGCGGGGTAGGAGACGGAGGCGGCCTCGGCGCCGGTGACGACAGTCTCGCCGCGAGCGAGCAGCCCGGCGACGGCCATGGTCATTGCGATTCGGTGGTCGCCGTAGCTGTCGCACTCGGCCCCGGTCAAGGGCGCGCCGCCGGTGATGGCCATGCCGTCAGGGCGCTCCTCGACGTGCGCTCCCAGCCGCGTTAGCCCGTCCACCGTGGCGCGGATGCGGTCCGACTCCTTCACGCGCAGCTCGGCGGCGTCCTCGATGACGGTGGTGCCGTCGGCGAAGCACGCAGCGAGCGCCAGCACCGGCAGCTCGTCGATCACCCTGGGAATCACGTCGCCGCCTATCCTGACGCCACGCAGGTTGCCGGACTCGACGACCAGGTCGGCGGAGGGCTCTCCCGCCTCCTCATGCACGTTATCCACCCGCACGCCCGCGCCCATCTCGTCCAGCACGTCCAGCACACCGGTCCGCGACGGGTTGATGCCCACTCCCTTCACACGGACGCTCGCGTTGGGATGGCAGGTGCCGGCAACGAGCCAGAAAGCGGCGCCGCTGATGTCGGCGGGCACGCGAACATCCATCGCCGTCAGGTCGGAGGCGCGCACTCCCACGCTGAGGCCGTCGGACCAGGTGGACGCGCCCATCACCGCGATCATGCGCTCTGTGTGGTCGCGGGAGGCGGCCGGCTGGTGCAGCACGGTCTCTCCCTCGGCGTGAAGCCCGGCGATGAGCACGCAGGACTTGAGCTGAGCGCTGGCGACCGGCATTTCGTAGTCTATGCCACGCAGCTCGCCGCCCCTGATGGCGAGCGGCGCGAGCGAGTCGTTTTGGCGACCCATCACGCTTGCGCCCATCTGCTTGAGCGGCGTCATGATGCGGTCCATAGGGCGGTTTCTGAGCGAGCGGTCGCCTGAGATCACGCTGAGGAAGGGCTGAGCGGCGAGAAGCCCGGATACCAGCCGCATGGTGGTCCCGCTGTTTCCGGCGTTTAGCTGGGCGTCAGGCTCTCGCAACCCGTTCTTGCCCTGCCCGCGCACGGAGAAGCACTCGGCCGCGCCGGACACCGCGCAGTTGGCGTGGCGTCGGATGGGGACGCCCAGGCCCCTGAGGCAGCGCAGCATGGACGTGCGGTCGTCCCCGACGCAGAAGTTAGACACGTGGGCGGTGCCTGTGGCGATGGAGTTGAGCAGCGCGGCGCGGTGCGAGATGGACTTGTCGCCCGGCGGGACGACCTCTCCCTCGATGCGCCTGGGCGGTGTGATGAGCTGGTTCATTGGATGACCTGAATGGCAACGCGCCCGCCGCGCTCTACGTCGACGTTCAGGTTGTGTCCGCGGAGCAGGGCCATGCCGACGAGCGGGGTGGAGTCTGACTCGTAGGCGTCAACGTGCCTTGGCTGACCGTCCCATTGCACGGTGACCGCGTAGAGATTGAAGGCTACTTCACTCCCATCGGCCAAGGATGCCCGCATAAAGCCAGCGAAGGGAAGACCCAACTCTACCACGATAGTCGGGGGCAGCGTGAGGTACTCACTGTAGCCGGTGTCAATGACGGCGTCCATTTCACGCGTCTGTCCTGTCGGACCATGTACAGCCAGACGTATCACAGCTTCGTTCCTGGCGTTCACAGCCCCCTCTATCAATCTGTCCTCCGACGCATACCGCCGCCCATGCTGGCAGCCGCCCAGTACCCGACCCGCTCAAATAGAACATTAACTGCTTCTGGGCGCTTCGCCCGCAGGCGCTCCCGCGCGTCCATAGTTTCATCGCCCATCGCCCAGACTCCACTTTCTACGTCGATTGCGACAATCTTTCCGACGTGATCAGTTTCGACCTTGCGGCGAATGTCTCGTTCGTAGATCTCTTTACCGAGGCGAACCGTTTCATCGCTAGAGATGCGCTCGGTGGGTTGGGGTCCGTCGCCGGGGCTATTCGTTCTAGCTTTCGTGCCCATTGTGGGTCTCCCTTGTCCTGGCGCTAGTCGCGGCGGAAGTAGGTCCAGGGGCTGCGCTTTCGGTCCTGGCCGCGCGTGATTTCCTGGTAGCGCTTTAGCAGCATCTCGCCCATGAAAACCGTGGCCATGGACTCGGTGGCGCTTGGCGCCTTGGTGGACTCGTCCTCCAGGACGGCGTTGGCGTCCCACTTGGCGCGCGCCTCCCACGCCTTGATAAAGGTGTCGAGCAGGTTGTCGCTGCGTTCCGTGATCTGGTTGCGGTAGGCGTAAAGCTCGGTAATCATCTGGTCTATCCAGTACACCACGTCGTCCGGGTTGGCGAGGCAGGCGGACTCGATGTCCTGCGGGTCGGTGGCCGCCAGCTGCGACACCAGGTTGAACTCGCTCGCGGCCAAGCGGTGCATGTCGCGCCAGCCCTCGCTGCCCGACGTCGCGGTTACGAAAGCCGACGACAGCAGCATGGGCAGGTAGTTCATCGCGATGGCGAAGCTGTCGTGCTCCTGCGCGTCCATGAACAGCGGTTTGGCGCCGAGCGTCTCTGCCATGTTGACGACGGTCCTTATAGAGGTCTGGCTGGACCTGTCGGAGGCCACGATGCAGTAGTCGGCGCCGGTGAACAGGGTGGGACTGGCCTCCTCCAGTTCGACGGTGGAAGACTTGAGCAGCGGGTGGCCGCCCACGTAGCTCACACCCTCGGGCAGATACTCACCGGCCCATTGGATGACGAGCGACTTGGAGGTGCCCACGTCTGTGACGACGCAGCCCGCGCTGGCGCGCTGTCCGATGACCTCCAGAAGCTCCTTGGTCTCGGTGATCGAGGTGTCCAGGATTATGAGGCTGGATCCCTCGACTGCCGAGGCCAGCCCGCCGACCACGCGGTCGATCGCGCCCATCTTGTCGGCGGCGTTCAGCACGCGCCGTTCCCTGCCGGATCCCACTATCTCGGTGTTCGACAGCCTGGCCTTCTTGAGCCCAAGTCCAATGGAGGCGCCGTAGGCCCCGAAGCCTATGATAGCTATGCGTTCCAAAGTCTCACCTCCGTTCGAACCCGGCAGACCCAAAGCCAGTCGCTGATTTCATAACAGTTTACCACGCCGCCTGTCCACCCAACGCGATGAAGCCCAGCGCTTTCATCACGGGTTCCACGATCCTCTGCAGCACGGAAGGCCCCGGAATCCAGCTACCTATGAACACCACACCGAGCAGTATGAAGATGCCGAAGGGTTCGAGACGGGCGAATTGGTTGGCCGCCGTCCGGGGCAGCACGCCGAGCGCCACCTTGAATCCGTCGAGCGGCGCGATGGGCAGCAGGTTGAAGGCGGCCAGCAGCAGGTTCCAGTAGACGATCTCGGAGACTACGACGCTTAGCACGGGGCCGCCCACGACCGGTGTGCCCAGTCCGCCAGGCAGGGCGAGCGCGGTGATCCTGGACGCCTGGAACACGAGCGCCGCAATCACCACGTTGGCGAAGGGGCCGGCCAGCGCCACCGCCGCCATGCCCGCACGTGCGCCGACACGCAGCCGGCTGGCATCCACCGGCACGGGTTTTCCCCACCCGAAGCCGACCAGGAGCAGCATCAGCGCGCCGAGCCACTCGAAGTGGGAGAGCGGGTTGAGCGTAAGGCGGCCGAGCCGGCGCGAAGTGTGGTCGCCGAGCCTGGTCGCGACGAGCGAATGGCTGTACTCGTGGAAGGTTACGGCGACGATCAGCGACGCGCACGTGGCGGCGAAGGCGAGCAGCGCCAGGGCCGGGTCGTCTTGCAGCAGATTGAAGTAGCGGAGAATCAAGGACGTTCACAGGGGAGGGGCGAAGGCAGTAGGCGCAATGGCACAGGCCGCGAAAGAGACAAGCCGCTTTTTCTGCCGGGACGCACAGGGGACTAACGCAACGGCGGGACGCATGGCGTCCCGCCGCATTAGTTTCAGGTTGGGTGGGAGGGATTGCGCCTAGTGGCCGCCGCAGGCTCCGCCGCAGCCGCCTCCGCCGCAAGCGCATCCACCTCCACCGCCGCCACATCCACAACCGCCGCCTCCGCAACCGCAGCCGCCCATCGAGTTGGGGTTGCTGATGACAAATCCGCTGCGCATCAGGCTGTCCACGTAGTCGATCTGGGCGCCCTCGATAAGAGGCGCGCTGTCGGAGTCGATCAGCACCTGGACGGTATCGGTATCAATCACGAAGTCGCCGTCCTTGGCTTCCTTCTCCAGGCCGAGCATGTACTGCATTCCGCCATGCTCGCCGGGCACAACCATCACGCGCAGCAGCGAGCCGGTCTCGCCCTGCTCCTCGATGATGTCGCTGAGCTTCTCGGCCGCTGCCGACGTAACCTCGATAAGCTGAGTAGTTGCCAAGTGCCCTACCTCCGTGCGCACTCGGTGCGCGGTGCATTCTGTTCCTTATCAGGTTGGGCCATGCTAACACGGGGTGCAAAACCCGTCAAGGAGCGTGGGTCATCGGAGCAGGGCTATCGCATACTAACTTCTCGGCCCCAAATCAGGTGTTCCTTCACATATGAAAGTCTGAAATCTGCTCCGAAACAGCGTAATCGAAAGCCACTTGAGTAATGTCAGTCCACTGATCTGGCCCATAGGCCCGAAAAACGCACCTGATTCGTGCCAGCGCCAACCACTGCGGGTTAGTATGCGATTGCCCTGCTAAACCTCGCCCGAAGTCTTGTCAAAAGGGCGCAACTTGTGGTAGCGTCATGTTGTTGATCTGGGCTTTGTGCGCTTCGTGTACAGACGGAGGCGGTTCCCATTGCCCTGTGCATGGTTATGAGCCGACTGCCTGCGACGGGGTTGGCCGATAGATGAATGGACACGAGACGGCGGGAAGAAGGCCCGGCGGCCCTGCCACAGCCCATACCACGATGACAAGGGGGATTGATGACATGAGCATTACCTCCGCCTTCTCCGCAATCCCGTCCGCCCCGGGCCGCCTGCCGAGGGCGGCCATGCCCGTTACCCCCCCCCCCCGAACCTAAGTTCTAATCACTCTCCGCGCCCCGGAGGCCCGGCGTGATGCGGGACCCCGGCCTCCTCCGCCGCTCTCCCCTCCTGCTGCTGGCCGCCATGCTGATGGCCCTGGCGGTCATCTTCGCGCCCGGCGCACAGCCCGCCCAGGCACAGGCCACCTCCTCCTTCTGGTCCGCCACGCTGACGGTGCAGAACCTTGGCGGCGGTTCAACAGGATGCATCCACATCACAGCTATTTCTTGTGCAAATAACCTCACAAGTACCCAATACAGGTACAAGGGCGCAACCTACACAATCAGGCAGATCACTCTCAACTCCGGCACGCTAACTATAGACCACAACAAGGCAATCCCTGACGCCCTCAAGAACTCCAAGGTGGCGCTGGTTGTCGGCAGCACAAGTCTCGCCTTTTCCGACGCCACTCGGGGTGACGGAACAGATGGGATCAACACCAGGCTGACGTGGACCAGCACCGGCCTGAGCTGGACGGCCGGGGGCACGGTCTCGCTGAGCCTGACGGAGCCCATCACCACGACGGCGGAGTTCGCGGACGGCGTCACCATACCCGACAAGACCTACACGCTCGGCGCGGACGTGAACCGGACCTACACCGGCGATCAGGACCAGGGCCTGCCCAGGCTGCCGGAGCCCACCGTCACCTATGGCATCGACGAGGGCAAGGGGCAGTACGACGTGGCCTACACCCTCGCGGACCTGCCCGCGGGCCTCTCCATGGGCACAGACCGCGTGATCCGCGGCGTCCCGACGAGTCCGACCAGCGGCGCGGTCGAGGTCACCTACACCGCCACGGTGACCTTCTACATCCCGGTCGAGGACCCCCAGGAGGGCGAGGACCCCCGCGAAAGTGTCGGGACCGCCACCGCGTCCCTGACCTTCGACGTCACGGTCAACCTGCCGGTGACCTTCAGCGCGGACGCGCAGAAGTTCTTCGCCGCCAACACCGTCGTGTACACCGGCAGCGCATGGAGAAACAACACCCTCCCGGCGGCCCAGGGCGGCACCGGGACCCTCACCTACACCCTGATCGACAACGCTACGGGGCAGCCGCTTGCCGATGTCAGCTCGATCACCTTCGACGCCTCCACCCGCAGGATCGGGGGCACGGTGGAGGCCGGCGAGCGGTACGCCGCCACCCTCGTCGCCACGGACCAGAACGGCGCAACCGCGCAGGGCTACATCCAGGTCCGCCACAGCGTGGGCGGCCTGTAGACGGCAGGGGCGGGAGGCACGCACCGGCCATAGCTCCAAAGTGCGCGTCACGGCGGAGTGCCTGGGGATGACGGAGGACGAACCGTCACGGGCTCGGGCCGTCGCTGGGCTGTGCGCGTCGACCGTCCACCCCAGACTGCCTATACGCCAACTCCTTTCCATTGACGCCATGGCGGTGCGTCGCTACCATTGGGAGCGAGCGACCGGGCGCTGGATGCCACGCGCTCCAGCCTCGGCTACGCACCCGAGAACCGGAGGGCACCCCCGTGAGCGACGACGTTGTCAGGTGGCCCCGCGTTAGAGAGATTCTCGAATCGGTCATGGAGCGCTGGGAGCGCCGCGAAGGCCGCAAGGGGATGCTGGGCATACACGATTACCACTGGGACAGCCCCGAGCACCTGGCCAACGACGAGTCCATGGGCAAGGTGTTCATCGAGCCCGGCGTTCCGGGCGAAGAGACCAACCTCGTAATCTCCCTCAGGCGCGGATTCGGCACCATACCCCGCATGCCTATGAGCGGGCCGTTCGTCAAGGAGGAGGAGATACAGGAGGTGGTGCGCTGGATCGACGCCGGTATGCCCGAATAGGAGACCCCCGCCATGACCGATAGGCCCTCCACGTCCGTCGAATTGAGCTGGCAGGGCGGCTACAGGTTCGCCTCGTCGGACACTCACGGCCACTCGGTTACGGTCGACGCGCCCGTGAACGACGGCGACGAGTTCGAGGGAATGATGCCCGGCGGACTGCTGCTCACGAGCCTGGCGGGTTGCAGCGGCATAGACGTGGTAAACATCTTGCGCCGGCAGCGCCAGAACGTGACCGCCCTGGAGATAAGCGTGACGGGTTACCAGCAGCCCGATCCACCGTGGACCTACGAGAACATCGAGCTGCGCTACGTGGTGAGAGGCAAGGGTCTCAGAAAGGCCCTGGTGGAGCGCGCCATCAAGCTGTCGGAGGAGAAGTACTGCTCAGTCGGCGCGACGCTCTCGGGTCGCTGCGAGATTACGAGCACCTACGAGATTGTGGAAGATGACGTCTGACTGTCCATCGCGGCATATCATTTCCTACGCACGGGCCGGCCGTTGATCACCGTCTACTATCAGGGCCACGCTCAGACGCTGGACATGGTGCGCGGCGTGGCATCCGGCCACCGCGACACCGAGCTGTCTGACCACGGCCGGCAGCAGGCCGCCACCGCCCTCCGCGCCGCATACGAGGGCGTTGTGTTCGACGCGGTCTACACCTCCGATACCCGGCGCGCGTACGACACCGCCAGGCTCATGCTGAACGGCCAGGCGCTGAATATCACACAGGACGCGCGGCTCAGGGAGTGCGACTACGGCGACATGACGGGCGGGCCGCGGGCCGAAGTGGAGGCGCTGCGGTCACGCCATCTGCGCGACCCGTTCCCGAACGGCGAGAGCTATGACCAGGTGATGCACCGGATGAGGCAGTTCGTCGAACAGGTCGCGAGCACCGAGCGCGGCAGGACACTGCTGGTGGTGGGTCACTTCGCGACGTATCTGGGCCTGGAGCACATTGTGAACGGCGTGCCCTTGGAAACCGCGCTGGAGTCGACCTCCCACTCGCGTGGCATGTACAGACTGCCGGGGTAGCCGCTGCTGGAGGCGGCCCGCGAGTGCGTAACCGCGGGCTGCCTGAAGTCGGAATAACCGCCACAAGGAGGCCGAACATGACCGACCTTACCAGGGAACAACTGGAAGCCATAGGACGCATACCGTCGTGCGCCATCGCCAACGCCATCGAGACATTCGACATCCAGGACCGCGACGAGGGCTTCATGCTTCCCCAGGTGAGAAGCATCTTCCCCGACCTGGGCAACATGATCGGCTACGCCGTCACGGGCGTCATCACCGCGAGCGCGCCGCCAAGCCCACACATGCGCATTGCGCGCTCGGAGTGGGTGGACTACGTTCTCTCCATTCCAGAGCCGCGCGTGATAGTGCTGCACGATCTGGACTACCCCGACGTGATAGGCTCGTACTGGGGCGAGGTGCAGAGCAACGTGCACAAGGCGCTCGGCTGCGTGGGCACCGTGACCGACGGCGGCGTTCGCGACCTCGACGAAATGCGCGACCTCGGCTTCTTCGCCTTCGCGAGCGAGGTGCTCGTGTCCCACGCCTACGTCCACCTGGTCGAGTACGGCGTGCCCGTGCAGGTGGGCGGTCTCAGGGTGGAGCCCGGCGACATCGTAATGGGAGACCAGCACGGCGTGCTCACCATCCCGCCCGAAATCGCGGCGGACATCCCCCGCGCGGTGGAGGACGTCGAAAAGGACGAGCGCGTAATCATAGACTTCTGCCAGTCGCCCGACTTCACGACCGAGGGCCTTAAGGAGCTTCTGGCGGGTCGGTACTAGTCGAATAGAGGTACACACCTATGGCCGAGAATTACAAGGTAGTGTTCATAACCGGGTTCCCCCAGGAGGCTATCGACGCGGTGCTGTCGTACCAGCCGGAGGGGTACTCGACCACGGTGCTGAGGAGTCGCGAGTCTTCCGAGGAGGACCAGGTCGAGGCGCTGAGAGACGCCGACTTCCTCATTCTGTACGGCGGCACGCCCAGCGAGAGGGCCTTCCGCGCCGCCACGCGCCTTAAGCTGGTGCAGCTTCTCGCAGCCGGATACGACGCCATGGATCTGGACCTGCTGAGCGAGCTCGAGATTCCGTGCGCCAACAACGGCGGCGCGAACTCATGGTCGGTCTCCGACCACGCGGTGCTGCTCATGCTGTCGGTCTACAAGCTGCTGCCGCAGACCTACAACTCGGTGCGCGATGCGCGTTGGCGCGGCCCCCTGAACGCGATGAACGCGTTCGAGATGGCAAACAAGCTGGTGGGCATAATCGGGTTGGGCAACATCGGCCGGCGCGTGGCCCAGCGCGTACAGGGATTCGACGCCAAGGTGCAGTACTACGACAAGTACCCGCTGCCGCCGGAGCGCGAGCGCGAACTGAACGTCTCCCGCGTCTCGCTCGACGAGCTGTTCCGCACGTCGGACATCATCACCTGCCACACCAACCTGACGTCAGAGACGTACCACATCGTCAACCGCGAGCGGCTTGCCACGATGAAGCCGACCGCGGTCGTCATCAACACCAGCCGGGGCCCGGTGATCGACGAACCCGCGTTGATAGAGGCGCTGCAGCAGGGTCGAATAGCCGGCGCCGGACTGGACGTGTTCGAGAAGGAGCCGGTGGACCCGGACAACCCGCTGCTCAGCATGGACAACGTGGTGGTGACTCCGCACAGCGCGGGCACCACCTGGGACGCGGTGTTCCGGCGCGCCGAGTTCGCCTACGGGAACATCGAGCGAGTGGCCAACGGCGACGAACCGCTGGCCGTGGTGAAGGACTACACCGGCTAGCCGGCTTCCAGAAGTCCCTTCCCCCTCGATGGGGGAAGGTCAGGATGGGGGTGAAAGGAGACCGAAATTGGGCACCTACAGAATGTACACGGGAGACGACGGCGAGACGCACTGGGAGGCGGTGGAGCTTGCGGACGCGCCGGGCTGGACCTCAGGTCTGGACACAGTCGACATAACCTTTCGCGAAATCCCGGTCGGCAACTTCGTCGACTGGCACCCGGCGCCGCGCCGCCAGTTCGTCATCATCCTGTCCGGCCAACTCGAAATAGGCTTCAGCGACGGCACCACCAAGGTGTTCGGTCCGGGCGACGCGCGGTTGGTCGAGGACACCACCGGCAGGGGGCACACGACCGGCGTCCACGGCGACGCGCCCTGCGTGACCGCCACCGTGCCGCTGGCCTAGCGCCATACGAGGCTGACCATGACCGAGTTTCTCTGCTACGAAGACAGCTACCTCAGAGAGTTCGACGCCACCGTCACAGCCGTAACTTCGGCAGGCGTGGTGCTGGACCGTTCGGCCTTCTACCCCGGCGGCGGGGGCCAGCCCTCCGACACCGGCATGCTGGGCGCGGGCGACGAGCTGTACGCCGTCAAGCGCGTGTCGCGCCAGGACGGCCAGCAGGTGCACCAGATCGACGGCCCCGACAGGCCTGAGGTGGGCGCGCAAGTGAAGGGCGTGCTCGACTGGGAGCGCCGCTACCAGCTCATGCGCACGCACACGGCCCTGCACGTGCTGTGCGGCGTGGTTTGGCGGGACTACGGCGCGCAGGTGACCGGCGGCAACATGGAGCCGCTGGCCGCCAGAATGGACTTCGAGTTCGACCGCATGTCCGCTGAGTTTGCCGCCGAGGTCGAGGTGCTCATCAACAAGGAGGTCGAGGCCTCCCGTCCCGTCGAGATTCGCTCCCTCTCCCGCGAAGAGGCCTTCAAGATTCCGGACCTCATCCGCACCAAGATCAACCTGCTCCCTCCCGCAATAAAACAGGTCCGCATCGTAGACATCGTGGGTCTGGACCTGCAGGCCGACGGCGGCACCCACGTCGCCAACACCAGCGAGGTCGGGCACATCCGCGTGGTGGGCCACGAGAGCAAGGGACGCATCAACAAGCGGCTGCGAATCGCGGTTAGCTGACCCACGACATATGCTACCAACCGTCGCCCGAACGTGGCGCGTCGTCGTTGAACAGGTCTATGTAGCCCTGGTAGGTGAAAATCCGATTTCGTGCCCTACCAGTAACCTCACGCAGAATGCCACCATCCACCAGTCGCGCGACAAGCTGGTTCGCCGCAGGATAACTGACACCTGCCAGTTCTTCCACGGCACCGACCCAAGTAATCGGACGTTCGTAAAGGTGCTCCAGTACGATATGTCCGTTTGCCGCAGTCCGGCCGAAGGTTTCCGTGACCACGCGGCGATGGTCTTCGCGCATAAGAAGTATGCGCTGCGCCAACGTAGCGGCATCCTCGCCCACTTCGGCCACGCCTCGCAAGAAGAAGAGCATCCAACCCTCCCAATCGCCTCTGTCCGTCACGGCCAAAAGCCTGTCGTAGTATTCCTGCCTACGGCGCTCGAAGTAGCGAGACAGGTAGAGTACCGGCCGATGGAGTATGCCACGTTCGGTAAGCAGAAAGGTTATCAGCAGCCGTCCTGTGCGTCCGTTGCCGTCCAGGAACGGGTGGATTGCCTCGAACTGGGCGTGGGCAAGCCCGACCTTCACCAATGTAGGCAGACCGTCTTGTGCGTGGAGAAATCGTTCCAGGTCCCCTAGAGCTTCGGCCACGAGATAAGGCGGTGGCGGAACGAACGTCGCCTCGTTGAGCGTGCAACCGGCAGGGCCTATCCAGTTCTGGGAAGTCCGCAACTCTCCGGGTGTGAGATGCGAGCCGCGCGCGTGGTCAAGCAGCCGTTCGTGAATCTCCCTTATCAGGCGAACTGATACGGGCAGGTCTTTCAGCCGTTCAAGACCGTAGTTCATGGCGTCAATGTAGTTGCTCACCTCAACCGCGTCGCGCGGACGTGAGGGTGACCGTATCTGCGCTTCCTCGGCCAGCACGTCTTGCAAGGTGCTTTGCGTACCCTCTATCCTGCTGGAGAGTACAGCCTCCCTGCGAACGTACATACGCACGAACATGTCCGGGTTGGGCAAGGTCTGCACAGATCCGTCCAGACGTCCCAACGCAATGTCCGCCCGTGAGAGAGCCGCCTGGATTTCGCCGCCGGTGTCCAGGGGCGGATCTGGGGGAAGAGGGGTCGGGATGAACGCGGAGTAGCCCGTTGGCTGCCGCACGTATCTCCCGGCGCGTCCAATGAAGTCGCCTGAGGGTGAAGCCATGTTAGAGTCACCGCAACGCATACGCTTACGCCTTGATTCCACTTTATGTTAAAGGCTGGATTTAACAAGGAGCGTTAACCCGTCTATGTTAAAGGCTGGATTTAACAAGGAGAGCTAAGCCGTCTATATTAAAGGCAGCCATCCATAATCATCAAAGCACGATGTTTCGTTAAAGGCAGCCTTTAATATAGGCGCATGGAAGAGTCATGCGCAAGGCAGACTTTAGCAAAGATGCCACGCCGCGTTTGTCAAAAGCGGCCCTTGCCACTACACTTAGCCGCAGCAAGCACACGCCCGGTGCGCTCGCCGAGAGCGCCGAATCGCCCTCGCCCCAGGAGGACTCCCCTATGGCAAACCAACCGTTCAGCTTCGAAGACTCGTTCGCATCTACCGTGCCGCCGGCTCGGCCCCGCGCGGCGGTGCGCCGCGGCAAGTACGACTTTGCCGTCGCCTACGCCGACCCGCCGTCGGTGCCGCTGGACGGGCTGCTCGACTCTTTGGCGTCCGCGTTCCGGGACGAGGGCCAGGACCTGGCAGTCTACCCCCACCCGCAGGGTTACCCGCCGCTGCGCGAGTACATCGCCGACAAGCTCCAGCGCAACAGGGATATGCGCGTAGGCCCGGACGACATCCTCGTTGGCGGCGGCTCCGGTGAACCCATCGGCCTGCTCATCGAGACGCTGATCGACCCCGGCGACGTGGTGCTCACCGAGAACTGGGTGTACGGCGGCACGCTCAACACGCTGCGTCGCTTCCGCGCCGACATCCGCGGTGTCGAGTGCGACCAGGAGGGCTTCGTGCCTGACGCGCTGGAGGGCGCTCTGCAGAAGGCCGTCGGCGAGGGCAAGCGGCCCAAGTTCATCTATGCGATTCCCACATTCCAGAACCCGCAGGGCTGGACGATGACGCTCGAACGCCGCAAAGAGGTCGTCCGGCTGTCGCAGGAGTACGGCGTGCCCATACTGGAGGACGATTGCTACGCCGACCTGCGCTTCGAGGGTGAGGACGTGACCTCGCTGCACGCACTCGACGACACCGGCCGCGTCATGTACGTCGCCTCGTTCTCCAAGATCATCGCTCCGGGCGTGCGCATGGGCTACATGGCCGCGCCCCCGGAGGTGCTGGCCAGGGCGCAGTCCGTGAAGCAGGGCGGAGGCGCGAACCAACTCGCCGCGCTCACCGTGCATCGCTACGCCACCACCGGCCTGGAAGACCACATAGCCGACCTCAAGAACATTCTGCGCACCAAGCGCGACGCCATGGTGGCCGCGCTTGGCGAGAACTTCGGCTCGGCGGCCACCTGGAGCAACCCCCAAGGCGGCATGTACGTGTGGGGCCGGCTGTCCGAGGGCGCCGACCTGGTGAGCGTGCAGCAGAAGGTGATGGACGATGCCGACGTGGGCTACCACACCGGCGTCCAGTACGCGCCCGACGGAGTTTCGGGCAAGAACTACTTCCGCCTGTGCTTCGGCTACAACACCGTCGAGGAGATCCACGAGGGCGTGGCCAAATTCGCCGAGGTGCTGGACGGCGAGGGACTGCTCAGGGGCTAGGCGTGCGTATTTGCAGCTTCCTGCCCAGCGCGACCGAGATAGTCTACGCGCTCGGACTGGGCGACAGTCTCCACGGCGTCAGCCACGAGTGCGACTACCCGGGGGAGGCCCGCGCCAAACCCAGGGTGGTGACGAGCAGGATCGACTCCGAACGGCTGGGCAGCGCGGAGATCGACCGACTCGTCTCGGATCTGATGAGCAGAGGCGAGCCGCTGTACGAGGTGGATGCCGCCGCACTGGAACGCGCCCGCCCCGATCTCGTCATCACGCAGGAGCTTTGCGAGGTGTGCGCCGTTTCGCTGGACGACGTGCAGGCCGCGATAGCCGGTCTGCCGGACGCGCCGCAAGTCATCTCGCTGGACCCCCATGGCGTCGACGACGTGCTCGCAGACGTGGTTCGCGTCGGGCGGGCCGCCGGAGCAGAGGAGAAGGCCGAGCAGGTGGCCGCGGTCGCCCGGCATCGGCTGGATCGCGTGCGACTTGCTGTTGCCCAATCCGGAACGCTTCCGAAAGTCGTCTGCGTCGAGTGGCTCGACCCGCTAATCGTCGCCGGCCACTGGGTGCCCGAGATGGTGGCGCTCGCGGGCGGAGCGGACGGCCTTGCACAGCCGGGCGGCCCGTCGCGGCGCGTCGAGTTCGACGAGCTGGCCGCCTGCGACCCGGACGTGCTGGTGCTCATGCCGTGCGGCATGGACACCGAACGCGCGGCGGCGGAGTTCGACAGCCTGCCGGATCGGGAGCGGTGGCAGGAGCTATCGGCGTGGCGCTCCGGCGCGGTGTACGCCGTGGACTCGGGCAGCCTGTTCAGCCGCAGCGGCCCGCGGCTGGTGGACGGCGTGGAACTGCTCGCCGCCATCCTGCACCCGCAGGCGTTCGGCGCGCCCGCGCACGATGTACGCCGCGTGACCGAGGGCCCCTAGCCAGCGGCCACGCCGGAGCGTTTTCCCGCCCCCTTCGTTGCTCCCATGGCGCAATCCTGTAGTAACGCAATGAGATCCCCAGCTCCTAGGCATACCCGCCGCGACTGGATAGCGATTCTTGCGACGCTAGCGCTCGTCGTATTCTCCGCCTTGTGGATGCGTGATGACGCCTCGGCGCAGGAGTGCGGTCCTCCGTTCCGGGAATGTGTAGCCAGCCACGGCTTGAGTGAAGCCCCGGCGCCAGGCGGCTTGGCCGTCGTCGGGCAAGGCGAAGTGAGCGTTCACCTGAGATGGAACGAAGTCCCTGAGGCCACCAGCTACCTCGTGCAGTACCGTCTCGCAAATGCCAGCAGAGACTTCTGGTCTCGGGACTGGGCGACGACCAGCCCGTCGCGCACGATAGACTACCTGAAGTGCGGCAGCGATTACCAGTTTCGCGTGAGGGCGTTCGGAGACGGCGTAACCACCGCGGCCGCATGGGGCGCGCCGTCGGCCGCGGTGACAGGCGCTACGCGGAAGTGCGCCGCTCCGGTGTTCGCCTTGTCTTCATACGAGTTCAAAGTTGAGAGGAACGCCGGCGTCGGAGAGTTCGTCGGCGTCGTGGAGGCCACCGACTCTCCCGGCGATACGCTGTCGTATTCGATAGCGGCGTCTGAGCCTGGCGCCGTGTTCGCCATCGATTCTGACGACGGACGCATCACACTGGCCGGATCGCTGGAGCGCGAGCAGACGTCGGCGTACACGCTGACGCTGAAAGCCAGAGACATCAACGGAGCCACGTCGACCACTACGGCCCGTGTCTTCGTCGAGGATCATCGCTGCGTGAACGGCGTCACCGTTCCCAACCCTTCCGCCCATGCCGAAACGGTCAGAGAGTGCGCAGCCTTGTTACAAATCGCCAGCGTGCTGGGAGGCGGCGCCGCGCTGAACTGGGACGAAGGGACGGCGCTGACGAACTGGATTGGCCTGACTATCTCCCCAGGTTCGAGGCGCGTTGAGGAGCTTAGACTACCCGACATGGGCTTGGCCGGGCGCGTGCCTGGGGCGCTTGGGGAACTGGTCGACCTTAGCAGCCTGGACTTGTCCGGCAATCGGCTGAGCGGTGAAATCCCCGCGAGTCTGGGTGGCCTGTCCAATCTCAGGGTCCTGGATCTTAGCGACAACCGGCTGTCGGGCGCCATTCCTGCGGAGTTGGGACAGCTCGGTGGACTGCGAGACCTGTGGCTCTACGACAATCAGCTTGGCGGGGCTATACCGACGACGTTGGGGAACGCGACCAGCTTGAGGCGTCTCTACCTCGACGACAATCGGCTTAGCGGCGAGATTCCCGCTGAACTCGGAGCGCTCTCCAACCTCAGAGATATTATCCTCTCCCACAACAACCTCGTGGGTTCGATTCCTCCGGAGCTGGGAAACCTTGAAGGTTTGAGAAGACTCGTTTTGCACGGCAACCTGCTGAGCGGGGCGATTCCCGAAGAACTGGGCAGTCTGCGCCTGCTGGAGTCGCTATACCTCGACGACAACCAGTTGACAGGCGTCATTCCGCCGCAGTTGGGTGGCCTGCGTTACCTCACACGCCTCTCCCTCAGCGGCAACCTACTGAGCGGCGATATACCGCTCCAGCTGGGAGAACTGCCCAACCTTACCGAACTGAACCTGAGCGGCGGCCGGTTCACGGGGTGCATTCCCGAGGCTTTGCGAGACGTGCCCGAAAGCGACCTGGGATCGCTCGGGCTGCCGTTCTGTGAGTGACGCGGCATCCCTATCCCCCGCGCCTACTGCCTGCTGAAGCGGGACCTGAGCTGCTGGGTGACCTGCTTCCGCAGTTCCTCGCCCTCGCGTCGCAGAAGGTCCAGCTCCGTCTCGAGGCGCCGGGACGTCGAAGGCTCGGCCAGCAGCGCCTGCTTCTCCTCGAGGCTTGCCTGGAGCATTCCGCCGATGAAGTAGGACAGGTCGAGCGGGTCTGAAGGCAACTGGGACTCCCGCACCCAGCCGCCGCTGAGACCGTAGCGCAGCCGCACGTGCTCGGTGGCCGCCTTGCGAATCTGCGCCATCTCGGTGGGCGGCACGTCCACGTCCTCGTCGTCCGCGAGCAGCCTGACGTCCGCGGCCAGGTACGGGCGTTGCTGTGAGATCGCCACTATCTCGAAGCGCTCTCGCCCGAATATGGAGATGAAGAAGCGGTCGCCGGAAACACGGTTCACGTGGACGATGTCCGCCACAGTGCCCACCACGTGCGGCGTCGCCGGCTCGCCCACCTCAACGCCCTCCTTGATGAGCGTGACGCCGAACCTGGAGTCGCGGTCCAGGCAGTCCCTCAGCATCTGCTTGTAGCGCTCCTCGAATATCTGAAGCGGTATCGTCGTGTTTGGGAACATCACCACGTTCAGAGGGAAGAGAGGAAGACGGACAATCTCGTCGGGCATCGAATTGGCGGCTCCTGCGGGTATTGTGCGAGTATATAGCGCGTGGACGCCTGTTGCCAATGCGGGCGGCGTAGTCCCCCTCACCTCGATCCTCTCCCACCAGGGGAGAGGAGGCCAGCGTTGCCACGGGAGGTCTAGCGACTTGACGCCATTGATAAGCCTCAGCGTGAGGAAACGGTTCGCCGGGTTCGAGCTGGACTGCGAGGCGGAGTTCGCGCCCGGCGTGACGGCGATCTTCGGGCCGTCCGGCAGCGGCAAGACGACGCTGCTCAACTGCATCGCCGGCCTGGTCGCGCCGGACGAGGGCGAGATCGAGGCGATGGGCCGGGCGGTGTACTCCAGCACGCTCCGCCGGAACGAGCCGCCGGAGCGCAGGCGCTTCGGATACGTCTTCCAAGACTCGGCGCTGTTTCCGCACATGAGCGTGCGGGACAACATCAGCTACGGCTACAAGCTCACGCCGAAGAACCTGCGCAGGACCGATCCGTCGACGCTGGCTGAGCTGTTCGGGCTGGGCGCGTTGATGGACCGGCGCGTCGGGGGTCTGTCCGGCGGGGAGCGTCAGCGCGTGGCGGTGGCGCGGGCGCTGGCCGTTTCGCCGGAGCTGCTGCTGCTCGACGAGCCGCTCGCCTCGCTGGACGCCGGATTCCGGGGGGTGATCATCGAGCACCTGAAGAGCGTCCGGCGGGAGCTGGGGACGTCCATGGTCTACGTGTCCCACTCGATCTCGGAGGTTTCGGCGCTTGCGGACACGACGCTGGTGCTGGTCGGCGGGCGGAAGGCGGTACACGACAAGACGCCGCGGGTGGTGGTGCATCCGGCGATAGCGGACTTCGCGGACTACAACGCGCTGGAGAACCTGCTCGAGGCCAGGGTCGAGTCGACGGGCGCGGGCGACGGGCTGGCGGAGCTGCGGGTGGGCACGGCGCGGCTGCTGGCGCGGGCCGACGGCAGGCGGAAAGGCGAGGTGGTCACGGCCTCGATTCGGGCGGGCGACGTGATTCTGACGACGGACCCTCCATCCAGGATGAGCGCCCGCAACGTGATTCCCGCCGTCATCGAGGAGATTCACACGCTGTCGCGGGGCGGTAGGGTGCTGGTGTACTGCGACGTGAGCGAGCGGCTGATGGTGGAGATCACGACGGGGGCGCTCGAGGAGCTCGGCCTGAGTCCGGGGTTGGGGGTACACCTGATCATCAAGGCCAACAGCATCTGGGTGCACGCGCCCTGACCTTCCTTTGTGCCGGCGCGCCGCCATAAGACAGGAGAGCCGCCTTGAAGGCGGCTCCGCTGTGTCTGCCGTCGGTTGTGGTGGCCTTTAGCCGGTGGGTTCCTGCTCCTGTTCGCCCTCGCCGAAGTTTTCCAGGTTGAGCGTGTTCAGGAACGGCTCGAAGGCCGACATTCGCGACACCTCGTCGGCGGTAACCGGAGTGGCCGGCTGCTGCTCGCGGCCCGTCACCACGGCCTTGCCCGTCTCCATGTCCATCTGGACGCCGCCCTTCTTGAGCACCGACTCCTCTGCGTAGATGGGCGACTCCGAGCGAACGGCGAGCGCGATGGCGTCGCTGGGTCGCGAGTCCACCTCCAGCGTGCCGCCGTTGTGGGTCAGCACTATCTTGGCGTAGAAGGTGTCGTCGGTCAGGTCGGACACCACGATGTGATCTACGGAGGCGCCCAGGTTGTCGATGACCGATCCCAGCAGGTCGTGGGTGAGCGGTCGAGGCACGGACACTTCCTGAAGCTTCAGCGCGATGGAGTCGGCCTCGTTGGGCCCAATCCAGATTGGGAGGTAGCTGTCCGACCCCTTCGCGCGCAAGATTACGACGCGCTGGTAGTTCTGCATGCTTACACGGATGCTGTCAATGACCATTTCGTGCATTTCCAGTTCCTCCCGGTTGTCTTCCAACCAGCCGCTTTGTCTGGTTAGGCGCCATTTTATGGGTACGATTTTGCCCATGTCAACGCGCTGCGGCGCAAATTAGGTCAAGTTTCGAGCAGTTTTGGCTACCTGCCTGGCTCGCTTTTCCAGCGCCGACCTCGCCATCAGGGTACGGCGCTCGCATCCCAGGCAGCGCAGGCCGATGTCGGCTCCGAGCCGGACGACCTCCCATTCGAAGCCGCCGCACGGGTGCGCTTTCTTCAGCCGCACGACGTCGCCCATGCGAAGCTCTAGCACCATCCGGCTCCTTCCCGGGCCAGCACGGCGTTGATGTCGTCGCGCAGCCGCGAGGCCGCTGCCCTGGCCGCTTCGGCGAAGTCCCCGGCGCAGCGGGAGGCGTAGGTTACGCCGCGCGACGAGGAGATCATCAGGTTGGGATGATCGCCGTCCAGTCCGAACTTCACCGACTGCTCGAGGTCACCCCCCTGGGCGCCGACCCCCGGCACCAGCAGCGGCATACCGGGGCAGTGCGCGCGCACCGCCTCCAGTTCCCGCGGATAGGTGGCTCCGACCACCAGGCCGACGTTGCCGCGCGTGTTCCAGCCGGACGCGCGCTTGGCCATCAGCTCGTACATGGGCATTCCGCCGTCATCGGCGGACCGCAGGTCCTGGAAGTCGTCCGCGCCCGGGTTCGACGAGCGGCACCAGACGATCACCCCCCTGTCGGCGTAGTCCAGGAAGGGCTCGAGGGAGTCGCCGCCGGCGTAGGCGTTAACGGTCGCGGCGTCGAAACCCCACACGTCAAAGAGCGCTCGCGCGTAGCGCTCGTTCGTCGAGTCGATGTCGCCGCGCTTGGAGTCGCCCACCAGGACGATGCCGGGGGCGGCATCGCGGATGTGGTCGATGGTCCGCTCCAGCGCGTCGAACCCCTCGCGGCCCAGCGCCTCGTAGAAGGGCAGGTTGGGCTTGAAGGCGCAGACGAGGTCGCGGGTGGCGTCCACGATCTCGCGGTTGAACGCGGCCACGTCCCGCACCGCCATGAGCTGCGGGTCGGGGTCCAGGCCCACACAGAGCAGGCTGCGGTTGGCGGCGGAGGCCGCGGCGAGCTTTTCTACGAAGCTTTTCATAAGGTCCCTCAAGTCCACACTACGCCTATGGAGTTGGCGTAGTCAACCCCGCTGATCCGGCTGCGGCGGCCGCTGAGCGGGGCTACCGGACACTCGAGGGATGGGTTAGCGGCGAAAAGTGTGGCATTCTGATGCATTCTGTGGCATTCGTAGCTGGGAGACTTGGGCGTTTCGTCCCGTGGGAGAGCCAGGTTGGGCGATTCTGTGGCCTAAAGGGCCGGAAATGTGGCAGGAATGGCACAGTAGACAGGAGCGCCGGCTGGGGGTGGTGTAGGTTGGCTATTAGGTTGTGCAGGTGCGTTGTGGAGGGAGAATAGCACGTATGTACGGTAGAATCAAGGGGGTTGGGGAAAACGACAGGCTGTCGCATACTACCCCACAGCCGTTAGCGCTGGCGCAGGAGCGGCGCGTTGCTGAGAGGTGAGTAATGTCTGACGAAGTTTTCAGGCTGTCGGCCGAGGAGGCTTTTGAACAGCCCGATATGAGCGACGACGAGTTTTACTCGATTGTCGACAGCAGCCTGCAGCCGCGCTCCCCCGATGTTCTCTACGACAAGCTGGGTGTGCTGTTGCATGGAGTGAACGAGGCGCGGGTCCTCGACGCGGGCTGCCGGGACGCGACGCACATGTGCGAGATCGCGGGGCGTTTCGACGCGCTGGTCTGGGGCATCGACCTCGTCGAGAGCAACGTCGAACTTGCCCGGAGGAACATTGCTGGCAGAGGCCTGTCGGAGCGGGTCAGAGCAGCAAGGGGCGACATACAGTCGCTTGGATTCGAGGACGACATGTTCGACGTGGTGTGGTGCCGGGACATGCTGGCGCTGGTGCCGGACCTGCGGCGCGCCTTCTCGGAGTGCGCCCGCGTTCTGAAGACGGGCGGTCATATGCTCATTTTCACCAACTTCGCCACGGACTTGATGGAGCCGTCGGAAGCCGAGCGGATTTACGGGCCGCTGGGAGTCCGCGCCGACAATCTATCCAGCGGCTACTTCGAGGCGGCCTTGCTCGACTCGGGGTTTCGGATTGTGGAGCGCGAACGTATCGACGGGGAATGGAGAGAGTGGCGAGAGGAGGAGGGTGATGGTCACACCTCGAGGCAGATGCTTCGCATAGCCCGTTTGTTGAGAAACAGGGACAGGCTGATCGATAGAGTTGGCCGCAGAGATTACGAGATCGAGCTGGCGGACTGCTACTGGGGTGTGTACCACCTCATCGGGAAGCTGTCGGGGGCGATTTACGTTCTGCGGAAAGTGTAGGGGAGGGGGTTGGTCAGTTTCCCAACGCTCTTACACCAATAGGATCGAGGCCGGCGCCGTCTGTCATAATAGTAGAGGGATCTCCTGAACTCGCCACGCTGCCTTAGAACGCAAACGTGAGTAACTCAGGCGAACACGAAAGTCCTCACCTCTGCTGGGAGCATTACGCCCTGCCAGCCAAATGCCGTCGTCGGCGTCCGGGTTGTAGCGGTCTTGTAGAATGCCGTTGGGTATACAGGCCACGATGATGCGGCGCAATTCTTGGGAAGGTTGAGCATCATCATAGACGTACTTGGCGACCACGGTAACAACATGAAGGCTGCGGGGGCCTCGCACTATGGTCTTATCCAAACGGCCGGGTTCATCAATCACGTGCCCACTTCGCCGCATTCTGACATTCATGGAAGTTTGCGACATCTGTATAGTAGCGGTGCGATCACCGTTAGCCTTTTCGGCTTTGGAATCGAGCATCAAAGCAATGGGCTGAGCCTCCGGCAGGAACACGTAGATCGCTTTCTTCACATCTACTCTGCCATACAGTCGTTCGTTGAATCCTGACACGCCCATTGACTCGAGGGCTTCCCGCGTCACATCCTCAGCAATGTCTTGTGGCAGGTCTGTCTCCTCGCTGAAGATCGTGACAGCTTGGTGTCTGTAGTCCATCAACGCCTGGACTACAACCGCCATTGCGGTCTCTTCTAACCGCTCAATCTCATCAAGCGTCATTGGTGCGAGCCTCAGCAAGAAGTGCGCTTTTAACGTCTATTTCGATGCCGACCCACTGACGTCCCAAGCTTTTCGCCATTGCAGTAGTCGTTCCCGTGCCCACAAAGGGGTCTAACACAGTGCCTCCAGACGGTGAGAATAGACGGATTACTCGGCGTGCCAACTCTTCCGGGAACTCTGCCTCGTGGCGGTCATTGCGACGAACTGAGCGAATGTTCCATACACCCCGCGAACCCCATTCCGACCATTCGTCGGCGCTAAGGCGAGCTCGGTCAAACTCCGTGATGCCTGGAGACCAAAACACGAACACGTGCTCAAACTCGTCCACAGCTCTGTAGGAAGTGGAATGCCAACGGCTGTTAGCCCAGGAAGGGTCCTTATGCCATATCCGCTGGTCGTAAAGGTAGAAGCCAGATTCCTCCGCCCAGTCCGTCACCATGCACCCGGTAAGCATTATCTTTGTACTTGGTTCGTGTTTGCCACCCCTTACATTGTTCCCTTCCAGTCGACGCTGGACGGTCTGTTCGCTACAACCCAGGATGGCAGCCAACTCGTGCCGACTTGCGGTTGGGTGTTGCGCTTTGGCAGCCAAGACCGCTTCCCTTGTCACCTTGACCCTCTTACCCCGCACATTGTCCGCCTGGAAGCGAGGCATATCAGGATCAGGGAAGCAAAGAATGTCGCCGATGTTGATGACCATGAAGCCGCCCGGCTTGATGATGCGCGCGTGTTCACGAATGACTGCTGCCATCAAGTCAGACCAGTCATCAAACGTCCAGTCCCGCTCGTAAGACTTACCCACGAAGTACGGTGGCGACCAAAAGCTAAGGTCTACGCTGGCTGTTTCGATCTCAGCGAGGCGTAATCTGGCGTCACCCACAAGAATCTGGTTCAGATAGTCTCTGGGCTTCTGAGGCGCCACGGCCACCGTCTCGACTCCCTTCCCACTTTGCTCAAGGTTGTGCATGGCCAACTGACTCATTCCGCCACCTTGTTCCCAATGCGAGGTCGAATTGCCTATGCTTTCTTCCCTGGGGGCTTGCGTCCCATCCTACACTAGACTGTCATAACATAGCACACTTGTACGCGAAATGTCGTGGGTTGGCCCGCTGTTTTCGATTGTGATACACTACACAACCGTTTTAGGAGGGCCTGATTGAAGGCCGGATTCATGGCTACGGCGCTCCGGCTCATCGGCATCGGATGGTACGTCGCCATCTGCATTGGAGGGGGCGCGTTCGCGGGAGTCTGGCTCGACGGCAGGCTCGACAGCGGCCCCATCCTGACCATGGCCGGGCTTGGCGTGGGCATCGTTGCCGCGGTGGTGGGAATGTACCGCATGCTGATGGCGGTGCTTTCGACCGGGCCAGACAGCGAGGAGAACTAACCAGGTGTCGAGGATACTCAGGAATCCCAAGGCGCTGACTATTCTGCTCGTTGCCGTTGCCGTACTCGTCGTCAGTCTCGCCGGCGGCGCGCTCGGAAACGAGTTCGGCGGTGGCTTCCTCGGCTCCCCCATAGCCCACATCCAGCTTCCCGCCGAGCCCGTGCTCGCCAACCAGCTCTTCCCCGGCTTCTACCTCACCAACACCATGGTCACCACGTGGCTCGCCATCATCGTGCTCGTGGTGATTTCTTTCTTCGCCACCCGCAAGATGCGGGAAGTGCCCACCGGTCTGCAGAACCTGGTGGAGGTGCTCATCGAGTTCTTCATCAACCTGAGCGAGGCCATCGCCGGACCCGAGAAGGCGCGGCGCTTCCTGCCGCTGGTGCTGGCAATCTTCCTGTTCATCATGACGGCGAACTGGATGGGTATTCTGCCCGGGTTCGCCACCATCGGCCGCATAGAGTCCCCCGAAGAGGTCATCCACCACGCCGAGGACAAGGCCAAGAAGGCGGGCGAGGAAGTAAACCTGAAGGAGATCAAGCTCCAGGTGTTCGACGGCGACGGGGCGTTCGGCGTGCTGCCGCTCGGCTCCTACGACGCGGTAATCAGCGCGGAGCAGTGGGAGAAGGACCACGGCGCGGGCGAGGGCAAGCAGGCGGGCCTGCTGGTGCCGTTCCTGCGCAGCGCCAACACCGAGGTGAACACCACGCTGGCCATCGCGATAGTGGCGATGGTGATGGTGCACTTCTGGGGGTTCAGCACTCTGGGCGTGTTCGGCCACGTGGGCAAGTACCTGGACTTCACCAAGGGACCGATTGGCTTCTTCGTGGGCATACTGGAGGGCATCGGCGAGATAGCCCGGCTCATCAGCTTCACCTTCCGCCTGTTCGGCAACATATTCGCGGGCGAGGTGCTGCTGATCGCGATGGCATTCCTCATGCCCGTAATCGGCATAATACCCTTCCTGGGGCTGGAGCTGTTCGTCGGCGTCATCCAGGCGTTCATATTCGCCATGCTGACGCTGGTGTTCGCATCGCTCGCCACGATAAGCCACGCGGCGGCGGACCACTAGCGGCCAATTGGGACGCGCCGGTGACAGACACCCCCATCCTAACCCATTCGACAGGCTCAGGGCGGGCTCTTCCCCCTGCGAGGGGGAAGGGACAGAAGGAGACCTTCCCCCGTCAAGGAAGCGAAGGGACAAATGGAGATAATCGGTACGCTAAATCCCCTTGAGAGGAGCGGAAATGATAGAAGGTGACATTCAGAACATCGGAGCCGGATTGGCCATCGGACTCGGAGCGCTGGGTCCCGGTATCGGTATCGGGATGCTGGCGGCCAAAGCGATGGAGTCGCTGGGGCGCAACCCCGAGGCGGCGGGGCCTATCCAGCAGAACATGATCCTGGCGATCGCGTTCGCGGAGGCGATAGCGATCTACGCACTGGTCGTCGCCATCATCATCAAGTTCGTGTAGCCCGGTCCGCCCTCTGGCAGGGCGAGTTCCGCGCGAGCCAGAGCCGCACTCTCGGGCCGCACCGCTACGGCGCGCCCAGGGTGGAATATGGCATCGCGTGCGCAGGACGCTAAGGAGAAGCCATGGAGGCCTTAGGCATAAACCTAGCCGGTCTGCTGACGCAGCTTGTCAGCTTTACGGTGCTGGTGGTGGTGCTGTGGGTGCTGCTGTACAAGCCGGTGACACGCGCGCTCGACCAGCGTTCCCAGCGCATACGCGAGAGCCTGGAGACGGCGGACCGCGTGCGCCAGGAGGCCTCGGAGTCCCAGGCGGCGATGGAGCAGCAGAACGCCGAGGCGCGGGAGGAGGGCCAGCGGCTGATCGCGCAGGCGCGCGAGGTGGCCGACAGGTTCCGGGAGGAGGAGATCTCCAAGGCGAGGCAGGAGATCGAGGCCGAGCGGGCGCGGGCCGAGGCCAACATCCAGCGCGAGCGCGACGCCGCCATCGAGGACCTGCGCCGCGAGTTCGCCGGACTGGCCATCACGGCCGCCGAGCGGGTTATCGAACGCTCGCTGGACGAGGACGACCACAGGGCGCTCATTGAGAGCGTGCTGGAGGAGGGGGCGCAGGCCAACCGGAATTAGTTGGCGCGTGAGCCGGAAGCGTGGATTCCCGCTTTCGCGGGAATGACGAAATCCGGATCAAGAACGAAGGAACCAAGGACAGGAAACCCGAATGCCGAAAGCCGCATCCGCCAGACGCTACGCACAGGCCGTGTTTCAGATTGGCTCGGAGCACGACAGCCTGGAGCAGTGGTACGACGATCTGTCGACGATGGCCGCCGCGCTCGAAGACGGCGAGTTTGCCGCGTTTCTGGACGCGCCGCAGGTGAGCGTGGAGCGCAAGGTGGAGCTGATCGAGAACGCCCTCGGCGACGTGGTGACGCCGCTTGCCGCGAACCTGCTGTCGCTGCTGGCGTCGCGCGGCATCGCGTCGATACTGCCCGACGTGGTTGAGGGCTACCAGTCGCTGCTGGACGACCATCGGGGCGTGGAGCGCGCCGAGGTGGTGTCGTCCGTGCCGCTCGACGACGAGCAGCAGCAGCGCGTGACCGACCTGCTGGAGGGCATGGTGGGCAAGGAGGTGCGCCTCAACTCGCGCGTGGAGCCGTCGATACTGGGCGGGTTCGTCGCCCGGGTGGGCGACCGCGTGATAGACGGCAGCGCCCGGACGCGCCTGGACCAGATGCGGCGCAGAATTGTCGATAGGGTGGGATGACCACTCGCACAGGGAGGCCCGAATGACGACCAGGGGACAGGATATCGCATCCGTTATCAAGCGCCAGATCGAGGAGTTCGGCGCACAGTTGACCATGGTGGACGTGGGCACCGTCGTCGAGGTCGGCGATGGCATCGCGCGCGTGCACGGCCTCTCCGGCGTGGCCTACAACGAGCTCGTGGAGTTCGAGGGCGGCGTCATCGGCCTCGCGCTCAACCTCGAGGAGGACAGCGTTGGCGTCGTCATCATGGGCGACCCGCTGTCCGTCAAGGAGGGCACCGAGTGCCGCAGCACCGGGCGCATCGTCGAGGTGCCAGTGGGCGACGCGCTCATAGGCCGCGTGGTCGACGCGCTCGGCCGGCCGCTGGACGGCAAGGGTCCAGTGGAGACCACCGAGTCGCGGCCCGTCGAGATCGTCGCGCCGGACGTCGCCTCCCGCAAGTCCGTCGACACGCCGGTGCAGACCGGCATCAAGGCCATCGACGCCATGATTCCCATCGGGCGCGGCCAGCGCGAGCTGATCATCGGCGACCGCTCAATCGGCAAGACGGCCATCGCCATAGACACCATCATCAACCAGAAGGGCGGCGACCTGCTCTGCATCTACGTCGGCATCGGCCAGAAGGTGGGCAAGATCGCCCAGCTCGTGGGGACGCTGGAAGAGCACGGCGCGATGGAGCACACCATCATCGTGGCCGCCAACGCCTCCGACCCGGCGCCGATGCAGTACCTGGCGCCCTACGCCGGTTGCGCGATGGGCGAGCAGTTCATGAACCAGGGCAAAGATGCGCTCATCATCTACGACGACCTTTCCAAGCACGCCTGGGCCTACCGGCAGATGTCGCTGCTGCTGCGACGCCCGCCCGGACGCGAGGCCTATCCGGGCGACGTGTTCTACCTGCACAGCCGGCTGCTGGAGCGCGCGGCCAAGATGGACGACGAGCGCGGCGGCGGCTCGCTGACCGCGCTGCCGGTGATCGAGACGCAGGCGGGCGACGTGTCCGCCTACGTGCCGACCAACGTGATTTCGATTACGGACGGGCAGATATACCTGGAGCCTGAGTTGTTCAACTCAGGCATACGGCCGGCGGTGAACGCCGGACTGTCGGTGTCGCGCGTGGGCGGGTCGGCGCAGACGCGGGCGATGCGGGGCGTGGCGGGCAGGCTGCGGCTGGACCTGGCGCAGTACCGCGAGCTGGTGACGTTCGCGCAGTTCGGCACGGCGGACCTGGACAGGGCGACGCGGGCGCAGCTAGAGCGCGGGCAGCGCGCGACGGAGGTGCTGAAGCAGGACCAGAACGTGCCGCTGGCGATGGAGCAGCAGGTGGCGATACTGTTCGCGCTGGTGAACGGGCACCTGGACGACGTGGACCTGCCCCGGATAGCCGCGTTCGGCGACGGGTTCCGCGCCTACATGGACTCGAACCATCCGGAGGTGCTCGGGGCAATCGCAGAGTCAGGGGACGTTTCCGACGAGACGCGGGAGCAGTTGAACGCGGCGATCGAGGACTTCAAGGCGAACGTGCCGTATTAGGAGAACCTGAGCGATGGCTACTGCGGAAGTCAACGCCGCGAGCGTCTTCGCCGACGCCCGGCGGATGCAGCGCTCCTCTCTGGATTTGATGGCGGCGGGCAGCGTGCGTGATGCCTCTGAGATGGCGTGGATGGCCGTCACGAGTGCGACGAACGCGCTTGTCCTTGCACGCGCAGGTGAAGTGCCGGCCGATTCGCGGAACTCGTCAAGAAAGCTGAGAGAACTTGGGATAGCCGACCCTTCGGTGCGCGCGCTAGCTACTCGCAACTCGACGTTCTCGGTAGTCTTGCACGACGACTGCTTTTTGAGCGGTACGTGTGACCCGATAGAGAGTGTTGTTAGTCTGATTCGCGAGACCGCCGACTACATCCGGGACGCCGAGCGGTTGGCGGAACGGAAGGGCGACGAGGACTAGATTATGCCAAGCGTAAGGCAGATACGGCGGCGGATTCGGAGCGTGGAGAACACGGCCAAGATTACGAAAGCCATGTCGATGATTGCCGCGTCGAAGATGCGCCGCGCCCAGGAATCGGCGCTGAGCGGGCGTCCGTACTCGGACAGGATTCAGAGCCTGCTGTCGCACCTGGCGGCGCAGCCCCAGGACGATGAGGAGCGGATGCCGGCCCTGCTGAGGCGGCGGGAGGTCAACAACGCGCAGGTGGTGGTGATTACCCCGGACCGGGGACTCACCGGCGGCCTGAACTCCAACATCAACAGGGCCGCCGCCCAGTTCATCGTGGGCCAATCGGCCAAGGTGAGCGTGATATGCGTGGGGCGCAAGGGCCGTGACTTCATGGTGCGCTCCGGCCAGGACGTGCGCGCCGTGTTCACCGATATGCCCGACAGGCCCCTGCTCACGGACGTTACGCCTATAACCCGCCTGGTCATCGACGCCTACACCAGGGAGGAGACGGACGCGGTGTACCTGGCCTACGCCGACTTCGTGAACACGACCTTGCAGCGCCCGGTGGTGCAGTCGCTGCTGCCCGTCGAGCCGGCCGACCTGCGTCCGCAGGAAGCGGTGGGCTACATATACGAGCCCTTCGACCTCACCGTGCTGTCGGCGCTGCTGCCCCGCTTCGTGGAGATGCAGACCTACCACGCCGTGCTCGAGGGCATCGCCAGCGAGCAGTCGGCGCGAATGGTGGCGATGCGAAACGCCACCGACAACGCGCTGAGCATGGCCGAGGACCTGACGCTGGTCATGAACAAGGTGCGTCAGGAGACCATCACGCGCGAGCTGCTGGACATCGTTGGAGGCGCGGCGGCGGTGGAGTAGCGGCGGATACCGCCACTGAACCTGGACTACAAACACCCCGGAGGAACCATGGCTACAGGAAAGGTTACGCAGGTTATCGGCACCGTCGTGGACGTGGAGTTCCCGCCGGAGGACATGCCTTCGATCTACAACGCGCTCGAGACTACCATCCAGGACAGCCGCCTGGTGCTCGAGGTGGAACAGCACATCGGCAACAACTGGGTGCGCTGCCTCGCGCTCGGCCCCACGGAAGGTCTGACGCGCGGCGTCGACGCCGTGGACACGGGCAACCCCATTTCGGTGCCGGTGGGCGATCCAACGCTGGGCCGGCTGTTCAACGCGCTGGGCGAGACTCTCGACAACCTGGAGGAGGTCGAGTCCGAGGAGAACTGGCCCATCCACCGCCCGCCGCCCACTTTCGAGGACCAGTCCACCACCATCGACATGCTGGAGACCGGCATCAAGGTGATGGACCTGATAACGCCGTTCACGCGCGGCGGCAAGATCGGCGCCTACGGCGGCGCGGGCGTGGGCAAGACGGTGATCATCCAGGAGCTGATACGCAACATCGGCACCGAGCACCAGGGCGTGTCGGTGTTCGCCGGCGTGGGCGAGCGCTCCCGCGAGGGCAACGACCTGTGGCACGAGATGCGGGAGTCGGGCGTGCTGCAAAGCACGGTGCTGGTGTTCGGCCAGATGAACGAGCCGCCCGGCATCCGCGCGCGGGTGGGCCTTACCGGCCTGACGATGGCGGAGTACTTCAAGGAGACGCGCGGCCAGGACGTGCTGCTGTTCGTGGACAACATCTACCGCTATATCCTGGCGGGCATGGAGGTGTCAGCGCTGCTGGGCAGAATGCCCTCCGCGGTTGGCTACCAGCCCACGCTGGGAACCGAGATGGGCGACCTGGAGGAGCGCATCACGTCCAGCAAGAACGGGTCGATCACGTCGTTCCAGGCCATCTACGTGCCGGCGGACGACTACACCGACCCCGGCATCGTGACCACGTTCGGCCACCTGGACGCGGTGGTGGCGCTGGAGCGCTCGCTCGCCTCGCAGGGGCTGTACCCGGCGGTTGACCCGCTGGCGTCGTTCTCCAACATCCTTCAGCCGGCGGTGGTCGGGCAGGAGCACTACGACGTGGCGCGCGGCGTGCAGCAGGTGCTGCAGCGCTTCCAGGAGCTGCAGGACGTGATAGCCATCCTGGGCATCGAGGAGCTGTCGGAGGAAGACCGGCAGACGGTGGCCCGGGCCAGGAAGATACAGCGTTTCCTGACGCAGCCGATGTTCGTGGCCGAGGCGTTCACGGGCCAGGAGGGCCGCTACGTGCCCATCCGGGAGACTGTGCGCGGCTTCAAGGAGATCCTGGACGGCCAGCACGACGAACTGCCGGAGCAGGCCTTCTACATGGTGGGCACCATAGAGGAGGCGGTCGAGCAGGCACAGCGCATGGAGGCCGTGTAGGCCCGGCAAGATACCTTATGGTCCTCCTCTCCCTTGACGGGAGAGGATTGAGGCGAGGGTGAATTCACCATGTCAATTCGACTTGAGATAGTTACCGTGGAGCGGCAGGTCTACGCCGAGGACGTGGACATCGTCGTCGCGCCCGGCATCGACGGCGAGCTGGGGATACTGCCGCACCACGCGCCTCTGCTGACGGTGCTCAGGCCCGGGGAGATCATGGTCAGGCAGGACGGCGAGGAGAGCATTATCGCCGTCAGCGGAGGCTTCCTCGAGGTGCTGGGCGACCGGGTGATCGTGCTGGCCGACACCGCCGAGCGCGCGGACGAGATCGACCTGGAGCGCGCCGAGGAGGCGCTCAAGCGCGCCGAAGAGCGGGTGGCCTCCGCGGTGTCGGACGTGGACCTGGAGCGCGCGCTGGCGTCCATACGCCGCTCGCAGGCGCGCATCAAGGTGGCGCGGAGAAGGCGGCCGCGGCGGGCGGCGCCGTCACCCCCATCCTAACCTTCCCCCATCGAGGGGGAAGGGACAGTGAGGAAAGCGGCGGCGCTCAGTCCAGCTTGCGCAGGTAGAACGTCATCGATTGCAGGGCGAGCACAGGGTCGATGTTGCGAATCACCACGTGCATCGACACCTGCGGGGCGATGGGCGCGTAGTTGAGAATGCCCTGGACGCCGCTGTCGATGAGCTGATCGATCACCGACTGCGCTTCCGCGGCGGGCACCGCCACGATGCCGATGGCGATGCTGTCGCGCTCGACGACCTCAGTGAGGGCAGACATGGGCTGAACGCGCAGGCCGCCCACCACTCCACCCACCTGTCGCGGGTCGCTGTCGAACACCGCGCGCATCCTGAAGCCTTCCGGGGCGAATCCGGGGTAGTTTATGATCGCGCGCCCCAGCCTGCCGACGCCCACCAGGCAGGCGTCCCACTCCTGGTTGAGGCCAAGAATCTGGCGCAACTCCTCCAGCAGAAAGCCCACGTCGTATCCTCTGCCCTGCTTGCCGAACCTGCCGAAATAGCTCAGGTCCTTCCGTATCTGGGCGGGAGTCATCTGCAATCTGTGGCCGAGTTGCTGGGAACTGACTACGGAGATGCCCTCGTCGAGAAGCTGTGTCAAGGCCCGCACGTACATGGGCAGTCGAATGACAACTACTTCGGGGGCTTCGGATGAATTCATACGAGCAGTCTACGATAGGCCAACGCCGTCCTCCACGCCTCCGCCAGTTCCGCTCCGGCGCGGCAGCGAGAGTGTGTGTTGAGCCGCATTTTACTTGCTTGGGGGAGTGTAGGCAACCGCGCGAATAGGGGCAATCGAGGCTTTCAGGTTGCGTGTAAGCCATCACTCTGACGCGCTCAATGGTGGGAATCACCTTCCTTTCGCGGCACCCATCACACCTCCACTTCCCGTGCCAGCTCGCGGTACCGGCAAAAGCCATTCGCCAGCCGCATCTGCCGCGGCGTCCGGCACTCGGGCGCGAACAGCGCGGGCGCACCTACCAGCACGCTTACGCACCGCGCCCGCGACGTGGCTACGTTGAGACGGTTCAGGCTGTACAGAAACTCCATGCCATGCGGAGCATCCTCCGGCGTGGACGTCGCCATGGAGTATATGACCACCGGCGCCTCCTGGCCCTGGAACTTGTCGACGGTGCCTACGCGCGCGCCAGGCAGACGATCTTGTATCTTGGACACCTGGGCGTTGTAGGGCGCGATTATCAGCACGTCGTTCATCGTTACAGTAGCCTTGTGACCTTCTTGGTCAACCCACAATGAGCCTCCGTCCACCAGGCTGCGCACCAACGACGCCACCACGTCGGCCTCTTCGTCGGAGTGGCTCTGGTTGCCGACGTGGGAGACGGGCAAAAGGCGTAGCCCCGTGCCAGCTAGCGGCCCGGGTGAGACGATGCGCTGACGCTCCAGGCCGGGGCGCGAGTCGAGCTTGTCTTCGTAAAACGCCTCGGAGGTGAAGGCGCACACGTCGGGGTGCATTCGGAAGGTCTCTTCCATGAACAGCCCCTGCCGCTCGCCGATAGTCTGGCGTCCGTCGAGCAGGTGCGCCAGCGCGGATACGCCCGTGCCGTCGGGATGCGTCCCCTGAGTGGGCTGGTCCAGCTGCTGTGGGTCGCCGAGCAGCACCAGGTCAGGCGCGGCGTGGGATATGGCCAATACGTTCGCCAACGACATCTGCGCCGCCTCGTCCACGAACAGCGCGTCCACGCTGTCTCGCGCCTCCGGCCGCGCCCACAGCCAGGCGGTGCCGGCCCCGATCTGGCAGTCGTCGGCGAGCTGCCGGAACACCGCACCGTTGTCCTTCGTCAGCGTCACGCGCTCATCGTCCGATGCGTCCGAATCGCCGGACTGATAACCGCTTATCTTGCGAACTGCGCTCACGTCCAAGCCTTGCTTGCTGGCGGCTTTCAGCGCCTCTTCCAGCAGGTTGACGATGACCTTGTGGCTGTTGGCGCAGATGCCCACTCGCTTGCCCCTGCGCGCCAGTTCGCATATCATCCGCGCGCCGGTGTAGGTCTTGCCGGCGCCGGGCGGCCCCTGGATGGGCAGCACGCCGAACGAGCCGCGCGCGGCGATGCGGGTGGCCGCGTCCAGCGGCGTCTCGTGCGGCTTGCGTATCGGGTCGCCGCCCAGGCGCGGCGGCGTCCGCAGCAGCAGGTCGCGCGCGGCCGAATAGGGGCCGCCGCCGTCCGTGCCGTTCTCGGCCACGTGAAGGCCGATGTCCAGCAGCGTGTTCTTGAGCGCGTTGGTGTTGACGTAGGTATGCGCGAAGACCGCGTGGGGATGCTCGTTGACGGTTGCGTGCCGTTTCTTGATGTCTAAGATCAGCTTGCCGATGTCGATGGCCTCCAGCGTGCCGACAGAATCGCCTCCGGGCATGCACAACTCCTCGCCGCCTCGTAGGTTGGTGTCTTGGAGGGGGAATCGGTAGCGGTGCACAAGCGCCTGCGCCTGTCCGCCGGGGGATTCGGCATGGCTTACGAACTGGAGTTGAGAGACGGCCTGGCGTTCGTCGATAAGCTCCTCTAGCGAGCTTTCGCTCAGTCGGTAGTACTTCCACCAGACCGCCTTTTCTTCTCGGCGGTGCCAATCGAGGACGTTGGCCAGCAACCAGCGCGCCTGCTGCTCGTCGGTGCGCTCGTCCGGGTCCGCGGGGACGTCGGCGGCGAGGCGTTCGGCCAGCGCGATGACCGTCTGGCGTTCCGCCGACAGCGCCTCCGACGGCTCGGCGTCCGCAAGCGCTGGACGCACGATTACCGCGCCGCCCTCGACAAGCTCGCGTCGGACTTCTTCCAACCATTCGCGCAGATGGAAGGTGGAAGCACAGTCGTCGCGGTTGTAGCCCTCCACGGCGTCCTTGTCCTGCTGCCTGATCAGACTCGGGTCGCCCTGCTCGAGCGGCGCGTTGACCTTGTAGAGCGCGTGGTTGGCGTCGGGCAAGGAGACGTCGCGAGCGAAGCCGTAGAATCGCTCGAGTTCCTTGATGGAGTAGCTTTCCACGCTGGCGCGCAATCCGCCGCGCACCACGCGGTACAGGTCCACGAACAAGTTGCCGCGCAGCATCCGGTCAACCTCGTCCTCGCGCGTCGCGTGGCGGCCCATCAGCCGTTTCATCGCGCTGGGTTCGTAGGGCGCGAAGTGATAGACGTGCATATCGGGGTACTTGTCCCAGCGCGCCGTCAGCCAATCGACGAACTGCTCGAACACGCGCTTTTCCTCTTCGTAGGTGAGCGCCCAGAGGCCGGTGTAGCTCGGCTTGTCGTCGTCGTCTTGGGTGACGTAGCCGAAGAGGTACTCCATACCGTTGGGCCCGACGAATGGGTCGCCCTCGAAATCGAAGAAGACGTCGCCCGGCGACGGTTCGGGCAGCAGCGCGAGTCCCACGTCCGGCTCCGGGTCCAGCGTCTCATAGATCGGCTTGCCCGTCTCGCGGCCCTGAACTTGCACGCGGGCTTGTTCACGTATCTTCTCGTAGGACACCGCCGCGCCGCGTTGGGGTTTCCACCGCAGCGGGATGGGCATGGCGGCCAGCTTGGCCACTGTAGGGACGCGATTGCCCTTCAGCTCTTCTCGCTGGTGGCTGTAGATGCCCGCCACGAGGGACAGGTGGTCGTCGTCCCGCCTGCGCTTATTGCATTGGTCGCTCCATCGGCACACTTCGCAATGCTGGCGCGGTTCGGGGTAGATGGTCGGGACCTCATCGTCCGCAACGGACTTCTCAAGCCAGTCTCGCACCAGCCGATAGTAGGCGGCGTAGTCGTTGACGCGATAAGTCTGAGGCTCGAACTCCGTCCAGGGCGCGACGACGTGCATCTTCTCGGGGAAACGGCCTTGCACTCGCGCCACCAGGTCGGAGTACAGGGATAGCTGAAGGATGGTGCCGGCCTTGGTTTCGCGGGCCAGCTTGGTGTCCGTGACCTCGTATGACCAATCTCCGAGCTCGCTGGGTGCATCCACGCGCATCAGGATGTCGGCGCGGCCGCTCCAGCGTCCATGGGCCAGCGCGCCCTGCACGATGACGTCGCACCCGTCGCGCATGACCCGAACGGTGGCTGCGGCGGCGCTCGCGGTGTTCACGGCGTCAATGGACGTGATTTGGCGGCCTTGGTCCTTCAGGTGCTCGATGTAGTCTCGTTCGTGCTTGAGCCCGCGCGCTATCAGTTGTTCCAGCGTGGGGTCATAGCGTGACGGCGCGGGACGCGCGCCCGTCGCCTCGTCCAAGTTGAGCTGCGTGAGGTGTCGGCAAGCAAGGTGGTTCACCAGGTCGCTGGCGCTCAGGTGTAGGGTGTTGTTGACCGCGTACATGGGTGGAGTGCTCCTGTGGGCGTGATGGGGCGATTCTACACCATGTGGGCGCGGCGTCCGCTTCCGCCGCATAGTGGCGGCGTGGCCAACCGCTCTACAGAGCGGGGACTGACCACTACCCAGTGTGTGTTACCATGATAGCCACCAACCCTATCGTCGTTTGGGACGCCGACGGGAGGCGCAAATGACCACCGAGGAACGACTTCAGGCCCTGTACGCCCGGTTTCAGGACATGTCGACCCGGTTTGTGGGTTATCCCATCAACCAGGACTTCGACTACTCCGAACTGCTGCCCTTCCTGGAGTTCAGCATCAACAACGTGGGCGACCCCTTCCACCAGAGCAACTTCAGCATGAACACCCACGAATTCGAGCGCGAGGTGATCGGCACATTCTCCGACCTGATGCACATTTCGCGCGACGACTCGTGGGGCTACGTGACATCCGGCGGTACCGAGGGGAACATGTACGGCCTGTACCTGGCGCGCGCCCTCTTCCCCGACGGCATCGTCTACTACTCCGAGGACACGCACTACAGCGTAGTGAAGATTATGAGCCTGATAAACGCTCGCAACATTATGATCAAGAGCCAGGACAACGGCGAGGTGGACTACGACGACCTGTACGAGGCGGTGCGGGTCAACCGGGACGCGCCGGCCATAGTCGTCACGAACATCGGCACGACCATGAAGGGCGCCGTGGACGACGTGCACAAGGTGCGGGACATGCTGGACGACCTCGCCGTCAACCGGCGCTACATCCACGCCGACGCGGCGCTCAGCGGCATGATCCTGCCCTTCGTGGACGACCCGCAGTTCCGCGGCTTCGACTCCGGCATCGACAGCATGGCCGTGAGCGGGCACAAGATGATCGGCTCGCCCGTGCCGTGCGGCGTCGCGCTCACGAAGCGCGAGTACGTGGCGCGCGTCTCCCGCTCGGTGGAGTACGTCGGCGTGCTCGACACCACGCTCACCGGCTCGCGCAGCGCGCTGGCCCCGCTGATCATCTGGTACGCCCTGCAAAAGCACGGCCTGGACGGCTACAGGAGCATTGTGGCCAGGTGCCTCGAGACCGCCGAGTACGCGGTGACGAGATTCAACGACAGCGGCCTCCCGGCTTGGCGGAACAGGAACTCCGTGACCGTGGTGTTCCCCCGGCCCTCCGCGGAAGTCGTGCACAAGTGGGCGCTCGCGCCCTACGAAGACATAGCCCATCTCATCGCGATGCCCAACGTCACCCGCGAGCAGATAGACGCGGTCGTGGACGACTGCCTCAGATAGCGCGGACGGTCCGCGCGCGTAAGGAGACCCGAATGACCAGGATTGTGATAATGGCGAAGAACGAAGTCGGCGTCATCGCGGACATCAGCCGCGCGCTGGCCGACGCCAGTATCAACATCGAGACCATCAGCGCGAAGGCCCTGGGCGAGAAGGGCGTCATCACGCTGACGACCGACGACGACGACGCCTCGCTGCGGGTGCTGACCGACGCCGGCTTCAAGGCATCGGCGGACGACTCGCTGATGCTGAGCCTGCACGACGAACCGGGCGCCCTGGCCAAGGTCGCCGAGCGGTTCAAGGAGGCCGGCATCAACATTCAGAGCCTGCACATCCTCGACCGCCGCGAGGGCCACACCACCATCGCCGTTTCCACCGACGACCGCGAGAAGGCCGAGGCGCTGGTCGACCCCAACAGCATCATCTAGGGCGAGTCTACTGTCATTGCCTGCGGCAATGGGGTGACACGCGGAAGAACTTGCCCAATACCCTTGCCACGCTATTATATTTCTATGCGCTAACGTATAATAGCGTGGCGCCTTATTGTAGTCTGTTGAATAACGCGAGAGGAGAGGTGCAGCCTGCGTGGAACGTGGTGAAACGGGTCGCTATCAGGTTTCCAGTTTCAGAGGCGAAGAGGTGCGTGCCTTCATTCCCGCGCCGCTGCCGCCGGATCCCCCGATAGCGCTGGAAGGCGCGTTGCAGCAACTCCTGGAAAAGGCGCTTCTCGCCCTGGGTAGACTCGACAGCATTACGCAGTTGCTTCCGAATCCTAACCGCTTCATCTACTCATACGTCCGCAGGGAGGCGGTCCTCTCGTCGCAGATAGAGGGGACGCAGTCCTCGCTATCCGACCTGCTGATGTTCGAGCGTGGCCAAGCTCCCGGCGCGCCCACGGGCGACGTCGTGGAAGTATCGAACTACGTGGCCGCCCTCGAACATGGGCTGGAGCGGCTGCGCGGCGGCTTCCCGCTCTCCAACCGGCTCATCCGGGAGATTCACTCGGTGCTGTTGTCGCGCGGGCGAGGCAGCGATAAGTCTCCGGGAGAGTTCCGCACCTCTCAGAACTGGATTGGCGGCACACGCCCAGGCAATGCCACCTACGTGCCGCCTCCGCACACCGAGTTGATGGATTGTATGGGGGCGCTGGAACGCTTCCTGCACGCCAGGGATGACGGCCTTCCCATGCTTGCCCGCGCGGGTATGGCGCACGTGCAGTTCGAGACCATACACCCCTTCCTGGACGGCAACGGGCGCGTGGGTCGACTTCTCATCACCTTCCTGCTCTGCGAGGTGGGCGTGCTGAGCGAACCGCTCCTGTACCTGAGCCTGTACCTCAAGCGGCATCGCACCACCTACTACGATCTGCTCGACAGCGTGCGGCGCACCGGCGATTGGGAGAGGTGGTTAGCCTTCTTCTTCGAGGGTGTGCTGGAGACGGCCCAGGGCGCCGTCGCAACGTCGCACATACTGTTGGACCTATTTGAGGAAGACAGGGGCCGAATTGCGAAGTGTGGTGGTCCCCGGACCGGTTCTGCGTTACGTGTGTATGAGGCATTGGCATTGCATCCGATCATTTCGATCACCGACGCCCACCAGCGTGCCGAAGTGACGTTCCGCACAGCTTCATCGGCGATGGAATTGCTAGTCGAGCTGGGCATAGCGCGCGAGATAACGGGCCGGCGGCGGAACCGATTGTTCGCCTACGACCGCTATCTGGACGTGCTGAGCGAGGGAACTGAGCCGCTGTAGCCGGGGCCGCCGCGTTGAAAGACGGCCGCTGGGCTGTTACTTTAGGGCTGTCCAACAGGCTACTTCTGAGGAGACTCTACCGGCGATGAACGACATTACCGACGTGCCCGGCATCCGGGTCGGGCACTACACCAACGCGGAGGCCGCCACCGGCTGCACGGTGGTGCTGTGCGAGGGCGGCGCCGTTGGCGGCGTGGACGTTCGCGGCTCGTCGCCCGGCACGCGCGAGACGGACCTGCTGCGTCCCACCAACAGCGTGAGCGAGGCTCAGGCCGTGCTGCTGAGCGGCGGCAGCGCGTTCGGGCTGAACGCCGCCGCGGGCGTGGTGCGCTACCTGGAGGAGCGAGGCGTGGGCTACAACGCGGGCGACGGCATCGTGGTGCCGATAGTGCCGGCGGCGATCCTCTTCGACCTGCGTCTGATCACGCACCGCGTACGCCCCGGCCCGGACGATGGCTACGCGGCCTGCCTGCGCGCCACGTCCGGCCGGGTGGCCGAGGGCAGCGTCGGCGCCGGCACCGGCGCGACCGTGGCAAAGGCGCTGGGCCGGGCGCGCTCCATCAAGGGCGGCATCGGCACCTCCAGCCTGGACCTGGGCGGCGGCGTGATGGTGGGCGCCATCGTCGCGGTGAACGCCGTCGGCGGCGTCTACGACGTCGACACGGGCGGCCTGGTGGCCGGCCCGCTGGCCGACGACGGCGTCTCCATGCTCGAGTCGATGTCGCTGATAACCACCCCTGGCTACACGCGCGAGCCACCAGCCGCCACCAACACCACCATAGGCATAGTGGCCACCAACGCGCGGCTCAACAAGGAGCAGGCCAACAAGCTCGCGTCCGCCGCCCACGACGGCCTGGCCCTCGCGGTGCGGCCCGCCCACACTATGAACGATGGCGACACCATGTTCGCGCTGGGCACGGGCACCGTCGGGGACGCACCGGACATGTACCGGCTCTGCGCGGCGGTGTCGCTCTGCGCCGCAAGGGCCATCGCCAACGGCGTGCGCGCCGCGACAGGGCTGGGCGGCGTGCCGGGCGTAGGGGAGTTGGGTGCCAGTGGCGTGGACTAAGCGGGACACGCGGCTGGCGTTCGTGGGTGCCGGCGTGGTCGGCGGCTCGCTGGCGGCAGCCCTCAGCCGCGCCGGCTACAGCGTCGCGGCGTGCGCCAGCCGGTCGTTCGCGTCGGCCCGGGAGCTGGCTCGCTGGGCCGAGGGCTGCGCGGCCTACGAGTCGCCCCAGCAGGCCGTGGACGCTGCGGATTTCGTGTTTCTGACCACGCCCGACGACGCGATACCGGGCGTGGCCGCGTCCATATCGTGGCGCACCGGGCAGGGCGTGGCCCACTGCTCGGGCGCGGCGTCGCTGGACGCCTTGGACGCGGCCGCCGCGCAGGGGGCCATCCCGGGTGCCTTCCACCCGCTGCAGGCGGTGTCGTCCATCGAGAACGGCTCCAAGAGCATACGCGGCATTACCTTCGGCATAGAGGGTGGCGCGGAAATGCGCGCGTTCCTCAGCGCGATGGCGCACGACCTGGGCGCGCACCCTATTTTCGTCAACTCGGAGGACAAGCCGCTGTACCACCTGACCGGCGTGATGATGGGCGGCCTGCTCACCACCCTGGGCGCGACTACGGCGACGCTGTGGGAGGAGCTGGGCTACAAACGCGAGGACGGTATTCGCGCGCTGATGCCCATGATGCGGCAAGTGTCCGTCAACCTTTCCTCGTCCGGCCTGCCCGGCGCCGTCGCCGGCCCCTACGCGCGCGGCGACGTGGGCACGGTGCGAAAGCACCTGGAGGCGCTCAGCGAGCGAGCGCCGCACGTGCTGCCGCTGTACTGCGAGCTCGCGCTGGCGGGGCTGCCGTTCTCGGTGGAAAAGGGCACGCTCAGCGAGGAAAGGTCGGAGGAGATACGAGTGCTGGTGGAGCGATACCGAGTGCGCGGTTAGTCGATGGTTCGGAACTTCAGTCTCTCGATGACAGACGGAGAGGTGTGCGCGAATGGCCTGCGAACGCACATAGACTTGCAGTTTTAGGCTGATAACTAACAGTTTTAGCTTATCAGCTTGCGTTTGAAGACTTCCTACTTGTGATATTCTGGTGTAAACTCGGAATATGGTATATGAAGCCATCCGCTGGGACGATCTCGAAACCGAGCTGAGCCGTACGTTCCAACCCGCAACCCCCATTAGCGAGCAGCGATTCTTCCGAGGGCGTCGCGGCCCCATGCGTCGAGTAATCGACGCTGTAAACCAGTCTGGTCAACACGTCATCGTCTATGGGGAACGCGGCGTTGGCAAGACCTCTCTAGCAAACGTGCTAACGGATTACCTGCGCCCCTTGAGTTCTGAGAGCATAGCCAGTGTAAAGATAAACTGTTTCCGCGAAACCACCTTTGACAGTATCTGGCAAGCTATCTTTAGCGAACTTGCCATATCAACCGACGAAGTCGGCTTGACAGTAACTCCATCAGACGTTGTGTCGGCTCTCCAACGAGAGCGCAAGCTGATACTCATCGTCGATGAATTCGACCGCATCGAAGATCCCGACGTTGACGCCATGTTCGCGGACACGATCAAGGCGTTGTCAGACTTCGACGTCGACACCACGCTTGTGATTCTAGGCGTGGCAGACGACGTGGACGACCTTATCTACGAGCACGAGTCTATAGACCGCTGCTTGCTTCAACTACACCTGCCCAGAATGCCATTTGAAGAGTTGAAGGACATTGTTACGCTGGGCTTCGAGGCAGTTGGCATGCAGATCGGTGAAGACGCCGCATCGGACATCTGCACTGTTTCGCTCGGACTTCCGCATTACACTCATGCCCTGAGCCTGAACTCGGGTAGAGCGGCGATTGACCGCAGCAATGCAGGCGTTGACTCAAGGGACGTCCAGAGGGCAATCGATCTGCTGACCAGGGAGTCGCAGCAGACCATGATCAGAAAGTTCGACACAGCGACTGCCAGCCCTCGGCGCGAGAATTTTTTCTTTCAAGTTCTGCTCGCATGTGCTCTGGCAGAAACCGACCATCTGGGTTACTTTCGCGCAGCCAACGTGAGGGAACCATATTCCCAGATTATGGGAAGGCGTTACGATATACCCTCCTTTGTCAGACATCTTCACGATCTTGCCCACGAAAAGCGTGGTGAAGTGCTGCAAAGGCTTGGAGAACGCCATAACTACAGGTTTCGCTTTGCTGACCCAATGCTGCAACCATACGTCTTGATGCACGGACTAAAGCGGGGCTTGGTCGGGCTCGCCGATATTGCGCCGCCGAACGGGGAATAGCTCGCATCGTGCCCTTCCGAGACTTTACGTGGGCCATTGGGAAAATACGCGCACACGACTGGTCAACGATCCAGGACTCCAAAGGTAGCGAAGATTGAGAATACTGCTAACTAACGACGACGGCATAAACGCCAAGGGCCTTTGGAGCGCCGCCGAGGCGCTCGCCGGGCTGGGCGAGCTAACGGTGGTGGCGCCGGACCGCGACCTGAGCGGCATAAGCGCCGCAATGACGCTGAGCACCATAGTACGGATCTCAGAGGTCACCTCACCCATCGAGGGCGTTCCGGCGTACTCGGTGCAGGGCACGCCCGGCGACTGCGTGATATTGGCGACGGAGCATCTGGTGAAGGAGCGTTTCGATCTGGTGGTGTCCGGCATCAACCAGGGGGCGAACTTCGGGCTGGACGTCATCAACTCCGGCACCGTCGGCGGCGCGTTCCACGGCTACTTCCGCGACATACCCTCCATCGCCGTCTCGGTCGCGTCGCTCACCAACCCGCGCTACGACGCCGCCGCCTGGATCACGGGCGCGCTGGCAAAGGCGGTGCTGGCCAGTCCTATGCCGCTGCCGCTGCTGCTGAACGTGAATCTGCCCGCTCTCGGCCTGGACGAGATAGAGATGGTGCAGCTAACGCGGCTGGGGCCCAAGGCGTTCCTGGAGAACGTGGAGCGCGGCGGCGACGGGCGACGCGAGTTCTACTGGATTCGCCACAACCGCTCTATCAACAATCAGCCGGCGGAGGGCACGGACAGATGGGCGGTGCGCAACAAGCGCATCTCGATTACGCCGGTGGACCTGGTGTTCTCGAACGGAGCGCCGGACGCCGTGTTCGAGTCGATAGCGCAGGGACTTACGGAGCAGCTCAAGTCAGGGGAATAGTATGACCGGCAGGAGGATACGATGATCTACGAACTCAGGGTTTACGAGGCGGCCCCCGGCAAGATGGCCGCGCTGCAGTCGCGGTTCCGCGACCACACGCTGGAGATATTCGAGCGCCACGGCATCAAGAACGTCGGCTACTGGACGGCCAGCGTCGGGGACTGGAACGATAAGCTGATCTACATCGTGGCGTTCGAGGACGAGGGGCAGCGGGAGCGGGCGTGGGCGTCGTTCCGGGATGACCCGGAGTGGCAGCAGGTGCGGGCCGCGTCCGAGGTGGACGGCCCGCTGACCACGCGCATCACCAACGCGCTGTGGGCGCCCACGGACTTTTCGCCCCTCCAGTAGGAGTACTCAAAATCCCTTCCCCCTCGATGGGGGAAGGTTAGGATGGGGGTGAAGAGCGCGCCCGGCACGGCGGCCGGGCGCGCTCTTTGAATGTCTACTTGAGGGCATCGGCGATGGCCTGGACGTTCTGGCGGAACATGCCCAGGTATGTGTCCGCGCCGCTGCCCGCCGCGCCAAGCGAGCCGGAGTGCAGCGCCACGAACTCGACGCCCGCCTCCTGCGATATGGCGCGCGCCACGCGCTCGCTGACGGTTGTCTCGCCGAACACCGCTCCCGCGCCGTGCTCCTCGATGGTATGTATAAGCTCTGCCACGTCACGCGCGGACGGGTCGACCTCGGTCGTTCCGCCAGGCAACACCGTGCCGACGACCTCAAAGCCGTAGACCACCGCGAAGTAGCTGAAGCTGTCGTGCGAGGTCACGAGCACCCTGCGCTCCTCCGGTATGACGCTTAGCTGTTGCTGGGCCCAGGCGTGGACCTCGTCCAGCTCGGCGCCGTATGCGCGCGCGTTCGCCATGAAGGTGTCGGCAGAGTCTGGATCGATATGCCCGAGCTCGTCCGCGAGGCCATCCACCGCGACCTTTACGCGCAACGGGTCGAACCAGAAGTGCGGATCCAGCGGCCCGTGGCCGTGGTCGGCGTGCCCATGATCATCCTCGCCATCTTCCCCGGCGCCAATGCCCACGAAGGCGAGCCGGCCCGGGTTTCCACCGATGGGCCATTCGTTCTCTACTTCGCCCTCCGATATGTGGAACTCGGCGATGCGCCCGCCGGCCCTGTCTGACAGGTAGAGCACCTCGCCGATTACGATGAAGTACGGCGACGTGTCGCCGTCGAACGGGTCCATGAGCTGGACCGTCTCTTCGACCTCGCCCGATTCGGTGCTGATGACGTTGATCATACCGTCCGCCGTGAGCGCGAAGAACTCCTCGCCGTGGCCGTCGAAGGCTGTGCCGTAAACCTGCCCGCTATCGTCGGACAGCGACACACGCGTCATGGAACCGCCCTCGGGGTCGATCATCCACAGGCCGCCGGACTTCCTCTCGCCGTCCTCCCGGTAGCTCGCGCTGCCGAAGAAGTGTTCGGAGTCCTCGTGACCCCATACGCTCCCTATGCGGGCGGATTCGTGCATGTCGGCGGGATTGTCGATGAAGTCGTGCTCGTACTCGCCGTCGTGGCCCTCGATGAAGAGGACGCCGCCGACGCAGCCGAGAAGCACGCCGTGGGCATTGGCGGCCTCGCCGTGCATTCCCGGGCACGAGCGGTTGCTGGCGTCGTAGACGACCTGGCCGTCCAGCGTCCACACCTCAGCGCCGAGCGGCAGGCTGCTCTCGGCGGTGGCCGGGTAGTCCGGGTTGTTGGAGGTCACCATGAAGTAGTCATCGCCCAGCGCCACCACCGCGCCGTGCTGCAATCCAGCATCAAACCAGACCGGCTCGTAGTCGTCGCGCTCCTCTTCGAGGTCGTGCTCCTCGAACAGCGCCGCGCGCCCGCTGCCGTCGTGGTAGATCGCGGTCCAGCCGCTGTGGACGCTTGTGTGTACGGGCCTTTCGTCCGAGGTGCCGACAGAGAGCAGCGAAACCGGACCCGTCACGAGGTCCATGTGCCCGTCGTGGGGTTCGAGGTAGACGCCGCCGTCGATTATGTGCACCCGGTCATCATTGTCCTCCGGTCCGCGCGCGAGCGCGAATGCGAAGCGTGCGCTGGGGCTGGAGTAGAGCGTTGCGCCCGGTGCGGCCACCTGCAGGCTGTTCTCAGCCAGCAGACCCGACGTGAGGTCGAGCACCGATATCGATGCCTGGTCGCGGTCCGCGATGAGCAGACGGCCCGACAGCTCGCCGCCCTCCTCTTCCATGTGGTCGTCCTGGCCGGTGACCGCGAACTCGATTGGGTCGATCTCGTGGCCCAACTCGATCATAGTGGTGTCTTCGGCGCTCGCGTTGTGGATAAGCTCTTCGAGCCAGCCGCCCTCCAGGCCGAGCCCAATGGACACGACAACGTCAGCCTTGGCGAGCCTGGCCACGTCGGCCGCGCCGGGCTGCCAGGAGTGCGGATCTGCGCCGACCGGCAACAGGCTGAACACCTCGACGCGGTCGCCGCCCACGATTCGCGCCCAGTCCGCCGCGAAGTTGGTGGTGGTCACCACCTGCACCTTCGGTGCGTCGCTCATTGCGGGCTGTGCGGGGGCCGCCGTGGGTGGAGCCGCCGGGGGCGCCGCCGTCGCCGCGGGAGCGGGCTGTGAAGGCGCGGCCGCGGGCTGGGTCGGAGCGGCGGGAGCCGGCTGCGCCGTAGCGGCTGCGGGCTGCGCCGTGGGTTCCGGTTCGTCGTCGCCGCCGCAGGCGACCGCGATCAGCGCGGACAGCGCGACCACGGCCAGCAGCGAGCGCCAGAACCATTCTTTGCTAAACGTCTTCACGTCAACACCTCCAAGACTGTCCTTCCCTGGCTGCGCGCCTTCGTCTCGCCTGTGGGCCAGGCCCGGCGAGGAGAGGCGCGGCATCCAGTCATTTGATATGTAGTCTCATATCTAGTGAGATTTTATCTCACTACAGCCGTCAAGCTCACCGCGCTCGACATGATGTGTGAGAGTTGTGTGGCGATGCTCGTTATGCCCGTAACGCGGCCATCACAAACTGTCGCCGCCCCGCATCCAAGCCTCAAGCCAACCACATGGTCGATAGACTGAGATGTAATCTCAATCTATGCCAGGCACTTAACTGAGACAAAGCATACGGAAAATCAAAGGGATGTTAGCAGCAGGCGCGCGGTGCTGTCAAGATGCCGAATTGGGTCAAAATCTCGGAAGAGATTGGAGCGGATAGCTCCAATATGGCTTGAACGTTGATAGCGATATGGCTAATATGGGTCTTATGAAGACGACGCTTGAAATCCAGGACGAATTGTTAGCCCGCGCGAAGCGGCATGCACGGCGGACCGGACGCACGCTGCGTGCCGTAGTTGAAGACGGTCTTCGCCAAGTGCTCTCCAGCTCTGCTCCCCGCAGAAGCTATCGGCTGCCCGACCACAGCGTGGGCGAAGCAGGGGGAAAGGACCCCTTGGAGGCGTACTCCTGGCAGGACCTTCGAGAGGTCATTTACGGAGAGCCCGCAACCCGATGATCGCCATCGACACGAATTTGCTCGTGTACGCACACCGCCGCGAATCGAGGCATCACGGCGCGGCTGCGTCGATTGTGCGGGAATTGGCGGAAGGCAATGATGCTTGGGCGATTCCCTGGCCCTGCTGCTACGAGTTCCTCAGCGTGGTGACCAATCCGCGCATCTGGAAGGAGAACGCCACTAGCCCGGAGCAATCGTGGCGTCAGCTTTCGGCGTGGATAGCCTCTCCATCGTTACGGCTGATAGGGGAGACCGAGGACTTCCCGGAGATATTGGAGGGGTTCATACGACGTCCCAGAGTTATAGGGGGAGTCGTTCACGACGCCAGGATAGCTGCAATATGCGTTGCCCACGGAGCCGAAGCGCTCCTGACCCGGGACCGGGACTTTTCGCTATTCCCAGAACTTACGACGCGAGACCCAATCGGCGCGTGACGACTGTAGGCGGCCGTCGCCTTCTCCGCCGGCGCACAAGCCCAGTTCTGCCACAAGGGTACAGCACGTCCCGTACTCCCCCACACTGACACCAAATGACGACGCTACTGCAAGCCAACAACTTGACCAAACACTACGGCGCCACGGTCGCCCTCGACGGCGTCAGCTTCGAGGTGTCGGAGGGCATTACCGGGCTTCTCGGCGCCAACGGTGCGGGCAAAAGCACTGCCATCAAGCTGTTCCTGGGACTGCTGCGCCCTACCTCCGGCGCGGCGACCGTGCTTGGCGAGGAGCCGTACCACAACGTTACGGTGCGCGAGCGGCTGGGCTACATGCCCGAGCACGACTGCCTGCCCGATAACGTCTCCGGCGCCGAGTTCCTCTCCCACATGGCCCAGCTCAGCGGACTGCCGCCGGGCGAGGCGCGCACCCGCGCGGCGGATACCCTGCGGCACGTGGGCCTGGACGAGGAGCGCTACCGACCAATAGGCGAGTACTCCACCGGCATGAAGCAACGAGTCAAGCTGGCGCAGGCGCTGGTGCACGACCCGGTGCTGGCGCTGCTGGACGAGCCAACCGCCGGGCTGGACCCCGCCGGGCGCGAGGAGATGCTCGATCTCGTCCGCCGCATCGGCGCCGATTTCGGCATAAGCATCGTGCTGTCCACACACCTGATGGGCGACGTCGAGCGCACGTGCGACCGTATCGTGGTACTGGACGCGGGCTCCCTGATGGAGCAGGGCGAGATCAAGGGGTTCACCCAGGATACGCAGATGCTGTTCATCGAGGTGGACGACAAGCAGGAGGAGGTGCTGGCGGCCCTGGGCGAGCGCGGCCTGGCGGTGCAGCCGATGGGGACGGGCATCGTCGCGGAGAACCTTACCGACGAGCAGTTCGACGACGTGCGCGACGCCGTCGTCGAGACCGGCGCGCGGCTGCGCAGGCTGGCGCCGCGCCGGCGGCAACTCGCCGACATCTTCCGGGGCGACCGGACGTGACGCAGGCCCGGGGCGAGGTCTTCGACATTGGCTACCAGCGCTATCGCGGAGCGCGGGAGGGCCGCGTCCGCGCCATCAAGACGCTGTGGGCCAACGGCGTGCGGACCTCGCTCGGCATCGGGCGCGGACTGTTCGCCAAGATCATCCCCGGCTTTGCGTTCCTGGTTCTGCTGATACCCGCCCTGGTCTTTCCGGTCTTGAACGCCATGCTCGGCGAAGCCGGCGAATTCGTGGACCTCATCCCGGGCCAGGACGAGTACTACACCTGGTTCGCGTTCGTCTTCATACTCTTCGCGGCCATCGTAGGGCCCGAACTGCTGATTTCCGACAAGCGAAGCGGCGTCATCAACCTGTACCTGGTGCGCCCGCTCACCACCACGGACTATGTACTGGGCAGATGGCTGGCGTTCTTCAGCGTCGCGTTCGTGATGCTGCTGATTCCGCAGCTCACATTGTTCGTCGGCCTGGTGCTGGGCGCCGAAAACCCGGTGGACTACATACGCGAGAACTGGGCCGACCTGCCGCTCGCGGCCGCATCGGGCGCGGCGCTGGCCGCGTTCGCCGTGACCCTCACGCTCAGCGTGTCCGCGTTCATGGGACGGCGCGCCCTCGCCAGCGTGTTCGTCATAGGCCTGGTGCTCGTCACATCCGCGGTCTCAGCGATTGCCACTGAAGCGATGTCATCCGAAAGCGAGAAGTGGCTCGCGCTCCTGTCGATCAGCGACTACCCCGTTTACGTCAACGACCTGATTTTCGGCAGGGAGTCTATCGGGGCCTTCAGCGATGGCGCGCCGCCCGTCCAGGAGTTGCCGGGCTACGTGGTGTGGGCCGCGTTCGCCGCGAGCGTGGTGTTGCCCGGAGCGCTGCTGTGGGAACGCTACCGGAGGCTGGCGCTGTGACCGTCGACAGGGATGCCCCGACCATATCCGTGAGCCACGTTTCCAAGTGGTACGGCAACGTCGTCGCCATCAGCGACGTCTCGTTTGGCGTGTTCCCCGGCATAACCGGCCTGCTCGGACCGAACGGCGCAGGCAAGACCACGCTGCTGCGCATGATGGCCGGGCTGTCGCGGGTGTCGGAGGGCGAGGTCAGCGTCCTGGGCGAGCCGGTGCGCGCCAATCCGGAAATCTATCGCCGCGTGGGCGTGATGCCGGAGCACGACGCCCTGTACCCGTTCTACACCGGGCGCGAGTTCGTGGAACTGTCCGCACGGCTGCACGAGCTGCCGGACGTGGGCGACGCGGCGAGCCGGGCGATCGAGATGGTGAACCTGGGTGACGCGCAGGGGCGCAAGGTGGGCGGCTACTCGCGCGGCATGAGGCAGCGCATCCGCCTCGCCGCCTCGCTGGTGCACGACCCCGAAGTGCTGCTGCTGGACGAGCCGCTGAACGGCACCGACCCGCGCCAGCGAATCGAGTTTGGCGACCTGCTGCGCGACTTGGCCGAGCAGGGGCGCACCATCCTGATTTCGTCCCACATACTGGAGGAGGTGGAGACACTGGCCGGCAGCATACTGCTCATGGTGAGCGGCAAGCTGGCCGCCGCGGGAGACTTTCGCGCGATTCGCGAAAAGCTCGACGAACGCCCGTACAAGGTGCTGATAGAGTGCGACAGGCCGCGCGCGCTGGCCGCAGCGCTGGTTGCGCTCGACGCGGTCGAGTCCGTGGCCTTCGAGCCTGACGGCGCGCTCGTGGTGCTGAGCAAGAGCGTCGCGGAGCTGCAGCGCACGGCGCCGCGGCTGGCGCAGCGCGAGCAGGTCCGCCTGACGCGCGTGGAGCCGCTGGACGATTCGCTGGAGAGCGTGTTCGGCTACCTGGTGGAGGCGTAGCGTGGGCGCGGTGTTTCGGCTGTCCATGCGCCAGATGGCGAGCCGGTGGCGGCTCGCGCTGATAGCGTTTCTGGCCGCGCTGCCCGCAATAATCGTGGCGTGGGCGGCCTGGAACGGCGACGGCTCGGTGGATGCTGAGTTGGTGCAGGTTCTGATAGAGCAGCTTATGGTGGGCGTGGTACTGCCCATCGTCACCATAACCCTCGCGACGACGGCGTTCGGCAACGAGATTGAGGACCGGACGCTGGGCCTGCTCGCCACGAAGCCGCTGGCGCACTGGCGCATCGCGCTGCCGAAGCTGCTGGCCGCGATCGCTCTCGCCGCGCCCCCACTGATCGCGGGAGCGCTGGCGGCTATGCTGATCGCCTTCGAGGGCGACGCGCGGCCTGCCTTGTCCGTTTGCGCCGGCATCCTGTGCGGTACGTTCGCCTACTCCGCCATCTTCACCTGGGCGGGCGCGATAACGAGTCGCGCGCTGGGCTTCGCGCTGGTGTACGTCTTCCTCTGGGAAAGCCTGCTGGCGGGCTTCCTGGAGGGCATACGCTACCTGAGCGTGGGCGCCTACACGAGGGCCGTCGCCTACACCCTGGACAAGGACGCGCTGGAGATGCTCGGCGAGCGGGCCATCGAGTTCGAGGCGGCGCTGGTGGGCGCCGCGCTGGTTACGGCCATCTTCTTCCTGCTGACCGCGCTGAGGCTTCGCAGAATGGAGATACCGTAGGGGGCTGATTCCAGAGTCCCTTCCCTTTCGATGGGGAAAGGTCAAGATGGGGGTGACAAGCTCATGAGCTACGAGCAGATACTGACAGAGGTGAAGGGCAGGGTGGGGATCATCACGATGAACCAGCCCCAGAAGCTCAATCCCATGTCGTCGACGATGACTCGCGAGATGGGTGAGCAGATGTCGGCGTGGAACGAGGACCCGGAGATCGGCGCCATGGTGATAACCGGCGCGGGCCGGGGCTACTCCTCCGGCGCCGACATCGGCAGCTTCGAGCAGACGGTGCGCGAGGGCGGGCGGCGCGACAGGCCATCGCCGATTGGCGAGGACTGGCTCTCTCTCGTGCGCCGCTCCAAGCCCATCGTGTGCGCCATCAACGGCGTCGCGGTGGGCATGGGCATCACCACCACGCTGCCCTGCGACGTCCGCGTCGCCGCAGAGGGCGCGCGCATGTCGTTCCGGTTCGTGCGAATCGGGCTTACGCCTGAGTACGCCAGCACCCACTACCTGGTGTACCTGGTGGGGCTTGGCCAGACGATGGAGCTGATGCTCACGGGCAAGTTCATCGACGCGCAGGAGGCCAAGGCTATCGGCCTGGTGAACCACGTTTATCCGGCCGAGACGATGCTGGACGAGGCCGTGGGCCTGGCCCAGGAGATCGCGTCCAACCCGGAGTGGCAGCTTTCGCAGACCAAGCGGCTGATCCATGACCACTACATGGAGCGGGACGTCGAGACGGTGCGGGACATAGAGTCCGAGATATTCCGCCAGTCTCAGTCCACCCCATCCCACAAGGAAGCGCTGGTCGCGTTCCGCGAGCGCCGCGAGCCGCGATACCACTAGGGCCGCAGATTCGGATGCCGGACGACGACAGGCCCATCATAGGCCTGACCATCAACAACACCAGCTACGCTAGGGAGTACGCGGCAGCCATCGAGCGCAGCGGCGGCAGGCCGTGGCTCATTCTGCCCGGCCACAACCTCTCTCCCAGGGACACCGCCGCGCGCATGGACGGCCTGCTGGTGTGCGGCGGCGAGGACATTCACCCGCGCTGGTACGGCCACGAGCCGCAGCCCGGCGTCGAATTGACGCTGAACGAGGCGCGCGACGACGTGGAGCTGCCCGTACTGGAGGCCGCGCTCGAAGCCGACCTGCCCACGCTGGGCATATGCCGGGGAATGCAGGCGCTGAACGTGGTGATGGGCGGCGAGCTGCTACAGCACATCGAAGATCACAGCGGCACTAGGGACGGTGAAGATTACGTTTCCGGCTACCACCGCATCTTCATCACGCCCGGCAGCCTGCTCGCGTCGGTGGTCGGGTCCGGCGGCTTCGTGCGGGTCAACAGCATCCACCACCAAGCCGTGAGGGAGGCGCAGAAAGCGCCGGGACTGCTGGCGTCGGCCTATTCGCTGGACGACGGCTACGTGGAGGCGCTGGAGAGCCCGACCCACTCCTGGGTGCTGGCGGTGCAGTTCCACCCGGAGCGGCGCGGGGAGATTCCGCCGCACTTCGACAGGCTGTTCGACCGCCTCGTGGCGCACGCCGAGGGACGGGCTGGTGGATAGGCAACACCGATAGTCCCTTCCCCCTTGATGGAGGAAGGTTAGGATGGGGGTGAAGGCGCCCCTACTGGGCTGTCGCGCCCCCATCGATGACCAACTCGCTGCCGGTCATGAACGACGCCTCGTCCGACGCCAGGAACAGCACCCCGTTCACCACTTCCTCCGGCCGGCCCGCGCGTCCCAGCGGTATGTTCGCCAGGCGCTCCTCTCGCATCTCCGGCGAGGTGTACACCATCGCCAGCATGTCGGTGTCGATGGGGCCGGGATGCACCGAGTTCACCCGGATGCTTTCCTTGGCGTACTGGATAGCGGTCGCCTTGGTGAGCAGCCGAACCGCGCCCTTCGAGGCGTTGTAGGCGGCCGCGCCGCCTCCGACCAGCCCGGCGGTGGACGAGATGTTGACGATCGAGCCGCCGCCGGCCCTGCGCATGGCGGGAATGGCCGCCTTGGTGCCCAGGAACACACCCTTGGCGTTAACGTCCATCACATCGTCCCATGTCTGGGAGTCGGTCTCCAGCACGTAGCCGCGCCGGTAGATGCCGGCGTTGTTGACGAGCACGTCGAGCTTGCCGTAGCGGCGCTCCACCTCGGCAACGGCGCTGTTCCAGTCTTCCTCGCTGGTGGCGTCCAGCCGGATGAACACGGCGTCGCCCCCGGCCTCGGCAATCTCGGCCTCCAGCCGACGTCCCTCGTCTTCGAGCACGTCCGCGATGCCCACCTTCGCGCCCTCGCGGGCGAACCGCCGCGCCTCCGCGGCGCCCATGCCGCGCGCACCGCCGCTGATAAGAACAACTTTGCCTTCAAGTCTCATGGTTCTGTCCTTCTAACTCGCTTCCGACGCCTTCTTCCGTCTCAGCCCGGCGAGCACTTCGTTCATGCTGCCCGAACGGAAGCCCTGCAAGTCAACCGTAACGTAGGAGTAGCCAATCTCGCGGAACTTGTCGACCACCCGCTGACGCATGGACTCGTCCACCAGCGTGGGCAGGTCCGCTGCCTCCACCTCGATGCGGGCGACGTTGTCGTGGTGCCGCACGCGTAGCTGGCGTATCCCCAGGCCGTGCAGGAACTCCTCCGCCTGGGCTATGCGTGTGAGCGCCTCCACCGTGACCATTGTGCCGTAGGGTATGCGCGACGACAGGCAGGCCTGGGCGGGCTTGTCCCACGTCGGCAGACCCATTCCCTTCGACAGTTCGCGGATCTCGGCCTTGGTGAGCTCGGCCTCGACCAGTGGACTGCGCACGCCGTACTGCTTGGCGGCGTTCAGCCCGGGCCTGAAGTCGCCGAGGTCGTCGACGTTGGTGCCGTTCGCGATCCAGTCATAGCCCTCTTCCGGTGCGAAGCGGCTGAGGTGGGTGTACAGCTCGTCTTTGCAGAAGAAGCAGCGGTTGGGGTTGTTGGCCTGGTAGTCCTCGCGCTCCACCTCGCGCGTGTGAATCACGCGGTGATTCAGCCCCAGCCGCTCGGCCAGTTCCACCGCCTCGCGCAACTCCGAGGGCGCGAGGCTCGGCGAGTTGGCGGTGACGGCGAGGGCCCGGTCGCCGAGCGTGTCGTTGGCCGCGGCGGCGAGGAATGCGCTGTCCACACCGCCGGAGTAGGCCACGACCACAGCGCCCATTTCTCGCAGAATCGAGCGCAGCCGCTCCATCTTGCTTTGCGCGTCAGCGCCGGCACTCGGCTGGGTCTGGATCGGGGTAGTCATTTGCTCGTCTCCATGGGCGGCGACACTTCTGCCGTTCAGTTTCCGTTCTCGTAGATGGCGCTCAACTTGTCCAGCAGCAGCTTCACGGTTTCAATATTGCGGCGTACCGCTGCCTCCGTTTTCCAGTTGTTGTAGAAATTACCGTGTAGAGCCTCGGCAACCGAGAACAGATCTTCCATGTCATCGTCGCCAGTCTCATCCGCGAGGCGACTGACGACTTGCCCCAACTGGTAATGCCCGCCGTGCCGCCATCGACGCTGCCGCGCGATGGCCTTGAGCCGGTGCACCACCGCGCCCCACGCCTTCTCCGAAGCCTGCAGCGGCTCGCCGCTGCGCAACTCCTCCTCCGCGTGCTCGATGAGCTGGCGGCTGGTCATCATGTTGTCCTGCGCGAGCGTCATGGGGGTGGCCTCACTCCTCCATCATCGCCTGCACTATGTCACGCATCTGCTGGGCGTAGTGCTCGTAGGGCCGGTTCTGGTAGCCCAGTATTCGCTGCGACTCCTCCGTATCGTACCAGTCCACCCACCCGGGCGACTCGCGGTAGACCGCGTCGTCCGCGGGCGCGCCAACGAAGTCGTAAAAGTCGTTCACGTAGTCCCGCCCGGTAAGCTGCCACGAGGCCCCCCCGGCGACGTTGAGCACGCCCCGGGCGCCCTCCGTCAGCGTGACCGCCGCGAACAGCGCGTCGACCACGTCGTCCCGGTGCACCATCTCCACCCGCTGGTCCGGCATGAACGGCCACACCTGCGGCGGCTCCAGGAACGCCGGAACGGCGATGGGCGCGATGCGCAAGGACACCGCCCTCAGGGCCGACTCGGCAACCAGCTTCTCGCCCGCGATCTTGCTCTCCGCGTAAAGGTCGATTGCCTGCTGCGAGTGCTCGACCGTGACGGGCGGCTGCTCGGCGGAGGTGTCGCCGTAGGTGCTGATCGACGAGGTGAACACCAGGGTCGCGCCGGGACTGTGCTCCCGCAGCGCCTCGATGAGGTTGCGCGTCCCGTCCACGTTCACGGCGAATGTCAGACCGCGCTCGCGCTCGCTGTTCGGCGGCAACAGCGCGGCAAGGTGGGCCGCGGCGGACACTCCGACCGCGGCCCTTGCCACGTCGTCGGGCCTGGTGATGTCCCCCTTCACGATCTCTATGCCGGGGTCGTCCTCCAGGCCCGAAAAGTCCATCACCGGAAGGTCGAACACGCGAACGGGACGCCCGGCGCCTCTGAGGCGGTCGATAAGCTGCCGGCCCACGCTTCCCGCGCCGCCCGTTACCAGGACGAGCCCGCTCTCTCGCTGGGTGGTGTCATCCATTGTGGCCTGCCTGGACGGGAGGCGTCACGTGAGGGTCGTTCCCCTCATACCGGCCTTGTCGATCACGTTCTGCGCGTTCGCGATGAGCTGTTCGAGCGCGGGGCCGAACGAGTCCCAGTCCTGGGAGCTCTTGAACTCGAGCGCGACAGACGCGGCGCGGTTACAGTTCCTGGTTACCGGGATGCTCGGCATCGTCTTGAAGAAGAACGTGTCGCTGACCTCGTCGAACTTCTCGACTATCTCGACCACCGAGTCCTCCCACGCCTGGTTCTGAACTCCCAGGCCGTCGGCGATCTGCCGGCAGGTGGCGATCGCCTCGTCGAGCATGTCCTGTCCTGACTGTGGCATCTGCGCCTCTCCGTGGTGCGGCGGCGCGCCGGAAGCGGTGTGGACCGTCCGGCGGCCGCCGGGTTCGTGCTAGTCGTTGTCGTCGGCGGGCACGAGCTCCTCGAGCGGAACCTCGGCGTGGCCGTTGGAAAGCTCCCCGTTGACGTAGTGCGGGTAGTGCTTCTTCATAGCCTCTAGGTCCACCTCGTCGTGGCGGGAGAATCCCTTGCCGTCGTGCCTATCGTAGGGGAACGGCTGGAACTTCTCGAACCGCTCGCCGAAGCGCTGGCGGCTGGGCCTGCGGTCGTAGGGGAACTTGTACTTGTCGCCGTGAGCGGGCGGTACGTCCACCAGCTCGTAGTCGCGGCTTCCGAGGCCGATCTCGTGGCCGGTGTTGATGCTCGCAACCTCGCTCTGGCCGTGGAAGGTCGCCGCGGCCGCCTCGAACTTGGCGTCGCCGGCGTGGTGCGCCTCCATCAGCTCCGCCGCGGAGCCGGGCATACCCACCGACTGCCGCGCGGCGTCGACGCACGCCATGTCGATGGCGACCGCGTCCTTGCTGGCGAACACGCCCAGGTGCGGCACTATCGGGATGTCGGCGTGGTTCGCGCAGTCGCAGCGCGGGGACACGTCGATGGCCATGTTGATGTAGCCGACCTTACTGCGGCCCACCGCCTTCTCGACACCCAGGCAGGCGTCGGCGATCGCGACGTCCACCGCATCGAAGTTGACCGGCGGCACCTCGGCGAGGCCGCGAGGGCCCATCACGCCGAAGCAGCCCAGGCAGGTCGCGCATCGCTCGCGCTCCCACTCGAGCTCGTCGTTCTCGTTGATGTGGTACAGATTGAACGGGCAGCAGTCCTCCAGAATCTCCCAGTCGGGCGTCTCGGCCTTGCCCTTGAAGCGCTCCGGATGGAACTTCGCCGCCGCGCCGTAGCCGTAGTTGGGGTGGCCGCCCATGTGAACGTTGAGCTTGCCGCGCTTGGACTGAGCGCCGATTCCCAGGTTCTTGAGCGCGCCGCCGATAACCCCCATGCCGTGACCCTTGAAGTGGGTCAGCGCGATGAGAACGTCGGCCGCGGCGATGGCCTGCGCGACATAGGCCTCCTTGAGCAGGTAGCCTTCCGGCAGGTCCACGCGGTAGTCGCTGGTGCCGATGAAGCCGTCCGCGCAGATGAACGGGCAGCCCAGCGTCGCCGAGCTATAGCCGTTGCGCTCCGCCGTCAACACGATGTCGAGCTCGGACGACCTGGACCCCCAGGGCGAGTAGGTCGAAGTTGTGGTGTCGCAGACAAAGGGGCGACCGCCCAGCTCCTTGATCCGGTCCGCCAGCGCCCGCGCGTAGACGGGCCGAAGGTACGCGGAGTTATTCCACTCGCCGCAGTGCACCTTGATGGCCACGATGTCGTTGGGCTTTACCAGCTCGTCGAGGCCGGCCGCGTCGAAGACGGTCAGCATCTTCGAGACCAGGCTCGTTTCCGTCGACTCCGAATGCGCGTCCATGTAGTAGACTTTCGACTGTCCCATAGCATTCCTCCCAGCGCTTGTGAAAAAAGCAAACACTTGCCCAGAATGCGTTCAGCCTACCACCAGATTGCCGCCCCTGTCAATTTGCTTTTGATACCCGAACCCGTATCAGCTAGAGCCTGTCCGACAAGTCCCTTCCCCCTCGCAGGGGGAAGGTTAGGATGGGGGTGAACGTGTCCCCTCTCCCTCGATGGGAGAGGGTCAGGGTGAGGGTGAACGTGTCCCTTCCCCCCTACCAGCGGCTCCAGCCTCTCCCACGTCAGAGAAGTTGGTGATGGCAACCTCGCCTTCGGGAAACTCGGCAACGATCTTCAGCTTGCCGCCTACCGCCTCGATGTAGGACCGAAGGCTGGACACGTACACGTCGGCCCGCTGCTCCAGCTTGGACACGGCGGGCTGGTTCACCCTCAGCAACTTCGCCATGTCCCGCTGCGTCAATGCCCGCGCCCGGCGGAGCTCGTGCAGCGGCATCTCGGCCACCAACTCCCTTTTCATGTCGTCGATGCGCCGTCGTCGTTGTGGCGTCAAGTCCCCGGTCAACTCGCCGAACGGATGGCGTCCACTCATTCGATCAGCCCCTCCCTTCGCAATTCCTCCAGATGTTCGTCGTAGAGATTGTCGGCCAACGGCACATACACTTCGTAGAAACGGTCGTCACCAGTCTTGTCTCCGCCAATGAGCAGGATCGACGTCCGCCTGGGGTCGAAAGCGTAGAAGACCCGGATTGGCCTGCCGCCGCTCTGGGCTCGAAGCTCCCGCATGACTCCGTGCCGCGAGCCTCTGATGCCCGAGGAGTATGGGTACGGCAGGTTGGGGCCGTGCTCCATCAGCAACTCGACTCTGGCGACCACTGCGTCCTGCTGGCCCTCCGAGAGTTCCCGCCACCATTGCCCGAACTCGTTCGTGTACTCGACCTCCCACGGCATCTGCGAATTATATTCCAGCTACGGAATCAAGCGCAACAGTAATCCCCCCCGCCGACGTTGCCGTCCTCTGGGACGGCCAGCCAAAATACGTCCTCGCGGGAGCCGCCGACACCACGCCCCTGGTGGGTATGGGATGGTGGGTATGGGATGCTGGACCGCCACAGCCTGAACATCGAAGTGGAGCACATAGGCCGAGTCGTCATCCAGTCGAGGGCGTAGCCGAAGAAGTCGCGATCATCTTCAAGAGTAGTGTATCGCAAGTGCCTCTACCCGGATGCGAATCCGCTCGGTAGCCCGTCACCCGTCCCGACCTATTGTCCCTTCCCCCTCGCAGGGGCGTGACGCCATCCTCAGTCCAACGGACGCGCAAAACGCGTCGCTTGTCAGTATCGTATATGATACTATTACACGGCCCACAGGGTGATCTTTCAGTTGAGGTGAATGACGATGCGTCACCACTCGCAAGCTCGTTCGAGCTTTCCGCCAAAGTGAAAGACCACTACACTTTCCGCGTTACCTGGTCGGCCGAGGACGACGAGTATGTCGGCCTGTGCGCCGAATTCCCGTCCCTGAGCTGGCTTGCGATCACTCCTGAAGAAGCGTTCGCCGGCATCCGCCGTGTCGTCTCGGAGTCTGTCGATGAGATGCTGGCCGCCAACGAAACGCCACCCCAACCAATGGCCGACCGGAGCTACAGCGGCAAATTCGTTGTGCGTGTGCCGCCGGAGACACATCGCGCCCTCGCATTGGAAGCGACGGAGGAAGGCGTGAGCCTCAACCGGCTTGTGACCGCGCGGCTGGCCCGCGGCAACTGAGACGCGCTGCTGCCGCCAGTCCCTTCCCGCCGCCATCCCTGCCATTCCGAGCGTAGCCGAGGAATCTAAAGCGGCCGCCTCACGGCACAAGCCCCCGAAGCGCCGCCGCCACCGGCCCCGGATTGTCTATCTCCCCCATCCGCACCTTGTGCCGCGCGCCTATCCCGCTCGCCACCAGCACGCTCCCCCGCCCCGTGATCATCTCGATGAAACTCCTCGTCTCCGAGATGGAGTTGATCGCGTTCACCGGTATCTCCGTCGTGTCCAGCCAGATGAACCGGTACATGTGCACCGCCCTGCGATTAGTCACGTAGTAGGTCGTGTGGTGGTTCACCCAGTACTTGATGACCCCGCGAAAGTACAGGTACATCGCGACCACAAAGGGCACGAACGGATAGACGTAGGGCAGAGTCGTAAACTGCAGCAGGTATCCCGCCGCCAGGAAGAAGGGGACGCTCAGCACTATCCGGGCGAACGCCGGCTTCATCGACGGATGCCGCAACTCCAGCGTCTCTTCGTTCTGCATGAGATTGAGCCGCGGCCGAGAGAGAACGCTGACGTAGACCCCGACGAGCACCACCATCACCCCGATCGACAGCACCGCCGCTGAGGCGTCATCCGGCAGGTCCTCGCGCGCCAACCCCACAACGCCGACCGCGAAGAATGGCAGCGCCACCAGCACGTTCACCAGCACTCGCGTCGCCATAGTCACTTCCCCCTGAAAAGCTGGATGGCGGTAGCACCCAATGTTACAAGCACAACAATCAGCGACAGCATAACCGGGTCCAGTATGTCGAAGGGCAGGCCCGCCTCCACGCCGTCCGGCGAGGGCACCGAGTTCGTGAAGAAGCCTCTCTCTACTTTGGGTATTGGAGCGGGTGCAGGCGCTGACGACCGCGCGGGAGTTGGCATGGGTTCCGACTCCCCGGCCGGCGCATTCGGAGGAACCGGCGTCGGCGTAGCCGTCTCCGCAGCCGACGAACCCCTCGAACCAGCCCCTCCTCCTGCTGAACCACCCAAGATCCTGAAGTAGTAGCCGGGTCCATAACGATTCCCTGAATATCGCACCGACAACGACGCCACCTGCGCCCCTCTCCCAGAGCCTGCATCGCTCTCAAATGCCGTTACCTCAAAGCCGTAAAACTCACCCTCACGGCTCTCTTCAAGGTCCAACTCCACGCTCGTCTCTTTCAGCTCTCGAGCCAATACCTCTTCAACAGGCACCGTAGTCGTCCCACCAAGGAACGACGAAAACCCTTCTCCCCACACACCTACATGCACGAAATATGTCTCGGCTTCAGGTACCTCCTCCCACGAAAACAGAAGCGGACCGGGCGGATATGCGTTCTTCCCATCCTCGGCACCGCCAAGCGTACTCAGATTGTCTACAGGCGCGGTGAGCCGAATATGTTTCGTCAAATGCACATCCGCCTCCACCACCCCCTCATCCCCGGAGATTTCGAAGGAGCCTACCCCTTCAAAGTCCAGCCCGAACCCGCGTTCGCCATTGAACGGCTCGGCAGCATCAACGAACACATCCACCAAATACCTGCCAGGCCCTAGGCCCCGCACCTCGTAGCGTTCAGCAACGCCATCGTACAAAACCAACGCCTCCACCTCCACGGCCGGCCAATCCTCCGTAAGACACCTGATTTCCGCGACAGCATCGGTAATCCGCGATATAGGCCGTCCATAGTAGGAAAGCGCCAGCCTCACCACCGCCCCTATCGGAGCAAACGTCGCAATAGGCGTCGGCGGGGGCTGGTCTAGGTACACGGGGATGCCGAGTTTGCGTACTTCGGGAGGGATGTAGCTACTCAGTCGATTGTCGAAAAGGTTGAGTATCCGCAAGTTTGTGAGACTGCCGAGTTCAGGAGGGATCGACCCGGTCAGTACATTTTCGCTGAGGTCAAGCTCCTCCAGATTGGTGAGACCGCCCAGTTCGGGCGGGATGGCGCCGCTCAGTTGATTGTCAGCAAGCACGAGCTTCTCTAGGTTGGCGAGCCTACCGAGCTGGGGAGGGATAGCACCGCTCAGTTGATTGGCCCTTAGCGTTAATAGTTGCAGCTTATGAAGATTGCCGAGTTCAGTCGGGATGGCGCCGCTCAGTTGATTGTCAGTAAGCACGAGCTTCTCTAGATTGGCGAGCCTACCGAGCTGGGGAGGGATAGTACCGGTCAGCTGATTGGCGCTTAGCGTTAACAGTCGCAGCTTGTGAAGGTTGCCGAGCTCGGGAGGGATCGACCCGCTCAGTCGATTGACGATTAGGTTCAGCTTCTCTAGGTTGGCGAGTCTGCCGAGTTCAGAGGGTATAGGACCACTCAAGGAACTGCCCGACAGAGTCAATGTCCTCAGCGCGGTTAGGTTGCCGAGTTCCGGAGGCATAGAGCCGGCTAGACCATTGAGAAAGAGGTCGACGGTCACAACGCGACCGCTGCCGTCGGTCGTTATCCCGTGCCACTCGTTGAGGGGCGCATCGCTCAGCCAATTGGTTCTGTTACGCCAATTCGGGCCGTCTGTGGCGTGGTACAGTGCAACCAACGCCGCTCTGTCCGACTCGACTGTGTCGGGAGAGGCCTGCGCGTTGGCGTTGCCGGGCATCATGCTGAGACTCGCGATGAGGAGCACAACCAGCACGGCAATAGTCGATCGAAGGATAGACCTGTTACACAGACTGCCCCTAACGTTCATCGACCGGTCTCGACATCGGCTTCTGTTTCGCGGCCATGCCATCGTCATTCAACTGCCCTTCGGTATTCTATGTGCATTTTACATAATTGCCGCATACAACAGGCTGAACCGGGGCGTCCGAGATGTCAACGATTGCCAGCAGTGGCGAACTCTGTGCGATGTCTCACACAAGTTTCTCCCACACACGCACTACTGCCCAAAGCGCTAGTACAAGTTCCAGAAGTACTTCACAAGGATTAGATCAGTCTTATGTATGATCCTATGAGAATGACGTACTATGACATACCTACTCTCAGGAACAGGGTGGAGTCGAACGAATCGAAACCGAAACATCTCAAGCAGAAGACGAATCGTGGCGAGACTCCAGCCCGTAACGTCAGGCGAGCGCTGATGTAGACTGTAGTCGTCCTGAGCAGATGTTCTTTAAGTTGGCTCGTAAGTTTGGCTGCTTCACTGGTCCGGACGACAGCGTAAGTCAGTTGGTATTTTGGGGACAGGAGAGGCGACGAGTCTACGCCTACTGGCGAGGGATTGCGACCGGGGAATAAGACAAGATGGCAAGTCTAACTCAGAATCATGGGGATAAGAAAATCGTATACCTTGACCAGAACTGGTTGAGTGACATGGCAAAGGCTGTACGCCTGGAGAGCGCGTCGTCCGTAAACAGGGAGTATTTCACTGAATTGTACAACGTCGTCTTAGAAGCAACCGCGGACGATAAGGTTATCTGCCCAACCGCGCCTATGCACACGACAGAGAGTAACTTTGATGCCAAGCGCAGGGCGGACTTCTTGAGTGTGGACAATACAATCAGCAGAGGGTTGTCCTTCAACGAGAGCGACCAAATCTCCCACGACCAATTGATCATGGCTGCATCGGCATTTGCAGGCACAGAGCAGGCTAACACGCCGTGGTGGTGGATTCCCTTTAACAGGGACCCCGATGTTGCGGATAGTGCGCTACCCCGTCCTTCGAGCGGCATAGAAGTGTTCGTGGCCTTTGAGGCGTGGGTGAACGAGGAACGCAGGATGCGTAATCAGATTGGAGCGCCATTGTACCGGAAGTACAAGGATGCTAGGAAAGCCCTCAAGCTGTCGTACCAAGACGAGGTAAAGTTCAGCAGGCGTCAGCTATTCCACGAAGGTCACTTTGGCATAGCCGAGGCGCTTTCTCTAGCAGGCGATGTGCCGGCCGGATTTGATGTGCTCTATCACAATTCAGTGACGCGACAACATATGCGTACATTGGAGATTAGTGGGATTTGTGATAGGGGTGCGGGAATTACAGCTTTCATGACGTCGGACGAGTTCACCCAAGCGCCTTATTTGTCCATTCGTGCCAAACTGATGGCGGCAGATATCGTTAACTATGCTGATCGCAGGCCTGAAAACTCTCTCCTCAGTGACTTTGACATAGCGGCGACTGTAACTCCTTATGTGGATATCTTCGCCACAGAGAATTATTTGGCTGCGCTGCTGCGCACTACGCACGTTGATACTGAGTTTGAGTGTAAAGTCTTCACCATGCGGCAAAGAGATGCTCTCTTGGAATACTTGACAGCGTTGTAGCAGCGGTGCTCAGCGTTTGGACTGCGCCTTGTCCAGCTCTAAGAACGCCTTAACCAGGCGTTCGAAGCTGCGCCCCTTCTCCACGGTGCTCTGGGCGTCGTCGGCCAACTCTCGAAGCACGTCGCGAAAAGTTCGAGTGGACAATTGCTCCTCCAGCGCGGCCGGTATGGTCTGCTGTCTGATAGAGAATGTATGATAGCAGAGGCTGCAATGGAGCGGGGACTCTAGGAGAACAATGAAGCCTCTATCAGCCTGTTCGGTCACTCAAATCCCGCCCTCATTCCGCCCATCGCCACCCCCACACCCCGAAAAAACCGTCACTTTCCCGCGCCATCCCTTCCCCAGCCCTGCGCCAATCCTGCCCCACCCACGCCCCGCCACGTCCCCACGCCTGCGCCATTTCTTCCCACGAATTCGCCCCCAACCCGCAATTTCGCCAACGGTATTGAAGGATGCGAATATACGTGCTAATATCCTCCCATGTACAAGCCACTCGGTCAACCGAAGAGTCCCTTCCCCATTGTCGGGGAAGAGCCTGCCCTGAGCTTGCCGAACGGGTCACCATCGGGGTGTAAAGACCCCGCGACCCGGAGCGGCGTCCTTCGTGGGCGCCATGGACCAGCGAATGTGCGGCCGATTGGCCCCGCCTCTTGCCTGTCCTATTCTGCCGCGCGGAGCGACACTTCTGCTCCATATTGCCCACGTCGGCAGCACAGAATAACGCGGGATCGCCGACACTCTCAGCTACGAAACGAACAGAATGGAGCGGATTGGAGCAGATTTAGGCCTCTGGACTTCCGGGCGCGCCGACGAGTACCATGCTTGGCGCACATCCGACTATGCAGTTGTGGAGGCTGACTTGCTCGACGAACCGCGGCGCCAGCACAGGCGCTTGGGCGCGTACCTGGCGTCGGTCGCGCTGAGAGTGGTCGCGGCGGGAGGACTGCTCGCGGCGGTGCTGCTCGCGGCGCTCTTCATGTCGGCGGGCCGCGCGCAGGCTCACGGGCAGGGCTCTACCCTGGTCGTCTTTCGTGGGGTGACCGGCGCGTACTACCTGGAGGTCGAGGTCCAGCCGGTGCGGCCCGTGGTCGGCTCGGTCCACATCTCGGTGATTCCCCACGAGAGAGCGACCTCCCGGCCCGTGCTGGACGCCGCGATAACCGTGTACGCCGTCGACGAAGACGGCGAGCCGGTGTACAAGGCTCCCGCACTGCTAACGCCCGGCTCGGACGAGACCTCGCCGCCCTACTACGACGCCAACATCACATTCAGAAAGGCCGCGGACTGGATTCTGCGCGTCCAACTGGACCACGACACCATCGGCCCGGCATCGCTGGACACGCCTTTGCGTATCGGACGCCAGCCACTGCTGCCCGGACTGGAGGGCACGTTAGTGTTTGTGCTCGCGACCGGCGCCATAGTGGGCGGCGTGGTCTACCTGTGGATCAGGTCGCGCCGCGTGAGGCGTTCCGCCGAAAGCTAGTCCCTCACGTCGTCGAGCACCAGTTCGCCGTTCTCCCGGTGATAGGTCACCGTCACCGGCAACCCCTGCACCATGTGCTCCCTCAGGTGAGACGGCGAAAAGCCCGGGAAGAGCCTGCCTCTCGCGTTGAGCTCGATCGTCTCTCCTCCCTCAGTGCGCACGCTCACCGAGTCCAACTCCAGCAGCGTCCTCGACTCCACTCCAATCACATAGCCGCGGGCCGTCCCAGCGTCCGGCTCGCCGCCGCACCCAACCACGCCGGCGCAGGCCAGCAGCAGCGCGACGGCGGCGGACGTGAGCCGGTTCGCCAGGCCGGCGCGTCGTCGAAACTGGCCGTGTATCGAGGGTCCAACACCGGCATAGCGAAGACTAAGAAACTGGACGTTGTTTGGACGAAAGCTCAAAAGTGGCCTAAATTTAAATTGACTGCGAAAAATGGTATCGGATATTTTGACGCTAAGGGGAGGTGCCAGATGCGTAGACTCATTCCGAGCATATTTATCGCAGCAATAATCGCCTTGGTCGGCTTAGGCAGTCAAGCCGTCCAGTCAAACACCGCTCACGATAGCGTCGTGTTTGTCGTGGACAGGCACGCGCTGTCGCTGACGCCGAACGGCGTCGACTCCGCCAAGTCCGTCATCGGGCTGGTCGCGACGCTCAGACCGGACGCGGCCTTCAGCTTTGTAGGCGCGGACGACCCCGCCGGGGGCGCCGGTCCGATGCTCGCGACCGACGACGCCTACACGGCGTTCCAGGGCGGCCTGAGCGGCTGGCTGCTCGCGCCCGGCGCTGAAGAGGACGTGGACGTCCTCGGCGCGGTGGCCGAGATAGCCAAGTTCATGGAGACCACGCTCGCCCCGACCGGCAGCACGGTGTACGTGATCGGCAGCGAGGGCGGAGAGCGCGATCTCACCAAGTCCTCCACGAGCGCCGAGGGCCTGGCCACGACTTTCCAAGACAGGGGCTGGCACTACGCGTCGGCAGGACTCGGCGAGCAGCACGGCCAGCTCGCAACCCTTGCGGACCAGCTGGGCGGCGAGCACTTCGACCTCTCGACCCTGGAAGGCTACACCGCCCTTACGAACAGCGTTCTGCGGTTGGATGGCAGGTCGGTCCTCGCGAATCTGGGCGGCGCCGAGCTGACCAGTTCGGACTCGCTGACGCTTGCGGCCTCGGCCGTTCCCGGCACGCGGGAGATGTACCTGATCGCCTTCAAACAGAACGAGGGCGGCCGGGTAACTCTCACCGGTCCCTCCGGAGTGGTGCGAACCACCGGAGACGGCGTGTCGTCGTTCCTGGTGGAAACCGCGAACGCCATCATCTGGCGGCTGGTCGAGCCTGAGCCGGGCGAGTGGCAGCTTCACGTCAGGGGCGTGGACGGCCCCGCCATGGTCTGGCGCCACAGCGTGAACGTGTACAGCCCTGTGCTCTCTCCGCTGGGCACCACGCCACTGAACGAACCGGCGGTGCTGACGGCCTACGTGGAGCACGAAAGAGAAAAGGTCATGGCCGAGGGCGTCATGCTCACCGCCCAGGTGAAGACGCCCGGCGGTGAGACGCTCCAGTTCGACCTCAAGGACGACGGCCAGAACGGCGACATGGTCGCCGGCGATGGATTCTTCTCAGCCACGATCCCACCGCTGGTGGTCGAAGGCCGATACCAGGTGCACCTGGAGCTGACCTGGCCCGGCCTGGAACAGCGCATCGCTTCGCAGTCCGAGTTCAGGACGCTGGCGTTCCCGTCGATCGACGTGACGATGGTCCACACGAAGGGACTTGAGGCAGGACAGCGAACGAAGGTCGGCGAAGTGGCCGCATACGTTCTGGGCCAACCCTACGCCGTCGCGCCGTCCGAACTCGCCGCGACCGTGGCATCGGACGCTGCGGCGGGCGCGCTGGAGATCGTACCTCAGCAACTGGTGGACGATAACCTCGCCTGGAAGTACGACATCTACTTCACACCGGAGAGCGACGCCCTGCACACACTGGAGCTGCGGCTGGACCTCGTTTACGCCGGACGCCCGTACACTTACCTGTCGGAGTCCATCGTGCTGTCGTCTATGCCGACGGCCGTGCCTTCCGTGAGGCAACTGGCGTCCTCGGCGGTTCCGCCGACGGCGCCCACCGGCCCGACGCCGGAGCAATCGCCACCCGCGCCCGGCAACTACTGGGGCCTGCTCACGATTCCCGCCGTGATGCTGGTCGCCCTCATCGGGGCAACTGTCTACTGGCTCACGCGCAGATCGCCCTACGGGTACATCTTCGACGACCAGGGCAACATGGTGGTGGACTTTGCCAACCTGGAGCGCGAAGGACGGCAGAAGCTGTTCTCGAAGGAAAGGGTAGGCGGCCGTGAGATTCCCATCAGAGGGCTCGGCGGCGTGGCCTTCACCTTCACCAAGCACGGTGTGGGCCTGCAGAACATGGAGATGGCGCGCAACGTGCGCGTGAACAACCTGCCGCTGGTAAGCCAGGCGGCGATCAAGAACGAGACGGTGATAGGCACCGAAGGCAGGCTATACAGCTTCATGATGCTGCCAACGCCTCCGACGCCGATGGGCGGCGCGGCAGGCGGAGACGGCGACTAGCAAGGGGAGGCGCCGGGGGCGCGGGGCTCACGCCCCGGCGGTCTCCCGACCCTCCCTGACTACAACGACGATTTCGCGCCCCCTCTCAAGCAATTGGGAGGGAGCGAAATGCCGTTCAGCCCTCGCGCCGCTGGAGCACCTCTCCCGACAGGCTGGTGATGGTGTCGATCCTGACCAGCACAGCGACACCGGTCCGATCCGGGTCGCGGTCCAGTTCAGGCTGCGGCGTCTGCGCCATAACCCTGTCGCGCACTTCGCCCGACTCGTAGAGCGTGGCTGTGCCGTGGAAGCGCCAGTTGATTCGCTTATCCGGGTTGCGGTAGAAGATAACGACCTGCGGATTATCGTTCACGTTGTCCAGCGACGACCGGCGCGAGCGTTCCCAGAAGGCGAGCGTTTCGCTGTCGTAGACGCTCAGGCTGCCTCTCATGCTTATCTGGGGACGCCCGTCGCGGGAGGCTGTGCCGACGTAACTGTAGAAGCCGTCGTCGAGCGCGTTGTTGAGAAGCTCTCTCATCTCCCCTTCGATGGATATCATGTGTGGTGTTCCTTTCCATACCCCTATACTAACCCTCTCCCATCAATGGAAGGGGCCTTTGGAGGGTTTGACCTTCGTCAGTCCCATACAAGGCGCTTACGCTCCCGTACACGCCATCGTAGCCCGGCGTGATACTCACCTGGCCCCGGCGCATCCTGTCTATGGCGCGGGCCAGCGGCTCGCCGGCGATTCGCGCCACGTCGGACGCGGGCGCGTCGACCAGCAGCGCCAGCTCGCTGCCGAATTCGCCCACCAGTCGCAGGTACTCAGTGGCAACGCCCTTGGTGTTAACGCCTCTTCCCACATTTTCTGCGATTAGCGTTCGCAGCGCAATGAGCGACCGGTAGGGCGGACGCCCGGCCGGGCCATGCGCCAGGCCGTCCTCGCGCGTCTGGGTCACCGTGCCGCGCGACGCCAGGCTCTCCACGCGCTGTAGCACGCCCAGCGTCAGCTTGCGCCCGCAGACGGGACACCGCCCGCCGTGCTCGTCGGCCTGCGCCGGCGTGAAGCGGACGCCGCACTTGCGATGGCCGGAGTGGTGGTACTTGCCCTCCTCGGGGAAGAATTCGACTGTGTAGGCGATGCTCTGCGCTCGCAGCGCGGCCACCAGACCGTCGTAGCTGAGCTCGCCGTTGAACACGGTAAGCTCGCGGGCCAGGTTGGGCAGCGAGTGGGCATCGGAAAAGGATACTATCGCCACGTCGTCGAGCTCGGCCATCCGCCAGCACATCGCCGGGTCGGCCGACAGGCCCGTCTCCACCGCGAGAATGCGCGGGGCGTCGTCGCCGAAGCACTCGGCCAGCGAGTCGAAGCCGGACTTGGAACCGTAGACGCCGAACCAGGGAGTCCACACGTGGGCGGGCAGGAGCAGGGAACGCTCGTCCACGTCGAGCAGCAGATGAAGCAGGTCGCGCGGAGTCAGACGCAGCGTGGGACGTCCGTCGGAATCGAGGTCGCCGTGCGGGGCGAGCGCGGTGTTGGCGCGCTCCGCTGCGTCGAGACCGGGCGCGAAGATGAGCACGTGCACACGGCGATTGCGGCCGCCTTGTGCGGCCACGCAGGCCACCTCGCTGCCGAGTACGAAGCTGACGCCGTCGTAGGCGTACAGGCCATCAGCCGACTCGACCAGGTTATCGCGCAACTCCGCGAACCACGCCGGATGCGTGAAGTCGCCGGTAGCGAGCAGGTCTATGCCCTTGAGCCTGGCCCACTGCGCGAGGTTGGGCAACGTAAGCTGGGAACTGGTGGCGCGCGAGTACGGCGAGTGGACGTGGAGGTCGGCGGCGTACCTCAAGCGGCGGCGTCCGGAGTCTGCCCGGCGCGGGTCAGCCGAACAGCCCCTCTCGCTCGAATACCGAGGCCAGGATTCCTACGCCCTCCCTGATCTCGTCGGGCGAGTTGTGGCTGTACGTGAGCCGCAGATGGTTGGGGCGGTCACGGTTCGCCCTGAACACGGGGCCGGGATTGTACTTCACGTCGGCCTCGACGGCCTTGTCCAGCGCCGCCCAGCTATCAGCGCCCTCCGGCAGCCGCACCCAAATCATCATGCCGCCGTTGGGTGTGGACCAGGAGCAACTGGGCGGGAAGTTCTCTCCCAGCGCTGAGAGCATGGCGTCGCGCTTCTCTTTCAAGCTCTCGCTTACACGCTCGATGTACTCGTCCTTGTGCTCCCGCAGGTACTCGTGAACGGTCATGGAGGCGAGGTGGCTTGGCGACCCGCCGAAGCGCAGCTTGCCGAGCGTCTCTTTCACCGCGTCGGGCACCACAGCATATCCCAAGCGTAGGCCGCAGCCCAGCAGCTTGGTGTACGCCGACACGTACATCACCGAGTCCTCGTCGTCCATTCCCATGATGGCCTGCGGTAGAGGATCGCCGTCGATCACGAAGTCGGCGTAGGACTCGTTCTCGACGATGGGAACGCCATACTGCTGAGACAACTTGAGCAGCGCCTTGCGCCGCTCCAGGCTCATGGTCATGCCCATGGGGTTCTGGTAAACGGATATCGTGTAGATCATCTTGGGCCGCTTGCCCTGCCACGCCAGGTCCACCAGGATGCTCCGGACGGCGTCGGTATCCATGCCCTGCTCGTCGGTGGGCACGTGGATGACGTTGGCGCGCCGGGAGAGCAGCATCGCGAGCGTTCCCAGGTAGCAGAACTCCTCGACCAGCACGATGTCGCCGGGATCGATGAAGGCATCGAGTATCACCTGGATCGCTCCACCGGCGCCGCTGCTCAGGAAGATCGAATCTGTATCGGTCTTCAGGCCGCGGTTCTCCTCGAGCCTCTGGGCTATCAGTTCGCGCATACCCACGTGGCCCTGCGACGGCGGATACTTGGCGAGGTCCTCGGCCTGGGTGCGCATCGCGACGCGCAGCGCGTCCACAAAGCCGTCCGCGGGCAGTGTCTGCGGGTTGGCGTAGGTGACCGAGAACACGTACTTGGTGTCGGCCGCCAGGCCGGGGTGCGTCTTGACGGGCGCAGGCAGCCTGTTGGAAAACAGTCCGTCGTAATTCATGGTCGCGCCTCCTGCTGGTTTTCCCTGTTCTTGGCGTTTCGCCGCGGCTAGAGCGGCAGGTGCACCTTCTGGCCCGACTCCGCGCTGCGGGTTACGGCCTCGGTAAACTCCATGTACCTGACGCCGTCCTCAAAGCTGGTGTGCGTCACCTGCTCCTTGCCTCTTATGGCGTTTATGAACTCCTCTTCCACGCGCCAGCTTCCCTGCTTCTCGGGCGGTATGGCGATTTCGGACAGCTCGGAGTCGCCCCGCTGTCCGCCGTAGAGGGTCATCGAGCCGGCGTCCAGCCTGAGGGTGCCCTCGGTGCCGAAGAACCACGCCTCTGGAGCCGGCGCCAAGCCGAATACGGTGCTCATTCCCAACCGGGCGAGCGTGCCGGACTCCATCTCGCACAGCACCTCTATCTGGTCGGGTACGGAAATGTGGTGAGTCGCTCCGGCGTCGTCCCTGCGCGACTTGACGTTGACGCGGGTCAGGGCCGTTACGCTGGTGGCGTGTCCGACCCAGCGCATCATCGCCTCGTACCAGATTCCCATGCTCATGATGTTGTAGCCGCTCAGGTCGCGGTTGTGCCGCCAGTGGAAGGGCGCGTCGCGGTCGATAAAGCCACCCTGCCGCACCGAGACTTCGACCGAAAGCACTTCGCCCAGGTAGCCGTCGGCTATCAGCTCCTGGATCGTCTGGTCCACCTTCAGGGTCATAGGGGAGGGGACGATCTGGGTGACGAGATTGGGCTTGAGCCGGGCGGCGTAGAGCATGTCATGCGCCTGAGAAGCGTCCATGGCCATGCGGGCCTCGGTGATCACGTGCTTGTCGTTTTCGAGCGCCGCCAGCACCAATGCGTGGTGCATGTAGGGCCAGGTGCCGATGCAGATGGCGTTGGTGTCGAAGTCTTCCACGAGATCTACCCAGTTGTCGAACACCTGGGGGATGCCGTACTCGTCGGCGATGCGCTGGCCTGAGGCCCGGCTGCGGTTGGCGACGCTAACCAGCTCGACGCCCTCTATCGCCTTGAAGCCGGGGATGTGGCGCAGGGTGGTGTTGGCCCCCGCGCCCACGAAACCGATTCGTACCGTCTCTTCTGCCATGTGGATACAAGCCTTTCCCGTCGCGGACGTTCAGTTCTGCGGATTGTGCGGTCATGCGACGCGGGTCATGAGCGCCCACCGCGCGACCGGTCAAATTATATGCAACCCACCGGAGCGCGTCCAGTTCGCGGGCGGGACCTGGGCCTGGCGCTATACTTCGGTGACGCGGCCGGCGGGGTCGGACTCGGCGAGCACGTGCGGCATGTGGCCAGTCCGCACGTAGTCGGCGATCAGCTTGCCGGCCATGGGACCGCGCCCGAAACCGGAGGAGGCGAGACCTCCGACTATGTACAGGTTTTCACGCAGCGGGATCTTTCCTATCAGCGGCTCGCCGTCCACTGTAAACGGCATCAGCCCGGCCCAAGTGCGGGCTATGGGCAGTTCGGTGAGCAGAGGCAGCACCTCGCCGGCGTGCGTCTTGTTCACCTCTATGCCCTGTGCGTCGGGCTTGGTGTCGTAGCCCACTAGCTGCCTGTCGCCGCCGAACGTTATCTCGCCCGACTGCGTCTGTCGTCCATACAGGTGCCTGGTCTGACGCACACCGCCGCGGTGGGTCAGCTCGTGGGGCGTGGTGTCCTCGCCGTGCTCCCGCCAGAAGTGCTGCGACTCCATGGAGGAAATGCCCTGGAACACGCGGGGCGGCAGCGGCTCGGTGGCCCACATCTGGCCGCGCACGGGCACGACGGGGATGCTCAATCCCAGCATCTCGGCCACCGGCGCGCACCACGCCCCGGCGGCGAGCACCAGGATGCGCGCACGGAACTCACCCCGTGGCGCAGAGACGCGGTAGGAGCCATCGGCAAGGACGTCTATGGCCGTAACCTCGTGGCCGGTCATAACGCTCGCGCCGGCCTGCCCGGCGGCGTCCGCGAAGGCGCGAGTGGCCTTGGCGGGGTTGGCGTTGCCGCGCTGGCGGGTGTAGACGTAGCCGGGAAGATAGGGACTGGCGAATGGCTCTATCGCCCGCGCCTCCCTCGGGCTGAGCAACTCCACGTCTCGCCCGTCGGCACGCGCGGACTGGACCATACGGAGCGCGTATGCGTACTGCTCCTCGGTGTGGATGGCGGTGAGGGAGCCGGACTGGCGGAACTCAATGTGATAGCCGAGGTCGGACTGGAGCGTCTTGAATAGCTCAAGGCTGCCCATGCTGAGGTGGTCGTCGAGACCTGGGAGGCGTCCCCAGCCGGAGCCGCCGAGTAGGCCGCCGTTGACCCCGGAAGCCCCGGAGGCTATGTCGCCGCGCTCCAGCAGCGCGACAGAGCGTCCGTGGGCCGCCAGATGGTAGGCGGTGGAGGCGCCGGCAATGCCGCCGCCGATAACGATTACGTCGACTTCCATCGGGGTGACCGGCGACGCTAGATGACCTCCTGCGATTCGCCTACGTCTGCCGCGGCCTCGCCACCGAGCTCGACGCCCACGCTCCTAATGGCCCCAAACTCCTCGCGGAATCCGTTGTGCATGGTTCGCGAGTCGCTGCTGTACAGCACGAACCGAGCGCCCTCGCGCAGCCACTTCTGGGACAGTGCGACGGTCTGGTGGTGTATCAGCGTGGGGATGCCGTGAGAGCCGCACACGCGCAGGATCTCACGCAGTGCGGCCTCGTAATCGGGATGGTCGTACTGGTCGGGGATGCCTAGCGAGATGCTGAGGTCGTTGGGGCCGACGAACACGGCGTCTATGCCGCTCACTCCGAGTATGTTGTCGAGGTTTTCGATCGCGGGGACACTCTCTATGCCGATGATGCACACGTTGTTGCGGTTGCGGTTTTCCAGGTACTCGCGGGTGGCCTCGCTGGGCAGCTCGCCGGTCTCGATAGCTTTACGGGCCAGCGCGCCCTTGAGCGGCCGCCACCTGCACGCCTCAGCGACCAACGTGGCCTCCTCCACCGTTTCACAGTACGGGGCGAGCACGCCGTGGGAGCCGGCGTCGATGGCCATGGTGACGAGATACGTCTCCGGAGCCGGAATGCGGACTATGGGAACGACGCCACTGAAGCTGAACGCCGCCAGAAAGTCGGCCACGTCTTCGCGGCCCCGCGGAGAGTGCTCGGTATCAATGATCACGTAATCGAGGCCGAAGTCCGCCATCGCCGTAGACCACCGCGGGTTGCGGCTGAGCGATAGCATGGTGCCGTACACGATGCCGCCATCGGCGACCTTTTCTCTGAGCTGTGCGCCGTTCATGGGAATCTCCTGGTGGTAATTCTTCAGTTGCCAGATTAGGGTAAGGGGATGGATTCTCTACCCCACTATGGGTTCGTCATACTCTTCCCTGAGCAGGCGCTTCAGCACCTTGCCCATGGGATTGCGCGGCAGCTCGGATACGAACACCACGGACTCGGGTTTCTTGAAGCTGGCCAGGCGCTGGCGGCAGTACTCGATGATCTCGCCGTCGTCGGCCATCTGTCCGTCCTTGAGCACGACCACCGCCCTCACACGCTCGCCCCAGTCGATGTCGGGCACGCCGATGATGGCCGCCTCCTCGATGGCGTCGTGGGAGTGGAGCACCTGCTCCACCTCCTCCGGCGAGATCATTTCGCCGCCGCGCTTGATGAAGTCCTTGGAGCGTCCGGCGAGGTAGATGTAACCGTCCTCGTCCATGTAGCCGAGGTCGCCTGTGTACAGCCAGCCGCCGCGGAAGGTCTCCGAGGTGGCCTCCTCCTGGTTCCAGTAGCCTTTCATCAGCCGCGGGCCGCTGGCCACAATCTCGCCCACCTCGCCGTCCGCGACGGGTTTGGCGTCCTCATCGACTATCCGGACCTCAACGTCTTCCAGAGGCTTGCCGACGCTGGTCAGCCGGCGCAGCTTCCGCTCGATCTCCTCTTCGCTGCCCTCCAGTATGTGGTCCTCCGGGGGCAGCATGGTTATCGTGGCGGCCGTCTCGGTCTGGCCGAATGCGTTGATGAAGTGGACGCCCGGCAGCTCCTGGATGGCGCGCTTGATGACCTCGAAGGGCATAGGGGCCGCGCCGTAGGTGACTATGTTCAGGCTGCTCAGGTCGTGATCGTGGAACTCGGGGTGGTCCATCAGCATCTTGAGCATGGTTGGAACCATGACGGCGCGGTTCGCGCGCTCGGTCTCGACCAGCTCCATCCATCCCTTGGGATCGAACTGGCGCTGCACAATGAGCGTGCGCCCGCCGTAGATGGACGACATAACCGTTTGCATACCGGCTATGTGGTACAGCGGAACTGTGAGGATGTTGCGCTCCTCATCGTCCGGGTCGACCGGCGACACGTTGGCGAGTATGTACGAGGAGAAGCTGTCGTGGCTTAGCATAACGCCCTTGGGCAGGCTGGTCGTGCCCGAGGTGAAGAGCAGCACGGTCAGGTCGGCTCCGTCGCCCTCTGGGAAACGTTCCTCGTCGGGAGCCGCATCCAGCAGGTCGTCGTAGAAGAGCCAGCCGAGGGCTGGCTCTTCAAGGGACACCAGCCCCGGCGACTCGGCGAGTTGGTCGACGAACGAGTCCACGATGCTCACGTAGCGGCTGCCGGCCACCAGCACCCTGGGCTGCGCGTCTTCAATCATAAGTCGGAGCTCGTCGGCCCGGGCTCGGAAGTTGAGAGGGGCGTACACGGCGTCGAGCTGGGCGGCGGCGAAGCAGAGCTCCACATGCTCGTTGCTGTTCACCTGCAGCACTGCCACTCGATCGCCCTCCCCTACGCCGAGGTCGGCCAGGGCGTTGGCGAGCCGATTCACCCGGGATTTCAGGTCGGCGTATGTGTAGCGCGCGCCCTCGAAGACGATGGCTTGCCTGTCCGGTACGATAAGCGATGCTATGTTCAGAAACTCGGTAGTATTCATCTAAGCGCCCGAACCCCCTTTGGGAAGCGAGAATGTGCTAAAGAATACCACCTAAGGCGGCCAGTGGCTAGTTGAGCGTAGGTGGAGGCCAGGGCAATCGCATACTAAACTCATTCCAAGATCACGTGTAGAATCGTGGCCAGTACAGCATAGGAGGCGGCCACGTGAACCCCGTTTTCGCATCGAACCTGCTAAAACAGCTCTCGAATCTCGAAGACCCCAGGGATAGCCGCGCCAAGCGGCACGAACTGGGCAACGTCGTCTTCATGGCCATCTGCGCGGTGCTGGGCGGCGCAGACTCCTGGACCGACGTGGAGATGTTCTGCAATTCCAAGAGGCAGTGGTTCGAAAGTCTGCTCGACATACCCGACGGCATACCTTCCCACGACACCTTCGGCAGGGTCTTCTCCGTGCTGGACCCCGAACAGTTCCAGCAGTGCTTCACCCACTGGATAGCGGCCGTCAGCGAGATCACCAAGGGCAAGGTGGTCGCGATAGACGGCAAGGCGTTGCGCGGTTCGGCGGACCGGACCGGGGGCGTTCGCCCCACGCACCTGGTGAGCGCATGGGCGCAGAGCAACTCGATGATACTCGGGCAACTCAAGGTGGACGACCGTTCCAACGAGATAACGGCGATACCTCGACTGCTCAAGACGCTCGACGTGTCCGGTTCCACGGTGACTATAGACGCGATGGGGTGTCAAAAGAAGGTCGTCGAGAAGATAATCGAGCAAAAAGCGGACTACGTGCTGGCGTTAAAGGAAAATCAACCCCGATTGTACGAGGACGTAGTGGAGATATTCGCCCATGGGCGCAAGACCGACTTCGCCGACATGAAGCACGACTTTATCGAGACTGTGGACACAGGCCATGGTCGAATTGAGACAAGGCGGTGCTGGATGGTCTGGGACCCGGACTGCGTCGGGTACGTGAACGAGGATCGGGAATGGGTGAATCTCACAAGCGTGGCGATGGTGGAGTCTGAGCGGCTCATAGACGGCAATACGTCGAAGGAAGTGCGCTACTACATATCCAGTCTGCCGGCGCAAGCCGAGCGGATGCTCGCGGCGGTGAGGGGGCATTGGGGCATAGAGAACTCGGTGCACTGGGTGCTGGACGTGACCTTCGGGGAGGACAATTGCCGGGTGAGAAAGGGCAACGCTGCCGAGAACTTCTCTACGCTGCGCCGCATGGCGATGAACATGCTCAGGCGCGAAACCACGCTGAAGGCCAGCATACGGGGCAAACGCAAAAGGGCCGGCTGGAATGAGAACTACCTGCTCAAGGTGCTACGCACAAGTTAGTATGCGATTGCCCTGAGGTGGAGGCCTAGTCTCCCTTCCACGCTTCGGCGCGGCGCATGAACACGGCCGGATCCGCAAGCCATTCTGCGTAGCCTATGTTCATGCCGTCCGTCAGGTAGCCCAGCCTGTCGCTCAGGCAGGACGCCAACTCCGCGTCTTTGGCCGCGAGCGTGAAGCCGCCGCTTTCCACGGCGTCGTCGAGGAGCGCTACCGCGAACGATTCACCATGGGCGTGCGCAGCGCCTCGATTGCCTATCTCGCCCCTGGCGAGCGCGTCTATGCTTCCCGCCGAGAGGGCGTCCAGTAGTTCGGACTCGCCCAGTTCGTCGCCCAGATACACCACCTGCGGCATGCTGTCGGAGGGTGGGCGGAGAAGGCGTCTCGCGGCCAGCACGTCGGACTCCGACGCGGCCGTTATCACGTAGGCCGGGCTGCCGTCCGCGACGACCTCGCCCTGCGGCGTGTCGACGCTCACGCCCGCGGCCAACACGCCGTCCGCATCGGCAAGGCCGGTCAGTTGAAGCAGGCGCGCCTCGCCGGTAGTGTCGGCCAGCACGCCCACGCGGACGTCGCCGGTGAGGGCTTCGTAGCCGGCGAAGCGGCTCGCGTCCTCCGCGCGCGTCAGCAGCGACTGGCGGAAGGTGACGTGTCCCGACGTGAAGACGACCGCCTCTTTGCCCTCGGAATCACGGGTGCGGGAGTCCAGAATGGTGATCCCGCCCCCGATTACGTCGAACTCAGAGCTTGCCGATGCCAGCCAGATGTCGTCCCAAGCGGCGATGCCGCGCCGGGTGAAGGACACGCCTACGCTTTGCATGGCTTCGAGCGCGCTCAGCAGGTCGGCCTCGTATCCCCGATGATCGTCGAACCCGGGCGAACCCGGCGCTTCGTCCACGCTGTAGCTGATGGGCGAGAAGTAGGCGTAGAATCCCAGCTTGAGTACTCTATCGTTGTCCACGCAAGCCTCCCGTGATTCGCCAACCGAAGCGCAGGCCATGAGCAGCGCCGCCGTCAGCGCTATCGCGGCCGCCGTTATGCCGAGCCTGGCCGAACAATCTGCCGTCACGCTGTACGCTCCGGGAAGTGTCGTTTGGTGTCGTCCGCCGCCTCGCCTGTGATGGTAGGACATTGGGGCGAGCGTGTACAGCGGCGGAGGATGGCTGTAAGTGCTCACCGTTGGTGAGACTCATTCATGCACCTGTGATATTGATCGGCTGTGGTACAATGACGCTCAGGGAGGAACCCGTGGTCTCACAAGTCGCAACCTACCGGGAGGCCGGCCGCCAGTTGCTGGCGCAAGCCCGCGCCGAGTTCGACGCCGGCGACCTGCGCCAGGCGTCGGAGAAGGGTTGGGGAGCCGCCGCGCAGATGGTAAAGGCCGCCGCGCAGGCGCGAGGCTGGCCCCACAACGCCCATCGTGACCTCTGGACAGGCATCAGGGACTTGACCAACGAGGTCGGAGACCCGGACATCCACAGCCTCTTTGCGAGCGCCTACTACCTTCACGGCAACTTCTATGAGAATGCGTTCGACGTCGAAATGGTACGGCATCACCTGGATCGCGTCGGGCAGTTCATAGCCAAGCTGGAGGGCCTCCTGGACGGTTGATCCCTGACCGCAATCTCAATTGACCCGGTTGCGAGCAATAGCTATAATTCGTTGATTGGACGGGCCGATCCGCGGCCCGCGAAACCGGACTATTCAACCATGCCGAAACGAACCTATCAGCCAAAAAAACGACGGCGCGCGCGCGTTCACGGCTTCAGGGCGCGCATGAGCACCAAAGCCGGACGCAACGTCCTGAAGCGGCGCATGTTCAAGGGCAGGCATCGCCTCACGGTGTGACGCCGCGGGGGAGCGGCGCACTGGCCGAGCCTGTACCCGGCTTGTGCGCAGCCAGGCGGCATCATGCGCCGTGAGCAACGCCTCAGGAAGTCCAGGGACTTCGCGCTGGTGCGTCGCGAGGGGCGCAGCTGGCCCGGTAGGCTGCTCGTGCTCGTTACGCGCGCCAACGGCCTGGACCTTGCCAGGTTCGGCTTCTCGGTGAGCAAGCGCGTCGGCAACGCCGTCACCCGCAACAGGGTGAAGCGCCGGCTCCGGGAGGCGGCCCGACTGAGCGACGTCAGTCCCGGCTGGGACATCTTGCTTATCGCCCGCGCCGGCGCCGGAGGCGCGGACTACCACGAACTAGAGCGCTCCATGACCAATCTGTTCAAGCGGGCCAAGCTATTGCGCCCTCACCGCGAAACGCCCGCCCATGCCGGTTCCGAACAGCGTTCGGGCGCGCGGGGGGCGTGATGCGCACTCTCGCGCTGTGGGCGATTCGCTTCTACCAGTCGGCTTTGTCCCCGTACGTGGGCGGACGCTGCCGCTTCTCCCCATCGTGCTCCAGCTACGCCTACGAGGCCATATACGCGCACGGCGCGGCCAGGGGCGTGTGGCTCGGGGCCAGGCGGCTGGCGCGCTGCCGTCCCTTCGGCGGGCGCGGTTACGATCCGGTGCCGCTCCCATGAGTCCGTTGCGAACGCCAAGACACTTCCACTCCCGCCTCGCGCTACTCGCGCTGGCGGTGCTCGCGCTGCTGGCGCTCGCGGGCTGCGGCAGGATCGCGGTGCCTGAGGGATGGTCGGGGGGCGTAGTGGACGACGACACGCTCTACATCGGCACGTCCGAGGGCGAGGTGAGGGCGATCAGCGTAGACGATGGCTCCACCAAGTGGCGGTTTCCTCTCCAGGGTGAGGAGGAGCAGTACCACGCCGTCTACGGCACGCCGGTGCTGGAGGGGGACACGCTGTACGTGGGCGGCTACGACGACAGGCTATACGCGATAGCGCTGGACGGCCGCGACAGGTGGAACGAGCCGTTGGGAGACCGCGACGACGAGCCTGGGCAGCGTGGAATAGTGGGCGGGCCCGCCGTGGCCGACGGCCTCGTTCTGATCGGCAGGTCCGATGGCTACGTGTACGCGTTGGAGACCGAGGACGGTTCGGAGCGATGGCGATTCCTCACGGGCGGGAAGGTGTGGTCCACGCCCGCGGTGAGGGACGGCGTGGCCTACTTCGGCTCGCTGGACCACAGCGTGTACGCCGTCGCGCTGCACGACGGCTCCCAGCAGTGGAAATTCGCCGCCAGCGGCGCTGTGGCGGCCTCTCCCGTCGTTTACGGGGGCCGGGTGTACGTGGGGGCGTTCGACGGCTCTTTCTACGCCCTCAACGCCAGAACGGGCGTGGAGGAGTGGCGTTTCGAGGGAGCCAGCAACTGGTACTGGGCGCGCCCGATTGTGCACGGCGACGTGATACTGGCGCCGTCGCTGGACGGCAACCTGTACGCGCTGAACGCCGACACCGGCAACCTGCTGTGGACGGTGGAGACGGAGGGACCGATAGTCGGCTCGCCGGCGGTGGTGTCGGGCTCGATGATCGCGCTGGCGTCCACGGACGGCAGGGTGCGGCTCATCGGCATGGGCGGCTCCGTGCTGGACGCCTGCAACGTGAACGAGGAGATACGGACGCCCGTGGTGGCGCAGGGGGACTTCATCTACTTCGGGGCGCGCGACCACTCCATACGGGCGCTGAGGGTGAAGCCGAATGGCAATCCCGACGAAGAGTGGGTACACTTCACCAACCAGGACAGCCCCACGCAGCGGGGACAGGCCGCCGCCTGCTAGCGCGGCAGGACCGTTTACTTGGAAATCATAATCGACATATGGAACTCAGTCATCATCAGGCCGATGATCAACAGCCTGGTGATGCTGTACTACCTCTTCTTCAACAGCTTCGGGGTGAGCATACTCATCTTCACGATCCTGGTGCGGGTGGTGATGTTTCCGCTCACGGTGCGGCAGAGCCGGCAGCTCAAGGCGATGAACGCCATACAGCCGAAGGTGAAGGAGATACAGGAGAAGTACTCCAAGGACCGGCAGCGGGTAACCCAGGAGACCATGCGGCTGTACAAGGAGAACGGGGTGAACCCGATAGGGTGCCTCGGGCCGCTGGTGATCCAGTTCCCCATCTGGATCGGGCTTTACCAAGCGATATTGCAGACGCTGCCGGCGGCGCCGGACAGGCTGATAGGGCTGTCCGGCCATCTCTACTCCTGGCTGCCGCAGGTGCACCAGGTGATACCGCTGAACAGCTCGTTCCTGTGGCTGGACCTGGCGCTGCCCGACCGGACGCCGGTGCTGCCCATACTGGTGGGCGCGTCGATGTACCTGGTGCAGAAGATGACCGCGATGCCGTCTGCGGACCCGCGGCAGGCGTCCACCAACCGGATGATGCTGTGGATGATGCCGATCATGTTCGGCTTCTTCACGATGCAGTTCCCCAGCGGGCTGGCCATCTACTGGGTGGTATCGAACGCGGTGGGCGTGGTCATCCAGGGGTTCGTGACCGGCTGGGAGCCGATAACCTCGATCTTCACTTTCATAATCCGCCGGGGACAGCCACAGCCGCAGCCCCAGCAGGCGGCGGCCCCGGCGCTGGCGGCGTCAGCGGAGGAGACTGCAAGCGATGAGACGACAGATAGAAACGTCGGCCAAGACACCGGAAGAGGCAATCGAGCTCGCTCTAAGGGAGCTAGACGCAGAGCGCGCAGAAGTAGAAATAGACGTCGTTAGCCGCGGCAAGGCCGGCTTCATGGGAATCGGAAGCGAGCCGGCCAGGGTAAGGGTCACGCTGCTGGAGCAGCGGTCCGAGCTGGTGACGGTGACCACCGAGATCCTGCAGCAGGTGCTCACCAACCTGGGCGTGTCCGCGGTGGTGAGCCTGCGGCAGGCCGAGAGCGAGGACGAGGGGCCTATCTTCGAGATAGCGGGCGACGACTCCGGGCTTTTGATAGGCCGCAGGGGCGAGACGCTGCGGGCGCTCCAGTTCATGGTCAAGTTCATCGCGGGGCGCAAGCTGGGCGAGCGGGTGAACCTGACGCTGGACGTGGAGGGCTACCAGAGGCGTCGCAACGACTCGCTGGCCAACCTCGCGCAGCGCGTGGCCCGGCGCGTGGCGGCCTCCGGGCGCTCCATCACGCTGGAGCCGATGCCTCCCAACGAGCGGCGCATCATCCACATCACGCTGTCGGACCACGCGGATGTGACCACGCAGAGCACGGGGGCGGGCGACGAGCGGAAGGTGATCGTGCGGGCGCGGTAGGGGGCACCACACACGTTCACCTTCACCCCTTCGGTAGGCTCAGGGCAGGCACACTAGATTCCTCGGCTACGCTCGGAATGGCAGGTGAGCGAGGGAGGGGGAAGGGACTACGAGGTAGGGGAAAAACCCAAAAAACCTGTCGCATCCTGTTCTATTTGTTTCTTTCCGTTCCGGGTTACTGGCTGGGAGGGCTGGCGGCTGGGCTGGTGGTGGCGCGTCATGGAGAGATAGTAGCACGGATGTGCGGGGGTGTCAATGGGGGGTGGGGGAGGTTTGTTGGCTGGCAAGCACACTAGATTCCTCGGCTACGCTCGGAATGGTAGGGAAGGGGCGCTCGGAATGGCAGGGGAGAGGGCGTTCGGGGATGGCAGGGGAGCGAGGGGAGAGGGACTTGAGGAGGGCCGCGTATGGGTTATGAGCGGATACGGCTGGAGGTGGATGGGCGGGTGGCGCGGCTGACGCTGGCGCGGGCCGGCGCGGGGAACGCGATCGACGGGCGCGTCGCGTCTGAGGTGCGGGAGGCGTGTGAGCGGGTGCGGCAGGACGACGCGGTGTGGGTGGTGGTGCTGGGCGCGGAGGGCGACGCCTCCGGCGCGGGGACGGACCAGGGTCGAACGTCCGTGAGAGGAGCGGTCCTCGGCGGCGTATTCTGCGCGGGGACGGATCCCACCGCGCTCGGCGAGCTGGCGGCGCTGGACGCCGCCGCGCTGCCGCAGGCCATCGCGGGGCTGCGGGTCGCCGGGGCCGTGGCCGCCGTGGAGAAGCCCGTCATCGCCGCGCTGTCCGGCGACGCGCTGGACCAGGGACTGGAGCTCGCGCTGGCGTGCGACGTGCGTGTGGCGTCGCTGGGGGCGCGGTTCGGCATGACGCAGGTCGGGCGCGGCCTTCTGCCCTGGGACGGCGGCACGCAGCGTCTGCCGCGCCTGGTGGGGCGCGCCGCCGCCACCGAGATGCTGCTGACCGGCGTCATCCTGGACGCGGCGCGCGCGGTGGAGATCGGCCTGGTGAACGAGGCCGTCGAGCCGGAGCGCGTCGCCGAACGCGCGGGGGAGATCGCGGCCGCGGTGGCCTCTTTCGGCCCCATCGCCACGCGGTACACCAAGGAGCTGGTGCGCGATGGGCTGGACATGACGCTGGACCAGGGGCTGCGGCTGGAGGGGGACCTGAACTTCTTGTTGCAGAGCACGGCGGACCGCGCGGAGGGGGTGGCGTCGTTCCTGGAGCGGCGGGGGGCGACGTACAGGGGGGAGTAGGGGGGGATTATCCACGAAGGGCACGAAGGGGCACGAAGAGAGGGGGGGACAAGAGGTGGTGGGGCACCCCACCCCTGGATTCCCGCTTTCGCTGGAATGACGGAGCTAGAAGGTGTGAGGTAGGCTGTGACGTCGGAAGCTGAGACGGTTCTGTATGAGAAGGGGGGGGCGGTGGCGCGGCTGACGCTGAACCGGCCGCGGCGGCTGAATGCGTATAACGTGGCGATGCGGGATGAGCTGTTTACGCTGCTGGAGGCGGTGCGGGATGACGGGGAGGTGCGGGCGGTGGTGCTGAGCGGGGCAGGGGAGAGGGCGTTCTGCGCGGGGGCGGACCTGTCGGAGTTCGGGACGGCGCCGTCGCAGGCGGTGGCGCGGGCGGTGCGGTGGGAACGGGACGTGTGGGGGCTGTTCCTGGCCATCGACAAGCCGATTGTGGCGGCGTTGCACGGCTACGTTATCGGGTCGGGGGTGGAGATGGCGTGCCTGTGCGACCTGCGGGTGGCGTCGGAGGACGCGACGTTCGCGATGCCGGAGACGGCGCTGGGGATGGCGCCGGCGGCGGGCGGTAGCCAGACGCTGCCGCGCGTGGCGGGCCTGGGCACGGCGCTGGAGATGCTGCTGGCGGGGCGTCGGCTGTCGGCGGAGGAGGCGTACCGGGCGGGGCTGGTGCACCGGGTGGTGTCGCGGGACGCGCTGGCGGGGGAGGCGCAGGCGCTGGCGGAGTCGCTGGCGGCGCTGGAGCCGGCGGCGGTGTCGGCGGCGAAGCGGGCGGTGCGGCACGGGATGGATGGGCCGCTGGGGCGGGGGCTGGAGATGGAGGAGCGGTTGGCGGTCACCCTCACCCTGGCCCTCTCCCATCGAGGGAGAGGGGACTGTTCACCCCCATCCTGACCTTCCCCCTGCGAGGGGGAAGGGATACAAGGTGGCCTTCGGCTGGCGGTCACCCTCACCCTGGCCCTCTCCCGTCGAGGGAGAGGGGACTCGTCACCTCCATACTGGCCCTGTCGACTCCTCGTTGTGGGGCGCTTTCCGCTAAGGCATGATAACATGGCGATGAGCGGAGACCTGCCGCAGCACTGGCGGCGGGGCAGTCGTCACCCCCATCCTAACCCATTCGACTACGCTCAGGGCAGGCTCTTCCCCCGTCAAGGGGAAGGGACTAGGGGCGAAGGGAAAGCAAGATGACGACGATCGAAGAGCGCATGACAATCCTGGAGACGGAGTTCAGGACCGAGCTCAAGCATCTGGCTACGAAGGCCGACCTCAAGGACCTCGAGACCCGTCTCACGGGTGACATGAAGGAGCTCGAGACTCGCCTCATGCTGCGGCTCGGCGGGCTGATGGTGGTCGGGTTCGGCGCGGTCATAGCGGCGCTGCGGTTTTGGCAGTAGGGGGAAGGGGCTAGGGGAGAGCGGCAAGCAGGATGACGACGATCGAAGAGCGTATGACAATCCTGAGGACGGAATTCAGGACCGAGCTCAAATACTTGGCTACGAAGGCCGACGTCAAAGACCTCGGAAACCGCCTCTCGGCTGACATCAAAGGCGTCGAAAACCGCCTCTCGGCCAACATCAAAGGTGTCGAAAACCGTCTCACGACTGGCAACAAAGGCCTGGAGGGGAAGCTCAAGGAGCTTGAGACTCGCCTTATGCTGCGGCTCGGCGGGCTGATGGTGGTCGGGTTCGGCGCGGTCATAGCGGCGCTGCGGTTTTGGCAGTAGGGGGTGGGGCAGTGGTGAGCGGACACCTGACGCAGCACTGGCAGTGGTTCCGGTGGTCCGGTAGCAGGGGAAAGCAAGATGACGACGATCGAAGAGCGTATGACAATCCTGGAGACGGAGTTCAGGACCGAGCTCAAGCATCTGGCTACGAAGGCCGACATCAAGGAACTGGAGGGGAAGCTCAAGGAGCTTGAGACTCGCCTCATGCTGCGGCTCGGCGGGCTGCTGGTGGTCGGGTTCAGCGCGGTCATAGCGGCGCTGCGGTTTTGGCAGTAGGGGGAAGGGACTAGGGCTGGGCGAGGGAGAGGGAACACCCTGGCCCTACGGCAGGCTCAGGGCAGGGGCGGTAGATTCCTCGGCTACGCTCGGAATGGGGAGCACTGCTCGGAATGGCCGGGGGGTGCAAGTGTGGGTGGCAAGCGCACTAGATTCCTCGACTCCGCTACGCTGCGCTCGGAATGGTGTGGGTGGGCACGCTGCGCTCGGAATGGTAGGGGAGTGGCGCGCTGCGCTCGGAATGGTGGCGGTGGGGCACGCTGCGCTCGGAATGGTGTGGGGTGGCGGAGCGGAGCGTCCCTTTCCCATTCCGAGCGTAGCCGAGGAATCTAAGGCGGTAGCCTGGCAGCAGCTGTTCTTACTAGCCGTACCAGTCCCGCGAGAGGTCTTGCCACCTCGGGTTCATCAAGTCCACGAGCGCGTCCTTCTTGCTTCTGCGCCACCGTTTGAGTTGCTTCTCCCGCTCCAGGGCAGCTGTGCGGTCAGGGGTCTCTTCGTAGTACACGAGCCAGGTGACGTTGTACTTCTTAGTGAATCCGTCTTCTACTTTCTGTTTATGCTCGTAGACGCGCCTTACGAGATTGTTGGTCGCGCCGACGTAGAGCGTCCGTCTGCCGTTGGACATCATGTAGACGTAGTAGGTGCCGTCGTGTCTTGCGTACATGGGCTTTAGATTCCTCGGCTTCGCTCGGAATGGTGGGTGGGCACGCTTCGCGCGGGATGGTAGGGGAGTGGCGCGCGGGATGGCAGGGGGGCGAGGGGGAAGGGACCGAGAGGAGGGAGAGGGGACAGGCGGACTGGGCTAGGTTCGCAGGATGATTGTGATGATTACGCCAATCTGGGTGAGCGTGAAGGCGATGCTTCCGCCCACAAGGGCCAGCGTGATCCGGTCTAAGCGCGCACCGATGGCGCGCATCTCGGCGCGCATCTCGGTTCGCAGGGCAGCGAAGTCGGCTCGTATCTCGGCTCGCAGGGCGGCGGTTCGGAGGGCGGCGACCTCGGCGCGGACGTCGCGTATCTCGGTTCGGACGGCGGCCAGGCGCTCACGCGTCTCGGTTCGGACGGCGCGTATCTCGGCGCGGAGGGCGGCGTGCTCGGCGGTTGTGCCTTCGAGGGCGCCGAGGCGGCTTTCGGTGGTCATCTAGCCTCGCTTTCGCGGGTATTGTCTACGATGGCGGTTGGCGCGTCAATGGCCCTGGCGCGGCTTCATGCTTGCCCATTGAGTGGCAGGGGCACTAGATTCCTCGGCTACGCTCGGAATGGCAGGGGGGCGAGGGGGAAGGGAGTAGGGAGCGCGGTTAGCCGGGGGTGTCTCCCCTCTTCGGCGGGGGCTCGTCGAAGGGCTCGCCGCGGCTTTGGGCATCTAACATGCGCTGGTGCCATGCCGACCACGCCGACCACGCCGCATCGACTTCCTTCCGGCCTTCCTCAAGTCCTTCTTCGCGCCCGTCTTCGCGGCCCTCGCGGTACCGCCTGCGCAGGTATCTCTCTGCCAGCATCGCTCCTCCTTCCACGCCGACGTAGATTGTCGCCGCGGCGAAAACTATCACCCCTTGCATATGCTTGAATACGGCGAGGACCGTTTCCAGCACGCCGTCGGTCGTGTTGTGCCTGATCTCGTACCAGGCCACTGCTGCCAATCCCGCCGTCAACGCCGACGCAAGCAGCGCCAGGTACAGCCCTTCCCGTGACTTGTCCGGTTCCAATCGGCTCCCTTCGTCCGCCGCTACCTGGTGGCGAGGGTTATGGTGAGGGCGGTGGCCCCGACTAGAAGCGATGTTGTGAGTGGTTCCACCCAGACGGGCGGGATTCGCTTCGCGAGCTGCCTGATTGCGCTGGCGGTTTCGTTGCCTGGCTGCTCGACCCGGGCGTTGTCGTTTCGCATGAGCGCCATGCGGCTGTCCAAGCCGTCCATGCGGTTGTCCATGACGGCCAGACGGTTTTCTATGCCGCCCAGGCGGTTGTTTATGCTGGTTAGCATTTCGAGCAAGGATGGGTCCATGCTGTTCTTCCCCGCGCTGTGGATGTTGGCTCTGGTTAGAACATAATTCTAACTATCGGGCGGTGTGGTGTCAATTGGGGGAGGGGTGGGTGGCAAGGGCGCTGGATTCCTCGGCTACGCTCGGAATGGTAGGGGAGTGGCGCTCGGAATGGCAGGGGGGAGTGAGGGGGAGGGGGCTGAGGGGTGGCCTTCCCCCGTTGAGGGAGAGGGGAGTGAGGGGGAAGGGACTTGGGGCAAACGTAGGGCGGCCCCCTGCCTGGTGGGCAGGGGGCCGCCTTTCATTGCTTCCTGGCTAACTTTGGGTTAGCAACCCCGAGGGGCTACCTGGGTACGATGACCGCTGCCTCGGTGGCGTAGACCCAGAGGGCATCGCCGGAGTTGAGCATCGGGTCGTTTTCAAACTCCCCTTGCTCGTTCGCCGTAGCCGGCGAGAAGCTGTCGAACTGCCCGGTGGTGTTGTTCAGGCGGAATGCCCGCGTCCACGCGCCCTGAGGCAGGTACTCGTTCACTCCGACCTCGGTCCGGTTGCCTATCAGGATGACGGCCACCAGGTTCCAGCCGGGTATCAGGTCGATGGACGGCGGCACCTGTGCCGGGGCGTCCCTCGACACGCCGGGTATGTCCACCTCCAGGGGCGTGCCGTCGCTGAGGACGTACATGCCCAGGCCGGAGTCGATTGACATCCTGCCCGCGGGGGACGACGACAGGCTGCCGTCGTCGCGGCGGTTCCAGACGGTCCACGGGGAGACCCTGCGTCCGTCGTACTGGGACACCACGGTTACGCCACTGGAGGTGGCGAATATGGCGTTTACGTCCGCGCTCGCGGGCATGCCGCGGAGCGAGATGAGGTTCCAGCCGGGGCTGAGATCGATCTCTACGGGCTTGCGCTCGATGACCGTTATCGTGACCGACACAGTGGCGCTGTTGCCGGCCGGGTCGGTGGCCTTCAGCGTGAACTCGTGCTCTCCGAGCGCCAGGGGCGCATCGGGGCGGAACGTCCAGGTCTTGTTGTCGTTGGTCCTGAGCTTGGACAGGATGTCCGTGCTCGTGCCGCTCCCCTCGTGCATGGCAGAGTTGAGCGTGACCGTATCGTACTTGTCGCCGGCGTACTCCTTACCCTCGCTCCAGGTGAACTGGATCGCGCCCGCGGCGTAGTCGGTTTCGGAGTTGTCCTTCGGGTTGGACTCCATCGTCGGCTCGTCGACGTCGACCTGGATTACCTGGTCGGCGTGGACGTGGCTGTAGGTAAGGTTGATGGTGTCGCCCTTAGCGAACTTCCTGCCGGCACTAGCCTGCAGCTCAACCGCGCCATCCTTCCAGTCGACCACTCCGGTCGAGGAGGCGACCATGGTCTTGCCGATGTAGGCTTTGACCTCACCCTTGACATCGTTGTCGAAGCCGGTGTCGGCGAGCGGCCAGTTGTCCAGCATTACGTCGAACTTGGCTCCGGTAGTCACCTCTTCAGTGAGCTCGTAGGGCTCGTCGGATACTTTGACTTCGCCCTCGTCGGTCTTGTTGCCGTTTATGTCGACGGCGCGCAGCATCACACCATAGACGCCGCTCTCATCGAACGTGCTCTGCTTGAAGGTGCCGGAGCCGCCCATGGTGTCGGCGGCCACCTTGATGGCCAAGCCTTTCAGGTCGCCGTTGACCGACGCCTCGGTCTTGTAGTCGCCGCCCATCGAGCGCAGCGCCTCGTCGGCGGTGAAGCTGATGGCCTGCTCGCCGTCCTTGGCTATGAGCGCCGAGAAGGGCACCACCGTCAGCTTGGCCGCGATCTTGTTGTCCGAGGTGCGCGTGACCTTCTGTATGGTGTTGCCGGCGACGTCGTTCACACCGGTGACGGTCACGCTGGGCCGCGCGTTGTTGGCGAGGTCCTCGGTGAGCGTGAGCACGACGTACTTGTTGAGGTTCTGGTTCTCCATCTTGGGGTCGTCTTCTGCGTCGTCGTTGGTGCCCACGACCTCGACAGTGTCGATGGTGTAGCCAGCGACCGTGAAGTCGGAGGCGGCCACGGTGTCGACGTTCAGCGACTCGCTGAACTCGATGAGTATGGAGTTCGCGCTGTTCCTGGCCCTGTTCTTGTCCTCGTCCCAGGCCTGGCCCACGCTCGGGTTGCCCTTCACCGTCGGGTTGGCCCTGTCGATGGTGAGCTGCGAGGTGTACGCCTTCTCGTTGCCGGCGAGGTCCTGCACCGTGATTATGAGGTTGAACTTGCCGCCGTCCGTCGTCTTCACGACAGCGGGGCATTTGGTGAATTTCTGGCCGCTCGGCGCGACGAGTACGCCGACACTGCTGGCGTTGCCGCCGGCGTTGTCGATTAGTTCTGACCCAGAGGCCAGCTCGCACTCGGTTCCCTTATCGGCCCTGGGCTCGGCGCCGGAGGTGGTCCGGGACTGCACCTGGACCATCTTCACGACGTTCTCGATGTTGCGGAAGTCGGAGCCCGCGCCCTCGTCGTTGACGGTGAAGGAGACTCTCAGCGCGTCGTCGTTGATGACGGCCTCGTCGGCGGGGATGAGGTTGCTGATGGTCGGCGGCGAGTTGTCAATCAAAGCGGTCGCCGTGGCGAGCACGTCGCTGCTGCGGTTGCCGTTCTCGTCGAAGACCTGCAGGGTGAGCGTGTCGCCGTCCTGCGCATAGATGGTATCGGGGCCCTCGTGGTCCGTGTCGTTGGTGATTACCACCCAGCCCTGGAACAGGTTGGTCGTTGCGCTGGCTTTAGCAGAACTCGTCGAGTTGTCCGTCTCGTCAGCGACCTCCATGATGGTCACCCACTGGCCGCTGTCGGAGCCGCTGCTCACGTATGCGCGTGCGTAGCCGCTGGTGTATGCAGGGTAGTCCGCATCAGACGCCGTAGTGTCCGACGCTTGGTACACATCAACGATGTCGAAAGTCGCGTCGACGACGTGCTCCCTACTGCCTGTGGTTGGCGCGTCACCAAGTGCATAGGCTATGCGGAACACCCCTCCAGCTCTGTTATCGTCGAAGGTCGGCGGTGAAGTCCTGGTTACAACAGGCTCGTCGCCAGACGTGTCCGTATCCACCACCGTTATCTTGACGCCGCCTGCAGCTAACGGCTTGTCATCGCCGCCTATCGTGTCGCGAGTTGCCGGAGAGGCACTTGAGTCAGCGAGCATTTGGTTCGTATAGCGCCGCTTGGGGTTCGTGGAGGTGGCCGCTACGTAGTCGTTGCCGCTCTTGTAGCTGTAGAGCAGAGCGTTGGCATCCTTGGCCGCCTCTTCCTCGTCCATGTTGAGTTGCTTCAGTGCGGCTAGCGCGGCGGTAGCAAGCTCGTTGCGCTTACTTTCCGATATCGCTGTGCGAGCGGTTTCTCCTCGCGTAGAAGCGGAAGCGCAGGCACCATCAGCGAGAGCGCCATCAGTGGTTGTTGCTACACCCCAGCCGCTCACCTTGATCATGGTCTCTGCGTCATCCGCCTTGGTGAAGGTGGCACCGCCGTCGTACGTCACGACAAAATCTTCGATCGCAGCGGCCGTATCGCAATACACGGTGTCGAGACCCAGCGCGACGGTTGTAGTCGCAGCAGCCGCGTCGAGATCTCCTAGCGCTACCGGCGAAGTTGTGCCTATCTCACTAACGCTGGCAGGCTCCGTGTTGCCGCCCCGAAGGGTGTAGACGAGATCTGAACTAGTCAACGTGCTTGAGGCAGCGCTCAAATCCACCGATGACGTCCTGGCGGTGACCTTCGTGCCGAGGTCTTCGCTCTTGATGTAGAAGTACACCGTCTTGGTGGCGGCGTCGCCGAAGCCGAGGTAGCTGGCTTCATTGAGGCCGTTGATGGGGTCGGCGAAGGATGCCTCCCCGTCCTTGAGGTCTATGTGCTCCTTCGCGCTCGTGGGGCTGTCCTGGAAGGCTGTGCGGGCCAGGAGCAGGAAAGCCAGCGCGAGGGCTATGGCTAGTATCCTAACTGAGCTTTTCAATTATTTCCCCCTGTGAGTTGGGTTTGACGGTTGGTTGATGTTGGGGTTGCTGGTTCGATGATTAGAGAAGATGTCGATGAGTCCGTGCTCCTTTGTTGGGAGTGCCCTTTTCAGGGTGGGGAGGGTCCGCTCCTGAAGATGCGGAAGGCGTAAGCATGGTAGACCTCGCTTTCGTCGCGGAATGAGGGTGGGTAGTAGACGCAGAAAGACTCTGCGCCGCGGATGGCGGGCAGAGCGGAAGTGGGCGAGGGTTGTGTCGCCGGCCGGATGGCGGGCGGGTGTCCCTGGCACACGGGTAATGTCAAAGCGTAGACTCCGATGTGCGTTTGCGCGGACGCACTGGGGTTGATTGCCGGACACTTTTCATACGACAGCGGAAAGTGTATAGGACAATGTTGCGTGGTGTCAATAAGGATAGGGGCGGTATTTTGGGGCATAGGTTAGCCCAAGAGCCTGTTGATCAACACGACGAGGGAGGCGGTGGCGATGATGGCGCCTACCATCCATCGGGTTTGGGTGTTTATGGCTTTTTCGACGTCGGCTCTCAGCAGGCTAAGGTCGGCTTTGGTGGCGAGGTGTTTGAGCTCTGCCTCGATAACGCCTACGCGTTTGTCGAGCTCGAACAGGGTCTGCTGTGTGGCGTCGTTCATGGTTGGTGCTTTTCGGCTGGCGCTAGGTTCGTAGGACGACGGTGAGGATTACGCCGGCCTGGGCGATGAGGAGGCCGAGCAGGGTGTAGAAGAGGCGGTCGAAGCGGGCGTTGAGGGCGTCGACGCGCAGGTTGACGGCGCGTATCTCGGCGCGCATGTCGGCGCGGATGTCGGCGAATCCCTGGCGCAGTTCGGCGCGGATGTCGGAAATGGCGGCGTCGTGCTGGGTGGTGCGTTCTTCGAGGGCGCCGAGGCGTTCTTCGGTGGTCATGGTTTTTCCTCTTCGGCTCGCGCTAGGTTCGTAGGACGACGGTGAGGATTACGCCGGCCTGGGCGATGAGGAGGCCGAGCAGGGTGTAGAAGAGGCGGTCGAAGCGGGCGTTGAGGGCGCGCAGCTCGGCGCGGACGTCGGATATGGCGGCGTCGTGCTGGGAGGTGCGTTCTTCGAGGGCGCCGAGGCGTTCTTCGGTGGTCATGGTTTTTGCTCGTTGGTTCCTTAGCCGCGGATTATGAGGGTGATCAGCAAGGCGATTTGCGCCGCGCCTATGCCCAGTATGGCGAGGAACACGCGGTCGATTCGGCTGTTGAGGGCGTCGACGCGCAGGTTGACGGCGCGTATCTCGGCGCGGACGTCGGCGAATCCCTGGCGCAGCTCGGCGCGGACGTCGGCGATGGCGGCGTCGTGCTGGGAGGTGCGTTCTTCGAGGGCGCCGAGGCGTTCTTCGGTGGTCATGGCTGGTCGTCTTGCGAGGACCGCATGAAGGGCGGGGGCTCGTCGAAGGGTTCGCCGCGCTGCTTGGCGGCCTGCGAGCGCTCGTACCAGGCGCGCAACTCGGCCTCGTGCTTGCGCCACCGTTCACGCCACTCGGCATCCTTCTCGCGGCGACCTGCCTCAAAGCGTTTCTTCAGGTATGCTTCGGCTATCATGGTTCCTCCTTCTGTGGTGCTGTAGGCCAGGGCGCCGGAGGCGACGACGAAGGCTTCCATTTCGGTGACTATGTACCGGATGATCCGGAAGGCGCCGGAGGGTAGCTCTTCGGCGCCGAGTAGGACTATGACTAACGATGCGGCCAGCAGTATGAAGAATAGGGTGAGGCCGACGGCTTCCTTCGACGGCAGTCGCATATGGTTCACTATGGCCCGTTGGCGGGGGGTTTGTCAACATGTGCTACTGGGTTTGGCCGGCTATGAAGACTTTGAGGACGCCGAGGTTTACGAAGCCGGAGAGTTTGCGCTGGAGGAGGCCGTCGCGGTCGATGAAGTAGGTGGTGGGCATGACGCGGACGAGGTACGCGTCGGCGACGGCGCCGTCGAGGTCGAGGCCGAGGGGGTAGGTGACGCCGACGTGCTGGGCGAAGGCGCGGGCGTCGGATTCGAGGTCGTTGGAGGCGAGGCCGACGAAGACGACGCCGTCGTCGCGGGAGGCGAGCCAGGCGTCTTCGAAGGCGGGCATCTCGCGGCGGCAGGGTGGGCACCAGGAGGCCCAGAAGTTGAGGACGACGACCTGGCCGCGGAGGTCGCTGAGGCGGAGGGTGTCGCCGTTGAAGCGGGTGACCTGGAAGTCGGGCGCTGGGGCGCCGAGATCGAGCTCGGGGGGCGCGACGGTGGGGGTGGCGGTGGGTCCGGCGGTGGCGGTTGGCGCGGGAGTCGCGGTGGGTGTGGGTGTGGGGGCGGGGGTTGGGGGAGCCGCGGCGGTGGGGACCGGGGTCGGGGGCGGCGGCGTGGGGGTGGGGGTGGCGGCGGGCTGTGCGCAGGCGAGGAGGGCGAGGGCGGCGAGGGCGAGGGCGGCGAGGCGCGCGAACGCGGGAAGCCGGGGGCGGGTGTGTGACACGCGCGCCGCTAGCCCTTCGTCTCCGGCATTTGGGGGGGCGGCTCGTCGAATGGCTCGCCGCGCTGTCTGGCGGCTTGCCATCGCTCGTACCAGGCGCGCCAAGCGGCGCGCTCCTCCTTGCGGCCTTTCTCGATGCCTTTCTCGATGCCGTCTTGCACACCGTCCTGGTAGCGCTTCTTCAGGTATTTCTCAGCGATCATGGATGGGCCTTCTCTGGCGGGGGCTCGTCGAAGGGCGGGGGCTCGTCGAAGGGCTCGCCGCGCTGTTTGGCGGCTTGCGAGCGTTCGTACCAGGCGCGCCACTTGGCTTCGTTATCGCGCCTGCCGTCCTGGTAGCGTTTCTTCAGGTATTTTTCGGCGATCATGGCTGATCCCTCCACTGTGAGGTAAACGAAGGCTGCCGCGACCACGACAACCGATTGCATGGTGATGATGATGGCAACCGTGGTTTCCAGAACGCCGTCGGTGGTGTTGTGCCTGACTTCGAGCCAGGTCACGCCGAACAGGCCGACCAGGCAGGCTACCGCGAACAGGGCCAGTCCCAGTCCGGCCCTGGTCTCATTCACACCTAGCATATCACTCTCGCGCACTCGGTGTTTCGGAATGGCAGGGGCGGTTGGCTGGCAAGGGCACTAGATTCCTCGGCTGCGCTCGGAATGGCAGGGGTGGGGTGGTGGAGACGGGGGAGGGTCGAACTCCCCGTCCAGAAGAAACCTTGGCTGGGATATGCTACAGGCTTAGCCAGCGGATTGTTCTTACCTCTGCGGCCCTCCGCCGGCGGGGGCAACCGCAAAGGCCAGCCGATGGTCTTAGGTCCGGGGTATCGGCGTCTGCCCGGACAGCGCCCCGAATTGCGTCGCCCAGTCCGCTCCCTCGAGGTAAGGAGGGGGTGGACGTAGCCGCGGTTAGGCGGCTAGCTGAAGTTCTCTGTCGCCAGTTACTTCTTTTTGCCACCGTTTAACGAGGTGGATGGCGTCTCGGCCTGCAATCCCGCAAGAACTTCCCCTGTCGAACCCGCGCGTCCCCACATCGGGGGTATTATACCATAAAAGGAAGGGGCGGCCCGAAGACCGCCCCTTCTGATTCTTACGTTGTCGCGGCTGCTGCCGCCCGTTGTCTAGCCTCTGCCGCGGAGCTTGGGGTCGAGCTTGTCGCGGAGGCCGTCGCCGAAGAGGTTGACGGCCATGCTGACGAGGAAGAGCGCGAGGCCTGGGAAGAAGACGACCCAGGGGGCGGTGAGCGCGTGGGTGCGGCCCTCGCCGATGGTGTTGCCCCAGGTGGGGGTGGTCGGCGGGACGCCGGCGCCGAGGAAGCTGAGGCTGGCCTCGACCAGGATGGCGGTGGCGAACAGGAAGGTGGCCTGCACGATGAGCGGCGCGAAGGTGTTGGGCATGACGTGGTAGAAGAGGATGCGCCAGGAGGGTGCGCCGAATGCGCGCGCGGCCTCGATGTACATCTGCTCGCGTATGCTCAGCACCGCGGAGCGGATGAGTCGCGCTGTGCGGGGGCTGTCCACCACGGTGATTGCGATGATGACGTTGAAGAGGCTGCCGCCCAGCAGCGCCATCAGCACGATGGCGAACAGTATGCCCGGGATGGCCATCAGGCCGTCCATGAAGCGCATCGCGATGTCGTCGAGCCAGCGGAAGTAACCGGCGGTGACGCCGATGAAGACGCCGACCACGGAGCTGGCTATGGCGACGGACGCGCCGACGAACAGGGAGATGCGCGCGCCGTATGCGACCAGGCCGTAGAGGTCGCGGCCCAGGCTGTCGGTGCCGAACCAGTGTTCGCCGCTGGGGCCCACCAGCCGGTCGGCCATGTTCAACTCGTAAGGGTTGATTATGGTAATCACCGGCGCCGCGACGGCCACCAGGCCGAAGAACATCACGATGACCAGCCCAACGAGCATGTTGGGATTGCTCAGCAGGGTGCGCCATACCTGCTTGACCAGAGGCTGTTTCGGCCTCAGTCCGGTTAGTTGCGCCTCGTTTACCTGTGCGAAACTGCCGCTTTGCATTGCCATCAGTATCGAATCCTCGGGTCTACATAGACGTACATGACGTCGATGATGAGGTTGACCAGCACGTACACCGCGGCGACCACCAGCGCCAGGCTCTGGATGATGGGGTAGTCGCGCTGGGCGATGGCGTCGACGATCAGCCGGCCGATGCCGGGTATGGCGAAGACGGTCTCGGTGATGACGACGCCTGTTATCAGTCCGGCGATGCTGAAGCCGATGATGGTGAGTATGGGATTGGCGGCGTTGCGCAGCGCGTGCCTGAGCAGAACCACCTTCTCGGCCACGCCCTTGGCGCGAGCCGTTCTAACGTAGTCTTCCTTCAGCACCTCGAGCATGGTGGCCCGGGTCATCCGGGTGATGAGCGCGGCGCCGGTGATGCCCAGCAGAATGGCGGGCAGCAGCAGGCCGTGCAGCCACTGGCCGAAGTCCTCGCCGAAGTAGGTGTAGCCGCCCGCGGGGAATATCTCGATTCGTACCGCGAAGGCCCACAGCAGCATGTAGCCCAGGAAGAAGTAGGGCACCGCGTAACCGACCAGCGCGAAGATCATCACCACGCGGTCAATCCAGGTGTTGAACTTCCAGGCGGCGAGCACGCCCAGTGGCACGGCTATCAGGATGGCCATGGTCAACCCCATCCCCGCGAGCGAGAGCGTGGGCTGCAGCCGCTGCGACAGCAGGAACGATACCTTGTGGCCGGAAAACACGGACTCGCCGAGCTGGAAGGTGGCTATCTGCCTGATGTAGATGCCGAACTGCACGATGATAGGCTCGTTGAGACCCATGTCCTCGCGCATTTTCTCGACCATTTCGGGGGTGGCCTCGTCGCCGACGATCACCGAGGCGGGGTCGCCCGGCGCCAGGTGTATGGCGCCGAACACGACGACGCCGACGATTATCATCGTGGGAATGGCCGCCAACAGGCGCTTTACGATGTACCTTTGCATTCCGTCCTCCGCGTCATCTTCGACGGCTCGATAGTGGCTAAGGCTACCACACAACGGCGCGGCGCCGCAAACGCGCCGCGGGGGGCGTCACCCCCATCCTAACCCGTTCGGCAAGCTCAGGGCAGGCTCTTCCCCCTGCGAGGGGGGAGGGACTTTGAAAAGAGACCGCCTGCCCCGGGGTGGATTCACTCCCGGGACAGGCGGGGTTCGTTGCCTGTGGCCTTACGGCCTATGCGTGCTCGGCGCTACTGGCTGAACCACACTCCGGTCATGCGGGTGCGGTGGTAGTAGTCGTGTACGCCGTTAAGGTTGCCGTTGATGACGGTGTAGCTGACGACGTTGCCCGGGATGCGGTGGGTCACGTTCTCGTAGTACGACTTCTGCACCGCGTCCACCAGGCGCTTCTGCTCGGCGGGGTCGCTGGTGCGCGAGTACTGCGTCTTGAGCTCCTCGATCTCGAGGTTGTCGTGCCAGCCGTAGGTCTTGGGGTTGAGGTACCAGTTGAGCACGGGGTTGTTGGTCGGCACGCCGCAGCAGCCGGTGTGGAACAGGTCCCAGTACTCGGGGTCCTGGCGGAAGGTGACCGCCGTGGCCCAGTCGGGCTGCTGGAGGTCGACCTTGAAGCCGATTTCCCTGGCGGCGGCGGCGTTCACGATGCCGCGGTCGCGGTGGGTGGTGTAGCTGGTGTCACCGAGGATGACTATCTCGGTGTTGGCGTCCCAGCCGGTCTCGTCCAGGAACTCCTGGAAGAGCTGCTTGGCCCTATCCATGTCGTTGATGTTGTACAGCTCCAACGACACGTCGCTCTCGTTGGGGGTGCCGCAGATGAAGATGGCGCCGCAGAGGCTCCAGAGGTCCCGCGGGTTGTGGGCGGCCATGATCGACTCGGCGTCCATGGCGGCCTGCATGGCCTGGCGGGCCTTCAGGTTGCTGAAGGGCAGCTTGGTGTGGTTCATCAGCAGCACGGGCGTGTAGCCCGCGGGGTATACGAAGGTGGACAGCTTGGCGTCGTCCTTCACCTCGGGCCAGAAGTGCGGCGGGGTGCCGGTGGTGTAGTGGATCTTGCCCGTCTTGAGGCCGGCCAGGATGGTGGTCTTGTCGGGGATCTCCACTATCTCCAGCGCGTCGAGCAGCACGCGCTCACCCTCGGGGTAGATGCCCGGAGGGAAGCCCTCGCGGGGTTCCATGTCGAAGCGGTGGCCGGGCGTCCAGTTGGCCAGCTTCCAGGGGCCGGAGGCGACGAAGTCGTCCACTCGGTCGTGTGGGCTGACGGCGCTGGCAATCTCGGACTTCATCATGAGGGGCGCCTGGCCCAGTCCGAGAGAGGTGACGGCGAAGGGTTCCTTGAGATAGATCTCGAAGGTGAGGTCGTCGATCTTCGCCATGCTCTCGGCGGAGTTGTTGCCCGCCACGGAGCGCTGCATGAGCGCGATGCCGGCGGTGATGCGCTCGGCCCAGCGGAAGGTGGAGTCGATGAAGTCGTCGGAGGTGAGCTGGTCGCCGTCCTCGAAGCTCATGTCATCGCGCAGCTTGAAAGTCCAGGTGAGCTGGTCGTCGCTGATTTCCCAGCTGTCGAACATGTTGTTGTGGAGCGCGCCGCCGGGGTCTTGCCTGAACGGGAACTCGTAGAGGTGCAGCGACACCTCGTAGGTGACGGTGGCGGTGGTCCACACGGGGTCGATGGTCTTCACGGAGGCGCCGAGCGCGAACGTGGCCTTGCCGCCTTCCATCATGCCTGTCTCCTGCGGCACCACGCGCGCGGGGCGCTGGGATGGCGCGACGGGGGCCACCGGCTGGGTCTCCTGCCTCTGTTCGGGGGCGGCTACGGCCGCGGCGGCGGGCGCGGGCATGGCGGGCGCGGCGGGGGCGGCCGGAGCCTGCTGCTGCGCTTGCGCGGCGGGCGCGGCCGGGGCCGGGGCTTGCGGCTGCTGCCGCTCCTCCGGTTCGGCGGCCGAGCAGGCCATCGCCAGTGCCGCGAACAGCGCCAGCACCGCGATAAATGGTAGCAATCTTGTTATTTTCACTCGCTTACCTCCTGTCAGGTGTCTGTATCTCTTCCTATCTAGCCCGAGGTCCGCCGTCGGACAGGATACTTCATTTGGGCCTACTTTTGGTCTACGCCTCCTCAAATCCAGAATAGCTTAGAAGACGCCCCCGTACAGGGACGCCTTCCTCTATCCGTATTACGCGATTATGAGTGCCGAAGTGGACACCAATCAACACAGACGGACCGGAGTAAGAACCCCGGCCCGTCTGGGCTAGTACAGGTTAGTTGTCGAACCACACCCCGGTCATGCGGGTGTTCCAGTGGTGGTCGTGCACGCCCCGGACGTTGGCGTTGATGATGTTGTAGCCGGTGATGTTGCCCGGGATCATGTGCGTGACGTTCTCGTAGTACGACTTCTGCACGGCGTCGGAGATTCGCCTCTGCTCCGCCGGGTCCGAGGTGCGGGAGTACTGCGACTTCAGCTCCTCGATCTCGAGGTTGTCGTGCCAGCCGTAGGTCTTGGGGTTAAGGTACCAGTTGGTGACCGGGTTGTTGCTCGGCACGCCGCAGCAGCTCGTGTGGAACATGTCCCAGTACTCGGGGTCCTGGCGGAAGGTTACCGCCGTCGCCCAGTCGGGCTGCTGGAGGTCGACGTTAAAGCCGACCGACTCGGTGACCGTCTTGTTGACGATGCTGATGTCACGCATCTCCTGGTAGCTGGTGTTGCCCAGGATGATTATCGGCGTGGAGGGGTCCCAGCCGGACTCTTCCACGAACTCGCTGAACAGTCGCTGAGCCTTCTCGAGGTCGTCCTGGTCGTATAGTTCGAGCGCGACGTCGCTCTCGTTGGGCGTGCCGCAGATGAAGATAGCGCCGCAGGTGCTCCACAGGTCGGTGGGGCCATAGGCGGGCATCCAGTCGTCGGCGTCCAGCGCGGCCTGTATCGCCTGGCGAGCCTTCAGGTTGCTGAAGGGAAGCTTGGTGTGGTTGAAGAGGACGACGGGCGTGGAGCCTCCGGGGAGAACCCAGGTGCTGAGCTTGGGGTCGTCCTTGACTTCGGGCCAGAAGTGGAAGGGCATGAAGGTTCCGTAGTGGATCTTGCCCGTCTTCAGGCCGGCCAGAATCGTGGTCTTGTCCGGGATCTCTACGATCTGGAGCTGGTCGAGCAGCACGCTCTCGCCCTCGGGGAAAACGCCAGCGGGGAAACCTTCCCTGGGCAGCAGGTCGAAGCGGTGACCAGGCGCCCAGTTGTCCAGCCGCCAGGGGCCGGATGCGATGAAGTCATCGATGCGGTCGTGGGGGCTGACCGTGCCCGCGATTTCCTCTTTCATCATGAGCGGCTGCTGGCCGAAGCCCAGAGACGTTACGGCGAACGGCTCCTTGAGGTGGATCTTGAAGGTGAGGTCGTCCACCTTGGACATGCTCTCAGCGGAGTTGTTGCCGGCAACCGAGCGCTGGAAGAGGGCAATGCCCCTGGTGATGCGCTCCGCCCAGCGGAACGAGGACGCGATGAAGTCATCGGTAGTGAGCTGGTCGCCGTCCTCGAAGGTGAGGTCGTCTCGCAGGGTGAACGTCCAGGTCAACTGGTCGTCGCTGATCTCCCAGCTGTCGAACATGTTGTTGTGGAACGCTCCAACGGTATCGAGCCTCAGCGGGAACTCGTAGAGGTGCCTGGAGATCTCCCAGGTTACGCCAGCCGTCGTCCACACGGGGTCGAGCGCCTTGACCGAGGCCGCGAGTGCGAAGACGAGCGTGCCACCCTCCTTAGCGCCTGTCTCCTGCGGAATGGCGCGCTGCGTAGTGCCGGGGGCCGCGGGCGCCTCGGGCTGCGTCCGCACCATCGTCTCGGGTGCGGTCTGAGCCGCGGCGGCGGGCGCCGGCATGGCGGGAGCGGCCGGGGCGGCCGGGGCCTGCTGCTGCATCTGGGCCGCGGGAGCGGCGGGCGCCGGGGCTTGCGGCTGCTGGCGCTCCTCCGGCTCGGCGGCGGAACATGCTATGGCGCCAAACAGCGCCAGCGCCGCCAAAAATGGTATGAGCCTAAGGACCTTCACTGATCTCCTCCTTCTGTCTGTGCTCATAAAGCGAACATGCGGGCCACCAGTGGCGTCCGCATTAGTTCGGCGTAGTTATACTTCAAAGCGATGCGCCTGTCAAGTGTATTGCGGTACTGAGCCTGTATCAATAACTATCGTCAGACGCGAAACGATCGAGGACGTTTTTGGTGATGCGGGACACGTTGTTGTCGTAATCGTTGTGGGAGAGACTTCCGCACCAGGCTATGGAGCCGACAGAGAACACGCCGCCGCCGGCCGGTCCCTCGAAGTACACGAGGTCCGACCTGACGAGGGGGTTCTGGCTTCCGCCGCGGCGCCTGCCACGCGAGTAGTCGCCGACCGACTCGGCCTCGATGATGAGCTGGTAGTGGTCGGAAAACCCCGAGGCCGTGGCCAGGACCAACGCGTGGGGCGGTGTGCCAAGACTGTAGTCCGCGCGGTCGATCTCGACGCCGCCGGCGCCGCCCTGCTTGAGTCCGAAGTTTCCGATGACCTCGTCTCTGCCGATGCCCTCGAAGATGAAGGCGGCTCGGGAGTCGTAGCTGTCCTCCAGCCGGTGATACGGCATGCTGTAGTCGAAGCCGGTGCCGGTAGACGACCCTACGCCCAGGATTCGGCCCGACGGCCTGCCCCTGGCGTTCCAGTTCATTCCCGGCTCGCCGGTGAAGCTGTGGTGGAACTGCCCAGCCTCGTCGTGGGGCCGCGCCGCCGTGCGGCGCATCTCGATGCAGTGGGTGCTGTCCGGCGAAAACGACACTACCGAGAAGAAGCCGTTGCCGCCCAGATACATGAGCCTGCCGCCCGCGGCCAGGTAGGCATCCACCGCGTCGAGTCCCTGGCTCGTCCAGTACTCGGGGTGGCTTCCGGTTACCACCACGTTGTAGGGACTCAGGAGGGCCTCACCCTCGTTTTGGAGGTCTTCGTCGGTTGCGACGTCGTAGGCGTATCCCTGCTCGTCCAGCCAGTCCACCAGATGCAGGTCGCCGTTGAACTGCCAGGGGCCGCCCCTTCCCAGTCGCAGATACCAGAAGTTGTACTTGGGGCGCATGGTGAGGTTTGGCCGGCGGCGGGATGAGTAGAAGACCGGGGAGCCGTCGGTGTGGACGTCGTAGGTGCTGTTCAGGTGGTTTTCGGCGATGTACAGGTCCTGCGGGGTGGAAGGCTCCCACGCGACCCTTCCCGCGTACTCGGTGCGGGCGTAGGAGTGGTTGTTGGCGTAGGTCAGATAGCTGTTGGTGGGAATGAGCAACAGGATTTCTGATTGGACGGCGCCTTCCGCCGGCCGGACGAAGAAGGGCACGTAGTCTTCGGATTCGCCCTCCGTAAGGCGCGCGGCGTACACGCCACTGCCGAGGTCGGGCGGGACCTCGAACTCGAAACTCACGTCCCATCGGGCATCGTCCAGGTCGTCGTCGTGGAAGTGGATGGCCCCATACTCCTGGGGAGCGCGGTTGAAGTCGATGTAGTTCGCCGTCCAGTTGTGGCCTTTCATGGCGCGGGTGGGCCTGTTTACCGTGTTGCCGTGCAGGTCGTTGCCGGAGACGTCGGCAATCCGGTCGGTGGCGAAATCTCTGCCGAAATCCCATTCTCCGATGAGGCCGCCCCCGACCTGTGAGGGAGAAGCGCCGTCCCTGAGCGAATCGAGCTCTGGAAGGCTCAGGGCGCGCCCGAACAGGGCCGGGCGGTCGATTTTGCCGTTGAAGTGGCCGGACACCCTGGGTCGCGGGCCCTGGGAGGCTTCCCCTTCGCAGTAGCCCGCCATGACGAGCGGAACGCTGTTCTCGGCGACTTCGAGGCGACCAGTCTCACGCTCGACCACCGCGGCTGTATCATCCATGGGCCAGATGGTGCGGGGCTGCTGGTAGAGCAACACAGTTCCGGTGGACGAGTCGTAGGACGCGGCCACGAAGTACCACGCGGGGGAGTGCAGGGCCGGCGCGCGTACGGGTACCCCGGTGGAGATTCGCTCCACGTGTCCGTCGGCGCTGCCGATGCACAGGGTAAGGCCGTTGTCGCCGTCCAGCATCATGCCATACCCGGTGCCGCCGAAGTCGGACCACTTGGTGAGGATTCCCTGGGAGGACTTGGACGGAGTCGTGGAAGAGATCCATGCGGTGAGGGTAAAGCTCTCCTTTATCCGGAGCAGCGGGCTGTCGGGGACGGTGACGTGGGAGCCGGTCACCAGTTCCTGGAACCGGCCCTCGAACGTGCCGATATTCTGGATGAACCCTTCCTTGAAGCCGGGACCCTCGGGGTTGACGTCACCGTGGATGAGCCGCACGACGTCGGCCCGGTAGCTGGGGAGCTTGCAGCTCACCATGAACCGGATGGTCTCACCGGCGCGAACGCTGTAGCGGTCGGCATATCCAACTATGTCCATCGTACACTCTCCACTGTCGAATGGCTCTGTGCCGCGAATGCTAGCACCTGCCCGGCGCACGGACAAGGATGGGGGCCTTAGATTCCTCGGCTGCGCTCGGAATGGAGGGACCAGCGTATCTGGGCGCGGCTCTCCGAAAAATCTGCCCTATTCTGCACAGTTCCGCCCATTCCGTAGCTGGGCGGCCCGATGTTCTTGTCACCTTTTGTGAGCCAAGTTGTTAAGGTTCGTCAGGCGCACTGCGCCGAATGTGGCAGAACGCGACAGGGGCCCTGAGCCGGGGGCGGGCGGGTATGAAACCCATTCGGCAAGCTCAGGGCAGGCTCCGATCATACTCCACAACCGGCGGACACAACGCTTGGTAGATAGAAAATAGCACGTGCGTGCTATAGAATCAAGAGGGGTCTGGGCGCGAGCCTGTGTCAGATTAGCGGATGACATTGAAGCGTATGGTCTCGCCCCCTGGGTTCCCGTTTTCACGGGAACGACGAATGTGGATTCGCCGGGGTGAATCGGCCGATTTGTTGGCGCAGGACAGGGTTACTTGACATAAGTCGAGAGTGCGGGCCTGAGAGTGGGAATTTTTGTGACACAGATGGGAAGGGATTGCGCGCTGATGAGAATGGGTGTGGCGTTTGGGTTACGCGGTTGGGAACGTTTGGGACATGATTTTCGGGGTGGTTCCGGCCAGGGGGCGTGAGGGAGCCGGTCTTTTCATTCAAAAGGTATCGCAAAGATACGCGTGAGCACTCTTGCGACGGAGAATGAAAAGGCGCTGCCGCACGGGGGGAGGCAGAACGCTCCGGCGCGGGCCTTGCCCGTGTGCTTGTGGGTGTAACATAAGGGCCGGACCGACACGTAAGGGATTTCTCAGAGTGAACCTAACGTCATCCTCAGAAGCTGCGCGGGCGCCCGCGCAGCGCAGCAAGTGGCTCGTGCTGCTGGCGGCGTGCCTGGGCAACCTGGTGCTTACGCTGGACAGCGGCGTCATGGGCGTCTCGTATCCGGCGCTGGCGGAGGCGTTCGACACGGACACGTCGACCGTGCTGTGGGTATCGGTGGCCTTCTGGGTGACCGGTGTGGGCATGGTGATGACGGTAGGATGGCTTGGCGACGTGGGAGGGAGGAGATTCTCGTACACGCTGGGCTTCGTGCTCTTCTCCGGGGCGCTGGGTCTTTGTGCGATTTCGGTGGATCTGTGGCAACTCATCGCGTCCCGCATATTCATGGGCGTGGGGTCGTCGATGGTGCTGGCGGGCGTGAACGCGATCATACTCGACAGGTTCGAGCCGGAGAATCGCGCCAAAGCCATCGGCATCGCCGGGGCCGTCGTGGGCCTGGGGCTGACCACCGGACCGCTGGCGGGAGGGTGGCTGCTGGACGTGCTCGGATGGCAGGCGCTGTTTTACATGAGGATACCGCTGTCGCTGTTCGCGGCGGGGTTGTCGTGGTGGGTGCTGGATAGCCAGAAGCGAGGCGGTCGGAGGGAGTTTGGCGTCGACTGGGTGGGCGCCGTGGCGCTGTTCTCGGTGCTGGCGTCGTTCCTGGTGGTGGTGAACCGGAGCGCGGAGGACGGCCCGTTGTCGCCGCTGGTGCTGGCGTCGGCGGCGCTGCTGGCGGTATCGATTCCGGTGCTGATCGTCTCGCAGCGGAGGTCTGCCAGGCCGATCCTGGACTTCGGCCTTTTCCGCCGCGCAGGATACGGCCTCGGGCTGGGCGTGCTGGTGTTCCACTACACGTCGTTGGGGGCGATTCTGCTTCTGGCACCGTTCTTCTTCATCGACGCGCTGGGCTTTTCGGCGACGAAGATGGGCTTGTTCATCATGCTGCACACGCTGATGAGGGTGTTCCTGGCGCCGGTGAGCGGGGCTTTGACCCACCGCGTGGGGGCCTGGACGCTGTCGGGCCTGGGTCTGGCAGCGATGGTGTGCTCGCTCGGCTGGTTGAGCGTGCTGGCGGCCTCCGGCTCCTCCGAGCTCGCGATACTTGGGGCGCTGCTTCTGGCGGGAGTGGGGTCGGCGCTGTACGAGCCGCCGAACACGACGACGATCATGGGGTCGGTGCCGGCGGACCGCTACGGGACGGCTTCGGCGTCCATCGCTTCGGGGCGGCAGCTCTCGTTTTCGGTCGGCGTGGCGGCGGCCGGCGCCATATTCGCAGTGCGGGAGCGGGCGTACCTGGGCGCGCTGGAGACCGCCGAGAGAGCGGTGGCGCTGGGCTTTTCGGACGCGCTGGTGGCCGGAGCCGCGCTAGCCGGACTGGGTGTGCTGGCGAGCATCGCGGCGATCGCGGTGACGCGGCGGCGCGGGACGCGGGCGGAGTGAGGGCGGATTTCCGCTTGGGAACCGGGTTTGGCGCTTGGCGGTTTCGGGGAGCAGGTGGTACAAATCTCGGGGCGGCTGAGTGTCAGACGGACTCGCCGCTGACGAACTACGACTGAAAGGGGCAGATGATGAACCAAGATTTCGGAACGAAGAAGGTGGAAGCGAGGCACATCCTGGGTATACGCACCTCAACCACAATGGACGAGATCGGGGAGATGATGGGGCCGCTCTTCGGGGAGGTGTACGCCTTGATTCAGCAGAGCGGGCAGGAGCCGGCGGGTATGCCGTTCGCGAGGTACTACTCGATGGACGGCCACACGGTCGAGCTTGAGTGCGGGATGCCGGTGGCTTCGCCAATCGAGGGCGCGGGCCGCGTGACGGCGGGCGAGCTGCCCGCGGCGACCGTTGCGACGGTGACTCACGTCGGGCCTTACGAAGGGCTGCCGGAGACGTGGTCCTCGCTGACGGAATGGATGGGCTCGCAGGGACTGCAGCCGGCGGGCGCGCCGTGGGAGGTCTACGTGACCGACCCGGGCGCGGAGCCGGACTCGTCGAAGTGGCGGACCAAGATCTTCTTTCCCGTGAGGTGAAATGGGGGGGTTGGCGACCCAAATGAGCGCCGCGACAGGAGATGCCTATGTTTCACGAGATCGGAAAAGACTCTACCGGGCACTACAGCGCGCTGAACGCCATCGTGGTGCCGAGGCCAATCGGCTGGATATCCACTCTCAGCGAAGGGGGCGTACCTAACCTCGCGCCCTACTCCTTCTTCAACGCCGTCGCATACAGCCCTCCACAGGTGATGTTCGCCGCGACGAGCAGCCACAGCTCCGGCGGACTCAAGGACGCGGTGCTCGACGCGCAGACGACGGGAGAGTTCGTGGTGAACCTCGCCACGTGGGACCTGAGGGAGCGGATGAACGCCTCCTCCGTCCCCGCGCCTCGAGAGGTCGACGAGTTCGAGTACGCCGGGCTGACCAAGGCCGACAGCAGGTTGGTGCGATGTCCGCGCGTGGCGGAGAGCCCGGTGCACCTGGAGTGCAGATACACGCGGTCGGTGGAGATGCTGGCGAACGACCCTGACTCCCCGAACACGGTGGTGTTCGGGGAGGTGGTCGGAGTCCACGTCGACGAGCGTGTCCTGACGGACGGCCGCATAGACCCCCTGAAGCTGAGGCCCGTGGGCAGGCTCGGCTACCTCGATTTCGTCGAGGTCGACAGCAGCTTCTCGATGCCGCGACCCACCTGGGGTTGAGGGGGACGTGAGGGTGGAAAAGCTCTGTGGCGAGATCGCTATATGTGCGTAGGCCGGTAGGCGCGTGCTCCGGCTTGCGGCGGAAGGATGACCAGGTCGAGGTCGTAGGCGTCACCGGCGATAGTACGGGCCGGAAGGGCTTCGCGTCGGGACTCGAATAGGGTATCGGCGTGCAGCAGCAGTATCTCGTGTCGAGGGTCCGCCTCGGCGATGGCGGCGAGGTTGGCGGGCTCGTTGTCCACCATCGCGATGACGCGGTATCCCTGGTCCTGGAACCACTGCACGGCCTCCACCTTGGCGCGTGGGATGTGGGAGCCCCAGCCGTAGGGGTTCATGCGGAGCAGGTGGACGTCGAACCTGACGTGGTGTTCCCTGCCGAAGGCACGCAGGCAGTCCAGCGTGTCCTGCCTGATGCGTTCGGTTCTGCCGGTGTTGAGTCCGACGAAGGTGTTGGGCCGCAACTGGAACCAGCGTATAACCTCCATGACGCCGGGGAAGGGCCGATGGGCGTGGGGAAGGGCGTAGGAGGACCTGAATACGCTGTCGTACCAGGCGGCGACGCGCTCGCGCTCTTCAGGAGGCAGCCCCAGAAGAAGCAGAAGGTCGCGGACTTTGCTTTCGTAGGTGACGACGTCTTCCGCACGGAGGGACTTGAAGTGGCCTGTGCCGTGCGCGCCGTCGTAGGACCTGAGGATGTTCAGGACGAGGTAGCGGTTGTCCAGAACGGTGCCGTCGATGTCGAACAGGATAATAAGCCTGTCGTGGGGACGGCAGGCGCGCATCCGGCGATGGTGTTCAGCGAGTTTCTCCATCCAACTGGTCTGGTTCGCCATAGGGGTTACCACCTCCTACGGCCATTAGACCAGATGAAGTTTAATCGGACGTTTACGGAGTGTTAGGGATCAGCTTCAAACGCATCGCCGTCCGCGCCCAGCCCAGACCGCGCCACACAGGGCATCGCTACCGCCGGGGCGTGAGCGTGACCCGTAGCGCGGCCCGAGCCTGGGCAGGCCCCTCAATGGAAGTCCACTAGGGGATCCAAGGCCTCCAGACTGCCTCGTTGGCGTCGACCCACTCCTGGGCGGCCTGGCGGACGGTGAGGTCGTTCTCGGTGAGATTGAGGACGATCTCGTTCTGCTGCGCGTTGGTCATCTGGAACCTGGAGAGGAACTCGTAGGCCTCGGGGAACTCGTCCTTCAGGCCAGGCCAGGCAAGCTTGGCCACAGCGTCTGTGGGGAAGCCGCAGTTGTAGTTGGCGCCGTCGGGATAGCAGTCCGAAGTCCACTCGGGCATCTCTATCTGCACCAGGTCGTACTTGGCGTGTGCCCAGTGGGGCTCCCAGAGGTAGGTGAGGATAGGCTCACCTCTCTGGAACACGGCGTCGATTTCGGCAAGGGCCGCGCCCTCGGACCCGGCGAACACCACCTGGAAGTCGGCGCCGAATGCCTCCAGACGGTCCTCGGGCTTGGTGTCCCAAGCGGCGGTGAACTCCAGGAGTCTGCCCTTGTTGCCGGTGTCGCTGGTGGCGAAGACGGACGCGTACTGGTTCAGGTCTCCGACGGTGCGCAGGTTGGGAGCGACGGCGTCGATGCCGCGTTCGGCGTCACCCTCGATGACGTAGGAGGGAACGTACCAGCCGGTCTCGCCCACGATGCCTACCGTTCCCACGCGCTCCACCTTGGCGCCGTCTTCGGCGTCGACGTACTCCTTGAGGAGGGAGGCGCTGTAGGAGGGCCAGTTGCAGCAGACGAAGTGGAAGTCGCCCGTTTCGAGGCCGATGAACAGCGGCGCGGAGTCGGCCGGCGCGAACTTGGTGGCGACGGTGTGGTCCATCTCCTGCTCCAGGAGGATCTGGATAACAGCCGTCGTTACGAGCTGGCCGTTCCAGTCCTGGTCGACGAGGTACAGTGTGCCCCTGGTCTCGGTGTCGCCGGCCTCTGCGTCGTCTTCGGAATCCTGGGCACAGGCCAGGGATACCGCAAAGAGCATGGCCAGCGCCACGACCATCGATAGCCCGATCCATTTGAACTTCAGTTTTCTCATTTGCTTCCTCCTTTAGTTTCTTTAGCTTTGGCTTTACCTCGCCGCCGCGAGGGGTAAGGCGGCGCCCTGCTTGCCCTGGGTCATGCGGTCGAGCACCATCGCCATGAATACGATGGTCATACCGGCGACGAGGCCGTGGCCCATCCTGAGCCAGATCGAGTTTATGAAGACTTCCTGCCCCAGTCCTCCGCCGCCCACGAGTCCGGCGATGATCACCATGGCCAGCACCATGATGATCGTCTGGTTCACACCCATCATAATGGTGGGAAACGCGAGCGGTATCTTGACCTGGAGCATGGTCTGAAAGCCGGTCGATCCGTGGCACTCGGCCGTTTCGATCACCTGGGCCGGCACTTCCTTGATGCCGAGGCTGGTCATGCGGATCACCGGCGGCAGCGCGTACACCGCGGTCGCTATTATACCGACAAGCGGGCCGATTCCCCAGAGCATTATCACCGGGATGAGGTAAACGAATATCGGCATGGTCTGCATCGTGTCCAGCACGGGCCTCAGAACCGACTCGAACGCCCTGCTCTGGGAGGAGAGTACCCCGAGGGCGACCCCGACCACTACCGTGAATACGGCGGCGGTGAGCACCTGGCTCAGGGTGTCCATAGTGACGTCCCAGACCCCGCCTACCCCGGCGAAGGCCAGCCCCGCCAGGGCGAGAAGCGCCACACGCCAACCGGCGGTGACGTAGGCCAGCCCGGCGGCGACAATCATCAGCGCGGGCCAGGGCAGCCAGAGGAGCAGCGTTCGAATGGGGGAGTAGCCAAGCTCACGGAACAGGGAGTCCCGGACCCAACTGGTGATGAAGTGGAGGTTGACGGCCATCCAGTCGAAGATGCGGTTGACCGGCTCCGCCATCGAGAAGGTCAGCTCGTCCGGGAAATCGCGGAGGGACGCGAACAGGGCGCCGAAGACCATCAGCACGGCTATCAGCCCCACGCCCGCGATGGGAGCGGCGTAGCGCGCAGCCAGGCTTCGGGGGCTGCGGCCGGCGGGGGCCATGGGCGTCGAGGATCCGGGGCCGGACTGCGCGAGGGCGTAGCTGAATCTGTCGAGGATTATCGCCAGAAGTACGATGGCGATGCCGCTCTCGAGGCCTTCTCCCGCGTTCACTTCCCTCAGGGAGAGCCACACGTCCCTGCCGAGACCCTGCACGCCCACGAGCGCGGTGATGATGACTATGGAGACGGCCATCATTATGGTCTGGTTGACGCCCATCATTATCGAGTTCTTGGCCAGCGGCAGTTGCACCTGGAACAGCGTCTGGAGAGTCGTCGAGCCGTGCGAGAGGGCCGTCTCGATGGCGGCCCGCGGGACCTGCCGGATGCCCAGGTTGGTGAGCCTGATGACGGGCGGGATGGAGTAGACGACGGTGAGGAAGATGCCCTGCGTGCCGCTGACTCCGAACAGCACCAGGGCGGGGATGAGGTACACGAACGCGGGCAGCACCTGCATGGTGTCGAGGACCGGGCGGACGACCGACTCGAATCTGTCGCTGAAGGCGGCGAGTATGCCGATAGGCACGCCGACGGCAACCGCGAAGATCACCGATACCACCAGGAGGCTCATCGTGACCATCGCGGAGTCCCAGAACCCGATCAGGCCTATGAACAGGGTTCCCGCGCCGGAGAACAGCCCCAGACGCCAGCCGCCGAGTCTGAGCCCCAGAATCGCTCCAGCCGCCACCACGACCGGCCACGGGAGCCACAGCAGAAACGCGTCGATTCCGGCGAGTCCGGCGTCGATGACGTCGGAGATTGGATCGAAGAACCAGGCGAAGGTGTCCTGGACCCACTCGAACAGGTCGTCGATCGGCTGCTGGATGGGAAGCTCCCAATTTCGCGGCCAGTTGCCGAAGTCGGTGCCCGCGTTGGAGGTCGCCAGGGAGTAGGCCAGCACGTAGGCAGCGACGGCGATCGCCGCCCACAGAACGCCCCGGTACCGGGACTCCGTCAGAAATCGGACCTGGAGCGCCTCCGCGCGGATCACGAGGCCGCGCCCTCGTCGCCAACGAGCGCGGCGACGGCTGCTTCACGGCTGATGGTGCCGATGCACAGGTCGCCGTCCAGAACGGCGATGGGGGCGTCGCCGGCGATTGCGAGGGGGATGAGCCGCTCGAGGCGGGTGTAGGGTTCCACCACGGGACAGGAGTCGCGCATTGCGGAGGCGACGCTGGAGTCCGCCGCGCCGCTGTCGGGCGCGTCCTCCGGATGCACCGTCCCGATGAAGCGGTCCTCGCGGTCGACCACCACCGCGACCTCGCACTCGCTGTCGGCAAGTACGTCCAACACGTCGGCCAGTCCCTGGTCGGCGGTGGTGTAGACCTGGGAAGGGGTCATGACTGAACGCGCGGTGAGCACCTTGGATCGTGGAACGTCGCGTGTGAAGTCACGAACGTAGTCGTCGATCGGGTTGGAGACGAGCTCCTCGGGCGTGCCCGTCTGAACGAACTCGCCGTCTTTCATAATGGCAACGCGGTCCCCGACCTTCAGGGCTTCGAGGAAGTCGTGGGTTATGAAGACCATGGTCTTCTGTACCAGGCGCTGTAGCCCGATGAGCTGGTCCTGCATCTCTCGCCTGATGAGGGGGTCGAGGGCGCTGAACGGCTCGTCGAACAGGAGGATCTCCGGGTCGACGGCGAGGGCGCGGGCCAGCCCAACGCGCTGCTGCATTCCGCCGCTCAGCTCGTGTGGGTACCGTTCCTCCCACCCGGAAAGCCCCACCAGCTCGATGACCTCGGCCGCACGCCTGCGCTGGGTGGCCTTGTCGATTCCCTGGACCTGCAGACCGTACACCACGTTTTCGAACACGCGCTTGTGGGGGAAGTTGCCGAAGTGCTGGAAGACCATGCCCAGCTTGTGGCGGCGAATGTCCCGCAACTGCCGCTTGTTCATGGCGAGAAGGTCTTCGCCGTCTATGCGGACTTCTCCGCGTGTCGGTTCGACCAAGCGGCTGAGACAGCGGACGAGTGTCGACTTGCCGCTGCCGGAGAGACCCATGATGACGAAGGTCTCTCCTTCGCCGACGTGGAAGGAGACGTCCCTGACGGCGAGGACGCGGCCGGTCCGGGCCAGCACCTCTTCCTTGGACAGGGCAGTGTCCAGGGAGTCGATGAGGTCCCGCGGCCCGCTCCCGAACACCTTCCACAGGTTTCGGCACTCGAGTCTCAGGCCGGCGTCCGCCTGGGATCGACCGGCTGGTCCGGGTTGAGCGGCAGAGCCGCCTGACCCCGAGCTGTTGCTGATGTCCGCACTGTTGGCCATTACATGCCGATGATAGCGACATCGGTGGCCTCGTGTCTAACCGGGCGCCGGTAAAGAGCTTGTATCGGGTTGCCCGGCGACCTCGACACCGACGTTCCCAAGAGAGCGGCGACGCGAATTCTGTTAGATTCTGCGACATTGTGCGCAATCCGTAGCTGGGAGCGGCGGCGATTGTGCTCCATTCTGTCCCGCCGAGTTGGGCATTCTGGGGCAGAAGCGCCCTGTTGCGCGGCAGAATAGGACGGTGTCAGTGCCCGGTGGCCAGTTGCCGGTGGTCAGTGGTCAGTGGCCGGTTTTCGACGTGCCGACGGATGCCTGGGGCGGGTCGGTCCCGCGGGCGGGTTTGTAACCCGCCTCTACCGTGAGATATGATAGCACGTATGTGCTCATACGGCAAGCCGGTTGGCGAAATTGCGGAATCAGGGCCGAAAATGCGGTTCTGGGGCGGATTTGTGGGAAGAAATGGCGCAGGCGTAGGGACGGAGCGGGTCGTTGGTGGGGCAAGGCTGGGGACGGGGTGGGGATGGGATGGCGCGGAAAAGTGACGGAATTTTCGGGGTACGGGGGCGCGAGTGAGCGGGTGTGGGTGTGAGCGAGGGCAGGGAATTCGCGAGAGGGACGGGTTATGGGGTGCGCCGAAGGAGAGCGTTGCCCGAAAGTCGCTCTGAGATTCGACATGACGGCGCAGTGAGATTCGCGACTCGACTAGCCCATTCAGAAGCTCCTTGCGTTCCTTGGGTATCTTCCTGGCATTTCCAGTCTCTCCGGCCATTGCGATGCCTCCTACTTGTCGCGCACATTTTCGGGGTGCGGGGCGCGCAAGAGTTGGCCCCTCCGTCACGCAGTTAGCAGAGGGGCCGTCCTATAAGGACAATGGCGACGGTCGAAGTCCGGGGATTGCGACGATTCACGGAGGTTGCATTTGTCGGTTGTGGTCGCCCAATTGCCCGCAGGCGACCATCGCCATCATCCGCAGGCTAAGCCAGGCGCGGCGAGGGTGTCTAGGTGTTTTTGGATGCGCTGGCGCGGGGCTTTGGGGCTGATTGGTGGGGAGAAATCGTGCAGGTGGTTGGCAGCGGTGTGACGTGTGTGTGGCGTGCGTGTGGCAGGAACTGGGCACGGACGGCACAGTAGCGTGACACTTTTTCGGGGTGCGGGTGGGTGGCCGGGGTGGCACGTGGTGCTATCTTGGTCCTGGCACATTGAGCCTGAATCGCGGCGGCGCATCAGGGCTATCGCCCTTCGCGGAGCCGCATCGTTTTGCCGTCCCTAGTCGTGAGCGTGAGCTCGAAGCCGCGGACGCTCCACTCGTGGGCATAGGGCAGTATGTCTAAGAAGGCGGATTCCGCATCGGACATCTCCTGAGTCGGACAGCCCGCTTCGGTCCACTCCATGTCGGTGAACGAGATGTTGCCGCCACTGGTGGAGTACTCGCCCCAAAAGGAGTTGCACCCGGTATACCCGCTGACGTTGTTGTCGAATGTAGAGAACTGGACTCTGACGCCGAGCCACTGCACCGGATACCATGACGTCCCGGCCAGCGGCTCTTCGTCGTCGCCGCAGCCGAACGCCGTCAGCGTGAGGAGCAACAACAGCCCAAGTAGGAGGTGCCTCACGCCGCCGGCCGCCTTCGCCGCACGGCCCGAAACGCCTCACGAGCCTCGCGGCGAACAAGTTGTGGATTGTCTTGATATTCCTGCCATATCGTCTTAGTTTGAATGGCTGCGTTAGATAACCCACGACCAGCAGCGGGGTCTAGGGAGTCGAAGTTGCCTTTTCTCATCACAATGGAGGCTTCGGTTCGATTCATCGCTTTCGCGAGTATCCCGATGGCCGATCGCCCTTTGCGTGCGAGTTTCACGTACAAGACTGCCAAGTCCTCTTCACGCGTCCAACTGCGTCCACGTGTCATCGGCCCCACCTTCTCACCCCGTGAGCTCCTTTCGCGGCGCCTCGTCGCGCTCCATCGCGGCTACGAAGGCGTCGGCGGCTTGGCACTGCCAGCCGGGCAGCGAGTGCACTTAGATGTCCGACGTGATGGACACGGCGGTGAGATACTTGCGCCGGCGGCGGCCGGCGGCGTCGCGGCCGAGGTCGACGGTGAGCTCCCAGGCGCCGGGGCTGCGGTGTCGGATGGAGCCGGTCACGGGGTCGGAGTTGGGCAAATGCTTAGAAAGGCCCGTCTTGGCGCGCCCGGCTTGGACACAATGCACATAGTAGTAAGAAACTATCTCAAAATACTGACCCACAAATGCATTGAGGGATTTGAGGGACGAATCGTATGGTTTCTCCAAAACGATCAGGAGAGACCTTATGTCGAAGCAGGAGACGTTAGGAACCATCTGGGAAGTGCCGGACGAACTGTGGGAGCTCGTTGAACCCATCATCCTGGAGGTAGACCCGCCCAAGGCCAGGGGCCGCAAGCGCGCAGACCCTCGGCAGATGCTCAACGGCATCATCTTCCGGCTACGGAGCGGGTGTCAATGGAACCGAATGCCGAAGGAACTCGGAGACGACAGCACCATCCATCGCACCTTTCAGCGGTGGGTGGAGACGGGTGTCTTGCGGCGGATATGGGGAGCCCTGGTGGAAGGGTGCGAAGAGTTGGTCGGTGTAGACTGGGAATGGCAGGCAGCAGACGGGGCCATGGGCAAAGCTCGTTTTGGGGGGATTTGACTGGACCCAACCCGACGGACCGTGGCAAGGCTGGCTCCAAGCGGAGTCTGCTTGTGGACGCAGAGGGCGGCCCATTGAGCATTGTGGTTGCTGGAGCGAACGTACACGATGCAAAGCTGTTGGAGGCGACCCTGGACGCGATTGTGGTCGAACGACCACAGCCCACTGAGGAGGAACCCCAACACTTGTGTCTGGACAAAGGGTATGACAATCCTTCAGGCCGTGAGGCTGCCGCCAGACACGGCTATAGGGAGCACATCCGACGCATCGGCGAGGAGAAGCTGGACGTCTCGGGGGTCAAGCGGTATCCGGCTCGCCGCTGGGTTGTAGAACGGACGCTGGCGTGGTTGTCGAAGTGCCGTGCGGTCTTGATTCGCTACGACAAGAAGGCGGCCAACTACCTCGGACTGGTGCAACTCGCATGTGCGCTATTGTGGTTCCGGCGAAAGCGGCGCCTGTCCGTTTTGAGATAGTTTCTAAGTTGTCTACTCGCCTCCTGCTGGTCGATTTCGTCCCAGAGGTCAGCGGGGAAGTGACGCCATTCCTCGATCCTGACCACGAAGTAGACGCCATCCTCGTTCCCGTTAAAGTAAACGGTCGGTACGTGTCCATCGTCGTGTCGCAACTTCCTGCCCGCTTGGTATGCGTGAGCTACCGGAAGTCTGTTTCCGTTCCCGTCCTGGCAATAGAATCCGAGGCTCTCAAAGAGCTCGATGTAGTCGTCTTTGTTCATGCGTCAGTCCTTTCTGCTCTGCACGAAGCAGCAGTTCGCCATTCGACCTTCCAGATTCTTCTGGCCAATGTCCGGCAGTGCATCTTCGAAAGCCCGGTACTTGGAAGGGAATTGAGTCCGATGTCGGTCGAACGAATTGACGACACATTGGATGATGTGGAGCTCTGCTACCCCATGACTAGCGCGTACCACGTAGCTCGCGCGGTCGCCAAGACGACTTTGGTATTCTTCGAAGTTCATGACTTCGAGGACATAGCCGGGAAACCTAAGGTCGGGATTGTCCTCTTGCGGTCTGTGGAACAGGATCTGCCAAGACTCTTCTCTGAAGCTCATGCCGTCTCTCTCCCTATGCTGCCGTCCATCAGACCACCCTCGGCGGGGGTATGTCGATCCAGTCGCAGGCGTAGACTCGGCGTTGCTCGCTCGGCACAAGCGAAGGGTTTCCGGGGTACCCGGAACCAGGTTTGCCAGTGGCTTTTGAGACCACGATTGATGCCATGTTGGGTATGTCCGTTCCTTCGCAGTAGAGCCAGATCGGGTCTAGATACTGACTGGGAATACCTATGGGGTGTTCGGGCAGCCCAGCTGCGTCTCTGAGTTCGCCGTAAGTAATCGTGCGCCCTTTACTGGCGCGGCTAACAAGCACCCGCCAGGCGCGATCCATGGCATCCTGTGTTGGCAATTGTCGTCTCCTTTTCGCGCTGCCGGATGGAGCCGTTCATGGAGTGGGGCTCCACCCGTAGCGTTCAGCCAGTTGGTGATGAGTAGCTGTAAGGCACCATGCCATATCTTGCCTACTCGAACTGCCTCCCTTCTCAGTTCCAAGCGATACTATTAGGTGTCCCGCAGCCGTGGCGAAACTGTGATCATAAAAGGCAACATCATATGGGATACTGCTGGCCAACAAGTCAGCCGGAGTGTCGTCACTTCTGGGGTCGGTGATTGCTGCATGTGCACCCACTTTGTTCCGCCAACGGCTGACCTCGGGAATAACTTCATACTGATAACGACGGGCTCTTTCGACATCACCTCCAAAAGCCAGCCACCCTATGAGCCGAACATAATCGCATACGGTAACCGAATACCATCTAAAGGAACATCCGATAAGCCTCAGCGGTAAGTCCTCAAGGCGTGGGTCATTGCCGAAAGAAAATACCACTTTGTTCTCAGCGTCCAGTCTCCTCCGGGCCTCGTCCTCTATCTTGCTGACCTGGAGATTGAGATAATCAAGACCTGTTTCAAGAGTGTGTAGAACGCCAAATTGATTCGCATGGAGCGACATCTGCTCTTCTGAGATAGCAAGATTGGCGATGCGATCAATAATCATGCGGTATCCTTCGTCATCCAGCCACTCTTCCGGTTTGGGGCTGCCCGGCGAGGATTCGAACCTCGGTCAATGGAGCCAAAGTCCATTGTGCTGCCACTACACCACCGGGCAATTTTTCCCCGGCGGCACGGTGAGACGCCACGCTAGAGGATTGGCCGGGTGTCCATTATACTCTATGCCACTCGCGCGGGCACGTTCGGCGCCCGCCAGACAATCGCCGGGGCAAGGGGAAGACCATGGACGGGGACAACGCATTTTTCGACGTGATCGTGGTGGGGGCGGGCAATGCCGCGCTGTGCGCCGCGCTGTCGGCGCGGGAGCAGGGCGCGAGCGTGGTTGTGCTGGAGAAGGCGCCGGCTTCGGCCCAGGGGGGCAACTGCCCTTTTACAGGCGGCGGGTTCCGGTTCGTGCACGAGGGAATACAGGACCTGCGCTCGCTGCTGCCGGACCTTACGGACGCGGAGGCGGAGCGGCTGAGCATGGCGCCGTATACCGCCGAGGACTTTCGCGGCCACCTGACGGAGGTTACGCAGGGCGACGTCGACACGCGCCTGATGGAGACGCTGATAGCGAACTCGCGCCCCACCGTGGACTGGATGCACTCCCAGGGCGTGAGGTGGGAGCTGTCCGGCGGTCGCGTTTCGGCGGGCGCGCCGTCGGTCATCCCGAACAGCGTGGGGCTGTCGGCCTGGCGCTCGGGGCCGGGACTGGTACAGATGCTGACCACAGCCGCGAGGCGCGCGGGCATTACGATTCTGTACGAGACGAAGATGCTGCGGCTGCTGCTCGACGACACGGGCGCGGTGACCGGGGTGGAGGCCCAGGACGCGGATGGCGTCCACACTATCGGAGGCCGCGGCGTGGTGCTGGCGTGCGGGGGGTTCGAGGCGAACGCCCGGATGCGCGCGGAGTTCCTCGGCGCGGGCTGGGAGCGGGCGAAGGTGCGAGGCTCGGCCTACAACACGGGCGACGGCCACCGCGCGGCGCTGGAGGCGGGCGCCCAGGCTTTCGGCCAGTGGACGGGCTGCCACGCCACGCCCATCGACGTGGACGCGCCGGTTACGGGCAGCGTGGAGATTACGGAGCGAATGCCGAGGCGGTCTTATCCACTGGGCATTACGGTGAACAGGCAGGGGCGGCGGTTCTTCGACGAGGGGGCGGGCTTCGCCGAGCAGACCTTCGTGGCCGCGGGCAGCGCGATACTGCGCCAGGACGGCGGTGTGGCGTTCCAGCTTTTCGACAGCAGGGCCGCGCCGCACCTTGAGCCGCGCTACGCGCTCGCCCGGGCGGCGACGGGGTTTACGCTGCGTGAGCTGGCGGGCGAGCTGCGTGTGGACGCCGACGCGCTGGAGGAGACAGTCGCCGAGTACAACGCCGCCGCGAACGATGGCGAGTACAGCCCGCGGACGCTCGACGGGCTTTCTACGCGCGTGCTCGACCCGCCCAAGAGCAACTGGGCGATTCGGCTGGACGCCCCGCCATTCTCCGCGTTTACGGTTACCGGGGGAATAACCTATACTTATGGTGGCCTGAAGGTGGACGAGAATGGCCGCGTTCTCGGCGCGGAGGACGCGCCTGTTCCCGGGCTGTTCGCGGCCGGCGAGATTGTCGGAGGCATCTTCTACCACAATAGCCTGAGAGCTGCCGGACTGATGCATGGCGCCGTGTTCGGGCGGCTTGCCGGCGCGTGCGCCGCGGGTGCGACGTCACCCTCACCCTAACCCTCTCCCTTGATGGGAGAGGGGATTCCTGAACGGTGAATCTCTTGACGAATACACAGAGCGCGGAGCGTATCAGCGAGATCGCGTCCAGGCTGCGAGAGAATATGCAACGCGTCATCGTCGGCGCGACGGGAGCTATCGACCTGGCGATCGTGGCGTTGCTGTGCCGCGGCCACGTTCTCGTCGAGGACGTTCCCGGAATCGGCAAGACCACCCTGTCGAAGGTGCTGGCCCAGTCGATGGGCTGCACGTTCAGGCGAATCCAGTTCACGCCCGACCTGATGCCCTCGGACGTGCTGGGCGTCAATTTCTTCAACCAGAAGGCGTCGGAGTTCGAGTTTCGCCCCGGCCCGGTGTTCAGCCAGGTGCTCCTCGCTGACGAGATCAACCGCGCCACACCCAGGACCCAGTCGGCGCTGCTCGAAGCGATGCAGGAGCGCCAGTCCACCATCGACGGCGAGACGTACCCGCTGCCCGAGCCGTTCCTGGTGATAGCGACGCAGAACCCGCTGGAGATGGAGGGCACCTTCCCTCTGCCGGAGGCGCAACTCGACCGATTCATGGTGCGGATACGTCTGGGCTATCCCACGCCCGACGAGGAGGCCGCTATTTTGCAGCGCTTCGAGCGCTCCACCACGGATCCCAGCGTGGAGGCCGTGACGGAGGCGGACGAGCTGCGGCAGATACAGGAGCTGGTAACTACCGTCCGCGTGGACCCGAGCGTGCGCTCCTACATCGTCGCGGTGGTGCAGGCCACGCGCGAACACAGCGGACTGTCGCTTGGAGCCAGTCCGCGTGCGGCGCTCGCGCTGTACAGGTGCTGCCAAGCCAACGCCGCCCTGGCGGGCCGCGACTTCGTTTCGCCGGACGACGTGAAGGCGCTGGCTTCGCCGGTACTCGCGCACCGCATGCTCATCACGTCCAACTCCCGGCTGCGGGGACGCACCGCGGACAACGTCGTCAAGGAGATCCTGGGCACGGCGGCCGTCCCCATCGAAAGGTAAGGCCGTTGCTGGTACGACTGTGGCACGACCTGTGGATAGGTCTGTTCCTGATCCTCATCGTGGTGGGCGTGTTCACGGGCCACGGCCTGCTGATAGGGTTTTCCGCGATGGGCCTGCTGGTGGCCGGCGTGTCGTGGCTGTGGGACCGTATGGCCCTGGAGGACGTGGTGTACGAGAGGTCGCTCTCCCAAAACCGGGTCTTCATGGGCGAAGAGGTGACCCTGACCGTCGCCGTCACGAACGGTAAGCCGGTGCCGCTGGCCAGACTGTCGGTGCAGGACACGATTCCACTGGAGGTGGAAGTGCTGGACGCCGAAACGAGCGGCAGCTCCAGCCCGAACGCCCAGACGCTGCGCCACCTGACGTCCATGGCGTGGTATGAGCGCATACGGTGGGAGTACAAGGTCAGGAGCGCACACCGGGGCCTGCACATGCTGGGGCCGGCGCATGTTGAGAGTGGCGACCTGTTCGGATTCTTCAGTTCGGAGAAGTCCTTCCCCGAAAGGGACTACCTGCTGGTGTATCCGACCGTGGTGCCGCTGGCCGCCCTGGGATTTCCGGCGTCGCGGCCCCTGGGTGACGTGGGCGGCGGCAACAGGATGTTCGAGGACGCCTCGCGCCCGTTCGGGCTGCGGGAGTACCAACTGGGCGACCCGATGAAGACGGTGGACTGGAAGGCGACGGCTCGTATGCAGCAGTTGCAGGTGCGCACGTTCGAGCCGAGCACGTCGTTCACGGTGGTGCTGGTGGTGGACGTGGATACGACGGCCCACTACTGGGAGGGCTACTCGGCGGCCAACCTGGAGCGCATAACTGTCGCGGGGGCCTCGGTGGCGAGCTACGCCGCGGAACAGGGATACAATCTCGGCCTGTTTTCGAACGGCACGCCGATGCTGGCCGACCGCCCGATGAAGATCGCTCCCAGCCAGTCGCCGGACCAGTTGACGATAATACTGGAGGCGTTGGCGACCATACGTCCAATGGCCATGGGCCAGATGTGGACGCAGCTCGCGCAGAACTCCCGCCAGTTTCCGCTCGGCGCCACACTGGTATTGGTGACGGCGTTCTTCCAGCCGGAGATGGCGGAGGTGGTGCGAACGCTGAAGTCGCGGGGCTACAGACTTGTGGTGGTGCACGTGGGCGACGGCGAGTGGCCGGAGATGCCGGAGGGCGTAATCGTCCACGAGTTGCGCACTTATTTCGAGGGCATAGAGTATGCCGGCCCATTCACTCCAAGATAAGCTGGTAGTCGCGGCCACCGTCCTGGCCGAGAGCGCGTGGATGTTCCTGCTGCTGGGGCTGCTGGGGATAACGCTGGCGCAGGATGGAAGCCCGCTGAGCCTATCCGCGGTGCTCGCGCTGGTGGGCATATCGACGCTGACCGCGCGGCTGCTGCAGATGGTGCTGATGCCCGCCAGGATGGCATACGGGATCCAACTGGCGATGGGCGTCGCCGTGATCGTGGTGGCGGTGGGCTCGCAGGTCGACCCGAATTCGAGCCTGGAACTGGGATGGATCGCGACCGTCGTCAGGGGCGCGGACATTGAAGGCTACACGTTCCGGGCGTCGGCGGGCAGCATACTGGGAGCGGCGCTTTGGTGGCGCGGGGGGATGATAGCGGCGTCCGAGTTTCCCGTCGAAAGCCTGAGCACCAGTTTCCGACTGGGAGTGCTGGTCACGGCGGTCGTGGCGGTGGTGGACGTGGCACACCCGGCCGACCTCCAGGTGTTTGGCTCTATGATCCTGTTCTTCGCGGCGGGCCTGGCCGGAATGGGCGCCGGGCGGCTGCTTCCGGCGTCGCGGCAGGCCATCGAGGAGCGCGCCTGGCTGAAGGTGATCGGCGGCCTGGTATTGGGGATCGTGATAGTGGGCCTGCTGGTCAGCATGTTGCAGCGCGACGTGCTGGAGTACATCTCGAGGCCGGCGCTGGTGGCGCTGAACCTGCTGGGCACCGTGGTCTTCTACGTCATCATCGTGCCCATCGCGTTCGTGGTCGGCGCTCTCACACAGGGGCTGCTCACGGTGCTGGGCTGGTTTGACAGCGACGTACCCTTCGAGGCGCCGGACATGGGCGGCACGCTGCTGGAGCTTCGGGAGCAGACCGGCGAGGTGAACGAGGTGCTCGCGGCGGTGGTGCAGGTGTCGCAGTGGGCGATGGTGGCGCTGCTGGTGGCGGGGGCGCTGTTCGTGATAGCGGCGGCCTTTCGGCGCCGGCTGTCGTGGCGGCTGGTGCAGTCCGAGGGCACTCGCGAGTCGGTACGGGAGGGCGCGGACGCCGGAGACGACCTGAAGCGGCTGCTGCTCAATCTCGTGCCGCGGCGCTTCCGGCGGACGCGAGAGGACGCGGGGCTACGGCTCCCTGACGACGAGGCGGAGATAGTGGACGTGTTCAGAGTGTACTTCGGCCTGCTCCAGCAGGCCCGCGAGCAGGGTTTCCCTCGGCCCGAGCACGCGACGCCGCTGGAGTACCAGCATACGCTGGAGCAGGTGCTGCCGCGCAGGCTGGTGCGGTCGGCCACGGCCGCGTTTACCAACGCATGTTACGGCCACCATCCGCCGCCTAAGGCGGTGCTGGACGAGCTGAAGGCGCAGCTTGAGGAGCTGCCGGGGTAGTTGCTCAGCCGGTAAGCTAATGTAGGTGTCAGCCGCGTTGGACCGGCTGACGCTGTACTACCACGTAGTCCCGCTGGATCTCCCTGTGGAAACTCTCCGGCAACCTTGCCCAATCAAGCACCTCAACAAGAATCGGTATGCCTGAGTCATCGAGCGCATCTACCAGGTGCATAAGCTCCGCGCCCAGCGGTTCCAGCATTGGGCCGCGAATCACGAGGTCCAGGTCACTGGCCTCGTGGCTCTCCCCGCTGACACGACTGCCGAATGCCCACACTTCGGCGTCGGGCACGTGGTCCTTAAGCAGTTCTTCGAGCAGTTCCCGGTGGCGACGCGGCAGGTCGAGACGGTCAGTCATCCGGTTGCTCCCGTACCACAATCTCCAGTTCCCTGGCGTCGGCAATGAATTGTGGGAGCAGCTTTAGAGTAGTCTCCGCGAATCCCTCGCCGTATTGATGGGCGGTGTCGTTCCTGGCGTCCTGGTACTCGAGCCACCGCTCGCAGGCCGCGGCGGAGATGAGTCCGTGCCTGGCCGCGTGCCTGAATGTGTTCCTAAAGGTCAGCCGGTCAACCTGTCTATTGCTCGCAAAGTAGGGTCGCAGCCGCTTTTTGAGCAGGCTGCCCGATTGCTCCAGGACGAGCTCAAACTCTTTCACTGACGCGGCCCGGTAGATTTCGTAGACGGAGTCCGAAGGTTCCATTGTCTGAAGGTGGTCGAAAGCCGCTTCCAGCGTGTTGACGCATCGGACCAGGAAGTCGGTGTTGATGACCATACTCAGAATCGCCTTTCCCATTGCGGCCCGTGCGCGGCGGCGCTTTCGGATGCCGTTCAAGAATATGCCGACGGATGCGTTCAGTCAACGCACTCCAAGGAGTAACCTCTGCCGTAGTTTCGGATTCAGCCACTCCGAAATGATGCGGCGGCACCGCGGACAGGGTAGAATGCGCGCCATGGATTTGCCGCTTAACGAGTTCGGACTGCCCTCGGACATGCTGGTCTGGCAGGTGGCGCTGCTGACGGTGGTTTCGTTCGGCGTGGGGCTGCTGGGCGGGTTCGTCGGCCTGGCGCTGGGAACGATGCGGCTTCCGGCTATGCTGCTTATCGGCATGGCGGCGCCCATCGCCGGGGGCACCAACATTCTGGTCAGCAGCTTGGCGTCGCTGACCGGGGCGATACGGCACTTTCGGGAGGGGCGGGTGGACATGCGGGTGGTGCTGTTCATGGGCGTGCCCGCGTTCGTGGGTGCGTTCGCCGGCGGGTTCGCGAGCGACCTCGTGGACGAGGGCGTTCTGTTGTTCCTGGCGGGCGTGCTGGTGGGCTGGCAGGGCATAGAGTTCTTCATCATGGTGCGCAACCGGCGCGACTCGGGTAGCCAGCACCTGTTCGGCGCGGACCTGGAGGGGTCGCCGGGGATTTTCAGCCGCAACAGGATCGCCGCGGAGGCGGGAATTGGCCTGGGCGTCGGGCTGTTGGGCGGCGCGGTCGGGCTGATACTGGGCAGCATACGGCTGCCGGCGCTGATACGCATTTTGAAGATAAACCCACGAATAGCGGCGGGCACCAACCTGTTTATAGGCTTCTTCCTGGGTGCGCTCGGATTCGTCGGGCACGCGGTGCAGGGCGAGGTGGACTATCCGCTGCTGGGGTGTATGGGCGCCGCCGCGATGGTGGGCAGCTACATTGGCGCGAAGTACACGGGCCGGGCCAGCCTGAACACGCTGATAGGCTCGATGGGCGCCGTGCTGGTGGTCGTCGGCGTGCTGCTGGTGTGGCGGGCGTTCGAGTAGGAACGCGGCGTCAGTAGGTCGAGACCCTGGCGTTCGCCTGCGTGAAGTCGCCGGTGACCATGTAGATCACCTGCTCGGCGATGTTGGTGGTGCGGTCCGCTATCCGTTCCAGGTCGTGGGCCACCCACAGCAGGAAGGTCGCGCGCTGGATGGCCGCGGGCGATGCCATCATATAGGTAAGCAGTTCCCTGTACACCTGCTCGTAGAGCGCGTCCACCTCGTCGTCGTCTTCGCATACGGCCTTGGCCAGGTCCACGTCGCGGTTGACGAAGGAGTCGAGGCTGCGGCGGAGCATATCGGTGGCCTTGTCGGCCATACGGGGAATGTCTATGAGGGGTTTGAGGGGCGGCTCGTTGCCCATCATCAGGCTTATCTTTGCAATGCCCTCGGCGTAGTCGCCGATGCGCTCCAGCTCCACGGACATGTGGAGCACGGTGATGATCACGCGGAGGTCGCCGGCGAGCGGCTGCTGCGTGGCGATGAGGTCGATGCAGCGCTCCTCCAGCTCCATGCGCTTGAGGTCGATAACGTCGTCGTCGCGGACGACCTCTTCCGATAGCGCGAGGTCGCGGTTCTTCAGGGCGTCGAGCGAGCGGGCGATGGCCTTTTCGACCATGTTGGCAAGCACGAGTAACTCGTCCTGCAGATCTCTCAGGTCATTACTGAATCCTACTCTCGCCATGGCGGCTGACCTCTCTTTTCACCCTAACCCTCTCCGATCAAGGGAGAGGGGACTCTTGGCACTCTCCCGTCAAGGGAGAGGAGGCTTGTTGTGTCAGTTAGCTGAAGCGTCCGGTTATGTAGGCCTCGGTCTGCTGGTGGCTGGGGTTGGTGAAGATGCGCTCGGTGGAATCGAACTCGACCAGGAAGCCGGCGCGGTCCTCATCGACCATCAGGAAGGCCGTTTCGTCGGAGACCCTGGCGGCCTGCTGCATGTTGTGGGTGACGATGGCGATTGTGTAGCTCTCGCGCAGCTCGCGGATGAGGTCCTCGATGGCGAGGGTGGCAATGGGGTCGAGCGCCGAGCAGGGCTCGTCCATGAGGACCACCTCGGGCTCGACGGCGATGGCGCGTGCGATGCAGAGCCTCTGCTGCTGACCGCCGGACAGGGCGAGGGCGCTGCGCTTGAGCCGGTCTTTCACCTCGTCCCAGAGGGCGGCCTGACGCAGCGAGCGCTCCACAGCTTCGGCAATGTCGCCCCTGTAGCCGTTGATGCGCAGCCCGAAGGCGACGTTGTCGAAGATGGACTTGGGGAAGGGGTTTGGCTTCTGGAACACCATACCTATGGTGCTACGAAGCTCAACGGGGTCCACGGTCGGGGCGTTGATGTCCTCACCGTTAAAGAGGATGCTGCCCTCGATCCGTCCGCCGGGCACCAGTTCGTGCATGCGGTTGAGGCAGCGCACGAGCGTGCTCTTGCCGCAGCCGGAGGGGCCGATGACGGCGGTGATGCTGTTACGGCGCATGGCGAGGTTGATGTTCTTGATGGCAAGGACGTCGCCGTAGTAGGCGCTGAGGTCCTCGATCTCCATCACGTAGTCGCCACCGCGCGACGTCTGCGGCGGCGCTTCGCGCGTTTCCGCACTTCTCAAGGTGGGCTTCCTCAGATTCAAAGTTGCCATTATTGGCTCCTCTTACCATACATATGCCGCAGCGCTACGGCAACGCTGTTGAGCAACAACAGCACCACGAGCAGGACCACTATGCCCGCTGCGGCGTTCTCCTGAAAGGCTCGCACCGGTCGTGAAATCCAGCTGAATATCTGGATGGGCAGCACCGTGAAGGAGTCCATCGGGCTTGTGGGGACGAAGAATACGGAGGTGAAGGCGCCTATCACGATGAGGGGCGCGGTCTCGCCGATGGCCCTGCCCAGCGCGAGTATGACGCCGGTAAGCACGGCGGGCATTCCGGCGGGCAGCACCTGATGCCATATTGCCTGCCACTTGGTCGCGCCCAGCGCCATGGCCGCCTCGCGCGTGGAGAGGGGCACGGAGCGCAGTCCCTCTCGACTTGCGACTATGATTATAGGCAGAATGAGCAGCGCGAGCGTGCAGGCGGCGGCGAGTATGCTCGGCCCCATGTTCGCGCCATAGACGAACAGCGCGAGTCCCAGCAGACCGTACACCACCGACGGCACACCGGCCAGCGTGCTGATGTTGATCTCGATAAGGCGGGTAAGCCAGTTGCGTGGAGCGAATTCTTCCAGGTAGATGGCGGCGCCCACGCCTAAGGGTATGGAAAACACGGCTGTGAAGCCCATCACCCACAGCGTGCCCAGCAGCGCCGGCTTCACGCCTGCCTCCTCCGGCTTGCGAGAGGGAAAGCTTGTGAGGAAGTCCCAGGTCACGCCCGGCACGCCGTCGCGCGCGATGTCGAACAAAAGCAGCGCGAGCGCGGCCACGCCGAACGCGGTCGCGCCGATGGCGAGGGCGGCGAACGCCACGGACGACGCCTTGCGGGTTATCCTGGACCGCTGTCCGAACGGTTGCCGCTCGCTCGGCCGCGCCCGCGCGCTCAATCGTACACCTCCCTGAAGCGGCCCAGGAGAGACTGCGCCAGCAGGTTGATTCCCAGCGTGAAGACGAACAGCAGCGAGCCTATGGCGAATATGCTCTGGTATTCGATGGTGCCGCGTGGCGTGTCGCCCGTGGCCACCTGCATTATGTAGGCGGTCATGGTCTGCATGCCCTCGATCGGGTTTATGGACAGGTTGGGTACGTTTCCCGCCGCGATGGTCACTATCATCGTTTCGCCCACGGCGCGAGCGAGCGAGAGCAGCCCGGACGCCATTATGCCGGAGAGGGCGGCGGGCACCACGACGCGCGTGGACACCTGGAAGCGGTTAGAGCCGAGCGCGAATGCGCCCTCGCGCAGCGAAGTGGGAACGGCGCGTATTGCGTCCTCGCTGAGCGACGCCACCATGGGTATCAGCAGTATGCCCATAGCGAGCGACGCGGCCAGCGCAGTGAAGGGGGTTTCAGGGTCAAACAGGATCTCTACTATGTTGGGCGCGATGAAGATAAAGGCGAAGTAGCCATAGACCACCGTGGGAATGCCCGCCAGCACCTCCAGCGCGGGCTTGACCACCGCGCGCACCCTCTCCGGCGCGTACTCGCTAAGGTACAGCGCGGTCAGCAGTCCAATGGGGAAGGCCACCGACATCGCGAGCACGGCTATGAGCGCCGTCGCCGACAGCAGCGGCAGCGCGCCAAAGTGCTTCTCGGCGAACAGTGGAGTCCAAGTGGTGCCCGTCAGGAACGACAGCAGCGATACCTTGCCGAAGAAGGGCACCGCCTCGCTGAGCAGCGTGACCACGATGCCCACCGTGGTTATGACGGAGAGCAGTGCGCACAGGAATAAGAAGGAGAGGACAACCGCCTCCCGCACCTTGTGAGAGAGGCGGTTCCTCCGCCACCTGTCGCTATTGCTCCTGGAGGCGGAGATTGTCGCCAACTAGTTCACCCTTTCCAGGGCCTCCGAGAGCGGCGTGCCGGCGGCAATGGTGTTGAACACCGAGCCGGTGGTCCGGTTCGCCACCCTGTTCTTGCCCCACTGGTAGGCGCTCTCGGGGAGGGCCACGTAGCCGACCTCGCCGGAGAGCGTGCCAGCCTCGTCCAGGTAGAAGTCCACGAACGCCGCCACCTCGGGGCGCTCGACTACGTGGTCGAGCCGCGCGTAGATGAAGATGGGCCGCGCCAGCGGGATGTACTGCCCATTCGCCACACTCGCGGACGACGGCTCCACACACTCGCCGGTACCGGGGTTCACAACCTCTACGGCCTGCACCAGATCGCGGTACTGCTCGAGGTACGCCAGGCCGAAGTAGCCGATGCCGCCCCGCGTGCCGTTCACGCCGCTCGCTATAAGCGGGTCCTCTTCGGTCGCCAGGTCCAGGTCGCCGCGGTGCGCGCCGGCCTCGCCCATGATCGCCTCGGTGAAGTAGTCGAACGTTCCCGACGCAGTCGAGGGCCCGTATATCCTGAGACCCTGATCCGGGAAACCGTTCCGCACCTGCCTCCAGTTGGTTATCGTGCCCTGCGCGTCGGGGCCGAAGATGGTCTCCAGCTCGTCGACGGTGAGGCACTGCGCCCAGTCGTTCTCCGGGCTCACCACTACCGACAGGGCGTCGAACGCGACGGGGAGCTCGATGACCTCGATGCCGTTCTCGGCGCAGGTCTCAAGCTCGGAGTCAGTGACGGGGCGGGATGCGTTCCACACCTGGATTTCGCCGGCGCACATGGCGCGGCCTCCGGCGCCCGTGCCGGTGGACGCGACGTTAACACGCATGCCGGAGTTGGCGATACTGAACTCCTCGGCCACGGCCTCGCTGATGGGGAAGACCGTGCTGGAGCCGGCAATGGCTATCTGGCCGGTGAGCTGGGCGGACTGGTCTGGCGCGGTCTGCGAGCCGGGCGCGGAGGCCCAGTCGTCGCTGCCGCAGGCGAGCGCGAACGCCAGAAGCGAGAGGGCCAGCGCTCCGACGAGGGCGGGCAGCGTGAAGCGTGTTTTCGATTGTCGTACCGTTCTCATTGCCAGTCCGATACCCCCATTGCGGTGTTGCCTGGCGCAAGAGTAGCGCACGCAGGTGAACTCCCAATGAACGTATCTTTAACGAATCGTTAAGGGCCGGTTACGCGGTCGCGCCGGCGGGGGCGAAGGAGCTGGTCGAGCGGAGATTGGCGCGGATGTGCGGCGTTTTCAAGAGCGGTCGGGCGCAGGCCGAGAGGGGGGCGCGTTTGCGACGCTACTTCCGCTGTGATAACGTTGGCCTCGTTGTGGGATAGCCACGATACATGTATCCCTTGCGCCGGAAACGGGCAAGGTCAACTTGGAGGAGGTGTTGAAGTGTCGGACACAGTAATGTTGATCACAGCCTTTTCGGGCCTCACGGTGGCCGTAGGCGCGCTGCTGGTTTCGGTGGGTGTCTTCGTGCTGGTTCTGAAGATCGGCAACTACATCGAATCCATAGGAGGCGGCGACTAGGTCCGTTTCCCGCGCCGCGTAGGGCCTCACTCCCATCCTAACCCATTCGGCAGACTCAGGGCAGGCCCTTCCCACTGCGAGGGGGAATGGACTAGGCCCGGACGTCGAAGGACATTAGCTCGTCGGCGAAGATGAGCCTGCCGTCGTAGATGCGCTTGACGTCTCCGATGCCTTTCTCCATGGCAGGGTGCTGGGAGAGGTGCGGGCCGACGTGCACGAGGGCGAGCGTCTTGACGCCCGCGGCCTGGGCGAGCTCGGCCGCGCCGGTGGTGCCGCACTGGCCGCCGGCTTCGCCGACGTCGTTCATGCGCTCCTGGTCGTCCCAGCACATGCACAGCATCAGGTCGGCGTCCCTGGCGAGGTCGCGCACGGAGTCGCAGGGCTGGGTATCGCCGGTGAATACGACGCTGCCGTCGGGGGTGTCGACGCGGTAGGCGAGCGAGTCGAGGTAGGGTTGGACGTGCTCGGCAGGGGCGGCGGTGACCTGCCAGTCGGCGCCGGAGAACACCCTGCCGGGGCCGACGTCCCTGGCAAGCACGTCGGGCGGCTTGCGCGGGAGCGCGCCTCCCCTGTTCACGTACACCTGCTGGCTGAGCGGGTGGTTGACGCGAGCGATCCAGTCGTGGGAGAAGGCGCCGTCGCGCTCGTCCAGAATGCGGTGGGTGAGCTGCTCGGTGAGCGTGGGGCCGAACACCTGCAGGCGGTTTTCTTTGCCGATGCTCTGGTCCCAGCGGCACAGCAGGAAGCAAGGGTAGTCGACGTCGTGGTCGAAGTGGTGGTGGGTGAAGAAGAGGTAGTCGACGTCGGTTGGCCAGAGGCCGGCCTGGACCAGCTTGGCGGTAGCGGCGGGGCCGCAGTCTATCATCAGCTTGTCGTCGCCGGTCTGGAGGACGAACGACGAGCCGAAGCGGGTGGGCGTGGGCGTCGGGGTGCCGGCGCCGAGGACGTGGATGCGGGTCATTCGTAGTGCTCCTTAGTCAGGGGCGATGGTGGGCCACTCGGCGGCGCGCTCGTAGGCGCGGGCGGCGCGGAATACGGTGGCCTCATCGAAGGGGCGGCCAACTATCTGCATGCCGATGGGCAGGCCGGCGTCGGAGAAGCCGCACGGCAGCGAGATGGCGGGCAGTCCGGCGAGGGCGGCGGGGCTGGTGTAGCGGCGGCGGCCCAGGTCTGAGCGGCCCTGATAGTAGCCTCCCGGTCCTCCGGTCGAGGCGGCCAGCGCGGGGGCGGTGACCGGCCCGGTGGGGAAGACGAGGACATCGTAGCGGTCGAGCGCCTCCAGCAGTTCGCGGCGGATCTTGGCGCGGGCCTTCTGGGCCTTGATGTAGGCGGTGGAGGGTGTGAGCAGAGCGGACTCCAGCCTGATGCGGGTGCTCCAGTCGTAGTCGTCGGGTCGGGTCTTGATCCAGTGCTCGTGGAAGGACGCGGCGTCCACGTCGGCGCTGGCGACGAACGCGGCACCGCTGTGCTCGGTGGTGGGCAGCGACATGTTCTCGGACGACGCGCCGAGCTCCTCGTACACGGCAACCGCCCTGAGCACGGCCTCGCGGGTCTCGGCGGATAGGGCCTCGTACTCGAACATCTCGCGGGGGAGGCCGACGCGCAGGCCGTTGGCGCCGTCCTCTATTGAGGCGAGGTAGTCGGGCACGGGGTCGCGGCTGGAGGTGGGGTCGCGGTCGTCGCGGCCGGCGATGGCGGCGAGCATAATGGCGCAGTCGCGGACGGTGCGGGTCATGGGGCCGACGGTGTCCATGGACCAGCACATGGGGACGACGCCGGCGCGGGTGACGCGGCCGTAGGTGGGGCGTATGCCGACGATGCCGCAGAAGGCCGCGGGGCCGCGTATGGAGCCGCCGGTGTCTGAGCCGAGGGCGCCGGCGCAGAGGCCGGCGGCAACGGCGACGCCCGAGCCGCTGCTGGAGCCGCCGGCGGAGTGGCCGGTATTCCAGGGATTGCGCGGGGTGCCGTAGGGGTGGTCTATGGTGCCGCCGATGGCGAACTCGCTGAGGTTGAGCTTGCCGAGCAGCACGGAGCCGGAGGCGTCGAGGCGCTCGGTCAGGGTGGAGTCGCTCTCGGCGACGTTGTCGGCGAGCACCCGGGAGCCGGCGGTGGTGCGGACGCCGCGGACGTCGATGATGTCTTTGACGGCTATGGGGATGCCGTGCAGCGGGCCGCGGTCCTGGCCTGCGGTGAGGGCGCGGTCGGCGCGCTCGGCCTGGGCGAGGGCGGCGTCGCGGGTGACGGTGACGTAGGCGCCGAGGTGATCGTTGCGGGCGTCGATGCGGTCGAGGTAGGCGGTGGCGAGGTCGACGGCGGAGAGGTTGCCACTGCGCAGAGCGGCGGCGGATTCCTCTATGGACAGGGCGTGGGCGGTTTGCTTAGTCATGGGAGACCTCCCCGGGCGAGAAGACGGGCAGGGGTTCGACGTCCGCGAGGTCGGCGGCGGGCAGCTTGCCCAGCTCGTCGAGCACGGCGTTGAGGCGGGCGGCCACGGCGTCGGCGCGGGCGTCGTCCAGGTCTAAGCCGGCGGCGGTGGCAAGCTCGTGGGCCTGCCGTCGGGTGATCTCAGCCATTTGCGAAGGCTCCTTCCGCTGTGTGTGGTGGTCGTGTCGGCGGCCATTCTATCACGGAGGGGGGAGCGGCGGTGTGGGGACACGCGGGTGGAGGGTTACAAACGCGGCTTTTGCGGAAAGTGTTCCGTTTTGTGTTTTTCGTAGCCGGGGGCTGTCACGTCCGGGGTGCTCGCTGTGGTGTATCTGTCACGAATTCGGCCTGGCGGGGCGGGAATTCGAGGGGCTTGGGAGCGGAATGGGACGGGTTGTCGCGCCGGGCCGCCGGGCGCGGGCCGAGGGGCGTGGGGCGGCGCTAGGCGGTGTGGGCGGCGGGTCGGTTGTTGGCGGTGTTTGGCATGTGGGGATGGTAGTACATTTGTGCGTGGCGTGTCAATAGGGTTGGGATTGATTATCCACGAAGGGCACGAAGGACGCTAAGGGGAGAGGTGTTGGTGGTGTGCGCCCCACCCCTGGGTTCCCCGTTTCGCGGGAACGACGGTTGGAAAGGGGTAGGCGTTGCGAATGCCAATAGTCGCTCCCGCGCCGTCATCCCCATCCTAGCCTTCCCCCTTGGCGGGGGAAGGGACTAGCGCGCAACGCAGGTATGCTCTCGACTGGGGCGCGTACTGCGCTATAATGGGGCGAACAGTGTGAATCTGAGCGGCCCGTCGGAGGCTTGGCATGGCAGCGAGCAAGGTGTTACCGGTAACCACAACGCTTCCGAGCATCTTTTACGAGGACCCGGAGCCGGTAGAGGACGGAATGCAGCAAGCCCCAATCATCGTTCGCATCGCCTCTATGCTGACGGACTACTTCAGGGGCGATCCCGACGTGTTCGTTTCCGCCGGTGGGTTCATCTTTTACGACCCGGAGGACGGCAACCGACGCATCGCTCCGGACCTGTACATCGCGTTCGACGTGGATGCGAAAGGCATCTGGGACAATCTGGCCAACTACTGGGTATGGCAGATTGGCAAGGCGCCGGACTTCGTGTTGGAAGTTGCTTCGCCGAGCACGGCGTCCAACGACCTTGGACACAAGCGGGACCTGTACGCCAGGCTGAGGATTGCCGAGTACTGGCGGCTGGACCCCACCGGCGGCGATCTGTACGGGCAGCCCCTCAGCGGGGAACGCCTGGTGGACGGCGAGTACCTTCCCTTCGACCTGAATACTGACGAGGACGACGGTTCGATCTGGGCGTACAGCGAGGTGCTGGGCCTGCGGTTCCACTGGGACGTGGAACTGGAAGACCAGTTCGACGTCCGCAGTCCCCTGACCGGGCGGACCATAGATCTCGCGGAGGTCAGGCAGGGGGAACTGCTGGAAGAGCGGGCGGCGCGTGTGGCGGTGCAGCAGACGCTGGTGGAGGAACGGGCGGCGCGGTTGGCCGAGCGGGCGGCGCGGGCGGCCGAGCGAGAGGCGGCGGAGGCCCGCGAGAGGGAGTTGCGGGCGGAGATCGAGCGGCTGCGTCGCCGACTGCCTGGGGATGAGGCCGACAACGGAGAGTCGATGCCAACTTAGAGCTTTTCGACAACCGGGTAATCACCCCCATCCTAACCTTCCCCCTGCGAGGGGGAAGGGACATATCGGATAAGCTCTTGAACAGCCGTGACAACGGGGAGGGTGCGATGAAGTATGACGCGATTGTGGTTGGGGCCGGGTCGGCCGGCGCTATTATGGCTTCGAGGCTGTCGGAGGACCCTGAGCGGTCGGTGCTGCTGCTGGAGGCGGGGCCGGACTACCCGGAGATAGAGAACCTGCCGGACGAGGTGAGGCACGGCTACGCCACGGCCACGGACGTGATGACGAGCGACCACAACTGGCAGTTCATCGGCAAGGCGTCGGAGACGGCGGGGCCGATGATGGTGCCGAGGGGCAGGGTGACGGGCGGATCGAGCGCGATCAACGGCCAGATGTTTCTGCGGGGCGTGCCGGAGGACTACGACACCTGGGCGTCGTTCGGGAACGACGAGTGGAAGTTCGAGAGCCTGCTGCCTTACTTCCGCAAGCTGGAGACGGACACGGACATCCACGACGACTTTCACGGCACGGACGGTCCGATCATAGCGCGGCGGTTCAAGCCGGAGGAGTGGCTGCCGGCGCAGAGCGCGTTCCGCGCGGCGTGTAGGGAGTACGGCTTTCCCGAAAGCCCGGACCTGAACAACCCGGACTCGACGGGGCTGAGTCCGGTGCCGTTCAACAACCCGAACGGGATACGCTGGAGCACGGCGCTGGGCTACCTGAATCCGTCGCGGCATCGGCTGAACCTGACGCTGAGGCCGAATTGCACGGTGCGGCGCGTGGTGTTCGAGGGCAACCGAGCCGTGGGGCTGGAGGTGGAGAGTGGGGGAGAGGTGTTCAGCGTCGAGGGCGAGGAGATCATACTGAGCGGCGGGGCGATCGCGTCGCCGCACCTGCTGATGCTGTCCGGCGTGGGGCCGGCGGAGCACCTGAGGGAGATGGGCATTCCGGTGGTGCGGGATACGCCCGGGGTGGGGCAGAACCTGCGGGACCATCCGATCGTGTACGTGACGTGGAAGACGAAGGAGGGGTTCGAGCTGGACGGGTTCGCGCCGAGGGTGCAGTTCGCGCTGCGCTACACGGCGGAGGGGTCGGACCTACGCAACGACATGATAATCATAATGAGCTCGTACGCAACGGAGCGGGTCAACCGGGGCGGGGCGCGCATGGAGCCGCTGGGCATACGCATGACGGTGGGGCTGTACCTGGCGCTGGGATCGGGGGAGATGAAGCTCACGTCGACGGACCCGCACGTGCAGCCGTTCCTGGACTACAACTACCTGCAGGAGGCTTTCGACCGGCAGCGGATGAGGGAGGGGGTGCACCTGGCGCTGAAGCTGGCTGAGAAGGAGGAGTTCAGCAGCATCGTGGAGGAGCGGATCGAGCCGACCGACGCGGAGATGGAGTCGGACGACGCGCTGGACGAGTGGCTGCTGCGGGAGGCGACGACGGGGCAGCACATCTCGGGGACGTGCAAGATGGGGCCGGCTTCGGACCCGATGGCGGTGGTGGACCAGTACGGGCGGGCGCACGGGCTGGAGGGTCTGCGGGTGGTGGACGCGTCGATAATGCCGGACTGCATCCGGGCGAACACGAACGTTACGACGATGATGATCGGGGAGCGGATCGCGGACTTTGTGCGGGGTGTGCAGTAGGGTATTGAGGCTCCGGGGGCGTAGTTGAACCGTAGACGCTTACTCAGACGATTGAGCCAAGGGGCAGTCCACAATGTCGCCTTCGCAGACTTTACGGACTTGCTCGAGGGGTTCGGATTCCGACTAGCTCGATCCTCCGGGAGCCACTTCATCTTTTCACGCCGCGGCATCCCTGAAGTCGTAAACGTTCAATCACTTAGGGGCGAGGCAAAGCCCTATCAGATTCGGCAGATTCTCCGACTGGTGGAGCGCTACAATCTGAAGTTGGAGGACTAGGTTGAAGGACTACCACATCAACGTCTTCTATAGCGAAGAGGATGGATGCTACGTGGCGGACATTCCAGACTTACAGTATTGCTCGGCGTTCGGGGACAGTCCGGCGGAAGCGGTGTCGGAGGTGGCGAAGGTGAAGGCGCTGTGGATCGAGGTGGCCAAGGAGGAGGGTAAGCCCGTGCCTCCGCCACGTTATCGCCCGGCCATCTATCAGTCCGCTTAACTGCTGTCCACGCGGTAGACCCAGACCTGGAAGAGGACGTCGGGTTCGCCCTTGGGGAGGGCGGCGAGGGGCTCGGTGGCCTCTTCGAGGGTCCATTTGCCGGTTGAGGCGAGCTCGTCTTGGACTTCGCGGAAGCCGTTGTTCTCGTAGACGTCGGGTCGCAGGGAGAAGGCCACGTGGCCGCCGGGCCGGGTTACGCGGACCATTTCGTAGAGCGAATTGGCGGGGGCGTGGCCGAGGGTGAGGACGCCTACGCAGATGGTGGCGTCGAACGCGCCGGTGGGGAAGTCGAGGGTTTCGCCGAGGGTCATCTGGTGGAAGGCGGTATAGGCGTCCTTCTTGCGGGCCTCTTCGAGCATCCCGAGCGATAGGTCGAGCGCCTCGATGTTGGAGTAGCCGAGCCGCTTGAGCTGTTCGCCGACGAGGCCCGTGCCGGCGCCGGCGTCCAGCACGCGGGCGGTAGTTGGGACGTAGCGCCGGAAGGCGTCGGCGGCCTGCCGGGGGGCGAGCCAGCCGAAGTCGTTGAGCAGGTCGGCGTCGTAGTCGGCGGCCCACCGGTCGTAGCGCTCTTCGAGCTGGTCGACGCCCTGGGAGGAGTAGATCCACTGGATCCGGTCCTGGGGGGCGGGTTGGGGTGTGGTGTTGTCGTCGTTGTGCTGTGGCATAGTTTTTGCCTTTACTCCCTAATCCGGCGCCAGACCCTCGCCGACGAAGAGCTTGTCGGTAGGCAAGGCGGCAATCGCTTGCGCCAAGTGCTTGGACGCATGACGCAGGTCCAAGGCCACCACGTCCCATTCGCTGCCATCGTCGAACAACTGAAGGTAGCTCACGAATTCGCCGTTGTCCACTACGCGGAAATTGCTGTTTGGCTTGTCGCCCAGCGACAGCGTATCGGTGTCGGCGTCGTAGCCCCGCTCTACGCTCAGAGGCAGGAAGCGGCTGACGTCCAGTATGTCTATCTGCGAAACGTCGTCGCTACCTTCGCGCGCGAAGGTCAGGATGACGCGGAAGTCGTCGCGCAGCGTACCACCGCTGCCGACCTCGAAGTCGCTCGCGGTGAGTTCCACGACATCATCGTCCGCGTAGTATCTAACTCGCATCTCTCACCTCCAACTCCCGGCACTTCTGCCCGAACCACGGCCTTCCCTCTTCCGCCAATCGCCGTGCCGCTTTCTCATCAAAATGCGCGGTCACTATCCGCTGGTCGTCCAGAGATACCGCGACACGCATCAGCCTGTTACGGCCAGGCACGAATCCCCAGTAAGTGTAAGTGGCGCTTCCTCTACTATCTGCGCAAATTCCTCGCGCCACCCAGTTTTCGAGAACGTGCCTTACGCCCGCAGCGGTGACGCCTTGCCCTCCTTTCCTACGCGCGTGGTGAGTCAACTGCCTGATGACGCCGCCTGCCGCGATGGTCGTCGGCAACTCCCGCTCAACCATGCGCTACGGACTCATGGGGCCACCCTCTAATCAGGCACCAAGCCTTCGCCGACGAAGAGCTCGCCGGCTTCCTCTAGGGTGATGTCGGGCTCGGGGAGGACGAGGTCGGACTCGACGAGCTCGTCCACGGGGACGGGGGCGCCGTTCTCGCGCACGAGGTCGAGCATTCGCTTGAGGGTGCGGTCGAAGGCGTCGCGGTCCCCGGCTTCAACCACCTCGACAAGCTCGTTGTCGATGGCGTTGAGGTCGTCGATGTAGGCGCCGGGCAGGTTGTACTGGCCCTCGGTGAGTATGCGGACAATCATCGGCGGTCACCTCCGGGCAGGGCGTCGCGCTCACCTCCGGGCAGGGCGTCGCGTTCGCCGGAGGGCAGCGAGGCCTTGAGCTGGGCCAGCTCGTCGTCCACGGTCTGGGCGGCGGTGAGCTGGGCGAGCTCGCGGTCGAGGGGGTCGGAGCTGCCGGTGAAGTCGTCCAGGGTGCCTGCCTCGACAAGCTCGTCGATTGCGCCGGCGCGGGCGCGCATCTGCTCGGTCTTGTTCTCGGCGCGCTCGACGGCGAGGGTGACGTCGCCCATCTCCTCGGAGATGCCGGAGAGGGCGGAGCCGATGCGCACCTGGGCCTGGGCGGCGCTGTACTGGGCCTTGATGACCTCTTTGCGGGAGCGGAAGGCGGCGACCTTGTGCTGGAGGCGCTGTTCGGCCTGGGTGAGCTTTTCCTGCTCGAGCTCGAGGCCGGATATCTGCTGGTCGAGGCCGTCTAGCTCGGCGAGGGACGCCTGCTTGCGCTGGAGGGCGACGCGGGCGAGGTCCTCGCGGCCGGCGGCGAGGGCCTGGCGGGCCTGGCCGTCGAGCTTGGCGACGTTTTCCTGCACCTTGGCGGCCTGGAGCTCGAGGCGGCGCTTGGCGGTCACCATCTCCACAACGCCGCGCTTGACGTTGCGCAGCATCTCCATCTGCTTGTCGTAGGCGACGTCGAGGGACTCGGCGGGGTTTTCCGCCTTGTCCATGAGGCGGTTCATCTTGCCTCTAACTATGGTGGACATCCTGGAGAGCATTCCCATGTTGGTTCCTCCGGTTGGGGTGTGGTCGTGGGGCGCGGGCCGCGGATACGGCCTTCAGGCCGGCGCCGCTCTAACTCAGCTCATCGCGCCCGGTGAAGACCTGGATCAGGCCCACTATTGCCAGCACCACGCCTATGATTATCAGGATTATGCCGGTGAAGTCTATCAGCCAGTCGATGAGGTCAAGGCGCAGCACCAGGCCCAGCAAGAGCAGCACCACGCCCGCGGCGATGAGTCCGCCGCCGCCAACTTTGTTCATAGTCGCTCCTTTGTCGTGTCCGTGCGAGGGGCTGTATTGGGGATGTTACAACACTCGCAATCGTGGGGGAAGTGTTAGGCGGAGTGTCGGTGGGCGGGGCCTTCCGAAAACTCTGCCCTATTCTGCCCATTTCTGCCCATTTCGTAGCTGGGCGGGCTGTCCTCTTTGTGTTCAATCGCGTCTCATCGGTGTTTGAATTGGCGCAGAATGAGACAGGGCCGCGATGGTGGTTTTCACCCCCATCCCTTCGGCTACGCTCAGGGCAGGCTCCGCCCCTACCGCGCAACCGGCGGATACAACGCTTGGTAGATAGAAAATAGCACGTGCGTGCTATAGAATCAAGAGGGGTCGGGGCCACGCCTCCCCCCTGGATTCCCGCCCCCGTTTTCACGGGGGTGACGTTCTTTCGCGGGAATGACGAGTTCGGAGGGGGAGTGGGCCTGAGAGTGGGAATTTTCGTGACACGGTTGGGAAGGGATTGCACACTGATGAGAATGGGTGTGGCGTTTGGGTTACGCGGTTGGGAAGGTTTGAGACACGAATTTGGGGGTGGTTCCGGCCAGGGGGCGGGATGGGGGCGCGCTGCGCCTTATTCGGGCCTGCGCAGTACCTTCCGCTCGACCACCAGGGGACCCGTAGCCACCGAGCCGTATCCGCCCTCGGCGAGGAGGGTGTAGACGCCTGGGGCGATGGGAATTTCGGGGTCTTCGCCCTCGGCGGGGGCGGCGCCGATCAGTTTACCTTCCGCCATGAACGCGCCGGAATCGTTGGCGGTGGCGCCGACTAGGATCTTGTCGGCGCCGGGCTTGGCGTCGAGCACCGTGATGGTCACGGCTTCATAGGGGATGAAGCCGGCGCCCACCGCCGTAATCGTGGTGCTAAAGCTGTTGGCATAGGCGTCGTAAGTGTCCTCGGCGTTGTGAATCGTCTCGGCGGTGGCCGTCAGGCTGCTTAGGGCCGAGGTTACGGACGCGGGCGTGCTGGTGATGAACACAGGGAAGCTGGCACTGCTGCCGTGCTCGCCCTCGGCGAGGATCGTTCTGATGCCCAGGGCGTGTTCCAGTGCGGCGCGCTCGCCGTCTCCCCTGATGGAGTCGAAGCTGACATGGAATGCGCCGGCGGCGTTGGCGGCGGGCTGCTCGGCGGCGCGGCCTCCTACGACGTAGCTGACGGTGTCGTCGATCAGCAGGAGGAGCCTGACAGGCTCGCCGGGCTGGAAACCGGCGCCGGCGATGGTGAGTGGCTCGTCCACGGACATGACGCCGGCGCTCACCATGATCGCGGCGACGGGCGGGACGGCGTCTTCGCCCCGAGGACCGGGCGGGCCCTGGGGGCCTTGCGGACCCTGTGGTCCGGGTTTGCCAGGTTCGCCGGGGGCGCCGGGCAGGCCGGGAAAGCCGGGCTCGCCTTGAGGGCCGGGTAGGCCGGGGTTGCCCGGATTGCCGGGGAGGCCGGGCGGGCCCTGGGGTGGTTCGCGAAATCGTGACGCGACGAGCACAAACAGTAGCACGGTGACGGAGACCAGGACGAACGACAGGAGGAGTGCAACGGTTGAGGCGACACCCTTTACTAAACGCCGTACTTTCATTGGACTCCCTGTGAGATAGCGGAACGGTTCTTGCCAGTTCGCGGCCTGGTGTACGGTCCCGGCGTGACCGCGCAGCGGGCTACTGTACTACATCCGACACCCACTCCTGAGCTATAACCAGCGGGACGGTCGCACCGGAGCCGTAGGCGCCCTCGGCGAGGACGGTGTAGACGCCATACGATATGGACCAATCCGGCTCGGCGAGCGTCGCCGTCAGCGAGAAGGTGCCGGAGTCGTTGGCGCCGCCGCCGGCCAGTATCTTGTCGGCGTCGCCGGGCCGGAGATTGACTATCGTGACAGTGAAAGGCTCGCCGGGGATGAATCCCGCGCCTGCGACCGTGATAATGACGTCAAGGTCGTTGGTCTCCTCGTTTAGCACGACTTCGTGATTGGCGACCAGGCTGCTGGCAACGGAGGTCACGGGCGCGTTCGCGCGGGTTATCATCAGCGGCACGGCGGCCCTGCTGCCGTCCTCGCCCTCGGCGAGGACCGTCCTGATTCCCGGGGAGCGCTCCAGTGCGCCGCTCTCGCCGTCGCCCCTGATGGAGTCGAAGCTGGCGGCGAATGCGCCCGCCGCGTTAGCGATTGGTTGCCCGGCGGTGGGGCCTCCGATGACGTGGCTGTCGACGTCGTCGATCACGAGCAAGAGCTTCACAGGCTCTCCGGGCAGGAAGCCGGAGCCGCTTACGCTGAGGGGCTGGTCGACGGACAGGATGCCGTTGCTCAACAGTATCGCGGCCTCGGGCGACGGGGCCTCTCTGCCTCGAGGGCCGGTGGGGCCCGGGGGACCCGGGGGTCCCGGCGCGCCATGCTCACCGGGGTTCCCGGGTAGACCAGGCTCGCCGGGCTCGCCCCATCGTTCACCAAGTTGCGCAGCTAACAGGACTACGTACAGCACTGGGGCAAACAGCAGGAAGAACAGCACGGAGCCCAGCAAGGTCAAGGCGACGGGCTTTGGTAGAAGGCGCATTTGGATAGGAGTTCCCTTGCTGGATTGTGCAACAGGTTACGCGATTCCGGGGTTGGTGTAAAGTTCGAGTCGGGGCGTGGGGGAGCCGCGCTGCGCCTTATTCGCGCTTGGGCAGCTCGTTCTGCTCGACTACCAGGGCGGCGGTGGCAATTGAGCCGCTGGCACCCTCGGCTAGGACGGTGTAGACGCCTACGCCGATGGGCATTTCGGGGTCGGCGCCCTCGGCGGGGGCTGCGCCGTGAAGCGTGCTGCTCACCTCGAACGCGCCGGAGTCTTTGGCGGTGGCACCGACAAGGAACTTGTCGGCACTGGTCCCGGCGGCGAGCAGGGTGATGGTCACGGATTCGTTGGGCATGAAGCCCGCGCCGACGGCGGTGATAGTGGTGTCCAAGCCGCCGGTTTCATCATTGAGCACGGTATCGGCGGTGGTCACCAGGCCGCTGGAAACTGAGGTGTAGGGCGCGTCCGCGCTGACGATCATCACAGGGAAGCTGGCCCTGCTGCCGTCTTCGCCTACGGCGAGAATCGACCTGACGCCGGGGGCGCGTTCGAGTGCGCCGCGCTCGCCGCCAGCACTGCCGCTGATGGAGTCGAAGCTGACGGAGAATGCGCCGGCGGCGTTGGCGGTCGGCTGCTGGGCGCTGCGGCCTCCGACGACGTAGCTGACGATGTTGTCGATGACGAGCGCGAGCGTCACCGGCTCACCGGGCAGGAAGCCGGAGCCCGCGATGGTCAGGGGCTCGTCCACGGACATGACGGCGCTGCTGACCAGGATCATAGCATCGGGCAACGCGCCGTCGAAGCCGGGATGGATGCGGCTACCCGCCGCCGTCGGTTCTGGCGAGGGGTCCGCTTGCGGAAGGGGTGTTGACCGGCTGGCCGTGCTGACGGGCAGGGCGGGTTCGTCCTGGGGCGCGCCGCACACCGAGAGGGCGAGGGTTGCGAGCAGCGAGAGGGTCAGTATCAGGGCGAGGGTTCTTGGCGGGTGACGCACTTTGGTTGGACCGCCTGTGAGGTTAGGGGACAGGTTATGCCATTTCGGGGTTGGTGTACAGTTCCAGGCTTGAGGCGCATGCCATCAACCCTCACCCCTTCGGCAAGCTCAGGGCAGGCTCTAACCCTCTCCCAGTCTTGGGAGAGGGGACTGACGCCTCGCGTACATTGGTCTTTGTCCTCAAATTTGAACAGTTGCGGCGGTGGGTGGGTGCGGAGCGGCGGGAACCTGTGTACAGTATGGTCAAATGTAGTACAGGAAGGAGCAATGCCATGGCCACTACTCCGGGAACAGAGATTATCGAGCTGGAAACGGGCGTGTTCGCGCGGCTGCACGAGGGACTGACGAACGCGGGCATCATCGTGGGGGACGACGGCGTGCTGGTGATCGACTCGCTGCGGGTCCCGTCGTTCGGGCGGGACCTGATCCACGACGTGCGGCACATCACGGACAAGCCGATACGGTACCTGGTGGACACGCACTCGCACTGGGACCACGCCTGGGGCAACGAGGAGTTTCCGGACGCGACCATCATCGGGCACGAGAACTGCTACGAGGAGATGGTGGACGTGGAGTGGAACAGGCAGTGGCGCGAGAAGGTGGTCAGCTCCGGCGACCCGTGGTCAGAGGAGGCCAAGCTGGTGAACATCACGCCGCCCAACCTGACGTTCGAGACGAGCATGAGGCTGTACATCGGCAGGGAGGTGCGGCTGCTGTTCCTGGGCAGGGCGCACACGGGGGGCGACACGCACATCTACCTGCCGGACGACGGCATCGTGTTCTGCGGGGACGTGGCGCAGGACGGCGGAATGCCATTCCTGGCGGACAGCTACCCGTCGGAGTGGCCCGCCACCGACGACCGGCTGGTGGAGCTGAACGCGCCGAGGTTCGTGTCCGGGCACGGTCCGGTGGGGGAGCACGCCGCGCTGGTGGAGGCGCGGGACTTCATCCACGACATGGTGGGCAGCCTGGAGGCGGCCAAGCGGGAGGGCAGGAGCGCGCAGGACGCGGCCTCCACGACGATCGCCGCGCTTACCCCCCGCTACGGAGGGTGGCGCGGGTTCGAGCGGCTGGAGGAGGCGCTGCCGGAGGCGTTCGGCAGGCTGGGATAGCCCCGGCAGGGACACACCGATGAGACGGATGGCGCGCATTGGGATCGTCGTACTGGCGGCGACGCTGGCGCTCGGCGTGGCCGTGGCGTGCGGCGGCTCCGGCGACGACCCCACGGAGGCCGAGCGCGCGCCGCTGAAGATAGGGCTGCTAATGAGCTTCAGCGGTGCGTCCGCCGACCGCTCGGAGTGGCGCGAGCGGGGCTTCCTGCTCGCGATAAAGCACGTCAACGAGGCGGGCGGCGTGTTCGGCCTGGACGTGGAGACGGCACGCGGCGACACCGCACCGGACAGCGATATGGCGGTGGCCGAGGCGCGCCGGCTGGTCGAGGTCGAGGGCGTGCACGCCATAGTCGGCCCAAGCTCCAGCGCCAACTCGCTGCCGGTCGCGGAGCGGGTGACCGGCCCGGCGGGCGTGGTCAACATCAGCCCGTCCGCCACGTCGCCGCAGCTGACGACCGCGGACGACGGCGACTTCTTCTTCCGCGCGGCGCTGGCGGACACGGCGCAAGGCCCGGTGTTGGCGCGCGTGACGCGCGAGCGCGGGTTCGACAGCGTGGGGGTCATCTACCAGGACGACGCGTATGGGCGCGGACTCGCGGAGTCGTTCGAGGCCGCGTGGACGGGGCGGATCAGTCTCGCGGCGGTGGAGCGCGGGCGAGACTCGTACCTGCCCGCGCTGGGGGAGACGGCGGCGGGCGGCGCGCAGGCGCTGGTGATCATAGCGTCCGGCGCGGACGCCGAAACCATCGTCCGGGAGTCGCTGGAGAACGGGCTGTTCGACAAGTTCACGTTCGGAGACGCCGCGAAGAATCCCAACCTGGTGCGGAACATCGGCGGCGACCGTCTCGGCGGGATGTACGGCACGGCGGGCACGAGCGCGCCGGGGAGCGAGTCGGCGGCGCTGTGGGAGCAGGCGTTCCTGGACGCGCACGGGGAGTTGCCGGCGTTCGCATACGTGAAGGAGACCTACGACGCGGTGGTCGCCATCGCGCTGGCGGCGGAGGCGGCGGGCGTGGCGGACGTGGCGGCGATACGGGACCGGCTGCGCTCGGTGGGGTCGGCGCCCGGCGAGCGCGCGCTGGCGGGGCCGGAGGGCGTCGCGGAGGCGCTGCGCATCGTCCGGGACGGCGGCGAGGTGGATTACGAGGGGGCATCGTCGACGCTGGACTGGGACGAGAACGGCGACCTGGTGCGCGGCCACGTGGGGGTGTGGCGGTTCACGGCGGACGAGCGGATCGAGGAGGTGGAGGCGGTGCCGTTCGACTTCGGGGCGGGGCGGTGACTCCCCGGCGCCAGTGCACGTCGTAGTAGAATGGGCGTCTTAGAACCTATCCGACAACCTGTTCATCACCCCCATCCTAACCTTCCCCCTGCGAGGGGGAAGGGACTTATCGGATATGCTCTTGGGGGGCGTTCGTGGGAGCGCCGAGGTATCGTCTGTATCTCAAACGCGGTGAGGGCAGGCGGTGGAGGTGGTAAATGGCACGCCGAACAAAGACGGCCCGGATGGTCACAATAGTCCTGATTGCGCTGCTGGTGGGGCTGATGTTCAGCGTGTACCCCGAGCGCGCCCATGCCTGCATGTGTGTGACCCCTCCCAGCCACGAATATCTGGTATCGCACTCCGAAGTGATTTTCTTGGGGCGTCTTGTAGACACACGCACCTACACACAGGGCACGTATTCGGATGATGATTCACCATTCGTAGATTTCAAGTTTGAGGTCGAATCCGTATGGAAGGGAATTGTCCCGCAGGTCGCATATCTAGCGGCAATGGCGGGGGCTTTACCAGCGTGCCCCGAACTTCCCGCAGATTTCGTAGTCGGAATGCGGTATCTTATCTACACCTATGAATCCATGGAGATTAGCCTCTGTACTCCGGTGTTTCAAGAAGGCGTCGAATATAGGGACCTGTACTTTCTTGAAAGTATTGGGACATTCGAAGAGCAGGTAGCGAACCTCGGCCCCGCCGGCGCGTTCTCGGGGACAGGAGCCGACGGATGGCCCCCGACGGCGACGCCCTACCCATCAGTTTCAAACCCAGGACCCCCCACTCCAACATCGCCACCGGCTGTGCCGACACCGGCGCCTTCGGCGGGCGGATGCGGCCGGGCCGACTCTGTGGACCTCGCGGTAATCGGGATGCTGGCTGGTCTGGCATGGTTTGCAGGTCGACGGAGGCGCTTCTGATCGTGGCGCGACCACCGAGGCCGTACTCGCGACTGGCCGGGCGGGCCATCCTGCTGCTCGCGGTGGCCGCGGTGGTTGCGCTGGGGTGCGGGCGGGACGAGGGGAGCGGCGTCGGGCCGACCGCGACGCTTGTGCCGGAGGCGACGCGGACGCCGCTGCCGACAGTGGCGCCGCTAGACCTCGCCGTCGCGCGTCCCGGCGTTACGCCGTGCAGCACTCACGGCCCGGAGCTTCCGGAGGAGTGGCAAGTCGCCAACCACGTCCGGTGGTCGCCGGACGGCTCGCGGATTCTGTTCGACTTTTCGGTAGGCAAGGGCGGGACGCCGCCGGTCGGGCTGTATGGCGTCGATGCCGACGGCCACCAGGTGCGGGAGGTGGTGAATCCCATCGAGAACTCGGCCTTTTCGGACGTCATTGGGATGTATACCGGCTCGATGATGTACTTCGACATTTCTCCTGACGGCTCCAGGGTCGCCTACTCCACGTGCAGGTACTCCACCGGAGCCAATTTCGAGCTGATGGTGTCGGAGCTGGACGGCACGGGGACCCGGAGGCTGACGGACAACGGTCACGTGGACAACTACCCGGCCTGGTCGCCGGACGGCAGTCGCATCGCGTTCATCTCGAGCCGGGCGGAGGCAGGGGGCCACGACGCGAGGAACTACCGGCTGTACACGATGGCCGCCGACGGCTCGGACGTGCGGCTGCTGGGGCCCGGCGCGGACGATCCGTACTTTGCGGCGGGGCCGCATCCGCCGAGGTGGTCGCCGGACGGCGAACGGCTGGCGTTCGTGGTGTACGAGCACGACGGCGATTGGGAGGCGGGCAGGTCCGTGTACACTGTCGGCGCCGACGGGTCAGGGCTTGCGAAGGTTGCGGACGCGATGAGCGGGCCGGCGTGGTCGCCGGACGGCGAGAGGATAGCGGCGGCGGCGCTGGAGGGCGATGAAGGGGCGGCGCTGTACACGTTCGCGGCGGACGGATCGGACCCGGTCAAGGTCGCGGACCTGTTTCGCAACCTGACCGAGCTCGATACGCTGTTCGGCCATCCGGTTGGGGATTTCGGGCACTTGTGGCTGGGAGACCTGTCCTGGTCGCCGGACGGCGCGATGGTGCTGTTCGAGTCCACGGGCGTGAGGGTCGAGATCGAGGACTCCTTCGTCTACTACTCGCTGCTGGTGAGCAGCGTGGTCGGCGACGAGCGAGGCCCTCCGATACAGGGGATATCGGCGTGGTCGCCGGACGGGTCCAGGATTGCCGTGCAGCCCGCCGGTGTGCACGACAGGACCCGCGAGCTCCGGGCCAGGGCCGTGGTGCTGTACAGCGTGGACGGGGACGGGACGGACGCGCGCGTGCTGGCGCGGAGCGTGCGCACCGCGGAGGGGTACGCTGGGGTGACGGCGGAGGCACCGGTCAGGCGGCCGGCGGACGCGGACGGGTGCGTCGGGAGTCGCGCGGCGGTGGCGCCGGGCAGCAACGCGGAGTTGGTGGAGGACTGCCGGTGAGGGGCGTGGTAGAATGGTGCGGTTCAAGGAGGCCGTGATGATTCAAGACCAGATGGTGCGCCGCTCCTCAAGTGAGGGCGTGGTGACGCTTACGCTGAATAACCCGTCGAAGCGCAACGCGCTGTCGACCGAGACGCTGCTGGAGCTGCGAGACCTGTTCGGGGAGTTCGAGCGCGACGACGAGGTGCGCGTGGTGGTGCTGCGCTCGGAGGGGCCGGTGTTCAGCTCGGGCCACGACCTGCGCGAGCTGATCGACCGGGACGAGGCGTCGTATACCGAGGTGTTCGCGCTGTGCACGGAAGTTATGGAAGCCATCCGGCTGCTGCCCAAGCCGGCCATCGCGCAGGTGCAGGGGCTGGCGACAGCGGCGGGGTGCCAGCTCGTGGCCACGTGCGACCTGGCCGTGGCGGGCGAGTCGGCGTCCTTCTGCACACCGGGCGTCCAGATCGGGCTGTTCTGCACCACGCCGGGGGTGGCGCTGGCGCGGTCGGTGCCGTCCACCAAGAAGGCGATGGAGATGCTGCTGACGGGCGAGCCGGTGCCCGCGAGCGAGGCGCTGGAGATGGGGCTGGTGAACCGGGTGACGCCGGACGACGAGCTGGAGGAGACGGTGGAGCGGCTGGCGCGGCAGATTGCGTCGGCGAGCGCGCAGACGCTGGCCATCGGCAAGCCGGCGTTCTACCGGCAGATCGAGCTGCCGCGCCCCCAGGCGTACGACCTGGCGCAGAAGGTGATGGTCGGCAACCTGCTGGAGGATGACGCGCACGAGGGGATTTCGGCGTTCCTGGAGAAGCGGACGCCGCAGTGGAACCACTGAGGGGGGGCCGCACTTTAGGCGGCCGCATTCTCATCCTCGTCGTTCAGAACGGTCTATCCCCCCGCGCGGGCGGGGCACCACTAGGGCCATTCTGGGCCGCCTGTACGCCGTTCTGGGCTTCCATTGGCAAGGTGTTGGTGGCGGGTGACGCCAACCCTTCCCGTCGATTTGACTGGCATTTTACCCCTTGCCGGCGCATCTACCATAGGAGAACATGGCTGCGGGACCAGCTTGGCCGCCCGTGTTGTCTAGGCGGTCGCGGTCTATCCCCGCCCGTGCGGGGCAACCCCGCGTTCAGCGATGATACGAGCGGCTTCATCCTTGGGAATCATCCGGCGGGAACCTATGAAGGCGCTTCCCAGCTTTCCCGCCGTTATCCACGAGGAAATAGTTGGAACGGCTACCCCACACGCGGACGCCACTTCTTGCATCGTAACGTAGCCTTCCACGTTGGGGTCATGGAAGGTTCCGGGCGTGACACGTTCCCTCCGTGCTTCCACTTCCACCTTTAGCAACACCCGCCGCCCGGTTTCGGGATGGGTGACGGGATTCAGCTTGTGGCTGGACACCAGCGCGTGGACACGCTGACGGCTTAGTCCAAGATACTGTGCAGCTTCCACAAAGGTCATGTACATGGTTCTACTTTACGTCTGCTCCGTGCTTCTGTCAACACGTTATAGGCCGGCCTGACTGTGTCAGATTACTGGGTGACTTTGCTTCCGAGCGCCCAGCCCCCTGGACTCCCGCTTTCGCGGGATTGACGAATGTAAATGTAGGTGCGCCTAGCAATCTGACACAGGTTCGGGACTTATCGGACGGACTCTCAGGCGGTGGCGAAGTGGGGCATGACCTTGGTGGCGAAGGTCTCCAGGTTCTTGAGCGTCTTGATGAGCGGCATGCCCATGTGGGCGAAGCTGATGAGCAGGTAGTCGAGGTTGCAGACCTCCCGTAGCTCCTGGATCCTCTCCACCACGTGGTCGGGGGAGCCCACGAGCAGCGTGCGCGGCTCCAGAAAGTCCCAGTCCAGCTTGCCGTTCGGGTCCAGCTCCTCGCCGGGGTTGGTGAAGACCTGCCTGCCGCGGAACGGGTCGTTGAAGATGAACGCGGACATCACGGCCTCCTCCGCGTCGCGGCGCGCCTCCTCCATCGAAGAGGCGACGTAAGTCGAGCGCATCACCGCCTGGTCCTCGCCCAGGGCGAACGTCCTGCCCTCGCGCTCGCTCCTGGCGCGGGCGTAGATCTCCATTCGCTGCCGAATCCTGCGAGGCGGGGGCTGCCAGTAGCAGGCCTTGAGTCCAAGCTCCGCCGCGGTCGTCACGGACCGGTCCGTGGACACGGTCATCCAGAGCGGCGGGTGCGGCTTCTGGTGGGGCCTCGGCGTCACCCTGAGCTTCGTCACCCGGTCGCCGTCCTGCCAGACGGGGTTGGACGGGTACCTGGGGTGCGAGAACACGGTGTCATCGACCGGGAAGCTGTAGTTGGAGCCGCGGTAGGAAAAGTACTCGTTGGTCCAGATCTCGCGCACCACCTCGACCGTCTCCCGGAACAACTCGCGGTTCTCGGCGTCCTTGCGCGGGTCCGCGTTGGGGTGGAACTGCGGGCCTTCGTAGGGCCAGATACCCCTGCCGAAGCCGACGTCCACGCGGCCGCCGGTCATGTTGTCCAGGATGGCGAGGTCTTCGGCGAGCCGTATGGGGTGCCACCAGGGGGCGATGTTCGCCATCTGGCCGATGCGTATGGTGGACGTGCGCGCGGCCAGGTCGGCACCGAGCAGGACCGGGTTGGGAAGGTCGCCGATTCCGTAGGGCCCGAAGTGGTGCTCGCCGAGCCACACCGCCTCGAAGCCGAGCTGTTCGGCCAGGACGGTCTGCTGCCGCAGGTTGTCGATATGCTGCGCGGCGGTGGTCGCCTCACCGGCGGAACTCGCCACGGTGGTAAACGCCGCGAACCTCATGGCTGGGGCCTCCCATCTGCCTGGACCTCCGGCGCGTTGTTTTGCGCCGCCGGACTGTCGTGTTACGCTGTGCCGCCACCATACTACAGGGAGAATCGCCATGTCAGCAGGCGGGAACAAGGGGCTTGTGCAGACGGTGCTGGGACCGGTGCATCCCTCGGAGCTGGGCGCGACCAGCACGCACGAGCACCTCTACATCGACTTCTCGTTCATGTACCGGCCGGCGCAGGACACGCCGCGCCCGGAGCAGGCGGACGCGCCCATAACGCTGGAGAACCTGGGGTGGATACGGCGAAACTACTACAGCAACCGCGCCAACCTGACGCTGCTGGACCTGGATACGCTGGTCGACGAGGTGGGCAGGTTCCGGGAGGCCGGCGGCGGCGCGATCGTGGACGCGACCACGGCGCAGATCGGCCGTGACCCGCACGCGCTGGCGCGGATTTCACGCGAGTCCGGCGTCCACGTAATCATGGGGGCGGGCCACTACGTGGCGGCGGTGCACCCGGAGGGCATGGGCGAGCGGAGCGTGGACGAGCTGGCGCGGGAGATTATCGCCAACGTCGCGGAGGGCGTGGACGGCAGCGGCATCAGGGCGGGCATAATCGGGGAGGTCGGTTGCAGCTGGCCGCTCGCGACGACGGAGCGCAGGTCGCTGCTGGCGGCGGCGGTGGCGCAGCGGGAGACGGGCGCGGCGATACTAGCGCATCCGGGCCGCCACCCGGACGCGCCGCTGGAGATACTGGAACTGCTCGCGGCGGGCGGCGCGGACCTGTCGCGGGTGATCATGGGGCACCTGGACCGTACCGTGTTCGAGTTCGACGCGCTGCAGCGGATAGCAGCGTCGGGCTGCTACCTGGAGTGGGACCTGTTCGGCAACGAGGGGTCGTACTATCCGCTGGCCGAGCTGGATATACCCAGCGACGCCCAGCGTCTGGACTTCATCAAGCGCGCAGCAGACGCAGGGCACGCCGACCAGATCGTCATCGGCCAGGACATCTGCACGAAGCACCGGCTGACGCGGTACGGCGGGCACGGGTACGGGCACATCTTCGAGAACATCGTGCCCAAGATGCGGCGCAAGGGCTTTTCGGAGGATGTGATTCGGGCGATAACGGTGGGGAACCCGGCGGCGGCCCTGGCGCTGGCGTAGGCGGGCGGCGAGCGGCGCCGCCATCAGCCTCGGCAGGGTCTATCCCCGCGCGTGCGGGGCAACCGCTGCGCGGCGCGGGTGGGCGGCGTCGGCGGGCGGTCTATCCCCGCGCGTGCGGGGCAACCCGCGCGGGCTTCTCGCCGTCCACCAGGGCGACGGGTCTATCCCCGCGCGTGCGGGGCAACCCGCGCGGGCTTCTCGCCGTCCACCAGGGCGACGGGTCTATCCCCGCGCGTGCGGGGCAACCCAACGCTGCCGCCGCGTCCTGCTGCCCGCTGCGGGTCTATCCCCGCGCGTGCGGGGCAACCGGCACAATCGAAAGCGTCAGCAAAAGAATCAACGGTCTATCCCCGCGCGTGCGGGGCAACCACGGAAGACGGATTGATGCTGGTGGACGGCCACGGTCTACCCCCGCGCGTGCGGGGCAACCGCACCACAACAACGCCGGGCGCAGGCCCACAGCGGTCTATCCCCGCGCGTGCGGGGCAACCGAATCCTCGCAATCGGCAATCCAAAGGCAAGTGGGTCTATCCCCGCGCGTGCGGGGCAACCCGCGGGAAATGGTAGGATTCGATTACTTGAGCGGGTCTATCCCCGCGCGTGCGGGGCAACCGTCGCCAGACTTGACCTTGTTGAACAGGGCCTCGGTCTATCCCCGCGCGTGCGGGGCAACCGTCGCCAGACTTGACCTTGTTGAACAGGGCCTCGGTCTATCCCCGCGCGTGCGGGGCAACCGTCGCCAGACTTGACCTTGTTGAACAGGGCCTCGGTCTATCCCCGCGCGTGCGGGGCAACCCAGGAACTCCAGCCGCATTCTCTTGAGTTTCGGGGTCTATCCCCGCGCGTGCGGGGCAACCGGTCGCGGCGTGTGCGGCGTCCTCGCGGGCCGCGGTCTATCCCCGCGCGTGCGGGGCAACCTCGCGGGAGGCGCAACCAGCGACCAGAGCATAAGGTCTATCCCCGCGCGTGCGGGGCAACCCGCGCTCCCACCATTGCATTCCGAGCTCCCGCGGGTCTATCCCCGCGCGTGCGGGGCAACCGGTTCCGATTCAGCGCGTAAAAAGTTTGTCCACGGTCTATCCCCGCGCGTGCGGGGCAACCATTAGGAGCATGTATTCACCTGGTCCCACTGACGGTCTATCCCCGCGCGTGCGGGGCAACCTTGTGATCGGGACGGGAACCCACAGCCGACGGCGGTCTATCCCCGCGCGTGCGGGGCAACCCGCTGGGCCTGGCGAAGGCGGGCCGGTGATCGGGGTCTATCCCCGCGCGTGCGGGGCAACCACCGACTCGCCGCCGCATGGAAGCCAATGAAACGGTCTATCCCCGCGCGTGCGGGGCAACCTCGGCCTCAGCCGTCAGGCGGTCGTGCGCCGCGGGTCTATCCCCGCGCGTGCGGGGCAACCTCGGCCTTCGCCAGAGTCTGGACCCCAGTGGTGGGTCTATCCCCGCGCGTGCGGGGCAACCTCGGCCTTCGCCAGAGTCTGGACCCCAGTGGTGGGTCTATCCCCGCGCGTGCGGGGCAACCGGCTATGGCGGAAGGAAAGCAAGGCGTGGAGCGGGTCTATCCCCGCGCGTGCGGGGCAACCTCGATGTCGAACAGCGTCCCCATCCGCGCCGAGGGTCTATCCCCGCGCGTGCGGGGCAACCACCAGCTACGCCGACCAGTTCAACGAAATCAACGGTCTATCCCCGCGCGTGCGGGGCAACCGGCGCACACGGCGACTACATCCGCACAATGCTGGGTCTATCCCCGCGCGTGCGGGGCAACCAGAGGCACGAAGCTTCAGAGCACACGCGGACAGGGTCTATCCCCGCGCGTGCGGGGCAACCGCTACCATTCCCCAGGGCGGCGGCCCGCTGTTCGGTCTATCCCCGCGCGTGCGGGGCAACCCACAGACGGGCGGATGACGAATGACGAATGACGGGTCTATCCCCGCGCGTGCGGGGCAACCATCAGGAGGCTGAGGCTTACGTGGCCTATTGGGGGTCTATCCCCGCGCGTGCGGGGCAACCCGCTGGAGGCTCTGGATTCCGCCCACGACGTCGGGTCTATCCCCGCGCGTGCGGGGCAACCGCATCATGCGCCGGACTGAAGCCCCAGGGAGAAGGTCTATCCCCGCGCGTGCGGGGCAACCAGGTCCCGTCCGCTTCGGCGCCAGCTCAACGGAGGTCTATCCCCGCGCGTGCGGGGCAACCCGGTCCTCGGGGCCGCACCGCTGATTCGATGAGGGTCTATCCCCGCGCGTGCGGGGCAACCTCAGGTGGTCACGCCTGAAATGGCGTGGCGTCGGGTCTATCCCCGCGCGTGCGGGGCAACCAAAGGAGCACTTAAGTGAGTGTACCCATCCGGCGGTCTATCCCCGCGCGTGCGGGGCAACCTTCATCAGCCACTTCGGAATCATGTACCTCTTGGGTCTATCCCCGCGCGTGCGGGGCAACCCGACGGCGAGGTCGTTGGCGGCGTCGTGCGTACGGTCTATCCCCGCGCGTGCGGGGCAACCGGCGTAGCCCACACGTGCGGCAGCCCTGGCTGAGGTCTATCCCCGCGCGTGCGGGGCAACCGCCACCATGAGCACACGAGTATGGCCGGCGAGCGGTCTATCCCCGCGCGTGCGGGGCAACCGGCCCCGGGATGTGTGCCGGCAACTTGTCCTTGGGTCTATCCCCGCGCGTGCGGGGCAACCCTATGGACATCGACCTATTGGACCACGTGATCAGGTCTATCCCCGCGCGTGCGGGGCAACCCAGGGCGGACGTGAGGCACCGCCAGGAGGAGAGGGTCTATCCCCGCGCGTGCGGGGCAACCCGCGACCTCAGCGGGCGTGTCTGCCTTCTCCGGGGTCTATCCCCGCGCGTGCGGGGCAACCGTGAATATCGACGGCGGGGAAGTGGTAGACCGCGGTCTATCCCCGCGCGTGCGGGGCAACCCCTAGCTAAGTCGATTAAAACACGCCGCCTCCATCAACTACGGAAATACTGTTAGCTGTACTTCACCAGATAGACGCCGTCCGCGTCCACTATCTCCTTCGGCGACTCCCCAAGCGTGCGGATGTGCTGCTCCCCTACCGCCGACTCGTCTCGCCACGTCATCACTATCGAACCCTCCCCCGTCTGGGCGTACCACCTGCTCAGCACGTCCCAGATGCGCTCCCGGATGCCCGCCGTCATGCCCGGACTCGTGTACACCCCAGCCGCTATCTCCAGCATCGCCGACGCCAGAAATCCCCTGTACCTGCCCTCTACGTTTATCGTCACCACCACCGTCATGCCACGTCCTCCCCCGCCTCTTCGCCCGCGTCCGGCTCCGGCGCCTCCAGCGCCGCCACGTCCTCGAACAGCTCCTTTATCCTGTCTATCATCGCCGGAATCACCCGCTCCCTTCTCATCATGTCGCCCGTCAGCCGCCTCGTGTGGCGCTCGATGTTCAGGCGCGGATTGTCCGCCGCCTCCCGCGCCGCCGTGAACGCCGCAGGCAGCAGCACCGTGTCCCGAAACAGGTCCGCGATGTCCAGCGCGAACGCCTCCCCGCTGTGCTCGTGGATGAACCCGAGCTGCGGTATCGCGCCCGTGGCCATGACCGCGATGACCGCCGCCGATGTCACCGCCACCGAGGCGTGGTTTATGGCCTGGTTCGGTATGTCGGCCGCCAGCGGATTGCTCCTGTCGTATCGCCGGCCCCGCCAGGTGATGCCGTACCTCTGCGCCAGCGCCTGGTAGGTCCGCCTCATGCGCGAGCCCTCGATTCCCCGCAGCGCCGCGATGTCGCGGTGCGGCAGCACCTCGCCCAGCCGCATCGCGTACATCTTGCGCGCTATCGTTATCCGGGAGCCCTCGGCGTCACCCCAGGCGCGCATCTGCCGCCGCGCCACGTCCGACGTGTCCGGCAAGAGCGGCGGCGCCGTGTAGCACCTCACGCCGTCCTGGCCCACCGCAACCAGCGCGGTGCCGTGTCTCGCCATCAGCCTCAGCGCGTCGTGGCTGACGGTGGACCCGGGCCCCAGAAGTATCATGCTGAGGGACTGGAACGGTATCCCGTACTCGCCCGCGTCCATGCCGCTGTCGGGCGTGGGCGCGCTCTCCCGCGCGAAACGAAGTGTCCCGTTCCGCACGGTGAGCGCCCCGCGCGACAGCCACAACAGCCCGTGCCGGTCGGCATGGGGTATCCTTGCCGTTTCGAGTCCCAGTCTTCCTCTTAACATGGCAGTTACCAGTGGTTAGTGGTTAGTGGTCAGTTTGTCCCCGCTATCGCGGGGGAACTCGGTTCGCACCTCGGTAGTGATTTGGTTGTTAAGGTGCGAATTCGCGCTTATGGGCGGGCGGGACGCAGCAGCAGCATCCCGTAGCCGTAGGCGCGGTGCCGGCCGACGCCGCGCGCGAGCAGCTTGGCGAACTCGGCGGAGTCGGTCACCACCAGCTCGCCGCGCATCAGCGCGTCCGGGCCTTCGCTGTAGCGGCGATGGAGCTTGCGGATAGCCCGCGTGCGCCGGAACGACGCCAGGCCGGCCCTGTCCCTGTCCAGGACCGCGCCGCCGCGCCGCTCGAACTGCTCGCCGAGCCAATCGACGTACACCTCTTCTCGCGTCTGCGTCATTCCGCCATCCGGGAGAAGCATGGCCTTCCACTGGAAAACGTCGCACTCCTTGCCGGGGCGCGGCGCGGCGGCGTCGCCGGGACGGGTGCGGAACCGGCGCAGCTTGTCGGGCGGCACGCGCGAAAGGTCCCGCTTCAGCCGCACGATTGGCCGGACACGGACCTCGAATCCGAGCCGCTGGCCGACGCGCCACTGCGTCGGCATCGGCTTGCTGTCGAGGCTGGAAAGCGGCATCACCTTCTCTTGCAGCGGGCACGCGCAGATGGCGGCGGACTCGCGCAGGGCGTCGGCGTCGGCTTGGCCGTAGCCGTACAGGCAGCCCGTCGTCGCGCCGCGCGTCGCCACTAGGCGAAAGGGCTTGGGGGCCAGCTCGCCGAAACACTCCTTCAGCAGGCAGTGCATGGCGTGGTCCGGGTCCTGGAGCTGTCTCGACCCCATCCAGCGATTGAACTCGCGCAGGTCCACGTCGCCGCGAATCATCCGGAGCGTGGCCGTGGTCGTCGTGGTCATTGCGTGGCCTCCTGTGCCGGCTGCTTCGGGCCGAATGCGCCGCGATTCGCCGTGCCCTCTACGACGCGCCTGCCGCCGCCGTGCAGCCCGGACACCCAGTTGCGCTCGTCGGTGAGCATCATCTCGCGGCTCACGGACACGCCCTCCGGCGGCCCGGCGATGACATCGCGCGCCGGCCATTGCATCCTCGCCGGGCGCGTGGCGTCCCTGTCGTCCGACGGGTCGGGCAGGGGAACGGCCAGCAGCGCGGCGAGCGTATTGGGCGCGTCCACGAAACCGCCGCACAGCCGCGCGGACGGCAGGCATGGCTTGCGCCCGATGAACAGCGGGCGGGCGGGCTCGTCCAGCGCGGCGGCCAAGTCGTCCAGCGTCGGCGCGTCCTCCGGCGGGTCGAGGCGCAGGGCGACGGTTACGCGGGCATCGGCGTAGTAGTCGCGCCAACGCTGATGGGTGAAAGGCGGACTGTTGCGTGTTCCCAGCGCCCCCGCGCGCGTTTCCGGCGCGCCGCGCGTCGTCCAGCCTATCGCCCAAGAGCTGCCCATTGGGAAGAGATCGACTGTGTTGCCAATCTGCACCGTCTGGTAATCGGTCATTCGGCCCCCGCCCGCCGGCTCGCGGTCGATACGCGCGGCGAACACAAGCCGGCGTTGCAGGCGCTCGTGCGCCTCCTGGTCGATGCGACGCCAGCCCAGCGCGTTGGCGAACATCCCTGTCAGCATGGACGCCGCAGGAAAGGGGCGGATGACGCCCAGGTTGTCGACAGTCTCGCCGCCGAAAGACATGAGCGGCGATTCCAAGTGGACGATGAGGTGTCGCATGGCTACCCCGCCTCGCCGTCGCGGACGGCGTCGGCGGCCCAGTTCGCCAGTTCGTCGCAGTTCAGCCAGGACGCGCCGGGCAGTTCGCGCTTGCCGACGGACATCACGCGCCGCGCCTCTTTCGCGCCGTAGCACTCGTCCAAGTCGCTCAGATGCTTTTCGAGCGCGTCCGTAGCGGTGTCGGTCTGTGCGGACACGGCCTTGCGAAAGGCGTTGGCCAGGCTGCGCGGCTGTCGGCTGCCCGCCTCTATCAGCATCAGGTCGGCGTTCGCGTAGGGCGCGGTGGAGCCGAGCTTGGCGCCGGGCGAGACGGTGGCGATGAGGTGGATCAGGTTGTGCACCACTTGACCGGCAAGGGTCTCTGAGCCGGACAGGTTCGACACCAGCCCCGGTACGTCCACAACCACATACCCGTAGAACAGCCCGGCGGTGAGCTCCATGTCGCCGAGGAAACCGGCACCGGATCCCTGCGCCTCCATAGGCAATTCTTCCACTGCCGAGAAGTAGTCGCTCTCGCTCTCCTCCGCGTGGACGGTGAAGGCGTGGGCCACGTGGACGGCGGCATCTATATTGGCCGTGATGTCAGACGTGATCATTCGGCCAAACAAGGCACTCACGAGCCCTGCCGGCAGCTTGGTCGCCTCCCTCATGGCCCGCATATTGTTGCCTTCGCCCCTGCGAGTATGGAAGACGTCCTCAGCCGCCTTCTTTGCGCCAGCGGCGTCGTTTGCGTAATCGGCGCATATGCTGGCGGCTCGCTGCTGAAGGTACTTGATCTCCGGCAATCCCAACAGCAGAGGCTGAACGCCGCTTTCGCTGTAGAGTTTCTCCTGAAACGCGTTCTCTACCGCGTTCAGGACTTCCTCGTTCAAGCCCTCTGTCGTTCGCAGGTCCTTCATGATCTTCAATGGAACCGCGTTGCGAGTACGCCTGGCATCCGTGAATCCGTCAATGTTTCTCAAAGCGAATTCGCCCTCAGCCATCCTCCAGTGCCGCTTCAGGCACTGCGACGAAATCCGCGTGCGCGTCGCTCCGCCAAATGGCATTCGCTTCGCCAAGCCGCTGGCGTCTCTGTTCAGCAACGCCGCCGGGTAAGAATGAAGGGTATGAATCTGCAGAAATTTGGGTTGGGGCATCAGTAGCCTCCTCATCTTGAATGAATTACTCCGAGCTTCCCAATGAGTTTCTGTATTCGGTGCCGTAGTAGGCGCGAGCTATCCTGCGGCGTGACTCTTCCGCCTTCTCTGAGTCTACGCCCTCGCTCAAGATGAATGCGGCCATTTCTCGCCAGTCGAATGGCTGTTGCGCAGCCTTCATCATCAAGAGTAGTTGTTTTGTGAGAGTTACCAGCACTGACCCACTTGCCCTCAAGAACCGCTTGAGGCGCAGACCACTGTAAAAGGCATTGGTTCGTGAAGGATCGCCACCTTTGAAGAGTGCCTCACCTACTGATGTTCCACTGTGATGAGCAGTCGGGGTCATCAATGCTATACCGTGAATTATCATCGCCCACTTGGTCTCTAGCGCCTCGTTTCTCAGCAGACCCCGTGCTCCCATCAGTTGATAGAAGGCTGCCGAGTTCGGCTCCTCTGGATTCATACGCCGCAATTCCGCTAAGTTGCCCTTTACGAAGGTCGGGCTGCCGATTTCCGAGACAAGCCTGTACACTATCGCATTGATTGTCTGCTGGGGCGGCAACCACTCTTTACGCCGGACCGCAAGAGGCGAAGGCTCTATAATCTGTCCGGTAGCATCTGGCGGGCCGTCCCTCAGTATCCTGTCAATGTAATCCCAATCTCTGGGTCTTAGCACAAAGGTTGGTATGTGCTGCGCCAAGTCCAGCAAGAACTCCTTCTGCCACGGTTGCAAACGGCTGACTTCATCGTCGTCAGTCTTGAGTTCTGCCGCAATGACGGTACTTGTTCCCGTGACATCTTGATAGCGTAGAATCAAGTCTGGGAACCCGGCAGGTATCGGGTGCCCGCTTCTCTTGGCGGCTTCATATGCCACTCGTGGGATGTGGAAAGGTTCCTTCCAGCCATACTGCTCCGCCAAGTCTTGCACGGCTTGGTTAAATTCCCACTCGTTACGGAAGTCAACCTCAGACATTACTGACTCTCCTCTAAGCTAGTCGAGACTAACATCAAACTCTCGATGTATCCGACCGTCGAACAAGTTCTTGGAGGCTGCAACAGCACGCAGACGCCAGTTTTCAGGACAAGGCAGAGAATTCCATGACCCAGTTAAGACTTTATTGGCACTAGGAATGATGAATTGCTCAAACCACTCCGAAAATACTCGTCCACGTTCTTCGGCACTTTCTTCTTCAAATTCGGCTTGCAGATCTTCAAAGAAGCGGTCATCAACCACTTTCGTAAAGCTTTCGACGCGATCACTTACTACGCTTCCGTAGAGGACTTTGTTCCGGTCAGGCGGTTTCAACTTTGAAAGGGCTTCCCCCTTCGTCAGGAAGATGGCAATTGCGCTTCGTAAAATCTCTTCAACCTTTCCCACCTGCGCAACACGCTTTCTGGCAATGGCTCCCAAAGTTTCAGGGTCACCACCTCTACCAAACACCTGTACCGTATTTGGTTTCAGTGGAATAATGCGCTCGTAGTATCCTTCGGTCTGTCCACCCTTTTTCCGCCGCAAGCCGCGGGCTACCAGAAACGTATCATCGTCATGTCCGGAGTCTACCAAGTCAAATAGAGCCGGCAGTTTCCATTCTGGCGTGAACAGATACTTTACGATGTTCTGATAGGAGTAGCTGTTGGTCTGCAGGGTTAACGCCTTGGACCCTTTGTCATCCTCGGTTATGAGAGTCCATGGGTCTCCTACGTCGCCACGACTCGCTTCAGCGGCTACTCTACATCCCCCAGCTCTGACTCTCGGGGCCTTCTGCACATGTAGCCCTTTGCCACTTAATTTCACTCGACAGCGACGGCAAACCTCCAGATAGAAGGGATGTAACTTATCAAGTGTCAGTCCCTCAGACTTCTTGCCATCCCAGCATTCCGTCCACAACAGCTTGACTCCGTCCCAACGCATCGGCCATCTGGAAAAGTTGACTCTAAGCAAGCTGGAAATGTCCTTCTGTACATGTCTGCCCCACTGTAACGAAGGGGTAAGGCTGAATGCGGTTCTGCTTCCGTCATTGCTGTTCATTCGAGATACACCGTAATAGCCATTTCCAGGGCGACCATCCATCGTTTGCATGTTGGTCAGCGCAAATATCCACTCATCTACTTCAGGTGCACGTAGCGACCCTGCCTTGAGATCGTGGTTTCTTGAAATGTTTATGATGTCCAGCTCATCCGGCGTCTCGACGGTGTTCTTGAAGTCCGACTCGCGCTCGGCGGACGACGCCGGCGGCTGCATGAACGCCGGCCTGGTGATCTCGTCCACCACCAGTTGCCACGGTTCGTCGTTCGGCCATTCCGGGGTCAACGCGCGGATGATGCGCCGCCACTCGTCGGCGTCCGTAGGCGGCTCCGACAGCCCGGAATCGTGCATCGCTATCGCGCCGAGTTGCACGAGGAAGGCGTGCCATGCGTGGCGTTGGTGCGGGCGCAGCGCCGGGAACGCCTCCACCTCGTCGGCCATGAGCGCCTCATACACATCCGGCAGCGACGCTTCCACACGCGCGCCGTCGGACTTGTCCATCCGAATCAACCGTTCAGTCAGGATGTTGTACATGGCTCAGCCCTTCCTGTAGCGTCTCGGCACACCTGTGCTATTATATGTCCTGGCTGTTGCCGAGTCAAACGTTTGTTTCGGTTTCTCGGACACAAATGGCAAGTGTGTCCCTGATAGACCTATACTCGTGGCTTAGCCTTTCGACCTCTTCCCTCGCCTTAGCTAGTTGATGCTCCTTACGCTTGAGTGTAACCTTGAGGTTGGTTAGCATTTCCTGTTCCATAGATTTTCCTTTCGCTTGTGGAGTTGCAGCATTGCAAGTTGAACATTACAATACGTTCACAGGACCACGTTGTCAAGCCGTAGATCGTAGTGACGACAACCCTTTGTTTCCCCAGTTATGTGGGGATAGACCTGTTCACCTTGCGATGCTCAAGCGAGGGAGACATGTTCCCCCGCGCCGAGCGGGGACAAGCGCCGGAGCCGGCCCGCGCTGGGCCGGCTCCGGTCAACAATGCGCCGCGCTCTACCTGTCCCGATACAAGCTGCCTTTGACCTCGTTCCAGTCTAGTATCTGGTCGGACGGATCGCGCAGTCTGGACATGACTACAGAAATGTCGTCAAAATCCTCGAGGTAGCTCTCGAGCGCATGGCGGATGACCTCCGCCCTGGTTCGCCCCAGTCGCTCCGCCACCGCGTCCAGCGCCTCGATAAGTTCATCAGGAACACTGGCCTCGATCCGCGCCATTTGAAGCACCCCTTTGCACGCTCGCAGCCCGGCCGCTTTCTCTCGCTACCTGCAAAGACACTACGCGGAGGAGGCGGCTATGTCAATCGGGCCGATCAGGGCGAGACTGTGTCAGATTACTAGGCGCACCCAAAACCGTCCCTCTCGCGAACACCCTGCCCTGCCCTCGCCCACACCCGCTCACTCGCGCCCACGCACCCGAAAAAACCGTCACTCTCCCGCGCCATCCGTTCCCCAGCCCTGCCCCACCCAAACCCCACCAACGCCCCACTCCATCCCCATTCGTGCGCCATTTCTCCCCACGAATCCGCCCCCAAACCCGCAATTTCGCCAACGCTCTTGAAATACACGCACGTCCGTGCTAATCTCTCTGGCACAGTCCCTTTTCATTGAAAGGGAGCGGCTCAAAGAGTCCCTTCCCCCTCGCAGGGGGAGGGTTAGGATGGGGGTGAAGAGAGGCAAGTACCGCCTCGCCGACCTGTATCAGAACCTTAACATTCAGTCCCTTTCGGTCTCGAATTTGCGCTGCATCTGCGCCAAAACCGGCTCGGATGCCCAACGCTCTCAGCTACGAATTGTGCAGAATGGGGCGATTTGGGGCACTTTTGCCGAGATTCACGCCCCCTGCGGCCGCAATCCCAGCCGGTCGTACACGAACCGCCGCTCCCCGACGGCGAACGTGAAACCGCCGTCGATCCGCGTGGGCGCCACCGATTCCGGCATATCCGCGCTCCCTAGCCAGCGCACCGACACCGCCAGCTTGTCGATCCGGCTCGCGGGGTCGAACGGGCTCGGCGGCGGCGGGTCGAAGACCACGTCCACCCGGTCGTCGCCCAGCCGCGTGCGGATGCGCTCCTCGTCCGACGGAAAGAGCACGTCGCGGTTGCCCGCCTGCGAGAAGAACGGCGCATCCCGGCGGACGATGGCGTAGCCGGCGGTGATGCCCTCGGCTATGTTGCCGCCCGTGATGTCGTTGGCATGGGCCGCCCAGTCGTCGCCAAGCTCCCGCACGATGACCGCCAGCGCGGCCGGGTGCGTGGCTCGCTCCACCAGCTTGCGGTTCATCTGCGGGATGCGCCACTCGCCGCGCTCGCGCACCAGCCGCAGCGTCGCCTCCACCACCCGCAGGTCCTCGTACACGTAACCATGCGGTCCCAAGCCGTTGGCGTGCTCGCCACTCGACAGCAGCGGCGACAGATCGTCCATGGCCGGCGTCAGCACCACGCAGCGCGGCGTGGCGTAGGCGACGGGCCGGTCGCCGCGCTCGTGGCGGTGCAGCCGCCCGATGCGCTGGAGCAGCACGTCGGCAGGGCACAGGTCCGTTATCAGCAGGTCGGCGTCGATGTCCAGCGACTGCTCCAGCGTCTGAGTGCCTATCACGATTGCGCCGCCGGACTCGCGCTCTTTGCCGAGCCGCCGTTCCACCTCGGCGTCCAGCAGGCGGCGGTCCGGCGCGGCGAATCGTCCGTGATGCAGCGTCCGCGTGTCGCGTACCGAGAAGAGCAGCGCGGCGTCGCCCGGCCCGGCCAGCGATTCCAACGCCTGCTGCGTGGCGACGGCGTGGCCGACGGTGTTGCGCACCACCAGCACCTTCGCGCCGTCGCGGGCGGCGTCCAGCGCGAGACGCGCCACGCCGTCGAAGTCGGCCATGAGCGGGCGGGCGGACATCCGCACCACCTTGTCGCCGGCCTGGTTCGCGCCGACTGCGGACATACTCGCCTCGGTGAAGTGTCGCACGCTGACGGCAGGGTAGGGGGCCGCGATTGCGTCGTGCAGCGGCGGGGCGTCGCTCGAACCGCGCCTTCCGGCGGACAGCCAGAAGTCGCGCGCCACTGAGCCGAGCGTGGCGGACATGAGCAGCGCGTGGCCGCCCGCGCCAATGTGGGCGTCGAGCAGCGCCTCGATGATGCGGCTCATGTAGGTGTCGGAGGCGTGTACCTCGTCCACCACCAGCAGGTTGCGCGCCAGGCACGCGGCCCTCATGTGCGAGTGGCGCACCTTCAGCGCGGCCATCATCGCCTGGTCCACGGTGCCCACGGCGACCTGCGCGGCGAGGTAGCGCTTGGGGCCGTTGGACGCCCAGGGCCTTTCTTCGGCTTGGCGGTCGTGGTGGCCGGCGGCGCGTTCGTCGTAGCCGAGCTCGGCGCGGTCAGCGTCCGCGTCGGCGTCGTAGCCGGGCACGGCCAGCACGACGGGCGGCCTGTGGGCAGCCGGGAACAGCCGCTCGGCAAACCGCTTGACCCGCCCGTGCAGCTGGACGGCGGCGGCGCGTGTGGGCAGCGCGAAGTAGATGCCGTCGACGAGACGCTCCTCGTACATCCGGGCGAACCGCCACAGCGCCGCCTCGGTCTTGCCGGAGCCGGTCTCGGACTCGATGACGACAATAGGCGCGTCCGTCGGCGTGTCTCGCGCCGCCGTCTGGATGGCGTTGGTGGGGAAGTCGAACAGCGCGTCGAACTCGCCCGCGCCGACGAACGTTGCCCGCTGCTCGCCGACGTCCAGCCCGACCTCGCTCAGCGCGCGGGCCGCCGCCGGGCGGGCGACATCGAAGAAATAGTCGTCGTCCGGCTCGTCGCGGTAGGGGAACCACTCCTCGTTGGAGCCTATCCAGTCGGCGAGCGTGCACAGCCCCAGGAACATGTGCTGGAACTCCGGCTTGGCGGGCAGGCTGATCTCGGTGGCATCGAACGCGGCGGGGAACCACCGGCGCGCCAGCGTCCCAAGGCGCTTGACGTACTCCGACGGGTTGAGGTCGCCAAACTCGCGCCAGAGAGCCGAGTTGCTTTCGAGGCCGCCATCCAGTTGCAGCGGCTTGCCGTGGTGCGACAGCGTGGCGACGAGCAGTCCGCACACCGTCTCGCCCTCGCGGTCGTCCCAGGTGTTGATGGCCTCGTCCCACCAGCCGAGCGCGTTGAAGAACCAGCAGGCGGTCTCCCGGTCCTTGTCAGCCAACACTGGCACAAGCACGCGGTAGTGGTCGCACCAGTCCGGCCTGCGCCCAGGCGGGTAGTCATCGTCGGCCCACACCCGCGTCTGGAACCCGACGTTGACCTTGCCAACGTCGTGCATAGCGGCGAACAGCGCGAGCCGCGCCGCCGTCGCGTCGTCCAGCGTGTCCAGTCCGCCGCTGCGGGCCACTCGCCGCCGGACGGTGGGCTGCGCCAGCAACGCCTCGAAGCACGCGCCTACGTCGGCAAGGTGGTGCTCGAGCAGGTGAATCTTCTCCGGGCTCGGTTGGCCGTAGGGCCTGGCCTTCGCCCAGAACCAGCGGGTGTGTACGGGACCGGTGGCAGCGTCCGACATGATTGGCCTCCCGCGACCGTCTATCGGTTGTCGCAGAAATCTCACTCTAGGCGGACACAGGCGGCGGGGCTAACCGAGCCAGGGCCGGTAGACGGCGCCGCCCTTGACCGTGCGGACGTGCACCAGGCGCTCGGAGGCTACCAGGGTGCTGCCCGGCTCCCACCGCGTCGGGCCCATCCGGGTCATCGGGCTGAGCCGGTCGACCAGGGGAAATCGGCCCTCTTCACGCCGCAGCACCGTGACGTCGCCCTCGGCGCCCACTCGCAGGGTGCCCAGCGCGTCTTCCACGCCCAGCACGCGCGCCGGGACCTCGGTGGACCGGCGTATCACCTCTTCCAGGGACATGCCCAGGCGCATGAACTTGGTCAGCGTGGTCGCGAAGTCGTGCACCGGACCCTCGAAGCTGAGGCTGCTGATGTCGGTGCTGATGGTGTCGGGCCGCAGGCCGCTCGCGAGCGCCCTCTCGGCCGACTTGAAGGAGAAGCTGCCCGCGCCGTGGCCGACGTCGAGCACCACGCCCCTTGTCTGCGCTCGCTTCATGCCCTCGAGCACCGCGCCGGACTCGTCGAGAACGCCGTCCTCGAAGCCGTGGAATGCGTGCGTGACGACGTCCCCGGGTCGCAGCATGTCCATCAGCGACGGCAGGGCCGTGGGGTTGTTGCCGACGTGGATCATCACGAAACCGCCGAAACCCTCGGCGGCCTCGATTGCGCGCCCGAGCACCTCCACATCGTCGTTGTCGCCAAGTATCTGGCGTCCGAGCCGCGCCTTGACGCCCTTGACGTAGCGCCCGTTGGCAAGCCCGCACTCCACGGCCAGGTCTACGTCCGCCCACTTCAGGTACTCGAGCTCGCCGATGTCCGGCGAGATTATGCCCATCGCCGAGATGTTGAGAAGGGCGAAGAGCCTGGTGTGGGCCTGCTCGAGGTTGTGCTTGCGAAAGCCGCGGAACGTGAGCGCGCCGGCCGAGCCGGCGTCCAGGGCGGTGGTGACGCCCAGCGCCAGGTTGCTGAGGTCCGGGTCGATCCCGTAGGTGCAGGCTCCCCAGTAGGCGTGGACGTGCAGGTCGATGAGGCCGGGCGTGACGACCATGCCGGTCGCGTCCAGGACTTCCCCGGCATGGTCGGCGGGTATCGAGTCCTCGACCGCCGCGACCTTGCCGCCGGCCAGCGCGACGTCCCTGGGCTCGTTCAGGCCCTGGGACGGGTCGACCACCGTCCCTCCCTTTATAAGGAGATCGTATGCCCGGCCTAGCCGCAGAATCGGCACCTCGCGTTCTGCGGCGAGAAGATGAGCTCGTTGTCGCCGTCCTGGATGGCGAAGTCCAGCAGCACGCGCAGCGCCTTGGACTCGTCGGCGAACCCGTACTCCCCGGCCACCTCGCCGAGCCAGTCGAGCTGTCCCCGCTCTATCTCGAGGGTCTGTGTGACCTTGTCTTTTGGCATGTTGTTTCTCCTTGCAGCGTGGTATGCGCTTACTATCTTACTCCGGCGTCGTGCGGCGCGGCGAGGTTACGGACGCCGCGCCGCGTAAGTTTCGGATCAACAGCCGCCGCGTATGTTTTCGAACTCCACCTGGTCGCCCACCCTTATCCCGAACCGGTCGACTTCCCCGGCGTTGACCTCGAGAGTGTAAGCGGCGCTCGGATAGGAACGGTATCTCCAGATCCTGTCGTCCGGAGTGCCGGGCGCGGGGACTCGGGCGTTCACCGCGATGTCCACCACGCGGCAGTCCTCGCCTATCCAGATGAAGTCGAGCGGAAACCGCATGCCCTTCATCCAGAACGCGCCCGCGAAGCGCCCATCGGGGATGTACAGCATACCCCGCCGCTCCTCCAGGTAGTCTCTACCGGTCAGGCCCTTGTCTCTGAGCGCGGACGTGTCGGCGACCTCCACCTCGAATCTCACGTCGTCCACCTCGACCACGGGCGTATCGTCGCCGCCGAACAGATTGATGTCGATGTTGACGCAGGCGTTCAGCGCCAACACCGCCATCGGGATTATCAAGCATCTGAACAGCATGGCTACCTGCCTATTCGACCCGAGCGGTCATGGGGCGATTCCCGTTCTCTTGCGCCTGTACCGAGGTGCGAGGCCGATCACGGGCTGTAGCCGGTTGCCGGACGGGTGGTGCTGCCGGAGGGCGCGTCCCTCATGATGTGCGACAGCAGGAACGAGAAGTCCTGGTACGACTGCAGGTGGCCGAGCGGGCTGGACAGCGAGTCCAACTGGTGCTGGAGATCGTACAGCTCGCGGTACTCACGACCGTAGGCCGAGTCGCCGGGGTGGGGAACGCTGCTGTAGATGTCGGCCGTCAGCGCCACTATGGCGCCAAAGTGCGCCAACGGGTCCGCGGGGTACCGGATGTCGGCCTCACTCCCGGCCGTTACGGAGGCGTGCTGGCGGTTGGAATCGTTGCCGACCGGCGTAACCCACCTCAACTCCACGTTGCCGAGCTGCGCCGGCCAAGCGCCGGAGCGGAGCACGGCGTCGGTGAGCTCCAGCTCGTAGTAGACCGTGGTGGCCGCGCCCGCCGGAATCTCCGCGAACTCCTTGCGCGCCTCGGTGAACGACTCGTCGGACGTAACGCGGTTCTCGTAGCCGATGAGACGCCACGACGCCACCGCGTTCGGGTCCCACGTCACCTGGGCGCGCGTCTGGTCGGCGAAGGGTATGGACAGCGCCAGCCAGTTCGCCCGGCTGAACACGGTGCGGGCCTGGTCGACGGTGTCCAGGTAGCGGTACCAGCCGTTGCCGTACTGGGCGAGCTGCTCCAACAACTGGTCGTTGTAGTTCTCTATGCCCACGCCGATCGTGATTATGCGCAACGGGTTGCCCGCGTCGGCGTCGTAAGCCGACTCCAGTATGGCGAAGGGGTTGGTCGCGTCCACGTTCGCCACGCCGTCCGACATGAGGATGACGTAGTTGTACGCGTCCGGGTTGGCGCGGCGGGCCTCGTCGGCGAGCTGGACCCCCAGGTCCAGGCCGGCCTGTACGTTCGTGCTGGCCTGAGGATGCAGTTGCGAGATGGACCTCGCGACGTTACCCCTGTCGGGGGACTCGTGCGCTACGGTGTACTCTCCAAGGACCTCCGTGGTGAAGTGCACGACAGCGATGCGGTCACGCCTGCCCAGGCTGTTCAGAATGGCGTATGCCGCCTCCCTGGCGACTTCCACCCGGTTGCCGTTGGCCATGGAGCCGGACGCGTCCAGCACCAGCGTCACGTTCACGGGGCGGTTATCCTCGAACTGGGGCGCCTGGAATCCGACGCGGGCCAGGTGGAGACGGCTGTCCAGCGGGTGCGTGAAGACGTCGGTGGAGACGGAGAAACTGTCACTGGTCGTCGGCTGCGGATAGCCGTAGTGGAACGAGTTGATCCATTCCTCGGCGCGCACGGAGTCAGGCTCCACCTGGTAGCCCTCGCGGGCCCAGCTCAGCGCGAGGCGGTACGAGGTGCGGTCCGTGTCCAGGCTGAACGTCGATACCCTGTCCACGGCGGTCGATACCGACGGGGTGCGGCGGGTGTCCTGGAACGTGGTGGCTCCCGGCTGGGGAGCGGCCACGGCGGGCGGCGCGATGGTGGGCGCGGCGGGTGCGGGAGGCTGGGGCGCCGCCGCGGGCGCGGCCATGGCGGTAGCCGCAGGGGCTGCCGCGGCGGGCGCGGGCATGGCGGGCGCGGCAGGGGCTGCCGTGGGCGCGGCCATGGCGGGCGCCTGCTGCTGGACCTGGGCCGCTGGCGCGGCGGGCGCGGGTGCTTGCCTTGGCGTTGGCTCGTCCTCCGCTGAGCTACAGGCAGCGACGGCAAACAGCAGCGCCGCGAGCGCAACGGCGGCTAACACGCCGATTCTGGTGAACATGTTCCCCTCCTCAGATGTACTCTCTTCCCTCTTTACGAGTATAACGGACGAATAGTCAAGGAGGTTGTGTTTCAATGGGCGAAAGCCCAATAATACCACAGCAACATTTAGGGATATACGATGGTTGTCCTGTCCACAGCAGTCGACAGCCAGGCGCTCGCCCAACTGTACGAGGCTGTGAGGAGTGATTTCCCGAACCACCATTTCCACAAGACTTGCCGCGTTGGCAGCGTTGCTGGTGGTCTCCTGCAACAACGACCCAGCGCCCGCGCCGACCGCCACGCCACCAACGCCTGCCACAGCGACCGCCGCTCCCGCGGCGCCACAAGCGCCTACGCGGACACTCACTACCACGCCAGTGGAAAACACCTTGGAAAGGGAGGCACTTGTCGCGCTTTACGAAGCGACGGGGGGAGCTGACTGGGTTGAGAACACCAACTGGCTTAGCGATGCGCCTCTTGGGGAGTGGTACGGCGTAATCACTGACGATATAGGGCACGTGACAACTCTGTTCTTCGACCACAACCAGATGATCGGGGAGATACCGCCGAAGTTGGGCAACCTGTCCAGTCTGGAAGTCCTTGTCCTGTCCTACAACAGGCTGACCGGGGAGATACCGCCGGAGCTGGGCGGCCTGTCCAACCTGAGAACGCTGGTCCTCGAAGGCAACGGGTTGAGCGGAGACATACCAGCGGAGCTGGGCAACCTGTCCAATCTGCAATGGCTGTTCCTTGCCGGGAACGAGTTGAGTGGGCAGATACCGTCTGAGTTGGGCAACCTGTCCAAGCTGGAATGGCTGGATATCAGCGACAACTATTTGAGCGGGGAGATACCTACGGAGTTGGGCAACCTGCACCGCCTGAGGGAGCTGTACATCTACGTAAACGACTTTAGCGGATGCATACCGGAGGGTCTACGAGACGTGCAGGACAACGACTTTGCGGATGCACGTCTGGAGTTCTGCCCAGAAGCCTCTACCGCCACGCTTGAGGAAACCATCTCGGAAAGGGAGGCACTTGTCGCGCTTTACGAAGCGACGAGGGGAGCTGACTGGGTTGAGAACACCAACTGGCTTAGCGATGCGCCTCTTGGGGAGTGGCACGGCGTAACCACCGACGATAGAGGGCGCGTGACAGGGCTGGACCTCGGCGGCAACTACGAGATTCTCGGCAATGGGCTGACGGGGGAGCTACCGCCGGAGCTGGGCGGCCTATCCAGTCTAAGGAAGCTGAACCTCGATAGCAACGAGTTGACCGGCGAGATACCCACGGAGCTGGGCGAACTGTCCAGTCTGATGATACTGTCCCTCAACAACAACGAGTTGAGCGGGGAGATTCCACCGGAGCTGGGCAACCTCGGCAACCTGGATTGGCTGTTCCTTGACGGGAACGAGTTGACAGGGGGGATACCGTCGGAGCTGGACGATCTGTCGAATCTGACAATACTCGCCCTCAGCAGCAACGAGTTGAGCAGGGAGATTCCACCGGAGCTGGGCAACCTCGGCAACCTGGAATGGCTGTTCCTTGACGGGAACGAGTTGACAGGGGGGATACCGCCAGAGCTAGGCGAACTGTCCAATCTGAGAATACTGTCCCTCAGCAGCAACGAGTTGAGCAGGGAGATTCCACCGGAGTTGGGCAACCTCGGCAACCTGGAATGGCTGTTCCTTGACGGGAACGAGTTGACAGGGGAGGTACCGCCGGAATTGGGCGGCCTGTCCTCTCTGGGAGCACTTCGACTCGACGGCAACGAATTGAGCGGGCAGATACCGTCAGAGTTGGGCAACCTGTTCAATCTGCATGGGCTGGCCCTCGCCGACAATAGGCTGGTCGGAGAGATACCGCCGGAGCTGGGCAGCCTGTCCAACCTGGAATCGCTGTTCCTTGACAGGAACGAGTTGACAGGGGGGATTCCGCCGGAGCTGGGCGAACTGTCCAATCTGGTATGGCTGGATGTTAGCGACAACTATCTGAGCGGGGAGATACCTGCGGAGTTGGGCAACCTGCACCGCCTGAAGGAGCTGTACATCTACGTCAACGATTTCAGCGGGTGCATACCGGAGGGTCTACGAGACGTGCAGGACAATGACTTTGCAGCTACAGGTCTGGAGTTCTGCCCAGAGGCCACTACCGCTAGGCTTGAGGAAACCATCCCGGAAAGGGACGCCCTCGTCGCGCTTTACGAAGCGACCGGGGGAGCGAACTGGCGTAGCAACACCAACTGGCTGAGCGATGCGTCTCTTGGGGAGTGGCACGGCGTAACCACCGACGATAGAGGGCGCGTAACAGGCCTGGATCTCGAAGCTAACCAGTTGAGCGGCGAGATACCCCCAGAGCTGGGCGGCCTGTCGAATCTGACAATTCTGCGCCTCAACCACAACGAGTTGACCGGCGAGATACCGGCGGAGCTGGGCGAACTATCCAGTCTAAGAATACTATTCCTCCCCTACAACGATTTTAGCGGGGAGATACCGCCGGAGTTGGGTGACCTGTTCAATTTAAGGGAGTTACACCTCGACTGGAATGAGTTGAGCGGGAAAATACCGCCGGAGTTGGGTGACCTATCCAATCTATGGGTGTTGAACCTTGCCGTGAACAAGTTGACCGGGGAGATACCGGAGGAGTTGGGCGATTTGTACAATCTGGAGTCGCTGGGCTTAAACGACAACTACTTGAGCGGGGAGATACCGCCTGTGTTGGGCGAACTATCCAACCTGAGAATACTGCTCCTCTACAACAACGAGTTGAGCGGGAAGATTCCACTGGAACTGAGCAACCTGCCCAGCCTGGAATCGCTGCACCTTGGCGGGAACGAGTTGATAGGGGCGATACCGCCGGAGCTGGGTGGCCTGTCCAATCTGGGATCGCTGGACCTTGCCGGGAACGAGTTGAGCGGGGGGATTCCACCGGAACTGGGCAACCTGTCCAACCTGGATTGGCTGAGCCTTGACGGAAACGAGTTTACAGGGGGGATACCCACGGAGCTGGGCAACCTGTCCAACCTAGAATTGCTGAGCCTTGCCGGAAACGAGTTGACCGGGCAAATACCGCCAGAGTTGGGCGAACTATCCAGTCTGAGAATACTATCCCTCCACTACAACGATTTTAGCGGGGAGATACCGCCGGAGTTGGGTGGCCTGTCCAATCTAAGGAAGCTGATCCTTGACAGGAACAAGTTGACCGGTGAGATACCAACGGAGCTGGGAAATCTGCCCAACCTGGAATTGCTGAGCCTTGCCGGAAACGAGTTGACCGGGCAAATACCGCCAGAGTTGAACAAGTTGTCAAATTTACATTGGCTGCGCCTCGACGACAACAGGCTGGTCGGGGAGATACCGCCGGAGCTGGGCGATCTGTCCAATCTGGAATGGTTGGATATCAGCGACAACTATCTGAGCGGGGAGATACCTGCGGAGTTGGGCAACCTGCACCGCCTGAAGGAGCTGTACATCTACGTCAATGATTTTAGCGGGTGCATACCTGGGGGTCTGCGAAACGTGCAGGACAATGACTTTGCGGATGCAGGTCTGGAGTTCTGCTCAGAATCCCTTACCGCGACGCTTGAGGAAACCTCGTTGGAAAGAGATGCACTTGTCACGCTTTACGAATCGACCGGGGGAGCGAACTGGGTTGAGAACACCAACTGGCTGAGCGATGCGCCTCTTGGGGAGTGGCACGGCGTAACCACCGACGATAGGGGGCGCGTAACAGTGCTGGACCTCGGCGGCACCTACGAGATTCCCGGCAATGGGCTGACGGGGGAGATACCGCCGGAGCTGGGTGGCCTGTCCAATCTGGAATGGCTTTACCTCGGTGACAACGAGTTGACCGGGGAGATACCGGCGGAACTGGGCGAACTGTCCAGCCTGAGAATACTGTTCCTCAGCAACAACGAGTTGAGGGGGGAGATTCCACCGGAGTTGGGCAACTTGGGCAACCTGGAATGGCTTTACCTCAGTGACAACGAGTTGGCCGGGGAGATACCGCCGGAACTGGGCGAGCTGTCCAATCTGAGAATACTGTTCCTCAGCAGCAACGAGTTGAGGGGGGAGATACCGCCAGAGCTAGGCGGCCTGTCCAATCTGGAAGTGCTGTGGCTCGGCTACAACAGGCTGGTCGGGGAGATACCGCCGGGATTGGGTGGCCTGTCCTCTCTGCGAGAACTACGGCTCGACAGCAACGAGTTGACCGGGCAGATACCGCCGGAGTTGGGCAACCTGTCCAGTCTTGAAATCCTGTACCTATACGTGAACGAGTTGAGCGGGGAGATTCCGCTGGAGCTGGGCAACCTGTCCAGTCTAATGGAGCTGAACCTCGAAGATAACCACTTGACCGGGGAGATACCGCCGGAGCTGGGCAACCTGTCCAGTCTAATGGAGCTGAACCTCGAAGATAACCACTTGACCGGGGAGATACCGCCGGAGCTGGGCAACCTGTCCAGTCTGGAATTGCTGGGCCTCGGCGACAACAGGCTGGTCGGGGAGATACCGCCGGAGTTGGGCGACCTGTCCAACTTGTACTGGCTGGTCCTCGGCGACAACAAGCTGGTCGGAGAGATTCCACCAGAGCTCGGTGACCTGTCCAAGCTGGAATGGCTGGATATCAGCGACAACTATTTGAGCGGGGAGATACCTGCGGAGTTGGGCAACCTGCACCACCTGAAGGAGCTGTTCCTCTACGTCAACGATTTTAGCGGGTGCATACCGGAGGGTCTACGAAACGTGCAGAGCAATGACTTCGCGGCTACAGGTCTGGAGTTCTGCGAATAGCCGCCTGGGTCTGGAGAACGGCAGGGCCGCGTCGTGCCCCGCATTGCGGGCGCGAGCGAGCGGCCCTGCCGGGGGCGGCTAGGCCTACGCGGTCGGGCTCCAGGTGATGATGGCCTGGCGCAGCGGGGCCACGCCCCGGACGGTGATCCCGTCGGGGGTCTCCTCGAGCAGCTCGTCCGCGGCGGCGCGCAGGCGGTCGTCCTCCGGGGTGCCCTCTTGCACGGACAGCCTGTGGCGCAGCTGCTCCAGCGCCGTGTCCAGGTCGGGACCCACCACGGCGGGTTCGGGCGCGATCATCTCCACGTCCGGGTAGATGTCCATCGCCCACAGCAGTTCCATCAACCGGGCCAGTCCGGGCAGGGCCGTCGGCGCGACGCCGTGCACCCGCTCGAAGAAGGGGTGGTTCACCACGCCCGGCGTCTGGACCATCTCCAGCACGGCCACGCGGTCCCTCGCGTGCTCCTGGAGCCTAGCCACGAACGGAGCGGGCTCGGCGACGTGGTGGAGCACGAGGGAGCAGAGGACCATGTCCGCCTCCGGCGCGTCCGCATCCTCCCATGGCTCGTTGAGTGCGGTGACGTTGGTGATTCCGGCCTCGTCCGCGCGTTCTTTCAGCAGGTCCACCGAGTCGGCAGAGGGGTCGACTACGGTCACGCGCTCAGCCCGCGTGGCGAGCGGCAGCGAGAACCTGCCGGCACCGCCGCCCACGTCGAGGACATCTTTGCCCGAGCCCAGCACGGCGAACAGGCTGTTGAGGGCCGCATCGTCGGTGCGGTGGGGGTCCATGGGCCGGTTGGCGTAACCGAAGCCGCCGGGACGGCTCTGACCGTGCTGATTTCCCTTTTCACGCAGGGCGGCCATGTCCCGGTCGAAGGCCAGCACCTGCTCACGCCAGGAATCTATCACTGAGTTCAAGTCAAATCTCCTGTGGTCTAAATTGATACTAAGTACCAGTACGTTACACGACATGACGGCGTCTGTCAATTTGTGGCTGGGCGCCGTCCGGGAGGTTTGTCTAGACAAAATGGGATATAGTATCAGTTATATGGTGAGGACGAACGCCTGCTCTCCGCCGACACTCAATTCGTCTCAAACTGGATCGCCGATAGGTTCAGGGTGGAGGAGCGCTTCGATAGGTGGAGCATCTCCACCCCTACCACTTCGTTCGCCTCGTTGTAGTCGAGCACCACGCCTGGCGATACTTCCTCAGACTCCACAATAGGGGAGTCGTCGAGGCGCAGATAGAGGGCGTCCGCCTCCTTGTCCACGTTCAACTTCATAGCTTACCTCTCATCCTCCGGTCAAAGAATACGCTCACCACACGCCATGGAGCAATGCGGGTGTTGACGGCGACGCGTAGCACGCGGTCGCCATGTTCTGGAATGCGACGGAAGAACCTGTCAACCTCAGGATCATTAGGGTCAGGCAATCGAAGGGCCGGTTCCGCCACCACTACCTCCACCCAAGCCCTTGGAATCATGCGTTCCCGCATGGCGTGGGCTGCGTGCCTGGTGTATTCCAGTTCTAGCGGTTCCAATCGGGGCTAGTCCCGGCTTTCGCTGCCCACAACCAACAGGACGAACAGATTGGCGTCCAGAAAGTACCCTTCCAACGAGCCTGGCTCACTTAGCGGCCTGCAAAATGCGATCCCTTACCGAAGTGACCGTGCGCATTTGGTTGTCGATGCGAATGACTTTGAAGGAGCGCCTCAGGCCCTTCTGTCCCAGGGTAATGGTCGCCAACCCGCCTTGGTCCCATGGTCGTGAGAATCCGACGGTCACTTCCCAGGTCTGACCGTGAAGCTCGATTTCTTCCAGTCCGACGTTACTGATCCCTTCGTCTCTGAAAAGGTCCGCCACGTATTCCTTGGCCAGTTTCGCGGCCTCTTTCACATCCATAGCAAGATCCCCCCGCTCTTCCAGATGGCTCATCTTAGCATGGCGGCACTGGAAAGCGGGTGAGGTCACGCCGGCGCTCGGCGCGGGCTACTCGAGGACGGGTTCTTTGGTCACCTCGATCTGTGCGCTGCGGAGCCAGACCCCGGACGGCATGTCGGCGGACAGATAGCGGATTTCGGGTGTGACGATTCCGCCGCCGGCATCCATGAAGCCGAGCTCCACTCGCCCGTCTTCCAGCCTGCGGGTCCGGATCCTGCCTATTGGCGTCTCGTCCACATCTACGTCGCTGCTGGTCTGCCATTCCCCGGCGGGGGCATTGGGCGAAAGGTGGCGCCTGGTGGGGAATACCCGCTCGCCGTTCGACAGTTCGACGCCGTGTTCGATCCGGCCGTCCTCGTTGAGCCTGGCGATGATTCGCAGGCGGTGCGGCGGCTCAGGCGCCGGCGTCACCGAAGTCTGTTCGTGGCCGAACAGCTCAAGAATCTCGGGGCTGTCGTCGATTCCCAGCCCCTCGAGGAACAGGGAGTTGTCGTAGTCCGCGTCCGCCACCGCGCAAAGCACCGCGTCGACGGCGGGGCCGTAACCGGGCAGCGCAGCGCGCATCTCGGCGTCGAGCCTGAGCATCGCGTCGAGGTCCTCCGACTCCGCCAGGACCTCCCGCAGCCCACTGCCGGGGTTGCGACAGGTCGTCCGTTGCGCCAACTCGTCGACCATTTCCTGGACGCCGGCGTCCTGCCAGCCGGACTCGGCGGCCCGGGCCGCTTCCACGACTCTGCCCGCCTCGGCTATTGGAGAGACAACCCGTTCGGCGTAGGCCAACTGGGAGTAGAGGGCGAATGCCTCGGAGAAGGAGAGCGACTCGCCTCCGCCGACGCTTTCCTGGAGCGCGCTCCAGGATGCCGCCAGGGCGACGTACTCTGCCGACGCCGAGCCGGCGGTGCCGAGTATGAGGTCTTCGATGGCGGTGGGGCTCAGCGCCTCCTGCGCCGCCAGCGCGCCGGACAAGCCGGACGCATCGATCTCGCCCGTGTACCGTTCCGCAAACCGCGCCAGCAGCGCGCTCGACGTCGGGCTAGCTACTTCTGCGGGCATGGACGTTCCCGTTACCGGCAACGTCGCGATGTCCGGCCGCTCGAAAAGGCCGTCCAGCAGATGGGAGCGCACGCCCGCCGCGAAGATCGCCTTGGCCCGCAGCGTGTCCTCCACGTCGGCATCGGGGTCGTCGACGGCGTTCACGGTGGTCGTCACCAGCCCGTCCACGTCGGCCTCCGCTTTGACCGTGTACTCAGTGCCGTCCACGCTCACGGTGACCGCGTCGAACGTGGTGCCGCTCAGCACCATCACGTTCTGCCACTGGCCGTGGAACCCGCGCTCCTGACCGTCCTCGTCGTCGGTGATGACCGCTACGAACACCCACGATGGGCCGGTGCTCCTGAGCGTCGCCTGGAATGGCGTCACCTCGCGTATCTCTTCGCTCGACGCGTTAGCGGTCTGCGCGCCCGTGTGGTAGGAGACGCCGGACTCCCAGCGTCCCTCCGACGCCTCTATGGGGTCGGTGTACTCGTAGACGCGCGGCCCCACCACGTACACCACCGCGTTGCCGCCAACGTCGGCCAGGTCGCCGCCGCCCAGATTGCCGACGCGGTAGTGGACGTCAAACGGCTGACCCGCGACCACGCGCTCCGGTGTGTGCACTTCCTCGATTTTGAGCAGGAAGCTGTCCTGCCTGGCCGTCTCGTCCACCAGTTGAATCACCAGGGTGAAGTCGGCCATGAGGGGCTGATAGTCGCGCTCCAGGTAGGTGGTCGCCTCCAGCAGATAGGTGCCCGGCTGCAGGTAGCGCTCTATACGGGAGTTGCGCCGCTCGCCGCCGTCGTCGTTGGCCGCGATCAGGCCGGCGGTGGTCGAGACCAGCGACATCACCGGGTCGCCGTTTTGCGATATGAGGTCCACGCGCACCCGTCCGCCCTGCGGCAGGTCGAACAGGTAGCCGTGCGCCGGGTGTTCCACCACGAACCGCGAGCCGCAGGTGTCGAGCGTCCAGGAGCCGGTCGCGGTCAACACGGCTCCCTGCTCCAGCGAGCCCAGGTGCACCGGGTCGCAGCCCTCGACCCGGCCGATCATGAGCCGGAAGTCGGCAGCGCCGCGACCGCGACCGCCGACCGTGGTCGCCTCCACCAGGTACGCGCCCGGCTCCAGGTCGCGCTCCACCCTTGCGTCCAGGCCGGCGCCGCCGTCGTCATTGTCTGCCAGGCGGCTTCCGTCCTCGGCGAGCAGGTAGAGGAAAGAGTCGCCCTCCGCGGAGGTCAGATCGATCCTGATCCGTCCCGCTTCGCTCACCTCGAAGCTATAGGTGTGGGCGTCGCTGGACGGCCGGAAGCGGGAGTCGCAGTCGTTCGTGGTCCAGCGCCCATCGGCTGTCAGGTCGTTCCCCGCGTCGGTGCTGAGCGTGCCGAGGTCGGTCGTCTCGCACTCCGACGCATCCTGCGCCCAGGCGGGGCCGCTCCAGCCGAAGACCAGAAAGCCCACGGCCAGCGCGGCCAGCAGGACCGCTATCGCCGACAGGCGTATCGCAAGGCCGACCGATGGGAATGCTGGCCTCTGAACATGATTCCGCTGCTTATCGGGCACGAGATCCTCCTGAACGCGCGTATATTGCGATAAAATCTCAGTATTGGCTGCATACGTGTGAAAACAGGCGTCAACTCGACGCTTGCTCCAGTTGCACCTGCCTTTTTCATGGTACATAGGCGAACATCGTCCGGCAACCGCGAACTGTCAAGGACAAGTCAGATGATTTGACACGCAGTTAACGCGAAAGTAATATAGGCCACATTCGGCCATAACTGATATATAATATCAATACTGCAACACTCTGGCTTCCGCAGGAAAATCAGAAAGCTCCTACGCCGTCGAGGCGGCATTGCCGGGGAGGTGACCCGAAATGACTGGGGGATTGAAGCTGGCGGTTTTCGTGGTCCCCGTGGCAATCATAGTGATTGGTATTCTGGTGCTCAGGGTAGTCCAGTCGCGTGAGGCGGACGAACCCACCGTGGGCTTGACTGCCGAGGCCACGCTCGAGTCGCCGTCCGGCGATGTCATGGGCAGCGTTGCCTTCCGGCAGGCGGCCGGCGGAGTCCTGGTCATGGCCGACGTGAAAGGGCTGGCGCCGGGCGGCCACGCCTTCATTATCCACGAGACGGGCAAGTGCGCGCCCGACTTCAGCGCCGCCGGCGACCACTTCAACCCCGAAGACGCCGAGCACGGTTTCATCCATCCGGCCTGGAATCGCGACGAATCGAGTGAATCACACGGCGGCGACCTTCCCAACATCTACGCCGCCTCCGACGGCTCCGCCCGCGCCGACTTCTTCACCGTTGGCATCACGCTGGACGAGGGCCCCAGACACTCCGTGTTCGATCCCGACGGCTCCGCCGTCATCGTGCACGAACGGCCGGACTCTTATGGGATTGACGAGCCGGACACCGGCAGCCGCGTGGCCTGCGGCGTAATCAGGCGTCAGTAGCGCCGGCACAGGGGTGTTTGGTTCCGGTGTGGCACGACAGGACGCGGAATCAACACAATGCGGAGGAGGCGCCGGCTGATGCTGGAGTACAAGGGTTACGTCGGTGAAGTCGTCTATGACGATGAGGCCGAGGTTCTGCACGCTAGAGTCATCAACAGCGGTCCATATCCAATAGCCAATGCCGAAGCCACCGACGTGGAAGGCATCAAGCGGGAGTTCCGCACCTCCATTGACGTATATCTCGACGGGTGCGCCGAGTTGGGAATCGAACCTGTCGCGCCTGTCACTTTGACCGTGACGCCGGAGCACTGAAGCCAGGAAGCGGCCAATGCCACCAGACGCCCCGACGCGCACCCCGGCCGCGCCTCCTTCGCCCTCTCCCGACCCCAATGGCGCCCCCGCACCCCGAAAAAGCGTCACTTTCCCGCGCCATCCGTTCCCGACCGTGCCCCACCTGTTCTCACCCGCGTCCCACCGGTCCCCATTCGTGCGCAATTTCTCCCCACAAATTCGCCCTGATCCGCCGATTTCGCCGACGCTATTGATTTAGGCGTACATCCGTGCTATTCTACCATACGCGAGGGACTGACCCCGCGGCCCGGAATCCCTGCCCCCAAACGGCATGGGCGCCCAGGCATCCGTAGCGGCGTCCCTGTGGGCGCCCGACGGCGGCGAAGACTCGGCCGGTCGGCCCTTCCGTCCCCTGTCCTCTTCTGTCTCGCGACGCGACACTTTTGCCCTGAAATGCCCACTCCGGCAAGACAGAATTGAGCACAATCGCCGGCGTCCTCAGCTACGAATCGGGCACAATGCAGCAGAAACGAACAGAATTCGTGGGAGCGACGGCGTTGGAGGCGCCCAGACCCCGAGGCAAGCCCCGTCAGCGGGTCGTTTGACAGCGAGAGGTCGGAGTCCTAATCTAGGCCCATCCACACCCGAAGTTCAACCGGCCAGAAGGAGTGTGACATGACGTCCAGCATTCGAACCACCTATGAAGTCCAGATCGAAGACGTGGAGTACCTGCGGCACGGCGACAAGCCCTTCCTGGCGACGCTGTTCAAGCCCCAGGGTACCGGACCTTTCCCGGTTATGGTGGAGCTGCACGGCGGCGCCTGGGTGAACGGCAACCGCGCGAACGGCAACGTCGCCAACGAGGCGCTGGCCAGGAACGGCGTCATCGTGGCGGCCCTGGACTTTCGGGTTCCGCCCGAGGCGGCGTACCCTGCTTCACTGGCGGACATCCACTATGGAGTCCGCTGGTGCAAGGCGAACGCCGAAAGCTGGAACGGCATTTCGGAGAAGATTGGTGCCATGGGCACCTCGAGCGGCGCACACCAGGCCATGCTGCTCGGGATGCGCCCCCGCGATTCCCGCTACGCGGAGCTGTCGCTCACCAACGGCTCGACCGACGTGGACGGCACGCTGGGCTGCGTGATCATGGTATCCCCGGTGATAGACCCCCTGGGTCGCTACCATTACGCGAAGGGTCTTCGGGATGACGTGGTACGCCCCGACTCCATTGGCGAGAACATCGTGGCTCTGCACGACATGTACTGGGTGACGGAGGAGGCGATGGCGGAAGGCGCTCCGGCGCGCATCCTGGCCGGCGGGGAGTCCACGGAACTGCCGCCAACGCTGTGCCTGGCGCGGGGCTACGAGGCGTCGCACCCGCGCCCGGACCTGGACGAGTTCATCAGGCAGTACCGTAATGCGGGTGGACGGATCGACGTTACGATCTTCGAAGAGGAGGGCGACGGAGTGCTCCGGGACCTCGACTCGGACATTGCGCAGCGGGCCCTCAGCGAGATGACCGCCTTCATCCAGGAAAACCTCGTCTAACCGCATCGGCCCGGAACAGGGAAGCAAACAGAGGCGGCGGACTCAACCCTTCGGGTGGTCCGCCGCTGCCGGCTAAGGCTCTGGCGTCGTGCTGGGGGCCTCAGGGGTCGCTTTCGTTAGCGGTTGCGGGCGCGTCGTGGCAGTTGCCGTAGATCGGCAGCACAAGCTCTCTGTCGTAGTTCGTGCCGTCCCTGAGGTAGTAGGGAGTGTCGACGGAGGCCGCGGTGTGAAGGCCGTGTCCGGCCGCAATCGACATGGAATTCAAACTCCAATTGTACTTCAACGCGCAGAAGGCATAGAATGGGCCTGCATGAGCGTTTCCAAGCGGATAATGTAGGCGAGAACGTATAGCCGCGGCGAGGTTGCCCATGGCCGGGAGGTGAGATGTCTGACAAACGCCACTGGCGCATAGCGACGGCCACGGCTCCCGGCAGTTCACACCTGAAGGAAAGCCTCCCCAACCAGGACGCAGTGGCCCATTGCATCGTTGAGTCCGGCACTGGCGAAGTCGTGATAGCCGCTGTCGCCGACGGGGCCGGCTCGGCCTCGCGTTCAGACGAGGGTTCCCGGATTGCAGTCGATGCCGCCGTGACCACAATCGTCGACGGCATCGACCAGCGGCCATGGGCGGCCTTCTTCAAACATCCGGCCGAGTCGCTGGCGCGCGAGGCAATCATGCGGGCCAGGGTTGAAGTAGAGCACTACGGTGAGCAACATGGCATCCTGTCTCGGAAACTGGCGTCCACGCTCATCGTCGCGTTCGCCTGCGACAGCCTGATAACCGCTGCGCAGGTGGGCGACGGGGCCGTCATCGCCTTCGACATCGACAGCGGCGCGGCCACGACTTTGTGCGAGGCTCACAGCGGCGAGTACGCTAACGAGACAACCTTCATCACTTCGTGCTCCAACCCCGATGAGATAGCCTACGTGGGCCACGCTTCCGGTGATGATTACGATGCCATCGCGCTGATTACCGACGGCCTCCAGAACCTCGCGCTGAAAATGCCGGAGCGTGAGGCGTTCATGGGCTTTTGGAATCCGATGCTGAAAGATCTGGCCCACACAGACGAACCGGAGGCAGTTCCGGAAAGGCTTCACGACTTCATCAGCGACGAGCGCGTCCAGTCCCGCACCACCGACGACGTGACCATCGCCGTCGCCGTCCGGAGCAGCCGAGGTTCGAAGGAGGAACAATAATGCCCATACGGGACACGGTGGGCGTGTACGACCAGATGGAATTCGCCGACAACCCGGAGGCCCGGTGTTCCATCGTGCTGATTCTGGACGTCTCCGGTTCCATGGCCGGCCAGAAGATCGACACCCTGAATCAGGCTCTGGTCAAGTTCAGCGACACCATCCGGGAAGACTCCGTTACCGCACTGAGGGCCGACGTGGCGATTATCGCTTTCGACGACGCGGCTCGGGTGGTCCAGGACTTCACCAACGGTACCGACTTTGAGGCTCCGCTCCTCAAGGCCTCCGGCGACACGAAATTCTCCCGACCCGTCAACCTGGCCCTGGACCTCATCGAGGCGCGCAAGCAGAGCTACCGGGACGGGGGCATCGCATATTACCGCAGCCTGGCTTATTTCCTCACCGACGGCATCCCGGATGACGATCCCGCCGATTTGGCCCGAACGGCCCGGCGTCTGACCGAAGCGGAAGAGAACCGCAGCGTAGCCTTCTTCTCCTTCATAATCGGCGACGGCAGTGGGTATCCCGATTGGACGATCAGTGGCGATAATGTGCCAGAGTTCTACAAACTGATCGGGTTCAGTCAGTCAGACCTCAAAGCGGCCGGCGCCTTCGGCAGCTCCGGCGAAAGCGCCGCCGGTCTCGACTTGGGCAAGGTCGCCGAAATGGTTGACTCCAGCGTACCGGATCTCATGGAAAGGTGCGTCAGGGAAGGAATCATGCAAACTTCGGTGGGCGAGCTTACCAAACTGGCGCCCCGCCCGCCGATAGAATTGACTAACATGGAACAGTTGGACGGCTCCATCGAGTGGCTTTCTCGCTCCGTGGCCGCCGTGTCCCAGTCCCGGCCCGGCGACAACATCCGACTGCCCGAGCCCGATTATCTGAATTCTTAGAGGCCGCAAGGAGGACCAGCAATGAGCGTTCAAGACTCTGCAGGCGTGTACGACCAGGCGGAATTCGCCGACAACCCGGAAGCCCGGTGCTCCATTGTGCTGATCCTGGACGTCTCCGGCTCCATGGGCGGCTCCAAGATTCAAACCGTGAACCAGGCCCTGGTCAAGTTCCGCGATATTGTCCAGGAAGACTCGGTCACGGCCCTGCGGGCGGACGTGGCCGTGGTCGAGTTCGACCACGAAGCCCGGGTAGTCCGCGATTTCACCAACGGCACCGACTTCGAGCCGCCCGAGCTCTCCGTCAAGGGCGGCACCAATTTCTCCAAAGCCGTGAACCTAGCCCTGGACGTCACCGAGGCCCGCAAGCAGAGCTACCGCGAGGGCGGCATCGCCTACTACCGTAGCCTGGCGTACTTCCTAACCGACGGCTACCCGGAACACGACAACGACGCGGACCTGCAGCAGGCCGCCGCACGCCTGGCCGAGATGGAGCAGAACCGCGGCATCGCGTTCTTCTGTTTCGGCATCAGTACGCCGGGCCAGCCTGCCGATATGTCGAAGCTCAACGAGCTTGCCCCCAGGAGAGCCGTTGAGTTGACCAACATGGAACAGCTCGACGGCTCGATCCAGTGGCTTTCCCGTTCCGTGGCCGCCGTGTCCCAGTCGCAGCCCGGCGACAACATCCGCCTGCCCGAGCCCGACTACCTGGATTTCTAGGCGGCGGGATTCACCCACGTCGCGCTGCCCGCGGACGACTCCGGCAGCGTCATCATCGTCCAGGTCGCGGCGTGGGTAGCCATCCTCTTCGACTACTCTTACGTCCGCAGGTCTCATTTTGACCACACCCGCAAATCCTCTCGCCGGCCGCCGCTTTTTTGATGAAGCCGGCAACCCCGTCGTGCCGGGCCAAAAGCTCGGCGAAGGCGGTGAGGGCATTGTGTGCGAGGTGGAGGACGATCCCCGTTCGGTGGTGAAAATCTGGCATCCGGGCAAGACGCCCCGGGACGCCTACGCCAAAATCCGGCATCTGGTGAACAATCCCGTGTCCCCCGACATGGGAGTTACCTGGCACATCGCCTGGCCCCAGCGTATGGTCATGGAGAGTGGGACTATCGCCGGATATACCATGCCCATCCTCAACGAGGCTGAAAACTGGGAAGCCATCGTTGATTACTACAACCGACGCGCCGCACATGGCACCGGGGCCGCCCAGGCTCGAGAGATTCAGATTGACGACCGTGTGCGCATGGCGCGCAACCTCGCCCTGGGCTTCAAGGCCGTTCACGAGGCCGGCTACGTCATCGGCGACGTAAACGAGAAGAACATCGAGGTCAACCGCCAGAACGATATAGCCATGGTGGACTGTGACTCCTACGGCTTCACCGATCCGGCCACCGGCCGAACCTTTTCCAACAACATGGGCCGTCCCGAATTCCAGGCCCCGGAAGCCCAGGCCAATTACGCCAACCGCACCCAGGAGCAGGACCTTTTCGGGCTGGCCGTGGTCATCTTCCACTTGCTCACCGGCTACCATCCTTACACCGTCACCAACCAGCCCGACTACGCGCTGCCCGGCGAGAGAATCAACGCATGGCTGTTTGCGCCCGCCGGCCGGGGCGTCACCGCTCCCGACCCGTACAACGAAGCCTGGGAGGCGTTGACCGACAAGCAGCAAGAGCTGTTCCTGCGCGTCTTCGACAAGAATCACGAAGGCGAACCCCGGCCCAAGCCAGAAGAGTGGGTGGAAGCCCTGATGGAAATGCCGGCACTGCCGGTCACGGCGCCGGCCACCCCAACTCCGGCCCCTCAAACATCCACTGCGCCGCGAGCGGCGATACCGGTACCGATTCCCGGGCCGGCCGTGACCCAACCGAGGTCCTTGCGGCAGTTGTTTTCGGACTTAGTCGTCGCGGCGTGGCTTTGGTGGCTGCTCGGCGGCATGGGCGTGATGTTCATCGGTTGGGTAATCCATACGGACGTGTTCCTGAGCGTGGTGAACGGGTTGCTGCTCATAACGGGCATCATCGCCGTCCTCATCGCCATTGCGACGAAGCATCCGGTGGCCATCGGGGTCGGCGTCATCGCTCTCGCCATCCGATTCTTGAACCTGCTCGACTGGGCCGTGAACCTGGTGTGGGTGTGGGTCATCGTTGCCGGACTGGCAGCGGTTGTTATTGGGGGCGTGACCCGCATCGTGGTCCACAAGGGAACGCCCGGCAGGATCGCCGTGGCGAGCGTGGTCCTGGCGGCGGGCGTGTGGTCGTTCTTCATGCTGACTGACTACGACGTATTGTCGAGCGACGAGCCTTCGCTGGAGGCGCGATTCACGCCAGGGATTACCGCCCCAACGCCATCCGGCGACGGCAACGGCGGCAGCGGTGCGAGCGGTGGCGGTAATGAGCCGAGGGGGGGCAGCGACGCCAGCGGTCCTCCGAGCCTGCCGCCGCCAGTTCCCGGTGGCGAAACCCCGCCCACGGTGACTCTCGAACTAAGCTCGTCCTCGATCAGCGAGAACGGCGGAAGCGCCACAGTAACGGCGTCGCTCAGCTCGCCTTCGTCTACGACGACTACGCTCAAGGTCGAAATCGCTCCCGGAGACGGCGCCGATTCCGCCGACTACACTTTGAGCAGGCCGACGCTGACGATAGAGGCGGGCTCGACCACAAGCGCCGACTCGTTGACGGTGAGCGCGATCGACAACACAGAAGACGCCCCCGACAAGACGGTCTCCATATATGGAAGATCCTCGAACGCGCTGGGCGCGGTGGACCCGGCAGCCGTCACGTTGACCATCGTTGACGACGATGCCGCACCCGCCGTGACTCTCGGACTCAGTTCGTACACCATAAGCGAAAGCGGTGGGGCCGCCAACGTCACCGCAGCTCTGAGCGGCCCTTCTTCAGAGGACGTGACCCTCGTGGTCTCCGCGTCTCCCGAACCACCCGCGGCCGAGGGTGACTTCACGATCACATCCAACAACACCCTTACGATAGCGGCGGGTTCCACCGTTGGCGCGGGTACGGTGACCATCACGGCAATCGACAACGGCGTGGACGAGCCGGACAAGTACGTCACGGTGTCCGCCACCATCGGCGGCAGTCGCGGTGTGACCCCTCCCTCGAGCCAGACGCTGACCATCACCGACGACGAAGTGACGCCCAGGGCGACGCTCCAACTCAGCTCGTCTTCCATCAGCGAGAACGGTGAGGCCACCAACGTTACCGCCGCACTCAGCGGTCCGTCCTCGCAAGACGTGACCCTTGAAGTCTCCGCGTCCCCGCTGTCGCCCGCGGTCAGCGGAGACTTCACCATCACGTCCAACAACACCCTTACCATAGAGGCGGGTTCGACCCACAGCGCGGACGCGGTAACCATCACGGCAATCGACAACGGCGTGGACGAGCCGCACAAGTACGTCACGGTGTCAGCCACCGCCATCGGACACGAGGTGGCCGCCCCTCCGAGCCTGACGCTCGCCATAACCGATGACGACGGCACGCCCGCGGTGGCGCTCGATCTGAGCCCTTCCTCCATCAGCGAGAACGGCGGAGTCGCTATGGTGTCCGCCACTCTCAGCCCCCCCTCCTCGCAGCCGGTGACCGTCTATATCTACGCATCTCCCGTGTCGCCCGCGGCTGAAGGTGACTTCACCATCAGTTCCAGCAGGTCCCTCAGCATACCATCCGGTTCCACCAGCGCCGCCGGCACGGTGACCATCACGGCAGTCGACAACAGCGTGGACGGGCCGGACAAGTCCGTCACGGTGTCGGCCACGGTCGGCGGTCGCGATGTGACCGCTCCTGAGAGCCGAACGCTGACCATCACCGACGACGAAGCCGCGCCCACCGTTACGCTCGTCCTGAGCGCGTCCTCCATAAGCGAGAACGGCGGGGCTGCCGGCATCGCCGCCTCTCTCAGCGGCCCTTCTTCAGAGGACGTGATCATAGCGGTGTCCGCATCTCGCACGTCGCACGCGGTCAGCGATGACTTCACCATGACGTCCAACAACACGTTGACCATAGCGGCGGGTTCCACCCACAGCACAGGCACGGTGACCATCACGGCGGTCGACAACAGCATGGACGAGCCGGACAAGTACGTCACGGTGTCCGCCAGCGCCACCGGGCAAGAGGTGGCCGATCCTTCGAGCCAGACGCTCGCGATCACAGACGACGAGGCGACACCGATAACGCTCGAACTCAGCTCGTACTCTATAAGCGAAAACGGAGGGGCCGCTGACGTCACAGCCTATCTCGGCGTCCCTCCCTCCGAGGACGTGACCGTCGTGGTGTCCGCGACTCCTGTGTCGCCCGCAGTCGAGGGTGACTTCACCATGACGTCCAACAACACCTTGACCATAGCGGCGGGTTCAACCCACAGCACGGACGTGGTGACCATCACTGGCGTCGATAACAGCGTGGACGGGCCGGACAAGACCGTCACGGTGTCGGCCACCGTCACTGGTCGCGGCGTGACCGCTCCTGCGAGCCAGACGCTCACCATAACTGACGATGAAGACGCGCCCGCCCTGACGCTCATCCTGAGCGCGTCCTCTATAGGCGAGAACGGCGGGGCTGCCAACGTCGCCGCCTCGCTCAGCGGCCCCTCCTCGCAGGACGTGACCGTTGTAGTCTCCGCATCTCCAGAGCCGCCCGCGCTCAGTGACGACTTCACGATTACACTCAACAGGACGCTGACCATCGCGGCGGGATCCACGCGCAGCACGGGGGTGGTGACCATCACGGCAGTTGATAACAGGGTGGATGGGCCGGACAAGTCCGTTATGGTGTCAGCCACTATCAGCGGCGACCAGGGGGTAGGGGCTCCTTCAAGTCACTCGCTGGCCATCACTGACGACGATGCCACGCCCACAGTGACGCTCGAAATCAGCGCGTCTTCCATAAGCGAGAACAGAGGTGTCGCAGACGTCAGCGCCTATCTCAGCGGCCCTTCCTCGCAGGACGTGACCGTCGAGGTCTCCGTATCGCCCATATCCCCCGCGGTCAATGGTGACTTCACCATCACGCCCAACAACACCATGACCATCCCGGCGGGTTCCACCCGCAGCACGGATGTCGTTACCATCACCGGAGTCGACAACAGGGTGGACGCGCCGCACAAGTCCGTCACGGTGTCAGCCGCCGTCAGAGGCGGTCACGGATTGGGCGATCCCTCGAGCCAGGCGTTGACTATACGCGACGATGATGACACGCCCACGCTGACCCTCGTACTGAGACCGTCCCCCATAAGCGAGAACGGCGGGGTCTCCAATGTCACCGCATCTCTCAGCCATCCTTCCTCGCAGGACGTGGTCCTCGTGGTCTCGGCATCTCCAGAAAGCGGTGACTTCACCATCACCTCCAACAGGACCCTCACCATAGAGGCAGGGGCCACCAACAGCACGGGGACAGTGACCATCACGGGAGTCGACAACAGCGTGGTCGAACCAGACAAGTCAGTCCTCGTGTGGGCCACAGTCAGCGACAGTCGCGGCGTGAGCAACCCCCCGCTCCGGCTTCTGATCATCACCGACGACGACGCGCCCGCATAACACTTGTCCTCCATTAGGGAGAATAGCGAAATTGCTTACGGTCCCCCGCCGGTCAGGAAATGGAGAGCGATTCCAACAAGCAGGATGGCAATCCCGGCCGCGGCGATTATAGTGGTGGGGTCCTCGAACCCTAAGATACCCCCTACCAACGCAAGCACGATCAATCCGAGCGCCAGCTTGTTGATCCAGCCGTAGCCCAGCTTGCCCCATCCCATCCTATCCGTCCAACCGAGCAGCGCCCTCCTGAGGTTGGGTCTCCTGAGGATGAGAACGGCGAGCGCACCTAAGACGACGACAGTGGCCACAATCCCAGCCGTCTCGAGCATGGACATGGCGACGCCGGCCGTGATCACGCCCAGCCTACTTTGTAGGCCAGTCCCGACCTCTTGACCGATGCGGTTCCCGGCGTCGTCATGACTGTTCTCCCAGGGTCTTCGCCGGTGTCACGAGAGTGACCGGTGCAGGCGCTCCACTACCCGAGGCGTCCCCCTCTATGCCTATCTCCGCGCGATGACGATGAGGGCAGGCCCCGGTGCCGTATCTGGCCCCGGCGGTGAAATCTCCCGTAGATGAGTAGGAACACCCCAATCCAGAAGAGGAGTACGGCCGGTGCCGCGACTACCGCGCCGTTTCGAAAGATGATCTGCAGGACAATTGCCGGAACGACCAACGCGAACCCAATGACGACTCCGGCCAATCCCCACCTGTCGGGCCAGCCCCAGTGCGCGGTCCGGTTCATGTACCTCGCATAGGTGCGCTCGGCAGCGCCAATCGCTGCCGCACGGCGTCGGTAGTCACCAAAGACGACGATTGCGAGCCCGCACAGAAACAATATCCCGCCAAGGGTGCGCACCACCGCGCCCACGCCAATAGACTGCTCCTCCAGAATCCAGCCGAGCGCGACCAGCAGGATCCCCAGCACCACACCGACCGGTCCAAAACTGCCGGTCGATCTCCACTCTCGGAGCGACGCGAACACCCTTGCCACACTCGTCTTCAGTGGGTACATATCTGCTCTCCGACGGCGGTTACTCCAGCCAGGTGACGACTTCCGAGTGCGGCATTCGCTCCGTGTTCGGGAGGGACACGGCCTTGCCGACAAACACGACGCCCACCATCGTCCAGGCCTCGTCTGCGCCGAGGATACCGGCGATGCCGGGAATCCTGGTGAGCCCGCCCGTAGTCCAGTCGAGCCGCAGACCCTCCGCCACCGCCGCCAGCGCCATGTTCTGGATGGCGCAGCACGAGGTGGCATAGTTCTCCCGCGTCACCTCTTCGTTGGCCCCGTCCAGGCTGAAGACGTACACCATCGCGGGTCCGTTCAGCACGCGGTCCCTGGACGCGTCGGCGGACCGCCGCTTCTGCTCCGGGTTCGGGTTGGCCACGCCGTCGAACGTCGACTGCCAGGCGGCCTCGGCGATTCGCTTTCGCATCGGGCTGTCCTGTCGGACCGCGAAGAATCGCGTGGGGTTGGTGAGCCGGTGGTTGGGCGCCCAGACCGCCGCGGAGAACAGCCGCTCCAGCGTATCGTGGGAAACGGGCTCCGGATCGAATTCTTTTACGTTGCGCCTGCGGAAGATCGCGTCATACACGCTGACGGAGCTCTCAGGTATCGCAACGTCGCCGCTGTTCAGTTTCATTTCCGCCTCCTGGGGTGCCTTCGGGGCAATTGGTCGCCGTGTATGGGCATCGGTAACAGGTGACTCTTGACATTGTAATGCGCCTATACTAGCATTTAGCGAGCTTAATATCCAGGCGAGGCTCAAGGACATTGACTGGCGTCGACCTGCCCGCTACTGGCGCAACAATGTTGACTGTACATTATCCACGACCATAGGGAAACCGACATGTCACACACCCTTCGCCCTACATTTCCGTCGATTTTGCCGGTGCTTGGAGCGCTGCTCGCGGCGGTTTCCCTCGCGCTGGCGGCCTGCGGCGAGACCGAGCTGACACCCGTGCCGGAACCGGAAGACCGCACCCTCACCGTCTACTCCGGCCGCTCGGAGACGCTGGTGGCCCCGCTGCTCGCGACCTTCGGCGAGCAGACAGGCGTCAACATCCGGGTGAAGTACGCCGGCAGCGCGTCGACGGTCGCCACGCTGCTGGAAGAGGGCGACAACTCGCCCGCCGACGTGGTGTTCCTGCAGGACCCCGGCTCTCTGGGCACACTGTCCGCCGCAGGTGTGCTCGACCGGCTTCCACAGGAGATACTGGACGAGGTCGACGCCAGGTTCCGGTCCCCGGGCGGCGAGTGGGTGGGCACGTCTGGCCGCGCCAGGACGGTGATATACAACACGGAAACCGTCGACCCGGAGGTGGACCTGCCCGCCTCCATACTGGATTTCACGGCCCCCGAATGGAAGGGGCGAGTTGGCTGGGCGCCGCAGAACGGCTCCTTCCAGGCGTTCGTCACCGCGCTGAGGACTCAACTGGGCGAGGACGCCGCACGAGAATGGCTGGAAGGCATGAAATCCAACGATGCCCAGGAATACCCGAACAACTCCACCACGGTCGCGGCTACCGCAAACGGTGAAGTGGACGTGGGCTTCGTCAACCACTACTATCTCGAACGCTTTCTGAAAGAGCACGGCGAAGGGTTCACGGCCCGCAACCACTACATCGGCAACGGCGACCCGGGGGCGCTGGTGCTGGTGGCCGGCGCCGGCATCCTGAAGATTTCCGAGAACAAGGAAACCGCGCGGGAGTTCATCGAGTTCCTGCTTTCGGAGCATTCCCAACGCTACTTCGCGTCCGAAATCAGGGAGTACCCCGTGGCCGCAGGGGTCGAGCCCGAGGGCGACCTGCCGCCCCTGGCATCGCTCGATCCCCCCAACGTCGACCTGGGCAACCTCAGCGATCTGGAGGGCACGCTGCGACTTCTGAGGGACGTCGGCGTATTGCAGTAACCGCCGACTCCAGTCCGTGCCGACGCTCGACGGATGGCCTTTCCTCCGTTGGCAGGATCCGCCTCTCCGTCGTACAATAACGACTACGAACCAGCGGTCCGCCGTATGTCGCGAGGCACCATGTCGCAAAGCTCCTCCAGTTCGAGCATGTCTTCCGTACAGGGCGAGTACCTGATACGCATTTACACGACCCTGCGTGAAGGGTCCAGGGTGGTCGGTTCCAGGCTCGCCGAGCGGCTGGGCGTGTCCGCTTCCGCGGTGACGCAGGCCTTCCAGCGGATGGAGCGCCAGGGCCTGGCCGTCATCGACCCGGAGTCCGGTATCCAGCTCACGGCCGAGGGCCGCGCCATCGCCGAGTCGATCATCCGGCGCCACTACCTCATCGAGAGGCTGCTGGTGGACACGCTGGGATTCGACTGGGCAGACGCGGACGACGAGGCGGAGCGCATGGAACAGACGCTGTCGCCAAAGCTGGAGAGCTATCTTTACGAGAAGCTCGGCGGACCGACGACCTGCCCTCACGGCAACCCCTTCCCCGGATCTCCCGGCGAAGAGCGGCTTCTGGGCGCCCGGAAGATGACCGACGCCCGCGCCGGCGAGAGCGTGGAGGTCTGGAGGATTACCGAGGAGGGAGAAGACGACAACGAGCTTCTCCACTTCGCCCACGACAACGGCGTGCTGCCGGGCAATACGGCCCTTGTACAGGACGTTGACCTCAGGGCGGGGCTTGTCGAGCTGCGCCTCGGGGAGCGTGCGGTCAGCATGCCCACGCGCTGGGCGCGGCACATCCGGGTGTCGGGGCCCGTGTCGGGGTAGAAGCAAGCGGAACGAGAGTCCCGCCCGGTGCCGAATTAGCCTCTCGGTCCTCATCTCCCCCGCAGTCGATGCAGTGCCCTCGCATCAGATGTTTCCTCCCTGAGATGTTTCTCCTCCCACGCCCCTTGACATATTAAGTATACTACACTAATATTTAGAATACTTAATGTCCCGTTAGCTCTTTGAAACCATAGTCGGAGCGCATTCGGGCTGGCGTCGGCGGTTGCGGTTAGTGCGGGGCAATCTCGTTGGAGGATATAGATGACTCACGGCGCGTCTGGCCCACAGACCTGGACGCCCGGCGAAGAGCGCCGACCGCGTGACGCCGCAGCGCGCGCGGCCGGCCTCTTCCTGCTGCTCACCGCTCTCATCACCGTGGTTGCGGTCGGGGCGCGAGTTGCGGCCGACGCCGACCAAGCCACCCTCACGCAATCGCCGGCCGCGATCTCCGAAAGCAGGGCCTTCTATGGCGTTGGAGGCGTGGCACGACTCGTCTCGGGAGTCACCCTGATAGCCGCCGCCTGGTACCTGCTCAACACATGGATCATCAAGGAACGGCTCGGCTCGCCGCTTGTGCCCGTCCTGTTCGCGGTGTCCGGCCTGTTCACTCTGGTCTCTGGAGCGTGCGCGGTCTGGCTTGCGGCGTCCGTTCCCGGCTCTCCGGGACTGATCGACACCTTTGCCGCCGCGTCGTCCACCGGGCTCGTGGCGGACGCTCGCTGGCTGACGGGCAAGATCGGCTTCACCATCGCGGGCCTCGCATTGCTGGCTGCCGCCCGCTACCAGTGGAGGGCCGGCGGCATGCTCCGGAGAATAGCGCCCATGTCGGCAGTCATCGGCATACTCATGCTGGTCATCTGGATCGACGCGGTCACGCTCGTCCACCGGTTCAGCGGCATGGCCTTCGTCCTGTGGCTCATTGTGATTGGCGCGATGCTCTACACCGGCCGCGTGGAGCGGAACTTTGAACACATGCTAGATTCGCCTACAGTACCCGGTGGACCCGAGCGCCAGTAGCGTCTTGAAGGCAGACGTCGATTGGGAATCGTAAGGAGGAACGTCGTGAAGAGAAACGTAGCGTTGTTCGCGTTGGCCGGGGCGGCACTGGCCCTGCTTGTGGGCTGTGCCCAGAGCGGGCCCGACGACGAACTGAAAGAAGAGGTCGTCGCCAACTACGCCGCCGGCGTACATCACCTCTACTCCGTAAGCCTCGGTTCGGCTATCGCCCTGGACGGAGCGATAGACCGCTTCATTGCGGACCCCACGCCGACGCATCTCGAGGCTGCGAAGCGCATGTGGCTGTATGCCCGTGACGACTACGGCCCCACCGAGGCGTTCCGCTTCTACGACGGTCCCATCGACAACCCCGACGACGGGCCGGAGGGTCTGATCAACGCCTGGCCTCTCGACGAGGCCTACATCGACTACGTCGAGGGCAACCCCTCCGCCGGCATCATCAACAACCCGGCCGAGTTCCCGGTCATCGACGGCGCACTGCTGGTCTCGCTCAACGAGGTCGGTGGCGAGGAGAACGTCTCCACCGGCTGGCACGCCATCGAGTTCCTGCTGTGGGGCCAGGACCTCTACGGCGGCGGACCGGGACAGCGCCCCGTCGAGGACTACACCACCAACGCCAACGCCGGCCGTCGCGCGACCTACCTGGCCGTCGCGTCCGACCTGCTGGTGTCCCACCTGCAGGACATGGTCGACGCCTGGGCGCCCGGGGTGGGAGGCAACTACCGCGCCCAGTTCGTGAGCATGGACACGGACGACGCGATCCAGAACATCATCACCGGCATCGGCGAGCTCAGCCGCGGCGAGCTTGCGGGCGAGCGGATGACCGTCGCCTACGAGGCGCGGTCACAGGAGGACGAGCACTCCTGCTTCTCCGACAACACCATCGCCGACATCGTTGGCAATGCGCGCGGCATCCAAATGGTCTATCTTGGCGACTACGGCGCGGTGTCCGGGCCGGGCGTCAAGAACCTGATCGCCGCGGAGGACGAGGAATTGGCCGACCAGCTCGAATCTCAGATAGCCATGAGCGTGAACTTGGCCACCGCGATACCGGACCCGTTCGATCAGCATCTTCTCGAGGGCGTCTCCGACCAGACGCCGGGCAGGCAGGCCGTTCTCAGGACCATCGTGGCGCTCGAGGATCAGACCGACACCATAGTTGACGCCGCCGATAAGATCGGAATCACCATAAGCGTGAGCTGATGCGCGCCGCGCTGGTGATGTGCGTCGTCCTGCTCGCGGCCTGCGGCTGCGGGCGGGGCGACGACGTGGATCTCACGCTCGTCTACGACGAAAGGCTGGGCGGCGAGACGACCGCGTTCAGCGAGGGCAGCAACGCCTTCGAGCTCTCAGCCCGCAACCTTGGCAACCTAGAGAGGCGGACCTTCGAGGTGGGCGACAGCTTCTTCACGCAGAACTGGGTCACCGCGCCCGCCTCCACCGAGGCGCGCGACGGGCTGGGCCCGACGTTCAATGCGCAGTCCTGCTCCTCCTGCCACGGCCACGACGGAAGGGCCAGGCCGCCCGAGAACGACGACGACCCCGCGCGCGGCCTGCTGCTCAAGCTGAGCGTCCCAGACCCCGCCGGACCGGTGGATGAGCCGTCCTACGGCGGCCAGCTCCAGGACCGCGCCATCAACGGAGTACCGGCCGAGGGCCGCATCGTGATTCGCTACGAGGAGGTCGCCGGCGAATACGCCGACGGCACGCCCTACTCTCTTCGCAAGCCCAGCTACACCATCCTCGATACGGCGTTCGGCCCGCTCGACAAGGACGTGATGACGTCTCCGCGCATCGCGCCCGCAGTCTTCGGGATGGGGCTTCTGGAAGCAATCCCGGAAGAGCGCATAACTGCGCTGGCCGACCCCGACGACGAGGATGGCGATGGCGTTTCGGGCCGCGCCCACATCGTGTGGGACACCAGGCAGGGCACGCACGCGCTGGGCCGCTTCGGTTGGAAGGCTGGCCAACCCACTGTCGAGCAGCAGTCGGCCACCGCGTTTCTCAACGACATCGGGATAACCTCAAGTCTGCTACCCGACGAGAACTGTCCGGCCGTTCAGACGGCCTGCGGGCAGGTGCCGAACGGCGGCTCTCCGGAGGTCCCGGACGAGCGGCTCGGAAAGGTCACCTTCTACGTGCAGACGCTCGCCGTGCCGGCCATGCGGAGCGTAGACGACCCCACGGTCCGCGACGGCGCACGCCTGTTCGTGCAAGCGGGCTGCGCGGCCTGCCACACGCCGCGCCACGTTACGTCGGAGGACTACCGCATCGAGGCACTGAGTGGACAGATCATCTTCCCCTACACCGACCTCCTCCTGCACGATATGGGCGAGGGCCTTGCAGACAAACGCCCAGAGGGAGAGGCGTCCGGCAGAGAGTGGCGCACGCCGCCGCTGTGGGGAATTGGGTTGGTGGAGACGGTCAACGGACACACGATGTTCCTGCACGATGGTCGCGCCCGGAGCATCGAAGAGGCGGTGCTATGGCACGGCGGCGAGGCGCAGCGGTCGCGTGACTTCTTCATCGGCCTATCTGCGGAGGAGCGCGAGGCCCTGCTGAGCTTCCTGAGGGCACTCTGATGCGTCACTTCGTTCTCGCCTGCTTCATCGCCACGCTCGCCGTCGTGTTCGTCGGCTGCGGTTCGGACGCCGCGGACGAGCAAGAGGTGGTGATCAGTCTCACCGAGTCGGTAATCGTGCCCGGCTACGAGGCCGCCGCCGCTGCCTCGACTGAGCTCCGAAGCACCATTGAAGCCCTGTGCGCTCAGCCTTCCGAGGACGCGCTGGGGAACGCCCAACAGGAGTGGCGAGACTCGCGAGCGACGTGGAAGCGCACCGAGGCGACCTGGTTCGGCCCGGTGATGGACCGGCGTTCCGTTGGTCTCATGGACTGGCCCGAGATCGAGCCGGATCGCATCGAGGCGATGCTGGCAAACAGTCCGGCCACAAGCGAGGACGCCGTCAGGGACGGCCTGGCTTCGACGCAGCGCGGATTCGGAGCGGTCGAGTATCTGTTGTTCCAGACGGACGCGCTGGACCTGCTGTCCGGCCCGTCCTCCGGGCGCTGCGAGTACCTGGTCGCGCTGGGGCGGGTGATCGAGTCCGAGGCCAACGCCGTCTCGAAGGCCTGGGCGCAGGGCGGGGAGGGCTTTCCCGCCTACAGCGAGTACTTCACCGGCCGCTCCAACGTATCCCTGGTGACAAGCGAGGCGACCGCGGAGGTGGTGAGGACACAGGTGTTCCTGGTCCGCACCCTGGTCGACATGAGGCTCGCGCCCGCGCTCGGACTCAGGGAGGGCGGCCCAGACCTGTCGGCGATTCCTGGCGGCGGGGGCCGGAACGCTCTCAGCGACCTGCGCAACCAGGTGCTCGGCATGAGGGGCATGTATTTGGGCGCGGGCGACCCCGACGGACTCGGCATATCCGACATCGTGCGGGGCCTGTCCGGCGATGCCGATGAGCGAATGCGGGAGCAATTCGCCGCCGCCCTGGATGCCATCGACGCCGTGACGCTGCCACTGCGAACGGCCGTGGTGGAGCAGCCCGAGAGAGTGCGGGCCGTGCACGACAGGCTCGCGGAGCTGCAGCGCACGCTGAACACGGAGGTCGTCAGTCTGCTGGGCGTCTCGGTCGGCTTCAGCGACACCGACGGGGACAGCAGCCGTTAGTTCACGGCCCTTGGGCGCCGGCAGAATCCAGCGCTTCGGGCCTATTCCCGGCTCCACGCTGGCGAGGTCCACATCGGGGTCGACGAACCTCGCCGCCTCCCGGCCGTTGAACGCGACGAAAGCGTCAGCCCGCACCTCCACGCTCCGGCCCTTTTCTTCCGCGTCCTCGGCGATGATGTGCGCCGTCGCCAGGATCATGTCGGGCTGGTAGGCCATCCGCTCCGTCTGCAGCGCGGTCAGGAACCGTTCGGGGCTCTCCAGCCACTCCTCGCCCGATTCGACGTCCGTCACCCGGAACCGCACGTGCCCGGTCTTCTCGGTCAGCATCACACGCCAGGCGAAGCGATAGCCCTCCTCGTTCCAGCGCACGTTGCCGGGGTAGGCCCAGTGGCGCAGTGGCATCGCTATCTGCACCAGGGCGAAGAGCGCCAGCGCGACGATACCAGCGCGGGAGAGCCACGTCAGGCCAGAAGCGGGCGCGTCGCCCGCCACGGAGGCCGGCGCAAAGGGACGGCGCCGGAGGAACGCCGCCGTGCGATGCGGCCAGTCGGGGCGGAAGAACACCAGGCTTCCGGCGATCATGATCCAGGGGAACATGCCTATCGGGAATAGCAGCCAAGTCATCACGTGGAACACGACCAGCCCGGTGTAGGCGAACGGCCTGCTGCGACGCCACAGCAGCCAGCCCACGATGGTCAGGTCGAACGCCGCGCCCGCCCAGCTCATAGCGTAGGCCATCCAGGGTTGTTTGAGCAGCGGTCCGACGATGGTCAGGTCGCCGCTGTTGTGCAGCCAGATGCGCAGCGGCTGGGCGTGGAACAGCCAGTCGGGGTTGAGCTTGGCGATTCCCCCGAACACGTACACCACGCCCACCTGGGCCATCAGCGCCCAGATCACCCACCTGGGTATCGTCTCGCTTCGCAGCGAGGGATCGCGCCGGGCGTCCAGCGACGCGGTGCGGTGCAGGGGGAGGAATATCATGAGCAGGCTCGCCAGGCTGACCCAGTAGTAGTGGTTCAGGTAGGTGGTCTTGTCGATGAGCTCCGCGTAGGTGAAGAGAAGGAAGAACGCGACTATCGACACGCGGTAGCGGTAGCCCAGCGCCACGCCCAGGCTTGCGAGGCCCAGCAGGGCGAAGTGAGCGTACATACCCCAGGCGGGCCACGGCTGGACCCACCAGAAGCCGGAATAGGTGAAGTGATGCGCGGGCTCTATGTAGAGGTCGGATATCCATCCCTTGGCCGCGAACCGGGCGACCGCGACGAGACCGAGCAACCCGAACATGATCCGAAAGGCGGCGGCGGACGCGGCGCTCGTTGGCTGTGAGCCGAGCGTGTGGATGCGAGATTTCGCACGTATTGACATGCCTACATCGAACTGCAATACTTCACTTAACGATCTTGCTAACATGTGGGCTAGGCGGGTCTCCCGAAACATGGAGGCCCGTCCTAGCCCACAATTCGTTTCACAGGCACGTACTGGTTGATGGTCAAGTCTATGGACTTCACGAAAGCCAGTTCTGTAGGCTCGAATCCTCCCGCGACAACATCCTTGTAGGCATTGGCTATGTGGTGTACGACCTGAAGCCCTTCCACGTAGATGGAAGCTGCATGGGTTATGTGGGTGGGCGTCGGGATGTTACGGTTCCCGCTGATGTATCTACGCAGATTCTCAGTCTCTTGTCTTGTCAGTTCTATGCGGTCGAGGACCAGGTCATACTGCCTGGACCGTAGCGGGTGCCATCGAAAGTGAAATTCCAATAAGCGGCGAAGCATATAGTTGCGGAATCTCACCGGATTCGCGGGTCTCTTTCCCCCAGGCTTCAAGTAGCTACCCGTGTACTCAAGCTTGTCTACGTAAACTGCCGTCGCCCAAATGTTCTTTCCTCCTTCAGCCATGGCCCTGATCGGGCCAAGGAGTCTGGAGAATTCACTCTTGTCTGAAGGTATCTTCAGCTCACGGCTAAGGCCCGTGTAGTACCTGAAGGCCGCGATGTGCCTGTTCATATCTCGAAAGGCGTCGTCGCACAGATGCAGCGCGGCGGCGGCATAGAAACTGCTGCTCTGCAACCGGCCTGTACCGGGCTCCAGACTGAAGCCGGGGTCGCCTGATTCATCGACAAATATGTAGTCATGCCGAGGCGTCGCCATCACTCATCCTCGGGGGGTACGGTCGCGGGGGTGGTCGGGGTGGGGGAGTTTGAGGAAGGCGGTGGCGACGAGGGCGGCGGCTACGAGCGCGACGCTTACGGTGAAGACGTCGGCGATGGCGCCGGAGAGGGAGGCCCTGAGCGCGGCCAGGAACTGGTCGGCGATCTGCGGGCTGTCGGCGGCCGCGAATCTGGACTGCAGCTCGGCCAGCGCGGACGGGTCCACGAGCGCCTGCGGGTTCTCCTTGATCGCCTCGATCCTGTCGGCGGGCAGGACGCCTCTCACGGAGTCGGGCAGCGACTCCTCGAACTTGGCGGCGAACCGGTTGGCCATCACCGCGCCGAGCAGCGCCAGTCCCAACATTCCGCCGATCGACCTGAAGAATTGCAACGCGGACGTCGCGGCGCCCATCAGGTTGAAGGGGATGGAGTTCTGCACGGCGAGCGTGAACGTCGGGAAGGTGGAGCCCAGTCCCGCACCCATGATCACGATGTATCCGACGGCGCGGGCGAACGACGTGGTCTCGTCCATCGTGGATACCAGGAACAGGCCGAGCGTCATCAGCGCTATGCCCGCCAGCCCGAAGACGCGGTAGCGCAATCCCGTCCGGGAGAGCAGTTGGCCGGACAGCGTCGCGCCGACCACGATGCCCAGCATCATCGGGGTGAGGAAGCTGCCGCTGCTGGTCGCGGACGCGCCGAGCACGCCCTGGAAGAACAGCGGTATGAAGATGATGCCGCCGAACATGCCGAATCCGGTCAGGAAGGTGACCACCAGCGACACGGCCACCATCCGGTTGCGGTAGATCTCCAGCGGCATAATCGGCGAGTCGCTCCGGTACTCTATGGTGACGAACGCCGCGGTCATGGCCACCCCGAACACCAGCAGGCCGATCACCTGCGGCGTGGCCCAGCCGTACTGGACGCCTCCCCAGGAGAGGGCGAGCAGAATGGGCACCACCGCGAGCACGAGCGTGACCATGCCCGCGTAGTCGTGCTTCCTGTTCTCCACTTCCGGCTTGATGACCGGGAACAGGAACGCGATCAGCAGCAGCACCGGCACGCCGATGGGGACGTTGACCAGGAACACCCATCCCCAGGAGAGGTTGTCGGTGATGAAGCCGCCGAGCGTGGGGCCTATGACCGACGACATCCCGAACACGACGCCGAGGAAGCCCTGGTACTTGCCGCGCGATTCGGGCGGGAACAGGTCCGCTATGGCGGTGAAGCTGTTGACCATGATCATGCCGCCGCCGATGCCCTGGACGGCGCGGAAGGCGATGAGCTGGTTCATGGTCTGGCTCAGGCCCGCGAGGACGGAGCCGACCAGGAAGATGACGATGCCGGCCACGAAGAAGACCTTGCGGCCGTAGATGTCGGTGAGCCGGCCGACTATGGGCACGGCGGTCGTGGACGCGACCAGGTACGAGGTCGTGACCCAGGTGAAGCGGTCGAAGCCGCCGAGGTCGGCGATGATTCTGGGCATGGCGGTGGCGACGACGGTCTGGTCCAGCGAGGCGAGGAACAGCGCCGTCAGAAGACCGGTCATGGCCAGCACGACCTGACGCCTGGGAAGCCGGACGTAGTCCTGGGCTACCGACTGGTCGGCTGCGGCCGCGGTCGCCGCGTCGCTGTCGCCGTTGCTCAAGTCGATCCTCTCTCCTGTTTCGGTTCTGCCAGTCCGCGAGGGGATGGCAATCTTAGTTGCGGTGCGACGGCATGGTCAAGTCGTCGCCTCTCCATTAGGGCGGCGATTGCGCCTCTTGGAGTGGGTCTCCGAAAAATCTGCTCAATTCTGCTGCATTGTGTCCGATTTGTAGCTGAGGACGCCGGCGATTGTGCTCAATTCTGTCTTGCCGGAGTGGGCATTTCAGGGCAAAAGTGTCGCGCCGCGTGGCAGAGAGGACAGGGGACGGACGGGCCGACCGGCCGAGTCTTCGTCGCCGTCGGACGCCCACAAGGGACACCGCTACGGATGCCTGGGCGGCTATCCCGTGTGGGGCAGGGTTCCCGGGCCGCGGGGTCGGTCCCTCGCGTATGATAGAATAGCACGGATGTACGCCTAAATCAAGGGCGTGGGCGAAGTCGGCGGATCAGGGCGAAATGGTGGGGAGAAATTGCGCACGAATGGGGACTGGTGGGACGCGGGTGAGAATGGGTGAGACAAGGATGGGAACGGGTGGCGCGGGAAAGTGACGGTTTTTTCGGGGGTGCGGGGGCGATTGGGGGTGGATGTTTCGCCACAAGAGTGATAGCTATTGCAATGCGCAGTCCCTGATGGGATGATGCGGTCATGCCGGTACAGATTACGATAAGAGACGTCCCCGAGGAAGTCCGCGACAAGCTCGCTGCGCGGGCAGCACTTCAAGGCCAATCCATGCAGGAGTTCTTGCGTGGAGAGTTGGAGCGCATCGCGTCGCGGCCCTCCATAGGCGCATGGCTGCAAGGAGTCAGGGACCGCAAGGCTTTGGCGGGAACCCGTGTGCCACCGTCCAGTATCCTTCGCGCCCGTGACGTTGACCGGAAGTGACGACAGTCGGCGCGGCACTGGATTGTCCGGTGGTAACGCTCGCCAGCCTCTCTACGTCGTAGCTCGGCCAAGCCTACGGAGAGTCAGGGCCGGAGGCCCAGGCTCTTCGCGCCATGTGGTAGAGGTTCTGGCCGTCGATAAGGACGATGACTCGCACAAAAGAACACCCGCCCAGGGATTGAGGCCGAGGCCACGATCCAGCGGGCGGGGAAGAACTGAAGTCCACTTTAGCGTCGTGGTTTACGATTCGTCAATCGCTCGGTGGCGACGCAACTGCTTCAGATTACCAGGTGACTTCGCTGCGGAGGGCCCAGCACCCCTGGATTCCCGTTTCCACGGGGATGACGGATGGGGTTGAGGGGAGAGAGGGCTTGGAGTGGGATATTCTGGGGCGAAGAGGTGGCGGAACTGGGGGTAGAGAGAGGGCGGGAGTGGCGTTTGGGCTACGCGGTTGGGGTGAAATGGGGCAGGGGTTTTGGGTGGTTCTCGGTCCGGGGAATGTGGATGTTTCGCCAAGAGTAATGGCTATTGCAAAGCGCATGACCTAGTGTCACGACTGCTCATATTTCTCGCGTTTTCGTGCCACCGATCTCTTCAGGCTCATTGACACTGTCGTGAATGAATTCCTCACAACGTTGTAACACATCGTCCACCGAAACTCGTCCCTTCCCCTTAAGTGCGCATTCCCAAATCGTCAATACTCGCCAACCTTGGTCCTTGAGGTGCGACACGGCGTTTCTGTCACGTTGTACATTGCTACTGATCTTCTTCCGCCAGAATTCCGTACGGGTCTGCGGCCATCTGAACATAGGGCAATCATGCGCGTGCCAAAAGCACCCGTGTACGAAAAGTGCGACGCGATACTTCGGAAACACAAGGTCGGGCCGCCCCGGCAAATCTCTGCGATGGAGGCGAAATCGCAGACCTCGCGCATGGAGCCCTCGCCTGATTGCCATCTCGGGCTTAGTGTCACGACCTCTCACACGTGACATGTTGAGCCGGCGCTGTTCGACTGTGAGGACATCAGTCAACAGACTACTCCTCCTGATCGACTGGCGCGATGATATCGATCTCTTCCCCGAAGATTGTTTCGTCTGGACGGATCGTCACTCCGTTTGGTGTCACCCCTGACGGAAGACTTGAGAAAGCACCGAGTATCGATTGGCCGTATGTCCGGAGCGCATGCGAATACCGCATCTTCGCACGTTCCAGGGATGCTTCGTACACCCGTCCTATAAAGTACTCCTCCTCCCCATGAGCCATCTCGCGAAGCTCGTTGAGCGAGACATAAAACTCCCTACTGAAATCGCCAGTTGTCGTCTTGACCTCTAGCTTCTCCCAAGAACCGGTTTCACGAATGTGGAAGTCGTAAGGAGAAATAGCATTGACGTCAGAAACCCAAACGTAATCAGCTATCTCACCTGCTTCCAAACGCTCGCTGAGATGATAGTCGATCAACTCCTCCCCTAGGCGGCCTGTCTCCTCTGCTGCGCGTCTCGCCGCGCGCAAATCATCTTGCGACACACTCACAGACCGCGGTCGTGTCAGCAGTCGACCTACCGCCGGGGCTTGGCCCATCGCCGCTTCAGCAAGATCGTTATCGTCGATAAGTAACCAGACAGGATGTGATTGTGGGACATTTAGTCGATCACACAGCTCGCCAAGAGTGTTGGTTTCGAGCGCGATCATGCTGCGTGTGGAGAGAACGTCATCCAATCCACTGAAGAGGGTCTGATCCTGCGGCGCGTCTCGCCCGACCAAGATTAAAGTCACCGTATTTGGGTCTAGTTCCCCCTCAAACCCAATTAGCGCCATATCGCCAGGTCGAAGTACGTTGAATCGTTCCGGTGTGGTTTCAGGGTTGTAGATGAACTCACCATCGAGACGCCAGTTCTTGTAGCGAGTGCCTTTGATGATCTTCCGTTGGAGATTGAACGGCCCCGCCGCTGCGGGACCTGCAATCCACAGATCGACGCCCAACTTGCTTTGACGCTGTCTAGCAACGACGTCAAGCGTAGGATAAAGTTGTCCCGTGAACACGTCCGCGTTCAGATTGATGGCCTTCTGGTTGCCAGCGTTCAGGTGCCTAAAGTGCCACTCAAAGAAAGTGAGGTCCGAAGCCGTGAGGCGCTTAAGCGCCAGTTTGGAGATCATCGCGCCGCCCGCAATACCTTCATGATCTCTTCTGCCAGAGACTTCGCAAGAAGTGGAGGAACTGCGTTGCCGATCTGCCTGAAGGCGGGATTCATCGTTCCGCAGAACCGAAACCCGTCAGGGAATGATTGCAACCTCGCGGCCTCACGGACAGAAATTGTGCGAGCCTGTGAACTGTCATAGTGGATATGGCTATAGCCGTCCTTACCGAGATGAGCCATCAGGGTGCGGACAGGCTTGTCAGGGCACATCTTGCGCCACTTGTTGGGAAACTTCCTTACATCATACGGCGGAATCGTCTCCCTCTTCAGTTGCTCGTAGGCGTCTGATCCCGGAGTAATGGGGTTTCCCTCTTTACGCTTCATGGCCAGACGCTCGGCAAACATGTCGTGGGCGTGTTGGAAAGCCTCTGGATATTGGTCTCCGTGATTCATGCGGGCAAACAACTCAAAATCCCGCGGCAAATAACGTATAACATGATCGTACAGTGCCCCGGTTGCCTCAAAGCCATTCCAACTCTTCATAGAGCCCGCATACGGGGATACTGGCCGCTGCGGTTCGTAATTTAGAGGGGAATCAAATCTACGTGCACCACGTCGCAGCGTGCCCTCCTTGAGTTGAGTGCGTGCGTAAATGGGAGGCAAGTCTCCAATCGCCTCCTCCGCCGTAACTGCTGGTGGCAATTCTTGCCGTGGCTGAGGTGGGTCAGCATAGTTGCAGGCTCCACCGAACAGATCATTTCGGCGAAGTAGCTTGAGAGCGACCGCCCTTGATCCTTCGTAGCCCGGGGGCAACTCTACCCAGTGTGTGGGTTCGGGAAAGGCTACATTGTTGGCAATCTCACGCCGGTATCCGACCAAGAACATTCGCTCCCGCATCTGCGGAACTCCGTAAAATGACGCATTCAACAGCGTGTATGCGCAGACATATCCCTTGGATTCCAGAACTTCGCACGTTTCCTCCGCAATGTTCTGGCCCCCGTGATTAAGGACGTCTGGTACGTTCTCCATCAGAACGGCGAGTGGCTGGCAAGTCTCGACGTAACGCAACCACTCCAGAAACAGTCGCGCACGTTCATCATGCAGAAAAGCTTGCGGGTGAGCATCGATCTCCCGCAGCTTTGGGCGGCCGACACGGGCGAACGCCTGGCAAGGCGGCCCCCCTACAATGACATCGAACGCATGCAAGGTTCGACCAAGACCGAGTTCCCTGGTAAGCACGTGAGGCGAAGTAGAGACGTCACGTGCAAGGATATGTCCTTCGGAGCCTTTATGAAAGTTGACGCCGTGTGACATTGCTGCGTCCGCATCGTTCTCAATAGCCGCCGCAATGTTGAAGCCGGCAGCCTGAAAACCGAGGGAAAGACCGCCGCATCCCGCAAACATGTCTAGAACCCGCGGACGTTGTCCGACACGCAGACGCTTAACCTTCTGCGTAACAGCATCCTTGCCCGCAACCTCACTGCCTGCAGAGCTTTCGTTGTGGGTTGTCAGTTCGAATACGAACTCAGACTGTTGCTTGGAAATCATCGACTCACCGATGAATCGTCATCTCGCCGTTCTTAATATAGCTGGCCTACTTGGCTCATCTTGAGATCATGGCTGTTGGCAAAGCGTACGGAGAAATCGTGAGGCATGAACCATTGCTTCCGCTTCGCAACTCTCCCAGGCGCTCGGACCAATTGTATCAGCGCACTGTCTGCTGGCCAGCATTCGTTGGGTCGTTAGGTAGGGTAGTTCGCCACCTAGTGTACGGTGAAACCCTTCGGTGCATCCATGGCTTTACCCCAGTCTCCTCATGTTGGACTAGCATACTAAACTTTCTCGACAAGTGACTATCCATCATTTACGGCCGTAGATGTCCGTCAGCCGACCAACCATCGGCACGGCGGTCGTGGACGCTACTAGGTACGCCATCGTAACCGACGTGAACCTATCGAAGCCACCCAGGTCCGCAATGATCCTGGGCATGGCCGTGGTGACGACGGTCTGGTCCAGCGACGCGAGGAACAACGCCAGCAGAAGGCCGGTCATCGCCAGCACGATCTGGCGCCTCGGTAGGCGGACGAAGTCCTGGGCTACCGACTGGTCGGCTACGGCAGCGTCGCCACCACCGTTTCTCAAGATGCTCCCTCCCTTGTCTGGATCCCGGCAACTCGCAGGGCAATGGCAATCGTAGTTGCCGTGTCGCGGCTTGGTCAGATCGTCGCCTCACCGTTAGGGCGGCGATTGCGCCTTCGGGCGTGACTTTGCGAAATATCCGTTCTGTTTCATCCAGTAGCTGGGCGGCCCGACTTTCTGGTCATGTGCAGTACCACCGGAGTCAATATCTGTCGCGGGCATGGTGCCGAATGTCGAGGAACGCGACGGTGGCTGCTACGTAGAAAATAGCACTTGCGTGCTATAGAGTCAAGAAGAGTCAGGGCCAATTTCCCGTGTCAGGTTACCGGATGACTTCTGGTGGGGAGTGCCCCGCCCCCCTGGATTCCCGTTTTCACGGGAATGACGTGTGGAGGGGCGAGAATGACGGGAGAGGGGGAAGGGACGAGGGGGAAGGGATAACAGGGAAGGGGCGCTTGGGGTGGGGCTAAAGCCGGGCTGTGGTGGGTGTGTTATACTTGCGGCGTGCGAGCGACCGTTAAGGTTGTTGGATTTTCCAATGCAGGAGGTGGCGATATGCCGGTTTGGGACGATTTCCTTTCCGAGAATGACAAAAAGATGCTGGCGAACCGCAAGGCCATGCGACCCAAGCCACACGCTGAGTTCGGCGAGCGGCCCGCGATCCTGGTTATCGACATGAACAAGGGCGCCATCGGGCCGGACGAGCCGGTGTACGAGGTGGTCAAGGAGATGCCGGGGGCGATGGGCTCCAACGCCTGGGCGGCGATTCGGCACATGCAGGACCTGCTGCCGATGGCGAGGGCGGCGGGAATACCGGTCGTGTACAGCAGGCACTACTTCAGGGTCAGCACGGGCCTCGGCCTGTCGGACGCCGCGAGCCCTTACAGCGAGCTCAACGAGCTGTCCGAGATCCAGGACGAGATCGCGATGGAGCCGGGCGACCTGCTGGTGGACAAGCAGCAGGCGAGCGTGTTCAACCAGACGGGTCTCATCAACATGCTGATGAACAAGGGCGTGGACAACATCATCGTCACGGGCAACAGCACCAGCGGGTGCGTCCACGCCACGGTGGTCGACGCGGGCGGCTACCAGCTCAAGGTGTCCATCGTGGAGGACGCGGTGTTCGACCGCTTCGACCTGTCCCACGCCGCGGCCCTGTTCAACATGGGGTCCAAGTACGGGGACATCGTTTCGATAGGCGAGGTGTACGAGTACATCGCGTCGATCGAGGACGGGGAGCGGGTGCCGGCTTAGGGCACCCCCATCCTAACCCGTTCGGCAGGCTCAGGGCAGGCTCTTCCCCCTGCGAGGGGGAAGGGGCACTAGATTCCTCGGCTACGCTCGGAATGGCAGAGGCGCGAGAGGTGTACTGTGACCAGAGAACTTACTATAGGCGCGGCCCAGCTTGGACCGGCCTCGGAGTCCAAGGGGGAGACCGTCGAGCGGATGCTCGGGCTCATGTCCGAGGCCAGGGACGCCAACGTGGGGTTCCTGTGCTTTCCGGAGTTGGCGCTGACAGAGTACTTCTGCACGATAGTCAGGGAGTCGGTGGAGGAGTACTTCGAGACTGAGCTGCCGTCCCCGGTGACGCGCCCGCTGTTCGAGGCGGGCAGAGATGCGGGCATGGCGTTCGTGCTGCCCTACGCCGAGAAGACGGGAGACCAGTACTTCAACAGCTCCGCGATCGTGGACGAGAGCGGCTGCGTCGCGGGCACGTACCGCAAGGTCCATATACCGGGCACGTTCGAGCCGAAGGAAGAGGGCAACAATATCCTCGAGAAGCGCTACTTCACGCCGGGGGACATGGGCTTTCCGGTGGTGGAGGCGGCCGGCGCGAGGGTGGGCGTGCAGATATGCTACGACCGGCGGTTCCCGGAGAGCTTCCGGGCGCTGGGGGTGAACGGCGCCGAGATCATCTGCACGCCGTACAACACGCCCGCGTTCGACGGCGACGTGAAGAAGGGCGTGGACGCATCGGACATGTGCATCCGCTCCGCCGCGTACTACAACGGCTGCTTCGCCATCGGCGTGGGCAAGGCGGGGGTGGAGAACGACGTGCGGTTCATCGGCGGGAGCCTGATCGTGGCGCCCGACGGCGGCATACTCGCGCGCGCCGAATCGGGCGGGGACGAGCTGATCACGGCGACCATCGACCTCGACGAGGTGATAACGCCGATGAAGACGGCCGACAGAAGGCCGTCCGAGTACGAGGTGCTGGTCGGCGGATAGGGCGTCGGGCCGAGCCTCGCAAGGAGATGAGAAATGCTGCCGCCAGACCGCTTTGACTACTCCCCGATAGTCGACCGCCCGGCCATCAAGTGGCCCAACGGCGCGCGCGTGGCCTTCTGGGTCGCGCCCAACATCGAGTGGTACGAGTACACGCCGCTCAGCAGGCCCACCACGCCGGACATCCCCAGCTACTCGTACCGGGACTACGGGAACAGGGTGGGATTCTGGCGAATGCTGGAGGTGCTCGACAAGCACAACATCCGGTGCTGCGTCTGCCTGAACGGCGCGGTGCTCGACCACTGCCCGGAAGTGCGCGACGCGATGGTGGAGCGCAACTGGGACTACATGGCGCACGGCTTCTACAACACGCGCCCGATAACCAACTACTCCGAGGAGGAGGAGCGCGAGTACTGGCGGGACATGATCGACACCGTGAAGCGGCACACGGGCAAGCAGCTAAAGGGAAGGCTCGGCGCCGGCGGCGGCAACACGGTGAACACCACCGACCTGATGGCCGAGATGGGGCTGCTGTACCACACCGACTGGCTCATGGACGACCAGCCTTTCCCGCTGAAGGTGAAGAACGGGGCCAGGTTCATCTACGTGCCGTACACCTACCAGATCAACGACGCCATCGTTCCGATGCTGGGCAGGGACGCCGCGTACTTCAGCCAGATGATCAAGGACCAGTTCGACGTTCTGTACGAGGAGGGGGCCGAGAGCGGCAGGGTGATGTGCATCTCGCTGCATCCGTACTGGATAGGCAAACCCCACCGCGCGAAGTACCTGGACGAGGCGCTCGGGTACATCATGTCGCACGACGGGGTGTGGCAGACGACGGCGGACGACATCGCGGAGTACTACCTGGAGCACTACTACGACAAGGTGGTGGAGCAGGTGGCGGGGTAGTAGGAGAATCTTCATGCCTGGAGAACGCAACTATGGGCAGGACCACGGGCACTACGACTGGTCGCCGATCGTAAGCCGTCCGGTGCTGCGGTGGCCGGACAACGCGCGGGTGGCGCTGTGCGTGATAGTCAACCTGGAGCACTTCGACTGGGACCTTCCGGACGACACGCCGATGCCCGTGAGCGTCGTGGCGGGCGCGATGGGGAGCGGCGGCCTGGGTTCGGGGCTGGGGCCTTTCCCCAACATCGCCGGGTACTCGCAGCACGAGTACGGCAACAGGGTCGGCATCTTCCGGGTGCTCAGCGTGCTGGACAAGTACGGCATCCGGCCCACCGTGGCGATGGACAAGACGGTCGCCGAGAACTACCCGTTCCTGGTGAGCGAGTGCCAGAGGCGGGACGCGGAGTTCGTGGCGCACGGCATCACCGTCCGGCAGATAATCCACGCGGGCATGTCGGAGGAGGAGGAGCGGGCGTACATCCGGGAGTCCATCGAGGGGCTGGAGAGCGCCACGGGCGTGCGTCCGGTCGGCTGGTCCGGGCCGGAGTTCCAGGAGTCGATGAACACGCCGGGGCTGCTGGCGGCGGAGGGCATCAGCTACGTGTGCGACTGGTCCAACGACGAGCAGCCGTACCGGATGAACGTGGACGACGGGGAGCTGTTCTCGCTGGGCGTCAACCTCGACCTCGACGACATGTTCATCCAGCTGAACGGGCGCAGGCTGATCGGCGAGTACGAGCAGATCATCAAGGACGAGTTCGACGGGCTGTACAGGGACGGGACGAACACCGGGCTGATGATGGTGCTGAACCTTCACCCCTGGGTCATCGGGCAGCCGTGGCGCATCCGGTACCTGGACAGGGCGCTCGCGCACGTCGACAGACACGGGGGCGTGTGGAAGGCGACGGGGCGGGAGATAGTGGACTGGTACAGGGCTAACGCTTAGGCCAACGCGGTCGCGCGCCCGGCCGGGCGGGGAGGGAGCCATGGACCTGGTGATCAGAGGCGGGACCATCGTTACCGTGGGCGAGACCTATGTCGCCGACGTGGGCGTCCGGGGCGAGAAGGTGGCCCAGATCGGCGGGGAGATGTCCGCCGCGAGGGAGATAGACGCCAGCGGGAAGCTGATCGTGCCGGGCGGCGTGGACATGCACGTACACCTGCAGCTCGCCGAGGCGCAGCCAGAGGGCGCTCCGCCGCGAATGTCGGACGACTTCTACTGGGGCACCGCCGGAGCCGCCGCGGGAGGCATCACCACCGTCGGGAGCATGACGGCGCGGCAGCCGGGCGCGGGGAGGGGGCTGCTGTCGACGCTGGAGTACGCCGAGGACGACGCGCTGCGGAACTCGCTCATCGACTTCACGCTGCACCCGATCATCGACGACCCCTCTCCGGAGATCATCGCCGAGATTCCGAAGCTGCTGGACGCGGGCTATTCGACCACCAAGACGTTCATGGTGATGCACGCCTTCGACGGACGCCAGAACGACTACGTGAGGGCGTTCGAGGCGGCGGGCCGCAACGGCATCCTTCCCATGCTTCACTGCGAGGACGCGAACATAAACCACCACTACGAGGAGCGGTTTCACTCGGAAGGCAAGAGCGATATCCGCTACTACGCCGACAGCCGTCCGCCCTACGCCGAGGCGATAGCGACGGCGCGCGGCATATCGCTGGCGAGAGCGGCGGGGTCGCCGCTGTACCTCGTCCACGTGTCGTGCGCCGACGCCCTCGACGAGGCGCGGCAGGCGCGCGCCGCCGGCCAGCGCGTCTACGTGGAGACGCGCCCTATCTATCTGTACCTGACGAGGGACCTGTACGAGGAGCCGGACGGCGCGAAGTACGTGGGCTGGCCGCCCCTGCGCGAGCGGTCGGACATAGAGGGAATATGGGACGGCATAGTCAACCACGACGTGGACACGCTGTGCTCCGACCACGCGCCGTGGACGCTGTCCGAGAAGCTGGACCCCGACCTGTCGGTCGGCAGCTTCCGGCCGGGCATGGCCAACCTGGAGACGCTCATGCCGATGCTCTACTCCGAGGGCGTGGTCGGGGGCAGGATCTCGCTGGGCCGCTGGGTGGAGCTGACCTCCACGAACGCGGCGCGGCTGTTCGGCATGTTCCCGCAGAAGGGGACGGTGGCCGTCGGCTCGGACGCGGACCTGGTGGTGTGGGACCCGGACCTGAAGCGCGTGGTCCGCGGCGAGGAGATGCGCTCGAGGGCGGGCTACGACGTGTTCGAGGGCTACGAGATACAGGGCTGGCCCGCCTACACTATCTCGCGCGGCGACGTGGTGTTCGAGAACGGCGAGATCGTCGCGGAGCGGGGCAGGGGGAAGCGCGTCATACGCGGGCCATACGCGCCGCTGTAGGGGCGGCGGCTACACGCCGGGGTCGGCCAGGAAGTCCAGTATCACCGCGGCCAACGCCTCCGGGTCCTCGTAGGTCTTGAGGTAGGAGCCGCCCGGCCCTATGTGGGTGCGGGCGCGCTTCAGCCTGGCCGCCACCGGCTCGACGGTGCGACGCAGGCCGTCGTGTTCTCCGCTCATCACGAGGGTCGGCGCCTCGATGAGCGGCAGGCGGCTCATGATGTCGTAGTGGCCCAGGGCGACGTAGGCCTCGTGGTAGCGCTCTCCGGCTATCAGCTTGAAGAGCACCTCCCAGTGAAGCGTTCTGAGTATGTCCTCGCTGAACGGCCTGGGGAAGAAAGGCTCGATTCGCCCGGACAGCTCTTGCCAGGTTTCCGCCAGGTGCTCGCCGCCGTCTTTCAACTCGATGGGATGCACGTTGCTGAGGAAGTCGTTGATAGGGTCTTCCCAGTACGGGGTACCGTCGATAATCAGCTTGTCAACCATTTCGGGGAACGACGCGGCGAGCTCGCACGCGAAGCTGGCGCCGGTGTGATGGCCGAAGACGGAGGCGCGCTCGATGTCCAGGCTTTCGAGGAATGCGGCGAAGGTGCGGGCGTAGTCGGCGGCGGTGTACTCGCGGTTCGTGGGGTAATCGGACATCCCGTAGCCCGGCGTGTCGACGGCGAGAACGCGGCAACTCGACGCCAGATGCCTCATCACCGGCTCGTAGGCGTAGGAACTGGTGGCGGTCTGGTGTATCAGCAGCAGGGGTTCGCCGTCGCCGGCGTGGCGGTAGTGTAGCTGGCCGTATGGCGTGTCGGCGTAGGCCCTGCGAATCGTAACGTTGTCGGTCATCTAGTCGCCCCTGGCCCTGCCCCACGTCTCGTAGGAGGCGACCTCATCCACGGGCCGGCGGCGGGGGCGTCCGAAGCGCTCACCCTGGGCGGGGTAGCCTACGGGGATCATCGCCACGGTCTCGAAATCGTCGGGTATGCCGAAGTACTCCTTGACCTCGCTCTCGTAGGCGGTGTGCAGGGTGGTGAGCACGGTCCCCAGCCCAAGGCCGCGCGCCGCGAGCAGCAGGTTCTGGACGGCGGGAAAGATCGACGAGCCGGTCGCGGAGCTGTCGGTCCTCTGGCAGACCAGAATCACCACCGGCGTGTCCGGCATGTTGTTGCCGAGGTCGGCGCCGGAGCGGTAGGGCTGCTCGGACCTCATGTCGCCGGTGACGGCGGCCTGCCAAGCCTTGAGATACCACTCGCCGAGCCGCCTCTTGGCCTCCCTGTCCCGGACGACCAGGAAGTGCCAGGGCTGCCTGTTTCCCCCGTTCGGCGCGTGTATGGCGGACTGGAGGATGGTGCCGACGTCCTCGTCGGACACCGGCTCGGTGGAGAAGTGACGGATCGCCCTCTGCGTATTGATCGCCTCGAACAGCGTGATTTCTGGTTGGGTCATGTGAGTCCTCCGGGCCGGATTTTGCGGATCCGCGTCAGGCCATTATAGAGACCTCGCGGCCACGTGGCCCTCGCGCATCGCCTCGATCAGCTTCCTGGCGGACACGCAGTCTCCCACCGCCGTCACCGTCGGAATGCGCCCGTCCGCTACCAGCGCCTCGTACAGGCTGTCGTTGGGCGCGTTGAACTCGCCGCCCACAATCGTGTCCACGTCCTCGATCACCGTTTCTTTGCCGGTGTCCACCTCGGCCAGGACGGCGGTCCTCTCGGAGACCTCCTTGATCCAGTGCTCGCGGTGGAAGACGACGCCGTTGCGCTTCATGCGGGCAATCACCGGCGGCCTGCTGGTCACGATGATGTCGGAGGCGACCATTTCGCCCATGGTGACGAGGTGGACCTCGGCGCCGGCGGCGGACATGACGTCGGCGGCGTTGGGCGACCTGTGGTGGTTCTCTGCGGCGAGCAGCACGGCGCGGCTGCCCACGTCGACGCGGCCCTCTATCACATCCTCGATGCTGGCGAGCGCCGGCACGCCCGATTCCCGCTGCCCGGCAATGTCCGGATGCACGGGCGCCGAGCCGGTCGCGACGATGACAGCGTCCGCGCCCTCCTCCACCAGCGCGTCCACCGTGGCCTCCGTCCCCAGCTTCACGACCACGCCCAGCCGGTCCAGTTGCAGCTCCAGCCAGGCGACTATGTTGCCGAACTCGCCCCTGGTGGGCACCTTGGCGACGGTGTTCAGCTGGCCGCCGAGCCGGTCGGCCTTTTCGTAGAGCACCACGCTGTGACCTCGTATCGCGGCCACTCTCGCGGCCTCCATGCCGCCCGGCCCGCCGCCGACCACGGCGACCGCCCTGGGGGTTTCCGCCGGGGTGATCTGCCCCAGTTCCAGCTCGCGCCCGGCCTCCGGGTTGATGCTGCACCCGATGGGCTGTCCCCGGTGGGCACGCCCGCCGCAGCCGTCGTTCGAGCCGATGCACTGGCGAATGTCCGACGGCCGGCCCTCCATCAGCTTGCGGCCAATCTCGGGGTCGGCGACGTGGGCGCGCGTCATGACGCACATGTCGGCCTTGCCGGTGGCGATGATGTCGTTCGCTATCTGCGGGTCTATGATGCGGCAGACGGTGAAGATGGGGATGTCCTTAGTGGCTTTCTTGATTTCCGCGGCGTAGTGGACGAACGGCGCCTGCTCCCAGGTCATGTCCGCCTGCTGCATGGCGAAGGGCATCCCGCCGCCGACGCTGAAGCTGACGTTGAAGAAGTCGAAGTCGCCCTTCTCCTCCAGCAGCGCCGCCATGGGCGCCATCTCCTTCGGGGTCATTCCGTCGGGCAGCAGCTCGTCGGCGCTGAGGCGTATGCCGACCGCGAAGTCGGGGCCCACACGCTCTCGCACCGCTCTGCCCACCTCCAGGGCGAATCGCGCGCGGTTCTCCTCGCTGCCGCCGTACTCGTCCGTCCGGTGATTCGTCACGGGAGACAGGAACTGCTGTATGAGGTAGCCGTGCGCTCCGTGCAGCTCTATGCCGTCCATGCCCGCCTGCTTCATGTTGGCGGCGGAGTGAGCGAAGCCCTCGATGACGTCGGCAATCTCCGCTTTTGTCATGGCGTGGGTGTACTCGTTGCCCGAAAGGGCCTTGGTGCGAGAGGCGGACCACAGGGGCAGCATGGTGGAGAGGCTCTGGCCGGACTTTCCGAAGTGGAGAAGCTGCACGAAGATCTTGGCGCCGTGCTCGTGAACGGCGTCGGCCAGCACGCGCCAGTCGGGGATCGCGTCGTCCAGGTAGCCGGTGGGACTTTGCAGCCCGCCGTACGAGGTGGGATGAACGATGGTGCCCTGGATGATGATTAGACCGACGCCTCCCCGGGCGCGGGCCGCGTGGTAGGCGTTGTTCTGGGGAGTCGGCCTGCTGTTCTGGTACATCCCGGAGCTGTGGGCGCTGATCAGTATGCGATTGCGCACTTCCACGGAGCCCAGGCGTATGGGTGACAGAAGGTGGCTGAACCGCGAGTCTTCGTTGGTCATGAGACCCTCCTGGCTGTATTCACTGGGAGACACTTCTGTTGTACAGGAACAGCTAAGGACCGGCGCCGCCGGGATGCCGGAATTGGCAAATCCGCGTCCCCCCGCTTTGGAGAACACGTTGACGCCCTGCCGAGCAGGTGCTATATTGCCGCAATCCCGGCGATTATAGCAGATGCGGCCTTCATAAGAATTTGGGGGACTTTGTGACGTAATTCACCAACCGCAAAGAAAACTACTGTGTCTTTGCCCCACTTCCAGGCGGCTGACCGATATTGGAACACCTCCGGGAGGTATGTGGTAAAACAACCGATTCGCTCTTGGACGTGCGGTGCACGTATTGGCAAACGAGGAGGACACCATGACGAGAATGTCCCGCGTAGCGGTCGGACTGATGTTGATGGCAGCGTTGAGCCTGCTTGCGGTCTTAGCGGCCTGCGGAGCCGACGAAGAGGAGGAGGAGCCAACCGCCGCTCCCGCTGCCGCCGTGCCGACGACCGCCGCGCCCGCCGCCGCGGCCCCCACGCCCGCCAAGCCTGCCGAGACTGCTATGGACCGCCCCGACGACCTGATCCCCGAGGGCCTGGCCGAGAACTTCCCGCTGATTGCCCAGTGGCACTGGAGCAAGCTGCCCCACCCGTTCGGCGAGCAGCCCAAGAAGGGCGGAGTGTTCAGGCTGGAGGGCCGGTTCGACCTCAACACGTGGGACCCGCGCAATCCGGCCATCTCGTCCCTGGCGATTCAGATGAACGCGGTCTACAACCGCCTGCTGAAGGCCGACCACACCATGGAGACGGCCATCGCGACCAAGGGGCGCTGCCTGCGTGAAATCTGCCTCACAGGCGACCTGGCGCAGAGCTGGGAGGTCGTCAACGCCGGCGAGTCTATCGTCTTCACACTCGCCGACGACATCAAGTGGCAGAACTTCGCCCCGGTGAACGGGCGGGACTTCCTCGCCTCGGACGTCAAGTTCTCCTACGACACGTACATAACCGACGAGCGCGCCACCGGCCAGAAGAGCATCTTCCGCCAGGTGGAGAGCATAGTCGCGGACGACGCGGCGAACACGGTCACCTTCAACTTCACGTCCCCTGCGGCGTACTTCATGTACAGCATGGCGGGGCCGCTGGTCCCGGTGTTCGCGCCCGAGGCCGCCAACCAGGAAGGACGGCTGGACGAGGACCCGCCGATAGGGACGGGGCCGTTCCAGATCACGAACCACGTGTTCGACAGCATCATCGAGTACGAGGCCAATCCGACGTACCACAAGAAGGACTCGTTCGGACAGCAGCTTCCCTACCTGGAGGGCATAACCTCGGTGCGCATGTTCGACGACGCCACCCGCGTGGCGGCATTCCGGGCGGACCAGATGGACTCCTACATGTCCCTCAACGGCGACGCGCGCAAGAACATCGAGCGGACCGAGCTCGACCGGGGCGCGCAGCTCAGGGTGATGGAACAGAACGCGGGCGGCAACTTCTTCTTCGGGCCTCCGCACGACGTGCCGCCGTTCGACAACGTGAACTTCCGCCGCGCCCTGTCCATGGCGCTGGACCGGGACGCCATGGTGGAGGCGGCGTTCGCCGACCAGGGACGCTGGTCGCTCGGCTACCCGACCGACTGGCTCGGGCGCGAATACCCGTACACCCCGGCTGACTTCGGCCAGTACTACCAGTACAACCCCGAAGGCGCCATGGCGCTGTTGGAGCAGGAGGGGCTCGACGGCATAGAGTTCCCGATTCACACCACAGCCAACCGTCAGATCGACGGCCAGGTGGCGCTGGGAATCGAGTTCTGGAAGGACATTGGTCTGACGCCAGTCCTCACCGTCGATGAGGACGTCGCGTACAACGCCGCCTCCTTCAGCCACGACTTCGAGTACCTGCTCGGAGGCGCCTGGTACTCCGGCGGCGTCGACTGGGACGACTTCACCTACCGCATGATGCGCACGGACGAGCCGGGCAACTACCTGGACATCGACGACCCGGTGCTGAACGACCTGCTGGACCAAAGCCAGCGCGAGTTCGACCGCGCCGCGCGCATAGCGATCAACAGGCAGGTGATCGAGCGAGAGTTCGACCAGATCTACCGCATATTCGGAGCGGTGTTCCTGTTCGCGGAGTGGACGAAGCCCGAAGTTCGCAACTGGCTGAGCCACGACATCTACTTCTGGGTCAACGGGTGGGGCCTGAACGCCATGGAGACGGTCTGGCTGGATAGGTAACGCCGCAGTCCTCTCTCCACACACGTTGATACCGGACCTGGCTGAGGGCGCCTTGGAGCGCCTTCGGCCAGGGCGTTCACGGCCATGCGGCGCCTACGGGCCGATTCAAGGGAGGGCCTGTGCATCGTTACATTGCTAGACGACTCCTGCTGGCGATCCCGACCCTCTTACTCGTCTCGATCGCCATCTTCTCCCTCACTCGCATTATCCCCGGCGATGCGGTGGTGGCGATCGTCGGCGACACCGGCAACATCGCCCCCGAACAGCTCGAGGGGCTGAAGTCCCGGCTCGGCCTCGACCAGCCTTTTCACACCCAGTACCTCCGGTGGATGCGCGGCGTCGTCACGGGCGATCTTGGGGACTCCTACTACACTCGCAAGCCCGTAGTCGGCCAGCTCAGGAGCTCCATTCCGGTCACGATGGAACTGGCGGTGATAGGCCTGGGCCTCGGGATGATCTTCGCCATTCCACTGGGGATCATCTCCGCCATAAAGCAGGACTCGGTGACCGACTACGTCGCCAGGATCGTGGCGATCCTGGGCATCTCCATGCCCAACTTCTGGATCGCCACGATGGTCGTCGTGTACCTCGGCCTGTTCTTCGCCTACCTGCCGCCACTGGGTTACATCAGGCTGTGGGAAGACCCGGTGGGAAATCTCTCGCAGTTCTACCTTCCCGGAATCGTTCTCGGATTCCAGCTATCGGGGACTACGGCGCGCATGGTGCGCTCCTCGATGCTGGAGGTGCTGCGCCAGGACTACATCCGCACCGCGCTCTCCAAGGGCCTCGCCGAGGGAGTGGTGGTGTACCGCCACGCGGTGAAGAACGCGCTGATCCCGGTGGTGACCATCATCGGAAACCTGATGAACGCGCTCATCGGCGGCACCGTAATCATCGAGAACATCTTCGCGCTTCCGGGGGTGGGACAGCTCACGCTGGGCGCGGTCACGCAGAGAGACTATCCTCAGATCCAGGCCAACATCATGTTTCTCGCCGCCTTCCTGGTGCTGATCAACCTGGTGATAGACCTGACCTACGGATGGCTCGATCCCAGGATTCGCTACAGCTAGCCTCGCCCGCTGTTGAGGAGAACGGACATGGCAACAGGAAGCACACCGCGGCAGCCCGAGCAGGCAGCTCCCGCGAACGGGCTCGCCCGCGCGCACAGCCGCCCGGGTATCCTTACCCGCCTGGCCAGGGTCTCCAGGGCCAAGCCGGTCGGAGCGGTGTCCGCCGCCGTCATAGTGATAATGGTGCTCTCGGGAGTCTTCGCCGACTTCATCGCGCCGTTCGATCCGCTGGAGGCGCACGTCAGGGACAGGCTGCAAGGCCCCGGGCTCACCTACTGGATGGGCACCGACAACCTGGGACGCGACGTGTTCAGCCGCGTCGTCTACGGCGCGCGAATCTCGCTGCTCATCGCCATCCCCGCTGTGATCCTGGGAGTGGGCGCGGGTTCGATCATCGGAATCATCAGCGGCTACCTGGGGGGATGGTTCGACCTGCTCGTGCAGCGCCTTCTCGACGCCAGCCAGGCGATCCCGTCGCTCATCCTGGCGCTCGCCGTCATAGCGGTTCTCGGGGCAGGCGTCGACAAGGTGATCTACGTCATCGCGTTCATCGCGGTGCCGTGGAACGGCCGCGTGGTGAGAGGCTCCGTGCTGTCCATCAAGGAGAACCAGTACATCGACGCCGCCAGGAGCGTGGGAGCGGGCAACCTGCGGATAATGTTCCGCCACATCCTGCCCAACGTGGTCGCTCCAATACTGGTGCTGGTCTCGGTGCTGCTGGGCGCCGCCATCATTATCGAGGCCTCGCTCAGCTTCCTGGGACTGGGCGTTCCTCCCCCGGAACCCTCCTGGGGCGGAATGCTCAGCAGGGAGGGCCGCGCCTTTATGGAGAGAGCGCCCACGCTGGCGCTGTTCCCCGGCCTCGCGATCAGCATAGTGGTGCTGGCCTTCAATCTGCTCGGAGACACCCTGCGAGACATCTGGGACCCAAGACTGAGAGGGTCGCAGTAGACCCGTACATCGAGTTATCGAAAGAGAGGAGATGAACATGGCCCTGCCGCCAGACCGCTTCGACTACTCGCCCATCATCGACCGGCCCACCATACGGTGGCCCGGCAACGCCAGGGTTGCGCTGTGGATTTCCCCCAACGTGGAACACTACGAATACCTGCCCCCGGAGAACAGGTTCCGCGATCCCTGGGCGCGCACGCCGCATCCCGACGTCCAGGGCTACTCCTACCGCGACTACGGCAACCGGGTCGGCTTCTGGCGAATGCTGGAGGTGCTGGACAAGCACGACTTCCGCTGCTGCATCTCGCTGAACGAGGCGGTGCTCGAACACTTCCCCGAAATCCGCGACGCGATGGTGGAGCGCGACTACGACTATATGTCCCACGGCATCTACAACACCCGCTACCTGTACGGCATGACCGAGGACGAGGAGAGGGAGTTCTACCGGGACATAATCGACACGCTCAAGAAGTACACGGGCAAGCAGCTCAAGGGCATGCTCGGGCCCGCCCTCACCAACACCGAGGCCACGCCCGACCTGATGGCCGAGGCCGGTCTCATCTACCACACCGACTGGTTCCACGACGACCAGCCATTCCCGATGAAGGTGAAGCAGGGCAAGCTGGTCTCGGTGCCCTACACCATCGAGCTGAACGACGTCGTGGTCAACGCCCAGGGGCACGAGGCGGAGTACTTCGGCCAGATAATCAAGGACCAGTTCGACGTGCTGTACCGGGAGGGCGCGGAGAGCGGCCGGGTCATGTGCATCGCGCTGCATCCCTACTGGATCGGCCAGCCCCACCGCGCCAAGTACCTCGACGAGGCGCTCGGCTACATACTGGCGCACGACGGGGTGTGGAAGACCACCGCGGACGACATCGCCGAGTACTACATCGAGCACTACTACGATGACGTTGTGGCCCACGTGAGCGGCTGAGCGTCCGAGCGCCGCCGACGGTACGGAACGGAACACTCCAGGAGGCAGATACAGTGCCCGCAGAACGCAAACCCGGCATGGACAACGAATTCTACGACTGGTCTCCCATCACCACGCGCCCCGCGCTGACCTGGCCGGCGGACGCCCGCGTCGCCCTGTGCGTGATACTGAGCCTGGAACACTACGAGTGGAGCCTGCCCGAAGGCTGGTTCCAGCCCCCGGCGCCCGGCGGGCTGGGACGAGGCACCTTCCCGGACCTGCGCTCCTACTCCCACCACGAGTACGGCAACAGGGTCGGCATCTTCCGCGTGCTCGACATACTGGACAGGTACGGCATACCCCCCACCGTGGCCATGGACGCCACCGTCGCGAAGAACTACCCGTTCCTCATCGAGGAGTGCGACAAGCGCGGAGCCGAGTTCATCGGCCACGGCCAGACGGTCACGCGCATGATCACGAGCGACATGAGCGAGGAGGAGGAGCGGCAGTACATCCGCGAGTCCGTGGAAGCGCTCGCCGAAGCGACGGGCGAGCGACCGGCCGGCTGGTTCGGCCCCGAGTACGGCGAGTCGACGCGCACGCCGAGCCTTTTGGCGGCGGAGGGCATAAGGTACGTCTGCGACTGGCCGAACGACGAGCAGCCCTATCCCATGAAGGTAGCCGAGGGGAGGCTGTTCTCGCTGCCCGTCCACGTGGAAGTCGAGGACCTCTTCACCCAGTGGAACCGCGGCGTTTCCATCATGCACTACAGCCAGATGATTCGCGACACTTTCGACGGGCTGTACGTCGACGGCGCCGAAACCGGCCGCACGCTGGTGCTGAGCCTTCACCCCTGGCTCATAGGCCAGCCGTTCCGCAGCAAGTACCTGGACCTGGCGCTTGCGCACATATCCAGGCACGCGGGCGTGTGGAAGGCGACCGGCAAAGAGATCGTCGACTGGTACGAGGAGCAGGTGTAGGTTTCGGGGCTGTCCGGCGGGCGTGAGTGACTACACGACGCCCCGGCACACCACCACCAGGATGAGCAGGGTGAAGACCAGCCCGGCCGGCCGTGAACGTCTTATCCTTCGTGGGCGCCCTACGCCGTGGGCTGCGGCTTGTAGCGCTCGACCCGTATTCTGTCTTGACCCTTGCGCGCTTGAGCCAGGTCGTAAGCGGTCTGACGGCTCAACCAGAAGTCCGCGCTGGACCATCCGGCCTTCTCCAGGCGGATGGCCATGTCGGGCGAGATCGCCGCGTGGCCGTTCAATACCCGCGAAAGGGTATGACGGGCAACTCCCAGAACCTCCGCTGCCTCGGTAACGCTCAGCCCGAGAGGGTCCAGACAGTTCTCCCTGACGCTGACGCCTGGATGGGGTGGATTCTTCATAGGCATGATCTCTCTCCTAATCAGTGGTAATCGACGAGATCTACGTCGTACACGTCGCCAGCTTCAAACCTGAAAGTGATCCGCCAGTTGCCAGTAATCGAAATGCTCCACAACCCTCTTCGGTCCCCTCTGAGTGGATGCAGTCTGTATCCCGGCAGGTCGAGATCGCTTGGCTTGCCGGCGGCATCCAGGTCAGCCAGGGCGAGAGTGATTCGGTCCAGTTGGTCGGCGGCTATCCTGCCGGGGTCGTCCCGCTCATAGAGCCGCCTCAATCCTCGATGGCGAAACGAACGGATCATGGTCTGATTATACCGTGTACCGGTACAGCTATCAATTGGACGGCTCGATTGACCGATTCGTGTGGCGACTGTAGCATGGACAGTCGGCGGCCGGCGACGGCTGCCTCAACACGTCGAGAGGTTGTTGTTCGAGAGTATCCGCGAAGGCGGACTCGTTCAGAAACCGGAACCGGGACCCAGGAGGATACGACATGGCGAACTCAGCGAGATTTGGCCTAACGCTGTCGAACAGGGGAGTGTTGCTGGGGCTGACGACTCCGGCCGAACTCCTCGAAATGGCGGAGGCCGCCGATTCCTCGGGCGCCTTCGCTCACGTCTGGGTGGGCGACCAGATCATGGCCAAGCCCAGGATGGAATCGATAGTGCTGATGGCCGGAATTGCCGCTCGGACCAAGTCGGTGAAGATCGGGCCCGCCTGTATGGCGAGTTTCCCGTCCCGGCATCCGGTCGTGCTGGCCTACCAGTGGGCCAGCCTGGACCAACTCTCCGACGGCCGCATGATAATGGCCGCCTGTATGGGCGTTCCGGAGTCCCAGAACCTCGCCCGAATCGAGCTGCAAAACATGGGAATCGCGAACAGGGAGCGGGGCCCGAGGCTGGAAGAGGGCATAACTATCCTGCGCAGGCTCTGGGCCGAGGAGAGCGTTACGTTCGAGGGGAGATTCTACGAGCTGGAGGAGGCGTTCGTGCAGCCCAAGCCGGTGCAGGAGCCGCCGCCCATCTGGGTGATAGGCACCCCGAGAATCAGAACCGGGGAGTCCCGCGTAACGGAGCGCAACCTGCGAAGGGTCGCCAAGCTCGGAGACGGCTGGATGACGACCGCATGGCCCCCGGCCGACTTCGCGGAGCTTCGAGGTCGGATACTGGAGTACGCGGCCGACTACGACAGGAGCTTCGACGACCTGCCGTGCGCACTCTACTACAACATCAACATCAACGAGGACCGCGACGCCGCAATCGAGGAATCGAAGAGATACCTGGATGGCTACTACGCGCCCCAGACCTACTCCAGGGAAGCCGTGGAGGGTTGGGTAGCCTGCGGTCCTCCCGAGCAGTGTGTCGAACAGCTCCAGGGCTTTATCGACGCGGGCGCCACGGACATACTGCTGCGTTTCCCAAGCTGGGACCAACAGACCCAGTTCAGGAGGTGCGTCGAGGAGGTTCTGCCCCACCTGACGTAGGGAGGCTAGATTCGACGCCATCGCGCCTCGCGCCCTCCCCGGCCTCGACGCCTGTTGGCGAACATCGAGGCAGTATCTAAGCTAAGGGGGCAATATCCGAGATGTGGCAAAGACAAGAACCATTTTTTGCTTGAAACAAGTCTTGACAATACAATCCGACGATTATATCTTTGAGCGAGAAACTTGGAGGTGCATTTGTGAAACCCCTATCTAGGCGGTCAAGAAACGACAGGAAGCCGATTTCGGCTGTTTGGAAGTACCTTGGAGCCATGGCTCTTGTGGCCGCCATGGCGCTTACGGTTTCCGCTTGTGCCGGAGACCAAGGCCCGGCCGGGCCGCTGGGGCCGGCGGGGCCAGCGGGGCCTCAGGGCAACCCAGGGCCGGCGGGGCCTCAGGGCAACCCAGGGCCGGCAGGGCCCGAGGGGCCGACGGGGGCGACGGGGCCGGCAGGGCCGCAGGGGCCGGCCGGAGGACCACAGGGAGCCCGAGGCGAACCAGGCCCGCAGGGACCGCAGGGAGAACAGGGACCGCCCGGATCACAGGGAGAACAGGGACCGCCCGGACCGCCAGGAGTGCCAGGAGAGGACGGCGCCCCCGGAGGGCCGCCGGGACCGCAGGGAGAGCAGGGGCCAACGGGACCCCAGGGGCTTATAGGAGCACGCGGCCAAAAGGGCGACACAGGCGCGCAAGGACCACAGGGCATCCAGGGACCGCCAGGGGCCGCCGGAGCGGAGGGACCGCCAGGGCCGCAGGGGCCTCAGGGTGATCAAGGAGAGGCCGGACCGCAAGGACCGCCAGGCGCCCAGGGACCGGCAGGGGCCACCGGACCACAAGGGGCGGCAGGACTGCGCGGAGTCGCGGGGCCTGAGGGAATCCAAGGACCTCACGGACCCCAGGGTGTACAGGGCGTACCGGGAATATCCGACCTTCAAGTCAGGACAAACGCCGTGACCGACAGCGATGACAAGCATGTAACCGCGGAGTGCGTGCGCGATGACCTGTTCGCCATCGGTGGTGGAGCGTACGTGAGCGGCGTCACTCCCACTCAGGCGAGCATAGCCATAGTGGAAACACGCCCGGACGCGCTGCAGGGAGAGGTTCCCAGGGCATGGACCGCAAGCGCCGTGGAGATCAGCCCGACCAGTGCGGAATGGACGTTCACTGTCTACGCCGTTTGCGCTCAGGTTAACTAGCAGACAGCAGAGACAACCCCGGATTATCCGATTGAGGTTCCCGGAGGAGCCCCTCACACCTGTGAGTGTGGGGGGCTTCTTTTTACGTTTGGGGCTTGGCGGCCAACCCCGCGAACGGGACACAGGCAGTGTTCAGCGACGAACGTGACCGAACGGAGTGGGTGGCAATCGGTGCAGGCTGGTACCCCCGGCGGGACTCGAACCCACGCGCCTAGCTCCGGAGGCTAGCGCTCTATCCTCTGAGCTACGGGGGCGTATCCACTCAACTATAGCAGGCGCTCACCCGGCCAACAAGCGGACCCCCGGCGTCGGGAAGGGACAAAGGCGTCACCCCCATCCTGACCTTCCCCCGTCGAGGGGGACGGGACTGGCGACGCTACTGTTCCGTCGGGCGGGGCCCCGTCGGGTCGAAGGCGTTCCTGAGCGCGGCTATCAGCAGCCATGATACATCCCGGGCCGGCCCCTCCTCGAGCTCGCGGACGAAAATCTCCAGAAAGTCCGCCATTCCGCCCGTCAGCGCGTCCATCGTCAGCGCGTCCACGGGCAGCGTCTCGGAGTGCAGCCTCACCGAGGTGTAGCCCTGCCCCTGCGGCAACTGCGAGAAACTGAGAAGGTGGTCGTCTTTACGGAACTCGTGCATAGACCGCAGACCCAGCCGGCCGCCCAGCGACATCCGGTCGTACCCCAGCCGCATCATGTAGTCGCAGAATCCGCGCTCGAAGATGGTTACAAAGTGATTGGGAATGGTTGCTTCGAACGTGTTTGCCATCTGCTCACTCTCTGGCGGCGGCCTCGGCGGACATCTCCGCGGAGCGTGTGCCGGGCCTCTCGTTCTTGAAAAGCTGGGACAGCACGATCGGCGCGACGATGGTCGTCACCAGCGTCATCATGATCGTCACGCCGAACAGCGAGTTGTTTATCAGCCCCTCGGTGATCCCGATGCTGGCCATGATCAGCGCCACCTCTCCGCGCGGCAACATGCCGAATCCGATTCTCGTAGCGCCCCGGTGGTTGAAGTCCACCGCGAGCGCCGGCAGCCCGCTGCCGAACACCTTGCCCACCGTCGCCAGGACCGTCAGCACGATCCCGAACCGCCAAACGCCGCCCAGCTCGTTCACGTCCACCATCATCCCCGTCACCACGAAGAATATGGGCACCAGGAAGGCGTACACCCCGTTCAGCGGCGTCTCCAGCCGTTGCGCCAGGTCGGTGCCGGACAGAGCCAGTCCTATCGAAAACGCGCCGATGATCATCGCCAGCCCCGCCACCTCCGCCAGCACCGCCGCGCCGAACGCGAGCGCCAGCGCGAGCGCCACCGCGGCCCCGCTCACGTTGAAGCGGCTTATCAGTCTCGATATGTGCCTCGAAAGCAGCACGCCGGCCACCGTCAGCACTACCCAGAACCCCAGCGTGCGCACCGCCACCAGGCTGATGGACTGCGGCGAAAGCTCGCCGCTCGCGCCGATGCCCACCACTATGGTCAGCACGATGATGCCCAGCACGTCGTCCAGCACGGCCGCCGCGAGCGTCGTCACCCCCTCCGGCGTGTCCAGCCGCCGCAGGTCGCCCAGCACCCGCACCGTGATGCCAATGGAGGTCGCGGTGCACACGGCGCCCATGAACAGCGCGCTTATGTCGCCGAACCCGTCCGCGTAGCCGAACAGCACCGTCGCGCCCGCCCCCAGCGTGAACGGCAGCACCACGCCTCCGAGCGCCACCAGCGAAGCCGGACCGGAGTAGCGTAGAAACTGCCTCAGGTCCGTTTCCAGCCCCGCCATGAACAGCAGCACTATCGCCCCCACCTCGGCGGTCGATTGCAGCACTTCGGAAATCGGGACCGCGAGTTGGTGGCCGGCGTCGCCCGACGCGTAGTAGAAGAGGGGACCGACAAGGGGCAGGTCTATGCCGCCCAGGGCGAACGGGCCTATCAGGATGCCCACACTCAGCTCGCCGATTACCGCGGGTATGCGCAGGAACCGCTCCGCCACTTCCCCGCCCAGCTTGGCGGCCACAAGGATAATCGCCAGCTGGGCGACGAACATCGCGACGGAGTGGGCATCGGCATCCAACAGAAAATCACCCTGCGGCAAGCGTTAGAATAGGCGGAAGCGCCGCCCGAAAGGCGGCCACGAAATTATATCACAGCCCGAAAACGGCTCTGGGGCGCGGCTTCTCCCGCCCGCAACCGGGGCGGTCGAGGCCCAAAAGAACAGTCTTCGCTGCTTTGGCAAGGCAAATGGGCATATAAAGTGCTTGACATTGTATTGTGCAAGTGCAATGATTATCCCGCCGTGAGAGACGCCGGGATTCTCGGCGCCGGCATTGCTTGAAATACACCCAATCCAGCAATGCGCCGTGATTGCCGCGCGGCCCTGTTCCATTATCTCATAGGGGGTCCAATGAGAGTGCGTTATCCAACGAAGGGTGTTGCCTTAGCCCTGACATTTTCCCTGTTTTTCATCCTCGCAATTGTAGCTTGTACCGGGCCCCAGGGTGAGCCTGGTCTGCCCGGCCACCCGGGCAATCCCGGTAACCCCGGCGCGGCCGGCCCGCAGGGCGAGCCCGGCGCGCCCGGTCTGCCCGGCAACCCGGGCAACCCCGGCAACCCCGGCCCGCAGGGTCCGCAAGGGCCACAGGGCATCCAAGGTGAGCCTGGTACGCCTGGCGTGTCGCCCGAGGCAGCGATTACTGTCAGCAGTGACGTCATGTCCGTGGACGAGCCCCTGAGCATAGCCGGCTCCGGCTTCATCCCCGGTGAGCCCGTGACGCTCTCGCTCGTCATCGACAACATCGTCAGCTACGTCGTCGGAGGCCGCACAGCCGAGCAGCCGACGGCCAACGCGTCGGGCGCATTCGCTGTCAGCTTCGACTCCATCAGGGGCGGAGGCGGAGGCGAGCGCGGCTCGCTGGATCGCGCCCCGGGCACCAGGGCGATTCTCGCCGTGGGCGAAGACGGCAGCAGGGCCAGTTCGCCGGTGATGATCACCAGCGCGAACGCGCCCGTGACCTCGGTGGCCAGCAGCCTCGATGCCACCGCCGAAACCCTGCCCAATGGCGAGACCAGCGGTCTCGATACGACTATCACCGCCATCGGCGCGGGGTTCATGCCCGGCGAGGCCGTAACCGTCACGATCATCAGCCTGGTGGACGGCGCGGACAAGATTCTTGTCGGCGGCACCGCCAACGACTCCGGCGCGTTCATGGTGGAAAGCACGCTGGCCGGCGCCGCGCCTGCCGATGGTGCTGATCCCGAGATGGCCATCGGTGTAGGCGTCTACACTGTCCTCGCAGAGGGCGGCAATGGCTCAATGGCCACAGGCGCGCTGGTGGTCGAGATGAAGGGAACACCCGACGAAGGGTAGGCCCGCAGCCGACTACAACTGAATAGCTCCAACAGAGGCCCTCGCGGCGAAACGTCGCGGGGGCCTTTCGTCATTCGGCCGGCCGCACCACGTCGATCTGAGCCTTTCAACACCCGCAGCGCGTGTTATGATGGTAATCGAAAGCCGGCAGCGGCACGCGCCGCTGTATACGGCGGTAAACGTGGGTATTCCGTGTGCCGCGCCGTAGCGGGTTACAAGAGCGGAGGATGCCAAATGAGTACGACAAACGCGCTGGATGACGGCTTCGAAGAGGCCGAAAGAGGCCTTGAGTGGCTGGAGAGGCTCGAAGCCCTGCAGGCCCGCTCGGCGTCCGACAAGGCCGCCTTCGAAGTCGCGGACTACGTGGTCAAGCTGCGGGCGGCGATCACCGCGCTGGCCGGAGACCGCACAGTAGGCGAGCTGAGCGAGGCCGTGGGCGAGGAGACGGCGCTACTGGTGGCGGAACTGCGCCAGGAGGGGGACCGGGACTACTGGAGCACCAGGATCCGGCCCGCCCTTCTGAAGTCGGACCCGTAACGAAGCCACGTCATCGCCAGACGCGCCTAGGACCGTGCCTCCCAAAGACGGGCGCTCGAACACATAGACCTGCACCAAAGGGACGAAAAATGACATCGAAGAGAGAGTTCAATCTGGCGGAGATCGACGTTCTCGAGTCCCGAGGCCCCACACTGCTGCTGAGAGCGCGGGGTCGCATCAACGTCCTCAGCGCGAACCGGTTCGAGGCGGAAGCCCTGCGCGTCGCATCCAGGTCGGAATCGGACGTCGTGGTAGAGGCCTCGGACATAACCTACATCAGCAGCGCCGGCCTGAGGGCGTTCCTGCGCATCTCCAGAGTACTGGGCAGGAGACAGCGCAACCTTCACGTCTGCAGCCTGAAACCGTACATACACCAGGTATTCGAAATGGTTGGATTCGACAGGGTAATCTCGCTCCACGCGGACGTCGATTCCGCGCTGACCGCCGCCCAACAGTCCAATGGCAAGGAAGGGAGCGCTTCCTGATGGCGACGATAGACCAGAACGTATTCCAGGCGATGGAGTGGCGCTGCATCGGCCCCCACAGGGGCGGCCGCTCAGTGGCCGCGGTCGGCGACCCCGACGACCCCATGACATTCTACTTCGGCGCGTGCAACGGCGGCGTCTGGAAGACCGACGACGGCGGCACGTACTGGGAGAACATCTCAGACGGCTTCTTCAAGACCTCCGCGGTCGGCGCTGTCGCCGTGGCCGAGTCGGACCCCAACGTGCTCTACGCCGGCACGGGGGAGGCCTGCATCAGAAACGACGTCTCCTCGGGCGACGGCGTGTACAGGTCCACCGACAGGGGCAGGACCTGGCGCCACGTGGGCCTGTCCGACACTCGCCACGTCTTCCGTGTCCGCGTCCACCCCAACGACCCGGACCTGGTGTACGTCGCGGCGCTGGGCCACGCCTGGGGGCCCAACGACGAGCGGGGCGTGTTCCGATCCAGAGACGGCGGCGACACCTGGGAGAGGGTGCTGTTCGTGAGCGACAAGGCGGGCGCCGCAGACCTGTCCATGGACCCGAACAACCCGCGCATCCTGTACGCCGCCATCTGGGAGGTCTACCGCAACCCCTGGGAGATTTCCAGCGGAGGCCCCGACAGCGGGCTGTACAAGTCCACGGACGGCGGGGACACCTGGACCGAGCTGACGGACAACCCCGGACTCCCCGGAGGCATCAAGGGGCGCATCGGCGTCGCCGTCTCGCCCGCCAAGCAGGGCAGGGTGTGGGCGATGGTGGAGGCGGAAGACGGCGGCCTGTACCGTTCCGACGACAGTGGCGAGTCCTGGGAGATGGTCAACAACACCGACGGCCGCGGCCGGCCCTGGTATCACACCCACGTGTTCGCGCACCCGCAGGACCCGGAGACGGTGTGGGTTATGGACAGCTTCTTCTACGTGTCCAACGACGGCGGCCGCAACTTCGAGCAGATACCGATGCCGCACGGCGACCACCAAGACCTGTGGATCGACCCGCGCAACCCCAGGCGCATGATCGAGGCGAGCGACGGCGGCGCGACGGTCACGTTCAACGGCGGCGGAAGCTGGTCCAGCATCTACAACCAGCCCACGGCCTGCTTCTACCACCTGGACGTGGACAACCAGTACCCGTACCGCGTGTACGGCACCCAGCAGGACAACAGCGCCATCAGCGTTCCCAGCAGGAGCGACGACAGCTCCATCCCTCTCAGCGCCTGCTACATGACCGGCACGTCGGAGAGCGGCCACATCGCCGTCCGGCCCGACAACCCCAACGTTGTCTATTCCGGCGGCATCGGCTCCTCCGCGGGCGGCGGGGGCAACCTGCTGCGCTCAGACCACGCGCTGGGCGACCACATCGAGCTCATCACCGTGTGGCCGGAGGAGACCTGGGGCTGGGCGCCCAAGGACGAGAAGTACCGCTTCCACTGGACCTACCCCATCGTCATCTCGCCGCACGACCCGGACGTGCTCTACTGCACCGGCAACCTGGTGTTCCGCTCCACCAACGAGGGTCAGAGCTGGGAGGCGATAAGCCCCGACCTGACCCGGAACGACCCCTCCAAGCTGGAGGTGTCCGGCGGTCCGGTCACGGTGCAGGGCGTGAGTGGCGCGGAGACCTACTGCACCATCTTCGCGTTCACCGAGTCGCCCCACGAGCAGGGCGTGTTCTGGGCAGGCTCCGACGACGGGCTGATACACATCTCCCGCGACGGCGCGCAGACCTGGGAGAACGTGACGCCGCCCGACCTGCCGGAGTGGACGACCGTGGCGTTCATCGAGGTGTCCCACCACGACGCTGCCACCGCCTACGTGGCGGCCTACCGCTACAAGCTGGACGACTACAGCCCATACATCTACAAGACAGAGGACTACGGCAACACCTGGCGCAAGATCACCGACGGCATAGGGCCGGAGGACTTCACGCGGGTGGTGCGGGAGGACCCGGTGAGGCCGGGGCTGTTGTACGCGGGCACCGAGTTCGGGCTGTACGTGTCCTTCGACGGCGGCGAGTCGTGGCAGAAGCTGCAGCTCAACCTGCCCATCGCGCCGCTGTACGACCTGGCGGTCAAGGGCGACGAGCTGGTGGCGTGCACGCACGGTCGGTCGTTCTGGGTCCTGGACGACGTGACGCCGCTGCGCCAGGCCAACGAGCGTACAGCCGAATCCGACGCCCACCTGTTCGGGCCGAAGGACACCGTCCAGGACGTGGAGCCCGCGGTCTTCGCTCCGCTTCCCCCGATTCCCGGCGCGAAGAACTACCAGGTGGACGCCCACGGCGGCACCGCCTTCTACGTCCGGCAAAGGGCCGACGGCGGCCAGTACCGCGCCCACGTCGACGCCGGCGACAACCCGCACAGGGGAGTCTCGGTGTACTACTACATGGGCGAAGAGCCGGAGGGCGAGGTGACGCTGACGTTCGCCGACGCCGCCGGTCGGGAGATAGCGAGCTACACGAGTGGATCGGGAACGGGGCAGCACGTGCCGGTCGCGCGGGGGATGAACCGGTTCGTCTGGGACATGCGCTACCCTGGCCCGAAGACGCTGGAGGGCGATCCCTCGCTGAACGTGTTCTACGCGAACGACCTAGGGCCGGAGGCGCCGCCGGGCACGTACCAGGTGGCGCTGGCGGCTGGCGGCCAGGTCTACAGCCAGACGTTCGAGATTCTGAAAGACCCGCGCGTGTCCGCCAGCCAGGAGGAGCTCGAAGACCGCTTCAACACGCTGATAGAGATTCGCGACAGCCTGTCGGAGGCTAACGACGCCATTCAGCGCATCCGGAGCGTCTACACGCAGATGGAGGAGTGGGAGAGGCGCGCCGAGGGTCGCACCGACGCGGTCGCCGAGGCCGCCGGCAGCCTCAGGGAGAAGCTGTCCGCCATCGAGTCCGAGCTTATCCAGACCAGCATCAAGTCCAGGGCGGACTTCATGCGGTATCCGTCGCGGCTCAACGCCAAGCTCCGCGCCGTCAGCAGCGTGGTGACCAGCGCGATCGGCACGCCCACCGAGCAGTCGGTGGAGGCGTTCGGGGAGTTCTCCGGCAGCGTGGACACGCACCTGGAGCGGCTGCGCGAGGTGATCGACAGCGACCTCGACGAGTTCGGCGACCTGGTGTCCGAGCTGGACCTGCCGCCGATAGTGCCGACTTCCTAGGCGCGCTCCGGCACCGCCTTGTTGCCATTCCGAACGGTCGAGGAATCTATGGTAGATAATCTCTTTTCCGACGACTGGCTGGCGGAATTGTACGACGCGCTCAACCCGGGAGTTCACGACTTCGAGTTTTACCTTCCATGGGTGTTATCTGCGAGGAGCGTGCTCGACGTTGGCTGCGGTACAGGAGAACTGCTGCGCCTGGCGCGAGAGTCCGGGCACACGGGGCGACTGTGCGGGCTCGATCCCGCAGAGGCGATGCTCCGGCAGGCGCGGAAGAAACGGACCGACGTGGAGTGGGTCCTTGGCGACCTGGGTTCAGTCGACTGGTGTCGGGAGTTCGACCTCGTCGTGATGAGCGGTCACGCATTCCAGGTGTTCGTCGAGGACGACCAGCTGCGAGACTCGCTTGCCGCGATACGTTCCGCTCTCACCGAAGACGGGCGCTTCGCTTTTGAGACCCGCAATCCACTGGCCCGGGCGTGGGAGGGGTGGACCCCCGAACATTCCGTGGAGATCGTGCACGAAGGTCGCAGGGTGCGAATGGCTAATGAGGTCGAGTTACCCGTTGCCGAAGACCGAGTCTCGTTCACTACCACCTTCACCAGTCCAGGCTGGGCCCGACCCCGGTTCAGTCGCAGCACGCTGAGGTTTCTTGACGCCGACTCGCTGGCATCGTTCCTCTCTGAAGCGGGCCTGGCCATCGAAGAGCAGTTTGGCGGCTGGGAGCGGCAGGAATTGACGGATACGAGCCCGGAGATCATCACCATCGCAAGGCGGACCTGCCGCCGATAGCGCCTACGTCCTAGACTACGTGCGCCAGCAGGAACTCGCGCACCTGCGCGATGGTCCTGTCGTAGGTGTCTTTCGACTCTTTCCAGGGGTACTCGGTGACCTGCGCGTTGGGCGCTAGCTCCACCAAGTCCATCGCGGCCTCGTAGGAGTGCGCGGGCGTGTCGTCCGGCAGCACCAGCAGCGGTGTCTGGCACGCGCGGGCGAAGTCCCGCGACACGCTGTACATGAAGTCGGGCTGGACGCGGTAAAGATTGTGCAGGTACTGCTCGATCGTCTCCTGCGTCACGTCCGGTTGCCGCTCGCGCAGTTCCGCGCCCCATGCGAGGCCGGAATCGTACATGGCGTCGGGCGTCTTGCTGGCGTGGCCCACGGGCTGGCACAGCACGGCGGCGACCACGCGGTCGGGCGCGCGCTCGATGAGCTTGAGCGCGAACGGCCCGCCGATGCAGTAGCCCATGAACAGGAACTTGTCGATGCCCAGGTGGTCCATCACGCCGAGCTGGTCGGCGGCGAGCGCGCCCCAGGGGTCGTCGACGTCGACCGGGCCGCTGGACTCCCCGCCGCTCGCGTTGCGCTGGTCCATGGTGATGCAGCGGAAGTCGTCGCTGAACAGCGCCATGGCGTCGAACACCTGTGACGGCCAGCCGGCGACGATGGAGTTCAGCCCTCCGCCGGGCGTGGTCAGCAGCGGGAAACCCGACCCGGACTCCTCGTAACGGATGCGGACGTCGCCCCTGGTGTAGTGTGGCATGGTGGTTCCTCCTTCATCCCGGCGTGTGGGCCGGGTATTACCTAAAGGACACGGTCATAGCGAACAGGTCGAGTGGACCGCCTATATTTTCCCTCTGCAACCAAGCGTTTCAGCCACTCTCTGGCCTGGGGTGTTGAAACTTGGAGGAACGAAGCTACGGCGGACTCTGAAGTGGGGGTATCGATAGAATCTAACAACTCCTCGACACACTTGAAGAGCGCCTCAGAAGCCGCATGTTCTTGGACATCTGTGCTTTCACTGGGAAGATCGGGGCGAGTTAGTTCCGCACTGTCAGCATTGACGGATGTGGCTACACCTAAGTTATCTGACTCAAACGCACTCTTCCAGAGGCTCTCCGCTTCGGAGCAAATCTGACGGTCTGACAGAACCATCTTGAAGTCGTCTGGAGACTGGGGATTCGGCCACGGTCGGGCGCCCATCTCCAGAAGTGCTTCCAGACCTTTGCTGCTCGGCCCATCTACGCGAGCATAGAGTGGCACGGACCGTAGCTTCTTCAACTGCTCGGCAGCACCCGTCCAGGTTCCGCCCTTCTTGTGATCTGACTCGACTACGAGGCCTACGTCTGCCAGAGCATAAATCAGCTTGTTCCGCCTCATGGCGTTTCCCACGGCGAAGCCTACCCTCGGATCAAACGGTGATATCAGCGTAAGTCGGCCGTCCATCAACACGGCCCGATTCTCACGCTGCATCACGGATTTTTCCAGTCCATCGGCCAGTACACCGACCGCGGCGCCGCCCCCGTTTAATGCCCCCCTCATCGCGGCTTGATCTACACCTCTTGCCCCTCCCGAGACAATGGTGCAGTCGGCCAGCGCCGCGGACTGTCCCGTCTGTTCGGCGTACTCGATCACCCGATCGCTGACCTGGCGCGACCCGACTACGGCAAGTCCCCCACGTTCAAGCAACTCTCTGTCACCACAGCCGTATATGACTGGGGGCGCGGATTTCCCCAGCTTCTGCGCTACTCTCGAAGGGTAGTCTTGGTCTGCTTGACTAATCACCCATATGGATCTGGCTCTCCAGTGTTCCAAGGCTTGTGAGAGTTGAAATCCACGCCCAAGCAGTCCCTGAAGGTGCTCACGCTCAAGCCCTCTCTGACACTCCTCCAGGATATCTGCGCCTTCCGGCCCTATCAGGTCGCCAAGCTGTCGACCACAGTCTCGAATGCGTTGTACGAGCTTCGTGTATTCGCTTGGCGTGAGGCGGCGCGGTGAGTCGTCCTGCTCACGCTTACGTCCTACAATCAGCAAGGGCGCGGTAAGCAGCAGGGTTACCTCAGTATCGGGTGACAAAGAGCTATTCATCGGCCTCCACCTGTCCCGGCATCTGCAAGCGCGAATGGCCACACTTCCTGGCAGCCCCGACTTCTCAGAAGCCAGGAGGCAACAGTGAATGTCCAGCGTGAGTCTACCATATCGTCTACCAGCAGGACCGGTCCCTGCATGAGCCCACCCCCGACGACGTCGAGGGAGCCGTCAACGTTGAGGGCCTGCTGTGTACTGTTGGCCATCTCTTTCTGCTCAAGCCTTTGGTCGATCTTGATAAGGCTGGCTGTGAACGGTAGCCCTAGCGCATGGGCCAGTCGCCTAGCGAAGTCAGGCACCAACGAGGGATGACGGCCCGAAGGAATACAGGTAACCCATGTGGGGCCTGGTTCGGGGTTCCATTCCTTAATCAACTCAGCTGAGGCCGCAACCAGTTCGTCTGAAAAGTTGCTGTGCATATATTTGCCCGTGCGCACCAGGTTGCCCCATCCAGCATCGCCCCAAAAGCAGAGAGACTTACCTACTTCAGCCCTTTGCTCTTTAGGGATGCCGCCACGAACTCCATACTCAGTTAGACCGCCCCCGGGCCACCGTTTGCGCGGTGGGATGTCCAAGCCAGTTCGACGTAGAAATCTAACTGCTTTCTGGATCGTTTCCTTACTGACGGTTTCCGGAAGTTCCACCAATCGGGATTGTTCCGTGGCTTCTGGACGCCCATCCAGCGCTCTAATCAGGAAATCCATGTGCCCTGAGTCCAGCGCGACGTACTCTTGCATTTGCCCTTGTTCTTCAACACGCAGAACCCTGAGTCGTCTTGCGCGGTCCCAGAATTCATCGCTCAGCTGCACTGGAGCGAGTTGCCATTTGCTCCCAACCTTGGCAATTGGAGCGGGAGACTCGAGAGACAGCAACTTGATGGTTTGCTCAATTCTCCGCTGGCTGACATTGACTCTGTGAAGGAGTTGGGGCACTGTAAGCCCCTCAGGCTCATCTTCCAAGGCTCCCATGATCAGATCCACTTCGTCTTCCGTTGGAAAGGCACTGCGGATAAAGTAATCAGTGATCTCAGTGTCCTCCGTGCCGCTCAGGAGCACTCCATAAGCCGCGTCGATGGCTCTGCCTGCACGCCCGACCTGCTGATAGTAGGTTATTACGGAGCCAGGGGTCTGATAGTGGATCACGAATGCCAGATCAGGCTTGTCGAATCCCATGCCCAGCGCCGGGGTGGCGACAAGGGCTTTGATGCGATTCTCCAGCAGCAGGTCTTCCAACTCCTCTCTATTGTCTGACCTCGCGGAATAGGAATGGACAGCGAGACCGCGGGATTGTAGCCATTCGGCCACTCGGTTGGCATCTCGAATAGTCAGGGTGTAGATGATCCCGCTGCCGGGAACTGTTGCCAGTCGGTCGGCAATCCATGCCAATCGCTCTGCTTGCGTAGGAAGCCTGATGGTTTGCAGAACGAGCGAAGGCCGGTTCAACTCTCCCCGCAGCACATGAAGACTTGGGCCAAGCACTTCCTTTAGATCGTCCATCACTCGATCATTCGCTGTTGCAGTTGTGGCAAGCAACCGGAAATTTTGTGGCAGGCTGCTGGAGATTCCTTCTATCCATCTGTAGTCAGGCCGGAAATCGTGGCCCCAGTCCGAGATGCAATGAGCTTCGTCGATGACCATTAGCGAGATTCGTCCGGCTATGTCTGCTAGAACTCTTCCCCTGAAGTCTTCGTTCGCGAGACGCTCGGGGGAAATCAGCAGAATGTCCACCTCGTCATTTCGGAGCTTTTGCTCCACAGCCACCCACTCATCGGTGTTGGTTGAGTTGATTGTGACCGCATGTACACCCATACGCTCTGCGGCTGCTATCTGATTCCTCATTAGAGAAAGCAACGGGGATATCAGCAATGCAGGACCCAATCCTGAATCTCGCAATAGTCGGGTTGCGATGAAGTACACAAAACTCTTGCCCCAGCCGGTCTTCTGGACAACAAGCATCCGCCCTCTTCCCTCTACGACGTGCCGTATTGCTTCCAACTGGCCTTCGCGAAACTGAGCGTCTGGGATACCGGACCCCGTGCGAAGCAACTCAAGAGCTCTTTGTGCGTTGTAGGACATGGTTCTTCTTACACCTGAACGTCTCTGCTGATTGGTTCTGCTATCGAAGTCTTGATCAAATATGGTACCCTACCGCCCCGCAAACCGGTAGATCGCCCCCTCGAACGTGAGCACGTAGACCTCGCCGGACGGGTCCTCGCCGAACGATGAGATGGACAGGCTGGTGTCCGCGATGAGCATCTGCTCGGTGACAGTAGCGCCGTCGTGTCGCAGCGCCCAGATCTTGCCGCTGCAGAAGTCGGCGTACAGGTAGGCGCCGTACAGCGTGGGCAGCCGGCGACCGCGGTAGACGTACCCGCCCGTCACCGAGCAGCCGCCCTCGCGCCCGTACTCGGCCACCGGCATCTCCAGGCCGCGGGTGTCGCAGTTCGTGGGCCGGAAGCACTTCGAGCCTTCCATCACGTTCCAGCCGTAGTTCAGGCCGGGCCGGATGATGTCGATTTCCTCGTAGCGGTTCTGGCCCACGTCGGCGGCCCACAGGTCGCCCGTCTCGCGGTCGAAGCTGAACCGCCACGGATTGCGCAGTCCGTAGGCCCATATCTCCCCGCGCGCCGTCCCGTCGCCGCCCGCGAACGGGTTGTCCGCCGGCACGGCGTAGCCTCCCGTCTCGTCCAGCGCGCTCACGTCGATGCGCAGGATGCTTCCCAGCAGCGTGGACGTGTCCTGGCCGTTGCCGCGCGGATCGCCGCCGGAGCCGCCGTCGCCGAGGCCGACGTACAGCATGCCGTCGGGGCCGAACGCGACGTGGCCTCCATTGTGGTTGCGGTAGGGCTGAGCCACCTCCAGGAAGACGAGCTCCGAGTCGGCGTCGGCCGTGTTTGGGTCGCCCGCGCTCACGGAGAAGCGTGAGACGACGGTACGTCGAGGGCCCGACGCGGTGTAGTTGACGTAGAAGTGGCCGTTGTCGGCGAACGCGGGATCGAACGCCAGGCCGAGCAGACCCTCCTCGTTGCCGGAGTCGTTCACACGCTCGCGAATGTCCAGGAACGTCCTCGCGGACTCGACGCCGGGGTCGTTCTGGAACACCACGATGCGGCCCGGCTGGAGCACCACGAACAGCCTGTCGGACCCGTCGTCCGGGTAGGTCAGCAACACCATCCGGTCGAACTCCAGGCCGGGGAAGGCAGGCTCCAACGCCACCGGCGCCAGGGGCCTTCCCTCAATCGGCTCCGGTGTTGCGACGGCGGGCGCGGGCGACGGAGTGGCGACCGGGGAGGGTGCTGCCACAGGTGACGGCGCGGCGGCAGGCGAGGGCAGGGTCGTGGGCGTCGGCGCAGGCGCGGCGGTCGGGGAGGGCGCCGCGATGGGCGTCACCAACTCCGTGACGCCCTCCCCGCACGCGGCGGGCAGCAGTGTCCACACTGCAAGCAACACCGCCAGCCAGAGGAGTGATAGCCCCGTCATGGTCGTTCGGGGTCGGACATACGCTTCGTTCTTTGTAAAGGTTGTTCCATTCTGTTCCACTCCGTTCCGTTTGAAACATCTCAAAGTTAGGCGGCGGGCGGATTGGCCGAATGTTAGCACGGATGTACTTAGTCTTCAAGACCGTTGGCCAGCTGGTGTAGAGGAGGGGAATGGGCTGGACTTCTCCATCAATATGTCGGTTACATTACAATTGAATGACTGGGTACACAAGCGACCGGGCCGCGCCCGCAGTGGCGCATGGGATGAGGAGGATAGCACATGGGGTTGCATCGGGCGATTCTGGCGTGGGCGGCGATGGCCGCCGTAGTTCTCACTGTGCTCCAGGGATGCGGGGATGTCACCCCTGAGCCGACCGCGACTCCCGCGGCGGTCGAGAGCACGCCGACGGTGGCAATGCCGGACAGCCCGCCTGAGCCGACCGCGACTCCCATGGCGGTCGAGAGCACGCCGACAGTGGCAACGCCGGACAGCCCGCCAGAGCCGACCGCGACTCCCGCGGCGGTCGAGAGCACACCGACAGTGGCAACGCCGGACAGCCCGCCAGAGCCAGTGACATTTAACCTCATCGACGCCGGACCCGAGTTTATCGGGTTCACCAGCCTGGAGGAGCGCATCTTCCACTCCGATGTCATCGTTCGAGCAAGGTTGAATTCCATAAGTGGCAAGGCCAAGCACACAGACAGATCGTCGGATGACGGACACTGGATTCCGGTGGTCGTCTATGAGTTCGAGGTGCTCGAATACCTGAAGGGGCAAGGAACGGAATCGCTCTCGATCAACTCTTCGTTCGGAGCTTCCGGCGATTCGTGGTCTTCACATTACGAGGTGTACGAAACGGAAAGAGACGCGATTGCGGCGGCACTGTTCCATATCTCCGAGCGCGACGGAAAATGGGATGATCGTGAGGCCATACTCTTCGTCAGCCAAGACCCTTACTGGAGAGATGAAGAATACGGTTTCACGCTATCGGGAGACGTCCAGGCGCCGGAGTACCGCATCGAGAGCCGCTTCAACAGGGTGTGGCTGCCAGCCGCCGACGTCACTTCCGAGGTGCCTGAACTGTTCCTCATGACCGCGCCCCCAAGCCAAGAGGCCCAGTCGGAAGTCGACCTGGAAGAAATCCGGAGGCAGCTAGCGGCGCAGCTTGGGTCCGACGATAGCCCGCAGTTGGACGAGATCATGCGGGGGATTGCGGCACAGTACGGCCTGGAGTACACGCCGCCCGACAGCACGACCTCGAACGCTCCATGGCTCGCGGCGCGAGAGAGCATCACCCTGGAGGAACTCCGCCAGTCGATCGAAGACCTGGCCGACTCGATCAGCAACGCACGTGCCGAGGGCGTTACCGGCTACGGCGAGTGCCTTGAAAGCAAGTACGAGCGTGAGAGGAAAAACCAGCAGGCCATCTACGAGGGGGGCGCGCTGATCCGTCACTGGTGGTCGCACTACGCGCCGCCGCCGCCGGTGAGGAAAGTGCTGTTCGCTGGACTGCCGGCCGAAAAGACCTTCCTGGGCGAAGCTCGGGCATTCACCAACAATTCGCTCGGCTCCGACTTCAAGGACAAGCTGTGGCTGGACGGTCCTGACTCCCATCTCTTCCGGTTGCATCCCAATGATGGAGCCGACGCCAGCGAAGATTACATGGTGCGCGCAATCTTGGCGAACGAAGTGCTCTCGCCAGGCTCCTACCGGTTCAATCTGCACGTGCACCCCGCCTATTTCCAGGTCTGCGGATACTACGATGAGCTTTCGGCGACCGGCTACTTCGTGGAGGTCGTGGCTCCCGAGCAGCCGGGGCCGCCCGACGCGCGCTACGCGAGCTGCATCATGGACGATGCGGGCGTGCTGGCGCCGGACGACCGGCGGGCCAGCCCCCCGGCCCGAATCTATCCGTCCAGCGAGTGTGGCTCGACACAGAGAGAGGGCGGCCGCTCCCACTATGTGGTGTTCGAGGTGCCCGAAAGACTGGAGGTAGAAGTTCTCTTATCTAACGTCTGTCCCTCGCTTCAAATGTTTTTGCATGAAGGGGTGGGACCCCATGCCCACCCGATGCGTTCCGTCGGCACCACTGAACTTCTCAGAGGCGGAGTGCGCTACCCGGCGGAGTTCGGCGTCCTGTCGCCGGGCAGGTACACCATTGAGTTGACGGTGCCGCTGCCGGAGGAGTGCTACTCGGGGCTGTACTTCTCCTCCTATCGCGAACGGTCCTGACGGCCCCTTCGTGCGCTACAATAACGACCACCGCCCGCGAAGGAGGCCGACATGACTGAAGACACCCGGAAGGCCGAATTGCTGGAGCACGCCAGGGCCCACATGTTCCGATCCGCCAGGGACTACGGCGAGCCGATCATCGCGCGAGGGCGCGGCGCGACGCTCGTGGACACGGACGGCAAGGAGTACCTGGACTTCGGCTCCGGCCAGATGGCCGCCAGCATCGGCCACAACCATCCCGCCATCACCGAGGCGCTGCAACGCAGTTCCGAGCGCATCCTCCATCTGAACACCCACCTGGTCAGCGAAGAGGTCATCGAGCTCGCCAGGTCGCTCGCCGACCTGCTGCCCGAGAAGCTCCAGAAGGTGATGCTACTCAGCACAGGGGGCGAGTCCACTGAGGTGGCGCTGAAGGTGGCCAAGATGTTCACGGGCCGGTTCGAGGTGGTGGGGCTGATGCAGGGATACCACGGCCACACGGGCGGCGCACTCAGCGTGACGTTCTCCCACGCACGCGGCGGTTACGGGCCGTGGGTGCCCGGCGGCATGGCGATTCCGACGCCGTACTGCTACCGCTGCCCGCTGCAGATGACGTTCCCCTCCTGCGACTACGCCTGCGCGCGGCTCGGTTTCGACATGGTGGACGCCCAGTCCACAGGCTCGCTCGCCGCCTTCATCGCGGAGCCTATCCTGAGCGCGGCGGGCATAATCGAGCCGCCGCCCGGCTACTTCCCGTTCGTGAAGCGGATGTGCGAGGAGCGCGGGATGCTGTTCATCATGGACGAGGCGCAGACCGGCCTCGGCAGGGTGGGGGCCACGTTCGCGTTCGAGCAGGACGGCGTGGTGCCGGACATACTGGCGCTGTCCAAGACGCTCGGCGCGGGGCTGCCGCTGGCGGCGATGGTCACGTCGGAGGAGATCGAGCAGGACTGCCACGACAAGGGGATGTCGTTCATCTCATCCCACCAGAACGACCCCTTCGCGGCGGCCATCGGTCTCGCCGTCATCGAGGTGCTGGTGAAGGAGGGGCTGGCGGACCAGGCGAGGGCCAAGGGGCAGCACCTGAAGGACGCCTACCTGCGGATGCGGGAGGACCACCCGATCATCGGCGACGTGCGCGGTCGCGGCCTGCTGCTGGGCATGGAGTTGGTGCGCGACCCGGAGACGCGGGAGCCGGCGGTGGAGGAGACGCGGCGGCTGACGCAGCGGTGTCTGGACAACGGGCTGATACTCCAGCAGGCGTCCTATGCCAACGTCGCCAACGTGTGGCGCATCGCGCCGCCGATGACGGCCACCTACGAGGAGCTGGACCGCGGCGTGGAAATCCTGGACCGGTCCATGACCGAGCTGGGCCTGTAGCCTTCCGACCCGTCCCTTCCCCCTCGCAGGGGGAAGGTCAGGGCAATCGCATACTAACTTGTGCGTAGCACCTTGAGCAGGTAGTTCTCATTCCAGCCGGCCCTTTTGCGTTTGCCCCGTATGCTGGCCTTCAGCGTGGTTTCGCGCCTGAGCATGTTCATCGCCATGCGGCGCAGCGTAGAGAAGTTCTCGGCAGCGTTGCCCTTTCTCACCCGGCAATTGTCCTCCCCGAAGGTCACGTCCAGCACCCAGTGCACCGAGTTCTCTATGCCCCAATGCCCCCTCACCGCCGCGAGCATCCGCTCGGCTTGCGCCGGCAGACTGGATATGTAGTAGCGCACTTCCTTCGACGTATTGCCGTCTATGAGCCGCTCAGACTCCACCATCGCCACGCTTGTGAGATTCACCCATTCCCGATCCTCGTTCACGTACCCGACGCAGTCCGGGTCCCAGACCATCCAGCACCGCCTTGTCTCAATTCGACCATGGCCTGTGTCCACAGTCTCGATAAAGTCGTGCTTCATGTCGGCGAAGTCGGTCTTGCGCCCATGGGCGAATATCTCCACTACGTCCTCGTACAATCGGGGTTGATTTTCCTTTAACGCCAGCACGTAGTCCGCTTTTTGCTCGATTATCTTCTCGACGACCTTCTTTTGACACCCCATCGCGTCTATAGTCACCGTGGAACCGGACACGTCGAGCGTCTTGAGCAGTCGAGGTATCGCCGTTATCTCGTTGGAACGGTCGTCCACCTTGAGTTGCCCGAGTATCATCGAGTTGCTCTGCGCCCATGCGCTCACCAGGTGCGTGGGGCGAACGCCCCCGGTCCGGTCCGCCGAACCGCGCAACGCCTTGCCGTCTATCGCGACCACCTTGCCCTTGGTGATCTCGCTGACGGCCGCTATCCAGTGGGTGAAGCACTGCTGGAACTGTTCGGGGTCCAGCACGGAGAAGACCCTGCCGAAGGTGTCGTGGGAAGGTATGCCGTCGGGTATGTCGAGCAGACTTTCGAACCACTGCCTCTTGGAATTGCAGAACATCTCCACGTCGGTCCAGGAGTCTGCGCCGCCCAGCACCGCGCAGATGGCCATGAAGACGACGTTGCCCAGTTCGTGCCGCTTGGCGCGGCTATCCCTGGGGTCTTCGAGATTCGAGAGCTGTTTTAGCAGGTTCGATGCGAAAACGGGGTTCACGTGGCCGCCTCCTATGCTGTACTGGCCACGATTCTACACGTGATCTTGGAATGAGTTTAGTATGCGATTGCCCTGGGGGGAAGGTTAGGATGGGGGTGACGGCGCGCCCGCAGGTGTTACAATTCACACCAAACGCGCCGGCGAGGGAGCGACCACATGACCGTCCAGCCCAAAGTCAATCCGTTCCTCTGGTTCGACGGACAGGCCGAGGAGGCCGCGGAGTTCTACGTCTCCGTGTTCCCCAACTCCCGGCTACTGAGTGTGGAGAAAATCGACGGCGGCCCCGCGGAGGGCGGCGCGGTCGTGGAGTTCGAGATCGACGGCCTGAAGTTCGGCGGCGTCGACGGCGGGCCGATGTACAAGTTCACGCCCGCAGTATCGTTCTCCATCGCCTGCGACTCCCAGGAGGAGATAGACTACTACTGGGACAAGCTCTCGGACGGAGGCGCTCCGGGCCAGTGCGGCTGGCTGGAGGACAGGTTCGGGCTGTCCTGGCAGGTGGTCCCCGCGGCGCTGTCCGCTATCATGGAGGCGGCCCCCGAGAAGGTGATGGAGGCGCTGCTTCCGATGGGGAAGATCGACATCAAGCAGCTTCGCCGTGCCGCGTCGGACGCCTGACCGGCACACGACAATCAATCAGAAGGAGCGAACAATGGCAGAGTACATACCGTCGCCCAGCGACTGGGTGCGCGAACAGGTGGAGCTATACGAGAGCAGCGGTGGCACGCAGGGGACCACGCTGCGAGAGACCGGGCTGCCCTGCATCATCGTGACCAACCGCGGCAACAAGACCGGCGGCATACGCAAGACGCCCCTGATGCGGGTGAAGGACGGGGACAACTACGTGCTGGTAGGCTCGCGCGGCGGCGCGCCGACGAACCCGCAGTGGGTCTACAATCTCCGGGCCGACCAGAACGTGGAGGTCCGCGACGCCACGGAGGTGTACTCCATGCGCGTCCGGGAGATCGAGGAAGGCGCCGAGCGCGACCGGCTGTGGGAAATATCGGTGGCGGCGTTCCCGCCCTACGCCGAGTACCAGGAGAGGACCGAGCGGCTCATCCCGGTCTTCCTCGCCGAGCCGGCGTAGCCGGGACCGCATGTCCCTTCCCCCTTGACACGCGTGATGCATATTAAAGTGGCCGATATGCCTGTTTAGGGCGGTTTTCGAGCCAAGAGCCGCCAATTTGGCGGGTGCTAGGGCTGTGCTGAGTCGAAGGTGGTGCCTAAACTGCAAAAAAAGGCCATCAAACTCGGTTATCCACATCAACCTGCCTCTTGTGTGGTAGTTCCACAAATCTAATTTGCATCACGCGTTTGACGGGGGAAGGTTAGGATGGGGGTGAAAGCGCCGGCGCCGCAAGTGCGAATATCCCCTCTCTCAGAGCATCCCTACACGCTTCCGTCTATGATCACGTCCAGCAGCGCGGGCTTGCCCGAAGCCAGGGCCTCGGTCAGGGCCGGCCCGATGTCCTCCGGGTCTTCGATGGTGCGTCCCCGCACCCCCATGGCGTTGGCGATGGCCGCCATGTCCAGGGGGACGGGAAAGTCCATGGCGATGTACCGGCTGGAGGCGTCCTCCTCGCCCAGGATGTGGGTCTTGTACCGGTCCATGTTCAGCTTGAGGACGCGGTAGGAGCGGTTGTTGCATATGACGTAGACCACGGGGATGTTGGAGTTGGCCGCCGTCCACAGCCCCTGGACCGTCATCATCGCGCTGCCGTCTCCGAGTATGCCCACCACCGGGCGGTCCGGGTGGGCCAGCTTTATGCCCAGGGTGCTGCCCATGCCCCACCCTATGGCGCCGCCCCGCTCGCTGTGGATGCTGCCTGGCTCGCTGAACTGCATGGCGCCGTGGATGGCGTCCCGGGAGGTGATGGAGTCGTCGGAGATGACGGCGTCCGGGGGCATCGCCTTCGCCAGCTCCGTCATCATCCGCTCGGCGGTCATGGGCCGGGCGTCCCACCGGTCCCTCAGGTCCCGGTCCCAGCCGGCCTGGGCCTGTGCCTTCTCCGACGCGATGGACGCCGCCCGTCCCTGGGCCGCCTCCCTGGCCGAGCCCGACAGCGCCCTCTCCACGGCGTCGCAGAGCTGCCCCAGGCCCACCCTGGGGTCGGCGATTATCCCGATCTCCGTGGGCTCGCTCTTGCCGATCTCAGCGTAGGCCGAGTCCAGGTGTATCAGCCGCGTGTCGCTTCCCAGGGCCGGGCCGGAGACGAAGAAGTACCCGGAGAAGACGTTGGCCCCAACGGCCAGCACCACGTCTCCCTGGGAGAGGGTCGCCCGCCCCGGGGGCAGCGCCGTGTTGACCCTGCCCATGAACTGGGGGTGCCCCGTGGGGAAGTTCATCTCGGCGTAGGAGGAAGCGTACACGCGGGCGCCCAGCAGCTCCGCCAGACGAACCGCCTCGGCGGCTCCCCGGGACTGGCCCAGCCTGTCGCCCACGACCATCACGGGCCGCGCCGCCCCGGCCAGGACCCGGGCGGCGGCCTCCACGGCCTCCGGGTCGGCGGCCGTGCGGAAGTAGCCCCTGGTCAGGGGCTGGACGTCCACGTCGGCCTCGCCGTCCAGGGCGTTGGCCGAGAACCCCACGAACACGGGCCCCGCCGGGGGCGTCCTGGCCTCGTTGAAGGCGCGGCGCATCACCCCCGGCACCTGCTCGGGGTGGGTCACCTCGACGCTCCACTTGGTGAAGAGGCGCACCATCTCCGTCAGTTCGGTGCGCCCCTCGGCCAGCTTGCGCACGTCCTTGTTGCCCGAGGTCAGCACCATTGGCGTGTTCCCCTCCCAGGCGTGGTGCAGCAGGCTGATGCCGTTGGCCAGCCCCGTCTCGATGTGCAGGTTCACGAAAGAGGGCCTGCCCGTGGCGATGGCGTAGCCGTCGGCCATGCCCATGGCCACCCCCTCCTGCGTGGCCAGCACGTACTCGATGTCCGGATACTGCTCCAGGGCGTCCATTATGGGCGCCTCGCTGGTCCCCGGGTTGCCGAAGATGTACCTGACTCCCTCGGCCCTGAGCACCTCCATAAGCGCCCGCTTGCCCGTCATACGTACCATGGCTTTCCCTCCTGACTGTGAACGGGCTAAGCTTATCCCTTCTGAGGTGCTTTCACAATCGACCCGTGGCCCGAAGGCCGCATCGTCACCGGCGCGTTCCAGTTATCCGGCCATTCCGAGCGCCTTTCTTCCCTGTCATTCCGAGCGTAGCCGAGGAATCTAGAGTGCCTGCAAACCAACCCCTCGCTGTCGCCGCCAACCCATGTAGATCAACATGCATGAGTTGCCTACGGGAAATCGAACAGACTACACTGGAATCTGCTAGCGATGCGAATGATCTGGGTCAGCATGGGTCCATCCGCGTCGCACCCTGTAGGAGCGGGTTCCAACCCGTCCGCGTGCCATCTGTGAGGCCATGGTCCATGAGAAACCTCGACAGAATCACCATCGATCCGAGCGTGATGGGCGGTAAGGCGTGCATACGAGGTATGCGCGTTACGGTCGGCATGGTGATTGGTCTGCTGGCCGCCGGCCGGTCACACGCCGACATCCTCCAGGCCTACCCCTACCTCGAACGGGAAGACATCAACCAGTCCCTCGCCTACGCCGCCTGGAGGCTTGAGGAACGTGAGGTTCCTCTCTCCCCTACACGTTGATGGTGTCGCCGTAGGCATCCACTCGCGCGTCGATGGCGATAGGCAGCGCCTCCAGTTCAGGGTGGGCGAGCACACGCTCGATGCAGGCCGCGCTGCCACCGACGAAGGTGTTGTTGAAGTCTACCTCCGTAGCCACGAACCAGGCGCGGTCCTCCGGCCACCAGAGGTTCGGCGATTGGTCCCATATCCATTTGTAAAAGGACATGACGCCATCCAGAGGGCCGCCAAAGATGAAATACTTCCTGTCCGCATCTGGAATCTCCAGCGTAGGCCATCCCAGATGAAAGGGGTTCTTGAAATCTGCCCAACCGTGCCAGATACCCGAGTAGCAACGATCGGGCGTGGTGGTGAACTCCTTGAGAGCGCCCAGCAGGTGCCGACACTCATCTTCCGGCAGCACACCATCGCCCGGTCTGGTGCCCCACGATGGATCATCGTATCTCAATGGATCCAGGTTCGCGATCGGGCTGAATTCCATCTGCGGATGGACGACCTTCCCGTTCCATGACGCCACCGTGGCCCAACTGACCTTGTGCCACTCCAAGTCCTCTGACCGGTACCAGGCCGGATGGAATATGCGCGCGTAGGCCTCGAACCCTTCCGGGATGACGCATCCCACCAGCGTACCCGTTTGCAGAGTCCCTCTCCACAGACGCTCCGCAATCCACCCGGCCGGCGCAACGTATTCCAGCAGTTCCGCGCCGTCAGGTTCGCGTGGCACAGGTGGCGGCGGCACACCTGCGCCGGTTGAGGTCAGCACGGCGACGGGCCGCCCATCTCCGATTGGAAACCCGCGCAGGCGCAGGAGTGTTCGCTGTAACCAGTTCAGCGGCAATTCGTCACCTCAGCCCTACACGTTGATGGTATCGCCAATTCCGTTGGCGAGCGTGTCAACCGTCGTGGGGAACGCCTCCAAGCCTGGGTGCTCAAGTATTCGCTCAATGCAGGCTTCGCTACCGCCGACGTAGGAATCTAAAGAGTCTATATCCGTCGCGACACACCAGGCGCGGTCTTCCGGCCACCAGATGTTGGGGGATCGGTAGAAGAACGACCACTCGTAGAACGACAGGATGCCATCCAGCTGGCCGCGGAAGATGTAGTACGCCCTATCCAAGTATGGGGACTCCAGCTTGGCCGCCTCTTTGCCAAGACGTTCGTCGAGACCTCCATATCCTTCCCAGACGGCGAAGTAACAGAGCTCAGGCGTGGATGTAAACTCGCTGAGCACGTCCACTAAGGGCTTGCACTCCTCCTCCGGTAGAGTTCCAGCAAAGGGGGCTCTACCCCATGATGGCTTCTTGTACATCATGGGGTCCAGGTTCGCTATCCGGTGGAAGGCCGCCTCAGGATGGACGACCTTCCCGTTCCACGACGCCACTGTGGACCAACTCACCCTATGCCGCTCCCCATTCTCCAACCGTTGCTCGGCCGGGTGAAATATGCGCGCGTAGGCTTCGAACCCTTCCGGGATGACGCATCCCACCAGCGTACCCGTTTGCAGAGTCCCTCTCCACAGACACTCCGCAATCCACCCGGCCGGCGCAACGTATTCCAGCAGTTCCGCGCCGTCAGGTTCGCGTGGCACAGGTGGCGGCGGCACACCTGCGCCGGTTGAGGTCAGCACGGCGACGGACTGCCCGTCTCCGATTGGAAACCCGCGCAGGCGCAGGAGAATTCTCTGGAACCAGTTCAGCGGCATGTGGTCACCTCTTGTCTCTCCCTAGCATACTACGAATAGAGCCATAGTGATTCCGAAAGCGGCGCGGCGCAGCCGAAAGTGCTAGAATCGGGCCGTTGTCCGAGTACGACGTATCCACCCCGAGGTCGATGGCCCTATGCACCGCAGCCGAATCACGCTACACGTCAACGGCCGCCCGCGCGAGCTGGAGGTGGACCACCGCTGGACGCTGCTGCGCACCCTGCGCGACGAGCTCGACCTGACCGGCTCCAAGCGCGGCTGCGACCGCGGCGAGTGCGGCGCGTGCACGGTGCTGCTGGACGGCAAGCCGGTGTACTCGTGCCAGCTTCTCGCGCTGCAGGTGGGCGACCGCGCCGTCCAGACCGTCGAGAGCCTGGGCAGCGTCGAACATCTCCACCCGGTCCAGTCGGCGTTCCTGGCGATGGACGGCGGCCAGTGCGGCTTCTGCACGCCCGGCTTCGTGATGAGCGCGAAGGCGCTGCTGGACGCCAACCCCGTGCCCACAGACGCCGAGATTCGCGCCGCGCTGTCCGGCAACATCTGCCGCTGCAACGCCTACGGCCGCATCCTGGCGTCCGTGCGGGAGGCCGCGCGGCTGCTCTCGGAGGCGTAGCCGCCCATGACGCCCTCGAACATCGGCAGCATCGGCGTCTCCCACCCGCGCCGGGACCTGCCGGAGAAGCTCACCGGAGACGCGAGGTACACCGCGGACGTCCGGCTGCCCGGTATGCTGCACGGCGCGATCCTGCGCAGCCCGTATCCCCACGCGCGCATCGCCGCCGTCGACGCATCCAGGGCCGCCGCGCTCCCCGGCGTCCACGCGGTGCTGACGCCGTTCGACGCGCCGGAGGGCCGCGTGGCGCCGGACCTGCCCATCCTGGACGTCAAGGCGCGGTTCGTGGGCGACGAGGTGGCCGCGGTCGCCGCCGAGGACGAGGACACCGCACGGCAGGCGCTGCGGCTGATGGACGTGACTTACGAGCCGCTGCGGTTCGTCACCGATCCGGTGGAGGCGATGAACCCCGGCGCGCCCAGCGTCCACGACCCTTCGGCAGGCTCAGGGCAAGCTCCGGGCAACCTGGTGGGCGGCAAGCCCATCGCGTTGGAGCGTGGCGACGTGGAGGAGGGGTTCGCCCAGGCCGACCGCATCTTCGAGGACGAGTTCGCCACCCATTCGCATTCGGGCGCGGCGCTGGAGCCGCGCGCCGCCGTCGCCGCGTGGGAGGGCGACCGCCTCACCGTCTGGAAGTCCAGCCGAGGCATACACGCCGACCGTCTCAGCCTGTCCCTGTCTCTCGGCATCCCACGAGAGAACGTGCACGTCGTAGGCCCCCACATGGGCGCGGGCTACGGCAACAAGGACGAGACCCGCCTGTCTGCGATTACAGCCATACTGGCGCGGCGCGCGGGCAGGCCGGTCAAGATCGAGCTATCGCGGGAAGAGGAGTTCGTCGCGGGCCGCCACCGCCACGCCACCACCACCAAGATCAGGGTGGGCGTCACCAACGACGGCACGATAACCGCGGTGCACGCCACCACGATCATGGACACCGGCGCGTACCTGTCCTCCGGGCCGGGCGTTATCCGGCGCGCGGGCCAGGGCGCGCTGTACCTGTACCGTTGCGCCAACGCCCGCTACGACGGCTACCTGGTCTACACCAACCAGCCCTCCGCCGGATCGTACCGCGCGCTGGGAGCGCCGCAGGGCCACTTCGCGCTGGAGTCGCTGGTGGACAGGATCGCCGGGGAGCTGGGCATAGACCCGCTGGACTTCCGGCTGAAGAACCACGTCGGGCCGGAAGGCCAGCCAGGGGAGAGGGTCACGCCGCTGCACGAGGTCGTGGACACGCAGCCGGTGGAGGGCGGCGTGCCGTTCTCCAGCAACGGGCTGCGCGAGTGCCTCGAACGCGGCGCGGCGGCCATCGGCTGGCGCGAGCGGCGAGCCGAGCAGCCGGACGCGGGGAGCGCGACGAGGCGCGGCATGGGCATGAGCATGTTCGTGTACCGCGGCGGCCCCGGCGGCAGGTCCATCGCCCGGATGCGGCTGGAGGGCGACGGCTCGGTGACGCTGACGACCGGCATCATGGACGTGGGCGAGGGCAGCCTGACGGTGCTGGCCCAGGTGGCCGCCGAGACGCTGGGCGTCCCCTATGACCGGGTGCGCGTCGTGTCCGGCGACACGCGGCACACGCCGGAAGCGCCCATCACCGCGGGCTCCACGGCGACCTTCTCTGGCGGGCTCGCCGCCAGGCGCGCCGCCGAGCAGCTCAGGGCGCGGATAGTCGAGGCAGCCGCATCCGAACCGAGTGTTGCGCCGGATGATCTCGACGTCGTGGACGGGGCCGTGGTGGACAGGGCAGGGCGGCGCATGACCCTGGCGCAGGTCGCGGGGCTGGACCGGGGGCGGCCGCTGGAGGTGGAGGCGACGGTCGATCCGGGCAGCCGCGAGTTCGTCGTCAACTCGTTCGGCGCGCACTTCGCGGAGGTGGAGGTGGACACGGACACAGGCGCGGTGAGCGTGCTCAGGTTCGTCGCCGCGCACGACTCCGGCCGCATCCTCAACCCCAACATGGCCGTCAACCAGGTGGAGGGCGGCGTGTCGCAGATGCTCGGCTTCACCCTGAGCGAGCAGATGCTCACCGACGCGCGCAACGGCGTGACCCTCAACGCCAGCTTCCTGGAGCACAAGAGCCCCACGATTCTGGACAGCCCGTCCATCGAGGTGATATTCGCCGACGTGGTGGACCCCGTCGGGCCGTTCGGCGCGAAGGCGCTCGGCGAGCCGCCCAGCGTGGGCGTCGCGCCGGCCATCGCCAACGCCATCTACGACGCCATCGGCGTGCGTGTGCGCGAGCTCCCCATCACCCCGGACGTCATCCTGAACGAGCTTACGCTGAAGGAGACCGAGTGAACCCCTTCCGATTCGTGGACGCCGGATCGACCGAGCACGCCGTCACCCTGCTCGAGGCCGACCCGTCCGGCGCGAGGCCGCTCGCGGGCGGCACCGACCTGATGGGCGAGATCAAGGAGGGCGTCGTGGAGCCGGCGACGCTGGTGAGCCTGGGCTCGCTGCCGGGCATGTCCAGCGTCAAGCACACCGCGGACGGCCTGGCCATCGGCGCGATGACCACGCTGGCCGCCCTCGAGGCCGACGAGGCCATCGCGCGCGACTACCCCGCGCTGGCGCAGGCGGTCGCGTCGGTCGCCACGCCGCAGATACGCAACGTGGGCACGCTGGGCGGCAACCTGTGCCAGCGGCCGCGCTGCTGGTACTACCGCAGCCCGCTGTTCGACTGCCGCAAGAAGGGCGGCGCCATCTGCTTCGCCGTAAACGGCAGCAGCAAGTACCACGCCATTCTGGGCGGCGTGGACTGCTACATCGTCCACCCGTCGGACGTCGCCCCCGTCCTCATCGCGCTGGACGCCGAGGCGACCTTGGCCGGTCCCGGCGGAACACGCACCCTGCCGCTTGAAGATTTTTTCGCCGGCCCTGAGCGCAACATCGAGGCGGAGACGGTGCTGGAGGCCGGTGAGCTTCTGACGCGCGTGTTCGTGCCGAGTCCGGCGCCGGGTCTGCGCAGCGTCTACCTGAAGGCTCGCGAGCGCCGGGCGCAGGACTTCGCGCTCGCCAGTGTCGCCGTCAGCCTGCGCGTGACCGGAGGTGTCGTCGCGGACGCATCGCTGGTGCTCGGCGGCGTGGCGCCGACGCCCTGGCGCGCGACAGAGGCCGAGGACGCCCTGCGCGGCGCGCCCGTCGCCGACGTCGACACTGACGCCATCGGCCAACTCGCCGTCCACGACGCCCGCCCCCTGCGCGACAACCACTTCAAGGTGCGGCTCGCCGCGTCGCTGGTGAGGCGGGCGGTCGCCACGCTGCTCGATCACACAGAGTGCAGGTGAAGCCGGTACGAGCACTTGTCGCTTTCCGCCAACGGCAACCCGGAATTCGCTACCGTGCTAAAGGTAGTGCGCGCACTGGGGCTGCGCCTTCAGGCCGCCGCCGCGTCGAGTGCCGACGACCGCTAAGCCCTGGGCCAGCCTGCTGTAGCCGCGGCGCGGACGGGGAATCCATGCTCTCTGTTACACTAAACAAGAGAGGTGAACGCGAGCATGGTCAGACTGGTTTTCGTTGCCGCCGCACTGGTACCCCTGTGCCTCTGTCGTGCGTCGGAGGATCCGAACAGGTCATCGAAGCCGTGCTGAACGGTGATGCGGACGCCGACACCTTCTGACCGTCATTCTTTGCCAAAGGAGGTCCTGCCGTGAACATCTTCGACTACATGGACGAGTACGAATACGAACAACTGGCGATGTACACCGACAAACAGTCGGGCCTCAGGGCGCTGATCTGCATACACGACACCACGCTCGGCCCCGCCTGCGGCGGCACGCGCATGTGGCCCTTCGCCACCGAGGAGGAGGCCATCGTCGACGTGCTCCGGCTGGCGCGCGCCATGACCTACAAGTCCGCCCTCGCCGGGCTCGACCTCGGCGGCGGCAAGGCTCTCATCATCGGCGACCCGCGCGCCGACAAGTCCGAGGCGTTGTTCCGCGCCCACGGCCGGTTCGTCAACACCCTGGGCGGAAGGTTTCTCACCACCGAGGACGTGGGAACGGTTGTCGAAGACATCGTCCAAATGCGAAAGGAGACCCCCTACGCCGCCGGCCTACCCGAGTCCATGGGCGGACTGGGCGGCGCCGAGGTCATCACGGGCTACGGCCTGTACAGGGGAGTCCAGGCGTGCTGCGCCGAGGTGTTCGGCTCCGATTCCCTGGAGGGCAGGACCGTGGCCATCCAGGGCTTCGGCAAGGTCGCGTCCAACTTCGCCCGCCACCTGATCGAGGACGGCGCCGGCATCATCGCCTCGGACATCGACGAGGGCCGCATCGCGCTCGCGACCGAGATGGGCGCTACGATAGTCGCCCCGGAGGACATTTACGACGCGGAGTGCGACGTATTCTCCCCGTGCGCGCTCGGCGGCGTGCTCAACAGCGACACGATTCCGCGGCTCAGGGCGCCCATCGTCGCCGGCGCCGCCAACAACCAGCTCCTGGAAGACCGCCACGCCGCGGAGCTTCGGGACGCCGGCATCCTCTACGCCCCCGACTTCGCCATCAACTCGGGCGGTGTCATCGCGATCGCCTGCGAGCTGGCGGGCTACGGCCGGGACGCCGCGCTCGACATGACCGACAGGGTGTACCAGACGATTGCAGACGTCATTGCCCGCTCGAAATCGGACGGCGTCACCACCGCCGAGGCCGCCAACCGCCTGGCCGAGGCCAGGATCGAAAGCGTGCGAGGCGTGAGGGACGTGTACGGCGGCGCCCGCCCGAGCTAGCCCAGCGTCACTTCAATCAGGCAGCTGCCGCGCACCCACTCCTCCACGTCCTCCATCGGCTGGCCCTCAAACAGCCACGCGAGAGCCTTACCCACTCACATCTGCTGGCTTTGGACTGCCAGCCGTTGCCTGATGCTATCTACGTAATCACCGGTCGCGCCACGAAGCAGATAGGCATTCGTTCGTGGTGAATCCTGGTAAGGGAGCCTCTTGTACTCATCAACCCAGTTCGCATTGCACGGACGACACAGTAGGCCGCGGACGAAGCCAGTCTCTTTGTCGTGATCTATCGCCAATCCTCTCTTGCCTCTGCTGGGCCTGTGTTTATTGCAAAAGTAGCACCTGCCGCCCTGATCGTCGTACATCGCTTGGTGAATCTCTGGCGTAATTCCATATTCATGCTTCAACTTAGATTTCCATACGCTGAGTCTCTGCCTTTCTAAGTGGCACTTCCTGCAACGAGCTCGTCCGGGAGGGAATGCAGCCTCTTCAAACCACTGTTTACAGTTGCTGCACTGTTTGAGCAGTGGTTCCGAGTTTTCAAACAGTGTCATTTGGGTCATTGCTGTGTACTTTCGCCAGATACGCATTCAAGTACGACGAGTCTTGGTGTTGAACTGGAAACCTCTCGTAGCTTGACAACAGCTTGAAATTACAGTTCTTGCACAAGAACCCCCGAGGCATCCCTGTCGCGTGGTCATGGTCAAGTTCTAGACAATCACTGGCAGTTGCGCCTTTCTTGAACGGTTTCGCAATTCCGCAGATAGCGCACTTGCCGCCCTGCTTCACATACTGAGCATACTCATCGAAGTCACCGAATCTCTTCCGCATGAGGGCCTCACGGGCCTTGGTTCTCTGTTCTGTCCTTTCCTCCGGAGATTGACTGGCCTTCTTCCTCCGCTCATTTTCGTGCCGAAGCTTACGTCTCCTAGACCTCTGTTCAGGAGTGAAGTTGCGGTATCTCTCTGATTGCTCCTCTACTTCGCAGCTTCTGCAAGTTGAGCGTCTGAGGCCATAGTGCAGTCCAAATTCGGTGTGCTCTTTGGTCTCGTTACACTTGGTGCATGTCTTGGTGTATCCCTGCAGCTCTTTAGATTGCTGATGACGTTGCTTGCATTCCTCACTACAGAATTGCGCTCTGCCGCCTTTGTCCGAAATGTCGGTATGGCATACCATGCACGTCCTGGCAGGAGGTGTTGAGCAAGGTACGCACCTCTTGGCGTTATGCCCCCTGTGAGATATATCAGCATTGCAATCCTCGCAGGTTCTGCCTTCTGGATTGTAACCCGTCTTCTCCCGGTGCCTTTGTTTCTGGCGTTGACGATATTCCAGTAACTTTTCTGGATTCCGCTCTCCCCACTCTTGGCGCACCTGCTTGGCTTCAGGTGTTTGTCGATAGCTTTTGATGCGCGGCAGTATTTTTGCGCGATTCGCATAGTAGTAGTTCCGAGTGCGTTCTTTGTCTTTGTTCTTCGCACAAGTTTCGCAACGTAACGCCTTAGGGCTCCGGTGCGAGATGTCCACGCCGCAGTCCGCACAGGTATGACCATCCTGCGCGTCACCAGCAGACACGTTGGCCTGCAGTTCGTTAGGCACTCCGTTCTCCAATGGCGTCTTTCTCTACAATCCCGATAGGGATTACTCGCTCTCGAACGGGTTTAGTATCTCTACACCAAACTGGGCGAAATCGCGCACGTTGCGGGTGACTACCGTCAACCGGTGAACCGTGGCTGTCGCGGCGATCATGGCGTCTTCGACCAATGTGTCAGACCTACCGTGCATAAGGCGAGCCCACTCCCGGAACGCCGTCGCGTCCATCTCCAATACACCGAAAGAGGCCAAGACACTGTCCAACCATGCTTCCAACTCATCGGCCTTGGCCTCGTCCTGCTCCCGGGTAATCTCGATCCCCGCCTGTATCTCCCCGATCGTTACGGCAGACACAAAAAGTGATTCTCCAGGCACGTGTTCCAGCCATTCCAGAACGGCTCCATGAGGGCGGGGGCGTCGCAGTTCTGACACAACGTTGGTGTCGAGAAGGTACATCGACTACTGCACAGGTGAGGGGGTCCGGCGCCGATGCCTACGACGCGGCGGCGTGAGCTCTTCGGTACGAGCCTCAGGCGCCAGAAGCAGTTCCTTCAGATCCGGCCTCGTCATGCGTTCCAATCTGCGCCATTGCTCAATGGGAAGAAGAACGGCAGTTTCCACTCCACGTCTCGTTACTATCTGCGGCCCTTCGGCGAGGGCAGTGTCAAGTAGCTCGCTGAATCTGGACTTGGCGTCTTGAACCGGCCATGTCTTGCTCATGGTGCACTCCAATTTGCATCATCTGACTAGCTGCCAGACTAGGCTACTCCGAGCACCGATGTCAAATCGGACAGGCACCATTCCTGCCCGTCATTCCGGCCCCCGCGCCGCAGTCCGGGGCGCGCCCACTCACGCTAGCCCAGCGTCACCTCGATCAGGCAGCTGCCGCGCACCCACTCCTCCACGTCCTCCATCGGCTGACCTTGGCGAAAGGCTGACGCCTCCTTCAGCCGCGTGAGCACGCTGCGGCGCTCGTCCTCGTCGGTGATGGCGCGCGCCGTGGCAGGCACGTCTGCCTGTATCGTCTCCTTCAGGTGGTAGGTGAACTGCGGGTTCGCGACCAGGTTCGCGTACCAGCTCCGCCGCCCCGGAGACGCCGCCAGCAGCACCATGCCGTCCACGTAGTGCGACCAGATCTCGATGCGCCGAGCCTCGCCCGTCTTCCGGCCCGTCGTCGTAATATCAATCGTCATATCCACGCTCAGCGCGTTCCTTATCTTGTCGTCCATGAATAGTCCTCCGTATCCTGGTCTGCCCGCAGGCTTCCCGTCCTGACTCCTACGCTTGTCCCCCCCAATGCGCCGCGATTGTCCGTCACGCAGCGCCAGGCCGCATCAGGTGTTCTCAGCGATGAACCTCCTGACGACCTCATTGTACTCCCTGGGCGTCTCGACGTTCGGCGAGTGCCCGGCATCCGCGATGATGTGGAATGCGGCCCCGGGTATCGCTTGGGACACTTCGGTCATAACGTCCAGCCCGAATATGCGGTCTTGAGCGCCCGCTATCACCAGGGTGGAAATCGAAAACCCCTCCAACTCCTCTCGCCCGACTTTCAATTCACCCAGGCCAACGTCGCTGAACGGCGGATTCAGGGACGAAAGCTGGTGGTAGAGGAACGCCCTGTCGGGAATCCGCTCGAAGGCGTCGGCGGCCAGCGCTGCGTGAGGTTCGTTCCACGGGACAATCCCTTCCGCGTTGCCGGCCCGACTGGGCGGCGGGGTCTGCATTGCTCGTATCGCCGCGGGCGTCTGCACCCCCGCGGGCGAGCACGACAGCACGAGGCACGACACTCGCTCAGGGTTTGCCAGGGCGAACTGCATTCCGGTCCAGCCTCCCATGGACTGGCACACGACAGCCGCGCGTTCGACGCCGGCGTCGTCCATGACGGCTCGCATATCCTCCGCGAAGTGGGACGCCCTTCTGTGACCCGGCTCACACTGAGACCTGCCCCAGCCGCGGTGATCGAACGCTATCACCCTGTGAGTGGGCGCGAAGTGGACCACCTGCTGCCACCAGACCAGCGAGTTTCCGCCCGCGCAGTGCGCCAGGACTATCGCCGGTCCCTCGCCGTGAGATTCGTAGTAGATCTCCGCATTCTCGGTTTGAACTGTGAACATCTCAACTGCTCCTGCTCCCCGACGGGAAATCACGCGCCCGGCGATCTGCCTTACCCATGTACAATAGCCCAGATGGAAACGAACGCACACCCCGCCCGCGTCATCATGGTGCAGGGCACGTCGTCCCACGCCGGCAAGTCCGTCCTCGCCACCGCGCTCTGCCGCATCTTCGCGCAGGACGGCCTCCGTGTCGCGCCGTTCAAGGCGCAGAACATGTCCCTCAACTCCTACGCGACTCCCGACGGCGCCGAGATAGGCCGCTCCCAGGCCGTCCAGGCCGCCGCCGCGTTCGCCGCCCCGCGCGCGGAGATGAACCCCGTGCTGCTCAAGCCGGAGGGCGAGCGCCGCTCCCAAGTCGTGCTCATGGGCCGGCCTCTCAAGGCCGCCTCCGTGCGCGAGTACCACGCGATGAAGCCGCGCGTCTGGGACACCGTCACCGCCGCGCTCGCCACCCTGCGCGCGGACAACGACGTGGTGGTGATCGAGGGCGCCGGCAGCCCCGCCGAGATCAACCTCAAGCGCAACGACATCGTGAACATGCGCGTCGCCCTCCACGCCCGCGCGCCCGTACTGCTGGTGGGCGACATCGACCGCGGCGGCGTCTTCGCCCAGATCGTGGGCACCATGGAGCTGCTGGAGCCGGAGGAGCGGGCGCTGATGAAGGGCCACGTCATCAACAAGTTCCGCGGCGATCCGTCCCTGCTCGGCAACGGCCTGGACTTCCTGCACGAGCGCACCGGTGTCCCCGTCGCGGGCGTGATCCCCCACTTCACCGACATCCTCATACCCGAGGAGGACTCGCTGGGCCTGGACCCCAAGACCCGCTACAACGGCGAGGCGGCGGTGGACGTCGCCGTCATGCGCCTGCCCCACGTCGCCAACTTCGACGACTTCGATCCGCTGCACAACGAGCCCGCCGTCGCCGTGCGGTACGTGGGACGCGCCGAGGAGTTCGGCGACCCCGACCTGGTCGTCATCCCCGGCAGCAAGACCACCGTCGCCGACCTGGACTGGCTGCGCGCCACCGGCCTCGCCGAGCGCGTGCTCGCCCACCGCCGCGCAGGCGCGCCCGTCGTCGGCATCTGCGCCGGCTACCAGATGCTGGGCGACGCGCTGCTGGACCCGGACGGCGTGGAGTCACCCAGGCCGCGCGCCGAGGGTCTGGGCCTGCTTCCGGCCTCCACCACTTTCACGGGCAGCAAGTCGACCCACCAGGTGAAGGGGAGTGTGGCCGAGGGCCGCGGCCTCCTGGCCGGCTGCGGCGGCGCGGGCGTCACCGCCTACGAGATACACATGGGCGTCACGACGCACGAGCGCCTGCCGCACCCGTTCGTCCTGGAGTCCCGGTCGGGCCGGCGCGTGGACCTGCCCGACGGCGCGATGGACGCCGACGGCCTCACGCTCGGCACGTACCTGCACGGCCTATTCCACAACCGCACCGTCCGCCGGTCCATACTGGAGTGCGCCGCGCGGCGAAGGGGCGTCACGCTGCCGCCGCCCGCGGACGACGTCGAGCCCAGCGCCGAGTACGACAAGCTGGCTGCGCTGGTGAGGCGGCACCTCGACATGGAGCTAGTCTACCGCGTCACCGGCCTCGCCTCCTGACACCGTCGGTTCCCTCTCCCTTGAGGGAGAGGGCTAGGGTGAGGGTGATCGCCCCATCTGCACAATCTGAAAGTACTACTTGCAATTTGTGCAGTCCGACACGTCCCGCCAGTCCCACGCCGGCCGCGAAGCCGTCCCCCTGTCCGAACTCAGCGCCGCGCTCGCACGCACCGACGGCGGATGAGCGCACGTAGCTGCTTGAGGTCTTCGAGAGCTTCTTCCCCAAGAGTCTTCTCGCGGGCTTCCAGGGACTCTCGGTAATCGCTCAAGGATGTCAACAGGTCCTGTATTGCCTCATCGAGGGTTGGCCCCACCCCGTACTCTTGAACAGTCATGTGGGTGTTTGCCAGCACTTCCTTGCGAGAGACCTGCACGGTCAGGTCAGTGGCCAATTCCCAACAACCGTCCCAGGAAGCCCGTGCCGGAATGATATACGGGCCTTCAGTGCTCATTGCCGCTACCTACCCCACCACCCCCTCGCGCTCCCGCTCCACCAGCTCCCAGTCGATCTCGTACCCCAACCCCGGCTCCGTCGGCGCGTACACCAGCCCGTCGCCGTCCACCTCGATGTCCTCCACCAGCGCGTACTTGTTCGCGCCCGTCGCCGGGAACACCTCGTAGAACTCGCAGTTGGGCACCGCCATGGTCACGTGCAGGTTCGCCACGTTGTTCAGCGAGTTGCCGCCGTGATGAATCTCGCACTTCATCCCGAACGCCTCCGCCAGGTGCGCTATCTTCACCAGCGGCGTGATGCCCCCGGTCACCGCTACGTCGCCGCGCAGGATGTCCGTCGCGTAGCTCTGGATCCACTGCGCCATGCCGTACAGCCGCCCCGGCGCGTACTCGGTGGACATGATCGGGATGTCCAGCTTGCTCTTGAGCTTCACGTAGTTGTAGATGTCCTCCTCGGCCAGAGGGTCCTCGTACCAGTAGTAGTCCAGCTCCTCGATGGCGCGGCCCACGCGCAGCGCGTCCTCGTAGTTGTAGGCCCACATCGAGTCCAGCATCAGGATCATGTCGTCGCCCACCGCTTGCCGGACCCGATCGCATATCTCGATGTCCTTCCTGGGGTCGCCGTCCGGGTGAATCTTGTGCGCCGTCCAGCCCATGTCCTGGAACCGCAGCGCCTCCTCCGCGTACTCCTCGGACGTGGGATGCCACGCCGTGCTCGAGTAGGCGGGCACGCTCTCGCGGCACGTGCCGAGCAGCCTGTGGATGGGCAGGCCTGCCACCTTGCCCGCGATGTCCCACAGCGCCACGTCCACCGCGCCGATGGCGTTGGTGGACACCTGGCGGTTCTTCTTCCACATCTCGCGCCATATCGCGCCGATGTCCAGCGGGTTGCGGCCAACCAGCATTGGCTTGACGAACTCCATCAGCGGCCCGGCGTAGGCGTCCGCGCCCTGCCCCGAAGAGCCGAGAAAGGCGTGACCCTCCACGCCCTCGTCCGTGCGCACCGTCAGCACCCCCAGCAGCTTGCGCCCACCGAACTGCGCGCCCACGCCCGTCTTCCACGGCGCGAAGTTCCAGCGAAACATAGTCACCGTAATGTCGTCGATCTTCACCATGCCCCTCCTGTGTCTGTCTAGCCTCGGCCCGCATGGTAGCACACGGATGGGATGGGGGGCGCGGGCCGAATATTCCCTTCCCCCTCGCAGGGGGAAGGTTAGAATGGGGGTGAGAGGTTCCGCCGGCCCACCAAGCAGTCTCCTGCACAATCTGAAAGTACTACTTGCAATTTGTGCAGATGGGCGGTATCTTTGCCGCCATGATCGAGCGCGAGATAACCGGCCGCCTGGCGACGCTCTTCGGCCAGTACCCCTTCGTTACCGTCACCGGGCCGCGCCAGTCCGGCAAGACCACCCTCTGCCGCGCGACCTTCCCAGACCTGAAGTACGTCAATCTGGAAGCGCCCGACCAGCGCGAGTTCGCCGAGACCGACCCCCGCGGCTTTCTATCGCAGCTTGGGGAGGGCGCAATCATCGACGAGGTCCAGCACGTTCCGGCGCTCCTCTCCTATCTCCAGGTGCTTGGTGACGAATCAGGGCGCAACGGCCTCTTCGTGCTCACGGGCAGCGAGCAGTTCAGCCTCTCCCGCGCCATCAGCCAGTCCCTCGCCGGCCGCACGGCGCTGCTCCGCCTTCTGCCGTTCTCTCTCGCCGAGCGGCGGCGCATTGGAGCGAGCGACGCCATAGACGACATCATTTTCACCGGGTTCTACCCCCGCATCCTCGACCACGGGCTGGACCCGCGACAGGCGCTAGGGGACTACTTCGAGACCTACGTGGAGCGCGACGTGCGCCGGATCGGCGAGATTCGCAACCTGTCCGGCTTCCGGCGATTCGTGCGCCTGTGCGCGGGTCGGGTCGGGCAGCTCGTCAACCTCAGCTCGCTGGGCTCGGACGCCGGAGTGTCCCACACCACCGCGCGCGAGTGGCTCACCGTGCTGGAGGCCAGCTACGTCGTCTTCCAGCTACCGCCGTTCCACGCCAACATCCGAAAGCGCCTGGTCAAGTCTCCCAAGCTCTACTTCTACGACGTCGGGCTGGCCGCGTATCTCATCGGCATCCAGAACGCGGACCAGGTGGCCACCCATCCCCTACGCGGGGCGCTATTCGAGAACCTGGTGGTCGCGGAGGCGCTCAAGCACCGCTTCAACCGGGGGCGCGACTTCAACCTCAGCTTCTTCCGGGATTCGAGGGGGCTGGAGTGCGACCTGTTATACGACACTGGCGACGGAATCCACGCCATCGAGGTCAAGTCCGGCGTGACGGTAGCCTCCGACTACTTCACCTCGCTCAACAGGGTCGCGGGACTGCTCCCCGCCATCTCCGCCAGGACGGTAGTGTACGGCGGCGCGGCGCGCCAGTCACGCGGCGAAACCGAAGTGGCGCCGCTGGGCGAGTTGAGCGGGGCACTCGAACGATTCGAGTCCAGCGCGTAGCGGCGCAATCATCTGTGGGGCGGCGCGAAGTTCCTCGCCATTCCGAGCGGAGCCGAGGAATCTAAAGCGGTTGATGTTGGCGCCCCCGGGCGCTGACGTCGCCTGTCAGCCCTGGCAGAGGGAAGAGCCTGCCCTGATGCCGAATGGGTTAGTGCCTGCCCTGAGCTTGTCGAAGGGATGAAGGTGAAACCCCGGCGTCCCACGACCAGCCCGCTGTTTACCATCATTCCGGCCCACGAGCCGGATCCCAGGGGGGAGGCACGCGCAGGCGCAATCCTCGCCCACGAAATTGAGGATGGGCATTGGTCTTGCACGCATCCATGGCGTCTCTGAACCCGGCTTGTCGCCACCCTCAGTCACCATCAGGGCAGCAGGCGCGCCGACCTCACCGGACGGTTTGGGCGGGGACCACAGTTACCTTGAATAAGTTGACTTCACGCCAATTGCCGTAACTGTCGAGTACATCTACGATAACGGCCGTTTCCCCTATGTCATTAGCAGTGAGAGCCAGAAGGCGAGTTTTCCTATAAATGCCACCAGTGAGGATTCCTTCCGTTGGAGTAAAGACTCCATAATCGACTATCTCTGCTCCATCGACTCCGCTGAAGACGCTGGAGAGGTCCACCGTAAACGACTCGCCCACTGCTACGGTAATGTCGTCTACGTGGCGTACCACTCGGGGAGGTTTGGAAGCTATCACGGTCACTAACGTTCCATTGGAACAGTTATTCGTTGTATCGACTTCGTTTGGCACGGCATCCACACACGCCCCATAGTAATAGGTGCCCGGAGTGGATGGCGCGATTGGTCTCATGCCCATCTTCTCCTCGGACAAGTGTGACGAAGCGAGGGAACTCACCACAGAGTTTGGGCCGACTTGCTTGTCAGTCGTGTCTATCGTGGAATCACTTGATTGGTAGTAGCGCAACGTTGTGGCTTCTGATGAATCACTGCCCCGGTTGTCCACACGAAGACTCAGCTCAAAAACCCCACCGACTGCCACGACGGGGCGGTCCAAGACCGGTGGGAACACGACCAAGTCAGGTCCATGCGGCGCTTGCAGGGATGAATCGGGAAAGGGAGTGGCAGTGGGAGGCAGCCTTCCCAGCCCACTCTCTAAGCCGATGTATCCAATGCGTAAGACGGAGGTACAGAAGTGCAGCACGAGAATGCCAATCAGGCCAAACCCGATCAGGTACGCTACCCTCTTGCCCCATTTAGCTATCCGTCTGGCAGTGTTGGAGTCTGTTGAACTCATGGCCGGCTCTGATACAGCGCGTAAATTGCCATCACGTCGAACGGATGCGGCGAGCAGTCGGGCTCTTCATGGCCGGCGTCCAGTACTCCCCACCCCGGAAAGGCCGACTTCGCGCTGCTGTCGTAGTTCATCGCCGTCTCCTGTACTGTCGTGGCATGATAGACATAGGGGGAATGGCCGTCAACGTCGCCACCCTGCCAGCGCCAACGACTGTGGAGCAGCACGCGATAGCCCTGCGTCGCGAGTCGAGGGGCCCTTGCCTTCCCCGTACATCCGTGCTATTCTTCGTTCGATGACAAACCGACACCGACAACCACAGGCGGCTGGTCCCCTCTCCCCTTGGGAGAGGGTTAGGGTGAGGGCAAACGCCCCCCTGTCCCATTTTCGCCACACTTTGAGCCATTCGTACCCGAAACCGCTCCAAAAGTGCCTCTCCAACCAGGCCTGCCGTCACCCCTCCCAGCTATGGGGCGACACAAAATGACCCAGAATGACGCACTTTTCGCCAAAACCCACCCGCTGACAAGCTGAAATGCTGACCAACCGACCAACCAAAGGACCCTCACTATGCAATTCGACGTAGACACCAACCTCGCCGCCACCGACCGCTCCGTCTCCTCGCTGGAGCGCGACGGCCAACCCGCCCGCGCGGTGACGCTGTCCCGCGCCTACGCGGCCACTGGCGAGGACCTGTGGGACGCCGTGACGAACGCCGACCGCATCCCGCGCTGGTTCGCGCCGGTGAGCGGCGATTTCAGGCTCGGCGGAAACTACCAGATCGAGGGCAACGCCAGCGGGACGATCACGGCCTGCGAAAGCCCGTCCCACTTCGCGCTCACCTGGGAGTTCGGCGGCGACCTGAGCTGGGTCGAGGTGCGCGTGTCGGACGACGGGCCCGGCCGGACGCGGCTCACGCTCACCCACACCGCGCACCTCTCGGAGCACTGGGCCACCTTCGGGCCGGGCGCGGTCGGCGTCGGCTGGGAGCTGGGGTTCCTGGGACTGGCGCTGCACCTGGCCAACCCGGAAGCGCCCAGGCCGGACGAGGAGGCCTTCGCCGCGTCGCCGGACGGCAGGGCGTTCACCGTCGGCAGCAGCGACGGCTGGGGCAGGGCGGCGGTCGCCGCCGGCGAGGACCCCGAGGTCGCCACGGCGTCGGCCAGTCGCACCGCCGCCTTCTACACCGGCGAATCCGCATAGCCCCCTCTCCCTCGATGGGAGAGGGGGACGCCTGTAACTGTTCAGAGTTAATGTGAAGCGAGCATGTTGCGGCATTCGAAGTAGGGGTTGAGGCCCTTTGCTCGCCATGCGCCGAACAGGGACGCCAGCGCCATCTTGCTATTGGTGCCGTTCGGTGAGCGAGTGCCGCCGCTTATCTTCCGACTCACGACCAGATGCCTCAGGCTACGTTCAGCCGGGTTGTTGTCAGAGGGCACTTGAGGGTGTGAGACGAACACGAACAGCTCTTTGATGTGCCGCTCCATACGCCGACAGAGCCTGGCCTGCGGCGCCGCCCGGTCGTTGGAGAACGGACGACAGAGCGAAAGCAGCCGCTCCTCCAACTCCGGTTGCGTCGGGGACACCGAACGCCAGGGGCCGGACGCCGGCGCCGCGCTGGCGGCCGCCTTCGCCACGCGGTAGAGCCGACGCACCGCTGTGGCCCATCGGGCCAGCACGGCGTCTTGGGAATATGACGCCCGAAGGTCGTCTACGTCTCTCAGCAGATGAGCCCAGCAGCGCTGCTTGAGGCCGGGACAATGGTTGTAGGCGGTGTAGAAGTCGCTCACCAGCACCCCGCCGAAGGACTCCCCCAGCACCTCGTCCACCACCTCCTTGTTTCTGCCGCGACGCACGAAGTAGCGCTCGGTGGGAGTGCTGAAGGTCCAGACGTAGCCGTTGACCCCGTCCTGGCGCCACCCGGTCTCGTCTGCGTGTACCACGGCGGAGGCTCGGACGCGCTCCAACGTCTCGGCCACGCTCGACCGGGCCTGTCGCGCCACACCATGTATGACCTCGACTATGGCTCCCGCGCTCAGCTTCAGTTGGTGCACTGTCTGAAGGTACTGCTGGATCGCCCTTACGGGCAGCCGTCCCTCCTCACGCAGCGTCACTATCAGGCTCATAAGGTTGACGCCGAATCGCCGACGCCCCACCACCTGTCCCCGCAGCGGGCTGTCGGGCAGCCGCCGCTTGCGGCACAGCGCGCACATTCGGGCCACGAAGACATGCTCGACCACCTCCGCGGGGGACAACGGAATCTCTATGACTTCCCGCCTCCGGTGTACCCAGCCACCCGCAAGCGCCGTGCCGCACTCATGGCACGACTCGGCGGCGTGCGTCACGCGCCGAGGGGGCTCCATACGCCTACGCGCAAAACCGTGAGGACGCCGCTTGCGAGACTTTCGCTTCTCGGACCGCTCTGAGCCGCGCCGCCTGGAGCTCGGCTTGTTGCCGGGCATTCCCAAACCGGACCCCCCGGAAGAGATGACGCGTTCCAGGTACTCGACCCGACGCCGCAACTCGGCGATGACCTTCTGCTGAGTCTCGATTATCTCGAGCAGGGTCTCGCGGCTCGCGCTCTTCAAGTCGACTTCAGTATTCACATCTTCTTCATTAACACAACCACCGCATTGCCCGCTAGTAGCCTCAGGTCTTCGATTCGTCTCATCAACTCTGAACAGTTACGGACGCCTCCGTTGCCATGCACCTCTACGGCTTGAAGTCGTACAATAGTTGGTAGCGAAACTATCGCGCCAACTCACGACGAGAGAAGAGGTAGATGAACACAAGCCTGACATCAAAGTTTGCTCTCATCTGCGCCACGCTGACCATCGTGGCGCTTATCACGCTCGCGGCGTGCGGCCAGGAGGAATCGCCCACTCCCACACCGGCGCCCACAGCAACCGCGACACCGCTTCCGCCCACGGCCACCGCCGCGCCGGAACCTACTACCACGCCCGAGCCGACGGCTACCCCGGTGCCTCCCACCGCGACGGCCAGGCCGGAACCCACCGCAACCCCAACGCCGTCTCCCACCGCTACCGCCATACCGGAGCCGACGCCCACAGCGACCCCGGTTCCCACGGCGGTCCCGACCGCCACGGCCACAGCCGCGCCCGAACCCACGGCCACCGCGACCACGGTCCCGACGCCCACGCCGCTGCCCGACACGACCCTCGCCTTCGATCCGGCGGTGATCAGGGGCACCCTCTCCAACGGCCTCAGCTACTACATCCGGCACAACGAGGAGCCGCTCGACAGGGCACACATCTCGCTCGCCGTGAAGGCCGGCTCCGTTCTCGAGACGGACGACCAGCAGGGCCTCGCCCACTTCGTCGAGCACATGGCCTTCAACGGCACCGAGCGCTTCGCCAAGCAGGAGATCGTCGAGTACCTCGAGTCCATCGGCAGCACCTTCGGCGCACACCTGAACGCCCGCACCGGCTTCGACGATACCCTGTACTTCCTGGAGATCCCGGCGGACGACCCGGAGATCACCGAGACCGCCTTCCAGATTCTCAGCGACTGGGCCTTTGCGATTGCGTTCGACCCGGAAGAGGTCGATCTCGAACGCGGCGTGGTCCTTGAGGAGTGGCGCCTGTCCCAGGGATTCGACTCGCGCCTCCAGCAGAACCTGCTCGACCTTCTCTTCAGCGACTCGCTCTACGCCAGCCGCGCGCCCATCGGCATCACCGAGGTCATCGAGAACGCGCCAGTGGAGACCCTGCGCGCCTACTACGACCGCTGGTACAGGCCCGACCTTATGGCCGTCGTCGCCGTGGGTGACTTCGACGTCGAAACCATCGAGGCGAAGATCAAGCAGTACTTCGCGCCGCCCCCGGAAGGCGAGGCCGCGCAGGAGCGCGCCGCCGTCGGACAGACCACCGACAGGCCCGACATCGCAGTCCCCGGCCACGAGACCCCGCTCATCGAGGTGTTCACAGACCCCGAGTCGCCCGCCACCCAGTTCGTGCTCATCCGCAAGTACGACCCCGTAACGGTCGAGGACGAGGACGACTTCAGGCGCAAGGCAGTGGAGAGGCTCGCGTACCAAATGCTGAACGCGCGGCTGTTCGAGCGCGGCCAGACCCCCGAACCGCCGTACATCACCGCCAGCGCGACCCGCTACAACTACGTCTACACGCTTGACATCGCCACGTTCTCGGGCTGGGTCGAGACCGACGGCGTCGAGGCCGGTCTCGCGGCCGTACTCGAGGAGATTCAGCGGGCCCACCAGCACGGATTCACCGAGGGCGAGCTGGAGCGGGAGAAGAGCAACCTGCTCAGCACGGTCGAGAGCCAGTACAAGCAGCGGGACCAGACGCCCTCGACGAACCTCGCCGGCCAGTACGCCGACCACTTCTTTATCGGAGACCCCGTGCCCGGCATCGAGGCCGAGTGGGAGCTCTACCAGCAGCTACTGCCGCAGATCACCCTGGCCGAGTTCGCGGACGTGGCGCGGTCCTGGGCACAGACGGAGGACCTTGCCCTGCTGGTGGTGCGTCCCGAAGAGACCGACGCCGCAGGCACCGACAGCGAGCTCGGCACGGCGCTGCTGACGCAGCTCGAGACGGCCCACGCCCTGGCCGTGGAGCCCTACGCGGACGACGTCGGCGACGTCCCGCTGCTGGCGGACCTGCCGGAACCGGGAACCATCACCGCCGAAGAGCAGATAGAGGCCATCGACGCCGTGAAGTGGACGCTTTCCAACGGCGTCACCGTCATCGCCAAGCAGACCGATTTCCGCGACGACGAGGTGCTGTTCCGCGCATTCAGCCCCGGCGGCCATTCACTCGTCACGGACGAGGACCACCAGTCCGCGACCTACGCCGCGCAGCTCGTATCGGGCAGCGGCGCGGGTCCCCACGACAGCGTGACGCTGGACAAGCTGCTGGCCGGCAAGCGCGTTGAGGTGTCCCCGTACATCGAAGAGCTGTTCGAGGGCTTCAGCGGCAACGCCTCGCCCGAGGACCTGGAGACGCTGTTCCAGCTAATCACCCTGTACGCCACCGAGCACCGGCTCGATCCGGACTTCTTCACGAGATACGAGGCCAGGCTCCACAGCGTCGCCGAGTTCCGCGCCGCGGACCCGGACTGGGTCTTCTTCAACCGCGCGAACTCCCTGCTGAGCCAGGGGCACCACCGCGGGCGCCCCCTCTCCGTCGAAGTGCTCGCGGAACTGGACATGGAGGCGGCGGAGGCCGTCTACTCCGACCGGTTCGCCGACCTCGGCGACGCCACGTTCGTCTTCGTGGGCGCCTTCGACTGGGACACCCTGCGCTCCCTGACCGAGAACTACCTGGCCGCCCTGCCGACAACCGGACGCGCCGAGCAGTGGCGGGACCACGAAGTCGACCCGCCACCGGGCATCGTGGACGAAGTGGTCCGCAGCGGCGTCGAGCCGCGCAGCCAGACGCTGCTGGTGTACGCCGGAGACCTGGAATGGAGCCGCCGGGAGGCGCTCACGATCGACGTGGCCGGCGAGATTCTCGGCATCCGGCTGCGCGAGCGGGTGCGCGAGGCGCTCGGAGGCACCTACAGCATCAACGTCAACACCGCCGGCACCCAGACGCTCCCGGACCCCGAGTACCGGGTCTACGTCCTGTTCGGCAGCGACCCCGACCGCGTCGAAGAGCTCCGGGACGAGGTGTTCGACCAGATAGACTGGCTGCAGATGGGCGGCGAGCAGAAGTACCTGGACACCGCCAAGGAGCTGTTCAGGACCAACCGCGAGGAGGACCTGCGGGAGAACAATTTCTGGCTCAACCAGATACGCATTGCCGCGCGGCGCGGGGAGTCGTTCGACCAGATAGTCGCCTTCGACGAATTGCTGGAGGCGCTGACGCTGGAGCAGGTGGCCGCCGCCGCCGAACGCTACCTCACCGACGACCGCTACGTGCGCGTCGTGCTGCTGCCGGAGGAGGAGTAGCCCCGCAACCGAACAACCGGCTCAGGCCCCGGGCGTCCAGTTGTAGATTCGCGCGAGGGTGCCGCCCATCAGGGTGTCCCGGTCCGAGTCCGAGAGGCGGTCGGTCACCCGGAACGCCTCCACGCCCTGCTCGTAGGTGAGCAGCCGCACGGCGCGCGTCCAGTCGGTGCCCCACATGCACCGCTCCAGGCCGTAGGCGTCGAACACCCGGCCCAGCGAGTCCCAGATGTCTGGGTAGGGGAACGGCTCGTGGGACAGCGTGCAGGCGCCCGAAATCTTGATGGCCACGTTGGGCAGCTCCGCCGCGGCGAGCACGTTGGGCAGGTCGGCGAACGGCTCCGGCGGCGCTGGCGGCACGAACGGCTGGGCCAGCCCCACGTGGTCGATGATCACCTGCGTATCCGGGTTGCGGCGCGCAAGCTCGGCCAGCAGCGGCAGCTTGCCCGCGGCCATGACGTTCACGGGAACGCCCGCGCGGGCGGCGGCGGCGAATATCGCGTTCAGGCCGGGATTGTCCGCATCGTAGTCCCCGTAGGCCAGCATGACGCGCGCGCCCACCACGCCCGTCGTCGACGTCCACTCCGCCACCTCCTCGGCCACCGACTCCGACGACGGATCGAACGGACGCACCAAGCCGAACCGGCCCGGATGCTGCGCGTACACCTCCAGCGCGTAGCTGGCGTCGTAGGCGTACAGCGAGTACGGCGAGATGAGGATGGCGCCGTCCACGCCGACGGCGTCCATAGCCGCGACCATGTCGTCGCCCGTCACCTCGTCGGGGCCTTCGAGATGCCCGCTCCACGGACGCTCCGGCCGGTTGCGCTCGTAGCAGTGCACCTGGCAGTCGATAGTCAGAATCTCGGTCAGCATAATCCTTATCCTCCGTACATCTCGCCCCAACGGGAGCGGCTCCACTCCGCGTGCGCGCCCACGGCACCGCCCATTACACCGCACTCGGCTTTCCCGCGCAAGCAATCTCGGAAACTCAGCGCAATACGGCGGCTTGCGGTTCCTCCCCTGGATGATTTTCCTCACACTCCTGGCAACGCCGGATTGCGATTGCCCGGCCCGGAAGCGAGGCCGTTGTTGACCGTGCAATCTAGATTGTGCTAGTCTGCGCGAATCCGAGCAACAGAAAAAGCTCGCTGACAGTTGGACACACCACCAGGTGGTGTGACGTGGAGGTGCATCTATGGCTAGTGTCGGAGTATGGCCCAGGTTCCTAATCGCTCTGTCGGCGGTGCTGCTACTGATGCTCACAGTAGCGTGCGCCGCGGAGGCCGAGCCCGCGCCACCCGCGCCGCCAACACCGACTCCCATCGACGTCGAAGGCATAGTGTCGCGCGCGGTTGCGGGAGTCCAAGTGCAGCCGGGAGTCACCTCTGAGGAAGTGGCAGGCGCCATTCAGCAGGCTCTCGCCGCACAACCTGGCGTTACCACCCAGGACGTCGCCAACGAGATAGCCAAGGCCCTGGCCGCCCAACCCGGCGGGGTCACCTCCGCGGAGATGGCCTCCGCCATAGCGAGCGCCCTCGCACAGCAGGAGGGCCTCACAACCGAGGACGTAGCTGGCGAGATCGCCAAGGCGCTCAGCGCCCAGCAGCCCGGAGTGACCTCGGAAGAGGTAGCCGCGGCCATACAGGGCGCCCTTGCCGAACGGCCCGGTGGTGTGACCGAGGCCCAGGTAGCCGCTGCAATCGAGAGCGCGCTGGCAGCCCAGAGGGCCGAGATCGAGGCCGCCACCATGGCGGCCCCCGCCCCCATGACCGGCGACATAGACCGCGGCGGCACGCTCGTGTTCCCGACCAACGAGGGAATCATCAGCTTCGACCTGCACTGGACGGGCACCTACAACGCCGTGCAGCCGGTTGGTCCCACCTATAACTCCATACTGACCTACGACCAGAGGGCGCCGGGCGTCATTCTGCCCGAGCTGGCCGCGCACTGGGAGGCGGACTCGGCCGGAACCACCTACACCTTCCGTCTGCGCGACGACGTCAACTTCCACAGCGGCACGCACTTCACGTGCGCGGACGCCAAGGCGTCTCTGGATAAGATGACGACGTCCAAGGTGAGCAGCCTGGCTGGCGTGCTCGCTCCTTACGAGAGCTCTTCGTGTTCTGACGAATACACGCTGAGCGTGACACTCAGTAAACCTATGGCCGCTTTCCTCACGGCCCTGGCCGGGTCGCGGTTCGTCGTCCAGCCCAAGGCTATAGCCGACGCCGTGGTGGCCTCAGAGGACCCCCGCAGCGGCCTGGAAAAGCAGGAATCCTTCCTGGACGGCACCGGGCCGTTCAAGTTCAAGTCCCACGTGCAGGGCGTCGAGTTCGTTGCCGAGGCTAACCCGGACTACTGGAAGCCGGGTCGCCCCTACCTGGATGGATACAAGGACGTGGTCTTCCCGGACCTCACCCAGATGTCCCTGGCCTTCCGCGCGCGCCAGCTTTCGACCGTAGGCCTGGCGCAGCATCTCGAGCCCTCGGTCGCTAACCAGATCCTGGAGCAGTATCCCGACGAGGCGGTGCTGATCACCGCGCCGCGCAACGCCTGGCACAACATAATGATCAATCTGGACCAAGAACCCTGGAACGACGTGCGCGTGCGCAAGGCCGTCTGGCTGGCAATCGACCAGTGGGAGACCATCGACGCCGCGATCGAGGGATGGGGAACGCCGGGCGCCTTCATTGGGCCCCACCTGGACTTCGCCCTGCCTGCGGAAGAGCGGGACACCTATTCGTTCTTCAGCCGGGACAGGGAAGCGCGACTCGCCGAGGCGAAGGCGCTTATGGATGAGGCGGGACTGGCCGGCGGATTCAGCGACGAGCTGCTGGTGCGTTTCGGCATCTCCTATCAGAAGGCCGCCCTGACGGCCCAGCAGGACCTGGCACAAATTGGAATCGACATCGAGGTGAGCACGGTCGACACGGCAACCATCGTAGGCCGCCGGAACGCCGGCGAGTACTCGATCATGGCCCTCCCCTCGTCCACTCCGTTCGACGACCCCGACGGCTACTGGGCGCGCTTCCAGTGCGACAACCCGTCCAACTTCTTCGGATACTGCAACGAGCGGTTCGACGAGCTGTTTACGATGCAGTCCCAGGAACTGGACCGCCAGAAGCGGATCGAACTGACTCACGAGATCGAGCGCATCCTTCTCGAGGACCTGCCGGACCAGCGCCCGTACTACTGGTGGCAGGCAACTCTGCACTGGGACAACGTGCAGAGCTGGGAGATGCGACTGGCCGATTGGACGTACAACCACGACCGCCTGGAGAGCACCTGGTGCACGGGCGGGCAGTGCAGATAGCCGACCGACATCGCTCCTAACTGAAACCGACACACCGACAAAAGCAGGGGGTGTGCTGAGTCTGGCAGGACTACTTGTCGGGCTCACCATGCCCCCTTGGTATAGGCTGAAGCTGGGTCTCTCTTCAGCTTGGCCGAATTAGGACTGTCATGCAGAAATATCTGCTCCGCAGGGTCGTCTTCGCCGTACCCACTTTTCTTGGGGCAGTAACGCTGGTGTTTCTCATCATGCGCGTGGTGCCCGGGGACGTGACCGCGGCAATTATGGGCGCCCAGATGGACCAGGAGGGCGCCCAGGAGATGGTCCAACAGTTGCGGGACAAGCTGGGCCTCGACGACCCCCTGCACGTTCAGTACGGCCGCTGGCTCTGGGGCGCGCTGCGTCTCGATTTCGGCCGGTCTCTCTACACCGGAGAGATAATCATGGACGAGATAAAGGCGCGATACCCCATCACGCTCAATCTCATGATCATGGTGATAGTCGTGTCTACGGCAATCGCCATACCCTCCGGTCTTGTGGCGGCGCTGAAGCAGGACTCTTGGGTGGACTACGCCCTGCGCATCGTCAGTATCGGCGCGCTCTCGATCCCCAACTTCTTCATAGCCACCCTGATAATTCTGGGCCTGTTGATATACTTCAATTGGTTCACGCCCGTCGAATACGCGCCCATCTGGGAGGACCCCTGGCTGAACTTCCGGCAGCTCATCTTCCCGGCCCTGGCCACCGGGTTCCGCCTCTCGGCCCTCGGCACGCGCATGACCAGGTCGAGCATGTTGGAAGTATTGCGGGAAGACTACATACGCACCGCGCGGGCAAAGGGGCTTCGCAACTCGGTGGTGATGAACCGCCACGGCCTGAAGAACGCGATCCTCCCGGTTATCACGCTCATTGGCCTGGAGGTGATAGCGCTGTTCGGCGGCATCGTCATTATCGAGACGGTCTTCCGAATACCCGGGATAGGGCGGCTGCTGGTGGAATCGATCTTCAATCGCGATTACAGCACCGTGCAGGCGCTGGTGTTCATCTTCGCCGGCGTGGTGGTGGTGGTAAACATACTCGTCGATATGTTGTATGCCTGGATAGACCCGAGGATCAAGTACTCCTGAACGGTTGAGGATCCGACATGGCCGTAAGTTCTGAAGACATACAGGCGCGGTTGCGCCCGGGCGGACGGAGACCCTGGCTACATACGGCCTGGGACTTCTCGAAGCGCAAGCCTCTGGGCGCCATCGGCGCCGTCATGCTGGTGGTGTTCGTACTCATCGCGATCTTCGCGCCGTACATCGCACGCAACGAGCCGAACTTCCAGTTCCGCCAGGACCGCCTGGAGTCGCCGTCGACCGACTTCTGGTTCGGCACCGACAGCCTGGGGCGAGACATCTACAGCCGGGTCGTCTACGGCGCGCGCATCTCGATGTACGTCGGCGTAGTGGCGACCGCCGCGGGCACGGGTATCGGGCTCCTGCTGGGTCTGGGCAGCGCCTATTTCGGAGGAGTCATCGACAACCTTCTCCAGCGACTGATGGACATAATGTTCTCCTTCCCCTCACTTGTGCTTGCGCTGGCCCTGGTGGCGGCGCTGGGAGGCTCCGTCAACAACGTGATGATTGCAATTGCGGTGCCTCTCATCCCGGGCACTACGCGGCTGGTCCGCTCCAGCGGGCTGGCCGTGAAGGCCACGCCGTACATGGACGCGGCCATCGCGATCGGGTCCAGCCCCTGGCGCATAGTGCTCAGGCACATGCTTCCGAACAGCCTGGCCCCTTTCATCGTTTACGCCACGGCCTTCCTGGGGGCTGCCATTTTGATAGAGGCGTCGCTCAGCTTCCTGGGCCTCGGCGTTAAGCCACCCGCTCCGTCCTGGGGCAGGGACCTGTCCGGCGAGGCCGTTCGCTTCTTCGAGATAGCGCCCTGGATGGCGATATTCCCCGGCGCCGCGATAAGCCTGGCGGTTTTCGGAATCAACCTGTTCGGCGACGCGCTGAGGGATGTGCTCGACCCCAAGCTCAGGGGGCGCTAGGCAGCCCGGGGCGTGCTGAGACTGGGGCTTCGCCGACCACTGCCCCTCTGAATCCGCCCCGCTCGCCCGTCCGTAGCAGTCCCCGCCCACTACAGGTAGGGGTAGCAGACCGGGCGGCCGGTTACGGGGTCGCGGCCGATGCGGGCCTCTATGCCGAACACGTCGCGGAGCACGGCGGGGGACATCACTTCGTCGGCTGGGCCGTCGGCGCACACGCGGCCATCCTTCAGGGCCACGAGGCGGTCGCAGTAGCGCGCCGCCAGGTTCAGGTCGTGCATGACGGCGATCACAGTGATACCCTCGTCGCGGTTGAGCCGGCGGACCAGGTCCATCACCTCGAGCTGATGCCCCAGGTCCAGGAACGTCACCGGCTCGTCCAGCAGCATCACTCGCGGCTGCTGCGCCAGCGCCATGGCTACCCACGCCTTCTGGCGCTCGCCGCCGGACAGGGTGTCCAGCCGCCGTCCGGCCAGCTCCTCCAAGCGGCACGACGCGATGGCGCCCTCGACGATCTCGTGGTCCTGTCCGCCGAATCGCCGCAGCCACGGCACGTGCGGATAGCGTCCGTAGCCCACCAGTTCGCGCACGGTCAGCTCGGCCGGCGGGGCGGGCGCCTGGGGAAGCACCGACGTGCTCCGGGCAAGCTCGCCCATCGGCACGGACGCCAGCGCCTTGCCGTCCAGGTACACGGCGCCGGATGAGGGCGCGAGCAGCCGGCCGATGAGCTTGAGCAGCGTGGACTTGCCGGAGCCGTTGCGCCCGATGATCCCGACCATCTCGCCCCTCGCGACGTGCAGGTCGACGCCGCCGAGGGCGGGCTTGCCGTCGTAGGAGACCTCCGCCCCGGATACGCTGATGTGAGGGGGCGTCTGTGCCATGGCTTGGTCCCTCTCGAGCAGCGACGCGGGACGCTAGACGCCCCTGCCGCCTATGAAGCGGCGCTTGTACAGCAGGAAGATGAAGAAGGGGCCGCCGAGAAGCGCGGTGAGGATGCCGACCGGCACCTCCAGGGGCGCTATCACCAGCCGCGCGGCCAGATCGGCCCACACCAGCAGAGTAGCCCCCCCAACGGCCGACGCCACAACGACGTAGGCGTAGTTGTGGCCGCCCAGCAGGCGCATGACGTGGGGCACCATGAGGCCCACGAATCCCACCAGGCCGGCGACGCTGACCGCGGAGGCGGCGAGCAGCGAGGCGATGGCCATGGCGATGAAGCGCACCCTCTCGACGGGGACGCCCAGCCCGCGCGCGGCCTCGTCGCCGAGCTGCATCACGTTGAGATGGCGCACCAGCAGCAGCGCCCCGGCCAGGCCGAGCAGGCTGTACGGCCACACAAGCCCGAAGTGGTTCCAGCTTCGCGCCACGAGGTTGCCGGCCATCCAGAGCACCACCGGCTGCACCCGGTCGCTGAACGCCGTCATCAGGCCGGTGGTGAGCGCGCCGAGCATGGTGGTGACCGCCACGCCCGCCAGGATCATGCGCACGGGCGAGGTGCCCAGCGCGGGCTGCCAGGACAGCAGGTAGACCGCGACCGCGGCGGTCATGCCGCCCGCGAAGGCGAGCAGCGGCAGGTACGCGGGCAGACCGGGGGCGAGGATGAGCACGGCGGTGGCCGCGAGACCGGCGCCGGAGGAGACGCCGACGGTGGTGGGGGCAGCGAGCGGGTTGCGCATTATGCCCTGGAGCAGAGCGCCCGCGACGGCGAGGTTGGCCCCGACGAGGCAGGCCAGCAGCGAGCGCGGGATGCGAAGGTTCCACACTATCTGGCGGTTCACGCGGTCGGCCTCGCCGACGATCGAGGCGACCACGTCGGCGGGGCTGACGTAAACCGCGCCGAGGGCGAACGACGCGACGAGTCCGGCGGCGAGCGCTCCAAGCCCGGCGGCGAGCGTCAGGGTCCTTCTTACGCTCTCTCGCCTCCACACCGGCGCGGCGGGGGCCGCGGCGGTGACGGCGGTGCGGGCAGCGCGCAATCCGCTACCTCTGCTCCGCCGGATACATGAGGGCGCGCAGCTCCTGCATCGCCCAGGCGACCCGCGGGCCGGGGTAGCGGAGGTAGAGCCACTCGGACAGTTCGTGCAGGCGGCCTTCCTCTACGGCGCGCAGGCCGTTCCAAGCGGGGCTGGCGAACAGCTCCTCCAGGGCCTCCTCACGCAGGTTGGTGGGGTTGGCGTGCCGCACCAGGAAGACCACGTCCGGGTCCTGCTCGACCACGGTTTCGAGGCTGAACGGCGTGAACGCGGCGTCGGGGCGGCCCTGGTGAATGAAGGGAGGCCCCTCGTCGGCGACGAGCTCGCCGCCCATCAGCTCCACCATGTCGCCCAGATAGGACACCGAGGTGAACGCCAGCAGGCCCTCGGTGGAGCCGAACAGGGCGAGCACCTTCGGTCCCTGCGCGGGCAGGTCCTGCCGCTGGGTGTCCATGCGCCGGCGCAGGTCTGCCGCAGCCTCCTCGGCCCCCTCCGTGCAGCCCACCAGATCGCCCAGCTCGTTCATCTTGCCCAGGACCTCGTCCGCCGAGGCCAGGTCGTAGACGAGCACGGGCACGCCGAGGGCCTGCTCGATGGGCGGGCCGAAGCGCGCGTACATGGGCGTCGCCAGCACGAGGTCCGGCCGCACAGACGCCAACTGCTCCATGTTGGGGCCGGCGGAGTGGGAGATGGTCACGACGGGGATGTCGAACGCCTCCGGCGGGTACATGAACTCGAAGGGGATCTGCGGCCGTGCCGATGGCGTGTAGCCGCACGACATCAGCAGTTCCACCATCCAGGCGTTGGTCACGGCCACGCTCTGGGGACGGTAGGGAATCTCGACCTGGCGGCCGGTGTCGTCGCTAACGGTGCGCGTATCGGGCAGGGGCGTTGAAGTAGGGCCGGCCGGCGGCTCGGCCGCAGGCGTTGGCGTAACCAGCACCTGCCGCTCGATGACGACGGGCGTGGGCGTCGGCTCGTTGAGTTCGACGCTGACGGAACCGCCGCAGGCCAAAGCCAGCGCGAACAGCGACGCGAGCGCGAGTAGAGCGACGGCGAGCCGGGCGTTGCGCGAGCGCGGCTCGCTGTGCTTGCGGGACGTCATGCGGACGACGCGCTGTCCAGGCCCAGCTTCGCCAGGGCCGCGTCCTCGTTGGAAAAGTCCCAGTCTCCCCTGTCCAGGCCCTGCTCCACCCACCACTGGTAGGTCATGGCAAGGCCGTCGCGCATGTGGTAGCGGGGCGTCCAGCCGAGGTATTCCTGGGCCTGGGCGGTGGTGTAGACGCGGGCTGCCTGCCACTCGAACGGGTAGATCTGGTCGTCCAGGGCTTCGTAGTCGCTCGGGGCCACGTGCACCACGTCGGCCTTGACGCCCATCGCGTCGGCTATCGCGCGCACGTAGCCGTTGGCGGTGATGGCGTCGGGACTGCAGATGGTGAAGGTCCTGCCGAACACTCCGTCCATCTGGCTGGCCGCGAGGAAGGCCTCGGCGAGGTCGTCCACGTGGACCGGGTGAATGGGGGTGAGGCCGTCGCCGGGGATGATGATGCGGCGTCCCTGGCTGAGCCGCGCGAAGTAGCTGAACTCGCGGGCCGCGATGTAGTTGTCGGGGCCGTACACGTAGGGCGGCCTTAGTATGGTCATGGGGAATCCGCCCGCGTGCGCCTCCGCGAGCAGGTCCTCGCACTCGATCTTGTCCTTCGCGTACTGGCTGGCGTCGGGGGTGCGGTGCAGCGGGAAGTCCTCACGGATGGGGATGGTGTCGCTGGGCCCATAGACCGAGGTGGTGCTACAGAAGACGAAGCGGCCGATGTTGCCGGCCAGGGCGTCGAGGGCCGGTGCGAGCTGCCGGGTGGTATATGCGGATATGTCGAAGACTACGTCGTAGTCCGCGCCGCTCAGCGCCGCTGTCTGCGCGGCGGGATCGTCGCGGTCCGCGGAGATGCGGGCCACGCCCTCCGGCAGGTCTGCCTCGGTGCGTCCCCTGTTCAGGACCGTGACGTCATGCCCGAGCGAGTGCAGCAGGCGCACCAAGTGCAATCCGATGAAGCGGCTACCGCCGAGAACGAGCGTCTTCATTCGCGTATCCTGACAGGCATTTCACTACACATCCACGTTCACTTGAAAGACGACATTGTCGTCCCTGGGCGCGTCTCGCCCTTCATCCTTGAGCACTTCCAGATACAGCCCTATCGCTTCCTTCACGTTTCCGAGGGATTCCTGTACCGATTCGCCCTGGGAGTAGCACCCCGGCAATGCCGGCACGTCCACCCAGAAGCCGCCTTCTTCGGCTTCGTGCAAGACTACCGAGTATTGCATAGACGACCTCACAAGAGCTCTTCAAACTCCTCCACAACGAGACCTGCTCGATCAATGGCATCAAGCAGTATGCCTATCTTTACCGTTCCTCTGTGCATCGGCAAGACTATGGTTCCCCGACTAGGGTGCTTGAGAATATGATGACTTCCTCTAACGCGAACAGTCTCATATCCCAATCGATGAAATGCTCGAATCGCGCGCTGCGCTCTGACGTTCCTGAGTCTTCTTCCGCCTGAGTACATTAAGAGCTTTCACCGCGAATTGTTTGCCGCGACACCTAATCATACCAGCGGTGGGGGCGAGAGGCTAGACCGCCGAAGCCGAGTTCGTCGCACAGGGCGGTGTACTCGTGGCGCGGAACGCCGCGCCAGCGCAGGTCGTCCAGAGTCTCCTCGATAGGGACGTCCAGGCGCAGAGTGGCGAGCCGCTTGTAGAGCATGGCGTCGTCTCGGCGGGACTCCAGGGACTCGGACATGGCCGCTGCGCCGCGCACCTTCACGTCCCAGTCGGCCGAGTCGTGCGGGATGCGCTCGATGGTCTGGTAGCGCGACAGCATGGCGGCGACGGACTTGGCGCCCCAGCGGGGGATGCCGGGAATGCCGTCCGCGGCGTCGCCCACGAGGGCCAGGTAGTCGGGGATGGACGCGGGGGCGACGCCGAACCTGTCGTGGACGGCGTGCTCGTCGACCGTCTGCTTCCTGCGGCGGTCCAGGGCCACCACGCTGTCGCCACGCACCATCTGGGCGAGGTCCTTGTCCGGCGAGCACATCACCACCTGCTCTACGCCGGGGGCGTCGGCCCATTTGGCGGCCGCGGCGGCGATGGCGTCGTCGGCCTCGAACTCGACCATGGGCCACACCACCAACCCGAGCGAGGAGGCGGCGCGCTCGGCAAGCTCGAACTGCGCCAGCACGTCGGCGGGCGCGTCCTCGCCGGTCTTGTAGCCGTCGAACAGCTCGTTACGGAACGAGGGTATCACGTGGTCGAAGGCGACGGCGACGTGGCTCACGTCGTCCTGTCTCAGCAGCATCAGCAGCGTCTGGACCAGCCCTCGCACCGCCGCGACCGGGCGGCCGTCCGGCGCGGTCTGCGAGGGCATTCCGAAGTGGGCGCGGAACAGCTCGTAGGTGCCGTCTACCAAGTGCAGCTTCACGGGTGCGCCCTCAGCTTTCCGCGCCGATGGTGGCGAAGCTGCCGAAGGGCCAGTAGATGACCCAGGCCTTGCCGACGAAGTTCTGGGCGGGCACGGTGCCCCAGTCGCGGGAGTCGTCACTCCGGCGCCGGTTGTCGCCGAGCACGAAGTAGGAGCCGCTGGGGATCAGGCGCTCGTCCATGTCACGGTAGTCGAACTCGGCGACGTAGGGTTCGTCGAGGGCGGCGCCGTTGACGTACACCTGGCCGTGGTCGATCGAGACGGTGTCGCCGGGCAGGGCGATGACGCGCTTCACGAAGTCGAGCGATGGGTCTTCGGGGTAGCGGAAGATGGCGACGTCGCCGCGCTCGGGGGGCTGGAGCGGGAACACGGCGCCGTCGTCGTCCCGGAAGTCGACGAACGGCAGCAGAGTCTCCAGGTGCTCGTAGCCGAAGTTGAGGTAGGCGAGCCGGTTGACGATGATGTACTGGCCCTCGTGGAGGGTCGGCTCCATGCTGGAGCCTTCGACGCGAAAGTTCTGGATGCTGAACTGCAGCGCCAGGAAGATGAGCAGCGCCAGTATGGCCGTCTCGGTAAGTTCTCGAATTACTTCTCTCATGGTACGACTTCCATTATAGCCTGCGCGTGCCTCCGTGGGGACAAGCTCCGCGGGAAAGCGAAATCTGCACATTTCTGCACCATTCCGCACAATTCGTAGCTGGGGGCACCGGGAGTCATGCTCCAATCTGTCATGCCGGTGTGGGCAATTCGTGGCATAAGCGTCACGCCGCGTGGCAGAAGAGGACAGGGGCGGGCGGCCGGTTTTCGACGTGCCGACGGATACCTGGGGCGGGTCGGTCCCGCGGGCGGGATTGAAGCCCGCCTTTACCGTGTGCGAGGATAGCACGGATGTACGGGTATTTCAATACCGCTGGCGAAGTTGGGGGATCGGGGCGGGTTGGTGGGGAGAAATTGCGCACGAACGAGAACTGGTGGGGCGTGGGTGAGGGTGGGTGGGGCAGGGATGGGGAACGGATGGCGCGGGAAAGTGACGGAATTTTCGGGGGTGCGGGGGAGCCAGGGCAATCGCATTTAAGGCCCACTGCGATTCCAACGACGTTAAGACAAGCCCATAACGCTCCGTAGCTGTCGTTTCGGCGGAGGCCGAAACCTGGAATCTGGCGAATTCAACGTCCTGACATCTAAATGCGATTGCCCTGGCGGGGGAGCGGGGCCGATTGCCGGAACGGTTGTTGTATGGCTACAATGTGGGTGCGTGTCAGCGGGCGATTACGATGGCCGCACGGAGTTTCTGACTTGCGCCTTACCAGGATTCGATACGGCAGTATACCGCCGTTCACCGAGCCGGTGGACATCCGGTTCGACGAGCGCGTCAACGTGTTCGTGGGGCCGAACGCGACCGGAAAGAGCAGGCTGCTGTCGGCAATCGATGAGCGCTTAAACGAGAAAGTGGAACGCCGTGATGAATGGCATCAGGACGCACCGGGCGGTTTGTATGGTCATGACCGATACCCATTTGACCTAGAGCTGTCGCTATGCCTGGAGGAGCACCTCTTTGCCGATTGGAGGGATGGCGAAAACGCGCTGTGCGCGGACCGGGAGTTTGCCGACGCCCATTTCGGAACCCACGCCGACCCAGAGCCTCCAGCGATATACCTTGGCCCGATAAGAGTCGGCCTTCCTGGGGTATCGGAGTTGGGCGAATCGGATTCCTACGCATCCACTATAGAGGAAGTCCTGTCTGGGCCATTCAGTGGGGCCAGCCTGAAAGCCGCCATCGAATTGTTGTACGCCAAGGCGCGTGAGATGTTCAAGCAGGAAAATGAGGCGGACCTGCCAACCGAAGAACGTAGGGCTTCGCAATTCTTGCGGATTGAGGAAGTTGCTCACGTTTGCGCCAAGGCCATCTGTGAGGAAGTAATCACCTCCGATATTGCACTGAACTATCCAACCGGCCTGGATGTGGACGACTTAACGTACCAGCCCATGGGCGGCTTTGAAGGATTCGCCATAAACCGGATGCTCGGCGTCGCTACCAGCGACACTCCCACGTTTCGTCACATCAGACCCGCAGACCGGCCGACCGTCCCAGAAGCGTCTGGCCCTACACCAATCTATGCCGGCGACCTGAGTTCGGGATCGCAGTCGGTTCTGCTGTGGATACTGTGGCTGGCGTTCAAGATGCTGAATCACTACGACTTTGCTCGTGGCTGGAACGAGAAGCCGGCCGTTCTGCTGATCGACGAGATCGAGAACCACCTGCATCCCACGTGGCAGCGGAGGGTGATTCCCGCCTTGCTGAAACACTTTCCGGCGCTGCAGATATTCGCCACTACGCACTCGCCCTTCGTGGTGGCAGGGTTGAGAGCGGGGCAGGTGCACATGCTGAAGCGGGATCACGATGGCGTGGTCAGGGCCAGCACGAACGAGCGCGATATCGTCGGGTGGACCACCGATGAGATCCTACGGACGTTCATGGGTGTCGACGAGCCGACGGACCAGTTGACGGTTGACAGGTCGAATAGATTGCGTGAACTCCGCGGCAAGGATGACCTCACCGATGCAGAATCAGACGAGTTGGCCGAGCTGCGCCGCCAGGTGAACGAAGACTTCATCTCCAGCAGCACGCCGCTGGAGGCGCAGAGGGAGCGTTACGGCGAGATGATGCTGGCGTTCTTGCGGGAACGGCAGTCCGAACTGTCGCAGGACGGCAGCTAGGCGAGGATGCGGTGGATCGACCGGGGGCCAGAGCCTGACGGCGTCCGAGACTACGACCGGCAATACACCCAGGGATGGATCGATTACTTCCGAGATCGGGTAGGGGAACGCCCCGAAGACTCGCAGTGGGGGGAGTTCCGGGGCGTGCTGGGCGAACGATCCGGCGGCAACTGCTGGTATTGCGAGCGCCGATGTATACGGGAGGCGGAGGATACGGGGAAGTCGCCTACGGTCGACCACTTTCGGCCACGGAATCGCTTTCCCGAGCTAGCTTACCAATGGTCCAACTGGGTCTACAGTTGCCGCAGATGCAACGAGGACTACAAAGGGGGCGAGTGGCCGGACTCGGGCTACGTCGACCCATGCGCCAACGATGAGCGAGAGCGGCCTGAAAGCTACTTCGATTGCGATGCCGACACGGGGGAGATAGTCCCAATCGACGGGCTGCCTTCGGAAGCCCGTGTGAGGGCGCAGCGTACGATAGACGACTTGGGATTGAACAAGGTGGACTTGCGGTACTATCGCCTGGATTGGATACGCCGATTCGTGGCGGACTGGCAAGAGTTCCCTGTTGGTGAGCGGGCGGCGTTTGCTGAGTTCTCGACACGGGTCGGAGTGGAGTACGGCGGTTGCGCGTCAATGGTGGTCAACCGGCTCGGGAATCGTGGTGCAGGTGGTAGTTGACCGCGGTTTGATTTGTGACCATCGCTGAGGGCGAGAGTGGCAGGACGGCGAGTTACACCGTTATGATGTCCAGATCTTGCAGCCGCCCGAAGTGCCTGACGTTGTTGCTCAGCAGGGTGAGTCCGCGCTGTAGCGCGGTACAGCCTATCAGCAGGTCCATGTCACCGATTGGAGTTCCCGCCTCCTTCAGCCTGCCACGTTCGCGCGCGAACGTGCGAACAATGTCGTCGTCCAACTGAACGACGTCGTATTGGCTTACTGATTCGAGCAGAAGCGATTCGCTGGCCTGCGGGTCGCGGGCGTAGAACACTCCCTGATACAATTCCGCCATTGAGATGATGCTTATGCCAATGCCCTCCTCGTGCAGATCGTTAAGACTCTGGACGACTGCGGGGATTCGGTTCAGAGCGTGGATTATCCAGTCGGAATCTACGAGATAGCGCATTCCGGCCTAGTCCTCCGGAGGCAACTCAATGCCAGCCGCCCGCGCTTCGTAGATGTCTTTCAACAGTTTGTCCGTGTCGACCAGGCCTATCCAGCCGCCGGCCGTCTTTTTCAAAATTTCGCGCCTGCGCTTGACGCGCTCGGCGTGCTCTTCGGGCGTATCAATCTCAACTCTTATGGTCACCACCTCGCCCTCTTTGATGTCGAGGGGCTGCAAAGGGACCAGTTTTCCCCTGTGATACTGGGCCCTCACGTCCTTGATGATAGGCATGGCCTTCTCCCGTTTGCTCGCGGCGAATGGCTGCTGCGCGTCCTCTATTATCGCACGGCGCGGCGGCGGTAGTAGTCGACGACCTTGTTTATGGAGAAGGCGGCTCGCTCGTAGCTGGGGTAGCTGGGAATGCCCACCGCCTGCAGTTGGAGGTCCAGCTCCTTGAGAGCCTCGCCGTCGCCGTAGGGGTCGGGGGAGAAGAGCACCGCCGCCACCGGCTTGCCCGTCTCTTCGCGCGCGCGGGTGAGCGCCGCCACGTGGGCCGCGCCGCGCTCGGCGGAGCGCTGGAGCTCGCGAGGGCTGAGTTGCATCACCACCACGTCCACGTTGGCGTCGGAGGACAGGATGTCCATTATCGATTCCATCATCGGCCGGTTCATGCCGCCCATGTCGACGGGGTTCAGGTAGCTCGCGCCTATAACCTGGAAGAACTCCTCCAGGCGGTCGAACGACGTTTGTGTGAGCATCGGCACGCGGAGCCCGGCCTTGCTGAAGGCGTCGGACATCGAGACGGACTGGCCGCCGGAGCCGCCGGTCAGCCCTATGCCGTCGCCGGTGAACGGGGCGAACGTGGTAAGCGCCTTGAGAATGTCCACGGTCTCGGTCATCGAGTCGGCGCGTATGGCGCCCGCCTGCCTGATGACCACGTCCCAGGTGTCCATGGACTCGGCGATCGCGCCGGTGTGGGACGAGGTGGCGCGCTTACCCTCCGCGGTCTGGCCGCCCTTCCAGACGACCACGGGCTTGTGTCGGCAGGTCTCCTTGAGCAGTTGGAAGAAACGGCGGCCGTCGCGCACGCTCTCCACGTACATGGCGATGAACTCGGTGGCCTCGTCCTGGGCGAAATACTCCAGCCAGTCGGCGTTCTCAAGGACCACGCCGTTGCCGAAGCTGACCACCTTGTTGAGCTTGACGCCGCTGGACTGCGCGGCGACCGAGAACGCGCCGCCGTGGCCGCCGCTCTGGGAAAGGAATACCACCGGACCGCCCTCGCCGGCGACCTGGTCCTGGCCGAATCGCACGCCCAGCTCGGCGTTGAACAGCCCCATGCAGTTGGGGCCCAGCAGCACCAGCCCGGAGTCCCGCGCCATCTGGGTGACGCGCTCCTGGAGCTCGACGCCCTCGTCGCTGCCGGTCTCGGCGAAGCCGGACGTGAACATGCCGACGCCGCCCACGCCCTTGTCTATGGCGTCCTTGAGCACGAACGGGGCCACCCTGCGGGGCACGGCGACGAGCACGTAGTCCACGTCGCCCGGAATCTCGGAGAGGCTGGAGTAGTTGGGAATGCCCATCTCCTCGATGCCGGGGATATCGTTGGGGTCTATCTGCACCGAGTACACCGGGCCCTTGAAGGTGCTCATGTTTCTGAGCCACATGTAGCCGGTGACCTTTTTGTCGCCCACCACGGCGACCGTGGAGGGATTGAGGGCGCGGTCTATCTTCTGTACGTCGATGCTCATGGTCGGCTCCAGAAATTCTTGAGGGGAGGACTCCCCCTCACCTCAATCCTCTCCCACAAGGGGAGAGGAGGATCATTGTGCCAGCACCACGCGGGCGTCCACAGCGGTGAGGCCGTTCGCGTGGGCGATGATGGGATTGAGATCGACCTCGCTTACGTCGGGGCGGGCGTCCACGAACCGCGACAGGTCGAGCAGGGCGCGCTCTATGGCGTCCAGGTCGGCGGGCGGGCTGCCGCGGTGGCCGCGCAGAATCGGGAATCCCTTGATCTCGCGCACCATCTCGGCGGCGTCTCGCTCGGTGAGGGGCGCGACGCGGAACGAGACGTCGCCCAGCACCTCGACGAGCACTCCGCCAAGGCCGAACATGAGCAGCGGTCCGAACTGCGGGTCCCGAGAGACGCCGATGATGACCTCGACACCCGGCTCGGCCATGGCCTGCACGGACACGCCGTCGACGCGCGCTCCGGGCTGGGCGGACTCCACCGCCGCGACAATCTCGTCGTAGGCCGCCGCCACCGCGTCGTCGCCGGAGACGCCCACCCTGACGCCGCCGGCGTCGCTCTTGTGCACGACGTCGGGGGACGCGATCTTGAGCGCGACGGGGTGGCCAATCTCGTGAGCCAGCCGGACCGCGTCGTCGCGGCTTCCCGCCAGCTCGGTGGCGTTGGTGTTGATGCCGGCCTCGGAGAGGAGCCGCTTGGACTCCACCTCGTTCAGCAGGCGTCCGCCGGCGTTCGCGTCGTCCTGGGCCATGGGGCGTCCTCCTCCGTGCTCAATGGGATGGTGGGCCAACGCGCTCCCGCGCGGGCACGGGCTAGCATAGAGCAGCATCGGCGGGAGGGTCAAGCAAGGCGCCGCGCCTGTGCAGCCAGGACACCGCTTCCACTTGACTCACACCGGCGGGCGGGCGATACTTCCACCTGCCGAGGTCCCGTGGTTTTGCCCCGGCGGAGTCTTTGGCGGCGCGACCGCAGCGCCGCCGGGAGGTGGTCGATTTGCCTGCCGATGACGCGCTGCCGACACGAGACCTGGTAGCCACCACCGCGCCCAGTTTGGCGACACCGCTTCCTTCCACGCTACCGCGCGGCCTAGAACGGGTGCTGCTCTCCACCGGCGACATCGACCGGCGCGTGCGCGAGATCGCAAGCCGCATAACGGCGGAGTACCGGGGCCGGGACGTCGTGCTGATAGGCGTGCTGCGCGGCGCGCTGTGCTTCATGACCGACCTGATGCGGGCGATGGACGTGCCTGCCGTGGTGGAGGTGATGGCGGTTTCGAGCTACTCGGGACGGGGCGGCTCCGGAGTAAAGATCGTCAAGGACATCGACACCGACGTCGCGGGCCGCCACGTCATCGTGGTCGAGGACATCGTGGACAGCGGCATGACCCTGGACTTCCTGCTGAAGTACCTCAGTTTCAAGCGCCCCGCCTCGCTGGAGGTGTGTGCGCTGCTGGACAAGACGTCCCGCCGCACGGTTCCGGTGCCGCTACGCTGGGTCGGCTTCGAGATACCCGACGAGTTCGTGGTCGGCTACGGTCTGGACTACAGGGACCACTACCGCAACCTTCCCTACGTGGCGACTCTGGCGCCGTCCGAGTTGGCGTAGGCGGTCGGACGAGGAGCGGGCGGCGTGGTGATTGGTGTCGGCACAGTGCGGCTGCGCCTGCCGGGCAACCGGAGCCTGAAGGGCAAGCGCCGCGTGGTGGCGTCGCTGTGTTCGCGGGTGCGGAGCAGGTTCAACGTGGCGATCGCAGAGGTCGCCGACAACGATAGCTGGCAGGTGGCCACGCTGGGCGTCGCATGCGTGGCGAACGACGCGAGGCACGCGGACGAGGCGCTGGCGAAGGCGCTGGCCTACGTGGAGTCCGGACGGGAGGACGTCGAGGTGCTGAGCATCGAGAGCGAGATAGTGTCGGGCTTCTAGCGTCCGCCGATTAGCCGCCCTGGCGGCGGAGCCGCTCCTCGAGCTCGCGGACTCGTGCCTCGGCGGCAAGGCGCGCGGCGCGCTCGGTGGCACGGTCACGCTCTGCGGCGTCGGCGCGGGCGCGTTCGCCATCAGCGCGGGCGCCCTCGCTGGCCAGTGAGGGAATGGGCCGCCCGGTCGAGGGATCGTAGAAGCGCAGCTCTCCCTCTTCCCAGTGCAGGTACACGTTCAGCACGGCGCTGTATCCCCGCAACTCGCTGTCGGAGACTTCCTCTATTTCTATCGGCTCGTACTCGCGGCCAACCAGGCGGTCCCCACCCAGTCTCGCGCCGTGGTACTCGCCCGTTTCGTCGAACCGCCAGTACTCCGGTATGCCTAGAGAAGCATAGTCAACGCGCTTGTCGGTTACGTCTATTCGTCCCGTGCTCCACGACGCTATCTCCAGAACGAAGTCCGGAGGCTTGCCCTGCTCCGACACCACATATGCGTTGTGCTCCTTGTATGCCGCGGGGTCGACGTCGAATGCCACCAGCATGTCGGGGTAGCGCCACCTCCTCATGTCCCCGGCCACTGCCAGGCTGACGTATCGCTCTCCGACAACCAGCGTGGTGTCGATGTTCCCGAGGTACTCCCTCAGCATGTAGGCGTTGCCTTTGGCTGCCAGTTGGTCGAAGCTGGTCATATCCTCAGGAGTGCGTTCGGGCGGGTCGGGGAACACGAAGAACTCGCGTGCCTCGGAAGCGTTGGCGAAAGTGTCTGGTGTGCTCATGTCCCACCTTGCGGTTGACGGGTATGCCACAGGGTTACGTTACACGACGGGGCCGGGGGCCGTCAATTGGACTATCGGCCTGGAACGGGTGAGAGTCCGCCTATCGCAGGTGTTCGGAGTCGTTGAACCGCAGGATGTTCCAGCGCCGGTTGTTCTGCCGGTCGACGTCCTGTCGCCACCGCTCCAGGTCGATCTCGAACTCGAAGACGGCGGTGTTGCCGACGGCGACGCTCCACACCCTGTCCGTACCCAGCAGCGCCGCCACGATGCATTGCAGTATGCCGCCGTGGGCGAACAGCACCACCACGTCGCCGTCCGCGTGGTCGGAGACGACGCGGTCCACGACTCGCCGCGCTCGCTCGTTGCGCTGCCGGTAGCCCTCGGCGTTGTCGACGACGTCCCAGTCGTCGTGCTCGAGGAAGGCGCGCGTCATCTCCGGGAAGCGGACCAGGGCCTCGGCTATGGTGAGGCCGGTGAACGCGCCAACGTCCGTCTCCTTCAGATCGTCCAGGTGGACTATGGGGACGTCCCAGGAGCGGGAGACGATGCTGGCGGTCGCGGCGGTGCGGCGCAGCGGGCTGGAGTAGACGTGTGTGGGTTGCAGGCCCTCGGCGGCGAACCGGCGGTGTAGCCGCTCTGCCTGGTCGGCGCCCTCGGCCGACAGCTCGACGTCGGCGTGGCCCTGCAGGCGACCCTCGGCGTTAGCGGCGGTGACACCGTGGCGGATCATAAGGATTTTCATGGGATGTTAGATTCCTCGGCTTCGCTCGGAATCACTATGGCCTTGCGAAGGCCACGCAAGGGGATGAAAATGCGGCTGAGCCGGGCATTCTGGATGGGGCGACTGGGGCATCGAGTCACGCTGAGAGTTGCCTGAACGGTCTATTTTCATGGTAATGACAGGGGAGGAGGCGTTGGTGGGCGCGATTTCTCCCCTTTCGTTGGCTTCTAAGAGGGATGTGAAGTCGTAGCCGCGGCGGAGCAACTCCTCGCTGCCGCCTTCGTGACGGTCCAGGATGGACAGCACCTTGACCACGCTGCCTCCCGCGGCCTCCACGGCGTCGATGGCGTGGAACAGGCTGGCTCCGGTGGAGCAGGTGTCGTCCACCACGGCGATGCGGCCGTTGTCCGGCATAGACCCCTCGATGGCGCGGCCCATGCCGTAGTCCTTCGCCTCCTTGCGCACGATGAGCGCCGGAATGGGCGCGCCGCGCTGGTGGCTGAGCACGGCGACGGCGGCGACTATGGGGTCGGCGCCCAGTGTGGGTCCGGCTATCGCCTCGGCGTCACACTCGGCGAGCATCGCAAGCATTGCGTGGCCCACGAGGTTCGCACCCTCAGGGTTGAGCGTCAGCAGACGCCCATCGAAGTAGTAGGAGGTGATCTCTCCCGCGGACAGGCGGAACTCCCCGAACTGCAGGGCTCCCAGACGCTTGGCCAGCTCCAGTATCGCCTCGACTCTCGCGTCCGATTTCGTCATTTACTCCTCACCTGTACAGACCATGCTCGCGGATGTACCGCTCCACGCCGTCCGGCACCAGGTACCGCAGCGAACTGCCTTCGGCGGCGCGGCGGCGCAGCTCTGTCGCGCCCACGTCGACCATTGGCACGTCGAGCATTATGACGCGCTCGGCGGCGCTTGGGAAGATGTCCCGCAGTATCGCGGAATCGAATTCCGCACCCGGACGCGAGACGCCGACCACCGTCGCAAGCTCGAAGACCCGCTCCGGCCTGCGCCAGCGGTGCATCTCGGCGAGCGCGTCCAGGCCAAGCACGAGGAAGAACTCCGTGTCCTGCGGCATGTCTTCGTGCAGCTGCGCCAGCGTGTCCACCGTGTAGCTGGGGCCTGGACGGGCGACTTCGACGTCGGACACGCTGAACCGCGGGTTGGACTCGACCGCCAGCCGCACCATGTTCAGGCGATGCTCGGCGTCGGTCACCGGCTCGCCCGCCTTGAACCAGGGCTGGCCCGCGGGAACGAACAGCATCTCGTCGAGGTCCAGCAGCTCCGTGGCCCGCTCCGCGGCGATGAGGTGGCCGACGTGAACCGGGTCGAACGTGCCGCCGAAGATGCCTACGCGCACCTCACTCCCACTCCCACTCGAGCTTGCCTATGCGGACGGTGTCGCCCGGGGCAACGCCCGCGGCCTCCAGCGCCCGGATCGCTCCGATGCGGGTGAGGTAGGCGTAGAACTGCGCGCGGGCGTGCCAGTCGTCCTCGTTGAGCACCTGGGCGATGCGCACGGCTCCGGGGGCGTCCACCACGAAGTTCTCGTCGTCCCGGCTGATGCGCACCGAGGGCCTGCGCGGCTGCGGCCTCAGCACCGGTAGCTCGTCTGAGTCGTCAGGCGCCGGCGGCCGCGCCTCCGCCAGCGCACGCAGCGCCGCGTCCATCAGATCTTCGACACCCTCGCCCGTTGCAGCGGACACAGGCCACACCTGCACGCCCAGCAAGCCGAACTCCTCGGTCAGGGCCGGTAATCGCTCGCGTGTCTCTGGCAGATCCACCTTGTTGACGGCCAGGATCTGCGGTTTGTCCGCCAGCCGCTCGTCGTACTGGCGGATCTCGTCGTTCACCAGGCGCCATTGCGACACGGCGTCCTCGAGCGAGCCGTTGAGCAGGTGCACCAGCACCCGCGTGCGCTCCACGTGACGCAGAAACTCGTGGCCGAGCCCCGCGCCCATGTGCGCGCCGTCGATGATGCCGGGGATGTCCACAAGGACGAAGCTCTCGCGTCGGCGTTCTACCACGCCCAGCGACGGCTCGAGGGTGGTGAAGGGGTAGTCGGCCACGCGGGGTCGGGCGCGTGTTGCCGCGGCCAGCAGGCTGGACTTGCCCGCGTTGGGCGCGCCGACGATGCCGACGTCCGCGAGCAACTTCAGCTCCAGGCGCAGGCGCAGGGCCTCGCCGCGCTCTCCAGCCTCGGCCAGTCGCGGGAAGCGGTTGCGAGACGTGACGAAGTGGGTGTTGCCGCGACCGCCCCGGCCGCCGCCAGCGACGAGAAAACGCTGGCCCTCCGAGTCGACGTCCGCGACCATGCGGGCCTCGCTGCCCTCGGCCCACACCTGGGTGCCCACCGGAACAGCCACCACCACGTCCTCGCCGCGTTTGCCGTGCTTGCGCGCGCCGGCACCGTTGCCGCCGTGACCCGCGGTGAACTTGCGCTTGTACCGGAAACCCGCGAGGGTGTTCAGGTTGGGATCGGCCCGGAGATAGACGCTGCCGCCGTCCCCACCGTCGCCGCCGTCGGGGCCTCCGCGTGGGACGTACTTCTCACGCCGTCCACTGACCACGCCGTCGCCGCCGTTACCGCTGTTTATATCTATGAAGGCTTTATCTATCATGCTGGAGGAATAACAACGATAATAATAAGCCTGTCGATAGTGTTGATAGCGACTAGGCCCAGCTAGGCCGTAATCACCGTAATTGTAGCATGGCAGGCTGCGCGGACTCTGGGTGGTATGTCGATGACTAGGCGAACAGGCGGTTTGGACGGCATCTTGCTATCAAGCCATGCCCAGAGTTATCAACAGTTCGGGCCAGTTATCAACGGAATCAAGCGAGTTATCAACATCCGTGGCCGTGCGGCGTTGATTCCGGGTTTAGCGATTAGGCCAACTCTGTGCTAGGAACGGGCCAACGCGGAAGCCGCATGGTTGGCTACCGGCATGGAGTGGGTGTGGTAGTCATGGCGCCGCGGCGAGAGCAGGACGAGCGCCAGAGGCGACTGCCCTGACCAGTCCGGGGGAAGAGAGGCAGACCGGCGCGCTGCCTACCAGTTCTCTATCGCGCTGCGTATTGCGATGATGTCGCGGCGCAGGTTGGCGTCCAGGTTCTGGCGCGCTTCGATGGTGCGGCAGCCGTGCAGCACGGTGGCGTGGGTCTTGCCGCCGAGGATGTGGCCAATGGCCGACGCGCCGAGCTTGGCGTCCTCGCGCAGCATGTACATGGTCACCTGCCGCGCGAGCGTGGTGGCCTTGTCGCGGCGGCGGCCCTTGATCTCGTCTTCTTCCACGTCGTAGTACTCCGAAACGGCGTCGATTACGTCGCGTTCGGAGGTTCGGTTGTTCTTGCCCTCGACATCGGGCTCGGCCACCGCGCGCGCTACCAGCTCCGGCGTGATCTCTGCCCGGGTGAGGTCGGCGTAGGCAACGACGCGGTTCAGCACGCCTTCAAGCTCGCGGATGTTCTTCCGCACGCGGCCGGCAAGCAAATCCAGCACCTGTGGACTCAGAATGATCTCCCGCTCATCGGCCTTCGCGCGCAGAATCGCCATGCGCGTCTCCAGGTCCGGCGGCTGGATGTCCACCACCAGTCCGCCCTGTAGCCGCGACTGTATGCGGTCTTCCAGGAGCGTCAGCGCCGAGACGGGCCGATCGCTGGTGATGACTATCTGGCGGTTGCTCATGTGGAGCGCGTTGAAGGTGTGGAAGAAGCCTTCCTGGGTCTGCTCCTTGCCGATGAGGAACTGGATGTCGTCGAGCAGCAGCACGTCCGCGGCGCGGTAGGTCTCGCGGAACTCCTCCGTCGTGCCCTCGCGGATGGCGCGGATGTACTCCGTCGTGAAGTCCTCGGTGGTGGTGTAGATGAGCGTCGCCGCCTGCCTGCCGGCGAGATGGCCTATCGCGTGGAGCAGGTGCGTTTTGCCCAGACCCACCTTGGAGTACATGACCAGCGGGTTGTAGACTAAGCCCGGCCGGCCGGCTACGGCGCGCGCCGCGCCGTGAGCCAGCTCGTTGGACTTGCCGACGATGAAGGACTCGAAGGTGTACCGGGGGTTGAGGCGCGTGCGCCGGCCTCGTGCGGCGCCGGGAGCGGGTTCCTGCGGGAGCGGCGAATGCTGCCGCGGGACCGCGACGTCCGTCCCGTTGCCTGTACCGTTGCCGGAATGGGCGGCCGGCGCGGCCCCGTTGCCCACCTCTATGCGGACGTCTATGCGGCGCTTCACCTGGCGCTCGACTGCCTGCGCGATCAGCGAGGACATGCGCTGCTCGAGCATCTCCGCCACGAAAGCGTTGGGCGCGCCGACGACGAAGGAGTCATCGCTCACCGCGACGCCCGTTGTCTGCTTGAGCCAAGTCTCGAAGGTGGGCCGCGTTACCTGTATCTGCAGGTCGTCCAGGGCGCGTTCCCAGACCTCGGTTGCCGACAAATCTGACATATTTCTCGATTGCGTGGTTTCCGCTCGCGGGCCGATAAAGGGCCGCCAGTGTAGCACCGCTCAAAGGGCAAGTCGATAGTCTACGGGTGCACGATTTTTGCACTTCGCCGCGGCTAGGTCGAAGTCCTGCCCCGGCGCAGCGAGCGGCCCGGCAGCGCGCCCGTGTTTTCGCCGTCGTCGATGACCACGCGGCCATTGACGATAACGTAGTCGATGCCTATGGGGAACCGCTTGGGCTCGCGCTTGGTGGCGGGCGCCTTGACGGTCTTGGGGTCGAAAATCACGATGTCGGCCTTGAAGCCCTCCACCAGCAGCCCCCTGTCCGGAAGCCCCAGACGCTGCGCCGGGAACGAGGTCATCTTGCGTATGGCCTCCGGCAGGCGCAGGTGCTTCTCGGCCCGGACGAACTCGGCGAGCACGATGGGGAAGCATCCGTAGCTGCGGGGGCTCGGAAACTCGCCGAACAGTATGGCGTCGCTGGCTATCATGCCGTGAGGGTGCGACACGAACGCGGGCAGCGTCTGCTCGTTGGTGCCGAGGCCCACGGTGGAGATGCCGAGGTTCTCCTCGATGAGCAGGTCGAACAGGGCGTCCGCCGGTTCCTGCTCGCGCATCTCGGCAATCTCCTCGATGGAACGCCCGTCGTAGATGCGATTTTGCGGCTGGGTGAAGTTGGTGAGCCAGTTGTTGTACAGGCGTTCGGGGCGAAGCTCGCGCTTCATGCGCTCGCGGTCGTCCGCGTCGTTGAGCGCCGCCATCAGCCGCTCCGGGCCGCCGTCCTTCGCCCAGTGGGGCAGGCCGATGGTGACCGTGGTGCCCGAGTAAGGGTAGGTGTAGCAGTCGAAGGTGACGTCCATGCCCTCCGCGCGGGCGTCCTCCACCAGTCCCAGGTAGTCGAGGTGGCTTCCCACGCCCTGCGATCCCTGGCGGTAGTGGGTGAGGTGCACGGCGCTCTCGCCGCGCCGGCCTATGTCCAGCGCCTCCTCCCACGGGGCAAGTAGGCCCTTCGCCCGCAGGCTGGCCCGCGTGTGGGTGTGGTAGAAGCCGCCAAGCCTAGCCGACTCGTTGGCCAGGGCGGCAAGCTCGCCGGTGCTGGCGTAGGCCCCGGGCGGGTAATCGAGGCCGGTGGACAGTCCCCAGGCGCCCTCCTCCATCGCCTCACGCACCACGGCCCGCATGTCCGCGAGCTGCGCGTCCGACGCGGGCTCAGCGCCCCAGCCGACGCCCCATATGCGTACCGAGGAGTTGCCCAGGATGTAGGCCATGTTAATGGCTACGGTGTTGTCGTACTTGTCTAGTTGGTCGGCTACGCTCAGCCAGTCCGCCGGCTCCGGCGGGTAGCCGTTCAGGCCGGAGTCGAGCCAGATGTAGCGGCGCAGCTCCTCGTGCGACTTGAAAGGCGAGTGGGATATGCCGTCGATGCCGATGAGCTCCGTGGTCACGCCCTGGCGCACCTTGGGGTCGTGGTGCGGCTCGCCCAGGATGGTCAGTCCGGCGTGGGAGTGCAGGTCCACGAAGCCGGGACACACCACCTTGCCCGCCGCGTCGATGACGCGCGCCGCGTCCAGCTCTGGCGTCTCGCCGCGGTGAATCGCGATGCGCTCGTCGCGCACGCTGATGGCGGCGTGGTAGCCGGGGCTTCCGCTGCCGTCGATTATGAGGCCGTTCTCGATTAGCAGGTCAGTCATAGTTGCCCCTAGTCGACCAGGAAGCGGCGCAGCTCGTTGATGAGAAACTCCGGGTTGTCCCCGGATATGCCGTGGCCCGACTCGGGCACCTCGACGAGCTGCATACCGGGCTGGAGCTCCTTCATCCGGTCGAGAATCTCGGGGGAGAGGAAGTTGCTCTCGGCGCCCTTCATCTCGAGTATGGGACAGCGAATCTTGGCCCACTGGTCCCACAGGTAGGGCACCTCCCTGACGCCGAAGCTGCCGTTGATCCAGAACATCTCCGGGTCTTGCTTGGGCACGTACTTGCCGGCGTAGTTGAGCCTGAAGCCGTGCTCGAACGTGTTCCGCAGGTGCTCCTCGCGCGCCCTGGGGTTCTGGGCCATGCCGTTCTCCATGTACTCTTCGAAGCTGCGCCAGCCCAGCCGGCGGGCGTTCATGCCGCTTATCTGGTTCTGGGCGGACACGCGGCTCATCTCGGGACCGTAGTCCAGGCAGACGAAGTGCTTGAGGTGCTCGGAGTGGTCGCCGGCGTAGGGTATGCCGTTGCGCGCGCCCAGCGACGCGCCGCAGTAGTCGTAGGGCGCGATGCCCACGATTTCGGCGAACTCGGCGAGGTCCGCGGCGAAGTCCTTTACCGCGTAGCCCTCGCGGGTGTGGTCGGTGTCGCCGTGGCCGCGCTGGTCCACCGCGATCACGCGGAACTCGTCCCGCAGCTCACGCGCTATGTGGTCCCAGTTGCGGGCGTTGCCGCCCTGGCCGTGCGCGAACAGCAGCACGCGGTTGGAGCTGCCGCCCCAGTCCACGTAGTGGTAATTGAGGCCGTTAACCTCTACGAAATGGTCGGTGGGCTGAGCGTCGGTGGCCATGGCGTAAGCACCTCTCTGCGGGTATATGCAGGCGTCGGGGGCCGCCGGGGGATGGCGGCGCGGCCATGATAACACAGATGGAGATGGGCTGACGCTTTGGTGTCGGCCCTTTAGCGTACGTCGTAAACTTGGCTACGGTGCCTTACAAGCAGGACAGTGATGCGGCGTTCTCTTCGGTTAATGGTGTACAGGACCCGGTAACTTCCAACTCGGAGGCTGAAGATTCCTCTCAGTCGATGCGTTAGCGAATTGTGGCGTGCCGCCTCGGCGTTGTCAGCCAGCCAACGCAACTTATCGATAACTTGCTGGGCCACCGTTTTGTCCATTCGGGCGAGATCGTCTTCCGCTGTGTCTTCCAGCTCGAGCCGATAGGTCACCAGGACAATCCCAGCCTCTTCGCGACCTCTTCGGCGGGACGTGCGGAGCCGCCGTTCTCTCTCGCCTCTAACGAACTCTGTAGCTCAGCGATGAGATCCTGGCGAAGTTCCAGGCCAGCATCTGAACCGTCCTCAGGCTCCGCATCCACGACCTCTATGCGGCCAAGCGCCTTGAGAGACCAGGAGACCTGAGGGTAGCGGTGCTTCTCGACGTCGGCCAACCTGCGGCTGCGCTCCGGCACCAGATTGGCGAGAAGTTCCTCGTCCCGCCTTAGGTTGGCCTCCCAGACTGGCAGGATTTGTCGCTGTGTTTCGTCTCCACTTTCTCGGATGCGATTCAGGGTTGCTCTCGTAGCCTCTACTCTGTCTTTGGCAACTCTCTCTCTGTAGTCGAACCACTCGTCCAGCCTGGACAGTTCCCTTTCTATCCTCGTGGCCGCTTGCCGCTCGGCTTGGTCTTGAAGCTCTGCTCTCTTGTTGTCAGCAAGGCGGTTCGCGATAGGCACTATGGCGTCGAGATTGGCGGGAATCGAGGAAGCCTCAATCTGCCTTTCGTCATCGTCGAAGTGAAAGGCGCGCTCAACCAGACTGCGCCCTATCTTTGTGTCCACATTTCTGTCGTCGCTGACGAAAACCGGCTCAAGATACTCGGTGGCGCGCACGCCGGGAACGTTGAACTGGTAGGTGAAAAGCCATCCGGCACAGGGAGTAAGCATATCGCTGGAGGGTATGCGCCGCGTACCGGTCACGCCTTCGTATTCCTCACCCAGCACTCGCTCAACCAACCCATCGACAATGGGATGGCCGAACGCTATAAACTCGATGTCTTCGGAATCCGGGCGGCGGTCGGCGCGAAAGACGGCCCTGCGGTTGGCGCTGGCGGCGAACAGCTCCTTATGGGTATCGAGGAATTCGCCTTGGAAGCTCAACTCGTAAGTTGCGCCGGCCTGCCGTATGTAGGTGCGCGCGTCTGAGAGTAACTGGCCGATGAACACGTCCAAGTCGTAGCTCTTGATTGGCGGCGGCTGGCCCGCTATCCGTTCGGCAAGTTCCCGCCGATAGGATTTGGTGTCCATGATGAAGTCGCCAAGCTTCTCTTCCGCTTCTCGGGCGTGGCGGACCTGGTCTTCCAATTGCCTTCCGAACTCTTCCAGCGCCTCGTCACGCTTCTCACCGGCGATCCGCATGATCTTCTTTATGTCGCTCTCGGTGTCCCCCAAGATGGGGTCGAGGCCGCCAACGGTTTCCTCGAATACGCGAATACGGCGTTCCAGCACATCGAGCACGCGCTCCTCTACGGTGCCTTTGACCCAGAGATTGCAAATGCTCACCGTGTGGTACTGGCCTATCCGGTCCACTCGCCCGATTCTCTGCTCAACCTTCATCGGATTCCAAGGCAGGTCGTAGTTGACGAGGACGTGGCAGAATTGAAAGTTGCGACCTTCGCCGCCGGCCTCGGTGCTTATGAGGATTCGGGGGCCTTCCCCATTACGGAAATCCTCCACGGCTTGGTCCTTCTCCGCGGCTCTCATCTGGCCGTGAAAGACGTTGACACCCCAGCCTTTGGCGGTGAGTATCTCTTCCAGGAAACGCAGGGTCTCTCGGAACTGCGTGAAAACAAGCACCTTTTCGTTTGGAGAATCGACGAACAGCTTGGAAAGCCGGTCGGCCAGCACCGCTGCCTTGGAGTCACTCTTCACACGGCTAAGCGAATCGATGGCGTTTTCGAGTAGAGGCAACTCCGCCGCCGCCGAAAGCGACGTGGAGCCGACGTTTTCCAAGACATCGCTTTCGTCCTCATCGCTCAGCAATCTGTCCTCAATCTCTTCCCCGGTCATAGAGAGCTGAAGGTCTTTCGCTTGCACTCTCTCCCGCCGCCTTACAAGCGATGTTCGGATTGCCGCGATGCTGGACGCCATGAGCTTTTGGAACGTGACCATTACGAAGCCGATGGGGGCGTCGTTGCTACCTTCCGCAAGTTGGAATCCATACTGCACGTAGTCTTCTACGGCTTGGAGCGCCGCGGTCTCCTCTGGCGTTAGTTCTACTTCCCATCGAGTCGCCACACGTGGCATGAATCCACCAACCACCGCCTTGCGGTTCCTAATCAACACTTCGCTGAGAAGATGGCGGTCGGCGAGTTCGGACGTAAGACGGTCGCGTTCTTCATCTCCCGACGACAGACGTCGGCGAGCAGCACGTTCGTCTACTTGGAGCCAGTCGGCGACCTGTCGCACGGTTGCGTCCGGATCTTCGTCGGGGATAGGAAATCCGTGGTGACTGAGTTTCTCGACGAGCCGGGAGAGTCCGGGCACGGCGCGACGGTGGCTTTCGAAGTGCTCCTCGGACGGAAACAGTGCGGGGTCAAGGAGTTCAACGAGTGAGTACAGCTCATGCGTATCGAGTTGCATAGGAGTTGCTGTCAAAAAGAGCATACTTCGCTTAGCAAAGTAGTCTGGCTCTGCCAATCTTCTGACGAGGCGGTAAAGGCGTGTGGTGTTACCGGAACGATGGCTTCGGGCGTGGTGAGCCTCGTCCACGATAACCAGATCCCAGTTCGCCTCCGCGCACAAGTCGGCCCACTTTGGATTGGACACCCAGTAGGACGAGCAGAGTATGCTCTCGGAGAAATTGAAGGGATTTTCGGACCGCGTCTGGCCTTCGAGAAACCGGATAGTGTCTGTGTTCAGGACAGAGAAGCTCTCGTTGAACTTCGACTTCATTTCGAATTGCCATTGGCGAACCAAATTAGGCGGGACAATTGCCAGCACTTTCTGGGCGCCGCCCCTTGCCCGAAGTTCCTTTAGCACCATGCCGGCTTCAATTGTCTTGCCCAACCCTACCTCGTCGCACAACAGAAAGCGGTGTGGGTAGTTGGAAACAACCTTGTGGACGACGGAAACCTGGTGAGGCTTGATGTCCACTCCAACTTGGCCCAGCGACACGAGTTCGTCATACAGGTGCATCGTGCGGTACCAGCGTGTCACTTCTTGGAGGCGGTACTTTTGTAGAGAACCTATCTGCTGCGCTTTGAATCGCTCAACAGGTTGCGTGAGAGCTACCGGCCTGAGACCTGACTCGGGCACGTTGATTGTGCTTGCTGCCCCCTCATTACTGGCGACGAAACAGATCCAGGTTGGCGCGGCTGAAGCCGTTGATCCCATAACGGCCGCTCTCTCGCCTGTCGATACTAGGCGCACTTGTTGCCCGGTCAAGTCAATCCGTGTAAGAGGCGGGTTGCCAATTGCGAATTGGGTTGGAGGGCCGTCAGAGTCCCAGCGAACGTGGATCATCCTCGGGTCAAGTTTTGTCACCACCCCATATGTTTTGGACCCCGTCCACTGGACAAGGGCACCAACCGGTAAGTTGTTCTTTTGCAAGTTCATGACGAAATGACACCTCTTCTTGGATGATGTCGTGAAGTGATGCCTGAACTGAGGATTAATTCTCCGACTGAAAAGTGTGCCGAGATAGTATTATACGCTAATCCCTTCCCTCTGAACTTAGCGCGATGCCGCGCCGTTGGAAGAGGTGCGGCCCGGCGCGGCCACGCGGCTTTGTGTGCTATCCTACGCGCCATCCAACCCCAGCGGAGGCCCGCGCAGTGCCTGACGACATCCTATTCGACCGCACCGATGGCATAGCCACCGTCACGTTCAACCGGCCCGACCAGCGCAACGCCATCGACTACCACGGCTGGCTGGAGCTGCGCCGGATCGCCATAGACCTGGACCGCGACGACTCCGTGCGCGTGGTGGTGTTCACCGGCGCGGGCGACCGCGCCTTCTCCGCCGGCGCCGACATCAAGGACTTCGAGAGCTACCGCGACAACTCCGAGAAGGCGCAGGTGTACGCGGAGGCGTTTGACGGCGCGATGGACGCCATAGAGGCGATCTCCAAGCCAACGTTGTGCCTGATCAAGGGCTTCTGCGTGGGCGGCGGCTGCGAGATGTCGATGGCATGCGACATACGCATCGCTGCCGACAACTCCCGCTTCGGCATACCCGTCGCGCGGCTGAGCATCCTGGTCGGGTACCGCGAAATGCGCCGGCTCATCAACCTGGTGGGCCCGGGCAACGCGTCCTACATCCTGCTCAGCGCTCGGCTGCTCGACTCGGCCGAGGCGCTCAGGGTCGGCCTGGTGAACCAGGTCGTGTCCCTCGCCGAGATAGACGACTGCGTGTACGACCTCGCCCGCGAGATGGTGCCGCTCGCTCCGCTTTCCCAGGCGCGCCACAAGCTGATACGCCAGCTCGTTCTCGCCAACCCTGCGCTGGAGGGCCTAACGCCCGAGCAGGAGCTGTTGCCGTTCACCAACTTCGACAGCGAGGATTTTCATGAGGGGCGAAGCGCGTTTGTGGAGCGCCGTCAGCCGGAGTTCAGGGGAAGATAGAATGCCTTCCTCGCACCCCCATCCTAACCTTCCCCCGCCAAGGGGGAAGGGACTTTGTAAAGCGAGGACGCCATGATGCAGACGGCACCCCTGGATGGTGTGAGGGTGCTGGACTTCACGCAGATTATGGCAGGCCCGTTCTGCACGATGCTGCTCGCGGACATGGGCGCCGACGTGATCAAGGTGGAGAAGCCCAGCGGCGGCGACGACACACGCCGCATGGGGCCGCCGTTCATCGGGGGAGAGTCCGCCGCCTTCCTGGGCATCAACCGCAACAAGCGCAGCGTGGTGCTGAACATCCGGCACGCCGACGGCTTGGCCGCGGCCAAGCGCCTGGCGGAGCGCGCCGACGTGCTGGTGCAGAACTTCCGCCCGGGCACGCTGGAGCGTCTCGGCCTGGGCTACGAGGACGCGCTGAAGCTCAATCCCGGACTGGTCTACTGCAACATATCCGGCTTCGGCGGCACCGGCCCGTACAGCCGGCGTGGCGGTTTCGACCTGGTGGCGCAGGGCATGAGCGGGCTGATGAGCATAACCGGCGCGCCCGGCTCGGACCCCGTAAAGGTGGGCGTGCCCGTTACCGACCTGAACGCGGGAATGTACTCCGCCTACGGCATCCTGTCCGCCTACATCGGCCGCCTGAGGACGGGCAGGGGACAGCTGGTGGACACGTCGCTGCTGGAGGCGGGCCTGGCCTACACCTTCTGGGAGTCGGCCATCTACTTCGCCACGGGCGAGACGCCCACGCCGCTCGGCTCGGCACACAGGATGTCGGCTCCGTACCAGGCCTTCCGCACGAGCGACGGTCACATCAACATCGGCGCCGCCAACCAGGCCAACTGGGAGCGGCTGTGCGCCGCCATCGACAGGCGGGACTTGCTCGCCGACGCGCGCTTCGCCTCCAACGCGGACAGGATGGCGAACCTGGACGCGCTGGTCGACACGCTCCAGCGCACGTTCGAGACGCGCGAATCGGCGCACTGGCTGGAGGCGCTGGAGCGCGAGGGCGTTCCCGCCGGGCCTATCAACGACATGGCGCAGGTGTACGCGGACCCGCAGGTGGTGGCGAGGGACATGGTGGTGGAGATGGAGCATCCCGAGGCGGGCTCGATCCGCAACATCGGCATCCCCGTCAAGCTGTCGGAGACGCCGGCGTCGGTGCGCCGTCCGCCGCCCACGCTGGGCCAGCACACCGCGGAGGTGCTGGGCGAGTTGGGGTACGACGCGGGGGAGATAGCCGCGATGAGGGAGAGCGGCGCGGTCGGGTAGGGGGCTACGCCACCGCGTGCTCCGGCTCCAGGCCCAGCGCGCGCTCTTTGATTGCGCTGGGCAGCGCGGCCTCGTACAGCTCGTAGCGCTCCGCGAACTCGTCGGCTATGGCTCGCCGCGCGTCCTCGAAGCGCGCGGCGCCCAGCTCGTCTTCCACGCTGCCCGCCGTCTCCGGCGACCAGTCGTGCGCCAGCGCGGCGTACACCGGCGTCAGCACGTCGCGTATTCTGCCGCTGTCGCCCACCACCACCACGCCGCCCACGTGCGCCGCGCCCGATACGATGCGCTGCCCCACGCCCATGAGCTTGGTACGGCCCCTCGCGTTCACGCTGTACTCGCCCGGGCAGTACTCGCCGGGCACCTCGCCCACGCGCGCGTCCACGCCCAACCGGCGCAGCGCCGCGGCGATGAGCGAGGCCGTCTCTCGAAAGCGCGCGTCGATGTTCTGGCGCGGGTCGCGGTCGGGAATCGTCCAGGTAAAGGCGAGAGTCCGCTCGTGGAACACGGCGGCCGTGCCGCCCACCATCCGGTTGACCGCCGCGAACCCGTGAGCGCGCGCGGCCTCGACGGCGCGGGCGTAGCCGGGCGAGCGCCGGTCCTGCGCGCCGAACGCGACGATGTCGCCGGGCCGGAACAGCCGCAGCGTCTCGGGCTCCGAACGCTCGGCCACGCGCAGCATCAGCGCCCTGGACACGGCGGTGTCGAGCGCGGGGCGCTGGGAGTAGGACTCGGTGGAAAGCCTGATGGTGCGCATCTGATGGATCGTGGGCCTGTGATTCGGTAGCGGGGGCAAGGCCCGCGCCGCCAATCCTAGCACAGAACGCCGGAGTCAACTGCGGGCAGGTTCAATTTTATTGACACGGCCAACAAAAAGTGGCAGTATCTCAAAATCCGCCAGCCCCGAACGAGACGGCGAGGCTTTTTGCCCGTGGCGTCGGCCTGGACAGGCAAGTGACGGGGTGCGGGATGAGAACCCTATAGAGGAGGGAACGATGAGGAGACTATTGCTTGTGCCGTTGGCCCTGGTCATCGGCCTGTTTGTAATGGCCGCGTGCAGCAGCGCCGATGAGGCTGACACCGAGCCGGCGGCGCCCACGCAGGCGGCGCAGGTGCAGCCGACCGCCGCACCCGCGCAGACCGCTCCGCAGCCCACGCAGCCGCCGGCCATGCAGCCGACGCCAATGCCGCAGGAGCCCTCGGCGGTGCTGACCGCGTCCGAGGTGATACAGCAGGCCGCCTCCGAGATGGGCGTGCCGCTGCAGCTTCCGCAGCCGCCCGCGAACTACGATCCGATACGCGGCGGACACGTGGACCTGGTGACCAACGGCTGGCCCTTCCCGCGCTACTGGGACTGGCTGCACCAGGGAGCCTACAGCAACATGTACATTTCGCTGTGGGCCGAGACGCTCGTAACCTTCCCGCAGGGGCCGGGCACCAACCCCGCCGACTACACGCCGCAGCCCCACCTGGCGGAGAGTTGGTCGGTGACCGACGACGGCCTGGTCTGGACTTTCAACCTGCGCAAGGGCGTGAAGTACAACGACGACCAGCTCGACGTCGACATGGAGCGCGACGTCACCGCCCACGACTGGGTGGAGGTCGCCGACTTCGCGTTCGGACCCGAGACCAGCCGCTTCAGGGCGCGCTTCCCGGAGATCGACGGACCGGAGTCCTGGAAGGCCATCGACGACTACACCCTGGAAGTGACTCTGAACCGTCCCACGGCTTCTTTCCTGTACAAGCTCGCCATCCGCGGGCCGCAGCTCTACGGCCTGGACGGCTTCAAGAAGCGCTTGGCCGACGATCCCAGCCTGCTGGTAGCCGACGCCATGAACAACGTCGAAGACCAGTACGGCACCGGACCCTGGGTGATGACCGGCTGGACGCCGGACGTCTCGGTCACCTATGACGCCAACAGCCTCTACTGGAAGGAGGACGGGCGCGGCAACCAGCTTCCGTTCATCGACAGCGTCGAGATGTTCGTGATCAAGGACGAGCGCGCGCAGGACGCGGGCTTCCGCACCGGCAAGCTGGGCGCGCTGGCGCTCGAGACGTGCGGCATGAGCACCGAGCGCTACCTCGACCTCAGCAAGAGCAACCCGGACACCGTGTGGGAGATATTCGTAGACCCCACGAACCAGCGCGCCGTCTACCCCAACTTCAGCGAGGGCACGCCGTTCCACGACATCAACGTCCGCCGCGCCATACAGCTCTCCATCGACAAAGAGGGCTGGGTTAACAGCGTGCTCGGCGGCTGGGGCCTGCCCTTTGCCACGCCGCTCGCTCCAGGCAACCAGTTCTGGCTGCCGCCCGGACAGTACGGAGACTTCGACGGCGACGGCATTCCCGGCGAGCGCTACCTGGACTACGACGTGGAGGGCGCCAAGGCACTGATGGCGGAGTCGGGCTACTCCGTGGACAACCCCATTTCCGGCCAGTTCCTGCTCACCAACGACCTGGGCAACCGCTTCTTCAGCGAGGGCGAGCTGGTGGTAGAGTCGCTGCGAAACATAGGCATCGACCTCGAGATTATCGTGCGTGACGGCTCAGCCCGCGTCGAGACCTGGGAGTCGGGCGACTTCACTCTCGGCTACGGCTTCCCGGGCTACGGCTGGGATCCCAGCGACTGGCTGCACAGGGGCTACCACTCCCGCAACACGCTCAACGTACAGCCCATCTCAGGTCTCGTGGACGAGACCCTCGACGCCATGATCGACGCCGAAGAGTCGGAGGTGGATCCGGCCAAGCGCTTCGAACTGGTGGCCGACGTCCAGCGCTACCTCATGGAGAAGCAGTACTACGCCATGAGCACGAACTGGATCCAGATAGTGGCCATTCAGCCATGGCTGGTGAACTACCAGTACCAGTACTCCTACCCGATCGGCAACAACCTGGCCCTGGCCTGGGTAGACCGATAGGATAGCCTGAGAAACTAAGCGGACGGACACCCCGAGGCGGCGGCGCGAACCGTGTCTCGGGGTGTCCCGCATAGCGCCGACTGAATCCGGGCGGCCGGCTCCACAATCGCGCGGAGCCAATGGCGCGCCTATCGGGGCCGCGCCTCCCAGGGGGTCGTATGCGAGACTACATTCTAAGGCGTGTTCTGCTGGTAATCCCCAGCGTGTTCGTGCTTACGGTGCTCGTGTTCGGCATGGTGCGCCTGCTTCCCGGCGACGTGGTGGACACCATCGCGGCGCAGCTTTCGGGCGGACGCGGCGGCGAGATCGACCCCGCCCTCAAAGAGCGGATACGCCAAGACCTCGGGCTGGACCGGCCCATCTACATCCAGTACTTCGTCTGGGTCAGCGAGATAGTCCGCGGCGATCTGGGCGCGTCCCTGCTCACCAAGATAGACATCGTGGAGGACATCAAGCGACGCTTCCCAATTACCTTCGAGCTCGTCATATTCACGCTCGTGCTCATGGTGGTCTGGGGGTTGGCCATCGGCATATTCTCGGCGGTACGCCAGGACTCGTGGATGGACTACGTCTTACGAAGCGTCGCCATATTGGGGCTCTCCGTGCCCTTCTTCTGGACCGCCGTGCTGCTGCTGCTGTTCGGTTCGCTGTGGTTCAATTGGTCCCCGCCCTGGGGCGTCAACGAGTTCTTCGACGACCCGTGGCTCAACATCCAGCAGTTCTTCTTCCCGGCCATGATCCTGGCCGTGTCGCAGGGGTCCCAGGTCGCTCGCATGACGCGCGCGACCGTGCTCGAGGTGATGCGGCAGGACTACATCCGCACCGCGCGGGCCAAAGGTCTCGTGGACCGGGCCATACTCATGCGTCACGCCCTCAAGAACGCCATGATCCCCGTCGTCAGCCTCATCGGCATAAACTTCGCCTTCGCGCTGGGCGGCACCGTGGTGCTGGAGCAGATCTGGGGGCTGCCCGGCATGGGCCAGCTCATGCTGGCCGCCATCAAGCAGAGAGACTATCCGGTCATCCAGGGCGTGATCCTGTTCACCGGAACGCTCGTAATGATCATCAACCTGCTGGTCGACCTGAGCTACGGCTGGCTCAACCCCAGGATACGCTACCGCTAGAGGAAGGTAAGGCCCGAATGGAACAGAGACAGCAGGGTATAGAGGTCGCTCTGGAGGGCGTTGCGCAGCGAAAGCGGCGCAACCGCTGGGTAGACTTCGTGGTGCGGCTGTTCCGTGAAAAGCCGCTCGCCGCCACGGGCCTGGTCATCGTCGCCGTGCTGCTCTTGACGGCGGTTTTTGCCGACTTCATCGCCCCATACGACTACCGCGAGCAAAACCTCCAGGAGTCGCTGATGGGCCACAGCCTCTCTCACCTGATGGGCACCGACCAGCTCGGGCGCGACATCTTCAGCCGCATCGTGGTGGGCGCGCGCGTCTCGCTCGTCGTCGCATTCTCCTGCGTCGCGGGCTTCCTCCTCATCGCCATTGTCTTCGGTATGGGCACCGGCTACATGGGCGGCAAGGTAGACATGCTGGTGCAGCGTTTCGTGGACGGCTGGATGACCATTCCCACGCTGATCATCCTGCTCGCCATGGTCAGCGTGGTGGGCCAGGGCCTGTGGCAGATAATCCTGGTGCTCTCGCTCGACCGAGGGATCAGCACGTCGCGGGTGCTGCGCGGCGAGGCGCTTGCGCTCAAGGAGACCACCTACGTGGAGGCAGCGCGCGCCGTCGGGGCCGGACACCTGCGCGTTTTCCTGTTGCACGTGGTGCCCAACGCCTTCGCTCCCATCATCATCATGGCCACCATAAGCCTGGGCGTGTTCATACTCGCCGAGGCGTCGCTGAGCTTCCTCGGCTACGGCGTGCCGCCGCCGTTCCCCACCTGGGGGTCCATGCTGAGCGGCTCGGGCCTGTCGTACATGCAGCGCGCCCCCTGGATGGCCATCTGGCCCGGCGTGGCGCTGACCGTCGGCGTCTGGGCGTTCAACATGCTCGGCGACGGGATGCGCGACCAGCTCGACCCCAGGCTGCGGGGCGGGTAGGGGGCTCGCGGCTGTTGGCCGCTGTCCCGCCATCCCGGGACCTCGCTCTGCCATTCCCAACACCCGCTCCCGCGTGTCTTGGACGGGGAACGGGAACTTCGTAAGGCCACCCCCTGCGTCGGCCTGCGCCTGCCGGAATGCGGCGGCGGTGTGCTAAAATCGCCGCAGCAAGGCAGCAAGGAGGATGCGATGACCACCGGACGCGCCACCACCATCTTCTACCCTGAGTCGGACGGTATGCCCTTGCCTGACGGAGAGTATCAAGCGCCCCTGTTGAACGACACGGTCAGTCCTCTACGAGTCCACTTCAGAGACATGGTGGGCGCCCACGCCAACGGCAACACCTTTCTGTACTACGTTGAGGGTGATGCGAACCGTCGCGTCTCGCCGGACTGCTACGCGGTCTTCGGACTATCCGAGGCGGCGCTGGAGTCGCTATCGCTGGAAGGCAACAACACCTATCTGCTATGGGAAGTGGGCAAGCCGCCCGATTATGTGATGGAGATAGCCTCACCGAGCACGGCGCGCAGAGACCTGGGAACCAAGCGCGACCTGTATGCTCGGATAGGCGTAGGCGAGTACTGGCGCTACGACCAGACGGGCGGGGACTTCTACCGTGAGCCGCTGGTGGGCGAGCGTCTTGTGGGCGGCGAGTACGAGCGGTTCGAATTGCACCACGAAAGCGACGGATCGGTGTGGGGCCACAGCGACGCGCTGAATCTGGACCTGTGGTGGATGGAGGGGGAGTTGCGGTACTGGGACCACGAGCGAAGCGTGTGGCTGATGACCCACCAGGAAGAGAAGGACGCGCGCCTCGCGGCGGAGGCGCGTGTGGACTCTGAGCGAGATGCCCGGGTCGCGGCGGAGGCGCGCGCCGCGCAACTCGAAGCGGAGTTGCGGCGTCTGCGCGGCGAAAGGAGGATGCGATGACCACCGGACGCGCCACCACCATCTTCTACCCTGAGTCGGACGGTATGCCCTTGCCTGACGGAGAGTACCAATCGCCCATATTTCGCAGAGTGGTGGGTCCGCTTGAAGTACACTTCGAGAAGGTCGAGGGCGCCCACGTCAACGGCAACACCTTCTTGTACTACGTCGAGGGCGATCCACGCCGCAACGTGTCCCCGGACTGCTACGCGGTGTTCGGGCTATCCGAGGCCGCGCTGGAATCGCTATCGTTGGAAGGCAACAACACCTACCTGCTGTGGGAGGTGGGCAAACCGCCTGATTACGTGATGGAGATAGCCTCACCGAGCACGGCGCGCAGAGACCTGGGAACCAAGCGCGACCTGTATGCCCGGATAGGGGTAGGAGAGTACTGGCGCTACGACCAGACGGGCGGGGACTACTACCGCGAGCCGCTGGTGGGGGAGCGTCTGGTGGACGGGGAGTACCGGCGTCTGGAGATGCGGCGCGAGAGCGACGGTTCGGTGTGGGGGCACAGCGACGCGCTGAATCTGGATCTGTGGTGGATGGAGGGGGAGTTGCGGTACTGGGACCCCGAGCGAAGCGTGTGGCTGCTGACCCACCAGGAAGAGAAGGACGCCCGCCTCGCGGCGGAGGCGCGCGCTGCGCAACTCGAAGCGGAGTTGCGGCGTCTGCGCGGCGAATAGAACGGCCCTCCTCAGGAAATCACCTTGACCGCACGCCGGCCCGACCCCGAAGACTTCACCGAGCGTCTGCTGCGCGCCCGCCTCACGCGCCGCCAGCTCCTCGCCGGCGCGCTGGGCGCCGCGGGCGCGGCGGCGGCCGCCCGTCTCGCGCTCGGCCAGTCGCCTCCGCCGGTCGACACCACGAAGGTGCCCGGCTTCCCCGCCACCGAGGTGGGCTCGCGCACGCCATTCGAGCAGCCCTTCCGCCTGCAGGTGGGTCAGCACTCCTGGTTCGCGCCCATCGACCGCACCTACGGCATCATCACCCCGTCCGACCTGCACTACGTGGTGAGCCATGCGGGCACCGCGGACGTCGCCCCCTCCACCTACAAGCTGCTGATTCACGGGAAGGTCGACAGTCCCAGGGTGTTCACGCTCGGCGAGCTGCGCCGCTTCCCCTCGGTCTCGCTCACCTACTCCATCGAGTGCTCCGGGAACAGCGCCAACGCCTGGTTTCCGCCGGTGCCCACCGACACCGCCCAGAACGTGCACGGCCTCACCAGCACCAGCGAGTGGACCGGCGTGCCGCTGAGCCTGCTGCTGCGCGAGGCGGGCGCCGACCCGGACGCGGACTGGCTGCTGGCCGAGTCCCAGGACGCCGCCGTGTTCGCAAAGAGCATCCCCGCCTACAAGGCCTGGGACGACGTGCTGGTGGTCTACGGCCAGAACGGCGAGGCGCTGCGGCCCGAGCAGGGCTACCCCGTGCGGCTGATAGTCCCCGGCTGGGAGGGGTCGGTCAACATCAAGTGGCTGCGCCGCCTGGAGGTGACCGACCGCCCGTTCATGGGACGCGAGGAGTCGGCCAGCTACACCGACGTCATGCCGGACGGCACGTCGCTCCAGTTCACCTTCGAGATGGGCGCCAAGTCGGTGATAACCTGGCCCTCCGGCGGCTACCGTCTCCCCGCCGCCGGCTTCTGGGAGCTGAGTGGACTCGCGTGGTCGGGCCGGGGCCGCGTGACGCGCGTCGAGGTCACCACCGACGGCGGCAGAACCTGGGCCGACGCCCGGCTGCAGCAGCCGGTGCTGTCCAAGGCGCACACCCGCTTCCGCTACCCCTGGACGTGGGACGGCAGGCCCGCGGTGCTGATGAGCCGCGCCACGGACGAGACCGGCGCGGTGCAGCCCATCATCGACGACCTGGTGAAGGAGCGCGGTCTGCACTCCATCTACCACAACAACGCGGTGCAGGCCTGGCGCGTGGAGGCGGACGGCACGGTGTTGAGCACCCACGACCCGTTCCGCACCTCGATGGCGGTCCCCGGCGGCGACCGCGAGGCGCTGGTGCGCGGCTTCCCCGGCTGCCTTGCGTAGCCTCATCCTCGCGCTCGCATGCGCGGCGCTTCTCGCTGCGGCCTGTGTCGGCGAGAACGAGACGCCGGGCCCGCAGCCTGCTCCGGCGGAGATCGCCCCGCAGGCCACCATTCCTCCAGGCCCGTTCGGATTCGGGCGACACGCGACGGCGGACGAGATTCTCGCCTGGGATATCGACGTGGACCCAAGCGGCGCCGGACTGCCCGCGGGCAGCGGCAGCGTGGCCGAGGGTGAGCAGGTGTGGCGCGCCCAGTGCGCGTCGTGCCACGGTCGCAACGGCGAGGGCGTCCCGGGCCAGAGCGGCGCGGTCGTGCTGCCCTACGACCCCGAGGCGTCCTGGCCGCCGTTCCCGCGCACCGTCGGCAACTACTGGCCCTACGCCACCACGCTGTTCGACTACCTGCGCCGCGCCATGCCCGCCAACGCGCCCGGTTCGCTGAGCCCGGACGATGTGTACGCGGTGGTGGCGTGGCTGCTGCACGCAAACGAGATTGTCCCCGCCGACGCCGTGATGGACGCGCAGAGCCTGCCCGCGGTGGAGATGCCTGCGCGGGAGCGGTTCGTGGTGTCGGACGAGGCGCCGTAGGGGGACCGCCGTTCGACCAAGCCCGGCCCGTCTTGCCAGGTGGTCGGCTTTCCCGTACACTTGGGTTGTATTCGTTTGCAATGGCTTGCGGGCTACAGCGCGGCCAGACGGCAAGCGTACCATCATTGTGGGGCCAATCATGGAAAATCGCTTCTTCGACCAACCCATACTCAACTCCCCTTACGAGTACCCGTCGAGGCACTGGGAGCTGGACGAACAGGGCCAGCCGACGCAGCGCATAATCGAGACACGGCGCGGCGCGGAATTCGTCACGCCCGTCCCCAGGCCTCGAAGACGCCGGAGGGCGGGACAGCAGCAGGAGCTGGTCTTCGACGAGGGCAAGGGGCTGTCCACTGAGGAGCAGCAGTACGACGTCACGGCCTCGGTGAACGAGATTCGCCAGCAGGTGGACCAGTGGCGGCGTCTGCCCAACTCAAGAGACTGGCACGTGACACCCGAGACGGAGCGCCTGCTGAAACACTGGCGACACCACAAGTTCAGCCACATCAGGCCCTTCTTCTGCCAGGTCGAGGCGGTCGAGACGCTCATCTGGCTCACCGAGGTCGCGCCAAGTCTCGGGCAAGCCGGCCGGCCCATTCTGGACCGCCTCGCCGACGCCAACGCCGGCGCCAACCCGGAGCTTGCGCGCCTGGCGCTGAAGCTCGCCACCGGAGCGGGCAAGACCACGGTCATGGCCATGATCATCGCGTGGCAGACCATCAACAAGGTCCGCCACCCCAACAGCACGCGCTTCTCCAAGGGCTTCCTGGTGGTGGCGCCGGGCATCACCATCAAGGACCGGCTGCGCGTGCTCCAACCCAACGACCCCGACAGCTACTACGCCAGCAGGGAGCTCGTCCCCTGGGACATGCTCCCCGACCTCGAGCAGGCCCGGATCGTCATCACCAACTACCACGCGCTCAGGCTACGCGAGCGCATGACGCTCTCACGCGGCGGACGCGCTCTCTTGCAGGGCAGAGGCCCCGAAATCGACACGGTGGAGACCGAGGGACAGATGCTCCGGCGCGTCATGCCCGACCTCATGGGCATGAAGAACGTCTGGGTGCTGAACGACGAGGGCCACCACTGCTACCGCCACAAGCAGGGCGAGAGCGACGAAGGCGCGCTGAAGGGTGAAGACAGGCAGGAGGCCAAGAAGAATGACGAGGCCGCCCGCGTGTGGATTTCGGGGCTGGAAATCGTCAAGCGCAAGCTGGGCGTCCGCCAGGTCGTCGACCTCTCCGCGACTCCCTTCTTCCTGCGCGGCTCCGGCTACGCCGAGGGCACGCTGTTCCCCTGGACGGTGAGCGACTTCTCGCTCATGGACGCCATCGAGAGCGGCATCGTCAAGCTCCCGCGTGTACCGGTCGCGGACAACATCCCCGGCGGCGATATGCCAAAGTACCGCGTGCTGTGGGAGACCATCCGGGACGACATGCCGAAGCGGGGCCGCGGCAAGGCGCAAGGCGATCTCGATCCCCTCAGCCTGCCTGTGCCGCTGCGCACCGCCCTGGACGCGCTGTACGGACATTACGAGAAGGTCCACGATTCCTGGTACGAGCCGGAGGGCTACGCCGGCCCGCCGCCCTGCTTCATAATCGTCTGCAACAACACATCCACGTCCAAGCTCGTCTACGACTACGTCTCCGGGTTTCGCCAAGAGCGCGAGGACGGATCGGAGCGATTCGAACAGGGCCGCCTGGAGCTGTTCCGCAACTTCGACGACGCCGGCGACCCGCTGCCAATTCCGCGAACCGTGCTCATAGACAGCGAGCAGCTCGAATCCGGCGAGGCGCTGGACCGCAACTTCCGCCAGGCGGCCGCCGACGAGATAGACCGCTTCCGCAGGGAGCGCGTCGCCCGCACAGGGGACGCGCGTGACGCCGCGAACATCACCGACCAGGACCTGCTGCGGGAGGTGATGAACACCGTGGGCAAGGAGGGCCGGCTCGGGCAGGACATCCGCTGCGTGGTGTCGGTGTCCATGCTCACCGAGGGCTGGGACGCCAACACCGTAACCCACGTGCTGGGCGTGCGCGCCTTCGGCACCCAGCTCCTGTGCGAGCAGGTCGTCGGCCGCGCCCTGCGCCGCCAGTCCTACGACCTCAACGACGACGACCTGTTCGACGTCGAGTACGCCGATGTGCTCGGCGTGCCGTTCGACTTCAACGCCCAGCCCGTCATCCCGGAGCGCAAGACGCCGCCGTCGACGGTGCGGGTCATGGCCGTGCGGCCCGACCGCGACCACCTCGAAATCGAGTTTCCGAGGGTCACGGGCTACCGCGTCGATCCGCCCAGGGACGAGCTGGCCGCCGAGTTCACCGACGACTCCCGCTTCGAGCTGACGCCCGGCATGGTCGGGCCGACGAACACCAGGAACGAGGGCATCATCGGCGAGGGTGTGAACCTCACCGTGGAGCACCTCGACCGGGAGCGGATCGCCACCGTCGCCTTCCACCTGACCAGGCACCTCATCGAGACCAGGTGGCGCGACCCCAACGGGGAACCCAAGCTGCACCTGTTCGGCAGGCTGAAGGGCATCGTCACGCAGTGGCTGGAAGACTACCTGGTCTGCAAGGGCGGCGCCTTCCCGGCGCAGGTCCTGTACAGGCGCCACGCGGACAGGGCGTGCGACATCATCGCCGCCGCCATCACCAACAGCCGCGCGGACGAGTACCCCGTCAAGGCGCTGCTGGACCCCTACAACCCCTCCGGCTCCACCGCGTTCGTGAACTTCACCACGTCCAAGGGCGACCTCTGGCGCACCGACGCCCGCAGGTGCCACGTCAACAACGTGGTGCTGGACAGCGGCTGGGAGTCCGAGTTCTGTCGCGTGGTCGAAGCTCACCCCAGGGTGCGCGCATACGTGAAGAACCACAACCTCGGCTTCGAGGTGCCCTACCACGCCGGCTCCGACGCGCGCACCTACCTTCCAGACTTCATAGTCCGCGTGGACGACGGCCACGGCGAAGACGACCTGCTCAATCTCATCATCGAGATAAAGGGCCGCCGCGACGAGGACGACGACGCAAAGAAGCGCACCATGGACACGTACTGGGTCCCCGGCGTAAACCGCCTTCGCCAGTACGGCCGCTGGGCCTTCGCCGAGCTCAGCGACGTATACGAAATAGAGACCGAGTTCGAAGGCATCGTCTTCGAGTTCGTGCGGAAGCGGCTCCAAAGCGTCCCGTACGAGGAGTTGGACGTCAGCAAGCTCAGTTTCAAAGAGCGGCAGGCCGATGCCGCCATTCAGACAGTCAGGGAGCTTCGCGCCGCGATAGCCACCGGGGGGCGCAAATTCACTCGGGACGAAATGAATGAGCGTTGAACACTTTATCGACACCAACGTTTTCGTTTACCTGTTCGATGAGCAGGCCGAACACAGCTTCAGTTTCTACGACTCGCTAATCATCGCCGCCGCTCTTGAATCGGGATGTAGCCGCGTCTACAGTGAAGACATGTAGCATGGCCGGAGGATACAGCGGCTGACGATACTGAACCCGTTCCAGAATCAATAGCGGAGCAACCCCATGCCACGCCGCGCACGCACCAGGCAGCCCATCAAGGTCGAGTCCCTCACCCACGAGGAGGCCAGCCGCCCCAACCTGCCCTCCGCCAAGCACCAGCCGCTGATGGTCGGCAAACTGTACGCAAGGCGAACCCTGTTGCCCAATTTTCGGTCTGCCATATGCTAAAATGTCGGAGAAGCGATATGTGAGGAGGGGACCGGATGGAGGATATGTACACCGACTTCCTTTACGCAAGGCCGTCTTTCTTGGAGGGAATGGCCAGAATAGCGGACATGGGAGGCACGCTGAACGAGTACAACGCTTCTGACGACCCGGACACCGCTGCGCTGATGATGGACTGGCTCGCGGTTGGGCGCGCCATGCGCCAAGCCATCGGGGACTTCGAAGCGGCAGACAGCGACGAATTAGAACTGGTCGGCTAGGCCAGTGAGCGGTCGACGCAGACAAGACAGTGCATCTGAGAATGATCAGCCTGCGAAACCGCAGGCTGATGTCGTTCTGCAACGTCAACAGAGCGTCGAGACCACCACTTCCTGGACAGGCCCCATTCCTCCGCCGGACGCGCTCGAGCGCTATGAGGCCACTCTCCCGGGCGCCGCAGATAGAATAATGAGCATGGCCGAGAGGCAGTTGGGGCATCGCATCGAACTGGAGAAGAAAGTTGTCGGCGGCGATTCTACAAGAAGCTACCTCGGGCTTGCGGCGGCATTCATACTGTCCCTGGTAGCCATATGTGGAAGTATCTACATCGTCGTTCAGGGGCACGTCTGGGCAGGCGTGGCGATTTTTGGTATAGATATTGTCGCGCTGGCAAGCGTTTTCGTCTATGGCACGCAGGCCCGCCGCGCCGAGCGAGACCGCAAGTCTGAGAGGATGCCTAAGGCTCGCGAGTGAAGAGGATTATGTCGGCCACCACCCACTCACCATTCTAGGGGTTAAACCCATGCCACGCCGCGCACGCACCAGGCAGCCCATCAAGGTCGAGTCCCTCACCCACGAGGAGGCCAGCCGCCGCAACCTGCCCTCCGCTGAGCACCAGCCGCTGATGCAGGACGAGGAGCGCAGCCCCATTCGGCTCGCCTACGAGCGTCGCAACCGCGACCTCGACCCGCAGCTCGTCTGGCGCGGCAAGGACGAGCAGGACCTCGACGACCTGGCCGTCAGCGCGCCGTCGCTGTACATCCAGGAGCGCGTCCACCCCAAGGCGCTCGTCGACGACCTGATGCGCCAGTCCCGCAACGGCCGGACAGCCGACGAGTACCAGACCGACATGTTCGCCGACTTCAACGGCCTGCCGTCCGAGAGCGCCAAGACCGAGTTCTACCGCCACGACGCCAACTGGTCCAACCGCATGATCCTGGGCGACAGCCTGCAGGTGATGGCGTCGCTCGCCGAGCGCGAGGGGCTGCGCGGCAAGGTGCAGTGCATCTACGTCGACCCGCCCTACGGCATCCGCTTCAACTCCAACTTCCAGTGGTCCACCACCAGCCGCGACGTGCGCGACGGCAACGCCGCCCACATCACCCGCGAGCCGGAGCAGGTGAGGGCCTACCGCGACACCTGGCGCGACGGCATCCACACGTACCTGAGCTACCTGCGCGACCGCCTCACCGTCGCCCGCGACCTGCTCGCCGACAGCGGCTCCATCTTCGTCCAAATCGGTGACGAGAACGTCCACCGGGTGCGGGCAGTCTTGGACGAGGTATTTGGGGAGGAGAATTTTATATCGTCGATTGGTTTTGCGAAAACTTCAGGCTCAACGGAAGACTACCTCGGTCAAACAACTGACCACTTGCTGTGGTATGCAAAAGAAAAGGCGCAAGTGAAGTATCGGCCGCTGTTCAAACACAAGATTCCTGGGGAAAGAGGCGGCACAAACTATAACCGCGTTCGCGACCTAGTCGGTTCAAGCCACTCTCTCACTGGTTCACTCCTGAATGATCCGAGAATCGACTCCGGGGAGTTACAGATATATTCGCTAGATAATCTCACCTCTCAAAGTGCGGGTCGCGACAAAGGCGAGGGGGCAGCATCTTGGTTCGGCGTTGCTCTCGGAGGTAGAATCCACAAACCGTCCCTCTCTGTTCGATGGAAAACAAACGAACAAGGAATGGCCCGCCTAAAATCCGCCGGACGCCTAGAAGCCACCAAGAGCCGCCTAGGATATGTGCGTTATCTCAGCGATTTCCCAGCAGTGCAGGTTACAAACCGATGGGACGACGTCGGTGCCAGCTTTATGGCAGACAAGGTTTACGTCGTCCAAACTGCACGTCGTGTGATCGAACGCTGCATCCTGATGACCACCGACCCAGGCGACCTAGTCCTCGACCCCACCTGCGGCGCCGGCACCACCGCCTACGTCGCCGAGCAGTGGGGCCGCCGCTGGATCACCGTCGATACCTCCCGCGTCGCGCTCGCGCTGGCCCGCGCCCGCGTCATGGGCGCACGCTACCCGTACTACCTGCTGGCCGACAGTCCGGAGGGGCAGGCCAGGCAGGCGGAGATCGAGCGCCGCGCGCCGTTCGAGTCGCCCACCTACGGCAACGTGCGGCAGGGGTTCGTGTACGAGCGCGTGCCCCACATCACGCTGCGGGCCATCGCCAACAACGCCGAGATCGACGTCATCTGGGAGGACGCACAGGAGGAGCTGGAGCCTCTGCGCGAGCAACTGAACGACGCGCTCGGCGAGTCGTGGCAGGAGTGGGAGATTCCGCGCGACGCGGACGACGTGTGGCCGGACGAGGCGCGCGCCCTCCACTCCGCCTGGTGGGAGCGGCGCATCGCCCGCCAGAAGGAGATCGACGCCTCCATCGCCGCCAAGGCCGACTACGAGTACCTGTACGACAGGCCATACGAGGCCCGCAACAAGGTGCGCGTGGCGGGTCCCTTCACCGTCGAGAGCGTGTCCCCGCACCGCGTGCTGGGCGTGGACGAGAATGGCGACGTGCTGGCGGACCCGTCCAACGGCTACGGCACCGAGTACGACTTCGCCGAGGTCATCCTGGACAACCTGCGAACGTCGGGCGTCCAGCAGGCGCACCGCGAGGACCGCATAGAGTTCACGTCTCTCACGCCCTGGCCGGGCGACGGGCTGGTGTGCGCCGAGGGCCGCTACACCGAGGGCGGTGAGGAAGACGGCGTCGAGCGGCGCGCGGCCATATTCGTCGGCCCCGAGTTCGGCACCGTATCCCGCCCGGACCTGGTGGATGCGGCGACTGAGGCCGCGGACGGCGGGTTCGACGTGCTGGTCGCCTGCGCCTTCAACTACGAGGCGCACACCACCGAGTTCGAGAGGCTGGGCCGGGTGCCGGTGCTCAAGGCGCGCATGAACGCCGACCTGCACATGGCCGGCGACCTGAAGAACACCGGCAAGGGCAACCTGTTCGTAATCTTCGGCGAGCCGGACATCGAGGTCCTGGACGCCGAGGACGAGCGGATACGGGTGAGGGTCAACGGCGTCGACGTCTTCCACCCCAACACCGGCGAGATACACAGCGACGGGCCGGACGGCATCGCCTGCTGGTTCATCGACACCGACTACAACTCAGAGGCGTTCTTCGTTCGCCACGCCTACTTCCTGGGCGCCGGCGACCCCTACAAGTCCCTCAAGACCACGCTGAGGGCCGAGATCGACGCCGACGCCTGGGCCACGCTCCACAGCGACACCTCGCGCCCGTTCGACAAGCCCGAGTCGGGCCGCATCGCCGTTAAGGTCATCAACCACCTGGGCGACGAGGTGCTCAAGGTGTTCCGGGTGGAGTGACGAACACCTCCCACTTCCCGGCCCACGCGTCGCTTGACACCCAGTCTAGCGCGCCTTACCATGCTAACTTGGGAAGGTATTTCCAAATGCCTCCCCAAAACTCAATAGGAAGGTGAGATGCGTGGAAATCGCAATTACCGCGATACTCGCCGTCCTGGTTGGCTTGGCATTAGGAGCAGCAGCGGGATACTTCGGCAAGAGGCTTATACTGGGTAAGCGCCTCGAAGCGGCGCAGTCCGAAGCGTCTAGAGTTCTGGAACAAGCCGAGGAGGAAAGGCGAAACGTACTACTGAAGGCAAAAGAAGACTCCATCCAACTCCGCTCGACCGGAGAGGAGGAGCTCAAAGAGCGGCGCGCCGAAATCCAGCGCACAGAGCGCCGCGTCGCCAACAGGGAAGAAAATGTCGAACGGCGCGCCAACAACCTGGAGCGCAGAGAACGCAACATTGTTCAAAAGGAGAAAGTAGCCGAGCAATTCCAGGCGGAAATGGACGAACTGCGCCACCAGGAGCTGCGAAAGCTCGAAGCGGTGTGCAGCCTCTCGGCGACCGAAGCAAGAGCACTGCTCTTCAGGCGCGTCGAGGAGGAGAGCGAGCTGGAGCTCTCCCACATGCAGCACGACCTTGAGATGCGGGCCAGGGACGAGGCCAATGAGACGGCCCGCAACATCCTGGCGCAGGCCATCCACCGGCTGGCCGCAGACGTCGTCTCCGAAGTCTCGGTTACTTCCGTGTCGCTGCCCAGCGACGACATGAAGGGCCGCCTCATCGGGCGCGAAGGCCGCAACATCCGCGCCATCGAAAAGGCCACCGGAGTCGACCTCATCATCGACGACACCCCAGAAGCGGTGACGCTGTCCTGCTTCGACCCCGTGCGGCGCGAGATCGCGAGAGTAGCCATCGGCAAGCTGCTGGCCGACGGCAGAATCCACCCCGCCCGTATCGAGGAAATGGTCGTCAAGTCCGAAAAAGAGGTCGGCGAAAGCATCCGCAAGGCCGGCGAACAGGCGGTGTACGAGGTCGGAGTCCGCGGCCTGCATCCCGAGATGGTGAAGCTGCTCGGGCGGCTCAAGTACCGCTACAGCTACGGCGAAAACGTCCTGCAACACTCCATGGAGGTGGCCCAACTCGCGGCGATGATGGCCAGCGAGATCGGCGCCGACGTGAAGATCGCCAAGGCCGGCGGCCTGCTGCACGACATCGGCAAGGCGCTCTCCCACGAGGTCGAGGGGCCGCACGCCGAAATAGGCGCCGACGTGGCCGCCAGGCACAGCGTGTCCAACAGCGTCTGCACCTGCATCGGCGAGCACCACGACGACGACATGAGCAGCGTCGAGGCGTTCATCGTCTCCGCCGCGGACGCCATCAGCGCCGCGCGCCCCGGCTCCCGACGGGACACCGTGGAGAACTACATCAAGCGGCTGGAGGCCCTTGAAGAGGTGGGCCGCGCCTTTGACGGCGTCGAAAAGTGCTTCGCCATCCAGGCCGGACGCGAAGTTCGCATCATGGTCCAGCCCCAGAAGATCGATGACGTCGCGGCCTCCAAGATGGCCCGCGAAATCGTCAAGAAGATCGAACAGACGCTCGTCTACCCCGGGCAGATCAAGGTGACCGTGATCAGAGAGAGCCGCTCGGTCGAGTACGCGCGGTAGGGCGGTCATTTGAACACAAGTGGGGGATTGGACATGGGCGTATTCAACTGGCCCGTCGTCCTGGAGAGCATGGACGGCGAACGCTCTCTGGAGATAGAGGCGATGGTAGACACCGGAGCCAGCTATTCCATCGTGCCCGCCCGGCAACTGAGAGAGTTGGGGGTGTCGCCCATCGATAAAGTCGTCCTGATAATGGCCGACGGACGGCCCCTAGAGTGCGACATGGGCGAAGCCTTGGCCACCGTCAACGGGAGGCGGATCCCAACCCTGGTAGTCTTTGGAGATGATAACGCCCGCGCTCTGCTGGGGGCTTACACCCTGGAAGGGCTGCGGTTGGCGGTGGATCCTGCCCAACGCCGGCTGGTTCCCGCCACCACCGCCTGGGCGTAGGCTTGGCCGCCCTTTCCGCCACGTTCGACACGTCTGTCGTCACCCCCATCCTAGCCTTCCCCCGTCAAGGGGGAAGGGACATCAGTAGGGCTACCATCCCCCATCGAGGGGGAAGGGACTAAGGAGCCACCCCGAAATCTTGCGTGTCCTGATGATAGGCGACGTTATGGGACGGCCCGGCAGGGACACCCTGCGGGCCATCCTCCCGGACCTGCGGCGCGAACTCGCCCTCGACCTCGTCGTCGCCAACGGCGAGAACGTCGCCGGCGGGTTCGGCATCACCCGGAAGACCGCCGGGCAGCTTCTGGCCGGTGGCGTCGACGTCATCACGTCCGGCAACCACATCTGGGACAAGCCGGAGATAGTGCCGCACATGGACTCGGACCTGCCCGTGCTGCGCCCCCTCAACTACCCATCTGCGGCTCCCGGGCACGGCCACGCCCTCGTCGGCGGCGCGCTCGTCGTCAACCTCATCGGGCGGCTCTTCGTGGGCAACTTCGACTGCCCATTCGCCGCCGTCGACCGCCTGCTCGCGGAGCTGCCCGACCGGCCGCCCGTGGTCATCGTGGACTTTCACGCCGAGGCGACCGCCGAAAAGGAGGCGATGGGCTGGCACCTGGACGGCCGCGTCAGCGCCCTCGCCGGCACCCACACCCACGTGCCCACAGCCGACGCGCGCGTGCTCCCCGGCGGCTCCGCCTACGTGACCGACCTCGGCATGGTCGGCGCCTCCAACTCCATCATCGGCGGCGAGATAGAGGGCTTCCTGGAACGCTTTCTGACGCAGATGCCCACAAAGGCCAAAATCCCCAAGTCCGGGCCCACCCAGTTCAACAGCGTGCTCTTCGAGATAGACGAGTCGACGGGCAGGGCGCTGAGCGTTCAGCGTGTGGACAGGGTGGGGCAGGCCGGAGCCTCCGCACAGGCATGATCGAAGCTGACCTGCACCTGCACACCACCCACTCGGACGGCACGCTCACGCCGTCCCAGCTCGTGCGCAAGTGCGGCGAGGCCGGACTGCGCGTCATCGCCGTCACCGACCACGACTCCACCGAGGGCGTCGCCGAGGCGCAGGAGGCCGCCCGCGCCTTTCCGGGCCTTCGCGTCATCCCCGGCATCGAGCTCAGCACCGACGTGCCCGGCAGCGAGATACACGTGCTCGGCTACCACGTGGACCTCGCCGACGCCGGACTCCAGCAGACCCTCGAGGACTTTCGGCGCGGGCGCGAGGAGCGCGGCCTGCTGATGGTGGAGCGGCTCGCCGAGCTGGGCGTCCCTGTCTCCTGGGAGCGGGTGCGCGAGCTGTCCGACGGCGGCTCCATCGGCCGCCCGCACATAGCGCAGGCGATGGTCGAGGCCGGCTACGTCCAGTATCCCAAGGACGCCTTTGACAAATACCTGGGCCGCAACGGCCTCGCCTACGTCGAACGCCCCAAGCTGATCCCCGCTGGCGCCGTGCGCATCCTGCGCGACAACGGCGCGCTGCCCGTGATGGCGCACCCCACCTACTCCGTTTCCAAGACCGGCATGGGCGAGGTCGAGTCGCTGGCCGACACCCTGGCCGAGCTCAAGAGCGCCGGGCTGGTGGGAATGGAGGTCTATTACAAGGACTACACCCCGGACCAGGTGGCCCGGCTGAAAGGCCTGGCCGACAGCCTGGGTCTGGTGCCCTGCGGCGGCAGCGACTACCACGCCTCCGGCAACCCCGGCGAGCCGGAGCCCGGCGACGTCGGCCCGCCCATGGAGAGCGTGGAGGCGCTGGAAGACCTGCACGCTCGTGGCAGAGTCTCGGCTGGCGGCGCATGACGCCCCTCGCAATACTGCTCGTCATAGGCGCCTACCTGGCAGGCGGCGTGCCCTCCGGGTACATCCTCGCCCGCCGGCTGCGCGGAATCGACATCCGCGAGTACGGCTCCGGCAACATCGGCGCGTCCAACGTCACCGCCACCATCGGCGCCAGGGCCGGCGTGCTGCTCGGCGCCTACGACTGCCTGGTGAAGGGTACGCTGCCAGTGCTCATCGCCGGGGCGCTCGACCAGCCCGCGGGAGTCCAGATCGCCGTGGGCCTGGCCTCCATGGCTGGCCACGCATGGTCGCCCTACATTCGCTTCACCGGCGGGCGCGGCATAGGCGCCGCCATAGGCGCGATGCTGGGTCTGGCCATGTTCTACGAAATAGCCGCGCTGGGCCTGACGCTCGGCGTGGTGGGCCGGCTGATATACCGCGACACCGGCTTCTGGACCTGCATAGCCCTGCTGACGCTCACGCCGGTGACGCTGCTGTTCAACGCTTATCCACCGCTGCCCGTAGAGCGCCCCGGCGAGCTTGTCTACTTCAGCGTCGGCGTGTCCGTCGTGGCGCTCGCCAAGCGGCTCACCGCCAACTGGGAGCCGCTCCCGGAGAGCTACTCGCTGGCGCAGGTGGCGTTCAACCGCGTGCTGTACGACCGGGACGTGTCCCGCAAGGACGACTGGACTGACAGGCAGCCCGGCGGTGAGACCGCGAGGCCGAGTCCCGATGGCTGAAGCGGTGGAGTGCGCCAGGCACCGGAATGTGCAGACGACGCTGCGCTGCGGACGCTGCGATACACCCATCTGTCCGCAGTGCCTCGTCCATGCCGCCGTGGGCATACGCTGCCCCGACTGCGGCCGTCCCCAGCGCCTGCCCACCTTCGACGTCTCCACCGGGCGTCTCGCCCTCGCGGTCGTGGTGTCCCTGGCCACCGGCGTCGTGGGAGGAGTCGCAACCGCCATCATCGCCGTCATCTTCGCCTACTCGGGCATCCCCTTCGGATTTCTGGCGCCGCTTGCCGCATTCGCGGGCCTGGGACTGCTCGTCGGCGAGCTCACCAGCCGCGCCACCAACCGCAAGCAGGGCGGCCAGCTCAAGATAGTCGCGCTGCTGGGCGTGCTCGCCGCGCTGGTCGTCGAGATCACCCTCGAGCCCGCCCTGCTCCGCACCCTCGCGCCCGACTTCGGCGGCGGCTCGGTGCTCCTGTCCGGCATTTACGGAATCGGCGCGGTGGTGGTAAGCTTTTACGTCTCAACCCGCCGCTTCTAGACGGGTTGCCTTTCACCCTCACCCAAACCCTCTCCCATCAAGGGAGAGGGGATCCAAAACACCGGAGGAACCGATTTTGTTGAAGACGATTAGCTGCGGCGACGTGCGCGAACAACACGCGGGAACCCGGATCACACTGGCCGGCTGGGTCCACCGCCGCCGCGACCACGGCAACCTCATCTTCATCGACCTGCGCGACCGCGAAGGCCTGGTGCAGGTGGTGTTCAACCCCGAGCACGCGCCCGACGCCCATCGCACCGCCGAGTCGCTCCGCAACGAGTGGGTCGCCCAGGTGTCCGGGCTCGTCTCCGAGCGGCCCGCCGGCACCGAGAACCCCAACCTGCCCACCGGAGGCGTCGAGGTCGCCGCCGACTCCCTGGTCGTGCTGAACGAGTCCAAGACGCCGCCGTTCTACGTCAACGAGGAGAGCGAGGTCGACGAGCTGCTGCGTCTCAAGTACCGCTACGTCGACCTGCGCCGCGCCTCGATGCGGGACACGCTCATCGCGCGCCACAAGGTTGTCAAGTTCATCCGCGACTTCCTCGACGAGCGCGGCTTCCTCGAGGTCGAAACGCCCATCCTCATAAAGAGCACGCCGGAGGGCGCGCGCGACTACCTGGTGCCCAGCCGCCTCTACCCGGGCAGCTTCTACGCGCTGCCCCAGTCGCCGCAGCAGCTCAAGCAGCTCCTGATGGTGTCCGGCGTCGAAAAGTACTTCCAGATCGCCCGCTGCTTCCGCGACGAGGACCCTCGCGCCGACCGGCAGCCCGAGCACACGCAACTCGACCTCGAAATGAGCTTCGTGGAAGAGGACGACGTCCTGAACCTGATAGAGGAGATGTACACGGAGCTCGTCGAGACGCTCTTCCCGCACAAGTGGACCGTGAGGCCGTTTCCCAGGCTCACCTACGCCGACGCGATGGGACTGTACGGCACCGACAAGCCGGACCTGCGCTTCGATCTGGAGCTCGCCGACCTGTCGGACATCGCGGCGCAGACGGACTTTCGCGTGTTCCAGGCGGCGCTCGCTGGCGGCGGCATCATCAAGGGCTTCCGCGCGCCCGGCCTCGCCTCCTACTCCCGCCGCCAGACCGACGAGCTCATCGAGTTCGCCAAGGCCCGCGGCGCGCAGGGCCTCGTCACCATCGCGCTAAACGGCGAGCCCGGCACACCGCTGGACGAGTTGACACAGGAGCAGGTGCGCTCGGCGGTGTCGCGATTCCTCACGCTGGACCAGGTGCGCGCGATAGCCGATCGCGTGGAGGCCGAGGTGGGCGACATGGTGCTGGTGGCCGCCGGTCCGGCCAAGATAGTGAACCAGACCCTCAGCGCGCTGCGCCACGAAATGGGCCGCAGGCTGGGACTGGCGGACCCGAACCTGCTCGCGATGGCCTTCGTGGTCGACTTTCCGCTGTTCGAGTGGAACGAGGACGAGGAGCGGTGGGACGCCATGCACCACGCCTTTACGGTGCCCAAGCCCGGCCACGAAAAGTACATCGAGAGCGACCCTGGCCGTGTTATCGGGCGGCTGTACGATATGGTGTGCAACGGCGAGGAGCTGGCCAGCGGCAGCATCCGCATACACGACCGCGAGCTGCAGGAGCGAGTGTTCGGCGTGCTGGGCTACACCAAGGAGCAGATAGCGCAGCGCTTCGGTCAGCTACTGGACGCCCTGGAGTACGGCGCGCCCCCGCACGGCGGCATCGCCCCGGGCATAGACCGGCTGCTGATGGTGCTGACCGACCGGGACAACATACGCGACGTGATAGCCTTCCCCAAGACCCAGAGCGCCGTCGACCCGCTGTTCGAGGCCCCAAGCCCCGTCGAGCAGGAGCAGCTCGAGGAGTTGGGCATCACCATCACCCCCCGCGACGACCAGTAGCCCCTTCCCTCGCGTCTCATCCACCATTCCGAGCGGAGCCGAGGAATCAAGGGCCTGCCCAAGGGACAGGGGTGTCGCCGGGCACATGCCGCGAGCGGAGCGTTCTATTCGCCGCGCAGACGCCGCAGTTCCGCTTCGAGTTGCTCCGCGCGCGCCTCCGCCGACTCCGCGCGCGCCTGCGCCGCTCGGAGCGCATCAACGGTTTCCTGGTGGGTCAGCAGCCACTTGCCTTGCACGGGGTCCCAGTAACGCAACTCGCCGTCGATCCACCACAGGTCCAGGTTCAGCGCGTCGCTGTGCGCCCACACCGAACCATCGCTCTCGCGGCGCATCTCCAGACGCCGGTACTCCCCGTCCACCAACCGCTCCCCCACCAGCGGCTCCCGGTAGAAGTCTCCCCCGGTCTGGTCGTAGCGCCAGTACTCTCCCACCCCTATCCGCGCATACAGGTCGCGCTTGGCCCCAAGGTCCCTGCGCGCCGTGCTCGGCGATGCTATCTCCATCACGTATTCCGGCGGCTTGCCCACCTCCCACAGCAGGTAGGTGTTGTTCCCTTCCAGCGATAGCGACTCCAGCGCGGACTCGGACAGCCCGAACACCGCGTAGCAGTCCGGGGACACGTTGCGGCGTGGGTCGCCCTCGACGTAGTACAGGAAGGTGTTGCCGTTGACGTGGGCGCCCTCGACATCCTCGAAGTGTACTTCGAGCGGACCTACCACTCTGCGGAATATGGGCGATTGATACTCTCCGTCAGGCAAGGGCATACCGTCCGACTCAGGGTAGAAGATGGTGGTGGCGCGTCCGGTGGTCATCGCATCCTCCTCTCGCCGCGCAGACGCCGCAGTTCCGCTTCGAGTTGCTCCGCGCGCGCCTCCGCCGCAACCCGGGCGTCTCTCTCAGAGTCCACACGCGCCTCCGCCGCCCGGAGCGCATTATCAGTCTCCTGATGGGTCAGCAGCCACTTGCCTTGCACGGGGTCCCAGTAACGCAACTCGCCGTCGATCCACCACAGGTCCAGGTTCAGCGCGTCGCTGTGCCCCCACACCGAACCGTCGCTCTCGCGGCGCACCTCCAGACGCCGGTACTCCCCGCCCACCAGACGCTCCCCCACCAGCGGCTCACGGTAGTAGTCTCCCCCGGTCTGGTCGTAGCGCCAGTACTCTCCTACCCCTATCCGCGCATACAGGTCGCGCTTGGCCCCAAGGTCCCTGCGCGCCGTGCTCGGCGATGCTATCTCCATCACGTATTCCGGCGGCTTGCCCACTTCCCACAGCAGGTAGGTGTTGTTCCCTTCCAGCGATAGCGACTCCAGCGCGGACTCGGACAGCCCGAACACCGCGTAGCAGTCCGGGGACACGTTGCGCCGTGGGTCTCCCTCGACGTAGTACAAAAAGGTGTTGCCGTTGACGTGGGCGCCCTCGACGTCTCTGAAGTGGACTCGTAGAGGACTGACCGTGTCGTTCAACAGCGGCGATTGATACTCTCCGTCAGGCAAGGGCATACCGTCCGACTCAGGGTAGAAGATGGTGGTGGCGCGTCCGGTGGTCATCGCATCCTCCTTGCTGCGGCGATTTTAGCACACCGCCGCCGCGCGACGGCAGGCGTCGGCCGGTGCCGTGCTACCGCCCCGGCGTCAATCTGGCCCCTTCCCCCTCGACGGGCTTACAGGGGTAGGTATTTGGTATTTCAGGTATAAGTATGACGGATGACCTTCAGATTGGGAGACGTTTCGGGCCACGGTTCGGGAGCCAGCCACACCCTCCGCCACGGTCGTCCCCTGTTCAGCAGGCGTCTCAGCCAGATTATGCCCAGCCGCAGTACACTGACGGTCCGGTTCGGCCTGCTCGCGGCGGCGCGAGGTGTGGAGACGATGGTCTTGGGCGGCGCTCTGAGACGGCCCGGGGCTACACCCAGGCTATCGGCGTCTTCGACCCTGGTTCCGTAAGCCAGCGTCCACAGCGTCGCCACAGACAGCACCAGCCAATGGCGGCTGACCCGTTCGGGGTCTGTCCTGCGGGTTTTCTGCCATTGCCACCCGACACTCTTGATCGCTTTGAACCCAACTTCTATCCAGAAGCGAAGCGCGTACCAGCACGGTCCGGCTTCATCAGGAGCAAGGTCCGTGAGCACCACCCACGGCTCGTCCTGGCCTTCATCCCAAATCACGATCATCGTGCCGCGGCGCCGTTTGCTCTGGGCCCTGAACGCCGTGCCGCCGCCAACCCAGGCGTGACCCGGCCCCGGCACGAGATACCTCGCAGTCAGACGCGTCCCTCCGTCCGGGCAGAAGACGGTGTTGATCGACTGCCGTACGTACGGATGCCACCCCGAAGAGCGTATCTGTTCCCACAGCCTCGGACTCCTCAGACCCCGGTCGCACATCACCAGCACGGTCCGGTCCTCAGGAACCGCAGTCGCCAACAACTCCAGCAACTCCACCGCAGGCCCTATCCACCGACCGGGCCTGTTGGCGGGAAGGATGTGCCAACCAACCGGAATCGCGCAACTGCGATAGACCACACTCACCACTATGGAGCTTATCCGGTCGCCCTTCAGCGTCGGGTCTACAGCCAACACCAGCCTGTCCGACTGCCACCAAGACAGCACCCATCTCAACAGTGGAACGAAGCACGAGTTCACATCCAGTTGCACCTGGCAGGGACTGGCGCGGTCCTGACCGTTGTAGACCCACTCTCTGATGTATTGGCGCAGAGTGTTGTAGCTGCCCATGACCGAAAGCGCCGCCGCCACGGCGTTCTGACAGTTGCTCCCGGCCAGTATGGCGCCGTACACCCACAAGACCAACCCCCTCATCTGAGAATGTCTGAGGTGCGGCATGTGCTGTTCAATCGTGTACTGCATCTGGTAGCATTCGGGCGGGAGGCGCATGGCGAATCTCTGGCAACCTTTCTGTGTGCTAACAAAAAGATGCCAGAATGCCATGCGCTTTCCAAGTCCTTATACCTGTATTTTACTTTACCTACCCCTGTGAGCCCATCAAGGGGGAAGGCAAGGATGGGGGTGACTCCGCCCGGCGCCACGCCGAGCAGGATGGGGTGGAAGCTACCCCTTCACCCCAGGTGGACTATCTCGACGTTCCCCCAGTGCCGGTCAAGGTACTCCGCCACCAGCCTCCGGTGGCAGCGCTCCGCCGTGTCCTCGCTGCATAGCAGGCACGAGTTGGCGATGGTCCTCTTGATGCCCATCTTCCACACGCGTCTCTCGTCCATCAGCGAGAGAAACTGCCGCTCGTACTCCGCCCAGTCCATCCGCCCCTTCCGGTAGGTGTCCAGCATCTCCGGCGTGGGCGCGAGGTCCGGCATGTGGACGTACTTCATCCGGCAAATCTTCTGGAGGAAATACTCCAGGTCCCCCCGCTTGGCGAAACCCGCGAGTTGGGAGACGTTGTTCAGCCGCACGTCCACCAGCCGCTTCGCCCCGGACTCCCGTAGCAGCTCGAAAAACACCGATGCCGGCTTCTTGGTGAAGCCTATCGTATACACCCTCAATGCGCCGGCTCCCGGCCGGCGGCGGCGAGCCTGTCGTCGACGAACGCCATCCTGCTGGCCTGCCGGGCCAGCGCCTCGACTACAACCTCGTCCCTGGAACGGAACATGTCGCCGCTGCGAGGCAGCTTGAACCTGTCCAGCAGTCGGTTCAGCGTTTCGTCGTGCCTCTCGACGCTGCCGTCGGCGAGGATGTGCTCCACCACGACGCCGCGCTCCTCGAGCGCCCCTGCTATCAGCAGCGCGCGGTGGCAGTCCTGGGGGTCCTTCTCGCTGCACATCACGGCCACTCGCCGCTCATCTGCCGCCCTGACGACGCGCCCGATTCCGTCGTCGAACAGGTCCGTGTCCGCCAGGCGAGAATAGCTGACGCGGCCCTCTTCGTCGTAGCAGGAGCGGTCCGCGGGTCTGCCGCCAAGCTCCCCGCCGAGGAACACGTACTCGATGCCGGCCCGCTCCAGCGCGTCGCTCAGCACCCCGTGGTTGAACTGCGGATAGTAGCGGCTGGCCGGCGACGAGCGCACGTCCATCACCTCATCGATGGCATGTCTCGTGAGCAGCCCCAGAAACGTCTCCGGCGAGTGGTTCGAGTGGCCGATAGTGTATACCGGGTACTGTGTAGCGTTCAAAAGCCTTCCGTCCTCAAGGCTCGATGATGGCGGCGATGAGTTTGTAGTGAAAGCCGTAGTAGGCCGCGAGCGACAGACTCACCGTTACCAAGCACCTGCCTACTTGGTAGCTGCCGTTTGGCCCCGCGAAGTACTTCTGCTCCTGGTCCGGGTCGGTGATCCACATCTGGTAATCCGTTCCATTGTACCGGAAACGGCCTTGCACCCTCCGCCTGAATTCGCCGCGCGCCGCTCCGGGATTGAACACGCGTACTTCCAGGTTGACATCGATGAGATAAAGGGACGCATCGAGGGCGCTGGCGGCCTGAGCCGGCACCTTGTCGTTCAGGCCATTGCTCGTGCCAAATCCATTGATCCATAGAGAATCGACCGTATCGGCCCACTTCGGCAGATCCTTCATGTCGAACCGACCCACCCTGGCCCATCTGCGGACCGGATGGAGCAGCCAGTTTTCTCGCTGGTGGCCCTCCGGATGTTGGGCGACAACCGGAACGTCCATGACGTCGAGTAGACGCGGCAGCCCACCGTCCTCGTAGCGCGAGCCTTCTTCCGAAACCCCTTCGTCTTCACCGCCTACCACCGGTCGAATCCAGGCGCCCAGCCGCCCGTCCGTCCGCAACTCCCTCCCGGCGACGCAGCGGCCATTCGGCATACGCGAATACGCAAGGCAGACCATGCGCTTGATGTTTTCGGCTGACACGGTTCTTCCCCATCTGAGTGGCTTTGCACCCACATTCTACTTCCGTTCCACTCGGTTCGGCAACACGCGTTCGTCATTGCAAACGCCCCTTGACATTCCAGCACATCAGTACTAACATTCCCTTCATCACAAACGGCCAGCCGCTCGCAAGCCGACAACCGACAGACCGAATTCCGAGGAGAAAAGACAGAAGAAACGAAACGGGACACTATTTTCTAGCTTGTTTGTCCCACCCGGCAGTTTGGCCACTGCCTCTGCCCGGATGCTACTCCGCTTGGTAGCCCGTCACCCGTCCATCCCTGATTGTCCCTTCCCCCCTCAGCAGCGGAAAGGCTCTCCGACAAGTCCCTTCCCCCTCGCAGGGGGAAGGTTAGGATGGGGGTGACGTCAGCGAAAAGCCGTCCGAGACCCGTACCGCGCACGCCACCAAGCCGGCGCGGAGTTCCGGTCCCGGTTCCGCATCACCTTGCCGACGGCGTCCCCTGGCCCAATCACGCGGCAGCAGGTCGAGAGGTGCTGCGCGGCCTGTCTTTCGTGGCCGCCGCGCAAGCCAGTCCCGGCCCTGCCGCGCCGCCAACCCATACTCGCTACGCGCGAACCTTTAACAACCTAATAGGTATGCCACCCGAGTCGAGGCCGTTCTCACGCTCGAGCCTCTGGACTCCCGCTCCCCGTTTTCCACGGGGACTGGCTTCTCGGGAGCGATTAAGCTCTGCCAGTCAACGTCACGCCGCCGCGCCTCCACCGAGCGCGTCCAGGCGCGCCACCACGTCGTCGTCCAGACGGATGGCGGCCGCCGCGGCGTTGCTCACCGCCTGCTCCGGGCGGCTCGCCCCCACGATGACGGACGCGACGGCAGGTCGGGTGAGCGCCCACGCCAGCGAGAGCTGCGCCGGCTCGCACCCCACTTCGGCCGCGATGGCGACAAGGCCGTCTATCATGTCGAACGTGGCGTCGGTCCAGTAGGTGTCCTTCGCGCGCTGGGCGTGACGCGACGCCATGTGGCTGTCGTCCGCGGGCCCGGCGTCGCGGTTGTATGCGCCCGTGAGCAATCCGCCCATCAGAAGCTGGTACGGGATCACGCTCACCTGCTGGTCGTCACACAGCGGCAGCAACTCGGTTTCGATGTCGCGCTTGCCCAGGTTGTACTCCGGCTGCACCGACTCGAACCGCTCCAGGTCGTGCTTGTCGCTCACCCACAGCGCCTTGCAGAGCTGCCACGCCGCGAAGTTGGAGCAGCCCAGGTAGCGTATCTTGCCCTGCTGGACCAGCCCGTCGAGCGTGCGGAGCGTCTCGTGCAGCGGCGTGTCCGGGTCCCAGAAGTGGACCTGGTACAGGTCGATGTAGTCGGTGCCCAGGCGGCGCAGGCTGGACTCCACGGCGTGGACGAGGTGCTTTCGGGATAGCCCCTTGTCGTTGACGCCGGGCCCCGTGGGAACGAAGCCCTTGCTCGCTATCACGAAGTCCTCGCGCCGGCTCTTGACGGCCATGCCGACCACGCGCTCGGAGTGCCCGTCGTTGTAGGCGTCGGCGGTGTCGATGAAGTTGATCCCGCACTCGATGGCCTTGTCGACGACGGACACCGCGCGCTGGTCGTCCACGTACCCCGCGCCGAACATATTGGTGCCCAGGCACACCCTCGAAACCTTTAGCCCCGTCCTACCCAGATTGACGTATTCCATGTGTTTCACCTCTCTTGCTTTCACCCCCATCCTAACCCATTCGGCAAGCTCAGGGCAGGCTCTTCCCCCCATCGAACGTGTGATGCATATTAGGTCTTCATCGATTGAAGAGCGTTGCGAGCGCCAGATTGCGTCGACCGAAGACCCGATTCAGCATTATGCCCAGGTTCAGAGCGGCCACCTTGGAGGCTATACGAGTCAGCAATCCCCACTTGCTGCGAGCGCCGGGGAAGTGGAGGCCAAACACATTCTCCAGGTGGCCATTGATGGTCTCCACTACCTGTTTGCGACCAGAGTGTTGTCGTTTCACCGCTTGGGCGCCGTCTCCATGGTAGTTTTTGGGAGTGAGCACGATAGCCCCGTAGCGTTCACGCCAATGCCCCTGCCACCACTCCCCGAAGAATCCGTTGTCGCCGAGGTAGGGTTTTGCGCTGGCCCTCCCCGCTGCCGACCTGGGCCACACGGGCCCCGTGGCTCCCACGTACTTTTTGCCATTGCGCCGGTAGGGGCTTGGCAGATCGGAGGGCCGATACGGCTGCGCAAGCGGGTCGGCCCGCCAGCACAGAAAGCTCTCCGCAACCCAGCGGTCTTCAGTGTTCGCAGGCGCCAGAGTGAAACCGGTTATCACCCCGTCCGGCGCTACCCCGAGCAGCAGTTTGCAGCCGTAGTAGAAGTCCCTGTCACTCCCTCCGGGTCCTATAGCCGTCTCGTCTCCGAACAGGCGATGGCGCCTGCCACGACAGCGACGCATCAGAGGCACCGGAACGCTGTCTATGCTCTGATACGCCGCAGTGCGAGCTCCCAACTCATCCGCCACCACCGTCGACAGAGCAATCGCAACCCCCGCCAGATCGCGGCTTCTGCGGTTGAAAGCGCCCTGACTGAGCATCCTGGGAAAGTAACTTCGCCAATGCTCGGCGGCGTACCTCAGAAACGCCCGCTCCGACTTTCCAGACCACTGAGCGCAAAGCATCAAAGTCAGCACCTCACTGTCCGACACCTCAGGTCGTCTGCCCGGCCGGACCGGCTTGTGTTGGGCCAAAGATGGCTTATAGCAGTCGTCAACAATCGTGTACAATGCCGTAAGGAAGGTGTCGAGGTCTAAGGGCACAGCCGGTTCTCCTTTGGTCGGGATAGAACTAGCTTATACCATTCCTTGACACCTTCCTAACCCTCTCTAACTCAGTTCCTAATTTGCATCACACGTATCGAGGGGGAAGGGACCGCCTAGCCTGCCGCCAGCATCTCCTTGACGGCGGCGGTCGCTTCGGCCGCCCGCACCGTGCGCGCCACCCGGACGCTGCCTTCGCCGTAGCGGGCCGTTGTCTCGCCCAGCCGGTCGCCCTCGGCGGTCTCCACGTCCACGGCGGCTCGCTCATACTCGAAAAGCTCCGGCCTCACCGCGGCGGCCACGGTCAGCGGGTCGCACAGCATGTAGTCGCCGCCGTCCAGGCGGAACGCGAACCACCCGCGCACCACCTCGTGCGCCAGCCGCTCTCCCTCCGAGGCGGCGTTCGTGCCCTCCACGTCGGCGCGCGTCAGCACCGGCTCCCCGCACACGTCCAGCCCGATGAGGGTTGTATCTATGCCGGACGCCAGCACCTCGGCGGCGGCAACCGGGTCGCTGTAGATGTTGAACTCGGCGTGGGGAGTCACGTTGCCCGGCACGTGCAGCGCCCCGCCCATCACGTAGATGTGCTTCACCCACCTCCGCATCCGCGGCTCCCCACGGATGGCCAGGGCCACGTTGGTCAATGGACCGAGCGCGATGATCACCAGCTCGCCGGGATGGGTGTAGGCCATGTACGCCAGGTAATCGGACGCCTTGAGCGGCATGACCGCGACCGTGGGACGCGGCAGTCGCACCGTGAGTCCGCTCGGGCCGTGGTAGTGGTAGGCGTAGTCGTACGCACCTCGGACCGGGCGGAACGCGCCCCGCGACACGGGCAGGTCCGGACGCCCCAGCCATTCGACAAGCGCGAGCGCGTTGTTCGTGGTGTGCGCCAGTGAGGCGTTGCCGCCGACCGTGGTTAGCCCGAGCACGTCCAGGTCGGGCGAGTTCAGCGCCATGGCGATGGCGAGCGCGTCGTCCGTTCCCGGGTCGGTGTCGATAACAACCTTCATGTCGGTACGTCCTCTCCCTTTCGCCCCGCGCCGTTGCGCGATGTGAAGGCGGCCCAGGCCTCCCGCGAGGTGTGCCGGGGCCGTATGCGCAGCTCGCGGCGTGCCCTGTCGTTGCTCGCGGCCCAGCTATGGGTGATGAAGTCCAGCCCGCTGGGCGGCGAGTCGCTCTGCAGCCGCAGCGCCCACGACACGCCCACCAGGAACCGCAGCAGCGGCCCCGGCATCCACAGCACGCGCCTGCCGAACATGCGCGCCATCTCGCTCCAGTGTATGAGACCGTCGCCCGCCAGGTTGTACGTGCCCGACACGCGGTTCTGCAGGCAGCGGCTCATCGCCTCGGCCAGGTCGTCCTCGTGTACCAGTTGCATGTGCGGGTCGTGCCCGCGCGCGCCCACGAGGAAGGGCTTGGTGAAGGCGGAGGCGATGAAGTTGTCGGCGCGGGGGCCGAGCGCCGGGCAGGCGCGCAGCACCACCGCGCTGAAGTCCGGGCGTCTGGCGGCGAAGTCCGCTATCAGACGTTCGGCGGCGGCCTTGTCCTCCGAGTACTGGAAGCCCCTCGGGGGCCGGGGCGGGGCCTCTTCCCCCAGCAGCGGCGGATTGTCGGCGTGGGCGCCGTAGACGCTGGTGCTGCTCAGGTAGAGCATGTGTCGCACACCCGCGTCCTCGCAAGACGCGAGCACGCTGGCCGTACCCTCCACATTGACGCGGCGCGCGGATTCGTGGTCCCGCGAGGGACGCATCACGTAGGCCAGGTGCGCGAGCGCGTCGATGCGGTGCTCCTGCAGCAGCGGCCCGAACGGGCGCGTCACGTCGTGGCGCTTGAACACCACCGGCCCCTTCGCGGACTCCGCCGGCAGCGGGCGCACGTCGAGCGCGAGGATGCACTCCACAGCGGGTTCTCGCGCCAGCCGCGCCATCAGCGTCCGCGCCACGTAGCCTGCCGCGCCCGTCACCGCCACACGCCGGATCTCTCTAGGCATCCGCGGGCACGTCCGTGAAGTCGAAGCGCAACTCGCCCAGACCGGGGACCTCGAACCCCATGCCGATCTTTCGCGGCCCAGCGTCCAGTGTAACGCCGCTCACGCAGATGGTGATGGACGTGTTGAGCGCCAGCGTGAACGTCCGCTCCCGCGACACGGCCTCGAACGGCGTCTCCTCGCCCTCCAGCGCGAACGACGCGCTTTCCAGGGGGAGATCCGCGCCGTCGACCGAAAGCGGCAGCATCCGGTGCGCGTAGCCCGAGCCGAGGCTGTTTCGCAGCTCGAACTCGAAACCCGCCTCGGTGTTTCGCAGGCTGCCCTTCACGTACAGGCGTCTCAGCAGAAAGCCGGGAACAGTTACCATGCTAGTGACCTCACCCTTCCATGGTGCGACGCATCCTGTACAGGGCCAGCTCCGTCTCCACCGCCTCGTGCGGCAGCGGGTTCGCGCCGCCCAGCAGCGAGGCGAACACGAAGACCTGCGCCATGCGCTCCACCAGCACGCACACGTCCAGCGCCGACTCCAGATCGCGGCCCACGCCCACCGCGCCGTGATTGCGAATCAGCGCCGCGTTCCGCTCGCCCAGCGCCGCCACCACGCTGTCGGCCAGTTCCTGGGTTCCGGGGAAGCGGTACTCGGAGACCCTGACCGGCCCTCCGACCGACAGCATCATCTCGTCGATGATAGGCGGCACGTCCAGGCCTGCCACCGCCGCCACACTGGAGTAGACCGCGTGGGTGTGCACTACTGCCCCCACGTCGGGCCGCGCCGCGTAGATGGCCAGGTGTAGCAGCGTCTCGGAGGACGGCATGAGATCGGGTTGGGACCATGCCCCGTCCTCCCGCTCCACCGGCTCGGCCTCGCCGTCGATGATGACCACTTCCTCGCCCCGGAGCCGCGTGTACGGCACGCCCGATGGCGTGACGGCGAACAGGCCGGCGGGCAGCCGCAGGCTCACGTTGCCGCTCGACCCGGTCGCCAGCCCGAGCGCGGCCATCTCACGCGCCGCCGACGCCACCATGCGCCTGGCCTCGGCGAAGTCCTCGCTCACAGCGTCCATCCCTCCATGTCTTTCGCCAGCTCCAGCCATCGCCTGTATGCGTCCTCGTACTCGGCGGCGGCCAGCGGGTCGGGGTCGAGCGCCGCGGGCCGGGCCGGCGCGATGGTCGCCGCCACCTCCGAGGCGGGGCTACCCGCCAGGGCGGCGATTGCGCGCAGGTACGCGCCGAGCGCGCTCACGTTTCGCTCCGCCGACACGCCGATCTTCCGGCCCAGCACCGCCGCCACGATCTCGCTGAACACCGGCATTCGCGTCATGCCTCCGCCCAGCCGCACCGCCTGCGCCCGAGCGCCCGCCGCTCGCTCAAGTTGCTCCAGGTTTGCGCGAATGGTGAAGGCCGCGGACTCCATCTGCGCCCTGACGACGTGGCCGCGCCCAATCTCGCTGAACGTCACCGGCGCCGGAAACAGGACCCCGCCCGTTCTCATGCCCACGACTGACGGGTCCATGCGTGGGTGGCCGAACAGCGCGGTCGCGCTGTTCGCTCCCAAGGGCGCTTCGGCGGCGAGCGCGTTCATGGCCTCGAGGCCCGCATCAGCGTCGCCGAACAGCACCCCCGCGAGCCAGCGCTGCTGGTTGCCCAGATCGCCGGCGTTGCACTCCAGCACGCCCTTGCCGCCCTCGATGAAGAGACCCGTCCAGGCGTCGCGCTCGGGTGTCGCCACCGGCGCCTCGGTCACCATCTGTAGCGGTACGCTCCAGCCGGCCACTATGCCCACCTCGCCAGCGTGGGCGACGCCCATGCCCAGCAGGCCGCACTGCGTGTCCGGCCCCGCGACGCACACCGGGACGCCCGCGGCCAGGCCCGTTGCCCGGGCCGCGTCCGTGCGCACCGTGCCCGCCAACTCGCCCGCAGACAGAAGCCGCACTCCCTCAGGGTCGATGCCCGCCTCGTCGAACGGCTGCGACCGCCAAGCGCCCGTGTGGACGTCCAGCAGCCCGGCCTCGACAGCGAGCGACGGCTCGGCGGCAAGTTCGCCGGTGAGCTTCCACGCGATCCAGTCCGGCAGCGTCAGAACGCAGGCTATTCTAGCATAGGCTTCCGGGCGGTGTTCCCGGAACCAGCGCAGCTTGGCGTGGGCGAACAGCATCGACGGCCGGCGGCCCTCGGCCTCCTCGGTGTCGAGTTGCGCGCCCTCGAACACCGCCCGCAGGTCCAGGTTGGGGCCGGCGTACAGCTCGCGCCCGGCCTCGTCTAAGAACACGACGGCCTGTCGCTGTCCGGTCACGGCTACCGCGCCGATTCGCGACGGTTCGGTACACGCCTCGCGCAGCGACGAGCGGACCAGCGCACACAGGTCATCCCACAGCGTGGGCAGGTGAAACTCGCGGGCTAGAGACCCGGCGTCGGGCGGAGCGGCGTACCGCCACGCACCCGCCGACGAGCCGACCACGCGCCCGGCCTCGTCGAACACCACGCAGCGCGGCACGCTGGTGCCCGCATCCACCACCACAACCGCGCCGTCAGCCATCGTGTCCGCCAGTCGTCCACGCGGCGGGATTGACCAGGTTTAGGGGACGCTCACCGGCCCAGTAGCGCAGCAGATCGTCGGTCATCATCCGCGAATGCCGCTCCACGGTCTCGACGGTGGCGCCGCCCACGTGTGGACTGAGCACCACGTTGTCGAGCGACAGCAGGGGATTGTCCGGCGCGACGGGGTGGGTCTCGAACACGTCGAACGCCGCTCCGGCGATGCGGCGCGCCCGCAGCGCCTCCACCAGCGCGTCGCGGGCCACGACGGACGGGTCGGCCGCGCTCACCAGGAAGGCGGTAGGTTTCATCAGGGCCAGCATCTCCGCGTTCAGCAGGCCGCGAGTCTCAGGGGTGGCCGGTGCTTGTACGCAAACGAAGTCCGCTGTCGCCATCAGCTCGCCGAGCGCCAGCATCCGCACGCCCACGGGAGGGTCCTCCGCGTACGGGTCGTAGGCGGTGACCTCCATGCCCAGCGCGGCGCAGACGCGCGCGAGATCGCGCCCGATAGCCCCCAGACCCACTATGCCGACGATCTTGCCGCCGAGCTCGATGCCGCGCATTGCGGTGTACGGTTCGGTGGGATTGAGCCAGCGTCCCCCGGCCACGTAGTTGTGCCCTTCGACGATGCGGCGCGCCAGCGCCAGCATCAGCCCCAGGGTGTGCTCGGCGACGGCCCTAGCGTTCCGGCCCGGCGTGTTGACCACCAGCACCCCGCATCGAGTCGCCGCCTCCACGTCCACGCTGCCGACGGAGCCGCGGCACACGCCCACGAACCTCAGCGCGGGGGCGCTCTCGAACACCTCGTCGAAAACGAAGTCCGACTCCACCACCAGGCAGCGCACGCCATCGCGGTTGATCCGCTCGGCCAGCTCGTCCGGCGCGTACAGCCGGCGCGTGTCTAGCCAGCTCTCGTGGGTTACGTGGGCGTGCTGTCGCAGTAGGGCCATCGCATTCGCGCTGAAAGGCGCGAGGATGAGCACGCGGGGCATTGGCGATGTGGGGAGAGTGGTCACGGGCTTCGGACTGGACGGACCTACCGTCGGGCGCCGATTCCCAGCAGCGGCGGCAGGCCGTGGGCGAGCCACAGTCTGGCGGTGATGGCCAGCTTCTCGCCGGTGCTCAGCCCGATCCGCTCCGCGAACACGTTGAACCCGCGCTGCTCAATGCGGTCAAGCACCGCGCTGTAGATGCCGTCCAGCACCATCGGGAAGACGCGCGCCTCGCGGGCCAGCAGCGGAAACAGCCGGCGTCCCCGCTCGAAGTAGCGGCGCGCCCTATCCGCCTCGAACTTCATCAGGCTGCGAAATGCCTCGTTGTAAGCGGCGCCCCTCAGCTCTGCCTCGGTGTATCCGTGTGCCCTCAGATCGCTCAGCGGAATGTAGATGCGCTCCCGCTCGGCGTCCTCCCGGACGTCCCGCAGAATGTTGGTGAGCTGCATGGCCACGCCCAGGTCTACCGCGTACTCCCTGGCCCTCTGGTCGGTGTAGCCGGTTATCTCGATGCATATGAGCCCGATGACCGAGGCCACCTTGTAGCAGTAGTCGTTGAGCTCGTCGAACGACTCGTAGCGTGTCATGGTCAGGTCCATCTCCACGCCGTCTATGACGGTCTCGTAGTATTCGTAGGGCACCCGAAATGCCTGTGAGGCGTGGTGCAGGGCGACGAATACGGGACCGTCGGGGCGTCCACTCCGGCACCGGGCGAGCGACTGCCTCAGTTCGGCGAGCAGCCTGGTCTTTTCGCTGAGGGCTATGTCCTCGTCGGCCACGTCGTCGCAGTAGCGGCAGAAGGCGTAGGCGGCGTAGATGGCGCGGCGCTTGGGGCCGGGCAGCGTGCGAAAAGCGTAGTAGAAGTTCTTCGCGCGGCGCTTGGATATGCGGCGACAGTACTCGTAAGCCAGTTCAATCTCGGTTGCCATTGACGCCTCCGAGCAGAAGCGTTTGCAGCGTTTTTCGCCTCATGCGTCTGGGTTGAACGTATAGCTTGCTGCGCAGACTCGCCTGGCGCGTGTCCCCGCCCTCGCCGGAAAGGGACTCGCGATACCTGCCCAGGGCCATGAGCGGCCAGTATATGCGGTACATGTGATACTTTATCATGAAGCCCTCGGGCAACCCCTCGCCCTGGTAGCCCTGTTCGCCGGGTTGCAGGTAACGGTCCAGTCGCTGCCCTATACCATAGCCAGGGAAGCCCGTGCCGGTGAAGTAGGGTTCGTCCCACGCTCCGTCGACGTGTTGCGTGCGCATCAGAAAGTCGGCTCCGCGCGCCGCGGCCGGGTGCGCGCCCTCCCCCGCGGCCAGCAGCGCGATGAGCGCCCAAGCAGTCTGCGACGCGGTGCTGGGCCCCCGGCCCCTGTGGGCGGGGCCTACGTATGAGGCGCAGCTTTCGCCCCAGCCGCCGTCGGCGTTCTGGCGCTCGACCAGCCACGCGACCGCACGCCGTACCTGCGGGGCGCGCATGTCCACGCCCAGAGCCTCCAGCGCGGGCAGCACGGCGGCGGTGCCGTAGATGTAGTTTACGCCCCAACGCCCAAACCAGGCACCGTCGTCCTCCTGCTCAGACATCACGTAGTCGAGCGCCCTGGCGACCGCGCTGTGGCCGCTGTCGTATCCCAGCCGGCCCAGCATCTCCAGAATGTGCGCCGTGACGTCCACGCTGGGCGGGTCTATGGTCTCGCCGAAGTCCGAGAAGGGTATCTTCGCCAGCAGCAGGTTGGTGTTGTCCTTGTCGAACGCGCCCCAACCGCCGTTGCTGCTCTGCATGCCCAGCAGCCAGCGGACGGCCCTGTCTATCGCCGCCTGCATGTGAGACTCCGAGGGCAGACGCATGCGGCTCAGGGCGATGACTATCTCGGAGGTGTCGTCGATGTCGGGGTAGTTGTCGTTTTCGAACTCGAACGCCCAACCGCCGGGGGGCACCGAGCCGGCCTTCACCTGCCAGTCGCCGCCCGTCAACACCTGCCGACCGAGCAGCCACTGTCCTGCCCTGACGAGCGCGGGGTGGTCCGGCGCGGCGCCGGCGTCCAGCAGCGCGATGACGGCGAGAGAGGTGTCCCACACGGGGGATACGCACGCCTGGATGCGTAAGGTGTCGTCCTCTTCGATGGCGAAGCGGTCGAATCCCTCCAGCCCACGGGCGATGACGGGGTGTTCGAGCGGGTAGCCCAGCGTGTGCAGCGCCATGAGCGAGTAGACCCACGGGGGTTGGATGCCGCCCCAGCTACCGTCGGACTCCTGGCGCTCGACTATCCACCGCTCGGCCTGGCGTATGGCCCGCGCCCTGGTGGGCTTCCAGGGCAGCCGCTCGACGGAGCGGAGTCCGACGTCGGCGGCGTAGAAGAGCGTCTCCAGGCTGCGCAGCCGCTTGGGGCGCCGGATGGAGTAGTCGGTGCGGTCGCGCGGCAGCGGGTATAGTTCGTCGATGCGCGCCCATTCGGGCGCCTGCTTTACGGGGCGCCTGTCCTGCAAGATGAGCAGCGGGACGATGGTGCCCCTGGCCCAGCTGGCGAAGTCGTAAATCGTAACCGGAAACCACGGCGGGGCGAGCATCAGTTCCGGAGGCATGACCGGCACGCCCTTCCATTCCCACTGGCCGAAGAGGGCGAGCCAGATCTTGGTGAACACGCGGGCGTTGGGCACGCCGCCCTTGGACAGGATGAACTCCCTGGCACTGTCCATCATGGGATCGTCGGCGGGCACGCCGGTCATCTTGAGAGCGAAGTAGCACTCGGTGGAGGTGCTGAGGTCGCCCGGGGCGCCGTAGTACTGGCCCCAGGTGCCGTCTCCACGCTGGCGGCTGCGGATGTGGTTGGCCAGCTTGCGATGGCGCTCTTCGTCCACGGCGCCCAGGAAGTGTGTGAGCAGTATGTACTCGGCTTCCATGGAGGAGTTGGACTCCAGCTCGCCCCACCAGTAGCCTTCCGGGGACTGGCGGTTGAGCAGATGGCGTTGGGCGCGATCTATAGTGTTTTCCAGCCGCGCGGCGGTGGCGCTCTGCCGATGGTTATGGCTCGCACTGGTCATTGGGATGAACCCCGGCGGCGGCCTAGTTCCAGGGCTGGGAGGCCAGATAGTCGGCCAGGGAACGCCTGGCCAGCTTCACCTGCGCCGACAGCCGCAGTAGCCCGCCCACGCGGTGTGGACGCCGCAGGGCGTAGCGTACAGCCTTGGCGCGAGCCGAGCCGGCGCCTGGGCGCATGGAGTCGGCCATAAAGTCGGGCATTGCGTGGTCCATCGGGTCGAGCACGACTCGTACCACCGCGTGCGGCACGTCGTGGGCGGCGGCGACGTCGGTGACCCAGTAACTCTCAAGGTCGATGACTCCGACTCGAAGCACTTTGCCAAGCCAGGCCTTCATCGGCGCGCTCTGCACGAACTGGGACACGGACACGCAGCCCATGGGCCGCGCGCCGTCTCCGGCGGCGGTCGAGCCTTGACTCAGCAGCCGTTCGTTGGCGTTCTCCACCGCCCAGGACGCGGGGGGACCCTCCATGGACAACACGCGGTCGCATACGAAGACGTCGCCGGTGTCCAGGTCGGGACGCACGGCTCCGGCGAAGCCGGCCGACACCACCAGGCGCGGGCCGTAGTTCTCCACCAAGTGGAGGGTGGCTTCCGTGGCACCGCGCTTGCCCACCGCGCCAAGCGCCAGCGCCGCCGCCGGCCCTCGCCGGGCGCGGTAGAACCGGTACGGCCCGTTGCGTTCGACCAGCCGAAACCTGCCGCGAGTGAGATATTCGGATACCTCTTCCTTGAAGGCAGCGACTATTCCCAACACGTTGCTTTACCTCAGCCCGCGCCCATGCCGGCATTCTTCAACGCCCCGCCCTTGATCATCTTCAGCGCCTCCGGGGGGCTCTTGACGGCGCTGAAGACGGAAGCCGACTCGAATCCGCAGTGCATCATGCAGTTGGCGCAGCGCGGGTCCTTGCCCACACCGTAGCGCTCCCAGAGGTCCTCGCTGAACAGATCGTCCACGTTCTGCGTGTGTCTGTCGGCGAGCAGGTAACAAGGCTCGCGCCAACCCATCACCGTGTACGTGGGATTGGACCACGCCGTGCACTGGTACTCGCGCTCTCCGCGCAGGAAGTCCAGGTAGAGCGGGTTGTTGTAAAAGCGAATGTTCCGCCTGGGGTCGAGAACGTTCTTGAATATGGCCCTCGCGTTTTGGCGCGAGACGAACATCTGCTGGTCGGGCACCGCCTCGTACTTGTAGCCGGGCGACACCATGGCGCCCTCCACGCCCATCTCGGTAACCGTGGTGAACATCTCTATCAGGTCGTCCTCGTCGCAGCCGTTGAACACCGTGGTGTTGGTTGTGACCCTGTAGCCCTGTTCGATGGCGGCCTCTATCGCTCTCATGGCTATGCGAAACACGCCCTTGCGGTACACGGACTTGTCGTGCGCCTCCTCCATACCGTCCAGGTGCACCACGAAGCAGAAGTACTTGGACGGCGGGATCTTCTTCATGACGCGCTCCATGAGTAGCGCGTTGGTGCACATGTAGACGAACTTCTTGGTGGCGGTGATGCGGTTGACTATCTCGTCGATTTGCGGGTGAAGCGTAGGCTCGCCGCCTGCGATGGACACGATGGGCGCGCCCGACTGCTCCACGGCGTCCAGGCACTGCTGCACGGTGAGCATCGAGTTCAGCACCGGCTCGTACTCCCTGATGCGTCCGCATCCCACGCAGGCGAGGTTACACTTTTCCAGAGGCTCCAGCATGGTTACCAGCGGAAAGCGCTTGCGCCGCTTAGCGGTGTTTTTGAGAATGTGCCAGCCGAGCCTGACTGCCAGTTCGAGCGGTCTGGCCATATGTTGTACCTCCCCGCAAAGGTTTGGCGTTAGCGTTCTCTTTCGAGCAGAAACTTAACAAGCTCTTCTATCTCTTCCCGCACGCCTGCCGCCATCTCGACGCCGGCCACCGCGTCGAGCGCCGAAGCGCAGTGACGCTCCGCCAGCCGCTGCGCGTAGCCGCGCGCGTCGACGCGCTCCATCACGTCCAGCACCAGCGCCACGTCGCCGTCGTCGAGCTCATCTTTTCCGTAAACGCGTTCGAGCTCGCGTCTGTCCGCGCCGCCCGCCCTGGCCATGGTATACACGATCGGAAGGGAGTTCTTTTTGCGGCGAATGTCCGCACCCACCGGCTTGCCGGTGGTCTGTTCCTCTCCCCACACGCCCAGGGAATCGTCCCTAATCTGGAAGGCGTATCCCACGGACCGTCCGAACGAACGGAAAGCCCGGATCATATCCTCGTCGGTGGTCCCGATGGCGACGCCCATGTCCAGCGAGCATCTGATGAGCGCACCCGTCTTCTTCGAGATCATCACCATGTAGTCGTCGATCCCGATGTCGCGCCGGCCCTCGTAGGAGATGTCCAGCCACTGGCCCTCGATCATTTCCAGGTAGGCGCCGGTGAGCATCCTGGTTATGCCGAGAGCCTGTCCGTAGCCCGTGCCGCCGTCGAGCAGCCGCTCGAGCGCCCTGTCCGCCACCACCCTCAGGACGTTGCCGGCCTGCAGCGCTTTGGGCACATCCCAGGCGGCCCACAGCGTGAGCCTGTGATGGCGCGTCTCGTCCTCGTCCTGTATGTCGTCGTGTACGAGCGAGAAGTTGTGAATGAACTCTAAGGCGACGGCCGCGGGCAACGCTCTGTCGACGGAGCCGCCCACGGCCTCGCAGCCGAAAAGGCAAAGCGTAGGGCGAAGCGCCTTTCCGCTTGTGGCCTCGCAGGGGTTGCCGTCCACGTCCACCCAGCCCATGTAGTAGCGCAGCATGTCGTACACGGGAATATCGCCGCACGACAGGTCGGCGCGCAGGGCGCCGGCTATACTGGCTCTGTACCTCTGGAACATCGCCGGTAGTCGGTCTGCGCCCGCGTCGGCGGCGCGAATGGAGCTGGTCATATCAACGTCTCGAACCGTGGGCGGCCCAGTACGCTGGGGCATCAGAAAACGGCCTTGGGTCGGAGATTTTCCGTACGAATGCTAGCACTGGGCTACGACTTCGTCAATTGCCTGGGCTTAGATTCCTCGGCTGCGCCCGGAATGGAAGGGGCTTTGGGCGCGGCTCTCCGACAAATCTGCACAATTCTGCTACATTCCGCACATTCCGTAGCTGGGAGCGACCGCGATTGTGCTCAATTCTGTCCTGACGATTTGGGCATTATGGCGCGTAAATGTCCTGTTGCGTGGCAGAAGGGGACAGGGTCGGTGGCCAGTGGCTGGTGGCGGGTCGGTCACGCGGTCGGGTATGAAACCTGCCCCTGCAGGCGAGGGTTCAGCGAAAGGTGCTCCATATTGCACCATTCCGCATATTTCGTAGCTGGCGGGCTGTGCCAGTATTTGGCGAAATGTGTGTCAAACGGGGACTTTTGGGGACATTTCGCGGCTGGATGGCGCCCGGGCGGGACACGGTTGGAGGGCGCCCCGATGCACGGTAACAGGTGCGACTGCCGCAGGTGGCTGCGGAGGTGGGTCGTATGGGCGGGTGGCAGGTCGGTCCTTTGTTGGAGGAAGCGTAGCACGGATGTGCGGGGCGGGTCAAGGCCCCGGCGGGCAGGCATGAAACCTGTCTCTACTCCACAATCGGCGGACACAACGCTTAGCAGATAGAAAATAGCATCTGCGTGCTATAGAATCAAAAGGGTAGGCGAAACTGTGGGGGGTAGGCCGAATTTGTGGGGAGAAATGGCGCACGAATGGGAACTGGTGGGACGTGGGTGAGAATGGGTGGGACAAGGATGAGAACGGGTGGCGCGGGAAAGTGACGTTATTTTCGGGGTATGTGGGCGCGAATGGGTTGGCGTTGGGCGGGGAGTGGCGTTCGAGTTACGCGATTGGGGTGCGTTGGGACAGGTTTAGGGTGAGGGTTGAGAGCGCACATCACATCAAGTCTGAACAGTTACAAGTCGATGAGACGTAACGAGGAGTCAGGACGCTGGCGCGCAGGTCTTGCCATGTCTGCCGCGCGTGTCGGCGGCTCGTCGGTGCAGTAGCCGCTCCAGCCTGGATACGAATTGCTCGGTGCGGTCCAGGTGGTAGGCGACCATGTCGGCGTCGAACTCACCCTCGTAGAAGTTGACGTGAAGGTAGTTGGGGTTAGCGAACAGGGCGTGGACTTCCGGGTCTCCGGCTTCGTTGGAGAGATCCCTAACGACGGCGAACAGGAGCCGGTGTTGGTCGTGGGGCCAGCCGCGCTGCTGGGCGGCGGCCTTGACCATCTGGGCCGCCGCGCCCCATCCCTTCTCGGACGCTTGGCGCAGGTCGCCCGCGGCTAGTTCCGCGCGGGCCTGGCGGAGCAGTCGGCGTCCGACGTCCTGGTACGTTTCGGTGGGTGTGCTCATTGCCCTCTCGCTTTCGCGGCCATCATAGCATACGCGGGGTACGTGAGAATGTGGCGGGCCGATCCGGTACTCGATACGGGGGTGGGGGTAGAGGGCGCATTCGTCTGGGCCGTTTATGTAACCAGGAGGCGGCGCGGCGGGATGGAAGGAAACGGAGTTCGGTTACTATCCAGCCTGGATGAGGACGCGGCCGCCGTTCCGGACCTGGATGCTCAGCTCTTGGTTGTCGAGCATCCGCATACCTATAAGAGGCGTGGTGTCGGCGGCGTCGGCCTCTATGTACATCGGCTGGTCGTCCCAGAGCACGGTGACACCGTAGACATCGAATAGCACTTCACTGCCATCGGCAAGTGTCGCCCAAGCTCTGCTTCGGTATCGCAGCCCCAACTCTGTCACCATCGCCGGAGTCACGGTCAAGAATCCCGTGAAGCCGGTGTCTATCACCGCTTCGATTTCTCTTGCCTGCCCCGATGAACCTTGCACGCCAAGGGTTATCACCGGCTCATAGGCGGCGTTAACCACGCCCTCTATCACTCAGCTCTCCGAATGGGACGACCCCCGAAGTGGTGCAGCGCCCGATACCCGACCCGCAGACACCAGATGTCATGGGCGGCCGGACGTTGGACCCAGAGGCGGTCCGTCGCGGCAATCACGTTGTCTCCGATGGCCCAGTTGCCGCTCTCTACGTCGATGGCGACGACCTCTCCATGGTGGTCGGCCTCAACCTGCTGACGGATGTCCCGCTCGTATATCTCGTCACCGAGGCGGGCCGTCTCTTCTTTCGTGCGATCCGGAGGCCTGGTAGGGCTCTTTCGCTGCGTGGACGTCGGGGTGTCTGTGTCCCTCATGCGTCCCCTTTCACGGACATACTTTCACACGTGATATTTTACCATTCGGTGGGAGTTCGAGACAACGAAAGAGGCCGGGGCGCACGTCCGCGAAGCCAGCCACTATTCTGACACCGCCTCGCGGAGGGTGCGCCACGACTGGGCCACGATGCCGGGGTTGGTGCGCAGGTAGTAGGGCAGCGCTATCAGCGACCCGGAGAGCGCCCAGCCTCGCGCTCGCAGCCAGGCGGCGTCGTCCACGTCCAGCGCGTCGCGAAGCACGCGGCGGGAGGGCGCGTCCAGGAAGTTCCACGCAACCGTCAGGTCGCAGGCGGGGTCTCCGACGGTGAGCATATTGAAGTCGATCACCGCGCTCAGGCGGCCGTCCCGCACTATGAGGTTGCCGGGGGTGAGGTCGGTGTGGATGCAGACCGGCTCGCCGTCGTAGGGGGTCGCGTCCAGGGAGGCCTGCCAGGCGGCGGTAACGGTGTCGGCGTCTATCAGGTCCCCCAGCGCGGCGATGGCGGCGCGGGTCTCGGCGTCGCGGTCGGCGAGCGGCCCGCCGCGTCCTCCCGGGACCGCCGGCGGCCTGTCGCGCGCGGGCACGGCGCGCAGCGCGCGGATGAACGCCGCCAGGTCGAGCGCGGCCTCCGTGAGGTCGTCGACGGCGACGCCGAGGGCGCTGTCGCCCTCCAGCCAGCGATAGACGGCCCAGGGCCAGGGGTAGCCCAGCGCGGGCGCGCCCTTGCGCAGCGGCGTCGGCACGTCCAGCGGCAGATAGGGGGCTAGACGGGGGAGCCACTCGAACTCCTTGTCCGACTGTCCAACGGCCCAGTGGATGCGCGGCAGCCGCGCGACCAATTCGTCGCCGAGCCGGAAGATGGCGTTGTCCGTGCCGGAGTGCCGCACGCGCTCGACGGGCAGGTCTCGCCATTGCGGGAACTGCGCCGCGACCAGCCGTGCTGCCAGGGCCTCGTCCGCGAGAATCTCGTCCGCGTGCATTCTGCGTTGCGCCATCTGCCCTCTCGCCTGTCCGGGTAGTCTGCTCCAAGCATACACCCCCGCGGCTGGCGCGGCTAAGCTCCCGGCGGCATCGCGGCGACGTTCTGCGCGGCCGGGAATTTGACACCCCTATAGGCCACACTTAGAATGCTCTCACTGTTGATCACAGATACGATTCCCCGCTCTTTTGCCACAATCCACTACTCCCGCCGGTGGGAACGGAGGCCAGCACTACTATGTCAACCAAGGCGTACATACTCATAGAAACGGCCGTCGGCAAGTCCAGGAGCGTGGGCGAGTCCTTGCGCGAGCTCGACGGTGTTCGCAACGTGGACGCCGTTACCGGCCCGTTCGACATTATCGCGGTCGTCGAGGCGCCGGACCTCAACGCCGTGGGCGACCTGGTCACGAGCCAGGTCCACACCATCAACGGCATAGTTCGCACGGTGACCTGTCTCGCCGTCGGCAGCGACTAGCGCGGGGACGCGAGCCGACCGCGTGCGGCGCTGAGTGCCCACAGCGGACCAGATTAGGAGTGCATCAGTGGACCTAGGACTTACCGAAGCCCAGCAGATGCTGCGCAACAGCGCCCGCGAGTTCCTCGAAGCCGAGTGCACCGAGGCGTTCGTGCGCGCGATGGAAGAGGACGAGCGCGGCTACACACCGGAGAGCTGGCAGAAGATAGCCGAAAACGGCTGGCTCGGGCTTATCTTCCCGGAGGAGTACGGCGGCGCGGGGCTGGAGTTCCTGGACCTGTGCATTCTGCTGGAGGAGATCGGGGGGGCCATGCTCCCGGGGCCGTTCTTCTCCACCGTAGTGCTGGGCGGCATGGCCATTCTCGACGCCGGCAGCGACGAGCAGAAGCGCCAGTACCTGCCGGGCATCGCGGAGGGCCAGGTGATAGCGACCCTGGCGCTTACGGAGCCCGACGTCCGCTGGGACGCCGCCGGCATCCGCGCGACCGCCGAGCCGGACGGCGACGGCTTCGTAATCAACGGCACCAAGCTGTTCGTCCCGAACGCCCACGTGTCCGACTACCTGGTAGTCGCGGCGCGGACGGGGGAGGCCAAAGAGGACGTGTCGCTCTTCATCCTGCCCGCCAACACGCCCGGCGTATCGCAAACCCTGCTCAAGACTATAGCGTCCGACCGTCAATCCGAGGTGACGTTCAATGGTGTCCACGTGCCCCGCTCCGCGCTGCTGGGGGAGCTGAACGGCGGATGGCCAACTATCGCCAGGGTCATCCATTGGGGGGCCGTGGGCAAGTGCGCCGAGATGGTGGGCAACGGGCAGAAGGTGCTCGACATGACGGTGGAGTTCGTGAAACAGCGAATCCAGTTCGGGCGGCCCATAGGCAGCTTCCAGGCGATCCAGCACCACTGCGCCAACATGGCCACCGACGTCGAGGGGTCGCGTTACGTCACCAGCCAGGCCGCGTGGCGGCTTTCGGAGGGGCTGCCCGCCGATAGCGAGGTCGCCATGGCCAAGGCGTGGGTCAGCGACGCCGTGCGCCGGGTGTGCGCCACCGGGCACCAGTGCCACGGCGCAATCGGCTTTACCAAAGAGCACAGCATGCAGCTCTACTCGCGCCGCGCGAAGGCCGCCGAGCTCGCGTTCGGTGACTCCAGGGAGCACCTGGAGCGCGTGGCCGAGGCGATTGGGTTGTAGGCAGAAGTCCCGCCCGGCGAGACCGTGAGACGCGAGACGCTCGCGGCGCGTGCCGCCCACCACGTGGACCCGGCGACGGGGGCGGTTACGGTTCCCGTCCACCTGTCAACGACGTTCGAGCGCGCGCCCGACGGCGACTATCCGCTCGGATACACCTACGCCCGCTCCGGCAATCCCAACCGCGCGATGCTGGAAGACCGCCTGGCCGCGCTCGAGGGCGGCGCGGGCGCCGCCTGCTTCGCGTCCGGCATGGCCGCCGCGGGCGCCGTGTTCCACACGCTGGCCGCGGGCGACCACGTGATCGCGCCCTCCGACTGCTACCACGGCACTGCCGCGCTGCTCCGCGACGTGTTCGCGCGCTGGGGGCTGGAGGCGTCGTTCGTGGACCTGACCGACGAGCCGCAGGTTGTGGCCGCGCTTCGGCCCAACACCAGGCTCGTATGGGTGGAGACGCCGTCCAACCCGCTGCTCAAGATAACCGACGTGGAGCGCACAGCCGCCATTGCGCACGAGGCGGGCGCCCTGTGCGTGTGCGACAACACCTGGGCGACGCCCATGCTTCAGCGGCCCATCGAGACGGGCGCCGACGCGGTGGTGCACTCGACGACCAAGTACGTCGGCGGTCACGGCGACCTGACCGGCGGCGCAGTGGTGTGCCGGGACGACGGCGAGCTGCTCGAAAGCGTCAGGCGAACGCAGAGCGCCTACGGCGCCGTGCCGTCGGCCTTCGACTGCTGGCTGGCGCTGCGGGGTATGCGCACGCTGCACCTGCGCATGAGGGCGCACTCGGACAACGCCGCCCGCGTGGCCGAGTTCCTGAGCACGCATCCGCGCGTGGAGGCGGTCCACTACCCGGGCCTGTCGGGCCACCCCGGGCGCGAGACCGCGGCCCGGCAGATGGACGGATTCGGCGGCATGGTTTCCTTGCAGGTCGTGGGGGGCCGCGAAGAGGCCATGCGCGTGGCCGCCGGGGTGAGGCTGTTCACGCGCGCGACGAGCCTGGGCGGCACCGAGAGCCTGATAGAACACCGCGCATCCATCGAAGGGCCGAATACTCGAACGCCGCAGAACCTGCTGAGAATGTCCATTGGCCTGGAACACCCCGACGACCTGATAGAGGACCTGGCCCAGGCCCTGGGTTAGCAGCCGCCATTGATCGGTGATAGCAACGATGGGGGCGCGTCCGGAGCCGGCTGGAGGAACGCGCTGTGGCTCACCGGCATAAGCTCCGCCCTCTTCCTGGCTCTGCTGCCGTTCTCCAGCTACGTGTCGTCCGCGCCGCTCATTCGCAACGAGTGGGAACTGTCCAACGCCGAAGCCGCGCTGGTCTTCTCCGCTTACCTCATCGGCTACGCTGTATCGTCCGTCGTCCTCATACCGCTGGCCGACAGGCTCTCGCCCCGGCGCGTGCTGCTCGCGAGCGTGGCGTTGATGGCCGTGAGCAACCTGCTGTTTCCGCTGCTCGCGACAGACGTCTGGACCGGCTCGGCCCTCCGGTTCGTGTCGGGGATGGGACACGTCGGAGCCTACGTGCCGGGTATTCAGCTCGTGTCGTTGCGGTTCGCGCACGGCCGGCGCGGCGCGGCGGTGGGCGTGTTCGTGGCTATGGGCTACGCCGGTACGACCGTGTCCTACGTGTTCATGGGGCAATTGCTGAACGCGGTGTCGACGTGGCAAGCGGCGTACCTCACAACTTCGTTCGTCGCCCTGGCCGGCCTCGTGCCCGCGCTGCTGCTCATGCTGGGCCGCGACGCGGAGCGGCCCGATCCGGCACCCGGCCAGCAGGCGGCCCCCGCCGGCTGGCACCTGGACCTAAGCGTACTGCGCAACCGGCCGGCGGTGCTGGCGATTGCAGGGTACACGCTGCACACCGCGGAGCTGTACCTGGCGCGGCTGTGGCTTCCGCTGCTGCTCGGGGCGATGTTCCTCCACGGCGGCGCGGGGGACCAGGACGCGGCGGCGCAGGCGTCCACGTGGGCGGGCCTGATGTTCATGATGGGCATCGGCGGGGTGCTCATCGGCGGGTTCGTGTCCGACTACACGGGCCGAACGGCGGGGGCGATGATCATATTCGCCGTGAGCGGCGCGTGCTCGTTCATCGTCGGCTGGCTCATCGGCGCGCCGCCCGCGCTGATGCTGGCGCTCGGCTTCGTGTACGGGCTGTCCACGGCGGCCGACTCGGCCATCTACTCCACGGCGGTGACGGAGCTATCGCCGCGGGGCAGGATAGGGTCGACGCAGGCGGTGCAGGCGTTCATCGCGTTCACCGTCGGCGCGGTCGCGCCCATCGCCGCGGGCACGGTGCTCGACGTGGTGCAGGGCGCCGCCGGCTGGGGCCTGGCGTTCAGCCTGAACGGCGCGCTCGCGGTGGTCGGCGTGTCGGCGATGTTCGCGCTGCGCCGGATGCCGGAGTCGGTGCGCATGGCGCAGGGCAGGCGGTGATTGAGGTTAGCCGGCTGTTCGTATCCCTGGACCCCGCTGGTCTGGCGGTGGGCAAACTATGGGAGAATCCGCTCCGGTTCTGACAGCAGTTCCGAGACTCGAATTCCCAAGGCTTTGGCGATTGCGTCCAGAGTCTTGTACCTGGGAGTCTGCTCTCCCTTCTCCAGCCTCACAAGGGTCACGCGCCCAATGTCCGCCGCGCTTGCGAGTTCCTCTTGCGTCAGTTCGACAGACCGTCTGAGGCGACGGATGCGCTGGCCAATCGCCTGTCTGCCTTGAGCGGCTATAGCCTCTATTGACGGGCGGTAGCGTGCGTCGCAGTAGTGGCGTGCGAAGTCCCATGGAATCTCTACCCGCTCGCCCTGAGTCGTCCTCAGCACCATAAGGTAGGGATTGGGCAGCTCCAGGCCGGACACGCCCGCCCGCCTTTCGATCTCGGGAAGATCCGAGTATGGAATAAGGCCCCTGGAGTCGTCCGCGAAGCCCAGTTCTATGCCGTCCTCCATCAAGCTGGCGACAGTCATCATCCTATCTGCGTTTCTCACCAGGACAGTTTCCACCACCTAACCTCCGTGAATGGCGTCCCACGTTCTCAAAATACGCTCGGCGTGCGCTGCATAGATCCTCATGATAGCCCTGAACGTCCCGGCGGGAGGGTCGTCCATGAAGGTGCCTCCGATCAACTCAATCCGGCAGACGTCTTCACTGGCTACCCACACGTGTACGTGAGGAGGCTCGAAGCTGTTTTCTCTAGTATTGACAACGAAACGGAACTGGCCTTCTACCACCACGGTGGGCAATTGAAGTCCTCGGTCAAGAGTGATTCCTCCCATGCTGTCATTTTGAGCAAGTGTATCATATAAAGATACAAACTGGCGTTTGACGCTCTGCGGCCTGTCGTGTAAGGTTTGCCTCGTCTGCGCAACATTGGTCGGGGGGCAGTCAGGGTACTCGGCTCAAGGCTTGCCAAGCGACTATCAGCGGACGGGGAACGGCCAATGAACACCACGACTTACGACGACCTGGTTCGCAGGGTCAACGCCTGCACCAAGTGCACCCTGGCAGAAAAGCGCAACCGGGCCGTGCCTGGAGAGGGCTCGCTAGACGCCGACGTGATGTTCGTGGGCGAGGCGCCGGGTTACTACGAGGACCAGGAGGGGCGCCCATTCGTGGGGCGCGCGGGCAACCTGCTGAACGAGCTGCTGAACTCCATCGGGTTGCGGCGCGAGGACGTGTACATCACCAACATGCTCAAGTGCCGCCCTCCCAACAACCGCGACCCGCTTCCGGGCGAGATTGCCGCCTGCCAACCCTATCTCGACGAACAACTCGAAATCATCTCGCCAAAGGTGGTCGTCGCCCTGGGCAGGTACTCCTTCGCCAAGTTCTTCCCCAACGAGGGCATCGGCAAGGCGCGCGGGAAGGCGCGCCGCTGGAACAACCTGCTGGTGTACCCGATGTACCACCCCGCCGCGGCGCTCCGCAACGGCAGGCTGCGCAGCGCGCTGGAGGAGGATTTCCGCGCTCTGCCCGGCCTGATCGAGGACGCAGGGTCTCTGCCCGAGGAAGAGACGGAGGATGAGCCCAAGCAGCAGTTGAGCTTGTTCGAATAGCGCCGGATGCCCGAATCTCCTCTCAAGGTCATACCCCTGGGCGGCCTCGGCGAGATAGGCCAGAATATGCTGGCCCTGGAGTACGAAGACGACATCGTGGTCGTCGACGCGGGCATACTCTTTCCCGGTGAAGACACCCCGGGCATCGACTTCGCCATACCCGACATCTCCTATCTTCACGAGAACCGGGACCGTGTCCGGGCCATCCTCATCACCCACGGCCACGAAGACCACATAGGCGCGCTGCCGTTCGTGCTCGCGGAGGTCGACGCGCCCGTCTACTCCTCGCGGCTCGCCCACGGGCTGATTTCGGTCAAGCTGCGCGAGCGGGGCATGATTCGGGACGCGCGGCTCAACGTGGTCGAGGCACACTCCCGGTTCAGGGTGGGCTGCTTCCAGATCGAGTTCTTCCGCGTCTGTCACTCTATCCCCGACGCCATGGGGATCGCCATAGAGACTCCACTGGGGGTCGTTATCCACACCGGCGACTTCAAGATCGATCACACGCCCATAGACTCCCAGCCGATGGACTTCATCGCTCTGTCGCGGCTCGCGGGCGATGGGGCGTTGCTGCTGCTGTCCGACTCCACCTATGCGGACGTGGCGGGCTATACCGAGTCCGAGCATGTGGTGGGGCAGACGCTCGACCGGCTGATAGGAGAGGCGCCGGGCCGTGTGATGGTCGCCACGTTCGCGTCGCTCATCTCGCGAGTGCAGCAGGTGATCGAATCCGCCGTAAAGTACGATCGCAAGGTCACCGTGGTGGGCCGCAGCATGGCGAACAACGTGAAGATGGCGCTGAAGATGGGCTACCTGGAGGCGCCCGAGGGCGTGCTGGTGTCGACGCGGGACGCGGGCCGGCTACCGGACGAGCGGGTGGTGATCGTGGCCACGGGCAGCCAGGGCGAGCCGACCTCGGCGCTGGTGCGCATAGCCAACGGCGAGCATCGCGACGTAGAGGTAGTGGAGGGCGACACCGTAATCATCTCCGCTTCGCCCATTCCGGGCAACGAGACCCTTGTCGCCAAGACCATAGACAGACTGTTCATGCGCGGCGCCCGGGTGTATTACAGCCGGATCGAAAACGTGCACGTGCACGGCCACGCGAGCCAGGAAGAGCTGAAGATGATGCTCGGCCTCGTAAGGCCGCGCTACTTCGTTCCCGTCCACGGCGAGTACAGGCACCTGGTAGCCCATGCCGCCATAGCGCGCTCCATGGGCGTGCCGGCGTCCAACACGTTCGTGCTCACCGACGGCGACGTACTGGAGATCGACTCCTTTGGCGCGGACGTGGCAGGCAGCGTGCCGGCGGGGAGCGTTTACGTGGACGGCCGCACGCTGTGGGACATGTACAGCGAGACTCTGGACGAAAGGCGCAGGCTCGCGCGCAACGGGGTGGTGGCGGTGCTGCTGTGTGTCGACGACGCCAGCGGGGAGGCGCTCGCCGAGCCGGCGATAGTGTCCTCGGGATTCGCCGATTTGGACGAATCCCAGCACCTGTTCGGAAAATCTGCCAAAGTCGCCCTGCAAAGCCTAGAAGCGGAAACGCGCCTCGCCATAGATTGGGATAGGGTGGAGGCCAAGGTCGCGGGCGCAGTTTCCAACTTCCTGTACGAGCAGACGCGCAGGCGTCCAACCGTGCTCGTAGCCATCGAGCGCCTCTGAGGGTCGCCCGGGGCAGCATCGCCCTCGACCTCCTCCGCGAAATCCCGGGACGCGGCCTCCCTATCGCCGCCGCCCGGAATCTTACGCAGGAACAGGCGCCATGCAAGAAACAGCCGAAAACGCTCCCGCCAGCGGCGGCGGGACAACCACGTCATTTCCCATCGTCCCGGTCGCGGTAGCCGGAGCGGTGGCGCTCTCCGTAATCGCCGGAGTCGTCTACTGGTTCCGCGCCCCCATCCTCGACGCGATCACCTCCGCCAGGGACGCCATCGTGTCTACGCTTGGCCTGGGTGTTGTGCCGATAGTGGCCTGGCTGGCGGTCTTTGCTTTCGCGCTCGGCTGGCGGCGCGAGTGGTTCCGGAGTTACAGGCTGTGGCTCGGCTCGGTTGCCTTCCTTGCCGCCGCGCTCGGGGCGATGGCGTTCTTTTCGCCCGCGGAAGGGACGCTCGCGGCGTTCACCCTGGACGGAGAGGCGCCGCTGGGAGGACGCGTGGGACAGGCCGTCGTCGGCACCACCGCGTGGCTCGGCGCGCTGCGCCTGCTCGCCGTGATAGCGGTCGGTGTGGCCGTTGTGGCGCCGCCGGTCGCGGTTGCCGTCGCGTTCGGGTTGGGTAGAGCGGCGCTGTTCTGCTGGGTGGCCGTGGCATTCGCGGCCAGCACGATGGCCGCCAGGTTGCGGGAGCGCCGGCAGCGGAAGAACGAGCAGTCATCCGGGATTTCGCAAGGCGACGAGCAGGACGCCCAGCTCGCGTACTCGTCGCCTCCGGGCTACGGCGCCGACAGCGCGCGTCCGGGCGGGCAAGGCGCGAGATCCCCGGCCGCGGGCGGCTACTACTCCAGGATGGGATCGTACCGGTACGATGGCCTCACCGCGGCCATTCGCCCCGAGGAGCCCGCGCCGTCAGACTTCCCTGGTGAGACTCCCATGTCTGAAGCCGTCGCCGATGCGGCGCCCCTGCTGGTGGACGAAGACAGTCCCGCGCCGGATGTAGACGAGTACGAACCGGTCGGCTACGGGTACAGGAACGAATACCTGAACGCCGAAGATTGGGCCGCCTACGGCTACGGCGTCGACGAGCCCGCCCCCGTGTCCAACGGCAACGGGAAGAGCGTGCCCGCGTCCGTCGGTGTGGTCGAGCCTTACGCCGAGCCGCCGCAGCGTCCCGTTTCTCCTGGCAGGACAAAGTTCAACAGTCTATGGAACTCCGCCGTCGGCGCCGTCGGCCGCAGCGGCAACGGTGACCGGCCCGGTGCATCCCAGCCTTCACGCGGCTCAGGTCGCTGGAAGCTGCCCAAGAGGGACTTCTTGCGCGAGGCGCCCGAGGCCGGCGTGACCGAGGAGGAGATGCAGACCACCGGCGACGTGATTCGGAGCACGCTGGCCGAGTACGGAATCGAGGTCGAGATGGGGCAGGCCATGCCCGGGCCGCGCGTGACGATGTACGGCCTGGTGCCCGGCTGGATCCGGCGCTACAAGATGGTGCGTGAGACCGACGAGTCGGGCCGGCCCAAGGTGGACGAGTCCGGCAAGGCGGTGATGAAGCGCCAGGAGAACAAGACTCGCGTAAAGGTGGACAGCGTACTGTCGCGTGAGAAGGACCTGGCGCTCGCGCTGAAGACACCCAGCATACGCATCGAGACGCCGGTTATGGGCGAGTCGATGATCGGGATCGAGATTCCCAATCCCAATCCGGGCGTCGTGTCGCTTCGTTCGGTGGTCGAGAGCGGCGAGTTCCGCCGATTAAGCAAGAAGGGCCACCTGCCCGTCGCGCTCGGCAGGGGTTCCGGCGGCGAGACGAAAGTGGTCGACCTCGCCACGATGCCGCATCTGCTCGTCGCGGGAGCGACCGGCAGCGGCAAGAGCGCGTGCCTGAACGGCATGATTTCGTCGCTGATAATGGAGAGGTCCCCCGCCGAGCTGAGGCTGCTGCTCATAGACCCCAAGCGCGTGGAGCTGACTCCCTATAACGGCATTCCTCACCTCCTCACACCCGTGGTCGTGGAGACGGACGAGGTGGTCGGCCTACTGAAGGGCATGGTCAACGAGATGCTGGACCGCTACCGCAGGATGGAGGAGGTGGGCGTTCGCAACATCGAGTCGTACAACAAACGCATGCCCGACAAGATGCCGATGCTGGTGGTGGTGATAGACGAGCTCGCCGACCTGATGATGTCGGCGGCATTCGACGTCGAGCAGACGCTGTGCCGGCTGGCGCAGCTCGGCAGGGCCACCGGCATTCACCTGGTCGTCGCCACACAGAGGCCGTCGGTGGACGTGGTGACAGGGCTGATCAAGGCCAACTTCCCGAGCCGAATCAGCTTCAGCGTCACGTCGCAGGTGGACTCGCGCACCATCATCGACACCACCGGCGCGGACAAGCTGCTTGGCCGGGGCGACATGCTCTACCTGCCGCTGGACGCATCGCGCCCGGAGCGCGTGCAGGGAGTGTTCATCTCCGATGCCGAGGTCGAGCACCTGGTGGAGTTCTGGACGTCGACACCCTGGGGCCCGATGGACGAGATAGCGCTTCAGTCGGTCGTCACCGAAGATGAGAGCGAGCAGGCGGGGGCACAGTCCGACGGCACCGACGAGTTGCTGGACAAGGCCATCAGCCTCGCGATGAGCCACAACAAGATATCGACCTCGCTGATGCAGCGGCGCCTGCGCATAGGGTACCCGCGCGCCGCACGCCTGATGGACGAACTCGAGGACAGGGGCATCGTGGGCCCCAGTGACGGGTCGAGATCGCGTGATGTTATAATAGGAAGTGTCTAAAAGCCGCTGCTGCCGGCTGTCGAGCCTCCGCCGGCCGCGGCTACACTTTGCGGGAGCGTGCCAAGGTGCCCAGAAGCCTGAGCGGACTCATCGGCTCCGTCGTGGGAAAGGGGCGGGCCGAGGAAGAAGAGGAGAGCCTGTCGCCCGCCAGGGAGAACTGTCTGGTCTGCGGCAGCGCGCTCGCCGGGTCGGTCCAGTACGACCGGTACCGGGTGTGCGGCCTCTGCGGCTTTCACTACAGCATGAACGCGCGCGAGCGAGTCGACTCGCTCGCCGACCCCGGCAGCTTTCGCGAGATCAACCGCTCGATAACCTCCCTCGACCCGCTGTCCTTCTCCTCCAAGGTCTCCTACAAGCAGCGCATATTTCGCGACCAGCGGCGCACAGGACTGACCGAGGCCGCGGTGACCGGTACCTGCACCATTGGCGGCAGCCCGGCCATGCTCATAGTGCTCGACTTCGGGTTCATGGGGGGCACCATGGGCTGCGTGGTGGGCGAGAAGGTTGCGCTCGCGCTGGAGCGCGCGTCGCGCAATCTGCTGCCCGCGATAGCCATTGTCACCAGCGGTGGCGCGCGGATACAGGAAGGGGCGCTGTCGCTGATGCAGATGGCGAAGACGTCGATCGCATCCGGCCGTCTGGACGCGCGGGGCCTTCCCTTCATATCGGTGCTCGCCAACCCCGCCACCGGCCAGGCTTATGCCAGCTTCGCGAGCCTGGCCGACATCGTGGTGGCCGAGCCTGGCGCTATCGTGGGCGTGAGCTCGCTGCGCCAGATACAGCAGTCCACCGGCGAGCCACTGCCCGAGCGCGCCCACACCGCCGAGTCGTTCGAGCGCCACGGCGTGCTCGACGCGGTGGTGGAGCGCGCCAACCTGAGAGATATGCTGGCGACGACGCTGGACCTGCTTGGTCCGCAGTATCGGCTCACCCCTATGCGGAAGCGCGACCAACGGCGGTCCGTCGAGGCTAATGTGCCGCAGGCTGCGCAGGCATGGGACTCGGTGCAGCTCGCACGGCACGAAGGGCGGCCCACTTCGCTCGGCTACATAGACACCATATTCGCGCCGTTCGTCGAGTTGCACGGCGACCGGCACACGGCGGACGACCCGGCTATCGTGTGCGGCATCGGGCGCCTGGGAGGCCAGACGGTTGCGGTTGTTGGACAGGAGCGCGGTCGCTCCGATGCCGACGGCGACCGCAACGACGGGCGAACGTCGCCCGCCGGCTTCCGGAAAGCGCAGCGCGTGCTGCGCATGGCGGCCAAGTTCGACATACCCATCATAACGCTGATAGACACGCCCGGTCCCTACCTGAGCTTACAGGCCGAGCAGGGGGGACTCGGCGGCGCGATAGCCGAGACCATGGCGCTGATGGCCAGGCTCGAGGTGCCGTCGATGTCGGTCGTCATCGGTGAGGGCGGCAACGCGGGCGCGCTCGCCCTGGGCGTCGCCGACCGCGTGCTGATGATGGAGAACGCGATCTACTCCATCATCTCGCCGGAGGATGCGGCAGAGCTGATATACCAGGACGAGGCTAGGGCCGAAGAGGCCGCCGCCTCGCTCAAGCTCACCGCCGCGGACTGCCTGTCGCTCGGTATCGTCGACAGCGTTGTGCAGGAGCCGCCCGGCGGCGCGCACCTGAACCCCGGCGAGGCGGCGCGCAACCTGAGACGGGAGCTTCTCGCCGAGCTGGTGGAGTTGAGGTCGGCGCCCTCCAAGCGGCTGCTGCGCGACCGCTACAGGAAGTTCCGCAACGTTGGCGAGTACAGTTCTCACTTCCGGACCGCAATCAACCGCGAAGTGGACGCGCTCCAGGGGCTTGTGGTCACCGGCGTCAGGCGCATGACGCGCAGGCAGCAGAACGCCCAGTCCGACGACGCGTCGCGCAACGGCATAGATACGCTGTTCAGCGCGGACGATTAGGGTGTCAAATGAAGATTGACCCTCCCCCAATGCTCACAACCCGGGTCCATGAACGCGAGTAAACGCTTGGAGGCGTTGGGGGCAGCCTTGCGCGCGGACCTGGATTTCCACGGTGCGAGCGGCGGTTACGGTTCACACTCCTGGCATCCCTTTCCGGCGAAGTTTCCTCCCCAACTGCCCGAATTCCTCATCAATCAGCTTTCGGAGGCCGGAGAGATAGTTCTCGACCCGATGCTTGGTTCCGGCACAACGTTGGTGGAAGCGGTCCGATTGGGACGTCGCGCTGTTGGATGCGACATTGACCCTCTGGCGCGGCTAATCGCGGAAGCCAAGCTAACGCCCATTGACCCGGTAGCTGCATTGGAGGCTGGACGCGGTGTACTGAACGCTGCCAGGAACGACTACTGGGACGAAATCGACGTGCTGGAACGGGACTTGGAAGGGCGATTCGATGCAAAGACCAGGGACTTCATCGATTACTGGTTCACGCCCAAGTCGCAACTGGAGCTGCTCGCGCTCACGCGACGGATTGACGCGCTCGATGACCAGGACATGCGACGATTTCTGAGAGTCGCCTTTTCATCGACCATCATCGCCAAGTCAGGTGGTGTGTCGCTTGCGCGCGATCTCGCACACACACGGCCTCACCGGGACAACGCCAAGAAACCAGGTTCCGCGTTCGTCGAATTCAGCAAGAGGCTGGAGCGCAACGTGGAGACTCTCACCAAAGACGGCTCCCGTGCGGCTCTCTACGATTCGCCCAGTGCGGAGCAATCAACGCTCGCGCTCTTCCCGGGTTACCTAAGAGAATCGCAGGCTCCTATCGACGAAACTGGAGATGCCTCCGTTCGGGCGGCCAGGGCAGATAACACAGGGTTGCCGTCCGACAGCGTCGATCTGGTCGTGACCTCGCCGCCATATGCGAACAACGCGATAGACTACATGAGGGCGCACAAGTTCTCACTGGTGTGGTTCGGCTGGAAGATCAAAGAGCTCACACAGATTCGGTCGCGCTACCTGGGGCACGAGTCTATGCGCGGACCGGAATACGCGGACCTGCCTGAGCAGTGTGAACAGACGCTGGCGAAACTGGCTGAACACGATTCCAGAAAGGCGATAGTATTGCGGCGCTACTTCGGAGAGATGTCGGCGGTCTTGGAAGAGATGCGCCGGGTGCTGAAGAACGGCAGAGTGGCGGTTGTGGTTGTTGGAACATCGGTCTTGCGCAGCGTGGACGTGGAAACTCACAAGGGCATCGCCAGCATCGGCAAGAGCGTCGGGTTCGACTTGGTTGGCATAGGTGTTCGCCGACTAGATCGCGATAGGCGCATGATGCCCGCCCGCTGGGGGAGTCAAAATCAGTCTCAAATCGAAAAGAGGATGCACCAGGAATACGTCATAGGCATGGTGACGTCGTAACTCTCTCATCTGCGACCGGGGGGACGGGAGTTTTCGCTTGGTGGCAACGTTAGGGACTTCGAGCAATACCAACACCTGGCCGACATGTCGCGAGTGATCGCGCGACATTAGCGACTTGCCGTTCGACCTCGCTATCTGAAGCGAGCCGAATTCACCCTATCCTGTCAGGGCGATGGCCTCGAGACGCCGCGCGAGCGCGTCGAAGTCCTCGGGGCACTTCTGGCGTATAGCGGGAACGCGGCGGGACGCCTCCTCGCCCAGCGTCTTCCGCCCTCTGCCGGGTGATTTCGAGAGATCCCGGTCGACTACCAGATGCTCAAAGTACGTTTCTTTGACCTGGACCTCCGAGCGAACGTCTGCCCAAAGCCAATCGCGGGGCAGATCTAGTCCGGCTAGCACCCAGGTCTCAATTTCCTCCCAGGCGTTCTCGGCCAGGAAGGGTACGCGGCCTCCGAACTCAGCCTCGAGTTGGTCGAGTCTCTGTCTGCGGCCCAGGACACCGTCGCGGTCGACGCAGAGCACGAATACGTCCACCCTGCCACGATACCTCTCCAGGATGTACTCCATGTTCTCCGACTTCAGTGCCTCTCCGATGCCGCCCAACAACGGGTCTCGGCAGATTGTGATGTGTACTGATGGCCTGGCCCTTACGAGCCTGTCAAACAGCGGCTTGAGGATGTACTGGTCGTTGCGGAAGTCTTCCGGGATGATGAGGATGTTCATTCTACTGCCTATTCATCCTGTTTCTTCCACGCCTCCAGGTTGAGAATGTCCTCCATCCAGCCGCTCGTGTGCAGCCGCCCGAGGTCCTGAGACTTACGCAACCTCTTCGCGTTGTGCAGGTCGGCGACGGACCGGATGAGGGCGTTGTCGCTGTCCTCCAGCCGGGCGACGACGGACGTGTTCTCAAACGTCTCGTCACTCATCCAGGATAGCAGGGCCGGCGAGTGAGTCGTGGTAACTACCTGCACTTTGCCCTTGTCGGACTGACGCTCGATGAAATCCAACAGCAGCCAGAGCCGGTTTGGATGGATGCCGTTGTCTATCTCCTCAAAGAAGTAGAAGCCTGCCGGGTTGGGGCTGAGCAAAGCGGCCAGCATACCTAGAAAGCGAAGCGTTCCGTCCGACGCGCTGAAGACCGACATGTTGCGACCGTCTTGCTCCACGATGCGGAGATGCACTAGACCACTGGGATCGCGAGGAAACTCGAAGTCCTTAACGTCCATTGGCGTGAGTTCTTGCAACCACGAAATGAGTGGCATTTTGCGACGGAAGTCGGCACAGAGCGATTCCAGCACCGATGGCAGATTCTGGCCTGAGTCGCCCAGGACGGTGGCGCCAGGGACGGAAGGCTCCCGCATTCGTTCTGGAGAAAGTTCTAGAAAACGCATGCTTCTGAGTACGCTGAGAAATTCGCCTGTCAGACCGTCTGCGAAAACCTGGGTCAAGACCGGTTGGAATCGGAGTCTGCCTCCGACTGGCCGTCCAGGGATTGACGGGTTTGCTTGCCACACCCAGTGGTATTGGTCTCGTTGGGGGTCTTTCACGGAGCTAGGGTCTACAGTCTTGTATATCGGACCCGATTCGGTCTTCAACTCTTCTCTTAGCACGACGAACCCGGAGAGCGGACTGAATCCTACCTTGATCAAGTAGGATGTGGTTTGCTCCCGCAAAGTTAGTTTCAGATTGACAGTGAAGGAGGAAGCCTCTTGCGGATACATCCTTCGCTGGCGCACTATTTCATTCGGGGCGCCGCGAATACCGGCCCACTCCAGTTGCCCGCCCGCGCCGTACTTCCCGCCCATTATCTCGGCCAGCGTGTAGCCGCGCCCTATGCCGTGCAGGAAACGGAAGGCGTCGCGGATGTTGCTCTTGCCGCTGGCGTTCGCGCCCACTATCACGGTGAAGGGGCCGAGGCGCAAAGTCTCGTCGGCGAAGTTCTTGAAGTTGACTAGGCGTAGCGAGGTGATCACGTTCTCTATCCTACCAGAAGCGCCCCCTACGTCCGCGCCACGCCCTCCGCCTGCGCCGGCTCCCAGCGGCGTATCGCCCCCACCAGCAGGTACACGAATGGCGTGTCGACCACCGCGATGGCCAGCTTGACCACGTACTGCGTCACCATCATGTTGAGCAGCGTGCCCGTCGAGACAGTGCCAGCGAAGGCTATGGATACGAACAGCAGCGTGTCGATGGCCTGCGAGACCATCGTCGAGCCATTGTTCCGGAGCCACAGGTGGCGTTGTCCTGTCAGACGCCCCAGGGCGTGAAACAGGAACACGTCGGTGTTCTGGCTCACCAGGAAGGCGATCATCGAGCCGAGCACGATGCGCGGGACCGCGCCCAGCGTATCGTCGAACGCGCCCTGGCCCTCCCAGAAGCCCGCCGCGGGCAGCACACGGGTCACGTAGACCAGAGCGGCCATGAGAACGCTCAGCACGAAGCCCATCCACACCACGCGGGTCGCCGTTCGCCTGCCGTACACCTCGGAGAGGGTGTCCGTTACCAGGAACGTGAACGGGTAGGCGACGATGCCGGCCGAAAGCACCCAGTCGCCAAGCGCGAGCGGCTTCACGGCCACGATGTTCGCGATGATGAGCAGGGCCGCGAAGGCCATGGGCAGTGCTATTCGTGCCACGTGATTCCTTTCTCTAGGCGCGGAAAGTCCGAGGCGGTCCGGGGTTCGGGCGGGAGCGAGCCGGAATCAAAGGACCTCTTCGAGGTAGCCGCGAACGGCGTCGACGAATTGGCGGGCGTTCCGCAGAACTTCCTCCGCCGTGCTCTGCTCGAACGGCTCCGTGCTGTAGTCGCCCAACAGTCGGAGCTTCTGCGCCCTGTCGAAGTCCAGGTGCAATTGCATGGGCAGCAGTCCCGCGCTAGAGAAATGGCGCCCGAAACCCGACACGACGCCGCTGTGCCTGGAATAGGTCAGACCCTTCGTCAGCAGCGCGGCGGACGCGGCGTAGAACATGGCGTAGTAGGCGCGCGAGGCGGCGTAGTCGAAGTACTCGTCGTCCAATATTCCCCCAGCCGCCTTCAGACTCCTTTCAGCCTCCGCCATCAGATTCTCTATCTCGGTGCTCAGCTCAGCTGCCTCCTCGGTGAAGATGAACATGCCCTCGCGTTTGACGTTGATGAAGAAGGGCGAACGCCCCGTCTGGTACTTGCGCTCGCTCATCGGCATGGGAGACAACAGCGCCACGCGCTCTTCGGAGATGCGACGCGCCACGCCGTCTACCTTGGAAGTGTACTCGGCGGCGGATTCGTCGTCCTTGAACAGCACGATAATGTCGATGTCCGATTCTTCGTGCTCTTCACCGCGAGCGTAAGAGCCGTAGAGCACCAGCCCGCGGAGGTCGGACGCGCAGGCCGTCCGCAGGCCCACGCGAAACTCTTCGATGACCTTCCAGAGGTCAACGGCGGGAAGGGTATGTTGGGCGGTTTGCGTCACCTGGCGTTCCTTACGCGGCCGGCACGCCGCCGTGTGGCGTGCGCCTGCTCTCGTAGGCGGCTATCGCGTCCTCGTGCTCCAGCGTCAGGCCGATGTCGTCCAGCCCGTTGAGCAGCAGGTGTCGCCTGAACGCCTCCACGTCGAACTCCGCGGAGACCTCCTCCTCGTCGTCCCAGACGCGCAGGCCCTCAAGGTCCACGTTCAGGTTGTAGCCGGGTTGGGACTCCGCCTTTTCGAGGATGCGGTTGACCGTCTCCTCTGGGAGCGTAACCGGCAGCAGGCCGTTCTGGAAGCAGTTGTTGTAGAAAATGTCGGCGAAGCTCGGCGCGATGACGCACCGGAAGCCGAAGTCCTGGAGCGCCCAGGGCGCGTGCTCGCGGGAGGAGCCGGAGCCGAAGTTGCGCCCCGCGACGAGCACGGACGCGCCGGAGTAGCCCGGCTTGTTCAGGATGAAGTCCTGGTTCGGCGAGCCGTCGTCGTTGAAGCGCCAGTCGTTGAAGAGGAACTGGCCGAATCCGGTGCGCTCGATGCGCTTGAGAAACTGCTTGGGGATGATCTGGTCGGTATCGACGTTGACGCGGTTTATCGGCGCGACAACGCCCTTGTGCTTGACGAATGGTTCCATTTGGCATACCCCGCTTATTTTGGAAATGTACGTGGAAAACTATATCACAACGAATGGCGGCGCGGGAGGCGCATAATCTCAACTGCCAAACACTTCTCGCCGCACACTATATGTGGTAGTATAACCGCCGTTACCACTAGACTTTGTGCTTTCTTTCACAAGTATAATAGAAGTTTTGGACTTGGCCCGAATGGTGGCCGCTACGGCGAGGACTCGCGCGATGAGATGCCCCCAGTGTCAGAACGATCACTCCAGGGTGGTCGATTCGCGCGACTCCGGCGACGGCGTGCGGCGCAGGCGGCAGTGCTCGCGGTGCGATCAGAGGTTCACCACCTATGAGCGCGTGCACACCCGGACTCTCCGGGTGGCCAAGCTGGACGGCCGCCGCGAGGAGTACAGCCGCGAGAAGCTGCTCGCGAGCCTGCACAAGGCGTGCGCGAAGCGGCCGCTTGCCATGGACAGCATAGAGAGGCTGGCCGACGAGGTGGAGGTCGAGCTGGGCAACGCCGGCAAACTCGAGGTCCGATCTAAAGTGATAGGCGAGCTGGTGATGGACAAGCTGAAGGAGCTGGACCGCGTGGCTTACATACGATTCGCCAGCGTGTACCGCGACTTCCGCGACGTCCACAGTTTCATCGACGCGGCCAACGCCCTTCTCGAGGGCCGGGACGCCACGGTGGACGACAGCGGTCAGATGTCGTTTCTGGACAGCCGCAAGCTACCACGCCGCCGCGGGCGCCGCCGCCAAAAATCCGGCGCACAATAGGCGGCGAAACCTTGCGGAGGCGTCCTCGCTGTAGTACATTTGTACTTACAAGAACGCCATCGCATCGGTTCCGAACTACGCCAATCACCGCATTTATCCACAAGTGTTGCCATCAGGAGTGCGAAGTTGATAGAAGAGCGAAACGCCCAGGGGTCGCGGCCAGCGCGGACGAAGGAAGATCTGGCAAACGAAATGAGGGAGCTCGTCGAGCGGCATGGGCTGTCCTATGCGAGCGCGGCCGAAATAATGTCGCAGCTTGATAACGGTACCACGCATCCGAGAGCGGGGGTGAAGTCCGCTCCGTCCGAGCGCAACGGCACGGCGGCCGGTGACATTCCCCCGCTGAACGCCGCGCTGGAGCTGTCTGACAACGCGCGGGTGATTCTGGAAAAGCGCTACCTGATGAGGGACGAGGAGGGCAACCCCGCGGAAGGGCCCGAGGAGCTGTTCCACAGGGTCGCGGGAGCCGTCGCCCTGGGCGAGTCCGAGGCCGTGCGCTCCCTATGGGAGGCCCGCTACTATAACCTGATGACGTCGCTCAAGTTCCTGCCCAACTCGCCCACGCTGGTCAACGCCGGCACGGGAGGCCGCGGCTGCCTGTCTGCCTGCTTCGTGGTGTCGCCCAACGACGACATGGACTCCATCATGGAGGTGGCCAAGGACGCCGCGATGATCGAGAAGTGGGGCGGTGGCATAGGCTTCGGCTTCTCCAAGCTCAGGCCCAGGCTCGACCGGATCGCCACCACGCACGGCGAGGCGTGCGGTCCCATCGCCGTGATGAGGCTGTACTCGTCGGTGGGGGCGACCCTCACCCAGGGTTCCTTCCGATTGGGCGCGCACATGGGGCAGCTAATCATCAGCCACCCGGACGTGCGGGAGTTCATCCACTGCAAGGACAACGACGACACTCTGCAGAACTTCAACATATCGGTGCAGATAACCGACGAGTTCATGCGCGCGGTGGACAACGACGAGCAGTGGCAACTGCTCAACCCGCGCGACAGCGGCGATGGCCCCATCAACACCGTCGTGGCGGAGGTGAGCGCGAGGCAGCTCTGGCGCGAGATATGCGAGTCGGCCTGGAAGTCCGGCGACCCGGGCGTGGTGTTCATGGACCGCGTCTGGGAAACGCAGCCCAACCCGCAGATGGGGGACATACAGACGAGCAACCCCTGCGGAGAAGAATTTCTTGAAAACTACGGCAATTGCTGCCTGGGCTCCATCAACCTCGACAAGCACGTGTCTGGCGGCGCGTTCGACTGGAACTCGCTGGAGGACACGGTGCGCACGGCGGTGCGATTCCTCGACGACGTGATCGAGGTCAACCAGTTCCCGCTGGACAAGCTGCGGGAGGTGAACCTCGCGACGCGGCGCATCGGGCTGGGAGTGATGGGATGGGCGGACGCGCTCATCCGCATGGAGGTTCCCTATGACTCGCCCGAGGCGCTCGACCTTACGAACGAGGTCGCCAAGTTCATCCACGACACCGCCTGGGACGAGTCCGCCCGGCTCGCCACCGAGCGCGGACCCTTCCCCGGCTACGCCGAGTCGGCGCTGAAGGCCCGCGGAATGCCGCCGGTGCGCAACTCCAGCGTGGTGACCATAGCCCCGACCGGCACCATAAGCCGGCTGGCCGACTGCTCCAGCGGCATCGAGCCGCACTTCGCGAACGCCTGGTGGTCGAACGTGCTCTGGAAGGACCACGAGGGCAGCAGCGACCGCCTGCTCGACGCCCCCAAGTCGGTGTGGGAGGCGCTGCGGGCCCGTCTCGGCTCCGAGGAGCGGGTGAGGGAAGTGCTGGGCCAAATCGCCGATTCGCCCAATGACGCCGAGCGCGTGTTTTCCGAGCACGGCATCGATCCCGCGCTGTTCCGCACGTCGATGCTCATAAGCCCCGAGGCCCACGTGAGAATGCAGGCCGCGTGGCAGGAGTACGTGACGAACTCCGTGTCCAAGACCATCAACCTGCCCAACAGCGCGTCCGTAGAAGACGTGGAGCGCGCCTTCCGGCTTGCGTGGGAGACGGGCTGCAAGGCGGTCACCGTGTACCGCGACGGCTCGAAGGCCATGCAGGTGTTGGAGACGGGCGCGACGGACGGAGTTGACGAGCAGCAGGCTCTCGCGACGCTCTACCCGCGCAGGCGTCCCACCGCGGTAAGAGGCATAACCGAGCGTGTGGGTACCGGCCACGGCACGATGTACGTGACGCTCAACTTCGACGAGGAGGGCAATCCATTCGAGCTGTTTACCACCATCGGCAAGGCGGGCGGCAGCGAGCCGGCGCACCTGGAGGGCCTGTCGCGCATGGTGTCGCTGTGCCTGCGCTCCGGCATCGCCGCGTCCGAGATAGTCGACCAGCTCAGCGGCATAACCTCGGAGCCGTTCTGGGACAACGGAGTGCTGATTCGCTCGGCGGAAGACGGGCTGGCGCAGGTTCTGAAGCGCTACCTACAGGACTCCGGCTCGCCCGACGTGGGCGACGTTCGGGACGGCAGAGCGGCGCAGCTTGCGATGTTCGGCCGATCGGCTGAGGGGGCCGGCGGGATGAGCGTGGGCGCGCAGTGCCCCGAGTGCTCCGGGAGGATCATCCACCAGGAGGGCTGCATGACCTGCCTGGACTGCGGTTACACGAAGTGTGAATAGAGGGTCTGGCCGTGCTGTCGCGGCGCTAGGCGGATAGCAGCCTCTGCAGCAAGATCTCGATTACGACGCGCTGGACTACGAATATCAGCAGTATCGCCACGATGGGTGAGAAGTCCAGCATGCCCATCCGGGGCATCACCGCCCGTATCGGCCCGAGTATCGGCTCCGTCACCTGGTAGAGCATTATGACAATGGGATTTTCGGGTGAGATGGGCAGCCATGATACTATCACTCGCCCCAGTATGGCGATCTGCAGCACGTTGGTTAGCACGTTGACAAACGTGATGAAGTACTCAATCACTTGGGGTTCCCCAGTGCGACCGACTTCTCGAATGCGGCCACCACGGCGTCTATCACGGAGGCCCTGAAGCCGCTACGTTCGAGCGCTAGCGCCGCCTCGATGGTGGTGCCGCCGGGCGACGTCACCATGTCCTTGAGTTCGGCGGGGTGGTGGCCGGTCTGCTCGACGAGCCGGGCGCTGCCCAGCACCGTCTGCAGCGCCAGGGTGCGGGCGACGTCGCGGGCCATGCCGAGGTACACGCCCGCGTCGATGAGCGCCTCGATGAACATGAACACGTAGGCGGGTCCGCTCGCGCTGAGGGCCGTGGCCATGTCGATAATCTTCTCGTCGTCCACCTGGAACTGCGCGCCCAGCGTGCCGACCACGTCGCGCGTGGCGTCTACGGCGGATTGCGGCGTCTGCGGGGAGGCTGTCCAGACGCTCATGCCCTCGCCTATCTGGGCGGGGGTGTTGGGCATCACCCTTATGACGGCGGGATGGTCGAGGCCGGACACGAGCGTGTCCATGGTCGCGCCCGCGATGATGGACACCACCGTCTGGCCTTCTCCGATGCGTCCCTTGAGGGCGGGCAGCGCGTAGGGCAGGCTCTGCGGCTTGATGGCCAGGAAGACGAGGTCGGCGCCGTCGATGGCGTCGAGGTTGTCGGCGAACGCCTTCACGCCGTGGGTGTCGCGCAGGTAGTCGCGCCGCGGCTCCACTGGCTCGCCCACCCGCACGTTCTGCGGCTCGGCGAGGCGCGCCTGGAGCACGCCGCCGATTATGGCCTCGGCCATCACGCCGCCGCCCACGAAAGAGATAGCGGCCCCGGATGTCTGCTGTGTCATCGGCTCGGACTCCTTCACCCTCACCCTGACCCTCTCCCTCAAGGGAGAGGGGAACCCGGTAGTCTGCCCTCGGCCGCGAGCGACACGGCGACCCTGATGGCCTCCAGCATGCTCACGTGGTCCGCGACTCCTTTACCCGCGATGTCGAAGGCGGTGCCGTGATCCACGGAGGTGCGGACGAACGGCAGGCCGAGGTTGACGCTGACGCTGCGCGCCCAGTCGTGCACCTTGATGGGGATATGCCCCTGGTCGTGGTACATGGCTAGCACCGCGTCGTAGCGGCCGTCGATCGCCTGGTTGAAGACGGTGTCGGCGGGCACGGGCCCGGTGGCATCGATGCCGGACTGCCGCGCGTCTTCGACGGCGGGAGCTATCTGCAGCGCCTCCTCGTCGCCCAGCAGGCCGCCGTCGCTGCCGTGGGGGTTGAGCGCGGCGACGCCTATTCTGGGCGTATCGAATCCCCACTGCTTGAAGCACTCGTCGGTTAGCCTGAGCTTGGCCAGCACGTTCCCCCGCGTCACGTGGTCGCAGGCCACGCGCAGGGAGCGGTGTGTGGTGAGGTGGACCACGCGCAGCGAGCCGGCCATGAGCATGGTGGCGACGTCTTTGGCGCCAGTTTGGCTCTGGAATATCTCCATGTGGCCCACGTCTGAGAAGCCCGCGAGGCTGCACGCCTCCTTGTTGATGGGCGCGGTGGCGATTGCCTGAACGCGGCCGGCGGCGGCCAACTCACCGGCCCTCAGTATCCATTCCACGGCGGCCTTGCCCGCGGCGGGGGAGAGTTGGCCGTAGCTGATGCCGGCGTAGTCGAGGTTCTCCAGGTCCAACACCTCGATAGCGCCGTAATCGCCGACTGTGTCCTCGGGGGAGTGGACGACGCGCGCTGTGCGATCGGCGCCGGCGAGCGCGAGCGCGTCGTTCATGGCGGCGGCGCTGCCGACCACCAGGGGGCGCGTGTGCTGGTACACCCACTCGTCCTGGAGGGCCTTGGCGGTCACCTCCGGGCCGATGCCGGCGGCGTCTCCCATGGTTATGGCTAGAAGCGGTCTTTGCGGCATATGTGCGTTGCGCGTCCTCTTGTCGGCTGTGTCCATTATAGCGGATTTTGCCGTGCGTCTATCTCGCCGGAGGTCACGGACGCGGGGTTCGCGCTAGCCGTGCGCGAGCGCGCCGCCGTCGATGAAGACCGTCTGGCCGGTAACGAAGTCGTCGGCGTCGGACGCAAGGTAGACCAGCAGGCCGCACAGGTCCGCCGGGTGGCCGCGCCGTCGTGAGGGCAGGTAGCGGTCCAGCAGGTCGGGCTGGGCGTCGGGGTCCGGCTCGTCGGTGGTGATCCAGCCGGCGCCGATGCCGCAGACACGGATGTTGCTTCGCGCCCACTCCAGCGCGAGGGCGGAGGTGAGCTGGTGGACGGCGCCGTGGCTGGCGCAGGCGGCGGTGGAGTTCCAGAGACCGCGGAGGGCGAGGCCGGAGTTCATGTTGATTATGCGGCCCCGGCCCTGTTCGAGCATGTGCTTGCCGACCGCCTGGCAGAAGTTGAACACCGACCTTACGTTGAACTGCATCACGCGCTTCCACTCGTCTTCGGTCACGTCCAGGAAGGGCTTGCCGAACTCCACGCGGGCGTTGTTTACGAGGATGTCTATCTTGCCGAGCCCGGCCAGGGCGCTGTCCACCGCCGCGCCGACCTGGGCGGCGTCGGTCACGTCCGTGGGAACGACGAGGGCCCTGCGACCCTCGCGCTCAACGGCGGCGGCGGCATCGCGCATGTCGGAGTCTTCGGCGCCGGCTATGGCGACGTCAGCGCCGGCCTCGGCGAGCGCGGCGGCGAGGTACGGGGTCCAGCCGCGGGAGTCCGCCGTGATGAGCGCGGCCTTGCCGGTAAGGTTCCACTCTGCGGGAATGGGCATTTTTTCAGGCTCCTTGGGGTAGTGTGGGGTGCTGGGACTTCACCCCCATCAAACGCGTGATGCATATTAAAGTGGCCGATATGCCTGTTTAGGGCGGTTTTCGGGCCAAAAGCCGCCAACTTGGCGGGTGCTAGGGCTGTGCTGAGTCTAAGATGGTGCCTAAACCTCAAAAAAGGGCCATCAAACTCGGTTATCCACATCAGCCTGCTTCTTGTGTGGTAGTTCCACAAGTCTAATTTGCATCACACGTATCAAGGGGGAGGGGATCATGCGTTGAGCGCTATCTCGGGCGCGTAGCCAGTGGGGGCGTAGCCGCCCGCGAGCGCGCCGCCGTCGACGTGGATCATCTCGCCGTTCATGTAGTCTGAGGCGTCGGACGCCAGGAACACCGCTACGGCGCCGATTTCGGGAGGATCGCCCACGCGGCCGAGGGGGATGAAGCGGCCGGCGGGCAGGTTCATGCGGTCTTCGCGGGTGCCCTCGGTTGGGATGAAGCCGGGCACTATGCAGGTGCTGGTGATGCCGTACCTGCCCAGGCTGGTCGCGAGGGTGCGGGTGAGCTGCAGGACCGCGCCCTTGGCGCAGGTGTACATGAAGTTGTCGCGGCCGCCGCGCAGCCCGAACCCAGAGGAGACGTTGATGATCTTGCCGCGCCCGCGGTCGACCATGTGGCGAGAGACGGCACGGGAGCAGTAGAGCGAGCCGGTGATGTTGGTGTCCATGCCCAGCCGCCAGTCCTCGTCGGTGATGTCCCACAGGGGAATCGCGCCCTGGCCGCGCACGATGCCGGCGTTGTTGATGAGCACGTCGATCTTGCCGAACTCGGCCAGGGAGCGTTCGATGAGGCTGTCGACCTGGGACGAGTCGGTGACGTCGGTGGAGACGGTGATGGCGTTGCGGCCCAGCTCGCGCACTCTGTCGGCGACCTCCTCGATGGGGCCGGTCCGCCGCGACGCTATGGCGAGGTCGGCGCCGGCGCGGGCCATCGCGAGCGACATCTCCCGGCCCAGGCCGGTGCCGCCGCCCGTGATGACAATGGACTTGCCGTCCAGGCTGAGTTTCTCGAGCATGGTTTCCTCCTCGTGTGAATGGGCGGGGGTAGTGTAACAGGTTAGGGTGCGGCGCGTGGTCCTAGGTCTGGGAGGTGACTTCGCCTGCGACGGCGGTGAAGGCGGAGCCGTCGGCGAGCCTGAGAACGAGGTTGCCGCGCTCGTCCACGGACTCGGCGAGGCCCTCGACCTCGCGGCCCTGCCAGTCCAGGCGCACCTGGCGGCCCAGGGTCTCGAGCGTGGCGGCCCAGCGCTGGGTGAGCGACTCGCCGCGCCGCACCTCGGCGTATAGGTCGTCAAAGCGGACGAGCAGTGTCTCCAGGACGGCTGAGCGGTCGGTGGGCTGTCCGGTCTCCCTGCGGATGCTGGTGGCCAGGTCGGCGATCTCGGGGTGGTCGGCGGGGTCGAAATTGACGTTCAGGCCGATGCCGACGAGGGCGTAGGCGAGGTCTTGGCCGGAGGCGGCGGTCTCGATGAGGATGCCGGCAATCTTGCGCCCGCCAATCCGCACGTCGTTGGGCCACTTGACTCTTGCCTGTACGCCGCAGAACCGGGAGGCGGCGTGGGCCGTGGCGAGGGTGGCGGCCATGTTGACGAAGGGGAGTTGCGCGGCGGTGGGCCTGAGCAGCGCGGTGAGGTGGAGATTAAGGCTGCGGGGCGACACCCACGCGCGGTTGAATCTGCCACGCCCGGCGGATTGCTCCTCGGTGGCGACGACCACGCCCTCGGCCACGCCGCGCTCCGCCAGCTCGCGCGCCTCGTCCATGGTGGAGCCGACGATGTGGTGGTGGGCGATGCGGCTGCCGATGACGCGGCGGGAGAGGACGCGGGTTACGCGGGCGGCGTCGAGCTGGGGTGGATCGTGGGTCATGTGGGCCGCTCCTGCGCCGGGACGTTCAGGGTTGTCGTATGTCTGCGACAACGGGCAGTCAACGCCGGGCAGCGCAAAGGTCTTTTCGTTGCAGTAATCTTCGGTGGCTCCGCGTGAAATCCTGGTTAACTCTGGTCGAATAGACCCGTCCGCGCGGATTGTTTATCAATCGACGGTTTGTGAAATCGCCGTGCAATTCTGCGTCGTTTGAATAGAGCAAGCGGGCGCCGCTGACTTGGGCGAGGGCCAGCACGTGTGGATCATCAGACTGGTACCCGCCAGTGGCCTGGACTTCCTCGGTTCTGGAATCGAGATCGCTTTCGTTGACAAGCGTCATGGTTCCGGCCTGCACGGCCTGGCTTGCCCACTGCCTGAACTCGGCTGAGCTAAGCTCAAGCTCCTCAAGCACCTGACCGCCGGCCACGAGGCGTCCCCTTCCATTCGTGACCCACCGGAAGAAGCCATCCCCGGCCGGCGACGGGTTGGGGCCAAACACCTCGTGGGCGACGTTGGCATCGACGATAGCGCACACGGGTCAGTTCGCGGCAGGCGTGCGATTCGGCCAGAGAGACCGCGTTGTCTCTTCAAGGAAGAAACGGCGATAGCCGTCGGGAGCGCCCTGTATGTTGCCCTCTTCGTCGATGCGTATGGAGTGAATGTTCACGTCTAGGTCGCCGCGCTCGAAGTAGAGTATGGACACGTCTTCGGGCTTCAGGGGCGTTCTGCCGTCGCGGACCTCCATGCGCACGCGGTCGAGCAGGTGGTCGCTGTGGGTCTCGACAATGAGCTGGCGGTCCCGGCTGACCACCTGGCAGAATAGACTTCCCAAGGCGGCCTGCGCGCTGGGGTGCAGGTGCACTTCCGGTTGTTGCAGCAGGAACAGCGGTGATGCGTCCGGACGCAGCAACTCCATAATCACGGGCAATATCTGGCTGACGCCATAGCCCACGTCTATCAGGTTGCGTTGGGGGCCTTTGCGCCTGCCGTCGAACCGGCGCACCTGCACTTGAAAGGGTTCGCTGCCGCTCTTGCCGAATTGCCGGATTGAGATTTCGTCGAAGAGGCCGGCGGCTTGTCCAAAGTCCTCAAGTCCCTTTTTCAGAGCCGTCCACGCCTTCTTGTCCCGCGAGAAGACGTCGGCGAGATACATGGGAACGTAGTCGCCCTCTGGGTCCGGCGTTGGGCGCGCCGGGTCGTAGGTACGGTGAGGCTTGGAGCGGACGGGCGCGCTGGCGAAGGGCCGCTGCAAGGGGGGAGCCAGATGGTCTATTTCATTTAGCTCCCTTAGTCGCTCCAGGTCCTCAGGGGAAACTGGTGGGCTACTCTTCTGTGGCACAAAGTCTTCGGCATCGCCTTGTACGCCCGTAAGAATCTGGCTCAAGGGGTAATTGTACCTTGGGAAGGCGAAATCGCTCGGAGACAATGATGGAACTCCGATGCCTTGAGGTTCAGGAAGCCGCACACACCAAGTTCCATTGCTTGTGCCAACTCGCACATCGCGTGTGGCGGCGGTCACATAGGGTTGGTCGGTCCACGCTACCTCACTAGCGATAAGTCGCCTAACGGGAACTGGGGCAGTAGCGCTCTCGGCAAACGTATAGTCGTACCTGTGAGCAGGGTAGCACCTGGTCCGCCCCTTCTTCCACTTGACGCTGAATCCCGCCTGGAACTCGCCGGCTTGTTTGCCCCTACCGCCATGACGGTGGACAATCTCATCGAAGCTGCCCAAGTCGTAAGGCTCTTCCTTGAAGTCCGGGATTTTGTATCTGTAAGCCAGTTCCCAGATAGCGCGAATCAGGGCCAGGAACGACGTCTTGCCGGTGCTGTTTTCGCCTACGAGCAGCGTCAGGGGCGCGAGGCGGGCGGTCTGCTTCTCGCGGAAGCAGCGGAAGTTCTTGAGTGTTACGCTGTCCATTACCCTGCCCCCATCTCCCAGTCCCGCAGTACGGCCATGGCGGCGTTGTGGCCGGGGGCGCCGGTGACCTCGCCGCCGGGGTGGGTGCCGCCACCGCACAGGTAGAGGCCGTCCACCGGCGTACCGTAGCCGGAGCGCCTGTGGTTGGGGCGCTGGGTGAGTAGCTGCTCGGAGGTCACGTCGAGGTGGCGGATGTTGCCGTCCGTCAGGTAGACGCGGCGCTCCAGGTCCTGGGGCGTGAACAGCTCCCAGTCGATGATCGAGTCGCGGAAGTTGGGGGCGTAGCCGTCGATGATGTCGATCATGCGCTCGCCCGTGGCCTGCTTCTCGTCGTCCCAGCAGCCGTCGGCCAGCGTGACGGGGGCGTAGAGCGCCCAGATGGACATGACGTGCTTGCCCGGCGGCGTGAGCGAGGTGTCGTAGACGGACGGGATCTGGATGTGCATGACGGGCGCGGTGGGCGGTAGGCCGCGGCGAGCCTCGTCCCAGCTACGCTCGAAGTACTCGATGGACGGGCAGATCCTGGTCTGCGCGAGGTAGCGGGGGTCGAAGCCGTCGCCGAGGTGGGCGGAGAAGTCGGGCACTTCGCTGAGGGCGCAGTGGAACTTGAGGTAGGAGACGTTGGTCTTGTAGCGCTTGACGCGGTCGACGAACGCCGGCTCCAGCGCCTCGTGGTCGACGAGGGACAGGAAGGTGCGCTTGGGGTCGGCGTTGGAGAGCACGACGTCTGCCTCGATGTGCTCGCCGGTGGTGAGCAGCACGCCGGTGGCGCGACCGTTGGCCACGGTGATGCGGTCGATCTCGGCGCCGGTGCGTATCTCGACGCCGCGCGACTGTGCTGCGCGGGCCATGGCCTGGGTGATGCCGCCCATGCCGCCGAGAGGGATGCCGACGTTGCGGTCGTCGTTGAACATGCCGGTCTTGATGTAAGCGACGGCCATGATGCTGCCGGGGGCGCGCACGTCTCCGGCGTCCTGGGCGTCGATGTAGGCGCCGCGGACGGTGGGGGACTGGAAGAACTCCTCGACGAGGTCTTTCATGTTGCCGGTGAGCATACGCTCGAACACAGGCTCGTCGGGGGTGCCGCGCACCGACTCGGCGACCTCGGCGAGAGTGGGCGGCTCTTCGAGGAAGTGGCGGTGCAGGATGCCGCAGGCGCGCTCCCAGAAGGCGAACCACTCCGGCAGGCGGTCGGCGTCAGCGGGGGAGATGCGGCGGATCTCGTCGGCGGTGCGCTCGTCGTCGTGCCAGCCGAGCAGGTAGTCGCCGTTGGGGAAGGGCTGGAAGCGCGACGGCTCCAGGTAGTGGACGTCGAAGCCGTGGTCGCGGAGCTCGAGGTCGTCGATGACCTTGTCCTGGAGCATGTGGCAGATGTAGGAGCAGCTGGAGACTCGGAAGCCGGGGAACAGCTCCTCGGTGACGCAGGCGCCGCCGACGAAGTCGCGCCGCTCCAGCACCAGCGAGCGGATGCCGGACTGGGCGAGGTAGTTCGCGGCGACGAGGCCGTTGTGGCCGCCGCCGACTACGATGACGGGGTAACGGTTCGGCATGGGGGGCCTCCTGGTTGAGAGTGGCGTTCAGGTTAGCACGGGATGCGGTGGGTGGCTAGAGGAAGGGTAGGCATGGTGTCGGTACGGGGCTGGGCCAGAGCTGCAAGGCCATTCAAGACGACTGTTATTCCCGCCGTCTGCCACATGTGGTATGCTCGCATTGAATTTAACTTCGAGCGGGATGCAGCGAACCGCCCGATTTGGGGGACACATGGATAGCTTAGAACGAGCGTTTGACGACGTGACAACGAGTTGTGATGAGGCGCTGACGGCGACTCAGGCTGTTTTGAAGCAACTCCGCGACTTGAGAAAGGCGTCGCAGGTTGGGAACATTGCGGCGGTCAGGCGGTCGCAATCGAGGCTCGCCGCTACCCTGAACGATCTGGCGGGGCCGGTGAACAGCGCTGTCAATGCCTGGCCGTATGATGACGAAAGGGAGGTCCAGTATCTCAGGGAGGGCTACGCTACCGAGTTGCGCAGAGTCGCCTCGGAGAAGGGGCTGAACATCGTCGAGCGCGATGGGCAGTTGATTTCACATCCTTCCATAGTGCGGATTCTCCCCTCGGAAAGGGCGGTCCGAGTGGATAGAAAGAAGGTTTCCACCATCAGGCCTTCTCACTTGGCCGACACGCTGCTAAAGGCTCAGAAGAACCCTCCGCGCTCTCGTCCGCAGCCGTTTCTCGAAGCCCTTTACAAGGTGTACATGGAGTTGACCAGAGAGTCCTCGTCGCGCATGGTTGGTGGAGCCAGCGCGCCCGTGATTCCCCTGTCCAGAATCTACGCTCTCTTCGTGGCCCTACCCGGGATCAGAAGGGACTACACTGCCACCGATTTCGCCCGCGATCTGTACCAACTTGACGTGAGCGGGGAGAACGCCACGCGATCCGGCGCCATGGTATCGTTCCCCGCGTCCACCGGGGCTCGCAGCGCCAGGAACCTGTTCACGTTCGTAGGACCTGACGGTGCCGAGGTTACGTACTTTGGCATCCGGTTCATCGAGAGTTAGCCAAATGCAAAACACAATCTCGCCCTCGCACTGGCTCCAGGTAATCGATGACGAATATCTCTCTTCCTACATCAACGCCGGCGGCTCATCCGTCAAGTTTGCAGTCACGCCTCCAGATCTCAGAGCGATCCTGTACGCCGAGATGGAAGCCCGTTGCGGGGCGCTCGATTTCGAGGTCGTCAGGCTGGACGCAAAGGACGTGACTATGCGCGCCTACATGCCCCAAGACATCTTCTTTGGCATCGCGCGCCAGGTAGATTGGCGGCGGCTGGCGCGCAGCCTGATCCTTCGCATCGCCCGTCAACGCGGGTACAAAGTCGAAGGAGTGGACCCGACCGCTGAAGGCGTGTTCGACGCGATAGCCGAGGCTAATCGGCTTGACCCCGACTTCGTGATTGGCGAGATCAGACCCGGGATACAGAATGATGTTGCACGCAACAAACACATGGCGAGGGACTTTCGGGTGTGCATGAGCCATCTGTGTTTGGAGGAATACATCCGCGGGGACTACAACGGCAAGCCGCTGCTGGATTGGCTGCGAGGTCACAACACCAGGATCAGCAACGTCCGCCCTTTCTCCATCTACACCAGCATCAACCGCACGACGGCCAGACATTTCATCGAGTCCGCCCTTTATTGGGTTCACGACGCCGGACGCTCCGGGACGGTCATCCTTCTCGACAACTCCCGTGTCACCGTAGCCCGAAATCCCAGAGACGGCTGGAAGTTCTACACCAGGGCAATGACGCTGGAGCACTATGAGTTGCTGCGGGAGTTCATAGATAGAGTGGACCATTTGACCGCCACGCTGCTGGTGGTGGTGACCAACAGCGACTTTCTCGACGAAAGCCCTCTACGCAGGTCGCGTGGCTACGGCATCTACCCCGCCCTGCAGACGCGAGTGATGGATGACGTAAGGGACAGAAACAGGGTCAACCCGCTAGCCTCTCTTGTGCGACTGGCCTAGGGAAGAGGTGTGAACCATGCTAAGCCAGGCAGAAAATAGCCAAGCTCAAACTTGCCGTGCGGCGCTGGAAGCCCTGCGCAACGGTGTGCCCAACAGCGAAGCGGTAAAGATGCTGGGCTGTAACCAGCCAGAGGCAGAAGGCCAGTTCGAGAACCTGCTTGGCGCCGCTCCAAGCGCAGATGGTGCGCTTGGGATGCTGGTGTCCGGCGAGTTCGGCTCCGGCAAATCGCACCTGCTGACTCACCTGGAGCATCTCGCCCTTTCACGCGATTTCGTCTGTAGCAAAGTGGCTATCAGTAAGGAAACGCCCCTCTACGACCTGGGCAAGGTGTTCAAGTCGGCGATGGACAACGGCAGACTACCGGATCGCAGCGGCCGCCTTATCGAGGAGTTGGGGCAGTCTTTGAGGCCCGATGCCGAAGGGTACGCAAACTTCTTTCGCTGGGTGCACGACACCGAATCGAATGAGCTTAGCCAGATGTTTCCGGCCAGCCTGATAGTCCACGAACGCTCGAACGACCTCGAACTGAACAGCGAAATTGAGAACTTCTGGGCTGGCGAGCGCATACTGATATCGAGGGTTAAGCGCGAGTTGCGGGCGATTGGCCAGCACGCGAGCTACTCCTTCCGAGCGCCAAAGGCGGCGGACTTGCCCCCGCAGCGGCTGCGATTCATTGCCGAGCTTATCAGAGCCGCCGGCTACAAGGGATGGGTGGTGCTGCTGGACGAGATAGAACTAGCGGCGCAATACTCTCTGTTGCAGCGAGGCCGCTCCTACGCCGAGCTGTCGCGCTGGTTGGGCCAAACTGTGGGTGAACATTATCCCGGTCTTGTGGTAGTTGGAACCGTGACGGGAGACTTCGCCCTGGAGATAATTAGCCCCGATGGCACCAAGAAAGACCGCGACTACGTAGCCCCCAGGATGGAGGCCCGTTACGGACACCTCGTTTCGGCCGCAGAGGACGGAATGAGGCTGATAGAACAGAGGTGCATACCCCTGAACGAACCTTCCGACGACGACGTTCGCAACACAATGGACAGGTTACGTGAGATCTACTCCACGGCCTACAGCTGGGACGCGCCGACGCTTCCGGTACTGGAGCGCGGCGCCGGCCTCCAGAACCGAATGCGCTATAAGGTGCGTGCATCCATAAATGAATGGGACCTGCGTAGACTCTACCCGGACTACGCGCCTGAGACCGCCGTGCGAGAGTTCCATCACTCCTACGAAGAGAACACGGACCTGGAAAGGACTACCAGCGACAATGCGGACGAACTCCCTCCGGCGCCCAGGTAGAGGGTAGGCCGTGCCTACCCGCTTCGACAACGCGAACGGCAGGAAGCCAGATACCGAGGTCGTGGCTTGGCTGAGCCTGGCTGAGGAGGAAGGAGGCAGAGGGCTCAGGCTGGCGCTGCTCCAGACATCCGCTGGGGGCGAGGCTATCGGGTTCTGCTTCACTCGGGCGGCTTTGAACCAGTTCGACGCGCAAGGCCAAGCAGCCAAAGCGAGCGCAATTGCCTACATGCTCAGAAGGCTGCTACCCGCAGTTTCTTCGCCAACACTCATTATCGGTCTGGACGATGAAATCCCGCATAGCGTGCTGACTGAAGTTGCAGACCTCCAAGCCCGTCTCTGCCTCATCGTAACTCCCGAAGATCCGGCAGACGCTGCTCGCGACCGCTTCCCCCGTGGGCGAATCAGCCTGGTCTGGCAAGGGCAGCCGCCTCGGCAGAACTCCGCCACCCGGCGGCTTGTCGACGCGATTATGGAGCGGGACGACCCTTTGGAGCCGTTTCGCCGGGCGGCGGACGGCCTGGGGGTGGCCTTCGCGGACGAGCACGTCTGGGCGCTTATGAGCGATCGCGGACTTACCTCCGTCGTAAGTCTGGACCCGCCATCGCACTCCAGGGACTATCCGGTCGCCTCGGTGGGTCTCTCAGGGCAAGGTGGTATTGCCGAGCGGCCTGAGACGACGCTGTCCCGGCGGCTGTGGGCGGCGCTGCGCTCTTCGGCGGCACGTCCGGTCGGAACCCATTTGGAGTGGCACGGAGAACTGATGCCCTTCCAGGCGGATGGCGTGCACGCGCTGATGGACAGCCAAAGTCTGCTGCTGGCGGACGATATGGGGCTGGGCAAGACTATACAGGCGATTGTAGCACTGCGATTGCTTCGCGCCCGCCGCGACGTCAGGTCGGCTCTGGTCGTCGCGCCGGCGAGCGTGTTGGACCAGTGGCGCCGGGAGTTGGAAAAGTGGGCGCCGGAGCTTTCGGCCATCATCATTCGAGGCACGGCGGCTGAGCGGTCGTGGCAGTGGAAAGCCGAGCGAGACGTGACGCTCGTCAGCTACGATGCGCTGCGGTCGGACTTTGGCGGCGGCGGGAGGTCTCTCGTGCGGCGGAAGACCTGGGACGTTGTGGTCTCGGACGAGGCGCAGCGAATCAAGAATCGCAACCCCACCAGCAACGCCCTGAAGGGGTTGCGAAGAATCCGTTCCTGGGCCTTGACCGGCACGCCCATCGAGAATCACGAGGAAGAGCTGGCCTCCATACTGGAGTTCGTGGACCACGAAGAGTCTGAGCCGGCAAAGCGTTACCGACCCGGCGCGGAGTTGCGGGGGCGGCATCGGGAGCTTCAGCTTCGGAGGAAGAAGGGCGACGTTCTGGCGGATCTTCCTCCCAAGCAGGTGACATTGCTTCCCATCGAGTTGGACGCGAGGCAGCGCGACAGCTACGACAAGGCTGAGCGGGAAGGCATCGTTTACCTCAAGTCGCTGGGGGCCGAGGTGAGCATCCGGCACATACTCGAACTGATCACGCGGCTGAAGCAGATATGCAACGCCGACCCCAGGAGCGGCGCGTCGAGCAAGCTGTCGGACATAGGCGACAGACTGGACCAGTTGGCGGCGCAGGGCCACAAGGCGCTGGTGTTTTCGCAGTACACCAACGAGACGTCGGGCGTCGCGGCGGCGGCGAGGTATCTGCGCGACTACTCGCCGCTGACGCTGACGGGGGACGTGCCGCAGGAGGAGCGGACCGACATCATCGACCGATTCAGGAATCGGCCGGAGCACAAGGCGCTGATACTGTCGCTGCGCGCTGGGGGCCTGGGCCTGAACCTGCAGGAGGCGTCCTACGTGTTTCACCTGGACAGGTGGTGGAATCCTGCCGTGGAGCGCCAGGCCGAGGACCGCAGCCATCGCATGGGGCAAAGCCTGAAGGTCAACGTGATCAAGTACTCGTGTGTGGGGACCATCGAGGAACGGATCGACCGCATCCTGGCGGGCAAGCAGGTGATATTCGACCAGCTTGTGGACGACGTGTCGCTGGATCTGTCGACGCAGATGAGCTCCGACGAGCTTTTCGGGCTGTTTGGGTTGGAGCGTTCGGCGCGTGCGGGGCGGCGGTAAGGGCCGCTGTGACTCAACTATCCGACAGCGGTTTGACGTGCTCTTCCAGCCACTCACGCAGTTGCGCGAATCGGAACGAGTTCGCTTCGAACAGCCACATGAAGTGGTCGTAGGCCTCCCGGCTGTCGCAGTCGATGAAGTGACCGTTCATGCCCAGAAACGTGTCCACTGCGCCAAAGGCGGTTCGCTTGTTGCCGTCCACGAATGGATGGTTCATCGCCAGGCTCTCCAGGAGTGCGGCGGCCTCTTCCACAAGGCCATCGTAGTATCCCATCATGGGCCGCATAAGGGCTGACTCCAAAGCACCCATGTCCCGCAGTCCTGGAGAGCCTCCGAATTGGGCTATCTGGTCCGCGTGTATGGCGACGAGCTCCTCGATTGTCGGGAACTCATGCACTATTGGGCCAATAGTTCGTAGAGTAGCCGGTTCCTCTCGACGCTCGCCCTGTAGTGCGCCATCACCTCCGGCCGCACCCTCGTCTGGGCTTTGCTGTCCAGGTACTCCCGCATGGCATCTTCCAGCACGGCCTGGAAATGGCGCCCCTCAATTCGGGCGACCTCCCGCATCTTCGACAGAAGCTCAGGTTCCGCCTGGCTGGAGAACTTCACGCGTGCTACCATCTGCTTTTCTCCGCTGGGCTGGTTATGGGTTTCGCTCCATGAATCTCTAAGCAAGCGTAAGGTAATTGTGCTTCGTTCGTCAAGATAGTTCTTGACAGGGGAACTGTTCAGAGTTGATGAGGCGACTCTGGCAATGGGCCATCACCCCCATCCTAGCCTTCCCCCATCAAGGGGGAAGGGACTCTTGGGAAGTGCTAGAATCATCTCCATCCAGCGTTAGGCTGAGCGGGGAGGGCGAATATGAATGGCACTGAGTACGATATCGCGGTGATCGGAGGCGGGATCATCGGGCTGGCGACGGCTATGCGGCTGAGCGAGGAGTTCCCGCGCTACCGGGTGGCGGTGCTGGAGAAGGAGCGGGAGGTGGCGCTGCACCAGACGGGCCACAACAGCGGGGTGATTCACGCGGGAATCTACTACGCGCCGGGCTCGCAGAAGGCCAACTTCTGCTCGACGGGCGGGTCGCTGCTGCGGGAGTTCTGCGACGAGCGCGGCATCGAGTACGAGATGTGCGGCAAGCTGATCGTGGCGATCGACGACGAGGAGGTGCCTCGGCTGGAGGAGCTGTTCCGCCGGGGCACGGAGAACGGGGCCCAGGGTCTGGAGATGGTGGGGCCGGAGCGGCTGCGGGAGATCGAGCCGCACGCGGCGGGAGTGCAGGCGATCTTCTCGCCGAACACGGGGATCATCGACTACACGAAGGTGGCGCAGGCGTACTCGGTCGAGATGCGGGAGAACGGGGCGGACCTGCTGACGAGCACGCCGGTGCGGGGGATCGACGCGCGGGACGGGACGCACTACCTGATGACGCCGCGGGGGGAGATCCGGGCCAGGCGGCTGATCAACTGCGCGGGGCTTCACGCGGACAGCGTGGCGCGGATGCTGGGCGTGGACGTCGGGGTGCGGATCATCCCGTTCAGGGGGGAGTACTTTTCGATCCGGCCGGAGCGGGCGCACCTGGTGAAGGGTCTCATCTACCCGGTGCCGGACCCGAGTCTGCCGTTTTTGGGGGTGCACTTCACCAAGCGGATCGGGGGCAGCGTGGAGGCGGGGCCGAACGCGGTGCTGGCCCTGGCGCGGGAGGGGTACGCGAAGACGCGGTTCGATCTGGGGGACACGCTGGGGAACCTGGGGTACGCGGGGTTCTGGAAGATGTCGCTGAGGTTCTGGAAGACGGGGTTCCAGGAGCAGTACCGGTCGCTGGTGAAGTCGAAGTTCGTGCGGTCGCTGCAGACGCTGGTGCCGGAGGTGCGGTCGGAGGACTTGTACGAGCCGGGCGCGGGGGTGCGGGCGCAGGCGGTGGACAGGCGCGGCGGGCTGTTGCAGGACTTCAGCATAGCGGAGACGCCGAACGCGATACACGTGCTGAACGCGCCGTCGCCGGGGGCGACGTCGTCGCTGAGCATCAGCCGGTACATCGTGGACCTGGCGAGCGAGTCGTTCGAGCTGGCGGCTTAGGGGGAAGGGACTAGTCGGACAGGGTCGATCTCGAAAAAAGTGTGTCATTCCGGGCCATTCCGTGTCATTCGTACTTGGGAGCGTTGGACATGTCAGCGGCGCCGGCGCCCATTTTGCCCCAAAAGTAAGAGATTTGCGCTCCATTTGGGTGGAAATGGGACATCCCGTTTGTGAGCATCACACCGATGCCTGGGGAAGGGTGTGGACCGACCTGCTCTCGTTATGAGATTGTTAAGCTGCGCGGGCGACTACGCGGTCGGACGGGGCGGTTGGCCCGGATGAGGAGAGTGTAGTACGCGCGTTCGGGTGCGTCAAGGGCGTGGAGTGTGGTGTCAAGGCGGTCGCGTGCTGCCGCGCGGTCGTTGGGGGTGGGACGAAATGGGGACGGGGCAGCGCGACTGTGAGGCGGTGTCGGGTCATGTGCGTGACGCGGGTGGGGATGGATTTGGGCGGTTTTGGGGCGGAATTTTCGGGGTTCGGGGGTGAATTTTATCCACGAAGTGCACAAAGGACGCGAAGAGGGAGGAGGGTGTGGTGCTGCGTGGAAGGCTTACGCCGGCTCGAAGACGAGCTCAGGTACTACCACCTCCCACTCGTCGCAGCGGAGGCCGTTTTGGTACTCCGGGTCCGACCTGTCGCGGCTCCACGTGGCCACGGCCAGCACCGAGGCCGACACGCAGCGCATCCCCTCGGGAGGCTCGAAACTGCCGGCGAACTCTCCTACCACCGTGCCTTTGCGGTCCAGCAGTTGCCAGCGCTTTCCCGCCGCGCGGATACTCAGCGGGTCTCCGGGTTCGAGCGCCGCGATTGCTCGATACACCGGATGCTCGGCGGGCCGGTATCCCGCGAAGCTCAAGAACATGTCCCGTAAGCTGAGTCGCCGGTAGCGGCGCGAAAGTTCGGGCGGAGCGGGCGGCAGTTCGGCAAATGGGTGCCGTTGCAGGACTGACGGGACGCCATTGAGGGCGTCCTGTATCCGGTGCGGCCCTGGAAGGCGCGCCAGCGTCAGAGTGTGCCGCGCCCGTGTCATGGCCACGTAGTACAGCCGGCGCGGTGCGTCCGGGTCTTCGCCCAGGCCAACCCGGTCCCAGTTGCCGTCCAGCACGACCACGTGGTCGAACTCCAGCCCCTTGGCGCGGTGGGCGGTGAGCAGCAACAGCCCGCGCTGGCGGCGGCGGAAGTCGCGCGCCCACTCAGCGAGCCATTCGATGAAGCTGTCCACAGGCGTTTCCGCGCCGCCGGTCTCTTCGGCATACTCGGCAATAGCCTCGGACAGCGACTCGATCCAGGCGCCGGTGCGCTGCTTGACGAGCCAGTTGTTCAGGTCCTCGGCTTTGACCAGTCGTGAGTCGCGGTTGCGGAGCCACTTCACCAGCGCCTGGGTTTCGCGCAGATGCCAGGTGCCCGAAAAGTCCTCGTTCGCCATCTGCACTGGTATTCCTTCCAGTTCGCACAGGCTGCGGACCGGTTCGAGGTATGCCCACTCCCGCGCGATGACGGCACACTTGGACCAGTCCCAATCGGCGGATAGATCGGCTAGCCGTCGCAGCTCCGCCACCGCCGCTTGCGCCTGGGTGATGGGAGTATTCCCGGCCGGCAATATCTGGACGCGGCCGCGAGTGATGGGATCGACCGCGCCCCACACTCCGCCCGGTGGCTCACTCTGGCGCGCCCGGTCTACCTGGATTGGATGGTCCGTCTTCATCCGCTTACGGGCTGGATCGATGACGGCGTTGGCGGCTTCTATGATGTTGCCGGTGGAGCGGTAGTTTCCGGTTAGATATTCGGGTCGAGGGCCGTAGTCGTTTTTGAACCGACGAATGTATTCAACCGACGCGCCGTTGAATGCGTAGATATTCTGGTCGTCGTCGCCAACAGCGAAGAGAGTCAGTTTGTCATCCTCTTCCGGCAGGGTTCTTCCCGCCAGTGCGGAGATCAGGTCGTACTCATCCTGCCCTATGTCCTGGTACTCGTCGACGAGTATCCAGCGAAAGCCCGCGAGCAGCCGCGTTCGCTGCTCGTCCGCCTCGTCGGGCGGCAGACCCTTTCCGCGCAGCAGGTCAACGGCCTGGCGCAACACCGCTTTGAAGTCGATGTCGTCCAGCCGATTGGCGCGCCCCGTGAAACTCGTGCCTACCAGACGCATGGCGAGCGCGTGACAGGTGAGCACCATGACCCCGCGCGCGTCGTCGCCGATAAGTTCCGCAAGCCGGCGGCGAACTTCTACGGCGGCGTGCCGGTTGTAGGCGAGGGCGAGAATGCCGCGAGGGTTCTCGCGCCGCACACGTACCAGGTAGGCGATCCGGTGCACCAGCACCCGCGTCTTGCCCGAGCCGGGCCCGGCCAACACCAGCACGTTCGTCTGCTCCCGATCGTCAGCCACGATTCGCCGTTGCACAGGATTATTGAGGCTTTCGACGATGGACTGCCACGATTCCGGCGTGGTCTGGCGCGAGATTTCTCTCTCTCGCTCCGGCAACCAGCGCTTCAGAAATTCCTCCCTGCCAAGCCTGAAGTAATCTATCGCCAACCGGACCGCATCAGCCATCACTTCAAGACCCCGTTGAACGTACTCGACCATCACGTGAATCTGGACGACCTGTTCGTCGTAATGAACCTTGAGGGGACTGAAGTCGGATTGGGCGAATCCGCGCCGGTCGCCCTCTAGTCGAATCGTCATCGCCGGACGAAACACCGTCAGGCCCCTGTTCAGCCGTATGACCTCCTGCTCGTGCAGCCACAACAGGGCCCGGTCCAGGAGCTTTGGTATGGCGTCCTCCCTTATCTGGCTGGCAAGCGTCATGTCGGACTTCAGCGCGGTCGTCAGCTTGCCCATAGTGGTTTCGGCCAGCAGGTCCGTGCCACGCCTTCCCCGTGGCAGGGCGGAGAGCAGATGGTTCAGGAGGACGGAGGCGGCCGCACGGCGCCGCTCCGCGAGTCCCTCCAGATCCTTCCACTCGCGTTGCAGGGTCACTAGGACCGTCTCCGTGTCGCGCCCTCGCACGCCCAGGCTTCCCCCACTTCCGCCCTCTCCCCGACCGTCGGCGGCGATGCTGCGGACGATGCGCCGAACCCTCTCCGGCAGCGCGGAGGAATGGCCCTGGTCTTTGAGCTGCGGTGTGACTAGACGGAGATGCAACGGGGAAGCCTCGCCCTGAGCCATGTCCGGGTAGGTCTGGCGCAGGAGGTCGATAAGGGCGCGCTCCAGCCCTGCAGCCTGTTCGAAGCGACTCCGGGAGGAACGCTGGACTCCCGTGTGCACGAAAGCCGTAAGCACGGTGTCGTTGCTGGCTATGCCCAGTCGCTCCAGGTCGTGGAGCGCGCCACGCACACCCTCCGAGGACAGTCCAGATTCTGCCATGAGTTCGTCGGTGGATAGGCCCTGGTCCGGGTCCGCCGCGAACAATGCTCCGCATATGGACAGCAGACTCTTGCGGTAATCGTCGCGGATGTGAGAGCGCTGGAGGCGCGACTTGGCCTGCTCCACCGAGTTGACACGCAAGGAGGATGGGAACACCTGCACACGGTTCTCCTCGCGAGTCAGGAGTTGAGCTTCCTCCAGCCAGGCTACCGACGTCCGCACCCGTGTGTCGTCTGTTGCCGAGTCTCGCTCGAATGCGTGCTCGTCGTCGTCTCCGAGTATCTCGCCGGAGGTCGCCACAAGCTCCCCACCCATCCGCCTCCTGCGGTCCAGGTTCCGCAGCGCCCTCAGCACTCCGTGAATCTCGAGACGGCTCAGGCGAGAGCGGGCCGACATGCCGAACTGTCTCTCTACGTCGTCTTGTGTGTAAAGCAGCACGCAGTGCGCGGGCCGCTGATCCCGTCCGGCGCGCCCGGCCTCCTGCAGGTAGTTCTCCAGCGAGCCGGGGATGTCGGCGTGGACCACCACGCGCACGTCCGGCTTGTCTATGCCCATACCAAAGGCGTTGGTGGCGACGATGGCGCGCAGCTCGCCGTTTATGAAGGTGTCCTGCACGTTCTTCTTCGTCTCAGGCGTCAGCCCCGCGTGGAAGTGGTCCGCGGCGACGCCCTTTTCTTGCAGAAACGCCGCAAGCTGCTCGGTCTGATTTCGTGTCGCACAGTAGACGATTGCGCCGCCTTGCTCGTCCTCGGGCAGGTGCTGCTCCAGAATCTGGTGGACGTGTTCGAACTTCTCGGCGCCGCTCGTACGCACGACGACGAACTCCAGGTTGCTGCGCTTCGCCCCGCCGTCGAATACCCTCAGCGTGACGCCGAGCTCCTTTCGGAAGTAGTCCACTATCTCGACCGTTACGTCCGGCCTTGAGGTCGCCGTAAGGCAGATTATAGGCGGAGTTGCGTCCTCTCCGGCCCTCTCGCGTATGAAGCGCCCAACGTAGCGGTAGTCGGGCCGGAAGTCGTGCCCCCACCTGGACAGACAGTGGGCCTCGTCCAGCACCCACGCCCCAATCTCGCGCTGCCCCAAGACGCGGCGCACGGATATGTTGCGCAACTGCTCGGGCGAGATGATGAGGATTCCAGCGTCGCCCAAACGCACTCGGTCGAGGGCGTCCTTGCGCTCCGGCATGGACAGAAGTCCGTTGATGGTCACGCACGAGTCGATGCCCCGTTTCTCCAATCCGTTGACCTGGTCGGCCATGAGCGCGACCAAGGGAGAAATCACCACGGTTAGCGCACCGGTCTTGTCGTATCGGGAAAGCGCGGGAACCTGGTAGCAGAGCGACTTGCCGGAGCCGGTGGGCATAATTGCGAGGACGTTGTCGCCCGCCATCGCCACCTCGACGACGGCCTGCTGCATCGGCCCTCCCTCGTGCTCCGGTTCCTCGCGGAAGTCGTCAAATCCGAACCAGCGCTTGAGCTCCTTGTGCGCGTCATGTCGCTCGCTGCACCACCTGCAGTCGCTTTCCGTGCAAGCGGTGTCTCGTAGCCGGCGCACCAGTCGTCCCGCCTCCGGGAACTGGTAGCGCACCCACGGCGGCATCACCGAGTTGCCCCCGGCCACCGACAGCCACGCCAGCGCGTAGGCCAGCGGCCATCCTAAGCTGTCGGCGTCTGCCATAATCTCGCGGGTGTGGGTGCTGCAGGCGATGTCATCAAGCTGCCCTCGAATCGTCCGGTGCGCCTCGGCGTCCGTCGGCGTTGGTGAGCGCCGAATCGCCGAAAACACCCTGTCGAATCCGGGGTTGCCGTCCCCACCGGTCAGCCAGTGCCAGGCGGTCAAAAGGCCCGGCCTAGTGTCGCGCAGTTTCTTCTGCTGGTTGGCGAACACTTCCAGCGTAAGCCTGGCATCCAGTTCAGGGTCGTTGATCCGCCCGCGGACAAGCTGGCCGTCCTGGTAGTGCTTGACCAGGTGGTGGTACGGGTTGCGAGGGTAGGCGAGTGGATTGAGCATGAGCGTATCCACCGCCGGCAGACGCAACAGCCGCAGGTTGGGACTCGCCGTTCGCAGGTGGGGCAGGTCGAACGCGATGAGGTTGTGGCCGAGCAGGAATTCGGCGTCTTCGGCAAAGGAGTCCAGCCTCGCCAGCGCCGAGTCCAGGCCGTTACCGCCGCCCCTGAAAATCACGCTCACGTCCGTGTCCGGACGCACGCCGGCGAATGCCCGGATTCGCCGGTCCTGCACGCCGACTTCGAGATCCAGCGAGAGGCATCGGCGCAAGAGGGGACTCATCGGATAGGCCCTACGGGATGTCGGGGGGGCGCTCGGCCAGGTGGACTTCGGCGATGGCGAAGATGCCGTCGCTGAAGTACTCCAACTCCACCACGTCGTCCACGTCGTAGGTCCAGAGGCGGGTGAGGAACTTGGCCATGTCCGGCGTGGGGATGCCGTCCATCTTGATCACCACGTCGCCCACCTGCAAGCCCGCCCTGGCGGCGGGGCCGTCGCGGGCCATGCGGGTGACGATGATGCCCTCGTCCACGGGGAGGCCGAGGCGGTTGGCGTTGGCAGGGGTGACGTCGGTGCCGCTCAGCCCTATCAACGGGCGGACGACGCGGCCGTGCTCGATGAGGCTGTCGATGATGGGCGCGGCCACGGCGGAGCTTACGGCGAATCCGATGCCCTGGGCCTGGCGGTAGATGGCGGTGCTGATGCCGATGACCTCGCCGTTCATGTTGACGACCGGGCCGCCGCTGTTGCCGTCGTTGATGGCGGCGTCGGTCTGGATCATGTCGTAGAGCACGCCGTGCTGGGTGTCGATGGTGCGACCCTTGGCGCTGATGATGCCGAGCGTGACGGTGGGGCCGCCCTTGAGCGCGAGCGAGTTGCCCACCGCGACCACCCAGTCGCCCACGTTCACGGTGTCGGAGCTGACGAGCTCGGCGGTGGGCAGGGGGTCGTCGGTGTCCACCTTGATGACGGCGAGGTCGGTAATCAGGTCCTGTCCCACCACTTTGGCGGTGTAGTTCGCGCCGCTGGGCAGCGAAACGGCGATCTCGTCGGCGTTCTGCACGACGTGGTAGTTGGTCACGATGTAGCCGTCGTCTCGGATCACGACGCCGGAGCCGGCGCCCTCGTCGTTGAAGTCGAAGAAGACGCCGCGGGTCACGGACTCCACGGAGATGGACGCGACGGAGGGGTTGACCCGCTCGACGAGGTTGGAGATGGAGGGGAGGGTGGTGAGCGCGGCGGGAGGCGGGAGCGTGACGGCGGCGGGAGCGGCGGGCAGAGGCGCCGCGGTGGCGGTGGGGACGGGCACGAGGTCCTCGTCGGGGACAGGCTCGGACTGCTGGGAGCAGGCGGCGGCAAACACCAGCACGCACGCGGCAAACGCCAGGCGCGCTACACTTCTAACCGGTGTCCGGCGCCGCCATAACCCTGAGTCGAACACGCAACAGCCCCGCCCACAAAAGCCTAACGCCCTGCACTCCCGACGACTTCTGAACGTAGGTCGTATATCGGGACGTAACCAGGGCGCCCATTAGCAAAATGATAGCCGATACGTACACCCAGGTCAACAGAGCCATGATGGCGCCGACGGAGCCGTAGACGATGTTGTAGACGGGGTAGTTGGAGACGTACCAGACGAAGATGAAGTTGGCGATGCTGAAGGCGACGGACGCGGCGAGAGCGCCGTACCAGACGTCGGCGAAGCGGACGTCGGTGTTGGGCAGGTAGCGGTAGAGCACGAGGAACGTGAGGAAGTACAGCAGCGGCGTGATGAGCTGTCCGACGAGCCCCAGAAGGTCGTGGGCGTACCAGGCGCCCGGCGCGAGGTAGATCGCGATGTCGCTGATGTAGGCCGAGAGGAAGGGCGCCACGAACAGCACGAATATGACGACCAGGCCGCTGAACAGCACCAGGGCGAGGTCGATGAGACGCTCCTCGATGAACGGGCGCGCCCTGGTTATGCCCCAGGCGGCGTTGATGCCCTTGCGTATGGCTCCGAACACGGCGGTGGACGCGGCGAGCAGTCCGATGACGCTGATTATGCCGGTGATGGCGCGCGCCCTGGCGACGCCCTGGAGCGTGTCGCCGATGAACTCCTGGGAGACGGGCAGCACGGCGGCGATGTCGTGGGCGAGCCTGTGCTCGACCGGGTCCGGGCTGATGAGGTAGCCCACTATGGACACGATGGCGAGGGTGAGCGGGAATATGGAGAACAGGGTGTAGAACGCGATGGCCCCGGCCACGAACGGGCAGTTCTTGTCCAGGAAGTCGTTTATTGTGTCCCTGCAAAAGAGAATGAACCGGACGGCGAACAAGCGTGTGCTCCAAGGGGGATACGTGGGTTGATACTACGCAAAGGGGGTGGCGCGTGTCAACGAAGGGGTGTCTGGACAATGGGCCTTCACCCTCACCCTGCACCCCCATCCTAACCTTCCCCCTGCGAGGGGGAAGGGACTGGCATGGCAGGTTTTCAGTATGGCGCTGGGTGGCGTATGCTACTGCCGGGGGTTATCGAGTATGCCAAAGAACGAGTTCGACATGGAGCCGAGGCCGCCGTTCGACTTCGAGTTGACGGCGGCGTACGTGACGCACTTTCAGCGCCGATATGCCGCGGAGTCGTTCGAGGATGGGGTGTTCCGCCGGCTGCTGGACCTGGACGGACGGCCGGCGCTGGCCGAGGCGCGGTCTGCGGGCGAGCCGGACGCGCCGCGGGTGGAGGTCACGCTGCGCGGCGAGGGCCTGGACGCGGCGTCCGTCGATGCGGCGCGCGCGCAGCTCGCGCTGCTGCTGGGCACGGAGGACGACGTGCGTCCCTTCTACGAGATGGCGCGGGCCGACGACGCGCTGGCGCCCCTGGTGGAGGCGCTGTACGGGCTGCACGTGCCGCAGGCGGCGTCGGTGTTCGAGGCGCTCACGCTGTCGATCATCGGGCAGCAGATCAGCGCGCAGGTGGCGCGGGTGCTGCGCGGCCTCATCATCGAGACGTTCGGTCGGCGGGCGGAGTTCGACGGCGAAGACTACTGGGCGTTTCCCCGACCGGAGTCGGTGGCATCGGCGAGCGTAGAGGACCTGCGGGCGCTCAAGCTGAGCCAGCGGAAGGCGGAGTACGTGCTGGGGGTGGCGAAGAGCGTGGCGTCGGGCGAGCTGGACCTGGAGGGTCTGCGCGGCCTGCCCGCGGCCGACGTGGTGGAACGGCTGACGGCGATACGCGGCGTGGGGCCGTGGACGGCGCACTGGCTGCTGATAGGCGCGCTGGGCGAGCCGGACGGGTTCCCGTCGGGGGACCTGGCGCTGCAGCGCACGATGGGCGGGCTGGTCGGGGGCGGTACGCCGATGGCGGCGGGGGACGCGCTGGCGTACTCCGAGCGGTGGTCGCCGCACCGCAGCTACGTGACGACGTACCTGTTCGCGGCTGCGCGGGCTGCGCGGTGGCGGGAGGAGGCGCCCCCACCCTCACCCTAACCCTCTCCCTCAAGGGAGAGGGGACTATCGGAACCTGATACAATCGCCGCACATCGCAGAGAGGAGCAAGGGCACATGGCAGACGTTTATCCGGAAGACAAGTGGGTGGAGGTCAACGGCCTCAACCTGCATTACCTGGACTGGGGCGGCGATATGACCAAGAAGCCGCTGATACTGATGCACGGCATCGGCGGCCACGCGCACATGTTCGACGAGTTCGCGCCGCACATGACCGACAAGTGGCATGTCATCGCGCTGGACGCGCGGGGCTGCGGCGACAGCGACTGGAGCCGGGGCGGATACTCGACGCAGGCGTTCGCGTCGGACGTGGGGCTGCTGGCGCAGAAGCTGGGGCTGTACCCGTTCGACTACTACGGCCACTCGCAGGGGTCGCGCATCGGCATGCCGCTGGGCGCGTACTACGGCCACCTGGTGGACCACCTGGTGCTTGGGGACTACGGCCCGGTGCCGGACCCGTCGCCGAGCGGGCGGGACACGGCGGCGCGTCGGCTGCAGAGCAGCGCGGCGCCCAAGCCGAGGGGCTTCTTCAATCCGGAGATGGCCTACGCCTGGTACAAGGAGCAGAACCCGGACTGGTCGGACGACCGCATCAACGACACGATCCGGCACACGCACCGGACCAACTGGGACGGCATCCTGGTTTCGAAGACGGACCCGGAGATATCGTGGCTGATGGGTCGGACGGCGCTCAAGGAGGGGCCGTTCCTCAAGGACTGCGTGACCAAGATTTCGTGCAAGACGCTGGTGCTTCGGGGGGAGTCGAGCACGGTGCTGGACGCGGCGCAGGCGCGGGAGATGGAGGCGGCGATACCGAACGGCAACGGCACGTTCGGGGAGGTGCCGGGGGCCGGGCACGGTCTGCACAGCGAGAACATGGGGGAGACGGTGCGGATAGTGCGGGAGTTTTTCGGGACGTAGGGGGGTGGGGCGAAAGTCCCTTCCCCCGTCAAAGGGAAGGGACTGCCCTGAGCCTGCCGAATGGGTTAGGATAGGGGTGACTACACGCCCGCCGCGCCGCGAAGTCCCTTCCCTCTCGACGGGGATGTATAGACCGGGGCGCGTCACAGGTCATTCGGTGAGTTGCGCTGGTGTGAACAGGCCCTAATCCAAAGATGACCAAAGAAAGGATGAAACGGATGTGGTGGAAGGTTGTTTTTGATGTTGCTAAGGATGTTCTGGTAATTGTTGCGGCATGCTGGTCGGCACTGGCGATCTTAATCTACACGGTGTTGTCAGTGGTTCAGGGTGACGAGTTTGTGGTTAGTCAGCAATTCATCGCTATGGGGATTTCTGTGCCTGTGTTGTGGGTGACAGCAAATTTAGTTTACGGGCATTTCAGTAATAGAGCCAAGGACAAGAGGGATGCTGAAATCCTGTCTCTCCTCAGAGAACAGAACGCTCTCCTTGAGCGACTGACCACAGCCATCGAAAACTTCACTCCACAGGGAAAGTCAGAACCCAATGACAACGGAGGCTCTCTGTAGAACCGAAGTACAAGTCAAACTGACGATGTGCGAATTCTCTGATGATGCGGAGGAGCTCTTCAAGTACTTGCCCGACGCTTAGCTCCACCTGATAAAAGCCGAGTCAGTCATCTAGGTCGGAGAGATAGACCCATTTATTGATCCCGTTGTCATGCACGGTTGCATTCGAATCGGCGGTCCCCTTGCATCACACTTTGGAATTGGGAACCACAATGCCCAACACCTCGAAAATCGGTACCAGTTTGCAGCAATCGACACTGGTCATCGGACTGTCTTTGATTCTTGTGACCCTTCTTACCGCGTGCGCTTCCGACTCGCCGATGATAACGCCTGACTCCGATGGGGCTGGGGCGGGACCCACGCCGGGGCAGGCCGCCCTTGACTCAACCGGAACCCCGGCTAGAGTTGTACCAACTCAGACAAGGTCTGACTTTGGTGAGGTCCGACCTACGAGCGAGCCAGTTCGCACGCCTACAGACACTTCGCCTGAGACGGACAAAGAAGCGTTGATTGCTCTCTTCAATTCCACGGGTGGGGAAGACTGGTCAAACAGTGAAGATTGGCTGGGCTTCAGACCAATCAGTGAATGGGTGGGTGTCACCGTTGACGCTAACGGCCGTATTGTCGGATTAGACCTCAGTCGCCGTCGGTTGAAGCATGAGCTTCCACCTGAATTAGGCAACCTTATTTACCTGAGAACGCTGAACCTCGGACACAACTCGTTGGCCGGTGCGATCCCGCCTGAGTTGGGCAATTTAGTCCAACTCAAAGTTCTGGATCTTACCAACAACGAGTTGACGGGTGAGATACCCCCCGAGTTAGGCAACCTCGTAAATCTGAGCACACTGCTTCTTGGTCGCAATCATTTGAATGGTGAGATACCCCCGGAGTTAGATAAACTCACTAAATTGAAAGAGTTATCCTTGCCCGGTCGGCATTACGTAAAGAGGCGTATTGAGGGCCGGAGTAAGAACGTTGTCTATGAACTAGATGGTTGCATTTCCGATCTAATGCACGATACGCTCGTGCGTAGAGAAATATATGACGTCCAAACGTGCCCTTCCAGCAAGGTAAGCGATGCAGAAGCCTTGGTGGCACTGTACAACGCCACAAACGGCCCGAATTGGCAGAACGACGAAAACTGGTTAACTCGCACGCCTATTGGCGAATGGCATGGGGTGTCTACATACCGTGATGGGAGTGTAGCGTCGCTGGATCTCTCAGGCCAACAGCTTAGTGGAGAGATTCCACCGGAGATAGGGAACCTCACGAACCTGCAATCGCTTAACCTCAGCCGGAATCAATTGAGCGGTGAGCTCCCTTCTGAACTAGGCGGCCTGGCCGGTTTGAAAGAGTTGTACATCTGGGGAAACCAGTTTAGTGGATGCGTGCCAGGCAGTCTGCAACAGCAGTTGTCAGAATCCGATCTGGGGCGACTACCCTTCTGTGGATCAGGCACTGCTCAGGAAGGAACAGACAGAGACGTACTGGTTGATGTCTACCATGCGATGGGTGGCGATGGATGGACCAAAGCAACAGACTGGATGAGCGCCAGACCAATCAGTGATTGGTCTGGTGTCGCCACTGATGGCGATGGCCGCGTGGTGGGGTTGGACCTCTCTGGCCACGGCTTGGAGGGCGAGATACCGACGGAGTTAGGCAGTCTGACAAACCTGCAGTCGCTTGACCTCGGCATGAATCAATTAAGCGGGGCGATACCACCGGAGTTGGGCAACCTGACAAACCTGATAACGCTATATCTTAATGGTAACCAGTTGAGCGGGGAGATACCGCCGGAGTTGGGCAACCTTGCCAACCTGGAACGACTGAGCCTAATCGATAACGAGTTGACCGGGGCGATACCGCCGGAGTTGGGCAACCTAACAAACCTGATAACGCTATACCTTAATCGTAACCAGTTGAGCGGGGAGATACCGCCGCAGCTGGGAAGTCTGAGAGCATTGCAGGAGTTATGGATTCAGGACACCGGCCTCTGCACACCTCCTGACAAAGCACTCCAAGAATGGCTTGAGACCGTAGTTAGAGTGTCGGTCTCGTACTGTGCTGAAATCACACGTACCCCGACGCCCGCACCTAGTACGCCAACGCCCGCACCTAGTACGCCGATGCCTGCACCTAGTACGCCAACGCCCGCACCTGAGCAACACTCTTCGGACAGGGCGGTGCTGGTCGCATTCTACGAGGCCACAGGCGGTCCAAACTGGACTAACAACACCAACTGGTTGAGCGGTGCCCCACTAGGTCAGTGGCATGGTGTCGTCGTTGACGTCAATGGCCGCGTCACCCAAATAAACCTCATCGATAACCATTTGAGTGGGGAGATACCGCCGGAGTTGGGCAACCTAGCCAACCTGCAATTGCTGTACCTTGGTGGTAACCAGCTGAGCGGGGAGATACCTTTCGAGCTCGGCAACCTGGCCAACGCGGCTCAACTGTGGCTTTGGGACAACCAGCTAAGCGGACAGATACCGCCGGAGTTGGGCGGCCTGACCAACCTGCAAACGCTTCTCCTCGACGGCAACCAGTTGACCGGGACGATACCGCCGGAGTTGGGCAACCTGAGTAACCTGATAGGATTGAGTCTCATCAATAACCAGTTGAGTGGAGAGATACCACCAGAGTTGGGCAACCTGAGCAACCTGACAGGGTTGAGCCTCGGCGTCAACCAGTTGGTCGGGACGATACCGCTGGAGTTGGGCAACCTGAGCAACCTGATATTGCTGGGCCTCTACAATAACCAGTTGAGCGGGAATGTACCACCAGAGTTGGGCAACCTGAGCAACCTGACAGATTTGAACCTTCGGGAAAACCAGTTGAGCGGGGAGATACCGCCGGAGTTGGGCAACCTAACAAACCTGAAAGCACTATACCTTAGTGGTAACCAGTTGAGCGGGGAGATACCGCCGGAGTTGGTTAACCTAAGCAACCTGACAGCCCTTTATCTCACTGGTAACCAGTTCGCCGGATGCATACCTGCGGAGTTGCAACACGCACAACACCACGACTTAACCGAGCTTGGTTTACCCAACTGCTCCTAGCTGTCCCTTTGCATTGATTGACGACATGTGGAGCCACCATCGGGTCCAGACCATCGGCGAGTTCGGCGAAGGCACCTCATGGATCCACCTCGACAACAGTTTTCACTTGCCATTTAATCGTTGAAAGCAGCCTTTGAATGTGGCAAGATGCAAAGCGGTTCGGACAGTGGCGGCTGCAGGGCACAACACCTCAACTGCGCCGATTTCGGCCCGCCGCCCGCTTTGAGGCATGTCACGCGCGGATACCCTCGTCGGGGATCGTAGGAAGTATGAAGTAGGACCCAATGCCGTCACGCACCTCTTGGCATTCCAATCATCCCGCATATTGCACCTGCGCAGCCTGCACCAAGGCCAGGTTCGAATCCTCGTTCACTGAACCGGAACCCCGCCCACGTAGACCAATGCCCAACCGCCGTCGGAGGCAGTTGAAGCGCCGTTCCCGCAAAAGGCCCCTCACCTTGGTGACAGCCCTGCTTGTTCTCTTCGCCCTCTTCGTATGGTGGCCCGTCGACGCCTACGGCGAGGGTCCGCTTTGGGATCTCAAGGCCACGGTGGACTCGAGCATTCGGTCGCCTATCGAAAATGAAATATCAAAGCGCCGTGTGCAATCTGGGGAGTGGCAGACTGAACGGGCAGAAGAGGCCCGGCAGGACCATCAACGATTCATCGCCACCCTCGAGGAGCGTGTGATAGCTTTTACAAACGAAGAAAGGGAACGGTTCTCGCTGAGGCAACTGAAGCACGATGCCGAGATCTCGAGCATAGCTCGAAAGCACAGCGAGAACATGATGCGCGAGGGCGTGTTCGAGCATGACCTCTACGGAAAAGACCCAACCGACAGAGCGCTGGCTGCAGGCTATGACTGCGAGGCGCACATGGGCGGCGGACGCTACTTTTACGGCCTCAGCGAGAACATCTTCTACATTGAACGGCCATACGGAAGCGCTGAGCAGATTGCCCGAGAGATAGTGCAGGGCTGGATGGACAGTCCCGGTCACAGGGAGATCATTTTGGATCGCGACTCGCGACGAATCGGTGTCGGCGTAGTCAAAGAGTCGGGCGAACTATACGCTACACAGAACTTTTCGCCATGCCACTAAGAGATTTGCTCCGCCGTCCCCGGCCTCTTGGAAGGAGGCTGGGTATCCGCCGCAAAGCTGCCTAGCAATCTGACACAGGCTCCACGCCCCAGGGCCTTTTCATTCTCCGTCGCGGCAACCTGCCGGCGGGTGAGGGCAACGACTCCCCTTCCGCTTGTCCCCTCTCCCCCAACTCCAACCCATTCGCGCCCCCGCACCCCGAAAAAAGCGTCACTCTCCCGCGCCACCCGTTCCCAATCGTGTCTTACCCATTCTCACCCACGTCCCACCAGTTCCCGTTCGTGCGCCATTTCTCCCCACGAATTCGCCCCTATCTCGCAGCTTCGCCAACCCTCTTGATTCTATAGCACGCGCGTGCTATTTTCTACAGCATAGGCACTGCGGCCGCCAATTGCTGAGTAGGGGCGGAGCCTGCCCTGAGCTTGCCGAACGGGTCCCGTTCTGCCACATTCCGCGCAATGCGCGTGACGATCCTTAACAACTTGGCTCACAGAAAGTGACAAAAGCATCGGGCCGCCCAGCTACGGATTGGGCAGCATGTAGCAGAATAGTGCAGATTTTTCGTGAAGCCCGCACAAGAGGCCCAATCGCCGCTCGAATTCTCCCGTCCTGACCCGCGCTCCCGGCCGGAGAGTGGAGAACGAAGAGGCCTGAGCCTCCGCGCGCCGCGCCCCCCGCTTGCCCGCGCTTGCGTTTGGGCGTATGCTACTTTACGCATTTCCAATTGCCAGAAACGTGTGGAGGATACCCAGATGAACGTTCTCGAAGCGGTGGCGCGCATCCTGAAGATGGAGGGCGTGGAGTGGATCGCCTGCTTCCCGTCCAACGAGCTGATCGAGGTGGTGGCGCGCGAGGGCATACGCACGATCATGTTCCGCCAGGAGCGCGGCGCGGTGATGGCGGCGGACGGCTACAGCCGCATGAGCAATCGCGAGGGCTTCGGCGTGATCATCACGCAGGGCGGACCGGGTTCGGAGAACTCGATGGGCGGCCTGGCCCAGGCCTACGCGGACAACGTGCCGGTGCTGTATCTGCCCGGCGGTCCGGCCCTGGCCCAGTATTCCGTGCAGCCCAACTTCTCGCCGGCGCGCACCTACCAGAGCGTGTCCACCCACAGCGAGGTGCTGTTCAAGGCCGACCAGGTCGGAAACGTCATGCGCCGCGCCTTCCACGCGCTGCGCAACGGCCGGCCGGGTCCGGTCATCGTCGAGATACCCGCCGACGTCGGCCCGCAGGACGTGCCGGAGTCCGCGATGGCGTACCAGCCGCCCAAGCGCAGCCCGCAGGCGCCTGCGCAGTCGGACGTGCGGGACGCGGTGAAGCTGCTGCTGGGGGCGAAGAAGCCGGTCATCTGGTCGGGCATGGGCGTGCTGTTCTCCGACGCCACCGCGGAACTGCGCGAGCTTGCGGAACTGGCCGAGGTGCCGGTCTACTGCACGATGCCGGGCAAGTCCGGGTTCGACGAGCGGCACCCGCTGTCGCTCGGCTCGGGCAGCGGCGCGACCGGCCTGCACGCGCGGACGTGGCTCCAGGAGTCGGACGTGCTGATGGCGCTCGGCTCCAGCATGACCCGCACCAGCTACGGCCAGCCGATTCCGGACGGCAAGGTGATCATCCACAACACGGAGAGCATCGAGGACCTCAACAAGGACTTCACGGTGGATGTGGGGCTGCCGGGTGACGCCAAGCTGACCATCCAGATGCTTATAGACGAGGTGAAGGCGCAGGCGGGCGAGAACGGCCGCCGCGGCCAGACGGGCGTGGCGGACGAGATCGCCGAGGTCAAGGGGAAGTGGCTCTCGGAGTGGAAGGACCTTCTGGACTCCGACGACACGCCCATCAACGTCTACCGCGTGATCGGCGAGCTTGAGCGCGTGCTTGACCACGACAACAGCATCGTGACCCACGACGCGGGCGCTCCCCGCGACACGATCATGCCCTTCTACACCGCGACCACGCCGAACAGCTACATCGGCTGGGGCAAGACCACGCACCTGGGCTACGGCATACCGCTGATGATCGGCGCGAAGCTGGCAAAGCCGGACAAGTTCTGCCTCAACTTCATGGGCGACGGCGCGTTCGGCATGTCCGGCCTGGACGTGGAGACGTCGGTGCGCGCGGGCGCGCCCATCACCACGATCGTGCTCAACAATGGGGGCATGGCGACGTATCCGGGCGGCTACCCGACGGCGCGCGAGCTGTACGGCGTCACGCACATGGGCGGCGACTACGCGAAGATAGCGGAGGGCATGGGCGCAGTGGGGATCGTGGTGTCGGAGCCGGGCGAGGTCGCGAGCGCGCTCGAGGAGGCCAAGCGGCTGAACGCCGAGGGGCGGACGGTGCTGCTGGACATCCACAGCGGGATGGAGGCGCGGCGGTCGCGGTTCGACTAGCCATGCGTGTGTGAAGGGCGGCGCGAAATGACGGCAGCGCTTTCGCACCTGCGCGTGCTCGACCTGACCGGGCCGGGCGCGCAGTACTGCGGGCGGCTGATGGCCGACCTGGGCGCGGACGTGGTGAAGGTGGAGCCGCCCAAGGGCGACGCCGCGCGACACCTGCGTCCTTTCGCGAAGAACGAGCCGGGGCCGGAGCGCAGCATCCCGTTCCTGCCCCTCAACGTCAACAAGCGCAGCGTCGCGCTCGACCTGCGCGACGAGACGGACAGGCGACGCTTCGCGGCGCTGGCGCGGGCGGCGGACATCCTGGTGGACGACGGCTCGGCGTTCGCGCTGGACGACCTCGGCCTTGGCTACGACGAGCTGAGTCGCGCAAACCCCGGCCTGGTGTACGTGACGATTACGCCGTTCGGGATGAGCGGCCCGTACAGAGGCTTCCTGTCCGGCGAGTTGATTGCGCAGGCGGTGGGCGGGCTGATGTACGGCTTCGGCGACCCGGACGAGCGGCCCGCGATGGCCCCGTTCTCGCCCGGCTTGCAGCTTTCGGCGCAGCACGCGGCGTTCGCGGCGCTGGCGGCCATCCGGCACCGCACCGACTCGGGACGCGGCCAGCACGTCGAGGTGTGCGTCCAGGAGGTGCTCGCCAACATCCTGGCCTACTTCGGTCGCTACGCCTCGGATGGGCAGATCAACCGCAGGCCGGGGGGCAGTCCCACTATCGCGCCCACCAACACCTACCCGACCAGCGACGGCTTCATATACATGCAGCCGACCTTCCCGCGCCACGTGGACGCGCTGTTCGAGTGGCTGGACAACCCGGTGCTGGAGGACGACCTGTGGAAGGACGCGGCGTTCCGGCGGCAGAACGGCGACGTGCTGAACGACATCATCTCGGAGTTCAGCCGCGGCTTCACCAAGATGGGGTTCTCGGAGGAGGCGCAGCGGCGGCACATTCCCACCGCGCCGCTGATGACGATCCACGACCTGATGCAGGACGACCACCTGGCGTATCGCGAGTTCCTGGTGGACGTGGAGCATCCGGTGGTGGGGAAGTACCCGACGCCGACGGGGGCGTTCCGCATGGGGGCGAGTCCCTGGCGGCTGTACCGTCCGCCGCCGCTGCTGGGACAGCACACGGACGAGGTTGTCTCGGAGTGGACGGCGGACGAGCCGCTGGGCGGCCAAACTTGTCATTCTGAGTTTGTCGAAGAATCTCAGCCGGATTCCTCGGCTACGCTCGGAATGACAGGGGAAGGGGCTGGAATGGCAGGGGCTGAGGTCGGAGGTGCAGGGGCCGCGCAGGCTCGCGGCACGCCCCCCGCGGACGACGAACGTCCGTTGCCCCTGAAAAACATCCGGGTGCTCGACTTCAGCCGGGTGTGGGCCGGGCCTTACATGACGCGCTACCTCGCCGAGCTGGGCGCGGAGGTCATCAAGGTGGAGTCCAACATGCTGCCCGACAGGCAGCAGGCGCGGGGGCCGTTTGCGTCGTTCAGCTTCGTGGAGATCAACCGCAGCAAGCGCTCGGTCACGCTTAACATGCGCTCGCCGGAGGCCGTCGAGCTGTGCGAGCGGCTCATCGGCCTGTGCGACGTGGTGGTGGAGAACTTCCGCCCCGGCGTGCTGGACGGCTGGGGAATCGGCTACGAGCGGCAGCGCGAGCTGAACCCGGACATCATCTACATCAGCATGCCGGGCATGGGCATCGACGGCCCGCGCGCGTCCGAGCTTGCGTTCGGGCAGAGTCTGCTGGCGTACACGGGCGCGATGGGCATCTGGGCGCAGCCGGAGTCCCCGGGCATCACCCGGCCCAAGGTGCCGCTGCCGGACTTCTACGGCGCGGCGACGGGCGCGTTCGCGGCGCTGGCGGCGCTGGAGCTGCGCGACCGCACCGGGCGCGGCCAGATGATCGAGCTTGCGCAGCTCGAGGCGCTGGTGGCGACGATGGGCGAGGCGTTCCTGGACTACTTCTTCAACGGCCACGTCCCGGAGGCGAGGGGCAACTGGGACGCGAACGCCGCGCCGCACGACGTGTTCGAGTGCCTGGGGTTCGACGCCTGGTGCGCGATCGCGTGCTACACGGACGAGCAGTGGCTGCGGCTGCGCGCCGCGATGGAGGAGCCGGAGTGGGCGTCGGACGCGAAGTTCGACACGCTGGAGGGCCGGCTGGCGAACCTGGACGAACTGAACGCGAAGCTCGGCGAGTGGACTTCCGATATGACGGCGCGGCAGGTGATGCGGCTGCTGCAGCGGGAGGGCGTGCCGGCGGGCATCGTGGCGAGCGGGGAGGACCTGTACCACGACGTGAACCTGCGCGCCCGCGACTACGTGGTGACGGTGGACCACAGGCCGGTGGGGGAGGTGCACGAGCACCCGGGCGCGACGGTGCGGCTGAGCGACACGCCGAGCCGAGTCATCGCGGGGTGCCCGCCGCTGGGCGCGGACAACGGGCACTACTTCGGCGAGCTGCTGGGGCTGACGGGGGAGGAGATCGCGCGGTTGGAGGGGGAGCGGGCTATCTATTGAGCATACCGCCCGATCTAAGCCGACTCGGTGAACTCGTCAGATCACGGAATGCCGTCGAGCAGGAGATAGCCGAAGTCATAGGCCGTCCGGGGCTGATTGGCCACGTGGGAGAGTACGTTGCAGCCGAGATATTCGGTATCGAGCTTCTTGACTCCGCATCGCACAGAGCAATTGACGGCTACTTCACCGAAGGGGCACTCGCTGGCAGGTCTGTGAACATCAAGTGGTACACGAAGCTTGAGAGCCTCCTAGACATCACGCCGGAGCATCTGCCCGACTACTATCTGGTGCTCGCCGGTCCGAGGACATTTGCCGCATCCTCTCGCGGTTCGATACGACCCTGGGTGATTACGTCAGTCTTTCTGTTTGACTCGCGCAATCTGGTTCGCCAACTTGAGGCACGCGGAATCAAGATCGGCACTGCGACCAGTGTTGCACGGCGCTACTGGGACGATGCCGAGATATATCCCTCGCAGTCCAACGACTCGCTCGTGTTGACGGCTGCTCAGCGGGCGGCGATCAAGATGTTCGGGGAACCATAACCTATCGGCTAGAGGCCGTGGAGGTCGGCGATGGCGCCGTTGATGTAGAGGATGCGGAGGGCGTCTAGTACGACCGGCGTAGGCTTTCGCAGCTTCGAATTGGGGCGTTGCAAAGAAACTTTTGCTTTGGTGAAATGCACCCCCTATAGTATCCCGTACTGGAAGCGACAAGCCACAAGACAGGAGCGTTCACCATGGCTGGTTCTGATAACGAGACTTATGCAATGCGCTTAGACTTGATACGCAATCTGGCGGCAATACCTCTGCCAGGCGGGTCCGTACTCATAACTGGTGGACGACACAAGGGCAAGAGCGGCAGGGTTGCCAAAATCAGTGTGGTGTTAACGTTGGAGGGGACCGACGGCAGTACTTTCACGGCATCGGTAAACAACGTAACTCCCTAGCCAAGATAACGCGCCGACAAGTCGCGTCCGCCCAAACTCTGTCGACAAGGGGCCGGTGTGGTGGCGAATCTCAGTATTCCATACGCACTTCACCGCAGTCGCGGACGTATCTCGCCAACCGATGAGCAGGATGGCGTCGGTCGCAGGGCGAATGTAAGCTGCCTGGGCTGTGAGGAAGAACTAGAGCATCGGAGGGCAAGTAGGACGGTAGGCGCGCGCATTATGCACACCGAGCAGGTAGCCAAGCGGACGTCTCAACATGCCGCGAAACGGCAATCCATTTGCGGGCCAAAGATCTGTTGGCGAGTGTGAAGCACCAAGTCGTTACGCTGCCACCTTGGTACACGGGTCAATGTGATGTGTTGCCCACTATCCAAGTGGCGGATGGTTCTACTGAGCACAGGATTGGTGAACGCTGGGTTGATGTGCTTTGGCGTAACGAACAGATGCAACAACTTGCCGTTGAAGTGCATTATTCAAATCGTAAGGACGAGGACTATGCGCAAGATGCCCGGCAGTGGGGCCTTGCCGTCATCGAGCTGACCGTTACCGATGAGGATGATGCGGTGGACGTAGGGGAATTGTTGGAAAGGCTGTGTGAGTCAGAGTGGGTCAGCAAGCCTTCGGAGCCATTCTACTCGGATGACCCCTCCCAATCTCGATTTCCTGTGCCATACCTTGAGTTGCGTCGCCGACACTTGCAGCGCGTAAGGGTTGTAGACAGCGCGGTAGCCGAGATGAGCCGCAACGCTGGTGCCGCTACTCCATTGCGTCCATGGTACATAGGCAATTACCAAACCCCTATGTACCCAAGGACACAGCGCGTTGTGTTCGCTAATGCAATCATTCTCTCCGAGTTGGGATTCGTGCAAGCCAACCCAAAGAAGCCTTGGTTGTTCAGCTATTCTATCCACAAGCGGACAAGATTGATACTGTACGCCGACCTCGGAGGAAGCGAAGTGGTGTCAATAAACGAAGATACCGCAGCGATGCTGTACGTCTTTGGAACAGGCCTTGCCGACGAGTTAAAGGAGAACTACTACCCATTAGATCACTTCACTGCCATCCCGATCAAACAGTACATTATCGACAAGTTCGGCGACCGACTTCAGCATTTTGGCGTAGACGTGAGAACGGGGTTTCCGGCACCCGAAAAACTTGAACGTAAAGGAGTGAGTCCGCTCTCGCACATTGATCCCTGGGTGATAGAACCGCTGATCAAAGCGCCAAGACAAAGCGACGAGAACCAGCGACAGATGCTGCAACAGCATGATGACGAACTCCAACTTAGCGAGACAACCCAGCGTCAGCTTGAGGAAATGCAGGAAATCCGGGAATGGTTTACAAGCGGCTACCACAAGAGAACCGCGAGTCGGCGTAGTCGGTAGTATCCACACTACGACCGTCGCCCTACAGCCCGCGCAGCTCCGCCACGGCGCCGTTGATGTAGGGGATGCGTGGGGTGTTGAGGGCGGCAGCCACTTGCGCGCGGTGTGGCTCGGAGGATTGTTTCAGGATGTGATGAGGCCCTCCTGGGGCTGCGTCCAGGGGAGCCTGTAGAAGGGCGCGAACTGAGGCGCGCGCGGTATGGGCATCTCTCCGAATGGCACGTCGATGACCACCGGCGCCTGCATCTCCAGCGCCTGCGGAATCAGCGTCTCCAACTCCCGCGGGTCGTCTGCCCTCATGCCGACCGCGCCGAACGACTCGGCGAACCTGACGAAGTCCGGGTTGTGCAGGTCGGTCCCGTAGGCGCCGCCAAACGCCTCGTCGAGGTCGCGGGCGACGTTGCCGTAGGAATCGTTTCTGAACACGACGGTTACCGTGTTGATGCCGTACTGGATGGCCGTGGACAATTCGGACGAGTTGAACATGAACCCGCCGTCTCCGGTTATGCAGACCACGGGCCGGTCGGGCCTGGCGATTTTGGCTCCCAGGGCGGTCGGAAAGGCGTAGCCGAGGTTGAACGAGTAGCCGGAGTCTATGTAGGTCTTCGGGTGGTCGACCCGCCAGTGGGTGCGGGCGTAGTAGCCGAATTGTGTGATGTCCCAGACCGTGAAGGCGTCCTGTGGGATTCCCTTACGCATCGCCTCGATGACCGGATACTGAGGCTCCCTGAGCCGTATGTCGTAATAGGCTATCAGGTTGCGGGCGGCGCTCACCGCCTCGGCGGGCGATGGTCGGTCAACCGCCCCGGCCTCCATGAGGAAAGGCAGAAGGGCGTCGATCGTGGCCCTGGCGTCTCCGTGCAGGGGAATAGTGTTCGCCTGATGCCTTGTGAGTTCGGCGTCGTCTATGTTGATGTTCACCAGCGGGGACGCCTCGCCGGCCGGATTGCCCAGCGAAAAGCGCGCGCCGATCCCTATCACCACGTCGGCGGATTGCATTACCTCGAAGAGCTGGTTCATCTCCTGCCGGTCGCCCCGGGGACTGAAGCAGGAGCCGTAGGACAGCGGATGGCTGTCGGGGATGGCTCCCTTGCCTCCGCTGGAGGTGACCACGGGGATGTTGGTCGCCTCCGCCAACTTCACGAGGGACTCTTCGGCGTCTGAGCGTGCCACGCCGCCGCCCGCGTATATCAGGGGCGTGTTGGATAGGGCGATGGCCCGGGCGGCCTCCCGAAGGTCTTCCGGGCTGGGCACGATTCGGGAGATGCGAGCGGGATTGCGCATCCGGACTTCCTCGCGCTCAACGCCGGCTTCGGGCGGCATCTCCAACAGAGCGGGACGGGGGCGGCCGGTACGCATCTGCCTGAACGCCTCGAACACGGCGTCCGGCACTTCGCGGGGCCTGGACGCCTGCCCCTGCCACTTGGTCACGGAGCGCACCGCGCCGGGCTGGTCGGCGATTTCGTGAACGGCTCCGAGGTTTTTGCCGATTGCCCCACGCGGCACCTGGCCCGCAATCAGTAGCACCGGCGTGGAGCGGGAGTATGCGTTTGTCAGTCCGGGCGCCGCGTTGTAAAGACCCGCGCCGGGAACCACCAGCGCCACTCCCGGCTTCCCTGATGCGCGGGCATAGCCGTCGGCCATGTACGTCGTGGCCTGTTCGTGCCGCGTGGTGACCATACGGATGCCGGGTTCGTCTCGCAGCGCGGCGACGATGCCGTATATCTGTATACCGGGGACACCGAACACGACCTCGACGCCTTCCCCTACGAGCGACTTCGCAAGGGCTTCCCCTCCGCTCATCGTGACCATGATTCGCCTCCTCTTATCCCCGAGCCTGGCGCGTACCGTCCGCGACTTCTACGCTGCCTACACCCCGCGCAGCTCCGCCACAGCGCCGTCCACGTACAGGATGCGCAGCGCGTTCAGCGCCGCGCCCGCCACCTCCGCGCGCCGGCCCTCCGGGTACGCATCGCACACCGCCGCCACGATCTCCCCCACGCTCGCGGTCCCGTCGATGCGTGAGACGAGGGCGCCGACGAGCTCGCTGCAGGGCATACCCTCGGGGCGGTCGGGCGTGGTGAGCACGTGGCCCCAGACGAACTCGCCCTCGGCGACGACGGGCTTGCGCTCGAGGGCGGCGCCGGGCGCGAGGCGGGGCACAGACGCCAGCAGCGCGCCCTGGGTCACGGCGCTGGGCGCGAGGCGGGCGGTGCGCTCGGCGCGGGCACGCTCGACGGCGCGGACGCCCTCCACCACGTCGGCGGGCGGGTCGCCGCGCTCCAGCGCCACGCGCTCGTAGCCGCGCGGGGACTGGCCGGCGAGCGCGCGGACGAACGCCTGGCGCGGCGCGAGCGCGTCGCCAGCGTCCAGAAGGCGGCGGGCCTCCCAGAAGTAGGACTCCTCGGTGCGGTTGCTGGTGTAGAAGAGCCTGGCCAGCTCCCGGAAGTGGTCGTACTCGTTGCGGTACAGCTCCTGGTAGACCCGCGCCGCGTCCTCGCGCATGTCCGGGTTTCGCAGCGCGGTGGTGACGTAGGCGGCGGCGAGGACGCCGGACATCATGGCGAGGTGGACGCCGGAGGAGAAGAGGGGGTCGACGAAGCAGGCGGCGTCGCCCACCAGCACGAAACCGTCGCCGGCGGTGCGCTTTGAGACGTAGGACCAGTCGCGTGCGACGAACGGGCCGTCGGCGAGGGTGGCGTCGCGCAGCATGGCGGACGTGTGCGGGGCCTGGGCTATCTGGCTCGCTAGGAATCGCTCGGGGCCTTCTTCGTGGAGGCGTTCGCGTCCGGCGGCGGCGTCCACGACCGCGCCGACGCTGGACGTGCCGGTATGCAAAGGGATTGTCCAGAGCCAGCCGCCGGGGTAGGACTCGATGAAGATGTTGGTCTCATCCGGTGGGGGCAGTCGTCGCGCGTTGCGGTAGTAGGCGTAGACGGCGAGGTTTCGGAAGAAGTCGTCCCATTGGCGAAGTCCGAAACGGCGGCTGAGGAGCGCGGACTGGCCGCTGGCGTCGACGACGAAGCGGGCGCGCAGCTCGGACTCGGAGCCGTCCGGTCCGCGGACGCGCACGCCCTGCACAGCGCCGTCGCGCTCCAGAACGCCGGTGACGGCGTGCTGCTCGCGGACGTCCACGCCGTGGGAGCGGGCGTTGTCGAGCAGGATGCCGTCGAACTGGGGACGCGAGACCTGGTAGGAGTGCGGGTAGGTGCGGCTGGTCTCGCGGAAGTACCACGACCAGGGGGACTTGTCGCGGCCCCAGACCATGGTGGCGCCGTGCTTGGGGAGGAATCCGGCGTCGCGCACGCGGTCGTAGGCGCCGAGTTCCTCCAGCACGGGGATGCTGGCGGGGAGCAGCGATTCGCCAACGTGGTGGCGGGGGAAGCGCTCGCGCTCGAACAGCACCACGCGGAAGCCCTTGTGGGCGAGCATCGTCGCCGCGGTGGTGCCGCCGGGCCCGCCGCCGATGACCGCGACGTCGGCGACGAGCGCGTCATGGCGGACGGCGGACTCGGCCGTCAAGGGAGGTTAGTCGTCGCTGGCGACTGCGGCCTCGGCGGGGGCCGTTTCCGTTGCGCCGTTGGCGATGGGCTTGTTCGTCGCCGGGTCCACCTCAAACGGGCTGAACAGCTCCAGCTCCTTGCCCATCTCCCTCACAGCGGGGATCACCTCTTCGCCCATGAGCCTGAGGCTGCGCATCTGGTCCTCGTGGGTCATGGCGCCGTCGCCGTCCCAGAAGAAGACGCTGCCGGGGCGCAGGTACTCGAGCACGTGGCGGATCTTGGGCAGCACGGTCTTGGGCGTGCCGGTGATGATGGTGTAGTCGTTGATCTGGTCCTCGTAGGCGCGCGCGAGCTGGCCGCCGCGGTTGACCGTCGCGGCGTCTCGCGTCGGCAGGACGCGCGTGCGGGACGTCAGGCCGGGCAGGGAGAGGAGCGCGGGGTTGGCCGTGCCCTCGTTGCCGGCGAGGAAGGGGTTGCTGGGGCCCTGGACGTACTTGCGGCCGACTTCTTCGGCCAGCTCCTCGGTCTCGTCCACGTGCACCTTCCACAGGTAGCCGATGTTCTGCGGGCCGGACTCGTAGCCGAACTCCTCGGCGGAGTCGTGGTAGAGCTGGAAGGCCTGGCGTGTGGGCTCGAGCTTGGTGGCGAGCATGATGTAGGGTATGCGGTTCTTGGCGGCCCAGCGCAGCGAGTCGCGGCTGACCACACCGGGGAGCCAGATGGGCGGATGCGGCTTCTGGAAGGGCCGCGCCCAGGGGTTGACGTAGCGGTAGTGGTAGTGCTTGCCCTCCCAGCGGAAGGGGCCGGGCTCGGTCCAGGCCTTGACGATGAAGTCGTGGGCCTCCTGGAAGCGCTCCCAGTTGTAGGGAGGCGGCGCGTTGTGGGCCACGCTCTCGCGTCCGGTGCCGCGCACCCAACCGGAGACCAGGCGGCCGCGGGAGATCATGTCGATGATGGCGAGCTGCTCCACCAGCCATAGCGGGTCGTCCCAGATGGGCAGGATGTTGCCGAGCAGCACTATCTTGGCGCGCTTGGTGACGCGGGCGAGGATGCCGGCCTCGATGTTCATGGTGCCGCCCATGCAGAAGGGCGTGCTGTGGTGCTCGTTGAGCATGAGGCCGTCGAAGCCCATCTCCTCGGCGTACAGCCGCTCGTTGATGTAGCGGTTGTAGAGGTCGGCGCCCAGCTCGGGGTCGTAGATGTCGTTGCTGAGGTCGAGGTCCTTGATGGGCAGGCCCGTAGCGCCGAAGTAGCCGGACTTGGGGTCCTGGTATGGTCTCTCGGTGAAGTGGCCAATAAACATGCCGGAATTCTCCTTCCTGCCTATGCAAAATAGGCGCGGGGACGCGCCCGGCCGGAATGGGCGTATTCTACAAACGGCGCTAAGAAGTGTCAAATTGGGCTACGGGCTCGCGGCGGCGATCCGCGGCGTGCCGGCTTCTCGGAGAGCGGAGCGCAGACTTGGCATATTCCGGCTTTGGTGCAATAATGAAGATAGTTTGAAACTACGCGGAAGCGGGCGCGTATGCGTCGCGCCAGGAGTCCAGGAGGAGACTAGGATAAATGGACTTTTACAAGGCTGAATACATCTGGATTGACGGGGCGGAACCGACCGCTAAACTGCGCTCCAAGGGCAAGGTGGTCCCGAAGGGAGAGGCTCCGCCTCTGTGGGGATTCGACGGCTCCAGCACCAACCAGGCCCCCGGCGAGAACTCGGACTGCGTGCTGAACCCGGTGTTCGTCTGCAAGGACCCGATCCGCGGCGGCGACCACAAACTCGTGATGTGCGAGGTTCTGCTGCCGGACATGTCCCCGCATCCGTCCAACACGCGCGCCGCGTGCGCCGAGTTGGCCGCGAAGTACGGCGACTTCGACACCTGGTTCGGCATCGAGCAGGAGTACACCTTCTTCGACGGCATCAAGCCTCTCGGCTGGCCGGACAACGGCTTCCCCGCTCCGCAGGGCGGTTACTACTGCGGCGTAGGCTCCGACGAGGTGTTCGGTCGGCCCATCGTCGAGGCCCATCTCGACGCCTGCCTGGAAGCCGGCTTGATGGTCTCCGGAATCAACGCCGAGGTCATGCCCTCCCAGTGGGAGTTCCAGATAGGCCCGCTGGTCGCCCCGCTGGTCGCCGACCAGCTCTGGGTGGCCCGGTGGCTGCTCTACCGCGTCGGAGAGGACATTCACATCTCCGACTCGCCCAACAAGGGCGTCACCGCGAGGCTGGACCCGAAGCCGGTGAAGGGCGACTGGAACGGCGCGGGCGCGCATTGCAACTTCTCGACGAGGCAGATGCGCGAGAACTACGAGGCCTGCATCGACGCCGCCGAGGCGCTGGGCCGCAACCACGATCTGCACATCGCCAACTACGGCGACCGCATCGAGGAGCGCCTGACCGGGCTGCACGAGACCTGCTCGTACCGCGAGTACCGGTACGGCGTGTCGGACAGGGGCGCGTCGGTGCGCATACCCTGGCAGGTGCACCGCGACGGCAAGGGCTACATCGAAGACAGGCGCCCCAACGCCAACTGCGACCCCTACAAGGTCACGGAACTGATCCTCGGCACCGTCTGCGGCGCTGCCTCCTAGCACACCGCTACAGGCCGGGAAAGTCGAGAGCCCCCGATTTTCGGGGGCTCTCGTCGTGTTTGGGTCGCGCTGCCTTTCATCCCGTCATGAGCAGATGTTCTGCAATGTGTTGTACAATCGCGAAACCACCTGCGATTTACATGAGGTCACGCCATGCCGCAACAAACTGAGCCGAGCGCGAACATTGCATTGGGCGGGCTGATCGAGGGGATGCTGGCCCGGACCGATGTGTTCTCAGAGAGCACGCAGGCCATTGTGGGCCATGCGGGACTGCAGCCGGACGTGCTGGTTATCAGACTCGGGGCGGCCCCCGTGGTAGTAGAGGCGGAGTTCGAGCCTGCGGCGAAAGTGGAGGATGAGGCTAAGGCCCGCTTGGGGCTGCAGGCGTCGCCTAACGGGCGGGTCATTGAGGCGGTAGTCGCATTGCGCTACCCGGAGGACGTCCGGCAGGCACACGACCTGCGCGCGGCGCTCGAGTCGGCGCGGCTGTCGTACTGCGTCTTCACGGAGGAGACGGGCGGCGCGAGCAGGTTCCCGGCGTCCGGCTGGCTGGAGGGATCGGTCGAGGACCTGGCGGACATGGTGCGGCTGGTGTCGGTGCCACAGCGCGCGGTGGACGCCGCTACGGATGCGCTTCAGAAGGGAATCGATCGGGTGGCCGCGATGCTGGATGAGATGGAGGAGAGCCGTCCGAACATCAACCCAACCATAGCGCAGCTGCTGGGCATGACGAACGTGCCGCAGACGCGACGTATGGCCTGCGCAATAATCGTCAACGCGATGGTGTTCCACGACCGTATAGTTGGGATGCACCCTGGGATCAAACCGCTGGCACTAGTTTGCGGGCCGGGAGTCTCCAATCCGCAGGCTGAAACATTTCAAGCCTGGACTAACATACTGGAGATTAACTACTGGCCGATATTCTCCATAGCAACGGATATCCTCAACCAGCTTCCCTCGGATTACGCTTCCCAGGTACTGAGAACGCTTCATTACACCGTCGGGGAGTTAGCCGCAACCGGCGTGGACAACGCGCACGACCTGACGGGCCGCATCTTCCAGAAGCTCATCGCAGACCGCAAGTACCTTGCCACTTTCTACACGCTGCCGGCGTCGGCGGCGTTGCTGGCGCGGCTGGCGGTGGCCAAGATGGAGGGCATGGACTGGAGCGACGCAGAGGCGATAGGACGGCTGCGGGTCGGGGACTTCGCGTGCGGCACCGGCGCGCTGCTCTCGGCGGTGTACGAACAGATAGCCACCCGCCACGAGCGGTCCGGAGGAGATCCGGCGAAGCTACACATGGTGATGATGGAAAAAGTACTGTACGGCTGCGACGTGATGCCTTCGGCGGTACACATCACAAGCTCTACCCTGGCGGGAGCTCAGCCTCAAGTCAGATATGACGAATCTGGCTTCTACCCCCTTGCTTACGGACGACAGCGCGACCTCAGCGTGAAGGTTGGTTCGCTTGAACTGCTCAACTCCGAGTCCGCAATGTCACTCTACAACACCAGTGATCCTGCTAGACGTACCGGCAGCATAGGTGAGGAGACCGCCTCTTTGGTGGAGGTAGAGATACCGCACGACAGCTTTGACATGATCATTATGAATCCGCCCTTTACCAGCAATACAAAGCACCTTGATGCTGACGAAGGAGTGCTGAACGCTGCTTTTGCGGCGTTTGAATCGACCGAGGACGATCAAAAGGCAATGTCTAGCCGGATGAAGAGCTTGGTCGCTGGCACTTGCTATCACGGCCACGCTGGACTGGCCTCGGCATTCGCAGCGCTGGCTTCAAGAAAACTCCGCTCAAATGGCATTCTTGCCATGGTATTGCCCTTGACCGCAGTTTCCGGCTCCTCTTGGGCCAAGTTCAGGAAGATGATTGCCTCGCAGTTCACAGATGTCACCATTGTTAGCATTGCGGCTAATGGCTACGATATGTCGTTTTCCTCAGACACGGGCATGGCCGAATGCTTGGTAATCGGTCGAAAGATAGGGCGGGATGAGAAATCTAAGGGTAAGAGTAGAGCAACCTTCATCTCATTGCGGAGCAGGCCAAGGAGTTTCGTGGACGCTCAAGAGTTTTCCAGGGTTGTGTTATCCAGTTCTTCACCGCGGACTCTGGAGGACGGTCCGTACGGCGGCCTTCTCCTCCACTACGGTGACGCCGTAGCCGGCGAGGCCCTGGATGCTCCGCTAGATAGTCACAAGGTCGGATGGGGAGCGGCAAGGATTCTAGACGCTTCCATAGCCCAGGCTGTCCACTCCCTATCCAATGGCAAGCTCTGGCTACCCGCAGAACCGCAGCCTGCAGCTTTGCCCATAGTAAAGCTCAGCCAAGTTGGACAACGGGGACTGGATCACCAGTTCTTTGTGAGCCGAGCTCACAAGGCACCGTTCACCAAGATAGGGGCCAGCCCTACTGCCACTTACCCTGCGCTCTGGAGTCACGACGCCGAGAAGGAAACTCGGATGGTCTGCCTGCCAGATTCCCAGTTTCTTGTCATACAGGGAATGGAGGCTAGAGCCTCAGATCTCTGGGCCACAGCCAGTCGATCACATCTGACTCTTGACTTTAGATTCACTTCTCAACCGCTAGCAGTCGCCCTGACCGAGCCACGGAGCATTGGGGGCCGGGCTTGGCCAAACGTGACATTCGACGACGACCGTTTCGACTATGCCTTTTCTATTTGGGCCAACTCCACATTGGGATTTCTCTGCTTCTGGTGGCACTCCAACCGCCAGCAAAGTGGCCGGGGCAACATCACGATGACGGGAATCGAAACCCTCCCCATCCTGGACTTCCGCGCACTCACGGACGCGCAGCTTGCTAAGGCGGAAGAGACCTTCGACGAGTTCCGCGACAAGGACCTGAAGCCGGCGTACCTCGCGGACGCCGACGCCAACCGCGCCCTGCTGGACAGGCGCGTGGTGTGCGACCTGTTGGGGTTCGACGAGGCGACCTACGAAGGGGTGCGGAGGCTGGCGGCCAAGTGGTGCGCGGAGCCGTCGGTGCACGGGGGGAAGGCGCGGCCCAAGGGATCGGCGCTGGTGCTGTGAGGGGGGTGTCTTCCTCTGCTTAGGCACTAGGCTGACCTCCGTCGAACGGACAAGCTGCCGTGGCCAGTTTCGGGTAGTGCTGAGGTTTTGGAACCTAGGAAGGCTTACGTATAAGGAGGGACCAATTGGACAATGATTGAATGGCACGATTTAAACGCTCGTCACGAGGCAGCGATACTGTGGGTCGGGGCCTTCCTTTTGTATGCACTGGCAGCATCGAGCGCAGTCAGGCAGAGTGTACTGGGCATTCAGAAAGCTCTTTGGAACCGATTCATAATCACGTCGTTGATGGGCCTAATCGTGGTTGTGGCCGCATTGGCTGTTGCTGCGGTTTATATTGGTAGAATCGCTGGCCTGTGGGAGACCCTACCAGTGATCACTGTCTTCGTCTGGTTCGTGGGCTCTGGTGTAGGCCTGCTCACGAATTTCGCAGATTTCGCTGGGAAGAAAGGAGAATTCAAAAGAGCTGCCAGAGCTCTCACTCCGGCTACAATAATCGCAGCTTTGACCGGTATTGCCATATTGTCTTTCTGGTGGGAGGTCGCCCTCTTTCCCATTCTGGCCATTCTGTCAGCAGTTTTCGTTCACTATGATATTAAGGACCCAGCACACCAACTGAATCGTGCCGTTAAAGCGATCCTGTTGTTGTACACGCTGCTTTTGTTCATGCTGGCAATCAGGAATCTCGTTCAAGACATCGGCACGTGGAAAGATCTTGTTCAAGCATTGCTGATTCCCATTTGGCTTACTCTTGGAACCCTGCCCTACATACGCTTGTTGATTCTGGTCGAACAATGGAAGTTTGTTTTCCGCTGTCCAAGTAAGAAGATTAGCGCAGCCGACTATGGAAGCGACTGGCCACTTGTTGTAGATTCTGCCAAGCTGTGTCGCAGACATAGTGCTGTTTGGTTAGAAGCGAATGGAAGGAAGTATGGATTGAACGGCACTGCCAGGACTCTTCTGCCTAATTGGGGCCACACATGCTCTGACTTGGACGAGATATGGAAAGACGATCCTACTCTCGAAGGACTTAAGATCAGCATTCATCGGTTATTGCAGGATGGGCTCGCCCTAGAAGACCGGTAGAGCATTGCCACCTGCTCATCAAGCAAACGCGTTTATCGGATCAGCACGTTAGATTGAAATGGAGAGTGTGATGCCTAGTGACGATAGACGCCGACGGAGGGTACTCGTCAGGGGCAAAGGCCCTAAGAAAGTCCCTTCCAGGCGGGACTATGGCGGTAAGCCTCCGGGAGCCTATCCAGTTACACCAAAGCCGGGTACAGAGTCGGATGCTAGAACTCGATCTTCTTCCCCCACAGGCGATGACATCATAGAGTGAAGCCAACCACACTAAAGGAATGGGAGGTCAAGATGCCAGCGAGCAAGACGTCCCCCAAGAAGATACATATCAAGGGAGGCAAGCCGAGGAAGTTTCCTCCCAAGCCTGACTACGGCGGGAAGCCCCCAGGTCCGCGAAACATCAGGCCCAAGTCCAAGTAGACGCCGGCCATAACCGCGACGGCGGCGCGGTGCGCTTGCCCACTCCCCCCGAAAATCCCGCCCCAAAACCGCCCAAATCCATCCCCATCCGCGTCACGCACATGACCCGACGCCGCCTCAACACCGCCTCGCAGTCGCGCTGCCCCGTCCCCATTTCTTCCCACCCCCAACGACCGCGCGGCAGCACGCGACCGCCTTGCCCCCGTATTCCACGCCCTTGACTCATCCGAACGCGCGTACTACACTCTCCTCATCCGGGCCAACCGCCCCGTCCGACCGCGTAGTCGCCCGCGCAGCTTAACAATCTCATAACGAAAACGGGTCAGTCCACACCCTTCCCCAAACATCGGTGTGATGCTCACAAACGGGGTGTCCCATTTGCACCCAAACAGGGCACGGAACCTATCTTTTTGGAGCGCAACATCACACCAGGACCGCCAAACGGAACACCCCTCCCAAGTACGAATGGCACGGAATGGCCCAGAATGGCACACTTTCACGCCGGCAACCTCGTCCATACCCAAGTCCCCTCTCTCCGGTCTATACACCCATCAAGGGAGAGGGGACCATTCGGAAGGCTATGGCCCGAAGGAGCTGCCGGCGACGGCGCGGAAGATGAGCCGGCCTTCTTCGTCCTGGCCGTGGAGCGCGGACTGGAACACCTTGTACCAGAAGTCGCACTGGCCGATCATGATCTTCGCCCTTAGCCTTTCGGCAGAGGGAGCGGATTGAAGCGCCGCGTCGCGGCGGTAGAGTCTGTACTCTTCGCTGCTGTCGAACAGCGCCCTCAGGGGCGTTAGCTGGGGAGCGGGCACCAGTTGGACGATCACCGTGTTCGGCATCTCCACCGGGTTCACGATAACCGCTATGCCCGCGTAGTGGGCGGACTGGTTGATGTGCCGGCGGAACCGGATGACGAGGGCTTCGGCCTCCCGCAGGTTGCCCCGCTCGATGAGCGTGTGCATCTCGCTGCTGCGCTCGTTGGCCATGCGGGCGTGCTGCTGGGAGCGGTCCATGTCCGTGCGCTGCATGCGCAGCGAGATGTTCTCCTGGGTGGTCTTCACCCAGTAGAGCGGCTCGCCGGGCACGCTGCTCCTGGCGGCTACCGACGTGCCGCCGGCGACGAAGAGGACGACAAAGATGGCTGCGAATGCGGCCATAACGGGCCGGGCCATTGGGGTTCTCAGCATCGAGTTGAGCCGCTCCCACAGGGACGGACTCGGAGCGGGGGCGGTGTTGCGCTGGGCGAGGGCCTGGGCGAAGCGCTCGTAGCCGCGGGCGCGGGCGACGGCCAGGTGCGGTGTGGCGCGGGCGGTCTGCCGGACCGCGGAGGCCGACAGCAGCAGGGGAGCCAGTTCGTCGGCGTGCTCGGGGTAGCGCGCGCAGCATTCGGCGATCGTCGCGCCGGCCGCCAGCCGTTCCAGGCATTCGTCCAGTATGTCGTCGAAATCGCGGCCCAAATCAGCCATCCTCACGCCTCGCCGCCCTGGATCGCCCCCGCGAGGGAGGGCTCCTTGTCTACGAGGCTTCTCAACTTCTTGAGGCCCGCGTGTTGGAGCGCCTTCACCGCGTTGGCCTTTCTGCCCACCACCTCTGCGGTTTCGGCGAGGGAGAGCTCGCCGGCGAAGCGCAGTGTTATCACTTCGCGCTGGAGGTCGGTGAGGCCGGACATCGCGCCGTACACCTCGCCCATGGTGAGCTTGCGGTCGATGAATCCGTCCACGTCCCACGAGTAGGCCCCGACCGATTGCGACACTTCGTCGATGTAGACGGTGGGCCGCTTTCCCTTGCGCCTGAAGTGGTCGACCACCAGGTTGTGGGCTATTCGGAAAAGCCAGGATGAAAACGGGAAGCCCTGCCACTTGAAGGAGTGGATTGATTCCAGCATCTTCAGAAACACCTCGCCCGTCACGTCCTCCGCCTCGACCGGGTCGCGCAGCTTGAAGTTCACGTAGCGGTAGATCCTGTCGAAGAAGTGCTCATACAGGGCGGCAAAAGACGCCTGGTCGCCCTTCTGGGCTCCTTCCACCAGCGCCTTCACGTCAATGTCTACATCGACGCCTGCCTTCATCGTGGCCTTTCTCTCAGGGTGCCCCCAGAGTACGGGCGTTGGGGGCAAGGCCCCTATCACCCGTTACAACGTTGCGTAATGGTGGAAGGTTAGCATACGGACTCACGACGGCATAGCCCCGGGCCGCGCTCGAGCCTTCCCACAATCGACGTTCCGGCACCGAGCAGGGGCCGTTCCTAACGCCTGTGCTACTATTGGAGTATCAATTTGGCGTTCGCGCATATCCTCGATGGCAGGGAAGCTGCATTTGAAACAACGGCACACTACAGCTGAGCATGTCGCTCGCCAGGTCAAGCGCACACTCCACGGGAACGGTGCGGCCACCCGCCGCGTTACCGGGGCCGCCGTGCGTTCTGCCGCGCTAAGAGCGGTACGCGGGACCCGCCTGGTTGGCCGGGGAGCGAGCAATCTGGCCAGAGAGGCCGTAGAGGGCGCGGTGCGCGCCGTCAGCGAGGTAGGGGGAGAAACTGGATCGTTCGTCAAGGACGCGGTGATAGGTGTGGTGGAAGGGACCGGGCAGGTGGTGGCTGTAACAACGCCTGCGGTCAGGGAAGTGGTGGTAGGGGCGATCAGGGGTTCACGATCGATCGGGTCCGAAGTGGCCGAAGTCGGCAGGGACGTGGTGGATGGAGCGATTGTTGGCGCCGCATCTGTGGGAGTCGACTCTGTTGACGCCGCGTCGGCAGCGGTGGAAGGGGCGATAGAAGCGGTGGTGGAAGCGGGCGGTAACCTGGAAGACGCCGCGAAAGCCACCGTTGGAGGCGTGGTTTCCGGGGTAGCCGCCGCCGGGGGCGACGTGGCTGCCGCGACACGAGACGCGGCATACAGGATAATCTCTCACGACGTCGTCGCGGAGCGGAACATTGCAGAGATTGCGGGTGCGGCGACCGGAGCCATCGACGCAGCCTTCCAGCAAGCTGAAGGAACCGACGTAGATGCTGAGGAGGTCATTGCGGCGGCGGCGATTGGAGTAGTTGAGGCTGCGTACGAGGTCGATGAGACGCACGGCAACAGAATCAGGCAGTCGGTTGTTCGGAGAGTTCTGGAGCCCGGCCTGGCCGTTGCCCCCGGCCTGGAAAGGCGGCTGGCGGACATCGCGGAGCAACTTTCGGTAGAGCTGCCCCGTGGCCGGGCCGCATGGCGCGGAAGGTCGTTGGTCGAGGCCGGTCGGTTGGTTGTGCGCGCGGGAGGGATAGATATGGCGGCTTCTCTTTCCTTCTTCACGATTCTGTCGCTGCTCCCACTGATCGCGTTGGTCATCATGGTGATAGCATTTTTCGGAAACCCAGAGGGGTTTGGGGAAGAGCTCACGGAAGTTCTGGTCTACTACTTCCCTACGTCACGTGATCTCATTGACGAGGCTGTCAGCAGCCTTCTGAGGGGCTCTCTCGCCATCGGGCTGGTGGCGCTGGCGAGCATCATACTGGGCGCGAATGGGCTGTTCATGGCCGCGAACAGGGGCATCAACAGAGTCTTCGGTATCGAGGCAAAAGACGTTCTGCACACCACCGTCAGCGAAATCTCTATTGCTACGCTGGTGGTGATTCTGTTCCTGTTGTCAATTGGTGTGACGGGCTTTTTTCATGTCGCCGTGAGCTTCAGCGAAGGCATAGGAAGGTCAGCGGGCGGCATTTCCGCGGTCGTCGTCTTCGCACTGGGCGCCGTTTCGGCGGTATTGCCAATCTTACTTACCGCGGTGGTGTTCACGTTTGTCTATCAGCGCCTGCCGAATGCTCGCGTAGAGTGGAAAGACGCAACATTCGGCGCTGTGGTTGCCATAGCGCTGTTCGAGATTGGTAAGCATCTGTTCTTCTGGTTCACAAACCTGGCAACCCAGAGGAGCGCCGTGTACGGACCGATTGCGTCGGTGGTCGTTCTGATGACGTGGGGATACATTGCGGGCATGATATTTCTGTATGGCGCAGCTCTCGTAAAGTGTGCGGGAGACCTCCGGCCCTCTCGAATTACACGTTAGTCTATCCATGCAAATTCCTGACTTTCTCCGCCCCCGGCCGACGCTCACCAGAAACGACGCGCAAAAGAGCCTGCGACTGCTGGCCTGGGAGGGCCTGGCTTCCGGCGCTATGTTCAGCCTGGGTAGCGGCGGCCTGATGGCCGCGTACGCGCTGGCCCTGGGAGCCAATAACTTCGAGGTGGGGATACTGGCGGCGCTGCCGTTTCTCTCGCAGGTGGTGAGGGTGCCCGCCATCCTCCTGGTCGAGCGGTTCAGGGCCAGGAAGGCGATAGGCCTGCCCGCTGTCCTGGCGATGCAGCTCTCCTGGCTTCCCGTCGGCCTGGTCCCCTTCCTGCTGGACACGCCGGGCAAGCCCGCGGTATTCCTGGTAATCGTCTTCCTGGCGGTTCGAGGAATTTTCGGCCCTGTGTGGGCCACTACCTCCACAAGCTGGATTCGCGACCTGGTGCCCCCGGAAGGCCTGGGCAGCTACTTCGGTCGACGGCTGGGGATGGTGTTCGCGTCGATGGCGGTCGTGGGACTGGCCGGCAGCTTCTTCGTGCAATGGTGGGAAGGGTCGGCCCCGGCCGGAGATGAGGTCTTCGCCTTTTCCTATCTGCTCATCGGCGGGGTGCTCACGTTCGGCATACTGGGGCCTCTGCTGGCATCGAGGGCCATCGAGCCGCTGATGGCCCCCGCGGCCCTGGCCGGACGTTCCGCCGGGGCGATGCTGCTGGAGCCGGTGCGCGACCCCAACTACTCGCGTCTGCTGAAGTTCCTGTTTGTATGGGGCCTGACGTCGAACCTGGCCATACCGTTTTTCGCCGTCTACATGCTGAAGGTCATCGGGCTAAGTCTGCCGGTAGTGATGGGACTGACGGTGCTGGGCCAGCTTTCGAATGTGCTGTTCATGAGGGTGTGGGGACAGTTTGCGGACCGCGTGGGGAGCAAGACGGTGCTTTCGCTGTCCGCGTCACTGTACCTGTTGGTCATCATCGGCTGGGTGTTCACCACGCATCCGGAGCGTTACGCACTCACGCTGCCGCTGCTGGTCGTGCTGCATCTGCTGGGCGGAATCGCGGCCGCCGGCGTGACGCTGACCGTGAACACCCTCGCCCTGAAGGTTGCCCCGGAAGGGCGGGGCGTTCCGTTCTCCGGCATGGCCGGGATGGCCACGAGTATCGGGTCGGGAGTAGGGCCGATTCTCGGCGGGCTATTCGTGGACTTCTTTTCGGAACGGTCGCTGAGCATAAACGTCGCGTGGACCTCGCCTGGTGGGACCATTGATTTGCCCGCGCTGACGGCCACCGGGTTCGACTTCCTGTTCGTCGTCGCGTTCCTGCTGGGCCTGCTGTCACTGAACCTGCTGACGGGGCTCCGAGAGGATGGCGAGGTTTCCAGGGAGACCGCGCTTGCCGAACTGATGGCAGGGGTGGGGCCGGTGGCGCGGGCGGTGTCTTCCGTGCCGGGCCTCAACGTGGTGTCGGCCTTCTCCTACGGATACTTGAGACGCATTCCCGGCGCCGACGTGGCCATCGGCGTGACCGCGTACCAACTCGCGGCGTCCACCCAGGCGGCATTGGCTTCCGCGGGACGGGGCCGGGCGGTAACGCTGGAGGTGGCCGACCAGGTCGGGGCTGTCCTTGGGGACGCCGTCGAAAACATGGAAGACGTTGCGGAAAGCGGCCTCGGGCTGGCGCTGCACGCAACGCGCGGGGCGATCCACGCGACCGACGACGTCGCGGGGCACGTCGGGCGGGTGACGCGCGGCGCCGTGCTGGGGAGTCTCCGGGTACTGGGCGGGTTGCGCGTGACCCCGGAAGAGTCGCTGCGCGGGGCTGGGCAAGGGGCCGTCCAGGGGGCGGTAGAGGCTGGGAGGGACGCCGCGGAAGCCGCTGGCGCTGCGGTGGAGGCGGCGAGAGAGGCGGCGGCCGAGCTGGACATTTCGGAAGAAGAGGCGACGGCAGCCGCGGCGGCAGGCGTACTGGCAGCGGCCCGCGCCGCCGGAGATGAGACAGTGGAGACGGTGTTGGAAGCTCTGCCGGAGGATCTCGACCCCGAAGTGTTATGATGGGGATTCGACACTGGCTTAGAGCGGAGAAGATATGCGGACGGATGAGGTTGTGGTTGCCCGGCTGAAGGGCGGCCTGGGAATAGGACGGTTCCTCGGCGACGCCCCCGCCGTCGCGGGTCGCCGCCGGCAGGTGCGCGTGGCGACCGGACGCAACCGCGAGGCGCGGCTGCCGGAGGACAGGGTAGTCTTCGCCACCGGCGTCATCGCCTCCGCCGAGGACGACCTGGAGCGGTTCCGCTCATCCGCCGAGGAGACCGCCGCGGCGCTGGACCTGGCCGAGGTGTGGGAGGTGGTGTGCGGCGAGGAGGAGACGCTGTCGCTGGACGACGTGGCGGAGCTGCACTGGGGCGACACGCCTTCGGGCGAGCAACTCGCGGCGATGCTGCTTCACCTGAACCGGTCGTCGCTGTACTTCATCGACGCCGACGGGGGCTACCTGCCGCGTCCACAGCAGGCTGTGGAGGAGACGCTCGCCCGGCAGCGGCGCGCCGCCGAGAACGAGCTGGCCAGGGAGGAGCTGGCCCGGCACCTCGCGGACGGGGCGCTGCCCGCGGAGCCGTCGGCTTACCAGTCCGAGTTGCTGTCGCACCTGCGCGGGTTCGCGGTGCACGGCGAGAACTACACCCGGAACTCGGTGGCTGAGACGCTGCTGAGGAGCGTAGACGCGCGGGCGCGGGACCTGCAGCGGCTGAGCTTCGACACGCTGGTGCGGGTGGGGGTGCTCGCGGAGGACGAGCCGCTGGAGTTAGAGCGTGCGGACATCCGCGTGCCCTTTTCCCAGGACGCGCTGGACGAGGCGGAGGCGGTGGACGTGCCAGCCATACTGCGCCAGCCGGGCCGCCGCGACCTGACGTCGCTGCCCGCCATCACCATCGACGATGCCACTACGCAGGACAAGGACGACGCGCTGTCGCTGGAGGTCGTCTCCGGCGACCCCACGACGGTCTACCGCGTGGGCGTGCACATCGCGGACGGCGGCGCGCTTATCGCGGACGGCGGCGCGATGGACCGCGAGGCGGACGCTCGCATGGCGACGCTGTATCTGCCGGAACTCCAGGTGGCGATGCTGCCGCCGAGCGTGTCCCACCGCGTGGGCAGCCTGCTTCCGGGCGAGGAGCGCGCCGCGCTGAGCCTGCTGGCGGACGTGACCGCCGCCGGCGACGTGCTGGACTGGGAAATCGCGCCGTCGGTCATACGCAGCCGCGCCGCGCTGCCCTACGAGGAGGCGGACACGGCCATCGAAAGCGAGGAGCACGCTTGGCACGATACCCTGGCCCCGCTGAACGCTCTCGCCGCGACACTCCGGGCCAAGCGCGAGCGCGCGGGGGCGCTGATGCTGGACCGCTCCGAGATGCGCGTGGACGTGGGCGAGGACGGACGGGTGGACGTGCGCGTGGCGCAGCCGTCGGCGGCGCGGGAGATGGTGGCCGAGCTGATGATTATGGCCAACTCGCTCATAGCGGAGTTCTGCCGCGACCGGGAAATCCCCGCGGCCTACCGGTCGCAGAAGGCGCCCGACCTGGATGGGATACCGGAGGATGTGCCGGACGGGCCGCTGCGCCGCTTTCTGACGCTGCGCCGAATCGCGCCGGCGGACCTGAGCACGCGGCCGGGGACGCACGCGGGGCTTGGCGTGGCCGCTTACCTGCAGGCGACGTCGCCGCTGCGCCGCTACCCGGACCTGGTGATGCAGCGGCAGATCGGGGGATTCCTGGAGCGGGGCGAGCCGCCGTACTCGGCACAGCAGGTGACGGAGGTCACGCAGCGCGCCGACGTCCAGATCAGGGAACTGGGCCGGCTGGAGGAGGATCGGAGGCGCTACTGGTTTCTCAAGTTCCTGGGGCAGCGGCTGGAGGGCGACGAGCCGCGCGAGTTGTATGACGCGGTGGTGCTGGAGAACGCGCGAAACCGCAACGCCTTGCTGGAACTAACCGACTACCCCTACCGGCTGCGGACCAAGCTGCCGCAGCAGTGCGAGCCGGGCGAGGCGGTGACTCTGCGGCTGCACGGCGTGGACCTGTGGCGGCGCGCGGGATTTTTCGTGCACGCGCCGCACTCCACGTAGTCCCTTCCCCCTCGACGGGGGAAGGTCAGGATGGGGGTGAAGACTGGGCGAACCGACTTCACCCTGAGGTTGATTCCGCTGTCACTGTGTGGACTCGCGAAGCAGGGCTACAAATCCTGCTTGCTGGAAGTCTCTATCGTACGCAAGCGCCTCAGTGATGTTTCGCTCCTCCATCACCAAAAAGCTGGCGCAGTCTGTGAGGCTCCACGGTTGGTCCGCCCGGGCGGTGTACATCGCCATAGCATCCGCAAACCCAGTGGCAGTCTGCGGGACAATCTCGACATCCGAGCTGTTCTCAAGTTCGTGAATCAACTCCACAGCGAGATTGCGGCGGTGTTCTCCTCCATCCGACACTTGGTTCAGCAATTCGACCAGTACCATCTGGGTTGTGACAATCCGCAAGGGCGACAGCGCTTTGGCAACCGCTACTGCTCTTTCGTGCAACTCATCTCTGTCATTCAAACTGGCGATGAAATAACCCGTGTCAGCAAAGACCAGGCGCACTATCATTCTTCCTTAGGACGGCCGTACAGATAGTGCTTGTAATTCTTCGCCCCATCTGTGGGGAAGCCGTCCCACGTATCGCGGGGAGCGGCTTTGCGGAGCCGTTCCAGCATGTCTGGTATGGATTCCTGCCCGCGCTGTGGCGGCGAGGCGTCTTCAATGGACAGCACCACCTCCGCTCCTTCTTCGAGTTCGAGCGGCTCCAGCGGCACGAGCGCGCCATTTGCGTACTTGGCCCTTACGTTAGCTATCATGGGCGTTCCTTTCGTCGGGACAGGCTGCGCCCGCTACACCTTTTGGAACTTGGTGACGCGCAGGCCCTCGCCTATCTCGGTGACGTAGATGCTGCCCTGGTGGTCGACGCAGAGGCCGTGGCCGCCGACGATGGTGCCCTTGCCCGGGCCCTCGCGGCCGCGCCAGCGGGTGATGAGATCGCCGCCCAGCGTCCACAGGCTCACGCCGGAGCCGGGGCCCTGCTCCACAACGTGCACCACGTCGTCGTGGACCCAGATGTCGCCGGGCTTTTCGAGGTCGGTCCACTCCTCGATGAAGCCGCCCTGGTCGTCGAAAATCTGGATGCGGTCGTTCTCACGGTCACAGATCAGCACGCGGTTGTCCTTGTCCACCCACACGTTGTGGACGAGGGCGAACTCGCCGGGGCCGGTGCCCTGCCTGCCCCACGACAGCAGAAGCTCGCCGTCGGCGCTGTACTTGTGGACGCGGTGGGCGCCGTAGCCGTCGGAGACGAACATGTCCCCGCTGGGGCCGATGGCCAGGCCGGACGGCATGTTGAAGGGCATCCCGGTGAAGGACGGGGAGGGCGCCAGCTTGTTGCCGAGCGTGCGGAGGGTATCGCCGCCGGGAGTGTACTCGGTGGCGATGTGGAAGTCGCGGTCCACGAGCCAGACGTTGTCGTTGGGCGCGATGTAGATGCCGTGCGGGTTGGCGGAGAAGGTGCCCTCGCCCCACGAGGACACGAAGTTGCCGTCGGTGTCCCAGATGGTGAGCGGGTGCGCGCCGCGGCTGAAGATGTGGACCTCGTTCTGCGAGTTGACGGCGCCGTCGGACGCGGCGCCGAACGACCAGTACTTGGGCATGTTGGGCCACACGGGGACGTGCTCGTAGGTGTGGTTGCCGGAGCCTACTGTGGTCATGGGTGTCCTCCTGTCATTCGTTGTCTGTGGCCGTGGGCTAGTTGCTCATGTCCATGCCCATGTCGACGGTGGTCTCGGGGCGGTCGAGGGCGGTGCGCAGGCGCTCGCGGAAGGCGCGCCAGAGGGCGTCGTCGTCTTGGGGGGCGTCCGCGCCGTTGCTGTCGGGGTCGCTGAGGCGCTCTTTGAACTCGGCGAACAGGATGTCCTCGGTCGTGCCCCGGGGCATGTCGAAGAAGTCGGGCGTGAACCGGGGCAGCCTGCTGGGGCGGAAGTAGCCCTTGTCGGGCAGGGTGTAGCCCTCCAGGTTGTCGGTGCCCTTGCCGAGCACCTGCCCGGTCTCGACGTAGTGCTCCATGACCGGCTTCATGCCGTACTTCTGGACTGGGCAGACCTTCATGCAGATGCCGCAGCCCGAATAGCGCGTCATCACGGGGCGGCAGCGGGCGAAGTTGAGCTTGTTCTTCTCGATGCCGCGGTACCACAGCTTCTGGCCGTCCAGGGCCCTGCCGGGGCAGCGCGTTACGCACACCTGGCAGAGCGCGCAGTACTTGTGGATGCCGTAGTCCACCGGCCTGTCGTGAGTGATTTTGGCGTCGGTGAGGATGATCTGGAGCCGTGCGCGCGATCCGAAGCGCGGCGAGAGTAGCTGGCCGTTGACGCCGAGCTGGCCCAGGCCGGCCTCGACGAACATCGGGATCATGGGTCCCAGGTGCCAGGTTGGGCCGGATACCTGGACGCGGTAGCCGAGCGACAGGATAAGGTCGACGAGCGACCGGGATAGCTCGGCCTGGCGGACGTAGACGTCGCCCTGGGCGCGCTCTGCGTCGAGGCTGGGGATTGTCTGAGTGGCGTCGAAGTCCTGCTCGAGGGCGAGGCAGATGGCGGTGGGCAGGCGCGGGTTGAGGTCCGGGCGGCGGCTGCGGTAGACGTAGCGGGGGTCGAAGGGTGCGAAGCCAACCTCGCTGTAGCCCAGCTTGAGCGCGGCCTCGCGGATGACGTCCGTCGCGTTGTCGCCAGTGGGCTGCGCGGTCGGCTCCATGTCGCGGGTGGACTTGATCCAGTCGACGATGGGGCGCATCTGGCGCTGGAAGTCCTCGTACAGCTTCGCGGTTTCGGGCGCGAATTCCATGCGCACAGCGCCGGCCCACTCGGCGGAGGCGCTTTCGGAGACGGCTATGCTCTCGAGCGGCGCCTCCCGGCTGTAGTAGGAGACCTCGTTGTCGCGCTTGGGGATGCCGGGCACGCTCTGGATGTCCTTCGCGACGGGGAAGGACAGCGGCTCTTCGTCCGGCAGCCTGGGAGGTCGGGTTACGTTGTGGCCGATTCTTCGTCTTGCCATGGGGGATACATCCTCTTGTTGTTATGGCCCCTCTGATGGGGGAAGGGACTCAAGGCAGTCTTCTGCCGAAGGCCTGGCGGACGAGGGTTAGCACGGACTGGGGGCCTCTCGACTCGACGATTCGCAGGTCCGGCTGCCGGCGCAGGGCGTCTTCGCGCAGCGAGGCGAATTCCGCTTGGGGCACCGCGTTGCCGACCACCATCGCGTCGAACGCGGAGGACGACACGAGGTCGACGGCCACGGCGTCGTTGAGGGTGGCGGACACGATGCAGCCGCTGGACTCGAGCAGGGCGACGACGCTGTCGAGGTCGTCCTGCTGCCTGTCGACCACCAGAATCCGGCAACCCGCCTGCACCGTCTCGCACGCTCCCGCTGAGATGTGGGGGCCGCCGCCCCGCGCCTGTTGTACGCGCGGCAAGTGTACCTTGAAACGCCGGGAGCGTCCAGCGGTTAGGGGCTGGCGAGCGCAATCGCATTTTTGACTTTCTCACCCCTACAACGTAGAATCCAGATTGAAACGCCACCGTTGGAGGTAACACCGTGGAGAAGATCAGGCTTAGCGTTTACGGAGACTACGCTTGACCCTGGGTCTACAATGCAGCCGTGTGGCTGGATAGGGTCAAGCAGGTGTATGGCGAAGACCTCGACATCACCTGGAAGAACTTTTCGCTGGAACAGATAAACAGCAAGGAAGGGCCGGAGTGGAAGGCCTGGGAGCAGGGCGAGCCGTCTGAGAGGCGCTCGCTGCTTTCGCAGATCGCCGCCGAGGCCGCCCGGCGACAGGGGCCGGAGGCATACGACAAGTACCACCTGGCGCTGCTGACGGCGCGCCACGGCGGGCAGGGCCGCATCCCGCTGAACGAGGAGGAGCCGCTGGTCGAGCTGGCCGAGGCGGTCGGCCTCGACGGGGCTCGGTTCCGCGAGGACCTGAAGGACCCCGAGCTGGCCGAGATCATCGGCAGGGAGCACGAGGAGGCGGCGTCCGAGGGCATCTTCGGCACGCCCACCTTCACGTTCGAGAACGGCACGTCCGCCTATCTCAAGACGTTCATTCCACCGGAGTACGACTCCGTGGCCGCGTTCGACAGCTTCATGGCGACGGCCGGTCACAGGGCCTACTTCGGCGAGATCAAGCGCCCGCAGCCGCCGTGGCCCAAGGGCGCGGTCAGCTAGACAGCTGCAACCGGACAGCAGAGCAGAGTGGGGGCGGGTTTCAGACCCGCCCCTGCCGTTGGTGTCGCCGAGTGTCTAAGGATATGGCGCAAGCGCCTCGGCACGAACCGCAGGATCTCGACGGCCTCGCACGCGGCCTGGGCATTCCCTTCGACGACCCGGAGTTGCTGAAGCTTGCCTTCACGCACAGCTCCTACGCCAACGAGAACCCGGACGTCGGCGGGGTGTCCAACGAGCGCCTGGAGTTTCTGGGCGACGCGATCGTCGGCCTGGTGGTGGCGGAGCGCGCCTACACCGAGCACCCGACGCGAGGCGAGGGCGACCTGACTTCGCTGCGGGCCGCGCTGGTGCAGGACGAGACGCTGGCCCGCGTGGCGCGATCGCTGGACCTGGGGCGCTTCATGCTGATGGGGCGCGGCGAGGACGCCAGCGGCGGACGCGAGCGGACCTCTAACCTCGCCGCGCTGTTCGAGGCGCTCGCGGGGGCGGTGTTCCTGGACCAGGGTTTCCCGGCTGCGCGCGGCTTCGTCGTGCGCTCGCTCTCCACCGAGATGGACGCCATGCCCGATCCCGCGCCTCCGCGAAACGCCAAGTCCCAACTGCAGGAGACGCTGCAGTCCCAGGGTATGGAGCCGCCCACCTACCGGATAACCGACATCGAGGGGGCGGATCATGCGCGGACGTACACCGCTGAGGTGCTGGTGGCGGGCGAGCCGATGGCGCAGGGAAGCGGCCCACGCAAGGCCGCCGCCGAGCGGGAGGCGGCGCAAAGGGCGCTGGAGCGGATGGCGTCGGCACCCCCATCCTAACCTTCCCCCTGCGAGGGGGAAGGGACTCTTGGAAGGCCCCGGCGTTCCCGACGTTTGGTGCTATAATTGGGCTGCGCTGAAGCGTCGGCGCGAGTGGAAGTGCAGCAGGGTCCGGTCCAAAGGCAAGGGAGGCTCCCCATGAAAGTCTACCTCGGTGTGCCGCGCGGTTTCTGCGCAGGCGTCGTAAGGGCGATCGATATCGTCGAGCTCGCCCTGGAGCGTTTCGGCGCTCCCGTCTACGTCAAGCATCAGATAGTCCACAACCCCTACGTGGTCAGCTCGCTCGAGCGGAAGGGCGCGGTGACGGTCGAGGAAGTGGAGGAGATACCGCAAGGCTCAATGGTGGTGTTCTCGGCACACGGCTCGCCCCCGGAAGACTTCGCCAAGGCGGAGGAGCGCGATCTTAAGGTGATCGACGCTACGTGTCCGCTGGTAACCAAGGTGCACAACGAGGCCAAGAAGTACGCGGGCGAAAACAGGCGGATCATCCTGGTGGGGCACCGCGGCCACCAGGAGGTTAAGGGCACGATGGGTCAGAACCCGATGCACCTCGTGGATGACCGGGAGGGCGTCCGATTGCCCGACTGGTCGGACAGCACGCCGGTGGCGGTGCTTACGCAGACGACGCTGTCGGTCGACGACACCGAGCGGTCGATCGACGAGATCAGCAATCGGTTCTCTGACGTCATCGTCCGCAACGACCTGTGCTACGCGACAACGAACCGCCAGACCGCCGTAAAGGAGCTTGCGCGACTGACCGACCTGGTGCTGGTTATAGGGGCGGCCAACAGCTCCAACTGCAACCGGCTCAGAGAGGTGGCGGAGGCGAACGGCGTCACGTCGTACCTGTTGAATGGCCCCGACGAGCTGGACCTCGCCTGGCTGGAGGGCGTGGAGACCGTGGGCATCACATCGGGCGCGTCCACTCCCGACGAACTGGTGATGGGAGTAATCGACGCCATCGGCCCGGAAGACGTGACGACGATAAAGGGCGCCGACGAGGACATTACCTTCGTGCTGCCGAGGGAGCTTCGCTGAGCGTGGAGGAGCTTCCGCTTGCCGAAATGGAGTCCCTCGCCGCGAGCATGGCGTGGGAGGCCGGGCAGATTTTGGCGGGGTACTTCCGCAGCCTAGGCGCACTGAACGTCGAGTTCAAGGACAAGCGGGAGCGGGACCCGGTGACCAACGCGGACACCGAGTGCCAGCGTCTGCTGGTGAAGGCGATTGCGGAGCGGTTCCCGGACCACGGCATACTGGGCGAGGAGGACGAGGACAGGGAGGAGGAAACCGCGCCGGCGCCCGACACGGTGTGGGTTCTGGACCCGCTGGACGGCACCCGCAACTTTCTTAACGGCCTTCCCGTGTATGCTTCCTCCATCGGCGTGATGCACAGGGGCGTGCCGGTGGTCGGCGCGGTGTTCATCCCGTGGCCGGGCGAGAACGGGATGGTTGTGCACGCCCGCCGCGGCGGCGGTGCGTTCGCGGGGGATGAGCCGATTGGCGTGTTCGGGGAGTCCGAGCCTCACGCCGCCCGGCTGGTGACGCTGCCGGCCTACTTCGGCGCCGCCTACTCCTTTCGCAAGCCCATGCGCGACAAGGTGGGCGAGCTGCGCAGCCTGGGAAGCCTCGCCTACGACATGGCGATGGTGTCCATGGGCGTGACGCAGTACTCGATCACCACGGGGCCGCACCTGTGGGACGTGGTCGGCGGCCTGGCGGTGGCGGCCGAGGCGGGCGCGCAGATCGCGCTCGGACGGCGCGAGCGGCGGCTTCTGGGGCTGGCGCAGGCGACGCGGTGGGAGCGTGTGGAGTCGCTGGTGCCGTCGTGGCGGTCGGGGACGACGACGATGCGGGAGCTGCGGCGGTGGGTGATGCCGGTGGCGGTTGCCAACCCGGCAATCCTGGAGATGGTGACGTCGAATCTGCGGGCGCGCCCGGCGACGGCGCGGAGGCTGCGGCGGTGGTGGCGCGGGCGGCGGAGGCGTGGGTAGGTGTGGGAGCAGGCGTTGGGGTTTCGGTGTGGTGGGCTGGCGGTGCTGGGGCGGACTAGGGCGGCGCTGTCCTGACCGGATGGCCGCCTGGCGGCCATCGCAGGCGTGAGAGGAACAGCATGGCCAAAAGGGCGGTGACTACGGGTCCCATGCCCAGGGCGGCTTCCGTGTTGGTGATGATGTCGCTGGTGCAGAGGCTGCGGGGGCCTACCAAGGGGCCTTCGCTCTGCCACGTCACACCACCGTCGTAGCTCACCATCGCGGGACCGCCGCTCAGGGGTCCGGGGTTGAGCCTTCCAGGCTCCCCGACGTTTGGCCGAGACTCCCAGCGTGCCTGTCCGTCGGAGTCATAAGACAGTACCCAACACCGGTCCTCGTCGTCCTGGATTCCCCAAAGTGCAAAGAAGCCAAATGCCACGGTCGAGACGATGAGCAACCCTGCGACCGCGGCGGGAACGGAGGTTGCCAGAGGTCTGCCCGATGCTGCGAGGCTCCTGGCGGCGGAGAACCAGAGTACGAAGGTCGCGGGCAGCAAGACTACTGAGGCAAGTGAGAAGGTTGAGAAGCTGGCTACGAGTGAGAGGAGTCCGATAGCCGCCAGGAGGCCTCCACGGACTCCTGGGTCCCGCGCTCCGGATGCTATGAGGGCAAGCAGGTATGGTGAGACGTACACCAAGGCGAAGGCGATGTTGCCGGCAAGCTGAGCGGCTACCTCCGGGGGCTCACTGTTGAGGACTCGCACGCAGCCGAGGCCTATTGCGGGGATGATACCAGCGACAGCGCCGATTATGGCCGCACGGATGCCGCGTTCCGTCTTTGCTGCATCGTGGGGGTACAACTTAAACCCCTCTTCCGGTTGAACTGACTCGTTCCTATATCAGGCTCGGGATGAATCAACCTCATCCCCGTTACAGCAAGTTGTTCAGAGGTTCGCTAACGAATCTGGAGGGCGGTGATGCGGAGCTCGGCGTGGAGGTTGGTGGCCAAAGAAGAGGCGGCGGCCGTTAGCCCGGCCAGAATCTGACCGCGATGCTCACGGCGCCGACTAACACAGCGACCGCGATGCCAATCCACGCCAAGGTCATGCTGTACTTGGCGTTGGCGACGTCCTCTCTGGAGGCCATCAGGTCCATTCTTCCTTCCAGGCGCGCGAGCCGCGTGCTGACGTCATCGAGGCGTTCAACGTGGTAGGTGTAGCCTCTTATATCTCTAGCGTCAGGCCCCTCAGGAGTCATACCCGAACCGCCTCAAGCCATTTCCACAAGGCAGAGTCATAGTAGCCGTGGTACGAGCCTATCAGATTGAACAGCACGCCCACTTGAGACGTGCCCGATTCTCCGCTTATCCCGAGGCTTTCGCCAAGCGGCTTGGGATTGTCCACGTAGCTCTGAATCAGCATGTTGTGGTCGGACAGCCTGAAGGAGTCGCGAACGAGTGGGTTAGACTTCACTTCGTTCTCGATTTCGTCAGTTATCGCTTTGTCGAAGAAGATTATGAACAGATTCATAGTCAAGACTCCATTCAATTGTGGCGCGGGCGCCGCGCGATTCTCGCCCTTGCTTTCCCCTAGCAAGGGGGAAGGGACTCTTGATGCCCCCTCGCGCTAGCGTATCTGGAGGGCGGTGATGCGGAGCTCGCCGGGGAGGTTGGTGGCGGTGACGTTGAGGCGCGGCTGGGGGGATAGCTCGGTGATGCCGAACTCGCTGAGAAGCTTGTCCAGCGGGTCCAACTCCACGTCCACGTCGTCGTACCTGTAGTGCACGGGCACGAGTATGCGCGGCTCGATGGTGCGCACGAGCTGGGCGATACGGGAGGCGTCCAGGGTGCACTGGCCGCCCGCTGGGGCGAACAGCACGTCGGCCTGGCTAAGCTCGTTCACCTCCGTCGGCGTGGGGTTGGCGCTGAGGTCGCCGAGGTGGCAAAGGGTCAGCCCCTCGGCGCGGTAGGTGTAGACGGTGTTGACCTGCCGCTCGCCCTCGGAGTCGCGGCCGCGAGTGCCGAAGCCGGTGATGTAGAAGTTGGCGATCTCGTACTCGCCGGGGCCGGCGATGACCCTGGGGTTGCCGTCGATGGCGGCGGCGTTGGAGTGGTGGGGATGCGGGTTGCTGACCGTGACCACGTCGGCCTCGCGCCGGCCCATCGAAATGCCCAGCGTGTCGGCGTAGGGGTCGGTTATCAGGGTTACCTGGGTTCCCCTGATCTGAAGGGCCGAGTGGCCAAGCCAGGTTACTTCCATAGTTCTCCCGTGGGGATGCGGCTTTGTCACCCTCACCCTGACCCTCTCCCATCAAGGGAGAGGGGACTGGCGCGGCGGGGGTTAGCCCTCCTGGAGGCTCTTGATCATCCAGCGCAGGCGCTCTTCGTCTTCGGGGGAGCGCACCGGGATGGAGAAGCTGAACGAGGTGTCGAACTCGCCGAAGCGCTCCTTGATCTGGTCGATGATGCTGTCGTAGTGGCCGATCACGGCGAACTCGCCCAGCATCTCGTCGGTGATCTCCGCGCCCATCTCGCCCCAGCGGTTATCCACGGACATGCGATAGAGCTTCTGGGCGGTGTCGTTCCAGCCGTGGGTGTTCATCACGGGCGCGTAGGCGCGGGTGGAGGCGTAGAAGGCGATCTGGTTGCGGGCGCGCTCGGTGTTGGCGGAGATCTCCTCCTCGGAGGCGCCGGTGATAACGAAACCGCCGCCGCTGATGTCGAGCTCGTCCAGGGTGCGTCCGGCCTTTTGCAGGCCGCGCTCGATGTTGGGCAGGATCACCTCGCGGGTGTGCTTTGGGGTGTTGAAGCCGTGCAGGAACACGCCGTCGGCTACCTCTCCGGCAACACGCATCATGTAGGTGTTGACGGCGGCGAGGCACACCTTGATGTCGGGGTGCTCGATAGGCCCAGGGTTGAAGTTGGGCGGCATCAGGTTGAAGTTGTAGCTCTCGCTCTTGTAGTCGAGCCGGGTGTTGTTCTGGAAGCAGTCCCAGATGGCGCGGAGGGCGAGCACGTAGTCTCTCATGCGGCGCGCGGGCGGGGACCAAGGCATGTTGAAGCGGCGGACGATGTGGCCGCGCACCTGGCTGCCGAGGCCGAGCACGAACCTGCCGTCGGACTGGGCCTGCAGGTCCCAGGCGGTGTAGGCGGTGTCCATGGGGCTGCGGGCGAACGCCAGCGCGATGGAGGTGCGCAACTCGACGCGCTCGGAGTGCTCGGCGGCGAGCGTCACCGACAGGAAGGGATTGTGTTGGGTCTCGCTGGAGCTGAAGAAGTCGTAGCCGAGGTCTTCGGCGCGTCGGACCGCGGCGGGAACTTCCGCGAGGGAGCCTGCTTCTCTTCCTGAACCAACTCTCACTTGCCGGCCTCCGTTCTCTGGTTTCGATGGCGTCAATTCTAACATAGGGGGATAGGCCCTAGTAGCCCTGGCGCGGGTGTGGGGCTAGGAGGCCGGAAAATCGGCTATAATGCGGGCAGCCGCCTGAGGGCGGAATTCACGACACGATAAGGATGGTTCAGACATGAGCGGGACGGAGAGCGAGATCGGCCTTTTCGAGGCCATGTACACGCAGCGGGCGATTCGACATTACACCGATGAGCCGGTGTCCGACGAGACGGTGCGGAAGCTCATCGAGGCGGGGTCCAAGGCGCCGAGCGGGGGGAACAGCCAGCGCTGGCACTTTCTGGTGATTCGGGACGCGGACACGAAGCGCCGCATCGCGGAGTACTACTGGCAGTCGTGGGAGCGCGCCTACGGCAGCCGCGCAGAGCGGGAATCGGACATCCAGACGCACGTCCGGGCGTCGGCGACACACCTGGCCGAGACGATGGCGGACGCGCCGGTGCTGATCATGGCGTGCATCGAGCACGACGGCACGGCCAGCACGATGTCGCGCGGCTCGTCGATCTACCCCGCCGTGCAGAACATGCTGCTGGCGGCGCGGGGGCTGGGTCTGGGGAGCGTGATAACGACGTTGCACAAGCGGTACGAGGACGAGATCAAGGGGATCCTGGGGATACCGGACAACGTGGAGACGGCGGCTCTGCTGCCCATCGGCGTCCCGCAGGCGGGCTACCGCTACGGCCCGACGCGCCGCGCGCCGGTGGACGAGATCACGAGCTGGGAACGGTGGGGCGGGGCGCCGGCCTAGTCCTCCCTGGGTTTCCGCTTTCGCGGGATTGACGATGACAGGGGCGGTACACCCTCACCCCAGCCCTCTCCCATCGAGGGAGAGGGGGCAGATAAGGAGCGAGTTTTTGGGTTACGAATTCATCAGCTACGAGAAGAAGGGGCGGATTGTCTACGTGACGATCCAGCGGCCGGAGCGGTTGAACGCGCTGCATCCGTACGCTAACCAGGAGTTGCTGGACGCTTTCACCGAGTTTCGAGAGGATCCGGACGCCTGGGTGGCGATCCTCACCGGCACGGGGGAGCGCGCCTTCAGCGCCGGAAACGACCTGGTGTACACGGCGCAGCACGGCGGGGCGCGGCCCGGCCCGAGAGCGCCGTTCGGCGGGATAACTACGGGGTTCGAGTGCTGGAAGCCGATAATCGCGGCGGTGAACGGGTACGCGCTGGGCGGCGGCCTGGAGCTGGCGATGGCGTGCGACATCATCATCGCCGCTGACCACGCCGAGGTGGGGCTGCCGGAGCCGCGCGTGGGTCTGTTCGCGGGCGCGGGCGGCGTCCACCGCCTGCCGCGCCACGTGCCGCACAAGATAGCCATGGGCATGATGCTGACCGCGCGGCGAATCTCCGCGCGGGAGGCGTACCGGATAGGGCTGGTCAACGAGGTCGTGCCGCTGGCCGATCTCATGCCGACCGCGCAGCGCTGGGCCGAGGAGATTCTGGAGTCCGCGCCGCTGAGCATCCGCGCGAGCAAGCAGATGGCGATTACCGGCCTGGACCTGCCCTTCGACGTGGCCTTCAACCTGAACTACACCGAGACGCAGAAGTCAATCGAGTCCGCCGACCGGATCGAGGGTCCGAAGGCGTTCGCCGAGAAGCGCCAGCCGAACTGGACGGGGGCTTAGAACAGCCGCGTCTAGCATCTTACTGAGAGAGGATAGAAAATGCCTGAATCCAACGCGGTCGCTTTGCCGAGGGACGTGCGGCCCACCCGGTATGACCTGACGCTGACGCCCGACCTGGAGGCGTTCACCTTCGAGGGGCAGGTGTCGATTGACGTCGAGATACTGGAGCCGACGTCGAGGATCGTGCTCAACTGCGCCGAGATCGACGTGAAGTCGTGCTCGCTGAGTACGGCGGACGGCGGCGAACGCGCCGCTTCGGGCATCGAGTACGACGAGGGCGAGGAGACGGTCGCGTTCGACTTTGGCGGGGAGCTGGCCGCGGGCGAGGCCCGGCTGGACATAGCGTTCACGGGCGAGTTGAACGACCGGCTGCGCGGCTTCTACCGCAGCAGCTACACCGGCGCGGACGGTCGCGAGCGGGTGATGGCGACGACGCAGTTCGAGTCCACGGACGCGCGCCTCGCCTTCCCGTGCTGGGACGAGCCGTCTCTTAAGGCGACGTTCGAGGTCACGCTGCGGATTCCCGCCGACCTGGTGGCGGTGTCCAACATGCCCATCGTGAGCGAGGAGGCCGGGGAAGGCGGCGTGAAGACGGTGCGGTTCGCGGAGTCGCCGATCATGTCCACGTACCTGCTCGCGTTCGTGGTGGGCGACCTGAAGTCTGTGGAGCGGCGCGCGGACAGCGGCACGCTGATCCGCGTGTGGGCCACCAGCGGCAAGGAGGAGCAGGGGCTGTACGCGCTGGAGACGTCCATCAAGCTGCTGGACTACTTCAACGACTACTTCGGCATCCCGTTCCCGTTGCCCAAGCTGGACCACCTGGCCATACCGGACTTCGCGGCGGGCGCGATGGAGAACTGGGGCGCGATCACGTACCGGGAGGTGGCGCTGCTGGTCGACGAGGAGAACAGCTCGACGCTCACAAGGCAGATAGTGGCGGCGATCATCTCGCACGAGATGGCGCACATGTGGTTCGGTGACCTGGTGACGATGGCGTGGTGGAACGACCTGTGGCTCAACGAGAGCTTCGCGTCGTGGATGGGCGACAAGGCGGTGGACGCGCTATTCCCGGAGTGGGAGATGTGGACGCAGTTCGTCTCGTCGGACACGAACACCGCGCTGAGCCTGGACGGCCTGAAGAGCTCGCACCCGATCGAGCAGGAGGTGAACAACCCCGCGGAGATCGGCGAGCTTTTCGACGCGATCAGCTACAGCAAGGGCGGCTCGGTGCTGCGGATGCTGGAGAACTTCCTGGGCGCGGAGACGTTCCGGCGCGGGCTGCACGACTACCTGACGACGAACGCCTACGCCAACGCGCGCACGGTGGACCTGTGGAACGCGCTCGGTGAGGCGTCCGGCCAGCCGGTGGCGGAGATCATGGATAGCTGGGTGAAGCAGACGGGCTACCCTGTGCTGGACGTGTCGGTCGACAGGCAGGACGACGGCGCGGACGTGAGCCTGTCACAGCGGAGGTTCGTGTACGAGGACATTGAGGGGGGAGAGGAGGACGATCCGACGCTGTGGCGCGTGCCGTTCAGCGTGCGGAGCGCGTCCGTCGCGGAGCCGGCCAGCGAGCTGGTGTCGGAGAGGGATGCCACGGTGCGGTTGGCGAGCGAGTCGCCGGACGAGTGGGTGAAGGTGAACCCGTCGCAGACGGGGTTCTACCGCGTGAAGTACCAGAGCGAGGAGCTGGAGCGGCTGATAGCGCCGATACGCGACCTCGAACTGCCGGCGATAGACCGGCTGGGCATTCAGAACGACGCCTACGCGCTGGCGCGCGCGGGGCACGTGCCGGCCACGGACTTCCTGCGTGTGGCGGAGGCCTACGCGAACGAGACGGACGCCTCGGTGTGCGCGGACCTGGCGGCGAACCTGGGCGGCATAGACCGGCTGCTGTGGGACGCGCCGTACTATGATAAGTTCCGGGAGTTCGCGCTGGGTATCTTCCGGCCAATCGGCGTCGGCGTTGGCTGGGACGAGGCGGAGGGCGAGGGGCCGCGGACGCCGCTGCTGCGCAGCACGGCGCTGGGTCAGCTCGGCGGCTACGGCGACGCGGAGACGCTGGCCGAGGCGTCGCGACGGCTGGGGCTGTACGTGGACGACCCGGCGAACGTGAGGCCGGACATACGGTCGATCGTGTTCTCGCTGGCGGCCAAGCAGGGCGACGGTGGGACTTACGAGTCGCTGTGGAATCTCAAGCGCGGTGCGCCGTCGCAGGAGGAGGAGGTGCGGCTGTTGGCGGCGCTGACGCAGTTCGAGCAGCCTGGGCTGGTCCGGGACGCGCTGGAGCGCTCGCTGGGCGACGAAGTGCGCTCGCAGGACACCATCACGATGGTGGTGCGTGCGGCGGGCACGCGGACGGGGCGCGACCTGACGTGGGAGTTCGTGAAGGAGAACTGGGGCGAGTTCGACCGGCGCTACGGCGACGGCGGATTCCAGATCATGCGGCTGGTGTCGATAACGTCGGGGTTCACGACGCGGGAGCGGCTGGAGGACGTGGAGCGGTTCTTCCGCGACAACCCGACGCCGTCGGCGGACATGAGCATACGCCAGTCGCTGGAGCGGGTGCGGCTGAACGTGGCGTGGCTGGAGCGCAACGCGGGAGAGCTGGCGGGGTGGTTCGGGGGGTAGGGGGTTATTGCGCTCTCCGGGCATTCAATAGGCGGTCCAGTAGGTACTTGATTGGGTCGGTATTCGTTATCGGAAAGGGTTTCTTGAACCCGTCTTCTATCTCGGTAACCGCGAATGACCCCGATGGTTCTCTCGCGAACTCTCCGACCAGGTTGTCGTGTACCCAGAGCGCACCTGAGTTTAGAGAGCCGAATCGCAGCACCGCGGCGGGCATCTCTCCAGACTCCAGATAGACACGCACCCAGTTTCGCTGAGCCAACAGGTTAGCAGTGGCATTATCGCCGATGTCAACCTCGTATATTCTTCCAACCGCGTCACCCGCAGCTTCAGACAATGCGTCCGTCGTGGGTAGAGTTTCCAACATTGCCATTTCTCGGCCTCCTCGCGATGATTGTAGCAGGCTGCCAGTCTGAATGTGAACGCCCCCTAGTGGGAAGGTACTGGGCCTTGCGGTCGGAGTTGGTTGTGAATGTTCTCCGCAATGTTAGTAACAGCTTCCTTCAATTGTTCGTATCCGTGTTCCCCAGGGGAAAACTCTGGAGGAACAGTCACGTTGGTCCGGCGTCCGTAGCCGAGCGCCCAAGCCTTGTTGGCATTTTTCCCCAGGATGCCAATCACATAGCCGCCTTTGTCCGTAAGAAGAGACATACAGGGTATGTCGGTTGGGCCGTCGCCGACGTAGACCATGTTCGTGAATGGTACTGGGCGTTCATCCTCGTCCATAGGTTCATTGACGACATAAGATTTGTTGAAGTACTCTTCGCCAACCCTTCCCTTGTTGACCAAGAAGAGAAACCGGGTCTTGTCGGTGAATGAAACGACATTCTTCAGGTAACTGACTTTCCCAAAATCGTCGTATGAGAAATCGCAAGCCCAGATGCGATGGGCAACTCTTGACAAAGCGCTGGCCCGCAGCATGTCACCAATGCCGGCTGATATGACATAGAACTCGACTCGGATGCCAATATCTCTGAACCTCGGCTCGTCTTGAATTTCTTCCCGGAGAGCAATAAGGCCATCGGGAACGCCGGAATAGAACTCCAGTTGGCTACCAGTCTCTGCGAGCTTCTCAGAGGTCAATTCCTCCAGAGGTTGCCCCTCCTTTGATAGGTCCAGAAGCCTCTGCAAGTAGGCCAGATGCTCGTCCCAGCCAGCCCTAACCAGTGGCTGCACCTGACCTTGCCAGAACCAGTCAAGGTCGACGCCAAAGTGCGCCAATAGCTGATTGGTGGTGTCTGGGGCCAGCGTACCGTCGCAGTCAGCGATAACGGCGATTGTGGTCTGTGCCATGCCTATCGATTCCAGTTCTAGTAGATTGGAGAACACATGTGTAACAGCCCAGAGGTGGCAGGCGCGGCCTACTCCCCTACGTAGACCTCTTCGACGAGGCGGCTGTCCTGTAGAGCGAGGTACTGGGCCTTGCTCATGTTGGGCGGGCTGTTGTCAAGGGTCTGCTTGGCGCGCTCGGCGTCGCCGTAGAGCAGGTCTATCACGGACATGGCCATCGCCTTGGCGGGGTTGATTACGGCCTGCTCGTAGTCCTGGATCACGTAGTCGGTGCCGTGGCCGGTGCCGGTAGCGGCGCGCGTGTAGGGGTGGACGACGGGCATTATCTGGCTCAGGTCGCCCATGTCGGTTGAGCCGCCGCGGTTGAGGTTCGGCGGGTGGACGCCGACCTCGCGCTCGCCGACCAGATCCTCGGCGTTGGCCTTGAACACGTCCATCAGGTCGTCGTTGTTGACCATGGGCAGGTAGCCGGGGATGGACACGATCTCCACGGTGGCGCCCATGGCCAGCGCGCCGGCTCTCATGCAGCGGTCCATCTTCACGTTGGCGTCCGCGATCACGTCGGCGTTTCTGCCGCGCACGCGGCCCTCGTAGCGCACGTCGGCGGGGATGGAGTTGACGGCCACGCCGCCGTGGGTGAGGATGCCGTGCAGGCGTATGGTGTCCTCGTTGCGGAGGGTCTCCCGCTGGCTGTTCAGAGCGTTCAGCGCGACCATCGCCGCCTGCAGGGCATTGACGCCGAGCTCGGGCGAGCCGCCGGCGTGGGCGGCCTTGCCGACGAACCTGATGTACTTGACCACGTGGCCGTTGCTGGTGCCGCCGATGGCGAACTTGGTGCGCTCGTTGGTGGAGGCGGTGTGCACCATCATGGCCATGTCCACGTCGTCGAACGCGCCCAGCCGGATGAACTCCTGCTTGCCGGCCATGAGGCCCAGCTTGCCCTCCTTGTGGAGGTTCCAGCGGTACTGGACGTCGATGAACTCCTCGGCTGGCACGGCGATGAGGGCGACGTTGCCCGCGAGGGAGTCGATCACCTCGGGCACCATCAGGCCCACGGCGGCGCCCATCATCATGCCTATCTGGCAGTGGTGGCCGCAGGCGTGGGCGGCGCCGGTCTCAGGGTCGGCGTGGGCGTGGTCGAGCACGCGCAGCGAGTCGAGCTCGCCGATGACGGCGACGGTGGGCCCGGGCCTGCCTCCGCCGAGCACGCCCTTGATGCCGGTGAGGGCGATGCCGGTCTGGTGGCCTATGCCGAGCTCGCTCAGCCTTTCGCTGACCAGGGCGGCGGTCTTGAACTCGTGGAAGCCCGGTTCGGGGTTGTCCAGGATGGTCTTGGAGATGTTGACGAGCCAGTCGCTGCGCTCGTCGATAGCCGCCTGGGCCTTTAGCTTGAGCTCCTCTATGGTCGGCATTTCGCCCTCCGGTGGTTGCGTTGTCGCGGGGGCGGCACCCCCATCCTAACCTTCCCCCTGCGAGGGGGAAGGGACGACACCCGCCGTTACTTGGTGTAGGTGGCCTCTTTGTGCATGCCACGCATGACGGCCAAGTACTCGGACTTGGTCATCGGGGCGTGATAGCGCTCCTTGATTTCGCTGGCGTGTCGCGCGCCGTCCGCGAGCAGGTCGACGACGGTGGCGGCCATGGCCTTGGCGGCGGTTAGCACGCCCAGCTCGTAGTCCTGCACCACGTAGTCGTTGCCGTGGCCGCTGCCGGTGGCCGCGACGACGTAGGGGTGGATTATGGGCATGATCTGGGAGACGTCCCCCATGTCGGTGGAGCCGGTGCGGTGCTGGAGGCGGACGATGTTCTCTTCGCCCACGAGTCCGGCGGCGTTGGCTCGGTAGAGCTGGAGCATGTTCTCGTCGTTCTGGATGGGCATGTAGCCGGGCAGGGTGGTGATGTCGACGCTGCCACCCACAGCCATCGCGCCGGCGCGGAGCGCGCGGTCCACCTTGTCGCTGGCGGCGAGGAAGGCCTCGACGGACCTGCCGCGCACGAACGTCTCCATGCGGACGTCGGCGGGCACGGAGTTCACGGACGCGCCGCCGCGGGTGATGATGGGGTGGATGCGGATGGTGTCGTGGTCGCGGTAGGTCTCGCGCTGGGCGTGGATGGCGTTGAGCGCGATCATGGCGGCGTTCAGGGCGTTGACCCCGGCGTGGGGCGCACCGCCGGCGTGGGAGGCGCGGCCGTTGAACTGGATGCGCTTAGCGACGATGCCGTTGTTGGTGCCGCCGATGGCGATCTTGCCCTCGTCGCTGTTGCTGGAGGTGTGGGTCATCATCGCGAGGTCCACGTCGTCGAGCGCGCCGAGGCGGATGAACTCTGGCTTGCCGCCCAGGAACTCCAGCTTGCCCTCCCTGCGGAGGTCGTCCCGGAACTCGATCTCGATGTACTCCTCCGCGGGCACGGCGATGAGGGCGACGCGCCCGGCGAGGTCGTCCATCACGCCGGAGCCGGAGAGGCCGGCGGCGACGGCGAGCATCATGCCGATCTGGCAGTGGTGGCCGCAGGCGTGGGCGGCGGTGGTCTCGGGGTCGGCGTGCGGGTGGCCCAGCACCTTGAGGGAGTCGAGCTCGCCCATGACGGCCACGGTGGGGCCGGAGGAGCCGCCGTTCAGCATTCCCTTGAGTCCGGTGATGCCGATGCCGTCCTCGTAGGATATGCCCATGGCCTGGAAGTTCTCGGCCACGGTGCGAGCGGTCTTGACCTCGCGGAAGCCGGGTTCGGGGTTGTTGAGGATGTGCTTGGTGGTGGCTATCAGCTCCTGGCCGCGGCGGTCGATCTCGGCCTGGACCCTGGCTTTCAGCTCTTGCGTGGTGGGCATGGCGGCTCCTGGATGGGTCTAGCTTGCTCCTACGTGGGGACGGTGCGATTCTAGCAAAGCGCGTGCGCTGCCGCCAGTGGGCGTTCACGGCGTGTATGTGCCGGGCGGGGTGACGCCGTGGAAGATAGAGTACTGGGAGACGATCTCGCGTTCGCCGCTGATAGGTGCCCATACCACGATTGTGTAGACGCCGTCCGGCACGCTGCCGATGTCGGCTGTGACAGAGAAGGCATTGGCGCTAACGTGCCATTCAGAGGCGGTTATCCAAGGAACGATAAAGGAAACGCTGCCCTGCGCCTTGTTTTCGAGGATCGCTGCCTCTTTGAACGCGCGACCTTCTTCAAATGAGGTCGGGGCGGATGCGTTCGGGGAGATGTTGTATGGGTTGGGACACGGCTCGTAGGTTAGTATGAAACTGTCTTCGATCCAGTAGCTGTTTCCCGTCAATGGGTGCCTGAGAGCGGCCACAAGCCGGCCGCTGTCATAGCAGGCGGTTCGCGCCAGTTGACCTCTTGTGAGCGGGCGTGGCGGCGGGTCGTAAAAGATCTGCACGCTTAAGTCATCCTCGAAATTGAATCTGGCACCGTTCTTCACGCCGCCTGAGAGCGATAGTATTCTGCCCTTGATTGTCGGCAGGCTGTCGTACTCCACATGGTCGCCCTCAAAGTGCTGGACGGCGCCGAAGTTGTAGCCGTCAGTCGCCAGACCGATGTTTACTTTCTTGTGAGTAGGAGTCAGGATATTGCGGCGATGCCCGGGGCTTTCCATCCACCATTTCATAGACTTCCGAATCTCTTCTTCCATATCCGTAACCAATGGCGGAAATCCTCTGCTGGACTTCGTAAGGCAGTAGTCGATGCTGGACCAGGTGGCGCCGTTGCGCTGATACCATCCAGTGCTCTCAAACCAGTTCTCGCCATTTGACTGGTATCCGCCGGCAAGGCTGTATCGCATGTATGGCTTCAGGCCGTCGATGCTCCAATGTGAACCAAAACAGTTCTCGATAGCGGATTCGGCGTGAAGTTGCGCTGCGTTGTTTAGGCCGAGGACGACTGGGGCCAGTCCTGCGGCTGTACGCTCTTCGTTGATCAGCTCGAGCATGTATTGCTTAAGTTCTAACTGCCGCAACGCGGGATATCTGTGGGGAGTGGGTGTAGCAGTTGGTGGAGGTGTGTTGGTGGGAACGATAATCGGCCTAGGTGTTGGCCTCGGCTTAGGGGTGCGTGTGGGCAGCGCGGTTGGTGTAGGCGTGCTGGTGGGGACGATAATCGGCTTGGGCGTGGGTATGATGATTGGCGCGGCGGTCGGTGTGGATGTACGTGTGCTGGTAGGAGAGATTGATGTGAGTGTTTTGGCGGGTACTGCGGAAACGGTGGGCGGCGCAGTGCGTGTGGACTGAGGCGTAGCCTGTATCAGGCTCTCGGCTACGAGGAAGAGTGTGACGTTAACCGATTCTCCGTCTGCCATTACAGGCTGATCTACTTCGAATCGGAACTCCTGCTGTCTGCTATTGTCTAAGTCACATTCCGATGCCGAATACTCGAAAGACGTAGGCCACCTAAGTTCGAACTCGTCGATGGAAAGTCGATAGAGTACCGTCGGCATTAGGCAGGAATCGAAAGCCACGCTTACCTCACCATCAGTCTGATGGTATAGAATCTCCTGAAGCGTATAGGGATGTTCGTTGTAAACGAACTCGCCTCCGTCCATCTCGCCAAACCAGTCGGCGTAGTAGCCAATAGCCGGAGAAGCGCCGCTCTCCAACGCCCTGCTTCCAGACACAATGGTCGTGGACCATGTGAATGGAGGAATAGGTGTCCGTGTAGACAGAACAGGTGCGGCGGTAGGAGGTTGAGGTGCGGAAGCCGCGCGTGGCGTTGCCGTGCTCGCCGCTGGTGCGGAGTCGTCTTCGTCCTCAAACAAGCTCGCAATCAGACCGAGTACAAACAACGCGGCGATGCCGATTGCAATCCAAGTACCGCACCCCCATCGTCGCCCGCCAGAACCGCCCCCATAGGTGTAGGGTGGATCGTCGGTCGTCGGAGGCGCCGGGGGACGGCTTCGCGGCGGAGCCGTGACGCTGCGCGTGGACCTGCGAGGTCGGTCGCCGGTGCAGGCGGCGCAGGTGCACGCCGGGGGATGTCCGTAGTATGGGCGCACGCTGGCCTTCCTGAGAGGCTCTGTCCGTTCGCGAGAGTATAGGCCATCGGCGAGGCCATGTCAGCAATCTCGTAGGCGAGGCGAGAGTACGGCGCGCGGGTTGGAAACCCGCCCCTACGAGTCGGCGGCGGCGGAGGTTGGGTGGCTGAGGGCCGGGCTGGGTCTGGCGGCCTGGGCTGTCGCGAGCTCGCGGACCAGGGACAGGTAGTCGGCCAGCAGCCGCGAGATGAGGTAGCGCTGGCGGACGGACTCGCGCGCGGCGCGGCCCATACGGCGGGCCTGTTCGGGATCGCTCAGCAGCTCGACGGCGCGCTGGGCGCACTCCGAGGGGGAGTCGACGAGGTAGCCGGTGTGGCCGTCGGCTATCTGGGCGCGTATGCCGCCGCAGTTGCCGCCGATTACGGGCGAGCCTTTCCACATTGCCTCGGTCACGGTGAGGCCGAATCCCTCGCGGAGCGACTTCTGGATGACGACGTCGGCGCCCTGCTGGATAGCGCCGACCTCCAGTTCGCCCGCCTCGGCGGGGTCGGAGTAGAGATGCACGTCGGGGTCGCCGCCGGCGTGGGCGCGTACCGTCTCCAGCACGTCGAACGCCTCCGGGTCGTCCTTCGCCTCGATGACGCCGAGCAGCGCAAGCTGGACGTCCGGCACGCTCCGCTTGGCCTCGCGGTAGGCGTCGATCACGCCCCAGGGGTCCTTCCAGTAGTCGAATCGGGACACCTGCGCCATCAGGGGGCGATTGGTGTCCAGGCCCATGGCGGACAGGGTGCGGCGCACTTCGGCATCGGGGCGCGGCGTGTTCTTGGGAAGCAGCGGATCGATAGCGGGCGGGATGACGCGCACGGCGGCGGGTTCGAGGTCGGGTACGGCGTAGTGGGGCAGGGAGACGACGACGCGGTGCGCCTGCCGCATGAAGGGCACGAGTTGCTCGATGACGGGCCTGTTGGGCAGGGTGGTGTCGATGTGGCACACCCAGATGACGCGGGCGTCGGACGGGAGCAGCGCGGCTAGCGGCAGCGTCTGCGGGTCGTGCAGCACCCAGACGTCCGGCGAGACGCCCTGCGCGGCTATCTGGCGGGCCACGTTCTCGTTGTGGGCGACGTAGCGCTCCAGCTCGCCGCGGGACAGCTCGCCGTCCGCGCCCTGGAGCAGGTTGTGGAGCCGCTTGGTGATCTCGAAAAAGTCGTCGGTGCCCTGGATGACCATCCACTCGGTTTCGGGGCCGCAGTCGGACATCAGCGGCGTGAGGCTCTTGAGCACCTCGGCCACGCCGCCGCCGACCGCGGTGGAGTTGACGTGGATGACGCGGGCGCCTCTGAGCGCGCTGCCGGACTCGGCGGCGAGGGCGAGCTGCTCGGCGGGAGCGTGTGGGACGAGACTACTCGCGCTCTTGGGGGTCGTCTGCACGAAGTCGAATGACAATTTGGGTCCACCTTTCGCTAGTCGGCGATAAAGCCCCTTTTGGCGAGGTAGTCTAGCACGCGCTGGACGTTGTCATGCAAGGTATGTTCTACGGTGTCGAGCTCGATCTCTGGACATTTGGGCGGCTCGTAGGGGTCGTCTATGCCAGTGAAGCCCTTGAGTTCGCCGCGCCGGGCCTTTGCGTACATGCCCTTGACGTCGCGGGCCTCGCAGACGCTGAGGGGGGTGTTCACGTACACCTCGACGAAGTGGCCGTCGCCTACCATGCGGCGCACGTCGCAGCGCGCCTCGGCGTAGGGGCTGATGAGGGCGCACACGGCCACGCCGCCGTGCCGCACGATCTCGGAGGCGACGAATCCGACGCGCCGCACGTTGGTGTCGCGGTCCTCTTTGGAGAAGCCGAGCCCCGCGGAGAGGTGCGTGCGGATCACGTCTCCGTCGAACAGGCTGACCGGACGGCCTCGCTCGACGATGAGGGCGGTGAGCGCCTCGGCGGTGGAGGACTTGCCGGAGCCGCTCAGGCCCGTTAGCCAGACACAGACGCCCGGCGGGGTCGATCCGGGCAACTACTCGCTCTTGGTGGGCAGAACCGCGACCGCGCGGGCGATGACGAGCCGGGTGCCCTCCTCGTTCTGCATGAACACGTCGCACTCCACCTGGCCCTCGCCGTCCACGACGTTCGTGTCGGTGACGATTCCGGAGAGCGTGAGCGGCCTGTTGTGCAGCACGACCTGGCGGAACACAACGTCCAGCAGCCGGAGGGTGACGCTTGGCGACCAGCCGGTGATGAGCTGGGACATGATGGCGATGTTCATGGCGCCGGGGACTATGGGGCCGGGCAGGCCCTCGCTCTTTGCCACCTCGGCGTCATTGAAGCGGTTGGGGCCGGTGTCCTGCTGGCGGATCTCGCCGAACGCGACGACCTCCTCGGTGGTCACCACGCGCTCGACAGGGCCGATGTCGTCGCCTATGTCAACGTCTTCGAAGTACAGCGCGGTCATCGCCTGCTCCTGTTCCTGCGCACGAAGGACTCGCGCACGAGGGCGACGGTCTCGTCCTTCTGGTTGGTGAGGCTGGTCTCCCAGACGGCGAACACCATCTTGCCGGAGCGGCCCGTCTTGGCGTACACCTCCTTAAGCCGGGTGGAGGCCTCGAGCGTGTCGCCCGGGCGGACGGGCTCGAGCGACTCGATGGCCTGCCCGGCGAAGAAGGAGAGGTCGCCGAACTTGATGCCGGGGTCGGGCCGCTTGCCGCCGGAGATGAATATGTTGCAGAACGTGGGCGGCGCGATGATGCCACCGTAGCGGGATCGCGCGGCCTGCTCATCGTCCAGGTAGACGGGGTTGGTTTCGCCGGTGGACCTGGCGAAGTCGACGATCATGTCTTTGGTGACCTCGAAGGTGCCTACGGGGTGCTCTACGCCCAGAAGCGAGCGGTCGTATTCGATGTCAGCGTCGGTGGTCATTTCGTCTCCTGTGGTGGGTGTGGCCCGGCCTTTCCCCTGGTCCCTTCCCTCATCAAGGGGGAAGAGCCTGCCCTGAGCTTGTCGAATGGGTCAGGATGGGGGTGACAGAGCCGCGGCGGTTTCTTCCAGGCGGACGGGGCGGTACGCGCCGGCGCGCAGCTCGCGCACGAGGTCTGCGGCGTCCGCTATGGGGTTGTCGAAGCTGGTCATGCAGGTACCGATGGCGCTCACGGAGTGGGCGTCGCTGCCGCCGATGGTCCTGTAGCCCATCCTGGCGATCAGCTCCTCTGCGCGCTCCTGCTCGCCCGGGCGGTTACTGCCGTTGAGGTGCTCGACGACGCTGACGGCGCTGAAGTCGTCGCCGTTGTCGACGAACTCGCAGAAGCCGATGCCGAAGCGCCCCGGATGGGCGGGTACGGCGATGCCGCCGCACTCCAGCGCGGTGTACACGAGGGTGGACGCGTCCATCGAAACGTCGGTGAAGTTAACGCGCGACGTCAGCTCCTCTGTGACGCCGTAGACCAGGAAGTGGCCGCAGTTGGTGTCGAGCTCGGAGCCTTTGAGGATGAGCAGGTCGTTGTCGCGCGCGAGCTGGGAGTAGTCCTTGTCGAAGTCGAACTTGCGGTGCTCGGTGAGGACGAAGCCGTCGATGCGGAAGCCCTTGCGCCGGATCACGCCGGCCCATTTCACGAACTGCTCCACGGTGGCGCGCGAGTCGTCGGAGGAGGTGGAATGCGAGTGAAGGTCGAGGAACATCGGGAGAGATGGTATGCGAGCGGAGCGTTGGCGTCAAGATGCGGGGAAGGGAGTAACCGTCCCATAGGTGGTGGGGAAGTTTGGGAGGGATAGAGGGAGGGAACTTGGGCTGGGCGGTGTGGGTTTGGAAGGGCTTTGATCTAGGGAAGGTCTGAACAAGCCTGCGTAGCGGCGGCTATTGGGGGCGAGTGGGCTGTATGGAAGCTCTTTCGGCCACAGTTTCGCCGTGTTTTGGGGCCACTTGCGATGGTTTTGAGGGACTGTTTGCGCCTTCGGTCCCTATCTTGAGGGGTCTGGCCTGACTTTGGGCGCACTTCGCCCCCGCTACTCGACTCAGTCGACCATCAGTCCCTGCGCTCGCTTCAGATTGTACAACCCCATAAGCACCGCAAGCCGTTCGGTGTTCTTGGCCAAGCCCCGATACCGTACCTTCGCGTAGCCGAAGATGCCTTTCACACCCCAGAAGGGGTGCTCCACTTTCGCTCGAATCGACGACTTCACTCTCTCCGCTATCGCCGCAGCACTCCTAGGCTCCAACTTCCGCCGCTGACCCGCCCTCATCGCCACGTACCACCCCACCTCAAACTCGCTATTCTCATCACGCTTGTGCACACCTGTATACCCCGAATCTCCCCATACCGCACGCTCCTCCCCGTGCAACAGCCTGTGTGCCTGCCTTATGTCGTGGACGTTGGCCGGGGTCGTCGCCATGCTGTGCACAAGCCCGCTCTCAGCGTCCACTCCTATATGTAGCTTCATACCGAAGTAGTACTGCCGGCCCTTCTTCACCTGCTGCATCTCAGGGTGGCGCTTCTTCGCCTTGTTCCTGGTCGACGACGGCGCATCTATGATGGTGGCGTCTACGATGGTTCCCTGCTTCAGCATCACGCCCTGCTGCGCCAGATAGCCCTTGATCTCCTCGAACAGCCCCTGCCCCAACTCGTGGTTCTCCAACAAGTGGCGAAAGTGCAGAATGGTGCTCTCGTCGGGTATCGCTTTCGACAGCCGCAAACCCACGAACCGCCGCACAGACTCCGCCTCGTACAAAAGGTCTTCCATCGCGGGGTCGCTCAGATTGTAGACGACTTGCACCACGTGAACCCGCAGCATCACCGACAGCGGGTAGGGCCTGCGTCCATTGCCCGCTTTGGGGTAGTGTGGCTCGATGCGCTCTTGCAGCCGCTTCCAGGGCACAAGCGAGTCGAGTTGCTCCAGAAACCTCTCCCTGCGCGTCTTGTGCCGCTTGTGTTCGTAGTCGAGATCGGCGAAGCTGGGCTGGGCTGCCATGGCGTCCTCCACTCCATCTGGCTTGCTTGACTCCCATTATGCCACCAACGTTAATCACACGCTCGACAACGACTTGTTCAGAGTTGCCCTAGGCGGCAACCAGTTCACCGAGATCGAGGCCGTCCCGACTGCTCCATACCCACTGTGTGAGTCCGAACCCGTTCATCATCCCCGATTCGCTCTTGTACCCCCTTATCGTCTTGTACCTTACCTTGCTTCTGCCTATCGCCCGCTCCGTACAGTTGTTGGTCTGTGGCATCCCTCTCACTCGTTGGTGACATGTCAGTGACCGCCATTTCTCGCACAACTCCACCACCAGTCTGTGAAGCATCGGGTGCCCACGAACCGCGCGTTCCATCCCAAGCAACTCTCGACCGCCCCCACCGGGCAACTCGGCCACAAGGAGCCATATCCTCGCCTTGTACCAGTCCCACCCCGGTATCCTGCCGAGTCGATTCCGCACCCATTTCCTCACGTGCGCGATGCACAGTTGGTGGCTCAACCCGACATGTTCGACCGCCGGCTTGTAGGTGTTGAGGTCGTCTGTCACCACAGCTTCCACTCCGAACCTGCCCACGTATCCCTCGAGCCATCTCACGAAGCCCTCGCTGTCGCGTTGGACCAGCACGTCCATTCCCACCAACCGCCCGCTCCGGGCGTCTGTGACGAACCCGACCACAGTCTGTCTGCCGCCCACTTTCACCACAGTCTCGTCCGCTCCCATCACCCTCACCCGACCACGATGCCGGCTCAACCATCCACTCAGCGCGTTCGACCCTGACTGCTGAACGTCACGCCACACACTCATCCTGGACAGCTCACATCCCAAAGCCCCCAGCAGGTGACTCACAGAACGCAAAGACAACCCCAGCGCCCAACTCAGCGCCGCAAACCCCCTGAGACGATGACTCCGGTCACAATGGTCGACCCCTTGCGGGTAGTGTCTGAAGGTGCGTTTGCAGTCACAGCAGCGGTATCTGTCCACCCTCACCTCACTGACGTGGAGGTCACTGATGGGCTTTGTCACCGACCCGTGCCGGTTCAGGTAAATGCCACCGCAGTGTACGCAGGCTGGCGGTCGGGTGTCCGGAGAGAGCTTGACTTGCGGTAGCGTGAATCTTACTCTGGACATCGGCAGCGCCTCTTGGTCTGGTTCGGTTGTACGTTTACCAGACTCTACCAAGATTCCCTGCCTTTTTCATTCCCACCGCCTATGGGACGGTTACGGAAGGGACTGCGGGATGTGGCCTAGCGTGTATAATGTTGCCGCCAGCAAACGGGGCGCATCACACGACGAGGTAGACTATGGCGGTTGCCAAAAAGGTTCGCGAGTTCATGGAGCAGGGGTCGTGGATTCGCAGGATGTTCGAGGACGGCATAGTCCTGCGCCAGCAGTACGGCGACGAGAACGTGTTCGACCTGTCGCTGGGCAACCCGATCATGGAGCCGCCGCGCGAGTTCTTCGACCAACTGCGCCGCCTGGCGGACGACCCGACGCCGGGGATGCACCGCTACATGCCGAACTCCGGCTACCTGCACGCGCGGGCGGCGGTGGCGGCGCAGCTACGGGAGGAGACGGGGCTGGACTTCACCGCCGACCACGCGCTGATGACGGTGGGCGCGGGCGGCGCCATCAACGTGGTGCTGAAGGCGCTGCTGGACCCGGGCGACGAGGTGATCATCTTCGCGCCGTACTTCGTGGAGTACCACTACTACGCCGACAACCACGGCGGGTCGTGCCGGGTGGTGCCGCCGGATGAGGCGTTTCTGCCGGACCTGGACGCTTTCGAGGCGAGCTTCAACGAGAAGACGCGCATCGTGCTCATCAACTCGCCGAACAACCCCTCGGGTGTGGTCTACTCCGCCGAGCTGCTGGCGCGCATGTGCGACATCATCCGCGCCAAAGAGGATGAGCTGGGCCGCGAGATATTCCTGGTGAGCGACGAGCCGTACCGCAAGCTGCTGTTCGACGGGCTGAGCTATCCGCACGTGTTTCATCACCATGTGCGCGCCATCGCGGCGACGTCGCACTCCAAGGACCTGGCGCTGCCGGGCGAGCGGATCGGGTACGTGGCGGCTCACCCGGAGTATGAGGACTGCACCGAGCTGATGGACGGCTTCTCGTTCGCCAACCGGGTGCTGGGGTTCGTGAACGCCCCGGCGCTGATGCAGCACATCGTGACGCACCTGCAGTCGGTGACGGTGGACGCGGGCGAGTACCAGGCGAAGCGCGATTACCTGTACGAGAGTCTGGCGGAAATGGGCTACGAGACGGTGAAGCCGCAGGGAGCGTTCTACATGTTCCCGGTGTCTCCGGCGGAGGACGAGATGGACTTCGTGGACGCGCTGAGGGAGCACAACGTGCTGGTGGTGCCTGGGCGCGGCTTCGGGCTGCCGGGGTACTTCCGCATCTCGTTCTGCGTGGACGACCGCACGCTGGAGGGGGCGATGAGGGGGTTCCGGGAGGCGATAGGGCGGTTCGGGTAGGATCAGGAGAATGACATGAACAAAGCCACCCCGCGGTCGGCGAACGTATCGCAGTGCGTCTTGGACGAGATAGTGAGGCGCATCGTGGAGGCGGCCGAGCCGGAGAAGATTATCTTGTTCGGCTCCACCGCCCGCGGCGACGCGGGGCCGGACAGCGACCTGGACTTTCTGATCGTGAAGTCGGGAGCGCACCGCCGCGAACTCGGTGTGGAGATACGTCGCAGCCTGTACGGTGTAAGGGTGGCCATCGACGTGATTGTGGCTACGCCGGAAGACCTGGAGCGGTACGGGAACAGCCACGCCCTGGTTTACAAGCATGCCATCAAAGAGGGCATAGTACTCTATGATGCGGCTTGAGCGCTTTGCACCCGACGACCCGCGCGAATGGCTGAACCGCGCGAGGAGCGACCTTGCGTTGGCCAGGGCACACATCCCCGGCGTCTATCCGGAAGACCAGTGCTTTCATGCTCAACAGGCGGCGGAGAAGGCCGCCAAGGGGCTGCTGATCATGCACGGCGTAGGGTTCCCTTTCGTACACGACCTGGCTTTTCTGTCGTCGCTGCTCGAAGAAACGGGCGAGGCTATCCCAGACGCGATTCTCAGCGCCACCGACCTTACCGACTACGCGGCGATAACTCGCTACCCGGGACCGTATGAGCCGGTCTCCGAGGAAGAGCGCGCTGATGCCATCTACGTGGCCGAGGCCGTCGTGCGCTGGGCGGAGGAGCGCGTCCAGGCTATCTTGCGAGGGTGATGCCGGGCGGGCTTCAGACCCGCCGTTATGTTCCTCGCCCCTGGGTTCCGGCTCGGGGGCCGGAGTGATGGTTGAGAGGACCGGCTAGTCCGGGTCGGCGGTGTTGAAGTCGAAGCCGGCTGGGATGGTGAAGTCGGGGTCGCTGTCGAGGAGGCGGCGCCAAGCGCGGCGTCCAAAACATAGGACCTACGGTTGCACGTTCAGCGGCTGGCGGCCAATGATGGCAGTGTGCTGGTAGTCAAGCTCTGCGTAGATTCGCCGTGCGTGCGTGAACCATGCTTCTTAGCTCGGTGCTGGCTACTTGCATGTTGTGTCGAACTAGTCCGCAGCAACTTGGGCGTCCTCCAGCACCCAAGCACCGACGTTGTCATCCTCGTCCTCAGTGTCGTCAAATTCGTCTATTGTCTGTTCAAGGCCGGCCGAGCTTAACGCGTTGCGGAAAGTCTCCACGCCGTCTGGCGCGGGCTTTCCCATCGCCTCGCCTATGAGTTTGAGCATTTCCTCGCCACGCTCAATAAAGAAATCGACGAAGTCATCAGACACCAGAGAGTCGGGGTTGATCCAGTGGGAACGCAGTATTGTGTAGAGAGTTTTCATGTTGATGTCTTTTTGCAGTCGGGGCAGATATTCCGAAGGGGCACTTCCGCCTATCTTCCTGTTGGTAGTTGCGTCGATTGGGGTTTTGTTGATGATGGAGTTGTACAGCCGAGGTGGTATGGACGGATTCGCGTTCCTACACCAGCTGACCGGGAAGATGTGATGTATGTCGATGTTTTCTTGATACCAGACGGCTGACGACAATGGGTTGGCGGTACGCCAGTCCGCAGCCTGGGACTTCATCTGTAAGGCGTATAGTCCCTTGTAGGCGGCACTGTTACGAGTCCGAAGAGACAACAATCGGTCTGGTACGAAGTTTGCTTCTCCGACCATAGGGGGTTCGGTTTCTCCTCGGATCCATGCCGCCACTTGGGCCAGGTCCAGCGCGTACTGCGTTTCGACCGCGCCTCCGTACACCTCGCCAAAGATCCCCGACCAGAACCACCGCTCCAGCCTCGCCTTGGCGTTAGCCGGTTCAAGTTCGCTGCCCAACTCCACGTGCAGAGCGGCCAGTGGAACTATCTGGGTATTGTAGGGCACATCAAATCTCTGGAACACGAACTGGTGACGCAAGAATTTCGCCGCCGCTATGAAACCTTGTTCTACGCGGTCAGCCCATTCATGGTACTCGGAAACGTCCAATGCGAGGATGTCGTTCTTGCGGCAATTGATTGCCGGCGCGCGCTCTATGGGACGCCCGCCCTCGATGGCTAGCCTACGACGCTTCTGTGTAGCGAGCAGCGTTACTGCCTGTAGAAACTGGTCGCCGCCAATCCCCTGCAACGATCCAAACTGGCTATAGAGCCGTCCACGCCGCGCATCCCAGTCATCCCGTAGAGAAAACTCCTCGTCTTGAGCCGCAAAAGACGCGGTTACCAACTCGAACATCGTTAGCGACACACCCCCGGTGTTCACCTTCTCGAATACTGTGCAGACAGCCTCTTTGGGCAACTGCTTGTCCAAGCTGATGACCGGCAGGGAGTAGTTGTTGAATTCACTCCTCACCACATTGTTGAACCGCTTAAAGAAATCAACGCCGCTGCCGTCGGGATGTTCGTCATCCTTGCCATGCCAGTAAGCCATGTACCCCAAGAGCCAAGTCAAGCTGTCATCCAGCAAACTCTCGGTTGGCATCATGTGCTCATTGTACTCTTTCTCTCGACTGGACAAATCACGCACGACATCTCGACCAAAGTTTCTTGTCTCTACCCTACTTTCAGGAACGCTGAAGATAGCGTCCTCGCGATCGATGTCGGCATCCATTGCCTTGAGCATATCGATGTAGTACCAGCGCTGGATACGTCGGCCACGATTATCGTGCGTTTCCACCGGTCCCTTGTGCAACAGCGCCTGATACAAAGAAGTCAGCCTCTGCTGTCCATCCAGCAGAAATGCGCTGGGCTGTTTGTCGGAGTTTTCTTCGGCACCTTCTATCATTCGGCTCTTGAGGCGAATCTCGCCCCCGGCTTCGAGAGTCATGATGGCCCCTACGGGGAAGCCTCGGGACACACTCGCCAACAGAGCGCGGATGCGGTCGTCATCCCACACCCAGCCTCGCTGAAAGTCGGGCAGCCGAATCTCGCCACTATCCACATCATTGAGAAGGTTTTTCAGCGACTGCGGGTTGGTCCTGAACATTGTGGGGCTCCAAGACAGGATTGATTAGTTCGGCAACGATTTTAGCATTTGGCTGTGCCGCATTCAACTCTGTGCCCTTGGCTGCCAGTCAGGTACGCCGGCGCGGAGCCTGTTGCGGAACCATTCGCCGTAGAATGCGGAGATGTCGGTCTTGTAGCTGGCGGAGATTATCAAGGGGGATGGGGCTCGCAGGGTAGTGGTGTGTGCTAAGGCGACCGCTCTAGATTTCTCGGCTACGCTCGAAATGACATGAAGGGGACTACGCTCGGAACGGCGTATGAGAAGAGGGGGAAGGCACTTTGGGGACCGGCTAGTCCGGGTCGGCGGTGTTGAAGTCGAAGCCGGCGGGGATGGTGAAATCGGGGTCGCTCTCCAGCAGGCGGCGCCAGGCGCGGCGGCCCACCAGGTCGGCCTCGCGCACTAGGGCATCCTCGTCCATCGTGAGCACTCTGCCGTCGCGCATGATCCAGCGGCCGTCTACCATGACGGACTCCACGTCCCGGCCCTGGCCCTGGTGCACGAACGTGGACACCACGCGGATGGTGGGCACCAGGTGGGCGCGGCGAGTGTCGACCACTATCAGGTCGGCCTTGTTGCCCACGCGCAGCGAGCCGCCGTCCGGGATGCCCATGGCGCGGTAGCCGTTCGACGTGGCCCACTGGAACGCCTCCTCGGGGGAGGGCAGGCGTCCGTCCGAGCGGCGGACGCGCTCCATGAACATGCCGGTGCGCACCACCTCGACCATGTCCTCGGCCATGTTGTCGGTGCCCATGGCGATGCCGCAGCCCGCGGCCTGGAGATCGGCCACGTGGGGGCTTAGGCCGCGGCGCGCCGCGATGGCGGAGTTGAACGACACCCAGGAGCCGGACTCGCCGAGGATACGCTCCTCCTGGGGCGTCATGCAGCGGCAGTGGGCGGCGACCAGCCTGTCGTTCAGGTAGCCAAGCTGCGCCAGGAACTCCGTGGGCAGCGCGCCGTCGCGGTTGGCCTTGACGTTCTCGACCTCGCCCCAGATCTGGTTGAGGTGGATGGTGGCCACCGTGTCCAGGCTGTCCTGCAGCTCGCGCAACCGCACCAGCAGCTCGGGCGAGCACATGTCGGGCGCCCAGCCGGCGACGCCGACGGTCACGCGGCCTCCCTCGGCGCCGTTCCACTTGGAGTGCATGTCCGCGATGCTCTGCAGGCCGTGCTCGGCCAGCTCCTGGTTGACCACGAACGGGCCGGGCTCGCCGATGTCGCCGTGGGCGCGGTCGGACGCCTGCTCGGCGAGCACGAACCGCAGCCCGCTGTCCACTATCTCGCGGGCGTATACGTCGATGTTGGCGGCGATCTCCATGACGGCGGTGGTGCCGCAGCGTATGGCCTCCAGCGCGCCGAGCTGTGCGAGCACGGTGAGCTCTTCGTCGCTCAGCGGCAGACTGCGCGGGAAGCGCACGGTCGGGGGGTAGGAGACCTGCTCGGGGAAGGAAGTGTTCTCGGTGATGCCGCGGTTCTTGGTGAGGGTGAGGTGGGTGTGGCAGTTGGCGAATCCGGGCATGACCGCCTTGCCGCGCCCGGACACTCGCTCGGCGCCGGGGAATCGGGCGAGCACCTCGCCGGTCGGGCCGACGGCGGCGATGGTGTTGCCGTCCACGGCGATGGCCGCGCCGTGGTGGACGGGTGCGTTCTCCTCGCCGGTGACGACGGTGGTGTCGTGGATTACGGTGGTCATGGTGCGGGTCACCCCATCATAACTTTCCCACGTCAATGGGGAAGGGCTCTTGGCGTTGAGGCTCAGGCGTCCAGGATACGCTCCAGCATGTCTACGAAGTGTTCTACGTCGGTCAGATACTCTGCGACCAAGTCGGCGTTGAAGGTGCCCTCGTAGAAGTTGCCGTGAAGGTAGTGGGCGCTGCCAAAGAGCCGGTGAACGCTCGAGTCCCCGACCTCTTCGGTCAAATCCGTGACGCTCGTCCAGAGATGCCTATGGGCCGTGTGGGGCCAGCCTCGGGCCTGTGCGACCGCCTTGGCCATCTGCGTGGCCGCGCCCCAGCCCTTCTCCGACGCCTGGCGAAGGTCGCCGGCGTCCAGTTCGGCGCGCGCCTGGGCCAGGAACCGGCGGCCAGCCTCGCGGTAGGTTGCGACAGGTGTAGTCAAGGAAGATCCCCCGTCGTATCCCCTCAGTCCGTCGGGGCAGAGGTAGGCTGGGACGCCTCGTCCAGGGCGGCTCTGGCCTCGTCGGCGATGTGCTCGAACTCTCGCAGCACGTCCCGGCTGGAGAGCACGGTGGGCCTGGAGGTGTCGCGGTACTCGCCGCGCAACTCGACGCGGCCCAGGAAGCGCAGGTCCAGCTCCTCGGCCAACTCCTCGCCGGCGCCCGAGCCGAATATCTCGCCGGAGAAGTTCTCGACCACGCCGAGCACGTTCACCTTGAGCGTGCGGATCATGTTGATCGAGCGCATGGCGTCTATCTTGGCGAGCTCCTGTGGTGTTGTGACCACGATGAAGCCGTCCATGTCCAGCGTCTGCATGACGGTGAGCGGCGCGTCGGAGGTGCCGGGCGGAAGGTCGATGATGAGGTAGTCGAGCTCGCCCCAGTCGGTGCTTTGGAGCAGCTGGTTGATGGCGTTGTGGACCATGGGGCCGCGCCAGATGATGGCCTCCTCCTCCTTCTGCTGGAAGAAGCCCATGGACATGACCTTTACGTCGAAGCGCTCGGCGGGAACCATGCGCTTGTCTTCACTCACCTCGGGTGGTTCGTAGACCTTCATGGCGCGGACGACGTTGGGGCAGTCGATGTCCACGTCAAGGATACCGACGGCCAAGCCCTGCTGGGCGAGGGTTACGGCCAGGTTGACCGCGACAGTGGTCTTGCCGACGCCGCCCTTGCCGCTGTAGACGCCTACCTTGTACTTGATCTGCGACAGGGCGTTGGCGATGGCGCGCCGTTGCTCGAACTGGCGCTTCATCGCCTCGATGCGGGCGCGCGCCTGGGCGGCCTGTGGCTGGTTCATCGGCTAGTCGAGTCCCAGCATCTTCTTGCCGTCCTCGGTGATCATGTCGGGCGTCCAGGGCGGGTCGTAGACCAGCTCCACGTTGACGTCCTCCACGCCGTCGAGCTCGGCGATTCGCCACTCGGCCTGTTGGCCGATGTAGGGGCCCATGCCGCAGCCGGCGAAGGTGAGCGTCATCTTGACCTCGACGTCGCCTTCTTCGACCTGAATGTCGTAGACCAGGCCGAGGTCTACCACGTTGACGGGAATTTCGGGGTCGTAGACGTCCTTCAGGGCGTCGTAGACCTGGTCGCGGGTTACGTAGGTTTCCTGTGTCAATGCGGTACTCCTGTACCCGAACGCGGGCGTACGGCCGCCCCTTGTGCTGATGCTCCCAATTCTAGCGATGGTAGGTGTGGGTGTCAATTTGGCCGGAGGGCGTGAGGTTGCGACATGCGGTTGGCGCCCATGCTGCTCGACGTGGATCGTGTTCCTCCGAGAGGACCCACGGTGCGGGCTATATGCCCAGAGTGACGCCCCATTCCCAGGGGTGCAGTCCCTGGCCGCCGCACAACGGGCAGTTTATGTAGCCCCCGCTCGTGTACGCGATCACGAACGCGAGCGCGCCGCCGACGGCTTTGCCGGAAGCGGACCCTCTCAGAAACTTGTACGCTTTCTTCACATCATCCTCCTGAGCAGACTCGATTTGGCATCGTTCCTTGGGTCGGCGATCAAGCCCCGGGAGGGCGGTAGTTCACCGTCTTCTGCGCGGCTGCGTCGATTTCCTCTGGCGTCAGCAACTGCACCGTGCTGAGGCTGAGCGCTCCTCCCGCCGTGATTGCAAGCGAGATCGCGGCAGCCGTCGCGGCATCGGGCAGGTCGAAGATTATGTACAGATCCGCGCCGCCGAAGGCATAGTAGAACGCCTCCAACTGCCCGCCTTGCTCCCTGCCCATCTCTTCGAAGACCTTCCGTCGCGAAGTGCCGCCTTCCCGAAGCAGACCCTGCATTCCCGCCGGTGTGTAATTCGCTTGATACATGTACTTGGCCATAGTGGATCTCCTAGTCCTAAGTGTACCATTGTGTAGCTTTGTCTGTCTTGGACAACTCATTCATGGAGCCCGGGTCGGTCATTCGGGCGCGTTTGGCATCCCGTCCGGCACGACAGCATCGTGGAATACCAGGAAGCGCTACTGAGCCGGGCGGCCCGTCACTCGTCAGGCGTCGCCCTGATCAACACCTCCACCCTCACCTCATCGGCGACGGACACGACCGACCTGGCTATCGGCACGGGAATCTCGAGCTGCTCCCAGGTAAAGGTCGTACGTCCAAGCACGTGCAGCACCTCTCCGTCCAGCCTCGCCTCCACCTCGAACGTCAGCGGCGCCTCGATACCCCTGATGCCAAGCACCCCCTCCACGGAACGTGTTACCGTCTCGCCTGCTGACAGGCTTTCGACCACCTCATCGACACCATCGACGGTGAAGCTGGCTGTGCGGGAGTCCGGGAACATGGCCCTGCGGATGTAGCGATCCCGGAACTCCTCGTCGCTGGAGAGCGTATGCAGATCGATAGTCACGACAGAGCGGCCGCCCGCGAGGTCGATCTCTCCGGAGAGCTCCGTCGTGCGGATCACCGCGTCGAAGGGAGTGGGTAAGCGCGCGAGCTCCTCGCGGACAGTGAAAGTCGTCTCGGATCCCTCACCCACCACGTAGGTGGTATGGTCGGGCGGAGCGGTTGCCGTGGGGGACGGAGCCACGGGCGACGGCAGCACGGCCGGGACGGTTTGGACCGCCGGAGCCACCGTCGGCGATGGCGGTGGCAGGGCGAGCTCCCCGCTCTCCTCGTCCCCCTGGCCTGCAAGACCGAAACCCACCACCGCGGCGACACCGAGCGCCGCGAGCGTGGCCCACAGGTTCGGTACGACAGCGCCGCGATCCAGCAACGGTACAACGACTCCGACGAGAACCACGGCCGTCGCCGCAAGCGGGACCGAGAATGTGAAGGTCCGCTCCAGGAACGCATCCAACAGCAGGGAGGTCAGCGCAAAGAGGATCAGCCCCGCGCCGAGCAGCAGCGAGAAGTAGAGAGTCGGCCTCTTCGTGTCAGCCAGTCGCGACCAGGCCGCCCCCGCCGCGATGCCCAGGGCTATCGCGGCCACCGACACCGTCACGCTATTGAACAACAGGTCGTTCGGCGAGTGAAGCGGAAGCGAGACGAGTGACGCGGCGACGGCCGCTACAGAACCGGCGATGATCCCGACACGCATTGTCGTGGCCTCCCGGACCGATAAGTCCCTTCCCCGCATACCATCCAGCGAAGGTCACTAGTGCGAGTGACCCTTGCTCTTGTCGTCGTGGGAGTGGCCGTGTCCGTCGCCCTCGTCTTCCTCGACGAACACGTCCGGGTAGACGAAGGCGGCCAGCTTCTCTACGGCATCCATGAAGTGGTGATCGTCCGGGTCAAAAGAGAGTCCCCCGTCCAGCGCGAAGATGTGGTGCGGGATGTGGTCGGCATCCTGCGCCATGTGCAGGCCCGACAGCGCGGGGTTATCCACTATGCTCTCCACCGAGTCCGCGATGATGATGTCCGGCTCGGCGGCGATGACCGTTTCGGGATCTATCTCCCGGTACCCCTCGTGGTCGGCGATGTTGTCGAGCTTGAGCAGCTCGAACACCTCGCCCATGTACGTGTTTCTCCCGGGCGTCAGCCAGTCGCTGTTGTGGAAGTAGACCGTCCACACCGGCTCCACCGGCGCCATCTTCTCCCTGACCAGCGCGATCCGTTCGTCGAACTCCCCCGGGATGTGCTCCGGCTCATGCGTCGGAGTGGCGGGAGCGAGAGTGGCGGTCGGCGCAGGCGTGGGTGTGGCCGGCACTGGCGTAGGCGTGGGTGCGGGCGGCGCGACCGTTGCCGCTACTGTAGGCGTGGGTGCGGGCGGCGCGACCGTCGGCGTTACTGTAGGCGCGGGATCGGTCGAGCAGGCGAGCACCAGGAACAGTACGGCCATGGTCGCCAGATATCTGCTTGTACTCCAGATTCGCGAAATCCCCATTATGGTGTCTACTGCTCGTTTCAAGTCGAACATCCCGCTCTCCACTGCCCATTCCGATCGGCCTCAGGTCCCGAGGTGAGCACAGACGAGATGGCAACATCATAGACTCGTTCTTTTCTGCCGGTCAAATCCCAGGCCTTCGAACAGATGACACGGCTACCGCCGTAAGACCCTCACTCTTGTCCGTGCAGCGCAGCCTGTGGTACAACCACACGCGGCAGGTCAACCATTAGGGAGGTTCGAACATGAGCACACCACAAGAGATTGAAGCGCGTGTGCGGGCGGTGATGGACGAGCTTGAAATCGCGGACTGGGAGTGGATCGAAATCGATCCTCAGTACGCCGACACCGCCGATTTTTGCCAACAGTACGGGTACGACTTGCCCCATTCCGCCAATACGATCATCGTGGCCAGCAAAAGGGGGCCGGCGAAGTACTGCGCGGCGGTAGTGCGGGCGTGCGACCGGCTGGACGTGAACAAGCGGGTGCGCGGGCTGATGGGGGTGTCGAGGGCATCATTCGCCTCGGCGGAGCAGACCCGTGAAGTGACGGGAATGATGATTGGCGGGGTCACGGCGCTGGCCCTGCCGGAGGGGCTTCCGATATACGCCGACGTGCGCCTGCTGGAAATGGACTACGTCATCCTTGGGGCGGGCAGCCGTTCCGGCAAGCTGAAAATGGCGCCACAGGAGTTAGAGAAGTTGCCGGGGCTGGAGTTCATCGAGGGCCTCTCAATCGCGGCGTTGTCACCTGTCATTGACTCTGATGCTCCCTCCTCACTATCGCCTGGCTAGACTTGTTAAGCCCCGTATAGCAGATGGCAATTCCCTGAACGTAGCGACCCTGGCAGTTGCCTTGGACAAATCGTGGGCTGCTGTGAACTCGCTTGCAACCACGATGCAGTCGATACCCGCCGCTATTGCCGACTTCAACCCTCTCGCCGAGTCTTCAACAACTACCGTTTCAGCGGCAGCAGCGCCAAAGCGTTCGAGTCCTCTCAGATAGGGTTCGGGATGTGGCTTAGCTCGTCCGTAGTCCTCCCGAGTCAGACAGAATTCCATGTAGTCCAGAATAGCTCGCTTCTCGTGTATCAGGGCGAAATCGGGTGGTTTGGACGTAGTGACTATGCCCATCCTGTACTCACCCGCGAGTTCGGCTAGTGTTTCCAGGACACCCTCGATCTCGATATCTTCGGTCATCAGGTATTCCTGGTAGTATCGGTTCCTCAGCTCTCGGCCACGTTCGATTTCAGATTCGGATATTCCCGAAACTCGTGCCGCCTCCCACGAGGAAACTCCATTGGCCATGTTCACCAGGTACGCGTCTCGTGGGAGATCAATTCCAAGAGACGCCAGCGCTCGCTTGTTTGCCAGGTAATACCAACGTTCTGTTTCGACCAAGACCCCATCATGGTCAAAGAGAATGTACTTTTTCACTTTGTGCTCAATTCAATTTCAGCTCAACGATCAAGCTAACCTGACGAGCCCCGGCGACGAGCCGTCACGCAGCGATCCAACGACAGCCTCATCGAGAGTTCTCGATATCGTCGAACATGGTGGGACAAGGCGTACCGGTCTGCGAACTTTTCGCTGGGAGGTGGCGCTGCGAGCAGCGGAACGAAAGGGAGCCTATCACAGAGAATGGCTGTCACGTGCGTTGAATGGAGCAGATTCATACTGCGTTCGTCTACAAGGATTCGACCGCCGCGTTCAACGAGCGGATGTCCAAGAGCAGGGCATCTTGAAGCAAGAGGCCCACAGGATCCGGAAACGATTTCATTGAAGCGGTCTTCTTGTCAACCTCGTATACTCGGTATAGCACATAACGATCCCGAAGTGAACGTGCGAGATCGAATTCGTTCTTCGACCATTGGAAACGTCCGTCTTTTCCCGTGGTGGATTTTACCTCGATGTATAGCTCATCGCCGTTGCGATCCACCGATTGTATATCGTGATCCGCTCCAGGGTTGTGCTCAGAAATCCATTCAACACGAGACTCTGGATACCCGAGTTTCTTGACTCTCTCTATTTCGGAACGGTAAACTAACTCCTCCCCTCGCCGTCCGATCTTGCGATCCCACTCCTCTTGTTCCCGTGTGGGGGGTGACCAGCCGCTTGAACTTCCAGACGTTCGCGTTTGTTGCGGCTTTCGAACGTGGACGGTCCCATCGCGCGGAATCTGTCTTACGGTTACCTCCGCAATTGGAGGTAATGATGGCCGTTTTGGTTGTGTTGCAGCCGTTGTATCGATTCCCCTTCCATTGCCGGAGTGCATCGAAATCGACCCTTGTCCATCGTGTACAGCGTTGCCTCGGCGTGAGAGTGGCGCTAGGCTTTCATTCAGAATTTTCGTGACGCGATCATTCACTGCGTCTTCGTCTTCGTCTTGAACTACTTCAGGGTCCATCGAGTTGTCTTCCCAACGCTCGGACTTTGAACCTGCATCCAGTTCCCAAGGTATGCCTCGTCCCTTTAGGTAGCGCTCCATGTCTCTTGGTGACCGGCTTGCGAGCAGCCTAAATATAGAGTCTGCCAATGAGCGTTGGACTGCAGGCTCCTCGACAACTAGACTTGCCAAAGCGAGGCTCAATCGGTCTCTCAGTTCAATGTTGCTTGATGCCCTGATAGACACAAACCGCTCATCTTCAAGTACGATTTCTTGGTCGACATTTACCTTTTGCCCCGCAACGGTGTAGACCGCCTGTAGCTTGTCAACAAACCTGATGCTGGACCGCTTCTTAAGCTCCGCAAGCAACTCAAGGGGTGTTAGGAGTTCCCAGCCTTGGACAGTTCCGACGTTATACTCCACTAACCTGCTGAGCGCCGATCCAAACTCGTCGGATTGAATTTTCTGCACGACAGCATCGGCGTCTATGCGCCCACTTGTCTCCACACTTTCACCGACGTATGTGTCCTCTAAACGGCGAACTGCGGTTAGGTTCTTTACCCCTGCTTCGGTAAAGAACCCGAGACTACCTGGTTTCGATAAGTCTGCAAAGGCCACGGCAGACTGGCATGCCTCTAGTTCCGAAGCCAATTGCGGGTCATCGTTGATCAGAAAAACTCCTTCTACCGCTTTCGCATGTGAGTACAGTCGCCCATTTGTGCCTAGGAGGAAACGTTCGTTTTCTGGCATCTCTTCTGGGGGAGCGGACAGTGTTGCGTACACTTGGCGCAACCTTTCCCGCTCATCTTGGGGTATGGGATTCGAGCCACCCCATTTGCTAGAGAACCAGCGCAGCAACCTTCTCCAGTGATGCGGCTCCGGGTCCGAATGCGCGCCCAACTCACGAGCTGCCTTTAGGTAGCCACTTGAGCCGTTCACTTGGGGCACCGCATGACCGAACATTTTCCGATAACCGTTTCCCGCTAGGACGTCGCTCGGTGGATGGAAATTGCTGTCTGCCCACAAAATGTGGTCGTGTTCATACGAATCCACCTGCTCGCCCTCTAGTTTCAATGCTTGAACTAATGTGGCGTACAGAATCTTGGCGTCTTCCGGTTTTTCCCCGTTGGTTTGAAGCCTTTCTATGTACTCAACGATATCTTCGGGTCGAGGGGTGGACCGACATCCCAACTGCTCATGTAACGACCGGTGTCCCCCTTTCACGAACGCCGCTTCCGACCCCAAGCATGCCAAGTTCAAATTGGTGGGCAAATAGGTGTCAACCGGACTGGTTAAGCCACCCAACGTGTTGCGTAGAAACGGCATAATAGAGAGTTGGGAGATTACTTTGGGATCAAGTAGCCTCCTCATCTTCCACAACGTATTGGCGTAGCTTTCTGCCATCTCAGGATTTTGTTGAACCAGTGCTGCGTATGCCACCAAGTCAGCGCCGGTTACCTTCTTTCTTAATCTCAGTGCTTTGGCTAGTTCTACATCTTTGGCATACTCCGGATGGGGAAAATTCATCACGGGGCGCAGGTCTTCTGCGTTGTTCGTCCTTACATCAGTTATGGATTCAGGCGTCGCCCAATCGCCAGAGTCAGTCTTCAATATAGGCGACCGTCTGAGGATAGCTCTGGTAGTTTGATCAAACTGCCCGTGCCTCTCGATAACGTACCCGTACAACGCCTCTCGTTGATTTGGAGAAGCGGTACCTAAGCGAACTTCCTCCGCGGTCTGGCGAACCCAAGACTTAACGTCGAAATCTTCGCAGATCTTAGGTAAGACCTTGTAATGGCACAAATCAGGATGCAGTCGTTTCTCAGGTTCAATATCTACGGCCGGTGCGATATCGCCTTGAACTACCCAGAGCGGCGTGTTCGGAGCAGAAAGGCCGCCGGCGGCGTTCAATGTCGTGCTGGCTTGTCTCAGGTCTTCGCGGTTTTGTCTGGACAGTTTCCGCGCAAAGACGTCCAATGCCTGCGCAAACCGCTTTTGCCGCTCAACATTAGCCCAAGCGTTTGGATATTCTGTGTAGCAATAACTTGCTTCGGGCGGATCAAGGCGCGTGGTCAGATTTCCACTGTCTTTCCCTGCACACCGTAAGCGGACCAGCGAGTTGATGGTAAACCGTTTAGCTCCGAATTCCATTGCCATCCGTCGGACGCGCTCGTCTGCGGCAAATTGTGGAATGAGATAACGTCCTGGGGTCAGAAACTCGTCAAGTTCTTCAGTATCCGGTATGACGATCTCACTCCCATTGCTAAGAACAGATCGTCGATTTCTTCCTTTTGTGACGTCGCGAGTGGGCCAACATTCCTCGCTGGCGAGTAATTCGGAAATGGCAGTGCAATATGCTCTGCAATTCTCCGAGGGAATTCCATTGGGCCAGGATGTCAAGTATGCGGCCGCGCCAAATCGTTCGATCCAATCAGAAGTGAGAAGATCCATGGTTAATCTGGCTGCACATTGCAACAGCCATCGGTTCCATGGATCTTCTCCCAGGATGGCACTCCTATCCATATCCATCTTGAAGGGCGCACTTATGCTGATGCCGTTTCCGCTCCGTCCATCGGGAACCCCAATGGGATAGAAGAGATGACCCTGATGAGTAAGGTCAATTCCGCGTCCTTTCATCCTTACTGATGCGCCGATCTTGATCCTGCTTCGGCTCGATGCTCTGAAATAGCTTGGGAATGCGACGCTTCGAAACTCCTCCGGCACCTCAAACGATTTCTGAAATTCAATCTCCCTGATCGTCTGTTGACTGGAGTTGCTGTTGTCTAGTCGGCTGCGCACCACTTTTAGGGTCCGCTCTATTGCAGTTACGTAGCGTGTGGAGCACTCAACCTTCTTGGCCGACTGTGTCCACACAATTCGTCGGTCCAGGCGCTCAGACTTCACCACGAGCCGCTTCAGTTGTTTTGGTGAATCAGGTATGACGAGCCTTATCAACGTGGGGACCAGTCTTTGTGCAAACTGATCAAAGGCGCTCTTCTCCTGCTCCAACCCGAATGGCAGTAAATTGCCGTCAACGACTGTCCTGTACGGGACTTGTATCTCAACGCCGGGCTTGTGTTTGGAATCGGGTTCAGGTAGCGGTTTGGGCGGTGTCCCTTCGCGATAATCCAGAACCGTTTGCAATCCTGCCGACCGGATGAAAATCTGTGGGCCAAACGAGAACAGGGATTTTAGACCAAAGTTCTTTGATCCGATGCCGTTAGTCTTCGGCCTAATGACCTGGTCAGATCCTGCGACTTGCCCTTGGCCGAACATGACACTAAGCCGCTTCCATCCTGCGGCATCGATGGGCACTCCGTTGCCAAGTACACATAGAGAATCTGCGCCAAATACAATCTCCATGCGCGCGCCTTGAGCATCAAATTCATTCTGGACCAACTCTCGGAGGACATCCGACGCATCGTGTTCTTCCACGAATTCGTCCAACACGCTCCGGGTCATCCGGAATTGCAGATCAAGCCCTGCGACATCAGGCCTTTGCCAACCAGCCAGCGTTTCCGCCGCAGGTAGTTGCTTTGATCGGTTTACCATATCAGTTTTGCCTCATTCTTCATCCACAGGGAGCTGTGTATTCAGCCCTACTAGGCCGGGAAAAGTGGGGAAGGGGAGACTCGAACTCCCACGCCTTGCGGCACATGATCCTAAATCATGCTCGTCTGCCAATTCCGACACTTCCCCGAAGCGCAGGCACACCGGATAGCGCGGTGCGCCGGAACCCAAATTATACGCCCCGGCAGCGGATAGCGTCCACGCGGCCTCCCCCTGCGTTCGCCATGTTGTCAGGCCAACGTCACCCGGCCGCCCCGGCGCTCGCCCCGGCCGCACACCCCCGCGCGCATCCACCCCTTTTTCGCGCCCAGGCGCCACGAGATTCCGTCACTTTCCTGCGCCACCCGTTCTCAGCCGTGTCCCATCCATTCTCAGCCACGCCCCACCGGTTCCCATTCGTGCGCAATTTCTTCCCACAAATCCGCCCCAGAACCGCATTTTCGGCCCTGATTCCGCAATTTCGCCCACGGTCTTGAAAGGCACGCACATACGTGCTATTCTCACATGCGGCATGGGCGGGTTTCAAACCCGCCTGTGGGACCGCAAGTCCCCTCTCCCTCGATGGGAGAGGGTTAGGGTGAGGGTGACGCCACTGCAAGCCCCTTTCCCCCTGTCCTCTTCTGCCACGCGGCGCGACACTTATGTCACGATTTGCCCACGCCGGCATTACAGTATTGAGCAGGACCGACGACCCCCTCAGCTACGAATACAACAGAATGTCGCAGAATCTAACAGATTCGCCGCCCCCCCACCGAAGGGGAAGGGAATTCCAGGCGCGCGCCTCAGGTTGACGCCCCCTTGCGTCGGGTGTAAAGTGGCGCTGTTCTGATGCTGGCGGCGTGCATCCGGCCGGATAGAGGCCCGCTCACCCCGGCCATCGGCATTTCATGGGCACCTTCGCCCGGACTAGAGGAGGACCACCGTTATGATACGAGCCACGAGAATCTTCGCGCTGCTTGCGCTGCCAGTGCTCCTGCTGGCGCTCGTCGCGTGCGCCGCGGAAGAGGAAGACGAGCCTACGGTCGCGCCCCAGCCTACGACCGCGGCGGCGGCCCCCACCGCGATGCCGGTGGTGCCGACCGCGATGCCGGCGGCCCCCACCGCGGCGCCCGCCGCCTCCATGATGGGCGAGCGCGGCGGCACGATGGCCGCCAGCGTGCCCTACGACGTATTCCACTTCGATCCCCACCGCAACGGCGCGACGCCCGCGCTGATGTTCTTCAGCAACGTGTTCGAGCACCTGGCCGCGGTGAACCCGCAGAACAGGGAGGAAATCGCCGGCCAGATAGCCACCAAGTGGGAGTCCAGCGGCGACGGCACCGAGTGGACCTACACCATTCGCCAGGGCATCCAGTGGCACGACGGCGAGCCGCTGGGCGCGGACGACGTGGTGGGCACCTTCCAGCGCGTGCTCGACCGGCCCAACGACATGCCCATTGGCCGACTGAAGTGCATAAACGCTCTGGTGGACAGCGTGGAGAAGATAGACGAGGAGACCGTCAAGGTCGTGCTCGAAAAGCCGGCGGTCAACTACTTCGCCTGCTGGACGCAGCCCTTCTTCCACATTCTGCCCAAGCACGTGACCGACACGATAGACACCGCCGCCGAGCTCACCGACCTGACCCAGAACGACTGGATCGGCAACGGCGCCTTCAAGGTCCAGGAGTGGCAGCGCAACGACGTCACCAAGCTCGAGGCCAACGACAACTACTACGTCGAGGGCGTGCCCCTGATGGACGGCATCGAGATATACGTGATTCCGGACAACGCCACGCGCCTGTCCGCGCTGGAGTCCGGCCGCATCCACATCCACTCCGGCTTCCCCGCCATCAGCAAGCAGGAGGCCACCGACCTCCAGAGCGCCCGCCCCGCAGACCTCAACGTGCACGGCTACGTGCCGCCGGGAGCGCTCTTCTGGTTCATGAACGTCAACGCGGAGACGACCAACGAGGTCAAGATCCGCGAGGCGATGCACCTGGCCATCAACCGCCAGGAGCTGATCGAGATTGTGGGCCAGGGCTCCGGCCAGCCCAGCCATCCGTACTGGGCGGACACCTGGATGCTGTCCATGGAAGACTGGCTGAAGTACCCTGGCATTCGCCCCGACAAGACCGAGGACATCGCCAAGGCTAAGCAGCTCGTCGAAGAGGCGACGGGCGGAGCCGGCGCGGACGCCGCCATCATGGTGCAGAGCGGCGTGTTCCCCGCGCCCCAGCTCGCTGAGGTCATCTCCTCCCAGCTACGTGAGATCAACATAAACGCCGAGGTGCGCGCGCTCGATCCGGGCGCCGGAATCACCGCCTTCGTCAACCAGGACTTCGTCACCACGGTGTGGGAGACGAACACCGGCTACGCCGACCCCGACTCGTTCGTGGACCAGGTGTACCTGTCCCCCAACGTCCACTGGCAGGACGAGGGCCTGAAGGCGCAGTACACGGCGCTGTGGGAGCAGGAGCGCGGCGAACTCGACCGCGCCAAGCGCGGCGAGCTGCTGCGGCAGATGGTGGACATACAGCTTCAGGACCTGAACACGAGCTGGGCGATTCGCCCGGACATACAGCTCGTGTACTCGACCCAGCTCCAGGACTTCGTGCCCTGGAACACCATCATGCACCACTCGAACTTCTCGCACGTGTGGCTCAAGCAGTAGAGGTTTTCCGCACGGGTCGCGGGCCGTCGCACAGCGCGGCGGTCCCGCGTGCCGCACGGCAATGAAGAGGGTAAGGCGGCGATACGCAGTCCCTTCCCCCTCGCAGGGGGAAGGTTAGGATGGGGGTGACGCCGCTACCCCGCGGCTGCGAATCTGGCAGTTTGCGGCGTATCCGAGTAACGCTCAGGAGGTAGGCGTTGGGCCAGTACCTCGCCAGGCGGCTGCTGCTCTTCATCCCCACGCTGATCGGGGCGTCGCTGCTCGTCTTCGTGCTCGTCCGGCTGGTCCCGGGCGACCCTGCGCTCCTCGTCCTGGCGGGCAGCTCCGGCGACATCCCCTTCACCCAGGAGGAGTACGACAACCTTCGCGCCAGCATGGGCCTCGACCGTCCCATGTACGTCCAGTACATAACCTGGCTTGGCCGCTTCGTCACCCTGGACTGGGGCAAGTCGCTCTACTACAACTCGCTGATTGTCGACGAGCTAAAGCCAAAACTTGTGCTGACGATGGAGCTCGCTATCCTGAGCATGGCCATCGCGACCGTTTCGGCCATATTCATGGGCGTGGTCGCGGCGGTGCGCCAGGACACGTTCGTCGACCGCGCCATAATGGTGTTCTCGGTCACCGGCCTCGCCGTGCCCACGTTCGTCATGGGGCTGCTCGTGCTCCTGTTCCTGGTCAAGGTGTTCCAGTGGTTCCCGCCCCTCGGCACCGTCTACATCTGGGACGACCCGCTGACCAACCTGAAGACGCTGGCCTGGCCGGTGCTGGTCGTGGCCTACTTCAACAACGCCGCGATAACCCGCATGACCCGCGCCCAGATGCTGGAGGTGCTAAGGCAGGACTACATGCGCACCGCGCGTGCGAAGGGGCTTGTGGAGACGCTCGTGGTCTACCGTCACGGACTGCGCAACGCCGTGCTGCCGGTCGTCACCCTCTTCGGCCTGCAGACGGGCGCGCTCGTGGGCGGCGCGCTGGTCATCGAGACGGTCTTCAGCCTGCCCGGAATGGGCCGCTTCCTGATAGAGTCCATCCAGCGCCGTGACTACCCGATGGTCGAGATCATCATCCTCATCGTCGCGTTCGCTTTCGTGACGATCAACCTTCTCGTGGACCTGAGCTACGGCTTGCTGGACCCGCGGATACGGGTCAGGTAGGAGCGAATGGCAAACCGGACCGACAACACGGCCCCCGAAGCCGCCCCCGACGCGCAGACCGCCGCGGTGGCCGCGCGCTCGGGCCTGGCCGGATTCGCCCACGCCGGCCTGCGGTTCGCCTCGCGCAAGCCGCTGGGCCTGGCCGGGGCGCTGCTGCTCGCCCTGATGACGTTCGTCGCCATATTCGCGCCCTTCCTCACCGTCCACGACCCCTACGAGAGCTTCTCCGGCGCGCGGCAGGTCGCCCCCCAGCTCGACTACTGGTTCGGCACCGACAACCTGGCGAGGGACATCTATAGCCGGCTGATAATCGGAACGCAGGTGTCCATGCTCGTTGGCTTCTCGGTGGTGATAATCAGCGTGACGGTCGGCACCATAATCGGACTGGTCAGCGGCTACCTGGGCGGATGGGTGGACAACACGCTCCAGCGCATAATGGACATCATCCTGGCCATCCCCGCCCTGTTCCTGGCGCTGTCGTTCATGGCCGTGCTCGGCCCATCGGTCGCGAACGTGATCGCCTCGCTCTCCATCGTCAGCGTGCCCGTGGTGGCGCGCGTCGTGCGCTCCACCGTCATCAGCCTGCGCGAGAGCATGTTCGTGGAGGCGGCGCGCGCGATAGGCGCCGGCGACGTGCGCATAACTATGCTGCACATCCTGCCCAACAGCTTCGCGCCCATCATCGTCATGGCGTCCGTGCTGCTCGGACTGGCGATCGTCTCAGAGGCGACGCTCAGCTTCCTCGGCGTGGGGATACCCTTCAACATACCCTCCTGGGGCGGGATGCTGGGCGGCGAGGCCAAGCAGTACGTCCGCTCCGCGCCCTGGATGCTGTTCTTCCCCGGCCTCGCCCTCAGCCTCACCGTGCTGGGCATCAACCTGCTCGGCGACGCCCTCCGCGACACGCTGGACCCGCGCCTGCGCGGCCTCGGCGGCCGCCCAATATAGGGCGCGCAGCGATGACCAGGCGAATCGCCCACCTGGGCCCGCCGGGCACGTTCAGCGAAGAAGCCGCCATGCGCCACGACGGCGACGCCGAGCTGCTGCCGCTGGCCACCATCGCGGAGGTGTTCGAGGCGGTCTCCTCCGGGCGCGCCGACCGAGGCGTGGTCCCGTTCGAGAGCACGCTGGGCGGCCCGGTGCCCGCCACGACGGAACTGCTCGCCGGACCGACGGGAGCAGAGGTCTGCGGGCAGATAGACCTGCCGACCGACCATTGCCTTGTGTCGCGGCCCGGCGTCGAGGCATCGGAGGTGAGGGTCGTGTTCTCCCACCCGCAGGCGCTGGTCGAGTGCCGGGCCTACCTGCAGCGCAACCTGCCCCAGGCCGAGCAGCGGCCCTCCACCAGCACCGCCGCCGCCCTCGACGACATGGAGCGCAGCGAAGTGCCCGCTGCGGCCATCTGCTCACAGCGTGCCGCCGAGGGTAGGGCCGAAATCCTCGCGCACCGCATCCAGGACCAACCCGACAACACGACCCGATTTGTCGTCCTAGTCCCTTCTCCCTCTGCGGGCTGAAAGGGGTAGGCATCGCGAACAAGCCTTCCGAATTGTCCCTTCCCCCTCGGACGGGGGAAGGTTAGGATGGGGGTGACGCTCAAGAAATGAGAGAACTTACCAAGGAACAGATCCAAACCCTGGCCGACACCCTCGGCGTCCCCGTCGGCCCGGAGGAGCTGGACGAGGTCGCCGCGCGCTTCAACGCCCTGCTCTGGACGATGGACAAGATCGACAGTCTCGAATGGCAGGGCGTGGACCCCGTAACCTGGGTCTCGCGCCCCGAGGACGTGTAGCATGAACAGCGAAGACCTGGCGTTCGCCAGCATAGAGCAGCTAGCCCCGCTCATCCGGTCGCGGGAGGTGTCCTCGGCGGAGCTGACCCGCAACTTCCTGGAGCGCATCGAGCGCCACAACGCGGCCCTCGGCGCGTACATCACCGTGACGGCCGACCACGCGCTGCGCTCGGCACAAGAGGCCGACGACGCCATCGCGCGCGGCGAGTACCGCGGCCCGATGCACGGCATACCCATCGCGCTCAAGGACCAGCTGTACACCAAGGGCGTGCGCACCACCGCCGGATCGAGCATACTGGCCGACTTCGTGCCGGACGAGGACGCCACCATCGTCGAGCGGCTGGACGCCGCCGGCGCGGTGCTGCTCGGCAAGCTCAACCTCAACGAGTTCGCCATGGGCGGCACCCTCGCACACACCTACGGCCTGCCCCGCAACCCGTGGAACCTCGACCGCGCCCCCGGCGGCTCCAGCAGCGGCTCCGGCATCGCGGTCGCCGCCGGACTGGCCACCGCCACCATCGGCGAGGACACCGCCGGCTCCATCCGCAACCCCGCGTCCTTCTGCGGCGTGGTGGGCGTCAAGGCCAGCAGCGGCACCGTGTCCCGCCACGGCATTGTGCCCCTCTCCTGGTCGCTGGACACCGCCGGCCCGATGACGCACACCGTGCGCGACTGCGCCTGGATGCTCGGCGCCATCGCCGGACGCGACGAGAACGACCGGCTCACCTCCCACCGTCCCGTGCCCGACTACACGTCCCAACTCGGACGCGGCGTCGAGGGCCTGCGGGTGGGCGTGATCCGCGAGCTCACCCAGGCCGAAAGTGTCCACCCGGAGACGCGGCGCGCGGTGGAGGCCGCCGCCGAGCAACTCGCGGGCATGGGTGCCGACGTGGACGAGGTGTCGGCACCCATCGTCGAGTACGCGGGCGCGATCTACATGTCCTTCTGCGACGTGGACAACCCCCGGCTGCACGAGGGCCGGCTGTACGAAAGCCCCGAGGACTACGACTACGCCACCCGCGTCCGCCTGCTGCTCGCCAACATCGTGCCCGCCTCTATGGTGAGCAAGGCCCACCGCGCGCGGGCGCTGCTGCGCCGAGAGATGCACCGGCTGATGGAGACCGTGGACGTGGTGGTGTCCCCGACCACCGCCGGCCCCGCGCCGCCCATCGAGACCGCTATGGCCAAGGTAACCACCGTCGACCAGGTGATTCGCGGCGTCTTCGGCGTTCGCAACAACAGCACCACCTTTAACATGTCCGGCCTTCCCGCCGTTTCGGTGCCCTGCGGCTTCTCCGCCGACGGCCTCCCTCTCGGCCTCCAGGTAGCCGGCCGGATGCACGACGACGAGACCGTCTTCCAGGTCGCCCACGCCTACGAGCAGGCCAACGACTGGAGCGGCAAACGCCCGGATCTGACCGCCGGCCAGTAAGGAGCACCCGCCATGCCAACCATCCCCCAAGCCGACCTGGAGCAGTACGGAGAGGTCATAGACCGCCTGGTGACCACGCCCGTCGGCAAGTCCCGCGGCAACATGTTCCAGCCGATGAAGGCCGTGGACATGTACGACGCCGCCCGCGCCAGGTTCGGCCGCCCGCTGTGCCTGCTCGCCGCCGAGCTGATTTCCGAGCGCGTCAAGCGCGACGACAACGTGCTCATCCTCACCGGCAGCTACCACCCGCTGCACTTCCCCGTCGGCGAGATGGACGGCCCGCCCGGCGGCGCGACCCTCGCGCTGTCCCTCGACCTGGGACTCGGCGCCAAGCCCTTTTTCGCCAACGAGCCGCCGCTCGTCAACCTTATGGAGGAGGCGTGCCGCGCCGTCGGCCTGCTGCCCATGCCCTACGAGCAGGCCATCGAGCGCGACCACACCGCCGTCGTGGTGGAGTTTCCCATCACCGGCCACGAGGGGAGCCGCCGCGCCGCCGAGGAGCTGATGGACAGGCACGACTTCTCGCTGGTGGTGACCACCGAGCGGCTGGGCCGCAACCGCAAGGGTCGCTACCACAGCGCGGGCGGCACCGAGCGCGAGCCCCAGGACAGGTGCAAGGTGGACCACATCGTGGACGTGGCCCGCGAGCGGGGCATCCTCACCGTATCCGTCGGCGACGGCGGCAACGAGATCGGCTTCGGCTCTATCTTCGACGAGACGCGCCGCATCGTGAACTGGGGCGAGAAGTGCCGCTGCCCCTGCGAGGACGGCATCGTGACGGTGGTCGAGTCGGACGCGCTCATTGTCGCCGCCACGTCCAACTGGGGCATCGCCGGCCTCGAGGCCGCGCTGGCGATGGTCAACGACAACCAGGACATGATGCACGACGCCGCCGTCGAGCGCCGGGTGCTCCACCACCTCGCCAACATGGGCTGCGCCGACGGCGCCACCGTGATGACCACCCCCACCTGCGACGGCACGCCCGAGAGCGTGTCCCTCGACGTGGTGAACATCCTCAAGGCCACCGTCGCCCAGTCCTTCCGCGTCTCGTCCCGCCGCTTCTAGCACTACGATTGCCTCCTCTCCCCTGGCGGGAGAGGATTGAGTGCCTGCCCTGAGCCTGTCGAAGGGTGAGGGGGAAACACAAAATCCCTTCCCCCTCGCAGGGGGAAGGTTAGGATGGGGGTGATGCCATGACAGAAATCCTCGGCAACCTCGACGAACTCAACCGCGAGCTCGCCGCCAGCGACTTCGACGCCATCGTCGCCATGTCGCCCGAAAACGTGCCCTACACCTCCGGCGTCCTGCTCTGGACCCAGCGCACCATACGCGACCGGCTCGCGCTGGTGGTCTGGCCCCGCGACGGCGACCCCACCTTCATCGTCGCCACCAACGAGGAGGGCTACGTCCGCGAGAAGTCCTGGATTGGCGACGTCCGCGGCTACGTCCAGCACCGCGAGTCCCCCATCGACGTGCTGGCCGACGTGCTGCGCGAGCGCGGACTGGGCGCGGGCCGTGTCGGCATCGAGCCCAGCTACCTGTCCGCCGACTTCCACGCCGAGCTGCTCCGCGCCATGCCCGAGGCCCAGTTCCCGCCCTGCGAGTCCCTGTTCGAGCGCGCCCGCATGATCAAGACGCCCGCCGAGGTCGAGCTCCTCACCCGCGCCGCCGTCGCCACCGAGCGCGCCCTCATGTCCACCTACTCCACCGCCCAGCCCGGCGACACCGAGCGCAACCTGGTCAACCGGCTCGGCGCCAACATCCTGCAGGCGGGCGCCGACCTCCCCGCGTTCCTGTACCTCACCGTCGGCCCCAACACCGGCCACGCCCACCCCGACCCCACCGACTACGTGGCCCGCGCGGGCGACCTGCTCAAGACGGACTGCGGCGGCTACTTTTCGGGCTACTACTCCGACATCGGACGCACCGCGGTGCTGGGCAGGGCGACGCCGGAGCAGCGGTCGGTCTACTCCCGGCTGGCCGAGGTGCACCAGGAGACCATCGAGTCGATGCAACCCGGCGTGCCCGCGTCGCACGTGTTCGACGTCGCGGCCGCGGGCTACGAGCGCGTGAACATCCCCTTCAAGGGCCTCGCGTTCGCCGGCCACGGCGTGGGGCTGTACATCCACGAGGCGCCCATGCTCTCGGGCGACGAGCACACCGTCCTGCGCCCCAACATGGTGTTCAGCGTGGAAACCCGCGTGCGCTGGCCGGGCCGCGAGGGCTACCACATAGAGGACGTGGTGGTGATCCGAGACGACGGCCCCGAGTGGGTAACCACCTTCATGCCCACCTCACAGCTGATGGTGGTATAGGAGCCTTCCGAATAGTCCCTTCCCCCTCGACGGGGGAAGGTTAGAGCCTGCCCCGTACTTGATACGGGGATGGGGGTGAAGGTAAAGGGCCGCCCCCTCCGCGGAAGGGGCGGCCCCGGTTCGCCTAGCCGGCGATGTCCACCAGCACCTTGATCTACTCGTGGCTTCCGCCGTTGCCGCCGCAGCTGCACGTACCCGCGGGCCCCTGGGGCCCCCGTGGGCCGGGTGGTCCCTGTTCGCCAGGCCCGCCCTGAACGCCCGTGTACCCTTGTGGCCCCCGCGGCCCGGTGAAGCCACGCAGCCCCCGCTCGCCCTTCGGCCCTTGCGCTCCATCGGACCCGTCGCGTCCGGGCCGGCCATCGGACCCGTCCTGGCCGTCTGATCCGTCCTGGCCGTCTGATCCGTCTCGCCCATCGGAACCCGAGTATCCGCGCGGCCCTCGATCACCCCTGTCCCCCTTAGGGCCTGCCGGGCCACGGTCCCCCTTGTCCCCCTTGTCCCCCTTGGGTCCTGCCGGCCCTCGCAGACTCGTCGGGCCTGTAGCGACGTTCGGAGTGTTGGACCAGACCAGCACCGGGACGTTCACCCCCGCACGACCGACACGGAGATACTTGTCGATGTCGGGAACATCGTATGTGGGCACCCCCTGTCCCGGCGGTCCCTGCTCGCCCTTGTCCCCCTTGGGACCCGCCGGACCCTGGGTCGAGGGAGCAGTGCCCCAGACCAGGGCCGGCCTGGTGCCGGCGTCGCGGCCTACGCGCAGGTAGCGGTCCACGTCGGACTCGTGGTAGGAGGGCACGCCCTCTCCGTCTCGTCCGTCCGCGCCCGGGTCTCCATCCGCGCCGTCCTCTCCGGGCGCGCCCTGCGGCCCCTGTGGGCCGGGGTCTCCCTTCTCCCCCTTGGGACCCGCAGGCCCGGGCGCCCCCGGAGCGCCCTGCCGGCCAGGGCTCCCCGATCGGCCCTGCGCGCCCTGCGGCCCGGCCAGGTCCACCAGAACGTCCACCACTTTGTTGGTGTCTGTTGTCAGCATAGGCGTCAGACACCTTCCCACTATGTTAGGGTCCTGGGCATCGGCTCTGACCACCGTCGACATGCTGCTCTTTCCCGGAGGCGTCGCGCGGACGGTGGAAGCAGCCACCGGATCTCCAACAGTCATGTTTTCTCCTGAGAATGCCTTCGCTATCCCGTTCGTTACGACTGGGACGTACTCGTCGGTGTCGTCCGTGACCCCCGTGGTGGCCACCTGGTCGCCGACCACCTTGCCGGCGGGTGTGTGCACGATGCCGATGACGCGCTCCTCTTGTGAGAGTACCGTCTTGAAAGCCCTGGGCAGGTACGGAGGCACCGCCTGCTTTCTGAACACCACCACGTCGCCGGCGTGGAGCGTCTCTCCCGCCCGGAAGTAGTCGTCGATTATCCATCGCTGGCCCACGAATCCTTCGGTTGACAATCTTGGCATGCTTATCTCCTTTCCAAAGCTGATGTCGAGTTCGTCCTGCGCCACGGAAGCGGGAAACGCGTAGGTCTCTCCATTCTCGCCTTCTCCGATGTATATGCAGCACATTCTGTAGTACCCCGTCCCCGTCTCGACCTCGACCAGGAGCGGCGTGCCGGAATCCCCGGGCTTAAACGGTGTCTGTCCTACATTCAGCTGGACAAGGCCCGTGAACTGATAGCCCTCAATGGTGGCCTGCTGGTTCACCGCGTCCACTCTGACGTCCGTTCTGACGCCGCTCACTGCGCTAACGCTTGTGAGCGGCCCTTCAACGTCTTTGGGATCGACCGTTCCAGCGATGACGATGCCTAGGTCGTGATCGCCGTTGTGGAGCCCGTAGTTGGCGAACTCTGAGAAATCCTGGAACTCGGGAGGTCCCGGATATATTGGAGTGCAGATGACCACGTCTGCGATGTTCTTGTATCCAGCGTCAGTTCTCATCTCGACCCAATCGACAGGGACGCCAATCTTATCGCTGACGTGGTTGGTGTTGACTTGGTACAACTCCTCACTACCGTTTGCCCATTTCTGAAACCTACCTCCGGTGAGGTTGTGCAAACAGGTGACGAGCACCTCTCTGTTGTCGGAGTTCCGCCTCGCGAGCCCCGTCAGGGTCCCTTTGTAGACAAGAGCTCCTCCCATGCGCACATCCGGGGCGTCGATTTCAATGCCGGCCATCAAAGGCCTGTGCCGGCTTGTCGCGCCACTCATGAACCTGCTTCTGTCGGTTGTAATCTCAAGAGGAACCCCATCGATTACGCAAGGGATGCGGTCTTGTGGGGGCAGCTTCCACTGAGGCACTATCTCAGAGACGTAGATCTTCAACCCAGCCCCCACTTCGCCACCTGGGAGGCCTATGCCTACAAATCCTGGTTTCACCTCAAGGAAGTGAGGCTGGCGCGAGAACAGATCCAAGTTGTCAGATAACACCTCCCTGATGCGGGCAAACACCTCATCGATTGCCCTGTTTCTTCGCTCCCTTTCTTCACCTGTCAGTCTTCGTGCGTCGGTATTCATAAGATCCTCCATTTCCTTGGGGAGCCTTACTGCCTCCCACTGTTCTTCGCAACTGTCTTCGTCCGTGCTGAGCACCCAGACTATGCCCGCGATTAGCACGGCTAAGCCGAGTGTGTAAATCAAGAGAAGCCTTCGCAATAGTGAAACCATGTGAAACCTCCTGCTGTTAACGAGAATAGTATGTATGTTCTGTTTCTGTCAATACCCCCTTGCCCACGAATCTGCGGCGGCTGTGGCAGGGGTAAGGTCGGAGCGTTGGCACGCGTCGCCCGCGCAGCGGCCGCGAGCTCAGTTCGCGTCGTCCACGCCTTCGAAGTGCTCGAACGGCAGCCCGGCCCGGAACAGGTTCGCGTAGTGGGCCGTCTTCCTGACGTACAGGTCGCCGACGGCATAAGCGCCAATTCCCGCGTCCGGCTCGATGTAGCAGACCTCCCAGTACGAGTTCCAGTACCATATCCAGATGAGCTCGATTTCGGCCCGCCGCGGATGCTCGATGATCTGCCGCCAGCCTTCGTCGTATAGCCCCTCTTCGCCGATTGGATCAATCTCGCTCAGGGGTGACTTACTGGGATCAAAGGGGTCAACCCAGTCATGCTTCCCCCTAACTCGGGAAACATACATGATCAGGTCGGTAAATCTGGGCCAGATGGTTACGACTCCGTCCTTTCCCGGAACGGCAGATGGAGGAGGCTTGTACACATATACGGAAGTTAGTTGTTCTTCAACACCTTCGTACTCAGCAACTTCGATAAGCTCGAATCGTGCATCGGCGAACCCGTGTCTGCCCCACCAAACATTTGGTACACCATCCGGATTAACCGACGCCGAAAAGAGGACCGGCGCCTCGTCCAACCTCAAGGCCAATGCTCCGTACTTCGTAGAGGGACCAAAGTAGTTATCCCACAAGTAATCCAAGACCATCTGGCGCTGCGCATTGTTTAGACTGCGCGCTCCACCGTGCCCTGTATGATGAGGAAAATCTTCTAGAAGGAAACTGAATCTAAATGAGAGGTCGTTGTCTGCGATGTAATCCAGTATCCTATTCGCCGTGATGTCTAGTTGGACGTGCAGGCTTTCTTCTACCACACCATCCAGATTGTCATCCCCCCAGCCACTCCACGAAATGATCACGGTATTGATTCCCGCTCTCTGCATCTGTTCAAGCTGCCACGCGATGGTCTCGATGTCTTGGGAGGCGTACCAGCCAATCTCCGGCCAAGTAGTAGTAAATCCAGTCCACGGATGAGGAGGAGCAGCCCCGTAGAAGTTCCATCGCCACGTTCCGAGTCCCCCCGGGGCATCATAAGGAGGGGAAGGCACATGACCCGCATCTACGTACAAGAGCGTCGCTATAGGCACGTCGTTAGGCGTCATCTGCCCTTCCGAAGCGTCCGGATCCGACCCATCGCCGCAGCCCATCGCCACCGCAATCGCAAGTGCCAGTGCTGCTAGTCCAAGCCATCTGTGTGCCATGCCTATCTCCCTTTGTCGGATTCGTCGAAATGCTCGAACGGCAGGCCAGCCCGAAACAGGCTGGCGTAGTGGGCTGTCTTCCTGACGTACAGGTCGCCGACGGCATAAGCGCCAATTCCCGCGTCGGGTTCGATGTAGCAGACCTCCCAGTACGAGTTCCAGTACCAGATCCAGATGAGCTCGACTTCGGCGCGCCGCGGATGCTCGATGATCTGCCGCCAGCCTTCGTCGTACTTCCCTTCCGTTCCAAGCGGGTCGACTTCAGGCAAGTTCGTCTTCGGGTCGTACCAGGGGAAGTAGGGACTGTTCGAGGCGTACGTGACCACGCTGGAGAATCGCGGCCATATGTTGACCACGCCGTCCACCCCGGGGATCGCCGAGGGCGGATCCAGGTACACGTAGTCGGCGGTGAACTCGACCTCATCCTCGTGATTGTTCGATACCTCGATCAGCCGAAACCGTTCGTCGATCCAGCCATGATTTCTCCACCATCCGCCTCTTACGTCAGGCACGCCGAACAGCGCCGGCCTTCCATTCAGGCGCAATGCCATGTCGCCGTACTCGGACGGAGCGTAGAAGTTGTCCCACACATAGTCCGTGACCATCTGCCGCTGCGCGTCCGTCAAGTCTGCCGTCGAGGTGGGCTCGACGCCCCCGACGAAGAACGTGAACGCCTCGACGAGCAGCGCGAACTTCATCGGAACGTCGTTGCGGTCGATGTAGTCGAGGACGATCCGCGCGGTATCGTGGTACTGAGCGTGCAGCCCTTCCGAGTCCACCTCACCGTCCAGCCTGTCGTCACCCCAGCCGAACCAGGAGATGATGATGGTATCGATTCCGGCGCGCTGCATCTGCTCGATCTGCCACGCAATGGTTTCGGTGTCCTTCGACGCATACCAACCAATTTCGGGCCAAGTTGTCGTGAATCCCGTCCAAGGGAAAGGTTCTTCAGCTCCAGGAGGGCCATAGGTGTTCCAGCCCGTCGTCCCCCTTCCGCCAGTGGCTTCATATGGGTACGCTTGCTGGAACCCGTGACCAACATAGAGAAGCGTCGCTATAGGCACGTCGTTAGGCGTCATATGCCCTTCTGAAGCGTCCGGATCCGACCCATCGCCGCAGCTCATCGCCACCGCAATCGCAAGTGCCAGCGCCGCAAATCCAAGCCATCTGTGGGCCATGCCTTACCTCCGTTGTCTGTTTCGTGAAATCACGATTGTGCGCATGTCCTCATCCTGCTAACACCCCCTCGCCCACGAATCCGCGGTCCCGACGGAAAGTGTGTTCGCTGCGCCAATGCCGCACTCCAAACACGCCGTCACTGCCGCTGGAGGTGGGGGCTGAGTGGGGACTGGACGCAAGCCGGTCGCACGCTGCGAGCTCAGTTCGCGTCCTCGAAGTGCTCGAACGGCAGTCCGGCCCGAAACAGGTTCGCGTAGTGGGCCGTCTTCCCGATCAACGAGCGCCCATAGCTCATCGGAGACACGCCCTTGTCAGGCTCGATGCTGGCATGTTCTTTGTGCTCATTCCAGGCGTAAATCACGATAAGCTCGATGTCGTCCCTGTTGTCCACGGCCGTCTGCCAGGCCTGCTCATAGACTCCTTCGGTGAATAGCGGATCGACTCGGCGAAACGGGTAGCCGAAATCTCTTCCCGCGAGATACATCCAGTACTCGTCGAATCGAGGGAACACGACGTACACCCCGTCCTCCGAAATCATCTCGGACAGCCAGCCAGGTTCGGGGTACCAGTTCCAGTCCTGGTTGCTCTCCGTCTTCCAGTCAGGCCCACCGAAGTAGCTTCCCCACGTCTTTACAGTGAATCTGGGATCACCCTCCGACTTCAGTTCCAGGGGAGACCAGGTTACGACCAACGGACTGCCTTCCCAATGGAACATCAAGCCGGGATAGACGTTGTAAAATTCGTCCCACAGGCTGTCCAGGATGGTCTGCCGCTGAACCGGCGTGATTTCCTCCGGGTGAGGCATGTACGGCTCCACCAGGAACGCTACTCGGAACGGGGCGGATTCACGCGAAATGTGGTCAAGCAGGACCTTTGCAGCACGGTCCATCGCCTCGGATTCTGCGTTCTCGTTTACGCCATTGAGATCGCTGTCGCCTCTCCCCCAGTATGAAATCATCAACACGCTGATGCCTGCCGCCTCCATGTCGGCGAGCTGCCGGGCGATGACGCTAGGATCATCGGAAGCATAGAACCCATACTCAGGCTCGTCGGTAACGCCCCTGCGATGTGTGCTGTCAGCCCCCGGCGTGTTCCAGTGCGAAGACCCTATGCCGCCTGTACTCTCACCGGTGTCGAGGTCGAAGCCGTACCAGAGATACATCAGCGCTGCCAACGGGACATCCTTCGTCACGGACGGTTCCCGTCCTGGGGAAGCACTCTCACACGCCATTATGGTCAGTACCAAGGTTGCTACCACCCCAAGCCCCAGCCGGCTACGCACCCTACAACCACACCCTGGGGTCGTCGGTTGTGATCTCAACGGGGACCCCGTCGATGACACATGGTATGCGGTCATGCAGCGGCAGCTTCCACTGGGGCACTATCTCGGTGACTAGAACCTTCACACCGAACCCAGATTCTCCATAAGGGAGGCTCCTGCCTACGAACCCCGCGCTCAACATGAAGAAATTGGGCTGGCGCGAAAACAGCTCCCTGTTGGAAAAAGCCACCTCCCTGATGCGGCTGAACAACTCGTCCAATAGCTCCGCGTGTCGCTTTCTTTCCTCGTCTGTTAGTCTATGTGCTCCCTTTCTCAAGAGATCTTCCATCTCCTTCGGGAGTCTTGTTGTCTCCCACTGCTCCCTACAGTAGACCTGCTCTGTGACCCGCGGAGAAGGGCTCACCCGTGGCGCCTCTATCACCTGAATGGGAACACCTTCCAGGCAGTCCGGTATCCGGTCTTCGGGCGGCAGCGCTTCCTGGTCCACCTTCTCCGTTACGTGAACGCTGATGCCCACCGTCCCAGGAGGATGCACACCTTCGTACCTCAGGAGAATCTGTCCGTGCCAGATGACGTTGGGCTGGCGCCTGAACAGCGAGTGGTACTCCCACCACACCTCGTTGGCATGACGCGACATTCCGTCGGGCGCCACCGCCAAGAACTCCTCCTTCGACAACAACCTGGTTCCGCATGGGTCGACTTCGATATCGGCCTCGCCCGCCATCGGCTCACCAACCCCGCAGCCAATCGCCAGCATCAGGGCCGCCACCACCACCACCCCCAGCCACCTACGTGCCATGCCTGACCTCCGATATCTGTTCCGCACCAGCTAATCCGGCCATTGTATATGATGTTCAAGCGCCTGACCTGCAGCGAACGCCACGCCCCGCGTCCTCTAGCCGGAACCACGCCGAAAATCCTGTCTCAAACCTTCCCATCCGCGTAACCCGAACGCCACTCCCATGTCTCGCCGGCGTCTTGAACCTGCCATGCACCTGCCATGCACCTGCCACAAAAATTCCCACACCCAGGCCTATTCCCCCTTCCCAACCTGTAGGGGCGGGTTTCAAACCCTCCCGGCGACCGCGAGAACGCCCCTTCCGCGTGGCCCCGACCCCTCTTGATTCTATAGCACGCACGTGCTATTTTCTACTCAGAGCCTATCCGATGATTCCCTTCCCCCTCGCAGGGGGAAGGTTAGGATGGGGGTGACGCCCCGGTTGGCGGCGTCGGAAAGGCCCGCCCCCAGCCCAGCAACACTGTCGCGTTTTGCCACACTCCGCGCAATGCGCGTGACGAACCTTAACAACTTGGCTCACAGAAAGTGACAAGAACCTCGGCCCGCCCAGCTACGGAATGTGCGGAATGTAGCAGAATTGAGCAGATTTTTCGGAGAGCCTTGCGCACAAGCGGCCTTCAGCCCGCTCCCGGCCATCCGGGCGGCTGCGCGAAGTCGGCATTTGCGATAGGATAGCCACCACAATCCAGCGGAAACGCGGCCCGCACTCGCCGGCTCGCGGACAGGACAGCCATAGAGGAGGCGCCACCATGGTCAGCTACAAAGACGCCAAGTTCGTCGACGTGAAAGGCACCAACACCCGCTACTTCGAGGCGGGGGAGGGCGAGACGATGCTGCTCGTGCACGGCGGCCAGTTCGGCGGCGGCGCCAGCGCCGAGGACTGGTTCCTCAACTTCGACGCGCTCGCCGAGTCGTTCCACGTCTACGCACTCGACAAGACCGGCCAGGGCTACAGCGACCCGCCCCCGAACGACGAGGACTACGTGATCGCCTCCGCCGTCCAGCACTCCATGGACTTCCTGGACACGCTCGACATCGCCCCCGCCCACATCGTGGGCCACTCCCGCGGCGGCTACCTCGCCGCCCGCGTCGCCATCGAGCGCCCCGAACTGGTGCGCACCATCGTCATCGTGGACAGCGCCACCCTCATGCAGCCCATCACCTTCTACCAGGACGTCGCCGACGCCGCGCCCCACTTCGACGACCCCAAGGAGTTGTCGAAGTACCTCACCGCCCAGAACTCGTTCGGCACCGACCACATCACCGACGAGTGGACCGACGGAAAGATGCGCATGGACGCCCTCGACTCCGTCCAGCGGGCCACCGCCAAGAACTCCGAACTGCAGGGCCAGTTCGACGACAACCTCGCCGCCATGCAGCACGAGATCCACGACAGGATCCGCGCCGGCGACCTCCAATGCCCCACGCTGGTCGTGTGGGGACTGGAGGACCCCTCGGCGGTATGGGATCCCATCGGCGTCAACTGCCTGAACCTGGTCCTGCCCAACGTCAAGGACTCCCAGATGCACATCTTCAACCGCTCCGGCCACTACCCCTTCCGCGAGCACCCCGAGCAGTTCAACGCCGTCATCAAGTCCTTCATCGCCGCCAACTCCGGCCAGGCGTAGGCATCGCGAGCAAGCCTTCCAAATAGTCCCTTCCCCCTCGCAGGGGGAAGAGCCTGCCCTGAGCGTAGTCGAATGGGTCAAGATGGGGGTGCCGTGTCCAACCTGACGGCGCGCGTCAAACAATGCGCCCTCGACCACGGCTTCGACCTGGCACGCGTCACCACGGCCGAGCCGTTCCTGCGCGACGAGCAGGCCGCGGTGGAGCGCGTGCGCGAGGGCCTGATGGACGGCCTGCCCTGGTATACCGAGGACCGCGTCCGCAAGGCCAACCGCCCCCGGACCCTGCTCGAGGGCGCGAAGTCGGTCGTCTCGCTCGCCGTCAGCTACAACACCGGCGAGCCGGACGACGCTGACGACGCCCTGCGCGGCAAGGTCGCCCGCTACGCCTGGGGCGACGACTACCATGAGTTGCTGAAGCCGCGCCTGCGCCGGTTCGCCGACGCCCTGACGCCGCTGGCGGGCAGGGAAGTGCGCACCCGCGTCTTCGTGGACGACGGCCCCATGAACGACCGCGCCGCCGCCGCCCGCTCCGGCCTCGGCTGGTTCGGCAAGAACACCAACATCCTCACGCCGACGCACGGCTCGTGGGTGTTCCTCGGCCAGGTGGTGACCGACCTGGAGCTTACGCCGGACGCCCCGCTCGCCAAGACGTGCGGAAACTGCGTCCGCTGCATCGACGACTGCCCAACCGGGGCCATCGTCGCGCCCTACGTCATCGACAACCGCAAGTGCATCTCGTTCCTCACCATCGAACTGCGCGGCCCCATCCCCCGCGAGATGCGGCCGCTGGTGGGCGCGTGGGTCTTCGGCTGCGACATCTGCCAGGACGTCTGCCCCGTCAACCGCAAGGCGCGGCTCGGAGGCGAGTCCGCCTTCCGCCAGCGCGGCGACTTCGCGGCCCCCGAGCTAATCCCCCTCTTGGAGCTGGACCAGCAGGGGTTCAGCGAGCGCTTTCGCGGCAGTCCCATCAAGCGCGCCAAGCTGTCCGGCCTCAAGCGCAACGCCTGCGTGGCCCTCGGCAACCTCGGCGACGAGTCGGCCGTCCCCGCCCTCGCGACCGCGCTGACGGACGACAACGACCCCCTCGTCCGCTCCCACGCCGCCTGGGCGCTCGGCCGCATCGGCGGCCCCGCCGCCCGCTCCACCCTGCGGAGGGCGCAGGCATCCGAGCCCGACGCCGAAGTGGCGGAGGAGATAGCCGACGCCCTCGCCGACTCGGCAAGCGGCGCATAAGACGGCGATGAATCGCAAGAGCATGGGCATGGCGAAGTTGCCGAGGGGATAGAGATTGTTCACGGGCACAGTTGTTTCGGACGTCGCGGCGTTTACACGGCCGATCGCCGGCTCGGTGCGCGCGCAGTTCAGCATGACCCGACGGAGCATCGAAGAGATACGGGCGATTGTCGTCATGCCGATACACGCGCTGATCTTCATGGCGGTGTTCAAGTATGTGGGACGAGACGACCTGGCCGCCTACTCGCTGGTCGCCCCGATGCTGATGAGCGTCGGACAGATGGGATTCTTCATGGCCAGTGATCTGTTGGCGCGAGAACGGTATGGCCAGACCCTTGAATTCGTGGTCGCCACGCCCTCACCTCTATGGCTGATCATCCTGTCGAGGATCACGGTGATGACAGTTCTCTCACTGTTGGGGATCGCCGTGAGTTGGCTGATCATTCGGCTCGTCTTCGGAGTGACGGTAACGGTCCACCATCCGCTGATTTTCGGGGTCACGCTCATGGCCACTACCCTGGCGGCGGCGGGCACGACCTTGATCACGGCGGCTCTCTTTTGCGTCGCCAGAAACGCGCGAACCTACCAGAACTCGATTCTCTATCCAATGTTTCTACTTGGGGGAATTCTGGTGCCCATCACAGCCTATCCGGAATGGGTCCAACCGGTTAGTCGGGTCGTGTATCTCTACTGGTCAGCCAACTTGCTGCGAGACACGATGCAAGTAGCGGCGCCGGCGGGAGTGTTGGGTTCGCTCGGCGCCATCACGGCGCTGGGTGTGGGCGGAGCCGTGATTGGGATTCAATTGATTCATCGGATGCTGAACAAGCTAAGAAGGGAAGGTACACTGGGGATCCTGTGAACGCTGTGATGCTCTACCGTTTCGGCCTCTTGGTCGGGTTTACGGAATTCACCAACTTCTGGAACTGGAAGACCTGGTTTGGCGGCTGGATGCTCCAGATGCTCGCCCAGGCCCTCTTTTTCGCCCTTCTTGCGAGACTCTTCGGCTCGGCGGACCACGAACGATTCCTTCTGATCGGAAACGCCGTTGCCGTCGGCGCGGTCGCGGTGGGCTGGACTGTCCCATCTTCCACCTGGGACAGGAATGTCGGTAGCTATCCTCTTCTGGTTATTGCGCCCTCGAGCCTGGTTCCGGCGACGATTGGTCGAACCTCAATCTGGCTTGTGGCGGGTGTTGCTACCTCGCTTGTAGCATTTCTCGTGCTGGGGACGATTTTCGATCTTGGGTTGCCATGGCCGGACACACTGTTTCTCTTACCGCTGTTGGTGCTCACGGCGACCAGCACCTACTGTCTTGCGATGTTCCTTGGAACGCTCGTAACGCGGCTGCCCAAGATGAGCAACTTCATTCAATTATTCATGCAGATATTTGCAAGGGCCTTTTGTGGTGTGAGTGTGCCGGTTGCCTTCTGGCCGGACGCCGTGCAGTTCATCGTTCGCTTGCTGCCTATTACCCACGGTCTCCAGGCAATCCGGCTGTTGCTCGACGAAGGGCCCATAGCCGCGATCCTCCGGCACGCCGCACTCGAAGCGGCAGTCGCGTCGGGCTGGATCGTTCTGGCGATCCTGGTTATGGACCGCATGGCCAACGCCGGCAGGAAAGACGGGTCCATCGAGCTCATCTGAGTCGTACGAAAGTTGGTGCAACAGCGTGATTGTAGTTGAGACCAGAGACCTACGACGGGTCTACAAGAGCCAGGACAACAACCCAGACGTCGTCGCCCTGCAAGGTGTGTCCATGGAGATCATGGAAGGGGAGATTCACGGGCTGCTCGGACCGAACGGCGCCGGGAAGACGACCCTGGTGAAGGTACTCTCAACGGTCCTCCTTCCCACCAGCGGTACAGCGTCCATACTCGGGCACGATGTTGTACGGGAAACATCCAAGGTCCGACCTCTGATTGGAATCGTTCTGGGGGGCGACCGTGGGTTGTATTGGAGGCTGACCGGTCGGCAAAATTTGGAGTACTGGGCCGCGCTGTACAAGGTGCCAAGAAATACGGCCAGGCGACGCGCGGCGGAACTGCTGGAGCAGGTCGGACTCACGGAACGCGCCGATTACCTCGTCGAGACCTACTCCCGTGGAATGAAGCAACGGCTGCATCTTGCGCGCGGGCTGGTGGCGGACGCTCGAGTACTCTTTCTGGACGAGCCGACTGCCGGTATGGACCCCATTGCATCGAGAGAATTCCAGCAGCTGGTGAAGGCGCTGCGCTCGGAGGGCAGGACGATTCTGCTGACAACACACGACATGGCGGAAGCGGAGGCTGTGTGCGATAGAGTGACTCTCATCGACCGTGGCAGGGTGCTGGCCGTCGAAACGCCTCGCACACTGAGAGCTCTGGTCGCGCAGTACGAGCGTATCGACTTCGCGGGTGGCCCCGAGCGGCTTCCCGACACGCTTCGAGGGATTCCTGGGGTCGCCTCAGTCTCTGCAATGCCAGACGGCACTTTCCGTGTCGAACTCGATGACGGGTCCATTGCGAACCAGGTGCTGGAGGTCATAGTGGGAACGGGGGTGACGTCATTAAGCACGTCGCATCCCAGTTTAGAGGAGGCGTACATTCGCCTTGTCGGCAACAGGTGAGATGTGAGGGGTATTTCTAGAGGGCTGTACTAATCTTGATGACCGAGCCGCAAATCGTATCTCAGCGGTCTGAGGGACCAATAGTTGGGGATGCTCGCCCTCGCCGAGGCGGCCCCTTAGCTGGGATTGTTCTGGTACAATGGCCAAGCCGTCTCAACGACGGCCTGGCAGGCAACCGGTCACTGGCCACCGACCACTGGCCGCTGACCACGGATAAACCCTCACAGGAGCACCGCAATGGCTAGTCTCTCCGTGTTTCCCACTTCCAACAGGCCGGTGGCCATGGGCGTCAACGGCATGGTCGCGTCGGCCCACCCGCTGGCGTCGCTGTCGGGGCTGCGAGTGCTGATCGACGGGGGCAACGCCTTCGACGCCGCCGTCGCCGTCGCCGCCACGCTCAACGTCGCCGAGCCCTACATGTCCGGCGCGGGCGGCATCGGCGTGGGACTCGCCTACGTCGCCAAGGAGAACCGCGTCCGAGCGCTCGACTTCTCCGGCAGGGCGCCGAGCGGCGCTGAGCCGGATAGGTTCACCTACGAGACCAAGCAGACCGGCATACTCGCCCCCCTGGTTCCGGGCAACGTCGCGGGCTGGCTGACGCTGCACGGGACCTACGGCAGCATGGATCGCGAGCGCCTGTTCGCCCCTGCGATCGGCTACGCCAGGGACGGCGTGCCGATCACGCCCCTCAACAGCCGTATGATGCGGAACAACGCCCCGAGGCTCGCGCGGTTCCCGTCAGCGCCCATCATCCTCGACGACGAAGGTCGCGCCCCTAAGCCGGGTGCCCGGCTGAAGATGCCCCAGCTCGCCGAGTCGCTGGGCGAAATCGCCAAGAACGGCCTGGATACGTTCTACCACGGCGCGCTCGCCGAGCGCATCGTGAAGGCCAACCAGCAGATGGGCGGGCTGTTCACGATGGACGACATGGACACCTACAAGGCTACCTGGAACGACCCCATCAGCATCGACTACCGTGGCTACAAGGTCCACACCACGCCGCCGAGCTGCAGCAGCTTCCAGGTGCTCCAGACGCTGAAGACGATGGAGGGCTTCGGCGCTGAGGAGTTCATCTTCCAGCATCCCGACACGCTCCACCTGTTCATGGAGTCCGCCAAGCTGAGCATCACCGACCGCATTCGCTACGGCGGTGACCCTGACTATGTGGACGTGCCGCTGGACGGCCTGCTGTCCGACGAGTACGCCGCGAGCCAGCGCAAGCGCATCGACCGGGAGAGCGCGGCGCCGGTGGTGGGCGAGCACTACGTCAACGACGGTCCGCCCAACGCGCTCACACCCGGCAGCCCGCTTGACTTCGACGGCGGCATGACCACCCACTTCGCGGTTGCCGACGGCGACGGCAACGTGGTCACGATCACGCAGACGCTGGGCGGCGGCTTCGGCTCCGCGGTCGCAATGGGCGACACGGGCCTCTTCCTCAACAACATGTGCTACTGGTTCGACCTCGAAGAGGGCAGCCCGAACCTCATCGCGCCGGGCAAGCGCGTCGACCTGGTCGTCGCGCCGACCCAGACCTTCAAGGACGGCAAGTTCTTCCTGAGCATGGGCACACCGGGCAGCTACGGCATCCTCCAGACGACGCCCCAGTTCGTCACCAACGTGCTGGACTTCGGCATGAACCCGCAGGAGGCCATCGAGGCCCCGCGCTTCAAGTGCGTCCAGGGCACGCAGGTCGAGATGGAGGAGCGCTTCCCCGCCCACGTGCGCCGCGCCCTCGAGGACCGGGGCCACGAGGTCAAGGTCATCGAGCCGTTTTCCATGTCCGTGGGCGGCGCGCACGGCATCCAGGTAGATTCGGACGCCGGCGTGTTCCAGGGCGGCGCCGACCCGCGCAGGGACGGCTACGCCATCGGCTGGTAGAGGCGCGCGTTGTCCCCCGAATCGGACTCTCCGCGGGTGTTCATGACCCGCCGGCGCGTGCCGGAGGCGGTGGCGTTGCTCGAGTCGCGCTTCGACGTCGAGGTGTGGCCCGAACGCACTCCGCCCCCGCGCGATGAGTTGCTCAAGCGGCTGGCCTACTGCGAGGCCGTCGTCACCGAGATAGACGACGTGGTAGACGAAGCCGCGCTGACCGCCGCGCCCAACCTGCGTGTCGTGGCCAACAGGGCCGTGGGCCTGGACAACGTGGACGTGGGCGCCGCCACCCGGCTGGGCGTGCTTGTGTCGAACACGCCCGGCGTGCTCCAGGAGTCCTGCGCCGACTTCGCGTTCGCCATGATCCTGGCGCTGGCCCGCAACGTGCCATATGCCGACCGGCAGGTGAGGGCGGGCGCGTGGACGATGTTCGACCAGTCGCCGTACCTCGGCGCGGACGTCCACGGCGCGACGCTCGGCATCGTGGGCCTGGGCGGCATAGGCGAGGCGGTGATGCGCCGGGCCACGGGCTTCGACATGCGGGTGCTCTACCACAGCCGTTCGCGCAAGCCCGAGGCGGAGCGGGACTACGGCGGCGAGTGGGCGCCTGGCCTGGACGCGCTGCTGGCGGAGTCCGACTTCGTGTCGCTCCACGTGCCGTTGACCCCGGAGACGAACGGGCTGATAGGCCGACGCGAACTGGCGCTGATGCGCCCGACGTCGTTCCTCGTGAACACCTCGCGGGGCCCGGTGGTGGACACGGAAGCTCTCTGCGAGGCGCTCACCGAGGGTCGGCTGGCCGGCGCCGCGTTGGACGTGACCGACCCGGAGCCGCTGCCGCCAGACCACCCGCTGCTGGGGATACCAAACGTCATCGTGACGCCGCACATCTCCAGCGGCAGCGCCGCGACGGTGCACAGGATGGGGATGATGGCCGCCGAGAACGTAGTCGCCGCGCTCGCCGGCGGGCCGATGGTCTCGTGCGTCAACCCCGAGGCGGCGGGCAACCGGACGCCTTAGGCCGTATCACAGGCCGCCTACATCGGCCAACGGGTTACGTCGTCGGCACGCCGTCCTTCATCACGGGGATTATGCCCGGCAGCCACCACTGCTCCCACATCTCGTCGACGCGGGACTGGAAGTAGTCCACGTCCTCGTCGGTGAAATGGGCGAACCGGCCCTGGCGCTTGAGGAAGTCGTACACCGGCTTTCGCGGTCGGCGGCCCTGTGCGATCATCCGCGACGGGCCGTTGAGGGAGAGCCTGCCCTCCTCGATCTCGTACTGGACCCAGATGCCGGTCTCTACGGCCAGCATACCCAGTTCGTGGGAGTACATCGGGTCGTAGTCCCAGCCCTTGGGGCAGGGGTCGTAGGAGTGGATGAAGGTGGGGCCGCCTATGCTCAGGCCCTTGCGCACCTTGTTCATCAGGTCCACGGCGTAGGAGGCGCAGCCAGTGGCGACGTACTTAACGCCGGGGTGGCCCACGGCCATCATCGGGGCCATGTTCTTCTTCCACCTGTTGTGCATTATGCGGTGGACCTTGCCCGGCGGGCTGAACGTGGTGTTCGCGCCCCAGGGCGACGACCCGGAGACCTGGATGTCGGTGTTGGCGTAGGACTCGTTGTCGTACATGAGGATGAGCAGGTTGTACTGCTGGTGCGTGAGCGAGCCGGAAATGGAGGAGATGCCCATGTCGGCGCCGCCGCCGTCGCCGCAGAAGGCGATGACGTTGATCTTCTCCTCCTTCATCTTGCCCTTGCTCATCAGCGCCTTCAGGCCGGCGGCGGTTCCGGTCGCGGCCGAGCCGGACGAGCCGAGCTGGGTGTGCATCCAGGGCACCACCCACGGCGTGGAGTAGTAGGTGGTGTTGGCGACGTACATGCAGCCGGTGCTGCCCAGCACGATGGTGCGCGGCCCTGCGGACTTGACCATGAGCTTCATGACCAGCGCGGACTCGCAGCCCTGGCAGGTCCGGTGGCCGGAGGTGAAGTACTCCTCCAGCGGAGAGTCGTGGACGCCTTTGATGGTGGCCAGGACGTTGGAAGTTGTCATTTCGCTTCACTCCTTGTAGTCCCTTCCCCCTCGACGGGGGAAGGTTAGGATGGGGGCGGCGCCGTTACCCCTACTCTCTGACGCCTATCCAGCGCAGCGGCTCGTCGACGCGGCCGGTGTCGGCCACCTCCTGCACCGCGTCGAACATCTCGGTGGTGGCCGGAACGGTGATCTCCCGTCCGCCCAGGCCGGCGATGAAGCCCATTATGGGCACTCGCTTGTCGGCGTCGTACAGGGCCGAACGCACCTCATTGTAGAGGACGCCCCCGTTGTACGGAGCGCCCAGCGAGTAGTCGCGGTCTATCACGCCGACCGCCTTGAACCTGGTCAGGCACTCGAGCAACTCCTCGTCGGGGAACGGGCGGAACCACTTGATGCGGACGAAGCCCACCTTGCGGCCCTGCTCGCGCAGCCGGCGCACGGTGACGCGCAGCGGCATGGCGAGCGTCCCCATTCCCACCAGCACCAGGTCTGCGTCGTCGGTCATGTACTCCTCGATGAAGGGGTTGTCGCCGCCGCGACCGAATATGCGCTTGAGGTCGTCGTGCGCCTCGGTGATAACGCCCTTGGCGCGGCGCATCGCGTCGTCGGTCTGGCGGCGAATCTCCAGCAGCCAGTCCTCGTTGACCTGCGGCGCGATGGTGATGGGGTTGTCGGGGTGGAGCAGGAACTTGCCCCTGTCGTAGGGGGGCAGGTACTCGTCGACCAGGTTCTTGTCCGGCACCTTCACTATCTGCTGGGAGTGCGTGAGGAACGCGCCGTCGGTGCTGATGGCGCAGGGCAAATACACGCGCGGATCTTCGGCCACTCGCCAGGCCATGAACGCGGCGTCCATCGCCTCCTGGCCTGTGTCGACCCAGCGCAGCATCCAGCCCAGGTCACGGACGGCGAGCGCGTCGTTGTGCTCGCAGCCAAACGCGCCGGGGTCGTCCAGAGCGCGGTTGCCAACCATCGCCACCATCGGGAGCCGCAGGCCGCATGTCACGGCGAGCGCCTCGAAGGCGTAGAACCAGCCGACGCCGCTCGATCCAGAGAACACCCTGGCGCCAACGGCGGAGGCGTGCTTGACGATCTCGAACTGCGAATGCTCGCTCTCTGCGACGATGTACTCGCACTTCAGCTCGCCGTTGGCGATGAGGCGCGACACGAACTGCATAACCGTGTCGTAGGGCCGAATGGGGTAGGCCGTTATCACGTCCACGTCGGCAAGGGCGCACGCGATGGCGATCGCCTCCGAGCCGCTGATAAGCTCCTCGCGCTCGAGCGCGGGCTGGGCCTCAGTCGTCATTGCTCACTCCCTGCGCCGCGATTCGCTTTTCGTAGCCGGTCCACTCGTACAGGCCGTGGTCGCGGCCCGCGTCGCCCTTCTCGGCCTTCGCGGCGGCGATCTTCTCTTCCAGCCACTTCATGTAGTCGTCCCTGTCGCGCTTCCAGTGGTCGTGCTGGCTGGAGTTGTCCTCGAAGGACGCCTCGTTGACCATGGTGATGCAATCGGGGACCGGGCACACCTCTTCGCACACGCCGCAGCCGCAGCAGGACTCCATGTCTGAGTCGTACAGGCCCTCGGGGGTAACGTCGAAGCAGGAGTCGGGGCACTGCAACCAGCAGAGGGTGCACTTGGTGCACGTCTCGAAGTTGATGACCGGGCGCATGGTGCGAGTGGACCACTTCTTGAAGACCTCGCTGCGCACGGGCTGGAAGCCGCCGTCGCCGCCCCGGAAGCCGCCGCCGGCCTCGATGCCGGGGATTACGAGGGCCTCCTCCATCTTGGTCCAGCCGGGCATGTCGAAGCTGAACGGGGTCTCGGAGTTGCCCTGGCCCGGCTCCACCGGGTAGGTGGTCACGCGATCGAATGCGCGTTGCGCCGAGCCGGCCTTGTCGTCACTGGACTGCTCGCGGATGGTGTCGACGTAGGCGTCGAGTCCGACAAGCTGTGGGCAGACGCGGGCGAGCGCGCCAAGTATACGCACGTCGGTGTGGTCGTCCTTGTAGACCCAGAGGCCGGAGAAGCTCTTGACGGCCTTTACTATGGAGAGGTTGTAGGGAACGTCCTTGACGTGGATGTCCTGCACAAGCTCTTCGGGCGACTGGATGGAGGTGACCAGCACCGTGCCGCCGTTTACGGTCAGCTCGTTGATGGGCTGCAGGCCGTACCACGCCCACGATTCCACGCCCTTGCAGAGCGTGTCGTCCACGACGATGGTGACGTCCACCTCGGTCGGCTCGTACTTGGCGAGGCTCTCTTCCAGTTCGAGTTCGTCGTCGGCGACGACGGCGAAGTACTTGGCGGGGATGCCATTGCGCTCCGGGGAGTCGCCGTAGCGGCCGAAAGCGGTGCCGATCTTGCCTTCCTTGCGGGCCGCAAGCACGATGTTGCGGCAGATGTTTCTAGACAGGGTCTTCTGGAAAATGCCCCGGTAGACGACTTCAACGGCAGTTACCGCCATACTTCCCCCCTACGCTGGCTCGATGTTCTTGCTGGTGACGCGCGAAGGCGCACCGTGCATTGTCGCATATAAGGCCAATCAAAGAAAGTGCGCGAGAACGGCCTCGACTCGGATGGGATGCCGATTGAGTTGTTAAGGGTTCGCGGGGGAGTGTCACCCCCATCCTAACCTTCCCCCTGCGAAGGGGAAGGGACTAGCGGTAGTGGCGGCGCGGCAGGGTCGGGACTGGCTCGCGCGGTGGCCACGAGGACAGACCGCGCAGCACCTCTCGACCTGCTGCCGCGTGATTGGGCCAGGGACGCCGTCGGCAAGGTGATGCGGAACCGGGACCGGAACTCCGCGCCGGCCTGGTGGCGTGCGCGGTACGGGTCCCGGACGGCTTTTCGCTTCGGCCATCCGTCCGGAGCAGGACGGAATGGATGGGCTACCAAGCGGAGTAGCATCCGGGCGGGGGCAGGTGCCAAACTGCCGGGTGGGACAAACAAGCTAGAAAAAAGTGTCCCGTTTCGTTTCTTTTGTTTTATCTCCTCAGATTTTGTAGCTGGGCGGTCGGCGTTTCTAGCTGCGGATGGAACGGATTTCGGTTGGACGGGAATTTATCTGACGGATTGTTGTCACGGTTGTTACGTTGGTGGCCGATGACCGTCGGTCGGTTGTATGTGATGAGGGGAGCTTAGCACGGATGTGCGAGGGTGTCAATGGCCCTGCCGCTTCTTCGGCTACGCCCTGGCCTGTATGACGACGCGGCCCCCGTTCTCCACTTCGATGTTCAGGTTGTAGCGGTCCAGCATCCGCATACCCACCAGGGGCGTGGTGTCGGCGGCGCCCGCCAGAACATATCTTGTCTGGCCGTCCCAGAGCACGGCAACGTCGTAGACATCGAAGCTGACCTCCCTGCCGTCAGCAAGGGTCCCACGGCCCGTACCTTCAAGGGGCAATCCCAACTCCGCCGCCAATACCGGGGTCACGGTCAGGTAGCCGTTGAAGCCGGTGTCGACCACGGCCTCTATTTCACTTGCTAGGCCGGACGGGGCGTGCACGGTAAGGGTTACCACAGGCTCATAGGCGGCGTTCACCGCGCCCTCGATCACTCGGCGCTACGAAGGGGGCGGCCCCCAAAGTGGTGGAGCGCACGGTGGCCGACCCGGAGCAGCCAGACGTCAACGGCGCCTGGGCGCAGCTCCCGCAGACGCTTCGCTGCCGCCCGAAGGTCGTCGGAGATGGCCCAACTGCCGCTGTCAACATCGATGGCGACATACTCTCCGTGGTGGTCCGCTTCAACCTGAGTGCGGATGTCCCGCTCGTATATCTCGTCACCGAGGCGGGCCGTCTCTTCGCGGGGACGACGCGGGCGTGCGGCGACGCTCTCTCCCCGCGCGTTAGCCGGGGTCTGCGCATCGTTCATTCGTTCACCTCTTGGGAAATGCCTTCACACGTTGCATTTTAGCGCTTTGGCGTGGGCACGGGCAATGAGGATGGGGGCGTCGTTCGCAGTGGCGATTGTGCGGGGTGACGTCGCAAGTCATTGAGGAGACGGATGCGCGGGAGGGACGATTTCTCGTTGGCTTGGCAATCTGACGTGGCTTCGGATATGGGGAGGCTGAAAGACCTTTGGCGTGTATAGAGTTCAAATGGAGTCGTTTTTCTCAAGTCCGCGTGTCTATGTTGCGGCCTACTATGGTCGCGCTGGCCATCTTACTGGTTGCCGGCTTTGGCCTCATGCCCTCAAGCACGCTTGCTCAATCCACCTCCGTTGACTCAGATCGCGCGGTTCTGATTGCGCTCTACAACGCCACGGGCGGCCCGAATTGGGAAGACAACACCAACTGGCTTAGCGACCATCCAATCGGAGAGTGGTTTGGCGTAACGACGAATGCTTCGGGCAGAGTCGTGAGATTGCAACTGGGAAGCAACGGATTGTTTGGGCAAATTGCGCCGGATCTAGGGCAGCTATCGGAACTGCAAGTGTTGGAACTTCACGAAAACAGGTTGAGTGGGTCAATTCCGCCTACTCTCGGGAGCTTATCCAACTTGACGGATTTATGGCTCCACGCCGATCTACTTGGCGGCCAGATACCGGCGGAGTTGGGCGACCTAGCGAGGCTGAGAACGCTTATCCTGACTCTCAACAGGCTGCGCGGTCAAATCCCGCCGCAACTCGGAAATCTGTCTGCCCTTACATCGCTAGGCTTAGCCTCGAACATGTTGACGGGTCCGGTGCCTCCTGAGCTCGGGAACTTGTCGGAACTTCAGGAATTGAGTCTGGGAAACAACATGGTGAGCGGTGATATCCCTCCTGAACTGGGCAACCTATCCAACCTGATTCACTTACGACTCCAGAACACTCAGTTGGCCGGCTGCATACCCGAAGGCTTACGGCAAGTAGCTTCCAACGACTTTGACAGAGTGGGATTGCCCTTATGTGACGAACTGTCCACAACAACGCCTACTCCCGACGCGTTCGACGAGGCTCTCAATAGCTTGAGAGTCCCGGCTACACGCTCCCCTTCACCTACTCCTGCTCCCGCGCGAGAGACTTCCTCGTCTACGTTCACACGAGCGCCATCGCCAACCACGGCTACCGCACCCTCGCCCGCTCCCGTTCCCGTGGCGGGGCCAGCGGTTACATCGGCATCGACGCCTACACCTGCGCCACAGCGGGGTTTCTTCACGAACTCGGTGCCGTCGCCGGGCGGGGTGGAGGCCGACTTGCCCTTCGACATCATGGACCCGGTGACGCTGTCGCTGATTGGTGTGCTGGTGACGCTGGGCGCTACCGCCATCCAACTCTTCAGGGGGAAGTGACTATGGCGACGCGAGTGCTGGTCAACGTGTTGGTGGCGTTGCCGTTCTTCGCGGTTGGCGTTGTGGGGTTGGCGCGGGACGACCTGCCGGATGACGCCTCGGCGGCAGTGCCGTCTATCGGGGCGCTGGTGGTCTTGGTCGGGCTCTACGTCAGCGTACTCTCGCGCCCGTGGCTCAGTCTGATGCCGAACGAAGAGACGCTGGAGCTGCGGCACCCGTCGATGAAGCCGGCGTTCGCGCGGATAGTGATGAGCGTGCCCTTCTTCCTGGCGAGCGGGATAGGTGCGCGGCACAAGGTGCGGATGGGGGAGATCGACAATCCGGGGCCGGTGGCGTCGTCGTCTGATGCAGGCTCAGGGACGTCTAGGGGCCGGTTGAGCCGCCCGGCGCGGGGCCGCCGGGGGCGACAGGGCCGCCGAGATCGGGCGTCATGATGACGGCCACGGCGCGAAAGACGCCCTCTTCGTCGCGCTGGCCGAGCAGCCGTACCTGGGCGCCGATGGGCAGGTCGTCGAGTTCACCCTCGGTGACTATCTCGCGTATCTGCGTGTCGTCGTCGTAGGCGGCCTCTACGGGGCCGCGCGCGGTTTCTATGGTGATGCGTCCGTCGCCAATCTGCGTGATTTCGCCGCTAACGCCACGCTGTCCGAACGCGCCGCCGGCGCCGCCCCTGCCACGCAACTGTCCGCCGCCCTGCTCGGCGAGCGCCTGTATCCGCTGGATCGCCTCCGGGGGAATCTCTGTGCCCAACTGTCGTCGCAGTTCGGCGAGGTCTTCTGCGCTCGGCGGCTCTCCCGTGCGCATGATTCCGCCACCCAACGGCCCGCTTCGGCTGCCGTCAGCGAACTGGGCGCCCACGCCCAACGCGCCCATCTCGAAGACGTAGCCAAGCGTTATCGATTCTGCGCGCGTCACGCCATCCTCGCCGCGCTCGCCCGTCAGATTTACGCTCATGCCCTCTTCGAGGTCGTCGAGCGAACGCTCCGTGAAGAGCGTCACCGTCGCACCCTCTTCGACCGTCGCTGTCTCGGAGCCTTGCTCGGCGGCGATGGTGAGGCGGCGTCCCTCGACGCTCTCGACCGTGCCGGCCAGGGTCTCCAGCCCTTCGATCGCGGGTTGGGACGCGCTTGCCTGCGGCGCTGCGAGCGCGGAGGCGCCGCCGGGCAGAGCAGCGGCTGGCGCCGCCGGCAGTTCCGCGAGCGCGGTCCGGCCTTCATCGCCGCCGCCGCGCTCTATGTATGCGATTACGCCAAAGGCGGCCCCGACGCCGATGATGGCCGCCGCGATCAGTAGCAGTGCGAATATACGCCCGTTCATTGTCTTCTCTCTGATTGCGATTCGTGATTGCGTCGGCGCATCGGGGCCTTACTCGTGGCGGAGCGCGTCTATGGGGTGGAGGCCGGCGGCTCGGACCGCGGGGTAGAGGCCGAAGAATATGCCAATCGCGGCGGAAACGACGATGGCGAGCACGGCTATGTCGCCGCTGACGCTGGTCTGGAAGGCCCCGGTGCCGATCAGATCGCGCCCGTCCAGGAAGCGAGAGAGACCCAGGCCCGCGACGACTCCGACGGCTCCGCCGCCTAGGCTGAGCAGGGTGGCCTCCGCCAGGAACTGGAACAGGATGTCGCGACGCTTGGCGCCCATCGCCTTGCGCACGCCGATTTCGCGGGTTCGCTCGGTGACGGACACCAGCATGATGTTCATGACGCCGATTCCGCCCACGAGCAGCGAGATGCCGGCTATCGCCCCCAGGAACACCACGAAGGTGTTGGTGGTCTCCTCCAGCGCCTCGATCGTCTCTTCCTGGCTGGTTACCGTGAAGTCGTTGTTGCCGGTGAGCCGGTGGCGCAGCCTCAGCACCGCCGTTATCTCGTTTATCGTGTCCTGCGACACGGCGTCGTCCTTCGCGCTGACGTTGATGGAGTCGACTATGACGTCGCCCTGCACCGTCCGCTCGAAGTCGAGCCGGTAGTACGCCGTGGTAATGGGAACAAGCACCTCGTTGCCGAAGATTCCAAAGAAGCCGCCGCCCTGGCTGGGCAGCACGCCTATGACGGTGAACTCCCGGCCGTTTATGCGCATGTGCTGGCCGATGGGGCTGCGGAATCCGAATAGCTGCTCGGCGATGGGCGCGCCCAGCACCGCGACCTCGGAGCGGTTTCTGACGTGCGCCTCGGATATGAACTGGCCCTGCTCTACGGGGGAGTTGCGGACCACCTCGTATTCCGACGTGACGCCCACTATCTGGGTGAATGTGTTGTTGCCCATGGCGACCACCTGGCCGCTGGTGCGAATCTCGGGCGCGACGGCGGCCACGGACGGCGCGGCCTGCGGGTCGACGAGGGCGTAGGCGTCGCCGAGCGTCAGCGTATTCGCGCTGCCCAGCCCGCCGAACGCGCCTCCGTTCGCGGACTGGCCGGGACGCACGAAGAGCAGGTTGGTGCCCAACTCCTCGATGCGGGAGGTGATTGACTCCTGCGCGCCCCTGCCGAGCGACATTAGGGTTATGACGGCGCTGACGCCGATGACGATGCCGAGAAGCGTGAGCACGGCGCGCAGCTTGTTGGCGCCCAGCGAGACCAGCGCCGTCCTGAGCACGTCGGCAGGCGTCACGTGGCGCTCCGGGCCGACTCGGCGGCGGGCTGGCGCTGGTCACTGACGATGCGCCCGTCCAGCATCGACAGTACGCGCCGGGCGCGGGCGGCGATGGGGGCCTCGTGTGTTACCACGACGACGGTCATGCCCTCTTCGCGGTTGAGGCGCTCGAGTATGGCCAGGATCTCCTCGCTGGAGGTGCTGTCCAGGTTGCCAGTCGGCTCGTCGGCCATCAGTATGGACGGGCGCTTCACGAGCGCCCGCGCTATACCTACGCGCTGCTGCTGGCCGCCGGAGAGCTCGGTGGGCTTGTGCGAGACGCGGTCGGACAGGCCGACCCTATCCAGCGCCTCCAGGGCTCGCTGCCGTCGGTTCTTGCGGTTGCCGTATAGGAGTGGCAGCTCCACGTTGGAGAGGGCGGACAGGCGCGGCAGCAGGTTGTAGGTCTGGAAGACGAAACCTATCTTGCCGTTGCGGATCTCGGCGAGGCGGTTGTCGCTCATGGAGCCCACGTCCTCGTCCTCCAGCGTGTAGCTGCCGGAGGTGGGCACGTCGAGGCAGCCGATGATGTTCATCAGGGTGGACTTGCCGGAGCCGGAGGGCCCCATTATGGCGACCATCTCGCCCGGCTCGACGATCACGCTGACGCCCTGGAGCGCGGCAACTTCGACGTTGCCCATGCGGTATATCTTGGATACGTCCTCCAGCCTGATCACGCTAGCGTCCCCTGCCGCCGCCTGCTGGGGCGATGAGGGTGCGGGTCGCGCCGCCGCCGAATCCCCTGCCGAAGCCGAAGAACGAATCGGAGGCGTCCTGCGACTGCATCAGCAGCGTCTCGCCCTCGCTGAGGCCGCTCTCCACCACGGTCCAGAAGTCGTCGCTGCTACCGAGGATGATCTCTCTCAGCTCGACCTCTCCTTCTTCGCCGAGAACGCGCACGGCCGGCCTGTCGAAGGTGCCGTGCAGGGCTTGGAGAGGGATGAGCAGCACGTCGTTTTCTTCCCGTATGACGACTCTCGCCGAGGCGCTGAGGCCCTCGAGGAGCGGAGTGTCGGGGGTGGTCTCCAGGGTCACGTCCAGCGGGTAGCTCACCACGCCCTGTTGGCTGTTCGGTTCGCTCGCGATTCTGGACACCACGCCTGGCAGCGTCCGGCCCTGCAGCGCCTCGAGGTGTACGGTGGCGATCGCGCCCACTTGCAGGTACAGCACGTCGATTTCGTCGACAATGCCCGACATCTCCACTACGTTGGGGTCGACCAGGCTCACGACCGCGTCGCCCACTCTCACGTGCCGGCCCTCTTCCACCGGAAGCTCGGAAACGATACATCTCCGCGGCGCGCGCAAGACGACCGCTTCGAGGTCGGTGAGCACGCCCGCGAGCGCGGTGCGGGCCGCCTCGATGTCGGCGCGAAACAGGGCGATATCCAGCGGATCGACCTCGTCCACCGTCCGCAATTCGAGCAGGTCCTCGCGCGCCTGTTCGAGGGCGGCGGCCTTGAGAGCGATGTCCAAGACGGCGGCTTCGACGTCAAGGGGGTCGGGTTCGCTCTGCAGGTCTTCGAGCTCCTGCTCGGCCACTTTGAGGGCCTCCTTGGCCAGGTCCAGGGCCCTCTGCTTGTGTTCCAGGTCCACCGGGTCCGGCCCTGCGAGGACGTCGGCCAAGGCGTACTGGGAGTTGAAGAGCTTCTCGCTCGCGCTGGTGACGGTCTCCTCCAAGGCGGAGAGCGCCCTGGTCGCCTCCAACTCCAGGTCGTCCAACTCCGACAGCCTCTCCGTGTACACTTCCCATTCGTCGTCGAAGTCCGGTCTCACGCAGATGGTATCTCTGGGGAGCGGCTCCTCGCAGGTCAGCGATATGTTGCCGGGGTAGACCCTGAGCCAGAAGAGGAGGGTGTTTTCGTCCCAGGGTACGTCCGAAGGCGCCAGCGCGGCGTCGGGAGCGGGCAGGCGGTGCAGCGGGGGCACGGAGTCGGGGTCCATCAGGGACTCGAGGTCGGTGCCCCAGGACGTCAGCACTTCGTCGAGGCCCCTGGCGATGTCATCGTCATCGGGCCGAACGCCGAACCACTTCTGGTAGTAGTTCCCCATGACATCGATGGAGTCCTGGATGGCGTCGCGGGCGGTCTGCAGCTTGCGGTCCCACTCGCGGCGGGCCAGCTCCTCGTCCCGCTCCGCGTTGTCGAGATCGGTGGTGGCGGTGCGGATGGTGGAGTGGGCGTCGGCGATGTCGTCGGTGTCGGCGCCGGCGATCGTGTCGGCGAGGGCGTCCTCGGCCTGGGATAGCGCCAGCCGCTCTGCGGCGACCTTTTCGCGGGCCTTGGCGAGGTCGTATTCGGTGACCACGCCGAGGTTCTGGAAGGCCTTCTGGGCGTCGCGGTAGGCGACCTCCGCGTCGGCAATGGCGACTTCGGCTTTCGCGAAGTCGAGCGTGGAAGGGGAAGGGGGCGCGGTCGCGTCTATCAGCGCCTGCTCCGCGTCGCGCAGGTCCACCCTGGCTTTGGCCGCGTCGCGCTCCAGCGCCAATACGGTCTCGCGGTCCAGCCGGGCCAGTAGCTGGCCCTCGGTCACGCGGTCGCCCTCTTCAACGAGGATCTCGCCTATAACGCCCTCGATGTCGAAGCTCAGCGTCTCGCGGTCCGGGTAGACCAGGCTGCCGCTGATAGAGACCTCGTTGACCAGGTTGCCACGGCGCACGGGCACCAGAAGCTCGGACTCTCCGTCCTCCTCTACTTCACGGTCGGAGTACCAGTAGTAGCCGGCATAGGTGCCGCCGAACGCTATCGCCAGCACCACCAGCAGCAGGGCAATCTGCCCCAGGGGTATGCGTTTCAGCCAGCTCAACCCACGTCCTTCATCTGCTCGCCCGGTGTATTCCCGGGCGTGTGACCGCAAATCCGCTAGACAACACTATAACGAAGAATTGTGAAGAAAGTTAGACCGTAGGGTGATAGCGACGCTTCCGGGGCCGTTTTGACGCGCCCAAGTCGCGTCACTATACTTGGCCCAAACTCAGTAAAGTCAGGAGAAACCCTCATGGTCAGCTCGAGTTCGGCAGACGTCGTTATCGTAGGCGGCGGCATAGTTGGCGTGTCCACGGCGTACCTGCTCGCCAGGGAGGGCGTGAGCAGCGTCATCGTGGAGAAGGACTCGGTGGGGAGCCACGCATCCGGGTTCGCCTACGGCGGGCTGAGCAGGCCGCGGGGCACAGGGCCCAACGTGCCGGTGCTCGCCGAGGCGTGGCGGCTGCACGAGCGGTTCGGCACGGAGCTGGCGGAGGAGACCGGCGTGAACACGGAGTTCCGACTGAGGCCGTCGCTCGCGCTCGCGTTCAGCGACGAGGAGGCGGCGCAGCTCCGGGCGAGCCTGAATGTGCCGCAGCACCCGGATGCGCCGTCCACGCGCTGGGTGGACGCGAAAGAGGTGTTCGAGATCGAGCCGCGCGTGAACCCCGAGGCGATAGGCGGGGTGTACGTGGAGGGCGGGGGCGACGTGGAGCCTTACCGCCTGACGCTGGCGCTGGTGCAGGCGGCCGAGCGCGAGGGAGCGACGGTGCGGCACGGCACGGTGACGGGGCTGCGCGTGGAGGGCGGAAGGGTGCGTGGGGTTACGCTGGATGGCGGCGGGATCGCGTGCGAGACGGTGGTGCTGGCGATGGGGCCGTGGAGCGCGGACGCGTCGGAGTGGCTGGGCGTGCCGGTGCCCGTCAGTCCGCTGAAGGGGCAGATTCTGCGATTGCAGGCACCGGGGGACCCGTTCCGGTGCTCGCTGGGATATTCGGGCGACTACGCCACCACCAAGCCGGACGGGCTGCTGTGGACGGGCACGACGGAGGAGAAGGCCGGTTTCGACGACAGGCCGACGGCGGCGGCGCGGGACAAGATCATGGCGTCGCTGCTGAAGATGGCGCCGTCGCTGGAGGACGCGCGGCTGGCGCAGCAGACCGCGTGCCTGCGGCCGGTGTCGTCGGACGGGCAGATGCTGCTTGGCCGCGCGCCGGGTGCGGAGGGCGCGTTCGTGGCGACGGGCGGCGGGCGGCAGGGCATCATGCTTGGGCCGGGCATGGCGAAGGTCATCGTGGACCTGATCACGCGCGGCTCGACCGACGTGGAGGTGGATGCGCTGGACCCGGGGCGGTTCTGTTCCTGAGGAGCGACGTCACCCTCACCTCAATCCTCTCCCATCAAGGGAGAGGAGGCCCTCGTTAGCTGGCGGCCAGGGCGCCCATGGGGTCCCAGGGGGGCAGGGGGATGGGGTCGCCGTCGAGGGCGCGCTGGAGGTCCTCGGGCAGCCGGCTCCTGGGGGCGGCGATCTCGAACATGTACTCGTCGAACCACGAGTCGTTCATCACGCAGAAACCCTTGTCGCCTATGGCGTCGCCGTAGCTGTTCTCCACGCGCCAGCGGCGCGGGTTGCCATCCACCACGTCTACGCCGGTGAAGAGCATCGCGTGGGTCATGCGGGTCTGGCCGTACTCCATGCGCGACGCCTTATCCAGGGCGAAGTCGGCACCGTAGACCGCGCCGTAGTCGAACAGGTCGGCGTCCCACACGCCCTGGTCGCGGTGCATCTGCTTTCCGACGTCGCAGCCCATCCAGACCGCCTGGCCGTCCAGCAGGGAGTCCAGGGTCACGCGCTTGAGCAGATCGATGTCCACGTTCAGGTACTTGACGGGGGAGCCGCCCACGACGTTGCCCAGGTAGCCGATGGTGTAGGTGCTGCCCGGCTCGCTGGACTCGCGTGGGTCGTGCACCAGGCAGACGTAGTCCTCGTAGGGCGTGGTGACGTACTTGCGGGCGAACTCCAGCGGGGTGATGTCGCCGTCGCGGTGGAAGCGGCCTTCGCGGTCCTTCCACTGCCAGAAGAAGCTGGCTGGCGGGGTGCCCAGGTGTATGCACAGCACGCGGTAGACGACCTTGAGCGTCTGGCGCTTGGACTCGCGCATGGCGTCGATGCCGGCCTCCTGGGCGTAGAGGGCGCGTATGCGCTGGGCGCCCTGCCTGAGCAGGTAGAAGAGCGACGAGTTCATGCGCATGGTGGACATCGAGCTCTCGGTCTCGGGCATAGCGGACTTGGGGACGACGCCGTGCTTCTTCACGAGGTTGATGAACATGTCCCACTGGCCGGCGTCGGGCGCGGGCGACTCCATCAGCCAGTCCACCAGGCGGTCTCCAGTGGGGCGGTCGGCGGTGTCGATGACGGACTCGAGGAAGAAGTTGGCGCGCTCGATCTTGTCCCAGAACATCATGTAGCTCTGGCTGAACTCGAACTGGTCGACGTTCAGCGCCTTCATGGTGTCGACGCGGAACAGGTTGAGTCCGGCGAAGAGCCAGCACCTGCCGGACCTGCCCTGGTCGGTGGGCTGCCAACTGTCGAGCACGTTGGAGAAGTTGTGCTCGGCGCCGGTGATGAGGGCGCGGTCGAGGGCGACGTCGTTTACGTCGTGCTGGGCGACCACGTTCTGCATCAGGCGAAGGGAGGGGTTGGCCTCCCAGTCGGACTGGAGCAGCGAAACGTCCCGGTCGGTCAAGAGGGCGTCGTTGTCGGTGGCGGCGGTTGTTGTGCTCACGATGGGCCTCCTGTGTGTCGTGAGTCCATCTTGGGCGGCGGCGCGAGCGGTGTCAAGCGGTGGGGCGGGGTAGGGATTTTGGCGAGAAGTGTTCCAAAACGTTCCGTTTTGTTCCATATCGTAGCTGGGGCGCCGACGGTTTGGGGCGTCGGGGGCGCCGTTTGGGGTGGGTTTTGGGGCGGAAGAGCGCCGAAAGATGCACGGATGGAACACGTCGGCAGGGGGCGGTCGAGGGTTGCTATTTGGTTGTGTAGGTGCGTGATGGAGGGAGCGTAGCACGGATGTGCGGATGGGGTCAAGGGGGGTTGGGAATCGCGAACCTGGCATTTCACCAATATGGCAAGCACATGGGAACAGTGTTCAAGCTGCTGAGCGAGCTGTCGCAGCTAGTTCTTTCTTGAACTCAAAGCCATGCTCTCTTGCCCAACCCTTCGCCCTATCGCTGTTAGCAAGCAAGAAGTCTACCTCCTTTGCTCGAGTACCTCCTCTTCCATGATGAACAGACTCGCCTGCGCCTGCTGCCTCGCTTTGACGGATGTACATTTGGTAGCCAGGGAAGACTTGGTTGAGAACTTCTTGACAGATTTCAGATGTGCGCCTTCGAATGTCGCTGCGAACAAGTACGCTGGCACTATCGGCGAGGTGTGGCTTGGCATTAGTGAGCACATCCACAAGTAGTTGTCTGTACTCACCTTCACCGGCAAACTTAGCGGCACGTGACCAGTCTTTACGGAATGGGTATCCCAACAACCAGAGTCGTATCCAATGGTCGTTCCAGTAATCTGTTACGTCTCTGTAAGGTGGCGAGGTTATCAGGAGCGAAGCATTCAAGCGTGAGATTTCGGCAAAGAGGTCGCGCGCGTCACCCTCGTATGCTTGACCATTCTTCAGCTTAGGAACGCCAAATTCAAACCGACGCTTTATCTTTTTGGCCAGCACTTTAACGGGGTTTAGGGAAGGTGGCTTGGTTAGGTTCTTCTCTGTCCACCAGCGCACTGCGTAAGTAGGTGAACACGCAATTGTCGGAGGGAGCCTGTTAGACAGCGCTGACGGGCTCGACTTGTCCTGAGCGTGCAGAGCGACGAAACCCATGAGTATTCGGTCCACACTGTCGTTACGCCAGTCAAGCTCACGGCGGGCGGCGCGAAAGAACCCGCGAACATCGGGAGACCAAGCCATAGTCTCAAAGCAGTTGCGTGACTCTCTATCAGGCGGTAGGACACTACTCCCAATTTCGTACAGCCGATCAAGCAGAACGGATTCTGACGTATCTAAACTGCACCTTGCCGCGCTGTAGAGATACGCAAGGGGGTTTTCGTCTATTCCAACCGCGCCCCTGTCCTGCGCCATAGCGCAGAACAAACTGTTTCCCCTCCCGCAGAACGGATCCAATACGACGTCACCGGGGTTAGTGAGCCCTTTGACGGCATCATACGGGAAGTCGGGCGGAAACATCGCATAGTATCGCCCGAAGGCATACCACCTGTCCTCCGGTGATTTCTTTGGAAACGGATACTTGCGCTTTTTGGCTTGACTCATCTCAAGAGGCTCTGTATGAGATCAGTTCCGGTCTGTAATGGAATGGATGCGCGGTTGTGCGCCCTTCTGAGAGCAAGAAACTGATGTGATCCGACGCCTAGGCTATCCGCAGTTGCCAGTGCGTCCGCAAGCGAACAAGGAATGCCCGCCTCCGTGAGGGGAGGATCCGCTTCTGGCTGTGCCACGTTCAGCACCAGTCTCTGCCCCTTACTTGTTTTCAGGACAACCGGACGACCGTAGTAGGTGAGTTCGCCCCAAGGCTTTGGATTAGCGGACGAAGAAACTCTCGCGACAATGTTCGCTTGGATGTATGCGTTGTCAGGCGCCCAGTAGTGTCCATTGGGAATCCGGACATCCGGCCACGGTGCGCGGTCCAGATCCAAGGCATGATTGACGAATGCACCAGTCTTTACTCCCGAAAGCACTGCCAAACTGGAATTCGGAAATCGTTCCATCAATCGGCCCTGTATGTTCCTCAACTCTTTGCGTACAGCGTGCGCCAATACAGCTATGGTTTCAAACGCTGCAAGAGGTCCATCCATCACGAAAACTGTGTCTGCCAATGCTAGTATCCCTTCCGAGCTTTGCGAAAGGTAACGAAGGGTGTTCATGAGCGCCAAAATCTCGAGCGCGTCCATGAAACGCGAATGACATCCGCCGACAGGCGTGTTCTCAAGAAAACTCTCGTGAATGCGTAGCCCGTCCGACAGCAGAACTGTCTCTCCGCAGGCGTCACAAGCTCCTTGTTCACCGGGCTGCGGAATATCGACTGTTCTTTCTGTACAGTTAGGATTTGGGCACCTCACTGTCCTCCCTTCGTCGCTGATACTGAACAGGTAGTGAAGGGTGTCGGCGAAGGACTCACCTTCATGAGGAACTCTGGAATTCTCCAACTTGTCGTTTATGATGTGGCGAAACCAGGTTCGAGGATCCATGCCATCGTTTCGCGCGGCGTTCTGACCTGGGAGTATCACACCAAAACTCTCAGGAGCTTCGGTCTTTCTCAGCTCTCTCGGGTTTACTGCCCCACTTTCGGGCAAGCGTTTGAGCCGGCTGAGTTCTCTGATGTTCATGACGACCACACCCAGAGAAACTAACCCAGCTTGCGTGCACGGAAGTGAGCCGGGTATATCCTTGTAGATGACAGAACCATCAATTGCAAGGACATGGCTTCTCACCCTGCCGTGAGGAGGGCAGGGCAGAAAGTCAGGCAGCGGTAATGGATCCTCTGCCTTCCGAGACATCATAGCGTTGCGGAACTCTTCCACGACGCCACTTTCAGCTATGGAACGGATTGCGAAGAGCCCCGCCAACTCGTCAGGGTACGGCATTGCGTTCCCGCTCCCTATAGCGGCAGACGATTCTGCATCTCTTCAGTATCGGCGATCCCGTTACGTGCACCGTTCGTGGAGGCATTGTTTTGCGGATCAATCTCGCCTAGCGAGAACTTGTTCAACTGAACAGGGACGGTATAGGCTTGAGAGAGCGTCCTGATACGCACGAAGCCTCGCTCGCTCACGCTCCCTATCTGCTCCTCGAAGTCCTGAAAGTCCATGTAGTCCGACACGACGCGCCGCTCCTTGGCGGAATTCAGATACGCCACAATCCAATTGTCGGTCTCACTGAGGATTTCGGGCATAATCGAACTGGGAGCTTGCGTAGCGAGCACCACGCCAAGATTGTATTTGCTGCCCTCCTTTGCGGAGCGCGCCCACACGCCCTTCAAGGTTTCGGGCGTGCTTCTGCTGGGCAGAAGATTATGCGCTTCCTCTATGTACACGATGACGTGCCCGTCTTTCGACTCCGCCGAGTAGGCGCCGCTCGTCATGCGGCTCTTGAACAGATCCTGCTGCGTGTTAAATAGTTGCCACATGACACGCTCAGAGGCGTTTTGGATCTGCTCGGGGTCCCCGCCGGACTGGTCTATGATAACCAGTTTCCCGTCTTGTAGGTCCTTCACGACCTCTTCCGCGAAGTCTATCGTTCGCTCAGGGTCGTGCTGTTCACGCGCGGTCTGGAATATTCGAGGTCCGTTCTGAGACTCGAATATACGCAGCAACGCCTTGAATCGTGGTTCGGCCCAAGCCTCCCCGCTGCTGGATTCCTTTATCTGCTCTTGCTCGAATCCGTCGAATCCGCTCTTCTTGTCGTTGATGAATCTGTTTAGAGCGGTACACACAGTGACCAGTTGGTTCCAAGAGATGGTGTATTTGTTGGCATTCGCATCGGTCAGAATCTTTGCTGCCTGTAGATAATCGGTCCGATGCTCGCTAGTGGCATTGGCTGGGGACGACAACGCGCGAATCAGTTCCTTACCAAGAAGGCTGCCACTCATTGGCGCTCGCAGAGACGCTTGCCGACTCGGTGGCTCTAATCCCGCGGCGACTAGCGCGGCCTGATACGCCAACACACTGCGTGCATAGCGGGTCTGCGCTCCCACGTCGCCATCCGCATTTACGGGAACTGCCAAGTCCGCGTCCCGAAAGGCGGTCGTGTATCGCGCTTGTTCGTTTGACATCAGGCCCGTCACGATGGTCCTTCCAGCTAGCAACTCGTGCAAAGCCTCTTGTACGGTCTCGGTTTTCCAAGGTCTAGGGATGGGCTTTCCGAAAAAGTTCAGACGCATCCTCTTGCGTTTTTTGTCCCAGTCGGGAGTTATCAGGCCGTAGGTAGCGACTTCTTCCTCGCGCTCTCTACCTATAGACTCGTGGACGCGATGTAACCCTTTGCCGTCTTGAGGATTGTCTTGGGCATACTCTCCGTTTATGTCAAAGATAAGCTGCCCTACACGGCAATCGTCGTTCGACTCTCTGAGTCGGTACACCGACTCAGCGAATATCTTTAGCCCGTTTGACTTGCCTGAGCGCGACATGCCGAAATAGACGGTACGTCTCTTCATAATGTCGGTAGGGTTCAGGCGAAACTCCGGGCTTGCAGTGCCGTGCGGCTCTGCGGCGGCGAAGCGTGTACGGCCTATGGCGCGTGGTTGGGAATCGAAATCGATGTCGTTGGCGCGGTGTCTATGATTGACGATGGCGTCCAGAACAGTCTCATCCGGCTTCCAGACCATCAACTCATGGACTGCGTAGTAGTTCGCTATGTCTTCCGCGTATCTCTTTTCTTCATCGTAAAGGAACGCTCCGAGCACACCACATTCCAAGCCATGCAACGAAAGCCTGTCTCGCATCCAAGGGTCCAGTTCGCCGGCCCAAGGTTTGTTGCCACCGGCCGCATCAAGTCCTTGCTGCTTCGTAATGTCATTCTGTATGGCGTTGGGCAAAAGGGCCTCGCTCTTTACGCGCAGGAGAATAAGGGAACCATCGTCCGCTTCCTTTGCTGCCAGCAGGAATGTGTTCTTGGAGATGCCCCCGGCACTTTCGCGCTCGTAATCGGTCAATGCAACTATGGCACGCTTGTAAGAAATCGAGTAGACATTGCCCACGAGTTTGCAACGCGTGCGGAAGTCAGCGAGCGTCTGCCACTTATCCGATGCAGACTCAACCAGTTTCTCCAAAGCCATGACTACCTCACTGTTTGGCTACGGAATCGCTCGAACTCCAGCAGTATCTTTGAGTTGAGAACATTCGTGCATCCGCAGTTATCCTACAACAGTTTAGTCGCTGTGTCATCTGAGTCTAAGCCGTTCTCCCGCTCAAGCGTTTGGACTCCCGCTTTCGCGGGAGTGACGAAGCTTTGCCATCGCTGAGTTGAAAAGCCGCGCACCGACTAAGCTGATACAGGTTCGGGGATTCATTGGCGGGGTGGCTTTGACAGGGTTGGTGCTGGATTTTATACTCGTGCGAAGTTCTAACAGGCTGAGGGTGTGGTCGAATGTCGGACGTCTCCGGGTGCGTGCTGCAACTCACGGACGGCGTTTCCGGCAGGCGGTTCGCGCTGCGCGTCGACCCTGATCACGCCGGTTGGACGCTCCGCCGCCTCCTGGAGCGCTACCTGAGGGACTGCCCCCTGGAAGAGTTGCTGGCCGCGCGCCGCATTACGCCGCGGTCCGCGGAGGACCTGCGGGCGGTCCAGGACTACGTGTACACGGTGTCCGACGAGGGAGCGCTGCAGGACGTTTACCGGGGCGTGGTGTTTAGGCAGGGCGGCGCGCCCGTCGGCCTGGACGACTCGCCGGTCGCGACGACGGTGCGGGTGAGGGGACGAAGGAGACTTGAAGTGGATGGGTTGGTTCGGGAGAGCTTGCGCTACCCTCCGGCCTGTATGACCACGCGCCCGCCGTCCCGAACCTGGATGCTCAGGTCATGCCTGTCGAGCAACAACATACCCACCAGCGGGGTGGTGTCCGCTTCGTCGACCAGTACAACTCTCGGGGAGCCTTCCCAGAGCACCGTGGCGTCGTAGGCGTCAAACGACACTCTGCTTCCGTCAGCCAGAGTCCCCTCGCTGGTGCCCTTGAAGACCAGTCCCAACTCCGCAACGAGCGAAGGCGGCAGCGTCAGGAATCCGGTGAAGCCGGTGTCTATCACTGCCTCGACCTGCTGCGCCTGATCCGCCGGGCCTTGGAGGGAAAGGGGTATGACGGCTTCGTAGGCGGAGTTCACCACTCCCTCTATCACTCTGATCTCCGCCAGGGCCTGCCCCCAAAGTGGTGCAACGCCCGGTACCCGATGCGAAGCAGGTAGACGTCTACTGCGCCGGGGCGCTGCGCCCGCAGACGCTCCGCTGCGGCGAGAACGTCATCGGACATGGCCCATCCCCCGGTCTCGACGTCGATAGCGACGTACTCGCCATGGTGGTCGGCTTCCACCTGCGCCTTGATGTCCCGCTCGTAAATCTCCCTGCCGAGGCGAGTGGTCTCCTCTTTGGGCCTGCGCTGACGGGCCGGAGTTCCTGCGTTAGTCATCTTTCCCCCTAAAGGAGCTTCTACAGGGCCATTTTACGACAGCCGGCGATTTCAGGACAATGGCGAAGGCCCCGCGCGCGGGGCCTGGAACAGGGACATCGAGGGGGGCGCAGGCCGGGGCTTCCTCTTCCCCAGCCACATCTCGAAGACGGTGCCATCTACCGTCCCCTCAGGCCCACCAAACTGGATAAAATCCAGAACCTCTCGCATCGGGTGTGATTGCCCTGGTTCTGGGCAAACAATGACGGGCGACCGCAGTGGCGAGGGGTTTGGGCTCCGTGGGATTTCGAACGTGGCGATGGGGCTAGACTGGAAGTCAAGCAATCCGCCGCACTACAGCCGTGGTCGCGTTTTCCGGATGCTCCACCGTCCCGCCCAGTACAGCGACGCCTCATGGATGCGCAGGATGGATGGATACAGTATACTCTCCAAGAGACATACTCGAGGACGGTGTTTTGAACTCCTTAAGGATTTCTCCACCAAAGAACTTCCACCATGCTGGAAACCTACCGGCTTGGCTCTGGCAAGACCCGCGCCTAAACGATTTCAAACCTGATTCGGTATTGATTGACCTTGCCAGATGTCAATTCGTATGGCCTTCGGCTGTAACATGGTGCGCTTGTTACGGGCTGTTGGTGAGGAGCCATAATCGAGATTGCGAGCTCATTGTTCCTGAGGATCGGGGTGTTGCTACATATCTTAAGTCCACGGGACTCTTTGACACGTTGAAGGAGGCGGGCGTTTCAGTTGATGATCGAGGGATTGGTGAGGCTTCTATGTCGCAGACAATTGTACCACTCAGTAGATTTGCGAGCGAATATGAAGCCGAGGAGTTGGCGAACAGTGCGCTAGACAATCTCATCTCGCGAGGATCATCCTCTCAACACTTGGCTCCCGTAGTAAGCGAGAACTTCGCTGAGCTAGCTTTTAATGCGGTCCAGCACTCTCAATCGCCGATTGGAGGACTTGGACTAGTTCAATTCTTTAACTTTCGTGAAGGCCTACGGTTTGTTATAACTGTTGCGGATGGGGGCATAGGGATTCGGAAGGCGCTCTACAACAACCCGGCTCTCCGAGATAAGATTCATTACGACTGGACGGCTATTGAACTGGCGACGAGGGAGAGAATCTCAGGTACCGGGGCCGCAACCCGGGGTATTGGCCTTTATGGAGTCGCAGAGGACGCGCGTAAAGGAGGACGCCGTTTGATTGTTCACTCTGGGATAGGTGTTCTAGAAATATCGGAGGACGTTAGGCAGGAGTCTCGGCGAACAAACCCCTACCCTGGAACGCTCGCGTCAATGAGCATTCCCACATAAGGCAAACTATGAACAGCATTCTACTTCATGAGTTGACCAAGAAGTCTAGCTTGCTCACCCGTGGGACTGCGGATCAGATACTGAGTAATATCACTATGGATCAATTTGATCCTGCCCTCCCAATTGTTGTTGACTTCGACCATGTTGTGGCTGTCACTCCATCGTTCTTTGACCAACTCCTTGGCGGTCTCAAGCTAAAGACTGCAAGCAGATTCTCGGGTCCACTGGCACTTCGTTTCCGGCGAGTGCCTACTCACACGCCAGAGAAGTTTGCCGCAGTAGGGAGAAGCCATAAGATGGTTCTACAAGCAGCCTCTGACAAGGAATGGTTGTTAGTCGAATCGGGGAGATAGTCGCTCAGCCAGTCACCATCTGTCGGAGTGATCAAATGCTCATTTTGTAGCTAACTCCGATTCCCCCTATCTCCACCAGATTCGCGCCCACGCACCCCGAAAAAAGCGTCACTTTCCCGCGCCACCCGTTCCCCACCCCTGCCCCACCCACGCCCCACGCACGCCCCGCCCCATCCCCACGCCTGCGCAATTTCTTCCCACGGATTCGGCCCTATCCCACAGCTTCGCCAACCCTCTTGATTATATAGCACGTGCGTGCTATTTTCTACTTACAGCCTATCCGATAAGTCCCTTCCCCCTGCGAGGGGGAAGGTTAGGATGGAGGTGACGCCCCCCGGTTGGCGTGGTCGGAAAGGCCGCCCCCGGCCCAAGACGACCATCGCGTACCTGCCACATACTGCGCCATTCCGCGCAATGCGCGTGACGATCCTTAACAACCTGGCTCACAAAGAGTGACAAGAACATCGGGCCGCCCAGCTACGGAATGTGCGGAATGTAGCAGAATTGTGCAGATTTATTCGTAAGGCCCCGCACAAAGGCCCTGGGGAAACCATCGGCGGGGTGGCTTTGACAGGGTTGGTGGTGGATTTTATACTTGTGCGAAGTTCTAACAGGCTGAGGGTGTGGTCGAATGTCGGACGTCTCCGGGTGCGCGCTGCAACTCACGGACGGCGTTACCGGCAGGCGATTCGCGCTGCGCATCGACCCTGATCACGCCGGCTGGACGCTCCGCCGCCTCCTGGAGCGCTACCTGAGGGACTGTCCCCTGGACGAGTTGCTGGCCGCACGCCGCATCACGCCGCAGTCCGCAGAGGACCTGCGGGCGATCCAGGACTACGTGTACGCCGTATCCGACGAGGGGGCGCTGCTGGACGTGTATCCGGGCGTGGTGTTCCGGCAGAGCGGCGCGCCCATCGGCCTGGACGAGTCTCCGGTGGCGACGACGGTGCGGGTGAGGGACGCGGACGTGTCGCTGATCGACGTGGACGTGGACAGGCTGGGCGCCGGGTACGACAGGAACTGGGCGGGATTTCACAGGCGGCGGTGGGACGCGGACGCCAAGAGGTACGCCGCGTTCGTGCGGGAGTCGCTGGAGCGGTACCTCGGCAGCGCGGCGGACGAGGCGGCGGCGATGGAGACGCCGGCGGACGCGAAGCGCGTGCTGCGGGCGCTGGCGCGACGGGTCTGGGACAGTCACTTCGAGAACTACTCGCGCTTCCGCGGCAGAATGTTGTCGTACAAGACGGGCGATGAGACGGTGCGGAACATTGCCGAGGGCGCGGGCGGCATCTGCTCCGAGAAGGTGCAGGCGCTCAGGTTTCTCACCGACCGGCTGGGGCTGCCGTCGCGGTACGTGCTCGCCGGAGCGGACGCGCTACCGCCCGTCCCCGAGGACAGGCTGCGGGAGATGCTGACCACGTTCGACTTTCGGTTCTCCAAGCGGTACATGCGGTATTGGCAGCACGTCGCGCTTGTGTATAACATTGGCGGCGAAGAGGTGCTCGTGGACGCGACCAACGGCAACGTCCCGTTCCTGTTCCTGGAGGGAGAGGCCGCACGGCGTCTGCTGCGGGACGAGGCCAAGCAGAGTCTGCGGGTGAGAATGGCGGTGCGGGAGGAGCGCTTTTACTATCACCACGTGGACCAGAGCATCGTGGAGGATCTGTATTTCGCGATGGAGGGCTGGATCGAGGACGTGGACCTGATGCAGGTCTTCGACAACGAGCTGGGGCTGTACATCTCGCGCGGCTACTTCGTCACGCCGCTGGCGTACAGGAGCGACGCCACGTTCGCGCGGCTGAGTGGGGAGTACGAGACGGCGTGCGACGCCGCGGGTCTGCGGTGTGAGATCGCCCGCGAGTGGTCGCTGGACACGCCGCTGGGGAGCCGGTTCGCGTCGGAGGAGCCGGACGCGGCGGCGGCTGTGATGGCGTCGCGCGACGGGCTGCTGGAGCGGTTCGACGAGTACCACGGCGCGGGACATGACGGGGGTCTCGTGATCGTCGAGCTGGGCGTCGATGCTTAGACGCTACGAGGCCAGGGACGACCTGCTGGAGCGCCTGGAGGGGGTGGTGGCGGCGGCGTCCCGGACGGAGTTTTACCGCAGGCGACTTGGGGGCCGGAAAGGCGTGGGGTCGCTGGACGAGTTCCGCGAGCTGCCTGTTACTCCCATCGCGGAGTACCGGCGCGCGAGCCTGGCGGACGCGGTGAGTCTGCCGGCCGAGATCGAGTGGGTCATGGGCCAGTACGCGGGGCAGCGGGAAGACAGGATAGCGGTGGCGGAGGGGCCGGAGGAGAGCGCCACGCGGTGCGACCTGTTCGTGGACGCGGTGAAGGAGCGGTTCGACCCTTCGGCAGGCTCAGGGCAAACTCAGGTTGTGGGCTCAAGGCAGGGGCCGGAGGCGGTCGCCGCGGTGCTGGCGCCGGGGGTTCGCCGGTTCTTTGGCGCGGAGTTGTGCACGGCGCTGATAAGGGCGGGCGTTACGACACACCTGTTCATCGAAGACGGACCGCGGGCCTACGAGCTGCTGCGAGAGTTGGGGCCGGACCTGCTCGCCGCGCCGTGCGACGACGTGGACGAGGCACGGCTGCCTGAGGCGGTGCGGCTGTGCGTGACGTTCGGGCGGCGGCGGGCGCTGGCGGCGCGACGCCAACTGGATCTGCTGTACGTGGACGGCCTGGGGTTCCTGGGCCAGTCGGACGACTGCCGGAGCTACGCGCTGAACAGCGACGAGTACCTGTTCGAGACGTCGCGGAGGGGCCGGCTGGTGGTGACGCAGCTGTTCAATCGCGTTCAGCCAATGATAAGAATCGAGACCTGCCTGGCGGTCGGAACGCTGGACGAGGGCGCGGCGGTCTTCGTGCGCGCCGAGGCCCGGTCCGCGCTACCGCGCGGGGGGCCGGCGTCATCGACCCGCCTCGGCAATAACACGCGGGAGTCACAATGCTCTTAGGCCTGACGCGCATATGGAGAACGCTTCGACAGCATCGCGACGTGGGATTCGCCTTCGCCGTCGTGGTGCTGGTGCTGAGCGTGATCGGGAACGCGGTGACGTTCTACGTGTTCGACGGGGCGGTCGATCCGGGCATTACGGCGCCGGACGCGCTGTGGTACAGCGTGGTCTCGATAACGACAATCGGCTACGGCGACTACTCCGCCTCCACGCTTGGCGCGCGGGTGGGCACAGTGCTGTTCGTGGTGCTGTTCGGGCTGGCCGCCTTCACGTCGGCCATCGGCATAGGTATCGACCGCATATTGGAACGCCACCAGAGGGAGCGTTTGGGAATGAGCTCAGTACATGCCAGCGGACATCTCTTGATAGTCAATCCGCCGACCGCGGACCGGGCGCGCAAGATAATAGAGGAGTTCGTGCAGGACAGCGGGCACCTGGCGGACGACGTGGTGGTGGTCTCGGACAGGATCGAGTCGCTGCCCTTCCGGCTGCCCCGTGTGTCTTTCGTGCGTGGCTCGCCCCTGGAGGAGGAGACCTACGCGCGCGCGAATCTCAAGGACGCCAGCAGCGTGATGATCCTGGGATCGGGCTACGACGATCCCACCAGCGACAGCCTGGTCGCGGCGATCGTGTCCGTCGTGGAGTATCTGAACCCGACGGTTCGCGGCGTAGCCGAGTGCCAGTATCTCTCTCACAGCGTGCTGTTCAAGGGGGCGAGGAACATCAAGCCTGTCTTCGCGCTGAACATGGTGGACAAGCTGATAGTGCAGGACCTGCAGGACCCGGGCGTACAGCTCATTCTGAACATAGTCACCAGCAACGTGGTGGAGGGTACGCTGCTGAGCACGTACGTCGAGAAGGCCTCGGCGAGTCCCATACCCTACACCCAGGTGGCCAAGGCGCTGCTGGACCACGACATCAACCTGGTGGGTGTAATCAAGGACGGCATCCCTCATATCAGCTTTGTCGAATTGGAACTGGAGCGCGGCGACTCGCTGTTCTACATCGGAGTCAAGCGGCGCACGTGGTCTGAGCTCGCGCCGCTGCTTACATGATGAGCGAGCCGACGCGTTCCATCCGGCTGCTGGGCGCGGTCGACGAGGCAGCGTCCGCCCGGCTGCGGGAGACGTTGAGGTTCGCCCGGTCGAGGTTCCCCTACTATGCGGACGTGTTTCGTCGGTCCGGCATATCCGCCGAGGACGTGGAGAAGGAGCCGCCGCTGGACGTGCTGCGCCGGCTGCCGCTGCTGGACGGCCACGGGCTGGACGCGCTATCGAACGAGGCGCTGCGGGCGGGTCCGCCCATCATCGACGTGGAGACGTCGTCCGGCACCACCGGCCCGCGCAAGAGGCGGTTCATCACGCCGGAGGACGACAGGCTGGAGACGGAGTTCCTGGCCGAGTTGTTCGCCATTTGCGGTGTGTCCGGCGCGGACAGCGCGGCCTGCCTGGACACGGACCCGCTGACGCTGATGGTGTCGTTTACGAAGGCGCTCGACCTGCTGGGCGTTCGGGAGTCCTACGCGCTCAGCATCGGTCCGGAGTTCCGGCGGACGCTCGAGGCGCTGCCCAGGCTGGCGCCTACGGTGGTGATGACCGTGCCCTCCGTGCTGGAGCGCTGCCTGGAGCCGCTCATCGACGTCTATGCCCGTGCGGGAGCGCGCGGGCCGCGAAGGGTGGTGTACGTGGGCGAGCCGCTGTCGCCGCGAGTGCGCCACGCCGTGGAGACGCGGCTGGGGGCGCAGGTGTTCGGCTACTACGGGGCGTCGGAGACGTCGGCGCTGGGCGTGGAGTGCGGCGAGCACGCGGGGATACACCTGTTCACGGACAGGACGGTGGTGGAGCTCGCCGAGGGTGAGGACGCCGCCACCGCCGAAATGGTGGTGACCACGCTGCTCCAGCGCTCGCCGCCGCTGCTCCGCTACCACCTGGAGGACAGGGTGCGTCCGCTGGAGGGGGAGTGCCGGTGCGGGCTGCCGTACCCGAGGGTGGACGTGCTGGGTCGCGCGGGGGACTCGTTCTCGGTGCTGGGCGCGAAGCTGAGCTACGGGGCGGTGCTGAGCGCGGTGTACGCGCACGCCGACGAACCGGGTCACATGCAGATCGAGCTTACGCGGGCCGACGGTGAAGGGCTTGCCATCGTGCTGCCGGAGCAGATGCGGAGCGCGGAGGCGCAGGTGCGCCGGGAGTTGATACGCAGCCATCCCGACGTCGACTTTCTGGTGGGCAGCGGGCTGTTGAAGCTGGGCATTTGCTACGTCGAGCCGGACTATTTCGACGAGGCCAGGAAGACCAGGCGGATAGTCGACCTGCGCGACGCACCCGGTGCGTGCTGAGATGCCGGACCGCTTCCGGCTCGTGGGCCGGAATGACGAAGGGCTGGCGGGCACCGTCGGCAGGTTTGCCGGGCGGACGGGAGAGGCGCTCGCGCGGCTGCTGCCCGCGCGCCGGTCCGCCGCCGTCGAGGAGGCGATGCGGACTGCCGTGGCCGCGCGCGAGATAGACCTGTCGGCGCTCAGCAGCGAGGAGCTGCGGCGCACGTTCCGGTCGCTGCGCCTCGATTCCGCGGGGGCCGGCGGTAGGCGCGACCTGGCGCGGGGCGCCGCCGTGGTAAGCGAGGCGCTGGCGCGCGGGCTGTCCGGGGGCGACGGGCCGCGGTTTCGGGTCACGGACGAGCAGGCGGCCGCGGGGCTGCTGATGTACGGCGGGACGGTGGTGGAGATGAACGCGGGCGAGGGCAAGACCGTCGCCGGGGCCTACCCCGCCGCATACCGCGCGCTGGAGGGCGGGCGCGTTCACGTGATAACGGCGAACGACTACCTGGCCGCGCGCGACGCGGAGCTGCTCTCCGCAGCGTTCGAGGCGCTCGGTCTGGACGTCGGCGCCGTGCTCGGCTCGATGACGGACCCGGAGCGCGCAGCCGCGTACTCCCGGAGCATCGTGTACGGCACGCTGCGCGAGTTCGGGTTCGACTTTCTGCGGGACAATCTGAGGCTGCCACCCGATCCGCCGGTGCAGGGTGCGCTCTACGCCGCCGTGATCGACGAGGCCGACCAGGTGTTGCTGGACCAGGCGCAGACCCCGCTCGTCATATCGGGCGGGCCTTCGGGCGCCGTGCGGGGCTTGAGGCGCGCTAGCCGCGCGATGGCAGATATGGTGGCGGAGCAGGGAGCCGTCGTCGGGGAGCTGGCGGAACGGCTGCGCGAGCCGGGTCTCTCCGCCGAGACGCGGGACGTGCTGCTCGCACGGGTGCTGTGCGCCGACCACGACGGGGATGCCGCACACAGGCTGTTCGCCGCCGCGGAGGGAGCTTACAAGCGCGCAGCGGAAATGGTCGCCGACAGCGACCTGTCGGACCCTGAGTGCGAGCTGGCCCGCGGGCTGTACTTTCTGGCCGATGCCCGGGGCGGAGCCGTTGTGCTGACCGAGCTGGGCCGGGCGTTCCTGGAGCGGCAGACGGGCTACGCATTCGACACCGCGGGTCTCCAGCACCGGCTCGGAGAGCTGGAGCGTGACGGCGACACGCCGCTGGCGGACCTGCGGCCGGTCGCGGCGAAGCTGCGCCGGCGCATCGCCCGGCGGCACGGCCAGGCCAACCAGGTGACGCAGCTGCTGCGCGCGTACACGCTGTTGAGGCGCGACGTGCACTACCTGGTGAGCGAGGGGCGCATCGTGCTCATCGACCAGGAGACGGGCCGGACGCTGCCGGACAGCCGGTACCGGTTCGGCATTCACGCCGCGCTGGAGGCGAAGGAGGGGCTGAGGGTGCGCGACGAGCCGAAGACGCTGGCCCAGATATCGGTGCGCGGCTTCGTGGCGCAGTACGAGCGGGTGTGCGGCATGACCGGCACGGCGAGAGGCGGCGAGCGCGAGTTGATGTCGCAGTTCGGCCTGGAAGTGGAGGTGGTGGCGCCGTCCAACCCGCAGCGGCGCTCCGAGCTGGGGCCGCGGCTGTACGCGAGCCGAGGGGACAAGCTGGCGGCGGTGGTGGACGAAGCGGCTTTCTGGCACGGCGTGGGGCGTCCGGTGCTCATCGGGGCGCCGACCATCGAAGAGTCGGAGGAGATCGGCCGGTTGCTCGGCGAGCGCGGCGTGCCGCACGGCCTGCTCAACGCAGCCGCCTGTGACGATGAGGCCGAGATTGTGCGCCGCGCGGGGCGTTTCGGAGCGGTGACGGTGGCGACGAACATGGCGGGCCGAGGCGCGGACATCGTGGTGGGGCCGGGCGTAAACGAGCGTGTGACGGAAGAGTTTGCACGGCTGGCGGCGCGGCTGGTTAACGAGGGTGCTGGCCGCGTGGAGGTGCGCTGCGCCAGCGCGGAGGACGCCGCGGTCTTGGGTGGGGCGCTGGGTCGCGAAGGGACCCGGTGGACGCTCCGCTTGGGCGAACCGGTCGTCGTCGTGGGCGACGGTGAGGGCCGGGAGGAGGCGCTGGAGTTCGGGCTGGGTCTGTACGTCATCGGGACGGGGCTGAACACCACCACGAGGACCGACAGGCAGCTGGTGGGCCGCACGGGCCGGCAGGGAGCGCCGGGCGCGTCGCGGTTCATGCTGTCGCGCGAGGACCGGCTGCTGGCGTTCGGAGGCGCGGGTCCCGGCGTCGCGGCGGAGCACGCCGTGGCGGAGCCGGGCGGACGGGCGCGCGTGGAGGGTGAGCGCGTGGCCAGGAGGCTGTCCGAGGTGCAGGGCCGGGCGGAGCGCGACGGCGCGGCGGAGCGCGGGGTGACGCACGAGTTCGACCGCATCCTGGAGGCGCAGACGCTGGATTACTACGCGAGGAGACGAGATGTGCTGGACGCGGACGATTTTCGCTCGCGCTGCGGGGCGCTCGCTCGGGAGTACGCTGCCGCGGTGGTGGCGAGATGGCTGCCGGCCGGGGCGGGGTTCGATTACACGCGGGGCTTCGAGCGTGTGTGCGAGGAGATGCGGCTGGATTTCGGCGAGGACGCGGGGCACCTTGAGGGGCTGGGGCCGGCGGCGCTGTGCGAGGCGCTCGGCGAACTGCTGGCGCGGCGGCTGGAGGCGCGGCTGCGACCGCTGGACGACGCGGCGGCCGAGCGGCTGCTCAAGCTGCTGTACCTGCAGGCGTCGGACGAGCTTTGGGGCGAGCACCTGGACTACTGCCAGCAGCTCATGGTCGGCGTGAGCCTGGCCGCGCTGGACCTGCGCGGCGCCATCGTGGAGTGCGCGCTGCGCTGCTCGGAGGCTTACGAGGCGTTCAGGCGCGACGCGGACGCCGAGGCGGCGCAGAGGATGCTGCGGTTCGACGCGGAGACGGTGTTCGCGGAAGAGGAGCCGACGCCTGACGTTCCGGGCGACCTGGAGTTGATAGTGTGAGGATTGAGGTAAGGCCAAGCCCGGGAGCAACCCCGCCGTCGGTCTCGTGCGCTATAATGGGGCGCGTGGACGGGAGGGACGCTATGAGCCGAAAGCTGGGAAAACGCACGTTAGCCGTGCTCGCGGGCGGGGTGCTCGTTTCGGGGCCGGCCATCGCCGCCTGCAGCCCCGGGCCGACATACGACCAGTGGGCCGCGACGGACGGCGCCGCCGGACGCATCAACCTGGACGCGGTGCAGGAGGCGTACAAGGAGTCCAAGAGCGCGACGGAGTTCGAGAAGAGGGTCAACCGGATATACGAGGGCGACGGCATCATCCTCATCCGGGCCAGCCAGGACGGTCGACGGCAGACCGTGGAGGCGTTCGAGGACCTGAACGGAAACGGGGAGATCGAGGACTCGACGGACGACCTGCTGTTCAGCATCACCGAGGACAACGGCCAGAACGACGTCAGGGGTTACGGGGCGAACGGGTACTACCACAACAGCTTCGGCGGCGGGAGTTTTCTGTTCGGCTACCTGGTTGCCTCCACGTTCTTGGGTCCGTCGTACTACTACTACACGCCGCCGGGCACGGTCGGCACCATCAGGAACGACCGCGCCAACTACCGCAAGTCGCCGTCGTACCGCTCGCAGGTGTCCCGCAACAGCAACTACTTCTCGCGCCAGAAGACGGCGGCGGGGTCTAGCTACACCAACGCGAGCCGCAATCTGAGCAGCTCACGGCAGTCCTACATGTCGTCAAAGAAGGCCACCGGGGCCTTCAGGACCAGCGGTACCGGCGTGCGCAGCAGTTGGGGTTCGTCGACGCGCTCCAGCGGCGGCTTCGGCGGCGCGCGCGGGTTCGGCGGCGGCCAGCCGCAGATAGCGCACCAGCGGGGCCGCCGCGTTGCGCGGTAGCGACGCGCCAAAGTACCGCAAGCGGCTCGACGACCAGGCAGCGGCGTCCCCTCCTTCCAGCAAGTTCACTCATCAAGGGCCGGTGTTGCTGCGCGTGTCCCTCGGCGAGATGGAGTTGCGCGACGCATTTCACGTGACGCTGCGCGCTGACTTTGCGCGGCTGACGGTGGACGAGCTGCTGGACCGCGTTTTCGGTGAGGACGGCGACGCGCGTCAGCACATCCTCGACTTGCTGGACGTCTCGGCGAATCCCGATCTCCCGGATATGCACCGCGAGCTGGTGAAGATCGTGCGGCTGTGGTGGGATGGGCGTTGTGAGCTGGGGATCTACGCGAACAACGGGCCGCGGGTGGAGCCGGGCGATGCCGCCGGGGAGCACGTCGGCCGGTCGGCGGACGGCGCGGCGGTGCTGGACTTGGTGCTGGAGCAGACGTTCGAGCCGCTTGCGTGGTTCGCGCGTCAGGGAGGCGATGCGGACGACCTGCTGGGATGGATGCAGGGGGGCGTGCTGCTGTACTTCATGGATAAGCACGGGTTCGAGCTTTCGGCTGAGACGGAGTGCGAGCCGGATCGCCGGCTGCTGCCCGTTGCGGAGGGGCTTCGCGAGCGGGGCCTGGTCGCGGTCCCAGAGGAGGGCGGAGCCTTCGCCATAGCCGGTGAGGGCAGGACCTACTTGGGCGAGTTGATAGCGGAGACGGAGGACTACATCGACCGCTACGAGGTGTTCGCGAGCGTGCGGGTGGACGAGGAGGCGGAGGTGGTGGAGTTCGGGGCCAGGGGCGGGCTGGACCTGCGGGCGCAGGTGTACGAGGACGAGGGGCTGGACCCGCTGCGGGTGGTATTTTTGCTGCGGCTGTACGACGGCACGCTGGACGAGAGCCTGGCAAGCTGGCGGGAGGAGATTCACGAGGCGGACTTCTACGACCGGCTGCTGCGTCCCGCGCTGGACCGGGACGAGGTGGAGTGGGCGGTGCTCGACTGGGTGATCGACGCCGGGTTCGCGCAGGTGGAGGAGGCCGCGGAGGACGAGCGCGAGCGGCTCGCGGCGCGGGATGCGCTGAGGCGCGCGCTGGACTGAGCCGGGGGCGGCTACACGGCGAACAGCAGGATGAGGCTGACGCCGATTACGGACACGCCCTCGATGAGCGCGACGCCGAGGTTGCGGTCTACCGTCAGCTCACTGGTCACGTTGACCCTGGGGAACAGCACGAACTGGAAGATCAGCCGCACTACGGCGAGGAGCGCGAAGCCTACCACCGCGTACACGGCGAAGGATGCGATCCCCTCGCCCCAGCCGACGAAGTCGCCGAACACGGCCTTGAGCGTGACCACGCCGATGGCGACGAGGTTAGCGCCCAGCGCCACGCCGACGGCGGTATTGTCGCGCTCGATCTCGTCGTGGACGTCCATCGAGGTGAGTAGCTGGTAGAAGAAGGCGTACAGTATCAGCGCGGCCATTCCCAGCACGAAGAAGGCGAGCGACGTGAGCGGACCGCCGCCCTCCCCGGAGATGGAGCCGGCGATTACCAGCGCGGCGGCCACGTACACGCCGAACTCCACCGCGCCGGTGCCGGCGTTGCGGTCTTCGATTATCTCCTTTTCGGTGCTGAAGCGGTGCAGCACCAGCTTGTCGACCACTATGCGGGCGAGGTTGAGCGCTACTATGCCGCCGAGCGAGTAGAGGAAGACCTCCAGCACGGTGAGCCAGTAGTCCTCGGTGAAGCCCAGACCGCCGTCGACTATCAGGGAAAAGGGCTGGTAGAGGGCGCCCAGGAAGACGACGATGACGCCCAGGTAGTAGCCGGCTATGCTCAGGGCGAGGGCGACGTTGTCGCGGTTGGTGAGCTGGTCGCCTATGCGGTAGGGCGTGACCAGGTCCTGGGCCAGCCGGGCGAGGGCCAGCACCACTACTCCCAGCACCACGAAGACGATGCCGCGGGGTATGACCGTGAGCGTGTCGACAAAGGCGTCTGCCATCGCGTTTTCTCCTCCGGCGCCGCTACGCCACGTTTCGGTAGACGCTGACGATGGTCGGGGAAACTACCTCCGAGGCGTAGACCTCGAAGGGAACGCCCTCCCACTTGACCACCGAGAGCAGCTTGCGCCTGTCGGCGCTCAGGAACTCCCAGCCGTAGTAGCCCTGTCCCTCTCCGCCGCCGTCGGCGAAGAAGAACACTTCCTGGCTGTTGGTGTAGTTGTAGCGCTCGCCCTCGTACTCCACGTAGTTGTCGATCGAGTGCTGTTCGTCCATCTCGATGAGCCGCTGTTCGTCGAGTCCCAGGCTGGCCAGGCCCATGGCGGCGCCGTACTCGGAGACCGAGATGAAAAGCGAGGCCTCGTCGCCGGAGTACTCGATGCAGACACGGCGGTCGCCGTCGACGCCCACCAACTCGTGCCAGACGCCGGTGGCGGCCTCGTAGCGGTTGCGCGACTCGATCAGGAAGAAGGCGTCGTCGAGGCTTGGGGCGAACCCGGTGATGACCACAACGTCGCCCACTCCCGCGTTGGCGAGGGTGTCTTCCTCCTGGGTTGCGGGCTTCTTCTTGCGCCCCCCGAAAAGCGACCTGAACACCATGTGGAGCACTCCGATGCAGAGGGGCGCGAGACCGCGCCCGCCGAGGGTATTTTACGGGGGCGGGGGCGGGTGGTCAATCGGCGGGGGCCGGACTGGCGGGTTCCGGCTCGGCGCGGGCGTGGAAGGGCGCTCCGCGTCTTATGCCCAGCTTCAGTCTGCCGTACTCGGAGCTGAGCTCGGCGCCGCAGATGATTATCAGGCTGCTGAGGTAGGTCCACAGCAGCAGAACTATCACGGGTGCCAGCGGGCCGTAGGTGTCGTCGAAGGTGGCGAAACCGTTGAGGTAGATGATGAAGAGGTTTTTGGAGAGCTCGAACAGGAACGCGGCCGCGAACGCCCCGGGCCAGATGTAGCGCCAGTACGTCCTGGTGTTGGGCGTGAACTTGTAGATGAGCAGGAACGCGCTGAGTACCAACACGAATGAGGTCGCCTGAAGCACCACCGTTCCGATGCGGTTGACCATGAATGCGACCTGCGGCGCGTCCAGGTCGCCGAGCAGGCCCGCGGCCCGGACCAGCGTGGCCGCGCCGAACGACATCAGGAACAGGAAGGCGACTCCGACGGCCATCAGGAGCTGGCGCGACTTGTTCAGGTAGAAAGGGCGGTCCTGGTGGACGTCCCAGGCGCGGTTCACCGCCCGGCTGAGCGCCCCGAACACGGCGCTGGCCGACCAGAACATGCCCAGCACGGCGACCACTGTGGCGGCGCCGCGGAGGTTCAGCAGTGTGTCGAGGTTGTCGGCGACGAAGGCCTCGGAGCCGGGCAGGTACTCCGAGACGAAGTTGGTGACGTTGTCTGCCACCGCGTTTTGTCCCGCGTCCGCCGGGGAGTCGACGAAGTAGCTGAAAATCGCGATCAGCCCCAGCAGAAGGGGAAACAGTGAGAAGAGCGCGTAGTAGGCCACGCCCGCGGCCATGTGGGTGACGTCGTCGTCGGCAATCTCCTTGACCGTGCGGACCAGGAGATTGATGACGAATATCCTGGTCAGACGCCGCTCGATGACCTTCGCGCGTGTCTTCGTCCTCGACAGGAACTTCCGGCCGTAACGCAGCCCTGAGCTTATGGACGCCATGGCATCTCGCCGGAAGTCAGGTCGCGGCCCGGAAGAGCTTGCGGTTCGCCGTGCCGCCATCAGTGAAGCGCGGCGCTGAAGGCGTCGACGATGTCATCGTTGGTCTGCCTCAGGATGGTGGTGTTGACGGTGAGCGCGAAGATGTCCCGGCTTCCCTCCCGGGGGGAGATGAAAACGCTGCGCTCGGCGAGCTTTTCGGCCGCCAGGTGGGCGTCCACGCCGTCGTCGAAGTCTACGGGGAAGATGTTGGAGCCGTTCTCGTAGCGCCCTACGCTGATGCCGGGAAGCGAGTTCAGCCGCTCGAAAAGCAGGCCCGCCTTGTCCATGGCGGCGCCGAACCGCTCCTCGAATCCCTTTGCGCCCTCGAGGGCTAGCGCGGCAGCGAAGTACGACGCGGGCAGGCCGCCGCCGAAGAGCCGGCGCTCGTGGTACAGGCCCTCGACGAACTTGGCGCTGCCGCACAGTATCGCGCCGAAGGGAGCGCCGAAGTACTTGTACAGCGACACGTAGGTGGTGTCGAACAGCGCGGCGTAGTCGGCCGCGGGTATGCCGGTGGCGGCGGACATCATGAACAGCCGCGCGCCGTCCAGGTGGGTCGGTATCCCGCGCTCGCGGCACATCTGCGTAATCTGGCGCATCACGTCTATGGGCACGACCTTGCCGTTCTGGCGACGGACGGGGCTTTCGATCATCACGGCGCCGACCTCGTTTATCACCCTGCCGGAGACGGACGCGTCGAGCGTGTCTTCGAGCTCTTCGGCGGTGAAGTGGGGCCGTCCGGGAGCCAACGGCACCAGGTTGATGGAGCTAAGGCGGGTTACGGTGTCGCCGGAGTCGTGGTACAGGTGGCTCTGCTCCTGGACGATGGCCCTGGGGCTGGCGCCGCAGTGGCGGCGTATGGCGAGGTGGTTGGCGAGCGTGCCGGTGGGCATGAATATGGCGGCCTCGGTGCCGAGCATGTCGGCGAAGTGGCGCTCTAGGGTCTCGACGCTGCCGCCGAGGGAGTAGTTGTCGGGGCTGAGCGCGGACTGGGCGTCGAGCTCGGCGAGGCGGCTGATCATGCCGGCGGGGGTCTTCGGCTCGCCGTCGCCTCGGAAGACGACCGCGCGGTCGTCGAGCGCCGGGTCCGGAGGCGCGGGCTGGGTGGCCGCGGGTGCGGCGGTGGTGGCGGAAGCGCTGGAAATCGCGTTCATTTGGTTTGTCTCCTTAGTGTCAGCGCGGGGGCGGGCAGGTTCTAACCCGTTCGGCAGGCTCAGGGCAGGCTCTGCCCCTACAAAGCGTGGCGGCTGTATGTCGATGATACGAAACGGCTAGTTGGGGTGTCAACGAGGTGGCGTCACGCCCATCCCTTCGGCTACGCTCAGGGCAGGCACTAACCCGTTCGACAGGCTCAGGGCAGGCTCTTCCCCCATCAAGAGGGAAGGGAGAGTTCGGAAATCTGCTCATTTCTGCGACATTATGTTGTTTTCGTAGCTGGGGGCGCCGACGGTCGTGCGCCATTCTGTAATGCCAGCGGGGGCATTTCGGGGCACATGTGTCGCGCCGCGTGGTAGAAGGGGACACCCCCCTGGATTCCCGCTTCCGCGGGAATGACGAATGTAGGTGTGCCCACGAGTGTCCCTACGGATGCCTGGGGCGCGGGGTCGGTCCCGTGGGCGGACTTGAAGCCCGGCCCCACTGTGAGCGATGATAGCACGGATGTGCGTATATTGCAATGAGGCTGGCGAGATTGCGGGATCGGGGCGGATTTGTGGGGAGAAATGGCGCAGGCGTGGGGATGGGGCGGGGCGTGCGTGGGGCGTGGGTGGGGCAGGGATGGGGAACGGGTGGCGCGGGAAAGTGACGGTTTTTTCGGGGTACCGGGGAGCGAATGGGTAGGGTGCGGGTGAGGGCGACGACCTCTTGACTGCTTTGTGCTGAGTAGATGAACGGTGTATATTCCACGCTGTACAGGGCAGGGAGAGTCAAGTGTGGTAGCGGTCAACTGGTTATGCTAAGTTTCTCTATGTGCGGTCCATGCTGTGATATGGAGTGGCTTGATGAGTCTTGAACAGGCCCGACAGTTCCTCGCTCGGGCAAGAAGCCAGTTAGAGAGGGTTCGGCTGGCCGCGGATGGTTTTGCCCCTGACCCGGAAAGTGCCGTGATGTGGGCATTCTACGCCTACGAGAATAGCGTGGTTACGCTTGCTGAGTTGCACGGGCGTGCTTGGGCTCAGAACCATCAAGCTAAGGCCCGGCTCGCTCGAGAATTTTATGCTGAGCAGCTAGTTTCCCGGGACATCGGAGATGAACTCGAAGAGTTGAATAGGTTGAGGAAGGATGTCGCTTATGGAGAGCCAGGGGCAGAATTGGAGGAAAGGGACTTGGGAAGACTCGCCTTCGAACTCGAGGGTTTCATCGATGAAATCGAATCGCGTATGGAAGCTTTGATGTGAACAGAGCAGCAGAGATAAAGGCCGCGCCGGTGCTGGATGCTCTGGCGCTTCTGGGGATGTCGGATTCCGCGACGGTCGTGCTCATTGGCTCCAGCGCTCGTGGTGCCACGCACGGAGGTAGCGACGTGGATGTACTCGTAATCCACGAAGATGACCGTCGGATTAAGCTCGACCGTCCGGGTGATATACACCTGCAGCAGGATAGTCGTTCGAGGTTTTTGCAAAGGCTTGAGAAGGGTGATGACTACCCGGGTTGGGCGCTGCGTTTTGGAATTCCGATTAGCGCCCCTGGTGGATGGTGGGACAAACAGGTGGCTGCGGAACGAGAGAATCCGCACTGGCCTGACTATCGGCCAAAGGTCGATCATGCCAAAAAGCGAATCTTGACGTCACGCCAACTGCTAGACGTGGGCGATGTATACGCGGCATCGGAAGAGCTTATGCTCGCAGCTAGTCACGTTGCCAGAGCTGTTCTCCTGAAGAACGGAGAATTCCCCTTGTCGAGGATGGAGTTACCATCGCAGCTTGGAGACATAGCGCCGGACCTCGCATCGCTTCTGAGCCGACTCATCAATGGCGAATACGCCCCAGATAAACTGCGGTCTGGAGAGGTGCTCCTTAGTCGCTGTTTGGCCGAACTCAACCATCAAGACTACGCACCTTGTAACGTCGGGCACGGCCCGCTGGAGAAACGGCCAAATGACAACTGCCGATGAAATCAAGCAGGCAGTTCTGGGTCTTCCCGAAGACGAGTATGCTAAGCTCATGGACTGGCTTCACGAGTTGGCGGAAGAGGCGTGGGACAGGCAAATCGAAGAGGACATAAAGGCCGGCAAGCTGGACGCTTTGGCGGCTGAGGCTCTAGAGGCCAAGGCCAGGGGGGAGTTGCGATGCCTGACACGGAAATAGTCTTCCAGGTGCGGGAAGCCTCCGAGGGAGGCTACACAGCCCGTGCCGTAGGCTACAACATCTTCACACAGGGCGAAGACTGGGAGGACCTGAAGTTCATGCTGCGGGACGCTGTTCTGTGCCACTTCGACGACGGTGAAGCGCCCGCAGCAATTCGCGTCCACATGGTGCAAAGCGAGGTCATACCTGTGTGAGGATGCCCCGAAACCTAACGGGTGTGGAGCTTGTCGTCCTTCTACGTCGTCGCTATGGCTATTATGTCATCCGTCAGAGGGGTAGCCACATCCGACTTGCGAGCACTTTTATGGGCTATGAACATCATGTCTCTGTTCCTCGCCACAACCCGCTAAAGGTTGGCACTTTAGACGACATTCTGGGGACTGTGGCTGAATACCTTGAGATTGGACAGGACGAGCTAATGCGGGACCTCTTCGCCAGATGACCTACCAAGAATCGCCACCCGACTGGGTCACTACTACACTTGGCAAAGCCTGCATGATTAACCCTTCCGTTGTGCGGCGGTCACTCGCATGTTCACCCTCACCCTGACCCTCTCTCATCGACGGAGAGGGGACTTTGAGGAGGTTGGCGCGGTCGGGGCAAAGGTGCTAACTTAGGTGGGCGCCGGGCGGGTTCGGTGGGGTTCACGGATGCTGCCGGCGGGCGCTTGTATTCAGGTTATCGAGACTTCGCGAGGAGGCGCCGCATGAGCTCTAATGGAAAGGTCGCCATCATAACGGGCGCGGGAACTGGCATAGGGAAGAGGACGGCGCTGCTGATGCTGAGCGAGGGCTACTCGGTGACGCTGGCCGGTCGGCGCGAGGAGCCGCTGGTGGAGACCAAGCGGGAGGCGGGCGAGGACGGCGAGCGGGCGCTGATTGTGCCGACGGACGTTGGCAAGCCGGATGACGTGCAACGGCTGTTCGACGCGACGCAGGAGGCGTTCGGGCGGCTGGACGTGGTGTTCAATAACGCGGGGTTCGGGGCGCCGAGCGTGCCGCTGGAGGACCTGACCTACGAGCAGTGGCAGTCGGTGGTGGACGCGAACCTGACGGGGGCGTTCCTGTGCACGCAGCAGGCGTTCCGGCTGATGAAGAGCCAGGAGCCGATGGGAGGCCGGATCATCAACAACGGGTCGATTTCGGCGCACGTGCCGCGGCCAAACTCCGCGCCGTACACGGCGACCAAGCACGGCATGACGGGCCTGACGCGCTCGGCGTCGCTGGACGGGCGCAAGTACAACATCGCGTGCGGGCAGATAGACATCGGGAACGCGGCGACGGAGATGACGGCGCGCATGGCGGGCGGGGTGCCGCAGGCGAGCGGTCACGTGCTGGCGGAGCCGCGGATGGACGCGGATGACGTGGCGCGGGCGGTGCTGTACATGGCGGAGCTGCCGCTGGAGGCGAACGTGCAATTCATGACGATTATGGCGACGGCGATGCCGTACATCGGAAGGGGCTAACGCGGCGGCGGACTTCGGCAGATTCACCAGATGAGTACGCTCCGGCGCGCCGTTCCCGCCGCCGTGCTGGCGATCGCGTCGCTTTTGCTGGTCGCGTGTTCGGCCTCGGTCGAGGGGGACGTTCCGACGCCAGACAACGCACCAGCCGCGCGAGATGTCCTATCGGGGCGGGAGCTGTTCGCGGCGAATTGCGCCTCATGCCACGGGGCCGGGGGCGAAGGGCAGCCCGATTGGCATGTGAGGAACGACAACGGCACGCTGCCGGCGCCGCCTCTCAACGGCGACGGACACACCTGGCATCATGCGGACGGCCTGCTGTACCGCATCGTGAGACAGGGCGGCAAGCAGTTCGAGGACCCCAACATTCCGAGCTTCAAGAGCGCCATGCCCGCGTTCGGCGAGCACCTTAGCCACGAGGAGATAGTGGCGGTGCTCACATACGTGAAGAGTCTCTGGGTGGATAAGACCAGCAGGGGGCTGTCCATCCGGGAACACCAGGCGACGGTCAGCGAGGAGGACCCGTTTCCGCCCGGTGGGGGCTAACGGCGGCGGCGGATGTGGGCGACTTCCAGGGCGACGCCTTCGGCGAGGGCCGTTTTGGGGGTCCAGCCGAGGATGCGGCCGGACTTTGAACAGTCCAGGGCTATCCTGTCGGCCTCGCCGGGGCGCTTGTTCCGGTAGGCAGGCTCGACGTCGGCGCCCGTGGCGGCGCGCACGGCGTCGAATATCTCGAAGTCCGTTGTCTCGATACCGCGCGCGATGTTGTAGACGTCGTTGTCGCCGCGGGGGGCCATCGCCAGCAGGTTGGCCGAGGCCACGTCGTCGACGTAGACGTAGTCGCGGGTCTTGGAGCCGTCGCCGAAAATGGTGGGCTGCGCGCCCTCCAGCATCTGGTTGGCGAATATGGCGACGACGCCGGCCTCGCCGTGCGGGTCCTGGCGCGGGCCGAAGACGTTGCCGTAGCGCAGGATCTTGTAGCGCAGGCCGTACTCGTCGGCGTAGAAGCGGACGTAGCTCTCGGCGGCGAGCTTGGCCATGCCGTAGGCGGACTGGGCGCGCTTGGGATGGTCTTCGCGCAAGGGCAGGTATAGCGGCTCGGAGTAGACGGCGCAGGTGGAGGAGAAGACGATCCTGTCCACGCCGTGCTCGACGCAGCTTTGCAGCGTGTTGATGGTGCCGAGCACGTTCGCGTTGGCGTCGAAGGCGGGCGCCGCCATGGAGCGCCGGACGCTGGTCTGGGCCGCCAGGTGGAAGACGGCCCGCGGCCTCTCGCGTCCGAACACGTCGCCCAGGGCGTCGATGTCGGTGACATCGGCCACGTGCAGCCGGGCGCGGGGGTTGAGGTTGTCCTCTTTGCCGGCGGACAGGTCGTCGAGGGCGGCCACGCTATGGCCGTCGTCGATGAGGGCGTCCACCAGGTGGGAGCCGATGAATCCGGCGGCGCCGGTTACGAGGATGTTCATTTGCTACAGCAAGTTTATCATTCTCGGTCGCAGCAGGATGCGGATGGCGGAGAGCACGACCGCGCTCAACACGATGAACACGATGGTGGAGAGTTCCCAGCCGGGGAAGAACAGTCCCAGCGCCGTGCCGGCGGCCGGGGGATGCTCGGTGTTGGTGAGCACCATCACCAGCATGCTGATGCCCACCGCCAGCGCGGCGGCGAACACGCGGACATAGTCCTCGCCATCGGCCAGCGTTTCCAGACCGGGGACCATCAGCATGAAGGCGAAGGCGCTGCCGAAAATGACGGAGACGACGTGCCCGCCGATTACCCTGCGCGGCGTCGCGGCCACGCTGTCCGGGACGATGAAGACGATGAAGACGGTGGAGCCGATGGCGACCACTATTGCCGCGTGCAGCAGGGCGTCCTCGATGATCAGTATGAAGAGCAGAGAGAGCGTACCGAGTCCACACTGGAAGAGATACTGCCCGAACCTGCCCCTGGCCCTGCGGTCCACCAGGCCCGCAGTCAGGCGGCGAAAAAGGCCGGATGTGGTCGTCTGGAGATTCACCAGGCTGTCTGTCTCCAATCGCCACGCGCAAGTCCCGGCGTGGCGGGATGCCGCAATGCTTCAGCCAGTGAGTTTACGCAGCGGGGCGAAGTATGCGCAAGCGGGAGTGGGTTTCGAATAGGCGGAAAGAGACGCGTTCGAGTGCTTCCGCCGCGTCCAGGCTGATTGACAATTCCAAGATTCGTTCATAGAATCCGAGCGGAAGTCGCCCGCCGAGAGGACGCTGGAGGGGTATGTCGCGAGTCTATCGCAGGCCCAGGTCTGGCGACAGGGGCGCAGCCGACCCGCGCCAATCCCACGCCGAAGGACGAGTATGATGGCCGCAGCCGGACGCAAGCGCCAGTCACGGGCTTCGGCCTCGCCGCTCATTCTCGTTTACATATTCGCGGGCCTCATCGCCGTCGGGACCGTGCTGCTCATGCTGCCGGTTACAAACCACGGCGAGGGCTTCACGCCCTTCATGGACGCGCTGTTCACGGCGACGTCCGCCGTCGCGGTCACGGGCCTGGTGGTGGAGGACACGCCCACGTACTGGACGGGCGTGGGCCAGGTGATCGTGATCGCGCTGGTGTACGTGGGCGGGCTGGGGTTCATGACCATCGCCACGTTCATGCTCATCCTCATCGGGCAGCGGCTGACGCTCACGCAGCGGCTGCTGGTAAGGGAGAGCCTGGGGGTCAACCGGCTGGGCGGGCTGGTGAGGCTCACGGTGGGCGTGGTAATACTGGCGACGACGATCCAGGTGCTGGGGTTCGGGGCGCTGCTGGCGCGGTTCTGGTTCGTGATGCCGCAGGAGGAGGCCATATGGCAGGCCGCCTTCCTTTCGATCTCCAGCTTCAACAACGCGGGCTTCATGTCGCTGACAAACCCGGAGGCCCTGACGGCGTACAGGGACGACGTGGCGATAATGGGCACGATGGCGGTGCTCATCCTGCTGGGCAGCATCGGCTACGCCACGATGGCGGACTTGGCGCTCTCACGCAGGTTCTCGCTGTACACTCTCAACACCAAGTTCGTGCTGATAACGACGGCGCTGCTGCTGCTGATCGGCTGCGGAATGTTTCTGCTGTTCGAGCACGACAACGCGAGCACGATAGGCGAGCTGCCGGTAGGGGAGCAGGTGCTGGTATCGGCGTTCGAGTCCACGAGCGGCCGGACGGCCGGCTTCAGCACCGTGGAGTTCGGCGAGACGCGGGAGCACACCTCGCTGATGTTCTGCGGGCTGATGCTGATAGGCGGGGCGACCGGCTCGGTCGCGGGCGGCATAAAGGTGAACGCCTTCGCGATCATCGTGCTTACGCTGCTGGCGACGATGAGGGGCAGGGAGCGTGTATCGGTGTTCAGGCGGGAGGTGCCCCAGTCGCAGGTGCGGCAGGCGATGGCCATCGGGGTGTTCTCGGTGGGGTTCGTGTTTCTGTGCACGTTGCTGCTCAGCGTGACCGAGAGCGGACTGCCGTTCCTCAACCTGGTGTTCGAGAGCTTCTCGGCGGCGGGGACGGTGGGGCTGAGCCGGGGGATCACGCCGGTTGTGTCCACCTGGGGACAGCTCATACTGATAGGGGCGATGTTTATAGGCAGGGTGGGACCGGTGACGCTGGGGCTGGCGTTGGGCCAGAGGACGGACGTGGACGTGTACCGGTACGCCCAGGAACGGGTTACAATAGGTTGAGCGTGCCCGGCGCGGATGGCGTTTCGCCGGGCTTTTCCGGGACCTGCGGGCGATTCACGCGGGGAGAGGTAGCATGAAGAGGCAAGTCATTGTAATTGGATTGGGCCGTTTCGGCATGGCGGTAACCAGGAAGCTGTACAACATGGGCCACGACGTGCTGGCGATGGACAAGGACGAGTCGCGGGTGCAGGAGGTTATGGGCCAGGCTACGCACGCGCTTTCGGGCGACGCCACGAACGAGCACGTGCTGCGCGAGCTGGGCATTACGGACTACGACGCGGCTGTCGTCGCAATCGGCCAGGATGTCATGTCCAGCGTGATGACGTCGGTGCTGCTGAAGACCATCGGCGTGCCCTACGTGGTGTCGCGGGCGCACAACGAGCTGCACGCGAACACGCTGGAGCGGATAGGCGTGGACAAGGTGGTCGAGGTCGAGTCCGAGATGGGCACGCGGCTGGCGCTCAGCCTGTTCAACCCGAACGTGGCGGAGTACCTGGAGCTTACGCCCAGGGTCGGCGTCAGCAAGCTGAAGGTGCCGGACAGGTTCCTGAACATGACGCTGGGAGAGGTCGGGTTTTCAGACCCGAAGCACAAGAACGGCCTGTCGCTGCTGGCCATCCAGCGCGGCGACCGGGTGAACCTGACCCCGGACCAGGGGGAGCGTTTCAAGCGCGGCGACTGGCTGCTGCTGGCGGGGCAGGACGACCTGGTGGAGAGGCTGGAGAACGCGGAGGAGTAGCGTGTGCGGGCCGCGTCCGGGGGGGAAGGGACTCAAGGGGCAGGTTACTCTTTGGCTTGGATGGCGACGCGGCCGCCGTTCTCAACGTCGATGTTCAGGTTGTGGCTGTGGAGCAGGCGCATACCTACGATGGGTTCGTAGGCGGCGTTCACCACACCTTGGATCACTGGGCACTCCGCAAGGACCCGCCCCCGAACTTGTACACCGCCCGATAGCCCACACGCAGGGACCAGACGTTGATAGCCTCTGGACACTGCGCCCGCAGCCGGCCGGCTGCGGCCAAAAGGTCGTCGGCGATAGCCCAAACGCCGGTGTCCACGTCGATGGATACGATCTCCCCGTCGTGCTCCGCCTCCACCTGCGGGCGGATGTCCCGCTCATATATCTCGTCGCCCAAGCGGGCGATCTCTTCTTTCGGGCGGGTTGGCGCGGTGGGCGTAGATGGTTGCGTGTGTGCTGTAGTCTGTGTGTCTCTCATGTGTGCCCCTTCCAGTTGTGCTTCCACACTCGCTATTCTACCACTCGTGGGAGTGCGCGAGACAGATGTAGAGGCCGGGGGCTGGGGGCCAGTGGCTAGTGGGCGGCCGGCGGGGGTGCAATTTCCCGCCGCCGGCCACTGACCACTAACCACTCGCCTAATCGTTGTCCCGCTCGGTGACCTGCAGGGCGGGGGCGTCCATCCCATCGTACACCGGGTCCGGCGCGTAATCGGCCGGGTTGTTCAGGCACTCCGCCGACAGCGTGTAGATGGAGTGCAGGATGGTCAGCGTCTCGTGGTCCGAGTCGTCGTCCTCCGCGGCCACCACGGTGATTTCGGCGCCCGCGTTCCAGGCGTAGGCTTCGTTCCAGTCGAGGCGGATGCCGCTGCACCACTCCGGCAGGCCGGCGGTGTCGTAGCCGCTGGGCAGCAGTATCTTGAACTGCTGGACCGCCAGCCCGCCGCCCAGGTTCTCGTCGCCGGTCCCGTCCCAGTGCAAAGTCACGAACAACGGCATGGTCGGGCTGGTGCTCAGTTTCACCCGGTAGGTAGCCTCGCCGCCCTCGCGCACCGTCACCCCGGTGGTGGGCTGGACCACGGTGCTGCGGCGGCAGCGCCGGCTAGTCGCCGTCCACCACCGTCACCTTTACGCTGGGGCCGCTGATCCCGTCGAGCGGGTCAACGCCCCACTTCTCCCGCCACTCGTCCTCGTTCAGGTCCAGCTCTTCCCACATCGGCTGCCCCTCCAGGTAGCTGAACGGAACGGTGTAGAGTGAGTATTCGACCACCGTGGTCTCTCCGCCCCGGCACCCGGAGGCGTCTATCCGGATGTCCACCCCCTTGCGCCACGACTGCGCCCACCGGTCGTCCGGCGGACCCCACCAGCCGTCTTCCCAGAACTCCTTGCTGGGTCGCAGGTTGTCAGGCAGCATAATCTTGCCCTGCTGGTACGCCAATTGGTCGGTCAGGCACTCCGGGCCGATAGAATGGGTGTACAGCGCCAGGGGCCACTGCGGAGACCGGTTCAGCCTCACGTTGAAGCTGCCCGAACCGCGCTTTTCCACTTCGAGCTCCGCCGGGGACGCCTTGACCACGACCACCGAGCTGGCCCGGTTCAGTGTCACGAGGATGTGCCGAGACCAGCCGCCGGGTCCGTAGCCGTTCCCGGCCCGCACCTGGAAGTCGTAAGACGAGCCGGGCGCAAGGCCGCGGACCGTCACGCTGGCGGCCGACACCTCCGCCGGGCCGTGGACGTTGGACCGCCATTCGTAGTATTCGACCGCGCCGCCGGCGCTGGGCGCGTCCCATTCCAGCGTCACGTAGTTGCTGCCCACCTGGGCGATGCGCAGGTTCTCCGGCTTGCCCGGCAGATTCGCCGGCGCGCCCTCCGTCGTGGCGCAGGCGCGCGCGGAGAAGGGGCCGGTGCCGCCGGCGTAGACCGCCGCCACCCGGTAGCAGTATTCCTGCCCCGGACTCAGGCCGGTGTGCTCGTAGCGCCGGCTGCCGTGGCTATGCTCCAGGGTCTGCCACTGCTCGGGGGACACCGGAGTGTAGTCGATGCGGTAGCCGGTGATCGTCGAGGTGCCGAATGCCGGCTCGTCCCAGGTGAGGTCGATGCGACCGATGCCGTCTCGCGCGGCGGTCAGGTTCCTTGGCGCGCCCACCTCCTCGGTGGCGGCGCTGGCGAACACCCAGCCGCTCTCGAAGACGGCGTTGTTGGAGTCGGCGCCCACGGCCCGCACACGGTACTGCCGTATGGCGCCCGCAGACAGCGCGGCGTCGACGTGCTCGTGGCGCGTCGTCGTGGTGGAAAGCGTGGACATGGCGGCCGGCAGCCGATTCCAGGTGTTGCCGTCCGTGGAAAACTCAAGATGGTAGCCGGTGAGTCTCACGCCGGCCACGGCCTCGGGCTCGCTCCACGACAGGTTGACCTGCGAGCGGTTGACGGCGAGCGCGGTGAAGTCCCGCGGCGCGCCCGGAGTCGGGTAGTCCCGGGTGGCCACGGCGTAGGTGTAGCCGCTCTTGACCGTCACGCCGCCCACGCTGCCCACGGTCCGCAGCCGGTACTGCCGGACGGCGTCCGCCGACAGATCGGGGTCGGTGTGGGACGTGGATGTGGCCGCGGCCGCTTGGTCCGGCAGGGAGCTCCAGCTGTTGCCGCCGTCCGTCGAAAAGTCCAGCTCGTAGCCGGTGACGCTGACGCCGGCCACCGTGTCGGGCGCGCCCCACGACAGCGCGGCCCGCGTGTCGCTGGAGCCGCTGGCGGCGAAGCTCTTGGGAACGCCGGGCGTGGGGTATGGCACCTCGGCGCTGGCGGTCGCCCAGCCGCTCTTCAGCTTCTTGCCGCCGACCATGCCCACGGTCCGCACGCGGTAGTCGCGGGTCGCGCCCGGTGCCAGCGTGCCGTCGTTGTGGGCGTAGGGGCTCTCGCTGTGCTCCGCCGCGAGCTGGGTCCAGGTGTCGCCGCCGTCCGACGAGACCTCGATCTCGTAGCCGGATACGCTTACGCCGATCACGGCGTCCGGCGCGCCCCACGACAGATCGATCCGCGCGCTGCCGGCGACGGCGGCGGTGAAGTCCTGGGGAACGCCGGGGGTCCTCCCGGAGGACTCGGACCACGGGCCGGGGACGCCGAACTCGTTCACCGCCCGCACCCGGTAGTCCGGATCGCCGCTGCCGGGATCCATGTCCAGGTACACGGCCCCATCCACGTCCGACGCCAGCGTGGCCCAGGTGCTGGTGGCCCGCTGCACCTCGTAGCGCGTTACCGGGTGTCCGTACACCGATTCCACCGGCTGCCAGGTCAGGATGTTGGCCACCGGCGTTTCCGTCACCTTCACGCCGCCCGGCGCGCCCGGATGGCGGCCCTGGAGGCCCCCGGCGCGGAGCTCCACCGTCGTCGTGTTGTTCCCCTCGATGTGGTCATAGTAGGCGATGGAGTGATCTGTGTAACCCGTCGGCACGCTCCCTGTACATTCCAGGTCGTTTTCGGGGTCGGGGTCGTCATCCTTGATGCGGACGCAGTAGTTCTCCATGTTCTCGATTTCGGCGGTGATGGAGGCGCCGCTGGCGGCTATCAGGGTCAGAGCCGCGCCTTCTGCGGCATAGACGGAGGGACGGTAGTTGTATCCGGGAATCAGCTCGCCGATGGTCCAGACGCCATCGCAGAGGCTACTCTGGCAGGTTCCCTGGACGTATTCCCCATAGCTGGGGACTGCCTCCGCTCCCTCCGGCACTCCGGCCAACTCCACCCGGACGGCGGAGGCAGTGTCCGGACCGTTGTTCACGGCTACTACGGTGTAGGCGCTCTGGCCGGTGGGAACTTCGGGGTTGGCGGCCCCGGCGTCCCGCACCTCCAGGTCCGCCATGGGGCCCACGTGGAAGACATAGGTGGCGCTGGCGGTGAATACGTCCTTGTTGTTGTCCATGTTTACGTCAATGGTCTTGTGAGTGAAGGAGAAGGCTGGCGTAACTTTATATGTTCCAAGCTTGCCGAACTTGACGATTTGCTTGACATTGAATGCGCTGTCTAATGCGAAAGGGCCTGCTTGTCGCGCGTTAACGGGGTCAAGGAAATTGAAGGAAAGAGCCGCGGTTGGGCGGATGGAGAAAGAGCCTGGCAGCGTGAAGCCACCGGGGACCGAGATTTCCCGCTTCATGTGAGTCCAGGTACCAGGGACAGCTAAATCCGTGATGTCCAAACTGTGGACTACGCCCGGCTGTTCTCCGTCCGGTCGTCCGGTATGCCAGGTTCCGTCGGATTGCCGTCCCAGGGGAGGCTGAATTTGCACGATGACTGCTTCAGCCTGTAGGTAAACGTTGTCGCGCAACTCCACCACCAGTTCCAGCGTGTCGGCGCTGGTGCAGGGGGTGGACGTGGCGCCGACACAGTCAAGCACATAGAACAGGCCTACTTCGCCTTGGGTCAGCACCACCGACCTGCCCAGGCACGCGGTGGCGGTGTCGTTCGCCCGCTTCAAGGGGTCGGAGGCGAACCAGGGCACGGCGCTGATCACCTTCGCCGTCAGGCACCGCTCCTCCAGGGACAGGTCCGCCAGGCTTTCGCTGGTGAGGTTGACCGCCACCTGGAGCATCAAGGGGTTATCGAACAGGGTGCCCACGTTCCAGATCCCGGTGGTCGTATCGAACGTCGTGCCGGACGGCTCCTCCGGCTGGGTCCCGGCGAAGGACAGGCCCGGCGATAGGCTGATTTCGACCTGTACGTCTAACAGAGAATCGCTCTGGTCAGCACTGTTTACGCCAGGGATGCGGTCACCGGGGTTACGGGCAGACACCGTGAAGGTCGTCGCTCCCCCCGACCCCGGGGACCGGTCGGATATGCTGCCGACGTCAAGGCCGATGTCCCCGTTGGTGAAAGAGGTTTTCGCATTGCGACGGTTTTCCATGGCCCAGTGTTCCGTGGCATTGTTGAACTCGAAGCGCGGCGACTCCACCGGGTCTGATTTGGTGATTTTGGCATAGAACCGCTGCGCCACTAATGCCGGTCCAGTAGTTACTCCCCGGGCATTGCGCAAGGGTCCAAATATTCTGGTCTCGCTGTCCCCGGGCGGCAGGTTCCTGATGGTCCACATCTGTGTACTAGTACCGCGGACCGGATCACTTATGGTAATGTCCACCTCTACGAGATGGACATACACTCCCGGATGAGCCCCGACGGTGTTGTTCTTCACGGTAACGTTCCAGTTTACGGACCTGGTGACAGTTCGATATTCGGAGGTAATAGTCAGGTCGGCAAGGGGGGGGAGGGATTCGTCAACCTGCTGGGCGTGGGCAGCCCCTGTCGCGATAATCGCGACAATCGCCAGCGTCGCCGCCAGGGGAAAGATGAGAGTACGGGCTGCTGTCATTCAGATTTATGATTGAGGGGGCGCTTGTGGGGTGGTTACTGCGGGAGAGGGGCGCAGGCATTCAGCCTGATCACCCCCCTCCCTACGCCTTCCCCCGTCGAGGGGGAAGGGACTCTTGCAATCGCATCAGGACAGGATGGACTTACAGGATTATGTCCAGCCGGCCGGCGGAATGTCGCCGCCCGGCTGGCCGGGGCCGGTTAATTCTCCCAGGTGATTGTGATTTGGTTCGACTGCACGAACGTTGGCAGCATAGAGGCTGTGTCGTCGTTTACCCACTCTACGGCCGCATCGTACGTCTTGGTGGTCGCGCTCGCCTGCGAAACTGACCAGGTGGGACCGGCGTCAGGGAGGCTGAGAACATGCCACAGATCACGATCGGCTGGGTGGAATTTCTCTCCCCACAGGTAGGCGGGCGTCTGGCCCTCTCGTTCCGGCGTCGGCTCAAACCAGGCGACGAAGTTTACCGTTTCGTTAACCTTCAGGGATGTTCGGTCAGCCTGGATCTTCAACCCCGGCTCCTGGTCCTCCAAGTCTATCCTGAGTATCAGGACGTCGTCCACACTGGGGTCGAAGTTGTGCTCGTGGTCCACCCTGTCGGTGACGGTGAGGTTGAGCTCGTAGGAGCGATTCTCCTCGTCCTCGTAGTCCAGGCTGGCGCCGTCCGCCACTACTATCTGGACTGTGTGCGGGTCGGTGGACGCAACAACCGTCTTGAAGTTGCTATGCCCGTCCCCGGTCAGAGCGTAGTAGAGCACAGGCGCTTCAGCGTTATAGACCGGTATCGGGTCGCCGACCTTGACGCCGCCCGGGGAGTTCTCCGAAACGCTGCGGTTGACGCCGAATATCGGCGGCTCCGTCTCGTCGAGAATGTCGCCCACCTGGATGGTGTACCGGTAAACCTCGCTCGTCTCGGTCTCGTTGCCGCTGATGGGCTTCCAGCCCGGGTTGAGGTTATCGGGGTTAGGCTTCTTGACGTCGGCCAGGAGGTGTACCCACAGCAGGTAGGTGCCGGGCTTGGTGAAGACCCACTGCAGATCCTTGTATTCGCCGGGGCCCAACAGCACCTCACCTTTACCGGCCTTGGAGCTGTCCCAGACAAGTTTCACCCCACCATCGGAGCCCTCAGCCCTGACATCAGGGGACTCGTAGGCGAAGAAGTGCGGCACGTCGGTGGGGTCGTTCGGGTGACGCTCCACCTCGAACTTATAGCGCATCGAGCCCCAGCGCTGCTGGTCCTTCAGCAGCTCGGTGGAGAAGCCAATGCCCAGGTCGGAGGTCTCGTCCGACGGGGTGCCCGGGTCGTCCAGCCGCAGCCACCATACCGGGGATCCGGCGGGCGCGTGTTCCTTAACCGCTGGGTACTCTTCCAGCGACAGATAGCCGGTGCTGGTGCTGGTCTCAGACGTGGTTGCCATGTGAGTGTTCAGCACGTGCATGATGGCTTCATCAACCTCCATCCCGCCATTGCGGGCGGAGCGGGCGATGGTTACCTTATTCGTCCCGGTATTGGGATCGAACTTCTTTTCCTTGACCATCTCGGGCGGGCAGAGGTTGGTGTGCAGGACGCCTACGCCGGCCGTCTCGTGTGACTGCTCGCCCTTGCTTATCGTGCGCCAGTAGGCGTCGAAGAGGGCGTAGTGGCCGGAGGTTATCTCGTGCGGCTCTTTCATGTCGGCGATCCCGGGGGCGCCGGGGCCGCAGGGCTGGGGGTCGGGGTAGGTGCTGAGGTTGGGATAGCTGGGGTCGCCGTCGGTGTTGCCGGTGGGGCCATTGCCGCCGGGACCCGGGTTCTGGGCCCAGGCCGGGCCGGTGGCGAAGGACACCGCCAGCACGGTGATTGCCAGGGCGGCCATGGCGAAGGCCGCCGCGAAGAGCTTGAAGCGTTTGGGTGCGTTGATAATGGTATCCATCGTGGGTTTTGAGTTTCTCCTGTGTGTATGTGTTTTCCGAGGTACGTTGGGTTTGATGTCGCGCCGTGGGCGCGCTAGGTATTCCTACACTGGCTCATCCTCCTGGGTGGATTGGTTGCCGCCGCCGAAGTTGGCCTGACGAGAACCAATCGGGCATCTCTCCTTTACGCATCGAGGCGGCACTGCCGCGACGTTGTCAGTCAATACAGTAGTAGATACTAAGTATCATTAATTAGGACAACGTAAGCATTAAACCACAGGCTCATTCTATATGTCAACAGGCTGAAATCAGTTCGGCTCGGACGCTGGCGCGCCGAACCCTGACAAACACCATAATGATATAGTATATCAATAAAATGCGAAACCGGGTTACTTTTCAGATTCTATGGTGACGCGCTCGCCGGCCAGGACGACCTGGTGGAGAGACTGGAGAACGCGGAGGAGTAGTTTCGGGGTACGCAGGGCCTCTTCGTTGTCGGCCCGCATCCGAGGGGGAAGGGGGAAGCGGGCAGGTTACAAGCCTGCCCCTACAGTTGCGAGATGAGGACGCGGCCGCCGGCCCGGACCTGGATGCTCAGGTCATGGTCGTGGAGGAGAAGCATCCCCGCCAGTGGCGTGCTGCCCGTGGCGTCGGCTTTGATTTGTCTGGGCTGGCCGTCCCACATGACCGTAACGTCGTGAACCTCGAACCTCACTTCGTCGTCGTTTGCCAGCAATGCCCGACCCATGTAAGCGAAAGGCAACTCTAACTCCGCGACCAGCGCAACTGGTAAGGTCAAGTAGCCGCTGTAACCAGTATCCACCACGGCCTCGATGTCTCGGTTTCGCCCCTCCGGTCCTCGTAGATGAAGGGGAACTACTGCTTCGTGGGCGGCATTCACCACGCCCTCTATCATCCGGTCCTCCGCAAAGATCCGGCTCCGAAGCTGCGCAGCGCCCGGTACCCGACGCGCTCCATCAAGACATCGATAGCCCCGGGGCGCACCGTCCGCAGGCGTTCCGCCGCGTCACTCTCATTGTCGGCGACTGCCCAATCCCCGGTCTCAACGTCGATGGCGACGTATTCCCCAAAGTGGTTGGACTCGACCTGCTGACGGATGTCCCGCTCGTAGATTTCCTTGCCCAGTTGGACGATCTCCTCGCTGGGGCGGGTTGGCGCCGTCGGCGTGGGCGCCGGGGTCTTTGCGTCTCTCATGCGTCCCCCTTCAAGGCGTACTTCTACGCATGGCATTCTACCATTTGCGGGAGTGTGCGAGACAGAGGGAGAGGGGACAAGGGGGGCAGGTTACTCTTTGGCTTGGATGACGACGCGGCCGCCGTTCTCAACGTCGATGTTCAGGTTGTGGCGGTCCAGCAGGGACATGCCAGCAAGCGGCGTCGGCCCCACCGCGTCGGCGTCGACATATCTCGGCTGGCCGTCCCAAAGCGCCGTGACGCCATACACGCCAAAGGTCTCCTCACTCCCGTTTGCCAGTGTAGCCCATCCTTCGCTCTGAAAGGTCAGCCCCAGCTCCGTTACCAGCGCCGGAGGCAAGGTCAGAAAGCCATTGAAACCGGTGTCCACTACGGCTTCGATCTCCCGCGCCTGCCCCGACGGACCTTGCACGGAAAGCGAAATGACCGGTTCATAGTTGGCGTTCACGAAGCCCTCTATCACCCGGTCCTCCGCAGGGAACCGCCACCGAAACTGCGCAGCGTCGGGTATCCGACCCGCTCACTCGAGACATTGATGGCATCCGGGCGCTTCTCTCGCAGACGCTTCGCGGCGGTAACCACCATGTCGCCGATGGCGTAGTCTCCGCTGTCCACGTCGATGGCGACGATCTCCCCGTGGTGGGCATCTTCGACCAAGGGCCGAATGTCCCTCTCGTAGATCTCCTTGCCAAGGCGGGCAGTCTCCTCGCGGGGCCGGCGTGTTGGCGTCGTCATCTCTTCACCTACTATCAAAAGGCATTTCTCTAGAGGCCACATTCTACTCCAGCGGCAATTTGCGAATCAACAAGAAAGGCATAGGCCGCGCGGCTCATGCCTCCTACTATGATGGCGATGTGGAGACTGGGCGGCTCTTTGTCAATGCGCGGGAAGGTGGGGCGGTCCGATTTGGGGGGCGGGGAAGGGACTCGCAGGGCTAGGCGGGCGGGGTGGTGGGGTAGGAGCCGAAGATCCTGAACATGGACACCTGCGACCGTATCGCGTCGAGGGCGTCCCGTACGATGTCGTCCTCCCTGTGTCCCTCGATGTCGATCAGGAAGATGTAGCGTCCCAGGGTCTCGCCGGTGGGCCGCGACTCTATCTTTGTCATGTTTATCTGCCGCCGGGCTATCTCGTAGAGCACCGAGTACATCATGCCCGGCGAGTCCTCCGCGAACGAGAAGCATATCGACGTCTTGTCGTGGCCTGTGGGCGCGTGGTCGGACGGCGCCAGGATGACGAACCTGGTCTGGTTGTTGGGTCTGTCCTGGATACCGGTGGCTATGATCTGCGCGTCGTAGAGTTGGGCGGCCCTGCGGTTGGCGATGGCGGCGGCGGGGACGTCGCTTTCGCGCATCTGCTCGACGGCGGCGGAGGTGCTGAGGGAGGCCATCTGCTCGGCGGCGGGGAAACACCTGTCGAGGAACGAGCGGCACTGGGCCAGCGCCTGGGGGTGGGAGTAGACCGCGCGGATGTGCTCCATGTCGGTGCCCTCGACAACCACGAGGCAATGGTCGATGGGAATTACCAGTTCGTTGCGGACGGACAGGTCGGTCTCGCCGATGAGCAGGTCCAGGGTGAAGGTGACCGAGCCCTCGAGGGAGTTTTCGATCGGGACCACGCCCTCGTCGGCCAGCCCGGACCTCACGGCTGAGGCGACGGCGGGGATGGACACGAAGGGCACGAGGCGGGCGGTGGGGTCGTAGTCGACCGCCGCCTGTTCCGCGTAGGACCCCGCCGGTCCGAGGTATGCCAGCCGCTTGGTCATGGCGTCCTCCCAACAACCTGTTCGTCACCCCCATCCTAACCTTCCCCCGTCAAGGGGGAAGGGACTTATCGGATAGGCTCTTGGTATTGGCTGGCGGGCTAGGCGCGCTCGTCGGAGGTCTGGTCGAGGCCGCCGTTCTTGGAGGAGCCCTCCGGGGGGGCGTCGGCAGCGCCGTCTTCCGGGGTCTGCGCGCGTCCCAGCCGGGTGTTGACCTGCTCGACGATGGGGGTGACCCTCTCGCGCGCGGCGTCCACTGCGGGGGTTATGCGCTCGCGTGCGGCTTCGACGGCCGGGTCGATGCGCTCGCGGGCGGTGTCTACCGCAGGGGCGATGCGTTCGCGTGCGTTATCGACCGCCGGCGCGGCCCTTTCGCGCAGGTTGGCCGCCATTTCCTCGGCGCGGTTGCGCCAGGCCTCACTGCGTCCGGCTAGCTCCGCGCGGGTGTCCTGCCCGGAGCGGGGAGCAATGAGCAGGCCGACGGCGGCGCCTACTATGCCGCCAATCAGAAAGCCCAGGATGAACGACCCGCCGCTATCGTTACTTGCCATTATCTTCGTCTCCCTTCCTCCGCTTGTTCTTTCTCAAGCCGAGTAAGAATGCGCCCACTTTGCCCGCGCCGTAGGCCATGCCGGAGTTGGACGCGGCAGGCTCGACGACGTTCTCGGTGAGCGTCTCGATCATTTCTCTGGTGTTTGTCACGACCTTCTGGGCCTCGTTGATAAGCGCGGACAGCTTTTTGACGACTATCAGCGCGCCCACCAGCAGCACCAGCAGCAGGGCGAAGAGCAAAATGTCCCGCAATATCGCTGTTATGTTCGCGATGAATTCGGCGGTAGCGGCGCCATCGATATCCAATCAATACTCCATGCTACGGCTGGATGAGCATCCTCATCGCGCCGCTGGGGTCCTTGCGCTGGGTGATGATGCTGTGCTTTTCGTTCTCGGCCCACTCGATGACGTCGAACGTGTTGAGGACGCCGGGGATTATGACTTCGACGAACGAACTGCCGTCGCGGGCCATGTGCTCGGAGAGGGCGGCGATGATGCCGGCGCAGGTCTTGCCGGTGCCGTCGATGATCACCCAGCCGTTCTCGGAGACGCCGTTCGCGCCGTCGCCGTTGGAAGCGGCTGCCGGGACGGCGGAGAACACGTCGATCTCGCCGGTCTGGCGGAGGTCGAGCTGGCGCTTGAACTCGGCGACGGCTTCCCAGTAGACGCCGGAGGTGCGCTCGCCCTTGGCGCAGACGGCGCCGCGGACGCCGACGATGTCGGGGTTGATGCGGGAGAGCTCGTCGAGGTCGTCGAGGCGCAGGTGGCCAGAGAGGGCGGTGCTCATGCCCTGCTGCTTGCTTTCGAACACCATGGCGCGCAGCTCGGGCTCGGCGATGAAGTCGAACAGGTTGCGGCCGTCCTTGGTGAGGGTGTCGATGAGCCAGCCGTCGCATTTGCCGTCTTCGGCTAGCTGGGGCATGTGGTGGGCGTCGAGGCCGTCGTAGAGGGGGTTGTCGGCGAACAGGGAGCCGATGAGCTTGGTGTCGAAGCCTTCGAGCGCCTCGCGGGAGGCGAGCAGGGTTTCCACGGCGGCGTCGTACTCGGTGTTCATGAAGCCGACCTTGACGGAGGTGGCGTCGAGGACGCCTGCGGTGTAGACGGCCATGGCGACGGTGCCGACCTGGTTGGGGACGACGCCGAGGGTGACGCTGGCGTGGTTGGCCATGGGCACGGCGTCCCGGACCTGCTTGACCACGTGCGGGTGGGCCGAGCCTACCAGGGCCTCCTGGAGGTTCTTCACGTCTACGATGTCCGCTCCGCCCTTGACGGCCTGGAGGGCCTCGGGAAGGTTCTGGACGCTAACCATCAGTATCATCTGTTTCTCCCATGGAGGGCGTCACCCCCATCCTGACCCGTTCGGCAAGCTCAGGGCAGGCTCTTCCCCCTGCGAGGGGGAAGGGACTTATCGGACAGGCTCTTAGATGAAGCCTTCGAGGTCGCCCTTGAGTTCTTCTTTCTCCTCGTCGGTGAGGTTGCCGTGGGGCGCTCGGACGTGTCCGCCGGCCATGCCCATCAGCTCGCCCCAGTACTTGCACAGTGGGACGGGCAGGGCGCCGCCGAACTTCTGGACGGTGCGGCCCCACCACTTGTCGGAAATCTGCTTGACGGGCGCGATGTGCTCGTCGTAGAAGTCGAGGTCCAGGTCGCCGCGCATGGCGCGGTCGATGAACTGGACGTAGTAGTTGCGTCCGGGGCGGTCGAAGCGCCAGTCGGAGGTGTTGGCGAACATGACCTGCTGTTCGAAGCCGAGCTCCTTGCCCTTGCGGAGTATCCACTCGTCTGGGGTGCTGATGATGGCGTCGCGGCCGATGCGGATGTGGGTCTCTATGGAGAGCTCCTGGTTGAAGCTGGCCTCCTTGACGCCCACCACGTTGGGCAGTTGGCAGATGCGGTCCAGTCCCTCGGCGCTCATCACGATGCCGAACTGAGGGGAGTTGTAGAACATGATGGCGAGCGGGGTGTGGTCGGCGAGCAGCTTGATGTAGTCGACGACCTGATCCTCGGTCTTGGTCACCATGTATGGCGCGGCGGCGATGAGCAGGTCGAAGCCGACCTGCTCGGCGTGGTCGGCGAGGGCGAGCATACTCTTGTAGGAGGTGTGGGTGACGTGGGCGCCGATGGGCCAGTCGCCGCCGGCCTCGTCGGCAACGACGTCGTAGACGCGCTGGCGCTCCTCGCGAGTCAGGCTCCAGAACTCGCCCATGCCCCAGGTGCAGCCGCCGCCCTGGGTGCCGAGCTCGCGGATGTGGCGGATGTTGGCGCGCAGGCCGTCCTCGTCCAGCTCGTCGTCCGGGGTGAAGGGCGTCATGAGGGTGGTCCACTGTCCGCGGAGGTTTTCGCGCGCCCAGTCGAGGGCCTCGTCCTTGGTGTATTCGGCCATGTGTGCGCCTCCCGGCCTGGTTGTCGTGGTTCGTGTTCGCGCCCGGTTTTGGGGCGTCTCGTCGGGCGCGCCCGGCGGTGTCGCGGGGGCGCGCCGCGCACGTTTCATCATAGCCAGCGTGGGCGCGCGCTGTCAATGATTGGGCGCGTCCGCTTCCGGTCGGTAGCGGACATTTGCAAGGGACAAAACGGGCTGTAAAATGAAGAGACGCCGCGGTTAGGGCGTATTCTGTGACGAGGGGCATTGTGTCCTATTTGGAGACTCACCCGTGGATAACCTTCGAGCTGGACCTCACCAAGGCCCCGACGAGGTTCTGGACCCTGTTAGGAGACGCCTGTTCGAAGTGTGAGGTCATCTCCGGCATCCCGCTCATGCCTGAGACCGCCGAGGAGTTGAATCTCGTCTCGCTGGAGAAGGGCGCACAGGCAACGACGGCCATAGAGGGCAACACTTTGACACAGGAGCAGGTCGCCTTGCTGGCGCGAGGCGAGCTCCGGTTGCCGCCATCCAAGGAGTACCTCGGTATAGAGGTTAAGAACATTCTGCGCGGATTCAACGAGATGCTCGACGTCGATACACTTCCGACGCTGGATGCGGAGAGGGTCAAGTATCTCAACGCCGTGGTGCTGGATGGGCTTGAGCTGGACGAGGGCGTCGTGGCGGGCGAGGTGCGCACGCACGAAGTCGGGGTCGCGCGCTACAGAGGTGCTCCCGCAAGGCATTGCGAGTATCTGCTGGGCCGCCTGTGCGATTGGCTCGAGGGCATGGACCTCCAACTGGGACACTCAAAGCTGGCGCTTCCCGTCGTGAAGGCGCTGGTGGCTCATCTGTACCTTGCATGGATTCACCCTTTCGGCGACGGCAACGGCAGGGTGGCCCGTCTCGTGGAATACCAGATACTGCTTGGCGCGGGCGTGCCGAATCCCGCCACGCACCTGCTGAGCAACCACTACAACGATACGCGTAGGGAGTACTATCGCAGGCTGGACGCATCCAGCAGGGCGCCCAACGGGGTGATGGAGTTTCTGGTGTACGCCCTGCAGGGGTTCGTGGACGGCCTGACGGAGCAGGTCGACGCGATAAAGCGGCAGATGCGAGAGGACATGTGGACCAACTACGTTCACATGAGGTTCCGAGACCGCTCAAGCCCAACAGATGTGAGGCGCAGGCACCTGGTACTGGATCTGTCGGAGCGCGACGAACTGGCGCCGCGGCGCGACCTCCGTCTGCTCACGCCGAGGCTGGCCGCGGCCTATGCGGGGAAGACGGACAAGACGATCACTCGCGACCTGAACGCGCTGAGCGAGATGGGCCTGATAACGAGGACGCGGGAGGGTGTTGCGGCGAGGAAGGGGATCCTGGATGCGTTCGTGAGTTAGGGGAGGGGGGCGATGTGGGCGGTTTGCTGTTGCGGGGCGGATTGTCGCTTGTTAGGATTTGCGTGGCATGACAACGCGGGGCACCATGAAGCCGCGTGTTGGCCCATCAACAGGTTGGAGGGCGATCTTGGTAGACCACAATGCCGAACCCAGGGTACCGACTTACATCGAATTCATGAATCCAGTCTTAGACTGCTTGCGAAAACGTGGTGAAAGCGCAACCAACTCCGAACTCCTTCAGGCCGTGATTGATGAAATGGAACTTCCTCCAGTAGTAACGGAACTGCTTCACCAGGGCGGTCCTCAAACGGCTGTGGGCTATCGAATTGGATGGGCAAAGACCTACCTCAAGAAAGACGGCCTGATTAACAATTCCCAGCTTGGAGTCTGGTCTCTCACGCAGAAGGGGCGTGGGGAAAGTGAGATAGACGGGCGGGAACTTGCCAAACGAGTGCAACAGATGTCGCCCCAGCGAAATCAGAGCACTCAAGAAGAGCAAACTGATGAACCGGCGGCCATTGATAATGAGACAGATGACGACGAATGGCAGGAAGAACTTCTGAGGGTGTTGACCGAGATGGATCCTGGCGCCTTCGAGCGGTTTTGCGGAAGACTACTCCGGGAATCCGGATTTGAGAGCGTTGCCGTCACGGGCAGATCGGGAGATGGTGGCATAGACGGTCAGGGAGTGATCAAGTTGGCCGGGGGGATGATTGGGTTTCCGGTCTACTTCCAATGCAAGAAATACTCCGGCAATGTAACGTCGGGCGCGGTCAGAGACTTCAGGGGTGCCATGCAGGGACGGGGTGACAGAGGTTTGATTATCACCACCGGCCGCTTCACCACCGACGCCATACGGGAGGCGACGAGAGCCGGCGCGCCTCCCATTGATCTGGTCGATGGAGTCAGGCTCGCCGAAAAGGTGAAGGAGCTTCGCTTGGGGGTCACGGTTACTGAGAGGGTCGTCGAGGATGTGACGGTGGACGCTGAGTGGTTCCGGGGGTTCTAGCGTGGGGCAGGCGGGGGCTTTAGATTCCTCGGCTCCGCTGCGCTGCGCTCGGAATGACGGGGGTCTGGAGCTAGGAGTGGCACGGGACGAGGCGCTCGTGCCTGTGCTTATGGGGCGGGTCGTCGGTTGGGGGACTCGGCGCATTGCGCAAGCGGTTTCTTCGTCGGCGAGGTATCTTAGGCCAGGAGTGCATCCCAGTGGCGGAACAGACGCGGGTAACCGAATCGGGGCCGGTGGGGGAGTCGGAGCGGATTGTCAGCCTCGACCTGATACGTGGAGTGGCGGTGCTGGGCATTCTGCTGATGAACGCGGTGTCGTTCAGGTTCGGGACCGCGCCGTATCTGAACCTGTCGGCGGGCGGCTCGGAGACGTGGCTGGACTGGGCCGTCGGAATCGCGGGCGAGGTGTTGGTCGACCAGAAGTTCATGGGGCTGTTCTCGCTGCTGTTCGGCGCGGGGATGATCCTGTTCATCGACCGCGCCAGCGCAAGGGGCAGGCGCGCGGTGATGCTGAACCTGTGGCGCAACGCGCTGCTGCTGCTCATCGGCATCGTGCACACGCTTGTCTGGGCAGGTGACGTGTTGGTCGCGTACGCGGTGGCGTCCGTGTTCCTGGTGGCGATGCGAAAGCTGCCGAACCGGGCGCTCGTCGCCGTCGGGGTGGTGGCGTTCGCGCTGTCCGTCGGGTGCGCGCTGATCGCGCAGTACATGGCCAACACCACCGACGTGTCGCTCGCGGGGCTGTGGACGCCGGGCGAGTTCGCGACCGAGGAGACCATCGGCGTGCCGGTGCTGCTGGGCTACTTCCTGCGCGCCCTGGGGCTGATCCTCGTCGGCGCGGGCCTTTATCGCGCGGGGTTCATGAACGGCGGCCTGTCGCCGAGGACGTACCGGCTTACGGCTATGATCGGCCTTGGAATCGGACTGCCGCTCGCCGTCGTGGGAGTGGTGGTGACGGCGGCGAGCGACTACTCCCGCGAGATCGCGTTCGTGGGCCAGATTCCGAACACGCTGGGCACGATTCCGGCCTCGTTGGCGTACATGAGCATCATCATCCTGTGGAGCAACCGGGCGGACAGCCGGCTGAAGCGGTGGCTTCGCAACGTGGGCAGGATGGCGCTGACGAACTACCTGGCGCAGACGGCGCTGGGCGTGCTGGTGCTGACGACGCTGCTTGGCGACGCTGATTACGTGAACCGGAGCGCGGTGCTGTTGTTCGTGTTCGCGGTGTGGGGTCTGCAACTGTGGTGGTCGCAGGTCTGGCTGGGCCGGTTCGTGTACGGGCCGATGGAGTGGGTGTGGCGGGTGGCGACGTATCGGAGGGGGCAGCCGCTGCGGCGACGGGCGGTGGTGCTGTGACGGTGGGGGCGGCACCCCCATCCTAACCTTCCCCCTGCGAGGGGGAAGGGACTTGGCGGCGGGCTACAGCGAGAACTGCGCGTCCGCAATCCAATTGTCATGGTATGGCGTATCTGGTAAGTTGCGGACAGATGGCCCGCAGGCCCCCACCCCCATCCTAGCCTTCCCCCTGCGAGGGGGAAGGGACACCTTAGTCTGGACGCAAAGGTTGTGCCATGGTTGCTCAGATTGATTCCGATACGCAGGCGCTGGCAGAGGAGCTGCGGCGCGTGGTCGACGGCGAGGTGCGCTTCGACAAGATGACGCGCCTGCTGTACGCCACGGACGCGAGCATCTACCAGATAGAGCCGGTGGGCGTGGTGCTGCCCCGCAACGCGGAGGACGTGATCGCGGTGGTGGAGGCCGCCAACCGTCATGGCGTGTCGGTGCTGCCGAGGGGCGGAGGCACGAGCCTGGCGGGGCAGACGGTGGGGCAGTCCGTGATCATGGACTTCTCCAAGTACATGCGGAACGTGGTGGAGGTGAACGCGGAGGAGGGCTGGGCACGGACGCAGCCGGGCATCATCCTGGACGAGCTGAACCACCACCTCACGCCCTATAACATGCTGTTCACGCCCGACCCGAGCACCAGCAGCCGCGGCAACGTGGGCGGCGCGCTGGGCAACAACTCCTGCGGCGCGCACTCTCCGCTGTGGGGCAAGACGGTGGACAACGTGCTGGAGATGGACGTGATCCTGTCCAACGGGGATCGTGCGCACTTCGGCGCGCTGGACGGCGCCCAGCTCGAGGCGAAGATGCGCGGCGAGGGGCTGGAGGGCGACATCTACCGCAAGCTGTTCGCCGTCGGCGAGGCGCATCGCGACGAGATACTGTCGCGCTATCCCAAGATACAGCGGAGGGTGTCGGGTTACAACCTGGACGAGTTCGTCGGGGGGAGCGCGTTCAACATGGCGCGGTTCGCGGTCGGGTCGGAGGGCACGCTGGTCACCATAGCGGAGGCGAAGGTCAAGATAGTGCCGCGTCCCAAGGTCAGGGCGCTGGGCGTGCTTCACTTCAACGACCTGATCGAATCGATGGAGGCCACGGTCGCCACGATGGAGTTGGAGCCGGCGGCGGTGGAGCACATCGGCAGCATGATCCTGCGGCAGGCGCGCAACAACCTGGTCTACTCGCGGCTGACGGACTTCATCGAGGGCGACCCGGAGTCGATACTGGTGGTCGAGTTCGTGGGGGACACCGAGCCGGAGGTGACGGCCAAGCTCGACCTGCTGGAGGCGCGCATGAGGCGCGGCGGGATGGGCTACGCCATGCGGCGGTTGATGACGCCGGCGGAGCAGACGAAGGTGTGGGACGTGCGCAAGGCGGGGCTTGGGCTGATGATGAACACGCCGGGCAGCGCCAAGCCGCTGCCGTTCGTGGAGGACACGGCGGTGGCGCCTGAGGTGCTGCCGGAGTTCGTGCGACGGTTCGACGAGATAGTGAAGGAGCACGGCACGACCGCGGGCTACTACGGCCACGCGAGCGTGGGCTGCCTGCACATCCGGCCGCTGATCGACCTGAAACGGCAGGACGGCGTGGACCGGATGGTGTCTATCGCGGAGGAGATAAGCGACCTGGTGCTGGAGTACGGCGGCTCGATGAGCGGCGAGCACGGCGACGGGCTGGTGCGGAGCGGCTTCAACGAGAAGATGTTCGGCAGCACGCTCTACGACGCATTCCGCCAGGTTAAGGCGGCGTTCGACCCCAAGGGCATAATGAACCCGGGCAAGGTCGTGGACTCGCCGCCCATGACGGACAGCCTGCGAATCGGCCCGGCGTACAGGGCGCTGACGCCGGCGACGGGGTTCCACTACTCGGTGGAGGGCAGCTTCGCCCACGCGATCGAGATGTGCAACGGGCAGGGCGCGTGCCGCAAGGTGCTCGGCGGCACGATGTGCCCGTCGTACATGGTCACGCGGGACGAGGAGCACTCGACGCGCGGCAGGGCGAACGCGTTGCGGGCCGCGATGTCGGGGGCGCTGCCGGCGGAGGCGATGACGGGCGAGCGGATGCACGAGGTGATGGCGCTGTGCCTGGAGTGCAAGGGCTGCAAGGCGGAGTGTCCGTCCAACGTGGACATGGCCAAGCTGAAGTACGAGTTCCTGGGCAAGTACCACGAGGCGAACGGACACTCGCTGCGGGACAGGATCTTCGGCGACGTGGCGCGCTGGAGCGCGCTGGGGTCGATGTTCGCGCCGCTGTCGAACCTGCCGCTGAGGCTCGGATTCGTGCGCAATATGCTGAACGACTACGTTGGCATAGACCGCAGGCGCACGCTGCCCGATTTCGCGGCGCAGACGTTCACGCAGTGGTTCAAGACGAGGCCGGAGCGGCTGCGGGCCGATGCGGCGCGGGGCCAGGTGGTGCTCTATCCGGACACGTTCACGAACTACAATCATCCCAACCTGGGGATGGCCGCCGTGAAGGTGCTGGAGGCGCTGGGCTACGAGGTGATCGTGCCTCGGGTGCGCTGCTGCGGCAGGCCGATGCTTTCCAAGGGGATGATGGACAAGGCCAAGCGCAGCGCGGCGGCGAACGTGCGCTCGGTGCTGCCGCACGTGCGGCGCGGGGCCAAGCTGGTGGGGATCGAGCCGAGCTGCATACTGAGCTTCCGGGACGACTACGTGGACCTGCTGGGGACGGAGGACGCGCGCAGCGTGAGCGAGAGCACGATGCTGCTGGAGGAGTTCGTGCTGCACGCCATAGAGGAGGAGGGCGCGACGCTGGAGTTCTCGAGGCCGCCGGAGCGCGTGTTGCTGCACGGCCACTGCCACCAGAAGGCGCTGGTGGGGACGCAGGCGGCGATGAGGGTGCTGAACGCGCTACCCGGCTGCGACGCGGCGGAGATACCGTCCGGGTGCTGCGGCATGGCGGGGTCGTTCGGCTTCGAGAAGGAGCACTACGACATTTCGATGCAGATCGGGGAGCAGACGCTGTTTCCGGCTATCCGGTCGCACGATGAGGGAGTGGGAGTGGTGGCGGAGGGGGTGTCGTGCCGGCAGCAGATCGAGCAGGGGACGGGGCGGCGGGCGCTGCACCTGGCGGAGGTGCTGGCGGAGGCGCTCTAGCCGGGGCCGCTGCCGGGTATGAGCCGGTCGATGTTGATGGCGCGGTAGCTCTTGGTGCACATGACGCGCATGTTCTCGCCGACTATGAGCAGATCGAACGTCTCGGCGTCGACCTCTATCCTGGTCGAAGCGACCCAGATGAAGTGCCTGCCTGATTCCATGCCTCTCGCTTTGGTCTCCAGGTAGCCCTCTACGGTGCGGTACGGCGGCAGGACGTCGTTAATCGACCATACGACGCGCCTGAGGCTTGTTACGACACGCTCGAAGATCGTGGCGGCCAAGTCACCCTCACCCTAACCCTCTCCCTCAAGGGAGAGGGGACTATTGTTGGAGGTGTCATAGCACGTCGAGGAGCGCTTCCTCCAGCTCCTCGAGCGTCGCGAACGCCTCGAACCGCGCGGCGACCACGCCCTCCTCGTCGAGCACGAAGGACCACTCGGTGCTGGGCAGGTTCCACTCCAGCACTGTGGGGGACACGATAGCCCTGTCGAGGTCGCCCTGAATCTCGTCCGGGTTGTCGAAGTAGTCCACGTGGATGAAGTTGGCCTGGCCCCGGTACTTGTCCTTTAGCTCTTTCAGCACGTCCACCTGGGGGCCGCAGACTGCGTTGGTGCAGAAGGCGGGGCTGGCGAACACGATCACCGCGGGGAGGCCGCTCTCCACGGCGTCGGCGATGGAGAGCTGGTAGAGGTCGCCGTCGTGGAGCGAGCCGGTCGTGATCTGCTCGAAGCCGGGCACGTCGGCGAGGGTCTTGCTGTCGCTCGCCACGGCGGGCTGTCCGGTGGCGGGCGCGTGGGCCGTCTCCGCAACCGGGAAGAATAGCTCGGCGGTGTCGCCCTCGCCGCCGGCCGCGAGGTCGAGCACGCTCACGCGCAGCGCCCAATCGCCGGCGGCGGGGAATTCGAGGTTGGTGGTGTACAGCCCGCGGGTGCCGTAGGGCCAGGGCCGGAAGACGGCCAGCGCGGTCTGCCCGTGCTCGGCGGGGCCGCCGCCCTCCGGGAGGTACTCCGAGGCCACGCGGACGGCGGGCGAGGTGACTATGCCGTCCGGCGAGGTGAGAACGAAGCCGATGCGGTTGGGGCCGACGCCGAGGTCTGGGGTGCCGAAGATTATCTGCAGGCCGGATTCGGATACGGGCCCCTTAATGAGCGGCGCTTCCTTGGGTGGGCCGGTGACGGCCTGCGCCTGTTCGGGCGGTTCGGCGGCTTCTGGCTCGGACGCGCCGGAGCAGCCGGCGGCGGCCAGCAGCACCAGGGCCATGGCAAACAGCAGCTTAGCCTTCATCGAGGTAGGGCCACGTGGCTACGACTGTGGCTGTGGCTCGCCGCCCTCGTAGGCGCCGAAAGTGAACGCGAACACCGAGAACTCGTCGGACTCGGAACTGAGTTTCAGCTCGCTGCCGCCGTACTCGGGAAGGTTGATCAGGTTGTACATGCGAGACTCTTCGACCAGCACGTAGGTGTCGCCTTCGGCGCCGAACATCACGTCGACTCCGGCCTGGTCAGCCGTCAGCGGCTGGTCGTCCAGCGTGACCCTCACGGTGTAAGGCTCGTCCGACTCCAGGCCCATCACCACGTTTACGCTGGTGCCGTAAAACTTGAGGGCCACGTAGTCTTCGTAGCCCTCGGTCTTGCGCGCGTGTACGATTCGCTCGGCCTCGTTGCGCCAGAGCCCGTGCAGGTACAGGAACTGGTTACGGTGGTCGCCGGGGTCGGTGTAGAGCACCTCGGCATCGACCTTTTCGTAGTATTCGGGGTGCAGGATGTATGGAGGAATGGCCTGCGACTGGATTGCGCCGAAGTTGCGCTGGAAGCCGGCGTACAGCTCGCGGGTCTGGAGCATGGACGGGTCGGCCACGTTGGCGGCGGAGTCGCGCACGGGTTCGGGCGCGGACTCGGGGGATATGCCGCTCAGGTCGGCGCCGGCGTCCTCCAGCAGGACGCGAATGAGGTCTTCGGTCTCCTGGTACTTGCCCTCGCCGAAGTGGGTGTAGCGGATATAGCCGTCCTTGTCGATGAGGTACTTGGCGGGCCAGTAGCGGTTGTTGTAGTTGCGCCAGGTGCCGAAGTCGTTGTCCTGGAAGACGGCGTACTCGAGGCCGAACTCCTCCATGGCGTCTATGACGTTCTGGCGGTCCTTCTCGAACTCGAACTCGGGCGCGTGGACGCCCACGATGACAAGACCGCTGTCGGCGTACTTGGCGTGCCATGACTTGATGTAGGGCAGGGTGCGAATGCAGTTGATGCAGGTGTAGGTCCAGAAGTCTATGAGCACCACCTTGCCGCGCTGGTCTTCGAGCTCAAACGGCTCGGTGTTGATCCAGCTTGTGACGTTGCGGAATCCCGGCGCGGAGGTGGTGGGAGGCAACAGCTTGGCTTCGTGAATCTCCCTCTGCGATATGGTCGGCAGCGGCGTCGGGGCCGCCGTTGGCTGTGGGACGGCTGTGGGCGCGGTGATCGCGGCCGCCGGGGTTGCCGGGGCGGCGCCGTTGGTGTCCGGAGCGGGGGCGACCGTGCCGGCGACGGTGACCGTCGGAGCGGGTTCGCTCTCGCCACACGACACCGCGGCGAACAGGGCGACCGCGGCCAACAGCAGGCCGATAGCAAGGGTCTTGGTGGGGTTCATGTCAGACTCGCGTAGGGTGCTGGCGGCCGGCGCGCGCAGGCGCGGCGGGCGGGGACGAAGGCGCTTGAGATGCGCCCTTTCATTATATAACAGATTCGCTCATACTTTGGTTAGCACACAAGGACGGCGACAATCCGGCGCCGCCAGTCGGGTTCGGCGCGCGGCAGAAACAGCAGGAGACGACATGCGTATAGGATTCATCGGCGTGGGGTTCATGGGCCGGCACATGGCCCGCAATCTGCTGAACGGCGGGCACGAGCTGACGCTGTTCGACTTACGGAGGGAGGCGGCGGAGGAACTGCTGGAGATGGGCGCGGAGTGGGCGGACAGCCCGCGCGCGGTGGCCGAGGCGTGCGGCGTGGTGTTCACGTCGCTGCCCAGGCCGCAGGACGTGGAGGAGGTCTGCGCAGGCGAGGGAGGCGTCCTGAGCGGCGCGGCTCCTGGCAGCGCGCTGTTCGATCTGAGCACGACGGACCCGGACACCATCTCGCGCATCGCGGCACAGGCTGAGGCGCGGGGCGTGAGCGTGCTGGACGCGCCGGTGAGCGGCGGCACGGTGGGCGCGGAGGACGGGACGCTGTGCATCATGGTGGGCGGCGACAGGGAGGTGTACGACAAGTACGAGTCTGTGCTGTCGATCATAGGAAACCAGACGATGTACTGCGGGCCGCAGGGCTCTGGCGCGATATGCAAGATCATCAACAACTTCATAGGGCTGAGCCTGGGCGTGCTTCTGTCCGAGGCGTTCACGCTGGGCGTCAAGGCGGGGGCGCCGCCGGAGACGCTGTTCGACGCAATATCGCGGAGCACGGGGGACACGCGCTCGATGCGGGGAATGCCCAACGGGCTTTTCGCGGGCAACTTCGAGCCGGGCTTCCAGCTAGATCTGGCGGCTAAGGACGTGGGGCTGGCGACGGAGATGGCCAGGCGGCTGCGGGTGCCGCTGGAGCTGGGCAACCTGGTGCAGCAGCGCTACATCGAGGGGCAGAACCGGGGCTGGGGACGGCTGGCGGCGGGCGCGGTGGCTCAGATACAGGAGGAGCGGGCGGGGGTACAGGTGCGGACGGCTTCGCGCCCATCCTGACTCGTTCGGCAGGCTCAGGGCAGGCTCTTCTCGCATCAAGGGGGAAGGGACTCTGGCAGATGAGCCCGGCAAAGAGCGGCATAACGCGCGTCCGTCCCGCATTGACGCGCTGAAAAGTGCGCGTTTACAATTTTGGCATGGATAAGCAATCCGTCGCCTACGCCAACCCCTTTCAGAAGACCACCCTGCCCAACGGCCTGCGCGTTACGACGTGCGAAATGCCCCTCACCCGCTCGGTCAGCGTCAACGTCTACGTTGGCGTCGGCTCGCGCTATGAGGCGGACGAACGGGCAGGGATATCCCACTTCATCGAGCATATGCTCTTCAAGGGCACGGAGCGCCGTCCCACGCCGGTGGAGATAAGCTCGACCGTGGAGGGCACGGGCGGCATGATAAACGCCGGCACCGAGCACGAGCTGACCGTCTACTGGTGCAAGGTGGCGCAGCCGCACTTCGAAGAGAGCCTCGATCTGCTGATGGACATCCTGCGCAACTCGCTGTTCGAGAGCGAGAGCATCGAGAAGGAGCGCCAGGTGGTGATCGAGGAGCTCAACATGATCAACGACTACCCGACCTACAGGGCGGACTCGCTGATCGACGAACTGCTGTGGCCGGAGCACGCCATGGGGCGCGAAATCGGCGGCACCAAGCAGTCCATCGGAGACATCACGCGCGAGATGATGCTCGAGCACCTGGGCGAGTACTACACGCCGGGCAACGTGGTCGTGAGCGTGGCCGGCAACGTGCGCCACGAGGACGTGGTGCGCCAGGTGGGGGAGCTGAGCGAGGACTGGCCGTCGGCACAGGCGCGCGGCTGGAGTCCAGTCACCCACACCCAGCAGGCGCCCCAACTGCGGGTGGAGTACCGCAAGACCGAGCAGACGCACCTGTGCATCGGCCTGCCCGGTATGTCCATCGTGGACCCGGACAGGTACGCGCTGGACGTGCTGAGCGTGATTCTGGGCGAGGGGATGAGCAGCCGGCTGTTCGTGGAGGTGCGTGAGAAGGGCGGACTGGCCTACGACGTGCACAGCGGGGTGTCGCACTTTCTGGACTGCGGCGCGTTCATCGTGACGGCGGGCGTGGACCCCTCACGCATCTACGAGGCGGTGGAGCTGATACTGGCGGAGGTTGGGAGGATGCGGGACAGCGTGACCGAGGACGAGCTGGAGCGAGCCAAGCGGCTGATTTCCGGCCGCATGATGCTGCGCATGGAGGACACGCGCGCCGTGGCGGGGTGGATAGGCAACCAGGAGCTGCTGCTGGGGCGAATCCTGGACGTGGACGACGTGGTGGAGCGGGTGAACGCCGTGACGGTGGACGACCTGGACCGCGTGAGCAACCAAGTGCTGGTGACCGATAAGCTGAACATGGCGGTGGTGGGTTCGTGCCGGGGGGTGCGCAGGCTCGAACGGCTGATGCAGTTGTAGGGGGCGCTTCACCCCCATCCTGACCCGTTCGGCAGGCTCAGGGCAGGCTCTTCCCCCATCAAGGGGGAAGGGAATCAGGCTGCTCGCAGGCTGTTGACCATGGCGCGGAGACGCTCCTCGTCGCCGGGGGCGCGCACGGGGATCGAGAACGTGGTGGAGTCGGCGTAGCCGGCGAAGCGCTGCTTGATCTTGTCCACTATTTCGTCGTAGTCGCCGGTGACGGCGAAGGTCTCCAGCATCTCGTCGGTTATCTCGCCGGGCATCTCCGACCACTGGCCGTCCACGGACATGCGGTAGAGCTTCTGCGCGGTGTCGTTCCAGCCGTGGGCGTTCAGCACGGGGGCGTAGACGCGGGTGGAGCCGTAGAAGGCGATGCGGGCCTTCATGGCCTGCCTGCCCGCCTCGATCTCCTCGTCGTTCCCGCCGGTAGCGAGCAGGATACCGCCGCTCACTTCCACGTCGGCGAGCGAGCGTCCCGCCGACTCGGCGCCGCGCTTGAGGTTGGGGAGCACGGTCTCCTCGGTGTACTTGGCGGTGTTGAAGGGATGGAGCAGCACGCCGTCGCACACCTCGCCGGCCACGCGCAGCATGAGCGGGTTGACCGCGGCGAGGTAGACGCGGACGTTGGGGTGCTCGATTGGGCCGGGGTTGAAGAAGGGCGGCATGAGGTTGAAGTTGAAGTGGTCGCTCTTGAAGTCGAGCCTGCCGCCGTTCTGCCAGTTGTCCCACACGGCGCGCATGGCCAGCACGTAGTCTCGCATCCGGCGCGCGGGGGCGGACCAGTCCATGTTGTAGCGCCTGATGACGTGGCCCCTGACCTGGCTGCCGAGTCCGAGCACGAACCTGCCGCCGGACAGTCGCTGGAGATCCCAGGCGATGTAGGCGGTGTCCATGGGGCTGCGGGCGAAGGCGAGGGCGATGGAGGTGACGAGGTCGACGCGGCTGGTGTGTTCCGCGGCGAGGGTGATGGGCAGGAAGGGGTTGTGGGAGCTTTCTCCGGTGGTGAGGAAGTCGTAGCCGCGGTCTTCTATGAGCCGGGCGGCCTCCGGGGCGTCCTTGAGCGAGCCGGATAGCCCGGCGCCAATTCTCATCGCGCGAAACCTCCACGAAGCTGGGCCGGCGGAAGGGCCGGCGGGGGGTAGTCAACGGGGGCGATTATAGTTGCGGGCGCGGGAGGGGGTCAAGTTGGGGGCGCGGGGTATGACTGCCTACTCCTCTTCGACTTCCTCCAGGGCGTTCAAGTGGACCTCGATAGCCTCTTCGAGGTTGGCAAAAGCCTCGTCTATCGTTGAGCCGCAGCTAACTGTTCCCAACTCTGGGCAGTGCGACACGTACTGGCCATCTTCTTCGGTGACTACTTGTGTGAGGAGAATGGCATGATCAGTGCTTCCCACGTTGACCCTCCTGTCCGGTTTCCTCACGTTCTCCTACTCTTCTCTCTGCGCCAGGTTGCATTAGTGGAGAGACTAGACTTTGCGCGCGGAGATTGTCAAATGATTCGGCGGCGAGTAACCGAAAGTCAAAGGCCCTCCCGGTCTATTTCGACACAGAATTCACGGTTGGAATGCTTCCAGGTGAGGCTCGGTCACGCAGTTCTTAGACATTCCGGTACTTGCCTACCTTTGGCGTCTGGACCCTGACGTCAAGTGAACCCTCTTCCCCACGCCGCGCGCGGTGTTCGTGTACAATGCGGGCCGTGCGGCGGCGGCCTTCGCGGCGGGCGGAGCCCGGCGCCGCGACCGGACACCGCGAAGGATGCGATACCACGCAGAAGGAGGCCCCAATGTCGGAACACAACAGCGTTGGCATGGTACAGACCGTGGACGGCCTGGTGGCGCCGGAACGGCTCGGCGCGACGCTTACGCACGAGCACCTGCTGATAAACCTGTCGTGGTTCCGACAGGAGCCGTCGGAGGCGAGCGGGAGGGCCTTCATCAGGCGGCCCATGTCGCAGGAGATGCTGGGCTACGTTCGACACCACAACATGGTCAACTGGGACAACGGCCAGCTCTTCGACGTCGAGACAGCCATCGACGAGGTGAATCTGTACAAGCAGTTCGGCGGCGGCTCCATCGTGGACGCCACCAGCATCGGCATAGCGCGGGACCCGGTGGGCCTGGCCCGCATTGCCAGGGCGACAGGCATAAACGTCATCATGGGGGCCTCGCACTACGTGGCGCCGGCGCATCCGGAGGACATGGACGACCGCTCCGAGGACTCCATCTTCGAGAAGATAGTGGAGGACGTGACGGAGGGCGTGGACGGCACGGGGATACGCTCCGGCATCATCGGTGAGGTGGGCTGTAGCTGGCCGCTGACGGACAACGAACGGAAGGTGCTGCGGGCGTCGGGCCGCGCGCAGCTCGCCACCGGCGCGCCGCTGCTCATCCACCCCGGGCGGGACGAGACGGCGCCGCTGGAGATAATCGAGGTGCTGAGCGAGGTTGGAACGGACCTGAGCCGCACCATCATGGGCCACCTGGACCGGACGGTGTTTCTGCACGAGACGCTGAAGAGCATTGCCGAGAGCGGCTGCTACCTGGAGTGGGACCTGTTCGGCTCGGAGCAGTCGTTCTATTCCGCCAACACCAACATCGACATGCCGGGCGACGCGCGCAAGATGGACGACATCGCGTATGTGATTTCGCTGGGGTACGGCGACAAGATCGTGGTCGCACACGACATCTGCGCGAAGCAGCGGCTGGTGCGCTATGGGGGGCACGGCTACTTCTACATCCTGCACAGCATAGTGCCCAGGATGCGTGCTCGCGGCTACACCGACGAGGCCATCGAGAAGATCCTGGTGCACAATCCGGCGAGCATCCTGGCGTTCGTGGAGCCGCGCTAGGGTTACTCTTCCTTGAAGAGTCCTATGGCGTTGCCGTCCGGGTCGGAGAACATGCCCATGGTGCCGACGCCGGGGATGGGTGTGGGCGGCAGCAGCGTGGTGGCGCCCATGGATCCCGCCTTGTCGAGCGCGGCCTGCACGTCGTCGACCTGAACGTAGAACGCGGTGTAGTTGGGCGGCATGGGAGGCGAGCACTGCACCAGGCCTCCGCCTATTCCGCCCTCGCCGACGGCCGCCGTGGTGTAGCCGCCCATCATGTCGTGTACCTCCAGCTCCCAGTCGAACAGTTCGCCGTAGAACTCGCGCATCTTCTGGGCGTCCTTGCCGCCTATCTCGAAATGGACTACCGGGTTACCCATGTACTGGTCCTCCTGATTGTGTGTGTTTTCCAGCGCTCACGCACCCGTCGGCGGCGGACTAGTGAGCGACGTGGAGAACAGCGTATATCAGCACAGGCGTTCGCGTCAATGGTTTTGGCGTCGGATTTCGCCGCTTTTCCGCAAGTGCGTCACAGTACCTCAACCTGCTACACTGGTACAGAGGTGGAATCTCTGAGCTTGATGCAGGAGCCTGTTCGATGAGAGTGCGCAGCCTCGGACTTGCCGTCTTGACCGGCGTCATGCTGTCGGCGCCGATGGTCGCCTTGATGTACCTGGGCGACAGGTGGCTGGACCTGTCGTTCCCCCCTTTCGACACGTTCGACCTGGTGGCGCGCGAGCTGCCGGGGCCTCTGGTCACGTTCGGCATCGACACGATGATCGAGGTCCTGATGTTCGTTAACCTGAGCGTGAAGGACTTCGCCAAGACCGCCGAGCAGATCATGGCCGTCGGCGGGTTCTTCGTGGCCGGAGTCGTCGCGACCGCGGTGGTCTACGCCATAGTCCAGTGGCGCGGGCCGGAGCTTAGGCGGGAGCTGGGGCTGCTCTTCGGGGCGATCGCGGGCGTGATAGTGGCCCTGATGACCGTGAGCATCACCCAGTCGTCGGCGAGCCTTATCCTGGTCTTCGTGTGGCTGCTGGCGCTGTTCCTCGTCTGGGGGTTCGCCTCCGTCTGGATGTCGCGCAGGCTGGTGCTCGCGACCTCGACCGTCTACGAATCGGAGGACGGCGATAGCTCGGTAGTTGTGTACGGGCGGCGCCAGTTCCTCATCCGAGTTGGCGCGGCGACGGCGGCGGTGACGGTGGCCGGCGTCGGGCTGGGGCGGGTGCTGTCGATGAGCGACCAGAGCAGGCTGGAGGAGGAGCTGGCCGCGACCAAGGGGAATCTGCCCGACTCAGCGGCCATGATCGAGCTGCCCAACGAGGACGACCCGGTGAAGCCGGCGCTGGGAACCCGTCCCGAGTACACGCAGGTGAGAGACCACTACAAGGTGTTCATCCGGTCCGAGCCGACGCTGATCGACGGGGCCACGTACACGCTGCCGGTCGTGGGCATGGTGAACGCGCCGACCGAGTTCACGCTCGACGACCTGATGAACAACTACGAGTCCCGGAGCGAGTTCGTCACGCTCTCCTGCATATCCAACAGCGTCGGGGGCGACCTGATAAGCACGACCTACTGGACGGGCGTGAGCCTGCAGGACATTCTCAGGGACGTGCAGCCGACCGAGGAGGCGCGCTACCTGGACATCACCAGCGGCGACGGCTTCTACGAGACGGTGGCGCTGGACCTGATAGAGTCGGACCCCCGTATCATGCTGGCGTACGCCTGGGACGGACGCCCCATCCCGTTCGATCACGGCTTTCCGCTGAGAATCTGGATCCCGGACCGCTATGGTATGAAGCAGCCCAAGTGGATAACCGGAATCGAGGTGGTGAGCGAGAGCGGGGTGAGGGACGGCTACTGGGTGGAGCGGGGCTGGGACGAGATCGCGCGCATGCACACCACTTCGGTCGTCGACACGGTGGCGGTCGACTCGATCATCGAGGAGGGGGAAGCCCGGCTGGTCCCGGTCGGCGGCATCGCACACGCGGGCGCGCGCGGCGTGTCGCGGGTGGAGGTGCGCGTCGACGGCGAAGGCCCCTGGCACGAGGCGCGGCTGAGGTCGCCGCTCTCCGGCACCACCTGGGTGATCTGGAGATACGACTGGCCGTTCGAGGCGGGGCGTCACACCTTCGAGGTGCGAGCCGTGGAGAGCAACGGCACGCCGCAGACGGAGGAAGTGAACCCCGCGAGGCCCAGCGGCGCGACGGGCATACACAGCAGGCAGGCGTCGCTGTAGGGTGTGGCTGTCTGGATAACTGTTCGGCCTTGATAAGGCGGGTTGTGTCCCATTCGACACCCCCATCCTAACCTTCCCCCGTCAAACGCGTGATGCACATTAAAGTGTCCGATATGCCTGTTTAGGGCGGTTTTCGGACCAAAAGCCGCCAATTTGGCCGGTGCCAGGGCTGCGCTGAGTCGAAGGTGGTGCCTAAACCGCAAGAAAAGGCCATCAAACTCGGTTATCCACATCAACCTGCCTCTTGTGTGGTAGTTCCACAAATCTAATCTGCATCACACGTGTCAAGGGGGCGCATGACATCAAAATTATGGTTACCGAAGTGGAGAATGTACCTCAAAATTACGGTTACCCAAAAGCTGGAGGTAACCGTGAACCAAAAGAGCGTCCGAGAGTACCTGAAATGGCAGATGGAGAGGTACCTGAAGGCGGATAAGAAGGAGAAGGGGAAGATACTGGACGAGGTGGAAGCTCTGACCGGCTATCACAGGAAGTCGGCGACCCGAGCCCTGTCGGGTCGGAGGCGAGAACGTAAGGGAGGGCGCGTGGGCAGACCGGTCGAGTACGGTCCGGAGGTGGCCGAGGCGGTCCGGGTGGTGCACGAGGCGGCGGGCGGGATAGGCGCCAGAAGGCTGCACCCGTTCGTGGGGGAGCTGGCGTCGCGGCTGGCTGAGTTCGGCGAACTGGAGTTGGACTGTTCCACCGAGACCAGGCTCGGGCGGGCGAGCGCGGCGACGCTCGAGCGGTTGCTGGCCGTGCACCAGGCGCCGGTGAGGAAGAGGGTGACCAGCCTGACCAAGGCAGGGACTTCGCTTCGGAACCGTATCCCGGTGCGGACCCACTGGGAGTGGGATGACGCGCGGCCCGGCTTCGTGGAGGTGGACACGGTGGCGCACTGCGGGACGACCACTGAGGGGTTCTACCTGTGGACCGTGACGGCGGTGGACGTAGCTACGGGATGGGTGGACATGGACGTTGTGTGGGGCAAGACGCAGGAGCGTGTGGGTGCGGCGATACGCAGGATGCGGGGGAGGTTGCCTGTGCCTCTGCTGGGGCTGGACTCGGACAACGGCTCTGAGTTCATCAACCGCGGTCTGTACGCCTACTGCGAGAACAACGGCATCACGTTCACAAGGAGCAGGCCGTACCGTAAGAACGACAGCGCGCACGTCGAGCAGAAGAACGGCGCGGTGGTGCGTCGGCTGACCGGACACAGCCGGTACTCTTCGTCCGCGGCCTTCAGGCAGATGCAGCAGGTGTACTCTTTGGCGCGGCTGCAGGCGAACTTCTTCCAGCCGGTGCGCCGGCTCGTTGGGAAGAGTCGGCAGGGTGATAGGGTGGTGCGTATGCACGACGAGGGGATGACGCCGTACAAGCGGATGCTCGGGAGTGGGGCGCTTGTGGGTGCTCGGCGGGTGGTGTTCGAGAAGCTGTACGCGTCGCTCAACCCGCTGTGGCTGAGTCGTCAGATCGACTCGGAGATCGAGAAGCTGCAAGGCCTGGCGTGGAGGCGTGGAGACCCCCTAAACTGGAACACCGCTGGTAACCGTAATTTTGAGGTCACAACTCTCGTTCGGTAACCATTGATTTTGAGGTCGCACGGGGGGAAGGGACTCTTGGTTTAAGTCGGCGCGCGGAGTGGGCGATGGTCACGATGCTGTACGACGGCGATTGCGGGTTCTGCCGCGCTGTGCGGCGTTGCCTGTCGGCTCTGGACGTGACGGGCCGGGTGCGATGGCAGACGTACCAGTCGCTGGCCGAGCCGCCCGACGGTCTTACGTGGGATGACCTCGACCGCGCGGCGTACCTGCGCTCGGAGGACGGGCGGCTGTTCGAGGGGTACTACGCCTTCCGCGCCCTTACGGTACGGATGCCGCTGATGATGCCTCTGGCGCCGGTGGCGTGGCTTCCGGGGATGGGCGCGCTGGGCAGCCGGGCATACAGGTGGGTCGCCGCGAACCGGCGGAGAATCGGATTCGGCTGTCGGGTCGGCGGGCGGCGCGCTTAGAGCGCATCCGACGGCCAAGTTGTCACCCCCATCCTAACCTTCCCCCTGCGAGGGGGAAGGGACTTATCGGATTGCCCGTCAGCCCGCCAGCAGCCTCTTCACCGTCTCGTAGTCCCGCTGCGCCTCGTCGCGCCTGCCGACGGCCCACAGCGCCAGGCCCCGGTCGTTGTAGGCGTACCAGTAGGCCGGGTCGATGCGGATGGCCTCTGTGTAGCAGGCGATGGCGCGGTCGTACTCCCCCTTGTCCGACAGGGCGATGCCCATGTTGTTGTGGGCGTCCCGGTAGCCGGGATCGAGCTCGATTGCCCTGGCGTAGTCCCTGATGGCGGCGTCGGGGTCGCCGCTCTGGCGCAGTGCGATGCCTCGGTTGTTGAGGGCCACGGGGTCGTCGGGGGTCAGCTCCAGCACACGGGAGTAGTCGGCGATAGCGTTTTCGGAGTCGCCGCGGTCGAGGTAGGCGTTGCCGCGCAGAAAGAGCGTGCGCGCGTCGTTCGGGTTGGCGTGCGCCAGGTCGGTGAGGTGCTGGATGAGCTGACGCAGGTAGTCGTCGTCGCTCATGTGGCTGAGGTTGGGGTCGCCGCGCCAGTTCACGGGCGCTTCTCGCGGCGGTGCGACGGCATGGAGCGCTAGAGCGTCTCGGACAGCCAGCGCCGGAAGTCGGCGGCGGTGTCCGGGCGGCGCAGCGCGTCGTAGGCGGAGGCCTTGAGCAGGCCGAGCGGGGTGCCGACGTCGAAGTGGACGCCGGGAAACTCGTAGGCGTGCGCGGTCTGGGTGGGCAGCAGCGCCGCGATGGCGTCGGTTAGCTGGATCTCCCCACCGGCTCCGGGCGAGACGCGGTGCAGCGTGTCGAATATGCGCGGGGGCAGAACGTACCGCCCTATGATGGCGAGGTTGGACGGCGCGTCCTCCAGGCGCGGCTTCTCCACCATGCCGGCGATTCGGGAAATCGCGCCGGAGACGTGCCGGGCGTCCACGATTCCCAGGCTAGGCACGGCCTCGTCCGGCACGCGCTTCACCGCGATAACGGGACCGCCCAGTGAGTTGTGGTGCTCGGCCATGCGCCCGATGGTGGGCGCGTCGCTCCAGATTACGTCGTCGGGCAGCAGCACGCAGAACGGCTCGTGGCCCACGGCCTCTCGCGCCATCAACACGGCGTGACCCAGGCCGAGCGGCTCGTGCTGGGTCACGCAGCTTACGTCGGCTATCCGGGCGATGTCGCGCATCATCTCCAGCAGGGCGCGATTGCCGCGGCGCTCCAGGGCTTCCTCCACCGCCGGCTTGGGTGTGAAGTAGTCGGCGACGGACTGCTGGTCCGGGGATACGACCAGCACGACGTGTTCGACGCCGGCGCGCGCGGCCTCCTCCACGGCCAGGTGCAGAGGAGGTCGGTCGAGCACGGGGATGAGCACCTTGGGCACCGAACGGGTGGCGGGCAGAAAGCGCGTGCCGAAGCCGGCGACGGGAATGACGGCCTTGCGAACAGTCAACTGGACCTCCTCCGCGGGGGGAATGTGCGGCGGTGGACGGCCCGTGCGAGGGTTGCGGCCCGCCCCGCCGCGCACCATAATTCTATGCGGCTCGATTTGTGGGCCGCAAGTGTTTGGGATTGGAGTAGCGGCTTCACCCCCATCCTAACCTTCCCCCTGCGAGGGGGAAGGGATTTCGTCACCCTCACCCTGACCCTCTCCCGTCAAGGGAGAGGGGACTTAACGGAGGAGCATGGAATCGTTTGACGCGATAGTGGTGGGCGCTGGGCCCGCCGGCAATCAGACTGCGCTCGGTTTGGCGGAGATCGGCCGCCACGTCTCGGTGCTGGACTGGCGGCGCGACCCTTCGGCAAGCTCAGGGCAGGCAGTGGGCGACAAGCTGTGCACCGGCATCATCGGCATGGACTGCGTGCGGCGCTTTCCGCCCGACGACTCGGTGGTGCACCACCGGGCGAACGCTGCGACGGTGGTGTCGCCGGCGGGGCACCGCTACCGCATCGAGCGGGGCGAGCCGCAGGCGACGGTGATCGACCGCGCCGCGTACGTGGCCGGCATCGCGCGGCGCGCCAGGGAGGCGGGGGCGGAGTACCGGCTGGGCGCGCGCGTGACCGGCCTGGAGGTGCGTGCGGGCGGTGTCGAGGTGACTACGGGCGGCGAGGCCGGAGACGGCCGGTTCCGTGCCCGGATGCTGGTGATAGCGAGCGGCTTCCGGTCTCCGCTGCTGGACATGGCCGGGTTGCCCAGAGGGCGGCGGCGCGACCTGATGATCGGCTCGCAGGTGGAGGTGGAGACGGACGGCGTGGAGGATGCGGAGGTGTACCTGGGACGGAGCATCGCGCCGGGGTCGTTCGGATGGCTGGTGCCAACGGGCGAGTCCACCGCGCTGGCGGGGTTGATGTCGCAGCAGCGGCTGAACGGGCACATGGACGACTTTCTGCGCTGCCTCTCGCGAGATGGCAAGGTACGGCGCGTCGCCGGACGGGTGAGAAGCTGGGGCATACCGCTGAGGCCGCCGCCCAGGACGTTCGCGGACAGGGTGCTGGTCGTTGGAGACGCCGCGGGGCAGGTGAAGCCGACCACGGGCGGCGGAATCTACTACGCGCAGCTATCGGGCGAGCTGGCGGCCGAGGCGGCCGCGGGCGCGTTCGAGGCGGGCGACTTTTCGGCGCGGCGGCTGGCGGGCTATGAGCGGGCCTGGAAGGCGCTGCTGGGCAGGGAGCTGCGCGTGGGCTACCTGGCGCGGCTGCTCTACTCCACTCTCGCGGACAGCCAGATCGAGCGGCTTCTCTCGCGCGTGGTGGGCGGCGGCATGTGCGACGAGCTGGTCGGCTCGCGGCACTTCTCGTTCGACTGGCACAGCGAGACGATACTGCGGGCCGCTGGCAACCGCGAGTTCCGGTCGTTGCTGCTGTCGCTGGGGCCGGTGGCGGCGCCGTCGCTGGCGCGGCTCGCCGGCGTGCTGCTGGGGCGCGGACGGGCCGCGGAGGCGCGCAGGGGGCGCTAAGGGCCTGTCCGACAACCTGTTCGTCACCCCCATCCTAACCTTCCCCCTGCGAGGGGGAAGGGACCTATCGGATAGGCGCTATCTCGGCGTGGCGGCGGCGTCCTGGGCGTAGGCGGCGTCTATCGACAGCATGTCGTGCAGTCCCACCATGTCGAAGCACTCCTCGAGCTCGACCATGTTGTCGACCATGCGCTCGGTGGTGCCGCGCTCCTTCAGTTCGCGCATGAGGCGGGTCACCATTTCGCCGACCATGGTGAATGCGCTGACCGGGAAGATGACTATCTTGTAGCCCATCTCCTCCAACTCGGGCGCGGAGAGCCGCGGCGACTTGCCGGTCTCGATGAAGTTGTAGAGCATCGGCACATCGAACGAGCGCACGACCTGTGCGGCCTGCTCGGCTGTGCGCAACGCCTCCACGAACAGCACGTCGGCGCCCGCCTGCAGGTAGGCCTCGCAGCGCGCCATCGTGTCGTCCCAGTCGGTGACGGCGAGGGCGTCGGTGCGTGCGATGATGACGAAGTCGTCGTCGGTGCGGGCGTCCACGGCGGCGCGGAGCCTGCGCACCATCTCCTCGGTGGACACCACCCGCTTGTCGTCCAGGTGACCGCAGCGCTTGGGCGACTCCTGGTCTTCGATGTGCACGGCGGCCACTCCCGCGCGCTCGTACTGGCGTATGGTGCGGCGCACGTTGAGCGTGCCGCCGTAGCCGGTGTCGGCGTCGGCGATGAGGGGCACGTCCACCGAGTCGGCGATGGCCTCGGCGTTGGCGACCATCTCGGACACTGAGGCGAGGCCCAGGTCGGGCACGCCCAGCCTGGAGACGGAGGTGCCGGCGCCGGTCATGTAGACGGCGGGGAAGCCCTCGCGCTCGATGATCTTGGCGGTGAGGCAGTCGTAGGCGCCCGGCGCGACGATTATGCCCGGCTCGTTCAGCATCCGGCGCAGCCTGGTTGTGTTTCTCATGCTTCTATCTCCTAACTGACCCCCATCCTAACCGTCCTCCATCGAGGGGGAAGGGATAACTTGGAACCGTCCCCCTCGATGGGGGACGGGACTAATGGAAGGTCTGGCTTTGTCGTAGCTCCCGCAGATACTTCTCGTCGTCGTCGGACAGCTCGGCGGTCTCCAGCAGGTCGGGGCGGCGGCGGAGCGTCTTGCGCAGGGACTCGCGCCTGCGCCATCGCGCGATCTCGGCATGGTTGCCCGAAAGCAGCGTGTCGGGCACGCGCCAGCCCCTGTACTCGGCGGGCCGGGTGTACTGCGGGTGCTGGATGAGGCCGGTGGTGAAGCTGTCGTCTTCGGTGGACGCAATCGAGCCGACGACGCCGGGCAGCAGGCGGCAAACAGCGTCGATGAGCACCATTGCGGCCAGCTCGCCGCCGCTGAGCACGTAGTCTCCGATGCTGATTTCGTCCGTGACGAGGTGGTCCCGGACGCGCTCGTCCACCCCCTCGTAGCGTCCGCAGACGAGCACCATCTCGGGCACTCGCGCCAGCTCCTCCACCGCGGCCTGCGTCAGCGGGCGGCCCTGGGGCGAGAGCAGGATGACAGGGCAATCGGGGTTGCGGGCGGACGAGCGGGCCGCCTCCACCGCGTCGAACAGCGGGGCGGCCTTCATCAGCATACCCGGGCCGCCGCCGAACGGGTAGTCGTCCACGGTGCGATGGTTGTCGCGGGCGTGGTCGCGAATGTCGTGTGGGCGCACCTCGACGAGCTCGTTTGCGATGGCCCTCGCCATGATGCCCTCGGAGAAGGGGCTCGCGAACATGGCGGGAAAGATGGTGAGAACGTGAAAACGCGCCGGGGCCGCTAGTGCGTCCGCCATCCCTTCACCATCTCCAGGGCGTGGGGCAGCGCGGGCAGCGCCACTTCGAGGCACTCGCGCACCGCCTTGGGGCTTCCGGGCAAGTTGACGATGAGGCAGCCGGAGCGCACGCCGGCGGTGGACCTGCTCAGCATGGCCAGCGGGGTGTTCACCAGGGTCTGCATGCGCATGGCCTCCGCGATGCCCGGGGCCTCCACGTCCAGCACCTGGCGGGTGGCCTCCGGCGTTACGTCGCGCGGCCCCAGGCCAGTGCCGCCCGTGGTGAGCAGCAGATCCAGCCCCTCCGAGTCGCACCAGTCGCTCAGCCGTTGCGCTATCTGGTCGCGCTCGTCCGGGACGATGTCGCGCAGGCCCAGCTCGAACGTGTCGCCGTCCATCATTTCGGCGATGGTGTCGCCGCTGGTGTCGCCGCGTTCGCCCTTGGATCCCGCGTCGCTGATGGTGAGAATCGCGTACTTGAAGATTGTCCGCCTCCTGAGATTTTGGCTATGCAGAGTAATATACTCCGTACAAAACAAGGGCGATTTTGCCTTGCAACCGCTTGCGTTCGTCTGTGACACTCTTGCCCAAGCTGCCGGAGTGTATTCGGGTAGTCCCAATCTTACCACGATTGTCTGGACACAGCCCGCAGGCCCTGTTCGCAGGGAAGCGCGGCATCGGTACAGACCGGAACAGCAAGGCGGGATCGGCCCCGTGGTGCGGTATGGTATCGAGGCGATTTCATACGCCGGTAATGGAACGGGAGGTCGTGAACGCCCTCAGGGTACGGCCCGGAGGCAGGTACGTCGACTGTAATGTTGGGGAAGGCGGGCACTCGCGAGCCATCCTCACCGCCGCCGCTGAGCCGAGCCCGCGCGTTCTGGGCCTGGATCTGGACGCCGAAGCTATCGAGGCGGCGAGCCGCGAGTTGGCCCCTTTCGGGCCTGGGGCGACGCTGGCGAAGGCGAATTTCGCGGACGTCGCGGAGGTGGCGCGGGAGCACGGGTTTCTGTGCGCGGACGGAGTCCTCTTCGACCTGGGCTTCTCGTCGCGGCAGGTGGAGACATCGAGCAGAGGGTTCAGCTTTTCGAGGGAGGCGCGGCTGGATATGCGTTTCGACCCCGGTGCGGGGGAGTCGGCTTACGAGGTAGTCAACACCTACACCGAGGCCGCGCTCGCGGACATCATATTCGAGCTGGGAGAGGACCGGGCGGCGAGGCGAATAGCCGGAGCGATTGTCCGCAACAGGCCAATCTCGACCACCACCGAACTGGCGAGAGTGGTGGCGATGGCCAGCGGAAGGCCCCGCAGGGGTGGCGTCCATCCCGCCACCCGCACGTTTCAGGCGCTGCGAATGCACGTGAACGGGGAGTTGGAGAACCTGGAACGAGGATTGGAGCAGGCGATCGAGGTGCTGGGCACGAACGGCAGGCTTGCGGTCATAAGCTATCACTCGCTGGAGGACCGGCTGGTCAAGCGCACCCTGGCCCGAGAGGCCGCCGACTGCGTGTGCCTGCCGGCGATGCCGCAATGCGTCTGCGAACACGCCGCCAGTCTGCGGCTGGTGAACCGAAGGGTGGTCCGCCCGTCGTCTGACGAGGTACAGGCCAACCCCCGCAGCAGAAGCGCGCGAATGCGCGTTGCCGAAAAGATATAACGCCAGAGCAACCATACAACCCAAAACCCGGCATAGACCCGGTACACCGGTATAGAGGTAGGAACACATGGCAAACCCAAGACTGATAACCGCGATCGACGTTGGTACAACCAAGGTTTGCGTCGTCGTCGGAGTCAAGGACGGCTATGCAGACCCAGAAGTCTTGGCGTATAGCGTCGTGCCGTGCGAAGGGCTCAGGAAAGGCATAGTCTACGACGTAGAGGCGACGGCCAGGGCGATACGCGTGGCGGTGGCCGACGCCCAGAAGTCTGCCGGCGTCGATATAAGGTCGGCATACGTCGGGATCACCGGCGCCCACATCGAATTCGCCAATCGAACGGACACGATGGACTGGGTGGGGCAGAAAGGCGTCATCTCCACCGACGACATGGCGCTCGTGCCGCTGAAGGTGGCCGAGGCCGCCGAGGTCCCCGGCCGGACTATCATCCACGCGCTCTCTACGAGCTACACGCTGGACGGCAACTCCGGCATCGTCAGTCCTGTCGGCATGCACACCAATAGCATGGACGTGACCACGCACGTCATTTCGGGCGCCAAGGGACTTGTCGACATGCTGATGGCCTCGGTCCGCCAGGCGGAGATAGAGGTGGATGGGCTGGTGCTGGAGCCGCTGGCGAGCGGCCGGGCGGTGCTGCATCCAGCCGAACGGCAGGGAGTAGTCGCCCTGGTCGACATCGGCGGCGGCACCACCGACATGGTGGTGTTCAACAACGGATTGCCGCATTACACCACAGCGATAGGTGTGGGCGGCTTCCACTTCACGAACGACATCGCGCTGATGTACGACACTTCGTACTCCACGGCCGAGAAGGTAAAGCTGGAACACGCCCACACCGACCCCGGAGGCGCCTCGGCCCACGAGGAGATCACGATTCAGGTGCTTGGCCCGGCCGGAGAGCGGAAGGTTCACCTGCACGACATCTGCCAGCTCACGCGTGAGCGCGCGGCGGAGCTTGCGGAGATCATCAAGATGAAGCTCATAGACGCGGGCATTCGCAACACCTTCAACGCGAGGATTGTGCTTACGGGCGGAGCTTCGCTTCTGCCCGGACTGCTCGAGCTCATGCGCAGGATGGTCAGTTCGAACATACGAATCGGCGCGCCGAACGGCAACGTCGGCATGCCCGACGGCTTGAGGTCCCCGTCGTTCTCCACCAGCGCGGGCATACTGCTCTGGGCGGCAGACCAGGTCGAAGCCGGCAACGGAAACTGCGCTCGCAGCAGCAGCGCCCTTCACACCAACGGCAACGGCACCAACACCAACAGCAATGGCAACGGTAACGGCAAAACGAACGGCGCCAAAGGCAAAAGCGGGGCAGGGTCCTTCTTCACCAGGCCGTTCAGGGCTTTGAGGAACTAACGAAACATCTCAATCTCAAGCTTGGTATCTGGAACGGATGCCACGATACAAAGCAGCAACCAGGGGCAATACAAAGGGAGGGACATAATGGCGGTCAGCAACACGCACCCCGATTCGGTGGCGCGGATCAAGGTCGTAGGCGTAGGAGGGGGTGGCTCGAACGCCGTCTCCAGGATGTACAGAGAGCGTATACCGGGCGTGGAGTACATGGTCGTCAACACCGACGATCAGGCGCTCGAGCGGTGCGACGTGCCCATGAGGATACGAGTCGGAGAGCATCTCACCGGCGGCAAGGGCGTCGGCGGCAACCCGGACCTTGGCATGCGCTCGGCCGAGGAGAGCAGGGAAGAGCTGTACGAGGCTATGTGCGACGCCGACATGGTGTTCATCGCGGCGGGCATGGGCGGCGGCACCGGCACGGGCGCGGCTCCGGTCGCGGCGCAGCTCGCCAAAGAGACCGGAGCGCTGACCGTCGGCGTGGTGACGCGCCCGTTCGACTTCGAGGGCCTGCGCCGCTCGCAGGTGGCCGAGGACGGCATCAACCGGCTCAAGCAGCACACCGACACCCTGCTGGCCATTCCCAACGAGCGCCTTCGCGTAATCTGCGAGGAAGAGATCACCGCCGAGAACGCCTTCAGGCTGGCCGACGACGTGCTGCGCATGGGCGTCCAGTCCATTGCCGAGCTCGTCACCGTGCCCGGAGAGATCAACCTCGACTTCGCCGACATCCAGGCCATCATGCAGGACGCCGGCCCCGCGTGGATGTCCATAGGCTGGGGCATCGGCGAGCACAGAGCGCGCGAGGCCGCCCAGCGCGCCATCTCCAACCCGCTGCTGGACGTGTCGATCGACGGCGCGCGCGGCGTGCTCTTCAACATAACCGGCGGCAGCGACCTGAAGCTGATGGAGCTGCACGAGGCCGCCGAGGTCATCCAGCGAAAGGTGGACCCCGAGGCCAACATCATCTTCGGCATGGTGACCGACAGCAAGATGGAGAACGAGATCAAGCTCACCATCATCGCCACCGGCTTCGCAAGCGGCGAGCTCTCGTATGACCGCGACGAGCAGCTCAAGCACCTGCTGGAGGAGGCGCTGCCCAACGGCAAGGTCGGGGACAACAACATCCCCGACTTCCTGCGGATAGATCTGCCGCCGGTACTCCGGAGGCACACCAAGGTGCGCGCGAGCAACCCGTCCAACATCAACACGCAGTAGGCGAATGGGGCTTACCGCAGCCCCGGCGCTGATAACGCTACAGGAGGGGCAGGCCCACGGGCCTGCCCCTTCGCGTTTGCCGGCCTGCCGCGGGTGTTACAATGCACTCCCACCCGCACACACTCGACGAGCGCAGAGGAGGACGCACGTGGCCTCATCGACACTGCCGAGACGCAGCATCTGGACCTGGGGACTGGAGGCCGACGAGCCCACCGACGCGCTGCGCGCCGAGTACGCGAAAGGGCTTTCCGAGAAGCTGGGCGTGTCGCTCGCGCCCCCGCCGATTCCGAGAGCGGGCGACCTGCGGCTGCGACCGCCGCGGATTACGCCTCCTTCATCCATCGCCGGCTTCTGCTTCGCCGACAACCACGAGCGCGCCGCGCACTCCTACGGCGCTGACAAGGAGCGCGCGGTGTTCGGCGAGTTCCCGAACCCGCCGGACGTGGTGGCCTATCCCTCCAACGACGCCGAGTTGGAGGCCTGCCTGGAGTGGTGCTCGAACGGCGGCTACGCCACCATACCCTACGGCGGCGGGTCGTCAGTGGTCGAGGGGGTCACGCCCCCGGAGGGCTACGACGGCATCGTTACCATCGACATGAGCCGGTTCGACAGGGTGCTGGAGATCGACGACGTGTCCAGGGCGGCGCGCATCCAGGCCGGCGTGTTCGGGCCCGCCCTGGAAAACCAGCTCCGGCCCAGCGGCTTCACGCTGCGCCACTTTCCGCAGAGCTTCACCGGCTCCACGCTGGGAGGCTGGATCGCCACCCGGTCAGGGGGCCACTACGCCACCAACCACACCCACATAGACGACTTCGTGGAGTCGGTGCGTATGCTTACGCCGTCGGGCTGGTGGGAGTCGCGGCGGCTGCCGGGAAGCGGCGCCGGACCCAGCCCCGACCGGCTCGCGATAGGCAGCGAGGGCATCCTGGGCATCATAACCGAGTCGTGGGTGCGCATTCAGAAGCGGCCCGTCTTCAGGGCGACCGCCGGTGTAGAGTTCCCATCGTGGGAGGCCGGCTACGATGCGACGCGCCAGATAGTCCAGGCCAAGCTGTGGCCCGCCAACCTTCGGCTGCTGGACCCGGACCTGGCGCGAGAGGGCGCGGGGCTGGACGGCACGCGCGCGCTGCTGATAATCGGGTTCGAGTCGGCTGAGACGCCGCAGGACTGGCCCATGAGGGCTGCGGTCGACATCGCCCGCGCCGCGGGCGGCCGGATCGACGACCAGGAGATCGCTATCTCGGACGGCACGGGGAGGCCCACCGGCAGAAGCGGCGCCGCCGGAGCGTGGCGCAACTCGTTCATCAACATCGGGGGCGGCCTGTCCGACGGGCTGGGACTGGTGGGCGGCACCTTCGAGACGGCGATCACCTGGGACCGCTGGCCCGAGTTCGACCATGCGGTGCGCGAGGCGACGACGCGCGCCCTGGACGAGGTGTGCGGCGGCGGCACGCTGAACTGCCGTTTCACCCACGTGTACCCGGACGGCCCCGCACCGTACTACACGTTCGCGGGGCTGTACAGGTCAGGGTCCACGGCGCGGCAGATGGCCGACATCAAGAAGGCGGCGTCCGACGCCATCATCAGGGCGGGTGGGACAATCACGCACCACCATGCCGTGGGGCGCCAGCACCGCCCGTGGTACGACGAGCAGCGTCCGGAGCCGTTCGCCATGGCGCTGCGCGCGGCCAAGCGCGCGGTGGACCCCAACGGCGTGCTCAACCCCGGCGTGCTGATCGACCCGTAGGGGGGCGGCCCAGAGCCGGATAGCGGCGCGCGTGAACACTTCTCTGAGCGTGGTACAATTGTCCTGCCTGTCCTTCGTGCGTTCGCTTCCCTAAGGGTATGTAAACCGGTTCAAAAAACGAAGCCGTTGATAACCATAGAACTTGATCTACAATTGGCAAGGTTATCCAATTGCACCGCCAACCGGCCGCGTATGCGACGAAACGTCAGCGCGGCATTGGTTTTGATTAGGAGCCCGTCGTGCTGGTTTTCATAGACGAAAGTGGCCACCCGCACCCCAATGACCCAACTACTCGGCCAGTCCTTGCGGCTGTCTGTTTCCCGGAGTGGGAATCCCGAAGTATCGGCCGGCTGCTGTTTGGTATCAAACGCTCCCTATTGGGGGACGAACGTGCGGGGAAAGAGTTGAAGGCTAACGCGATTCTGAACAAGCGCACTTTTAACCGTAGGCCTGAACTACGAGAACTGGTGGCGGAGATATTCGACCAGATTCAAAACCTCGATATCACCATATTTGCGGTCGTAATGGAGAGACCGGAGACGGTGATCCCAAGAGATACGGTCTATCTGCCGCGTCAATACCGTTACATCCTGCAACGTGTCAACGCCCTGATGGAGGGTGATCAAGCCATGGCATTTGTGCTGGTCGACGGCGACGGGAGTCAGTACGGAGGACTATCAGCGAAACTCGAGAGGTACCTCAACCGGTACTACGAGGGGCAATCCATGACCAACGTTGTGGATACTCCGTACTTCGTCGATTCCAAGTACACTATGGGGATACAACTCGCCGACCTGGTCGCCGGAGTCATCAGGAAGTACCAAGAGGCGGAACTGTATAGCAACCCACACACGTCAGACCCTTACCTCAGGGCAATTGCTCGGTATTACAGGATTATCGAAAGCAAGACCAAAGACCTGAACGACCCTCAAAGCTATCCGTTGCGGGGGATATACCTCATGGCTGAACATCTTCACTACTTCGGCCCTGAAGATGAGGCCACGGACGGCGGTCAGCATTAAAAGCCAAAGTGCCAAGAGCGTAACACTTCCAGAGCGTCACAACCTGGCACTACGGTCAGTTTAGGTGAGCCGCCTACACTTGTCAAGTATTTTTAGCCGCAGCAGGGCCTTTCCAAAGTCGTTTGGACAGGGGCGCTCCATGAATTGATCTGTGTAAGGGGTGTGTGGTGCGGGCGCCTGGAGCGGTCACCCCCATCCTAACCTTTCCCCTTGACGGGGGAAGGGACAATGAAGCGGGGCAGGTCCGAAGACCTGCCCCGCTTGTGTGCTCGGTTTTGCGGCCTTGCCTAGAAGGTAGGCTCGCCGTAGCCGTCGGCCCGGATGCAGGCGACCCAGTGGTCGGGGCTGACTTCCCGCAGCTCGGGAATGCCCGCGCGGCAGTCGTCAATCATCACGGGGCAGCGGGTGTGGAACACGCAGCCTTCGGGTGGGTTCCTGGGGCTGGGCACGTCGCCCTGGAGGATGATGCGCTCGCGCTGCGCCTCCACGACGGGGTCGGGAATCGGCACGGCGGAGAGCAGCGCCCGCGTGTACGGGTGCAGCGGGTTGTCGTAGAGCTCCAGGCGGTCGGCGATCTCGACGATGTGTCCCAGGTACATCACGGCCACGCGGTCGCTGATGTGGCGCACCACGGACAGGTCGTGCGCAATGAACAGGTACGTGAGGCCGAACTGCTCCTGAAGGTCCTCGAGCAGGTTGATAACCTGCGCCTGGATGGATACGTCCAGCGCGGATACCGGCTCGTCACATACGATGAAGCTGGGGTTCACCGCGAGCGCCCGGGCGATGCCGATGCGCTGCCTCTGGCCGCCGCTGAACTCGTGCGGGTAGCGGTCTGCCATGTAGGGGTTCAGGCCCACCACCTGGAGGAGCTCGGCGACCCTGTCCCTGTACTCGCCCTTGCCCGAGGTGAGCTTGTGCACCACGAGAGGCTCGCCCACGATGTCGCCACAGGTCATGCGCGGATTCAGCGAGCCGTAGGGGTCCTGGAATATCACCTGGATCTTGCGGCGCATGGCGCGCATGGCGGCGCCGTCCAGCTCGTTCAGGTTCTCACCCTCGAAGTAGACGTCGCCCGCGGTGGGCTTGTAGAGCTGGAGGATGCAGCGTCCGGTGGTGGTCTTGCCGCAGCCGCTCTCGCCCACCAGGCCCAGCGTTTCACCGCGCCTGATGCTGAAGCTTACGCCGTCCACGGCTTTGACGTGCCCGATCGTTCGCTGGAATATGATTCCCGACGTAACGGGAAAGTGCATGGCGAGGTCTTTGACCTCGAGCAGCACCTCGTCCGAGGGGCCGTTCGTCCTGCTTTCAGTTTCTACCATGTGGTCGTCTCCTTAGCCGGCGCTGGCCGCCGCGGCTAGTTCGCGAACTTCCCTGAATCGCCAGCAGGCCGCCGTGTGTCCTTCCAGAACCTCCTCCAGTTCCGGGCTTTCCTGCAGGCACTTGTCGTATACGTACTTGCAGCGCGGCGCGAAGCTGCAGCCGGGCGGCAGGTCGATGAGGTCGGGCGGCAGGCCCTCGATGGGGTCCAGCTTCACGCGCCGGGTCTCGTCCAGGCGCGGAACGGAGTTGAGCAGGCCCAGGGTGTAGGGGTGCCTGGGGTTGTGGTAGATCTCCTCCGAGGAGCCCGTTTCGATGATCTTGCCGGCGTACATCACGTTCACCCTGTCGGCGTAGCGCGCGACCACACCCAGGTTGTGGGTGATGATGATCATAGCGGTGCCGAGTTCGCGCGAGAGGTCGCGCATGAGCTCCAGGATCTGGGCCTGGATCGTGACGTCGAGCGCGGTGGTGGGCTCGTCGGCGATGATGAGCCTGGGGTCGCAGCTCAGGGCCATGGCGATCATCACCCGCTGCCTCATGCCGCCGCTGAACTGGTGGGGGTAGTCTCGAAGGCGCGCCGCCGCGTCGGGGATGCCGACCATGTCGAGCAGCTCGCCCGCCCTGGTCTGGGCCTGCGCCCTGGACATGCCCTGGTGAAGCTCCAGGGTCTCGGTCAGCTGCCGGCCTATGGTGAGCACCGGGTTGAGCGACGTCATGGGCTCCTGGAAGACCATGGCGATGCGGTTGCCCCGGATGTGCCGCATTTCGGCTTCGTCGACCCTGAGGATGTCCTCGCCCTCGAAGACGACCTCGCCGTTTACGGTCCTGCCCGGAGGATTGGCGACCAGCCGCATAACCGAGAGCGCGCTCACGCTCTTGCCGCAGCCGCTCTCTCCTACTATACCCAGCACCTCGCCTTCTTCCAGGTAATAGCTAATGCCATCCACCGCTTTGACGACGCCGTCCTGGGTGAAGAAGTAGGTCGCAAGGTCCCTAACTTCAAGTAGATTAGCCATAGGCCTCCCCTCCAGTCTCCTAGCCTGGGCCGCTGTCATCTGTCGTTTGGGGAAGTATTATTGAACAAGAGGCTGTTGTCAAGTCCGAGGATTGTCTGAGACACGGCGGTCTGCGCCCGGTATTGGCGTTAAGTTCGTTCAGCGCATACAATTGGTAAAATAGATGAGTCGCCCTGCGGGGCGACCGCAATACTGCCGCGCGCTGCCGCACGGGAAGCGCGCGGCCTGGAGAGTTGTTTGACTTGACGCAAGAGCGAACGAACACGCCGGACACCCCGCCGGCACGCTACGAGCCGCCCGTCGATGAGCCGGACGACTTCGGCGATCCCGATCTGGACGTCCGGTCCGCGGTAAACCAGTACCAGGAAGAGTCGGCCAGGCGCGAGGCCCACTCCATCTGTCTCATCGGCTGCGGCGAGGCCGGGAGCAAGCTGGCCGGCGTATTCCGGCTCAAGCCCGATTTCGTGCCCACGTACCTCGCGTCCCACTACCCGGTGCGGGCAGTGGTCATGGATACCCAGTCCGACCTGGCGGAGAAGATGAACGATCTGTTCAGTTGGCGGGACCCCAGGGTCCAGGTCTCTTTCGACCCTCCTCCCCCGACGGAGTACGGGAGGCTGCTTGGCGCCAGTCCGCCGGACAGCGCCGACCCGGAAGACGAGCAGCAGGGCAGCGGCTACACGGTGGGAAGGACCGGGGGCGCCGGAGGATTCACCCTGCTGGGCCGGGCCTCGGCCATCTACAACATCCTCGAAAACGAGCAGGCCGCGGACACGGTGCGAGGCTCCCTCGCCGACGGCGGCGTCTTCAGCCGGGAGAACAACGGCTATCTGCTCACGCTCAGCGGCCTGGGCGGCGGCACCGGCTCCGGCATAGTGCCCATAGTGACCGACTGGATGCAGCGCACTCTCCAGCCGCCGCCCACCACCACGTTCAGCCTCTGCGTGCTGCCGGAGAGCCGGGGCGACGACGCAATCGCGGCCGAGTGGGGAGAGCCGCGCCTGCTATCCAATCTGCTCACGTCTCTCTACTACCTTGCCAAGGCGACGTCGGTGAATGGGGTGATTCTGGCCGACAACCTGACGATGGAGGACCTGGGCCATCCGGACTTCATCGGCAAAGAGGGCATCAACCGCTACCTGCAGGACGTTCTCATGCCCCTGTTCCTGTCGGCGCAGACCACCTATCACTTCAACCCCTTCGGCACCCAGCTCGACGCGGCCAACGTGCGCACCACGCTGTCGCCCAAGGGTGACGGATTGCACGAGTTCATCGCCACCGGATTCTCGATCATTCCGCTCCGCAGAGCACCCGACCGGATAAAGCGCATGACCGGCAGCATCGTGCCCGCCGGACCGGACGGCGAACTGCCCACCATCTCGGCCATGCTTCACAAGGCGCTCGAGGCCACGGCGGTGGAATGCCAACCGAACACCGCCCGCAACGCCCTGGCGCTGCTGGCCGGACCCGAACGACATCTGCGGCGCGTGGTCAGGGATAACAGGGAGCGCAGACGCTTCGAGGAGGAGCTGCGCAGCCGCCTGGATCACGACGGCTCCTCGTCCCGCGTCTTCATGGCCAGCTTCCCCCAGATGACCGACGTTCGGCTTACGGTGCTGCTGAGCGGTCCCCGTTTCCCGCAGATAGAGCAGGGGATCCGGCAGGCCCTCGGCGACCCCGAATGGGGGCCGCAAGGCGGCGAGTCCCTGGCCGATGCCCTCCGGCGATTGCCCGAGGAGACCATTATGGAGCGCGGATCGGCCGTATTGCCCGGAATCGGTCAGGCCCCGGACGCTAGCCCCGGCTGATCGCGAACGGAGTTGGCGAGTGAACGTTTTGGCCCTTCCCTTTGGTCGTATCCTCAGCATAGCTGTGCTGCCGTTGCTTGCGCTGGTTCTTCTCGGGGCCGCGCAAGCCGGCGATGCCGTGGCGCCACCGGCCGCGGAGCCGACGCTCGCGCTCGCCGCGCCGCCGGGCGATACGGCCGTCGACGTATCCGCACAGGCCGGGGACGAGACGGCGAGCGGTTCGTCGGTCGTTTCAGGCATCTTCGGGATCGCCAGGCAGTACCTTCTGGTTACGGTCGTCGCGGTGATCGTGCTGGCCGTCGGAGCGATACTGGCTATCTGGTTCTTCTTCTCCGGCAGGCCCGGGGGCAGACGAGCGAGAGAACCGAGGTCCCGGCGCGAAAGGGCCGAGCAGGCGCTGCCGGAGCTGCGGACCTCCGTGGACCGGCTCCGCCGTCTCGCGAAGAACCTGCGTGAGGACGAAATGTGGACCGAGTGGCTCGATGAAATGCCGGACCCCAGGTCTGAAGAATCCCCGATCGAAGACCGTCTCAGGCTCGTCAGGGCTCTCGGCGCCAAGCTCGATGGAATGCGGCGCGAGACCTCGACCCACCGCCAGACCATCTCCCGGCTCGTCGACGAACGGCAGCGGGCGGGATACCGTACGGAGGCTCTGCGAGAGGCCGCCAACCTGGCCCCGGCCACCGCGGTCGCCCGTCTGCGCGGAGTGGTCGAGGAGATGGAGCGTCAGCGCACGGAAAGCCAGGCCAGCCTGGAAAGTCTGCAGGAGCGCATCGACGAGGCCCGCCAGCTCTGCAATCGTGAAATCGCGTCCACCACGTCGCGCCGCTTTCCGTTGGGAATCCTCAGCGTGGCCCAGGAGATGCTGATTCGAGCCAACAGCGCCGAGGAAGTCGCCGTGCGCAGCGAAGCGGTGGAAGGCATCCTGGATAACATCTACCGCCAGTACTTCCCCGCCGCTCACAGGCGTCGACGTTGACCGGCCGCATGTTCCGCCGCGCCGTGCCCGCCTTCCTGTTGCGTATCGCGTTCGCGCTGTGCCTGATCGCCCTCGGCCCGCTGATCCTGACCACGCTCGTGGACGCGCCGGTTCGAGCGCAACCGCAACAGAGTAGTCATGATACGGCCACGTCAACGCCTACGGCCATACCCACTCCTACGCCTGATCCTAACGTCGACCAAGACGGAGACGGGCTAACGCTTGCGCAAGAGACGACGCACGGAACCAATCCAAGAATCCCGGACACCGACGGCGACCGTCTCAACGACGGCGACGAGGTGAACACCTACCACACCGATCCTCTCGATCCGGATAGCGACGACGACCGTCTCAACGACGGCGTCGAGGTCAGAAATCACCAGACCAATCCCAACAAAGCCGACAGCGACGACGACGGCCTGAGCGACTTCGCGGAGATCAACCCCCCGAGCGGCGTCTCCGCCACTGATCCCAACAACGCCGACAGCGACAACGACGGTCTCCACGACGGGGCCGAGGTGAACACCCACCGCACCGATCCGAAGCAGCAGGACTCGGACAACGACGGTCTCACGGACGGGGCCGAGGTGAACAGGCACCGCACCGATCCCGGGGACCCGGACAGCGACGACGATGGCCTCGGCGACGCGGCGGAGGTGAACACCCACCGCTCCAATCCAAACGCGGCGGACAGCGACAACGACGGGCTCACCGACGCGGCGGAGGTGAACACCCACCGCACCAATCCCACGCTGGCCGACACCGACGCCGACGGGCTGAGCGACTCCGCGGAGATAACCCGGCATAGCACGAATCCCAACGACGTGGACAGCGACGATGACGGCCTCACCGACGGCGCCGAGGTGAACACCCACAGCACCAAGCCCAGGGTCGCCGACACCGACGGCGACGGGCTCTCGGACGGCGACGAGGTCGATCGCCACGGCTCCGACCCGAACAAGACCGACACCGACAGCGACGGCCTCACCGACTCCGAGGAGATAAAGCAAGGCACGCTCCCGGCAAACAAGGATACCGACGGCGACGGCCTGGACGACGGCGCCGAGGTCAACACGCACAAGACGAGCCCGGTATCGACCGACACCGATGGCGACGCGCTTTCGGACTCCGCCGAAATCAACGACCACCTCACCGACCCTCTGAAAAGAGACACCGATGGCGACGGCCTCACGGACAAGTTCGAAGTGGACCGTGGCATCGACCCGCTCCTGCCGGACACCGACGGCGACACGCTCACCGACGGCGACGAGGTGAACACGCACCTCACCGACCCTCTCAAAAAAGACACCGATGGCGACGGGCTGGATGACGCCGCCGAGGTCAGAAGTGGGACCAGCCCCACCTCCGGCGACAGCGACGGCGACGGGCTTCTCGACCAGGACGAGATAAACGTACACCGCACGCAGCCGAACAACAGGGACACCGACGGCGACGGCCTGGACGACGGAGCCGAGGTCAACACCCACAAGACCAACCCCCTGCTGTCCGACAGCGACGGCGATGGCCTGTCGGACAGCGACGAGGTGCTCGAGCACCTGACCGACGCCCTGGACCCCGACACCGACGACGATGGGCTCGAGGACGGTCCCGAGGTGAGGACTCACGAAACCGACCCTCTGAAAAAAGACACCGATGCCGACGGCCTCACCGACGGCGACGAGGTGAACAGGCACAACACCGACCCCAACGACACCGACACCGACGGCGACACCCTCACCGATGGCGACGAGGTGCGGGGATTCACCATCTCGCCCCTGGGCACGGAAATCCGGGTGTCGCCGAACCCGCTGCTGGAAGACACCGACGGCGACGGGCTCTCCGACGGCGACGAGGTCGCCGAGCCGCACACGAACCCCCTGCTGAGCGACACCGACGGCGACGGGCTGTCCGACGGCGCTGAGCTGCGTACCCACATGACCGGCCTGACGGTCGCCGACAGCGACGGCGACGGGCTGTCCGACCTGGAGGAAGTCGAGGGGTATACCCTGACCATCGGCGGCGTGAATGTCGTCGTCCAGACCGACCCCAACGACACCGACACCGACGACGACGGTCTCACGGACAAGAGGGAACGAGAGGGAATCAAGCTGGAGGTGCGGGGCAGGGAACAGGTGGCGCAGAGCGACCCCACCCGCGCCGACACCGACGGCGATGGCCTGAGAGACAACCTCGAGTTCAGCCACGGGTGCAGCCCGCAACTGGCGGACACCGACGGGGACGGGCTGTCCGACCCGCTCGAGCACCAGAACCTCACCAACTGCACGCGCGTCGACACCGACGACGACGGCCTCGACGACCAGGCGGAGATCGACCTGTGCACCAGTCCCACCGAAGCGGACACCGATGGCGACGGTTTGCTGGACGGGCCGGAATATCTCGAGCTCCTGGACGGCGGAAATCTGGGCCTGATCGGCTCCGACCCCTGTTCCGCGGACACCGACGGCGACTCGATAGGCGACGGCGACGAGATCAATCGCCCCGACCCTTCGGACTCCGAGTCCCTGCTTCCGACCCATCCGGGCCGGGCCGATACGGACGGCGACGGGCTCTCGGACCTTCGCGAGAGGGAACTCACGACGGACCCGTTGAGCACCGACACCGATGGCGACACGCTTCAGGACCGCGCCGAGGTGGAGGGATCGAGAGTCCAGGCGGGCGGCGAGGAGGTCGTCTACGTCACGAACCCGCTGAACACCGACTCGGACGGGGATAATCTAACGGACGCTGCCGAGATCGCGGGGTTCGTCATATCCATCGAGGACAGCCAGACAGTCGCGATTACCAATCCCAACGCTCCCGACACCGACGGCGACGGCCTCACCGACTTCGACGAGGTGACCGGAGTAGAGTACGAGGGCGGGACATGGTCCATAAATCCCACCGCAGTCGATTCCGACGGCGACGGCCTCACCGACTGGGAGGAGGCCAAGGGCGGGAGCAACCCGGCGCTCTCGGACACCGACGGCGACGGCATCTCGGACGGCGACGAGCGGACGCTGGGCACCGATCCGGCCAATGCGGACTCGGACGGCGACGGGAAGACGGACGGCGAGGAGAACGCGGGTTTCAAGCGTTCGCTGCTGGGCATCTCGTACACCGTGAACACCGATCCGACCAACCCCGACACAGACGGCGACGGCTGGACCGATGACGAGGACTGGGTGCCCCTGGACTGGTTCCCCACGTGGCTTTTGAGGAGCACTCCGCTGGTTATGGTTGGCCTGAGCCTCAGCCTGTACCGGGTCCTCCAGGCGTCCCGGCAAGCCAGGTACAGGCGCGAGGGCGAGCCGTATCGTGATCTGGCGCTGCAGATGGCGGACGTTACGAGAGGCTACCTGTCGGCGAGCGACTTCCAGCGCATTCTGAACCAGTGGCACGAAACGCGGCAGATATCCGCTGTACAGGCGAACGCGTACCTGCGCGCCTATGGCTTCCGGCCGCAGCGCCAGCGGGGGCGCGTGCCGATGGCGGACCGCCTCTACTTCCACCCCGACATCAGGAGAAACTTCACCTTCGAGGGCCTGCCGGGCCACGTAGGTCCGGAGGAAGAGCAGGGCTGGAGCGACAACGTCTGGAACGATTACCTCGACAGAATCCGAGAGTCGATTGACAGGGTCTTGCGCCGCTAAGCCTCAGTCGAACAACTACCCACGCCTGATGGTCATGTCCTCCTGGTGCCCAGCGCCAGTCATGGAGCTAGACCGATGAGCACAAGAGGGACTGCCGGCACGCCTCTGCCCTGGCGCAAGATGTTCAGCAAGTCTCTCTCGTAGTACGGCACCCCGGACGACATCGCTCGTTCCAGTTCTTTCATGGGGAGGATCTCTATTCCCACGTCTATGATGTCCGAGACATAGAAACTGAGATGCTTCACGAACAGGTCGTGGGCCACGAATGCGTACTTGCCGAACTGGACCTCTACTGCGACGCGGTCCTTCACAAAGTCAGTCTGATTGTAGGACATGATGGGCGTCAGCCCCGCCTTCTCGATGGCCAGCCTCTGCTCACTCTCCGGCAAGCTGTACACTCCGCGCAGTATTCGCTCGTCGTCAGTGACCCAGAAGGTGTTTCGGCGCTCGCGCCATCCCAACTGGCGAAACCCCTCCCGAAATGCTCGGTTCATGTCGACGGGCGAGAAGAGCTTCTTGCCCAACGTGGAGCTTTCCCGCGAAACCTTGGTTCGGCAAGCATAGGCGTCGACTTGCTCGATAACAGTTTGCACCTCTTTCCAAAGCGCCTTTCGATGAACGAGCAGATACTCTTCACCGTTCAAGTGAGAGTATCGAGCCTTAATCTGCACTATTGGCCCCCGTTGGGCTTCGCCGGGTCGTAGATGGGCTTACCCATTGGGCGAACGCGCAGGGTGCCGGCGTACAGTTGGTCGACTCTTTGCCGGGCTATCTCAACATACTCATCCACGATGTCGCATCCGTAGGCTTGTCGGCCATGCATAAGGGCGGCGACGATGGATGATCCGACGCCCATGAAAGGGTCGAACACCGCGTCGTCCTCGTCTGTCATCGAAAGGACGAGACGCTCGACCAACTCGACTGGGAATTGGCAAGGGTGAATCGTCTTCTCGGGATGGTTGCTTTTGACGTTGGGAAATTCCCACACGTCGCTTGGATTCTTTCCCTTTGGGTTGCCTGACAGCTTGCCGGCATTTGGGCCCTTGTAATGGCGCTTGCCCGGATACTTGGATGGAACTCTAATTGGGTCAAGATTCCAGGTGTAATCGTCGCTCTTCGTCCACCAGTTGATGGTCTCATAGCGGCCCGACAGCCTTCTCGAGGCGTGAAGGCCGTGGCCGAAGTGCCAGACGATTCGATTGCGAAGCTTTAGCCCGTGGCTCCGAAAGACGGGGTACAGGACCGAGTCGAGCGGGACGATCTCTCCTTTATTGACGTAATTTCCAACCTGCCAGCAAATCGACCCCTGTGGATGAAGAAGTCGAACGCATTCTCCTATCACCCGGCCTTGTGCCTCAAGATAATCGTCCAGTGATAGTCTGGACTCGTAGTCCTTGCCCAGGTTGTAAGGAGGAGAAGTGACGATCAGCTTCATCTGACCATCGCTTAGCTTCTCCATGAAGGAGAGGTTGTCTTCACATGCCAATACAGCGCGTTCAATGTCATGCGAATGGAGGTCTAACCTGCTCCGGGAGGCTGAGACCACACTCTCCTGTGTCGTCATCAATGAGAGCTGGTGGGATTCAGTGAGTTGCATCGGTTCACTCTCATCTGGTAGGGCTGGGCCGTCAGGTTGAGAATATCCCATGTTGTTAGGCTAAGTCCAGCGAACTGGTAGCCGCCGGTGCGGCGGCCTCCAGGGCGCGGGCGGCTCGCAGCAGCGTGAGCTCGTCGAAGTGGCGACCCACCAGTTGGACGCCTATGGGCAGGCCCTGGGCGCTCCAGCCGAACGGCACGGAGATGGCCGGTGAGCCGGTCAGGTCCCAGGGCAGCGTGAGGCGGAGGGTGTGCCTGCCGACGAGCGTCACCCCCTCGATGCGGAACTCGTTCTGGCCGTGGGGGAACGCCGTCATGGGCACCGTTGGGCACATGAACAGGTCGTACCGGTTGAAGTAGTCCCTCACGGCCTGGCGCAGCTCCTCCCACTGTTGGTTGGCATCGAGGTACTCGTCCAGCGTGTAGGTGTCGCCGTCCACGAAGCGCGAGCGGATGATCGGCGTCAGCTCGGACTCGTGGCCGGCTATGATCGGCCCCAGGTGGCGCCGCGCCTCTATGGTGTAGATGACGCGGGAGACGGCGCCGGCGTCCCTGTCCGACAGCGCGGGAATCTCCACCTGCTCGGTACTCATTCCCATTTCGCCAAGCGCCGCCGCGGCCTCTGCCACCGAGCGCCGCACCTCCGGCTGGACCGGCACGCCAGCGGTGGGACTCCAGCCCACCCTAAGGTCGCCCGGCTCCGAGTCGAGAGGTGCGTAGTCGGGTACCGGCACCGGCGGTGCGTACAGGTCCACATCGTCCGGGCCGGCCAGGATGGACATTGCGAGGGCGGCGTCGGCCACGGTCCTGGTCATGGGTCCCACGTGGATGGCGCGGTGCAGCACCTGGGGCTGTATGCCCGTGTAGGGGATGCGGCCCAGCGTGGGCTTCAGTCCCACGATCCCGCAGAGGCCGGCCGGCGCGCGGATGGAGCCGCCGAGGTCCGTGCCCAAGCCCAGCGGCGACAGCCCGGCGGCAATGGCCGCCGCCTCGCCGCCGCTGGAGCCGCCCGCCGTTCGCTCAGGGTTCCAGGGATTGCGCGTCGGGCCGAACACGTCGTTGTCGGTCTCCCACCACAGCGCGAACTCGGGCATGTTTGTCTTGCCCAGCAGAATGCCTCCCGCCGCCATCAGGCGGGTGTAGACCTCGGCGTCCCGCTCAGAAACGTAGCCCTCGTATAGCCGGGAACCCAGGGACATCGGCAGGCCGGCCGTCTCGATGCAGTCCTTCAGCGTGTAGGGCACGCCGTGGAGCGGTCCGAGCTCGTCGCCGCGCATGACGGAGGCTTCCGCCTCCCTGGCCTGGGCCAGCGGGTCGGCGGCGGGGAACACGATGGCGTTGAGCAGCGGATTGAGCCGCTCGATGCGCTCGAGGTGGGCCCGGACGATCTCCACCGGGGAGAGGCTCTTTCGGCGTATGCTCGCCGCCAGCTCCGTCGCGGGAGCGAAACAGATTTCCTCGCTCAATTCGTACCTCCGTCAGCTCACTCGATTGAGAAATAGGGGTTCCAGGCGACTTCCCACAGGTAGCCCTCCGGGTCGGCGAAGTAGCCGGAGTAGCCGCCCCAGAACACGTCCTGCGCCGGCTTGATCAGCGTGGCGCCCGCGGCCACCGCCTCCGCCAACACGGCGTCCACCTCCTCCCGCGTGCGGACGTTGTGCGCCAGGGTCACGCCCGAAAAGCCGCTGCCCTCCGTCGGCACGCCGGCATCGTCCGCCAGGGCGTCGCGGGGGTACAGCGCCAGCCACGTGCCGCGCAGCTCGAAGAACGCGATGGACTCGGTGTCCTCCTCGTGGCGGAGGGGCAACCCGAGCCCGTTCCGGTAGAACTCGATGGAGCGGGGCAGGTCTGTCACTCCCAGGGTGATGATGCTGATTCGCGGTTCCATTGATGGTCCTTTCTCGCGCGCTAGATGCGCTCGAAGTAGCGGGCGCGCTCCCAGTCCGTCACGGCGCGCCGGTAGGCCTCCGCCTCGCTGGCGAAGAAGTGCGCGTAGTGCGCCACCACGTCCGCGCCGAACGCGGAGCGCGCAAGCTCGCTGCCGCTGAACGCCTCGACTGCGGCCTCCAGGCTGCGCGGCAGCATCGTCTCGGAGGGCGCGGAGTACACGTCGCCGATGTACGCGGGCGGCGGCTCGATGTGCTGCTCGATGCCTGCCAGCCCCGACGCGATGGCCGCCGAATAGGCCAGGTAGGGGTTCACGTCCGCGCCCGGAATCCTGCACTCGATACGCAGGCCCGGTCCCGCGCCCACGACCCGGAATCCGGCGGTGCGGTTGTCGGGCGCCCAGGCCAGCGCCGTCGGCGCCCAGCTCCTGGCCATGAAGCGCTTGTACGAGTTCACTGTCGGCGCGTAGCACACCATCATCTCCGCCGCGTAGCGCATCCACCCGCTCAGGAACCAGCGGAACTCGTCCGAGCAGGCGATGCCGGCGAGGTCGCCGTCCCCGGCGAAAGCGTTGACTTCCTGGCCGTTCCTGTCGGCCCACAGGCTCAGGTGCAGGTGGGAGCTGGAGCCGGCCTGGTCGGCGTCCGGCTTCGCCATGAAGGTGACGCTGCATCCCATCCGGTCCGCGATCTCCTTCACCGCCTGCTTCAGCACCAGGTGGCGGTCCGCCATCTCCAGCACCGGCGCGTAGCGTATGTTCAGCTCGTGCTGGCCGCGCCCGAACTCTCCCTTGGTCGATTCCACGGGCACCCCGGACGCCGCGAGGTGGCGGCGAAACGCGCCGTTCATGTCCTCGGTCCGGGAACCCTGCAGAAGCTGGTAGTCCTCGATGTACCAGCCGGCCTCGCGCATGTCCCGGTAGCCGCCGCGCGCCGCGTCCTCGTAGGATGTGCGGAACTGGTAGTACTCCAACTCCGACCCGGCCTTCGCGACGAACCCCCGGCTGCTCAGCCGTTCCACCTGCCGGCGCAGGATCGAGCGGGGCGCGACGGCCACCGGCCCGCCGCCCGGCTCCAGCTCGGCGTCGCACATCACCAGCGCGGTCCTGTCCAGCCACGTCAGCCTCCGCATCGTCTCCAGGTCCGGGGCCAGTCGCAGGTCTCCGTAGCCGCGCTCCCAGTTCGAGAACTCGTAGCCCTCTACCGGCTCCATCTCCATGTCCACCGTGAGAAGGTAGTCGCAGACGTGGGTGCCCTCCTCCACGTCCGCGAGGAAGAACGAGGCGTCCAGCCGCTTGCCGACCAGCCGGCCGTAGTGGTCCGGGAACGCCAGGATCACCGTGTCCACGGAGCCATCGGCGACCGCAGACCGCAGCGCCTCGACGTCCATCATGCCTCGTGTCATCGCCTTCCCTTTCCCCGGTGTGTGTAGATTCCGGCCTTCCGGCCAGGTCGCGCGCTATCAAATATAGTTGGGGCGCCGGGCCGCCGCAATCATCCGCCGGGCAGCGACGGCCCTGGAAGAGGCCCGGCCTGAGGGTGGGACACGTACTCAGGCTCTCTGGGAAGCTCCCGAACGCGCTCCCGGAGGAAGGCGGGCAGGAGATTGGCTGTATCCAGTTCATCCAAGGGTATCCACTGGAACAGCGTGTCGGGTTCGGCGCCCTCGAACGCGCCGATGCGCCCGGTTATCTCCGAGCCGGAGACGAACTCGACCGTGAAGTACAGTCCGATCTCCTGGAAGCGGTGGCCGTCGAGATAGAAGAGGTTGTCCGCGACGACGACGAGTCGCCCGATCTTCACGCTTTCGCCAAACTCCTCGCACATCTCCCTTTCCAACGCCCGGAATGCGCTCTCGCCGTACTCCACGCGACCGCCGGGCACGAAGCAGAATCCGTGGCCGATGTCCATCTCGACGAGAAGGCTGCCGTTGTGAACGGCGATGCCGCCGGCGCGGTACATGAAGGTGATTCCGTTGTTCGACGACATGATCATGTTTGAAGACGGCGTGGGAAACACGGCGATAGCTCCACTCAACGCGACCGACGGACAAGGCTGCACAGGAAGTTGTACCACCCGCCGCGTACGCTCGGCAACCACTGAGGCTATGCCCGCGGGCATGAGATCGCCACAATCTGCTGACACACTCGAACGTCCAGAAATGCCCGAAATTGCGATTCTGTGACCTAGACACCAGTGTTTCGAGGGTGGAAACATTAACGTTACAACAACGAGGCGCAGAAACTCAGCACGTGGAGGGAGGACGAGATGGCAGGACTGGTCATTCGCTATCGGCAGGGCGGTAACGACAGGGTCAAGGCCTACGAGTGGACGCCCGAAAAGCGGGAGTTGGAGCGCGCGATGCTCAAGATCATGAGCAGGCCCGGCTTCGAGGAGTTCGTCGCGTACGAAGACTACGACGAAGTCCGCGCCCGCGGGGAAGTGCACGGCCTCTAGCGCCGCTGCCGCCGCTCGAAGACAAGACAGTCCGCGCTCGGCGGGCGTGGCCTGTTGCCGCACACGGCTCCGAGCTTCACAGCGTGTCGAAACCCTCCCAGCCGGGAAGGGCCGCCGACTGGCGGACCCACTCGGCAAACTGCTCCTCGTCGAGTCCACCCTCGTAGATGTCGACCCAGCGCGCGTCCGGGTCCTTGCCGGAGCCGGGCGGTTCCGGGCTTAGCCCCGCGCCGTTCAGGAAGGTCACCTTCACGTAGCGGGCGAACACATGGTAGCTCACGAACCAGCCCTGGCCCTCGACGCCGTAAAAGGGCGAGTTCCATCGCACGGCCTTGCGCACGCCGGGCGCGTTGCGCACGATGATCTCGTCCAGGCGGCGGCCCAGCTCGCTCTTCCACTCCGGCATGGCCGCGATGTACGCCTGCACCGGCGCGTCGCCGTCCGCCTTGGCGATCTGCGGGTTGCCGCCCGACAGGAGCACCGTCTTCCCGTCGGCCGCCAGGGTGCCGTAGTCCCTCCCGCCCTTCATTGGCTTCGTGCGTGCTTTGCGTGCCATCGGTCTCACTCCTCCATCGAGCGGTACGGGGTAATGACTCTGCCGTCGCGCATCACCATGGACATTGTACGCAGCGCGGTGATGTCCCGCAGCGGGTCCCGGTCGACGACTATCAGGTCCGCCGCCTTCCCCACGCTAACCGTACCAACCAGGTCGTCCATGCCGATAGCTTTGGCGGCCCCGCTTGTCGCCGACTTTACCACCTCCATGTTGCTCATGCCGGCCTCGCTCTGTAGCTCCAGCCCCAGGCAGTAGTCGCCGAACGTCTGGATGGCGTCGGTGCCCGCCACTATCTTCACGTCCCACTCGCTCCACAGCCTGCCCAGAAACTCCACCTGGCTCTCGCACTTGGCGTGCAGCGCGTCCAGCCGCAGCCGCTCCACCGGGTTTAGCGGGGCGCTTGTGGCCTGTTCCAGCAGCGCCTCTCTGCCGCGGTAGCCCGTCTGGACGGTCGGGCTGACGTACATGCCCTGCTCGGCGATGCGCTCGGCGACCTCCGGACGGAACACGTAAGAGCCGTCGGGGTCGATGAAACCGCCGTGCTCCATCATGTCCACGCCCGCGTCCAGCGCGTTCACCATGCTCTGCGTCGCCAGGCAGTGGGCGGTGGTGAGCTTGCCGTGCACGTGCGCCTCCTCCACGATGGCGCGCAGTTCGCCGACGCCGTAGGAGTGCTTGCGGTTGTCGGTGATGGCGGTGCCTCCGCCCGACGCCATTATCTTGATGAAGTCCGACCCCTCCTTGATGAGCTGGCGCACCGCCTCCCGCACGCCGTCCTCGCCGTCCGCCTCACCGTTGCACCAGAAGAAGTGGCCGCCGGTTATCGTCACCGGACGGCCCGACAGCAGCAGCCGCGGCGCGGTCACCAGCCCCTGCCGCGCACCCTCGCGCAGGTCGAACGTGACGCGGTTGCGCGCGCCGCAGTCGCGTAGCGTGGTCACACCCGCGCTGAGGTGAATGTGGGTGTTGTGCGCCGCGCGCAGCAGCATTATCTCGTCGGTGTCGCGGTCGATCACCGTCTCGTAGGGGCCGTCGTTGTAGCCGTGATCGCCCACCGTGCCGAACATCAGGTGGGTGTGGGCGTCGATCAGCCCGGGGAGCAGGTAGCCCTCCGGGTAGTCCAGCTCGCGGACGCCCGGCCTGTCGGGAAGCCGCACCTGGCCCTCCCGGCCCACCGCGGTGATTGCGCCGTCCTCGACCACGACGACGGGACGCTCCAGCGGCGGCGCGCCGGTGCCGTCGATAAGCGTCTTGGCCCTGATAACGGTCGTCGAAGGTGTGTCCATAGCCGAGCGCCTCCTCGTTCGGGATGCGTATAATCCGACGCTCCGATTATACTAATGTGTGGTTATTTCGCCAGTGCGCGCCGCTGCCGGACACCCTTCCCACGCGGCGCGCGACGTTCGGCGCCCAGGAGTTGGCAAATGGCATTCGATCCCATGAATCCCGACAGAACGCGGCCCAGCGACGGCGGCCTCGGACAGCCCATCGCGATTTCGCTGGACAGGGTGGACGAAATCGCCACAGAGGTTCAGCAACTCGTCAAGGCGGGGCGGGAGAGCGCCGCCTGGGAGCTGATCCGCCACCTGCACCCTGCGGACATGGGGAGCATCGTGGTAAGCCTTCCGCGGCAGAGCAGGGAGGCGATGGTCCGGGTGATGTCGCCGGAGACGGTCGCCTGGATGCTCAGGCAGATGAACCCGGTCGAGGCCGGACGGGTGGGTACACGCCTCGGCGTGAAGGTGCTCTCCCTCGTATTCGGCCAGCTTCACCCGACCCAGGCGCTGGCTACGCTGCGGCGGCTTCCCTTTCTACGTCCACGCGCCGTGGCCGAGTCTCTCGAACAGCCGCTGGCCGACGAAGAGGCGCTCGCCCACGGGCCGGACACGGCGGGGTCTCTCATGGTCGCGGAGCTGCCGACGGTGGACGTGGACGATCCGGTGGAGGCCGCCCGGAGGACCCTGGCGAACCTGGCGGAGACGCGAGACAAGCTCACGCACGTCTACGTGGTCAGCGGCGGCGACCTGGCTGGCCAGGTGAGCATGGTGGATCTCGCCCTCGCCGACGACTCGACGCCGATACGCGACGTAGCGTCGCCCATCGTGGCCACGGTGACCGCCGACACGCCGGCCGAGGAGTGTGCCCGGCTGCGGCGGCACTACAACCTGTCGCAGCTTCCGGTGGTCGACGGCGGCCGGCTGACGGGCGTGATCCTGGCGGACGCGCTGCTCGGCGTCACCGTGGAGCAGGACACGCGCCAGATGCAGCAGGTGGCGAACGTCGCCGGCGAGACGGTGGACGGCCCGCTGACCGGCTCGATCCGCACCCGCTTGCCCTGGCTCACCGTCAACCTGGGCACCACGTTCCTCGCCGCCGCCACCGTGGCGCTGTTCGAGTCGACGCTGGCCCAGGTGGTCGTGCTCGCGGCGTTCCTGCCCGTTGTCGCCGGGCAGGGCGGCATCGGCGGCACGCAGACGCTCACGCTCATCGTGAGGGCGATCGCGCTCGGCGAGCTTGCCGGCGTCGAGGCTCGGCGGCTCCTGCTGCGGGAGGCGTTGCTCGGCCTGCTCCACGGCATCTGGCTGGGAGTGCTCGTGGCTGTCATCGCATTCGTCTGGAAGCAGAACCCGGGGCTGAGCCTGGTGCTCGGCGTTGCGATGCTGGGCAACATGATCATCGCCGGCTCGGTGGGCGCCGCGGTGCCGCTGTTCCTGCGAAGAATCGGACAGGACCCGGCGGTGGCGTCCGCGGTGGTCGTGACGACCGCCACGGACGTGTTCGGATTCCTGCTGTTCCTGGGCATCGCCACCGCGTCGCTCGGCCTGCTCACCTAGCCATACTGGAGTGGCGATCGCACGGAGCCAATCTGAACGGCCTGACTCATCCGCCCTAGAACACCGCGATCGGGTTCACGGGCGAGCCGGTGCCTCCCACCACGTACAGCGGGTTGATGGTGACCATGAACTCGTATCGGCCCTCCTCTGCGCACGCCGCCGCCAGCGGCTCCAGCAGCGCGTTGTCCAGCAGCGCCACGCCGTAGGCGAATATCGCCCCGTGCACGGTCCACGGCACGTCGTACTCGTTGGGAACGATGTCCATCATGTCCCAGCCCAGAATCGAGATGTCGTTGTCGCGCACGAACGGCAGGCATGAGGCGTGCAGCCCCGGCCGCGGCGACGGCCCCCAGTGGCCCACGCTGCGCGTGTACTCCTCGCGTCCGCTGTACACCATCACCGCGTCGCCGGGCGCTATCTCCACGCCCTGAGCGGCGGCCACGTCCTCCAGCTCCCAGCCGTGCACCGGCTCCTCATGCGTCACGTACGGCTTGCCTCGGTGCGCGGGCACGTCCAGCAGCACGCCGCGGGTCAGGATGCCGTCGCTCCAGTTGTCCACCGAGCCGTAGGTCGAGCCGCTGAAGGTGATCACCTCGTCCGGGTCCTTGCCGTCCCACATGCCCTCGCTGTCCCACACGTGCGAGAGCGCGTCGATGTGGGTGGTGGCCCAGCCGTGGAAGGCGACGCCGTAGTAGTCGCCGGCGCTGCCGCCGTCCGGCTCCCGCACGCCGCGCGTAACGTAGTGGTGGGCGGGCCTGGGATTGCCCGGCGACGCCTGCACCGGAAACGGCCTGCTCAGCGACACGGCGCGGCCCTTTCGCACCAGGCGCGTCGCGGCCAGCCGCTTGGCGTCGTCGATCAGGTTCATCGCGCCCGCGGCGCCCTTGTCGCCCCATCTGCCCCAGTTGCGCCGGTCTCTGAGGTACGAAAGCACCTCCTGCCTGGTGGGAACGCTGCGATTCGTCATCGGCCTGGCCTCCTGCGAGAGATGGGGGATGCGCGCAATCTATACGCCGCCCCGCACCCTGTCAAACCGCCGTGTGTACTAGTGGTAGAATAGACCCATGCAGGGCATTCCCATCAACATCGACAACCTGGTCCACTCCCGCTCAGTCGAAGATAGCCGAAGGGAGTTCAAGTCCACGTGGAACGACTCGGTGAGAGACTCGACCGTTCGGACGGTGTGCGCGTTCGCCAACGACCTGCTCAATCTGAACGGCGGGTACGTGGTTCTGGGGATCGAGTCCGATGACGACGGCCGGCCCGTCTTGCCTCCGCGTGGTCTCGATGAGCTTGACGTAGACCTGATCCAACGAGAGGTCCGAGGCCAGTGCAACCGCATCGATCCGGACTATCAGCCGCTGATGTTCCCGGAGCTGTACCAAGGCAAGAGCATTCTCATCGTCTGGGCGCCCGGCGGTGATAATCGCCCTTACCAGGCCCCGAAACGGGGACAAGCCGCCGAGCGATCATACTACGTCCGCCAGGGTTCAGAAACTATCGAGGCGACCGGAACGACGCTTACTCAGCTCATGGAACAGGCTGCCAGAATTCCGTTCGACGACCGCCGCAGTCTGGTTTCCACGATGGGGCACATCTCCCCCCTGCTTGTTCGCAGATTCCTCGCCGACGTGCGGAGCGATCTGGTGCGCGGAGGAGTGAACGTCGCTGACACGGACCTCTATCAGCAGATGCGATTGGTCGTCCGTCTCAACGACCACTTTGCGCCGCGAAACTCCGCTGTGCTCTTCTTCAACGAGACGCCCGACAGTTTCTTCCCGGGAGCTCGTATCGAGATCGTGCAGTTCGGTGACGACGCCGGAGGCGACCTCATCGAAGAGCGAACGATTGGAGGCCCTCTCAACGAACAGGTCAAGCGCACTGTAGACTATCTCAATTCGCTCGCCGACGTTATGCTGAGAAAGCGTCCGGGCGAGGCCGAAGTAGAGCGAACGGTCGCTTACCCTTACGAAGCGATGGAGGAGGCCGTCGTCAACGCGGTGTACCATCGTTCATACGACAACAATCCTGAGCCGACAAAGATCTACCTTTACCCGGACCGGATGGAGATAATCAGTTACCCGGGTCCGCAGCAGGGAATCGAGAGACGCCACCTGGAGCCGGAGGGCAGGGTTCCTCCGATACCCGCAAGAAACCGGCGAATCGGTGAGTTTCTGAAGGAGCTGAGGCTGGCCGAAGGGCGCGGCACGGGGCTCCCAAAGATCAGGCGAACGATGGAGGAAAACGGATCGCCCGCTCCGGAGTTCGATTTCGACGAGGGCCGGAGTTACTTTCGAGTGGTACTGCCGGCGCATCCACGGTACAAGGTCATTCACGCACTTAGGGAAGCCGGATTGCTGTGGTCTACTGGTGAGCGTCAAGTGGCGCTTGCACATCTGAACAGGGCTTTCGAGGCCCAGTCAGATTCCGGAGCACTGGCGGGCCAGATCATCGAATACAATGTGGCGAACAATGACTTTTCGGCGGCGGAACACACTCTCTGGCGGTTCCACTCTCACCCCGCAAAGACCGAACCGGCCCAGCCTTACCTGGCATACGCGAGGGCTCTGCTCGACAGAGACCAACCCGAGGCCGCCCGTCGCGTCTTGGGAGAGATGCCGGCGTCGAGAACGGCTGAAAACACGGCAGAGATCGCGAAGCTTCTCGAACGACTGGATCGCCGCGAAGAGCGATCCGACTGACGGCCGATCCCAGACCCGCACTCGCCGGACGTCCCAATAACTGTTCGGACTTCGTGACAATCAAGAGTCCCCTCGCCCTCGCCCGGCCCATTCGCTCCACCACAACCCCGAAAATTCCGTCACTTTCCCGCGCCACCCGTTCCCAGTCGTGTCTCACCCATTTTCACCCACGTCCCACCGGTTCCCATTCGTGCGCAATTTCTCCCCACAAATTCGCCCCAGTCCCGCAATTTCGCCATCGCCCTTGAAGTATACGCACATCCGTGCTATCCTATCCCACGGAAGGGGCAGGTTTCAAACCCGCCCGCGGCACCACAAGTCCCCTCTCCCTCGATGGGAGAGGGTTAGGGTGAGGGTGACTGACAAGAGCCTGCCCTGAGCGTAGCCGAAGGGATGGGGGTGACGGCGCGACTGCGGCCACTGACCACAGGCCCGACCGGCCCCTGTCCTCTTCTGCCACGCGGCGCGACACTTCTGCCCTGAATTGCCCACGCCCGCACTACAGAATTGAGCGGAACCGCCGGAGGTCTCAGCTACGAAAGCAACAGAATGTCGCAGAAAGCAACAGATTACGCCCGCCCACGCTCGCCCCATCCGTCGTTCGCGCGTTGAATGCCCCCGCCCGCGCGTGATATAATCGCGGTTATTCTGCCGAACGGAGGAGCGCTCAGGCGCGCCCTCGCGTGGGCTCGTTGCCCGGCGGCCGGTCGTGCGGAAAGCCTACGCGGAAGGCCCCGGCGCCGCGCCATGATGGAACGATCTAGGAGAACAGCTTGGTAGAACAGCAAACCCGAGACTACGAGCTGATGATGATCATCAGCCCCGAGGCCAACGAGGTCGAAATCGACGCCGCAGGCGCCCGCGTCGCGGGCTTCATCGCCGACCGCGGCGGCCTTGTGTACGAACAGGACATCTGGGGCCTGCGCCGGCTCGCCTACCCGATACAGAAGTTCCACGAGGGCAACTACGTGCTCACCCGCTTCGCCCTCGAGCCGGGCGACGTCATAGAGCTGGACAACAGCCTGAAGGCGTCGGACGACGTGATGAGACACCTCACAATGAGACTCGACAAGTCCGTCAAGGTGGAGGCGCCCGAGCCGGAACCGGAAGTGGAAACCGAGCCGGAGGATGCGGTCGAGGCGGGGGAGGAGGAGACATCCGACGCGCCGGTGGCCGAGGTCGAGCCGTCCGCCGAGCCGGTAGCCCAGGCCGAGACCGATGCCGCCGACGCTCCGGTCGCCCAGGCCGAGCCGGAAGCCGCCGCGGAAGCGGAAACTCCCGCTGAGCCGGGCGGAGAAGGCCGCGCCGAGGCGTAGCTTCCCGCTTTCGCGGCAGGTCCGCAAGACCGCTATAATGGGGGCCTCGGAGGCGCCTTTTGGAAGAACGAATCAGAAACCTGGAGAGATTCTCCCTGTTCTCCGTTGAGATACACCGCCTGATGGAGGAATCCCAGCGGCAGATGGAAGAACACCAGCGGCAGATGGATGAGTCCCTGCGGCGGGTGCAGGAATCCCAACGACGGCGCGATGAGGTGATGGATCGCATGGCCCAGGCCATCACCCTGATCCAGGCGGACATCGTTCGCATCGACGAGACTCGCTAGGGAAGCGAAAAGCGGCAGTTAGCCACTATCCACCAGAAAGAGATTTCGAAGTGCTGAACAAGATAATGGTAATCGGCAACTTGGGTTCCGACCCGGAGATGCGCTACACCCCGAGCGGCGCTCCCGTGACGTCGTTTAACATCGCCACCAGCCGCAGGTACACTACCCAGAACGGCGAACGTCGGGAGGACACCGAGTGGTTCAGGGTCGTGACCTGGAACCGCCTCGCCGAGCAGTGTAACCAGTACTTGACCAAGGGCAGGCGCGTGTACGCCGAGGGCCGCCTCAAAAGCGACACCTGGGTGGGCAACGACGGTCAGACTCGCTTCACCAACGAGATTAACGCCTTTACGGTGTTGTTCCTGGATAGCGGGGGAGGCGAGAGGTCCGGTTCGCGCGACTCCTTTGGCGGCGGCGGAGACCCGTTCGCCGGCGGGCCTCCGCCCCAAGACGATGACGACGACCTGCCCTGGTAGGCCGCCCGCCAGGCCGGCGTGAGCCGGCCGCTTCACCAATCACACGCAGAGGACAGCCATGACCACAGGACAGAGAAGGCCCAGAAGGGGCAGACCCCGATACTACGCCCGGCGCAAGGTGTGCTCGTTCTGCGTCGACCGTGTCAAGTACATCGACTACAAGGAGCTCGACCGTTTCCGGCGATACCTCTCCGACCGGTTCAAGCTCGAGGCCCGCCGCAAGACGGGCGTGTGCGCCAAGCACCAGCGCGGCCTTTCCACCGCCATCAAGCGCGCCAGGCACCTCGCCCTGCTGCCCTTCAGCCCCGACCACCGCACGCCCGCGGCCGAGCGGTTCGCGCGCAGGTAGTCCGCAGGCGAAGCCGTGGCAGAGCAGACCGGAATTCCGCTGGGGCACGTGGTCGTCGACAGGCGACACCGGGCCGTGCGTGCCGAGCGCGACGTCAAGCGCCGCCGCATTGGCATGGTGGTAGTCGGCATCATGCTGCTCGCCATCGCCGGCATCGTAATCGCCGGCTACGCCCTGATATTCGTCCTGCCCTCCCGCGAGGTCGTGGTCCGCGTGAACGACGTCACCTACACCCGCGGCGACATGGTGAAGCTCCTCCGCGTGAGCCAGAAGGGCATGGAGTTCCTGGGCGGCCAGTTCAACGCCACCAACGACATTTTCCAGACCCTTCAGCTCTTCGTCGAAAACGAGATCATCTCCCAGTCCGCGCCCTCGCTCGGCATAGTCGTGTCCGAAGACGAGATACGGGCCCAGATCCGCAACACATTCACGAGGGGCGACCCCGCCTCGAGCGGCATCGACCCCGCTCAGGTCGAGCGCGAGTTCCAGGAACGCTACAACGGCTACCTGAACGCCATCCAGTACAGCGAAGAGGAGTACGACCAGCTCACCAGGCGGTCTATCGTCAGGGAGAAGACGCGCCAGTACATCGGCGAAAGCGTCCCCGCCTTCGCCGAGCAGGTGCGCGTGCAGCAGATAATCGTGGCTCCAACCGACGAGATCGACATCATGCAGGTGAAGCTGCGGGACGCCCTGCGCGGCGCCACCGAGCCCGAAGAGATACGGGAGGGCGTGAAGGGCATCGTGCGCGAGTTCTCCAGGGACTCGCAGGAGATGGTCCGGCTCGGCGGAGACCTGGGCTGGCTTCCCCGCGGCATACTGAAGGACCACGAGTACGCCTTCTTCGACCTCGAGGTCGGCAAGCTGAGCGAGGTCAGCACCAGCGTACAGGACCAGCAGACGCTGTACTTCTTCATCGTCTCCGAGAGAGCCGAGGCCCGCGAGCTGGACCCCGAAGACCTCGACGCGCTGAAGACGGCCGCGCTTCAGACCTGGATAAACGAGCAGCGGGCCAAGTTCGACGTGTACTCCAATTTCGACTCCGAGATCTATTCCTGGATGCTGGAGCAGCTCGGCCTGTCCGCCGCGCCGCAGGAGGAAGAAGAGCCGCAACAGCCCCTGGGATCGTTCGGCTTCTGAGGAACGGGAGCCCAGGGCGCGCATGAAGACCTCGGTCGGAATTGGCCTGCTTGGCCTGGGAGTCGTGGGCGGCGGCGTCGCCAGGACGCTTGTCGAGCGCGCCGACCACGTCCGGCAACTCGCCGGTTGCGACCTCTCCCTGGAGGGAGTGCTGGTAAGGGACCCCTCCAAGCCCCGTTCGTTCGACGTGCCCCCGAGCCTTGTCACCACCAGCGTCGAGGACATCCTCGACAACCCCGCCGTCGACATCGTGGTGGAGGTCATGGGCGGCCAGACTCCAGCGCTGGACTACATCGTCAAGGCCATCTCCCTCGACAAGCACATCGTCACCGCCAACAAAGAGGTGATGGCCAAGCAGGGCCCCGACCTGCTAACCTTGGCACGCAAGAAGGGCGTACAGGTGATGTTCGAGGCCAGCGTGGCCGGCGGCACGCCCATCATCGGCCCCCTGCTGCGCGACCTCGTGTCCAACGAAATCTCCTCCATCCACGCCATCATCAACGGCACCACCAACTACATCCTCACCCAGATGGTGCAGCAGGGCGTGGGCTTCGACGACGCCCTGCGCGCGGCCCAGGAGCTGGGCTACGCGGAGGCCGACCCCACCAACGACGTGGAGGGCATCGACGCCGCCTACAAGCTGGCCATCCTGTCCACGCTCGCCTTTCGCGCCCGAATCAAGGACAGCGACGTGTACCGCGAGGGCATCACGCGCCTCGACGCGCGCGACTTCCTGTACGCCAGGGAGCTGGGCTACACCATCAAGCTGCTCGCCATTGCGAACATGCGCGACGGCGTGGTCGAGGCCCACGTGCACCCCGCGTTCGTGCCCGCCGACGTGATGCTGGCCAAGGTGGAGGGCGTGCTGAATGCCGTGGAGGTGGAGGCAGACATGGTGGGCCGCGTGCTTTTCACCGGCCCCGGCGCGGGTCCGGACCCCACCGCAAGCGCGGTCGTTGCCGACGCCATAGGCATCGCTCGCAATATCGTGGGCAACGTCACGCCGCCCACCCCGCTGCGGCTGTCGGAGAACGTGCGCGTCAGTCCCATGTCCGAGCTGGAGACCAAGTACTACCTGCGCCTCAACGTCGACGACCGCCCCGGCGTGTTCGCCCAGATCGCAAAGCTGCTCGGCGACCTCGACATCAGCATCGCTTCGGTCATCCAGAAGGAGACCGACGAGGCGGCGCAGCGCGCCGAGATAGTGATGATGACCCACCGCGCCAGGGAGGCCGCCATGACCAACGCCCTGGACCTGCTGCGCGAGATGGACGTGGTAAACGAGGTGGGCAGCCTCGTCCGCGTCGAGGAGTGGGAGTAGCGGGGATGCTCATGGGCCTCCTCTCCCTTGATGGGAGAGGATTGAGAGCCTGCCCTGAGCCTGTCGAATGGGTGAGGGTGAAGACGCAGACGCTACGGACGCTCACCACCCCCAACCTGCTCCTCGCTGCGCTGTCCGCGCTCGCCCTGCTTGTCGCCGCCTGCCACACCACGACCCTGGAGGAGGCCTCGTCTATTACAACATCCGCGTCCGAATCCCCCGACGAATCGATGAGCGTGGAAGTGCCCGCCGGCCTCGTGGTCCCCAGGGAAGAGTACGATACCGAGGCGTCGTTCGACGAGCTCGTCAAGCCGCACTTCTACGCGGCCTCAGAGGACGGTCGCCCGGTGGAAGCCGAGGGCCGGCCAGACCTGCTGACGGTGCGGCAGGGCAGGGCGAAGGTTCGCCTCGCGCACGACGACGGCCCGCGCTACCTCGACCCCCTCGCGCTGGCGCCGGAGCGGCTCGGCGAGCACCCCGTCCACCGGCTGCACCGGCTGCGCGCCATGGGCGTGCCGCTCGACCCGGCGCTGGACGCGCGGCTCGCGCCGGAGGACTTCGACCACGGCCTCTTCCACGCCGTGCGGTTCGAGTTCCTCGCCGGCCGGGAGATCGAGGGCGTCGTGGCCGAGGTGTTCCCCGACGGTACATTGCTCGTGATACCGGGCGAGGCGCCTGCGGAGTGGAGGCGGGACGACGACGGCCTGCCACCGCCGACCCACTTCCACGTGAACGCCAGGGCGCTCAGCGCCCCCGGGTCCGACCTGGCGAAAGAGTTTGAGGCCGAGATACTCGCGCTCCCCTTCGACGACCAGCGCTACCCTGCGCCCGCGCTCGCCCGCAAGCAGTGCGGCGTCTTCGCCGAGAGCCTCCGGGACGCCGGATACCGCGCGCTGCTCGATGCGGTGGGGTTCCGGTTCACGCCCGCGCACGCCGCCGACCCGGAGCCGGCCGCCACATCGACGCCGGGTTACGGCGAGCGTCTCTCGCGGGCGGTCCGCGGCGGCGCGGGCGAGGGGTTGAGCTACTTCGGGTTCGAGGGCTACTGGGTCGCCGAGCGCGCCCGCGACCTGGGCGCTGCCTGGCTGAGCGAGTGCGACACTCTCTACGCGCCGCGCGCCTATCCGGCGGACGGCGGCGAGTCCGGCCACTACCTGGTCATGCGGCGGTCGGTCGAACCAGAGAAGGCACAGCGCTACCGGCTGATGCACATCGCTAATGACGGCTCGGCGGAGCGCCTGTACACGGCGCCCGGCATACCGCTGATGACGCATCCGCTGCCGGACGACGCCCGGCGGTGGCTGGTCAGCTCCGAGGGCTGGCCCGCGCGCGACGGCGGAACGCCGCCGGACCCACGCTGGCAGTCCGTCTACCTGGTCGACCTGGACAGCCCCGGCGAATACCGCCTGCTGGAGTATCCGCTGTCGCGCTTTCCCGACCCGCCCGACAACGGGCGGCTGTACGGCGGCTCTCCCCGGTTCAGCGAGGACGGCGCCCACATGCTCAACTCGCTGTACGGCTTTAACGACGAGGGCGGTGGGCTGTGGAGCGTGGCGCTATCGGGCGCCGACTTCCACAGCGACTCCGACAGCTTCGCCCGCGTGGTGGCCTGGGACCACATGCTGAGCTGGTTCGCCCTGACAGCGGACGGTGAGGCGTCGGACGAGTCCATGACTCTGTTCGTTACGGGCAAGGAGGTGGCCGACGACTTCGCCATGACCGCGAACGTGCTGCGAATCGAGGGCGGCGGCCTGGACTGGCAGGTGACGCGCAAGGAGCGGCTGCTACAGATGGTGGGCTGGAACCCGGTGCCGTTCGCGCTCCAGCGGCTGGATGGCGGCCGCTTCCTGGTAGCGGTGGAAACGCACCTGAACTACGAGAGCTCGCTGCTCCCCAGGGCCAAGGGCGTTTACATAGTCCGGGTCGAAACCGCGCAATAGGCCCCTTTCCCCCTGGTCATTTCGAGAGCAGCCGAGAAATACAAGAGGTGCAGTGCCTGTTGGTGACGTCCACTAACTACCCCGCGCCAGCTCCGCGGCGTTCCTCGCGGTGCCGACGACCAACCGCCCGTCTATCTCCAGCAGCGGACGCCGCACCAGCCGCGGCTCCTCCACCATCAGCCGGACTAGGTCGTCGTCGGAGAGCGCGTCCCTGTCCAGCCCCATCTTCTTCACCGACGGGCTGCGCCACGAGAATATCTCTCTCGGCGAGTCGTCCCCCAGCAGCCCGCGAAGCTCGGCCTCGTCGAACGGCTCCTTGAAGAAGTCCCTCTCCTCGACCTCGACTCCCTCTTGCGAAAGCAACGCTTTCACCTTTTTGCAGGTGCTTCAACGCTGCCAGGTGTACATCTTCATGGTGTCTACTCCTTCACCCCCATCCTAGCCTTCCCCCATCAAGAGGGAAGGGACTCTACGCCGCCTGCGGGACGTACAACTCCCTCCGCAGCCCGTGTGTGTAGATGCCGCGGAATATCTGGCTGCGCCAGCTTGCCAGCACCGAGACAATGAACGCCGCACCGGTAACCCACAGCAGCAGCGCCGGGTCGATGTAGTCGGCAAGGAATCCGTTCAGCAGGTTCACCGACGCCATCAGCGCGCCCACGTGCATCGAGTATATCCCGGCCACGCGTCCCCTCACGCCGTCGGGCACGACCGACTGGATGATGGTGTGCGTCAGCGTCATGAAGCCCCCCTGCGCCGCGCCCATCCCTGCCGCGGCGACCATCGCCATGGGCAGGTTGATCGAGGCGGCCAGTATCGCCGGACACAGTCCGCTGAAAATGCCCAGGTACAGGAACGCCTGACCGCGAATCCGCTCGCTCCGCACGCCGGCGAGCAGCGAGACGGACACCAGCGCGCCGCCGCCCACGGCCATCATCAGGTAGGTGAACGCCGTCGCCCCCTCGCTGCCGAGCTGCCGCGCCGACAGCACCGGCAGAAGCGACTCGAACGCCATGGTCAGCCCGCAGTGGAGCACCGCGATGATCACCATGCTGCGCATGATGGGCGTGCGGTAGACGTAGAACAGCCCCTCGGTGAGGTTGCCGATGAACGCCTTGCGGCGGTCCATCTCGCCCGTGGACGCGGTGCGAACGCGCAGCGCCTGCACCAGGCTCACGGCGTAGAAGCCGGTGCAGAGGACGAAGGCGCTCTCGACGCCGACGAACGCGACCAGCGGCAGAATGCTCAGCGGCCCGATCAGCCGCGCGCCGTGGTTGGTGGCCTGGTTCAGCGCGATGGCGTTGAGAAGCAGATGGCGCGGCACCACGTTGGGAATCAGCGCCTGGGCGGCCGGCATGTGCGCCGCGCGCGCCGACCCGTTGACGAACGCCAGCGCCACCAGGTGCCATACCTGGACGGCGTCGAACAGTATCACCGCCACCAGCACAATGTTGTGGACGAGGTTCAGGCCGAACATGGCGGCGAGCACGTTGCGCCGGTCGAATCGGTCGCTCAGGTATCCGGTGAACGGCGTGACGACAACCCGGGGGATCATCGCCATGAAGGTGACGACGCCCACCCACAGCGAAGAGTCGGAGATGTCGTAGGCCAGCCAGCCGCGCGCGATGATCAGCGCCCACGCGGCGGCGGAGGCGGCCATGCCCGCCGTCCAGACCGTCCTGAAGTCGCGATGCTTCAGCGCGGGAAAGTACCTGTTCATCACCCCACCTGCGGTGGGCGGCCTGTGTGCGACGGACCGGCATACCATCGGATACGCCGGCTTCGCCGCGCCGCCCGCGCGGTCGCGACAACGTTACTTGAACGCATCCACGAGCGCAAGCGTGGGCGAGGGCGTGAGGCGGGGTGGAGACGGCGGACCGGCGGGAGGGCTCGCCCGCAGGCGGCTGTATGAGCGGCCGGCGGAGCGCGTTACAAAGTAGGCTTTTGCCGGAAGTGTAACATTCCGTGTTGTTCGTACTTGGGGCCTGTCACGTAGCGGCGGAACTTTACGCCGGAACTGTCACAAAATTGGGTGAACGCGACGGGAATTCGGCGGGCTTGGGGGCGAAATGGGACTGGTCGTCTCGCCGGGTCGGCCTGGCGGGCGACGGGGGACGCTTCGGTTGTTAAGGTTGGTATGTAGGGACAGTAGCACGAATGTACGAGATTGTCAATGGGGGGGTCCGGGCGGAGGCTGTTTCAGCTTACCAGGTGGCTTCGCGGCGTCGGCTCTGTGTAAGAAGTTGCGCTCCCGTCTCGATTGCGAAGCGGTGTGCATACGTTCTAGTTTCGATTCACGGGAAGAGGCCGGGCGCGCGGCCTGCACGTGGCGGTGGCGGTGACGATAGCGGCCCTGGTGATACTGGCGTTGTGCCAGCCTGGAGGCGTTGGTCAAGGAGAGGGAGTCGATATGTGGCGATGGTGGATTCTCGCCGGACTGGTGGTGATGGGCCTGGGGGTGGTGACCATGGCGGTGGTGGCCGTACACCGGCGGCTCACGGCCCTGCCTTGTCAACCAGGTCAGCGAGGAGTTTCAAAACCGGTACTCGACGCGCCTCGACGTGGACATCGGGGAGACCACGTTGCTGACGATGACGATGCGGAACACCCAGCGCTATGGGCAAGGGTTCGATGCGGGGTACATACCCCCCTTCTGGTTTGTCGTCACAACGCCCGATTGCCGAACGGTTTGGCAATCTCCGCACGGCTTTCTCGCGCCGACAATCCACATACGCTTTGCGCCACACGAGACGAAGAGATTCGCCGGTGAGTGGAGCCTGATAGACGATTGGGGACAGTTGGTATCTCCGGGCTACTATCACGTGTACGGCGTCATGGACGTCGATGGGGATCCCACCGACAGGGACGACGACCCCGACGCTCAGCTTGCGGTTCGCAAGACCGTGTGGGTGGGGAGCGCTCAACTGAGGGCCGCACGCCCTCGACATCCGCCAGTCCTCCCGCATCCATGCATCATAAGCGGAGGCGGACCCGTGTATGAGGCGCATGTCCGCCAGGTGATGGAAGAGCACTCGGAGCTCCTGGTCGAATGGGACCGTTCGGCCTTCAAGGTCTTCGAGGCGGACCTCCTGGATGAGAACAGGCTGTCCACGGGAAGGCGCGGGATTCGCGTTATCCAACACGTGCCGCCATGGGCGTCGCGGGCGTTGATGCGGAAGGACTCGCCGTTGCGGAGTCTGCCCTCATGCTTGGGGGGCGTGCCCGTACAGCTAGTGGTGAGGCCGGACGAGTAGGGAGGAGATGAGAAAAGCGCTTGTGCCTTTTTGAACCAAGCATAGCGTAACAGCCAATAGCGCGGGCGGAGCGAGGTTTCTCAGAAAGAGACCCATCCGGTGAGCGTTCGCAGCGCCGCCGTCCAGGACGCCCCGCCCGCACCGATTGAGAGAAGGACAACGGAGCCGCCAGAACCCCTTTTGGGGAGGCTGGATGATTGACGCGGAAGGGGTCTTGACACTGCGAGTACATACGTTCTAGCATCGGTTCATGGAGAGAGACCGGACGCGCGACCTACGTGTGGTGGCGGCTGGCCCTGACGGTAGCGGTGCTGCGTCAGCCCAGCGCCGTGAGCTAAAGGAGAGAAGGTTGATATGTGGCGATCAGGTGGTGTCTTGGTTGTTCTGCTGGCGGTCCTTACGGCGTCGGGGTGTGTAGATGTCCACGACGCGGGTCCGTGCGTTGGCGCGACATATGAGGACAGCAATTTCCGCGGGTTTGCTCCTTTGGTCGGCGTGGAATTTCACCGGTCGTACGCCTCGCGTCTCGACGTGGACTTTGGTGAGACCGCAAAGCTGACGTTCACGATTAGGAACAGGCGCAATTACAGACAGACGTTCGCTCCGGTGCGCGAGCCCCCCGTCTTCGTCGTTACCACGCCCGATTGTCGTCGGATAGTGTGGCGGTCGCCTTGGGCTCACACCTCTGCGGCGCAGGTGCGCTTCGAGCCGGGCGAGGAGAAAGAGTTCAGCGGCGAGTGGAGCCTCACGGACGATTGGGGGCAGATGGTTCCGCCCGGCGACTATATCGTGCACGCCGTCGTGGAGATGTTTCGCGGACCCAACGATTGGGTGATGGCCAAGCTGGTGGTGTTCGAGCGGGTGCACGTTGGGGAGGAGCAACTGCGCGCCGCGCGCCCCAAGCATCCGCCGGTGCCCCCGGACCCGTCGTGCGGCAAGCCCACGCACACGCGCGTTTCCACGGTGATGGGCGGGAGTGAGTACGAGGACGTGCTCTACGCCCTCGATTTGCGTTCCGCCGTAAAGATCTTCCCCGGTTCCATGCCCATCCTGAACGTGAACAGGGAACCCACGGGAGTGTACGGCATTCGTATCGTCATTTGGGAGAAGAATACGATGAGGGTAAACGTGCCGGATTGCATAAGAGGCGTGCCCTTGCAGGTCTTGATAAGGTCCGACCCATAAACCGCGGTGAAGGGGAGGGGAGGAGAGCGCTTGACTTTGGAGAAGCATGGTAATGCCAAGATGCGGGCGGGGAGCCTGAGGTCCCGCTAAGGAGTTTCTGGCTCGATGGGCTGTTGCAGCAGACCCACCGAGTGTGCCCCCCGCCTACACCAATAGAAGACAACGAGGAGGCGATTTCCGTCTGCGAGAGCGACCCCTATGGGGGGTCACCGGCCCCGCTGTCTATGCCCTCAGCTCATCACAGATCGAGGGCATGACAACGGTGTGAAGGGCCTCAGAAAGGAGGTGTACCAGTCCCCGCTGCGCCCCAAACCATACCACCGGAGGTCCGAAGGTACAACCCGGTTTGGGCGCGTACAATCAACCAACGGCTACAGGAGGAATACATGGACATCGGAATCAAGACGACCTTGCTCGTCTGCCTCGGCGTCGTGATGGTGCTGGCAATGGCCTGCTTGGAACCTGAAACCGACGAACCGCAGGAAGAAGAGCCTTTTGGGGACATGCACTACGAGCCGTCTACGTCGTGCGTGTCTAATGAGGCGCCCGACGCCTCAAACGAAGAGAAACTGGAGCGCGCCCGCGAGGTGCGGCTCAAGTACGACGACCTGCTCACGCGTCAACCCAACGTCCTCAAAGTCCGGGAAAGCTACTTTTTCGGTGGGGACGTGGGCATCGAAATCGAAGTGAGTGAATTTACCAACCAAGAGACATTATCACCCGAAGACCGCTTACCCGGCTGCCTGGACGGGGTTCCAGTGCAGGTTGTGAAACCGGGACCGATAAGGCTGTGCGGCGGGTGCCGAGAGATGAATGAGGAGCGACAATAATGGGAGAAGTCGACAGAAAGCACAGACCCCTCCTAAGCGGGGTTCGAATATGGTCCGGGATACGCGAAGGACTGCTTAACAGGGTCAGAGGCATACACGACGGAACGCTGACTGGCTTGGCGACTCGCAACAACGATAACAAGCTGGTGCTGGTGACCAACATGCACAACATGTCCAGCCTGCTGACGGCGGGCGAGTTTCAGAATCCGGTGGGCACCGAGGAGATGTTTCAGGGGTATGGCCGCGACTCGGATGACAAGGTAGGCGATGGCCTGAGGTACTACAGCGTCACCGATGGCAAGCTCAACACAGCAGACGTGGCCACGCTCGACCTGGAGGACGGCGTGGGGGGCGAGTTTGCCATGCACTCGGCCCCTCCCGACCCGCACACGAGCAGGTTGATAATCGAGGGTGTGATAGAGCCCGAGAACGGGATGACGCTCACCATGCTGGGCGGGTTCTCGGGCGAGCGCGAGGGCACGGTCATAGAGACCGGCAGAATCGAGACCATAAGGGGCAAGACCTTCTCCGGTCTGGTTCGGCTGGATTGCGGCGACTCCGCGCCCATCGTGGACGGGGATTCCGGCGCGCCGTGCCTGTACAAGGTCAGGGACGGCGTGTATCGGATGGCGGGCATCATGTTCGCCTCCAGGGAGGAGTCGAGGTTCCTCGAGGGCGAGCGCGTTACCCATCAGATAGCGTGGCTGTTCCCCGCGTCGGTGGCGCAATCCGTGATGGGCATCACGTTCGGAGTGAAACTGGAGAACCTCGACCCGGCCGAGCAGAGCGGTTTCACTCCCGCGCTGTACAGTGGGTGGGAGGCCGTGACCGACTTCTCCGGTGAGACCCTCGGCCTGGACGCCATAGAGACGCACGGGACGAGTGCGCACTGGCTGGGTACGGCGATTCCGTCCACGGCGGGCACGGTACGCCACCGGTGGTGGCAGACCGCCCTCGTCGCCGTTAGCAACGTGCCCATCGGCGTGCAGCTAACGATCCACGGCGGGCCGGACACGCACCCCTGGTTCACCGCAGGGCAGGTGTGGGGTTTCAGGGTGTACATCAAGCGCACCACGGACAGCGAATGGCAACAAGTGCTAGCCGGCTCGGACATCCTGTCCGCCGCGGATTTCACGTCCGGTTCGGACGAGAAGGCTCTCGCGGTCGCGGAGTTCACGGTCCCCATCACCAGCAACGCGGAGCGCTGGCTCGAATACTTCAAGCCATACAGGCGCGACAGCACGGGAGGCGACTTCGAGGTGAAGATAGAGGGCGCGCCCGTCAACCGCGCGCCCATCGCAAAGGTCGTGGCGAAGCCCAACCCCGCGGTTCCCGGCACGCGCGTGACGCTGGATGCGAGCGCGAGCACGGACCCCGACGGGGACAGAATCACCAAGTACAAGTGGACGCAGGTCAACCCGGTAGCCGAGACGCTGGTTACGCTCACGGACTCCGACAAGGCGAAGGCGTACTTCGACGCCCCATCCACGGCCGGGACGCTCACGTTCAAGGCGACGGCGACTGACATCTACAATGAGTCTGGCGAGGCTAGGGTGGACGTGACCGTGGCGCCCGCGGGCATCGAGTCCCTGGGGGCGCTGACGAGGAGCGTGAGGGTCACGGGCAGGTGGACGGACGACGTTCTGTCCGTGAACAGGAGCGGGAGCTACGCGAGGTACTACGCGTTCAGGCTCGAAGCGCGCGCGACAGTGGTGATCAGCCTGTGGTCCGGACAAGACCCCTACCTGTTTCTGCTCGCGGACGCGGGCAAGGACGGGCGCGTTCTGGATAGCAACAACGACTACATCGGCAGCCAATCGCGCATAACCCGGACGCTCGACGCGGGCTACTACACCATCGAGGCGACGACGCACAGTGCGGGGCGAACGGTGTACTTCAAGTTGGACGTGACGGCGCTCAGCAACGACGCGACGCTCAGCGCGCTCGGACTGTCGGCGGGCGAGCTTACCCCTGCGTTCGCTGTGGGCGAGACCTCGTACACGGCGTCCGTCGGGCACGCACAGGACACCATCAGGGTGACGCCCACGGCGAGCCACGGGTCGGCCACGATAGCGGTGAACGGCGTCGCCACGGCGAGCGGGTCGGAGAGTGTGGCGCTTTCCCTGCTCGTGGGCGAGAACGCTGTCAACGTGGTAGTGACCGCGGAGGACGGCGCGAAGAAGACGTACACGATCACGGTTACGCGCGCGGAGTTGGGCGCGACGACGCCGGACGAGGACGATACCGCGGGCGGCGGCGGTTCCGGCGACGACGATTCTCCGGAGACGGGAAACAACGACGAAGGCGAGAAGGGCGACGATGACGATGAGGACTGCACCGAGTGGACGGATACGGGCCATACGCGCGGGACGGGAGCGGACAGGGAGAAGAAGCAGACCAGGACGTGCGGAGGCGAGGAGGAGGAGCGGTGGGTGCCCGACCCGTGCACCGAGTGGAGCAAGTGGAAGGAGACGGGCAAGACGCGCGGCGGCGGCGGCACTTGGGAGGCGGAGGAGAAGAGGACCCGAACGTGCGGCGCCGAGACCGAGGAGCAGTTCCGGTGGGTGGATACCGAGCCGCCCGTGGAGGTCTGGCCCGACGAGTGGACGGACACCGGAGAGCACAGGGGCGAGGGCGTAGAGCGCGAGAAGAGGCAGAAGAAGACCAGCAACCTGGGCAACGTGAAGTACCAGTGGGCTCCCGATCCCGACCCCGACCCGCAGGGACTGACGCCCACCAGGCCCACGACGCCGACGACGCCTACCAGGCCCACGACGCCGACGACGCCCACGCCCACCAGGCCCACGACGACGCCCACGCCCACCAGGCGCACGACGCCCGAACCGGAGACGTGGCCCGACGACTGGACGGACACTGGGGCGCACAGGGGCGAGGGCATGGAACGCGAGAAGCAGCAGGAGCAGACCAGCAGCCGGGGCAGGAAGAGATACCAGTGGGTTCCCGACCCCGTCACGCCGCTGACGCCCGTCACGCCGCCGAAGGAGACGTGGGGGCGGTGGGGGAACTGGTACGACGTCGGCGGATCGAGGGGCTCCGGCCAGAACCGCGAGAAGCAGCAGATGCGCACCAGGAGGAGCAACCTGGGCAACAGGCAGAACCAGACCAGGTGGGTGCCCGACCCGGTGACACCGACCTGGGGACCGTGGTCGGGTTGGTCGGACACGGGCGCGGTGAGGGGCTCGGGCGTCGAGAGCGAGAAGGAGCAGAGCAGGACGCGCACCAGGACCGACGGCGAGACGGAGACGCAGAAGCGCTGGGTTCCCAACGTGTAGCGAGAAGATAGGGAGGTGAAGGGAGGCCCCCGCTCGGCGCGCACTGCCAGGCGGGGGCCTTTCTGCGCGCCTCCGAAGTCGAGGCTTCCCGTTCGCCCCCGCCATGTGCGCTACGCCTATTGGGGCATCGCGCGCCTGTGCTCTATAATTGGTAGCCGGTATCCCCACCCTCGCGGCGTGTCCGCGAGAACGGGGCAGGAACCCCATCTGGCGCAAGCCACACCGGGCAGGAGCCACCCTTGACTTTGCCATTTCGGCGCATCGGCGATCACACATGACATTGCCGCCCCGGGGCGGCGCGGCCCCAGGCCGGAGGCTGTGGTCGATAGACTACGTGCTGACCTTGCTGACAGGGCACTTCCTGTTCGTCAGCTACTCATCGATGTTCACCGTCATCCCCAACTACGTCAAGGACCTGGGCGGCGAGAACTGGCACATTGGGATCGTGGTCGGCGCCTTCGGCGTGCTGTCGCTGTTCGTCCGACCTTATGTCGGGCGGCTCATCGCCATCTTCGGACCGAAACCCGTCGCCGTCTGGGGCATCGGGTCATTCGCGCTGGCCGCGCTGCTGTACGTCCTGCCCTTCAACCAGTGGCTCGAGGCGACTCCGCTGCTCGCGAGCTTTCCCGCCCTGGCCTTTCTGTGGCCCGTGCCCATCCGAATGCTGCGCGGGATCGGCCTGGCCGCCACCCCCGTCGCCACCAGCACCATCGTCGTCAACCTGGCGCCCGCCGCGCGCCGCGCCGAGGGGCTGGCCTACATGGGCATCGGCATAGGCACCGCGTCGCTCTACTCGCCCTTTCTCGCCCAGTTGCTGTCGGACCGTTTCGGGTTCGGCGCCGCGTTCTTTTTCGCCGGCGCGACCGCGCTGCTGGGGTGCTTGCTCGCGGCCGGAATATCGTCGTACCGCACCAACCCGGTCGCGGCTGAGCCTGCTGGACGGCGCGAGAAGACGCCGCTCATACCCCGCGCGGCGATCCTGCCCACGCTGATATTCGTCAGCTTCACCGCCACCACGGGTCCGGTCAACAGCTTCATGCCCATCGTCGTCGCCGAGCGTGAGCTCGGCAATCCCGGCCTCTTCTACACCGTCAACTCGCTGATACAGATGGTGTTTCTGCTCGGCTCCGGCCGGGTGGCCGACCGCCTGGGCAGGTCGTCCGTGATCCTGCCCGGCCTGGTAGCCACTGCGGTTGGAATGTTCGTGCTCATGTACGCGCAGAACCAGCTCATGCTCATAGCATCGGCTGTGCTTTCGGGTGGAGGATTCGGCCTGATGCAGCCGGGGATGCAGTCGCTCGTAGTGGACAGGGTGACATCGCGGGAGAGGGGACCGGCGCTGGCCACGTTCCAGTCCGCGTGGGACATCGGCAACAGCGGCACGTCGTTCGCGCTGGGGCCGGTCGCCACCGTGTTCGGCGCGGCGTCCACCTTCGGCGTCGTGGGATTTGGCGCCGTCGCGGGGGCACTGGGCTTCACCGCCGCGTTCTGGCGCGACAAGCCCGAACTGCCGGTGGAGGACGACGGCGCGCAGGCGTCAGCGCAGCCGCTCCCGCACACCGAGGGTAGCGACCGCGGCGGCGACGGAGAGGGCTAGCATCAGCACGAACGCGGCGTCGTAACTTCCCTGGGCGTCGAATATCAGCGCCCCGGCGTAGGCCCCCAGCCCCCCGCATATCTGGTGGGTCATGTTGATCACCCCGCTTGTCGCCCCCATCCGGGACGAGCCGAACACGTTGCCGACCAACACGATCACCAGCGGCGCGGTCATCAGGAAGGTGAAGCCGTAGAGGACGGCGAACACGGCTATGCCCAGCGTGTTCTGGAACAGCAGAGCGATGGCGAATATGCCGACGCGGGCGATGAAGCTGAGCAGCGCCGGCAGGCCCGCGCCGTGCCGGTCCGCGAGCCAGCCGGAGGCGAGCACGCCGAGCACACCCAGTAGCCCCATCCAAGCCAGCAGGTTACCCGCCAGCGCCCGCGAGACCCCCTTGTCGTCCGCGAACGCGACCACGTGCGTCGCCACGAAGAAGTCCTGGAAGCCGCATATCGCGTACACGACCACGAGCAGCCACATCTGGCGCGAGCGCAGCAGGCCGGCAGAGTCGGATGCCGTCTCGGCTTCCGACACGTCGCGGTCGGCGGCCTGCTCAGCGCCTGCCCTCGCTTCGGACGGCCTGGACCTCACCAGCGCGAGCAGCAGCGGCGCGAGCGCTAGGTTGGCCGCGCCCAGCGCCAGGTAAGCGCCGCGCCAACGCAGCGACTCCAGGAACGACGCCAGCAGCGTGATGATCACGAGCTGCCCCGCGGCGTTGCCCGATATTGCCGCGCTGTTCGCCAGCCCCCGTCGCTGGGCGAACCACCGGCTCACCAGCACGCCCACCATCGACACCGATGAGCCCGCGCTGCCCACGGCGTACACCAGCCCGTACAGCGCGAACACGTGCCAGTGCGAAGACGCGAACGCCATCAGCCCGATGCCGACCGCTCCGATCAGCGCCGCCACCGCCATCACCGCGCGCAGGCTGCGCCGGTCCACCAGCCGGCCCAGCAGCGGCATGGCGAGCGCGGAGGCGCAGAAGAAGGCCGTGGCGGCCAGCGACAGCGACGAGCGCGACCAGCCCAGGTCCTCGGTCATGGGCTTGAGCAGCAGCCCGAACGCCATCCGCGATCCGCTGTTCACGAACAGCGCCGCGAACCCGGCGCACAGTATCACCCAGCCGTAGTCCAGTTTGCGCATGGTGGCAAGTGTAGCAGGCGCGCCGGGAACAGATAGTCCCTTCCCCCTCGCAGGGGGAAGGTTAGGATGGGGGGTGCGGCTGTCCCTTCCCCCAAGTGGCAATAGCGCCGCGCTTACGTTAACATGGTATCGCAATCGGAAACCGACCCGGCTCGGCCCACTCGTCCGTGCCGGCGATGAGAGGAAAAATGACGACGCAGACACTCTTTCCCGTAACAGGTGTAGGTAGTTGGTCCAGGCCTCCCTGGCTCATTCAGGCGCTCCGACGCTGGCAGGACGGCGCCATGACCAAGGAGGAGTTCGACGAGATTGCCGACGAAGCCGTGCTGCTCGCGGTCAAGTACCAGGAGGACGCCGGCGTCAACATCGTCACCGACGGCGAGCAGCGCCGGGACAACTTCTACTCATTCGTGGTCGCCAAGCTCTCCGGCATGAAGCTGATGAAAGTGTCGGAGCTGATGGACTACATGACCGACAGGGCGCGGTTCGAGGAGACGCTCCGCGCGCTGGACGTGCCCTCGTTCGCCATCAAGAGCCCCATAGTGGTCGACAAGATAGAGGCGCGAGACGGCCTGTCCCTGGACGAGGTGGACTTCCTGGTGAAGCACACCGACAGGCAGGTCAAGGTGCCGCTGCCCGGCCCCTACCTGCTGCTCAAGTCGAGCTGGTTCGCGGGTCTGTCCGACAAGGCGTATCCATCCGAGGACGACCTGTCCGGCGAGATTGTGCGCCTGCTGCGCGAGGAGGTGCTCGCGCTGAAGGAGCGCGGCGTCGACTTCATCCAGTTCGACGAGCCTACGCTGTCCCAGGTCGTGCTGGGCGAGGAGAGCACCGAGACGTTCATGTGCGCGGCCATGGCCGATCGCAAGGACCCGTCCGACGAGCTGGAGCTGGCCGTGCGGCTGATGAACGAGACCGTGGAAGGGATCGACGGCGTCCGCTTCGGGGTGCACGTGTGCCGCGGCAACTGGAGCCGCCGCGAGGACGTGCTGCTCACCGGCAACTACGGGCCCATGCTGCCGTACCTCACCCAGATGAACATCGACCAGCTCGTGCTCGAGTTCGCCACCCCGCGCGCCGGCGAGATGGAGGTGTTCAAGGAGTACGCCAAAGAAAAGGAGATCGGCCTGGGCGTGGTCAACCCCAGGACCGACGAGATAGAGTCGCCGGAGGAGATTGTCGAGCGCGTACACGAGGCGCTCCAGTACTTCTCCCCCGAGCAGGTGTTCCTCAATCCCGACTGCGGCTTCGGCACCTTCGCCGAGCGCAACGTGAACACCGCCGACGTGGCCTACCGCAAGCTCCAGTCCATCAACGCCGCCGCCCAGATGCTGCGGCAGGAGTTCGGTTAGGCCGCCGGTCCTCCTCTCCCTTGATGGGAGAGGACTGAGGTGAGGGTGAAGGGACTTTTGAAACACAAGGCAAGTCAACGCAATACAAGGAGGCACCCCGAATGGCCGACACGGCACAGGCAGAGTTGAACGGACTGCACCCCGAAAAGCTGAACGAGATTCTCGATTCGTTCAGGCAGGAGGAAGTGTTCAAGGCGGTTAGCGGCCCCTGGCGCTCCCGCATCCGCTGGGAGAGCGGCTTCAGGGCCAAGGCGTACATGCGCACCCACGTCACAGAGATGGACGAGCCCACCGACCTGGACGCGACCGACCTCGCCGCCAGCGCCCACGAGCAGCTTCTGTCGGCCATCGGCGGCTGTATGACCGTCGGCTTCGTGCTCAACGCGACCAAGCAGGGCATCAAGATCCACGACCTCGAAATCGCCCTGGAGGGCAACTTCGAGAACATCCGCAAGTGGGCGGGCGTCGACGAGGGCAACCCCGGCTATGGTGACATCAGCGCCAAGGTTTTCGTGCGCGCCGACGCCGACGAGGCCGCCCTGCGCGAGATCTGGCGCCTGGCCGTGGAAGGCTCGCCCGTAACCCAGACCGTCGTCAAGGGCGCGCGCCTGAGCACCGACTTCGAGGCCGTGTAGGTCCCCTGCACGGCAACGCGCCATGATCCACCTTGTCGATCCCGACTGGGTCGCCGAGCGCATCGAGGCCGGCGACGCACTTGTGCTTGACCCGCGCGGCTACATGAAGTACCTCGCCGGCCACCTCCGGGGCGCTGTGCACCTCAAGGCCGCCAACCTGTTTGGCGGCGACGGCAGGCTGCTCGCGCCGGACGAGCTCGCCGCGATGTTAGCCGCCGTCGGACTGTCCAACACCACCGTCCCCGTCGTGTATGATTCCTACGACGGGCAGAACGGCGCGCTGCTGTCCTGGGCGCTCGAGTACCTGGGCGTGCCCGACGTCTACCTGCTGGAAACCTTCTTTGAGGGCTGGAGAGAGCAGGGCAGGGGCGTCTTCTACCGCCCAGTCGTTCCCAGCGCGGCCCAGTTCGCCCCTAACGTCGATCCGGGCGTCAGGGCAGGCCTGGACGACGTACGCGACCGCGGCGCGGCCCAGCTTCTCGACGTGCGCACGTCCGAGGAGTTCACCGGCCAACTCGAGGTCGACCCCCGGCCCGGCCACATCCCCGGCGCGCGGCACGTCATGTGGCGCGAGTTCGTGGGCAATGACGAGAGCTATCTCACGGCTGAGCAGGATGCCAGGGCGACGCTCGCCGCCGCCGGCCTATCCGACGCCGAGCCAGCGATAGTTTACTGCCGCTCCGGCATGAGGGCCTCGCTCGGCTACCTCGCGCTGCGACGTCTCGGCATCCCCGTGCGCCTCTACGACGGCTCCTACGCCGAGTGGTCCGCCTCCGACGAGCCCGTCGAGTTGTAGACGTGGCTGGCGAGGGAGGGCGCCCGCACAGAACCAGCAACAAGAAGCTCCTCCTGATAGCCGGCGGCATAGCCGTGGGAGTGCTAGCCCTTGCCGCGGTAGTTGTGGTGTTCGTTTTCTTCCGGTCGCTCAGCCGTCCCGGGGAGGCAACCGCGAGATTCATCCCCTCGAATGCCCTGGCCTACGCGTCCATCAACCTGCGCCCCGGAGTACAGCAGCTCAGGCACGGACGAGAGGTCATATCCACCCTGCAGACCGATGCCTTGGTGGAGCGCAGGGACGACCTGCTGGATGAGTTGGAGGACGAGACCGGCATTCACTTTCTCGACGACGTGACGCCCTGGCTCGGGGAGTCCGTGTCGTTCGCCCTGATCGACGTAGATGACGACAGTGCAGAGTGGGTCGCCATGGTGCACGTCAGCGACTCTGGCGCGGCCTTTGATTTCGTAGAAGACCTCGTTGCGTACTTCGAGGACGAGTCTCTAACGCAGTTCGACCGCACCGTCTACAGGGATGCCGACCTGTGGCTATCTGAAGACGAAGACGCAAGCTTCGCTCTAACGGACGAGTACCTTCTCCTGGCGGACGGCGAGGGCGCCCTCAAACGCGCGATTCGCGACATCGACTCGCCCCCGGAGACGCCTCTCCTGGCTGACGAGGACTTCACGGCGGCCCGCGAGTCGTTGCCTTCCGAGAGGGTCGCGTTCATGTTCGTGCGGAGCGAGTGGATACTGGATCTGCTGGGCGACGAGATAGACCCCTTCGGCGATCAGGACGACGTCATCCGCGAGATCGAGGACAGCACACCGGAGTACATGGCTATGTCCATGTCGTTCATCGAACGGGGCCTGCGTGCCGACTTCGCCGCCGAGCAGCCCGGCGACGGGTTCGCTGTCGACTCCGACCTCCCGTTGGCGTCACCGGATGCCCTCCCTGCCGACACGGTTCTGCTGCTGGCCACCAACGGGATCAGGGATGCGTGGGAAGAGGTCCGCCGGATGGTCGACGACCTGGACCCCAACGGCGAGAGCGAATTCCAGCGCATCCTGGACGATGTGGAGTACGAGACCGGGATCGACGTGGAAGGGGACGTGGTGGACTCCCTGAACGGGGAGATAGCCCTGGCGCTGTTGCCCGGCGACGTCCGGGCCGGAGTCTACGACGTCCTGCTGCTCGCCGGACTGCGGGACGCCGATGGCATAAGGCGCGCGCTGGATACGCTAACCGAAATCGTGGAGGACTCAGGAGTTGAACTGGACAGGAGTTCGCTGGGTGATTACGAGGTGGTGACCGCCGCGCCACAGGAGTTCGGCCTTCTCGGAGGGGATTACGATCCGGGGTATCTCCTGGCAGAGGATTGGGTGGCCCTGGGGAGCACCTACCGCAGCCTCACGGCACTTCACGACACGGCCGCCGGCGAAACCGAGCCGCTCAGCTCCACCGGCGGCTTTTCCGGGCTGATGGGCATGGCCCCCGATCCAATCGATTGGCTGCTCTACGCGGATCTGGCCGCCGGGATGGAGATGCTCGAGGACGCCCTCGACGGCGATATGCGCTCCGATTTCCGGCGCGACTTCAAGCCGTTCGTGGAACCGCTGGAAGCCTTCCTGCTGGCCGGCTCCCTCACCGAAGAGGCCATCCGGTTCACGGCGGTCCTGACGCTCAGCGAGTGACGGCACGCCCGGCTCTCGCTCCGCGGCGGCTCGGCCTACAGTTGACGCCCAGCCAGCCACGCACTAGAATAGATTCAAACGTTCCCCCCCGATGACAAGAGCCCAAGGGGCTCTCTCCAGAAACGGAGTAGTCGGGGGGGTCATCTTTTTTGGTGGATCGGCTAAAGTCGTTCGCCCTCAGGCGATTATCCACTCAGTGCGGACCGCCGGTCGGATGTGGTCATAGTACGAATGGTCACCCCTCTCGTGCCTGCGGAAAATGGCCCAGCAACAGTAGTCCGCGATCTGCAGCCCGTAGTGCGAGCGGGAATCGTGATGCAGTACCCGGTATCTGGGACTACTGGGGAGCATTCTTGCCAGAGTAGGCTTTACGGCCCATCTGATCGCATGACGCCGCTTCTTCAGTGGAAGAGTATCGGTGATGACTACGATATCTTCGGCTTCCGAGTGTAAGGGCGTCCCCATCAAGTGCCTGAGAAGGCTGCCGAGCATCTCGGGATAAAATCGTGATTCAGCCCTCGCGTCAGCGGTGGTCTTGCTTTTCTCCACGACCAGGCTGTGTATCTCCACGCCTTCCAGCCGATCGCCGATGATGTCGAAGACCCTGCTCCGCACGTGCGCATTGTCGTTGGCGCAATGGAACCCCTCGTGTTCCAGGCCGTACTCGATGCAGTCGTACTTGTATCCGTCCAGCGCGTCGTTCACCTGGAACGGACGCTTCATGCTTACGCTGGCCAGCACGAAATAGCGGGTGCCGCGGGCACTGAAGTCCAGGTTGCCCGACTCGTCCAGAAAGACGTACACGCGCTCACTCATGGTGCGGCGCAGACCCTCCAGAAGCTCAGAACCAGTTGGCCTTGTCCACCACGTTCCGAAGCTCCTCGCCGCGGCCGAACCGCACGCAGTTCTCGATGAACAGCTCGGTGCGCCTGTCGTCCAGGTAGGGCCCCCTTCCGGCCACGTGGGGTGTGATGATGACGTTGGGCATCCCCCACAGCGGGTGGTCCGACGGCAGCGGCTCCACCTGGAACACATCCAGCGCGGCCCCGCCTATCTCGCCCTCGCGCAACGCCCTCGCCAGGTCGTCCAGCACCACCACCGCGCCGCGGCCTATGTTGATCAGACGAGCGCCGGGGTCCATCAGCCGGAACTTTCCGTAGTCGAACAGGCCCTGCGTCTCTGGTGTCTCCGGCACGGTGATTATCACGAAGTCGCCGCGCGGCAGAACGTCGTCCAGCGCCTCCGGCCGGTGAAGCTCCGCGACGCCCTGCGGCGGCTCGGGCACGCGCGGGTCCACGCCCAGCACCGTCATGCCGAACTCCGCGCACAGCCTGGCCGTCTCCGCGCCGATGCCGCCGACGCCCACGACTACCGCCGTGGCGTCCGGCAGGTGTGTGATCTCGTAGCCGGGCCGCCAGTCCCGCTCCAGTTGCCTCGGAGTGTAGACGTGCAACCCGCGCGCGAACGCCAGCACGAACGCCATGATGTGCGCGCTTATGTGGTCGTTGTAGATCTCCCGCGTGTTCGTCACGACCACGTCGCTCTCCACCAGCGCCTGGTGGTAGTAGCCAGCGCGCGGCCCCGCCTGCGGGCAAGCGATCCACTTCAGGTTGGTGCCCAGTTCCAGTAGCTCCGGAGCGATGTCGCCGAAGGCCGCGTCCACGTCGCCTATCATCTCCATCGCCTCGCCGACCGAATGCGCCACCCGCACGTCGATGCCGGGCACGGCCTCCCTAAGCTTCGCGGGCCAGGTCTCACCCACCAGCGCGTTCTCCTCGCCCCCCGGCGGCAGCAGTAGCAGTTTGAAACTCATATCCACATCTCCAATCGCGGCGTCCGGACGCCTCGAATCTGTGTCCCATTGTGCCCGCGTGCGCGGCGCGTGGCAACTCTGCCGACCCGCTCGGCCTGTTGCGACAGATGCAAGGCGCAGGTTACACTCAGTGGACGACCCATCCAATGGAGACTGCACTGAAGTCATGCCGAACGCACTCTACTACGGCGACAATCTGGGCGTCATGCGAGAGCACATCCCCGACGAGTCGGTCAACCTCGTCTACCTTGATCCGCCCTTCAATTCCAACGCCAACTATAACGTGTTGTTCAGGGAGAAGACCGGCGAAGAGTCGCCCGCGCAGATCAAGGCGTTCACCGACACCTGGGACTGGACGCTGGAGTCGGAGCGCACTTACGAGAACGAGATCATCCTGAACAGGGACGCGCCTACCACCGTCAAGGACATGGTCTCGGCGTTCCGCCAGTTCCTCGGCCGGAACGCCATGATGGCGTATCTCGTGATGATGGCTCCCCGCTTGGTGGAACTGCGCCGCGTTCTGAAGCCCACGGGTTCTATCTACCTGCACTGTGACCCCACCGCGGGCCACTACCTAAAGCTGCTCATGGACAGCGTGTTCGGGGCACAGAACTTTCGCAATCAGATCATCTGGCGTCGGACCACCAGCCACAGCGACGCCAGGGGCCTTGGGAGAGTTCACGACACGATACTTCTCTATAACAAAACGGCCTCTCAATTCACGTGGAACAACATCTACCAGCCGCTGGACCCCGAATATGTGGAAAACTACTACAGGTACGAAGATTCCGATGGACGCAGGTTCATGTCGGCTGACCTGTCCGCCGCGGGTTCCGGCCCTGCTCGCAATTTCGGAGAGCGGGGCGCAATCTCGCCTCCTGAAGGGCGACACTGGATGTACGACGACGCCGGCATCGGAGAGATGATGACAAACGACAGAATCTATTGGACACGCAATGGAGTACCGAGGCTGAAGGTTTACCTAGATGAGCATCTGGGCGCGCCCGCACAGGATGTCTGGGCAGATATTCTTCCATTGCGATCCTGGCACAGAGAACGCCTCGGCTACCCTACGCAGAAACCGCAGGCGCTCCTTGAACGCATCATCACCGCATCCTCTAACGAAGGCGACGTCATTCTCGACCCTTTCTGCGGGTGCGGCACGGCCGTCGCCGCGGCCCACAACCTGGGCCGCCAGTGGATGGGCATAGACATCACCCACCTCGCCGTCGCGCTCATGAAGAACCGACTCAAGACAGCATTCGACCTGTTGCCGGGCAGAAACTACGACGTCGTAGGTGAACCCGTGGACGTTGGCAGTGCGCGGGCACTGGCCGAGCAGGACCGGTTCCAGTTCGAGTATTGGGCGATGTCGCTGCTCGAAGCGCTACCTCGTGAGCGCGGCAGGCGCGGCGCCGACAGAGGCATCGACGGAGTCGTCCATTTCATCGACGGCCCTCGCAGGGCCACTATGCGTGCTATCGTCCAGGTCAAGAGTGGCCGCGTGGAAGTGTCACAGGTGCGCGACCTTGTTGGAACAGTCGAGCGCGAAGACGCCGCCTTGGGCCTGTTCATTACGCTGGAGGAACCGACGCGAGAAATGCGGAGGGAGGCTGCGGCAGCCGGCTTCTACCACTCCGACATTTGGCAACGCGACTACCCAAAAATCCAGTTGCTCACAATCCGAGAGCTGCTGGCGGGCATGGAGTTCGAGATTCCGGCCCACCCCTCGATGTATCGCCCGGCCCAGCGAAATAGACCTTCCGAGGGATTCCAAGGCGTCCTTGACGACGCCTTCACCGGCTAAGTGCCGCGCTGGGGGAGCTCCCTCCACATGCCTTTGATTCCTGAGCGTGAGTCCCCTGTCCGCAGCCAGACGAGCGCGTGGGTATCCAGCAGTATCACGGATTGAGCACCCTGTCCGGATTGACCTCGGCTTCCCATTCGACGTCGAGAGGACTGATGATGTCACCCACGATTTTCATGCGACCCCGGTCGGCGCCGAAGAGCGACTTCGGCCGCTCGCGATGGGGCACGAGCCGCGCCACCGGCGTGCCTCGCTTGGTGATGATAATCTCGGCGCTGCTGTCGGCCACTTCGTCCATTAGCTGAAGGCACCTGGCCTTGAACTCCGACGCCTTGATGGTGCGGGAGCCGCCTAGCCTGTCATTGCGCTTGGTCACTGTAGTGCCTCTCGTCGCTAAAAGTGGGACGGTAGTACCTTACTCCTGATCATGCTCGCATAGCTGCTCGCGGTTGTCTGGCCCTTATACCCGCCGCACGCTGCCCTTGCCAACCTCGAACGTGTCCAGGTCGCGCCCCACCACCATCGCGCCGCCGTAGGTGCGCCTCGCGCCCGCGATGATGTCGTCGTCAGTCGCGCCCAGTATGTAGTGGATGTGCGAGAACACCGCGAGCGAGGGGGACGTGCGCTTGTACAGGCTGCCCGCGTCCTCCGGCGACGTGTGGCACGACACCACGCGGTCCACCAGCGGCGAGCTCGCGTCCACGCCCTCCGGTACCGCCGCCACCTCGTGGATCACCAGGTCCGCACCGCGCGAGTTGTCCACCATGCTCTCGCAGTAGGTAGTGTCGCCCGACAGCACCACCGACCGGCCGTCGTACTCCACGCGGAAGCCGAACGCCGGCTCGATGATCAGGTGCTCCACGGGAAAAGCGGTCACCCGGACGCCGTTGCGGTCGTACACCACCCCCGGCGTCACGTCCGCCGCCTCCAGACGCGCCGGCTCCGCGCCGAAGCCCGCCATGTCCCGCGAGGGCTGCCGCGCCTCCACGTCCGCCGAGTAGGCCAGTTGCAGGTGCTCGGCCAGGCTCTCTGTGCCCGTGGGCCCGTACACCCTCAGCGCCTCCTCCCGCCCGCGCATCTGCGGAATCGAGCCGGTCAGCCACAGGTCGGGTATCCCGGAAACGTGGTCCGAGTGCAGGTGCGTCAGGAACATCACCGTCGCGGTCTTGTAGCTGCCCTCCGCCTGGTGAAGACGCAGCCCCGTGCCGCGCCCGCAATCGAACAGCAGCGTCTCCTCGCCCGCGCGCACCAGCGTGCTGATGCCGATCCTGTCGTCCAGCGGCTCAGGCGTGCCAGTACCCAGCAGCGTAACGCTGAAATCGCTCAAAATGGGTCTCCATTAGTCCCTTCCCCCATCGAGGGGGAAGGTAAGGATGGGGGGTGAGGCCCTATGCCATGCGGAACTGCCGCGCCGGGCGTCCGCCGCTGGGAATGCCCATCGGCAGGTGCACGTTCAGCAGGAAGGGCCGGTTCTCGCGCTCGATCACGTCCAGCGCGTGGGCGATGGTCTCCGCCGCCTTGTCCTCGTCCTGCAGGTGCATCGCCTCTACGCCAAACCCCTCGGCCAGCTTCACCGGATCGATGCCGCTAAGTACCACTCCCGCGTAGTCGCCGGTGTCCTTCATCGACGTTCCGGCGCGCTCGAACGAGTTGGCGACGATTCCGTATGCCTGGTTGTTCGGTATCACCCACAGCATCGGGATGTTGTGGTGTGCCGCCGTCCACATGCCCGAGTCGGCATAGTACAGCGATCCGTCGCCCACCAACCCGACCACGGGCCGGTCCGGCGCGGCCAGCTTCGCGCCCACCGCCGCGCCCACGCCGTAGCCCTCCGAGCCGCCCGCCGCGCGGATGTACTCGTTGTTGCCCGGCGAGTCCTCTCCGCCCAGAGTGTCCAGCGGCATGGCGAACTGCTCGATCGTCACCACCCCGCCGCCGCGACGCTCCAGCTCCGCGTCCAGCGCGTTCAGCGCCGTGGTCGGGTGCACCTGCGACGCCCCGGCCGTCACCTGGGCCGCTTCCCGCCTGCGCCGCTCGCGCAGCCCCGCCGCCTGGCCCAGCGCCCACTCGCGCCGGTCGTCGTACCGCTGGGGTGTGGACTCGCTCAGCAGCAGCTCCTCGAGCTGCTCCAGCGTGCGCCGCTCGTCCGCGAGTATTGCCAGGTCCAGTCCCGGCATGTTCTGCAGATTGCCCACGTCCACGCCCATGGCGATGACCTTGCTTGCCGACGCGAACACGTCGAAGTCGGACGCCGCGCCGGCCCCGCCGTGGCGGGAGCCGATGGACAGGATCAGGTCGGGGTTCAACTCCGGTATCGCCGCGTCGATTCGCCCGCAGTGCAGCCGGTGCTTTATGGGAACGGCCCTCAGGTCGCCGAACGACGACACCACCGCCGCGCCGAAGCGCTCCGCCAGGTTTGCCACCTTCTCCTGCGCGCCGCTCTTCCACACGCCGTCGCCCACGTAGATGACCGGCCGCTCCGCCTCGTGGAGCGCCCGCGCCACCTGCTCCAGGTCGTCGTCGGACGGGTAGCCCGCCCGCACGTCCGGCACGCCCCCGTCGATGATCTGCGTATCCACCTGCTGCGTTCCCAGCAGCCGGTCGTACACCGCCAGGTGCACCGGCCCGACCGGCGGCGTCTTGGCGACGCGGATGGCGCGGTCGATCGCCTGCGGCAAGCCCTCCGGCTCGATCACCGTCCAGTTGGCCTTGGTGAAAGGCGCGGCTATGGACGTAGGCCCGAAGCTGTGGTCCAGGTCCAGGATAATGCGGTCGGCGAAGCTGCCGGTGTCGCCCGCGAAGGTGATGACCACCACGGGCAGGCTGCCGTCCCACACGTTGATGAGCTGCCCCATGCACTGCGCCAGACCCGCGCCCAGGTGCACCACCATCGCCGCCGGGTCCAGACCCACCTGCGTGTAGCCGCCCGCCATCGCCGCGACGCTGCCCTCGTGCAGCGCCAGGATGCCGTGGATGTCGTCCCGCGAGTGCAGCGCGTCGAAGAAGTGCGCCTCCCGCGAGCCGGAGTTATTGAACACGTACTTGATGCCCGACGCGGCGAGCTGCTCTACCATGATCTGTGATGGGTTGCCCGTGAACTGTCGTGTTGGCATTTGCGATTCTCTCCAGGCGCGGCCCGGTTCGCGGGCCGTCGTTCGGTGTGATTGGCGTAGCGCCGGAATGCGGGAAGTGTAGCAGCGTTCCGGCCGCAATTCCAGACGACACCCACGCCCCGCCAACGTTGTATACTACCAGTCGCAACCCTTCACGCCCGTCCCCTGGAGGTCTACACCTTGTCACGTCTCCGCGTCCCTGCCGCGCGAACACTTCTGGCCTTCGCCTCGCTCGCCATACTCGCCGCGTTCGCCGCGGCCTGCGGCGGCGATTCCGCCCCTACGCCTACACCCACTATCGCGCCGACGGCCACCGCCGCGGTCGCGCCCACCATCGCTCCCACGCCGGCACCGACCGCCACCGCGACACCCATCCCGGGGCCGGCATTCGATCCCGGCCCGGTCATCCTGCCAACCACCGTTGCCGTCATCGCCACGCCCGTGCCCACGCCCGTGTCGTCCGGGCGGCTGGACGCCACGCTCGACGACGTGGAGAGGCGCGCCTCCGGCATCCGCGAGCGCTTCGCCTTCCTTGATGTCGACCGCGAGTTCATCGATCAGGCAGAGCTGCGCGAGCGGCTGAGCGAGAACCTGGAGGAGAACAGGGAGGACATAGCCCTGGCCGACGGGATTTACAAGACGCTTGGTATCCTGGACGCCGAGGACGATCTCTTCGAGCTGCTGGTCAACCTCTACTCCGGCTCCGTGCTGGGCTTCTTCGACACCGACGAGGACAAGATATACATTGTCGACGGCGGCGACGATGTCTCCGCTCGCGACATCCTCACCTACGCGCATGAGTACGCCCACGCCCTGCAACACCGCAACTTCGACCTGAAGGCCGGGTTGGACGCGCTGGACGACGCCGACACCGACCGCTCGCTGGCCTACCGCGGTCTGGTGGAGGGCGACGCCACTATCGTCGAGGTGCTCTACTTCAACTACGAGCTTACCGGGGAACAGCAGCAGGAGGCCCGGGAGGAGGCCACGTCGTCCGACGACCCGTTCACCGGCGCACCGCGCCTGGTCCGCGACTCCCTGGTGTTCCCTTACACGCGGGGCTTCGAGTTCGCGGTGCAGCTGTTCCAACAGGCCGGCGGGTGGGCGCTCATCGACGACGCCTTCGCCAGCCCGCCCGTCTCCACCGAGCAGGTGCTCCACCTCGACAAGTACATCGACTCCGAGACGCCCGTGCCCGTGGAGATTCCCGACCTGGCCGCCGCGCTGGGCGAGGGATGGACCGAGACCGGGCAGGACACGCTCGGCGAGTTCCTGTTGGCGTCCTACCTAGCCACCCACGGCGAAGAGACCGCCGACGGCATAGCCGCCGCGTCGGCCGCCGCCGCCGGTTGGGGCGGCGATCGCCTCGCCCTGTGGGAGCACGCGGACGGCGGCCTGGTGCTGGCGTGGCGGCTGGCCTGGGACACCGAGCAGGACGCCGCGGAGTTCCACGAGGCCGCGCGGGCCGCGTTGCGCTCCCAGTCCGACGCCGACTGGCGCCCCGCCGAGTCCGGCGACGGCGAGGTGCTCGACCTGCCCGGCCGCCTCGTCCGCCTCTCCGCCGGCCCCACGCACACCCTCGCCCTCTTCGCCCCCGACGCCGCCACCCTCACCGCCGCCTGGCAAGCCCTCACCGCCGAGCAGTAGCCCCCTTTTGTCCCTTTCCCCTCGACGGGGGAAGGCCAGGATGGGGGTGAGGCCCCTACCCACTATCCGTTCTGATTGCTATAATTGCCCCACCGCGATCAGGGAGGTGCATACACCAGTGTCCAGCCCCGACGAACGCCCGGCCGCCAGCGAGCCCGACCTGGACTCCCTCCGGGCCACGGCGCGCTCCATGCGCCGCAACATCCTTAACATGATCGCCGAGGCCAACAGCGGCCACCCTGGCGGCTCCCTCTCGTCCGTCGAGATACTGGCCTCGCTCTACTTCCACACCATGCGCCACCGTCCCTCCGACCCCAAGTGGCAGGAACGGGACCGGTTCGTGCTCAGCAAGGCCCACGCCTGCCCCGTGCTCTACGCGGCGCTCGCCGAGGCGGGCTACTTCGAGACTGAAGAGCTGATGACCTTCCGCAAGATAGACAGCCGCCTGCAGGGCCACGCCCACATCAAGACGCCCGGCGTGGAGATGTCCGGCGGCTCGCTCGGCCAGGGCCTCTCTTTCGGCGTCGGCACCGCGCTCGCCGCCCGGCTGGACGGACGCCCAACCCGCGCCTACGTGCTGCTCGGCGACGGCGAGTGCGACGAGGGCCAGGTGTGGGAGGCCGCCATGTCCGCGTCCCACTACGAGCTCGACAACCTGGTCGCCATCGTGGACCGAAACGGCATCCAGAACGACCGCTGGACCCACCAGGTGATGAACCTGGAGCCGCTGCCGGACAAGTGGCGCGCCTTCGGCTGGAACGCCCTCGAGGTGGACGGCCACGACGTCGCCCAGCTCGTCGGCGCCTTCGACGAGGCCGCCAGCACGAGCGGCAGGCCCACCGCCATCATCGCCAAGACCGTCAAGGGCAAGGGCGTCAGCTTCATGGAGAACAACGCAAACTTCCACGGCAAGGCGCCCAGCCACGAGCAGCTAGCCCAGGCCCTGGAAGAGATAGGGTAGGGCGTGCCGAAAGTCCCTTCCCCCTCTCAGGGGGAAGGTTAAGATGGGGGTGACACCCCGCACCAAGGGAGACCGCCAAATGGCCGAGACCGCCGTCACACGCGAAATAGCCGGGCAGACGCTCGTTGAGCTGGGAGCCGAGTTCCCCGACCTCGTCGTCCTCGGCGGCGACCTCAACGTCTCCACCTTCGCCTTCCTGTTCGGCGAAAAGTACCCCGACCGATTCTTCGACTTCGGCCCCGCCGAGCAGAATATCGTCAGCGTCGCCGCCGGCATGGCGTCATTCGGGAAAATCCCCGTCGTCAGCACCTTCGCCGTCTTCTCCACCAGCCGACCCCACGACCAGCTCCGCGTCGGCGTCTCCCAGCCGCGGCTCAACGTCAAGGTCATCGCCACCCACAGCGGCATCATCACCGGCGAGGATGGCGTGTCCGCCCACAGCATCGAGGACCTCGCGCTCATGTGCGCCTTGCCTGAGTTCACCGTGGTCGTCCCCGCCGACGGCCCCGAGACCGTCCGCGCCGTCCGCAGCGCCGTCGCCACCCAGGGTCCCTTCTATGTCCGGCTGTCCCGCTCCGCCACCCCGGTGGTGCACGCGCAGGACTACGACTTCCGCCTCGGCGAGGCCGAGACGATGCGGGATGGGGGCGACGTCGCGATAGTGGCCTGCGGCATCATGGTCAGCGTGGCGCTCGAGGCCGCCGAGACGCTGGCCGCCGAGGGCATATCCTGCCGAGTGCTCAATATGGCGACGGTGAAGCCGCTGGACGAGGCGGCCGTCATCGCCGCCGCCCGCGAGACCGGCGCCATAGTCACCGCCGAGGAGCACTACGTCGTCGGCGGGTTGGGCAGCATGGTCGCCCAGACCCTCGCCCGCGAGGCGCCCACTCCCCAGGAGACGGTCGCCCTCCACGGCTACGCCGAGTCCGGCGCCCCCGACGCCCTCATGGCCAAGTACCACCTCACCGCCGCCGACGTCGCGCAGGCGGCGCGCCGCGCCCTCGCCCGCAAGGCAGGGTAGAGGAGTTCGCCAGTCGTCATTACCATGAAAATAGACCGTTTAGGCAACTCTCAGCGTGACTCGATGCCCCAGTCGCCCCATCCAGAATGCCCGGCTCAGCCGCATTTTCATCCCCTTGCGTGGCCTTCGCAAGGCCATAGTGATTCCGACTTCCTCCTCCGCTGTGTTGGACTGGCGCAGTGTCAAATGTGTGGGTTGACGGCGACGATCAGGATGTGCGAACATGTGTACGCTCATCAAGTAAGTCTCGTCCACCGTTGCAAGGATTGTCCACCCGTCCTAACGAACGATGTCGAAAAGGGATTTTCCACAAACTGATGTGTTGAGCGAAGACACTTCACATACGCCCGTCGCTCCCTTCCCCACTGGTCTGAGTCTGCCCAGCCCTGAGGCAGGTTCCACGCCGGTGGAGTATGCCGAGATTCTTGGAGAGTCCTATCTGGGTTACACAGGCCGCAGTAGACGAAAGAGCAGCGGCCACTATCTGACGCCGGCCCCAATCGCCAGATTTATGGCGGAGCGCTCTTCGCACGCAGGGCCGCACGTGCGTGTGTTGGACCCAGGGAGCGGAACGGGAATTCTGTCCGCCGCAACGTGCGAAGTAGCGTCGAATGTGGAAAGCGTCAAGAGTCTGCATATCGACGCTTTTGAGACCGATCCTGTGCTGGCGCGCCTCGCTAGCCTCACCCTTGCCTTTTCGAGCGACTGGCTTGCTCGACGAGACATAGAATTGACCTTCGATGTCAGAAACAGGGATTTCGTACTGGAGTACGCGCCCGAACTCAGAGTCGCGTCGGATGCCAACGGTTATGACGTTAACGGTGGATTCAGGGCTGAGTACGACTTGGTGATTTCCAATCCACCGTATTTCAAGATAGCCAAGGACGATCCGAGGGCCGTCGCTTGGGCGTCTGTCGTTCATGGACAGCCCAACATATACGCACTCTTCATGGCGATTTCCGCCGAACTGCTATCGCCGGTCGGGGAGTTGGTGTACATCGTGCCAAGGAGCTTCGCGTCAGGGCCGTACTTCAGGAGATTCAGGGAGATATTCTTCCGACGCGTAGATCCAAAGTCCATCCATCTCTTCGAGTCTAGGAAGGACGTATTCAAGAACCAGTCTGTGCTCCAGGAAAATGTCGTTATCGCGGCTCAGAGGCGGTCGGAAGACAAGACCAAGGATGAGCGTCAAGTACTCGTGTCCCATAGCAAGGCGGCTCACGATCTTGCCGAACGCCGCCGCCTTCTGGTGGACTTCGACTCGGTGATGGATCTTGCGAGTGACAACAGGGAATTGTCCATCCCTCTATGCGAGGAGGACGTGAAACTGGTACAAGCCTTGCGGACTTGGCCCAACAGGCTCCGCTCTCTAGGATTGAAAGTCTCCACCGGCCCCGTCGTTCCGTTCAGAGCAACTCAGTTCCTATCCCACTCCCCATCCGGTGACTCACTGGCTCCTCTGCTGTGGATGCACCACGTCCGACCCATGAGAACGACTTGGCCCTCGACGGCAAAGGAGAAGCCACAATGGATTAAGGCCGTGCCTGAATCCTCCAAGGTTCTATTGGAGGATGAAACCTATGTCCTTCTCCGCCGCTTCAGCGCGAAGGAAGAGAAGCGCCGGTTAGTGTCAGCGCCCCTAATTCGAGGTTCTCTGGGTTTTGGCGTGGTGGGGCTGGAGAATCATCTGAACTATGTTCGAGGCGATTCGAGAGAATTGGATGAGGAGTTAGCTTACGGTCTCTCGGCGATTTTCAATTCGGCGTTCCTGGACCGATACTTCCGAATATCGAATGGAAACACCCAGGTCAGCGCCACCGAATTGCGCGCCCTGCCGCTGCCGCATGAGCGCGACATCCGCTCAATCGGGGCGGCGGTCAAGGCCCAACCCGGGATCGGGACGGAACTTTGCGACATTGACGCTCTTGTCACCGGAATCCTCGGCATATCTCCTGAACTGTGCTCCGGTCCAGAGTCTGTAGTGGTATGAGCAAGATTGACGAGGCTCGGGATATTCTGGAGCAACTGGGACTGCCTCCGGCTCAGCGGAACGACATATCCTGCCTAACCCTCTTGACTCTCACCGGTCTGGGTGAAGATGACCCCTGGAGCGGGGCCTCCAAGCCTTCACTCACTATCCACCAGATACTGGGATTCATGCGAGACACCTATGGCCGGGAGTATGCTGAGAACACCCGGGAGACGGTTCGGCGTCAAGTCATCCACCAGTTGGAGCAGGCGCGCGTGGTAGACCGCAATCCAGACGACCCTGACCTTCCCACCAACAGCCCCAAGACACACTACGGCCTGACCGACGAAGCGCTTAATGTGCTGCGTCTGTACCAGACCGGCGGCTGGAAACCAGAATTGCGCGCCTTCCGTTCCAGCCATGGCGCTCTGCTGGAGATCTACGAGAGGCGGCGCAGCATGCGTGAGATACCTGTGCGCACATCGGAAGGGAAAGAGATCCGGCTTTCGCCTGGAAGGCACAACAGGTTGCAGGCCCAGGTTGTGATGGACTTTGGACCGAGATTTGCTCCTGGCTCGAATCTGTTGTACCTGGGTGACACCGCCAATAAGCTCTTGCACTTGGACAGGGAGAAGCTGACGCGGCTCGGCGTTTCAATCACCGAACACGACAAGCTGCCGGACGTGGTGCTCTATGTCGAGGAGCGAAAACGCCTCTTTCTAGTGGAGGCAGTTACATCTCACGGGCCGGTGACTCCCAAGCGGGTCGAGGAGATGGAAGTCGCGCTCAGGGATTGCGTCGCTTCGCGCCTGTATGTCAGCGCATTCCCGGATTTCCGGCAATTCAAGCAACATATCGAAAAGATCGCATGGGAAACCGAAGTATGGATAGCTGAGATTCCCGATCACTTGATTCATTTTGACGGGGAGGAGTTTCTACGCCTTGGCCAAAGAGTTTGAAGGCGTAGACATTTGAGGCAGCGTTCCGACTTTAGGTGTCGGATCCCTACACCCCACCCGGCGCGCGCCACCCCCCGAATGCCCCCTCCAGCACCCGCGCCGCCGCCAGCGACACGTCCTCCCGCCACGGACGCGCCACCGTCTGCACCCCTATCGGCAGGCCCTCCGGCGACGTCCCCACGCGCACTATCGCCGACGGCCAGCCCGTCACGTTGTACACCCCCGAATAGCCCAGCCCGCGCATGTGCTCCTCGTCGTACGACGCCCCGTGCAGCAGCGCCGGCTGCGCCGAGATGGGGCACACAATCAGGTCGTGCGTCTCCATGAACGCGATCATCTCGGACCGGAAGCGGTCGATCTCCTCCAGCAGCGCCGTGAAGTCGCCCGTTTCCAGCGGCTCCGCCATACCCCTCCACATCGTTATCCAGGCGTGCTCTTGCGTCGTGCCGAAACGCTCCAGCAGCCGGTCGCCCCACGCCCAGTTGTCCGACCCGATGAACGACATCAGCCGTTCCTCTCCGGCAGCCAGCGCCGCCGGAGCCTCCGCTGTCGTGGTCGCCCCCGCGTCCGCCAGCGCGGCCGCCGCGTCTTGTACCGCCCGCGCCGTCTCCGGCGTCGGAGTCGCGCCCGCCGCCTCGGTGTAGTACGCCACGCGCAGCCCGGCCAGGTCCACGTCCCCCGGGTCGCCAATCGGCACAGGCACGATGTGCGGGTCACGGTAGTCGGGCCCTGCGATGATAGGGAAAGCCAGCTCCAGGTCCTCCACGTAGCGCGCCATCGGACCCACCACGGTCAGAGACTGCGCCGCGCCCATGTCGGGTCCGATGATGTGGCCCGTGCGCGGCACCCGCCCGGACGTGGGCTTGAGGCCCGCGATTCCGCAGTAGTGGGACGGGAAGCGGATGCTGCCGCCCGTGTCGGTGCCCAGGTCGAGCGGCGAGCCGCCCGCCGCGATGATGGCCGCCGCGCCGCCGCTGCTGCCCCCCGGCGTGCGGGACACGTCGAACGGGTTGTTGGTGCGCCCGTACACCAGGTTGTCCGTCTCCGCCGCCATCGTCAGCTCCGGCGTGTTTGTCTTGCCCAGCAGAACCGCGCCCGCCGCCCGCAGCCGCGCCACCGGCGTCGCGTCCTGGTCCGGCACGTAGCTAGCGCGTCCCAGCGTCCCGCCCGTGGACACGATCCCCTCCGTGTCGAACGAGTCTTTCATCGTGATGGGCACGCCGTGCAGCGGACCACGTACCTCACCTTTCGCCAGCGCGTCGTCCAGCTCCCGCGCCTCATCCACCGCCCGCTCCGCCGCAAGCTGCACCACGGCGTTGATGATCGGGTTGACCTCCTCGATGCGACGCAGGTGGGCGTCCACCACCTCCCTCACCGACACGGACTTGTCCCGAATCGCCTGTGCGATGCTCTTCGCCGAACGATACGTCAGGTCTTCCATCACTGCTCCCTCCCGGCGCCCAACTCGCGCCGCCAACACCCTCTTCGCCACATCAGCCACCCTCTCTACCCCACGCGGTGAACCTTACCACAACCCGCGCGTCTCAGTCCCTTCCTTCTATATTCCGTTGCCATCCGTACATTAAGGTGCGACAATGGTCTTATGACCAGCCGCGAGTTCATCGGGCGGGCGCGGCGATATGCTCGCAGGACCGGGAAGTCGTTCCGATTCGACCCGTCGCACGGCAAGGGCAGTCACGGCAGGGTCTACGTAGGCGCACGGTTCGCCACGACAAAACGCGGTGAACTGAGCAAGGGCCTGCTCGCGGCGATGCTACGCCAACTGGATATAGACCCAAGGGAGTTCTGAGCCATGATGTACGCGTATCCATGCGAGCTCACGCCGGACGAAGAAGGTAGTCTTGTAGTCACTTTCCCCGACGTGCCCGAGGCTATCACCGGCGGTGCTGACCGAGACGAAGCCTTGGCGATGGCCGAGGACGCGCTTGCCACTGCCCTTACGGGATACGTACTCGAGAAGAGAGACATCCCCACTCCCAGCAGGGCGACGGACGGCCACACCTACGTGCCGGTGCCCAGCGTCGTCGCGGCAAAGCTCGCCCTCTACTCGGCCATGCGGGCTCAACGTATCACCAAGGTCGAGCTCGCAAACAGGCTGGGGGTGAGCGAGGCCGCCGCTCGCAAGCTGACCAACCCGGAGCACAACTCCCGCATCGGACAGCTTCACAGAGCACTCCGAGTGGTGGGCCTCTCGCTCAAAGTCGAAGTCACCGCCGTGTGAGCCCCAGATCCACCGCCTAGTTACAAAAGGAGGCCTCGTTGGAGCCGGCCGCGAAGCCGGCTATGATGGTAGTGAACAACAACAAGCCATCACCAACGAGGTGCGACTATTATGCAGCAAGCGACGCTTCCTTTCCACTACGAAGAGGAGAACGAGTCCACGGGCATGACGGCGTTGGCGGGTCTGCCGGCGTATCTGGACTTGGCCTCTGTGGCGCGATTGGGGGAGTCGGTGCGCCGTCACGTGGGAGTGAGAGAGGGCATGCAGGGATGGACCGACGCCCAGATGGTGACGGCGCTGGTGATGCTGAACTTGGCCGGCGGGGAGTCTGTGGACGACCTGCGGCTACTGGAGAAGGACGAGGGATTGGGAAGGGCGGTTGCGGTTGCGGAGTCTCACCGGATGAGGCGCACAGAGCGCAGGGCGCAGCGCGACAGATGGCGTGTACACAAGAGTCGCGCGGCGCCGTCGCCAACGGCGGTGTTCAGGTATCTGGAGAGTTTCCACGACGAGGTCGAGGAGGCCGGGAGGCGGCCTGAGGGCGCGTTCATACCGGAGGCCAACGACGCGCTGAGGGGGCTTGGGAGAGTCAACGCGGAGTTGGTGGGGTTCGCGGGGGGACATTCGGGGCACACCGAGGCAACGTTGGACATGGACGCGACGCTGATAGGGACTCACAAGCGGCAAGCGAGGCACTGCTACAAAAAGTACCGGGCATACCAGCCGCTGACCACCTACTGGCATGAGGCGGACCTGGTGGTGCGCTCTGAGTTCAGAGACGGCAACGTGAACGCGGGCTACGAACAGTTGAGGGTGTTGAAGGAGTCGCTTGGGTGTTTGCCCGCGGGCGTGAACAAGGTGATGATGAGGTCTGACTCGGCAGGCTACCAGAAGGAGCTTCTGAAGTACTGCGCAGAGGGGAGGGATGAGCGGTTCGGAGTGATCGAGTTCTGTGTGGGAGTGAACGTGATGGAGGAGTTCAGGGCGGCGGCGATGGAGGTTGCGGAGGAGCAGGAATGGCGCGATCTGTACCGCACGGATGGTGAGCGCACCGGCCAGCAGTACGCCGAGGTGTGCTACGTGACCAGTTGGACCGGATACAGCAGGAACAGTCCCGACTACCGGTTCATCGCGATAAGGAAGCCTGTGAGGAACCCGCCGCTGTTCGACGTGGAAGAGGAGAAGTTGTCGGTTCCCATCATGGAGATGGGGGATGGCAACTGGTACAAGGTGACGGGAGTGGTGACGAACCGGGAGTTGGCCGGGCATGAGCTGATCGCGTGGTACAGGCAGAGGTGCGGCAAGAGCCTGCCCTGAGCCTGTCGAAGGGGCGAGGAGGTGCATTCGGTGCTGAAGGAGGACCTTGCGGGGGGCAGGCTGCCGTCGGGGAAGTTCGGGGTAAACGCGGCGTGGTGGGCGATAAAGGAAAAAAGGCAGGGAATCTTGGTAAAGTCTGGTAAGAGTACAATCTAACCGGACCAAGAGGCCCTGCCGATGCCCAGAGTAAGATTCACACTCCCACAAGTCAAGCTCTCTCCGGACAGCCGACCGTCAGCCTGCGTACACTGCGGCAGCGTGTTGATGAACCGGCACGGACCGGTGACAAAGCCCATCCGTGACCTCTACGTTAGCGAGGTGACCGTGCACAGGTTCCGCTGCTGCGACTGCGCCCGCACCTTCAGGCACTACCCACAGGGTGTTGACCGGCACGACCAGAGCCACAGGCTCAGAGGGCTGGCCGCGCTGTGTTGGGCGCTGGGGCTGTCGGTGCGTTCGGTGAGCCATCTGCTGAGCGCGTTGGGGTGTGAGCTGTCGAGGATGACCGTATGGCGTGACGTGCAGGAGTCTGGGTCGAGCGCACTGGGCGGATGGTTGAGCAGGGCGCGCGGTCGGGTGAGGTTGATGGGGGCCGACGAGACTGTGCTCAAGGTGGGAGGCAAGCAGGCTGTGGCGGGGTTCGTCACCGATGCTGAGACTGGAGAGCTTGTGGGGATGGACGTGTTGGTGCAACGCGACAGGGAGGGCTTCGTCAGGTGGCTTGAGGGATACGTGGGCAGGTTCGGGGTGGAGGCTGTGGTGACCGACGACCTCAACACCTACAAGCCGGCGGTAGAACAGTTGGGAGTGGAGCACCAACTGTGTATCGCGCACGTCAGGAAGTGGGTATGGAATCGCCTCAGGAAGATACAAGGACGGGACTGGCACAAGGCAAGGATATGGCTCCTCATGGGCGAGTTGCCCAGTGGAGGCGGTCGAGAGTTGCTTGCGATGGAGCGTGCGGTGCGTGGCCACCCGATGCTTCACAGGCTGGTGGTCGAGTTATGTGAGAAGTGGCGCTCTCTGACATGTCACATACGAGTGAGGGGGATGCCACAGACCAACAACTGTACGGAGCGGGCGATAGGCAGGAGCAAGATAAGGTACAAGACGGCAAGGGGGTACAAGAGCGAAGAGGGGATGATGAATGGGCCGGGGCTGACACAGTGGGTGTGGAGTGGGGGAGACGGACTGGACCTGGGGGGCCTGGTCGCAGCGTAAGTCAGTGTGCCGGGATAGCGGCGCTCCGCGCACAGCCAACCTCCCCACCACCTATGTGACGGTTACAGAACGACCGAACTGAGACACTGCTAAGGGCTTACCTACTCCCCTCTGTGGTTGGTTTACCTTCTACCTCGACCTCCTCGACATGGAAAGGGACTGTTACGCCAGCGTTGCCGGATCCACGTCCACCGTCCAGCCGTTGGGGACGGCTACCGTGTCCAGCAGACGGCGCGGCTCCGGCCCGCGCAGGAGCATTTGCCAGCGGTAGCGCGCCCGCACCCTCGCGGGGTAGGCGGGCGTCGGCCCCAGCAGCTCCACGTCCGATAGACCCCACGCCTCGCGCTGCTCCCTGAGCGCGCGCGCGAACCTGCGGGCCGCGCCCTCGGCGGTCTGCGCGTTGAGGTGGGAGTAGACCAGCCTGATGAGCTTGGTGTAGGGCGGGTTGGCCTGCGCGTAGCGGTGCGCCATCTCCTGGCGGTAGAAGCGCTGGTAGTCCTGCGCGGCGGCGGCGGACACCGCGTAGTTGTCCGGCTGGTAGGTCTGCACAATCACCGTGCCCGGATTCTCGCCCCGTCCCGCGCGTCCGGCCACCTGGCACAACAACTGGAAGGCGCGCTCGCCCGCGCGGAAGTCCGGCACGTTCAGGCCGACGTCCGCGGACACCACGCCAACCAGCGTCACGGACGGGAAGTGGAGCCCCTTGGTGACCATCTGCGTGCCCACCAGCACGTCGGCTTCGCCCGACCCGAAACTCTCGGCGACCCGTGCGTGGGCGCGTGCGCCGCTCACCGCGTCGCTGTCCCAGCGCGCGACGCGAGTCCCGGGAAACAGGCGGCCGACCTCCTCTTCCACGCTCTGGACGCCGAAGCCGTAGTAGGCAAGCTGGAAGCTGAGGCAGCTCGGGCACTTCTGGGGCGCCCTGCGCCTGTAGCCGCAGTGGTGGCACAGCAGCCTGTCGAGGTTGGTGTGGTAGGCGAGCGACACGTCGCAGCGCCGGCAGCGCAGGCTGAATCCGCACCTGCGGCACTGCCTGAACGCCGCCGCGCCGCGCCGGTTGAGAAACAGGATGGTCTGCTCGCCCGACGCCAGGTTGCGCTCGATGGCCCGCGAAAGCCCGCGGCTGAACATGCCCCGGTTGCCGGCCCTAAGCTCCTCTTTCATGTCCACCAGCGCGACGCGGGCGAGCGGAGCCTGCTCGGGGCGCGCCGGCCCGGACCCGGAGCGGACCCTGTGGGGAAGATGCCGCAAGCCGATGGGACCGCGCCGGCCCATGTAGTACGTGCCCACGTCCGGGGTCGCGCTGCCCATCACCAGGGCGGCGCCGCTCAGCCCGCACAGCTTCATCGCCACGTCGCGTGCGTGGTAGCGGGGGCTGACGTTGCCCTCCTTGTAGTTCCAGTCGTGCTCCTCGTCGATCACGATTAACCCCAGGTCCGGCTGGGGCGCGAACAGCGCGCTGCGCGTTCCAATCACCACGTCGTAGTCGCCGCGCCTGATGCCCCACCACTGGTCGAATCGCTCGCCGGGCGTGAGGCCGCTGTGGAGCACCGCGACGCGTCCCGGGAACCTGGCCGAGAATCGCTCGATGGTCTGGTGGGTGAGCGCGATTTCGGGCACCAGCGCGATCGCCCGCTTGCCGCGGCGGCGGCACTCCTCCACGGCGTCGAGGTACACCTCGGTCTTGCCGCTGCCGGTCACGCCCTGGAGCAGGAAGGTTCTGGGAGACGCGGACTCGTCGGCGAGGACGGCGCGAATCTCCCCGGCGACCTCCGCCTGTTCCGGCGTGAGCACGGGCGGCGCGACGGTCTGGAAGTTCCTGCCGGCCAGGGGGTCGCGCTCGAACGCCGCATCTTCCTTCTCCACCCAGCCGGTATCGACTAGCTTGTTGACGGCGTAGCTGCCGTACCGCTCGTTCGCCTCTCTGAGCAGCAGAGGCGCGCCGCCGGCCATCAGTCGTCTCGCGAGGGCGGCCTGCTTTTCGTGGCGCTCCTCCTCGTCGAGCCACTGGCGCAGGCCCTGCGCGCCGTCGCCGGTCAGTCGCAGCCGCTTGCGCCGCAGGGGCCGGGTCGTGGGTCGGCGTTCCTCAGTGCGACGTTCCAGCACGCCACGGCGAGCCAGACTCGCGGCGGACGCGCGGGCCGACTCGCCCAGCGCTGCGGCGAGCCGTGTCTCGTCGACCTGGCCGCGCCCGCGCACGTAGTCCAGCACGCGCTGCTGAAGGGGAGTCAGGGACAGACCGTCGTCGTCTGCGTGCTCACCTGGGGACAGGACGGCCCTTGAGCGCACGCGACGACCGGGGGGCATCATCAGCGCGGCGGCGTCCAGGAGCGGGCACATGTAGTAGCCGCTGATCCAGGTCGCGAGGCGGAGCTGGTCGCCCGTCAGCAGAGGTTCATCGCTCGCGGCGGCCAGGATGTCGCGGGTCTGCGGCACCTGTGGAGTGTCCGCGAGCGAGAAGACCATGCCCTGCAGCCGCTGTGCCCCGAACGGCACGCGGACCAGTTGGCCCGGCCGCACGCTGAGTCCTTCTGGTATGGAGTAGCTGAACGTGCGAGCGAAGCCGGCGGGGGCGTCGACTGCGACTTCTGCGAATCTCATGGTTATTGAGATTATAGAACATTAGCCCGGCTAGGTGGGGAGGGCTACGGAATCACCCCCACCTCGCGCATGAGGCGCTCGGTGGGGCGGACGTCGCCGAGCTGGGTCTGCTCAACGTCCGGGCGGCGAATCTGGTCGAGCGGCGTCAGCACGGCGTTGGGCGCGGCGCCGTCCGCCAGCGGGTAGTCGTATGCGTGGTCGGTCAGGTAGCGCTGGGCCTCCTCGGATAGCAGGAAGCGCAGGAAGCGCTCCGCGTTGGCGCGATTCTGGGCCGTTTCCAGGATGCCGACGCCTACCACTATCAGCAGGTTGCCCGGGCCGTCGTGGGGCAGGTGGTAGTTGCGCGCCGGGAACGACTCACCCTGCTCCTCCAGGAACCTCAGCAGGTAGTAGTGGTTCACCAGGCCCACGTCCACCTCGCCGGCTCCCACGCCCGCGACGGTGGCCGTGTGGTTGGGGTAGGCCGTCGCCTCGTTGCTCCTGATGCCCTCCAGCCAGCGCCGCGTCCGCTCCTCGCCCCAGAGAATTCGCATGGCGGTCACCATGGTCTGCGTGGGGCCGCTCGTCGGCGACCAGCCGACGCGGCCCTTCCACTCCGGCTTCGTGAAGTCCTCGATGGACTGGGGCAGGTCGCTCTCCGCCAGCCTGTCGGTGTTGTACACGACGACGCGGGCGCGGGCGGACACGCCGACCCAGTTGCCGCCGTCGGCGCGCGCCCACTCCGGCACCCTGTCGAGAATGTCGCCGGGAAGCGGGGAGAGCAGTTCGGAGACCGCCAGCAGTCCGCCGGGGTCGCGTGTGTAGAACACGTCGGCGGGGCTGTTCGCGCCCTCCTCGTTGAGCGTGGAGGCTATCTCCGAGGTGCTGCCGTACTTGACGAGCGTCTGGATGCCGGTGGTCTCGCTGAACTGCTCTATCAGCTCGCCCACAAGGTTCTCGTTGCGCGCGGCGTATATCACCAGCGAGTCGGTCTGCTCTCCGACATCACGCGCCCGGTCGCCACATCCGGCGAGAAGCGCCACGGCGAGGAGGAGCAGCCAGGCGGCCTGTCTGGCGGGCAGTGTGCTACTCAATTCGATCTGCGGTTGCATTCATGCGAAGTGCTGGATGGTCGGCGGTGAATCAGGCTGCTGCCTCGGCAGCTTCCGGCGAGGGCTCGTACACGGGGGCGGTCACGCGGTCGAAGGTGCCGGCCACGCTCTCGCCCGGCTCGGATGTGAGCAGCGTGACCACGACCGCGACGGCGGTCGCCACGATGAAGCCCGGCGTCGACGCTATGGCCATGTCAAACAGGTCCAGCGGTCCGCCGTCCCATATCTGCCACACCAGCGCGACCAGCGTGCCGGCCACCATCGATGACAGCGCGCCCCAGGAGTTGAACCGCCGCCAGTACAGCGCCAGTATGAGCGCCGGGCCGAACGCCGCCCCCATGCCGCCCCAGGCGAACCCCACCAGGCTGGCTACCGAGTCCGGCGCGACTATCGCGCTCGCGGCGGCCACGACGCCTATCAGCAGCAGCATCAGCCGCCCAAGCCACACCTGCCCGTCGGCGCCGAGCAGATAGGCCCGCCTGAGGCGCAGCGCGAGCCGCTTCACCAACGGCAGGTCGTCAGTGGCGATGGCGGAGCCCAGGAGGAGTTGTGAGTCCGCGGTACTCATCACCGCCGCGACCACGGCGGTCAGCAGCAGCCCGGTCACCAGCGGGACGAAGAACTCCTCGGCCACGACGAAATAGACCAGCTCGGGGTCGGATACGGCGTCCAGCATACCCAATTCGGCGAGCGCGGGCCGGGCCACCAGCCCGAACAGGAAACCGAACGAGAAGATCGCCACTATCCATATGGTGCCTACGTTCCGGCTGGTGGTTATCTTCTCTTCGCTCTCCACGGCCATGAAGCGCTGGAGCACTCGCTGGGAGCCGAAGGCCCCCAACCCCCAGCCGAGAGTCACAAGGAGGAAGGGAATCGACACCAAGGCGCCGTCGGCCTGGGTGAAGGGGCTGAAGAAGCCGGTGATCCGGTCGAGATTGCCGAACTCGGCCGAGGGGTCCGTTACCATCGTGTGCCAGAGCGACACGATACCTGCGCCGGTCTCGGTCACGTCGCCGACGATGGCCGTGGTCTCGCCCAGTCCCTGGAAGGGCGAGTCGGTCACGGCTATGAGCCACAGCGGCAGGATAATGAAGCCGGCGAGCATGATGAGCGACTGGAACACGTCGGTGCGCGATACGGCGAGGAAGCCGCTGATGAACGTGTAGGACGCCACGGCTACCAGGGTTATGGCGACGCCCGTGAAGTGGCTGGTGTCGAACACCGTCTGTAGCAACTTGGCGCCGGCGATGAGCCCGGAGTTGACGTAGAACATGATGAAGATGATGGTGAGCGCGGCGGCCAGGCCGCGCAGCACGCCCGTGCGGTCGTCGAAGCGCCTCTCCAGGAACTCCGGGATGGTCAGCGCGTTCAACTCGATGGTGTAGCGTCTCAGCCGCTTGCCCATAAAGGTCCAGGTCAGCCAAAAGCCGACTACCAAGGAGACGATGGTCCAGACGTGCACCACGCCCTCCGCGAAGGCGAGCGCGGGGAGCACCAGCATCGTCCAGCCGCTGGTGGTCGACGAACTGGCGCTGAGCGCGGAGGTGACGCTGCCCATGCGCCGCCCGCCCAGCACGTAGTCGGACATCCGGTGCATCCGTCTCGCGCCCACAACCGCGATGATGATCAGGGCGGCGAAGTACAGGGCGAATACGGCTATGAGCGCGGGGTGGAACGTGATCAAGGGCAGGTCTCTTGTCGGCGAGGCTTTGCGCTGTGGGATTTGCCGCGGGCCGGAGGCCGTGGCAAGCCCGGTCTGGGTTTCGTGATGGGCCTATGTATTCTATACAGCGCTTCCACGTCGGGCAAATGGCTTGCCCGCAGCCCGACTTCTGCGAGAGTTAGGCGGTGGTACGGACCCGCAATCGCGGGCCGCCCAACTCCAGTCCCGGCGCGGAGCACAACCCCGCGCCGGCGCCAGAAGGTGAACGGCATGACACTACCGACGACGGCGGAAGCGGTGATAGTCGGAGGCGGCGTGATGGGTTGCAGCATCCTCTACAACCTCGCCGAGCGCGGCGTTACCGATACGCTGCTACTGGAAAGGGACGTCCTCGCGTCCGGCTCCACCAACCGCTCGCAGGCGATCCTGCGGATGCACTACTCCAACGAGGTCACCGCGCGCATGGCGTGGGACAGCCTGCGCACCTTTCGTGACTTCGAGGACATCGTGGGCAGCCCGTCCGGCTACGTCCGCACCGGGTACTTCATCATCGTCGACAGCGCGGACAGGCGTGCGCTGGAAGAGAACGTCGCCATGCAGCGCGCAATCGGCATCGACACCAACGTGGTCGGCGTGGAGGACGTGCGGGAGATTGCGCCCATGATGGAGCCGCAGGGCGACGAGGTGTTCGCCTACGAGCCGCAGTCCGGCTACGCGGACCCGTACTCCGTCACCACCGGCTACGCCCGCCGCGCCCGCGAGATGGGCGCCCGCGTGCTGACCGAGTCCCCCGCGACGGGCATCGAGGTGACCGGCGGGCGCGTTACCGCCGTGCTCACCCAGAACGGCAGGATCGAGACGCCCATCGCGGTGGTGGCCACCGGCCCCTGGTCGCGGCCCTTCCTCGCCGACGTCGGCGTCAGCGTACCCCTGGACACGGTGCGCCACCAGGTGGTCATGCTGCGTCGCCCCCAGGACGTCGTTCCTGAGCACCCCATCATGGGCGACGTGGTGAACGACTTCTCGGCAAGGCCGGACGCGGGCAACCTGACGCTGGTGGGAGTGGGTGAGGGGGAGAGCGTGGGACCCGACGACTATAACCAGGGCGTCGACATGCCGGAGGTGGAGAGGACGTTCCAGGCCATCGTCAAGAGGATGCCCGGAATGTCCCAGGCGCTGTTCCGCGGCGGCTGGTCGGGGCTGTTCACCATCACGCCCGACTGGCACCCGGTGCTGGACAAGGTGGACGGCATCGAGGGGCTGTACCTGTCCGTCGGATTCAGCGGCCACGGCTTCAAGCTGTCGCCGATGATCGGCGTGGTGATGTCGGAACTGATCACCGAGGGGCAGGCGTCCAGCGTGGACATTTCCATGCTCAACCTGGAGCGGTTCGAGCGGGGCGACCTGCTGGAGTCGCGCTACAGCATGCAGGTCCTGGCTTAGAGTCCCTCTTGAGTAACCTCGAACGGCGCCTCGGTTATCTCGCCGTCCTCGGCGATGTTGAACATGCGCACGGCGGGGTTGGACTTGTCCTCCAGCGACACCAGCACGTAGATTACGTACTCGCCAAGCCAGCCGCTCTCCTGTGCCATGCGCACGTCGGTCGCGGACGGATACGCGGCGCTGTGGGTGTGGGAGTGGTAGAAGGCGAGCACGTCCCAGCCCTTGCGGTCGGAGTCCAGCATGGCGTTTAGTTGCTCCTGCGGCTGCATGAGGTAGCGGTAGGGGCTATGCGCGGTGTTGGTAATACGGTACAGATGCGCAACGGCTCCGTCGCTGCCGGCCAGGATGCCGCAGCACTCGTTGGGGTCGTCGGCTACGGCGTGGGCGATCATCTCGTCTACGTGGCTCTGTGAAATGCGAAGCAACGACATTCCTTCCGGTCTTGGGTTTACGGTCGTCCCGCAGACGCCGCCTGGGGAAGAGTCTCCCAAGCGTCCCTCTAGCGGGCGCCCGTAATATTTTGCGATAGAAGCTTGCGATTGTCCAATCAACACGAAGAGTCCACCGACCGGTTCCTGTTCGACAGGCGAACGGCCATCAAGCTGGCCGCGGCGGCGGCGGTCTTCCTGGCGCTGCTGCTGCTACCCATGCCGGAGAGCCTCGGCAGGCCCGGTCAGGTAGCGCTGGCGGTGGTGGCGCTGGTCGTGGTCCTCTGGGTCACGGAGATCTTCCCCATCGCAGTCTCCGGGCTGGTGGGAGTGGTGCTGCTGGCGCTGCTGGGAGGCGTCCCCGACTTTGGCGCTTCCCTGTACGGATTCTCCCAGCCGGTGGCCTACTTCCTCCTCGGCATCCTCACGCTGGGTCTGGCGGTGCGGCGGTCCGGACTGGCCGAGCGCATGGCGATCTACCTGATTCGCGGCGCCGGCGGCAGTCCCGCCATGCTGTACGTCCAGATGCTCTTTTCCTTCGCGGCGCTCACGTTCGCCCTTCCCTCGGCCAGCACGCGGGGCGCCATCATGGTGCACGTGTACGAGCGCGTGATGGAGCGCTGGAGCATCGCCAAGTCTCATCCCTTCAACCGGGCCGTGATGCTGGCCATGGGTTCGCTCAACCGGCTGGGATCCACAGCCCTGCTGGCCGGAGGCGTCACGCCAGTCGTGGCGTCAGGGCTGCTGGGCGACTTCTCCTGGACGCGGTGGTTCATACTGATGAGCGTCCCCTTCTATGTCTGCCTCGTGCTGGGCGGCGTCATCATCTTCCTGGCCTACCGCGCCGGGTTCCGGCTGGAGCATCTACAGGGCGTTGCGGACATCGACCCCGGCAGACTGAAGACCTCCGAAATCAAGATGGCCGTCATCACCATGGCGACCGCGCTGCTGTGGTTCACCGACTTCGCTCACGGGCTGCACCCCGCCGTACCGGCCCTGATCGCCCTTGTCGTCATACTGATGCCGGGCGTTGGAATGTTGAGCTGGCGGGACTTCGAGAGCAACGTCGGTTGGAGCAACTTCTTCGTCATCGCCACTTCGTTATCGCTGGCCCACGCGCTGGTCAGCAGCGGGGCGGCCGCCTGGTTTTCGTCTAACTTGGTGGGTGGCCTGGATGTGATGAAGGGCCAGCCGCTGCTCGCGCTGCTGGCCCTGTGTGTATCCTTCGCCGTGGTGCGGCTGGTGGTGCCCAACATTGCGGGATACCTGGCCCTGGTGATTCCGGTAGCCATGGCCGTGGCCGGAGACTTGGGCTTGAACCCACTGGTAGTGGGCATGGCAGTGGTCGTCGTGGGCGACTCGCTGGTCTACTATCCCGCTGCTTCAGCATCCAGCGTGTTCATCTACGAGCGGGCGGAGATAGAGGCCCCCACGGTCTTCCGGCTCGCCCTCGCAATGACCGTCGTGTCCATCGGCATCGTGTTCCTGGTGGCCGTGCCCTACTGGAACCTCGTCGGCCAGCCGCTGGTGGAGTAGAGCGCGCTACCCCCCGAACGCCGCGTCCAGCCGCCGCATCTGCTCCGGCGACAGCCGCCACCCGGACGCGCCGCAGTTCTCCTCGGTGCGGGCAACGCTGTCCGACTTGGGTATCACCATCACGCTGTCGTGGGCAATGCACCAGTTCAGCGCCACCTGCGCCATGGTCTTACCCGCCTCCTCGGCCACGTCGCGCAGCAGGTGCAGCGATGCGTCGTCGTCCGGGCGCGGCGGACGCGCCAGCGCACCCTCGCCGAGCGGCGTGTAGGCCATCACGGTCACGCCGTTATGCTGGCAATACGGCAACAGCTCGCCCTCGATCTCGCGCTCAGTAAGGCTGTAGAGCACCTGGTTGGACACGATGGGATGCTTGATAGCCGCCTGCGCCTCCCGCATTTCGGCAACTGAAAAGTTGCTGACGCCCACGTAGCGCACCTTGCCCTCGTCGACGAGCCGCTCCATGGCGCCCATAGTCTCGGCGATGGGCACCTCGGAGTTCGGCCAGTGCACCTGGTACAGGTCCATGCAGTCGACGTTCAGGCGCCTCAGGCTGCGGTCCGCCGCCGCCAGCACCTGGTCGTAGCGGAGCGTGCTACCCAGCACCTTGGTGGCGATGAAAACCTGGTCGCGAATGCCCTCCACGGCCCGGCCCACGGCGTCCTCGGTGTGGTACATCTCCGCCGTGTCGATGAGGAAGGCCCCCAGCTCGACGCCGCGCCGCAGCGGAGCGTCGCCGCCGGTGTACGCCCACGTGCCCAGTCCCACCACGGGGACCATTTCGCCGGTTGCCCCAAGCTCGATCGTTTCCATTCGCGTGCGTCCTTTCGCGTTGCTACGCACCCCGACCGCGCGCCCGGCCTATCGCGGCCGCGTGCAGGTCGTCCGCCATCCGCCCAATCTCGTTTGCCATCGTCAGCTTGGTGAGCCACCCGGCGGGGATGCCGGTCGCGCCGTAGTGGGCGCCCGCGATCTGGCCGTAGATGGCTGCGGTCGTGTCCGCGTCGTCGCCCAGGTTGGCAGCCTTCAGCGCCCCTTCGCGGAAGTCGCTGGAGTTGTGGAAGGCCCACAGCGCCGCTTCCAGCGACCTGACGACGTATCCCGACCCCTCTATCTCGGGCGGTTGCAGCGCCTTGAACGACCCGTAGGCCACGGCTGCTATCCCTCCTGCCGGCTCGCTGCTCTGCCAGAGGCCCTCGACCGGGGAATAGCCGTCCGAGAGCAGCGTCGCCTTGTCCGCGCCGTTCAGCGCGCCAACCAGCAGCCCGCCGAAGTAGCGGCAGGCGTCTACCGCCTCTTCCGCCCCGTGCGTCGTGCGCGAGCTGTCGCCGCACCGCGCCACGGCCTCCTCGGCGTCGGCGACGAAGAACATGGGCACCGGGGCCAGCCGCATCAGCGATCCATTGCCCGCCGACCAGCGATCCGTGGCCCCGGCGTATGGGTCGCCCGTGGCGTCGAAGCGCCTGAGCGCGTCCGAGACGGTGTTGCCGATGTCGAAGCAGCGCCCGGTCGCGGACATGTACCCCTCGTCCCGCCAGCGCACGTAGCGGCGCATCTGGTCCTCCGGGTCGAATCCGCCCGTCTCGATGAGACTCGCCGCCAGGCACAGCGCCATCGACGTGTCGTCGGTCCACTGGCCGGGACGCAGCCGGAACGGCCCTCCGCCGGTCATATCCTCGATCTCTTGGAACGTGCCTGGGGACTTGAACTCCAGCGTCGTGCCCAGCGCGTCGCCCGCCGCCAGCCCCAGCAGGCAGCCGCGGAATCTGTCTAGTGTGGTTACGGGGTGCATCGCTAGAACGGCCTATACCTGTTCGCTATCGGCATTCGCCGGTCGCGGCCGAAGTTGCGCGGCGTAATCTTGATGCCCGGCGGCGCCTGCCGTCGCTTGTACTCGTTGCGGTCCGCGAGCGTGATGGCACGCTGCACGTCCGCCTCGGCGTAGCCCATCTCCAGGATGTCCGCGTAGCCGACGTCGTCCTCCACGTAGGCCTTCAGAATCGGGTCCAGCACGTCGTAGGGAGGCAGGCTGTCGGCGTCCTTCTGGTCCGGGCGCAGCTCCGCGCTGGGCGGCTTCTCGATGACGCTGCGGGGAATGACCTCGCCGTCGCCCAGGGTGTTTCGGTACTCGCACAGCCGGTACACCAGTACCTTGGGCACGTCCTTGATCACCGCGAACCCGCCCGCCATGTCGCCGTAGATGGTGGCGTATCCCGTCGCCATCTCGCTCTTGTTGCCGGTGGTCAGCACCAGCCAGTTGAACTTGTTGGAGAGCGCCATTATCAGGTTGCCGCGTATGCGTGACTGGATGTTTTCTTCGGCGACGCCCCACTCCGTGCCCTGAAACTGCGGATCGAGCGTGTCCAGCATGGACTGGAACGCCGGCTCGATGGGGAGCTCCCACAGCTCGATGCCCAGGTTAGCGGCCAGCGCCTGGGCGTCGAGCACGCTGCCCTCGGACGAAAAGCGCGACGGCATGGCCACGCAAACCACGTTGTCCCGTCCGAGCGCGTCCACGGCCACGGTGGCGACGAGGCTGGAGTCGATCCCGCCGGACAACGCGACCAGCGCCTTGCTGAACCCGCACTTGCGCACGTAGTCGCGCGTACCCAGCACCAGCGCCGCGTACACCTCGCCGTCGCCCTCGTACCGCGCGCGTTCGACCTGGGGTATGGGCGGGGGCTCAGGGCCGGGCGTGCCCGCCGTAGACGTTGCGCCCAGGGCGAGGTCCGCGACGAGCAGGTCCTCCTCGAATTGCGCGCCCCGCGCGATGCATCCGCCGTCCGGACCGAACACCAGGCTCGCGCCGTCGAACACCAGCTCGTCCTGCCCGCCCACCAGGTTCACGTAGGCGGCGTGGACTCCGTAGCGGGATGCCAGCCCGGACACCAAGCCCTCGCGCTGGCGCAGCTTGGCGGCGTGGTAGGGAGAGCCGTTGATGGTGATGATGAGCCGCGCGCCTGCGGCGACCTGGACAGGCACCGCGTCGTCGGCGTCCTCGAACCAGATGTCCTCGCACACGTTCACGCCCACCGCTGCGCCGGCCACGTCGTGCGTGGGGAAGCTATCGCCGGGCACGAAGTAGCGCGCCTCGTCGAACACGCCGTAGTTGGGCAGACGCCGCTTGTGGTACACGGCGTCGAGTCGACCTTCCCGGGCGATGGCCGCAGCGTTGCGCAGCCCGCCGTCGTCGTCCACGAAGCCGAACACCGCCGTGATGCCGGACGTTGCGGCGGCTATCTGCCGGGTGCGTTCAAGGTTTTCGCGGACAAACTGCGACTTGAAGACCAGGTCCTCTGGCGGGTAGCCGGTGACCGTGAGCTCTGGAAACGCTACCAGGTCCGCGCCAGCGTCGCGCGCCCTGCCGATGTACTCGATGGCCTTGCGCGCGTTGCCCTCGAGGTCGCCGACCGTGGTGTTTATCTGCGCCAGTGCGAGCCTGAAATTCGACATTGGGGCCTCACCCCATCCTGACCTTCTCCCGCTCCCGGCGGTGTAGAGAGGATTTCGAAAAATCTTCTAAAGCTGGTAGTTCTGGCGTGCGGCGTTATGGGCGGGATCGTCCAGGCGAAACACGTCGGGGTTGCGCCTCGCCTCCACCGCAAGCCAGTACGTGAAGAGCTGAAGAGGGATCAGGTAGACGATGGGAGTCAACGCTTCGCTCATGGCCGGTAGCGACAGCGAGGTTGCCGCCATGCCGGAGATCTCCTCATCGCCCTCCTCTATGAGTGCCGCCGTGTGGCCGCCTACCGTGTTGACCGCCGCCATGATTTCGATGGCGCGGCCACGGCCCGGGCCGGGCGGTGCGATGAACGTGGCCATCACGCCCGGGTGCGTCGCGACGTACGGGCCGTGCAGATACTGCTCGATCTGGAACCCCTCGGTCTTGAGATAGCTGCTCTCTTTGATCTTCAGCGCCGCCTCGTAGGCGGTGGATGCGTTTGGACCCCAGCCGGCGAAGTAGTGCCTCTCCGCGTCAACGCCCTCGCGCGCCCAGTTGCGAACCCCGGACTCCAATTGTAGTGTGGCATCTACCAGGCCCGGCAGCCGTTTCAGCTCCTCGCGAACCTCCCCGGCCCCTGGACGGCCTGCGCTCGCGCCAAGCTCCGACGCCAGCATGGCGAGCGCGGTCATGGCGCCTGTGTGGCTGATAGTGAATGCCGACGAGGGGTCCTGCGTAGAGGTGCGCACGACGACGTCGGCGAGGTCGATGCGTGCGTCCGAGCCTATGCCGGTCACGACAGCGGTCGTCGCTCCGGCGGCCCTCGCTGCCTCCAGCGCACGCAGCGAGTAGCGCTTGGTCCCCCGGTGGCTCATCACGATCACCGCGTCTCCGGGACCCATCGCGGGGGGATAGGCGTCGAACTCGAACGAGTTCCAGGCGCGCGCGTCCTCGCGTCCCGCGACTGTGCGCAGCAGGTGCTCGCCCACCAGCGCGGCGTGCCAGGAGGTGCCAATCCCCACGACTAGAACCCGGTCGGCCGCCTCGACGGCTCGGGCAAGCGCGCCGACTGACTCTCGCTCCTCGTCCAGGATGTGGCCAATGGCCGAGGGCTGGCCGAAGATGGATTCGTACATGTGGTATGGGTGCGATGAGCGTGGTTCAGCCTGGCTGGTCATGCATTCGTTCTCCTAGAGCATCGACTTGTCTTTGGTCTTGTTCCATAGGCGCGGAGGCGTTTTCCGGTCTACCAAGCCTCTCTCAGAAAAGCGTAAAGATCGTCCGCGGCGTCGGCCCTCGGCGCGCCCCACGAGAACGACGGCTCCTGTGCGTCGTCCTCCGCGATGGAACGCAGGTCCTCTTCCGGCACGCCGAGCTCCCTGACGCGGGTGGGCATGCCGACTGACGACAGGAAATCGGAGACGGCCTCGACGGCGGCGTCGGCCGCGGCCTCGTCCGACATCCCGGCGTCTCGCACGCCCAGCAGCTCCGCGAGCCGCGCCTGGCCCGCCAGCAGCGCCTCGCGGTTACGGCGCATGGTGGCGCACAGGAACGCCGCGCCGCCCGCTCCCTGGCCCACGCCCTCGTACCGGTAGCGTATCTGCCTGTCCAGACTTGTGCTCACGCCGCCTCCTCCGAGGCCCGCCGCGTCCGACGCGCGGTTGGCGAGCAGCGCCGCGGACGCCAGCTTGAGTCGCGGCTCGGCGTCCTGAGGACTCTCCACGAGCCGCGGCATGTACACGAGCGACAGGTCGAGCGCCTCGCGCAGGTCGGCGTGGCTGAATGCGTTGAGATTGCGGGACTGCAGCGCGCTCACCACGCCGTTGAACGTTGTCGTGGCGGTGTCCAGGTACAGCGACAGCGGAGCGGTGAGCAGCGCGGCGGCGTCCAGGATGATGGTGGTGGGACGCACCTTCGGGTCGAACAACTCCAGCCGGTGTGGGCGCTTGCTGTCCAGCACCGCCGCGCCGCCGCGGTTCGCGCCGTTTGTGGGCGTGGTCAGCACCAGGATGTTGGGCAACTTGGGCTCCATCAGGCGCGGACTGACGGGCGCCTGGCCGGGCGTATGCTTTGTGCAGAGGTCGTAGACCGTGCCCTCTTCGGCGAGCAGTATCGTGATGGCGCGCGCCGACACCACGGCGCTGCCGCCGCCCACGGCCACAATCAGGTCCGCGTCTGCCTGCTCCGCGGCCTCCACCCCCGCGACCACGGACGGGATGGGCGACTCGCGTCGCGCGCCGGTGTAGGCGCCCGCGTACATGTCGCCCAGTGTGCGGGCCACGTCGTCCAGCAGGCTCGTCTCCCGCGCCACCGTCGGGCTGCACACCGCGAACGCGCGCTCCGCGCCCAGCCGCCGCGCCTCCCCGTGCAGATGCGCCAGCGCGTCCGTGCCCGAAAACACGCGGACGCCCGGATCCCGGTAGCGGAAGGTATCGGAAAGGGTCAAGGTGGCCTCCTGGCGGGTAGCAGCGTTAGGCGCGCGGGTGCGATGGGCGGAATTATACACGGTTCCGGAACAGGACTGCGCCGGCCCTGTCGATGGGAAGCGCCCCATCACCTACGTCAACCCGGGCCACCACGCCATTTCGAGCGTAGCCAAGGAATCTAAAGCGGCTGCACACAAGACAGCCCGATTTCCCTGTTACCAACGTCTCAAGATGTGGTCTGCTATCTCGACGGCTATTGGTGCGCCTCTCTTATTTCCGGCAGCAAAGAATAGATGGAAAAGTGGAGTGTTCCTTGAGTTATTCAGTGTACGTGGGGTTCGTGCAACTCGCTCGAACGCGCCTTCTAGTCGCGTCTTGTAGCTGGCAGCAATCTGATTGATGCCCCGATGACGCTCCATTCTGTGTTCGTCGTCGAAAAAGCCCAACTGTATCTGTTCCTGATACACGTGATACCAGTACTCGCGCCCTCCAAACATACGGTCAAGTATTCTCTTTTCCGCCTCGTTCGGCTCTCTGTCCGTAGGCATCAACCGCGCTGCTGCCATAATCGGAAACAATATCCAGCAGTCTATTTTCTTGGTCTCGGCAATGGCGGCGACAGTTCCCCATGAGACTTCCGTCTTGAAGGGATCAAGGAATACGACTGCCCTGTCATCCCAATTCATACTGTTGCAAAACGCCGGAATCTCATCGTTTGCGTCACCTTGGACAACGACGATCCCACGGTCAGGATGCCGGTCTCGCAATCCCCTTAGCGACTCCACACGCTCTGGTACCAGTTCAACGAAAATCAACCTGTCAAACGGTTTGTCATCGACTGCAAGCGCTAACTGGGTCGACCCTCTCCGAAGTTCATTGAACTCCTTATAGGCGTCTCCTGGAGTGGAATAGGCACCAGCCCCTGCGAAGGCGTCCATGTAAGTGAGCGAAAAAGGCTGGTTTTTCAGAGCTGTCGTGTAGGCGTCCAGATACAATTGAAGGATCTGAAGCTTCTCCGCGGTCCACGGCCCTCCGAATCGCGGCGTAGTCATGCCAGCACAGCCTCCACCGCGACGACTTCAGGCGCGTCGGTCCAGGTGCGTCCGTCCATAACAGCCTGCTCGCCCGATCGCTTGCCTCGCCGGCCGCCGAGCTGCTTGAGGAAGAACGGCACGTCCGCCCTCGCGCACTGGTCGCGCAGGCTCCGCGCCCAATCCGGGTCCATCGGACGCGCCGCGCGTCCGCTCTCGCCGCCCGTGATCACCCAATGCAACTGGCCTGCGTCGAGCCACTCGCTGAGGTCTACAGGCCCGAGCAGCGGCTCGGCGGACACGAACCGGATGGGCGCGGGCACCCGAGCGAGCACCTCCACGCGGGGGGCGTACTTCTGCGATTCGACGGACGTGCCCAGCCATACGTTCTCGGGCCAGGAGTCATCGAACTCGCCCCCGTACTCGTTCCACCACGCGACCGCCAAGCCCGGGCGCTTCGTCAGCACCTGGAAGATGTGACCGCGCTCGTCGGCGGCCTGCCGCATCACGTCGAATACCTCGTACACGAACTCGAACGGCACACGCGGGTGGAAGACGTCCGACATGCTGTTGACGAACACGCGGCGGGGCCTCTTCCAGGTCAGCGGCGCTTCCAGCCGCTCAGGCAGGAGGCGCACGTGCTGCGGCTCGCTCTCGTACCCGCGCACCCCCATGGCCCTCAGGCGGGGGTACAGCGCGAACATGTAGCAGTTGTCGCAGCCGGGCGAGACCCGGGTGCAACCCGTAACCGGGTTCCAGGTCTCGTCCGTCCACTCTATCGTCGATGGCATATCGCACTTCTCCCGCTGGTCGCCCCGTCCGCTATGCGCGACTGTTCGGCAAATCTAGCACGACTGTCAAGCCATGCCTACCCGGAGGCACCCAAAACCCCTGTCCCAATGTATCCCAATCGTGTAACCCAGTCGCCGCTCGCTTGCTCTTTCACCGGCCCACTTCCGCCACCCGTATGCCACCATTTTGCCACGAAAATTCCCACGTTCAGGCCCTCTTCTACTATCTTATGTCAAGTAGCCCTGCCTTACGCCAACAGATCGGCGGACTCACCTTGGCGTAGTGGCGGCTCACTTGACCTGCCGTTTGGAGGGGCAGGGAGGCCATAACGCGCCTATGGCCCTGACCACGCTCTTGATTCTACAGCACACACGTGCTATTTTCTACCTGGAAGGCGCTTTGACAGCCTGTTGGCAGCGTCAGAAAGCCGGCATCCGGCCTTAGACTAGCACCGCGTTGCTGTCACATTCTGCGTCACGACTGCGCCAAATCTAACGCTGGTGTACCGCGAATGAACAGAAAGAGGACAGGCCGTCCAGCTACGAAACGGGCAGAATGTAGCAGAATCGAACGGATTTTTTCGTAAAGCCATGCCAGCCGTGCGTGTTGCGCCCGCGGAGAGGCGTGGTATACCATCGGCCCCACCGCGCGACGGCGCGCATCCCGCCGGAAGGAGCCTCGAAAATGACTGACCTGATACTGAAAGGCGGCGATGTGCTCGACCCCTCGCGGGGACCGCGCGCGAGGCTCGACGTGGCGGTGAGCGACGGCCTCATTTCGGAGGTCGCGCCGGACATTCCGCCGGACGGCGGCGCCCGCGTGATCGACGTCTCCGGCAAGCTGGTGACGCCGGGTCTGATCGACCTGCACACCCACGTTTACGAGGGCGTGAACCAGACCGCCGTGAACCCCGACCTGGCCGGCGTTCTCTCAGGCGTGACCACGCTGGTGGACGCCGGCAGCGCGGGCTGCTACACATTCGGCGGCTTTCCCCAGTACGTGGTGCCGAGCGCCCACACGCGCATCTTCTGCATGGTGCACATCTCTCGGACGGGCCTGAATTTCCAGCCGGAGTTGTCGCGGCGTGAGGACATCGATCTCGAAGAGACCGTGCGAGTGGTCCAGGCCAACAGGCCGCTGGTGCAGGGCGTCAAGCTGCGCGCGGTAGGCCCCGCGGTGCCGGTCATGGGCATCGAGATGTTCAACCTCGCCAAGCAGGCCGCGCGTGATGGCGGCGTGCGACTGATGGTGCACATCGGCGACCGGTTCGCCGGCGACGGCCCGACGCTGACCCAGCAACTGCTGCCGCTGATGGACGAAGGCGACATTATCACGCACCTGTTTTCCGGCAACCCCGGCCGCATTCTGGACGGGCAGGGCAGCGTGCTGCCGGAGGTGTTGGAGGCGCAGGAACGGGGCGTCTTCTTCGACACCGCGCACGGCAGGCAGAACTTCAGCTTCGACGTGGCCCGACGCGCGCTCGACCAGGGCGTGCGGCCCTTGAGCATAAGCACCGACCTCACCATACCGGGCAGGCTGAACACCGTGCACAGCATGACCGAGATGCTCTCCCGCTTCATGGCGCTGGGCTTTTCGCTGGAGGACACCATCCGCATGGCGACGCTCAATCCGGCGCGGGCCATTGGCATGGACGACGAGCTCGGCAGCCTCGCGCCGGGCCGAACGGCCGACATAACCGTGCTGGAGGAGGCGACCGGCGACTGGCTCTTCCACGACACGGAGGGCGACACCCTGAGAGGCGACAAGGCGCTGGCGCCGGTGCTCACGGTCAAGGGCGGGGAGGTATACCCCGCCGACTGGGGGCCGCGCCCCTGGGGCTGGCTGCCCGACTCGGCTTCGTAAAAACTATCCACGAAGGGCACTAAGGACACGAAGGGTCAATACAATCTTCGTGCTCTTCGTGTCCTTAGTAGATAATCTGGGAGACTGCGACTTGGCGAATCCTTTGGACAGCGTAGACACCCTGGCATTCGACATCTTCGGTACCGTGCTGGACCTGACCGGCAGCCTGGTGCCGCCAATCCGCGCCTTCCTGGAGGGCCGGGATACGGACGTGGACGCCGACACGCTCTGGGCCGAATGGCGCGCCCGCCAGCGCGTGGACCAGTACCAGGACGCGCTGCTCATGGTCGGGCACTGCGGCTACCAGGAGTCCTGCCGCCGCGCCTTCGTCTACTGCCTGCAGGCCAACGGAGTGTCGTACACCGACGCTGAGGTGGCGGAGTTCATGCGCTGCTACCAGGACCTGTCGCCGTTCGAGGATGCCGTGCGCGGCCTCCAGCGCCTGCGCCGCAGCGGACGCTTCCGGCTGGTGGCGCTGTCCAACGGCGAGCCGGACTTCCTGGAGCACTTGGCGAGCAACCGCATCAGGTTCCACTTCGACGCCATCATCTCGGTGCAGGAGGGCGGCGCCTTCAAGCCCCATCCGGGAGTGTACCGCGCGGCGGCAAGAATCCTGGAGTCCGAGCCGCACCGGATCATGATGGTCGCCGCCCACTCGTTCGACATCATGGGCGCGCGCGCCAGCGGGTACCGCGGCGCCTTCGTCAACCGCTACGCCCTGCCTTTCGAGGAGACGCCCTACCAGCCCGACCTCGTGGTGTACGACTTTTCTCAGCTTGGCGATCAACTCCTGGGCGCCTCAGACTAGGGCATTCTGACGTGGCCGTTCACCAGGGCCTGACCGTGGCGGACGCCGACGAGTTTCACGCGCTGCTCCGCCAGGGCGCCGTCTTCGAGCGCTGCAACTTCGACGACGCGGAGCTGTGGGAGCTGGACCTCGAGGAGCTCGAGCTCCGGGACTGCTCGCTGCGGCGCACCGACTTCCGCGACTTGGTGTGCGAGCGGCTGGTGCTGTCCGGCTGCGACCTGGAGGGCGCGCGTTTCGACGGCGCCGACGCCCACGAGGCGGTGTTCGAGAACTGCAACTGCCAGGGGGCCGGCTTCAGAGGCGCGAAGCTGAATCTCGCCAAGCTGCTGGACAGCGACTTCTCGACGTGCCGGTTCGAGGGCGCGAACCTGTTCGGCGCAGACCTGACCGGCTCGCGGCTGCGGGCGGTGGATCTGTCGGACACTAACCTGGACGGCGTGACTATGCAGCGCGTCGACTTCAGCATGGCGTCGCTGCGGTTCAAGCGCATCGGCGGCGGCAGGCTGGCGGGCGTCAACTTCACCGAGGCGGACCTGACGGGCTGCGACCTGAGCGGCACGCGGTTCGAGGACTGCCACCTGGCCAGCGTGTACGTGAGCGCCGAGACGCGCTTCGACCGCTGCGACCTGCGCGGGGCGCACGTGTCCAACGCGGCGCTGGCAACGGCCAGCATGAGAGGCGCGATAGTTTCGGCGGCGCAGGCGCGGGAGCTGCTGTTCGAGAGCTTCGGCATTGTGGTGGAGGAGTAAGATATTATCCACGAAGGACACTAAGGGCACGAAGAATGGAAGAGAGAAGGCTGGAATGGCGGAAATGCTGTTGAAGGACGAGGTCTATAACATCGTCGGCGCTGCAATCGAAGTGCACCGCGAGCTAGGGCCAGGCTTTCTTGAGGATGTTTATCAGGAAGCGATGGAACTGGAAATGAGCAGCAGGGCGATTCCTTTCGAGGCTCAGAAGCAGCTTAAGATTCTCTACAAGGGCCACGTCCTGAGCAAGGTGTACTTTGCGGACCTTCTCTGTTACAACAAGGTCATTGTCGAAATCAAGGCGCTGGCGCGTCTCTCTGGAAGTGAACAGGCCCAGGTAATCAACTATCTCAAGGCGACTGACCACAGGGTGGGAATTCTGATCAACTTCGGAAGCAAAGGAAGACTCGAGTGGAAGCGATTCATCAGTTAGTAGACCAAATGCGAAGGACACTAGAGACATCAAGGAGAGTACTGAAGGCAGTTTCTGTTCTCTTTACAAACCCTTCGTGAACTTCGTGCTCTTTGTGGATAATCCCGAGAGGAGTGAGAAATGTCGGTACGCATTGGCATTGGCTTTGGCGGGTGGCCGTTCCCGCACAAGGACCCCGGACTGCTATGGGAGTACGTGGACGCCTGCGAGGACCTGGACATCGACTCGCTGTGGCTCAGCGACAGGATCGTGTCCGAGGCCATGAACGTGGAGCCTATGATCGCGCTGTCGTTCATCGCCGCCCGCACGCAGAAGCTCAAGTTCGGCACCAGTGTGCTGGCGCTTCCGCTGCGCAACCCGACGGTGCTCGCCAAGGAGGTCGCCACGCTGGACTTCCTATCCGGAGGCCGCTCGCTGCCCGCCGTGGGGCTCGGCACAGAGGAGGAGCGCGAGTACGAGGCGTGCGGCACTCGGCGCTCCCAGCGCGTGGGCCGCACCGAAGAGGCCATCCAGATAATGCGGCTGCTGTGGTCCCAGGACAGCGTCACCTTCCACGGCCGCTACTACACCCTGAACGACGTTAGCGTGCATCCAAAGCCGGTGCAGAAGGAGCTGCCGCCCGTCTGGATCGGCGGTCGCACCGAACCCGCGCTGCGACGCACGGCGCGGGTAGGGGACGGCTGGCTCGTGTCCCAGGCCACGCCGGACGAGGTCAGTGACGGCGTGAGCAAGATCAAGTCCTGGGCGGTCGAGTACGGCAACGACATCGAGGACGACCACTACGGCGCGCTGTTCAGCTTCAGCATCGCCGACAGCCACGAGGAGGCGCGCAGACAGGCCGAGCCGTACATGCTCCGCCGCCGCACGGACGTGGATTACGAGGCGTTCTCCGCCTTCGGCTCCGCGGACGACGTCGCCGAGCTGATCGATCGCTACATCGAGGGCGGCGCCACCAAGTTCGTAGCGCGTCCCGCCTGCCCGCCCGAGAAGATGATGGAGCAGCTTGAGCTGCTGGGCCGCAACGTCGTGCCTCGCTACCACAACTGAGCGCGCCGCGGCCACACGGCGAGCACGCGGAAGAGGTGACCGATGACCGCACACACCATAAGCGTCGGCAACGTCGAGATAACGTCGCTGTCCGACGGCTACATCAGGTTCACGCCAGACAACTTCTTCCCCTCGGTGCCCGCCGAGCGCTGGGAGGAGTACCGCGACGAGCTAACCGCCGAGGGCAAGATCGAGCTGAATGTCGGCTCGTTCCTGGTGCGCTCCGAGGGCCGCGTGATTCTCGTGGACACCGGCATCGGCGAGGACTCCTCCGGCTTCGACGACGCCCAGTCCGGCCTGCTGCCCCAGGCGCTGGCCGAGATGGGGGTGTCCGCCGGGGACGTCGACGTCGTGCTGATGACGCACCTGCACGTGGACCACGTCGGCTGGAACGTCGCGGTCGCGGAGGACGGCCCGGCGCCTCTGTTCCCCAACGCGCGCTACCACGTCGCGCGGGCGGACTGGCGCGCGTTCGCACGCATGGCCCGCATGAACGGCGCGCCCTACCTGCACACCCAGGTTGTGCCGTTGGAGGATCTGGGCGTGTTGGAGTTGTTCGAGGGCGAGGTCGCGCTCACGTCCGAGGTGGGCACCATGCCCACGCCTGGCCACACCCCCGGGCACACGTCGCTGCGCATATCGTCCGCCGGGGAGTCGGCGGTCATCGCGGGCGACGCGACCCACGTGCCGCTCCAGGCGCACGAGACGGACTGGTACCCACGCGCCGACCGCGACCCGAAGCTGTCCACGCAGTCTCGCCACACGCTGATGGACCGCGTGGAGAGCGAGGGCGGCCTGCTGATTGCGGGCCACTATCCCGCGCCCGGCTTTGGCCGGCTCTCTCGCGGCGGCGGACGCCGCAGGTGGCTGCCCGCGTAGTGTGCCCCGGCAGACGTCCCGCCTCACGCCGGCGCCGTAACCACGCGCGCAGTTGGGGCGAACGGGCGAGCGTCCGCTTGCGGTACGCCACGCGCGTCGCCTAGAATCCATCCAGACACTGCATCGGAGGAGCGCATGTATCCCATAGACCTGGCGGGCAAGAGGGCCATCGTGTTCGGCGTGGCCAACCAGCGCAGCATAGCGTGGAGCATCGCGTCCATACTGCACCAAGCCGGCGCCACCATCGCGCTCGCCTACCAGAACGAGCGAGTGCGGGCAGGCATCGAGCGCCTCGTCGCGCCGTGGGAGGACGACACGCCGCTGATCGAGTGCGACGTGAGCGACGATGCCAACGTGGAGGCGGCGTTCGGCCGCGCCGGCGACGTGCTCGGCGGGATGGACGTCATCGTACACAGCATCGCGTTCGCCAACCGCGAGGACTTGGGCGGGCGGTTTATCGACACCGGACGCGAGGGATTCCGCATTGCGCTCGACATCAGCGCCTACTCCCTGGTTTCCATCGCCCGCTACGGCACGCCGCTGATGACCGACGGCGGCAGCATTGTGACGCTCACCTTCCAGGCCGCCGAGCGCGCCTTCCCCGGCTACAACGTGATGGGCACCGCCAAGGCCGCGCTGGAGAACGAGGTCAGGCTGCTGGCCGCTGACCTCGGCCCCGACGACATCAGGGTAAACGCCATCTCCGCCGGCCCGCTGGACACCCTTTCGTCCAGGGTCATCCGGCACTACCGCGACATGAAGCGCGTCCACGCCGAGCGCTCGCCCATGCGTCGTAACATCACCATGGACGAGGTGGCCAAGACCGCGCTTTACCTGTGCAGCGACCTCTCCAGCGGCGTCACCGGCGAGGTCATCCATGTCGACACCGGCTACAACGTAATGGGGATATAGGGCCGGACGGGACTGTAGAGGAGGCGGAAATGACTACAGGGCGGCAGAGGACGAGAGCCACTTATGAGGACTATCTCAACACGCCGGAGGGTGAACGTTATGAACTTGTGGACGGTGAGTTGCTGATGGTTCCTGCGCCGAGCATATCGCACCAGACGCTCTTGGTAGGGCTGGTGATGGCCTTGGGCAACTTCGTGGTGCCGCGTTCTCTTGGGCGAGTGCTTTGCGCCCCCACAGACGTAGCCCTGTTGGATGAAGGCACGGTCAGAACCGTGTTGCAGCCGGACGTCTTGTTTGTCTCCAAGGATCGGGACAGCCTCGTCGCAGAGGGTGAAATTCGCGGCGCGCCGGATCTCGTCGTAGAAATCCTGTCGCCCTCTACGGCGCAATACGACCGGACGACCAAGCGCGGGATTTACGCCCGCAACGGCGTGGCGGAGTACTGGCTGGTGGACCCGGACGCCAGAACCGTCACGGTGCTGCTACTGGGCGGCGGCGACTACGAAGTAGGCGGGAACTACGGGCCAGGCGATACGCTCACGTCGCCCACGTTGCCGGGCCTGCAACTGGACGTGGCCGAGGTTTTCGGGCAAGCGTAACGTGCGCCAAGGCAGTGAGTAATCCTTGGTCCCGAGAGGGTGGAAATGACCGCTTGGCAAGAGCGCTACGAAGTGCTCGATGGACAGACTGTGCCCGCCCGGAGGCGGTCGATGGAGCACACGCTCGTTGCGCCTGTCTTGCGAACGTTCCTGGACGTGTTCGTCGTCAAGCGCGGCTTGGGCAGCGTGTTGGCGGGTCCTGTCGAGGTGCGTCTTTCGGAGACGGATGTAACCCGTCCGGACGTCGTTTTCGTTGCCAGAGAGCGAGAGAACATAATCGCGGAGGACGTCGTTCGCGGGGCCCCGGACCTGATAGTCGAGATTTTCACGCCCTCCAAGGGTAGTGGGGACAAGTCCGCCAGGCGAGCGATTTACGCCCGGCACGACGTTAGGGAGTATTGGCTGGTGGACCCGGACGAAGAATCGGTGACGGTCTTGCTCCTTGGAGACAGCGGCTACGCTGTTTCGGGAATCTTCGGTGAGGGGCAGACTTTGCGCTCACCTACGTTGGAAGGGCTGCGTTTGGGCGTGGGTGGCAGACGCACTAGTTGGAGCGTGAGAATTGCAGCCCAGCATGGCCGAATCGGTTACGATGATTACCAACGCACGCCCGACGACGAACTCTACGAACTTCTGGACGGTATGCTGATAACGCGCGGATAGACGCGAACTCTAGGCGAGGTGTTCGAATGAACTGGGCCGAAACCATAGCGCAGGCGCTGAAGGACGCAGAGGTGTCCCTGGTGGCCTACGTGCCGGACATAAGCATTCACCAGGTGACGCGGCTGCTGGAGGAGGACGACTACTTCCACGTGGTGTCGGCCACGCGCGAGGAGGAGGCCATCGGCATAGCGTCGGGCGCGTACGCCGTGGGGCGCAACGCCGCCGTGTTCATGCAGTCCAGCGGCTTCGGCAACTGCGTCAACGCAATCGCCAGCCTGTGCATCCCGTGCCGGCTGCCCATTCCGATGTTCATCAACCTGCGCGGCGAGGTGGGCGAGTTCAACATCGCACAGGTGGCCATGGGCCGCACCACCCGGCCCATACTCGACACCCTGGGCGTTCCGTACTACACCCTGGACAGCGACGACAGGCTCGCGCAGCGCGTGTCCGGGGCGCTGGCGCTGTGCTACGCCTCGCGCCAGCCGCTCGCGCTGTGCATGACACCGTTGCTCCACGGAGGCAAGCTTGCATAGATACTCCGCAACCCGCATGATCCTGGACCTGGTCGGCGACCTGCCGATAGTGGCTAACCTCGGTCCCACCACCGACGAGCTGTGGCACGCAGGTCACCGCGACCGCAATTTTTACACATACGGTTCGATGGGGCTGTGCTCGTCCATCGCGCTGGGCATGGCGCTGTCCATCGACGAAAAGGTCATCTCGCTGGACGGCGACGGCTCGCTGCTCATGAACATGGGAACCATCGCCTCGATAGGCCGCGAGCAGCCGCGCAATCTGGTCGTGGTGGTGTGGGACAATGAGCAGTGGGCGCAGACGGGCAATCAGCTAAGCCACACCGCCTACGGCACCGACCTCGAGCAGGTGGCGCGTGGCTGCAACATCGCCAAGACGGCGACGGTGCGCGAGGAGGAGGAGCTGCAGACGGTGCTGATGCAGGCGCTGGAAGAGGACGGCCCGTGGTTCATCGTCGCCAAGGTAGAGGAGGAGCCGGAGTACATGCCGGTGGCGCCGATAGAGCCGGAGATGACGCTGTACCGGTTCCGAAGTACGTTTTAGCCCACGACAATGGCTCGTGGGTACCCTCGCCTTTCCATTGTAGAACATGACCTCAGCGAGGGCCGCTTATGCGAATCACGATACTCGCCCTTGCCGTAGCCGCCGCTTCGTTGGCGGTCGCTTGTGGCGAGCCGGCCGCGCAGCCGACGCCCGTCGTGCCGACGTCCGCCGTCGTCGCGGTTGCCGCCACCCCAACGCCGTCGCCTACGTCTACTCCCACGCCGCGACCTACCGCCACGGCCACACCTGAACCTACCGCGACACGTACACCCACGCCTACGGTCACGCCAGAGCCTACGGCTACGCCGGAGCCGACGGCAACGCATACCTCCACCGCTGAAGAGGTCGCCGCCGCCAGACTGTCCGTGTTCCTGCCGTGGCTGCAAGCCCCGCCGGACGATTCCCACGCCAAAGCCTCCGATTCGCTGATTGGCATCTGGCTAGTGCACGCCGACCTCGCCGAGAAGATAGCCCAAATGCCGTGGCTGGCCGACGGCTTGAGCAGGTACGAGCAGGGTGTGCTCTCTGCGTTCGGTATGCTCGCCGAAAGGCACTCCGCGCTCGCTCGGCTAGCGGCCAACCTGCCGCTGGAAAGGCTTTCGTGGGTGGCTGTCGCATCCCGGAGAGGAGAGGTCGGTCACCTCGCATCGCTAAGCGAGCTCGACTCAGAGCTCGCGGAGGGAGTGCTGTCGTTGCCGTGGATCACAGGACACACATCGCTTCACGAAGACGATGGGCCAATAGCGTCGCTGGTGTTGCTAGGCGAGGGCGACTTGTCGCTCGCCCTGTCCGTGGTGAGACTGCCATGGTTGGCTGACGACTTGTCAGAGAACGAGGAGGCGGTGCTGGCGATGATGGGCGATATCGCGACGCGCGACATTGCGCTAGCCCGGGATATCGCCGCGTGGCCATGGCTGGCTGCCGACCTGTCCGCGCATGAGATTGCGGCGCTCGCGGTGCTGGGCGAGTTCATGAGCCTCGATCTGATTATCGCCCGAAGCTTTGCTGAATCGGCGTGGATTTCGGACGGCGTATCCGAAGAGGAATCAAGCGCGCTCGCGGCACTGGTCGAGCTTGCGGAGCGCGACTTACAGCTTGCCCGCAGCATAGCCGAGTCAGCGTGGATTTCGGACGGCGTATCCGAAGTGGAGCCTGGCGCGATTTCGGCACTGGTCGAGCTTGCGGAGCGCGACTTACAGCTTGCCCGCAGCATAGCCGAGTCAGCGTGGATTTCGGACGGCGTATCCGAAGTGGAGCCTGGCGCGATTTCGGCACTGGTCGAGCTTGCGGAGCGCGACTTACAGCTTGCCCGCAGCATAGCCGAGTCAGCGTGGATTTCGGACGGCGTATCCGAAGTGGAGCCTGGCGCGATTTCGGCACTGGTCGAGCTTGCGGAGCGCGACTTACAGCTTGCCCGCAGCATAGCCGAGTCAGCGTGGATTTCGGACGGCGTATCCGAAGTGGAGCCTGGCGCGATTTCGGCACTGGTCGAGCTTGCGGAGCGCGACTTACAGCTTGCCCGCAGCATAGCCGAGTCAGCGTGGATTTCGGACGGCGTATCCGAAGTGGAGCCTGGCGCGATTTCGGCACTGGTCGAGCTTGCGGATCGCGACCTTGCGCTCGGCCGGGAAGTGGTGGATCTAGCTTCACTGGCAGATAGTGTGTCCGCGGAGGAAGTGCAGGCAATCGAGCACGTCATTTCGCTTTCGTCGAGTGATCCCGGACTCGCTCGAGTCATGGTGGAGTTGGCCGCGGACGCGGACCTGGTGTTGGCCCTAGGGGTGGTGGAGATCCCGTGGATTGCCGATGGACTAGTGGACGACGAGTCGTTCGCGTTCTCCGAGGTGCGAGAAATCGCAGGCCATGACCTGGCGCTCGCACGCGCCGTAGCTGAACTGCCATGGCTGACAAGTGGGCTATCCGAACACGCAATGAATGCGCTCCACGATTTGAGGAGGCTATCCGCCATAGATACGGCGATAGTACACACCCTCTTGGAATTGCCGTGGCTGGTTGACGCGGTGTCCGAGCATGAGAGATGGGTAGTATTCGATCTGCGCGGCCTTGGCGAGAAAGACCTGGAGCTCGCTTGGACCGTGGCGGAGTATCCATGGCTAACCGACGAAGTGTCCGAAGCTGAGAGGTGGGCTATCTCCGCTCTGCCCTGGATTGCGAAGAGCGACGCGGCGCTAGCCCTAGTTGTAACGCGGATGTCGTGGCTGACAGACGGCCTGACTGGACATGAGCAGGATGCGCTCTACTCACTGCGCGAGCTTACCGAGAAGAACCTTGCTCTCGCTCAGATTATAGTGGATTATCCATGGTTAGCCGACGACATGTCTGAAGAAGAGAGGGACGTGTTAACTGGCATTGGTGGGATTGCTGATAAGGACGTGGCGCTCGCCCGGACCGTGACGGAGTCTCTGTGGGTTGCAGATGGAATATCCAAGGTCGAGGCCGATGCTATCCAAGTTATGGGCGAGCTCAGTCGGGACGGCCGGATGGTTCGACTGGCCGAGGCTCCGTGGTACGCCGATGGTCTGAACGATGAAGACATGGCCTTGCTTACAATCCTGGGCGATATAGGACGCAAACTACCCACACTGTACGACGACCTCGTCCTCTCCTACTACGTGAAATCCAAGACCATCTCGCTGCCCCTCGCGGGCGAAGTCCGCTTATGGGCGTTCGATCCCAGCCCTTTCCCTGAGGATGAAGACACGCTGCGTATGATGGAAGATGTCGTGCGGGCCGGCGAGGCGTTCATGGGAGTACCGTTCCCAGTGGCTGACGCCATCATGGTGGTCCCGTCTTGGCCCAGGCATGGGGATGATGGATATCATGCCGGCACTTACCTCGCGCTCGCCAGATACGGCTTAAACCGGCTTTCGCGGTCGCTCGTATACCACGAGGTGGCGCACTACTACTTCGTCGGCGGCATAGGTCCCCAATGGCTGACTGAAGGCGGTGCAGAGTTGATGCGGGCGATAACGTGGGACGAACTCGGCGTGGAAGGCCTCGATGAGCGCAGGCGCAATGTCCAGAGGGAAATGGAAACAGTCTGCCACGCCGGCAACGACTTACGCAACATCCAACAACTAAACAAGTTGCAGGCTCGTCTAACCACAGGACGCCCCCACCATTGCAACTACGTTATGGGCGAGCACTTCCTGATAATGCTGGCCTTGACCTTGGGTGAGCAGACGACGTCGGCGGCGCTGAGGGACCTATACGTGCAGCGCCGCACGACATGGGGTCCGGCGACCGAAGAAGAAATCTACCGCGCGTTCCTGAAGCACACTCCGCCAGGACTCGAAACGGAGTTTCGCGCGCTGTACAGGCGACTGCACGGCGGTACGTATGACGACGGGGGGTAGGGTGGCGGCTGTATTCCGTTCGCCACCCCCATCCCTTCGACAAGCTCAGGGCAGGCTCTTTCCCCTATCGAGGGGGAAGCGACAATCAGGAAGGCTCAGTAGTGGTGTTGCCTACCCCTGTTAGCCCTGCGAGGAGGAAGGGACTTCTTGGAAGTCTCACGCCGGGCGCAGGGTCGTCTCGGGCTGCTCTGCCTGCTCTGTGGGCTCCGGGGGGCGCTCGGCATGCATGGTCTCGCGGCGCAGGGACGGCATGAACACCGCGACCAGCGCCATCAGCGCCAGGCCGACCGATGCGTTTATACCTATCGCCGTTGTCGGTGAGAGCCAGTCCGCTACCGCGCCCGTCATCAGCAGGCCCAGCGGCCCCGTCCCGATGGCCAGGCTTATGACCCCCAGCGCCCGGCCACGCATCTCCTCCCGCGACACCAGCATCACGATCAGCGACTGCATCGTGCCGAACCCCGCGCCGCCGAGTCCCAGCACCAGCAGTATCCCGAACGACAGCTCGTAGGAGCGCGACAGCGAGAACAGCAACAGCGCGGCTATGGCTATCGTCGAGCCGATCAGGTAAACGCGCCCGTGGTGGCGTATGTTGGACGCGGATGCTATCAGCACCGATCCCATCAGCGAGCCAAAGCCGTCCACGCCCATCAGCACGCCCATCGGACCCGGACCCACCTCGAGCACCTCAACGGCGATGACAGGCACCATCTGCATGTACGAGAACACGAACAGGTTCATTATGACGGTGACCATGATTGTGGCGATGATGGTGCGATTGCCGCGCACGTACACAAGCCCCTCGGCGAGGTTGCGCAGAATGCCCTGCGAGGACGCGCCGCGAGACTGCGTCCCGCCGCCGGGCTGCTCCGGCGACAGCCTCACCAGCCACATGAGCGTAAGCGACAGGGCGTAGAAGGCCAGGATTACGAAGAACCCCCTGGGGACGTCGACCAGGCTGATGAGAACTCCCGCCAGCGCGGGGCCGGCCATGCGGCTGGAGTGCATCGCCATCGAGTCCAGCGCCACGGCGTTGGTCACGGCGGCCCTGCCCACGAGGTTGAGGATGATCGACCGGCGGGAAGGGGAGTCAAGCGCCCAGCCCACGCCGCTGATCGAGATGAGCACGAATGCGTGCCACACGTCCAGCATTCCGGTCACCAGCAGCGCGGTGGTGACGCCCGCTCCGACGAAGTTGGCGAACTGCACGCTCAGCAGCAGACGACGCCGGTCGAACCGGTCGGCCAGCGCGCCTCCCAGGATGCCCAGGAAGAGCATCGGCGCCATGCCGAAGAACCCCACGAGCGCGACCTGGAACGCCGAGCCGGTCAGCTCGAGCACGTACCACACCAGCATCGTCATCTGCATCCACCGCGAAATGTAGGAGAAGAAGTTCGCGGGCCACAGGAAACGGAAGCTACGATTGTGGAAAGCGTCGAACGTCCGAAGGGAGCGGACCCTCCCTATCGTCCTCTTCGGGGCGCCAAGGCTTTTGTAGTTAACCAACAAGGCCGTGCAGCCGCTATCATATGGTTAGCCAACGCCGCCGGCTTGGCACTCGCCGGAAAAGATGCCGGCTCGCCCGGCACGGAACTCCCCGAAAAGGCACGGGGCGACAATGCGGCATTTTAGCCCCAGTAGTTGGTCATTGGAAGGCGAAAGGGGGCGCAGTTTAGGATTTTGCTCGAAAAGCTTGCAAAACTGTTCGCAAGAGAGACGCTCGACGCGGTTTTCCCCTTCGTGTGCCTGGGCTGCGGCAGGGAGGGCAGCAGCATGTGCGCCGACTGCCTGGCGGGAGTGCCGAGGCTCGTGCCGCCGCGATTCTGCGTCGTGTGCGCCGAGCCGGACGTGCTCGGACGCTGCGGCTGGTGCCGCTCCGCGCCAGTCGCCGTGGACGGCATACGCGCCCCCTACGTCTACTCGCGGGACAGCCTCGTGCGGCGCGCGCTCATCCAGTTCAAGTTCGGGGACGTTCGGGCCATGGCCTCGGAACTTGCGGGCCATCTCGCCGAGTGCATGGCCCGGTACGGCATCACCGCCGACGCGATAGCGCCGGTGCCCTCCCATCCCAGGCGGCTGCGCGAGCGCGGCTTCAACCAGGCCGCGCTGCTGGCCGCCGAGCTGGGCAAGGCGACGGGACTGGAGGTGCGGGAGGCGCTGCTGTCGCGGACGAGCGACGCGCCGTCACAGCTAAGCGTGGCCGGGCGAGTGAATCGCTGGAGCAACGTAGCGGGTAGTTTCGTGTGCGAGGAGCCGGTGGACGATCTGAGCCTGCTGCTCGTTGACGACATCGTCACGACCGGCGCGACTATGTCGGCCTGCGCGGGCGCGCTCAAGGATAGCGGCGCTCGCGAGGTGTGGGGTCTCGCGGTCGCCCGCACGCGCTCCGGGGGCTAGGCGACCTTAGCGACGAAGTCGGCTATTCGCTCCAGCGCCTTCTGGATGTTCTCCGCCGAGTTGGCGAAGGAGAAGCGCACGTAGCCCTTGCCGTAGGCTCCGAACGACTCGCCCGAGAGGCACGCGACGCCCGCCTCCTGCAGCAGCCGTTCGGCGAACTCGGCGCTGCTTAGCCCGGTGCCCTCCACGTTGGGGAACACGTAGAACGCTCCCTTCGGCATGGGGCAGCGTATGCCGGGGATGGCGTTGAGGCCGTCCACTATCAGGTTGCGGCGGCGCTTGAACTCCTCCACCATGCCGTAGGCGTCGTCCTGCGGGCCGTCTAGTGCCTCGATGGCTGCCATCTGCGTGAAGCTGGCCGTGCAGGACACGCTGTTGGTCATCAGCCGCGAAATCGGCTCCACCAGCTCCAGCGGCATCACGCCGTAGCCGAGCCGCCAGCCCGTCATGGCGTAGGTCTTGGAGAAGCCGTCCAGGATGATCGTGCGCTCGGTCATGCCAGGGAACGCGGTTATGCTATGGTGCTCGCCCTCGTACAGAAAGCGGCTGTAGATCTCGTCGGCCAGCACCATCACGTCGCGCTCCACGGCCAGCTCGGCGAGAGCTCGTAGCTCCTCGCGGCTCATCACGCTGCCACAAGGATTGTTGGGCGAGTTGATGATCATCAGCTTGGTGGCGGGGGTTATTTGTTCGGCCACTTCGTCCACGTCGACGTTGAAATCGCTGTCTTCGCGCAGGGGCATGGGGACGGCCTCCGCGCCTGCGAAGTTGATCATCGACTCGTAGATGGGAAAGCCGGGATTGGGGTAGAGCACCTCGTCGCCGTGCTCGGCGAGCGCGAGCAGGACGAAGAACATGATGGGCTTGCCGCCCGGGGTCACCACCACGTTGTCCCCCGAAACGGAGATCCCGCGGGTATCCGCGATCTCCTGTGCGATGCGGGCGCGCACGTCGGGCAGGCCGGGAGACGGGCCGTAGTGGGTGAAGCCGCCGCTCAGCGCGTCCACGCCGGCGCGCACCACGTTCTCGGGCGTATCGTAGTCCGGCTCGCCGATCTCGAGGTGGACCACGTCCATCCCCTCAGCTTCCAGCATCCGCGCTTTGGCGAGCACCTCGAACGCCGTCTCGGTACCCAGTCGGCTCATCCTGCTGGCCAATCTCATCTCGTGCCTCCCCGCGGTCGCGCTGGATTAGGCGCGCCTATCGCGACTGCAGCGCGGCTATCTCGTGCTGCGCCTGCGCGGTGTCGAGCGCGGCCATGATGCTGTCGACGAGCTTCAGCGCCGACTCGGCGCTCAGCTCCACCGCGACGCGGGCGCCCAGGCCATGGGCGTCGTTCACGAAGTCGATGTTCAGGGTGTGGTCGGCCGGCGAGTGGAAGGGGTGGTCGTAGTACACCCGCGCCTCGTTCAGGCTGAACCAGCCCTGTGGCCCTTTGCCGCTGCCGGTGATCTCGGCCTTCTCGATGTTGTATGTGCACACGTGGCGTCTCCTGTTTGGGGAGTGCGAGCGCGCCGCCCCACGTGGGCAGAGCCGCGCCGCCGCAAGCTAAGGTTACAGTCCGCGCCGCGAGCCGGTCAAGTGGCGGGTAGGGGAGGCTAGGAGCTCACCAGCGCGATCCGGTCGCCGTACCGGCGAAAGTCCACCGTGTTGAACGTCAACAGCCGTCGCTCTCCGTGCGCCAGCATGGTGGCCACGATGTTCGCGTCGTGAATCTGCCGGCCGCCGACGGGCACTTCCCGACACAGCGCAATCAGCGTTTCGGTGACAGCAGGCCCGTCCTCGAGAATCTCGAAGTTCTCACTCAGCCAGTTGATGTCATCGAGCGCTTCGTCCATAGGCGTGGCGACCGCCCAGGACTGCGGCCGGGTGATTACGGCCAGATACTCCCTCATGATCTGACGGCTGATTCGCAGAGGGCCTGTTTGTGCAGAGGCCCTTACCAGCATTGCCCTGGCGCGGAAGTATTCGGGCGCGTTGATGGTTCGAGACTGTACAAGGACGTTTGTGTCCACGAACATGGGAGGAACTAGGTAGTGTTGACATTTGCATTATACTAGGTATATGTCAACAGTCACACTATCTCCCGAACAGTGGCCAAAGGTGCTGGAGTTTCTTCGTAGCCAGCCCGATTTGTACGTCGGAAAGGAAGCCGATTGCAAGCGTTTCATCGAGGCCGTCTTGTGGATTGCTCGGACTGGTGCGCAGTGGAGGATGCTCCCAGCCGAATATGGCAATTGGAACAGCATCTACAAACGGTTCGCCCGATGGTGCGATCATGGGATATGGGAACGTATGCATCAGTATTTTGTCGATGACCCCGACATGGAGAACCTCATCATCGACAGCACCGTAGTGCGGGCCCATCATTCTGCCGCTGGCGCACCCAAAAAAACGGTGGGCAAGCGTCCCAAGCCCTCGGTCGAAGTCGGGGCGGGTTCTCTACAAAGGTCCACGTGAGTGTCGATGGTCTGGGCAATCCCTTGAGATTTACGCTGACCGCAGGACAAGAGCACGATGTGACTCAAGCTGCCGAACTCATATCCGGTACCGAGAGTGAGCATGTGATAGCCGACCGGGCATACGACGCCGATCACGTTCGCGAGTTGGTCGTCGACAATGGGGCTGTCCCGGTGATTCCGTCTCGCTCCAACAGAAGGGCGCCGCACTCATACGATGAGTACCTGTACCGAGAGCGTCATCTTGTCGAGTGTTTCATCGGTAAGATCAAGCACTTCCGCCGCATCTTCTCCCGATTCGATAAACTGGCGAACAGGTACCTCGGGTTCCTCCATTTCACAGGCGCTCTCATATGGCTAAGATGAAATGTCAACACTACCTAGATCCTGTCCTCGTACATGTCCTCTCGCCTCAGGCTGAGGCCATTCGGCCACGGTCCCATGTGACGTCCGGGCCATTCGGCATCGAGGATACCGGCAGTCAAGGTTCTAGGGCGCTTCTTCGGCCTGAACAGCACAGTCTCCGCCTCCATGTCCACCTCCGCCGTCTCCCAGCCGGCGGCAGTCCACGCCACGGCTTGGCTGTGGCGGCCGCCTTTCTTTTCGTTGGACCACCAGGCGTCGTGCTTTCGCGCGGACGCGGGCAGCTCGAAGCCCAGGATGGACTCGATGTTGCTGAATGTGGTCCGCCACTCCCGGCGTGGGTGGGCCTCCAGGTACACTCGCAGCTTCTGGTACTTCCCGCCGAATTCCCGGTTCGGCAGTCTGTATTCGCGTTCCGTCGCCATTTGCTTCCACCTGTCCAGTCAAGTGTTCGTGCCTCTGCAACTTACCCGAACCATACTCAGTGTACCCCAAACCGGCAACGCGCTCGAAGAGCGCGGCGTGCCACTTGCGGGGCTTGTTGATCCTCGGGAGAATCTGCGAAGTCGAAGTCACCAGAGACAGGACGTCGAATCCCACACTGACACTGGGGGATTTGCTGGACAGTGTGGTTGCATTGTCTCGGGAACGTAAGGTTACTGCCTTGACCGAATGATTAGCCGAATGAGGCTGTACAGCCTGTAGAACAGGTAGTCCGCGTGTTCATTGGACGCGAGCATTTCTTGGTTCATCTCCGAGTGGCGAATACGCAGCTTGTTTCCAATCCTCGTGAGATTGGTTGCCTCCTCCTCCAATTCGCCTCTGAAAATTGGAGATGTTTTCCCTGCTGTCTTGTCAAGCATCGCAGTTGTGCTTGCCTTTTTGCCGCCGGGGCTGTCCAACGTCTTGAGTCTCTCCCATGCGCCCCAAAGTGCCTCTAGCGCTTCCTGGCGCGCGTCTGGACGCGGGTTGAGAAGCTTACTATGAGCAGCGTCCAAAAGTCTGTCAAGTTCCGCGTCACTGGTGTTCAGGTCGTGCTTGTGTAGCATGTCCTGGAGTGCTATTGGAACAAGACGCTCTATTCGGCCTTGTTCGGTAAGTTCGTATGCAATGCCGTTGCGTCTGAAGATGGTCTCGACTTCCGAGTGAAATTCATCCCTGCCGGCTTGCACATCGAATTCAACGTGGTTATGGTTGGAGATACCCCAAAAGGGGTGCTCGCCTATCACTCTTGGCTTGCCGAGGCTCTTCCAACAGAACTCAATCAGGTCAAGGATTTCCAGAGTAGACGGTTGGTTATCCGGACTTCCTAGCTCAAGAAGTATAGGCCCAATGTCTTGGTCCGCATATTTCGCTAGTCTAGGTATTTCAGCGAGCACGGCATCTTTGAACATGCCCGAGTCGGTACCCTTAACAAACGTGCCTACTGTGCCACCGTAAATGAACGTTCTGTTCCGGCAGATGTCCGGGTATTGTGCGCCGAACGAGTCATCGTCCACTCGCTTGCGGATCAGTACGAGAAGACCCTTCCAAGCCACCGTGCTGATTTCCTCACTCTCACGTGGTACTACGGCAGTTTCTCTTTCGCTGAAATACTTCATCATTAGCCTCATAGAGCCGTTCCTACCGACTCTCATGGAATCCATCAGCAGTTGCACTGATGCTCGGACGTGTTTCTAGGGATGCACGTGGACTACGCCAACTATCCCCAAGCGTAGGGTCACTATACGCAGACAACTACAGCTATCGCCGAAACCGTCGAGCCGGCGTAGGCTGAATCGATTGCCTAAACGTAACTTCGCAGGGTTGCGACAGTAGCGTATGCTTAGATGTGTCTTGATGGCCTGTTCGCAGGTGCGCGTCCCTGCTGAGGTGGCGGCTTCGCGTTGAAAGTAGCCTAGCGGTCTGAGGCTTTAGTCACCACACGAGCTTGGATCACTTCAACTTCGGGAATGGTAACGGTGTTGCCCATAATCGCTTCATAGCTTATCAAGCCCCTTACTTTGCCGACGAATTCGATTATGTCATCCTCCAAGAACCGCGAACCCGAGTAGTTGGCCAAGTACACCGTATCATCCCAGAAGTACTGGCCTTCCGTGACATTCACCCTTAAGTCGTACTCATTTGCGCGCCATCCCTCAATCACTTGGATCACTTCGCCGCGGTAGTGGACAACTTGACCAATATGCCGTGAATTGTTTCTGAACAGTTCGTCGTAGGAAATCCGCGATGCCCTAGAAACTGCTTCCTCAAATGTTGGTGTAGGGGTAGGAGGTGAAGTAGTTCGGCTGATTGACTGTGGCGATCCATTCGCATCCTGGGCTTGAGATGCAATCGCGCCGATAATCAGCAATAGCACCAACAGTCCGATTAGGCCACCGCAACCAATTCCGGTCCACTTGAGAGCCTTCTTGGTGCCGCTTCTCTTCCGACTTGGGCCTTGGGAACTGGGAGGGTCAGGGGCAGACGGGCTGTTCGCCACATTTCCGCAGTGTCGGCAATAGGCATCACTCTGCTCAATCTTCTCGCCGCATTGATTGCAGAATGGCAACTGTGTACTTCCCTCGCCTCATGCGAATACAATCGGCAATCTCAATCGCGCCATTACAGGGTGCTGTCAATGAACGAACCGTAGACAACCACCTATATGAAATGATGGAGAGTTTTCACCCTCTACGATGCGCATTAAGTGCGGCTGTCAAACTACCAGAAGAGGAGGCAGGCCCGCAAGCCTGCCCCCCTTCTTCCGTTCAGTGCCGTGGTCAGCGCGCCGAGCGCGCGGGGCTGGCTAGCCGTGCGGCTCTTCGTTGGTGAAGACCAGGCTGCCGGACGCCATGAACATGCCGCCTACGCCCTGGCAGAAGGATACCTTGGCGCCCTCTACCTGGTGCGGGGCCTCGCCGCGCATCTGGCGGATCGACTCCTGCATGGCGTACATCCCGTACATGCCCGAGTGCGTGTACGAGAGCCCGCCGCCGTTGGTGTTCATCGGCAGCTTGCCGCCGGGTGAAGTGTTGCCTTCCTCGATGAACGCGCCCGCCTCGCCGCGCCCGACGAAGCCCAGGTCCTCCAGGCCGTAGATGGGCAGGTGCGCGAAGGCGTCGTAGATCATGATGTGGTCAACGTCGTCGTGCGATATGCCGGACTCCTCGAACGCCTTGGTGCTGGACGTGCGGAACGCCGCCGAGGTGGTCATGTCGTACATCTGGCTGACCAGCGGCGTCTCCACCGACTCGCCGGTGCCCATGATGTAGACCGGTGGCTTCGGAAAGTCCTTGGCCTTGTCCGCGCTCGTCAGGATGATCGCGCCGCCGGCGTCGGTCACCAGGCAGCACATGAACAGGTTGAACGGGTAGCAGATCATCCGGCTGTTAAACACGTCCTCGACCGTGATGAGCTCGCCGAACATGGCCCGCGGCACCTTGTTGGACCACTTGCGCTGGGCGACCGCCACCGACGCGAGCTGCTCGCGCGTCGTGCCGGTCTCCTTCATGTACCGCAGCACGCCCATGCCGAACAGCGTGGTCGGGCCGACGGTGCCGTAGGGCGCCTCGAACTGGCCGCCCCAGGTGCTGTCCCGGCGCGCGCCGCCGGTGAGCGCGCCCATGGGGGGCCGCGTCTCGCCCACGCGACTGCGGCCACTCTCGGCCATGGTGATGAGCGCGGTGTCGCACAGGCCCTCGGCTATGGCCGCCGAGGCGTGGCGAACCTGAATGAGCCAGGACGTCCCGCCCACCGAGGTGTTGTTCACCCAGCGCGGCACGATACCCAGGTACTTGGCGAGTTCAGCCGGGGGCACGTTGCTCCCCAGCCCGTCGATGTCGTTCTTGTCGATGCCGCAGTCCTCGATCGCGTTCAGCGCCGCGTCGACCGCGAGCTGCTGGTAGGTCATGTCGGGGACTACCCCGATCTGGGTTGTCTCGGACGCTCCGATGACCGCTACCTTGTAACGTAGTGACATGTGGTGTTCCTTTGCGTGCTTAGGGGGTCTTGCCGGGAAGGGCACCCCCATCCTAACCTTCCCCCTGCGAGGGGGAAGGGACTTCTCTTAGGAGCCGGCGGGCTTCCACTTGGGGATGGAGATGTCCTCACCGGCCGCGTCCTCGAACGTGACCTCCAGCGCCATGTCCAGCACGAGGTTCTCGGGCGTGTTTTCGATGCCCACGATGTTGGACATGATGCGCGGGCCGTCCTCGAGCTGGATGACGGCGATGGCGTAGGGGGCGTCCTCCTCGAAACCGGGAGGCGCCCTGTGGTTGATCATGTAGCTGTAGAGCGTACCCCTCCCGGAGTGCCTGACCAGCGAGACGTCTCGCGAGAGGCAGATTGGGCATACAAAGCGCGGCGGGAAGAAGGTCTCGCCGCAGGCGTTGCAGCAGGGAATCCACAGTTCGTGTTGCCGCGCCTTGTCCCAGAACTCTTGGGTCTCAGGCGTGGGAGCCGGCAGCGGTTTCCGGTAGGTTTGCTGTTCGGACATAGGCTCGTGTCCCTCCTAGATTGGTGTATGGGTGGCCCCGCGCTTCAAGCCCAGACGGGCACGGCGCGGGCGCCGCCCATTATATCTGTTGAGACACGGAATTGGTAACAGCGGAGCCTACCCGTCCAGATCCTCGATCAGCGCTTCCGACGGGCCGCGCTGCTCGCGCAGCCGCAGCGAGATGCGCTCCGTTTGTCGCATTACGCGCAGCACGTTGCCGCCCAGTATCTTCAGCACGTCCTCGTCGCTGTACTCGCGACGCAGCAGCTCGGCGGTCAGCTCCGGGTACTTGGACACGTCCTCCAGGCCGACGGGTGTTGAGGTCACGCCGTCCAGGTCGCCGCCGATGCCCACGTGGTCTATGCCCGCGACCGCGCGGATGTGGTCGATGTGGTCGGCCACCTGAGACAGCGTTGACTCCGGCTCCGGGTTGGCCGCCTCCCATGCCCGCAAGGCGTCCGCCGCGGCGTCGCTGTCAGCGCCGTGCTCGGCGTTCAGCCGCTCCTGTTCGGCGCGGCGTCTGCGTTCGCGCGCCATGACGTCTGGCGAGATGAACGGCGGCACGAAGTTTGCCATCACCACGCCGCCGTTGCCGGTCACGCGCTCCAGCACGTTGTCGGGCACGTTGCGCGGGTGGTCGTTGAGGGCGCGCGCGGACGAGTGGCTGAATATGACCGGCGCCTCGACGGTGTCCAGTGCGTCGCGCATCGTGTCGGGAGAGACGTGGGACAGGTCCACCAGCATACCGAGCCGGTTCATCTCGCGCACCACCTCACGCCCGAACGGCGACAGCCCGTTGTTGCGCGGGTCGTCCGTCGCGGAGTCGGCCCAGGGCGTGTTGTCGTTGTGGGTTAGCGTCATGTAGCGCGCGCCGAGTCGGTAGAACATGCGCAGCACGGCGAGCGAGCTGTCGATGGAGTGCCCGCCCTCCATCCCGATGAGCGACGCGACCCTGCCTGCGCGGAAGGCGCCTTCCACCTGGTCGGCGGTGTGCGCGAGCCGCAGCGCGCCGGGGTAGGTGCGCACGAGATTGTGCACCACGTCTATCTGCTCCATCGTGACGCCCACCGACTCCTCCGGACTGAGCGACGATGGCACATAGACGGACCAGAACTGGCCGCCCACGCCGCCCTCCCGCAGCCTGGGAATGTCGGTGTGCAGATCGGGCTGGTGCTCGTCGATGTCGACCTTGGAGATGGCGCGGTCAACCAGTTCGCGGTAGCGCCACGGCAGGTCGTTGTGCCCGTCGATCAGTGGAATCTGGCGGTGAAGCGCGCGTGCGCGTTCGAGCATCTGGTCCGGCATGGGTAGTACCTCCTTGTTGCGTCTGGCGAGACTTGGTGACGCCCACGGTCTGCGGCATCAGTGGGAAGAGGTCTCTAGCTTGTTCGTGCGGTAGGGTGCGACGGGTACTTCCAGGGCTATACCGGCCCGAACCACTCGGTGAAGCGCGTCGCTGCTTTCTCGTCGCCCTCGAACGACAGCCGGCCCCGGCGAACGCTGCGCGCGAACGGCAGCCGGCCCATGCAGAACAGCAGGTACGTGTCGGTGTCGCACGCGAACGTCACGTCCGCCGGCTCGTCGCCGGCGTCCTCCGCGCTGAAGCCGTCGCCGCGCACCACCACGTCCCGCGCCGCCGCGCTCTCGTCGGTGAGCGCGAACCGGTAGGTGACCGGAGCGTCCAGCGGCTCGCCCGGGCGGAAGGCCGCCGACAGCCAGTTCGGAAGCCACTCGCACAGGAAGGGCAGGGCGCTTGCCGGCAGCGTCGTAGACCTGTCGAAAGCGTAGCGGATGTCCCAGCCGTGCACCGCGAGCTCCAGCGCGCGCATGTCCACCAGGCCCGACACCGGAGTCACGCCCGCCGGGTGGAACGCCGGCGCGTCCATGCTGTCGGCGTCCAGCGAGACCAGCACGTTGCTGAGCCGCTTGCAGCTCGCGTTGAACTCTGGGAACAGGTCCTCGTTGTAGGTCTCGCGCAGCGACACGAGGTCCGCGGTGGCATCTTCGCCGCCGCGCCTGCGGTAGCCCATGGGCGGCGACGTCTGGCCCTTGAGCGCGCGGGCGATGCTCAGCGAGAGCATGTTGGCGCCGACCACCAGGTGGGTGATCACGTCCGCCAGCTTCCAGCCGGCGCACGGGCTGCCGTACTGCGCGGCGTTGCGCCATACGTCGTCCGGCAGCGTGTGGATGTGCGCGGCCAGCCCGTTGGACAGCTCGCGCACCAGGTTGACGCGAGCCCTCGCCTGCCGCGCGCGCGCCATCGTCATGGAGTTAGACGCCCTTGTCGACCAGGAAGGCGGCCAGGTCCGCTGTGCGGCAGCTATAGCCCCACTCGTTGTCGTACCAGCCGACCACCTTCACCATGTTGCCGCCCATCGACATCGTGGAAAGCGAGTCGATGATGCAGCTATGCGAGTTCTGGATGAAGTCGCTGCTCACCAGCGGCTCCTCCGAGTATTCCAGCACGCCCTCGAGGCTCGACGAGGCGGCCTCGGCGTAGGCGGCGTTCACGTCGTCGACGCTGGCGTCCTTGCCCAGCTCGGCCACGAAGTCGGTAACCGAGCAGGAGGAGGTGGGCACGCGGAAGGCCATGCCGTGAATCTTGCCGTTCAGGTCGGGCAGCACCAGGCCCACCGCGCGGGCCGCGCCGGTGGTCGTGGGGATGATGTTCATGGCGGCGGCGCGCGCCCTGCGCAGGTCCTCGTGCTGCTGGTCGAGGATCTTCTGGTCGTTGGTGTAGGAGTGGATGGTGCTCATCAGCCCACGCTCGACGCCGAAGCTGTCGTGGAGCACCTTCACCATGGTGGCTATGCAGTTGGTGGTGCAGGAGGCGTTGGAGATGATGTGGTGATTGTCGGCGTCGTACTTGTCCTCGTTCACTCCGAGCACTATGGTGAGGTCTTCGCCGGACGCGGGGGCGGATATGATGACCTTCTTGGCGCCGCCCTCCTTGTGGCCGGACGCCGCGGCGGCGCTGGTGAAGAAGCCGGTTGACTCCACCACCACGTCCACGCCCAGATCGCCCCAGGGCAGCCGGGACGGGTCGCGGTCGGACAGCACCCTGATCTCCGAGCCGTCGATGGCAATGCCGTCATCGGTGGCCTCCACGCTGCCCGGGTAGCGACCGTAGCTGGTGTCATACTTGAACAGGTGCGCGTTGGTCTTGGTGTCGGTGAGGTCGTTGACCGCGGCCACCTCGAGCTTGTCGGAATGCCTCTCGAGAATAGCCCTGAGCACCTGCCTGCCGATGCGTCCGAAGCCGTTAATGCCTACCCTGGCCGCCATGGTGGAAACCCCCTGTCGTTTTGCCGATCGGTGCCGGCGGCCAATCACGCCGCCAGCCGGTGCCCATTATACCCGCCCACGCCCCTTCATGCCATTTCGGGCGCGGCTGATGGCCCTACGCCCGCTCCAGCCAGTGGTCGTACAGGTCCACCGTGATCGTATCCTCCGCCGGGCCGGCGTAGTCTGGCCATACGTCGGCCTGTGCGAACTCCACGCGGTACAGCGCCCGGCGCGGCAGTCCGTCGCCGCCGTGCGCCAGCGACTCCGGGTTGCGGAACACGCCGCACACCACCGTCACCCTGCCCGTCTTGCCCTTCACGAACCAGGGCGTCCGGTGGTGCACCAGCGGCGTTTCGTCGCGCACCCTCACCCGGTCGCCCGGGCCGTAGCGCCTCTGCGAGCTATCCACGCGTCACCCCCAGCGCTCTTCAAGGGACTTCACTTTGCCGTCCACCTCGTCGGGCGAGATCACGCCCTTCTCCACCAGGATGGTCTCCATCGAGGCGGCCCAGCGTTCGTAGTAGGAAAGCGCCTCGTACTCGCCGGGCGGAATCGCCTCGATGCCGCGACGCATCTCGTCCACCGTCATCAGCCCCGCGGAGCGCACGGCGCCCATTACCGCCGCCGTCTGGCGCTCCCAGTCGGCCCACTCGTGCTCGCCGCGGTCGATCGGCTCGTCCGTGGGCATCCCGCCCACATCGTGTGGTCCAGTCATTGGTCCGTCTCCTACACTCGCGTTGCTCACACTCCGCACCTTCGGAGTTTTGCACAGGGCCAACAGGCCGGTCAAGCTGCCCGCAAGCCCACGGCCGGTGCGCCGACCTGCTATAATTTTTGCTTGGAGGCTTCCCCATGCGCATCTACACACGCTCCGGCGACGACGGCACGACCGGCCTGCTGTTCGGCGGGCGCGTTCCCAAGACTCACCCGCGCTGCGAGGCCTACGGCGAGGCCGACCTGGCCGTGTCCGCCATGGGACTCGCCCGCGCGCTGTCCAATGACCGGCGGGTGAAGGAGATCCTGCTGCTGGCCCAGCGCGAGATGTTCACCGTCGAGTCGGAGCTTGCCACCGACGACCAGAACTACCAGCTCTTCACCGACACGTTCCACGCCATTTCCGCGGAGAACGTCGCGCACCTGGAGAGTCTCATCGACGAGATCAAGGAGGAAGTCGAGCTTCCGCCCAAGTTCATCATTCCCGGCGCGTCGCCCGCATCGAGCGCGCTGGACCTCGCCCGCACCGCGCTGCGCGGGGCCGAACGCCGCATGGTCGCGCTCGAGGAGCAGGGGATGGTCTCGAATCCAGAGCTGCTGCGCTACGTCAACCGGCTCTCGGACCTGCTGTTCATCCTGGCGCGGTACGAGGACAGGGAGCTGCCGGTCGAAGCGGTGACCGGCACCCGGATCTGACGCCATGGGCGCCCCCAACATCGCGGTGATCGACTACCAGGCGGGCAACCTGCGCAGCGTGCAGAAGGCGCTGGAGCGATTCGGCGCCCGCGCCGCCATCACCAGCGACCCCGCCGACGTCGAGCGCGCGGACGGCGTCGTCTTTCCCGGCCAGGGCGCCAACGACTCGTCCATGCGCCACCTCCGGGCCGGCGGACTCGTCGAGCCGATCCAGGCGTTCATTCGCGGCGGCAGGCCCTTCCTGGGCGTCTGCCTGGGCCTCCAGTTGCTGCTGGAAGGCTCGGACGAGGGCGTGGAGCCGGGCCTGAGCGTGCTCTCGGGCCGCGTCCGCCGGCTGGACGTGGACCTGAAGGTGCCGCACATGGGCTGGAACAGCGTCGACTTCCGCGTCGACCATCCGCTGCTCGACGGCATACCCAACGGCTCCCACTTCTACTTCGTCCACAGCTACTACGCGGACCCCTCGGACAGGGCCGTGGTGGCCGGCTACACCAGCTACGGCGTGGACTTCTGCAGCGCCGCCGCCTGGCGCAACGTGTTCGCCATCCAGTTCCACCCCGAAAAGAGCGGCGACGTCGGCCTTCGGCTCTACCGCAACTTTGTCGAACTCGTGAAGAATGGCAAGAAGGAAGGGGCGTGGAAGTAATCCCCGCGATAGACCTGCGCGGCGGCCGGTGCGTCCGGCTGTACCAGGGCGACTACGCCCGCGAGACGGTGTACTCCGACGCGCCCGCCGAGGTCGCCGCGCGCTGGATCGAGGCCGGCGCGTCCCGTCTGCACGTGATCGACCTGGACGGCGCGAAGGACGGCGCTCCGGTGAACCTGCCCGCCATCGAGAGCATCGCCGCCGCGTCCACCGTGCCGGTGCAGCTCGGCGGCGGCATACGCTCGCTCGACTCCGCGCGGGCCGCGCTCGACCTGGGCGTGGACCGGGTGCTGACCGGCACCGCCGCGGTCAGCGACCCCGACGCCGTCGCCGCGATGTGCGACGCGCTCGGCCCCGAGGCGGTGGTGGTCAGCGTGGACGCCCGGGACGGCCTGGTCGCGCTGGACGGCTGGACGCGCGGCACCCGCGTTCGCGCCGCGGACCTGATGCGCCGCATGGCCGGGCAGGGCGTGGTACGCTTCCTGTACACCGACATAGCGCGCGACGGCACGCTGTCCGGCCCCAACTACGCCGCGATCGAGGTGCTGCGGGACGAGGTGGAGGCCGGGCTGATTGCCGCGGGCGGCATCTCGTCGGTGGAGCACCTGCTCCGCCTTCGGGACATCGGCGTGGAGGCCGCCGTCGTCGGCAAGGCGCTGTACACCGGCGACGTCAGCTTGCCGGACGCCATTCGCAGCGTGTCACCCCCATCCTAACCTTCCCCCATCAAGGGGGAAGGGACGAACGAAGCTCCCAGCCTTCCCCGTCAAGGGGGAAGGGACAGACGAATCACCCAGACCATTCGAGGACACAAACCCATGTCTGAAAAGTACGATCACCACGATAAGGCGGAACTGTTGTCCGCCGACCGCTACGAGACCACCGACCCCCAGCGGCTCATCTCGATGCTGCCGGTGCTGGTGTACCACGAGGTCGCCGACATAGGCTGCGGCCCCGGCTTCTTCACCATTCCGTTCGCCAAGTACCTGTTCGACGGCAGGGTGTACGCCATCGACGTGCAGCAGGAGATGCTGGACGCCACGGCGGAGCAGGTGAGGTCCGTCAACCTGACCAACGTGGAGCTCAAGCTGGCCGGCGAGAACGAGCTGCCGCTGGAGGACGACAGCCTGGACGGCGCGTTCATCGCGTTCGTGCTGCACGAGACCGAATCGCCAACCACCATGCTCTCCGAGGCGCGGCGCTGCCTTCGCAAGGGCGGCTGGCTCGCGACGCTGGAGCACAAGGAGACCGCCGAGGACGGCCCTCCGGTGAACCGCCGCCTGGACGAGACAGAGGTCGGCGACATGGCGCGGGAGCTTGGCTTCCACATCGAGACCGCGCACAACCTCAACGACCACCACTACATGCTGGTGATGCGAAAGTAGCCCGCCGTGCTCACCAAGAGGATCATCCCCTGCCTGGACGTTGACCGGGGCCGCGTGGTCAAGGGCGTCAGCTTCGTCAACATCCGCGACGCCGGCGACCCTGCCGAGCTGGCGTCCTCCTATAACAGCGAGGGCGCCGACGAACTGGTCTTCCTGGACATCACCGCCAGTTCCGACGCCCGCGGCATAATGCTCGGCGTGGTCGAGCAGGTGTCCGAGCAGGTGTTCATCCCGCTGACCGTGGGCGGCGGACTGCGCAACCTGGCGGACGTTCGCAGGATGCTGGAGGCGGGCGCGGACAAGGTGTCGCTCAACACCGCCGCGGTCGCCGACCCTCGGCTGGTGGCCGACGCCGCCGACTTCTTCGGCAGCCAGTGCATAGTGGTCGCCCTGGACGTCAAGCGCATAGCCGACGGCGAGCGCGCCGGGGCGGTGGCCCGCGGCGGCGGCGCCGACCTGCCCGTGGACGGGGACTCCGTGTGGGAGGTCTACACCCACGGCGGGCGCACACCCACCGGCATCGACGCGCTCAAGTGGGCGCGCCGCGCGACCGAGATCGGGACCGGGGAGTTGCTCGTCACCAGCATGGACACCGACGGGCAGCTCACGGGCTACGACCTGGAGCTGATTCGCGCCATATCCGACGGCGTGGGCGTGCCGGTCATCGCCAGCGGCGGCGCGGGCAAGCTGGAGCACCTGTACGACGCGCTGGAGACGGGCAGGGCGGACGCGGTGCTCGCGGCCAGCATTTTTCACTATGGCGACTACACCATCCAGCAGGCCAAGCGCTACCTGTCCGAGCGCGGGCTGCCCATCCGCCCGCGCGAGCGGCCTGCGGACTGAGGGGCTGCGTTTCACCCCCATCCTAACCTTCCCCCTGCGAGGGGGAAGGGACTTTGGGCGGGGCTTTGCGAAAAATCTGCTCAGTTCTGCTACTTTCTGCCCATTCCGTAGCTGGGCGGGCCGATGTTCTTGTCACTTTCTGTGAGCTAAGTTGTTAAGGTTCGTCACACGTATTGCGCAGAATGTGGCAGAGTGTGACCCGTTCGACAGGCTCAGGGTAGGCCCCGCCCCTAGTGCACAACCGGCGGCGACAGCGCCTATCAGGTAGAAAATAGCACGTGTGTGCTGTAGAATCAAGAGGGTGGTCAGGGTTAGGTGCCTGTGAACGCTCTAGATTCCTCGGCTACGCTCGGAATGGAAGGGTTAGACAGTTGCCGCAACGTCGGGGCGAATCCGCCGTTTTGTTGGCGCGAGGCAGGCCTACTTGACATAACGTCGTGGGAGTGGCCTGGGAGTGGGAATTTTTGTGACACAGATGGGAAGGGATTGCGCGCTGATGGGAACGGGTGTGGCGTTTGGGTTACGCGGTTGGGGAGGATTGGGACACGATTTTCGGGGTGGTTGCGGGTAAGGGGTGAGGGGGAGGGTCGCCGTCACCCTCACCCTGACCCTCTCCCATCAAGGGAGAGGGGACAATTCGGAAGGCTTACTCGTGCCTCCAGCCCTTGCCTTCTCTTGACCGCTATGCCAAACTACATCCACTACTAACGCGAGGCATCGACTTGCAGGGCCGGCTGTTCACCGAATATTTTCTCAGCGAGGGCATACGCGAGACGCGCGAGTGGCGCGCGTCGGTGGATGACGCTGCCGCGTTCGACGACTTCCGCGCCGGCGTTCGCGCGCGGCACGACGCGCTCGCCGCCGCCGCGTCCCCCAACGAGGCGACCACCGAGCAGGACCTGATCCGGCCCGTCCTCGAACTGCTGGGCTGGGCCGACTACCTGCCCCAGCAGGGCGCAGACCGCAACGAGGACATACCCGACCACCTGTTGTTCGCGGACGCAGACGCGAAGGACCGCGCCGCGCAGAGGCCTGCGCCCGCGGACCGCTACCAGGACGCGCTCGTCGTCCAGGAGAGCAAGCGGTTTGGGCTGTCGTTGGACGCCCGTGGAGGCGACAGCCGACGACGCTCGGGTACGCCGCACGGCCAGGTGCTGCGGTATCTCTCCACTGCCGAAACCGTGTCGGAGGGCCGCATCCGCTGGGGGATACTCACCAACGGGCGGGTGTGGCGGCTGTACGACGGGCGCGCCCGGCCGCGGTCGAGCGCCTACTTCGAGGTTGATCTGGGTCAGGTCCTGGCGCGCGACGACGACGACCGGCTGCGCGTGTTCAACCTGCTGTTCCGTCGCGACTCGTTCACGCTGGAAGAGGGCGCAACCGTCACCTTCCTGGAGACCGCGCTAGCGGAGGGCCGGCGATACGAGGAGCGGGTGGCGCACGACCTGTCCAGGATAGTATTCGACAGGGTCTTCCCTGACCTTGTGAGGGTGCTGGCTCGAGACTCCGCCAGCGACATGCGGGAGGTGCGTTACTCCGCCCTCATCTTCCTGTACCGGCTGCTGTTCGTGCTTTACGCCGAGGACCGCGGCCTGCTGCCCGTCAACGACTCGCGTTACGACGACTACGGCTTGAGAAAGCGTGTGCGTGACGACGTGGCCCGCCGCACCCGCGATGGCGACGCCTTCTCCGCCGTCGCATCGGCGTACTACGACCACTTCGCCACGCTGTGCCAACTTATCGACCGTGGCGACCCGTCTATCGGCCTGCCGCCCTACAACGGCGGCCTGTTCGCGTCGGACGCTGCCCCGCTGCTGGAGCGCGCGCGGCTGTCCGACGCCGAGATAGCCCCAATCATCTACGCGCTGAGCCACACGGATGAAGCCCTGCCCAAGTTTGTCAACTACCGGGACATGTCGGTGCAACAACTAGGTTCGATTTACGAACGGCTCCTCGTGCACGAGCCGGTCCGTGATGAATATGGATTCATCTCCGTCCGTCCCAATGTCTACGCCCGCAAGGATAGCGGCAGCTTCTACACGCCCCAGGAACTGGTCGACCTCATCATCGACCGCACGCTCAAGCCTCTTGCGGACGAGCGCCGTGCCGCCTTCGAGGACAGGGCCGCGGAGCTGAAGTCTGACCACAGACCCCAAGCAGAGCGCTTGAGGGAACTGCGGAAGCTGGATCCCGCTGAGGCGGTGCTGGACCTCAAGGTGCTCGACCCCGCCATGGGCAGCGGCCACTTCCTCGTCACGGCCGTGGACTTCCTGTCCGACTACGTAGCCGAACTGGTGGAGTCCGCACCGGCCGCCGCCGACTGGCTGACTGACGGCTACCAGTCCCCGCTGGTGGGCCGTGTAGCATCAATCCGAGAGAACATCCAACGCCGCGCTAAAGCCGCCGATTGGGTGATGGACGAGGCGCAACTGACCGACCAAGCCATCATTCGCCGTATGGTGCTTAAGCGCTGCATCTACGGTGTGGACAAGAACAGCATGACCGTAGAACTCGCCAAGGTGTCGCTCTGGCTGCACAGCTTCACCGTCGGCGCGCCCCTGTCCTTCCTCGACCACCACCTGCGCTGCGGTGACTCCCTCATCGGCATGAGCGTCCAGGACGGCCTGGAAGAACTGAACCGGTTCGGCGGACTGTTCGCCAGCCGAACCATTTCCCACATGGAACTCGCTGCGGGTGAGATGCAGCAGATCGAAGAAAAGTCGGATGCCGACATCTCCGAGGTTCACGAGTCCGCCACGCTCTTCCGTTCGGTGGAGAAGACCACTTCCGATCTGCGCGGCGTGCTCGACTTCCTATGCGGCCTGCGCTGGCTCACCGCCGGCATGAAGAAGAAGGCACTCGCCGAGTTCGAGACTCCGCTGCTCGATGTACTGGCACAGAACTCCGCCACCCTTCTGCCGCTCCTGGCGCGCGGCCCGGACGCCGTCGATGGCGCGCAGGACGACGCCGGCGAGGAGCGTTTCAGGGAGCTATGGTACGACGCTGCGTTCATCGCTCGCCGCGAGTCCTTCCTGCACTGGGAGGCCGCCTTTCCGGGCGTCTGGCGCGGCTGGCAGAACGAGCGGCCTCAAGGCGGTTTCGACGCTGTCATAAGCAACCCGCCCTGGGACCGCATCAAGCTACAAGAAGTGGAATGGTTCGCCACTCGCGAGCCGGAAGTCGCCCTCTCTACTACGGCGGCCGCGAGGCGGCGGGCCATTCGCCAACTGCGCGACAACTACGACCCGCTGGCGGACGAATTCGACGCTGCCAAAAACCAGGCCGACGGTCTGGGCCGCCTGGTGCGAAACTGCGGCGACTACCCCCTGCTCGGCCGGGGCGACATCAACCTCTACTCCCTGTTCGTGGAGCGCGCCATGTCCCTCGTCAAGACCGATGGCTACGTGGGCCTGCTGACGCCCTCCGGCATTTTCGGTGATATGACCGCCGCGCGCTTCTTCCGCTCCGTCTCCACCGCTGGGCGCGTGTCGTGCCTGTTCGACTTCGAGAACCGGCGGCTCGGAACCGGGCTGCCGCCGTTCTTCCCCGACGTCGATTCTCGATTCAAGTTCTGTGCCCTCGTCTTCGGCGGTAGGGAGCGCACCTTCCCACAGACCAGCTGCGCCTTCTTCCTCCACGACCCCGCCGACATCGACGACCCTGACCGCTGCTTCCCACTCGCCCCTTCCGACTTCGTCCGCGTCAACCCCAACACCGGCACCGCCCCCGTATTTCGCTCCCGCCGCAACGCCGACATCACCCGCCGCATCTACGAACGCCATCCCGTGCTGGTGGATCACTCCAAGGGTGAACAAGGGCACGTGTGGCCGGTGAAGTACAGCACCATGTTCCACATGACAAACGACTCCGGCCTGTTCAGGACCGCCTCCCAACTGGACGAAGATGGTTTCTACCCCGTCCAGGGCAACCGCTGGAGGAAAGGGGAAGAGCTGTACCTACCGTTATACGAAGGAAAGATGGTACAGGCATACGACCACCGAGCCGCGAGTGTGGTAGTGAATCCCGACAACCTGAATCGGCCCAATCAGCCAGAGTCCGCAGAGCTTCACGAACACGCAAACCCCGATTGGCTGCCGAGTCCCGCCTATTGGGTGCCAGCCGAGGAGTGCGACTGGACGCCAGAATCACGTTGGGTCTTGGGATTTAAGGAAATAACTTCGCCAACTAACGCGAGGACGTTTATCGCGTCTATCCTTCCCGCCGTTGGATTCGGCAACAAGGTGCCTATCCTGAAGTCAGAGTCAGAAAATCGCGACGAATGGTTACTGGCCGCAAACTTGAACGCGATTGCTTTCGACTTCATTGTACGGCAGAAGGTTCAAGGCCAAACCCTGAACCTTTTCATCGTCGAGCAGCTCCCCGTCATCGCCCCTGACGACTACGACCGCCGCTTCGGCGACGAGACGGCCCGCGACGTCGTCCGCCGCCACGTGCTGGAGCTGACGTACACCGCGCACGACATGGAGCCGTTCGCGCGCGACCTGGGCTACCTCGGCCCGCCGTTCAAGTGGGACGAGGAGGAGCGCCGCCACCTGCGGGCGCGGCTGGACGCGCTGTACTTCCACCTGTACGGCCTCGACCGCGACGACGCGGGCTACGTGCTGGAGACGTTCCCGATCGTGCGCAGGCAGGACGAGAAGGAGTTCGGCAGGTACCGGACGCGGGAGATGGTACTGGCGTACATGAACGCGCTGGCGGCGGGGGATACGCGGGCGGTGGTGGCGGTGTAGGGTGAACCCCCTCTCATCTTCCTCAGAAATCGCTGAAACTACCGCCGCTTAGAAGCTACTCCGTTGGGAAGTAGAATCGTATTCTCACAGTATGGCAAAGGAAAACTGGACAATTCCGATAATGCCAGGCCGTCCCTACGGCCTTGACCCCAGGACTCACTTCTGGTTGCAGGACGGAGGCGGGTTCCTCTCACGCATTTGTGACGGCCAGCAGTGGGACAACATTAGAGGGATTGACAACAACGCCTTTGATTTCTGTGTTCCCTGCTCAGTGTGCCGAGACATATATGTTGATTCTGTTGCTAATGGTCGTGGTAGACTCCAACTTGTAGATGACATCTCGAATAGTCGGGTTGACACCCTGAAAAATGGGGTATATAGTCTGGCAGAAGACTTCATAACCCAAAATAAGGAGGGGTTAATGAATAGCATACCCATGGCAACTTTCGCGCGCTTTTACGCAGCCATACCATCCGAACAGCCAAGAATTGTGGACGAAGCGAGAGTGCAGCAAGCCGCACCAAGGCAATACATGAGCCGAGACTTTTACGGCTACATGAGAAATACGTTGAGGACGGCTCACTGGAAGACAAACGACATTTCGATTCTAGAAAACGATCTAACCCCACTGTTGGATGGGCAGAAGAGCGCCTTGAAGAAGAGTCATTACGAAGAAGTGGTCAGCAACTATGCAAGTCTTTGGAAAGGCCGGGACGCCACTTACTTCCAAGTTCCCCCAGTGACGATTGCAATAGCCGGGCTTGATATCAGTGTAAGGCCAGAAGTAGGAATGCGCACGGATAGCGACCAGTTGGTTCTTAAACTCTGGTTCAGCAAACCCAAGCCCAAGCGAGCCTTTCGTCAGGCCATTCAATACATGATGCAGAAAGCGGCGGAGGAGGGGGGAACATGGCAACAATTGTGGGGTCACGCCATCTGGGACGTTCGGAGAAAGGAGATTCTCCCTTGGGTTAGGCTGCCTAGAGACTTTACCGCGGCTATTCAAGGCCAAGCCGCAGCATTCCTCCACCTATGGCGTAGGGAGTGACTGATGGCTCAAGTTGTACATTGACGCACGCACCCGCCACATCCTAGAATTCACCCGAGGTTTGCAAAAATGGACTACGCGATTCTACAGACGGTCGACAAGCGCCAAGACTGGCTTGCCGCCGAACTACGGGCGAGTTTCGAAGAGCTTCCCGTCGAGGATGGCGTGGTGCACCCGGCTGAGCGGATCATCGCCAAGGCGCTGGTGCAGGCTGGCGATAGGCAGGCTACTCGCTGGCTTAAGGAGTTCTGCGTCGATGTATCCCAACCCACCTTCGCGGCGTCCGTTCTGCGCTGCCTCGCGCGTCTTGGGTGTGTGGGATCGGAGTCATGGCGTGCGGGCCTCGTTCGCGACGGTCTGACCAAGGACAGTGTCGAAATGAGGGATGCGGCAATCCAGGCTGCGGAATCGTGGGGTGATTCCGAGTTGCTCGAGGTGCTGAGGGCACATTCCGAGCCAGTACCCTGGTTGCAGCAGTATCTGTCCGACGTCATCGAGGACTTGAGCGAATAGGTATTGTTCCTCGCGCGCAAGATATCACGTGCCAAGTGGGCGGTCGCAAGTGAGCTGTCGGAAGGTGAGATACCGGCCGATGCGGTGACCGCCGATTTGAGAACACAGCAAAACTCGCTGTCCTTCTGGCGTTGTTCAACGGACTCGGATCGGGACGTCGAGGAGGCCGCGCTGGCAATAGCCTCGGCAGGGGACCGGATAGACCGGCTCGACATCGTCTGGTTGGAATACGAGGACCTCCAATCCGAACATCACGCAATGGCGGATACCGAGGGACGAACCCCCGTCACCGACATGGTGGTTAAGCACGTTGACGTGTCTCGGCTCGATTACGTTCGACTCGGTATGGTGGCTCGCAGGGTTGCCGGTGCAATAGAGGCGAATCGATGCCGACGACTCACCAAGAGGCGCGTCAAGGCATTGGTTGAAGAGGCTGTGGTGCAGGGACGTGTTGACCCAGACGCCCTTGGCGAAGGCATTCGGGCAGAGCTCGCAGTCTGAACAAAGGGCCTTCAACCCTCACCCTAACCCTCTCCCAGTCTTGGGAGAGGGGACTTTGGCAATCGCCCACTCTGAGCAGTTACTTCAGAGCCTAGGCATTGACGGCGGTGCCACTACGCCCTAGAATTAGTGCGAGGTTTCACAGATGGACTACGCGATATTTCAGACGGGCGGCAAGCAGTACCGCGTGAAGGAAGGCGATACGATTCGCGTCGAGAGGATTCCCGGCGACGAGGGCGACGCTATCGAGTTCGACGAGGTGCTGATGCTGTCCCAGGACGGCAACGTGTCCGTGGGCGCTCCCACGGTGGAGGGCGCGCGCGTGACCACCGAGGTGGTGGGCAAGGGCCGCGCCAAGAAGATCATCGTTTTCAAGTACAAGGCCAAGACGCGCTACCGGCGCAAGAACGGCCACCGGCAGCACTACACGGACCTGCGGGTGATAGGCATCTCCCAGCAGTAGCCGGTCGCGGGAACGAACGCCCGCACCCTGCCAGAAAGGGAATTCACAATGGCACACAAGAAGGGCGGAGGCAGCACCCGCAACGGACGCGACAGCCAGTCCAAGCGGCTGGGCGTCAAGCGGTACGACAGCCAGTACGTCAGCGCCGGCTCGATCATCGTCCGGCAGCGCGGCACCAGGATTCACCCGGGCACGAACGTGGGCGTGGGGCGGGACCACACGCTGTTCTCGCTCATCGACGGCACCGTCAAGTTCGAGTTCAAGACGAAGGACAAGAAGCGCGCCAGCGTCTATCCTGTGGCGTAACTGTTCAGACACCCCCATCCTAACCTTCCCCCTGCGAGGGGGAAGGGACTCCCGAAAGATGCCGAATAGCACACCGAGTAAGAGATACATGAAGACCGGCATACACCCGACCTACTACCCAGAGGCGACCGTCACCTGCTCGTGCGGACGCTCGTACACCACCGGCGCCACCAAGCCGGAGCTGCGGGTGGAGATCTGCAACCTGTGCCACCCGTTCTTCACGGGCGAGCAGCGCATCGTCGACACCGAGGGCCGCGTCGAGCGCCTCAAGCGCCGCTTCAATCTTCAGTAGGCGCCGCGCTGGCAGCAGGCACACCCCTGACTTCCCGCCGCACCACCTCGCCAACGGCCGCCCGCGCGCCGTCCCGGAGGTGAGCCGTGCGGAATAGACCCACCTACGGCGGCCAGGCCGTCATCGAGGGCGTGATGATTCGCGGCCAGCACAACATGTGCGTCGCGGTGCGCCGCCCCGACGGCACCGTCGCCATCCGCCAGCAACCGCTCAGCCAGCTATTCACCGGAACCGCCCGCAGGCTGCCGCTCGTGCGCGGCGTCATCGCGCTCGCCGAGACGCTGACGCTGGGCATGAAGGCGCTCAACTTCTCCGCGAACGTTGGGATGGAGGCGGAGGGCGAGGAGATGAGCGGGGCGGCCATGGCGCTGATGTTGGCGGTGTCGCTCACGTTCGCTATCGGCGTCTTCTTCCTGGCGCCGCTGTTTGCGAGCGAATGGCTGGAGGGGTTTTTCGACTCCGCGCTCTACGCCAACATCGCCGAGGGGGTCATCCGGCTGGTGTTCTTCCTCGCTTACATCGTGCTCATCGGGCGGATGAACGACATCCGGCGCGTGTTTATGTACCACGGCGCGGAGCACATGACGGTGCACGCCCAGGAGCGGGGAGATCCGCTGGAGGTGGCGGAGATTCGCAAGTACCCCACGGCCCACCCGCGGTGCGGCACGGCATTCCTGCTGGTGGTAATGGTGGTGTCCGTGGTGGCGTTCGTCTTCGTGGGACGCGAGCCGCTGTGGTGGCTGGTGGCGTCGCGCGTGGTGCTGATACCGGTGATAGCCGCGGTGAGCTACGAGCTGATCCGGCTGAGCGGCATGTTCGCGGGCAACCCGCTGGTGGGACTGATAACGGGGCCGAGCCTGGCGCTGCAGCGGCTGACCACGCGGGAGCCGACGGACGACCAGATCGAGATCGCCATCGAGGCGATGCGGCTGACGCTGGAGGCGGACGCGGCGGCGGCACACTCATCCTGACCCTTCGGCAAGCTCAGGGCAGGCTCTTCCCCCTGCGAGGGGGAAGGGACAATGAGGAATGTCCCCTTAGCCTTGGCGCTGGCGCAGCTCCTCCCAGACGTCCTCGGGGCGGGCGCCGACGGCGGCGAGCAGCACCAGCGCGTGGTACACCAGGTCGCCAAGCTCCTCGATCACCGCGTCAGGGTCGCCCTTCACGGCGGCGATGGCCGTTTCGCCCGCCTCCTCGATCAGCTTCTGGCTTATGCGGTCCACGCCGCTGCGCAGCAAGGCCGTGGTGTAGCTGCCCTCCGGCATCGCGCGCTTGCGGTCCTGGATCACCGAGAACACGTCCTCGATCACGCCCAGGCCGCCCTCGGCCTTCACGAAGTCGGGCAGCTCCTCGAACGAGGTGAAGAAGCAGGTGTCGTTGCCGGTGTGGCATATGGGACCGTCGGGGTTGACCTTGAGCAGGATGGTGTCGCCGTCGCAGTCGAGGGACGCGGACTCTATGCGCATGTAGTTGCCGGACACCTCGCCCTTGTGCCACAGGTCCGACCGGCTGCGGCTGTAGAACCACACCTCGCCGCCCTCCAGCGTGCGCTTGAGCGAGCCGGGGTTCATGTAGCCCAGCATGATGACGTCGCCCGTCTGGGCGTTCTGCGCGACAGCGGGAACCAGTCCCTTCTCGTCCAACTGTAGCTCGATCACGTTCTCACCTCTTCAGGATGTCTGGTATTCGTCCGCGCCGGGCCTGCGCTACCCTCGACGAGCCCGGCCGCGGCCGGGCGTGCCCTGCTGGAAGACCTTCTCGGGACGCCAGCGCCTGGACTCCGCGTCGAACGTGAGAACCGCCACGAACACGCCGTCCACGCCGTACACGCGGCAGCGCGCGCCGTCCTCCGCGACGGGGATGCGCGACTCGGGGGGTATCGGCTGGCCGTTGCGTATGAGCTGCTGGAGCCGCCTGCCGACGATCGCCGCGGGCAACTCGTACAGGGCGGCGTCCGGGGCGTGCATGTGCTCCGGCCAGGTGTCCTCGATGAAGTGCTCCTCCGCGTCGTCGAGGTCCACGGCGTCGGTGACGTAGAAGCCGCCGCTCCGCAGCCGCTCCAGGGTCTTCAGGTGGCCGCCGCAGCCGAGCGCCTCGCCGATGTCGTGGGCGAACGAGCGCATGTAGAAGCCGCGTCCGCAGCCGACCTCGACGCTGATGACGGGCGGCGTCCAGTCCAGCAGCCGGGTCCGGTACACGGTCACGTCCCGCGCCTCGCGCTCCACCTCGATGCCCTGGCGCGCCAGGTCGTACAGCCGCTTGCCCTGGCGCTTGAGCGCGCTGTACATAGGCGGCACCTGCTTCACCGTGCCGATGTAGGGCGCGATGGCCGCCTCCACGTCCTCCAGCGTCACGCCGTCCGGTGGCCGCTGCTCGACCACAGTGCCCATCGAGTCGTAGGTGTCGGTGGTGACGCCCAGCTCTATCTCGGCCCTGTACTCCTTCTGGCCGTCGACTAGGTACTCCATCATGCGTGTGGCCTGCCCGAAGCAGATGGGCACCACGCCGGTCGCCACCGGGTCGAGGGTGCCGCCGTGGCCCACCTTCTTCTGGCGGCTGGCGCGCTTCAGCCGGCGCACCACTTCCATGGACGTGAGGCCGTAGGGCTTGTTGATGTTGAGGATGCCGTTTATCACCGGCGCTCTGGGTGCTCTAGCCATTCGCGGCCTCCGCGTCGCCGACGGCGTCCTCGATCATGTCCGAGAGCAGCGCGCCGCGCTCGATGGACTCGTCGAGTTGGAACTTCAGGAAAGGCATGACCTTCAGCGTCACGTTGTCGCGTACGGTCCGGTGAATGTAGCCGGACGCGGAGTTGAGCGCGTCCATGGTGCCGCGCTTGTCCTCGTCGCCGCCGAGCACGCTGACGTAGACCCTGGCGAATCGCAGGTTGGAGGTGGTGTCCACGTGCGTCACGCTGACGACCTGCGAGAGCCTGGGGTCGCGCAGGTCGTTGGCCACGACGCGGCTTATCTCTTTGCGCAGGAGCATGTTCACGCGGTCGATCCGCCGGTTCATGGGAAGCCTCGGTAGTGAAGATGGTGGGTGCATTGCACTCACCCCCATCCTAACCTTCCCCCTGCGAGGGGGAAGGGACTATTACAAGCAGCCCCCATCAAGGGGGAAGGGACTAAGTGGCGCTAGCTCACCTGCTCGGTGCGGTAGGCTTCCAGCACGTCGTCTTCCTCGTAGTCGTGGAAGCCCTCCAGCGTGATGCCGCCCTCCAGGCCGTTCGCAACCTCTCTCACGTCGTCGCGGAAGTGTTTGAGGCTCACGATGGGCCCCTCGTACAGCACCTGGCCGGCGCGCAGCAGGTGGACCGTCGAGTCGCGGGCGATCTTGCCGTCGTTGACGTAGAAGCCCGCCGCCTTGGCCCTGCGGCCCAGGTTGAACACGGCGCGCACGGTGGCCCGGCCCTCCAGCACGTCGCGGTACACCGGGTCCAGCAGACCGGTCAGCGCGCGCTCCACGTCGTCCACGAGGTTGTAGATGATGCTGTAGAAGCGTATGTCCACGCCCTCCTGGCTCGCCAGGGTGCGCGCGCCGGGCTCGATCCGGCTGTTGAAGGCGATCACGATGGCCTTGGACGCCACCGCCAGCAGTATGTCGCTCTCGGTAATGCTGCCGCTGGCCGCGTGGACGAGCGTCACTTTGGTCTGCTCGGTGTTGAGACGCTCCAGCGCGTTCTTCACCGCGTCCACCGTGCCCTGCACGTCGGTCTTGACGATCAGGTTCAGCGCCTTCACCTCGCCCGACTCTATCCTGGTGTATACGTCCTCGAGCGTGGGACCGGAGGCTGACTGCAGCTCGCGCTGGCGCTGCCGGTCCTCCACTATCTGCCGCGCCGTCTTCTCGTCCGGCGCCGCCTCGAAAATCTCGCCCGCCTGCGGCAGGCCCGACACGCCCAGGATTTCGACCGGCTGGGACGGACCGGCGTGCTTGATGCGCCTGCCCCTGTCCGTGAACATGGCCTTCACCTTGCCGCGCACCTCGCCCAGCACGATGCTGTCGCCCACGCTCAGCGTGCCCGCCTGCACCAGCACCGTGGCTATCGTGCCGCGCTGCTTGTCGATGCGGGCCTCCACCACCACGCCGCGGGCGGGCCGCTGCGGATTGGCCTGCAGCTCGCTCACCTCCGCCACCACCATCACGTTCTCGAGCAGGTCGGGTATTCCGTCGCCTCTCAGCGCCGAAATGGGCACGGCGATAACGTCGCCGCCCCACTCCTCGATGAGCAGGTCCTGCTCGGCGAGCTGGCGCTTCACACGCTCCTGGTCCGCGTTCGGGATGTCGATCTTGTTGATGGCGACCACGATGGGCACGCCCGCGGCCTTCACGTGGTCTATCGCCTCGATGGTCTGCGGCATGATGCCGTCGTCCGCCGCGATCACCAGGATCGCGATGTCCGTGACCTGCGCGCCCCGCGCCCGCATCGCCGTGAAAGCCTCGTGGCCGGGCGTGTCCAGGAAGGAGATGGCCGAGCCGTCGAAGTCGATCTGGTACGCGCCGATGTGCTGCGTTATGCCGCCCGCCTCGCCGCTCACCACGTTGCTGTTGCGCAGCGAGTCCAGCAGCGTGGTCTTGCCGTGGTCCACGTGGCCGAGGATCGTCACCACCGGCGGGCGGGACTCCAGCAGGTCCGGGTCCTCGTCGTCCGTGGGCACCACCATCGAGCCGGAAGGCTGGTCCGGCTCCGCCAGCGGCAGCACGTCGAACCCCAGCGACTCCGCGATGAGCGCGGCCGTCTCATGCTCCACCACCTCGTTGATGGTGTACATGAACCCGTTGCGCATGAACTCCTTGATGACCTCAATGGGATTGAGATCCATCACGTCGGCGAGATCGTGGATTGTGATCGCCGCGGGAATCTCGATGGCGTAGTCAATCGGGGCGGCCTGCTGCCCGCCCGCGTTGGCGTATGCCGTCTGCCTCGCCGGGCCGTAGCTGGCCCTTGCCGGTCGTCGTCCCCTGGTGCTGCTAGTCATAGTCCCGCTCCGTTGTCATGCCGCTCGCCCGCGCGGTGGCAGGGTGATGGTCCCGAAGTCACTTCTTCCGCCAGCGCCTCGAGCGACCGGACCAGTTGAGTCCAGTCGTCATCGGACATCTTGGTGCGCAGGTTGTGCTCCAGCCGGCCCCGCCTGAGCGTCGCGACCGTGCAGTCTCCCGACCCGCACACGTAGGCGCCTCGGCCGGCCGCCCGTCCCGACGGGTCCACGACGACGCCCTGCGGTGATGCGGCGATCCGCACCAACTCGCGCTTGTCCGCTTTTCTGCCGCAGGCGACGCACGTCCGTACCGGTCTGCGGCGCGGCCTGGGCGGCATCTCTAGCGGCGGCGGCGCCTGTTGCCGGCCTTCGTGCGGCGGTTGCCCCTGCCGCCGTCCCTGTCGCGGCGCGACGGCGGTCCGCCGCGTAGTCCGATGATATCCTCTGCAAATCGTATGCGGCCCGGCTCCGGCTCGGAGGAGCGCCTGCGCCGCAGCGACCACACGTCGTCCGGCAGGTCTCGCAGCGAGGTCGAGCGGTCGGGCACTGCCGCGGCAGGCTCCGGGATCGGATCGAACTCGTATACCTGCACCGGCGCCGGCTCGGGTTCCGGCTCCTCTTCCTCCTCCGCTTCTTCTTCCTGGACCGCTTCCGGCTCCTCTTCCACGGCCTGCTCCGGCTCGGCGACCAGCACGGTCTCCGCCGGCTCCTCCACCTCCGCGACGGGCGCCTCGACGAACTCCTCGGCCTCCTCCTCCGCCACCACCGGCTCGGGCGCTTCCGCGACCTCCGCGACCGCTTCAACGGCGGCCTCGGCCTCCGCCTCCACCACCACGGGCTCTTCGGCGGGCTGTGGCGGCACTTCCTCCTCCACCGGCACCACCGGCTCGGGCGTCGCGGCCTGGCGCACCGCTGCGTCCAGCGCCTCCTCCACCTGCGCCGGCAGCGCGATGTCCTCCGGCGCAACGGCCGGCTCCGGCGCTTCCGCGACCGCGGGAGCCGCCGCCACCTGCGGCCTCGGCGCCGTGTCCGCCTCTACGTTGCTCTTGATGTCCACTTTCCAGCCGGTCAGCTTCGCCGCCAGCCGGGCGTTCTGGCCCTCTTTGCCGATGGCGAGGGAGAGCTGCCTGTCCGGGACCACCGCGGTGGCCGTCTCGTTCTCGGCGTCGATCTCTACCCGCAGCACCTGCGCCGGGCTGAGCGCGTTCGCTATCAGCACGCCGGCGTCCTTGTGCCACTCGATGACGTCGATCTTCTCGCCCTGCAGCTCGTTGACGATGTTCTGTATGCGCACGCCCCGCAGGCCCACGCACGAGCCCACCGGGTCTATGCCGGCTTGGGTGGCGCGCACCGCCACCTTGCTGCGCAGCCCGGCCTCTCTTGCGATCGCCATGATCTCCACCGAGCCGTTGAATATCTCGGGGATCTCCATCTCGAACAGCCGCTTCATCAGCATCTTGTCGGCCCGGGAGACGATTATCTCCGGACCCCTGGTCGAGCGTGTGACCGACTGCAGCAGCACCTTGAGCTTGTTGCTCACGCGGTAGCGCTCGGTCGGAATCTGCTCGGTGGGCGGCAGAATGGCCTCGGCGCGGCCCAGCTCGACGGTGACGTACCTGGGGTCCACGCGCTGGACGGTGACCGCAATGACCTCGCCTTCCTTGTCGGCGAACTCCTCGTACACCAGGTCGCGTTCGGCCTCGCGGAGGCGTTGGAGCACCACCTGCTTGGCCGTCTGCGCGGCGATGCGGCCCGCGCTGTGGGGCACGCTGTCGGTTGGCACCACGTCGCCCAGTTGGGCGTCGGGCTTGATCGTGCGCGCTTCGGCCAGCGTCATCTCGGTCTGGGGGGACTCCACGATGTCGACGACGGTCTTGATGATGAAGACGCTGACGTCGCCGGTGCCGGGGTCCAGCGTGACGCTCACGTCCTGCCCGGCCGTCACGCTGTCCTTCTTATAGGCAGACACCAGGGCGGCCTCGATGGCGGAAAGCACGATCTCCCTGGGGAGATTGCGTTCGGCGGCAAGCTGAGTTAGGGCAATAACGAAATCGCTCTTCATCCTTGTGGCCACCTCCTGTCCGATTTGGCTTTTGCCGGTCGCCCCTGGTGTATTCCTCTCGCGAAAGTCCCATTAACAAAGAAAGTGGGAAACGACCCACTTTCAAAAGAAATCTACCGCTATGATGGGCGCTAGTTTACCACCATAGCCCCCGGCACACAACCTTTTTTGCGGGGTGGTCGGGTAGCCGCTTGCCCAAGCGCGAGCGGGCCAGGGTGAGAGGGCATCCAGCCGCCGTTACGGCAACAATCGACCCAGCGGAAAGCCCTGTTCGACCAACCAGCTTCGTACAACACTCGATAACTGGACCTCGCGCGACGCGAAGTGAGTTAACAGGTCGGCAGTGTCGTCTGTCAGTTCGTTTGGCCCGTGTGGCATCGCCGCCGAGAACAGGACAAGCCGCTGTACTCTGTTCTTTAGGTGGTGGAAGTCATTGAGCCTGAGCGCCCTGATAGTCTCCGCCGCCATCTCACGCCGTTGAGAACTCAGAGACTCGTGTGGCTTGATGAATCCCGTTTGCGTGTCGAAAGTAAAGTAGTGCTCCGGACGGTCCGATTCTGAAGTAGCGCACGGGTCCACGAATCCTGTCGCAGGCCAACGGTCCGACTTGGCTCTGTTGCAGTCGTGGCATGCGAACAACCAGTTGGCCCAGGAGTAGACGAGGTTCGGAAACCTGCTCTTGGGTCGAAAGTGGTCTACTTCTCCACGCGTATGTTCTTCACAGTAGGCGCAGATGCCAAAGAACACACGCTCCAGGTCAGCGCGGAAGAGACGCCAGTGGGAGTCGGTAGGTCTGCTGCCGACGCCATGAGTGTAGTAGCTGATCCACCGTGGTGTATATCGATTTCGAACCGGTGCCAGGCCCGACGGCTCAGGCCCACGGTCTACCCAGTGCATTGCTAGGCGCCCGGCTCCTCGACATCGCCTTCACTTCGCAACGCACTCTGCCCGTTGTTGGCTCTGACTCGCTCCAATTCCTCAGCGAATCTCAACACCTCGGCAGACCCCGGTCCTTTCAGCAGGTCAGCCCTCACTGCCTCGCGCAACAGTGCAAGTTCCTCAGCCTCAGCATCTGACAGTACGCTCTTGTATTCCAGTTCCTGGTATCGGCTGGCGCGATCAGCAGTCGCCTTATCCGTTGGATTACTCACGTCCATGTACTGCCTCAGCACTTCGTCGACGGTCCAGCCGGCAATGTCTGACTCATTCACCGATACCGTGATCTTGCCCTCGCTGTCGCGGCGGAGCAGTTGGACTTGCCCCTCCTTCAGGCCCGCAACCATAAGTGGCGAGTGGGTGGAGCAGAAGATCTGCAGGCTGGGGAAGCTGTGAGTCAGGGCGGGGATGATGCGCCTCTGCCACGTCGGATGCAGGTGGGCGTCTATCTCGTCGATAATCGCGATTCCCGGCTTGTCGTCCAGGTCAGGAGGGAAGTCGTAGTATTCGGCGTATCTCAGCAGCAGGTGGGCCACGAATTGAACGATAGACTGGGTTCCCTGGCTCAGCACATCGAGGGGAAGGTCGCCGTCAGGAGTCCGAAATGACGGGTACAGACCCTGCTCGTCCTCGGCCACCCCCAAGAAGTCGATAGGGAAATCTCCGGTAATCTCCGAGGCGAGATCTGCGACCTGTTTGAGGTACGCTTTGATGACCGGCTTCTCCGTTCTCGACGCAGCGTAATCCAGGTTAACGAAGCGTTGTTTCATTGCCTTGTCGTCGACCAACGTGTTGCCGGCCATCATCAATTTTGCGCGCCTTTTCAATTCTGGTCGCGCTTCGTCATTGATCTCGTACCGAACTGCTTGCAGATACCCTTCCTTCCCAATTCGCCTGATTAGTTCAGGCCTTTCCTCAGCGAATAGTTCATATACTTCATTGGACTGCGACTCCATGGGATGGGACGCGGTTGGCCCTGATGATCTGAAGTTGGAACTTATGCGTTGGGCGGGTACGAAGCAAGTGTAACCTATTCTCTCCATGGTAGGGATCATGGAATGCGCATCGGAGGGGAAATTGCCTTTCACCGTGAAGTCGCCTGTGGAAGATGAACAACCCAATTCCCATGAAGCCCGCTCTGACCGAACGACCTTCCGGGGCATCGCAAAGGGGTAGACCAGCAACTCACCAAGAACCCACAGCAAGGTCGACTTGCCGGAGTTGTTCGGTCCGGTGATCACATTCACGTGTGGGTCGAACTCAAACTCAATTGCCTCGAATGGCCCGACGTCGGTGATATGCAAGCTGGTTACGGGCATAATTGAAACTCCGCGAGGTGACGGAATCGTAATCGTGTGATCCAACTAATGAGGTCGAGTCTGAGAGTAACAACGAGGTACACGTGCGTCAATACGTCGACGCCTCTGAGTGCTGTCAACTGTCACGCACGGTGTCTTTAACAGCCCCCCTTACACCACCAGCCCTTGATCTCAGAAGGGAGGGCAAGCTCACTGCCACCAAGTTCTGTAGTACATGGATCATGCGGACAGCACACCGCCGAGGTGCTGGCCGAGCTGGGCCACGACGTGGACGAGACTGCGAGGATGCGCGAGACGGGGCGGTCGGGTAGGGGACGGGCGTTGCCCAGCCTCAGCCCTCGCGCTATCTCGCATTGCGCCAACTTTGCGACCCGGACCGGCGGCTACACAATCACTAACTCGCCAATGTCGTCGACTTCGATTCTCTTACCGCATTCATTGCAGTAGAGCGCCAGAACCCCCGATCCATTGGATTCAGAGCGCAAGTAAATCAGCTTGTCTCCCTCTGCGAGGAAAACCGGGTACGTGTCAGAGTTTCCGCCGACCTCGTTTGACCCACAAAAGCGACAGGCATACTTGGCGGGCTCATTATTTGCATCGGTTGTCATTAGGGTCTTTCACCTCGTCTGATGAATCACAAAACAGCCGGAGTGGTCAGTTCATTGTGCGTCTGTATTGTCCGGGACTTACGCGGTCTATCAACCCCAGGCCGCACAATAATTGAAGCTGTTGGCGAAGCTTTGCCCGCACATTGTGGTTGTTCGGGTACTCGGCGGCTGCCTCGCGTTCCCAGACATCGTAAAAATCTTGCAATCGGAACTCATCCGGCATCTCGAGTACTCCGCGCAGCGTAAGCCTTCGCCAGCCGCTGAATCCACTCAGTAGAACTTGTTGGTCGGAAATCGTGAACACCGCCCTAGACACAACCTTCTCGCCCGAAGTCGGGGGTTCGTGAGGTGGTTTGGGAATCGTCACCTTGATAGCTTCGACTGCGGCATGTAGGGCGTTGAGCTGCCTAAGGTTCAATTCCGTAGATGGGCCTTCTCCGAATCCACTCAGCAAGTGCTGCGCAAGTTGTGAGACCACTAACTCGTCGGTCGTCCCAATTCCACATTCCAAGTTCCTGTAGAGGCCGGAGAATGTCGCATTGGCTGACGTCACCAGTGCGGAACTTTGGTCGAAGATGTACATCTTGGCATGGAATCTCTCGCTCAAGTTACGAATCCGCGTCCCGCCCCGTGCCAGGCAGCAGAGGGTGTCCAAGCTGGAGGAGCCGGTAGCAAAGTCGCGCAGGTCTGTGCGCGTTACGAGTGTGCGGCTTACTTCTGCACCTACGATGTTGGTCAAATTGATGATCCCGCCGCTGACATAGGGACTGCCAATCAACAAGCGCACGGAACAGGCCTTGGCTTGCTCCGCGAGCCAGTCGAAAGTTGGCGTCAACACAATTTGCAGCCCGGCGGTATTCCTGGTGTTCATTTCGGCTCCCATTGCCAAGGGGGGTACTTAGGTTGCGTGGCTACGTCAGTCGTGTCTAGCCGCTTCCCTTAGGTCGTTCGCGGAAATTGATCTGCGAACTCAACATATCATTTGACGTCGATGGAGGTCAACGTGTGGTCGGTCCACTCGCCCTTCGCGAGTTTTGAGGCCAACCCCTCTTGACCCTGCTCGCACATACGTGCTACGATTTCTCCACAAGGGACCGTCCCGCCCGGTGTCGGTTGCTTCGCCACCGTCCCGGCCAGGCCGCCCGACGAGGGACTCGGAACGGAACGGGGCAAATGGAACGCAATGGAACAGAATTTTCCGGCCCTTTTGTTCCACTCCTTCGGGGGTAAGCGTTGGGAGTAGCAATCGTCGCGCCCGTGCCGTTACCCCCATCCTAAGCCTTCACCCATCAAGGGGGAAGGGACTTGGCAAAGGCTCCAGCCCCCCGCACGAGGCTGTATCAGCTTAGTCGGTGCCCCATAATGTAGGGGCGTCCCTTGTGGGCGCCCTGGGCATGATGGCCAACATGGGCAACCACAAGGGATTGCCCCTACATGCGTGCGGCCGACCAAACTGATACGGGTTCGCCTCCGTCCCCCAGCATTGCCTACCCCTTGCCCTTGCGCTAAACTATCTGGCGTGCCGCGGGAGAGCCGCTCCCGCCCGCAGGATTGGGGCGGGCTCGACGCCAATCTGCCGATGCCGAGAGGACGCTAGATGATTTCAGAACTTGCGGTGTGGCTGATACTGATTCTGCCGCTCGCATCCTTTGTCATCTGCGCCCTGGTCGTCCGACCCTTCCTCAACCATCAGTCCCACCTCGCCGGACTCGTCACCATCGCCGCCGTCGGCGTCGCCTTCGCGCTCTCGCTCTGGGCGTTCGTGAGCGTCGTGGACGCCCACGGCCGCGTCGACTTCCCCGACCACTCCTGGCTCGTCATCGCGAACTTCGAGCTGACCGTGGGCGTGCTGCTCGACCCGCTCACCGCCATCATGCTCGTCGTGGTCAGCGGCGTCAGCCTGCTCGTCCAGATCTACTCGATGGGCTACATGCGCGGCGACCCCGGCTTCGCCCGCTACTTCGCCTACATGTCGCTGTTCACTGCCTCGATGCTGGGACTCGTCATCGCCAGCAACCTGATCCTGCTGTTCGTCTTCTGGGAGCTCGTCGGCCTCGGCTCGTACCTGCTCATCGGCTTCTGGTACCAGCGCCCCGCCGCCGCGGCCGCCGCCAAGAAGGCGTTCCTGATGACCCGGCTCGGCGACTTCGGCTTCCTGCTGGGCATCATGTACCTGTTCTTCAATGCGGACGCCTTCGCCGCCCAGGGACTCAACCCGTTCGTGATAGCCGACCTCTACGAGGCCGTCGGTGGCGGACTGATCGCGGTGGGCGTGGCCGGCTGGATCGCGGTGGGCATCTTCGCCGGAGCGGCCGGCAAGTCCGCCCAGTTCCCGCTCCACACCTGGCTGCCGGACGCCATGGAGGGTCCCACGCCGGTCAGCGCGCTCATCCACGCCGCCACCATGGTTGCCGCGGGCGTCTTCCTGGTCGCCCGCTTCCTGCCGCTGTTTGAGCTTTCGCAGGAGGCGATGACGCTCGTGGCGCTCATTGGCGGCGTGACCGCGCTGTTCGCCGCGACCATGGGACTGGTGGCCACCGACATCAAGCGGGTGCTGGCCTACTCGACCGTCAGCCAGCTCGGCTACATGATGCTGGCGTTGGGCGTCGGCGCATACGGTCCGGCGCTGTTCCACCTGTTCACCCACGCCTTCTTCAAGGCGCTGCTCTTCCTCGGCTCCGGCAGCGTCAACCACGCCACCGGAACCTTCGACATGCGCTACATGGGCGGACTCCGCAAGGTGATGCCCTGGACCTACGCGATGTTCCTGGTGGGCGCGCTGAGCCTGGCGGGCGTGTTCCCGCTGTCGGGCTTCTGGAGCAAGGACGAGATACTGGCGCACGCGCTGCATGGGGAGGGCGTGGACCTGCTGGTGTTCGCGCTGGCGCTGGTAGCGGCCTTCATGACCGCCTTCTACATCTTCCGCGCGCTGTTCCTGACGTTCGAGGGCAGCTACAGGGGCGGAGCCTCTGCCGACCCCGACGCGGAGCCGCACGGCGAACCGCACCTGGGCGAGGCGCCGCGCGTGATGGTGTGGCCGCTTGTGCCGCTCGCGGTTGCGTCGGTGGCCATAGGCTTCCTGGTCAATCCGCCTTTCAGCCTCGGCATCGTGCCCGCCCACTGGCTGGCGGAGTTCCTGGGCGCCGGCCCCGTCGTCGTGAAGGCGGCCAAGTTCGACGTGGTGACGGCGGTCGTGTCCACCGCGCTGGCGGCCGCCGGGATTGGACTCGCCTACCTGATGTACGTGCGTGAGTCGCTCTCGCCCGAGCGGATGGCCGAGCGCGTGCGGGGCCTGCACCGGCTGCTGGTGCGCAAGTACTACATGGACGAGCTGTACGAGGACGCCGTGGTGACGCGGGGGTTCTACGGCGGCCTGGCCCGCGCGCTGGACTGGGCCGACAGGGCCGTGGTGGACAAGGTGGTGAACTACGTGGGCCTGCTGGCCAGGAACGTGGGCAGGCCGCTGCGCGAGGTCCAGACCGGCCAGCTACAGGGCTACGGCCTGGCCATCTCAGCCGGCGTTCTGGTCATATTCGGCGTGTACTTACTGTTCCTATAGGAGAGTCCCTTCCCCCTCGATGGGGGAAGGTTAGGATGGGGGTGAAATGAAGAACCAGGGAGACTCGGTTGGCTGAGATTCCGGGGCTGCTCACCGCGACGGTGTTTCTCCCCCTGGCGGTCGCGATAGTAATCGCGCTGTTCGGGCGGCAGGTCGTCGTCGCGCGCGTGCTCGCGGGCGCCGCGGTGGTCGTCGATTTCGCGCTGGCCATCGCCGTGTTCGCGCTCTACGACCGCAACGAGGGCGGCTTCCAGTTGGTGGACCGCGTCGCGGACTGGATACCCGTCGAGTCCTTCCAGGTGCAGTACTTCCTCGGCGTGGACGGGCTGAGCGCGCCGATGGTGCTGCTCACCGGACTGCTGGGCGCGGTCGCCGTGTTCGGCTCCTGGAGCGTGAAGCACCGCGTGCGCGAGTACTTCGTGTGGCTGCTGGCCCTCCAGACCGCGGTCATGGGCGTCTTCACCTCCCTCGACTTCCTGATGTTCTTCATCTTCTGGGAGCTCGAGCTGGTGCCCATGTTCTTCCTCATCTCCATCTGGGGAAGCGGACGCCGCGAGTACTCGGCGATGAAGTTCGTCATCTTCACCTTCATCGGCAGCGCCTTCATGCTGGTGGGCATCCTGGCGCTGTTCTTCTCGACCGATCCGCACACCTTCGACATGACGCTGCTCCCCGAGTTGATTCGCGGCGCCAGCCTGGTGCTGCCGGTGGGCCTCATCTTCGCGCTGCTGTTCGCGGCGTTCGCGGTCAAGCTGCCCGTCTGGCCGCTCCACACCTGGCTGCCCGACGCCCACACCGACGCGCCCACTGCCGCCAGCGTGATGCTGGCCGGGGTGCTGCTGAAGATGGGCGCATACGGCATGATCCGCGTCTCCGTCGCCATGTTCCCGGACGTCGTGACGGACGTGGCCTGGCTGCTGGCGACGGCGGGCGTGGTGAACGTGCTCTACGGCGCGGTCGTCACACTGCGCCAGACGGATCTGAAGCGGCTGATCGCGTTCTCGAGCGTGAGCCACATGGGCTTCGTGCTGCTTGGCATATCGTCGGTCGTCGGCGTCTCCGGCAGCGTGTCGAGCCTGGGACTCACCGGCGCCTCGCTCCAGATGTTCACGCACGGCACCATCACCGGCCTGCTGTTCCTGGTGGTGGGCTTCGTCTACAACAAGGTCCATACCCGCTACATACCCGACTTGGGCGGCCTGGCCACGCGGATGCCGCTGCTCGCGTCGGCGATGCTGCTGGCCGGTCTCGCGTCGCTGGGCCTGCCCGGCACCAGCGGCTTCATCGCCGAGATCACGGTGTTCCTGGGCGCGTTCCCGGTGTGGGGCTGGATGACCGCGCTGGCGGCGTTCGGTGTGGTGCTCGCGGCGGGCTACATACTGTGGATGGTGCAGCGCTCGCTGTTCGGACCCAGGGTCGAACGCTACGAGGACGTGAAGGACGCCAGCGCCATGGACATGCTGCCGGTGGCCGCGCTCGCCGCGAGCGTGTTGATAGTGGGCATCTATCCGGCCGTCATATCGGACGTGTTCGCGTCCGGCCTCGAGCCGCTGGCCCAATCCCTGCAGGAGGCCGCTCTGGCGAGCGTTCGCTGAGCACGCATGGCAACATTCGAGCTGACATCCCGCGACTTCTACCTGCTGGCTCCGGAGCTGAGCATCGCCGGCGTGGCCGTGCTCGTGATCGTGCTCGATCTGCTGTTCCGGCGCAAGGACATCCTGGCGTGGGCGTCGGTGCTGGGACTGGCGGTGCCGCTGGCGTTCAGCGTGGCGCTGTGGCTCGACCTGGGCGACGGCAGCTCGGCCGCGCGGACGACCGGCCTGTTCGGCGTTTTGGTCGTCGACAAGTTCAGCCTGTTCTTCAAGTTCCTGCTCGTGGCCGCGGCCGCTCTGGTGGTGCTGGTGTCCTGCGACTACGTGAGGAGGTTCCAGCGATTCCAGGGCGAGTACTACGCGCTGGTGCTTCTCTCCACCAGCGGCATGATGATGCTCGCGTCCACCACGGAGCTGATTACTATCTACGTCGCGCTGGAGCTCACGGCGCTGCCCATCGCGGCGCTGGCCGCGTTCGCGCGGGACAGCCGATCGAGCGAGTCGGGCGTCAAGTTCCTGGTGCTCAGCGCGGTGAGCTCCGCGGTCCTGCTGTACGGCATGGTGTTGGTGTACGGCTTCACCGGCACCACGTCCATCGCCGGAATCGCCGCGCAGGTTGCCGCCGGAGGCTCGGGCAACGCGCTGCTGTTCGGCGTGGTGCTCATGGTGGCGGGCTTCGGCTTCAAGATAGCCAGCGTCCCATTCCAGATGTGGGCGCCGGACGTGTACGAGGGCTCGCCCACGCCGGTGACCGCGTTCCTCTCCGTAGCGAGCAAGGCCGCGGGCTTCGCGGTGATCCTGCGGGTGTTCTACGTGGCATTCGCGGACGAGTCCCTGAACCTGGAGTGGGGCGCGATATTCGCCATGCTCAGCGTACTGTCGATGACGTTCGGCAACCTGGTCGCCATACGCCAGTCCAACATCAAGCGGCTGCTGGCATACAGCACCATCGCCCACGCGGGCTACATGATGGTGGGCTTGGCGGCGGTTGCGGCGAGAACGGCGGACGGAGAGTCCATCGGCGCGTCGGGCGTCATTTTCTACCTCGCGGGCTACGCGGCCACCAACCTCGCGGCGTTCGCCGTGATCATCGCGATAACGAGCAGGGTAGGGAGCGACGAGATAAGGGACTTCGCCGGCATGGCCCGCCGCACGCCATACCTGGCCGCCGCGCTCGGCTTCGCGCTCATCTCGCTGATCGGCGTGCCGCCCACCGTCGGCTTCATTGCCAAGGTGTACATCTTCGGCGCCGCGGTGGGCGCCAACCTGGAGTGGCTCGCGGTCGCGGGCGTGGTCAACAGCGTCCTGTCCGCCTACTACTACCTGCGCATCGTCAAGGAGATGTACCTGTCCGAGCCGGCGAGCGACGAGCGCGTGCCCTCCGGGCTTCCCATGCGTCTCGCCGTGCTTGCGGCGTTCGCCGGCGTGCTGGTGTTCGGCGTGTACCCGGCCCCGCTGCTGGAGCTGTCCAAGGCCGCCGCGGCCGTCCTGGTGTCCTAGCATGAGCATGGCCTCCGACGGCCTCATCGGCATGGTCTACAACCGGCAGGCTCCCCAGGCGCCCGCGTTTCTGGCGTCGCTGGTCGCGGGGCTGGGTCTGGCGGACCGCCACTGGAAGAGCACGGCGGACGAGATAGCCGAGGTGCGCGACAGGCTCGAGTCGACCGGGCTGCTGGTGATCGCAGGCGGCGACGGCACCATCCTGCGCACCGTGCGCGCCATCGCGCCGCACACTATCCCCATCGTCGGTGTCAACATGGGCCGCGTCGGGTTCATGACCGAGCTCAGAGTGGAGGACGCCATAACGCGGCTGCCCTTCTACATCGGCGGCCACGCGCGCACCGAGGAGCGCATGATGTTGGAGGCGTCGGTCACCGCGGCGGGCGACGCCTCGCCGCGCCTCACGGTGCACGCGCTCAACGACGTTGTGGTGGGCGGCGCCGACGTGTCCAGCCTGCTGGACATCCAGACCGAGATAGACGGCGTGCCGCTCACCAGCTTCCGTGCCGACGCGGTTATCGTGTCCACCGCCACCGGCAGCACCGGCTACGCGCTCGCCGCCGGAGGCCCCATCCTCTTCCCTGAGGCGCGCGTCATGCTCGTCCAGCCCGTCGCTGCCCACACCGGACTGCGCGACGGCCTCGTGGTGCCCGACGACTCCGTGGTGGAGCTGCGCCCCGCCAACCGTAGCGGCGCCACCGTGATACCGGACGGCTTCGTGGACGCGAAGATCGGTCCCCAGGACCGCGTCCGCGTGACGCGCAGCCCCCACACCGCGCGCTTCTTACGTGCCAACCCGCCCAGCGCCTTCTACACCACGCTCACCCAGCGCCTGGGGCTGGTATACCGCTCCGGCCAGCAGGGGAGCGGCGCCTGACCGACGGGAGAAAGGCGTGGCGCCCTGAGCATGAGAGCATAGAGTATAATGCGATACATGCCGCAGGAATTGTCCGGACTGAGGGGGTGATGGTGTTGGACGCGGATGTGGTAGCACTGGTTGCAATAGCAGTTTCTGTACTCATTGGAATCGTCGTCCTGGTTTGGCAGGGGCTAGTTCAAGGAAGCAAGTACGACAGCTTGAACCAGCGGATGGACGCAATGTACCAACTGTTCGATTCCAAGTTTGACGCGCAGAGCAAGCTTATTGCGGACACCGCCCAGCGACTCGAGGACAGGATGGATGCGCAGATCCAGCGGTCTGAGGAAAGGATCAGAGAGCAGGTCCAACGGTCTGAGGAGAACTTCCGGGAGCAGGTCCAACGGTCTGAGGAGAGCTTCCGGGAACAGATGCAGCGATCCGAGGCCAACGCAACAGCCCAACTCGAACAGTCTGAGCGAAATCACCGCGAGGATATCCGACGCCTCGATGCCATGGCCCAGGTCCTCGGCCAGCGGCTCAGCGACAGCGAGCGCGAGCAGGCGCGGCTGGAGGGCGTCAACAGTGTGCTGCAACAGCAGACGCACCAGCATGAGCCGTCTCCGTCCGACTAGCAAACGCCTGCTGTGTCGAGGCCACCTTCTGTACGCCGGCGAGAGAGCCGCCAAGAGAGGCTTATGAAAGAGACCAGACTGAGTTCCAAGAGGGTGTTCGAGGGCCACGTCATCCAGGTGCGCGTAGACAACGTGCGGCTGGACAACGGCCGCGAGGCCGTGCGGGAGGTAGCGGACCACGCGCCCGCAGTGGTGATAGCGCCCATCGATGCCGACGGCAGCGTGGTGCTGGTGCGCCAGTACCGCTACCCTGTGGAGGAGGCGCTGCTCGAGGCGCCCGCCGGCATCGTGGAGCCGGGTGAGGACCCGGACTACTGCGCCCAGCGCGAGCTTCAGGAGGAGACGGGCTACCGCTCCGGCGACCTGCGCTCACTCGGCGGCTTCTGGACCAGCCCCGGCTTCTGCTCCGAGTACATGTACGCCTACGTCGCCAGGGACCTGTCTCACAGCCGGCTCGAGATGGACTACGATGAGGACATCGAGGTGGAACGCTACCCCTTGACCGAGATTCCCGCCATGATACGGGACGGCCGCATCAGGGACGCCAAGAGCATCGCCGTGCTGCTGATGGCCGCCCACGTCGACCAGTAAACCCAGACTTGGCCGCTGCCTCGGCCCACGCCCCACTGCCACACAGGAGGATACCGAAATGCCCAGCCTGGAAGAACTGATCGCACAGGTCGACGCTGAGACCGACAACATCGTCGCGCTGGAACAGGCGCTGATCCGCATTCCGTCCGTCAACACCGGCTTCATGCCCACCGGGGACGAGACGCCCGTGTGCGAGTACGCCCGCGACTGGCTGGCCGAAGACGGCATTCCGTCCGAGATACTGGAGTCCGCTCCCAATCGCGGCAACATCATCGCCAGAATCGAGGGCGCCTCCGGCAACGCCGGCCTGTCGTTCATGTCGCATACCGACGTCGTGCCGGTGGAGGACTGGGACAAGTGGCGCTTCGAGCCGTTCAGCGCCACCGTGGCCGACGACCGCGTCTACGGGCGCGGCGCGTCGGACTGCAAGGGCCTGCTCACGGCGCAGCTCTACGCGATGCGGCTGCTGAAGCGCAACGGCGTCCAGTTCGACGATAGCCTGATCCTGGTGTCCGGCGCCGACGAGGAACACGGCGGGCGCTACGGCTTCGGCTGGCTCGCCGAGCACCACCCCGAGAAGATATACGCCCCCTTCGCCGTGAACGAGGGCGGCGGAACGCCCATAGAGGCCGCGGGCAACCTGACCTACGTGCTGGGCGTGGGTGAGAAGGGACGCTTGCAGGTAGAGATCGACGTGAAGGGCGTCAGCTCACACGCCTCCGTGCCGTGGCAGGGCACAAACGCGCTCTACAGGCTGGGCCAGGTGCTCTCGCGCATCGAGTCGTACGAGCCTCAGCGCGACACCTCCACGGTGCTGTTCGACCACCTCTCCACCTTCGCCATCGAGCACAAGCCCTCGCCCCAGAACGTGGACGAGATAATCGCGGAGGTGCAGGACGACAACCCGCGCTTCGCGTCCATGCTGCGCGCGCTGTCCCGCATGACGCTCACGCCAACCATGATCAATGGCGGCATCAAGTCCAACAGCGTGCCCGAGACCATCCGGCTCACCTGCGACGTCCGGACGCTGCCGCACCAGGACGACGCCTACCTGCGCCAGGAGCTGGATACGATCCTGAGCGGCATCCCCGGCGTGTCCTATGAGATCGATTACATGGCGGTGCCCAACTCGTCGCCGTTCGAGTCCGAGTTGGCCGACAACATACAGGAGGCGACGGCGCTGGCGTTGCAGCGCTCCGACATCCAGTGGGTGCCTGCCATCAGCAACGGCTTCACCGACTCGCGCTTCACGCGACCGCTGGGCGTCACGACCTACGGTTTCTCCGGCTCGCACCCCGACGACGACCCGATGCTGAGCAAGGCGCACGGCACCGATGAGTCCGTGGGCATCAAGAGCCTCGTGAGCGGCGCCAAGATCATGATCGCGCTGGCGTACAACATGCTGAGCGGCAAGTAGGGAGCGGGCGCACGAGAAAGGCGGGCCTAGCCTTCCAGCAGGCCGCCGCTCGCCAGCACCTTCCAGAAGGTCTCGTCGGCTATGGCGATTATTTCGCCGGCGAGGCTCCGCGTCACGTTGAGTCCCTCCGCCGAGTGCGCGCCCGCGATGTGCGCTATCTGCTCGGGCAGGCCGGCGGTCAGCGCAACGAACACGCCGAACACCGGGTGACGCATGGACGGCGCGCCGGTGATGCGGTGGTCGCTCCACCTGGCCATGTTCTCGGGGTCGTACTCCCACGCCTTGCCCAGGTCGTGGCACAGCCCCCCGGCGATCACCTCGTCCAGGTCCACGCGGAAGTGGCCCACCTCGTCCGTGAGCCCCTGCGCTATGGACACTCCGATGCGGGCTACTCCGTTGAGATGGGCCGCCTGGCCGCGTCCCTTCAACTCCGGCCCTCCCGGGCCGCCTGAGCACGGCATGTCGTTTATCCGCTCGAAGCCGCTCGACGATAGAGACATCGCCCAAGCGTCGTAGACCAACTCGCGCAGCTCATTGTCCTTGATGGTCGTCGCGTACGGCAGTTCTTCGATTACGCCCAGCCTCACGGCCTTGTCGATGGTGAGCTTCATGATTCCCTCCCAGCCTCTGAGTTTCGTTCCTTTCAAACAGGCCCGTCGGAATTCCCGTCCTCGGACCGCGGCTACGGCGTCCAGACCCGCCCGTGGCGTCGTATCACGTCCCAATCCAGCGTGGCGCCCAGGCTTGGCCCTTCGGGCAGGATTAGCTGTCCCCGCTCGATGCGCTCCGGCGGACTCAGCAGCTCGGGCCGCCACTCGGCCTCGTGCGCCGCGTACTCCAGCGGCGTGTCGACCCCGCCTTCATCGGCCAGCGCCGCCGTGACGTGCCCGCCGGCGAGATGCGCCACGGGCCCGGACGGGCTGTGCAGCGACACGCGTCCGCCCGCATCAATCACGCACCGGCCCGCCGCGAACGCCGCCGCGACTCCCCCGCAGTACTTCACGTCCGGCATCGCCACCTCCACCGCTCCCTGCGTCACCAACTCCGCGAAGAAGCGCTCGCCGTAGCCGCTCTCGCCACCGGCGACCGGCATGGGCACGGCGCGGGCGATCCGCACCAGCGCGTCGGCGTCCCTCGTCGGCTCCACAGGCTCCTCGAACCATCCCACATTCAGCGTCGCCAGCCGCTCGGCCACGATGGGGGCGGTGCTCTCCTCGAAGCGGCTGTGGCAGTCCACCAGCACCGTGACCCCAGGCCCCACGGCCTCCCGCACGGCAGCCACGCGCTCCAGCCCGGGCCGCGCCAGCTCCAGGATGCGGTCGGGCGACGACGGGGGGACCACCTCGTCGAATGGCGCGCACTTGACGGTCTCGAACCCCTCGCGGACGGCACGCTCCGCCGCCGCGGCGAAGTCGCTTGGCGCGCGCGGCGTGCCAAGCAGGCCGCGGTTGACGTTGGCGTAGAGCGGGACGCTCCTCACGTCCTCGTCGCCGAGAGTCCGGCGCAGGCTCACGCCCTCTTTGGCGGCGCGCGCGATGACGATCGCCGACCGCAGCGCGCTGACGGCGGCCGCGAGCGCGCGGTCTGCCGCTATCCGGGCGCTGTCCAGGCCGAGCGCGGCGCCCGGCGTCGTCTCGTCGACGTCGTCGCGGCCGGCGAGCGCGAACACCAGCTTCGCGAGCAGGGAGACGACGCGCGTGGTCTCCGCGCCGCAGGTGAGCTCGACAAGCGCCGCCGCACCATCGGCGTCGCGTAGCTCCGCGAACGTCCATTCCGAGTGTGGTGTCGCCGTCACCGTGGCGAAGGTGAGTCTCGCGAACATCGACTGTACCGCCGTTCCCGCCCGCCGGCGGAGGATTGGGCCACGCGACCGGCGCGCGACCCGGTGGCGAGTATAGCACGCCCCATAGCCCCGATTTGGCACCGCCTTTCGGCGGGTGGTAAACTCCAACAGCCGCACGAGAGTTGATGGAGGGACCGCTTGGACGGCTTGATTGTTCACGATTCGCCCCCGGAGCCGCTGCGCATCATGGTCGCGGCGTTCGCCGGCTGGCCCGACGCGGCCGAGGCGGCGACGCGCGCGCTGCGCTACCTGGTGCGAAAGCTGGGCGCGAGGAAGTTCGCCGAAATCGACCCCGAAGAGTTTTACGATTTCACCCTCACGCGGCCCCGAACTCGCGTCAACAGCCGCGGCGAACGCACCATCCGCTGGCCCCGCAACGACTTCTACCACGCCGACTCCGGTGGCGAGACCGGCGGCCTGCTGCTCTACGTCGGCACGGAGCCGAACCTGCGCTGGCGCCGCTTCTCCGGCATCCTCACCGGCGTCGCCGGGCAGCACGGCGTGGAGCTGGTGGTGACGCTGGGGGCGCTGCTGGACGCCGTGCCCCACACCAGGCCGCCGCGCGTGTCCGGCAGGGCCAGCCGGCCCGGCCTTACCCAGAAGGCGGAGTGGATGGGGATAAGGAACTCCGCCTACCAGGGGCCCACCGGCATTCACACCGCGTTCCTGGCCGCCTGCGACGCGATCGGGCTGCCGCACGCGAGCATCTGGGGCCACGTGCCACACTACGCCAACCGCTCGCCCAACCCCATACTCAGCCACGCGCTGCTCGCCAAGCTGCACAGCTTCGTGAGCTTCGACGTGGACCTTGAGGAGATACGCGGGGCGGGGGAGACGTTCGGGGCCGAGCTATCGCGGATAGTGGCCAAGGACAACGACCTCTCCGCCTACGTGAGCCGGCTGGAGCGGCGATACGACGCCGCGCATGCCGAGCCGCGGGACCTGCCCAGTCCCGACGTGCTGGTGGAGGACCTGGAACAGTTTCTCAAGAGCCAGCGGGACGCCCGCGAAGGCGGCGAGGCCTCCTAGCGGCGATGACGCCCAGCGCGACAGACCGCTACGCCACCGCCAACGGCCTGCGCCTTCACTACCGCGACTGGGGCGGTAGTGGCCAGCCGCTGGTGCTTCTTCATGGCCTGGCGTCCACGTGCCGCATCTGGGACCTCGTCGCGCCCATCCTTGCCGACCACTTTGCCGTCGTCGCCCTCGACCAGCGCGGCCACGGCTTGACCGACAAGCCGGACCAGGGCTACGACTTTGCCACCGTCTCTGGCGACCTGCGAGAGTTCGTGCGCAAAATGGGAATGGAACGCCCCCTCGTGGTGGGTCACTCCTGGGGCGGCAGCGTCGCCCTCGAGTTCGCGGTGCATTACCCCGACGTGCCGATGGGACTCTGCTGGGTGGACGGCGGGATGATCGAGATTTCGGGAAGGCCCGGCGCGACCCTGGAGGAAGCCAGGCGGGAAATGGCCCCGCCCTCATTCGAGGGGATGACCCCGGATGGGCTGCTGGAGCGCGCCCGCAACCGCGGCTGGCTCGGCGCGATGAACGAGCAGCTGGAGGACACGCTGCTCGCCAACTTTCGGACGCTGGACGACGGCACCATACGCGCCCGGCTGAGCCGCGAAAACCACATGCGCATAATCGAGGCGCTGTGGGAGCACAGGCCGTCAGAGCTGTACGCCCGCGTCCGCCAGCCCGTGCTCATCATGCCCGCCCGACGCATGGGCGATCAGTCGCCCGGTGCGCGACGGTTCCGGCGGGAGGAGTCGGTCGCCAAGGCGTCGTCGCGATTGCCGGTCAGCAAGACCGTGTGGCTCGAAGACAGCATCCACGACGTGCCGCTGCAGCGTCCGGAGCTGGTGGCGGGCGTAATCACCCAGCACTACAGGGACGGCTTCTTCGGCTAGCCTCCGTGCCCGCCCGCGCTACGCCGCCTCCGGCATCTCCAGGAAGTAGTACGGGATGTGCCAGGTGCCGCCGTGGCCCAGGTCCACGATGGCCTTGCGCTGGAGCGCCTGTTTCACCACGCCGCGCGAGAGAAAGCGCGGCCCGCCGCTGACCCTGCCCACGTACTGCACCTGCTGCCCGGGCGTGACGCTGCCGCAGTGCAGCGCAACCGGCTGCCGCTCGGCTACGACCATGCCGGGCAAGGACAGTTGAGGGGTTGCCGTTCCGTGACTCTGTGCCACCATGCCGAGCTCCTTTCCAAGTGTTCACCATCAAACGCCTGTTCGTATACAGAACATAATAGAACAGTACGCGCGTTCTTGTCAAGCGTTTTATCGATCGCAACAGGATTCGGGACCGTGCCCGTGAGCGGAAGCGGCGGGTCAGGTTGTATAATTGGAGCTTGAAGGCGCATTCCGGGAGTGGCGGCCGCGCGGGCGCGCCTCGGTAACGCAGGAGAAGTGACGCTATCAGAGACACCAAGCCACCCCGGGGACCGGCGCCGGGCGATGAGGACGCGCCCACCGCTGCGGCGCCACGTCTGACCCAGCGGGTGCTGGCCCGCTGGCCCGTCTTCCAGTCCTTCCACTACGTCGACTTCCGGTGGATGTTCGTCGGCTCGCTCGCCTCCTACATGGCGATGAACATGCAGATGATCACCCGGGGCTGGCTGGTGCTGGAGTTGGCCGACGACTCTCCCCTCGCCCTCGCGCTGGTCATGGCGTCGTTCTCCATGCCCGTCACCATCATGGCCGTCATCGGCGGCGCGCTCGCCGACCGCATCCCGCGCAAGCGCATGGTCATCCTCAGCCAGGGGGGCAACATCCTGGTCACGGCGCTCGTCGCCACGTTGGACATGACCAACGTCATCACCTTCGGAATGCTGCTTGGCATCGGAGTTGTGAACGGCTCGCTCATGGCGCTCAACATGCCCAGCCGCCAGGCGATACTGTCGGACATCGTGCCCGAGGGCACGCTGATGAACGCCATATCGCTGACCAACTCCGCCATGAACGCGACGCGCATCGCGGGGCCGGCCGTGGCGGGCGTGCTCATCATCTTCATGGGCACGCACGGCGTCTTCTACCTCATAGCGGCCACGTACGCTCTTGCCGTGCTGTCGGTGGTGATGATTCGCGCGGGCCAGACGCCCGCGTCGCGCTCGCGCAGGGGCCTTTCGGGCGACATCGGCGAGGGTATCAGGTACGTCCGCTCGAACCCGCCGATTCTGGGCGTGAACATGCTGATGTTGATAAGCTCGCTGTTCGGTTTCGCCTACTTCGCGCTGATGCCCGCCTGGGGACGGGAGGCGCTGGACGTCGGTTCGGACGACCTGGGCTTCCTGCTGATGGTGATGGGCATAGGCGCGCTGGTTGGCACGCTCGCGCTCGCCGCGATGGGCAACGTCGGCAAGCGGGGGCTGCTGCTGTTCGCCAACTGCGTGGGCTGGGCGCTGGGGCTGATGGCCTTTTCGCAGACGACGTCGTTCTGGGCCGCGGTGCCGCTGCTGCTATTCACCGGCCTCGTGAGCTCGCTGGTCATGTCCCTGGCCATGACCCTCGTGCAGGTGTACGCCTCGCCCGAAATGCGCGGCAGGGTGATGAGCCTGGGCATGATGACGTTCGGCATACAGCCCCTGAGCTCCATCCCGTTGGGCTTTCTGGCGGTGAACATCGGCACGCCCAACGCGCTGTTCGTAACCGGCGTGCTGCTGTTGGTCGGCACGGTCGCGCTGCTGCTCGTGTACCCCGGCTTCCGGCGCGTGGAGTAGAGGCCGCGCTCGGAGCGACGCGGCGTTGCCGTTAGCGGCGCCTGGCGCGGCTTCGCAGCGCCATAAGCGCGAGCGTGTAGCTCACGACGCCCACGCCCGCTATCGCGCCGAAGCCCTTCAGCAGCGTCTCCGAGTCCCACCCGACCGTTATCAGCGAGCGCAGCCCGTCCAGCAAATAGGTTACGGGATTGTACACCGCCACCGTCGCCAACCAGCCCGTCAGCGCCTCCATCGGCACGAACACGGTGGTCAGGAACATGAACGGAAAGAACAACAGAAAGCTGCTGTTGACCGCGACTGGGTTGCCCGTCTTCAGCGCTATGGCGTAGGGGAAGCCGGCGAAGGCCAGGCCCCAGGCGCCTCCCATCAATACGAACGCCAGCAGTCCAACCAGGCCCGACTCGAAACGTACCCCAACGATCAGTCCCAGAATGATTACGGGCACGGTAAGCGCCACAACCAGCGCGAAGTCGGCCACGGTGAAACCTATCAGCATGCCCAGCCGGTTGACGGGCGTGAGCGAGAGCTTGTCGAAGTAGCCGCTCTGGATGTCGGTGACTACGGTTATGGCCCGCGATATGCCGGTTACGGCGAACAGGATGGCCACGGGCAGTTGGAACGCCTTGTAGTCCACCTCCATGAACCGCTCGGTCTGGTCCTGGAGCGCGCCCACGTTCACGACGAAGAAGAACACGGGGATGACGAGGGCTGGAATCACGCCCTCGACGTCGCGCGGTATGGAGCGCAGCGCGCGCTCGGCCACGCTCACGACGTCCCGCAGAAAGTTCGAACGCCTTGCCCTTATCTGTGTGGAAGCGATGGTCGTCATAGCTGGTTTTCTCCAACGTCCTGCGGGGCATCCTCCTGCAGGCGGGCGCCCGTAACCTGTAGAAACACGTCGTCCAGCGTGGGGGTGCGCAGCGTGAGCTCCTGCACGCTCACGCCGCAGTCGTTCAGCGCCAGCGCCACCGCGCTGACGAGCGACGCGCCGTTCGCCACGCTGACGGACAGCTCGGACTCGTAGGCGTCCACCTGCTGCACGCCCTCGATGGCGTTCAGGCGCTCGATGGCCGCGTCCGCGGTGCCGTCCACGCGCGCTACTATGACGTCCAGGCCCACCGAGCGTTTCAGGTCCGCGGGCGTGCCCTCTGCCACCAGTTCGCCCTCGTTGATGATGCCCACCCTGTGGGCGAGCGCGTCGGCCTCCTCCAGGTACTGCGTGGTGAGGAAGATGGTCACTCCGAGCTGCCGGTTGATGCGCCGGACCTCTTCCCAGACTCGGTTGCGGCTTATGGGATCGAGTCCCGTGGTCGGCTCGTCCAGGAACAGCACCTCGGGGTTGTGCACCAGCGCCGCCGCCAGGTCCAGCCTGCGCTTCATGCCGCCTGAGTAGGTGCCTATCAGGCGGTCGATGGCGTCGCCGATGTCGATGAGCGCGGCCAGTTCGGAAAGGCGCTGGTTTATCTCCCTTCGCCTCAGCCCATACAGGCGGCCTTGCAGCCTCAGCAGCTCCCGGCCCGTCTGCTTGTCGTCCAGGGCGGCGTCCTGCAGCGCCGCGCCGACGTGCAGCCGAACCTGCTGCCCTTCGCGCGTAACGTCGAATCCGGCGACGGTCGCATCGCCGGACGTGGGCGCGAGCAGCGTGGTCAGCATACGGACGACGGTCGTCTTGCCCGCGCCGTTCGGACCCAGAAAGCCGTAGATTTCGCCCTTCGACAGTTCGAGGTCCACGCCCTTCACCGCCTCCACGTTGCCGAATCGCTTCGCCAGCCCCCGCGCGACCACCGCGTAGCCGTTGGCGTCCCGGGCTTCGTCAAGATGTTCCAATTCTCATCTGCCTTTCCTGGCGCCGGAGGCGCGGCTTGTGTTGCCCCCGCGCCGATTTGCGGGCGCATAGTATACGCCCGCCGCCGCGAGCCGGGTCAAGCCTCGCGCGCGGCGTTCTCCAGCGCCTTTGGGCGCGGTCTTACGAAAAAAGTGCCCCATTCTGCACAATTCCGCACATTTCGTAGTTGGAGGGCTGCCCCGGCATTTGGCGAAATGTGTGTCAAACGGGGACTTTTGGGGACATTTCGTAGCTGGATGGTGCGTCGGCGGGGCCTGGCCGGGGGCGAGTGGGCACACGGTAACGGGTGCGAATGTCCCAGGTGGTCCCGGAGGTGGGTCGTATGGGCGGGTGGCAGGTCGGTCCTTTGTTGGGGGAAGCGTAGCACGGCTGTGCGGGTAGGGTCAAGGCCCCTTTGGCGGGGGCGAGTGGTCAGTGGTTGGGGCCGGCCCGCCCGCACAGGGATATGCTTAAAATTGCGCGATGATGTGGCGCGCCCGGCGTCTCTTGTGCTATACTGGGCGCCGATATGGTATACAGTATCAATACTGCCCCATACCGGCCGGACCGCGGCGCGGGCGCGCTCGACCGCCCCCGCACGGCCTGAGACTCCCTCGAACTCTTGAGACCGACTATCCAAATGCCGGAACATAATGATACAACATCTCACTGTGCCGTGAGTCCCGCGTCGATACGAAGGGCGCTGCTCACGGCCCTCGCCGTCGGCCTGCTGGCGGCGTTCCTCGCCCCCCCCCCCCCCCCCCCCGCCCACGCCCAGGGTGTTGACGAATCCCTCCCTCCCCTTGCCGACCTGACTATTGACTCCGAATATGACTTTGACGGTGGTACTCTTGCGATTCGTCCATACTGGTTGGTCACCGTGAAGAACAACACCGTCGAGGATCATCCGGGAATGCATGTCGATTCCGTAAAGGTGGAGATCACCATATCGGAAGTGATCGAGTCCGTTGAGATAGTGCGCAGCACGTCGACAAGGATCATCAGGGACCTGCCGCCCGGGGGCAGCAAGAGCATACGCGTTAAATCCTGGCAAACTATCCCGGCGGTAACTACTGGACCGGCAAAGGCGCCGCAGCGGCTTTATGCCGAGATCATCGAATCAGACCCGGCGGAACCGCCGCGCTTCCGGTTCAACAATGCCACGGAACACTGGGCCGTGGCCAACCGTCGTGAGGTCGTTGTTGTGCGCAACCCTCGTGCTGGGGTCAACAGGCACACCAACGGGGACGTCGGAGTTGACGTCCCCGTCATATCGGACCGGTTCCCGCGGCCGGGGGCGACGACGACCTTCGAGGTGTCTGCCTATACTCCCAGCAATGAAGACCTCGGCATCCCTGAACTAAGAGAGCAAAGTATAGGCCAGGAAAATATTATGTTCGAGGTACAGGTCGAAATCAGCCTTTCGCCGGGCCTGTCCTTCGCCGGGACCCAGCCGGAGGCGCCGTCTAACTTGACGGCCAGCACGACGTTCGCTACGGCCACCGGGATCTGGGACGTGGGCACCATGGTCAGCGGGGAGGCGATCACGCTCCCGGTGGTGGTCGACCTCGCCTCTGACAGCCTGGCGGACCTGCCCCTGGAAGAGCGGTGCCTGACGGCGAAGGTGGTCAGGGCTGTGCCCTGGTTCGCCAACGACCCCTTGAAGCGGCAGAACGACACCGCCACCGCGTGCCTGGGTGTGGAACTGCTGACCGAGGGCGAAATCATCTTGTTCTACCCCTACGACTGCGTCGGCGCCACGACCACTCCCTGTACCGACGATGACACGGTGGAAATGCTGGCGAGTCTGAGCGATAACTTCGTACAGCCCGAATCGGTCATCGTCCACGTCAGGGACCCCATAGGTCGCGTTGATGACAGCCACTCCGGGAGCGTCACCTCTGATGGCGCGTCATGGCAGACGGCGCGAGACCACGTGCAGGGCGCGCATCAGGTGAAGGGGGTAAAGATCGGCTATACGCGGGCAGGCTTCAACGATCAGATAGCGGACTGGAGTAGTCTGGTCCGCACCGTAACCGTTTCCGGTTTGGATGGCGGGACGGCTCCGGGGCGGGTCAAAATTCGCTTCAACAGCTCATCGGGGAACGTCTTCTTCGACCCGAATCCCACGCACCAGAGGACACCCTTCAATCTGAGAACTACCAGCACTGCAATATCGAACTATTTCCTCGAGTTCTCGGCCTTGGGCGCCTACGTAATTGAATTTACCGCAAAGGCGAATCGGGACGACACAACCGAAACCCCCAACTTTTACACTGACACGGGCCGCTACATCTTCCACGTGGGCCCAATCGCCGATCTGGAGGTGCGGGACGCCGGGGCCAACCCAGAAGTGGCCGCCGGCCGGAGCGCCTACACCATACTGGCCGTGAACAACGGGCCGGACACCGCCCCCGCCGTCAGGGTGACGCTGGGTCTGGATGAAGCATCCTGTGCCGGCAACCCTACCGAAGGCAGCATCCGATTCGACAGCGATGAGAATGAGTGCGTCTGGACCATCGGCGAGCTGAGGCCCGGATACGACCATCGCCCCTCCGTCCATGCCGCGGAAGGCGCGGCTCTGACCCTCATCACCGCCACCGGCGACCCCATCACCGCCACCATCAAGAATACGCGGGACTACTGCGTCCGCATCAAGACGGCCAATATCCGCCCCGAAAACGACCTGGAGTGTGCCGCGGGGAGCGTACCGACGGGTTACACCGAGCACACCGCCGCCTACTACGACCACATCCCCGGCAACAGCACGACGACGGTTGCGCTCCGCACCGGGGGCCTCCAGGGCCGCCATCCGGGCGCGCCGGGCGGCGTGAAGGTGACGGAAACGCCGGTGGCCAACATCCTCACCTGGCAGCCGGTGGAATCGGTGTACGAACACGCGGTAACGCGCTACGAGGTGCAGCGGGCCACCAGCACCTGGATGACGCTGGCATCGGACGTGAAGGGAACCGTGTACGAGGACATGGCTCCCGGCAGCGGCGCTCCGGAATACCGGGTGCGGGCGGTCAACGATCTCGGCGTGCCCGGCCCCTGGTCCGAGTCCTCCGGGAGGACCCCCGGCGTTCCCAAGAGCTTCAGCGCGAGCGTGGCTGGCAGCACTCAGATAACCCTGTCATGGGGCGCGCCGGACGCCGTTACCGGCGTGAGCGTGGCCGGCTACGAGATCGAGGTCTCGTCGGACGGCGGCGCAACCTGGACCCGGCTTGCGGCGGAGCACAGCGCGAGCCCCTACGCCGACAACGACGGCACGCTTTCGCCTGGCGCGACCCGCGACTACCGCGTGCGGACGGTGGGCGCGGTGGGCGGCAAGAAGCTGAAGAGCGGCTGGGCGACGGCCCGCGCCGAGGTCCCGTACCCCACGCCCGGCGTTCCCAAGAGCTTCACCGCCAGCGGCTCCAGCGACACCCAGGCCGCGCTGTCGTGGGGCGCGCCCGACACGGTGTCCGGCGTCAGCGTCACCGGCTACGAGCTGGACTTTTCGAAGGACGGCGGCAACGACTGGAACTGGCTGCCCGCCGGGGCAACCAGGACCGTGCTCTCCGCATCGACGCTGTCCCATCCCCACACCGACACCACGCTGGGGGCCGACGCCGTCCGGCAGTACCGGCTGCGCGCCGTGGGCAGCGTGGGCGGCGTCACGGTGAGGAGCGGCTACACCTACGCCGTGGCCACCCGGGACTACCCGACGCCCGGCGCGCCCCGGGACTTCACCGCGCTCGCCGTCAACCGCTCCCAGGTCAACCTGTCCTGGAGCGAGCCCGAGGCCGTGTCCGGCGTGAGACTCACCGGCTACCACCTTGAGTTCTCCACGGACGGCAACACCTGGAACCGGCTGCCCGCCGCCATGTCCGTGCTCTCCACGTCTACGACGCGCCACGAGCACGTCGACGCCGCGCTGTCGGCGGGCGCCATACGGCAGTACCGCGTGCGCGCCGTGGGCCAGGACTCCAACAACGCCGTCTTCGAGAGCGGCTGGGTGTTCGCCAGCGCCGCCACCGATGAGGTGGGCGCGCCAAGGAACCTGACCGCCACGCGAGACGGAATCGGCCGCATCGACCTGGCATGGGACCAGCCGGCGTTCGGCGCCTCGACGATCACCGGCTACCGCATCGACTACACGCTGGGTTCCTCCGACGCATGGCAGACGCTGGAGCACGGCTACCAGACCAGCCCCAGGCGGCACGAGCACACCGGCCTGAGTCCGGGGCAGGAGTACTGCTACCGGGTGGCGGCCATATACGTCGGGGGCACCGGCCCCTTCGCCGAGCGCGCCTGCGCGACGACCGAGGGCGCGCCGGCGAATCTGCCGGGCAAGCCGGAGAACCTGCGCATCGCCCAGGTGGGCAGCAACTACGTGACGCTGGAATGGGACGCGCCCAGCGTCGGCGGCGCGGCGGAATACTACGAATGGCGGTCCAACGTCCACGGCCCGGCGGAGGTGTCGGCCGCCAGCGTGACGGTCCGCGGCCTTGCGCCCGGCTCGTCTTACGACTTCCAGGTGCGGGCCGGGAACTCCTACGGACCCGGCGGCTGGTCTCGGCACATCCTCGTGACACTGAACCGGGCCAGCTCGGTGGTCGTGGTCAAGGCGTCCCCGGCGGAGCTCGAAGTGGAAAAGCGCGGTTCGGGCAGCTTCAACGTGAGGCTGAACCGGTCTCCGCAGTGGCCCCTGGCGCTGTACACCCATTCTATCGGCCCGGAGTGCCTGACCGACCAGCTGGCGTACCAGCAGGGCAAGATTATGCTGCCCGACAACCTGCGACCCGGCAAGGAGTTCTGGGAAGACGGCTGGTGGGGTCCGCCGGACGACCGGTGGGCGCAGTCGTGGCGCAACGGGGTGGACATCCGGATAGACGCCTCCGGGTGCCAGGGCGGAGAGACCACGGTGGTCGAATACTCACTCTACACCGTTCCGTTCAGCTACCTGCAGGGGCAGCCGATGTGGGAAGAGTTGGACCTGAACGAGGAGGAGTGGCGGGAGAAGTGGGGCGTTGACCCGCTCGACGGGATCAGCGGTCCCAGCGTAAAGGTGACGGTGTCCGACGGCGACTAGTGACCGGTGACCGGTGGCTAGTGGCTAGTGATCGCCTACTGACCACTGACCACTCGCCACTGACCACTGTACGCCCGTCTAGGGGAGAAGGGGTCAATCGACGCCGGGGCGGCGGCACGCCGCCTGCCGGAATGTGGCGGCGGTGTGCTAAAATCGCCGCAGCAAGGAGGATGCGATGACCACCGGACGCGCCACCACCATCTTCTACCCTGAGTCGGACGGTATGCCCTTGCCTGACGGAGAGTATCAATCACCCATATTCCGCAGAGTGGTGGGTCCGCTCGAGGTGCACTTCGAGGGCGTCGAGGGCGCCCACGTCAACGGCAACACCTTTTTGTACTACGTCGAGGGCGACCCACGGCGCAACGTGTCCCCGGACTGCTACGTGGTGTTCGGCCTGTCCGAGTCCGCGCTGGAGTCGCTTTCGATGGAAGGGAACAACACCTACCTGCTGTGGGAGGTGGGCAAGCCGCCTGACTACGTGATGGAGATAGGCTCGCCGAGCACCTGGCGCAGGGACTTGGGCGACAAACGCGACCTGTATGCGCGGATAGGGGTAGGCGAGTACTGGCGCTACGATCAGACTGGTGGCGACTTCTACCGCGAGCCGCTGGTGGGGGAGCGTCTGGTGGACGGGGAGTATCAGCGTCTGGAGATGCGGCGCGAGAGCGACGGTTCGGTGTGGGGGCACAGCGACGCGCTGAACCTGGACCTGTGGTGGATGGATGGGGAGCTGCGCTACTGGGACCCGGTGCGAAGGGTGTGGCTGCTGACCCACCAGGAAGAGAAGGACGCCAGGGTCGCGGCGGAAGTCAGAGCGGACTCTGAGCGGGATGCCAGGTTCGCGGCGGAGGCCCGTGTGGACTCTGAGCAGGCGCGGGCCGAGTCGGAGCAGGCGCGCGCGGAGTCGGCGGAGGCGCGAGTGGCGCGACTCGAGGCGGAACTGCGGCGTCTGCGCGGCGAAAGGAGGATGCGATGACCACCGGACGCGCCACCACCATCTTCTACCCTGAGTCGGACGGTATGCCCTTGCCTGACGGAGAGTACCAATCACCCCTGTTGAACGACACGGTCAGTCCTCTACGAGTCCACCTCAGAGACGTGGAGGGCGCCCACGCCAACGGCAACACCTTCCTGTACTACGTCGAGGGCGACGCGAACCGTCGCGTCTCTCCGGACTGCTACGTGGTGTTCGGACTGTCCGAGGCCGCGCTGGAGTCGCTATCGCAGGAGGGCAACAACACCTATCTGTTGTGGGAGGTGGGCAAGCCGCCGGATTACGTGATGGAGATAGGCTCGCCGAGCACCTGGCGTCGGGACCTGGGGGCCAAGCGGGACCTGTACGCTCGGATAGGGGTGGGAGAGTACTGGCGCTACGACCAGACTGGTGGCGACTTCTACCGCGAGCCTCTGGTGGGGGAGCGGTTGGTGGACGGGGAGTATCGGCGTCTGGAGATGCGGCGCGAGAGCGACGGTTCGGTGTGGGGGCACAGCGACGCGCTGAACCTGGACCTGTGGTGGATGGATGGGGAGCTGCGTTACTGGGACCCCGTGCGAAGGGTGTGGCTGCTGACTCACCAGGAAGAGAAGGACGCCAGGGTCGCGGCGGAGGCGCGAGTGGCGCAACTCGAGGCGGAACTGCGGCGTCTGCGCGGCGAATAGAACGCTCCGCTCGCGGCATGTGCCGGGATTCACCCCCATCCTGACCCGTTCGGCAGGCTCAGAGCAGGCTCTTCCCCGGTCGAGGGAGAAGGAACCAAATCGACGCCGGGGCGGCAGCACGGCATCGGCCGACGCCTGCCGGAATGCGGCGGCGGTGTGCTAAAATCGGCGCAGCAAGGAGGATGCGATGACCACCGGACGCGCCACCACCATCTTCTACCCTGAGTCGGACGGTATGCCCTTGCCTGACGGAGAGTACCAATCACCCCTGTTGAACGACACGGTCAGTCCTCTACGAGTCCACCTCAGAGACGTGGAGGGCACCCACGCCAACGGCAACACCTTCCTGTACTACGTCGAGGGCGACGCGAACCGTCGCGTCTCTCCGGACTGCTACGTGGTGTTCGGACTGTCCGAGGCCGCGCTGGAGTCGCTATCGCAGGAGGGCAACAACACCTATCTGTTGTGGGAGGTGGGCAAGCCGCCGGATTACGTGATGGAGATAGGCTCGCCGAGCACCTGGCGCAGGGACCTGGGCGACAAACGCGACCTGTATGCGCGGATAGGGGTGGGAGAGTACTGGCGCTACGACCAGACGGGTGGAGACTTCTACCGTGAGCCGCTGGTGGGGGAGCGTCTGGTGGACGGGGAGTATCGGCGTCTGGAGATGCGGCGCGAGAGCGACGGGTCGGTGTGGGGGCACAGCGACGCGCTGAACCTGGACCTGTGGTGGATGGATGGGGAGCTGCGGTACTGGGACCCGGTGCGAAGGGCGTGGCTGCTGACTCACCAGGAAGAGAAGGACGCCAGGGTCGTGGCGGAGGCCAGAGCGGACTCTGAGCGGGATGCCAGGTTCGCGGCGGAGGGACGTGTGAAGTCGGAGCAGGCGCGGGCGGAGTCGGCGGAGGCGCGAGTGGCGCGACTCGAGGCGGAACTGCGGCGTCTGCGCGGCGAAAGGAGGATGCGATGACCACCGGACGCGCCACCACCATCTTCTACCCTGAGTCGGACGGTATGCCCTTGCCTGACGGAGAGTACCAATCACCCCTGCTGAACGACACGGTCAGTCCTCTACGAGTCCACCTCAGAGACGTCGAGGGCGCCCACGCCAACGGCAACACCTTCCTGTACTACGTCGAGGGTGACGCGAACCGTCGCGTTTCGCCGGACTGCTACGTGGTGTTCGGGCTGTCTGAAGCCGCGCTGGAGTCGCTATCGCAGGAAGGCAACAACACCTACCTGCTGTGGGAGGTGGGCAAACCGCCTGACTACGTGATGGAGATAGGCTCGCCGAGCACTTGGCGTCGGGACCTGGGGGCCAAGCGGGACCTGTATGCTCGGATAGGGGTGGGAGAGTACTGGCGCTACGACCAGACGGGTGGAGACTTCTACCGTGAGCCGCTGGTGGGGGAGCGGTTGGTGGACGGGGAGTACCGGCGTCTGGAGATGCGCCGCAAAAGCGACGGGTCGGTGTGGGGGCACAGCGACGCGCTGAACTTGGACCTGTGGTGGATGGAGGGGGAGTTGCGTTACTGGGACCCGGTGAAGGGCAAGTGGCTGCTGACTCACCAGGAAGAGAAGGACGCCAGGGTCGCGGCGGAGGCGCGAGTGGAGTCGGAGCAGGCGCGGGCGGAGTCGGCGGAGGCGCGAGTTGCGCAACTCGAAGCGGAACTGCGGCGTCTGCGCGGCGAATAGAACGCTCCGCTCGCGGCATGTGCCTGCGGCGGCACCCCCCATCCTAGCCTTCCCCCTGCGAGGGGGAAGGCCGGCTCGTCAGCGCAAAACGAACGGCGAGACGCTCACCCCGGCCTGTGGGTCGAGGTCGACGACTATGGCCGTCTTAGCCTGGGAGCCGGAGGGCGCGCCGGAGTAGTACGCGGTCACGCCGTTTTGGGATACCTCGCGGAGTGCGTGAACGTGCCCAAGCGCCACGTAGTCGCAGTCTGCCCCGGCTATCTCGTCGATGGTGATCGGCGACGACCGGAACTCGTCCACCGGCCCGTCCATGAACAGCCCGTGCGCCATCGGGACGTACCAGCAGCCCTGCGGTCGGGGCGGCAAATCGGCCATGGGCCGGTTGCCGGGGTGGTGGTCGTACACCGGGCGTCCCCACACCGCGAGGCCCAGCTCCGCCACGAACACCATGTCGGCGCCGTCCGTGCGCATCAGGCTCAGGTTCGGGGGCATCTTCGGGGACTTCCAGGCGGTAGTCAGCAGGGTGTCGTGGTTGCCGGGCAACACCACCACCGGCACGCCCAGCGAGCCCAGGTCGGCGAGCACCTTGTCCACTGTGGCGTCCGAGACGCGCTTGTTGTCGAACAGGTCCCCGGCTATCAGCAGAGCGTCCACCTCGTGCCGGCGCGCGGAGGCGAGGACGGCGTCCAAGCCGCGCAGCGCGTCGTCGGCGTAGACGTCGCTCCCGACGTGCAGGTCCGAAGTGTGCAGCAGCCTTACGCTCGGACGGCTGTCGTGCGGACGCCTGTCTTGCTCCCCGGATTCGGATGACGCCAATGCCGTGTAACGCTCCTCAACAGCCGATTGGTGAAAATCACGCCCATTGTATGCTATCGTGAAATTGGGAACAAGCAACTGGACGATGACGTGCGCCGCACAGTCCCATCCCTGGAGCACCCGTTGACCGATTTCGATCTGGTGGAGACGACCGAGCACCTGGCCCGCGCGGTAGACGCGCTAGCCGCGTCATCGCGCGTCGCCGTCGACCTCGAGTCCAACGGCTTCTTCAGATACAGGGAGCGGATATGCCTGGTGCAGCTCGCCTCCCCGGACGCCGTGTACCTCGTCGACCCTCTAGCCGTCGGCGACGTGGGGCCGCTTGGCGATCTTTTCGCAGACCCCGAAGTCGAAAAGATCTTCCACGCACCCGGATACGACATTCGCAGCCTGGACAGGGATTGGGGCTTCGGCGTGCGTAACCTGTTCGATACGTCCCTCGCCGCGGCGTTCGCGGGATCGGAGCGTCTCGGTCTTCAAGCGGTGCTCGAGGAGTACGTCGGAGTCAGGATTCCCAAGTCGCGCAGGCTCCAGCGGTCCGACTGGACGCTGCGCCCACTGAGCGACGAGGCCCTGGGGTACGCCGCGGGCGACGTGCTCCACCTGGCGCGCCTGCGAGATGCGCTCGATGAGCGCCTGCGGCGTTTGGGACGCACCCGGTGGCTGCGCGAGGAGTGCGAACGCCTGGAGCAACTCCGGCACTCAGAGCCGGACCGCGAGGCGGCCTTCCTGTCCATCAAGGGAAGCCGCGTTCTCAACGGACGCGGCCTGGCCATCCTGCGCTCGCTGTGCCGGCTGCGCGACGAGCTCGCGCGGGAGCTGGACCGGCCGCACTTCAAGGTGATGTCCGACTCCGCACTGGTGACGGTGTCCGCTGACCCCGATGTGAAGCTTGGCGAGATCAAGGGCCTGGGCAGGTACGGGCGGCGGCCCGCCGTGCGCAAGCTGAGGAGCGCCATCCAGGAGGGCATGGACGCCGCCCCGGTACGTCCTCCGAAGAAGACGCCCGCCCGGGACCGGCTGACCCCGTCGCAGCGCCGCGAAGCAGGCGACCGCATGAAGCGGCTCAAGCAGTGGCGAAAGTCGCTGGGCGAGGAACTGGGACTGGACCCGAGTCTTCTCTGGCCCACCGCCAGCCTGACCCGGCTGGCGCGCAGCCCGGACAGCCTGGCCTCGGAACTCGACAGCGAGGAAGTGCGAAAGTGGCAGGCTGGGGAGTTCGAACCGTCGCTGCGTGACCTCCTGTCCTCGCTATGACAATCGCCCGCACGATGAGAGGAGAGCCGGCTTGAGAGCTGCCATCTACGCGATAGCGTTGCTTGCACTGTTGGCGGTCGTCGCCGTGGTGGGCGTGAGCGGCGGTGTGTTCTCGACCACGCCGCCGGCGCCGCCAATCACCACCGTAGACCTCGTGGCCTTCGTCGACCTGCAGGGCAGGGTGATGGCGGCCGAACCGGACGGCTCGAATCCGACCTGGCTCAGCCCCGAGGAGGGGTTCTACACCTGGCCCACCTGGTCTCCGGACGGCCGCAGCGTGGCCTTCTCCGGCGTTTCGACAGGAGAAGGCAGGCGAGGTCCGCTCACGCTGTTCGTGCGTCCCGTCGGCGAGGACGGGTCCAGAGGGGCGCGGAATCGCCAGCCTCAGCACCTGTTGTTCGTGCGCCCCATCGGCGAGGACGGGTCCAGAGGGGCGCGGGCCGTGTTCGTGAACCGGCGCGGATTCGGACCTGTGCTCCCCAGCATGCCCCACTACACGCTGTGGTCACCCGACAGCCGGTGGCTGGGCATCATGGCCAACACGCCCATGGGCCTGTCGCTGCTGCTGGACGACCCGCAGGACGATGAAGAGGCCAAGCATCTTCTCGCCGGCGCCCCGCTCTACGCCTCCTGGTCGGCGAACTCGACCGACATGCTGGTCCACGCGGGCCTGGGGCACCACTCGGTGACCGCAAGCGACGCCCCGGCCGTCGACAGCCTGGACATCCTGGCCGCGGGCTACCGCGTACCGGCCTGGCGGCCCGGCAGCAGGAGCGTGGCCTACGTGTCCGAGACCCCGGACGGGGCAGGGACGCTGTACCTCGACGATCCGACCCAGGGGCGGCGCACACCGCTGGACGAGACGCGGGGAGTGACCGCGTTCCTGTGGTCGCCCGATGGCGACACCCTGGCGGTCGCCCACTCCGGGCAGCCCTCCCCGGCGACCGGGGGGTTCGTGTACCGAGGAGTGCGGCTAATCTCGCCGGAGGGAGAGCGGCGCGACGTCGAGATCGACGAAATAGTGGTGGCCTTCTTCTGGTCGCCGAACGGCCGGATGATCGCCTACGTGACCTTCGCGGAGGACGGGGAAGGCCTACGCTGGAACGTCCTGGACGTCGCCTCCGGCCAACGCTGGCCGCTGGTGGACTTCATTCCCACACGGGACCAGATGAGCCTGTTGATCTTCTTCGACCAGTTCGCCTACTCCCACCGCGTATGGTCGCCCGACTCTCGCGCCATCGTGTTCGCGGGCGGTGTCGTAGGAAACGTGGGCGTGTCGGCGTCGCTGTCGCCCCGGGAGACCCCGAGGGTGCTGGTGCTGTCGGTCGAGCCGGCGTCCACCGCGCAAACCCTGGCCGACGGCATCCTGGCCACATGGTCGCCACGCTAGCGCCGCGACGGTGTAATTCGATTGACGACAACTGGTACATTGTGGTAGCGTAGGTGATACCCCCCCTATCTCTTCGGCGGTAGGGTCGAGACCGCCCCATGCGGCGGTCTCTGTCTTTGTAAAGGGAGCACGATTGCTTACCAACGTCTACATAGACGGCTTCAACCTCTACTATCGCGCTCTCAAAGACACCCCTTTCAGATGGCTCGACCTCCGCAAGCTGGCCGAGACACTCTTCCCACAGGATACGATCCATCGTGTCTCTTACTTCACGGCGCGTCTCGATACGCGCCCCGGCAATCCCTCCCAACGTCAGAGGCAGCAGGCGTATCTAAGAGCGCTCGCAACCCTGCCCGGCTACGAAGCCCACTTCGGCGCGTTCCGCACTGGTGTACGTCGTCGCCCATTGGCTAATCCGACGCCAGGACAGCCGACGCACGTCTTGATCAGGGACACCGAGGAGAAGGGATCGGACGTGAATCTCGCAACGCAACTGCTCGTGGACGGCTTCAACGGGGAGTACGAGCAGGCGGTCGTCGTGTCGAATGACGCCGACTTCGCGGGCGCAATGCGGTACATCCGGGACGGCCTGGGGCTGCGGGTGGTTCTGGTGAATCCGGACTCGAAGAACGTCAGCCCAAGGGTATTGCAGGGCGCCGCCACTTACGTCAAGCGCCTTTGGAGGAGCCACCTGCGGCGCAGCCAGTTCCCCGACACACTAACGGACGACGTGGGTGTCATAACCAAGCCCGCCGGCTGGTGACAGGGCATCGGACCTGCGCGGCCTCGTGGTAGAATAGCGCCAGACCGCCTTTCCAGACCAAGCGAGGAGCGTTCCCAATGGCCGGTGATGCCAATAACCCTGAGAGTGCGGCCTCTCCCGCCGCGCCGCACGCGGAGCGCAAGGAGCGTTTCGCAACCGTATCGGGCATCCCCATCGACCGCGCCTACACGGCCGGCAGCCGCGAGACCGGGGCGGGCGATGCGGACGTGCCGGGCCGCTATCCGTTCCTGCGCGGCGTGCACGCCACCGGCTACCGCGGCAGGCTGTGGACCATGCGCATGTTCGCCGGGTTCGGTACCGCCGAGGACACCAACGAGCGGTTCAAGTTTCTGCTCGAGCAGGGCCAGTCCGGCCTGAGCGTCGCCTTCGACATGCCCACGCTGTACGGGTATGACACCGACGACCCTCCCGCGATGGGCGAGTTCGGCAAGTGCGGCGTGGCCGTCTCCTCTCTCGCAGACATGGAGATTCTCTTCGACGGCATACCCATGGACCGCGTGACAACCTCCATGACCATCAACGCCCCCGCGGCCATCATCTGGGCCATGTACATCGCCGCGGCCGAAAAGCGCGGCATCCCCGCCGCCGCCCTCGGCGGCACCATCCAAAACGACATCCTCAAGGAGTACACCGCGCAGAACGAGTACATCTTCCCGGTGGAGCCCTCCATGCGTCTTGTGGTTGACACCATCGAATACGCCTCGAAACATCTGCCCCGCTGGAACCCCATCAGCATCAGCGGCTACCACATACGGGAGGCCGGCTCCACCGCCGTGCAGGAGCTGGCGTTCACGCTCGCCGACGGATTCGAGTACGTCCGGGCGTGCGTGGAGCGCGGCATGGACGTGGACGACTTCGCCCCGCGCCTCAGCTTCTTCTTCAACGTCCACCAGGACTTCTTCGAGGAGATCGCCAAGTTCAGGGCGGCCCGCCGGATATGGGCGCGCGAGATGCGCGAGCGCTTCGGCGCGAACAAGGAACGCTCCTGGTGGCTGCGCACGCACGCGCAGACGGCGGGCGCGACGCTCACCGCCGAGCAGCCGGAGAACAACGTGGTCAGGGTGGCCATCCAGGCGCTGGCGGCCGTGCTGAGCGGCACACAGTCACTGCACACCAACTCGATGGACGAGGCATGGGCGCTCCCCAGCCAGGACGCGGCCCGCCTCGCGCTGCGCACCCAGCAGATAATCGCGCACGAGACCGGCGTCACCGACACCGTGGACCCGCTCGGCGGCAGCCACTACCTAGAGTGGCTCACCGACCGCCTGGAAGAGGGCGCCTACGACTACTTCCGGCGCATCGACGAGGCCGGCGGCGTGAGGGCAGCGGTGGACGACGGATTCTTCGTGCGCGAGATAGCGGACGCGGCGTCCGACTTCCAGCGCGAGCTCGAGCGCAACGAGCGGGTGGTGGTCGGCGTCAACGAGTTCACCGGCGACGAGGCTCTGGACATTCCGTTGCTGCGCGTGGACGAGGAGGGCGAGCGCCGCCACCTGGAGCGGCTGAACCGCGTGCGCCGGGATCGGGACGCGGAGGCCGCGGCGGTCGCGCTGCGCCGCCTCCGCGACGCCGCCTTGGGGGACGCAAATCTCATGCCCTACATCCTCGAGGCGGTCAGGGCCTACGCCACGCTCGGCGAGATGATGGGCGTGCTGCGCGAAGAGTGGGGGGAGTACCAGCCGACGTGGTACTAGCGCACAGTTATTGGCGCGTCTACGGCAGCGATGGGTTGGTACTCCGGTAGATCCCGCATGGGACTGAACCCCGGCGGCAGCCTCCCACTGAAGTCCACCAGCAGCCTGTGACTCAACGGGGCGTCGCGATTCACCTGAGCCACGGTTGCCATGACCTCTGTCACCATCCAGGCGTGATCGTTGTGCATTCCGTCGACCAGGTAGCGCGGCAGCCAGCCCAACACGTAGTGGTCACGCGTTTTCACTGTGATGGCGTGCGTAGTCGCGGGGTTATTTAACTCGAATGCGAGTTCGAGCATCTCCCCCTCTTCAAGCGATTCCGAGCGCTCAATTGAGTGGTTATTCGTATGTCGCAGCCCGTGTAGGATGAATCGCGTAGCGAAGTGCCCCGACTCGTCAGGCGTAATCGCTGGGAAAGTCTCGAAGCTGTCCGATCGAACGCGGCCGCCTGAAAGCGAAAGCTCTGTTACCACGTCCCAACTATCGGGATCAATGCCGAGCATGGCGAGGTACTCAGGCCGGTCGGGGCGACCTTGATGCATGATCCGGTTACGGAAGACCGCAAAAATCATGGGAGCTGTATACACTCGGTCGAAGTCCGCGAAGCCAGGTGCCATGAAGAACCCTGCTTCCTGCTTGGCCTTTTCGGCGCCCTGCAGATAAGCAAATTCGTATCCGGCAGGCTCGGTTTCGTGTCGCAGAAGTCTGCCCACCGGGAACCATCGTCGGTCGCGTGGACTCTGCCATGCCATGTACAGCGTGTTCATTTGATACTCCGCAAGAGTTCGACTCTGCTCGTCACAACTACTTGGTACGCAAACTGCTTAGCCATTTCGGAAGCAAACTCAGGTGGTACTCTTTCGATCACCGACCGAACGGCTGAGTCCGATACCGAATTCAATTGCTCTCGCCAGTCAGAGGCAAGTTCCGGTCGCCACCTGCAGAGCAGTCGAGCCAGCGTAAGCGGTGATGGCGCGTGTACATCCGTGGCTGCTCGAAACACTCCACCTCTTCCTCTCCGGAGATAGTCCAGCACTCCGTCAGTGGACAATATCTGCTCACGGCGGGTATCTGTCAACTCCCGTCCAAGGGAGGAGGCATGGTCATACGATGGCGCGACGTTCACCCAACTGTTGCCTGCGCCCAGGACAAACACCACCATCCAATTGTCGTGGTGCCTGTCTGTATTGCCAATCAGCGCGTCCAGTAAAGCGTATGATGCCAGTTCAATGTCCATATCGCTCGTGCCGTTCTCTAGGCCAAAGTCAAATATCTTCTCACCCTCCCAGATGGCTCCGACAATCGTCTTAACGTTATGAAAGCGATTGGGTCTGACCAGATTGACGTCATAGTCTGGAGTTGTAAAGTCCAATAATTCGGATCCGTGCAACCACGCGATCGAAGAATCATTATCGTCATCGCCCAGAAACGATCTGCAGATGGTTGCCAACTCGCCACCCGCCCTTGCCAATTCGACGCGCGCGGTATTGATTTCGAACAACCGCCCGATCTCCGACGCGACCTTCTCGGCCCAGTGCTCGCCAGTGTTCGGCCTTGGGAACTTCAAAAGCCACTGAGTTCCGTCTTCTCCCAAAGTCACCCACAGCTTGCGACGTGCACCCCTATTCTCAATCTCACCGCGTGAGATCGGAACGTGCTTTATCGGATAGAGTCGCGTCGTGTTGGAGGACTGTTGTCGCATGTACTTCCTTCAATTATAGCGTCAGCCCCATGCGGCGCGGGACTGCCAGTGGCAGGTGATCCAGCCATGGGACTTCGGCTACTAACCACTCACCACTAGCCACTCAGTTGTTGACGCCCGCCGCCCGCCGCAAATATAATCGCAGCGCCAGTCGCCGGGCAGTCCGATGACCGTCACACACCAACAGTCCGGAGGGCCGCGCAGATGACGCAGCAGTCCCAGCCCGAGTACGAAGTCCACCTGCAAAGCGACGTCATGGTCACGCTGCGGGACGGCGTGCGCCTTGCCACCGACCTCTACTTTCCCGCCAGGAACGGCAAGCCCGTCGAGGGACGCTGGCCCGCCGTCATGCAGCGGACGCCGTACAACAAGGAAGCCCAGCGCAATCGCGCCGAGGCGCGGTACTTCGGCAGCCGCGGCTACGTCGTCATCTTCCAGGACAACCGCGGCAGGTTCAAGTCCGAAGGCTCGTTCGTCAAGTACCTCAACGACCCCCAGGACGGCTACGACACCCTGGAATGGATCGGCAACCAGCCCTGGTCCAACGGCCGCGTCGGCACGTTCGGCATATCCTACGGCGCGCACACCCAGGCCGCGATGGCCGCCACCAACCCGCCCAACCTCGCCTGCACCTTCATGGACTGCGGCGGATTCACCAATGCCTACGACAACTCCTGTCGCAACAGCGGCACACTGGAGCTGCGCCAGGTCTGCTGGGCCTTCACCCACGCCCGCAACAGCAAGGAGGCGCTGTCCGACCCCACGGTCAAGGCCGCGCTGGAGGCCGAGGACCTGCGCGAGTGGTTCCAGCGTATGCCGTGGAAGAAGGGCCAGTCGCCGCTGCGCTGGGCGCCCGACTACGAGGACTACGTCTTCGACATGTGGACCCAGGCGGACTTCGGGGAGTACTGGCAGCAGATAGGCATCTGCAACGAGCTCTACTTCGACCAGTACGCCGACATCCCTCAGCTTCACCTGGGTAGCTGGTACGACCCTTACACGCGCACCACCACCCGCAACTACACCGGCCTGGCTCCCATCAAGAACGGCCCCATCCGCATGGTGCTGGGACCGTGGACCCACGGCGCGCACGACGTGAGCTACTCCGGCGACGTGGATTTCGGCCCTCTCTCTGTCGTTTCCGGCAGCTTGGCCGACGACTACAATCACATGCGGCTGCGCTGGTTCGACCGCTGGCTCAAGGACATGGACAACGGCGTCGAGCGCGACTCGGCGGTCCGGCTGTTCGTGATGGGCGGAGGCGATGGCCGAAAGAACGCCGACGGCCGGCTCAACCACGGCGGCCGCTGGCGCGACGAGCAGGACTGGCCGCTCGCCCGCGCCAGCGACACCGCGTTCTACCTGCACTCCGGCGGCGGGCTGTCGAACCAGGCGCCTCGCGCGGGGGCGCGGCCCAGCGAGTACCTGTTCGACCCCAACAACCCTGTGCCCACAATCGGCGGCAACATCTCCTCCGGCGCCGACATCATGGAGGGAGGCGCCTTCCACCAGCAGGAAGGCCCCCGCTTCTACGGCTCCCGCGAGCCTTACCTGCCGCTCGCCTCGCGCCACGACGTGCTCACGTTCCAGACGCCGCCGCTGGAGCATGACGTCGAGGTCACCGGGCCGGTCGTCGCCAGGCTCTGGGCGTCGTCGTCGTGCGTCGACACCGACTTCACCGCCAAGCTCGTGGACGTGTACCCGCCCAGCCCCGACTACCCTCATGGCTTCGATATGAACATCACCGACGGCGTCATTCGCGCCCGCTACCGGGACTCGTTCGAGCGGGCCGAGATGATGGAGCCGGGCGAAGTGTACGAGTTCACCATCGAGCTGTACCCCACCAGCAACCTGTTCGCCAAGGGGCATCGCATCCGCGTGGACGTGGCCAGCAGCAACTTCCCCCGGCTGGACGTGAACCCCAATACCGGCGAGCCGCTGGGCCTCAGCAGGCGCACCGAGGTTGCCCGCAACACCGTCTACCACGACGCCAACCGGCCCTCCCACGTGGTGCTGCCGGTCGTGCCGGGGCAGTGAGCGTGCGCGCCCATGGACTCCATCGAGCCGCGCTGCCTGTTTGCGGTCTTCGCCGACGAGTACCGACCCGGAAACGGTGGATTCGACCTGCTGAACGTCCGCAACCACGTCGCCGTAATCCCGACCCATCCGGGGCACGCGGGCGTGAAGCGCCATCGCATGACGCTGTTCGTGATGGTGTACGCCGCCGAGGGCATCCACACGCTCTCTTTCTTGCACGAGGGCTACGAGTACATGAAGCCGGTCGAGTTCGAGATACTTCCGCAGCACCGCAACGTTTTCACCCAGGCCGTTACACAGGAGTTTCCGGTGGCCTTCTTTGACGACACCGTGCTGAACGCCTACCCGATACTCCTGGACGGTGAGCCGCTAACCACGGTTTACCTCGTTTCCGACACGCTATAAGGCGAACCCGCGCCGAAGAGCACACAGACGCACAAGAAGGAGAGCGCCATGAAGATCGTCGCCGTACTGTACCCTGGTGGCCCCGCCGCGGAGAGCACGCCCGAGCTGTTGGGCTGTGCCGAAAACGCCCTGGGCCTGCGCGAGATGGTGGAGGGCGCCGGCCACGAGCTGGTGGCCATCACCGATCCGGGCGAGGAACTGGACAGCCATCTGCCCGACACCAACGTGATCATCACCACGCCCTTCTGGCCCACATACGTCACGAAGGAGAAGATGGACAAGGCCCCCGGGCTGCAGGCCGTCCTTACCGCGGGCGTCGGCTCCGACCACGTGGACCTCGCCGTCGCCGCCGAGCGCAACATCACCGTCGCCGAGATCACCGGCAGCAACGTCGTCAGCGTCGCCGAGCACGCCGTCATGCAGATACTCACCCTCGTGCGCAACTACTTCCCCTCCTACGATGAGGTGGTCTCCGGCGGCTGGGACATCGGGAAGATAGCCGCCCGCTCCCACGACCTCGAGGACAAGACCGTCGGCATCGTCGGCATGGGCCGCATCGGACAGCGCGTGGCGGCGCGGCTCAAGCCGTTCGACGTCACCATGTACTACTACGACCTCATGCACCTGAGCACAGTGGACGAGGCCGCCCTGGGCGCGCGCTACATGCGGCTGGACCCGCTGCTTCGCACCTGCGACGTGGTCACAATCCACATTTCGCTCACGCCGCAGACGCGGGGCCTGTTCGACAAGGAGCGGCTGCTCAGCATGAAGAAGGGCGCCTATCTCATCAACACCGCCCGCGGAGCTATCGTGGAGACGAACGACCTGGTCGAGGTGATGGAGGAGGGACACCTGGCGGGCTACGCCGGAGACGTCTGGTTCCCCCAGCCCGCGCCGTCCGACCATCCCTGGCGCTCCATGCCCAACCACGCCCTGACGCCCCACGTGTCCGGCACCAGCCTCGAGGCTCAGAAGCGCTACTCCGACGGCATCCGCGACTGCCTGGAGCGCCTCTTCGCCGGGGAGTCCCTCGAGCGCGAGTACCTGATAGTGGACGGTGGCCGCGTGGTCGGCGCCGCCTACAGCTACGCCTACGACGACTAAATCGCCACCACCGGTCCCCTTCTCCCAGCAAGGGATAGGGGTAGGGTGAGGGTGCAAAAACAGGCGTCCCACCATGAAGTTCCCGTGGGCCAACACCCTGCTGCTGGTACTCATCGCCGCCGAGCTGGTCAGCGGCTTCTTCGGCCTGGTGTCCAGCTCGCCGCGCGAGTGGTACTTCATCGTCGCGCACCGCATCAGCGGCTACGGCATCGTCGTCATCCTGGCCTGGAAGGGCGCGAACGTCCTGTTCTCGCTGCGCTGGAAGAGGGCCGCCGCGCCCCGCACCGCTTCCGTCGTGCTCATGGCGCTGCTCGCCGTCACGCTCGCGCTCGGCTTCGCCTGGTCGTTCGTTGGCCCCTTCGGCTGGGCGTGGTTCAGCGGCGTAAGCTGGCACATCTACGTCGGCGCGGCGCTCATCCCTCTGCTGGTCTGGCACGCCCTCTACCACACCCGTGGCTTCCCCATCGGGTTCTGGGCCGACCGCCGCACCTTCCTCAGGCTCGCCGCCCTCGCCGTAGCAGCCACCGCCGCGTGGCAGGCGGGCGAGCTCAGCGCCAAGGCCGCCAGCCTCAGCGGGGCGCGGCGCAGGTTCACCGGCTCCCACGAGGCGACCAGCTTCTCCGGCAACGCTTTCCCGCTCACGTCCTGGCTCAACGACCGCCCCGCTCGCGTGGACCCCGCCGCGTGGCGGCTTACCGTGGGCGGCGCGGTCGAGCGCGAGCTCTCCCTCGGCTACGATGAGCTGTCCGCCGCGGACGCCGAGACTACCGCCACCATCGACTGCACCGGCGGCTGGTACTCCACCCAGGTCTGGAGCGGCGTCGCCGTCGCCGACCTGTTGGCGCGTGCCGGCCCAACGGACGCCGCGTCCAGCGTCACCTTCACCTCCGTCACCGGCTACTACCGCCGCTTCTCCATGGCCGAGGCCGCCGGCTACATGCTCGCCTCCCACGTGGGTGGCGAGACGCTCTCCCACGGCCACGGCTTTCCCCTGCGTCTCGTCGCGCCCGACAAGCGGGGCTTCGAGTGGGTCAAGTGGGTCGTCGACGTCCGCGTCAACCAGACCCCCAAGTGGCTCCAGCCGCCGCTCCCCATCCAGTAGGCGCGCCCCTCTTCCCTCGCCCTTCTGACAACGTTCCATTCCGAGCGTAGCCGAGGAATCTAGGGGTGGTAGGGTATGGGCCATCTGCGACTTTCCCCGATGGAACCTTTCCCCCGCCACTTGCGTATTATCTTGTGAGAGGACTCTCAAACATCCGGCTGGAGGCGGGCTATGACCGAAGCCGAGGCCATACGGCTCTGCCAGGAAGGCTCCCCGGACGCCTTCCGGCACTTGGTCGAGCAACACCAGAACACGCTCTACGGCACGGCGGTGCTAATGACTGGCGACAGGTCAGTCGCCGAGGAGCACGTACAGGAGGCGTTCCTTTCCGCGTGGCGCGGCATAAGCCGCTTCCAGCGTGACCGCCCGTTCAAGCCCTGGATCGTCCGCATCCTGGTCAACCGCATCGTATCCAGCCGCAGGAGAAACAGGGCGCCTACCGCACCGCTGGATGACGCCGAGCGCGTCACCGGCCCAGCCGACGTCCTGGAGTCGGCGATGTCCGCCGAGCGGCGCGACGAGGTCCAGGCCGCGCTCGGCCGCCTCAGCCCGCGGCACCACCAGGTGGTGGTCCTACGCTACTTCGCGGAGCTGTCCGTAAGCGAGGTCGCGGCAGCGCTCGGAGTGCGGGAGGGCACAGTGAAGTCCAGGCTGAGCCGCGCGCTCAGCCGCCTCAGAGAAGAACTCACGCAGACTTGCGACATGGAGGGGCGGCGATGAGCACCAACGATTCGTTCGACCGCGAAATGGAATACACGCTCAGAGGCTACTTCGCCAGGCGCTCCCGCGAGCTCGAAGCCCCCGCGGACACCTGGGCGCGCCTGGAGCGTCGCTTGGAACCGAGCCGGCCCCGTGGGTATGGAACCCACATGTGGAGAATTCTGACCGGGGCGGTGGGAACGGCGGCGGTCGCGGTGGTGCTTGTGTTTGTGTTGATATACGTGCTTCCATTCGATCAAGAACCCGCGTCCATATTGATAGGCGAGGCCCCGGAGTCCGCGACGGCCCGCAGGGCGCAGCCCGCGCCCGCGTCCACTGTTATTGCAATGGCCGCTACCCCACGCCCCGCCGCACCCGCGCCTACGGCCGCCCCGGCTGCGGCCGCTCTCCCCGCACCAACGGTCGCCCCTGTCCCCATTCCTGCTGAAGCGCCCGCCGCTCCCGCGGCCGCAGCCCGGAGGGTACTCCCTACCCCCGCCCCGCAACCCACCGCCATGCCCGCGCCCACTGCCATGCCCGCGCCCCGGGCCACGGCCGCCCCCGTCGCGCCCTCCGCGCAGTCTGCCGCTCCCCCGCAGCCGTATGGGACGCCGGATCCCGCAGCGGCGCAGGCAGTCGCCGAACGGGCGCCCCGGCAGCCCGACGCCACCACCTTCGCGGACTTCGCGCGGCAGCCCGCTGTGCTCGCCTCCGAGGCCGCCGTGTCCACCTTCAGCCTGGACGTGGACCGCACATCCTACTTTCTGGCGCTCAACTGGGCGGACGCGGGCTACGGCGTGGAGCCGGACTCGGTCAGGGCCGAGGAGTGGATAAACGCCTTCGACTACGGCTACGCGCCCCCGCCGGACGAGTGGGGATTCGGTGTGGAGACCGACCTGGTGGAGCACCCGTTGGACCCCGGCAAGCTGCTCGCGCGCATCGGGTTCCAGGCGCCGCACCTGCCAGACGACAGGCCGCTCAACGTGACGCTCGTGCTGGACGCCTCCGGGTCTATGGCGGACGGCAACCGCGTCGCCATCGCGCGCGCCGCCGCGGAGGCCATACACCGGAGCTTGCGCCCGCAGGACCGCATAGCGGTCGTCCACTTCACTACGGACGTGGTGGGCCATCTCACGGTGCCGCACGTCAGCCCGGACTTCGGCGGCGTCTCGGCGTCGATAGCCAACCTGATGCCCCGCGAGAGCACCAACGTGCAGGCGGGACTGGACGAGGGCGTGCGCCTGGCCGACCAGGCCCGTCGCGAACGCCCCGACGCCTACAACTACGTCATCCTCATGTCCGACGGCGTAGCCAACGTGGACGCCACCGATCCGTTCGGCATCCTGGAGTCGGCCTACGACCGCGACGCCGCCAACCCGCTGCGGCTCATAACCATCGGCGTGGGCATCGAGAACTACAACGACTACCTGCTGGAGCAGCTCGCCCAGCACGGCAACGGCTGGTACCGCTACCTGGACACCGTCGACCAGGCGCGCGCCACCTTCAGCCGCGAAAACTGGCTGGCCCTGTCCACGCCGTTCGCCGACCAGACCCGCGCCCAGGTCACCTGGGACCCCGCCCTGGTGTACTCGTGGCGCATCGTCGGCTACGAGAACCGTGTCACGCCCGACGAGACCTTCGCCGAGGATCGCAAGGAGTTCGCGGAGATCTACTCCGGCGCGGCTACCACGGTCCTGTACGAACTGGAGCTGCGCAGCGACGCGCGGTTGGCCCACGGCGAGAAGGTGGACCTGGGCCGAGTCGAGCTGCGCTGGATCGTGCCCGACACCCAGCAGTCCCGCAGCCAGCGCGCGGAAGTGACGGGCAGGGCGGATGTCCCCTTCGGATACGGCGCCGACCCGATGCTGCGCCTGGCCGCCATAGTCGGCCTCGCGGCCGACCGCTACGGCGCGCTGCCGCAAGCCCCGGTCGACGCCCACTACGCGATACGCGACGACCTCGACAGGCTGAGCGAGCACCTGGGCGTCCTGCGGTCCGACCTGGGCCATCTTGACGCATACCACGACTTCGCATACCTTCTGGAGCGCATCACCGAAAGCGTGCAGGCCCGCCCGCCCCGACCCTCCGGCTACAGCAACTGAGCGGCGGCGACATACCGAGCGCCGGGGCCTATACACGTTACCGGCCAGAGAGAGTATATTTGGTGAGGCCCTTCCGCGGCCTCACCGATAGGAGAAACCTCCATGAGGACAACGCTCGCGTCCGTCTGCCTGTTCGTGCTCGCCGCCGCGCTCCTGGCCGCGTGCTCAGGCGACCGGGCCGACGAGCCACCCGTTGTGGCCCAGGTCGTCCCCACGCTCACCCCAGTGCCCGTACCCACGGCCACCGAAACGCCGATGCCGACGCCGACGCCCAAAACAGTCCCTACGCCGGTGCCGACCGAGACGCCGGAACCCACGGCCACGTGGACGCCCATGCCTGCGGCCACGGCTGCGCCGACCCGGACGCCAACCGCCACCGCTATACTGACTCCAACACCAACGTCCACGCCTACCGAGACGCCGACTCCTTCGCCGACGCCGACGTTCACGCCCACCGCAACCGCGACCTTCGCGCCCACCCCGACCTTCACCCCAACCCCCGCGGCCACGGCGACGTTCACCCCCACGCCCGTACCAACCCAGGCGCCGACTCCCACGCCCGTACCAACTCAAGCGCCGACTCCCACGAACACGCCCATCCCAACCGCGACGCCCACGAACACGCCGACCCCAACGCCCGTGGTGTCGTCGCCTCCACCGACGTGGGTGTTCGCCGGCGACATCCCCGACGAGCACAAGGCCGCACTCCGGGATGAGATGGAGCAGGTCCGTACCTTCTTCGCCGCCCAATACGGTTCGGAGGCAACCGGATTCACGGTGTTTGTCGGCACGGACTATGGTTCGTCCCGCGCGGCCTACTACGACCTGACCGGCCACAGCATTTCGGCGGCTTACAGCCCGAACAATTTCTGGGATCACGGCTGGGTCACGTCCACGGGCACGGGCGGGGCCGTGGTAGGGCTGATGTATGGCGGGAGCGTCTCGGACCGCAGGCTCGATTCCCTCGTGAGCATCGTCGCCCACGAGTACTTCCACGTGTTGCAGGGGCAGTACGTCGCGGGGTTCGAGACGCTGGGTGATGACGACGGCGAGGTGGCCTGGAGCCTCTCTTCCAGCGCCTTCCCGGCGTGGCTGGTGGAGGGAGCGGCCTCCTATGCCGACTTCCGGTACTCGACCCCGACCAGGCCCGGACGCCGCGCGTTTCTGGGCCAGCGCTACACGCCATACGAAGACCTGGCCTGGAGCCGCACGACGAACCCCATTCTGGATGACCCGGCCGCCGCGCTTGAACTCGTTGAAGACAGGGATGCCTGCGAGGAGTGGTCCTTCGGGTATCCCCTGGGCTTTCTGGCCACGCGCTACGCGGTCGAAGAGGTAGCGAAGGAGGACGGCTCGTACGCGGACTTCTGGCGGCTCGCGCGGGAGCGACGGAATTGGCGGCACGCCTTCCATGCCGCGTTCGGCGTCTCGGTCGAGGACTTCTATGAAGACTTCGGCGAGTGGTTCAACTCGCAGGACTCCCCCGTGCCCATCATGACGAAGTTCGAGGTTCGGGTTCGCTGGCCCAAGCAACCCCCGGCCAGAAAGGGCGTAGTGGGTCTCGGCCTGGAGGAGGACAACGGTACGTGGACGGGTACCCCTATCAACCTGGTTCTCAGGACGAGTAGCGTGTCCGCGGACGGTGGCACGCTCCGCGTGGACTACCCCGAAGGCGCTACGGGACGGGGCGTCCTCGCCCTGTGGTGGCAGGAGGACGACGGGTGCACGAACCACCTGCTCGGCTACTACAAGGACGGGGGCTTTACCTCGAACCGCGACGAGGCCACATGGGTCGAACTCACCGGAGAACAGGGTGGCACGGATTGGACCATTCCCGTGAACCCGAGCGTGCTGCCGTACACGGGCGTGTGCTACGGCTGCAACTGCCCGTAGGCCGCCGTCCATCCGTTTGGTTTGACGACTTCTGCCGCATGCGCTGTCGACCGCCTCGCGCCTGACAGCGCCATCGGCGCCTGCCACTACATATGAACATTACTGGCCAAAGAGAATACGTTGGGGAAGCCCATTCGCCGCCTCACCGAGAGGAGAAGCCTCCATGAGGACAACGCTCGCGTCCGTCTGCTTGTTCGTGCTCGCCGCCGCGCTCCTGGCCGCGTGTTCGGGCGACCATGCCGACGAGCCGCCCGCGGTGGCCCAGATCGTCCCCACGCTCTCCCCAGTGCCCGCACCCACGGCCACCGCGACGCCCATGCCGACGCCAACCCTCACGCCGACACCGACCAACACACCAGAGCCCACGGCCACACGGACGCCCATGCCGACGCCCACGTCTACACCGACCCGGACGCCAACCGTCACCGCGACACTGACTCCAACACCAACGTCCGCGCCTACCAAGACACCGACTCCTTCGCCGACGCCGACGCTCACGCCCACCGCAACCGCGGCCTTCACGCCTACCCCGACCTTCACCCCAACCCCCGCGGCCACGGCGACGTTCACCCCCATGCCCACGCCGACCCAAGCGCCGACTCCCACGAACACGCCCATCCCGACCGCGACTCCCACGAACACGCCAACCCCAACACCCATACCCGTGGCGTCGTCGGCCCCGCCGAGGTGGGTGTTCGTGGGAGACATCCCCGACGAGCACAGGGCCGTACTCCGCGAGGAGATGGAGCGTACGCGCGGCTTCTTCGCCGACAGGTACGGGGTCGAAGCGACAGGCTTCACAGTGCTTGTGGCCACGGACTTCGACGCCATGGAGGGCGCGTATCGGAGCCTGACCGGAGACGACCTCGATAGTGTCCGTGCCGGGCTGATTCCCGACGCTCGCGCCTGGGCCGACTCCACGATTCGCGGGGGAGCCCTGATTGTCATAGCGTACTCGACTTGGTGGCCGGAGCGCGCGCCGGTGGGACCCATCGCCCACGAGTATTTCCACGTCCTGCAGGCCCAGAGCGCCTCTGGGTTCAGGCCGCTGCCGAACGGCGAGACGGCTTCTGGATACCCGAACGCGGCCGAACCTCACTGGTTGGTGGAAGGCACCGCCGTGTACGCCGAGCACCTGTACGGGACGACCAGCCCCGCCATCCGCCCTCTCCTCGCCGAAGACGACGCGCCGCGGGGTTGCCTGGAGACGGAGCGCCTGCTGGAACCCGAGTCGATAGGCGACCTCGCGTCGATGCTGCGCGGCGCGGAGAGCTACCGCGACTTCCACGACACGAAATGCGGCTACGATCTCGGAGACCTCGCGGCTACCTACCTGATCGAGGAGGTCGCCGAGCGAGAGCGTGCGTACGTTGAATTCTGGAGGCTCCTGTACGACCGCCCGTGGAAACGCGCCTTCAAGGACGCATTCGGCCTCTCCGTCGAGGAGTTCTACGCCGGATTCGGCGAGTGGGCCGAGGCGAGGACTACCCGGACGCTCTCCAGGGTCCGCATAAAGGTTCAACTCCGCTGGAGCGGTCCCGCGGTCGGGGAGCAGGGGGAGATGGTGTTCCGCTTTGGCACCATCGACCTCGATAAGCACACCGAGATAACGAGACAGAACGAGGGAGCCTTCTACGTGATCTACGATACGGCAGACATCTCCAGAGAGGACGCCGCGGGCATACTGTCCCTATGGTGGACGATAGACCGGTGCACGGAGTACCTGCTTGGTTACTACCGGGACGGCGCCCTGACCACGAAAGCCGGGGACGCTACGCGCATCGTCATCACGGACGCCTCGAAGGACGTGGAATGGGTCCTGCCCGCGCATCCGCGCGCGCTGCCATGGGTGGCCGGAGTAACGCGGCGGTCGCTGTTCTTCTGCCCATAGACCGCCCATCCGTTTGGCTTGGCGACTTCTCCCGCATGCGCTGCCGGCCGCCTCGCGCTTGACAGCGCCATCGGCGCTTGCCATCATAATAGCACATCAGTTCTTTATGGAAGAAGAGGCGCATGACATCAAAATTATGGTTACCGAAGTGGAGAATGTACCTCAAAATTACGGTTACCCAAAAGCTGGAGGTAACCGTGAACCAAAAGAGCGTCCGAGAGTACCTGGAGCGGCAGATGGATAGGTACCTGAAGGCGGGTAAGAAGGAGAAGGGAAAGATACTGGACGAGGTGGAAGCCGTGACCGGCTATCACAGGAAGTCGGCGATACGAGCCCTGTCGGGTCGGAGGCGAGAAGGTAAGGGAGGGCGCGTGGGCAGACCGGTCGAGTACGGTCCGGAGGTGGCCGAGGCGGTCCGGGTGGTGCACGAGGCGGCGGGCGGGATAGGCGCCAGAAGGCTGCACCCGTTCGTGGGGGAGCTGGCGTCGCGGCTGGCCGAGTTCGGCGAACTGGAGTTGGACTGTTGGATTGAGACCAGGCTCGGGCGGGCAAGCGCGGCGACGCTTGAGCGGTTGCTGGCTGCGCACCAGGCGCCGGTGAGGAAGAGAGCGACCAGCCTTACCAAGGCAGGGACTCTGCTTCGGAACCGCATCCCGGTGCGGACCTACTGGGAGTGGGACGACGCCCGGCCCGGCTTCGTGGAGGTGGACACGGTTGCGCACTGCGGAGCGACGACGGAGGGGTTCTACCTGTGGACCGTGACGGCGGTGGACGTAGCTACGGGATGGGTGGACATGGACGTTGTGTGGGGTAAGACTCAGGAGCGTGTGGGTGCGGCGATACGCAGGATGCGGGGGAGGTTGCCTGTGCCTCTGCTGGGGCTGGACTCGGACAACGGCTCTGAGTTCATCAACCGCGGTCTGTACGCCTACTGCGAGAACAACGGCATCACGTTCACAAGGAGCAGGCCGTACCGTAAGAACGACAGCGCGCACGTCGAGCAGAAGAACGGCGCGGTGGTGCGTCGGCTGACCGGGCACAGCCGGTACTCTTCGTCCGCGGCCTTCAGGCAGATGCAGCAGGTGTACTCTTTGGCGCGGCTGCAGGCGAACTTCTTCCAGCCGGTGCGTCGGCTCATTGGGAAGAGTCGACAGGGTGATCGGGTGGTGCGTATGCACGACGAGGGTATGACCCCGTACCGGCGGATGCTCGGGAGTGGGGCGCTTGTGGGTGCTCGGCGGGTGGTGTTCGAGAAGCTGTACGCGTCGCTCAACCCGCTGTGGCTGAGTCGTCAGATCGACTCGGAGATCGAGAAGCTGCAAGGCCTGGCGTGGAGGCGTGGAGACCCCCTAAACTGGAACACCGCTGGTAACCGTAATTTTGAGGTCACACCTCTCGTTCGGTAACCATTGATTTTGAGGTCGCACGGAGGTTCGAATTGCACGGCAGACTCATGGCCGCCCAGACCTGGCGCGACCACAACCTGCGAACGCCGGTCGACCTACGGGCGCTGACCCGCGCGCTCGGGCTGCGGGTGGTGGAGTTTCCCTTCAGCGGCAGGCTGAAAGAGGTGATCATCGACGGCGTGATAGGCGTCCGCCCCGGGCTGCCGCGCGCCGAGTTCCGGTGGCTGGTGGCGCACGCCACGGGACACCACCTGTTACACCTGGGCACGAGCTTCTACCTGGAGAGCTGGCAGTGGGTGAACCGGGCGAAAGCAGAAAGGCAGGCCGAGGAGTTCGCCGCCTACCTGCTCGGCGGACCGGACGGCTGGCGCCTCGGCGCGCCGGAGCTCGGCATCCCGGACGCCAAGTTCCCGCTGGTGGCGGAACTGACCCGCCAGTCTCCTATTGTCCCTTCCCCCTCGACGGGGGAAGGTTAGGATGGGGGTGTAACCGCACCCCGCCGTGTGCTGCGCACGTAGCGCGCGAAATCCCGCACCGACTCCCATTCGTCGTCGGTCAGGTCGCTCACCTCGTGCAGCCGAGCGAGCTGCTCGTCCTCCAGCGGATTCTCATACTCCTCGGCGGTGATGTATCCCGCCTCCACCGCCAGCGCGCCGTACAGCAGACCAAGAGTGGTCGCCAGTGCCTTCAGCGTCTCCACCGTCGGCCGGAACCGCCCGCTCTCCAGGTGCCCGACGTAGCCCTGGCTCATGCCCAGGGCGAGCGACAACTGCCGCTGCGTCATGCCCCTGCCGCGCCGGGCCTCCCTCACCATGTCGGCAAGCCCCCCGTATGTGCGCTCCCGCTCGGCCATGCTGCTCCGTACGCCTGTCCACTCCGGCGAGCGCCCGTCCGTTGGACGCCGCTGCCCAGATTGTAGCCGACGCCCGTGTATGGACGCTATTGACACAATTGTTCGCCATTTCGTATAATTTTGTTCGTCAAGACGCGGGCGTGGCCCGCGATCGGGTTTTCGGGCTACAGGCGTCCGGACGTTGTTCGAGGGCGACACGACGATTATGGCGCGGAGGTTTCCAGGTGTTCCTACTCAAGAGATGTCCAAGGTGCGGCGGAGACGTCGACACGACCGACACCACCGACGTCAGGTGCGTGCAGTGCGGCCACCGGCCGCCGGTCGGCGAGCTGGTGGAGCGCAGGCTGCCCGGCTTCGGCTTTCTGCCGCTCACGGAACTGGACCTCCTGTGCCCGCGCTGCGATTCCGACTTCGTCATCGCGCTCGAAAAGCTCCGCGAGCGGGACAACACCGTCTACCGCTGCCGCAAGTGCGGCCACCTGTACAGCCCCCGCCTCGCGGCGTAAGGCGCCCAACACCCCCACGCCCCGCTTCCCATGCTGCTATACTGTCCCCCGTATGGCCAGGGACGACTTCAATTTCAGCCACACCCTCAGGGTCCGCTGGGCCGAGTGCGACGTGCAGGGCGTCGTCTACAGCGCAGCCTACGCCAACTTCATCGAGATCGGACAGGCCGAGTACTTCCGCAACCTCGGAATCGCCATCTACGACCCCGCCATGCGCCGCCACCTCGACTTTGCCACCGTCAAGATGTCCCTAGACTTCTTCGCTGCCGCCCACCTGGACGATGTCCTCAGCGTTTGCTGGAAGATCCAGCGCGTCGGCAACTCCAGCATCACCGCCCTCTGCGAAATCTACCGCGGCTGTGACGAGGAACCGCTCACCCGCGGCGTCGCCATCTATGTCAACCACGATGAGGCCGCCCGCGTCTCCCGCCCCGTCCCCGACGACGTCCGCCGCCTGATCGACACCTTCGAGTCCACCGGCGAGGTCATCCCCGTCGCCGACCTGCCCGGCCTCGCCGCTATCGGCTCCGGCAGGGGATAGACAGACCGCCGCAGATGACGCTATCCCCTGAAACACGCGAAGCCCTCGACAGCCTCGCCCTGTCCGAGCGGGAGTACGAGGCCATAGTCGAGCGACTCGGCAGGGTCCCCAACGAGCTCGAGCTCGGCCTGTTCGGCTCGCTGTGGAGCGAGCACTGCGGCTACAAGCACTCCAAGCCGCTGCTCCGCCTGCTGCCCGGGGACGGCCCGCGCGTCCTGGTGGGGGCGGGCAGCGAGAACGCCGGCGCCGTGGACATTGGCGACGGCCTCGCCGTGGTGTTCAAGATCGAGTCCCACAACCACCCGTCCGCGATCGAGCCGTACCAAGGCGCCGCAACCGGCGTCGGTGGCATCGTCCGCGACATCTTCGCCATGGGCGCGCGCCCTATCGCCCTGCTCAACTCGCTGCGCTTCGGCGACCTGTCCGAGCCGCGCAACCGCTTCCTGCTCCAGGGCGTCGTGGCCGGCATATCCGGCTACGGCAACTGCATCGGCGTGCCCGACGTCGGCGGCGAGATAGGCTTCGGCCCCACCTACTCCGGCAACCCCCTCGTCAACGCCATGTGTGTCGGCATCCTGGACAGGCGCAGCCTCGTAAGCGCCGCCGCCGGCGTCCCGGGCAGCGCGCTCATGCTGGTCGGCGCCCGCACCGGGCGCGACGGCATACACGGCGCGTCCGGCCTGGCCTCCCGGTCGTTCGAGGAGGAGAGGGAGCTCCGCCCCACCGTGCAGGTGGGCAACCCCTTCATGGAGAAGTCGCTCATCGAGGCGTGCCTGGAGCTCGCCGCCACCGACCACTACGTCGGTATGCAGGACCTCGGCGCCGCCGGCCTCACCAGCGCCAGCGTGGAGGCCGCTGACAAGGGCGGCGCCGGCATCGACCTGGACGTCTCCCGCGTCCCCCGCCGCGATTCCGGCATGGCCCCATACGAGGTCATGCTCTCCGAGTCCCAGGAGCGGATGCTCGTCATCGCCCGCCGCGGCCGTGAGGACCAGGTGAAGGCCATCTTCGACAAGTGGGACCTCGAGTGCAGCGTGATAGGCGCCGTCACCGCCGACGGCGTCGCCCGCGTCCGAGACGGCGACCGGCTTGAGGGCGAGGTGCCCGTGCGCCTGCTCACCGACCCGCCGCTGTACCGTCTGCAAGGCGAAAAACCGGCATGGCTGGACGAGGCCCAGCGTCACGACCTGGCCGGTCTGCCGCTCCCCGCCGACGGCCCCGGCGAGACGCTCCTCCGACTGCTGGCCTCCCCCAACATCGCCAGCAAGCGCTGGGTGTACCGCCAGTACGACCACCAGGTCCAGACCAACACGGTCACGCCGCCGGGCGCAGACGCCGCCGTGGTGCGCGTCAAGGGCACGCAACGCGCCATCGCGCTGTCCACCGACGGCAACGGCCGCTACTGCTACCTCGACCCCTACGCCGGCGGCCAGATAGCCGTCGCCGAGGCGTGCCGCAACGTCTCCTGCGCCGGCGCCGAGCCGATCGCGCTCACCGACTGCCTCAACTTCGGCAACCCCGAAAAGCCGGGGACCTACTACCAGCTGGAGCAGTGCATCGAGGGCATGGCCGCCGCCAGCCGCGCGCTGGGCGCGCCCGTGGTGAGCGGCAACGTGAGCCTGTACAACGAGACGCAGGGACAGGACATCTGGCCCACGCCCATAATCGGCGCGCTGGGCCTGGTGGAGGACGTGCGGCGCGTCGCCGGCATCGCCTTCGCCGGGCCGGATCGCCTGGTCGCGCTGCTCGGCGCGGGCGAAGTGTCCGGCGGCCCCGACGACCTCGCCGCCAGCGAGTACCTCCAAGTTGTCCACGGCCTCACCGCGGGCCGCCCCCGCATAGACCTCGACCTGGAAGTGGCCGTGCAGCGCGCCTGCCGCCGTCTCGTCCGCGAGGGCATCGCCGAGTCCGCCCACGACTGCTCCGACGGCGGCTTGGCCGTCGCGCTGGCCGAGTGCTGCATCGCCGGCGGTATCGGCTTCCGCGCCGACTTCGCTGTGCACGGCAGATGGGACGCCGCCCTCTTCGGCGAGCGGCAGTCCCGCATCATCGTCTCGCTCCGCCCCGACCGCGAGCCCGACCTGCGCCGCATCTGCGCCGAAGAGAGCGTCCCCTGGCTCCCCCTCGGCCGCACCGCCGGCGAAACGCTTACCCTCCGATTGTTCCCTTCCCCCTCGACGGGGGAAGGTCAGGATGGGGGTGTCGTCCCCGGCGCCACGCTCGACATCCCCGTGTCCCGTCTCGCCTATGTGTGGGGCAACGCCCTCGAACGCGCACTGGCCGACGCGTAAGAAATCCCTTCCCGCTCGCTACCAACGATCCATCTGCGCATTTCTTATCTCACGCGCTTGGCGCAGGTCCTCCGAACCGTCGGACAGCACCCTGTCCCCGTAGAGTTCCTTCTGCCTCGCCTTCAAGTCGTCGGCCCATTCGCCCAGCGTCATGCGCTGTTTCACGCCATTGGGTTCGTCACGCGACAACGCATCCAAAATGGCCGAGAAGCAATATTGTTCAACGGTTTCGGCTCTGAGCGAGGCCATGTCCTCCAACTTCTTGTGAACATCAGCACTCACTTCCAATGTGAGCTTCTTCTTCGCCTGCATGACACCCATCCTTGCGACTAGCTATCCGCTTCAAGAGTAGGCCAAAGCCCCGAAACCGTCAATGCGCAGTGCGCAAGCCGGCCAACCCGGACCACAACTCGCGTATGGGCCAGCTACAGCGCGCGCTGCGCGCGCTGGGCCTCACCCTGACGGTAGAGGTCAGCGGCGCGTGACAGCGCGGTTCCCAAGCTTGCCGGAACACAGGTTTCCCTAGCCGAAGCGCCAGTTGCTATTGGAGCGCATTACGCGCAGGTGATCAAGCGTCGCTTCCGCCAGAGTTGTGTCCAGGGCGTTGAGATAGAGCTCGTCGCACTGCCTCACTATGTCGGCGCAGACGCTGTGGAAGTTGATGTTCTCTACGACTCTGCCCTGCGTGCCGGACGTTTGGACGTCTATGTTTTGAGGAACGATGCTGTCTACAAGCGCGCGCCCCAGTTCGCGGGCGCGACGGTTGGTGGCGTCGTCGTCCAGCCAGGCGTCGGGTATCGGAACGCTGGTCATCTCGTAGGGGTTCAGGTCAAAGGCATCGCCCCAGATTCGCCACCACGCGAACGCCACATGGCCATTCAGTAACGCCATCGCCAGTTCGAACGCAGCGGAGTCAGCCAGCGGCTGCACCCGCTCTCTGCGGTTGAGCCGTCCGGACGGAACGGTGGTTACGAAATTGTACGCTGACATTGGAAACCCTATCGCCGGGCCGTCAGCGCCGTTGGTCGGCGCCAGCGACTCCAGGTTTCGCCTATGCGTAAGCATCGCGGACACGAGTTCCCGTACGGGCTCGGTCGGTATCCGGGGCCACTGGCCGGCCAGCCGAGCGTCCAGCCAACGCGGAAGCGCGGGCGAGCGCACGTAGCTGCGGTGGAGCAGGTAGAGTTCGCGCTCCCCACTGGCCCAACGCGAGGTGCCGGACGTCTCGATAGTGGCCTTGCGCCTGCCGCCCGTAACCGCCGTGATTATGGCGGTGCGCTGGCGGCTTTCCCTGTGCGCCACCGGGCTGTCGTGGAATGTGGTGTCCGGTCGGTTGTCCTGGTGGCGCAGCCGAACGCGCCTGGAGTGCCTCTCGAAGAGTTCGCGCGTGCTCCGCTTGTTCTGGCCGAAAGACAGCGAAAGTGGCACGACGAGCGTGACCACGCCGCCGTCCGGCTTGGCCAGCGCGAGCGCGGTTTCGCAAAACAGGTTGTACAGATCGCCGCCGCCCACGCTCTGGTAGTTCTTGTCTCTGCTGAGCCGCTTCCGGATTTGGGCGCGCTCTGACTCAGACCGGTTCCTTCCGATGCTCTCGTAGGGTGGATTGCCGATAACTATGTCGAATCCGTCCCAATCGGGATCGTAGAACAGCAACCGTGCGTCCGCGCTGATTGGCCTCGTCAGTTCCAGTAGCGGCGCTGCCGCGAACTCCCTCAGCTCGGGGTCGTCGCCGTTGCCCGACTGCTCCAGTGCGTCCACGAGCCGTTGGCGAGCGGCAGCGTCGTCTTCTCTCACGCGGGACTTGTCCTCTTCGGTTTGCGCGCCGAGCCAGCGTCGGCGGACTTCCGCGAGGGCGGTGAGCGCGGACTTCACTGGCGCGCTCTCGCCCAGCAGGCTGCCCGTCCGGGCGGGTCGCCACTCCGGCCGTGCGTCGGTTGCCAGCGTATCGGCGCAGACAATCTTCGCTTCCAGGTTTGGAAGCGGGCGACGTGTCTGCCCGGGAGGCAGCTCGCGCTCGGCGGCCATAATCGCTATGAATAGCCGCAGCCGCGTTATCTGCGCGGCCATTGGGTTGATGTCCTGGCCGTGCAAGCGAGTCTGGATTATCCAACGAGTCAGGTCGGCCTTGCCTCTGGAGTCCCCCAAGATAAACAGGGCATTTTGCAGAGCGTTGAGCGCGACAAACGGGAACTCGCCGGAGCCGACGGCGGGGTCGAACAGCTTGATCCCCTTGAGCCGCTCGTAGATGCGACTTCTCTCACGCGGGCTGAGCATGTGAAACAGTTGGGGGTCCGGATCGTCGAACAGAGTACGCAGTTCCACGTCCGTCGAGCGTCGCGGCGCCACGTCCCGCACCGCCGCCACTAGCGCGTCCTTGACCATCTCCGTAGCGACGTCCGCGGGCGTGTAGTAGGTGCCGGCCGGCATCCTGTCCGGTTCCCTGAGCCACGTCTCGGTAGCGGCTATCAGGTTCTCGAACAGGTTGCTAAGCATTTCAGGGTCAATCGTCTGGTCGCTCACTTCGTGCGTGTGCTCGCTGGTGGACCAGTCGTACCTTGACATAATCGTAAAGAGGCCCGGGGAGTCGGCGTCTATGCCGAAGTAGGCGCTGTCGGCCAGATTCAGTTCCGAGTCTCCGGGGTGTTGGGCGAATAGCGAACCGTTCAGGAAGGGCGCCGATTCGAGTGCCGCGTCTACTGCTGGTCGCAAGTGGCTCTCGCGCTCCGGCTCCGGGGTATTCAACCGATTGTGGAACAGGAAAGATAGCACGGACGAGTGGTATTCCTCATTGGCGTGGAGCTTTGCAAACGCCTCTTCGAAGATTTCGGATGGAATGAAGCCGTCCTCTTTGAGTATCCAGGCGAACACCGTTCGGATGAGGTGTCGCAAGACGACCTGCCGTTCGTCAGCGTCCATTCCAGACTGTGCCATCCTGGTCCATGCCGCGACCGATTCGTAAAACTCGCGCCTTATGCCCCGAGCTTCCACCGCGCCGGTAAGGCGTTCGGGCGCGACAGGCCCGGTGTGGTGGAGCGCGGCTTGTATCTGCGAAAGGCTGCGTAGCACCGAAGGCGGCGGATTGTGCGGGTCGAACTCCGGGGTCATTCCAGTATGCCGCTTGTGGTGCACTGCGACCCTTGCTCTGTCCACCAAGTCGTCCTCGCCGACTTGGTACGCGACCACGACGGACGTCCGGTTGGTGGCGGCCGCCGCGAACGTGCTGGCGGCAAACGCCACGTCGCCGCGCGGCAGTTCCTGGGGAAGCTCCGGGCGCGGCGTGCTGAACCGAACGACCGCGACGGCCAGCCGATTGCCTTCCAGATCCGGCGTCTCGGTGCGAAGTTCCACGCCGCGCCGCCATGCGTGCTCTTGCCAGTCGTTCTCGTCGGCGTCCAGTATTCGGCCGGTGACGGCCAACTCTTCCGTGATGGGCACTGTGGGCTCGCTGGCGACGGTCAACAATTCCAGGAGGCTGTCCGGGCCGTGTCCGGCGGCAATGGCGTCCGCGAGGGCTGCGCCGGTCCTGTCCCTCGCTACCATTGCCGGTGGGATGCCGAGATTGTCCCTGTGAATGTACTCCGATAGGGCCTCTATCGGGTGGCGTTCCTCTACAAGAGAGTCGTCCAGGATACGCCACTCGCCGATCGTCTCTATGTCGATGCCGTGTTCAGTTCGGCGTAGCAGACGGTATCTATCGCCGTCCGTCAACACGCCGAACGTGCCGGGGCCGCTGGCCTCGTGATGTCTCAGGTAGCGGGCAATCTGTCTGGCAGGAGTGTTAGCCCTTCCTGCTCCGGTCAGTTTGTCGAACCCTGTTCCCAGCGGCTTGGCCTCCAGCACTATACTGGCGAACCTGTCTGGAGACAGACTCACCGGGTCGCGGTAGATTGCCTCGTCTGGACGATGTCCTCTGAACTCGGGCTCAGAACGGCGATGGGAAGGGACGTGGCCGAGATACTCGAGAAATGGCTCGATCAGCAGGGTGCGCGTGTCTTCTTCGCTGCTTGCAGACCTCCTAAGCAGTTCTTCGCGGTTGGCCCGCAGTATTCGCAAAACCTCTTCGTATCGGCTGGCAGTGTTCATATCAATAGCTTGCCACAATTCACCAGTGGAAAACAGCACCTGAAGTCGTGCAGCCCCGGCCGGTGAGAGTTGCTGCTGACTATAATAGTGAACATGCGTTCGCTTGGCAAGTAGTCATGCACGAAAAGACGGCGCAACGTGGGAGCCACTCTTCTTCAATCGATCACATTGTGCCGTGAGCCGCAGCTGATGTAATGCCGGCGTCCGTTTCATCCTCAAGGGGCGCGAGGAATCGAGCAATGGCCTGATGTCCAGTGACAGCGTATCTGGTTTACGCCTGACCCGTACCCGGAGCCTTTCTACTACAACATTCAGCACGTCCTCCGCGGCACCGAACACAAACGGCGTCCTTCGTGCCTTTCATGGATGATTCACCGGCCACCGCCCATTGACACTCTCGCACATCCGTGCTACTATCTCCACATGCCAACCATCACTACGCATCCGCACCCCGCCGGCAGCCGCATCGTCGCGCCCCTCACGTCGCCCGCTACACCGGCCTTCGGGCGCTACACTCCGTCCCGCTTCCGTCCGGATACGGCCCGAACGTGTGCCCCCTCCACGCGAATCTGTCACGGAAAGACCACCGAGTTCGCCCACTCCCAAGTAGCGGACCGGCGAGAAGAGTACAGAAGCGACGGAATGGAACAGTTTTCGGCCACTTCCGTTCCAGCCGCCCCCGGACCACGCCCGCTCGACTGGCTCCGTCTCAACTTGACAGCCCCGCCGCCAATTGTTAGATTGTGTCCAGAATGGGAAATTGTGCGTGGCGGAAGATGTGGGGGAGTATGAAGCGCTGAGGGGGACTGAACTTGCCGAGATACGATTACAGGTGCGACTCGTGCCAACACCGGTTCGAGCTCAAGCAGAGCTTCGACTCCGAGCCGGTCGCGACCTGCCCAAGCTGCGAGGGCAAAGCGCGACGCCAGTTCCACGCCGTACCCATCGTCTTCAAGGGCAGCGGCTGGTACGTCAACGACTACGGCAGGCGCAACGGCAGCACCTCCGCTCCGGCGGAGGCCAAGGAGTCTGAAGAGAAGAAGAGCTCCAAGGCGGAAAGCAAGTCCGGCAGCGAGGCCAAGTCCGAAAGCAAGTCCAAGTCGGGCGCGAAAGCCGAGTCCACGTCGGCGTAGAGGGCTCTACCTCCACATAATGCGAGCCTTGGTGCAGAGGGTTTCCGAGGCGTCCGTGACCGTCGCGGACGAGACTGTCGGGGCCATAGGCGCGGGGCTGCTGGTCCTGCTCGGCTTCTCCGCCGAAGACACCGACGAGGACGCCAACTACATAGTCGGCAAGACGATCAACCTGCGCATCTTCGCCGACGACGAAGGAAGATTCAACCGCTCGGCCCTGGATGTTGGGGCCGAGCTTTTGCTTGTCAGCCAGTTCACCCTCTACGCCGACACCCGCAGGGGACGCAGACCCAGCTTCTCCTCCGCCGCGCCGCCCGAGCAGGCAGAGGCCGAGTTCGCCCGCGCCGTCGAGCTGTTCCGCCAGTCCGGCCTCCGCGTCGAGACCGGCGTCTTCCAGGCCCACATGATGGTCCACAGCACCAACGACGGCCCCGTCACCATCATGCTCGACTCCGCCGACCGCACCCGCCCCCGGCGCTCTTAGCAGTCCCTTCCCCCGTCGAGGGGGAAGGGAACGCGCGTGCAGTACAGGCAGCCCTACACAAAATCCAAACTGATATCCAGCGCCCGCACCGAGTGCGTCAGCGCCCCCACCGAGATGAGGTCTACGCCCGACGCCGCCACGTCACGTACCGTGTCCAGGTCGATGCCGCCCGACGCCTCCGTCACCGCCCGCCCGCGCGCCAGCTCCACCGCCCGCGCCATCTCCGCCGGCGCCATGTTGTCCAACAGCAGTATCTCCGCGCCCGCGTCCAGCGCCTCGCGCGCCTCCTCGACGTTCTCCACCTCCACCTCCACGCGCACCGTGTGCGGCGCGTTCGCGTAGGCCTTGCGCACCACGTCCGCCAGGCTCAGCCCGTGGTCGCGCAGCGCCTGGATGTGGTTGTCCTTTATCAGGATGCCGTCGCCCAGGTTGCGCCGGTGATTGTGGCCGCCGCCGCAGCGCACCGAGTACTTGTCCAGCGTGCGCAGCCCCGGCGTGGTCTTGCGCGTGTCCACTATCCGCACGTCGTGGCCCGCCACCGCGTCCACGTAGCGGCGCGTAGCGGTGGCTATCCCGCTCATGCGCTGCGCGAAGTTGAGCGCGGTGCGCTCGGCCATCATGATGGACGACGCGGAGCCGCTGACCGCGGCGATCTCGTCACCCGGGCCCAGCGCCGAGCCGTCGGGCAGCCGCGCGCGGGCGTCCAGCGTGGGGTCTACGCGACGGAAGACGGCGAGCGCCACGTCGACGCCGGCCAGCACGCCCTCGGTCTTGGCGACCATCACGGCGCGCGCCTGCAGCTCCGGCGGGATGAGCGCCTCGCAGGTGGGGTCGCCGATTGAGAGGTCCTCGCTTAGCGCGCGGTCGATCAGCGACTCGCTCTCGGGCGTAAGGTGAAACACGCTAGACGACGGCCAGCATACGGTCCAGCGCAACGCGCGCGAACTCGGCCGTCTCGTCATCGACGGTGATGGGGTTCACGGTCACGCCCTCGAGCAGGCCGTCGAGCACCCAGGACAGGTAGGCGGGGTGAATGCGGTACATGGTCGAGCACGGGCACACCACCGGGTCCAGGCAGAACACCGTGCGGTCCGGGTTCTCCGTCGCCTCTCGGTTCACCAGGCTTATCTCCGTGCCCACGGCCCACACGCTGCCCGGCTCGGCGTTGCGTATGGTGTTGATGATGAACTCGGTCGAGCCGACCAGGTCCGCCGCCTGAACCACCTCCATGGTGCACTCCGGGTGGACCACCACGTTCACGTCCGAGTACTTCTGCCGCGCCTCCTCTATCTGGGCCACGGTGAAGCGGGTGTGGACCGAGCAGTGGCCCTGCCACAGGATGAGCTTCGCCTTGCGCAGCGCCTCCTCGGTGTGACCGCCCAGTGGCTTGAACGGGTTCCACACCAGCATGTCGTCCAGCTCGATGCCCATCTTGAGGCCCGTGTTCCGGCCCAGGTGCTGGTCGGGCAGGAACAGCACGCGCTCTCCGCGCTCGAACGCCCACTCGAACGTGGCGGTGGCGTTGGACGAGGTGCACACGATGCCGCCGTTGCGACCGCACAGCGCCTTTATGCCGGCGGTGGAGTTCATGTAGGTGATGGGCACTATGCCACCGTGGTCGCCCAGCACGTCCTGCAGGTCGTCCCAGCAGTCGTACACGTCGTCGATGCGCGCCATGTCCGCCATCGAGCAGCCCGCCGCCAGGTTGGGCAGGATGACCCGCTGCTCAGCCGAGCTCAGGACGTCCGCGGTCTCGGCCATGAAGTGGACGCCGCAGAAGATGATGTGCTCGGCGTCCTTCTGCGAGGCCGCGAACTGCGACAGCTTGAAGGAGTCGCCGCGGTAGTCGGCGAACTTGATTATCTCGTCGCGCTGGTAGTGGTGCCCCAGGATGACCAGGCTGCTGCCCAGCTTCGCCCGCGCCGCCTCGATGCGGTCGTCGAGCTCCTCGGGCGACATTCGCATGTAGCTGACAGGCAGCTTCTGCCAGCGCACCCCCGCCTGGAACTCCTCCTCGAGCGTCTTGGAGGAGAGCTCCTCGTCCGTCTGACAGAAGGCGGACTGCTCGATCTCTGTGATGGGAATTACTGGCTGTCTGAGCTTGGTAACCATTTGGGTCGAACTCCTTGTGCGCGGGCGGCCTAGACCGGCGCGCCCTGCAGCGACCAGGGGCCGGTGCGCTCGATGCGTATGTCTATGAACTCTCCCGTGCGGTCCGCCTCGTCGTCGAAGAAGACCAGCTTGTCGTTCCTGTTTCTGCCGAACCAGCGGCCCCGCCTGCGCCCCTCTACCAGCACCTCGGTGATCTCGCCGTTCAGCCGCGAGTTTATCGCGGTCAGCGCCTGCTCCTGCACCTCCTCCAGGCGCTTGAGCCGGCGCTGCTTCTCGTCGTGAGGCACGTCGTCCGGCATCATGCGGGCCGCGATCGTGCCCTCCCTGGTGGAGTAGGCCGCCGCGTGCACCTTGTCGAAGCCGATGTCGCTCACCAGCTCGACCGTGCGCTCGAACTGCTCCTCGGTCTCGCCGCTGAAACCGACGATGACGTCGGTGCTCAGCGAGACGCCGGGGATGCGATCGCGGATCCTGTCTATCAGCCGCCGGTACTCCTCGTTGGTGTAGCCGCGACGCATGGAGGCCAGCACCTCGTCGTCCCCGGCCTGGAATGGCAGGTTCACGTGCTCGCACACCTTGTCGAGCCGCGCCACCGAGTCGATTATGTGGTCGCTCATGTCCGACGGGTGCGAGGTGAGGAATCGTATGCGTTCTATGCCGTCGACCGCATTGGTCGCCTCCAGCAGGTCGCCCAGGTCCTGTTCGCCGGGCAGATCGTGGCCGTACGAGTCCACGTTCTGGCCCAGCAGCGTCACTTCCTTCACGCCGCGCTGGGCCAGCAGCCGCGTCTCGCGCACCACGTCCTCGATGGTGCGGCTCACCTCTCTACCGCGGCGGTAGGGGATAATGCAGAAGGAGCAGAACTTGTCGCAGCCGTGGATGATGGGGATGTAGGCGGTGACGTCGGGCCGCGCCGTGAGCGGGCCCACGCAACCCTCGGGATCTATGCCCATGCGCTCGCCGAGCAGGTCGAGCAGCGGCCCGTACTGCTGCGGGCGCATGAACACGTCCACGTAGGGGAAGCGATGCTCCAGCGCGTCGGTCTTTGGCCCCACCATGCAGCCCATGAGCGCGACGACCTTGTCCGGGTCGCGGCTCTTCTGCGGCTTGAGACTGGTGACCATGCCGACGACCTTGTCCTCGGCGCTCTGGCGCACGACGCAGCTGTTGAGCACCACCACGTCGGCCTCTTTTGGGGAGCCTGCGGACGAAAGGCCCATCTGGCCGAGCGCGCTCTCGAGCCGCTCGGAGTCCGCCTTGTTCATCTGGCAGCCTATGGTCCAAATGTAGTAGCTGTTCATCTTCACCGGGTCGTCGGGCGGTGCGCCCTGTGGACGTTATGTTCAGGGATGCCGTTTGCTCACCTGCGCCCGCTCCACGAACGCCCCTGGTGAGGGCGGCATCCCCGTCTCAAGTAGTCTGGAATTGTCCTATTGCCCGCCGGGTCTTTGGAGTGGCGGAGGGAATGGGATTCGAACCCATGAGGGGGATTTCGCCCCCTAACCGCTTAGCAGGCGGCCGCACTAGACCACTATGCGATCCCTCCGTTCGGCTGGCTTTCAGGTGCGCCTAATATACCAGACGCGAGGATGGCCGGGCAAGCGCGGACTTTGTGAAAATAGGAACTATGACGTTCGATATGTGGTTATACCACACCAATGCGGGTATATCTATGTGAATACAAGATATAGGCTGGCGACGATGCGCTGTTACCATTGGCTTGCGAGTTTCACTTGTGAAATAAATCACTAAAAGCATCAGCACGTCGAGCGAAGTGGGCGGGGCATCTCAGGGCAGAGGGGAGTTGACTACAAGCGCCGGACGCTCTGCGCCCTTCAGGATTGGCGGCCCGCTGCTGACTCTTCGAGCTTGCGCAGATGGTCGTCTTCCTGGCTCCCCACCCACACCTCGCCGCCCTCGAAGTACTCCTTCTTCCAGATGGGCACTATCTGCTTGATGCGGTCCACGCTGTACTGGCAGGCCTCGAAGGCGTGCTCCCTGTGCGGAGACGCCACCGCCACCACGAGGCTGATGTCGCCTATCTCCAGCCGGCCCAGCCTGTGACTGATGGCCACGTCCTCCACGTCCCAGCGCTCGCGCATCTCCTCGGCGATCTCGGCGAGCTTGTTGTCCGCCATCGGCCGGTACGCCTCGTACTCCAGGTGAAGCACGCGGCGCCCGCGAGTAAAGCTGCGCGTCGTGCCCAGAAACGTCAGCACCGCGCCGTTGGTGTCGCGCCTAACCCGCGCCGTTATCTCGTCGGGTTCCAGCTCGTCGTGCGTAATCTCGATCATGCGGTGTACCTCGCGCCCCCGCTAACCGGCGGGATGAGCGCAACCTCGTCGCCCTCGGCGAGCGCGTAGTCGTGGTCGCGAAACTCCTGGTTTACTGCCGCCACAAGGTCCGCGGGTTCGGAAATGAGCGAAGGATGCAGCCGCACCATCTCGCGCGCCAGCGCGCCCAGCGAAGCGCCGTCGGGCAGGTCCAACTCGACGTCGGACGCCCCCGCCTTGTCGCGGTAGCCGGCAAACAGCTTCACGTTGACCCTCAGCTCGACTTCCTCCCAGGGGCGCCGGGCGCGGCCACGGCCTACGCCGAAGTCTCCTCGGCGGCCTCGCCGGTCTGCTCGGCCTCCTCCGCGCCCTCTTCGAGCTCGCCCTCTTCTTCCTCTTCCTCCACGGCCTCGACCTCGATCCTGGGCGCGCTCACCCTTGCGATCATCTCGTCGGTGCCCGTTATCAGCGTAACCTGCGAGCCTACTGCGACCTCGCCCACGTAAACGGCCTTCTCGAAGTCGTCCAGTCCCGAGATGTCCACCTCCAGGGAAGCCGGCACGTTCATCGGCAGCGCCTCCACGAGAATGGACTGCATCTGGAGCAGCAGCGTGCCGTTGAGGTCCCGCACCGCGGGAGACACCCCGGTCACGTTTATCGGCACCTCGGCCTGTATCGCCTGGGACACGTCCACGCGCAAGAAGTCGACGTGCAGGATCTCCTCCGTCACCGGGTGGCGCTGCACCTCTCGGACGAAGCAGATGTTCTCGCCGGAGTCGTCCTCCACGCGGATGGAGAGCGGAACGTTGGTGCCGACTCGCGGCAAGAGTTGCTGAAGCTCCAGCGCATCGGTCTGCAGCGACTGCGCCTCGGTGCCGCTGCCGTACATGTGCACCGGCACGATGCCCTTTCGGCGGAGGGTCTTGACCTTCTTGCCGATAATCTGTCTTCGCGAAAGCGATAGTGTCTGAACGTCCATGTGGTTGGTGCTCCTGGTCGGCGGACAATTCGGCCGTAGGCTCGTGTGTACTCGCCGTGCGCCACACATTTTATCACAGCCCATTTTTCTTTGGGGTAGGGCAGAGAGATATTCGCCTTGTCAAAAAAATGTTCGAAAAATGTCGCAAGAACGCTTGACCTATTCAATACGTCTGTTCTACGATGGCCTCGCCGGCAAAGATACCGTACGTGCGACCACCGGACCGATGACAATGACAAACGAGAAAGGAGCATACAGGATGCTGAGACTAACGGGTTGCCCCAGGTGCAGGGGCTTCATGTTGCTCGGAAAGGACGTCTACGGCCGCTACCGGCAGTGCCTGCAGTGCGGCCACCTCGAGGACCTGGACGTGCCCCGGATCGCCGCGCCCAAGCTGGCGGTGGGCGCGCGTCAGCGCAAGGAGGTCGCCTGACCTCCGCCTAGGCGGAGACGGCGGAGCGGCGCGAGCGGATGAACGGCGGCCAGATGCTGACGGATACCGCGGCCGCTGCCAGCCCCAACAGCGCCGCTACCAGATACGTGTCCCCGAACGCCAGCACGAACGCCAGCTCGCCCGCGGCCTCCGCTCCCGCGAGCGAGCCGGCGTGCCACGCCTCCCGCGCGGCAACGAACGCGCTCAACAGCGCCACGCTGCTGACCGTGCCCAGGCTGCGCGACATCGTCATGATCGCGCCGCCCGTTCCGAGCCGGTTCGACGGCACGCTGCCCATAACGAGGTTGGCGTTCGCCGCCCCGTGCAGACCCATGCATACGCCCATCGCCGCGCTGCGCACCGCAATGTCCACAACCCGGGCCGAGCCGTCCAGGCCGACGTACGAGAACACCACCACCGCCGTCATCACCGCAGCGGCCGTAGTCAGGTACGCGGGCGCCACGCGGTCGGACAACCAGCCCGCAGCCGGCGCGGACACCGCCATCGTAAGCGGCATCAGCATCATCAGCAGTCCCCAGGTCTGGGCGTTTTCGCCCATGACGTCGCTGACGAAGAAGGGCAGTATGAACCAGTTGACGAATGCGCTGATGGAAATGAGAAACGCCGATACGAACGCGGGAGCAAGCACCCGGTGCCGCAACAGACGAAGGTCCAGCACCGGACGCGCCGCCCGTCGCTCGGCGAACCCGAACGCCGCGAGCGAAGCGCCGCAAGTCAGCGCGAGCGCCGCCGGGATTGGCGACCGCCACCCCAGGCTGCCGCCCAGCGACAGCGCCAGCACGTATGAGGCCGTTCCGGTGAAAATCGTCGTAGCGCCCCAGAAGTCGAAGGCGTGGCGCGGCTCGTCCGAGACCCTCTCGCGCAGCGCATACGCCGAAAGCGCCAGCGCCGCCAGGCCCAGCGGTACTCGCGCGAGAAACACCGCCCTCCAGCCGAACGCGTCCACCAGTCCGCCGCCCACCACCGAGCCGACCAGCATACCCAGGGTGCCAAGCCCCGCCATCGTGCCCAGCGCACGGCCGCGCTCGCCCGCCGGGTACAGGCCCGTGACAAGCGCCGGCGCGCAGGCCATGAGCAGGGCGTTGCCCACCGCCTGCAAGACGCGCAGCCCGAACAACATCGGCAACTGTGGGGCAAGTCCAATCAGCAGAACCGCCGCGGTGTACACCACGAGACCCACCAAAAAGAACCGCCGCAGCCCGTACACGTCCGCGGCGCTCCCCAGGCTCAGCTGGAGCCCGGCGCTGCTCCCGACGTAGAACAGGATCATCCATTGGACCGTCTGGAGATCTGTCGAGAAGCTGGCGGCGATGTCGGGGAGCGCCACGTTGAGGGTGATGTCGAGGCTGCCGAGGAACACGCCGCTCGACGCGGCCACCAGCCCAAGCCGCCTGGCCGCCGCGCCGCTTCCGGCGTCCGGCGTGGACTGCGACACGGGCCGTTCTCCGCTAGAGCGGCCCACGGCGCGGCGAGGCGATGATCGAATGGGTGCGGAGGCTCATCTTGACGATCTTGCGGGCTGGGAGTGTGCGCGGATTATACAGAGGCCGCGGCGGCCTGTAAATCGCAATGCGAACAAATATTTTACAAACCGTTACAGAAGTGTTACAATGCCTGGCGATGAGTGCAGGGTGGCGGCGACCGGCTCGCCTTGAAGCGGCCAGAAACGGCGTGGTATCATGGCCCGAATTCGCGGGTCGCGATGATGCCAGCGTCCGCCGGCCCTGCCCCACAGGCACAGACCCTGAACGGGACCAGCTTTTGGAGTAGCGCACTATGACCACAGAGAAAAACAAGGCCCTCGAACTCGCGATGGGACAGATCGACCGCCACTTCGGTAGCGGCACCATAATGAAGCTCGGGGACGCCGATCGCACGGCCCGCGTGGACGCCATTTCCACCGGCGCCATCTCCATCGACATAGCGCTGGGCATCGGCGGAGTGCCCAAGGGCCGCGTCGTCGAGGTGTACGGCGCCGAGTCTTCCGGCAAGTCCACCCTCGGCTACCACATCATGGCGTCTGCCCAGCGAATGGGTGGCGTCGCCGCCTACATCGACGCCGAGCACGCCCTGGACCCCGGTTACGCCGGCAGGTGCGGCATCGACGTGAACGAGCTGCTGGTGTCCCAGCCGGATACCGCCGAGCAGTCCCTCGAAATCTGCGAGTACCTCGTCCGTAGCGGCGCCGTGGACGTCGTGGTCGTCGACAGCGTTGCCGCCATGGTGCCCAAGGCGGAGCTGGAGGGCGACATGGGCGACACCCACGTCGGGCTACAGGCGCGGCTCATGTCCCAGGGACTCCGCAAGCTCACCGCCGCCATCAGCCGCTCCAACACCTGCGTAGTATTCATAAACCAGCTCCGCGAAAAGGTGGGCGTCTTCTTCGGCAACCCCGAAGTCACCCCCGGCGGCAGGGCGCTCAAGTTCTACAGCTCCGTGCGCGTCGACATGCGGCGCATGGAGTCCATCAAGCGCGGCAGCGAGATCGTCGGCAACAGGGTCAAGGCGCGCATCGTGAAGAACAAGGTGGCGCCTCCCTTCCGCGTGGCCGAGTTCGACATCATGTTCAATGAGGGCATCAGCAGGGAGGGCGACCTGCTCGACGTGGCCGCGGAGATGTCCGTGGTGACCAAGCGCGGCGCCTTCTACTCCTACGGCGATGTCCGGCTCGGCCAGGGCCGCGAAAACTCCAAGGAGTTCATGCGCGAAAACCCCGATGTCACCGAGGAGATCGACGCGGCCGTCCGCGCGAAGATCGACCCCGAACCCGAACAGCCGGAGCAGCCCGCCGAGGCCGAGGCGTCCCGCCCGGACGTCGTCGCGGCGGCCGGCTAGCCGCGCCAACCACGCCCAGCCCGGCTCCCGCCTTCGCAACTGGCGGGAGCCGGCGGGAACGAACAGGGAGTCCAGCGGCAACTGCGAATCGCATTCGCCATACCATGAACGACAGCGAACCCGTTAGACACGCCCGCGCCGCTGCCATGCGCCTCGTCTCCTACAGACCGCGCTCGGAGGCGGAGGTGAGAGAACGCCTCTCGCGCCGCTTCCCTCCGCCAGCCGTGGATGACGCCCTGCAGTCCCTCAAGCGCGCAGGCCTCCTCGACGACGTCGCTTTCGCCCGCCTGTGGACCGAGAGCCGCCTCTCCCACCGTCCCCGCGCCGCCTCGCGCATCAGGCGCGAGCTGCTGGACAAGGGCGTCTCTCCCGACACGGTCGAGGCCGCGGTAGATGGCGTCGACGACGCCGAGAACGCCTACCGCGCCGCCTCCCGGCTCGCGGACCGGCTGCGGGGCGAGAGCCGGGAGACGTTTCACCGCCGCGTCTGGTCCCACCTCCAACGCCGCGGATTCGGCAGCTCTGCCGTGCGCTCCGCGGCGTCCCGGCTGTGGGACGAGACCCGCGACGAAGCGTCCGCGCACCCGGCGGACGCGGGCCTCCGGTAGCCGCATGGTGTCCGCGGACGCGCCAAGAGCGGGGGCGCCTGCGCACCGGGCCGGGCCGGCGCCGGAGGTATAGCCATGTCCGACGCCGGCCTGCTCAACCTGTTCCTGATAGTCGCCTTTGTGCTCTTCTCGGCCTTCTTTTCCAGCTCCGAGGCCGCGTACCTCTCGCTGGAAAGGGTACGGGTCGCCCACCTGGTCAACAGCAACGTGCCGGGCGCGCGCCGGATCGCCGGGATGCTCGAGCAGCCGGAAAGGTTACTTGCGACGATCCTGCTGGGCAACAACCTCGTCAACGTCGCCTTCACCGCCGTCGTCACTGTCATAGCCGTTGACCTGCTCGGCGAGAACACCGGCGTCGTCGTCGCCACAGTGGCCGGCACGCTGGCCCTTCTGGTGTTCGGCGAGATTGTGCCCAAGACCTTCGCCGTCCACAACTCCGAGCGGATGGCGTTCCTCTACGCGCGCCCACTCAAGGCCGTGGAGCTCGTGCTGTGGCCGTTCGTGATGGTCCTGCAGTGGATGACGCGGGGCACGCGCTCCGCGTTGGGCGCCGAGACGACGCCGCGCGAGTCCATCACCGAGGCCGAGCTGCGCACCCTGTTCGACATCGGCGAGGCGGAGGGCACATTCGAGCCGGGCGAGGTCGACATGCTCGAGAACGTGCTCAACTTCGGCGACAGCCAGGTCCGCGAGGTGATGACCCCGCGCAACCGGATCTCCTCCGTCGAGCACGGCACGACGCTCCGCGAGTTCCTCGCCGTCTACGCTGACTACAGCCACACCCGCTTCCCCGTCATCCGTGGCGGCGGTGACAACATTATCGGCATCCTGTCCGTCAAGGACGTGCTGAGGGCCATTTCCACTGACAAGCTGAGATTCGAAGACTCCGTGACCGATTACATTCGCGACTGCTACTTCGTCCCCGAGACCAAGAGAGTCGCGGAGCTCTTCGAGGAGCTGAGAAGCACCGGGAACCAGATGGCCATGGTGGTGGACGAGTACGGCGGCCTCTCCGGACTGGTTACCCTGAAGCGCCTGCTGGAGGTGGTCGTGGGTCCCGTGGGCGAGGAGGGTGTCGCCCTGGAGGAGGAGTTCGAGGCGATCGACGAAAACACCTTCCAGCTCGATGCTTCGATGAGCATAGCCGAGGCCAACGACGAGCTGGAAATCGGCATACCCGAGGGCGACTTCGACACCGTAGCGGGTTTCGTGCTCGCGGAGTTGGGCCACATCCCGACCGAGGGCGAGCAGTTCGACTTCAACCAGCTAAAGTTCGAAATCGTGGAGATGAACAACCTCAAGATCGAGACCGTACGGGTCACCAGGCTTCATCCCGCCGAGGACTGAGTTGGCCGCGAATCTGATTCTGGTTAGGCACGGGGAGACGCTGCTGAACCGCGATGGCCGCGTTCAGGGCCTGAGTGACGTCCCTCTGAGCGACCTCGGCCGGGAGCAGGCGCTCGCGGTCGCCGGCGTACTGGCTCCGGACGCCCCGTTTCACCTCTACGCCAGCCCGCTCTCCCGCGCCGCCCAGACGGCCCAGCCCATCGCCGACGCGCACGGCACGCCCCCGACTACCGTCCCCGACCTGCGCGAGGCGGACGTGGGCGACCTGGACGGCCTGACCATTGCCCAGGTGCGCGAGCGCTACCCGGAGTTCATGCGCCGCTGGGCCGAAAACGCGGGCGAGGTCACCATGCCCGGCGGCGAGTCGCTCGGCGACGTCCGCTGCCGCGCCTGGCGCGCCGTCCGCGACCTGGTCGCGCGCCATCCCGACGCCACGGTCGTCGCGGTCACCCACAACTTCGTGATCCAGGCCGTGCTCAGCGCGGCGCTCCGCGTGCCGCTGGACAACGCCCGCCGGATGCGCCAGCAGCCGGGCTGCATAACCCGGCTCGAGTTCGCCGCCGACCGCGTCTCCCTCGTCTCATCCAACGAGACGTGGCACCTCCGGGGCCTCTCGTCCGCCGCGCCCGCGCCCCAGACCGCCCGGCAGCGCGCGGGCCAGTGAGCGCCGCCGCCCGATTCCGCGCCAGCGTCCGCGCCGTACTTGAGGACGCGGGCCTCGCCCGGGGCAGCCTGCTGGTCGTCGCCGTGTCCGGAGGACCGGACTCGCTCGCCCTGCTCCACGCGCTCCACTCCCTCAGCCCCGAAACCGGGATTCGGCTGCACGGCGCACACCTGGACCACGGGCTGCGCGGCGAAGAATCCGCCACGGACGCCCGGTTCGTCGCCGTCGAGTTCCGTCGGCTCGGCCTGGAGGGCACGTGCGAGCGCGCCGACGTCTCCGCCTACCGCAGGGAGCGCAAGCTGTCGCTCGAGGAGGCCGCCCGCGATGTTCGCTACGCGTTCCTCGCGCGAGTGGCCGAGCGGCAGGGCGCCGACGCCGTAGCCCTGGGCCACACCGCGGACGATCAGGCCGAGACCGTGCTGATGCGCCTGCTGCGCGGCAGCGGCCTCGCGGGCTTGCGCGGCATGAGTCCGCTCAGCCGCCGGGCCTCGACCGGCGGCAGCGTCGCGCTGGTGCGTCCGCTTCTGGGAGTGACACGCGCCGAAGTGGCCGAGTTCTGCCGCGAGCTGGGTCTCGCCCCTCGCGATGACGCATCCAACGCCTCAACCGACATGCTCCGCAATCGCGTGCGGCTCGATCTGATCCCTCACCTCGAGACCTACAACCCCTCGGTCAGGCGCGCGCTGCTCCGGTTGGCGCGCTCGAGCGCGAGGGACCTGGCCTACCTCGAGGAGCAGGTGGACGCCGCTATGTCCGCCCTGGCGTCGCGGACCGACGAGGGCGTAGCACTAGACCGCGTCGCCTTCACCCGGATGCACCCCGCCATTCAGGCGCACGCGCTTCGCCGCGCCTTTGCGGTGTGCCGGGGAAGCACTCGCGACCTGGGCCAGTACCACCTGGACGAGATGACGAGGCTAATACGTGGACGGGCGGGAACGGCGCTGGACCTGCCGGGCGGCGTGCGCTTCCTGGTGGGATACGAGCGTGCCCTGCTCTCTCTCGCGCCACACGTCGCCTGTCCGCTGCCGTCGCTCGACGGCTGCCACGGCCTCGCTATCCCCGGTGAGTCGCGGGCCGGGCCGTGGACCGTGACCGCGCGGCTCGCGGAGCGAAGCGCCCCGCCCGACGCGGCACAGCCTCGCAAGCTCGCCGACGGCCCGCCCTTCGCGGCAAGACTCGACGCTTTGAGCGTCGGCACGTCCGCCTGGCTCCGCGCGCGTCTGGCCGGCGAGCGCTTCCAGCCCCGGGGAATGACCCACACCAAGAAGCTTCAGGACTTTATGGTCGACGAGAAGATTCCCCGGCAATGGCGCGACCGAGTGCCTCTGCTGGTCACGCCGCGCGGCGTCGCATGGGTGGTCGGATGCCGCGTCGCGGAGTGGGCCAGGCCGGGGCGGAGCAACGCACCGCAGCTCGAGGTGCGCGTCGAGCCGCGAAAGTGACGCGCGCCGGATGGCCGGCGCCGTCTCGCTTCAGATGATGCGGTTGAGATTGGTATTGTCGGTCTGCCCGGGAATACGGCCGCGCTTGGCTACCGGACGGCCTTCGATCTCGTGAATGTCTGCCGTGAAGCTGTTCGGAGTCGCGGCGGCGATGTACTCTCCCACCGCGAACCCGTGGACGGGCGCTCCGGCCTTCACGAACTCACGTATCTTTTCCGCCGTAAACCCGCCGCTCACGTATATCTCCACGTGGCGATGGCCGGCCTGGTCCAGCCGTGCCCTCACCTCGCGCACGAACTCCACGCCGACGCCGCCCCGCTCCTTTGCCGTGTCTATCATGATGCCCCTTAGCCTGTCTTTCAGCACGCCCGCTACCCGTATCGCTTCCTCCGCCTCGTCGCGAAAGGTGTCCACCAGGGCGATGCGCGGAATCTCGGACGGCATGTGCCGGTCGAAGGCCTGTACAGCCAACAGTGTGTCGCGCATCAGCAGCGGCAGCACGTGCGGCATTGTGCCCGATGGCGTTACCCTGGCCAGTCTGCCCCCCTGCATGGTCGAACACGACACGCATCCCCCGGTAACCGCGGAGTAATCCAGCACGGCGGCAACGTTCGGGTGCAGGCGCCGCGCCCCCATGGCCAGCACCGGCAGTCCACTCGCCGCGTCCACGCACTCGCGGGCGGCAGTTGCCCAGCCGCTGCACGAAGCGAGCGTGCCGCACAGGGCCGTCTCGTACAGCCCGAACGTGCTGTACGGCGCGTTTATGCGGAGCGCGACCTCCCCGGCCTCCATACCCTCGCCCTCTTCCAGCGCCCACACCTGCACGCCCGCCTCAGGCAGCACCTTTTGCAGCAGCGAACGCACCTCGGGCAGACCGCAGAAGATGCCCGCCCGGCTGGCCGAAAACTCCATGCTGACGTGGGGATTTACGCCCTCGGCCCGAAGTACGGAGAGTGTGCGGTGCAGGAACACGTCGGCCGTGTCGCCGACCAGTATCGAGGGCCTGATATCGAATTCGGGGCTAACCATCTGCCGTTTGCTCCGTCAGTCTGTTGCGGGGCGGTCGCGCGGTTGGAAGGGGATGGGCGCTAGACGGCCGGCTCGGGCCGGGTTACGGTCGCGCCCAGTATCTTTTCCATGTGGTCCAGGGCGTACGCGTGGGCCGAAGGATCGAAGCTGGCGACGCAGTCGGCTCGCACTTCCACCGTGTAGTCGCGGTTGCGCGCATCCGACGCGGTGTGCATGACGCAGATGTCGGTGCAAACGCCGCAGATGATAATCTTTTCCGGCGCCAACTCGGCGAGCCGCCGTTCCAGGTCGGTGTCGAAAAACGCGCTGTACCGGCGCTTCGGGATGATGACGCCCTCGTAGCCCGCCAGCTCGCCGATGACTTCGGCCTCCTCTGTGCCCTTCACGCAGTGCACCGGGAACATCTCGAACTCGAGATCGTCGGGGTCGTGATTGTCGCAGATGAAGAACACCGACGAGCCTCCGGTCAGCTCTTCCTCTATGAGCTGACGCACGCGCGGCACAATCTCCCGCGCCTCGTCGCCGCAGTACAGGTTGTGGCCCGGCTCCATGAAGCCTACCACCATGTCCACCACAAGCAAGACGTTGCCCATCATGTCACCTGCCCCGGGATGTAGTCTCGAAGTTAACCAGGAGCGCCGCTCCTCTCGGACCGCGCCCCAAATATACCTATGGCCAAATACAATCGCAACCCGTGTCCCACGGGCCGCGCCGTCTCCGCGCGCCGGCCTCGGTGGTCCTTCAACGGCCCCCGTCGCAAGCCGAGCCCGCGCCGCCCCGCGCCGCGAGCGCCCGGCTCGCGCGGCGCAGCCCGCCGAACCGCAGCCGCAGCAGACCCCGCAGATCGCCCAGCGCGGTGCCGATTATCTTGACCCGCGTATCGGGGTCGTCCGTCCACGTAACGGGGCACTCCTTTATCCGGTAGCCGTTCTTGTCCGCCAGTATCAGCAGCTCGGAGTCGAAGAACCATCCCAGGTCCTCGACCAGCGGCAGCACCTCCTGCACCACTCGGCGGCTTACGACCTTGAAACCGCACTGAGCGTCCGCGAAGCTGGTGAAGAACATGCTCCGGAACAACAGGCTGTAGCACCGCGAGATAATCTCCCGCTTCAGAGGACGGTCCACCACCACCGCGCCCGGCCTCAGCCTCGACGCTATCGCCAGGTCGTACCCCTCCTCGCCCACCGCGCGCGCCAGCACCGGCAGCGCCGCGAGGTCAGTCGAAAGGTCCACGTCCATGTAGCCCACCATGTCCGCGCCGCTACTCGACCAGGCGTGGTGCAGCGCCCGCCCGCGCCCTCGCCGCTCCAGCCGCTCGCCCGCTGTCCGTGGAAACTCCCGCTCCAGCCGCTCGATCACCCTCGGCGTGGAGTCGGTGGAGCCGTTGTCCGCGATCACGATGCGCCAGTCGTAGCCCGCCATCTCGCGCGACATGAAGCCGTGCAGTCTCGCGACGCTGTCGGGCAGCGCCCGCTCCTCGTTGAGCACGGGGATTACGACGTCGAGCGTGGTGGTCATGACTGAGGGGACCGACGTGTAGCGGCTGTGGCGTCCATCGCTGGCCTAGTGCCTGAAGTGGCGCACTCCCGTGAAGACCATCGCCATGCCTGCCTCGTCCGCCGCCGCTATCACTTCCTCGTCGCGTATGGAGCCGCCCGGCTGCGCCACCGCGGTCACGCCGCCCTCGGCGGCCATCGCCACGTTGTCGGCGAACGGGAAGAAGGCGTCCGACGCCAGCACGCTGCCCTTGGCGCTTTCTCCCGCAATGCGGAGCGACAGGTGCACGCTCACCACACGGTTGGGCTGGCCGGCGCCCATGCCCAGCAGCGCGCCGTCCTTCGCCAGCACGATGGTGTTGGACTTTATGTGTTTCGCCGCCTTCCACGCGAAGGCCAGGTCCGCAAGCTCGGACTCGGTGGGGGCGCGCTGCGTGACCGTCTTCCAGGTGGTGGCGTCCTCATCGATGGCGTCCGCCGTCTGGAGCAGCGCGCCGCCCGACACCGGGCGCACGTCCAGCGCCGCCGGCCCCGACCCGCCAGGCACCCGCAGCACGCGCAGGTTCCGACGCCTGCGCAGCCGCTCCAGCGCCGCCGGCTCGTATTCCGGCGCCACCACTATCTCGTAGAACACGCCCCGCATCGCCCGCGCCGTGGCCTCCGTCACGGTTCGGTTGAATCCCACTATGCCCCCGTAGGCCGACACGGTGTCGCCCTCGAACGCCCTGGCGTATGCGGTGGGCTGGTCTTCGTGCACCGCCAGGCCGCAGGGGTTGGTGTGCTTCACCACCACCGCGGCGGGCGCGTCGAAATCGGACACCACGCGCCACGCGGCGTCGGCGTCCAGGATGTTGTTGAACGATAGCTCCCGCCCGTGCAGTTGTTCCGCCCTGGCTATGCCGCCCGCCGACAGCGGGTCGGCGTACAGCGCGCCCTGCTGGTGCGGGTTCTCTCCGTAGCGCAGGTCGTACAGCTTGGAATAGCCCAGCGTCGTCTCGCGCGGAAAGTCCGCGGACCCGTCCGCCAGGTAGCGCGCCACCGCCGTGTCGTAATGCGCGACGTGCTGGAACGCCTTGCGCGCCAGCCGCCGGCGCTCGTCCGGGCTTGGCCCGCCGCCGGACGCCAGGCGCTCGCCAACCCAGCCGTAGTCGTCGGGATCGACCACGACCACCACGTGCGGAAAATTCTTAGCCGCCGCCCGAATCATCGCCGGACCGCCGATGTCGATGTTCTCCAGCGCGTCCACCAGCGTCGCATCGGACTGGGACACCGTGTCCACGAACGGGTACAGGTTGTTGACCACCACGTCGATGGCGCCGATGCCGTGTTCGGCCAACTCGCCCGTGTGCTCAGGCAGGTCGCGGCGCGCCAGGATGCCCCCGTGCACGGCGGGATGCAGCGTCTTCACGCGCCCGTCCAGTATCTCCGGGAACCGGGTCACGTCCGACACCTGCTTCACCCGGACGCCGGCGTCGGCGAGCGTCCGGTAGGTGCCGCCCGTGCTTATGTGCTCGAAGCCGGCGTTCTCCAGGGTCCGAGCGAACTCGACCAGCCCCGTCTTGTCGTAAACGCTGAGCAGCGATCTCAAGTCATCTCTCCCGTGTCGCGCACCACGCTGCCAATCGGCACAGCGCCCGGAGCCAGCGCCGCCACCGCGTCCGCACGCGACCGCTCGCACACGAGCACCATGCCTATACCCATATTGAAGACGCGGAACATCTCCGCCTCGTCGATCTCGCAGAGCTGGCGCAGCACCCCGAAGATGGGCGGCGCCGTCCACGCCGAGCGGTCGATGCGCGCCGCCAACCCCTCCGGCAGCGCGCGCGGCACGTTCTCCTCCAGCCCGCCGCCGGTGACGTGCGCCGCGGCCTTTATGTGCGGCATCGCCTGACTTACGGCGGGATAGTAGGGCAGGTGTGGCGCCAGCAGGGCGTCGCCCAGTGTCTCTCCCAGCTCCAGGTGATGCTCCCACAGCGGAGCGGGGTCGTCGTCCAGTCCCAGAGCGTAACGCACCAGCGAGTAGCCGTTCGTGTGCAGCCCGTTGGACGGCAGGCCCATCAGCACGTCTCCCTCGCGCACGCTGGACGAGTCCAGCATCTCGCGTCTCTCGACCGCTCCCACCACGAAGCCGGCCACGTCGAACTCACCGGAGGCGTACATGCCGGGCATCTGCGCTGTTTCCCCCCCTATCAGCGCGCAGCCGTTTCGCTCGCAGGCGCGCGCCATGCCCTCGATCAGCGCCTCCACCACGTCGGGGCGCAGCTCATCGAGTGCCAGGTAGTCCAGGAAGAACAGGGGTCTTGCGCCGGTGACGATGACGTCGTTCACACACGCGTTCACCACGTCCTCGCCGATAACCCCGTACCGCTCCATGGCGATTGCCAGCTTGAGCTTGGTGCCCACGCCGTCCGTGCTCGACACCAGCACCGGTTCGTCGTAGCCCGCGAGCTGGTACAGCGCGCCGAATCCGCCGATCCCACCCAGCACCTGCGGGCCGTGCGTGCGCGCCGCGATGGCGCCGATGCGGGTCTTGACGTCCTGTGCGGCGTCGAGATCAACCCCGGCGGCCGTATAGGTTCTGTCGTGCATGGGCCTTCCGAAAAGCCTCTTCCCCTGGAAATCCGGTGTGCGCAGCGTGCTAGATGGTCAGGCGCGGCGCGGGAATGAGCCTGTGGTCGGTGGTGTCGGCAATCAGGCCGAACACCTGGAGCGTAGTCGCGCCGAGCAGGAATTGGTTGTCATTGCCGAACACGACGCGATTGGGCAACGCCTCGCCTTCCAGGTGCAGCTGCGCTACACCGACGGGTAGCCGTATCCTGCTACCGTCAGCCAGCGTGAAAGTGCGGTATCCGGAGGGCCGGACGCCCACCTGCTCGCGCAGCACCTTGTCCGGCAGCACCGTGTAGGTGGCCCCGGTGTCCACGTCCGCCTCGACCCACACCGGCTCGCCCCCGTTCCCGTCGCTTACGCCCATTCGTGCCGTGAAAACTCCCATCCCCTCACACCACCTCGAGGGCCAGCTTGTCCATCTCGAGCTGCACCGGAATGGGATACTCGCCTGTGAAGCACGCCATGCAGAACTTGCTCCGCGCCATGCCTATCGCCCGCAGCAGTCCTTCGTGACTCAGGAAGCCCAGCGAGTCGGCGCCGACGTATTCGCGAATCTCCTGCACGCTCATGCTCGACGCGATGAGCTCGCGCCGGGTGGCCATGTCCACGCCGTAGTGGCAGGGCCACATGATCGGCGGCGCGCAGATGCGCAGGTGCACCTCGGCCGCCCCGCGTTTCTGCAGCAGGCTCACCACGTGCGGCGTGGTCGTGCCGCGCACTATGCTGTCGTCCACCACCACCAGCCGCTTGCCCGCGATCAGGTCGGGCAGGGGATTCAGCTTCCGGCGCACTCCCAAATCCCGCTGGCGCTGGTCCGGCAGTATGAAGGTGCGTCCGGCATAGCGGTTCTTCACCAGCCCCTCGCCGTATGGTATGCCGGACTCCCGCGCGTAACCCACCGCCGCGGCAGTGGCCGAATCCGGCACGCCGATAACCATGTCCGCGTCCACCGGGTGCTCTCTGGCCAGCTCCGCGCCCATGGCCTGGCGGCTGCTGTAGACCAGGCTGCCGTTCAGGTAGCTGTCCGGGCGGGCGAAGTAGATGTGCTCGAACACGCACATCGCGGAGGTTGGCTCTGGCGTCCGCTGGTAGATGGTCCTCAGGCCGGACTCGTCCACCATCACCGCCTCGCCCGGCTCGATCTCGCGCACGAACTCCGCGCCCACGTGGTCGAGCGCGCACGTCTCCGACGCGATAACCCAGCCGTCCTCCAGCCGCCCGATGCACAGCGGGCGCACGCCCATCGGGTCGCGAATACCCAGCAGCGTGTCCTTGGTCATCACCGCGAGCGAGTACGCACCCCGCAGCCGGCGCATGGCGTAGGCCACCCGCTTGTCCCACGACACCTCCGGCGCCATGGCCAACACCTGCGCCACTATCTCCGAGTCGCTGGTGGAGGTGAATCGGCAGCCCGCCTCCGCCAGCTCGTCCCGCAGCTCCAGCGCGTTGATGACGTTCCCATTGTGCGCCAGCGCGAGCTCCACGCCCGGACCCCTGGCTATGTTGGGCTGGGCGTTGCAGATACGACTCGATCCCGTCGTGGAGTAGCGGGTGTGTCCGATGGCGACGAATCCGGGAAGGTCCGCGACCTCGTCCTCGTGGAAGGCCTGGCCCACCAGGCCCATGGCGGTGCGAACGCGGATGCGCTCACCGTCGCCCGAGGCGATGCCCACGCTTTCCTGGCCCCTGTGCTGGAGCGCGTGGAGACCAAAGAAGGCGACGCGGGCCACGTCGTCGCTGCGAGAGTACACGCCGACGACGCCGCACGCTTCGCGGGCGTAATCGCCTTTCGCGACTTCCTCTGACTCTGGCGTAGGCTGAGAGTTCCGCTGGCAGGGCGCCGTGACACTCACCTCGCTAACCGAATCGGGCAACCCCGATTGTAAGCGTAGCGCTCGCCCCCGCGCAAGTGGGACTGGGAAGCCGACGTTCTCGTCAAGATTATGGGATACTGTGACTTTAGCCTGATTCTAATTACCAACTGCGCGCTGTACCAGGACAGGTGACAGAAATGATGGGGATGCGAAGAGAACCTGGTCGGCGATTCATCCCATTGGTGGCGCTGTTCCTGCTGCTGACCCTCTCCGCTTGCACGGATGTGGCGACACCTACGCCCATTCCCACACCCACAGTCACACCCGTGTTCACGCCGTTCACGCCTACGCCAGAACCCATCTACGACGTTGAGGAGGCCAGGGCCGAGCTCGCCGCGGCCAAGGCCCTCTGGAGGGTCGGAGGATCGACCGACTATGAACTGGGGTCCCTTGTGTGGTGCGAATGCCCAGAGAGCGGCAGGCCGCTCAAGATCACGGTCAGAGGCGCGGTGATCGAGTCTGTTATCGACCTGGAATCGGGGAGGGCGTTGACTAAAGAAGACTACGTTGACACCTATACGTACAAGACGATCAGGGGCCGGTTCGACCAGATTGGGCGTGCTTTGAGCGACCCTTGGCCAGTCTACTATCTGAGAGCAGAATATCATCCCAACCTGGGCTATCCCACATCTATGGGTATCAATTTTCAACATAATGTCATAGACGATGGATTCAGCTTGGAGCGACTTGTCTATAGACCACTAGACCCTTCGCAGCCTCCGGCGACGTCAACGCTTTCGCTGGACGATGTGGTGACACCCACCCCCACACCCACGCTGGTCACGCTTGCGCCAGGACCCGCCTTTGATTTGAGGCGGCCAGGGCCGAGCTTGCCGCGGCCAAGGCGCGCTGGGAGGTCGGAGGGTCGACCGACTATGAACTGGAATCCCTTGTGTTGTGCGAATGCCCAGAGAGCAACAGGCCCCTCAAGATCACGGTCAGAAAAGGAGTCATTGAATCGATTATCGACCTGGAATCGGGGAAGGCGATTACTAGGTACATTTACGACTATACGCACGCCTATACGTACAAGACTATCAGGGATCGGTTCGACCAGATTGGGCGTGCTTTGAATCCTTCGCCAGTCTACCATCTGAGAGCAGAATATCATCCCGAGCTAGGTTATCCCACATATTTGGAAATCGATTTTCAACATAGTGTCACTGACGATGGATTCATTTTGGAGCGACTCATCTATAGACCATTAGACCCTTCGCCGCCCTAGGAGACGTCGACGCTTTCGCTGGACACGTAAGGTCGCCACAAGAGTGCTCACGCGTATCTCTGCGATACCTTTGCCATCCAAGAATCGTGTCTCAAACCTTCCCAACCGCGTAACCCAAACGCCACACCCATTCCCATCAGTGCGCAATCCCTTCTCAATCGTGTCACAAAAATTCCCACCCTCAGCCCCACTCCCGCGATCTTATGTCAAGTAGCCCCGCCTTTGCGCAACCAAATCGGCCGATTCACCCTGGCGTTGCGGCAAATCTCTGACCCCTCTTGATTCTACAGCACGCGCGTGCTATTTTCTACGTGACAGGCGCTGTGGCCGACGATTGTGGAGTAGGGACGTAGCCTGCCCTGAGCCTGCCGAACGGATCCCGTTCTGCGACATTCGGCGCAATGCGCGTGACGAACCTTAACAACCTGGCTCACAGAAAGTGACAAAACCATCGGGTCGCCCAGCTACGGATTGGGCAGCATGAAGCAGAATTGAGCAGATTTTTCTGAGAGCGGCGCCCAAAGGCCCTGACAGCGGCTCGACTGCTGCCCCCAGCGTGCTATCATTTGTGGTATAGTGATCCTTTGGCTATAATCAGAATGTGCGTTCGGCAAGCCGCGCCAGCGCAGACTCCGTCGCACAGTCATCACGTGGGGTGTTCCTGAAATGAGAGTTGTATTCTTGGAGGACGTGGCAGGCGTGGCCCAGGGCGGCGACGTGAAAGAGGTCAAGAACGGCTTCGCCCGCAACTACCTCATTCCCCAGAACCTGGCCGTGCCCGCCACCCACAACGCCCTGCAGCGCATCAAGCGCCTCGCGCGCGAGGCCGAGCAGGTCCGCCTCAAGCGCCTCAACGACATGCGCGAGCTGGCCGCGGCGCTCAACGAGTCCCGCGTCAAGGTCGAAATGCGCGCCGGGGCGAGCGGACGCCTCTACGGCTCTGTGACCAGCGCCATCATCGCCGACGAGCTTTCCAAGATGGTGGACGGCGAAATCGACCGCAGGACCGTGCTTCTCGACGAGCCCATCCGAGACCTCGGCCTGTTCGACGTCAAGCTCCGGCTTCACTCCGAGGTGGACGCCGAGGTCCAGGTGCAGGTGTACGCAATGGGCACCGATCCGGACGCGGTCGAAGACGAAGAGGCTGCCGAAGGCGACGAGTCCACCGACTCCGCCGACTCGCAGCCCGCCGCGGAAGCGGAGGAAGAGGCCTCGGCGAGCACAGCTTAGCCGCCTCCCGCGCCCGCCAACCCAGGCCGTTCGCGCGTGGCGCCGGGGAGCCAACGGCCCGGGGCTCCCCATCCCCCCGGCCAGTCCGCAACCCCTGGGGTGCGACTTGTACGCAGAACGACTTCCACCGCACGACCTGGACGCCGAAGAGTCCGTCATCGGCTCCATTCTCATAGACAGCGGCGCCCTCAACAGCGTGTCGTCCTTCCTCAGGGCCGGCGACTTCTACGGCGAAAAGAACCGCTGGTGCTTCGAGGCGAGCCTCGCCCTCTTCGACCGGGGCGAGGCCATCAACCAGGTCACCATGGCCCACGAGCTATCCCTCCACGACCGCCTGGAGGGCGTGGGCGGCCCCGCCTATCTCGGCCACCTCGTCCTGACCGTCCCCACCTCGGTCCACGCCGAATACTACGGACGCATAGTCCAGCGCACCTCTATCATGCGCCAGCTCATTCACGTGAGCACGCAGATAGCCACCATAGGCTACGAGGGCGCCGCGGACGCCGACCTGGCGCTCAGCCGCGCCGAAGAGCTGCTGTTCCGCATACGCTCCGGCCGCACGACGCGCGACTTCGCCCACATCCGCGACGTGCTGGACAGCTACCTCCAGGAGAGCGCCGCGATGCAGGGCCCGGAAGGCCAGAGCCTCGCGCCCGTGACCACCGGCTTCCTGGACATCGACCGCCTGCTCGGCGGCGGCCTCCAGCGCTCGGACCTCATCATCCTCGCCGCGCGTCCCAGCCTGGGCAAGAGCGCCCTCGCTTTCAACATCGCGCGCAACGCCGCGGGCGCGGGCGCCTCGGTGGGCATCTTCAGCCTCGAAATGGGCAGCGACCAGATTGCCATGCGCCTCATGTCCTCCGAGGCTGGAGTCGAGAGCCACAAGCTCAGAATGGGCCTGATGAACGAGTATGAAGAGAGCCTCATCCTCGACGCCATCGGCGCCCTCTCCGACCTGCCCGTGTACATCGACGACACGCCCATACAGACCATCGTCGAGATGCGCGGCAAGGCCCTCCGGCTCCAGGCCGAGCACGGCCTCAACCTGCTGGTCGTGGACTATCTCCAGTTGATAACCGGCAGCGGCAGGGGCGGCAGAATGGAAAACCGCGTCCAGGAGATGGGCGAGATCTCCCGCTCCCTCAAGGCCCTCGCCCGCGACCTCGACATCCCCGTCCTCGCATGCTCGCAGCTCAGCCGCGCCATCGAGCAGCGGCCCAGCCACCGGCCCCTGCTGTCGGACCTGCGCGAGAGCGGCAGCATCGAGCAGGACGCCGATGTCGTCGCCTTCATACACCGCGAGTCCGTCTACACCAGCCGCGAAGACTGGGAAAAGCGCAACCCCACCGACCGCTACCCGGAGCGGACGGCCGAGATCATCGTGGCCAAGCACCGCAACGGCCCGCTCGGAAACGTGCCCCTGGAGTTCTACAACGACGTGGTCCGCTTCGAGGGCTCCCAGAGGGCGCAGCAAGCGGTCGAGTACGCATGATGACCGGAGCCTGCCCTGAGCGTAGCCGAAGGGAGCGCCGCGCGGCCTCGCCCGCCGCGACCTCCGAAATGCTAGGCGGCACGTTCGCCGGATTCCCGCGCGGCGTGCGCTCGGCGCCCGTGCCCAGCCCCGTGTTCGGCTCGCTGCTGGAGCAGATCGACGATTTGGCCGAGTTGAAGTGCGTACTCCGCGTAATCTGGCTGCTCCACCAGAAGAAAGGGCCAAGGTTCGTCACGCTGCGCGAGGTGCTCGCCGACCGCACCCTCGCCGCCGCCCTATCGACCGACGGCGCGCCCGACCCGGACGCTGTGCGGCGGGCGTTGGGGCGGGCCGTCCGCCGCGGCGTGCTCGCCACCAATGTCATTCCCGCGAAAGCGGGAACGGACGCCGGCCAGCGCCTGTTCGCGCTCAACGGCGAGCAGGACAGGGCCGCGCTCGCAAGACTGGCCGGAGACGGCGCGCCGCGTACCCGCTCCGGCGAACCCGTAGAGTGGGAGGCCGCCACCGAGCGACCCAACATTTTCGCGATTTACGAAGACAACGTGGGCATGATCACGCCCATGATAGCCGAGGAGTTGGAGAGGGCCGAGGCCGACTACCCCCCCGAATGGATAGAGGACGCCGTGCGGGAGGCCGTCAGCCTCAACAGGCGAAGCTGGCGCTACATAGCCCGCATCCTGGAGCGCTGGAAACACGAAGGCAGAGACGATGGAGAGCCTGGCAGACGCACTGCAAAGACTAGCCGCTACTAGAAGAGCGCAGAACGGCAACGCGCCCCCCAACGGCTTCGAGAGGCCGGAGCCACAGTGCGCTCTCTGCCAGGACCTCGGCTGGACCACCCCCGACGTCCCGCCCGGCGACCCCGACTTCGGTCGCCGCATCGTGTGCGAGTGCCAGCAGCCGCGGATCGAGCGCGAGCGCCAGGACCGCCTCGTCCGCTACAGCAACCTCGCCAACCTCACCCGCTCCACGTTCGACACGCTCGACCCCCGCGGCCACGCTGGCGACCCCGAAAGCCGCGAGCTTTTCGCCATGGCCCGCGAGGCCGCGCAGCGATTCGCCGAGAACGTCGAGGGCTGGCTCCTCATCAGCGGCCCCAACGGCTCAGGCAAGACGCATTTGGCCGCGGCCATAGCCAACCGCATCATCGAGCGGGGCCTCCCCGCGCTCTTCGTCCACGTGCCCGACCTGCTCGACCACCTGCGCGCCGCCTTCTCCCCCCAGGCCGAAATCTCCTACGACGACCTGTTCGAGCAGGTGCGCAACGCCCCGCTCCTCGTGCTGGATGAGCTTGGCAGCCACAGCGCCACGCCCTGGGCCGAGGAGAAGCTGCGCCAGATAATCAACCACCGCTTTACCGCCAACCTGCCCACCGTCGTCACCACCACCGCTCGAGAGCACGAACTGGAGCCGTACCTGCGTACTCGGCTGACCGACCCACAGGTTAGCGTGGCCGTCCGCACCCGGCGTTACGCTGAGCCATGGATACGCCGCTGGGGTACCATTGAACCGGAGATGTTGCGGCGTATGTCCTTCACTACGTTCGACGTGCGCGGCAACGAGTCCAGCCACCACCAAAGCCAGAGCCTGGCGGGTGCGCTGGCGTCGGCCACCAACTACGCCAAGGACCCCGACGGCTGGCTGACGCTGATGGGTCCAACGGGCGTGGGCAAGACGCACCTGGCCGTGGCGATAGCGTCCGCGCGCATGGGTGTAAGCCAGGAGATATTCTTCACGTTCGTACCGGAGTTGCTGGACCACCTGAGAAGTGCGTTCGACCGGAGTAGCACCGTCTCATACGGAGATCTCTTCGAGCAGGTGAAGGCGGCGCCTCTGCTGATACTTGATGGTATGGGGGAAGAGACGGACAGTGCTTGGGGCCAGGAAAAGCTATACCAGGTTGTAGTGCGGCGCCACAACGCCAGGCTGCCCACGGTCATCACGACACGGGAAGACTTCTCGAAGCAGTGGGGGCACATAGGCTCGCGCGTCCGGGATTTTTCGATTGGCGACCTGATTCGCATAGATGCCAACGACTACCGCATCCGAGGCCCCAGGGGCTAGCCGGTGGTCTCACCCCACTGCACCTTCTGCGACATAGTGGCCGGCCGGCTGCCCTCCCGCACCCGATACGAAGACGACGACATCCTCGTGTTCCACAACCAGCTCGACTGGGTGCCCGTCATGCTCCTCGTCGTCCCCAAGCGCCACGTCTCCCAGCGCGACCTCTGGACCAACGGCGACCTCCTCTCCGCCATGGGCGAGATCGCCGTCCGCCTCGGCGAGGAGTCCTGTCCCAACGGCTTCCGCGTACTCTCCAACTTCGGCAGCGACGGCCTCCAGACCCAGCCGCACGGCCACCTCCACGTCGTAGGCGGCGCTCCCCTCGGCCTTTACATCCGTCCGCGCGGCCCGTACCCCCACTAGCGCCGCCGCTTTGACACCCGCCCCCTCCTGCAATACCATCTCTCCCATGGCAACACCGCGCGACATAGGCATCGTCGGCTGCGGCACAATCGGGCGCAAGATGGCCGCCGAGATCGACTGCGGCGCCGTTCCCGGCGCGCGCTTGGCCGCGCTCAACAGCCGCGACATGAGAAAGGCCGCCGCCTTCGCCGCCACGCTGTCCTCGACGCCGCCAGTGCTCCCACTCGACGAGCTTGCCGCCGCCTCCGACATGGTGGTGGAGACCGCCACGGGCGAGGCGCTGGACGCCATAGCAAGGGCCGCCCTCGGCGCGGGCAAAGACCTGATGGTGCTCAGCTGCGGCGCGCTTCTGGGCAGGGACGACCTGTTCGAGATGGCCCGCCGCAACGGCGCGACCATCGTCGTTCCCTCCGGCGCGATCGTTGGACTGGACGGCGTGGTCTCCGCGTCCGCGGGCCGCATCGAAAGCGTAACCATGGTCACCCGCAAACCGCCCGACGGCCTCCGCGGCTCGCCCGGCGCGGTAAGCTCCAACGTAGACCTGGACGCGCTCACCGAGCCGGCTCTGCTTTACGAAGGCCCCGTCGAGGTGGCCTGCCGCCTCTTCCCGGCCAACGTGAACGTCTCCGCCGCGCTCAGCCTGGCGGGCATCGGCCCCAAGAAGACCACCACCCGCGTCTACGCCGATCCCACCGTCACCCGGAACACCCACGAGATAATCGTCGAGGGCGAGTTCGGCCGGTTCTCCCTGAAGATTGAGAACGTGCCCTCGCCATCCAATCCCCGGACAGGCATACTCTCCGCGCTGTCCGCCCTCGCCACCCTCAAGAAGCTCACGTCCCACCTCCAGGTGGGCACCTAGAACCAACGCCGGCCCCGCGCCGGCCCACGGGAGAATGTAATGAAGGTAGAAGAAGTCGCCCAACTGCTCACCGCCGCCGGCAAGACCGTTACCGTCGCAGAGGCCTGCACCTGCGGCCTGCTGGGCTACATCCTCGGCTCCGTGCCCGGTAGCTCGCGCTACTTCCCCGGCGGTGTAATCGCCTACACCGGCGGGCTCAAGCAGAAAGTGCTGGGCGTATCGGACGAGCTATACGACACCAAGGGCAGCGTAAGCCCCGAGATGGCCGTCGCCATGGCCCAGGGCGCGCAACGGCTCACCGGCTGCGACTACGCGCTTTCGACCACGGGCGTCACCGGACCCGCGGGCGGAATGCCCGGCGTGCCCATCGGCACGTTCTACATCGGGCTGGTGGGCCCTGACGGCCTCGAGGTCGCCGAGCGCATACAAGCCGATGCCAACGAGCGCGACGGCAACAAGCGCCAGGCCGCCCAGGCCGCCCTCGACCTGCTAGGGCGCCACTTGGCCTAGCGCCTGATCCGGCCGCCGCACCCGACCCGGCATGTTAGACTTCCTCATCGCCCAAGCCGGACTGTTTGCTCTAATGACACCGAGTCTCATCAAAACGCCACGCACCCCGGAGTAACCGATGACCACCATCTCCTACGACAAGTTCATCCTGCCCAACGGCCTTGACGTGATCCTCCACGAGGACCACGCCCTCCCGATGACCGCCGTCAACGTCTGGTACCACGTCGGCTCCAAGGACGAGCAGGCCGGCAAGACAGGCTTCGCCCACCTGTTCGAGCACGTCATGTTCGAAGGCTCCAAGCACCACGACCGCAGCTACTTCGAGCCGCTGCAAAAGGTCGGCGCGAACCTCAACGGCTCCACCACGTCCGACCGCACCAACTACTGGGAGACCGTCCCGTCCAACTACCTGGAGCTCGCGCTGTGGCTCGAGTCCGACAGGATGGGCTATCTCCTCGACGCGCTGGACCAGAAGCGGTTCGATGTGCAGCGCGACGTCGTGAAGAACGAGCGCCGCCAGAGCTACGAAAACCGCCCCTACGGTATGGCCCACCTGCTGCTCCAGTCCGCCGTCTTCCCCTCGCCGCACCCGTATAGCTGGCCCGTCATCGGCTCGATGGAGGACCTCGACGCCGCCAGCCTGGACGACGTGCGCGACTTCTTCCGCAAGTACTACGCCCCCTCCAACGCCAGCCTCGCCATCGCCGGCGACTTCGACCCCGACGACGCCAGGCGTCTCGTCGAACGCTACTTCGGCGACATCCCGCCCGGTTCTCCCATCAGCCGCGTCGGGCGGATGGAGTCCGACCTCAGAGGCCAGGTGTCACTATCGATGCGGGACAGGGTGCAGCTCGCGCGCCTCTACCTGGTCTGGCCCACCGGCCCCATCTTTGGTCCGGACGAGGCCGCCGTCACCATGCTCTCCAGCGTCCTCGGCGACGGGCGCAGCTCCCGCCTGTACGACTCGCTCGTCTACCGGAAGCAGATCGCGCGGGACGTCGGCGTGTACAACCACGCCCAGGAGATCGCCGGCGAGTTTTACCTCCAGGTGACGCTCAACGAGGGCCACTCCCCCGAGCAGGCTGAGGAGGCGCTGCGCGGCCATATCGAGCGCATCGTCCAGGAGCCGCCCACGGAAGAGGAACTGCAGCGCGCCAAGAACCGTATCCGCAGCGCCCACGTGCGCCAACTCGAACGCTTTGGCGGATTCGGAGGCAGGGCCGACCAGCTCAACTACTACAACACCCTGGCGGGCGACCCCGGCGCAATCAACACCGACCTGGACAGGTACGACGCGGTAACCCCCGAGCAGGTGCGCCAGGCCGCCGAGGCCACGCTGAACGGCGCCCACGTGCGCCTCGTGGTCACCCCCGAAAGGTCCCTACGCGCGTCCGCGCAATCGCTCGACCGCACCGCCATGCCCTCAGCCGCGTCGCCGGCCCGCTTCACGCCGCCCAGGCCGCGCACCCTGCGGCTCTCCAACGGCATCGGCGTCCGGTTCGTACGTAAGCCCGGCGTGCCGATGGTGGCTGTTCGCGCAGTCGTCCGCGCTGGGGCCACCATGGACCCGCAGGACAGCCCCGGACTGTCCAACTTCGCCGCCTCAATGCTGCCCGAAGGCACCGCCAGCCGCACCAGCCAGCAGATTGCCGCCCAGATGGAGTTCCTGGGCGCTCACCTCGGCGTGGACGTGGCGCGCGAGCACTCCGTCGTCTCCACCGTCGCTCTGACTTCACACTGGGAGGCGGCGCTCGACATCCTCGCCGACTCGCTCCGAAACGCCGCCTTCCCCGATTTCGACCTCAAGCGTATGCGCGAGCGCCACCTGACCGACCTGCGCCGCGTCGCCGACAACCCCGCCAGTATCGCCGCAAGGGCCTCCAGGGGACTCTTCTATGGCCCTGCATCGGCCTACGGCCATCCGGTCTCCGGCAACGAGGACGTGATACGCGGCGCATCCCGCGATGACCTGATGTCCCACTACGAGACGCTGTACGGTCCGGCCAACACCACGCTCGTCGTGGTCGGCGACCTGGACGAGACCGAGGCCCTGGACAGGCTGGAGGCGGCTTTCGGCGACTGGCAGGGAGACGACGCGCCCGCCGCGCCTTCGAACGATGCCGACCCGCCCGCGCCCGCGGAGATCGTGGTGCACATAGCCGACAAACCCGGCGCGCCCCAGTCCGTCATCCGCGCCGGACACCTCGTCATCCCGCGTCGCCACCCCGACTACCACGCGCTCAACGTGCTCAACTACCTGTTCGGCGGCCAGTTCTCGGCTCGCCTCAACACCAACCTTCGCCAGGACAAGGGCTACAGCTATGGCTACACCTCGTCCATAAGCTGGTTCGCCGGCCCCTCGATGTTGGTGGCCGGCGGCGGAGTACAGACCGCTGTGACCGCAGACGCCGTGTCCGAGACCATCAAGGAGTTCCGCGAAATACGCTCCACACGCCCCGCGACCGCCGATGAGCTTACCGACGCGCTGGACGGCATACGCCGCGGCCTGCCCGGCCAGTTCGAGACGGTCTCCCAGACCGCCCAGCAGCTAACCCGCATGGTCGTCCACGACCTGCCAGACGACTACTTCGACACCTACCTCGACACCCTCGACGCGCTCACCCTCGACGACATCCGCCGCGTCGCCGTCGACCACCTCGACGACACCCGCCTCGTCATCCTCGTAGTCGGCGACCGCGAAACCATCGAGCCCGGCCTCCGCGCCCTCGGCCACCCAGTGGCGGCCGTAGACTACGAGGGGAGGGAAGTGTAGGAGGCGGGTTTCAAACCCGCCCGGAGCGCAACCCGCCTCCTGCCATTCCGAGCGGAGCGAAGCACAGTCAAGGAATCTGAAGGCCATACGCAGCGCCGTAACGGATAACTGCAAACGGCCTACTCTGCGTTGGCTCGTTTTGGACACGCAACGGGAGGCGGCCTCTCTAAGATTCACGGAAGCGTTCGGCATGGCAAATCATTGTGCAGTCGCTCACCCCCGACTTGTTTGCGGTCGGCAAGTGAATTCGCGTGCCACAGTTGTTTCACTTTGCAGATTTTCCTTGTATTGTATAGTGGCACCTGTCAAAGCCAAGACCAAGGAGGTGACTTTCCGTGACATCTGATGGTACTGGTTCTACGGCCGTTGAGGCGCTCGAACGCGCAGTAACATTTGTGGCCCAACAGCATAGAGCTGATATCTATGCAATTGCTGGGCCAATTACTGATGAAATCGGACACAGGTTCATTGACTTGTGTACATCTGAACCAGAAGTGCCCAACTGTATGCTCCTGTTGACGACATTTGGGGGCGAACTTGAGGCTGCATACCGCATAACTCGATGCATACAAGATCGATACTCAAGTGACGGCCTTATCTTGTTCACTGATGGGCCATGTAAGAGTTCAGGAACCTTGATTGCTCTAGGGGCCGACCAGATCTTTATGACTGACCACGCTGAGTTAGGGCCTCTAGATACGCAGGTAATGGTTCGAGATGAACTTGGCGAGTACCAGTCAGGGCTTATTGATTCCGATGCGCTAGGAAGTCTGCAAGAAGAGGTTTTCAAGAACTTTGAAGGACAGTTCGAGAGGCTGATGTCACTAGGAAGAGGAAACTTCACTACCCAGACGGCGCTGCGTATCGCGTCGGACTTGACTCTTGGCTTGTTCGGTGGGATCTACGGCCAAATCAACCCAATTCGATTCGGTGAAAGAGCTCGTGCGGTTCAGGTGGCTCTTGAGTACGGGCAACGAGTCAGCAGCACAAACGTCCGGGATGGTACGCTGGACAAGTTGGCCATGTCGTATCCTTCTCATGGCTTCGTTATCGACAGGAACGAGGCCGACAGCCTATTCTACGAAGTTTATCAACCGTCTGAGAGAATGAGTCTCTTAGCGGATTTGCTCCGACCACCTTTTGACTATTCTCTAAACACTAGAAATCCAATGATTGAACGTCTTACGGGCGGACTTTCTGACGACTTCAAACGATGGTTCGAAGTGTTCTACGCCGGCAGGCCAGCAATTGAAGAGACAGATGAAGATTGTGACGCAGGTCTAGATGCGGATGACTGTGCGGCTCCATAATGGAAAGCACATTTACTGACCCACTACCGCCCACACCTATCACGCCCGGCGAAATCCTGCTCGAAGAATATCTCAAGCCCATGTGCATTTCGCAAAGCGCCATGGCTCGCGCAATTGGAGTGGCGCCGCGAGCCATTAGCGAGATTGTGCACGGTCGAAGGTCGGTAACCCCTGCCATGTCCATACGCTTTGGCGCGTTCTTCGGCCAGTCAGACATGTTCTGGCATCGCGTGCAGTCCGAATGCGACTTTCACGTGTAAACGTAGACGCCGACAGTTGGTGTGATGTCGGTCTGAACTCAACGTGCTGCTGGCCAAGTCTTATGATGAATGCTGGGATGTCGCCTCTCTACACCCAATGATATCTATCCTACGGCCCTGCCAAAGGTGCTAAATTGAACCAAGAACTCACTGAAGTCTTGACTGAGCTGCGTTCTAACTCAGCCATCAGCCGATTCGATGAAGCCACCACTAAACAGGTGGTTATCATGCGCATTTTGACGACTCTGGGTTGGAATCAGTTCGACTACAATGAGGTAACTCCGGAATTTGACGTTGGTGGCGTAAGAGTTGATTATACCTTGCGGACGGACGGAGCTAACAGGGTGTTCCTCGAGGCGAAGCGTGCCGGGGAGTTACTGGATCACCACCAGGAACAGTTGCTACGATATGCGTTTAGTCAAGGCGTGGAGCTTGCAATACTAACTAACGGATTGACGTGGTGGCTGTATTTGCCTATGAGACAAGAGAGTTGGGAACAACGCCGATTTTGCACGATCGATACCCAACGCGAAGATGTCGAAACTGCTACGAAACACTTTATTCAGTTTCTTTCACGTCCAAGAGTTCACGATGGGTCCTCAGTCAGGGATGCCACTGAACTTATGGATACCCTCAAGAGAGATGCTGAGATACAAAAGGCCTTGCCCAAGGCGTGGGAGAGTCTGATAGCCAAGCAGGACGGGCTGCTCATAGATTTGATTGAAGAAGAAATGCAAGGTCTGCTGGGTTTCAGGCCTGGCCCAGAGTCGATTCACCAATTCTTAGCTGAACTGGCTGAAAATCTGTCCAGCGAGACACGATGCCATCAAGCAACGGTGCAGACGGACTATTCAGTAAGTCGTCGGAAACATCAAGCTACAACTGGAGTGACACCTTTCGTCAGTGCCCGGTCAACTGGTCAGCGCGGTAGAAGGGGACTTACTGGATTCACATTTGATGGGGAATATCATGCTGTCAATCAGTGGAAAGGGCTACTTCAAACACTAGCCGAAGTTCTATATCAACGACATCCAAATGAATATGACAGGGTTGAGGATCTGCGTGGGTCTAAGCGAGTCTATTTCAGCTTGAGCTACGAAGACCTTGACGAACCAAGGGAAGTTAGAGGGTCAGATTACTTCATCGAAACGAAGTGGGGATGGAAGGCCACAGTTGATCAGAGTCACAAGCTAATCGGCCTCTTTGGATACGACGATAAGGATCTTGAAATTGATTTCATTTGAGTCCGCCAACTGGAAGGCAATCGGTAAATTGTAAAGACTTTAGACCATCGGCCCGCCCCACATAGCCGTCTCGCGCCACTCTCCCCCTAACAGCAACAGCATCCCCACCCGGTACAGATTCTCGTTCACCGGGTCCACCTCGAACCCCCAGCGACTCCAGCGCTGCCACGTGGAGGCCCATCACATACCAGTTTCTCGACCCAAATCAGGTCGCCCCTCACATCTGAAGGCCGCAAATCCTGCCCCAAAGCCGCTCAATCCCGCGCCGCCTATGACATGTAAGCCCACCCGTAACTGTCCTGTAGATGCTAAAGTGAATACCTGTTTCGTGTCACCGCGAACGTCTGTGGAGTAGCGTTAGATAGCCGTGCGCGCAAATCCAGGGGCCCTTGATGCCGCCGCACATCTGTGCTAACATCCCTGTACAACGCACCTACACAACCCAATCGACTCCCGCCCACGCCTGACTGGCGCCCTCCGCAGACTGTCCCTTTCTGCGCCAAATCTCGGTCATTTTGGGGCAGGGGCCAGGACTGTTAAGGACACCGACGCCACAGAAACACCGGCGCTCCCAGCTATGAAATGTGCAGAATCGTGCAATTTGGTGCACTTTTCGCCGTGGCGCCGATTTTCGGGCTGGGGCCGCCCACCCATCGCTGCACACCCGACCGCCCGAAAGTGCTAGAATCACCCCACAAAACCGTGTGAGCGTGCGAGGAGTTCCGACTATCAGACTGCAAGGCAAAGTGGCCCTCATCAGCGGCGCCGCCAAGGGCATGGGAGCGGTCGAGGCGCGCATGTTCGCCGCCGAGGGCGCCGCCGTGGTCCTCGGCGACCTGCTCGACGAACGTGGACAGGCCGTCGAGGAGGAGATCACCGAGTCCGGCGGACAGGCGGCCTACGTCCACCTCGACGTAGCTGACGAAGCCGCCTGGCAGTGCGCCATCGAAACCGCTGCCACCAGGTTCGGCAAGCTGGACGTGCTCGTGAACAACGCCGGAATCGTCCGAACCGAGCAGGTCCTCGAGACCACCGACCGCATCTGGGAAGACATAATGTCCGTCAACGCGAAGGGTGTGTTCCTCGGCGTCAAGGCAGCCATACCCGCCATGCGAGCGGCCGGCGGCGGCTCCATCGTCAATATCTCGTCCATCGCCGGCCTCGTCGGCACCGACCTGAGCGCCGCCTACCACGCTTCCAAGGGCGCGGTGAGAATCTTCACCAAGGCCGTCGCCATCCAATACGCGCCCTACAACATCCGCGTCAACTCGGTGCATCCCGGCATGATCGCCACTGACATGGTCGGCACGCCGGGCGTCGGCGACGTCCTCGACCAGCGGCTCGCTGCGACGCCGATGCGCCGCATCGGCAGACCCGAGGAGATCGCCTACGGCGTGCTCTACCTCGCCTCGGACGAGTCCTCGTTCGTGACCGGCAGCGAGCTCGTCATTGACGGTGGCCGCACCGCCCAGTAGCCGAACAGAAAAGAGGGAGCATCGTGAGACTCGAAGGCAAAGTTGCCCTCATCAGCGGCGCCGCCAGGGGCATGGGAGCGGTGGAGGCCCGCATGTTCGCCGCCGAGGGCGCGGCGGTCGTCGTAGCCGACCTGCTGGACGAACTCGGACAGGCCGTCGCCGCCGAGATCACCGACTCCGGCGGCCGGGTGACCTACGTCCACCTGGACGTGACCGACGAGGCCGCCTGGCAAGCAGCCGTCGAGACCGCCACGGCCGATTTCGGCAAGCTGGACGTGCTGGTGAACAACGCCGGCATCGTGCGCACCGAGCAGGTGCTGGAGACCACCGAGCAGATCTGGGAAGACGTGATGTCCGTCAACGCCAGGGGCGTCTTCCTCGGCGTCAAGGCAGCCATACCCGCCATGCGCGCGGCCGGCGGGGGATCCATCGTCAACATCTCGTCCAGCGCCGGCCTCACCGGCAGCACCCAGAACGCCGCCTACCACGCATCCAAGGGCGCAGTCAGAATCTTCACCAAGGCGGCCGCCATCCAGTACGCGCCGGACAACATCCGCGTCAACTCGGTGCATCCGGGCATGATCGACACCGATATGCTCGCCGCCTCCCGCGTCGGCGACGTACTGGAACAGCGACTCGCCGTCACGCCCATGCGACGCATCGGCAGGCCCGAGGAGATAGCCTACGGCGTGCTCTACCTCGCGTCGGACGAGTCCTCGTTCGTGACCGGCAGCGAGCTCGTAATAGACGGCGGACGCACCGCCCAATAACTGAACAAGAGAAGTCCCCTCTCCCCCGCGTGGGAGAGGGTTAGGGTGAGGGGGCCAACAAAGTGAGCGCCCCTCGAATACACCCAGGTGATTGCAGGGGGATAAAGTGAGACTCGAAGGCAAGGTTGCGCTTATCACTGGAGGAGCCCGCGGCCAGGGCGCGGCGGAGGCCCGCTTGTTCGCGAATGAAGGCGCGGCGGTAGTCATCGCCGACGTGCTCGAGGAGGAGGGCAAGCAGCTCGAGGCCGAGATCAACGAGACCGGCGGTCGCGCCCTCTTCGTCAATCTCGATGTCACGTCCGAATCGGACTGGCAACAGTGCATCGCCGACACGGTCGAGCGATTCGGCAAGCTCGACGTCCTCATCAACAACGCCGGCATATACAGCCGCACGATGATCGAGGACACCACCGTCGAAGAGTGGGAGCGCATAATGTCGGTCAACACTACCGGCGTGTTCCTCGGCACCAAGCACGCCATACCGGAGATGCGAAGGGCCGGCGGCGGCTCGATCGTCAACATCTCCTCCATCGCCGGGCTTGTCGGCAGCCCCCGCGGAGGCGCCTACACCACCTCCAAGGGCGGCGTGCGGCTGTTCACCAAGTCGACTGCAATCCAGCACGCCGAGGAAGGCATTCGCGCCAACTCGATCCACCCCGGCCCAATCGACACCGACATGATTGCCGACAACATCGGCACCCCCGAGGGCCTCGCGGCGTCTCTCGCGCGCGTACCCCTCGGCAGGGTCGGCACCGTGGACGACGTGGCCTACGGAGCACTGTTCCTGGCGTCGGACGAGGCCTCGTACATGACTGGCTCCGAGCTGGTAATCGACGGCGGCGTCGTAGCGCAGTAGCTATGACACTTCGCGGCAAGACAGCCATCATCACCGGCGCGGGTAAGGGCATAGGCCGCGGTATAGCCCGCGCCTACGCCGCCGAGGGCGCTAAGCTCGTGCTGGTCTCGCGCACCCTCGCCCAGGTCGAGGAAGCCGCCGAAGAGGCCCGTGTCGCCGGAGCCGAGGCATCCGCGCTCGCGGTTGATGTGTCCAACCCAGGGGACGCCCGCCGCATGGTCGAGCACACCCTCGAGCGCTACTCCCGCGTGGACGTGCTGGTGAACAACGCGGCCATCCTAGGCCCGGTCGGCCCGCTCCACCTCAACGACGCCGAGCACTGGGCCCAGGCCATCAACATCAACGTGACCGGCCTCATGCTTTGCTGCCACGCCGTGCTGCCCCACATGATAGAGCAGGACGGCGGCAAGATAATCAACCTTTCGGGAGCGGGCGTGACCCGCGCCTCGGAGACTATCAGCGCCTACGGCACCTCCAAGGCCGCCGTGGTGCGATTCACCGAGACGCTCGCGCTGGAGATGCGAGAATACAACGTGAGCGTCAACGCGCTCGGTCCCGGCCAGATCGACACCGAGCTGCTAGACCCCATGGCTGGCGATGACAGCCTGATTGAGCCGGTGATGGGCGCCATGGTGCGCCGGACCAAATCAGGCCGAGGGGCATCGCTCGAAGAAGCCGCCGCCCTCGCCGTGTGGCTCGGCTCGGACGCCTCCGACGGCCTAACCGGACGCCTAATCTCCGCCACCCAGGACGGTTGGCGCGAGCTTGGCCCGCAAATCCCCCGGATAATGGCCTCCGACCAGTACACCCTCCGGTTCAACGCCTAGTGGGATGGTGCCATCGTCCCCTCTCCCTTGAGGGAGATGGCTAGGGTGAGGGTGAACAGGCCCATGCCGCCCGCTGATCTGCTCTCAAACCTCCACGCCGTCGCACCGCTGCTGCGCGCCCGCCGGCTCGGCCTCGTCGTCGACTTCGACGGCACCATCTCCGAGATTGCCCCCACGCCGGAACAGGCGCGCGTCCTGCCCGAAGCCGCCCGCGCCCTCGGCGTCCTAGCCGGCAAGCTGGCGTTCGCAGCAGTCATGTCCGGCCGCGCAGCCGGGGACGTGGCTGCGCTGGTGGACGTCGACGGCCTGGCCTACGTCGGCAACCACGGCGCGGAACTGCTGCGAGACGAACGGCTGGAGCTTGCGCCGGAGGCTCAGGCGGCCCGGGATGCTGTGGCCGGCGTGTTCGAGGAGCTGCGCGCCGCCGTGGACCTGCCCGGAATGGTGTGGCAGGACAAGGGCCCCAACGCCACCGCCCACTTCCGATTGGCCGCCGACCCGCGGCGGGCAGTGCGCGACCTCGACCATGCTCTGCGACAAGCGGCTCCGGCGGCCCGCGGTGTCGAGGCGTTTTGGGGAAAGATGGCGCTGGAGCTACGCGCCGCCGACGGCCCGAACAAGGGCAGCGCGACGAGGGACCTGGTCCGCCGCAACAACCTGGACGGCCTGATCTTCCTCGGCGATGACACAACCGACGTCGACGCGATGCTCGCCGTCAGGGAGCTGTCTTCCAGCGGCGCACTCACCGGGCTGTCCGTGGTCGTGCTGCACCACGACACGCCGGATGCGGCGCGCCGCGCCGCGGACTACTCGCTGGACGGCGTGCCGGAAGTGGGGAAGTTTCTTACGTGGCTGGAAGGCGCGGTCAGGGAAGTCCCTTCCCCCTCGCAGGGGGAAGGTTAGGATGGGGGTCGTTCGTCGATTCCGATGTTACACCCGCTCTCCGATTATGGTCCGTATCGACGCTATCAGGCTACCCGCGCCCCTGTACCGGATCTGCCAGAGGTGCATCTGCTCCCGGGGCACGTCTCTGCCGTGGACCTGGTAGTAGGCCGGCCCGCCTATGCTGCCGTGCAGCACCAGGAACGCGCCGGCCACCACGCCCAGCAGCGGCGTGATCATGCTCAGACTGTACGCCACAATGATTGAGACGACCGTGACGACCGCCCCCAACATCATGCGCGTATGGTTGGACGTCCGCACCTCGTCGATCTTCTCGATCTGTGAGTATGGCAGCTCGTGAAGCTTCTCCACGCCGTTCCTCTCCAGGTGAAGAATGAGCCTGGTGGAGGTGGCGTAGTACGGCCCGAAGCGCGAGACGATGCGCTCCCTCTGCTTCAGGTGAGTCTCGACGCCCATCGTTCGCACTCCGTGCTCTACTTCCACGTCGCTAGAAGATGGCCAGCGGGTTGCACGGGGAGCCGGTGGTGTTGGTCAGCCGCAGTGTCCCGATGGACAGCATGAACTCCCAGCGGTTGCGCTCTTTGCACGCCTGCGCCAGCTCTTCCAGATTGGCGTTGTCCAAGATCCACAGCCCCATCGCCACTATGCCCACCTGGTGGACCGGGTTAGACAGGGCAGGGTAGCCGGACGGTGAGACGTCGTTGCCGGTGTCGGTGCCCAGCATGGCGATTCCGCGCTCGTGGAACAGTGGCAGACACGCCGCCTGGCACGCGGTGGAGCCCGCCTCGCGCGGCACTGGACCCTCCACGTTGCGTCGGTGCAACTGGCCGGTGCGTATCAACAATACGTCGCCCTCCTCGATGGAGAACCCGCAGCGCTCCTCGGCCGCCAGGATATCCTCCGGCATCACGCCCTCGCCGCGCTCCAGCCAGTCCACGCCTCGGATCTCGGGCACGTCCACTAGCACCCCCCGCGTAACGATGCCCTCGTGGGCCAGGTCGATGGACTCCACGGTAGCGCCCAGGCTGGTCGATATCAGGTGCGCGGGCCTCCCGTTGTACAGCTTGCCCTCCCAGAAGAAGTGGGCTAGGCTGTCGACGTGGGTAATGGTGAAGCCGTGGAAGATCATGCCGAAGAAGTCAGTGGACGCCTGGTTCGGCCTGGAAGATACCTTCTCGCCGCTCCCCCAGCCCTCGCCGCTCTCGACCATGAAGTGGATGGGAGGAATCGGGACGTCGGCCGCGGCTTCGAACAGCACGGGCCGGGCGCACGAGACGCTCACGCCCTCGCGCACGAGCGCCGTTGCTTGCAGCGTCTTTGCGGGGCTGAGCAGGTTGAGCGTGCCGAGCTGGTCGTCGTCGCCCCATCTGCCCCAGTTGCTGAGCGAGTCGAAGTACGATAGGACTTCTGCCTCGGAGGGTACGTTACTCAAAGCGACCTCCTTCTGACGGATCTTGCGACGCGACTCGCGTCCGGGCGACCCGCTAATCTCCGTACTGCCTTCTGAGTATCATTATCCGACCAGCGTTGAGATTGGGCAAGCCCTCACATGCTCTCCTTGATTGATCTAGACGACGCTGAAGGTCGAGCCGTACTCATCCTTGGTGACCTCGATGCGGACAGGGAAAGCCTCCTTCATCTGTTCGACGTGGGTGATGACTATGATCTTCTGGAAGTCGTCCTCGATGGACTTGATGGCCTCGGTCAGCCGCTCCTGCCCCGATGCGTCCTGCGAGCCGAACCCCTCGTCTATGAACAGGATGGGCAGCGGCGCGCCGGACCTGCTGGCGAGCAGTCGGGACAACGCTATCCGCAGCGCGAAGTCTATCCGGAACGCTTCTCCCCCACTGAACATCTCGTAGCTCCGCGTGCCTATCTCGTCCGCTATCAGGATGTCCAGCTCCTCGGCCCGCACGTCCGAACCTCTCAGCCGCCGACCCTCGTTCAACTCCAGCTTCAGGCTCATGCGGTTCTCCGTCAGGCGGGAGAGCAGCCGGTTGGCGTCGCCCTGGAGTTGCGGGATGGCGTTCTCTATGATGAGCGCGGGGATGCCGTTCTTGCCGAACGCCACGGCCAGTTCGTCGTAGATGCTCTTCTCGTCCACCAGTCCGCGTCGGACAGACTCGTCCTCGCGATTCTGAGCCTCCAGCGCCTCGCATTGGGCCAGGCGGTTCCGGAGTACGCCTCGCCGCACCTCCAGTTCCTGAAGTTGGCTTTCCAGTTCGCGGAGCCGCCGCTCCGCCTCGCCCAGCCTGGCCTCCGTCTCGGGCAGCGTTGCCAGTTCCCGCGCCAGTTGCGCGCCGCGCGCCGCGTGGCGTTCCGCCTCGTGGCGGCGCTGGGCCAGGGTGCGCTGCCTGTCGTCGAGCGAGGCGCGTTCGGCGTCCATGCGGCCCTGGGCGTCTCGTAGGCGAAGGCTCAGCTCTTCGTAGGGCGCGAGCGCGGATACCTTCTCCCGTGTGGCAGCGTGGGTTTGGGCGTCGTAGCCGAGAGTCTCGATTTCGGCTGTAACCCGCGCCAGTTGCTCGCGCTCGTCGTAGGCGTAGTCGTCGGATTCGAGCCTGGCGCGCAACCGTTCGAGTTGCGGCGCGGTCGTCTCCATCTGCTCGCGCGCCCGTTCCGCCTCATCGCGTTCGCGCGTCAGCGTCGCGCTCGTACCCTGGATGCGTCTGCCTTCGGCATCTTGCTCTCTTTCGGTTTTGGCTATCTGGGCGGCCATTCGCTTGAGCTTGCCATCCAGTTCTCGCCTTTCGGCGTCGTTGGAATCGTAGCGTTCTCTGGCGGCCTTGCCTTGCGTCTCGTACTCGGCGCGAAGATGTTCCGCGCCGTCCTCGCCCACGTCCTGGTTACACAGCGGGCACAGCGATTGACCCTGTTCGAGCAGGTCGAACTTGCGCCTGGTTTCATCCATCTCTTCGCGCAGCCGCTCGTTGTCCCGCGTGAGGGACTGGACGCTCAGCGCGGCGGCGCGCTCTTCGCTGCGCAATGCCTGCAACTCCAGCGCGGACTGCGCGAGCCGACGTTGGGCGGCGTCGTTGAGTCGCAGTTGCTCCTCGATCTTGGGTATGCGGCCAGCTTGCGCCTCCAGGCGGCCCGCGTCGTCGCTGAGGCGGTCGCGCTGGGCCGCAAGTTCCGCGCTACGGACGGCGATTGCGGCGGTCAATTCGGTCCGCTGGTTTCGCAGCACACTGAGCGTGGAGAGGGCGACGTTCAACTCTTCGAGTTCGGCTCTCGCGGAGGCGAGTGCGGCGTAGTTGGCGTCTATCTCGTCGGCGCGCGCCACGATGTCCGCGTGATTGGCCAAGCTGGCGCGCAGGGCCTCTATCTCCCGCTCCAGTCGGGCGGCTTCGCTCCGGGCGTGTTCCAGGTTGGACTGTACGTCAGGCAGTTCGCGCTTCTTGAGGGACAGCTCGGCCGCCGCTAGTTGCAGCGTATGGAAGTCGGCGCGATGGTCGTCGCGTATCGGCGCAAGCTCGGCGATGCTGGCATCCGCTTGCTCCATATCGCGCTCGTACTCCGGCTTATGATCAATCTCAGGCTGGCGTATCTCGATGCGTGCGGTGGCGTCGCTGATGCCGTCTCGCAGTTGGCGAGCGTGAGCCTTTGCCCGCTCCTCCAGCCGTTCGTAGTAGGAGAGGCCAAGCGCCTCGGCCAGGAACTCCTTGCGCTTGGAGGGGGTGTTCTGGGTGAACAAGTCGGCCTTGCCCTGCTGAAGATACGCGGTGTTGATGAAGGTCTCGTAGTCGAGTTGAATGGTGTCGATTATCTTGGCTTCCGTCTCGCGGACACTGTTTCCGGTTATGGGCCAGAATCCGGCCCCGTTTGCGGCCTGAAACTCGAGCACTGTGGCGCCCTGTCGTGCTCCCGCCCTGCGAGTGTGCTTCCGTATCACGCGATACACTTGGTCGCGCACGAGGATATCGAGAGTCACCTCCATGTCGGTTTGGCCCTGGTGGATCAGCTCGTGCTGCTGGCTCGCCCTCGCACTGCCCCAGAGCGCCCAGGTGATTGCGTCGAGCAGCGCGCTCTTGCCGTGGCCGTTCTCGCCACACAGGCACGCGACGTGCAGGCTCTCGAAGTCCAGGGTGGGGACGTTGTCCCGGTAGCACATGAAATTTCTGACGCTCAGGCGTAGGGGTATCATATGCGGCCTCGTTGCGATAAAGTGGGCTCAAGTTGGCTTGGGGGACATTATAGCCCAACTGAGTCGCGCCCCCGGCGGATGATATGAGAGGCAGGTGGCTGGAAGATGAACCGCACCGATTTCGACGTTGTGACCGGCGCGTTCAGCTACACGGGCAGATACGTCACGCGCCTGCTGTTGAGGCAGGGCCGGCCGGTGCGTACGCTCACCGGCCATCCGAGCGCCCGTATGTTCGGCGGTGCCGTGGGCGCGGTGCCTTACAACTTCGACCGGCCCGATGATCTGGCGCGCTCGTTGGAGGGCGCCCACACGCTTTACAACACCTACTGGGTGCGGTTCGCCAGGGGCGAGCTGACCCACGACGTGGCGGTACGCAATATCACGACGATGCTGCGCGCCGCCGAGAGCGCTGGCGTCCGGCGGGTGGTGCACGTCAGCATTACCAACGCCGCTGCGGACTCGCCTCTGCCATACTTCCGGGGCAAGGCGCTGGCGGAGGAGGCGGTGCGCGCGTCGGCTATGAGCCACGCGATCCTCCGGCCCACCGTGATTTTCGGCCGAGAGGACCTGCTGCTCAACAACATCGCCTGGACCCTCCGGCGCTTTCCCTTCTTCCCCGTGTTCGGACGAGGCGATTACCGGGTACAGCCCATCTACGTGGGCGACCATGCCGCGCTGATGGTGGAGGCGGGCCAGCGTGAGGACAACTACGCTATCGACTCGGTAGGGCCCGACGTGTTCACCTACGAGGAAATGGTGAGGCTGATAGCCGGTTCCATAGGCGCGAGCGTGCGGGTGGCCCACGTGGGCAAGCGGCTTGGTATGCTGATGACCGGGCTGGTGGGTCTGGTCGTGCGGGACGTTACACTGACGCGCGACGAGGTAGAGGGCCTGATGGCGGATCTGCTGGTGTCACATGGGGAGCCTACCGGCGAGTCTCGCCTATCCGACTGGCTCACCGAAAACGGGGCGGACCTGGGAAAGGGCTACGTCTCCGAGCTTGACCGCCACTACAGGCCCGGATCGCAGGGACTGGGCGGCGGCGACTGGCCGTGAGCTGACACTCTGCGCGATCACCCGTCCCACAACACAGAGGAGGCGTGAGTTGACTCAAGACGACACGCAGGCCGTGCTGGCGGCCGTCGACCGAGAAGATATGCTGGAGCTCGCCAAGCAGATGCTCAGGATTCCGAGCTTCAAGACGGAGGAGACGGAACTGGCCCGTTTCATGGCCGACTACCTGGGCGGGCGCGGCTACGATGTGCAACTCCAGGAGGTGGAGCCCGGCCGATTCCAAACGATCGCCACGCTCAAGGGTGAGGGCGGCGGCAAGTCGCTCATGTTCAACGGGCACCTGGACATCGACCCGCTGGCGTTTGGCTGGAAGCGCGACCCGTGGGAGCCGAGCGTGGAGGGCGACCGCCTCTTCGGAGCGGGCGTGCGTAACATGCAGGCAGGCGTAGCGTCGATGGTGCAGGCCGCCGAGGCGATCAGACGCTCCGGCGCCCAGCTGAAGGGCGACCTCGTGCTGGCGTGCGTCGTCGGCGAGCTGCAGGGCGGAGTTGGCTCGTCGTACCTGGCCGAGCACGGCCCGCTGACGGACATGGCGGTAATCACGGAGCCGCACGGCCCGGCAAACGTGATGACTGTGCACGCGGGCGTGGTCAACATCGCAGTGCACACCATCGGCAAGTCCAGGCACACCAGCCGTAGGCAAGGCTCGGTGGACGCCATCGAGAAGATGCGCAAGGCCATCCCTGCCATACGAGACGTCGAGTTCACTTGCGAGCGCCGGGCGGACCTGCCCGCACTGCCGCTTGTGAACATCGGCGTCATCATGGGCGGCATGGGCAGGGACTACGACCTGAAGGGGCCGAACTTCGTTAGCGACTTCTGCACCGTGCTGGTCGACGTGCGCTTCCTGCCGGGTATGACCTCCGAGTCGGTTGTCGCGGACCTCGACCGCGCGTTGAGCGCGCTGCGGGCAGAGGATCCGGACTTCGTCTACGAGATAGAGATGCCGGCTCCGCCGGTGTTCAAGGCGAACAAGGTGGTTATGGAGCCGTTCGACCTGCCGGGCGACGAGTACATCGTGGACGCGGTGGCCCGCCAGATACGGGCCGTGACGGGCAGGGAGCCTGAGAACGTTGGCGTGGTGATCCCGAACTCGTACACGGGCAACGATAGCTGCCACCTTTGGGCTGCGGGAGTGCCCTGCGTACTGATAGGCCCGGCGGGCACCCAGGAGTCGACGGACGTTCCCGACGAGTACGCGCCCATCAGCGAGATGGAGCAGGTGGCCAAGGTGCTCGCGCTGACCGCGCTGGAGGTGTGTAACCTGCCGGCGTGATGCCCCCTCACCCTGGCCCTCTCCCACGAAGGGGAGAGGGGACTTTGGCAAATGCCTCGCTAGAGCGTGATCTCCTTGAGGTTGGGGGATACAGACAGGCGGGCGTCGGTCTGGGCGAGCACTTCTTCGGCGGTCCAGCCGGGCGCGACCTCGGTGAGTATGGCGCCGTCGGGGCCGATTTGCACCACGGCGATGTCGGTGACCACCAGGCTGACACACTCCATTGCGGTGGGCGGATAGGCGCACTCGCGCACCAGCTTGGAACTGCCGTTGCGGTCGGTGTGCTCCATCGCGACGATTACGCGCCGCGCGCCCGCGGCCAAGTCCATGGCGCCGCCGACGTTTCCAACGCCGCGCTCGGGCAGCATCCAGTTGGCGAGGTCGCCGCGCTCGGACACCTGGAGCGCTCCGAGCACGGCGACGTCCACGTGGCCGCCCCGGATCATGGCGAAAGCATCCGCCGAGCTGAAGAACGACATGCCGGGGGACATCGCCAGGAACTGGCCGCCGGCGTTGATGAGGTCGATGTCCTCTTCGCCCGGCTCGGCCATTGGCCCGTAGTTGAGAACGCCGCTCTCGCTGTGGTACATCACCGAGCGTCCCTCGGGGATGTACTGGGAGCACAGCGTTGGGATGCCGAGCCCCAGGTTCACGACATCGCCATCGCGCAACTCGAGCGCGACCCTCATCGCGATTACCTCACGGTCCAGGCGCTGCTTCTCCATCGCTGTTCCTCTCCGGCGGGCCGATGCCCTACGAGTAGTCGGTAGAGGCGTCGACGCCGGTGAGGATGGACACTATCTGGCCGAGCATTTCCTCGGCCCGTCCCCGCAGCTCCTCGGCGTCAAGCGGGGCGGTGGGGTGCTTAGTGAAGATGGTGGGATAGTCGGGCGTTCCCCACATACTCGCCATGCCCTCGGCCGTTCGGATGAAGAGGTCTGTGCAAATGGTAACTGAGGGAGTGCCGGCCTTCTCCACGTGGATCCCGTCGTGCACACTGCACGCGCTGCAGGACCCTCAATCGCCTATGCCAACAAGCACGTAGTCGCACTCCCCGGCCATCTCGCTGATGACGGCGGGATCGGCGGGCTTGGACGCGGAGGGCTTGCGGTGGTACTTGACGCCCGTGACTCCGAAGCGCTCGTCCAGCAGCTCCGTCACCGTGTGGAGGAACTCCCTGGCGTTCACCTTGCTGTCGTCGATGATGCCGACCCGCTTGTTTGTCAGGTCCCTCAGCCTGGGCGCGCCGGTGAAGTCGGCAATGATTGGCTGGGTTGTCGGGTCGACCAGCGTAAGACTGCCTCGGACTGCGGTGGTCATATCGGGCTCCTTTCGAGTGAAGGGGTTGGGCGATACACCCCCATCTTAATCTTCCCCCATCGAGGGGGAAGAGACTCTTGAAAGCTGAATCTTCCTCCGTCAAGGGGGAAGAGACTTTTGGAGGACTAGAAGCCGCCGGCGCAGGCGCAGCCGCCGGGGCCGCAGCCGCCGCATCCGCCGCCGCCCGCGACGGGCGAGATGACGCCGCCGTCGAAGGACGAGAACGACACGAACACGGACAGGCTGCGCTCAGCCTCGCCCTCGCACTCGGGGCAGGGCGCGTCGTCGTCCATGCGGTCCATCGGCCTAAGCCGCTCGAACCTGTGCTCGCAGGTTGTGCAGGTGTACTCGTAAATCGGCATCGTCGAACCTCGCGGCGGCGCTGGTGTGTGTCGGGCGCGGCGTGGGGATATTCTAGTGTGTAGGTGAGCCGCGCGCAACAGCCTGCGCGCGCCTCGCCAGCCCGTTCAGTACAGGGCCTCCGCGGCTTGCTCGCAGCGGCGCTTCTCGGCGTCGGTGAGCGGTTCGTAGTCCTGGCACAGGGCGACGTTCCGGCGCACCCTGTCGGGATAGCGCGCGCCGGGTATGGCGACCGAGACGCCGGGGTTGGACAGCACGTAGCGCAGCAGCTGCTCGGGCGTAAGCTCGGTCTCGCCGCGCGCATTGAGGGTGCGCAGGGTGCTCATGCGGCCCGAGCCGCCCAGCGGTCGCATCACGATCACTCCCACACCGGCCTCCGCGGCCAAGTCGATAAGGTCTTCGCTGTCGGTGTAGAAGGCGGAGTACTCCAGCATCACGGTGTCGAACTCGCCGCAGGTGATGGCCTTCTCCACAATCTCCAGGCTGTGTGAGGATACACCGACGTGGCGGACCAGTCCCCTGAACTGGGCGACCCGCAGTCCCTCCAGCGCGCCGCCGGGGGCCATCACCTGCTCCCAGTCGCGCGGGGTCGACACGTCGTGGAGCTGGTACAGGCTGATGCTCGGTACTCCCAGGACGGCCAGGCTCCTGTCCACGTCGGCCTGGCTGCCGTTGACGGTGCGGCTGAACGTCTTGGACGCGATGCAGAAGTCCGCGCCGCGCTCGCGCACCACCTGGCCTATGAGGTACTCGCTGCCCTGGTAGTCCCTGGCGGTGTCGACGAAACGGACGCCCAGGTCGAGCGCGGCGCGGAGGGTGTCGGCGCCCTCCGCCGCCTGCGGCGTGTCCATCGCCCCCAGCCCGAGCTCCGGGAGAAGCAGGCCGGTGCGGCCGAGCCTGCGCTCTTCGAGAGGCATGGTCTAGGAGTAGATCATCCACTCGAGCAGGTTCTGGTCTGGGTCGCGGGCGTACAGGCTGAGGGAGGGTTGTCCGCCTCCGCCGCGCGCGCCCTTCCGCGGGCCTGGGCCGGCGATGATCTCCACGCCCGCGTTTTCCAGCATGGCCTGGCACTCCTCTACCGTGCCGTCCCAAACGAAGCAGATGTCGGCGCAGCCGGGCACGGCGGTCGGGCCGCGCAGGCCGGCGACGAATCCCTCGGGGTGGACGTTGATTTTGGAGTCGTTGCCGACCTGGATGGAGAAGGCGGGGGCTTGGCCTGAGCGCCACGCTTCCTCGTCGTTGATGTGGAAGCCCAGGCGCTTGTAGAACTCGATGAGCCGCTCGGCGTTTTCGGTCGGCATGGCGATGTGGTCGATGCTTACGGTTGACACGGGGGCCTCCTTGAGATGGGGATGCTGCGGAACCGGCGGTGCTGTGGCGTGAAGCGGGTGTCGGCGGTTTTCCCGGACGTGGCGGGGGTAATGGATGCTGGAGGCGACGGGCGGATTCGAACCGCCGAATAGGGGTTTTGCAGACCCCCGCCTTAACCACTTGGCTACGTCGCCTCGACAGTGGCTCTGGTGGTGCCGAGGAGGAGATTCGAACTCCTACAGCCTTGCGGCCACAGCGCCCTCAACGCTGCGTGTCTACCAATTCCACCACCTCGGCCTGTCTGGGCCTGATTCGGCGTCGGCAGCGCTACCGCTCGGGGCACGCCAAACCACGTCTGCCCATTATAGCCAAGACTCGAAACCTTGTCCATATCCGAGGAGCGCCTCGACTCGCTCCGGCCCAGCCGGCATCGCGGCTGGACTGAGCCCATCGGCGGGGAGAAAGGCCGCTTGTGGTAGGGGTTATAGCCGAAATGTGTGTCAAATTGCGCCATAATGTCCCATTCGTAGCTGGGGGCTGTGTGAAATCTCTGTCCTGGTGGTGTCACCTGGCGCTCCAAAGTGGACGAAAATGCCCCAAAAGTCCCGGAAATGGGACAGCCGGCGTGATCGTCCTGAGGCCGCGTCACTGGTTACCGTATGTCGGTGCGGGTACGTCATGGTGTGGATGGTAGCACGGATGTGCGGTAGAATCAAGAGGGGTGGCGAGGTTGTGAGCAGTTACTCTCGAATGGTACTCCAGAGACGTTGACGCTGACACAAAACAGGTACGCTGTTGCGCGTCTGTGAGTAAACTCTGGGGCACATACGGGGCGCGAGCGAGACTCGGTAGCGCGGTTTTGGGGCGGAATTTTCGGCCTTCTGAGCTTGCGTGTAAGTTCCCGATGGGTCAAACCGAGATCTCCAGAACCCTCGGTTGGGCTGAGCGGGCGGCTTCGGTTTCCAACGGTGAGACGCCGGGTGGCAGTGCGTAGCCCCGCTCTTCGTAGGTCTGGATGGTGGCCGCCACCACGCTTTCGAGAATCTCGATAGTCTCTTCGGGGGTATCGCCCCACGCGACGCAGTTGGGGAAAGCGGGAGTCTCCGCCATGTACTTGTCCGGCTCGGTCGATTGAGACGGAGGATACAGTGCGCAAAGTAGCCTGTAGTGCTTTCGTTTAGTCGTCAAGGTCGCTCCTCTGCGGGACATTTCTCTTGGAAGACGGACTCGATTGTTCTCATCGCGAGGACGAACCGCTGCGGCTCGCACCTTAATGTGCTTACGCAACCTGCATTCGCAGAGGATAGAGCAGACAGAGAATTGACGTCAATGTGAGAAGAGCCGCCTAGAGGCGCGTTCAAACTGGTACACTTGCCGCCATGCGTGAAAGTGCTTCGGTTTCTACGCCCCGGCGAGGTCTGGTCACATCGGTGCGCGGCGTGTTCTACGGCTGGTGGCTGGTCGGCATCGCGTCGTTCATGCTCACGCTCATGTCGCTCACGGTGTTCCAGGGCGTGGGCACGCTGCTGGTGGCGCTGGAGCGCCATTTCGGGTGGAGCCGCACCGCGCTGTCCGGGGCGTTCGCCCTAGCCAGGGCCGAGGGGGCGGTGCTCGGTCCCATCGAGGGTTTTCTCGTCGACCGGGTGGGCTGCCGTCGGATGACGCTGATCGGGTACCTGATCATGGCGGTCGGCTTCATCATGCAGTCGCGGGTCAACGAACTGTGGCAGTTCTACGTGGCTTTCATCGTCATTTCGCTGGGGTCGGGCCTGGGCGGTTGGCTGGCGATGGTGGCCATGGTCAACAACTGGTTCAACCGCAAGCGGTCGATCGCCATGGCAACGGCGATGTCGGGCGCGCACTTCGGCGGATTCCTCGTCCCTCTGTTCGCGTACTGCATCGAGACCTTCGAGTTCCGGGCGGTGTCGCTTGGAATCGGCATTCTGATGTTGGTCATCATCGGTCCGGTGACCAAGGCCATCCGCAACCACCCGGAGGAGTACGGCATGAGGCCGGATGGCGACCCCCCGGAGGGCGAGGGGGAGGACTCCAGCCGGGAGGCTTACGCGGCGGCGGCGGACGAGCCGGAGTTTACGGTGCGCCAGGCATTGCGCACGTCGGCGTTCTGGCTGCTCACTATCGCCCAGGTGGCCTCGAGCGTCGCGATAGTTTCGCTTTCGCTTCACCTTGCGCCGAAGTTGACGGACATGGGGATGTCGCTTACTCATGCGGGCGCCGTGCCACTGGCCTACACCATGACTGCTCTGCCGTCACAGTTCATTTCGGGATTCCTCGCCGACCGTCTGCCCAAGCCGCCGCTGATAGCCTTCCTGCTGGCCCTGCAGTCGGCGGCGATCCTGCTACTGGCGCTGAATGAGAACGAGACCACCATTCTGCCGTGGGTGTTCGCGTTCTTCTACGGTATCGGTTTCGGGGGCCGGATGCCGCTGACGACGGCGATACGGGGCGAGTATTTCGGGCGGCGGGCGTTCGCGACGATCATGGGAGTTTCGCAGCTTCCGATGAACATCGGCATGATATTCGCGCCACTGTTCGCGGGGTACATGTACGACACCTACGGAACGTACATTGTGCCGTTCAGCGTGTTCGCGGGGCTGAGCTTCCTGGGCGCGGTGCTGATGCTGTTCGTGCGGCGGCCGGCGGCGCCGGCGCGGGCTGGGGTGCGGGGGTAGGGCGTTTGGTTCGAATGAACTGCGATACATGCCGAATTGCGGTGCGCACTCCTACCTCTACAACAATTCCGGAACGAGTGGTAGGAGCCAAACCAGAACACGGTGATCCCACTTCCCATATAGGCGCGGGGTCCCCCTATTGGTTTCTTCGCATAGGTTGGGCCAGTTTGGGAACCCGCCGAATGTCTAAAGGTACCAATCATGCTGATCCAAGCTCACGAACTCTGTTGAACTGCTCTATTAGTCTTCTGACTGAACTTGGTGAAGTGTGGCCAATAGCGTGGTAGCGCAGAAGACACGAACACGGCAGAGAGTTTGGACCAAGGTCAAGAAGGCGAAGGCTTCAGGCAATAGCACCAACATCTTCCCTAGGAGATTACTTACGGACGCTCTAACTATCTTTACTGACACTGGCGGACGCAGAATGCAGTCTCGAGACCACGCGGGCCCTTGATGCGCTTGAATTGGAAGACCAAGGAAGGACAGCGCGTTATGGTGGCGATACCTACAAGGTGAGTGTTCTCCTAGGTGCTGCGGTATTTGCTGACTTGCCCATCACGGAATCGCCCTCCGACACGGTCACACCGAGTCTCTTCGTATCTGTGGACTCAGAGGCTGAGTCGGTTGTGAGTTGGACCGCCGGCTTGACACCTATTAGCATTGATACCTGATAGGCGTCCAAATGGCCAGGCAAGCTAAGGTTCGTGTAACTCTCGGGGTTCGACCTTCCTCGTATGAGGACGGGGACACACAAGTGACTTGCTTAGGAGTGACACGACTCTTGAATCAATTGGCAGGCAGTACTAAGAGTTGTGCAAAACGACATCCGAGCTAGCGCGCGGGCGTCTTGCATTTGATCGTCAAGTTGTATGGTATGCTGGCCTCAACTAGGCGGTGCTGGGTATGCTCCGCCCAAAGGAGGCCAAGCAATGCACCCAGCGGACTTCATCATTGGGGGGTTATCTTCGGGGTTGGGGTGGCCTTGTACTGGTACACCTTCAACACGTTGCGATCGTCGCGATACCCACAATCAGCGCCGTCGCCCCTATCCCCAGTACTCCGGCCGCTTCTTCTGCGTTTACACGCGCTATGCGCTCCGCTTCGAAAATCCAAGACCCCAACCTCCACGCGCCAACACAGAACAGGGGCAAGCCGATCAAAGCGATAACCGCACCCCATGTTTGCGCCGCTACCGACCCCGTGCCAAGCAACTCGCAGTAAGCGTCCCAAAGCGCGGCTACCATACACGCCGTCCTTCCTACTTTGGTAGCGCCCGTTTTGTTGGGCGGGCATTACCAATGTGATTAACAATCGGCTTAGCCGTCGGCGCGCACCAATTGGCCACCATTGCAATCTCCTGCGCGCAGCACGCCCTCCTCCATCGTTCGCGCAAAAGTGCTGTTGCCGTACTTGATCTCCCACGCTATGTATGAATCGTGTGCAGGCGTAGGCTCGGGGCGCGGCGTAGCGGTCGGTTCAGGGGTTGGCGTAGGGTCAAACGGGCTAAAGCCCGCTGGCATAAGTCCATCGCGTGGCGGCGTTGCCGTTGCCTGCGGCGCGGGCGTTGGCGTAGGCAGCCACTCAACACGCTCCCGCATGTGCAACACCACAACCTCCTCCAGCTCTACGGCGGGAAGCCCGGCGGCGCTTAATGTTGGATTTACCGCCTTAGTTGTTATGACCCAGCCGTACTCGCGCTTTACAAGCTCGACCTTTACGTCCTTGTACCCCTCGCGCAACATACCGCGCCGCATTGCCTCGGGCTTTGGCCCAACAAACTCCTCTATGAGGGCGTCCTCAAGCGCCGCCGCGCCGCCGCACTCGGCAATCAACCCGTAGAACCCCTGCCTGCTTTCAGGCGTGCCGCTAACAACAATGTCGGACGCTGCAACGGCGCGCTCGACGCTTGCAAGGGTTGGGCTTGCCGTAGACCGAGGCGCAGAGGCACCGCTGCTTTGCTCGCCCGACGCGAACACCCCAACAATAGGCGCGCGTATGTTGTCGTCCGCCGCTCGCTTCGCGCCCCACAACGCGCCCTCGCCGTAGGCGTCAATGGGCCAGGCCACAAACAAGGCGGCAAGCGCGGCGACCGCAAGCGCCCAGGGCCAGTAGTTACGCCCACTTGCCCTACGGCGGGACCGCCGGGGCGTGCGGGTAGGTTGCTGGTTCAAGTTGTCCCTCCTGGTGGTAGTAAGCCGCCCCTATGCAACGAGCCATGTTTGTTCCGGGCGCGTGTTGGAGGCGCTTGTAAAGTGGTTGGCCTAAACAAGAAAACCCCAGCGGCAGGCTAGGGCTTAGGGTCAAATGCGGGAACGGGGCGGGCGGGTATGTATGGAGGGCAACGAGTACAGCGCGAAGCTCGACATAAGGAGGCCCTCCTGCGGCTAACGGGCTTCCCCATCACGAGTCGCCTGCCATACGTGCCACAAGAGGGCGCGGTGGCCCGCGTGTGGCGTATGGCTAAACGGCGGTTGCCTTTAGGCTTGCTCGTGATGGGGAGCGGACGCAGGGTAGCATATACCCCTTACGCCTTACAATCCCGCCACCGGCTTCTTACGCCACCTTCCGCACCAACCACCGCATGTCCGCAACGCTGCCCGCCCGTAGCCGAGCCATCATCGTGGCGCTTGTTGCAAGCACGCTCATAGCGCAGTGCAACCCAACCTTCGGCAAGCCCATTAGCATAGGCTCGGCCAAACGGCGCGCCTGTTTCATGCTCTTGAAGCTCCGCTCCACCGTTTGCCGCTCGCGGTAAAGCGCCTTCCACTCCGGGGTCTTGTGAGGTATCTTGGGGTTGCGGCGTAGGTCGGTAGGCTTGTCCCATACCTCGTCCTGGCAGTAGAGAACGGCCTTGCGCTTGAGTAGGTGGCAACCACCCGCCGGGCAACGGAACAACGTTCCCTTGTCGGGGTCGGTTTTCACTATGTCCATCACTTGCCCGCCTATGCAGGTCAATTGGCCCGATTTGGTGTAAGGGCCTTCCGGGGCTTCTTTGCCGCCAAGATCGCGGAGCGGTATGACGGCGGTGGCGTTGTACTTCGCGATTGCCTCGTGTACCGCTTGAGAATCGTAGCCCTTGTCGGCGGTGACGACCTTTGGGGCGAACCACGCATGAGCGCCCGCCGCCTGTTCAATGAGCGGCGGCAAGTAGTGGCCATCGTAAACGCCGCCCGTGGAGGTGATGCCCGCAATCGGCACCCCGTAGGTAGCGTCAACCGCGAGGTGGAGTTTGTAGCCAAAGTGAAACTCCGGCTCGCCGTTAGGCCCGCGCTTGGCCGTCCAGCTAGCGTCGGGGTCGGCGGACGGCTTGTGGAAGCGGGTTGCGTAGGCGTCGATGATGCTGCTATCAATAGCAATCTTCTCGCCAAACCCCGGCAGCTCCTCCGCAAACCTGTCGGTCAACGTGGCGGTTGCGGCGGCCACAAGGTCCGCGTGGCCTGCAAGCCGCGCTATGAAGCGGCTAAAGGTTGAGTGGTGCGGTATGGAGTGCAACCCGCATAGCAGGCGTAACTCCGGGGAGTCCTCAAGGCGGCGTATAAGGTCGGAGATCGAGCGGACGGGCAGCAGGAAGCCCGACATGTAGGCGCGCCACAAGCTACGTGGGCCATACCCGCGCCGCCCGCTGGGGCGGTACTCCTCTAGGCGCTTTATGAGGGGCGCGTCGTTTATCTCGGCGAGAAACGAGGCAATCTCTAGGATTGACTTGGATTGGTACGCGCCGGGCGCTTGAGTTTCGGGCGGCGGCGCGTTAGTCTTGTCCGTAGTTAGGGCGGTACTCATTGCAAGTGTGCTCCCGCTTAACTAGGGACCGCAGGAATGTTGGTAGCGCTCCTGCGGTTCCGTTCTTTCTAGGCCATTCGGCTATTTGCCATAGGCGTCCCTCCTCGGTAGTTAACCCTCGCCTCCCGCGTCAGCTCAGCATTCTATGGGCGGCTTGATTCACGAAACCAGCCTGTCGGCGGCCAAGAACACGGCAAACGGAAGTGTAGCCTTGCCTCCGCCCGCCCGCTTTTGGTATCGTTGCTGGCGTGGGGAATGGGGGACTCGAACCCTCGGCGCGCATTAGGATGTAAGGCCTCGGCGCCCCACCTGGTTCCCCGCACAAAAAAGAGCCTCCGCCGATCAATTCGGCGGAGGCTTTCACTTGGAGGGCTACGGCAACCCCAGCCGGCGTACCGCCGACCCAATCCCGTAGTCCCTCCTAACGCATTCGCGAGGTTGGTGAATCCCCTGCGTCTGCGGGTTTAGGCTGCCGTTAGGTTACTGGCGATGAGCCGCATTGTCAAGCCCTACGAGGCATTTTGCACAACTCTTCAGTACTGGTTACTCTTGCCTAACGTAACGTCTGATGCTATGATGATGGTGACTATAGCCCCCCGGTGTTTGCTGGCTGTTGTAGTCTTGGATGTCCAGAGCGGGGCGGAGCCATTTCTTTCATTGCTCGGGAATTGGCCCCCCGATGAAACTCTCAGCATTCGCAAAGGGCAGTATTTACGTGCAATAGGATTTTTGTACACGAAGGGTGCCTTCTTGGCACCCTTATTTTTTGGGAAACTCTTTAGGAGTCAATCGCTTGTTTGATTTGAGTGGTCGCAATATGACCGGGAGGAATGATGGCAAACTGGGATAACATTGTTGTCGAAGCGCTCAAAGAGTTGCAAGCTGATGCTGTCCTCACAAGGGGTGCGATACTACACAATAAAGTCAGTCAGCTCGCGAGGCGTGACGGCTTAGACTTTGATCGCTATCTGAAGGACACTAGGCAGAAGTTCTCATCAGCGATCGAACGTGTGGAGAATATTGTAGTCCACAAGCGACCAAATACAGACATGTATGTTGGGCTTGTAGGAGCAGAATGGCCCGAGTCTGCGGCAGAACAGAATCCAAGAGACTACCGTCGGTTTCGAGCTGACGTTTACGAGGCGTTCACAAGGATCAGCGAGAGTGACTTCTGGTATCTTCCCGATTCTGATGAGTTCAGAAATGAAATCCCGCCAGATGACACTCGAACAAAGGTGGCCGTGCCGTCTGTCACTTTGGAGAGTTTGCTGAGCCAACGGCGCGGCTTTGCGGAGGCAAGCGAGGCAAGTGAAGAACTAAAGAAGGCGATCGAGCGCTCCCCAAATCCTCTTGGTGCCTTTCAAGCTGAGGTTTCCCGGTTGCGACTAGGCTTGGCGTGGCACAACTACAAGACAGGGACATTGAGAAGGACCATTGAAGATTGGGCAGAACAGAACGAGATTGAGTTTAGCCCACATTGGTTTGAGTCACATGACATGGAACATAGTCGTCAGTCTCCGCAGCAACTAATGGCAACATTTGCGACTTACATGACCGACGATGAAGTCAGGTCCATTTCTGTTCCATTTCGAGCAGTCGAAGCAATGTATCGTAGTATTGGTGGACCAAAGAGATGATCGCCCTCAACCATTGAGATCTAAGATGCCTGCCTTGATAATCGCTGGAATGCCCACGTCCGTAACTAAGCGGAACAAAAAATATATGCCACAAGTGGATGATTGGAGCATTCACTTTGTGCCTTCACGTGATAAGAGCAAACCTGACTTACGGTCATGCTGGCGGAGGGTATTGGACAGAGCTTGTGAAGAGGTTCAGGGAACTCATGTCTTTGCATATCATTACCGTGATGACGAGTATCCTCACTTCAACAGGATGATGCGAAATCGCCATAGGTTAGTGTGGATGGAACGCGACACTCTAAGATATTTCGGATCAGACATGTATACAGAAATGATCGAGAAACACATCGGCTTCGAACGGAAGTGGCGCGACATGCTCAGGCCACAGGGAGTAGATGCCCCTGGGCTGTTGCCGGAATGCTCTTTTTCGCCGAAGAAACACCACGATTTGTGGAGCAGGATTCGCACTGTACGTCTGAACAAGGATGACTTATACAGGGTATATAGGATTAGTCAAAGGTTCCGCGAAGTCCATTACGGTAGAGGTATGTGGCAAGACAAGAGAGGCCTACAATTTAAGGTCGCCCCTGCCTATCATGGTTCGAATCCACCATATGGCAGTTTCAAGTTCTCCTATCGTGTGCCTGACGGATTCCACTACGACGTCAGGGCAGCCATTGCCAGGAATGGATTCACAGTCCGTAACTCCGAGGGAGATGTGCGTCGGTTCCATAGCTACACAAATATTGATTGTCACGGCTCCATTCGGGGCGGCAGTTAGTGTCCCTGATCCAAGAGAAATCTCCTCGATGAACGTACGGGGGAAGGTCACTGACGTTGGCTCCAATTGAGAGGCCTCGGAGCATGGCCGTCAGCAGTCCCTTCTAAAGCTCCTGCTGGTGAGGGGGTGGGTTTGCCGAGGTGCGGTTTTGTATGTCTGCGCGCTTTGCCACTTCCTTACCGGTATCGCCGTCCGCTGAGTCCATATCTGTAGCGATCGATTCGAGGCAAGCTTCCGGTTCTTGCGGATTTAGGCGCGCTCGGAAATTTGACACTGACCAACCCCTGAATTATAATGCGCGTTTGTCGCAACTTGTTGCGGCCATCTTTTCGTGTGCATGCGAATAAGGCCGGGCCGGGGCCGAGAACCCGCCGAGGATGCGTTATGCCGACTGTAAATCAACTGGTGAGGAAGGGCCGAAAGTCCAAGCATAAGAAGGACAAGGCGCCCGCTCTCCGCTACTCGTTTAACTCGCTCAAGAACAGGGGCAAGCGCGACTCCGGCGCGCCGCAGAAGCGCGGCGTGTGCGTGCAGGTGCGCACCCAGACGCCCAAGAAGCCCAACTCGGCGCTGCGCAAGGTGGCCCGCGTGAGGCTGACCAACGGCATGGAGGTCACCGCCTACATTCCGGGCGAGGGCCACAACCTGCAGGAACACTCTGTGGTGCTCATCCGCGGCGGGCGCGTGAAGGACCTGCCCGGCGTGCGCTACCACATCATCCGCGGGGCGCTCGACACGTCCGGCGTGAGCGGCCGCAGACGCGGGCGCAGCAAGTACGGAAGCAAGGGGGACTAGCCCGTGGCGCGAAGAAGAAGGGCGGAACGGCGCGCCGTGATTCCCGATCCGAAGTTCGGGAGCGTGGAGCTGAGTCGCTTCATCAATAAGGTGATGCTGAACGGAAAGAAGACCACGGCCCAGCGTATCGTCTACGACGCGCTGGACAACATCGAGCGCGAGGCTCACAGGCCGGGTCTGGAGCTGTTCGAGCTGGCCGTGAAGAACGCGACGCCCATGCTGGAGGTCAGAAGCCGAAGGGTGGGAGGCGCGACCTACCAGGTGCCGACCGAGGTGAGGCCCAACCGCCGCGTCACGCTCGCGATGCGCTGGATCATCCGCGGCGCACGCGCCAGGAGCGGCCGACCCATATCGGAGCGACTGGCCCAGGAACTGCTGGAGGCCGCGCGCGGTCAAGGCTCCGCCGTGAGGCGGCGCGAGGAACTGCACCGGATGGCCGAGGCCAACCGGGCGTTCGTCCATTACAGATGGTAAGACAGATGGAAGCCACTGCCGTAAGAGAACGCGAGTCCGGCGAAGCCTCCCAGCGAAGGCTCGCCAACACGCGCAACATCGGCTTCATCGCGCATATCGACGCGGGCAAGACCACCGTGACGGAGCGCGTCCTCTACGCCGCCGGGCGCATCTACAAGCTGGGCGGCGTGGACGAGGGCACCGCCGCCATGGACTGGATGCCCCAGGAGCGCGAGCGCGGAATCACCATAACGTCCGCGGCGACGACCTGCGCCTGGAAAGACTACACGATCAACATTATCGACACGCCGGGCCACGTGGACTTCACCGCCGAGGTGGAGCGCAGCCTGCGCATTCTGGACGGCGGCGTGGTGGTGTTCGACGCCGTGGCGGGAGTCGAGCCGCAGTCGGAGACCGTCTGGCGGCAGGCGGACCGCTACAACGTCCCGCGCATCTGCTACGTGAACAAGATGGACCGCGTGGGCGCGGACTTCCATCGCACCGTAGACAGCATCGCCCACCGCCTGCAGGCCAATCCGGTGGTCATCCAGCTTCCCCTCGGCGTCGAGGACGAGTTTCGCGGCGTGATCGACCTCATCGAGCAGAAGGCGTTCGTCTACACGGACGAGACCGGCGCGATGCCGGAAGAGCGTCCCGTGCCCGAAGAGTACATGCGGGACTTTACGCTCTATCGCAACGAGATGATAGAGAAGATAGCAGAGACCGACGACGATCTGATCGTCAAGTTCCTCGAAGAGGAGGAGATCGGCGCGGACGAGCTGAGGGAGGCGCTCAGGAGAGCGACCATCGACTACCGGCTGGTGCCCGTGGTGTGCGGCAGCGCGCTGCGGAACCTGGGCGTTCAGCCCCTTCTGGACGCGATAGGCGACTACCTGCCCTCCCCGCTGGACGTGCCGCCGGTGGTGGGCAAGGACTCGGAGACGGGCGAAGAGGTCACCCGCGCGCCGGACCCGGACGAGCCTTTCGCGGCACTGGCGTTCAAGACGGTCGCCGACGCCTTCATCGGTCGGTTGGTGTACTTCCGCGTCTACTCCGGCTCCATCGAGACCGGCGCGATGGTGTACAACGCCACGAACGGCAGACGCGAGCGGATGGGACGCATCGTGCGGATGCACGCGCAGCGGCGGGAAGAGATGAAGGAAGTAGGGGCGGGCGAGATCGCCGCCGCGGTCGGACTGAAGGATACCTCCACCGGCGACACAATCTGCGACCGGCAGGCGCCGGTGGTGCTGGAGACCATCAGCTTCCCCGAGCCGGTGATTTCGGTGGCCGTAGAGCCGCGCTCGAGGGCAGACCAGGACAAGCTGATCGAGGCGCTCGCAAAGCTATCGGACGAGGACCCCACTTTCAAGATCGCCACCCACGCCGAGACCGGCCAGACGATCATGTCGGGCATGGGCGAGCTGCACCTGGAGATACTGGTGGACCGCATGAAGCGGGAGTTCGGCGTGGAAGGCAACGTTGGCACGCCCAGGGTGGCCTACCGAGAGGCGATCACCTCGCCGGCGCGCGCCGAGGGCCGGTTCGTGCGACAGACGGGCGGCCACGGCCAGTACGGTCACGTGTGGCTCGAGATCGAGCCGCTGGAGCGCGGCGCGGGCGTCGAGTTCGTGAGCAAGATCGTGGGCGGGGCCATCCCGAGGGAGTTCGTGTCGTCCGTGGAGAACGGCGTGCGAGGTGCGCTGAACACCGGGCCGCTGTCCGGCTACCCGATGGTGGACGTGCGCGTGACGCTCGTGGACGGCAGTTATCACGAGGTGGACTCGTCGACCGTCGCCTTCGAGATAGCGGGTTCCATGGCGGCTAAGTCGGCGGTACTCAAGGCGCGACCCATACTGCTGGAACCCGTAATGAGCCTGGAGATTGTTTCTCCGGGCGATTTTTTGGGCGAAATTCTGGGCGACCTCGGCAGGCGCCGGGCCAATATACGCAACATCGAGGGACGCGAGGCCATTCAGGCCATCAAGGCGATAATCCCGCTGGGGGAGAGCTTCGGCTATGCCGGCGCGCTGCGCTCGCTCACTCAGGGCAGGGCCAGCTACACGATGGAGTTCGACAGCTACCAGCAGGCCCCGGAAGAGGTCCTTTAGGCGAATAGGGGACGTAAACGCGACAAATGGTGAATCGACAGAAAATCCGGATAATTCTCAAGGCGTTCGATCACAAGATCCTCGACATGTCTGCGGGTCACATCGTGGAGGCAGCCGAGCGCACCGGCGCGCGCGTCTCGGGACCCGTGCCGCTGCCTACGTCGATAAAGCGCTTCTGCGTGATTCGCTCTCCCCACATCGACAAGGACTCGCGGGAGCACTTCGAGTTGAGGACGCACAACAGGCTTATCGACATCCTGGAGCCGACGGCCAACACCATCGACTCGCTCACGCGGTTGAACGTGCCCGCGGGCGTGGATATTTCCATAAAGCTATAACCGCGTCCATCCAAACGGGGGCCCGACAGGGGCGTCGGTGCGGAGTATGGACGGTTTAGACGAGGGACAGGCGAACCCAAATGACGGTATCGGCCCTTCTGGGCAAGAAGATAGGAACGACGCAGACATTCCTCGAGAGCGGGGAGTCGTACTGCGTCACCGCCGTGCGGGCAGGACCGTGCACGGTGACGCAGGTGAAGACGGTCGAGTCAGACGGCTACGACAGCGTGCAGATCGGCTACGAGCAGGTTCGCAAGCTGAACAAGCCGAGGTCGGGCCACCTGAAGGGCGCGCAAGGGCTGTTCCGCTTTCTGCGCGAGGTCAAGGCCGACGACGTGTCGGAGTACGAGGTCGGACAGCAGATAGACGCGAGCGAGTTCGAGCCCGGCGAGATCGTGGACGCGATAGGCCACACCAAGGGCAGAGGATTCGCGGGCGGCATCAAGCGCCACGGCTTCCATGGCGGCCCCAAGACGCACGGGCAGTCGGACCGGCACCGTGCCCCCGGCTCGATCGGCGCCGGCACCACGCCCGGGCGCGTGATAAAGGGCCTGAAGATGGCCGGCCACATGGGCGACAGGCGCGTGACGATACGCAACCTGGAAGTGGTGGCCGTGGACGCGGAGAAGCACCTGCTCTTCATCAAGGGCGCGCTTCCGGGCGCACGCAACTCGTTCCTGATGATCAGAAGGACCGGCCGCAAGAGAGAGCGCGCGACGTGAAACTGAGACTACACAACTCCAGGGGCGACGTGATCGGCAGCGTCGAGGTGAGTGACCGCGTGTTCGGCACGCCCATGAACGCCGCCCTGGTGCACCAGGTGATGGTGGGGCAGCTTGCCAACGCGCGGCAGGGCACCGCGAAGGTGAAGACGCGCAGGGAGGTGTCGGGCGGCGGCGCGAAGCCCCGGCCGCAGAAGTACACGGGCCGCGCGCGGCAGGGGTCCATTCGCGCGCCGCACTGGAAGGGCGGCGGCGTGGTGTTCGGTCCCGCCCCGCGTAGCTACCGACACGCGACGCCGGTACGCATGAGGCGCAAGGCCATGCTGGCCGTGCTCTCGGACAAGGCGCGCGAGGGCGAGCTGGTGGTGGTGGACGAGCTGGCCCCGGAGGCCCCCAAGACGTGGGCGATGGCCAGGGTGCTGGCCGCGCTGGGCGTCGACTCCTCCGCGCTGCTGGTCGCCGACGGCGCGGACGAGGCCACGCTGAGAAGCGTCGGCAACATCCCGCGCGTCAAGCCGCTTCCCGCGGCGCTGCTGAACACCCGCGACCTGCTCAACCATCGCAGGGTGGTGATGACGCTGGACGCGGTGAGGAAGGCCGAGGAGCTGTGGGGCGCGCCCTTCACCCGCCAGAAGCGGGAGCCGGTGGAGGTGTAACGCGCCATGCATATACTCGACACTCTCAGACGGCCCATAATCACTGAGAAGAGCACCATCATGCAGGAAGGCGGCAGGTACTCCTTCGAGGTCGCCACGTCTGCCACCAAGCTGCAGATCAAGCGGGCGGTGGAGGAGGCGTTCGGCGTCAAGGTTGTCAAAGTGAACACGATGAACGTGCGGGGCAAGCGCAAGCGCTACGGCCCGCGCATGTCGGTTCTGCCTTCCCGCAAGAAGGCGCTGGTGACGCTGGCCCCGGGCCAGACGATCACCATATTCGAGGGGGTATAGATGCCACTCAAAGCGCGCAAGCCCATCACCCCGGGCCAACGGGGAGCTGTGCTTCAGACCTCCGACGACATCACCACCCGAAAGCCGAAGAAGTCGCTGGTCAAGCCCATCAAGAAGCGGGCCGGCAGAAACTCCAGCGGCAAGATCACGGTGCGCCACCGAGGCGGCGGCCACAAGCGGCGGCTGAGGGTTATAGACTTCAAGCGCGACAAGCCCGGAGTGCCGGGCGAGGCCATGTCCATCGAGTACGACCCGAACCGCTCTGCCCGTATCGCGCTGATAAAGTACGCCGACGGCGACTGGCGCTACATCCTGGCGCCGAACGGTCTGCGAGTGGGCGACAAGGTGATGGCCGGCGAGGGCGCCGAGCTGAGGCCCGGCAACGCCCTGCCGCTCAAGGCGATTCGGCCCGGCACCACGGTGCACAACGTGGAGCTGAAGGTGGGCAGGGGAGGCCAGATAGTGCGCAGCGCGGGAAGCTCCGCGCAGGTGCTCGCGCGGGAGGACAAGTACACGCTGCTCAGGTTGCCCTCCGGCGAGGTGCGCTACGTGCTGAGCGAGTGCATGGCCACCGTGGGCCAGGTGAGCGCGATAGACCACAAGAACGTGAAGCTGGGCAAGGCGGGCCGCAAGCGCAACATGGGCAGGCGCCCGTCGGTGCGCGGCGTGGTCATGTCGCCCCGCGACCATCCGCACGGCGGCGGCGAGGGACGCTCTCCGGTCGGCATGCCCGGGCCCAAGACGCCCTGGGGCAAGCCGGCGCTGGGCTACCGGACCAGGAAGCGGAAGAAGTCGTCGGACAAGTTCATCGTGCGGCGAAGGTACCAGAGGTAGGCCTGGAGGGCTGAGGATATGTCGAGGTCGGTAAAGAAGGGGCCGTACGTACACGAGAAGCTGTCCAAGAAGGTGGACGCGGCGCGGCGCACGAACAGCCGCGCGGTGATACGCACCTGGTCGCGCGCGTCGGTGATCATGCCGGACATGCTCGGGCTGACCATCGCCGTCCACGACGGCCGCAGGATGGTGCCCCTGTTCATTACCGAAAACATGGTCGGCCACAAGCTGGGGGAGTTCGCTCCCACGCGCACCTTCCGGGGCCACTCCTCGAAGTCGGAACGCAGCAGCTCCCTGCGCTAGGGGCCGCCACCCGGTAAGAAAGAAACACTGAAGAGGACGAGATAAACGTGGCTGTTTCAGCGACGGCAAAAAATACCGGCGTTTCGGTAAAGAAGCTGCTGCCGATAGTGGACCTGGTACGCGGCATGAACGTGGAGGAGGCGCTCGCCATTCTGCGGTTCATGCCATCGCCCGCGGCGGCGCACGTCGCCAAGGCCGTGAGGTCGGCGACCGCGAACGCCGAGAACGAGTTGCTCGCGCGCAGCGAGGACCTGCGAATCGTGGAGATTTACGCGAACGAGGCCCCGCGCACCAAGCGCGTGAGGGCCAGGGCGCGGGGCCGCATGGCCCGGATCATCAGGCGCAGCAGCCACATAACCGTCGTGGTAGACGACGAGGAGGAGGTCGACTAGCTTGGGTCAGAAGACACATCCCATTGGCTTTCGCCTCGGCGTGATAAGGGAGTGGCAGACCACCTGGTTCGCCCAGCGGCCCGACGACTACCGCAACCTTGTCAAAGAGGACATGGCCGTGCGGGACACGATCAACGAGCGCTTTCCGGACGCGGGCGTGTCGCGCATCGACATTGAGCGGGGCAGCAGCGACGCGACGGTCACCATTCACACCGCGCGGCCGGGCATCGTCATCGGCCGGGGCGGCCAGCGCGTGGAGCAGCTCAGGCGCGACCTGGAGAGGCTCACCGGCAGGCGCGTGCGGCTCAACGTGCAGGAGATACGCCAGCCGGAACTGGACGCCTACCTGGTGGCCCGCAACGTGGCCGACCAGCTCGTGCGTCGCATCGCGTTCCGCAGGGCCATACGCCAGGCGGTCTCGCGCACCATGCAGGCCGGAGCGGAGGGAATCAAGATACTCATATCCGGCAGGCTCGGCGGCGCCGACATCGCGCGCAAGGAGAAGGCGATGGAGGGCAGGGTGCCGCTACACACGCTGCGTGCCGACATAGATTATGGGCTGGCGGAGGCGGCCACCGAGTTCGGCCGCATCGGCGTGAAGGTGTGGATATACAAGGGCGAGGTGCTCAAGCCCTCCACTTCCGAGCCGTCCATTGAAGACATGCCCCCAATCGAAGTCACCGTGAGAGCGGACGAAGAGACGGAGACTACCAATGCTCCAACCGAAACGGGTCAAGTATCGCAACCAACATAGGGGCAGGCGAAAGGGCATGGCGGTCGCCGGAAGCACCATGAACTTCGGCGAGTACGCCATCAAGGCCACCGAGTCGGCGTGGGTGACGTCGCGGCAGATAGAGGCCGCGCGCCGCGCTATGACGCGCTACGCCCGCAGGGGCGGCAGAATATGGATCCGCATCTTCCCCGACAAGTCCGTGACCGCCCGCGCGGCCGAGACCCGCATGGGCTCCGGCAAGGGATCCGTGGACCACTGGGTCGCCGTCGTAAGGCGCGGCAGGATCATGTTCGAGATGGCGGGGGTGCCCGAGGATATGGCGCTGGAGGCGCTGCGCCTGGCCTCCTCCAAGCTGCCCATGGCAACCAAGATCATCAGCAGGCACGCCGCCTAGCAGGCGCGCGGGACGATACGGCATGGAAATAGACGACATCAGGGCAATGACCGACGAGGAGCTTCAGGAAGACCTCGACGCCACCCACCGGGCGTTGATGAACCTCAGGTTCCGCATCGCCACCTTGCAGTTGGCGAACGTCAACGAGATACGCAAGGCGAGAAAGCGCATCGCCCGAATCCACACGGTGGTTCGGGAGAGGGAGTTGGCAAGAGCCTGACATGAGCTTCGAAAGACGAAAAGTCCGCGTGGGCGTGGTGGTCGGCGACAAGATGGACAAGACGGTCGTGGTGTCCGTCGAGTGGCGGCGCCCCTACGCGCTCTATCGCAAGTCCGTGCGCCGCCGGACCAAGTTCAAGGCGCACGACGAGAACAACGAGTACAAGATCGGCGACACGGTAAGGATAAGGGAGACGAGGCCGCTCTCCAGGACGAAGCGCTGGCGCGTTGTGGAGCTGATACAGCGCGGAGACGTGGCCGATATTCAGCCCGACGAAATCGTCGTCGAAGAGATCGCCGAGGAGGACGCGGCCCCCGAGCCCGTGCTCGAGACCGCGGCGGCGGAGGTCGGCGCGGACGCCGGCCAGGAGCCAGCATAGCCATGATTCAGAAGTACACCCGCATGAAGGTGGCCGACAATTCCGGCGCGAAGACGATCAGCTGCATAGGCATTCCGGGCGGCAGCGGCCGGCGCTACGCCTGGCTCGGCGACGTCGTGGTGGCCTCTGTCAAGGAGGCCGCGCCCGCCGCCGCCGTGAAGAAGGGCGAAGTTGTGAGGGCCGTAGTCGTGCGCGCGGTCAAGCCGCACCGCCGGCCCGACGGCTCGCACATCAGGTTCGACGACAACGCCGCCGTGCTCATCAACGAAGAGCAGATGCCCAGGGGCACCCGCATATTCGGACCCGTGGCGCGGGAGCTGCGCGAGAAGAACTTCATGCGCATAGTCTCGCTGGCGCCGGAGGTGCTGTGATGCGGCTGCGTTCCAACGACAGCGTGGTCATCACCAAGGGGAAGGACCGCGGCAAGCAGGGCCGCGTCCAGCGCACGATGCCGGACTCCGACATGGTGCTGGTGGACGGCGTGAACGTGGTGATGCGCCACACCAAGCCCACCACGCAGGTGCGGCAGGGCGGCATAATCCAGAAGGAAATGCCGATACACGCGTCCAAGGTGATGCTCATCTGCAACCATTGCCAGCAGCCCACCAAGATAGCCAGCAGGCGCTTGGCCGACGGCACCAAGGCCCGCGCCTGCCGCAAGTGCCAGGAAGTGATCGAATGACGACCGAAGCCCGCAACGGTGGTTCGAACGAGTCGAACGGCGCGTCCGCCGCGATGGGCTCGCCGCGCGTGCTCGTCAAGCTCCGGGGCGAGATCGGCACGCAGCTTATGAGCGAGTTCGGCTACACCAGCCCAATGCAAGTGCCGCGCTTTTCCAAGATAGTGCTCAACATAGGCATGGGCGAGGCGCTCCAGAACGCGCGCGCGATGGAGAGCGCGACCCGCGACCTTACGCTCATCTCGGGTCAGCGCCCGGTGACCACGCGGGCCAGGAAGTCGGTCGCGGGATTCAAGATCCGCGAGGGCATGCCCATCGGCCTGAGCGTGACGCTGCGGGGACGGCGCATGTATGAGTTCTACGACCGGCTCGTCAGTTCCGCGCTGCCCAGAATCCGGGACTTCCAGGGTGTGTCGCGTGAGGCGTTCGACGGCAGGGGCAACTTCTCGCTGGGAATCCGCGAGCAGGTGATCTTCCCCGAGATCGAATACAACTCGATTGACCGCATCCGCGGCCTGCAAGTGGTGATAGTGACGACGGCGCGGACCGACCGCGAAGGGTTGCGCCTGCTCGAGCTGCTGGGCATGCCGTTTACGAGGGGCAGAGACGCCGCGCGCGCGTTCTAGCCGCGGCCGCGCATTATTCCAACGCCCCGGCCGGGGCGCAAGGTGAGTTCTTTTGGCGAAGGTATCCAAGGTAGCGAGATGGAAGAAGCCTCAGCCGTTCAAGGTGAGGTACAGGAACCGCTGCAACAGGTGTGGCAGGCCGCGGGCCTACATACGCCACTTCGGCCTGTGCCGTATCTGCTTCAGGGAAATGGCCCTGAACGGTCTTCTTCCGGGCGTGCGCAAGGCTAGCTGGTAGCGGGGCAATTGTAGGCATCACCCCCATCCTAACCCTACGGCAGGCTCAGGGGAGGCTCTTCCCCTTTGACGGGGGAAGGGACTTTTTGACCACTTAACCGAGAGAAAGCGTGACATGGCAGTAACAGACGCGATAGCGGACATGTTGACGAGAATTCGGAATGCGGTAACCGTCAGACACGAAACCGTGCAGGTGCCCGCGTCCAACATGAAGGTGTCGCTCGCGAAGATTCTCAAGGACGAGGGCTTCATTCGCACCTACGACATCGTTCGGAGCGGCGGTCCGCAGCCGAATATCAGGATATTCCTGCACTACCGCAGCAAGGAGGAGCCGGCCATCACCGGGCTGAAGCGGGTGAGCAAGCCGGGCCTTCGGGTGTACGTGAAGAAGAATGAGATTCCCCGCTACTATGGCGGCCTGGGCGTGGCGATAATGTCCACGTCCCAGGGAGTCATGACCGGCAGGGATGCGTGGCGCAAGGGGCTCGGCGGCGAGCTGCTCTGCTACGTTTGGTAAGGGGGCGCCCGTGTCCAGAATAGGCAACCAACCCGTAACCGTTCCCGCCGGCGTCCAGGTGAACATCGAGGGCGGCGACGTTACCGTCCGCGGACCCCGCGGCGAGCTGAGCCAGTCGTTCAACCCCGCGATTTCCATTTCGCGGCAGGATGACGAAGTGGTGGTCGAGCGGGCGTCCGACGCCCGTGAGCATCGTGCGCTGCACGGCCTGTCGCGCAGCCTTCTGGCCAACATGGTCACCGGCGTCACCGACGGCTACACCAAGTCGCTCGAGCTTGTGGGCGTGGGATACCGCACCCAGCAGAACGGCCCCGGCATAACGCTCAGCGTGATGCTGAGCCACACCGTGGACGTGATGCCGCCCGACGGCGTGACGCTGGAAGTGGAAGGCAACAACCGCATTCACGTTCGCGGCATAGACAAGCAGGCCGTGGGACAGTTGGCGGCGCAGATACGCAAAGTCAGGCCGCCCAACGTCTACACCGGCAAGGGAATACGCTATCTGGGCGAGCAGGTGAGGCTCAAGCCCGGCAAGAGCGCCAGGAGGGCATAGGATGCCACGCGCACGCAACGGCAAGGCGAGGCGGATCGCGCGGCACGCGCGAGTGCGCCGCAAGGTGGTCGGCACCTCCGAGAGGCCTCGGCTGTCCGTGTTTCGCAGCCTGCACCACATCTACGCCCAGGTGATCGACGACACGCGTGGCGTGACTCTCGCGTCGGCGTCGAGTCTCGAAAGCGAGCTCCGGTCGGACCGGAACGGGCAGAAGAAGGCCGAGGTCTCCAAGCGCGTCGGCGCGCTGGTGGCCGAGCGCGCCAGGAGCAACGGCATAGAATCCGTCGTGTTCGACCGCGGCGGGTACAAGTATCATGGCAGGGTGAAGGCCCTCGCGGACGCCGCCAGAGAGGGCGGCCTGGCCTTCTAGGCGCGCCGCGCCGGAAACTTGCCGCGGAGATAACATGGTACAAGCTACTGATTTGCAAACAGAAGAGCTGCCGCTTACCGAAAAGGTGGTGCGAATCTCCCGCGTGGCCAAGGTGGTCGCGGGCGGACGAAACATGCGCTTCAACGCCGTGGTCGTCGTTGGCGACGGCGCGGGCCGGGTGGGCATCGCCATGGGCAAGGCCAGCGCCGTGCCCGACGCCGTCCGCAAAGGCGCCGCCGCGGCCAAGAAGAACATGATCACCGTGCCGATCAAGGACAACACCATTCCGCACGAGATTGTCTCCAAGTACGGCGGCTCCATCGTCATGCTCAAGCCCGCCTCGCCCGGCACCGGCGTCATAGCCGGAGGATCGGTGAGGGCGGTGGTGGAGCTTGCCGGCGTAAAGGACATTCTCACCAAGGTGCGCCGCAGCACCAATCCCGTAAACGTCGTCAAGGCCACCTTCGAGGCGCTCAAGCAGATGCGCGACCCCGAGGTGGAGCTGGCCAAGCGCCGCCAGCTTGTGCAGGCGGTGCAGGAGCGTGAGCAGCGCATTCTCAGCCAGCGTCGCCAGCCACGGCAGCAGACGAGCTAGTACCGCAGGAATCGCAAGACATGGGTAGAGTCAAGGTCACCTGGAAGAAGAGCGCCATAGGCTTCAACCGGACGCAGCGCCGAACTATCGACAGCCTCGGCCTACGGCGCCTCCATCACACCGTCGTCCACGACGACACCCCCTCCATAAGGGGAATGCTCCACAAGGTGAGGCACCTGGTGGAGGTCGAGCAGGTGGAGGACGAAGACGAAGGCTAGGCGGATCGGTCGGCCGGCATCGCGCAGGCAATAGGCGTACCGTTTCGGCGCCCAATCTCAAGGTAACGAGTCAGGTCCAAATATGCAGCAGCATCAACTACAAGCGGCCAAAGGCGCGAGAAAGAAGCGCCGGCGCGTGGGACGCGGCGACGGTAGCGGCGACGGCAGCTACTCCGGCAAGGGCATGAAGGGCCAGAAGGCCCGCAGCGGCGGAGGCGTCCGTCTCGGATTCGAGGGCGGGCAGCTCCCGCTGATCAAGTCCCTGCCGATGATGCGCGGGTTCACCAACATATTCCGCAAGGAGTACAGCGTGGTGAACCTGGACTTCCTCGCGCACTTCCCCGCGGGCACGCGCATAACCCCGGCTGTGCTGGTCGAAACCGGCGCGGTCCGAAGGAACGCCAAGCTGGTGAAGATTCTCGGTCGCGGCGAGCTCGACGTCCCGCTGGAGGTCGAGGCCCACCGCTTCTCGAAGTCGGCGCGGGCCAAAATCGAGGCCGCGGGCGGCAGCGTGAGGGAGATCGCTTAATGCGCCAGGCGCAGGCCGCGAGAGCGCAGCAGGGCTCCCGGCCTCAGCTTATCCAGTCGATGATCGACGCGGTCCGGATTCCGGACCTTCGCGGCAAGATCCTCTTCACCCTGGGGATGCTGGTCATCTTCAGGTTCGTCGCGCACGTGCCCGTGCCCGGTGTGGATACGCAGGCGCTCTCCCAGGCGTTCGAGCAGCAGGCGCTGCTCGGCTTCCTCGACCTGTTCAGCGGCGGAGCGCTCGCCAACCTGAGCGTGGCCGCGCTGGGCGTCTACCCCTACATCACGTCGTCCATCGTGATGCAGATACTCACGCCGGTCATACCGAGCCTCAAGGCGCTGTCACAGGAGGGCGAGAGCGGACGCCAGCGGCTCAACCAGATGACGCACTATATGGCGGTGCCGATCGCGTTCCTGCAGGCGTGGGGGCAGCTCACTATTCTCAGGCAGTCGGGCGTACTGCCGGGGGTGGACTTCGGCCTTAACATCCACACGTTCGCTATGGTCGCCTCGATGGTCGCGGGCACCATGTTCCTGGTGTGGCTGGGCGAGCTGATTACCGAGCGCGGACTGGGCAACGGCATCTCGCTGATCATATTCGGCGGAATCGTCGCCACGTTCCCCCAGATAGTCGGCCAGGGCTTCCTGGACAGCGACAACGCCTCGGGGCTTCTGCTGCTGGCTCTTATCGGACTCGCGATAATCTACCTGATAGTGCTGTTCAACGAGGCTCAGAGGCGAGTGCCGGTCCAGTACGGACGGAGCGTGTTCAGGGGAGGCCGTATGCAGCGGCAAAGCGGCGCGACCTTCCTGCCCTTGCGCGTGAACTCCGCGGGCATGATCCCGCTGATCTTCGCATTTTCCATCATCATCCTACCGGCCACTATCGCGAGCTACTTCCGAAGCCCGCTCAGCGACGACTTCGTTTCGCGCTTCGCGCGCTTCATGTCCGACACGCTCGATCCCACCAATCTGCCCTACTGGATAGCTGTGTTCTTCCTGGTCGTGCTGTTCACGTTCTTCTACACGCTCGTGATTTTCCAGCAGCAGAACCTGGCGGAGAACCTACAGCGAAACGGCGGATTTATTCCGGGCATTCGGCCGGGCAGACCGACGCAGGAGTATCTCAACCGGGTGCTTGTGCGCATCACCTGGGGCGGCGCGCTGTTCCTCGGATTCGTGGCCATCGCGCCCTACTTCGTGTCGCAGGCTACCGACGTGCGCGCGCTCACGCTCAGCAGCACCAGCCTGCTCATCATGGTGGGCGTGGCGCTGGACACGATGAGACAGCTCGAGGCGCAGCTGCTCATGCGCAACTACGAAGGCTTTATCAGATGACGGTGAGAGGACAAACCGGACAGTGAGAGTAGTTCTGCTGGGGCCGCCGGGAGCGGGCAAGGGGACGCAGGCGCAGCGCGTGGCCGACGCGCTGTCGGTGTCGCGCGTTTCGTCGGGCGACCTGCTGCGTGAACACCGCAACCGCGGAACCGAGCTGGGCCGGCTGGCCGGCTCGTACATGGACCGCGGCGCGCTCGTCCCGGACGACGTCACCATCGAGATGGTGATGGACTGGATAGACGACCCGGACCGCAGGCGCGGGTTCGTGCTCGACGGATTTCCCAGGAATCTGGCGCAGGCCCAGGCCCTCGACGACCGGCTCGGGAACGCCGAGCCGATAGACACCGTGCTGTATATGGACGTTTCGACCGAGGAGTTGACCCGCCGGCTCACGGGCAGGCTGCTCTGCCGTAGATGCCAGACGCCGTACCACGAGAGCTTCTCCCCGCCCGCGCGGGAAGGGGAGTGCGACCACTGCGGTGGCGAGTTGTTCCGCCGCCCGGACGACATGCCGGAGGCGGTGAGCACGCGCATCGAGGTTTACCAGGAGCAGACGGAACCGCTTGTGGCCTACTACCGCGAACGGGGCAACCTGGCGGACATCGACGGCGAAGGGTCGATGGACGAGGTGGCCGACGCACTCATCCGGGCCCTGAAACAGGGCCGTACCGCGCCGGCGAGGCAATCGTGAACCGGACCAGGACGGGGGTTATGAAGGCAGTGGGGCCGAGCGGCATTACGATCAAGTCCGATAAGGAGATCGAGCTGATGCGACGGGCGGGCAGTGTGGTCGCCCAGGCCAAGGCCAACGTGCGCGATGCCGTGCGCCCGGGCGTGACGACCCGCGAGCTCGACCGCGTGGCCGAGGATACGATTCGCGGCCTGGGCGCGGTCCCGTCGTTCAAGGGCTACGCGCCCTACGGCATGAGTCCCTTCCCGGCGACGATATGCGCGTCGATCAACGAGGAGATCGTTCACGGCATACCGGGAAAGAGGGCGCTCCGGGAAGGCGACATTCTGAGCGTGGACGTGGGCGCGATAGTTGAGGGATTCCACGGCGACAGCGCCTTCACCATGGGAGTGGGCGAAATCTCCGAGGACGCCCAGCGCCTGATGGAAGCCACCCTCGAGGCCCTGGAGCGGGGCATCGAGCAGGTGCGCGCCGGCGCGAGAGTGGGCGACATATCCCACGCCGTCCAGTCCTACGCGGAGGGCTTGGGATACTCGGTGGTGCGCCAGTACGTGGGACACGGCATAGGCCGCGCCATGCACGAGGAGCCACAGGTGCCCAACTACGGGTCGCCCCGCAAGGGCTACCTGCTGCGCAAGGGCATGGCCGTGGCCATAGAGCCCATGCTCAACATTGGAGGCTGGGAGACGAAGGTGCTATCGGACGGCTGGACCGTCGCGACCGCCGACGGCAGCCTGTCGGCCCACTTCGAAGACACTGTGGCCATCACCGCGAGGGGCGCCGAGGTGCTCACCCGGCTCGAAGAGTAGCGGAAGGCCACACACATCGGAGACCGCAAATGAAGGTATCGGCATCGGTCAAGAGGCGTTGCGCCAAGTGCAAGGTAGTCAGAAGGCGCGGGCGCGTGCTCGTTATATGCGAGAACGCCAAGCACAAGCAGCGGCAGGGCTGAGTCGCGCGGCCGTCGCGCCGTACGTCGGCGGGGCCAGGCCAACACTGCTTGAGAAGGCGGAGGAAGAACATGGCGATAATCTCTGGCGTCAACATACCGGACAACAAGCGAGTGTCCATATCACTGCGGAGCATATACGGCATAGGCCCCACGCGGGCGGCCGAGATAGTGACTCGGGCCGGTCTGGAGGACAACCCACGCGTGCGGGACCTCTCGGACGCCGACCTCAACCGCATACGCGAGATCGTGGACGGCGATAAGGAGCACCTGGTGGAGGGCGACCTTCGCCGCCAGGTGAACATGAACATTCGCCGCCTTATCGACATCAACTGCTATCGCGGCCTGCGCCACCGCCGCGGCCTGCCGGTACGCGGCCAGCGCACCAAGACCAACGCAAGGACCAAGCGGGGCGCGAAGCGCACCGTCGCCGGGCGCAGGCACAGCGTTACGCGCAAGTAGTGGGGGTCACCCCCATCCCAACCTTCCCCCTGCGAGGGGGAAGGGACTTGGGCTAGTCGAAAGAGAGCGAATCATGCCGAGAAGAGCGCGAACGAGGCGCAGGGAACGCAAGTCGGTTCCCGTGGGCCGGGCGTACATCCAGTCCACGTTCAACAACACCATCATCACGCTGACCGACCCGCGCGGCAACGTCATCGCCTGGGGAAGCGCCGGCACCGTGGGCTTCAAAGGCTCCCGCAAGTCGACCGCCTTCGCCGCCCAGCGCGCGGCCGAGGACGCCGCGCGCAAGGGGATGGAGCACGGGTTGCGCCAGATCGAGGTCTACGTAAGAGGACCGGGAGCGGGCCGCGAGGCGGCCATCCGCTCGCTGCAGGCGGTGGGACTGTTCGTGACCAGCATTCGCGACGTTACGCCCATCCCGCATAACGGCTGTCGTCCCAGGAAGCGCCGCCGCGTCTGATTCCCATAACCCTCCTCTCCCTCGATGGGAGAGGATCGAGGTGAGGGCGGAACAGACTTCTTAAACACCAAACCCAACCGGATTCGGGGGAACACAGAACGACATGGCAAGATACACAGACCCGGTCTGCCGCCAGTGCCGCCGCATTGGCGAGAAGCTGTTTCTGAAGGGCGACCGCTGCTACACGCCACGCTGCGCCATCGAGCGCCGCAGAAGGCCGCCCGGAGCGCAGACACCGCGCAGGCGCAGGCCCTCGGACTGGGCGTTCCAGCTAAGGGAGAAGCAGAAGGCCCGGTTCATTTACGGCGTCCTGGAGCGCCAGTTCAGAAACTACTTCGAGATGGCGCGCGACCGCCCCGGCGTGACCGGAGAAAACCTGCTCCAGATACTGGAGCGCAGGCTCGACAACGTGGTCTACAGGCTGTCGTTCGTCGACTCGCGACGCCAGGGCCGCCAGCTCGTCAACCACGGCCACTTCTTCGTGAACGGCGGGCGCATGGACATTCCCTCGTACCTCGTGAAGCAGGGCGACGTGGTCTCGTGGAAGCGGGTCGGCGACTCCACGCCGGAGTTCATCCAGACGCTCACCGACGGGCTGCCCAAGCGCCCCGTGCCGACCTGGCTCAGGATGGACACCGGGAAGCTCACCGGCGAGGTCATGGGTCTGCCCGACAGCGCCGAGATCGACACCGGCATAGACGTCCGGCTCATCGTCGAGTTCTACTCCAAGTAGCTCCTCCTCCGATTCGTCAACCCAGCTATCCCACAGGACAGGAGAGAACCCCATATGGTGCTAGACTTCCCCCCCATCGAGGCCGCGGACGAAGACGGAGAGAGAATAGACGCCCCTGACATAAAGGTAGAGGTCGCCGAGGAACGCTACGGCAAGTTCGTCATGGAACCGCTGGAGCCGGGGCACGGGGTTACCGTGGGAAACTCTCTCAGGCGGGCCCTCTACAACTCCCTGCAGGGCACCGCAATCACCTGGGTGAAGATCGAGGGCGTGGTCCACGAGTACGATCGGATCCCCCACGTGAAGGAAGAAGTGCTCGAGTTTCTGCTGAACGTCAAGGGCATCCGGCTGCGCTCGGACGTCAACCGCCAGGGCAAGCTCAGGCTCGAGGTTGCCGGCGAAGGCGAGGTGTGCGCCGCCGACATCATGGCGCCCTCGGACATCGAAGTGGTCAACCCCGAGCTTCACCTTGCGACGCTCGACTCGGCCGAGGCCAAGCTGTCGGTGGAGTTCAACGTGCAGCGCGGCAAGGGCTACGTGCCCGCCGGCCAGGGCGCCGAGGCGGTGCTGGTCAAGCAGCAGGAGGCCGACGGACCGGGCGAGAAGGTGTTGCTCGACCTCGGCAGGGGTAACACCTCCGCCATCATAAGCGAGGGCCGCGACATAGGCCAACTGCCGCTGGACGCGGTGTTCACGCCCATCACCAGGGTCGAATACCACGTAGAGAAGGTCCGTGTCGGCAGACGCGCGAGCTTCGCCAACTTCGAGCGGCTGATCCTGGAAGTGTGGACCGACGGCTGCCTGACACCGGTGCAGGCCGTGAAAGAGGCCTCCCGCATCCTGGTGGACCAGTTCTTCCTGTTGTCCAACGTCGACAGGATCGTGGAGAGCGCCACCGCCGCCAAGCTGCGCGTGCCGGCCATACCCGCCGAGAAGTACCAGTTCCCGGTGGAACAGCTCGATCTTTCCTCCCGCACCCTCAACAGCCTCAAGCGGGCCGGCGTGAACGTGGTCGGCGAGGTGCTGGAGCGGACGAAGAACGAGCTGCTGGAGATTCGCAACTTCGGCGAGAAGTCCTACTCCGAGCTGATGGAGAGCATGATAACCCGCGACCTGATGCCCCAGGAGGTGGAGGGCTACTATGGCGACATCTCCGAGGGCGAAGACGGAATCGACCTGGACGAAGGCGAGCCGACGGACGAGGCCGAGGACATCGACGTCCAGCCCGCCGCGGCGCTGGCGAACGGCGATGCTCCGTCCGACGATCCCGATGCCACCCCGGCCGAGGCCGAGCCTGTAAGCCAGGTCGAATGAGGAGAACCTGAGATGAGACACCGAATCGCGGGCAGAAAGCTGTCCCGCCCCACCGCGCACCGTATGCTGATGCTGCGCGGCCAGGTGACGGACCTGCTGCGCTTCGAGACGCTTCGCACCACCGACGCGAAGGCGCGAGAGATCCGGCGCATGGCCGAAAAGACGATCACGTTGGGCAAAAAGGGCACTCTGCATAGCCGGCGCAAGGCGCTCGCGCTGCTGACGGACGAGAGCGTCGTGCGCAAGCTGTTCGATGAGCTCGCGCCGCGGTACGAAGAGCGCAACGGCGGCTACACCAGAATAGTCAAGCTCGGCCAGCGTAAGGGAGACGCCGCGGAGATGGCCGTTATCGAGCTGGTTCCCTAGAGGAGTCTTCCCCCCGAATGCGGCTGGCCCTCATCGTAGAATACGACGGCGCCGGCTATCATGGGTTCCAGCTTCAACCGAATGCCCCCACCGTGCAGGGGACGCTAGAGGAGGCGATACACAAGCTAACCGGCGAACGGGTGAGAGTGAAGGCGGCGGGCAGGACCGACGCCGGCGTCCACGCCTTGGGACAGGTGGTTGCGTTCGACACGAGCTCGACGCTGCCCCCGGGCACCGTCGTAGACGCGCTCAACCACCATCTCCCGCCCGACGTCGCCGTAGGAGAGGCCCACCGCGTGGGGCAGGACTTCGATCCCCGGCGCAGCGCCCTGGGCCGCTCCTACAGGTACACGGTGCTGAACCGGAGGGCGAGGTCCCCGCTGCTCAGGCGCCGCGCCTGCCTGGTCGGGCAGCCTCTGGACGCGGACCGGATGCGCGAGGCTGCTGCCCTGATGGTCGGCGAGCACGACTTTGCCAGGTTCGCGGGGCCGCTGCCGGACAGGCGGGCGAGCACCGTCCGCCGGGTGTACGAGGCGGAGGTGCGGCGAAAGCGCAGGCTGATTACGTTCGACGTTTCGGCCAACGCTTTCCTTCCGCACCAGGTGAGGCGAATGGCGGGCGCGCTGGTCGAAGTAGGGCGGGGCAAGCTCCCGATGGAGGGCTTCGCAGCACTGCTGGACGGGAAGAGAGGATGCGGAGGCGCTCCCTCCCTTCCGCCGCACGGACTATGCCTGATGAGAGTAGAATACGCAGACTTTCCGCCGGCCGCGCGGCCGGACCGGGAAGGCGGTCTCACCGGAGGCCGCGAAACGAACGCTTTGTGAAAGGGTCGCAAGAGGAAATGGCAACAAGTGGCAAGACGCACACGACGCGGGCCGCAGACCTCAACCCGGAGTGGCACGTGATCGACGCGAAAGACAAGACGCTGGGCAGGCTGTCATCGGAGATAGCCACGCTGCTCCAGGGCAAGCACAAGCCCATCTACGTGCCGCACCTGAACACCGGCGACTACGTGGTCGTCATCAACGCCGAGAAGGTGCGCGTGACGGGCAGGAAGCTCGAACAGAAGATGTACTACCGCCACAGCGGATACCACGGGGGCCTGAAGGAGCGCACGCTGTCGCAGGTGCTCGAGAAGTCGCCCACCAGGGTTATTCAGCAGTCCGTGAAGGGCATGCTTCCCAAGAACGCGCTCGGACGCCGTATGCTGGGCCGCCTGAAGCTGTACGCGGGCGAGCAGCACCCGCACGAGGCGCAGGTGAGGGCCGGCCGCGGCGCGAAGGAGGCCTAGTTGAACGAACAGAAGAACTACTACTACGGCACCGGCAGACGCAAGACCTCCATCGCGCGCGTCCGCGTCTACATGGAGCCGGGCCCCATCGTGGTAAACGGCAAACCCATGGAAGAGGCGTTCCCCTGGAACTCCTGGCAGCGCCTTGTCACCCAGCCCTTCGAGGTCACCGGCACGCGCAGCCAGTTCCGCGTGGTGGCCAAGGTGGTGGGCGGTGGCGTCGTAAGCCAGGCGGGCGCGATGCGCCACGGCATCTCCAGGGCGCTCTCCGTCGCGGACCCGAACCTGAGACGACCGCTCAAGAGGGCGGGCTTCCTCACGCGCGACGCGCGGGAGAAGGAGCGCAAGAAGTACGGCCTCAAGCGCGCCCGCAAGGCCCAGCAGTACACCAAGCGCTAGCCGGCCCGCTCGGGCTGGCCGCTGCTCGAGTACTTCGTCGAAAGGGGCTGACGCCAGGACGGGAGGTCATCGTCCGCGAGGTGTCCACGTCCCGCCGGGTCATCTCGGTAGTGTTCAGCTACGGCGGGGGTCTCTGGTCTGGCCCTACACCCCGCCGAGCGATTAGCGATTTCCTGAAGAACCGCCGTGGACTCGAGAAGGCGGGTAGGTACAAGTATGCCTCCAGACGACTCGATGTCCGTCACTACGGCACTGGCGCTGCTCGGACTCAGTCGACCTACCGATTTTGCCGCTGTAGACGCTCACTACCGGGCCTACGTGCTCCGCAACCATCCCGACAGGGGCGGAAGCCACGACGCAATGGTCAGGGGGAACATTGCCCGCGCCGTTCTAATGGCGTGCTCCGAGCGAGAGTTGAAGAGTCGCCACGCCGTCGCCGCCAGGCACAGCAACCACCTGACCGATAGGGAAGTGGAGTTCTACACGGCTTACGTGGAGGATATCCTTCGGACGCAGCATCCCACGAACGTCCAGAGTCACCCCTCCAGTTGCACATGCACGGAGTGTGCCGAAGCGCGAGAAACGTATGATCAGCCGTTCTCGCAGGCGAGGTTCGACGCCTGGGCTAAGTCCCACTGCCGGAACACCCGAATCAGGAACGTGATCTTGTTGATAGCCGCCGTCGCCCTCGCGGTTGTGGCCGCTTTCGCCCTCTGGCCCGTTGAGTCCTATGGCGACGGCCTGATCTACGACCTCAAGTGGAGAATGGACGTTGCCATCCAGGACGTGTTGCAGAGATTCTCCGCCGCTGTTGGCTCGTAGAAGTCGGTTTCAAACCGGCCCGTGGTTACAACGTGAACTGAGAATGTGTCCCTGGCGGAGGCGATGAGCAATGTTGGTGTACAAGGGTTACATGGGCACAGTCGCCTATGACGATGTGGCGGAAGTGCTCTATGCCAGGGTGGTCAACAGTGGTCTGTACTCTGTCGCAGAGGCAGAGGCGACCGACGTAGAGGGGATAAAGAGGGAGTTCCGCAAGTCTATCGACTTGTACCTGGCATCATGTGCCGAGGATGGCGTAGAGCCGGTGGCGCCGACCAAGTTTATTGCCGAGTTCCAAGCGACGGCTGGGTAGCCAGCGCCAACTTGGCTAGAGTTCGACGCAGATTGGCCCTGGAGGGTAGTTGGTGCATGGTTGAGGAGATAGTCGTTCGGGAGTTTCCACGTGCCTCGGCGTCATCTCGCTGAAGTGAGGCGTCGACGAGGTAGTGTTCAGCTACAGCGTCGTGTCGCTCGGTAGGGCATACGCCCTACCGAGCGAGTAAAGCGTGACATTAAATCGACCGCGCCGCTTTCGACTGGTGGCGAAGGAAATCGAGAGTGTCCTCGGTTGATATATGGTAGAGTGAGGGATGAATCCCCGAGGCTGAGACATACAAGAACGCTTCTCCGGACTCCCAATTGGCCTTAATGGAACTCCATCTGCGTTCATCCCGCGCGTTTGAAGTGTAGAGTACGCCATCATCAAAGGGCACTGAGTCAGCAAGTCTCTGGAGTGCGCGGTCTGTGTGTTTTCGAGCGCCACCAAGGGCAATTACCAAGCGCGGTCGAATCAGCTTGCCCAGCGCGGCAAGAGCTTGGTGAGTACCCTCCGTCATTCGCTCTCTGTCCTTTGGGGCGGTAGCCGACTCGCATGGAACCAAGTTGCGCACCATTGTCGCCGTATAGGCGTCATCCGGAGTAAGTTCCCGAAATATTGCACGTGCGTAAGGCCTGATTCCCTTCTCCCAGAAACCCTGGCTATCCTTGAATTCAGCGATGCCAGGATGCGCGCCCCCAACAGACGGCAGATAGCAGTAATTCCAATTCTTGCCAGACACCCCCGGCGAAGGTCCCAGGAACACGCACCACGCGTTCAACGAGCCGGGGGACTTGCGCGGCCAACTGGGTAGCCCGGACATAAGCTGTTCACGCAATGCTGGCGTGGCTCGGCGTAGTGCGGCCACGCGATCCTTCGGGATGGGGCTATAGAACCCAGTGGGCAGGGTGATGCCAGAGTTGGCAGTGGACATGCTTCACCCTTGTGAAATGATTACCGGAACTCGCGACGTGGAGATAGGGTCCGCCGCCGCTACGGGCCGCCGATGCGTGCCCTGAGGTACTGCACTAGCGTCCAGCGCTCGTCTTCCGACAGCAGCTTCATGAACTCCGGCATCGGAGAGGTGGTCTCGCGGTCCCTCAGCCGGGCCGACAGGCCCTGCCTGCCGCCCAGGGATATGTATCCGAACAGCTCGCCGTCCGTGGCTGACACGGTGTCGGCGAGGGTCAGGTTCACCGGGACAGGCTCCTTGTCCCACGCCAGTTGGCCGTCCGCGCCTGTGATGGTGGCGGCGGGTCCCAGCCCATCCAGAGCAACGCCGTGGCACACCGCGCAATTGATGTCGTACAACTCCGCCGCGTGCGCGTCGTCGTAGGACCGCGCGGACGTCTCGGGAACCGCCAGCGCCTGGTACTCCTCGATCGAGCCGTAGCGAATCTCCCGGCCCGTCACCGGCACCGAGTCCGGCGGCGGCAGCAGCCTGGGAATCTCCTGCTCCTCGTAGGAGGGCTGGTAGTGCATCTCGGTGAACACCTGCACCGCGTGAGAGCCGGTTTCCGGGAAGGCGGGGAGCGTGAAGTTGATCGACTCGCCTATCTTGGTCTCGCCGGTGTTGTTGTTGTAGCAGCCCAGCGCCGCGAGCGTCAGCGCGACCAGCGCCGCAAGCGCGACGATACCGGCCCGCCTTCCGCAGCGGCCCGTGCCCCTGTCTCCCCGTGCACCCGTGTCGTAAGCGGCCATCAGGTCAGTTGCTCTCCCAGCCGCGCTTGATGTCCTCCGCGCCGGCGTTCTTCAGCGCTTCCTCGGCTTGCTCGATGCGGTCCTCGTCCACCGTGATGGTGATGCCGATGTAGCCCTCGGTCACCCGTGTGTCGTAGGCGCCCATGAACAGCCTGGGCAGCCTGGACTCGAAGATGATGCCCACTATCGTGAAGAGGATCGCCCCCAGCATGGTGCCCTCGTACATGATTATGGCCATCGGCGGGATGCCCAGCACCGGCTTGCCGCCGGTCACTAGGGGGTAGGCTATCTGGGTGCCGGTGGTCAGCATGAGGCCGACGATGAAGCCGCAGGCCGCGCCGATGAGCGGCCACCTGAACAGCTTGTGCACAGGCTCCGCCTCGCCGAAGGTGCCCTCAGGGTACGGCGTGCCCGTGAGCACCTCGTACTCCGTCTGCGTGTAGCCTTCCGCCTTGAGCGTGTCCATCGCGTCGGCGACCACGTTCTCGTCCGTGAACATCCCTATGATGCTTCGCTTTGCCATGGGGGCCTCACTCTCGGATGCTGGCGGCGACCGTGCGCCTGCCTATCTTGATTTCGTCTCTGAACACCATGCCCTCTTTGATGTCGAACAGCGGTATTAGCGGGAACACCTTGGCGAACACCAGCATTCCCAGCGCGACCCACGCGAACGTGCCCGCGACCATTAGAATCTCGACCAGGCTGGGGTGGTAGGTGCCCCAGTTGAACTCCATCGGCGTCTTTCTCGCGACGCCCGGTATGATGATCAGGAAGCGCTCGAGCCACATGCCAACGTTCACCAGCACCGTGGTGACGAACATCCAGAACGGACTTCGTCGCACGGCCTTGAACAGCCACATGGGCACCGGGATGAAGTACGCGGTCACCAGGAACAGCAGGAACAGCCACATGTACGGGGCCTGAAACACCTGCAGCTCGCGCAGCACTATCTCCGGGTTCTCCAGTGTGTACAGCGCGAAGATCCACTCCAGGAAGAAGAAGAAGAACCAGGTAGTCGCCACGATGATGAGCAGGCGGCCTATCGAGTCGAAGTGGTCCGGGCGTATGTAGTCGCCCGCCTTGTACAGCCACACCATGAGGGCCATGAGCATCGCCACGGCGGACACGCCGGAGTGGATCGCCCCGATGATGAAGTACGGCGCAAAGATAGTCGAGTGCCAGCCCTCCACGCCTATCTGCACCGCGAAGTCCCAAGAGACTATGCTGTGCACCGAGACGAACACCGGCAGCACCAGCGCCGACAGCAGTATGCCCGCCACGGTCTGGAGTTTCCATTGCCGCGGCGTTCCGCGCCAGCCCAGGCACAGCACCGAGTAGATGCGCTTCACCCACGGGTTGATGGCGCGGTCCCTCACGATGGCGAGGTCGGGCAGCAGCGCCACGAACACGAACAGCGAGCTCGCCGTCAGGTACGTCATCACCGCGCTCGGGTCCCAGATGAACGGCGAGCGTATGTTGATCCACACGCCCCGCGCGAAGTCGTAGGGGAACACCCACAGCGCCGCACGCCAAGGCCGGCCCACGTGCACCAGCGGCGCCGCCATGAGCGCGGCGGTGAGCGAGAACACCGTCATCACCTCGGCGGCCCGCGTGATCGGCCTGCGCCACTCCGCCTGCGTCAGCCGCAGAATCGCCGATATCATGATTCCGGCGTGGCTTATGCCGATCCAGAACACGAAGTTGGTCATGAAGAAGCCCCACATGATGGGACGACTCAGACCCGTTACGCCGACGCCCTTGTTCAGCATGTAGCCGAACGCGCCCGCGGCGGTCAGGAAAACGAGCAGCAGAAACAGCACCGACGGAAGCCACCACGACGGCGTCCTCAGAACGGGGTCGAGCAGATCTCTGTTGATTTGCTTCTGCGTTAGTTGAACGTGTTCCTGCATCGCTTCTCTGGGGACCTCCCCCCGGTTTCGCCCTCCCGCGCCTCTCGACGCGGCGGGGGCGGGTTAGCCTCAGTCGCGCTTGCCCAGTATCTGGACTTCCGTCCGGAAGAACGGCTTGTGGAATCTGTACAGCAGCAACTCCCGCTGCTCCCAGATGTTCACGACGGGGAACACCCTGGTCGCCAACATGAAGACCAGCAGCGAGCCCGCGATCGTGCCCAGGATGATGAATATGTCCGCGGCATCCGGAATGTTGGCCGGCAGCGCCTTCACCATGTCCAAGTCCATCTCGTGCTTGTCTACGTGCGAGTCCCCGATGCCCGGCACCGTGTAGGCCGCCACGAACACCCTCAGGCGATCGAAGAACGCCCCCACCAGCACGGACACCGCGATTATCGTGGGACCCCAGATGCTCTTGCGCAGCGGGTTCCAGATCATCGTGAACAGCGGCACCACGAAGCTCAGGATGAACGCCGCGTAGAAGGCGGGCAGGTACGGGCCGACCATGATGAGGTGGAGCACCGCCTGCTCGCTCGGCTTCTTTCCGTACCACAAGATGATGAAGCTGGAGAACCAGAACCAGAACCACAGCAGTGAGAGGGCGAACATCAGCTTGCCCAGACCCCAGAACTGGTCCAGGGTGAAGTACTCTTTGTAGCCGCCCCACTGTCGCAGCGCGAACATCGTCAACACCATCGTCGCGGCTCCCGCCTGCAGCCCGTTCGCGGCGTGCGTGGCAGGATACAGCGCGTCGATCCAGCCCGGAATCAGCGCCATCGCGAAGTCCACCGTTATCAGGAAGTGCACGAACACCAGCATCATGAAGTAGAACGCGCCCAGTATGCCCATGCGTTGGTACTGCATGTTCCACTGCTCGGACGTGCCTATCCAGCGTCCCGACAGTCTGCGCGCCATCCTCTGACGCCATCCGCTGCCCTTGTCCCGTATCAGCGCAAGGTCGGGCAGGGAAGAGACCCACACCAGCGCCACGCCAATGGCCACCAGCCCGATCAGTGCCAGTGTCGCCCAGACATGCGGTGAGTAGGCGGGCACCTCGCCCGGATGGAAGAACCACAGCGTGCGGCGTTTGTCCTCCAGGCTCGGCAGCAACCACAGCATGGGGATGAACAGCAGCAGGTTGAACAGCCCCACCAGCGACCACAGCTCCGCGGCGCGCGAGAACGGCCGCCGCCAGTGCGCCTTAGCGATGCGCGGCGCGATGGCGGCCATCGGCGCCGCTTGGGCGGTGGTGAGCAGGAACGCGAACATCGCGGCGTAGTATCCCCACACCGCCTTGTCGCTGAATCCGTCCATCATCCGCATGACGAACCCGATGATGCCGAGCACGAACAGGATCGCGAGCACCGCCGTTACGCGCCAGAACGTGTCACTGGTGCGCTCGTGCCGCGCCAGCAGGTCCGCGGAAACGTCCGCTGCCGTGACGGGTGCTTCGTGGCCGCCGTGCGGCACGCTGCCGTTGGCGTTAGCCATGCGCGACTTCCTCGGCGTGTTTGTCGACCTTCTTCAGATAGATTACGCTGGGATGGGTGCCAAGCTTTTCCAGCATGTGGTAGCCGCGACCCTCCTCGCCCATCTCCTTGTCGCGCATCTGCGACACCTTGCTATCGGGGTCGTTGAAGTCGCCGAACACCAGCGTCTCGGTGGGGCAGGCGTTCACGCAGGCCGGGTTCAGGCCCCGGCTGCCGTCCGCCAGCTCCTCGCCGTCCCGCGCGGACTCGCGCTTGGAGCGCTGTATGCGCTGGATGCAGAAGGTGCACTTCTCCATGATGCCGCGGCTGCGTACCGTGACGTCCGGGTTGAGCTGGTTCTTGAGCGTGTCCGGCCAGGCCGGCTCCCAGAAGTTGAAGAAGCGGGCGTGGTACGGGCAGTTGTTCGAGCAGAAGCGGGTGCCCACGCAGCGGTTGTACACCTGCACGTTGAGGCCCTCCGGGTTGTGGTAGGTGGCGAACACCGGGCAGACCGGCTCGCAGGGAGCGTCGCCGCAGTGCTGGCAGAGCACGGGTATGAACCTGGCCTTAACGTCCGGGAACTCGCCCTCCCAGTAGCGCTCGATGCGAATCCACTCTATCGCGCGCCTCTGGTTGAAGTGGCCCTCCTCGTTTATGGGGATGTTGTTCTCGGACTGGCACGCCACGACGCAGGCCTGGCACCCTGTGCACTTGTCCACGTCGATTACCATTCCCCAGCTTGGAGTCACCATATGCCTATCCCTTCTCTCTGCTTGTCCCCTAGCTGTCGAACCGGGTGATCTGGATCACCTCCCGGTGCTCGTCCGCCGGCCTGTACGGCACGGTGTTCTCGAACTTGGGAAGCCTGATCCATTCGCCCGTCTTCTCTATGTTTACGCGGGTCGCGGCCCAGGCGAGCGCGCCCGTCTCGCTGTCCTTCACCGACGGCGAGATGATCGAGAGCACATTCGCGCCGCGTCCCTCGGCGTAGCGTCCGCCCGCGGTGTGGCCCTGGCCTATCGGTATCGACACCACGTCGGGCGACACGCCCGGGTGCGGATAGGCCAGGGCTTCGAGCGAGCCGTTGGCGGAAGTGACCCGCACGACGTCGCCCTCGGAAATGTCCATGTCCTTCGCCACTTCCAGGTTGATCTCCACCCAAGTCTGCCACGTCGCCGTGGTGACCGGGTCCGGCGTCGCCTGCAGCCAGGGCAGGTATGCGCCCGGTCCCTCGCCGAGCGAGGTCGAGGCGAACGGGATCAGGTTGAACCTGAAACGGTCGTCTGAGTCGAATTCGGGTTCCTGCGGCTCCGGAAGCGCGGGAAGCTCCGCCAGCGCGGGCATCGCTTTCGCGTTCACGTCCCACCAGCCGCCGCGCTGAAGCACCCCGTACCAGAACTCCTGGAACGCGCTGGCCCTTACGGAGCCGCGGTCGAGCACGTACAACTGACGGGCGCTGCTTTGCAGGTAGTCCTTGAACGTGTCCGCCTCGAGCTCCAGCTCGAGCTCCAGTCCCTGCGCTATTGTCATCAGGATGTCGCCGAAGTTGCGCGTCCCGAGGTGCTCGCCGCGGCCCTCGAAGAATGGGCGCACCACCGGCTGCTGGAAGCCCACCACCTGGTGGCCCGGTCCCGCCATGGGGATGTCACTGCCCCAGTCTTCCAGGTAGTTGTGCTCGGGCAGAATCAGGTCGGACATCGCGGTGGTGTCGTCCATAAAGCCCGAGAAGCTGAAGATGAACGGCACGTCGTAGCTGGCGTCCCTGAAACCGGATGCGTTGGGCAGGCCGTACATCGGGTTGGCGCCCCGAACCATCAGCACCTGCACCTCGCCCTGCTTCATCTCCGCTATCAGCTCCTGCCACTCGTCGTAGGTCGCGGCCTCCGGCGGGCCGGCCAGTCCCTGGACGGGCGGAGACGGATTGGGTATCACGCCCCCGTCGCGGCCAAAGGCGCCCACAAGGTGGTTGAGCGAGTAGATGGCCGTGAGATTGGACAGCCCATTGGAGTGCGCCCCGGCGCTGCCTCCGCCGATTGCCAGCCCATTGCCGGCGGCCGCGAAGTCGTGGGCGATTCTGCGCACCTTCACGGCGGGCGCGCCCGTTCTAGCCTCCACTAGCTCCGGCGCGTACTGGTCCAGTATCGACGGGTCGCCGCCCGTCAGCTCCTCGACGGAACCTGGCCGCGCCAGGCCGTCGGCGACGATCACGTGCGCCATGCTCAGGGCCAGCAGGCCCTCCTGGCCGGGCCGTACGTACAGCCACTCGTCGGCGTTGGCTGCGGTCATCGAAAAGCGCGACTCAACCTGCACCAGGGTGCCGCGCTCGCGCTCGCCCTGCCGGAAGTTGCCGTAGCCCCGTCCGTAGCGTACGGGCGAGACCCACGTGTTCAGGAAATCGGAGCCGAACGACAGCACGTAGCCGGCGTTGTCGATGTCGAAGTCGGGCAGGCGGTCCTCGTTGAACACCTGCTTGATGGCCCTGCGAAGGTTGGTCTGCTCGAGCGCCTCGTAGGTCATGTGGCGGCCGCGGTAGCGAGCCACGAAGCGATCCACCACGGTGCCCATGTGGGCGCCCGTCGGCTCGGTTATCAGCACGGCGGCACTCTGGTTGCGAACGTCGCGCAACTGTTCGAGCTGGTAGGTCAGACGGCCGATGGCGTCGGTCCAGCTGATCTCCTCGTACTGGCCCGTGCCGCGCTCTCCGGTGCGCACCAGCGGTCCGCGTATGCGGTCGGGGTGGTAGAGCGCCTGCAGGCCCGCCTCGCAGCGGGCGCTGTGCTTGCCGCGGTTGATGGGGTAGTCGACGTTGCCCTCGATCTTCTTGGCGCGGCCCTCCATCACGCGCACCACCAGTCCCTCGCTGGTGGCGCAGCTTCGGCAGAGCGTGGCGTACCAGTTTGACAGGCCCGACACCATGTCTTCCGGCATCTGCAGCGGGCCCTGTACGTACTGCTCCTCCTCGGGGACGCCGCAGGCCGCGAAGATAATGGCCCCGGTTGCGGAGCCGCCGGCGAGCGTCAGGAATTGTCGTCTTGTTAGCGCCATGCTTTTAGTCAGCCTCTAGTAGTGGCACGTGGTGCAGTCGGTTGGGGCCTCGTACTCGCGGTGGCAGTCCACGCAGTCGCTCATCTTCAGCGAGCGTACCTGCCTCACCTTCTCCATGCTGCCCACGTCGCCGTGGCAGGTGGAGCACACCTCGGAGGCGGACACGTTGTCGCGCTCGGAGAAGAACCTGATGTGAGCCTCGTGTACGAACTGCACGTGGTCGGGCAGCCTGTGCACGCGAACCCAGTTTATCGGCTCGCCGCGCTCCCCGTACTCCCTCAGCTTCTCCACCTCTTCCAGGCCGTCGCCCACAGTCATGTGACACGTAAGGCAAAGGCCCGTCGCGGGCACTGTGGCTGCCGCGTCCTTGGTGGCGTTGCGGTGGCAGAAGGTGCAGTCCATGCCCAGGTCCTGCACGTGCGTGGTGTGCGGGAAGGCGATCGGCTGGTCGGGTCCCTCGTCGTAGCCGAAGATCACCGGCCTGCCGAACCAAGCAGAGATAACGAATATCCCAACCAGCACGGCGACGACCAGTCCACCCAGGCCTACGAGGCCAAGCAGCCCAAACCCCAGCAGCCTTTTGAGAGGGGGCTTGTTGATTTGAAAGTCACCCGGAATCAAATCGGGTCAACCTCACTTGTTTCGGCCAGGCGCAACCCGCTAGATCCAGAAGGACTCGTAGATGCGCCTGAGCACGCCGGCGTAGTCTATGACCTGAACGAGGAAGTAGATGGCAGCGCAAAAGGACGCTATCGCGAGCGCGTAGAAGAGCGGCCGTACCCTTTGCAGGCTTGCGGGAACATGGCCGGAGGCCACCAGTGAGGGTATGAAGTTGTGACCCAGTAGCATGTTGGTGGCGAATATCACCACGAACAGCACCACGAACCAGAGGTTGATAAGCAGTTTGCTTACTTCGCTCCACTCGGAAGGCCCCAACGCCGTTGGATCCATTCAGTACAGTTCCTAACCCAAAGTTGGAATCCGGCCCCGCCAGCCGCCGCGTGAAAATTATCACACGTAGCGCGGAAGTGTCAAGACTTTGCGGGGCTTGCGGGCCGCTACACGGCCGGTACACGGAAGGCCCACGCTTGGTACAATGGGGCTGCGGCTCCCACACTCGCGGAACTCGCGGAGCCTTGTTCGACCTTGAAGTAAGGGGGTGATTTCCACATGGTGGAGTCAGGCACACAGGCGGCCATAAGGCGCGTGGCGCTCTTTATCGACGTAGACAACATTTTGATACTGGCCCAGAACTCGGGCCTGCCTTTCGAGCTATCCCTGATTATCGACCGCGCGCGGCAGCAGGGCACCGTTATGTCGTCGAAGGCGTACGCGGACTGGACGGCGAACTTTTTGAGGCCGGTCCTCGGCGACTTCAGGGCCAACGCTATCGAGTTGGTGCAGCTCCCCACTTCCAACGCCAGCCGGGAGCACAAGAACACCGCCGATATCCAGCTAACCGTCGACGCGCTCGAAATGGTGTTTTCCCCGGTCCGGCCTGAAGCCATGGTCATAGTCGGCGGCGACAGGGACTACGTGCCCCTGGTGCAGAAGCTGAAGCGTTACGGCGTATTCGTCATGGGCATGGGCGTGGAGGCCGGCGTCAGCCGGGTGCTCGTCGAGGCGTGCGACTCGTTCGTGTTCTACGACGACCTGGTGCCGCCGGTGTCCGACGAGGCCCTCGGCGAGGCGACGGAGCCGGTGCCGCTGCCAGACCCCGTCGAGGCTTACGCACTCATGCGGCGAGCCGTGGAGGCGCTGATTCGAGAGGGAAGAGTGGCGACCGGGGCTTCGGTGAATGTGATGATGCGGCAACTGTCTCCGGCATACGATCTGGCTCGCTACCGGCAGACCATGAAGGAACTGGCCCTGGGCGCCCAGGAGTCCGGCTACGTGCGGGTCACGGAGATTCCCGGCTCCGACTTTACGCTGAGCGTCGCGAGAGAGGTGTCCGCACCGGCCATCGCCAGGCCTCAGATTGTATCGCCGAGTTACGACTTTTCCTCCTCGGTGGACGCCATCACGGCTAGCTACCGGGCTATCCTCCAGTACGAGAGGATTCCGCTGCTGCCGTGGGGAACGCGCCGCGAGTTCATAGACGTGGTGTGGGCGCACTTCGAGGAGCGCGGGGCATACGGCATACATTTCGACGCGATAAGGGAACACCTGGAGTATCACGCGATAGACAACAACCTTAACTTCTCCCGCCAGATGATCCAGAAGTTCCTGTACACGCTGAACTTCGGCCGCTGCTTCGCCTTTACCGAGCACGCCGCGACAGGCTCATTCCTCCGCATTCCCGAGGACCTGGACGTGCCGGTGTATCCCGCCGTCAACGCCGAAGAAGCGGTGCGTCGTTCCCACCGGCAGTACCTGCAAGTCATCGCCCGCAAGGCTCCGATTCTGCATCCCGACGCCGCCTTCGCTCTGCTGTACGGAGAGGAAGTGACTGACGAAGAGGAGAAGCGCGAACGACTCGAAGACCTGAGCCGGATATGCGGTGCCATAAAGCCAATGGACGGGTTCGGCCAGGCCATGCTGAACAGCATTTCGGCTATGAGAGCGGAAACAAGCTAGGCGCGCGACCGGCTTCCCATCGCGCCACGCCTGTGTGTTACATTTACACCCATACACCCACCGCGAGCGCGCTGTGCGCCCGTCCCAGAATTCAGGAGGAGTATCGGGCTATGGTCGCCGAAAAAGTCGAAATCTCCCAGCCGATTCACGAAGTCAGGATGATGTACGCCCTCGACGTGCCCATGCGCGACGGCGTGCGCCTCTCCACCGATGTGTACCTGCCCGACGCGGAAGGGCCGTTTCCGGCCATCCTCATCCGCACGCCCTACAACAACAACGCCGAGGGCGTGGTGCAGGACTGCCTCTACTTCGCCTCGCGCGGCTACGCCGTCGTCTCCCAGGACGTGCGGGGCCGCTGGGACTCCGACGGCGAGTGGTATCCGTTTGTCCACGAGGCGCAGGACGGCTACGACACCCAGGAGTGGATAGGCGCGCAGCCCTGGTGCGACCGCAACGTGGGCACCGCCGGCGGCTCCTACGTGGCGATGGTGCAGTGGCAGGCCGCTCCGCTGCGCAGCCAGTACCTCAAGGCGATGGTGCCCCAGGTCGGATACTCCAACTTCTACCACAACTGGGTGTACACCGGCGGAGCGTTCCAGCTCGCCTTCAACCTGCGCTGGGGCGCCATCCAGATGCACACCCGCACCAACCAGGTGCAGTACCTGTGGATGCCCGAGAGCAACCACCTGACCACGCTCCACTGGCATCTGCCCCTCATCACCATGGACGAGGCGGCCGGCCGCCACTCCGAGCTGTGGAAGGACTGGATCCAAAATCCCAGTTACGGCGACTACTGGCGCGACCTCCGGCCCGTCGAGGAGCACTATGCCGACGTGTCGGTTCCCGCATACGGTTTGGGCGGTTGGTACGACGTGTTCCTCCAGTCAACCCTCAACAACTTCATGGGCGTCAACAAACACGGACGCTCCCCCGGCAAGGGCAACCAGCGCATCACTATAGGCCCCTGGATACACAACTGCGGCAACAAGGGCGCAAACCGGGTAACCGGCGAGGTAGACTTCGGCGAGGACGTGAAGGTCGACCTGCGGCAGGAGCACGTAAGGTGGTTCGACTACTGGCTGAAGGGGATCAGGAACGGCATTACCGACGAGCCGCCGGTCAACGTGTTCGTGATGGGCAGGAACCAATGGCGCCGCGCCGCCGACTGGCCCATCCCCGGCACCGAGTACACGCCCTTCTATCTGCGCGGCGGCGGCAACGCCAACTCCTCGTTCGGTGACGGCAGCCTGAGCACGGACGCCCCTGTGGACGAGCCTGTCGACAGCTACCAGTACGACCCGCAGCACCCCGTGATGACCATCGGCGGCAGCACCTGCTGCTCGGAGGACGTCACGCCCGTGTCGATGGGGCCGCGCGACCAACAGCAGGCCGAGTGGCGGCCCGACGTGCTGGTGTACACCACCGACGTCCTGGAGGAAGACGTGGAGGTGACCGGACCGGTCTCCGTGGTGCTGTACGCATCGTCCACCGCGCCCGACACCGACTTCACCGCCAAGCTCGTCGATGTCCATCCCGGCGGCAAGGCCATCAACGTGGCCCAGGGCATCATACGCGCGCGCTACCGCGACTCGTGGGAGAAGCCCGAGTTGATGACGCCGGGCGAGGTGTACAAGTTCACCATAGACCTCTGGTCCACCAGCAACTGCTTCGTGGCGGGACACCGCATAGGCGTCGAGATCTCCAGCAGCAACTTCCCGCAGTTCGACCGTAACCCCAACACGGGAAACGAGTTCGGCAAGGACAGCGAGACGCAGATAGCCACCCAGACCATCTACCACGACAGCGAGCGGCCGTCGCACGTGCTGCTGCCGGTCATACCGGCGGGCGCGTAGTCCCTTCCCCCTTGATGGGGGAAGGTCAGGATGGGGGTGAGGCCGCTACGGAGAAAACAACACAGGAGAAACACCAAATGACCCGAGTGCCCATCATAACCAGCAAAGACCAGGTCCCCGCGGACAAGGCGTCCATCGTAGACTCGATAGCCTCCAGCCGCGGCCAGATCAACGGCCCCTTCTCGGTGCTGCTCAACTCGCCCGAGGTGGCCGGACGAGCCGCGCACCTCGGCGCCTACATCCGCTTCGAGTCCACCCTCGGCGCCGCGGACCGCGAACTGGCCATTATCTCCACGTCGCGCGAGTTCGACTGCGATTACGAGTGGTCGGCGCACCGGGGCCTCGCGCTGGACGCTGGCGTCCGCCCCGAGGCGGTGGAGGTCGTCGCCCAAAGAGGCTCCCTCGACGACCTGACCGAGGACGAGGCGGTGATAGTGGGCTACGCCCGCGAGCTGTTCCGCTCGAAGCGCGTCTCCGACGCCACCTTCGAGGCGGCCAAGGCGCGATTCGGCGAGCAGGGCGTCACCGAGCTCACCGCCACCATGGGCTACTACGGCATGCTGGCCTGCGCGCTGAACGCCTTCCAGGTCGAGCCCGACGCCGGAGCGCCCCGCCTGCCGTAGCTGGGAGGCACTTTCGAGATTGCTAATCCTCAACCCTAGCTCGTTCCGCGCCCTCGCCCGGGGCCTGTTCTTCCGCGTCGACGCAGAGACCGCCCATGATGTGAGCGCCGCCGCCCTCCGGCAGCACTGGCTGTGGGAGAGGCTCTCGCCCTACCTGACGGTTCGCGATCCGGCCCTGCGCACGGAACTCGCCGGGCTGCCCCTGCGTAACCCGGTGGGCGTCGCGGCCGGCTTCGACAAGAACTGCGACATGTTGCCGTCCCTCGCCGCGCTCGGTTTCGGCTATGTCACCGGCGGCACCGTCACCCTACAGCCGCGGCCCGGCAACCCCTCGCCGCGCTTGCTGCGCTACGAAGCCGACGAGTCGCTCATCAACGCCATGGGCTTCCCCAACGTGGGTGTCGAGTACGCCGTAAGCCGGCTGCGTCGCGACCGCGGACGGCTGGGAGACGCCCCTGTGGTCGTCAGCGTCTCCGGAGTCGCGCCGGAAGAGATAGTAGCGTGCCACCGCGCCGTCGAGCCGTTCTGCGACGCCGTCGAGGTCAATATCAGCTCGCCCAACACACAGGGAATACGAGTGTTCCAGCAGCCCGCAGCCCTCACCGACCTTCTCGACAGGGTAAATGAGCGCCGCTCGAGGCCGCTGTTCGTCAAGCTGCCTCCCTACGCGCCGGGCCGCCCCGATGACGACGCCGCGAGGCAGAGGGTTCTGGCCCTCGCGGGCGTCTGCGAGCACATGGGCGCCGACGCGCTGACCGTCTCCAACACCTGGCCCGCACGCGACTCCCGGCTGGCCGTCGGGTCCGGCGGCGTAAGCGGCAGGGTGGTGTTCGAGGACACGCTGCGTATGGTGGCGGACGTCAGGGCCGAGGTCGGCCGTCGCCTCGCCATCAACGCCTGCGGCGGCATATCGTCCGCCGGGGAAGCCTACGCCGCGCTGCTGGCGGGCGCGACCACCGTGCAACTATACACCGGCATGGTCTATCGAGGCCCCGGCATCGCCAGAGAGATAAACAGCGGGCTGGCCGCGCTGCTGCGGCAGGAGGAACCGCTCACGAGGGCGGCGCCGACCTCAGCGCCATGATGAGCACGAACAGCGCCACCGGCAGCACGATGAGCCACCACACCCTGCGAGGCGTTAGTTTCACGATGATCTCCCGAAAGAACAGTGTCCCCTCTCTCTGGTAGGGACAGGTTTCAAACCCGCCCTTCCTGGTGCGAATTCTATAACATAGGGTTCATACATTGACAGGAGGCCCGCCCCCTATGGGCTACAAGCTGATCGCCCTGGACATCGATGGCACCATTCGCAGCACCGAGTATCCGCTCTCGCCGCGTACCCGCCGCGCCATCGGCCAGGCCAGGGCGAACGGCGTCCACGTCACGCTCGCGACCGGCAGGATGTTCGAGTCCGCAGTAATCTCTTCCTCTGAACTGAGCATAGAGACGCCGATAGTCTCCTACCAAGGCGCCCAGGTGTCCGACCCCGCCACCGGCGAGGTGCTCTGGCAGGTCACGCTCACCCCGAGCATGACCTCCGACGCGCTGGACGCGCTGGACGAGTGGGGCTTGGAAGTGATGGCCTACCACGGCGGCGACGTGTACGTGGCCGAGTCCTCGCCCTGGATCGAGGGCTACATCGAGCGCAACGACGTCGTCGTGCACTCCGTGGGCGACCTCCGCAGTGCCGCCCACCTGGGCTTCACGCGGCTCGTCGTGGTCGGCGGCGACGACGCTATCCGTGACCTCGAGGCTAGCCTCATAGGCCGGTTCGACTCGAGCCTGCACGTCACCCGGTCGCTTCCCCACTTCTGCGAAATCCTCAACCCCCGCGGCGGCAAGCACAAGGCCCTGGGCTGGCTGTGTGCCCGACTCGGCATCCGCCCCGACGAGACCATCGCCTTCGGCAACGGCTACAACGACGTCCACATGCTGAGCTGGGCCGGCCTCGCCGTGGCCATCGACGGCGCGGTGGACGAGACGCTCGCCGTGGCCGACAGGATCGCGCCTCCCATTGACCAGGACGGCGCCGCCCAGGTAATCGAGGAACTGCTGAGCGAAGGGCTGCTGGGACCATGACCGACCGGACTCGCAAGCGCCCCGTCATCGTGGTGTTCGGCAGCATCATCATGGACCTCACCGCACTCGCCGAGACCTTGCCGCAGGCCGGCGAGACAGTCGTGGGCGACCTCTTCTACACGCTGCCTGGCGGCAAGGGCGCCAACCAGGCGGTCGCCGCGGCTCGGCTCGGCGCGGAGGTGCGCATGGTGGGCCGAGTCGGCGACGACCCGTTCGGTGCGGCCCTGCTGGACGGCCTGTGCTCGGAGTGCATAGACGTCTCCGGCGTGGCCGTCGACCCCGACAACGCCTCCGGTGTGGCGATGATATGGCTGGACGCCAGCAGGGAGAACCGCATCGTGGCCGTGTATGGCGCCAACCTCGCCTGCGACGAGACGCAGCTCCGCGCAGTGGAGCGCGCTCTCGACGGCGCGGACGCCCTGCTCCTGCAACTCGAAACGCCCGCTGCGCTCACCCTCGAGGCTGCCGCCGCGGCCCGGCAGCGCGGCGTTCGAGTGGTATGGGATCCCGCGCCCGCCCAGATGGCGCCGCCCGGCATCCACGCCGCCGCAGACGTGCTGACGCCCAACCAGACCGAGGCGTCCATGCTGTCCGGCGTCGAGGTCACGGACTTGGCGTCGGCTGCGGACGCGGCGGCGCGGCTCCGCGCCACGGGCGCGCCGGTAGCTGTGGTCAAGCTGGGTGAGCAGGGAGCGTACTACGCCTCCGCGGACGAATCGGGCCACGTGCCGGCGTTCACCGTGGACGTGGTGGACACCGTCGCCGCCGGGGACGCCTTCGGCGCGGGCTTCGCGGTCGCTGCCGCCGAGGGTCTATCGCTCGGCGAGACGGTGCGCTTCGGCGCAGCCGCTGGCGCGCTCGCCGTCACCGTGCCCGGCGCGCAGGCCGCCATGCCGTCGCGCGCGGACGTCGAGACGCTACTGGCCGAGCGGAGCGGGTAGGGGACGGCTCGCTTGGCCGCCCCCGTCTCCCCTAGTCCAGCTTGTGCAGCTTCTTCAGGCTCTTGGGATAGCGGGGCGGGTCCATGTGGCTGCCCCGGATCGTGAACGCCACCTCGCCGACGTAGATGTCGCCGCGTGAGTCCACCGCGATGCCGTGCGGCGCGATGAACTTGCCCGGCTCCTCGCCCTCCTCGGGATCGCCGAACCGCGCCAGCAGCTTGCCGTCCCGATTGAGGATGCTGACCCTGTGACCCAGACCCGGCGCGTCGTCCACGCCGCCCATGCCGTTCAGCTCGCCGATGTAGATGTTGCCGTCCGGGCCCAGCGTCATGCCGTCGGGCCGGTGGATGTTGTTCCACATCGTGACGAAGTTACCGTCCGCGTCGAACACCTGCACGCGGTGCGCCTCCCTGTCCGCCACGTACACCAGGTCGTCCGAGTCCACAGCCACGTTGTGGGGCCGGATGAACTGGCCCGCGTCGATGCCCGGCTCGCCCCACGACAGCACGAGCTCACCCTCCGGCGTGTACTTGTGCACCCGCGAGTTGCCGTAACCATCGGTGACGAAAATGTGGCCCGTGTTTGGCGACACGCCCGCGTGCGTGGGCCGGTTGAAGGGCTGGCCGCTCCAGATGGGCGCCGGCTTGTTCGTGGTGCCTATCGTCAGCAGCAGCTCTCCCTCCGGAGAGAACTTGGTGATCGTGTGGATGCCGTCGTCGGCGCACCACACCGAGTCGTCCGGGCCTATCAGTATGCCGTGCGACCGCTTGCCGAAGATGCCCTGGCCGAACGTGCGCACCAGGTTGCCGTCGGCGTCCAGCACGACGACCGGATTGTCGGGGTTGCGTGTAAAGGCGTACACCTGGTCCTTGGAGTCCACGGCCACGCCCGGCGTCTCCAGCAACTCCATCCCGTCCGGCAGCTTCTCCCACTCGGCGAGCGCCTCGTACCGGAAGTCTCCTTCGCCCAGAATAACGGCCATGGTCAGCCTCCTTTTTGGTGTGCGAATTTGGCCCGGCGCGCCCTGCGCCGCGACCCCCAACGATTCGGTCGTATGCTAAGGCCACCGCCTTCAGGGTGTCAACTTAGCGGGGCGAAGAGTCCTTACTCTTCAGTCCATCGTTCCGGGCGTAGCTGAAGAATCTAAGGCGTTCGCTTTCCATTCCCGAGCTCCACTATTCGACTTTGGATACGCTACAATCAGACCACAATATCGCGCCAACGCCGATGGAGGCCGTACCGTAACCAGCATCAGATTGTGCATCCTGGACGAAAAGCTGATAAGTCGGCTCCGCCTCCGCGCGGCCAGAAACGGCAGGTCCATCGAGGAAGAGGCGAGGGCGATTCTTAGGGAATCGCTGCTGCGGGAGCACTCACCGGGCAAAAGCCTGGCCGAAGCCATGCAGTCCCGGTTCGCGCCCTACGGCCTAGAGCTGGACTTGCTGACTCGCGAACCCATGCGTGAACCGCCAAAGTTCGTATGAAGTCGGAGCCATAACAGTTCTCGACACCAACGTAGTTTCGGAGCTGATGCGTCCTACTCCCAACAACAGAGTGATCGAATGGGATCGCTCGACAACCAGGTTCCAGGTTCGAGGCCATGAATCGTGCCGTCGTAGAAGTTCAGATGCGATCCGAGTCCATGCCAAGATGAGAACGTTCCTTTTTCCAGTGGCCATGATTGTCTTCGTGTTCGCGTGTGTGGATGAAGGTCAGCATTCGAACACCCCAGAACGTACCGATCCGGCCGCTGACAGTACTGGCCCTGCTGCCGGCCATTCCACCCCGGTGGTCCAGGCGATTGACGCCGATTCTCCTGGCGAAACTACTTCTGCTGCGCAGAACGTCGAGGAATGCTGGAATCGCTACAGTTTCGTTTTGGCTGCTACTATTCCTCCTACTGGCGGAGGTGTCCCAACGGGATCAGGCGTGCTGGAGCAGCGTGTGTTGGAGAAAGAATTGGTCGTTTGGGCTGAAGTGGTGGAAGTTCGATTCAGGGCGGCAGAGAACGACAAAATCAGGTTTGAGTTGAAGGGAGCACCATCAGCCTACGCAAAGTACAAGTACACCCTATTGAGCGAGGTGGAACTACGAGTGCGCGAGTATCTGAAAGGTGAGGGCCCCGAGACAATATCCGCTGTCGTGGAGGGTCAACCGGTGTTCAACTCCCTGGAAGAACTGGATTGCGCGAGACTGATACTGGAGAGGGAAGTTGGGCAAATGTTTGACGACGGGGATGAGGGAATCGCCCTCCTGGAATCCACAAGCGATCCGAACGCCTATCACATGGGTCTGGCATACGAGAACTTCCAGGAGTGGTACGGGAGTCACAGCACGTGGCTGCCACGCGAGGCCGGGAGATTCTACAACAGGAGCACTGGTAAACGGATCAGTCTCGCTGAATTGAGGCGGCGGGTCTCCGGTGTCCTCGAAGAGTTCAGTCGTTTCGACGATGAAGAGTGGCAAAGCTGCGTTTTTGGCAAGTACTTCAGCAAGGGCAGCGATCCCTGGGGATATCAAGGACACCCCATACCCTATAACTCCTACCGTGATCACCACATAGTATTCGATAACGAAGATGGCTCGGTGCCTGAGGGTACGATGATCTGGATCCTGCCAGACGCAGTCTACACAGACAGCAGTGGCCGCAGCCTCGATATCCGCATGAGCCTGCGCCTGCTGGGTGAGGACGCCGGTCTCTTTCGGGTCGACTATCACTCTGAGTACGAGTACACGGCTAACGAGTGGGTAGGTACACCCGGCGGTATGGGGTTTCACCTGGCCATTTGGCATAGGCCTCGCAACGAAGAAGTAGAACAGTGGCAAACTACAACCGCGGGTCACGTCATAACGGCTGCTGTCGATCTGTTGGAAGGCGAATACAACTTCAACTTGCGCATTGAGTACGTGGGAGTGGATTTCGTCGACTGCGGGCAGGAAAGAGACGGGCCAAGACAGTTCAAGGTGATCGTTGGCACCGACAGTAGCGTTGGCAGATAGCTGGGTCGAGAGCCACCACCACATCCAGGATCCTCCCCTCTCTCGATGTGGTGCTACGACTCTGAAGCCTGATGGGGCTATTGACTACGCACGCACATTTGTACTAGCATCCCCACATGCCAGCCTTAACAACCGATGCAACCCGCAATTCCCGCCGACAGCCGTCGCGGCACCCCGTCCCAATCCGCTCCGAAGCCCCTCGAATTCCGGCCTTGCACCCGCGAAATCGTGACAGGTACACCACAGGGATCGCCCCGTGGGTGACACCCGCCAGCTACGAAAAACACGGAATGGGACACTTTTGGAGAAAGCCGCTTTTGTAACGTGAGCGATTCCCTGCTCAGGTGGCCGGTCCTCCGGCCAGGCGATCGCCCCTCCCAGCCGCGCTCCGACCCCTGATAAGTCCATGGCCCGCCGCCACCTTGAAGAAAGCCTTTGTGGTAGAATACGAACTGCAGCAGCGCCGCCCAAGCGGCCCTGACATACGACCTGGGAGGGGTAGATTCACAGATGGCTAAGCAGCTTCAGTACAGTCAGGACGCCCGAAGCCAGTTGATGGAAGGGTTCGACGTTCTCGCTAAGGCCGTCGGCGTCACGCTGGGGCCTAAGGGCCGCAACGTCATCCTCGACGACGACTTCGGTCCGCCGCAGGTGTGCAGCGACGGCGTCACCATCGCCAAAGAGATCGAGCTCAAGGAGCCTTTCCAGAATATGGGCGCCCAGCTCCTCAAGGAGGCTGCCAGCAAGACCAACGACGCCGTTGGCGATGGCACCACCACCTCCACTATTCTCGCCCAGAGCATCGTGCGCGAGGGCTTCAAGAACATCTCCGCCGGAGCCAACCCCCTGGCCCTCAAGCGCGGCATCGAGAAGGCCGTCGCCGCCATGAGGTCCGAGATCGAGTCCATGGCCCGGCCCGTGGAGGGCAAGGAGCAGATAGAGCAGGTCGCCGTCCTCGCCGCCCACGACGAGGAGATGGGCCGGATACTCGCCGACGTGCTCGACGACGTCGGCAGCGAGGGCATCATCACCGTCGAGGAGTCCAAGGGAGTCGGATACGAGGTCGAGTACGTCGAGGGCATGCAGATCGACCGCGGCTTCATCTCCCCCTACTTCGTCACCGACGCCACCAAAATGGCCGCCGAGCTCGAAGACCCCTACGTGCTCGTCACCTCCGAGAAGATATCCTCCATGGCGGACCTGCTGCCGCTGCTCGAGAAGGTCACCGCAGTCAGCCGCACCCTGGTCATCGTCGCCGAGGACGTGGAGGGCGAGGCGTTGGCGACCCTGGTCGTCAACAAGCTGCGCGGCACACTCAACTGCCTGGCGATCAAGGCCCCCGGATTCGGCGAGCGCCGCAAGGCCATCCTGGAAGACATGGCCGTCCTCTTCGGCGCCAACGTCATCAGCGCCGACATAGGCCGCAAGCTCGACTCCGCCGAGATGGCCGACCTGGGCCGCTGCCGCAGGGTGGTGGCCGATAAGGACAACACCACCTTCGTCGAGGGCGTCGGCGACAAGGATGCCATCGACGCCCGCATCGCTCAGCTAAAGTCGCAGGCCGAGGACACCTCGTCCGACTACGACCGCGAGAAGCTGGAGGAGCGCGCGGCCAAGCTCTCCGGCGGCGTAGCCGTGCTCAAGGTGGGCGCGTACACTGAAGTCGAGCTCCGTGAGAAGCGCCAGCGGCTCGAGGACGCGCTTGCGGCCACACGCGCGGCCATCGAGGAGGGCATCGTCGCGGGCGGCGGCACCTCGCTGGTGCGCGCCGCGCAGGCCGCCGGCTCCAAGCTGGAAGCCGATGGCGACGAGTCCACGGGCGTGAACATTCTGCTGAGGGCCGTGGAGTCCCCCCTAGTGCTCCTCGTCGACAACGCCGGACTCAGCGGAAACGTGGTGCTCAACGGCGTCAAGGGCGGCTCCGGAGACTACGGCTTCGACGCCGAGACCGAGCGTTACGGCAGCATGCTGGAGATGGGCATCATCGATCCGGCAAAGGTCGCCCGATCGGCCCTGGAGAACGCCGCGAGCGTCGCCGGCATGGTGCTGACCACCGAGTCGCTAATCACCGAGCTCAACCCCATGAAGCTGCCCGCCCCGTTCGACGACTAGCCCGCGCGCTGGCTACCATTCCAGGAAGAGGTCAGGCTTGGCTACCGACGAACGCTCAAACGGCGATGCCCGCTACACCATCGAGGCCACCAGCGTCAGCAAGAGCTTCGGCTCGCACACCGCCGTCGACGACCTGACGTTCAAGATCGCCAGCGGCGAGGTGGTGGGATTTCTTGGCCCCAACGGCGCCGGAAAGTCCACCACCATGCGCCTGCTCACCTCGTTCTACACCCAGGACACCGGCTCGATTCTCATCGACGGCGTCGACACGCTGGCCCAGGACAGGCTTACCCGGCAGAGTATAGGCTACCTGCCCGAGAACAACCCCCTCTACGGCGACCTGCTCGTGCGGGAATACCTCTCGTTCGTCGCCGACCTGCGCGGCCTCACGGGCGCCGAGCGCCGCGACAACATGGACCGCACCGTCGAGGAGACCGGCCTCCAGGAGTACTACTACCGGCCCATCAGCCAGCTATCCAAGGGCTACCGGCAGCGCGTCGGCCTCGCCCAGGCCATCCTTCACAGGCCGTCCATTCTCATCATGGACGAACCCACCGAGGGGCTGGACCCGAACCAGCGCCTCACCATTCGCGAGTTGATTCGCTCGCTCGGCCAAGAGCGCACCGTGCTGCTCAGCACCCACGTGATGCAGGAGGTCGAGACCACGTGCGAGCGCGTGCTGCTCATCAACCGCGGCAAGCTCGTCACCGACAGTCCTGTCGAGGAGCTGCTTGTGCGCGCCAGGGGCCAGCGCCAGGTCCACGTCGAGATCGAGGGCAACGAGGTCGAGACCGGACTCAAGCGCCTGCCCAACGTGGGAGAGGTGGACCGCCTGGCCCCCGTGGAAGGCCGCAAGCGCTACGTCGTCTCCGTGACGGGCGAAGAGGACCTGCGCCCCCAGATTTTCGCTCTGGCAAAGGAGCGGGACTGGGTGCTGTGGGAGCTCCACGAGGACCGTGCCCGCCTCGAGGACGTGTTCCACTCCCTGACGGCCGAAGGCGGCGGCGAGGACTCAGAGGACGCGTAGAGTAGGGCGAATGCGTTCCCTCATCGCGCTCATACGCAAGGACCTGCGAGGCTACCTCGACCAGCCCACGGGATACATACTCCTCGTGGTGTTCTGCGCGGTCGTCTCGTTCCTCTACTTCTTCACGCCGTTCGGCACTTCCACCGAGGCTTCCACCCAGAGTCTCTTCACCGCGCTGCCCTGGCTTCTGATGATCTTCGTGCCGGCGTCCACTATGCGGCTGCTGGCGGAGGAGCAGCGCGACGGCACGCTGGAGATTCTGCTCACCCAACCTATCCAGGGCTGGGTCGTGCTGATCGCCAAGTTCCTCACCGGCATAATCTTCGTGTCCGTGCTAATCCTGTCCACCGTCGGCATACCCATCGCCCTGTCGACCGCTGGCAACGTAGACCCCGGAGCGGTGGCCGCGCAGTACGTGGGAAGCCTGTTCCTCGCCGCGGCGTTCGTCTCCATCGGCCTGTTCACCTCCAGCCTCACGCGCAACCAGGTGATCGCGTTCATACTCGGGCTGCTGTTCATAGGCGCCTTGCTGCTGGTGGGCCTCGACCAGGTGGCCGACGGCCTGCCCGCCGGGGCGTCGGGCCCGCTCCAGACGCTCAGCCCGGCGACGCACTTCGACAGCATCGCCCGCGGGGTCATCGATCTGCGCGACGTGATCTACTTCGTCGCCCTGGTCTCCACGATGCTCAGCGCCACCTACCTGATGATCCGCGGCAAGAGCCTGAGCCACCAGTCTCCGCAGTACCGCAACCTGCAGGTGGGCGTCGCCGCGCTCATAGTGTTGAGCTTACTCGTGGGCTGGTTTGGCTCCAGCATCGGTGGCCGGCTGGACCTCACCGAGGACAAGCTGTTCACGCTCAGCCCCGCAACCAAGGACATTCTCGGCGAGTTGGACGACCTGCTCACTATCGAGCTCTTCCAGTCGAAGGACCCGCCCGCCCACGTTGCGATAGTGGCCAGGGACGTGAACGACTTCCTCGACGACCTCGCCGCATCGTCAGGCGGCCTGGTGCGCATCGTGCGCAAGTACCCCGACGGCGACGAGGCCGCGGCGCGCAAGGCGCAGCTCATCGGCGTGCCCCAGATGCAGTTCAACGTGCAGAGCCAGGGCGAGCTTCAGATAAAGACCGGCTACCTGGGCCTTTCGATGACCTACGCCGACAGGCGCGAGGTCGTGCCTTTCATTGGCACCGTGGACGGGTTCGAGTACCGCATCGCGAGCCTGACCTTCGCCATGATCAAGCAGCAGCGCAAGAGTGTGATGTTCCTGTCCGGCCACGGCGAGAAGACTCCCGTAAACGGCATGCAGACCCTGGGCGGGGTGCTGGCTCAGCAATACGACGTCTCCGTGTTGGAGCCTTCGGAGGACGGCGCTCTAAACCTGAACGGCACCGACGTTCTGATTGTCGCCGGCCCCACCGAGCAGATCGCGGACTCCGAACGCGCGGCGCTCGCCGCCTACCTGGACGGCGGCGGCAAGGCGATGCTGCTGCTCGATCCAGTGGACATCGACCAACAGCGGCTGGCAGCCCTACCAAACCGTAACAGCTTCGTGGACTTCGTGGAGGGCTACGGCATGATAGTCGAGGACGATATCGCCTTCGACGTCCGCTCTAACGAAACGCTGTCGTTCGGCACGCAGGTCGGAACCGTCGCCATTCCGTTCCCGTACTGGATGCGCGTTAAGACCGTAGACTCGAAAGTAGCGGGAGACGTGGAGTCCGTCGTGCTCCCCTGGGCGAGCAGTGTCGGCTTCCTCACCGACTGGCCCCACGAGCGCATCCTTCTGCTCGAGACCTCTGACTCTGGCGCCATAGACCTGAACTACCGCAACAGCCCGGACGTCAGCCCCAACTCGCAGGCGCTCGCAACCGTCTCGCCGGGCGACCTGTTCCGAGCCCAGATGGGAGTAGCCGTCACCCGGCCGGCCCCGGCCGGCGAGATGCGCCTGGTGGTGGTGGGCGACTCCGACTGGATAGGTGACACGGTATCCTCCCGGTACCAGGAGAACCTGGGCCTGGCGCTGAACCTGGTGGACTGGCTGGCTCAGGAGGACATCCTGGCGGATCTCCGCTCCAAGGTCATCACCTCGCGCCAGCTACTGTACAGCTCTGACCTCCACCGCAACGTGGTCCAGTACGTCAACGTAGCCGGCGTACCCGCCTTGTTCGTGCTGATCGGACTGGTCCAGTTCGTGCGCCGCAGGAACATCTCCCAGAGGGTGTGGGGCGATGAATAGCAGGCAGTTGATCGCGGTCCTGGCCCTTCTCGTCGCGATCGCGGTCGCGGGCCTCGTCGTACGCGTCGTTACGTCCGAGCCCGAGGAAGTGGTGTTGTCGGGGCTGCTGCCCATATCGCAGGACGTGGTCAACAGGGTGAGGATCTCCACGCCGCAGGACGGCCTGGAGGCGACGCTGGAACGGCGCGGCGAGGGTGCGCCCTGGACGATCAACAACCAGCCGGCGTTCCAGCCCAAGCTCGACGCACTGTGGCAGGCCGTGTCCGACATCGAGAACATTGCGCAACTCATCGCCATGAACCCCAGCAATCACGAGCGCATGGGGGTTGCCGACGCCAACGCCACCGTGGTGTCGTTCTTCCTGGGCGATTTCGAGCAGGAGAAGCTGCTGGTAGGCACCTGGAGCCCGGACGTTGGCCTGTGCTACGTGCGTCGCTTTGGCAAAGACGAAGTTTACGGCATACCCTGTCCAAGCCCGATTTCGGCCGGCGACATTTTCGACTCCCTGCCTGATGGCTGGCTCGATCCCGTGATACTGAATATCCCCAGGTCCGAGATCGAGACCTTGACCTTCGAGTATGCGGACGAGCAGTTCGATCTCACGTTCACCGGCGCCGACTGGGTGGTGCGTGACGAATCCGGGGAGGTGCCCGCGGACCTGGCGCTGGTCGACTCCGTGCTACGGGTCGTCGAGCTGCTGTTTGCGGAGGGATTCGCCACCGCCGAGGAGGCCGAGGGGCTGCGGTTCGACAACCCCACCGCGTCCGTGAGAATTGTCACCAGGAGCGGCGCCTCCAACCCCACCACGCGCATCAGGGTGCTCGAGCGCGACGACCTGTCCTACTACGTGAAGACCCCCGTGCGCAACACGGTGTTCTTGGTGAACCGCAACCTGCTGGACCTGCTGCTGCTTTCGCGCGAGGAGTTGACGTCGGAGGACGGAGGCTAGGCGCCCGCCGGGTCAGCCCTGGCCCTCGGGCTGGTTGTTCGCCGCGCTCGCGTCTCCGGACTCTTCCCAGTCGTCGCTCAGCCTACGCCGGCCCACGTGGCCGCGTATGGCATAGGCCAGCACCATCGCGCACAGGCCGCCCACGCCCAGGGTCAACTCAGGGTGCCCAAGCGGGACGAAGTAGTTGTAGTTGAGGATAGCGAGCGTGAGGTAGCCGAAGACGATGTTGAGAAGCGAAGAGAACGGCAGCCTCTGCGCGGCCAGCGCTATCGCGACTGCGACGGCCACGCTTATAAAGCCCTGGATGGGGAACAGCGCGATTATGACTCCGCCGAGCGTCACCAGCGCGTCGCCGCCGCGAAAGCCGGTGAACACCGACTTCCAGTGGCCGACGATGGCCGCCGCCGCCGGCAGCAGAATCCAGACGCTCCCCTTATCCACGCCCAGCAGGTCGGCCGCTATCACGGAAAGCGCGCCCTTCGCGAAGTCGCCCAGCACCACGATGGCGCTCGGAACCTTACCCACCTGCCGCCGCACGTTGGTCGCGCCCGCGAGCCCCGTCCCGGTGGAGAAGATGTCGACGCCGCGGCGTCGGCTAACCCTGTCGGCGATGGGCAGCGCGCCGAGCAGGTAGCCAATCACCGTCGCAAGCAGCAGGACCGGCACAGTCGTGAAGGACGGATCGAAGTTCAATGCGCGTGTCGCTCCCTGTCTGGTAGTGCTTGAAAGACGGGCGCCCACTCGCCGATCGCGCGGAAGCGGCGCACCCCAATTATACGACGACTATAACGAGCTTGAAAATAGCTTTAAGAGACCAGTGGAGCTCAGTTTTGTCCGTCTCCGCAGCCGCTACGGACGCTGAGATGCAATCAAGAATGGGCCGCGTTCTGAGAGACAGGCGCGTCGCGACCCGTGTCCGGCTCGATCAGCCTGGCCATTTTGCCAAAATCTTGACCCAAAAACACATTGAAGTGTCTACGGTTTGACAGGTAGCGTCGGAGTTGGAATGGGGAAGTGTGGCGTCGCGGACGCCTCCCCGCACATTTGCGATGCGTCGCATGACAACGGCGCGGAACCCTTCCGGCGCTGGCGCCAGGGCAATCGCATTTAGATGTCAGGACGTTGAATTCGCCAGATTCCAGGTTTCGGCCTCCGCCGAAACGACAGCTACGGAGCGTTATGGGCTTGTCTTAACGTCGTTGGAATCGCAGTGGGCCTTAAATGCGATTGCCCTGGCGCTGGCGCGGATTTCATTGAATTGGGCCTATGTTGATGATACAATTGGGTAGCTGGAGCGGCACGTTTCAGGCCGCTCTCATCTGTCCGCTGGACCACGTTTCCAGCCCCTCTCTAACGATATTCATGCCACCGTCCTATCCTTAGCAACGGAATAAGGAAAGAACATTAGTTTCGCACTGCGCGGCCTCCAACAGGGCCGACGTTCCCGATGTAACAGCCGACGGCAAGGGATGAGGGTTGCGGCCGGAGGCATGCCAGGAGCTTTCTATGGCAAGTGAACACCGTAACGGCGCCAACAACAACGGCGCCAACGGCGCGTCCAGTTGGTACACGGCAAGCGACATCCAGGTTCTCGGCGGCATGGAAGCCGTGCGGCGGCGCCCGGGCATGTACATCGGCAGCACCGACCAACGCGGTCTGCACCACCTGATCTACGAGGTTGTGGACAACAGCGTCGACGAGTTTATGGCCGGATTCTGCTCTCGTGTCGAAATCTATATCTCCCCCGACGGCGAGGTACGCATCGAGGACGATGGGCGTGGCATTCCCGTCGACATTCATCCGGCGACCGGCATATCGGCCGTCGAGACCGTGATGACCACTCTTCACGCCGGCGGCAAGTTCGGCGGCAAGGCCTACGCCGTGTCCGGCGGCCTTCACGGGGTCGGCGCTTCGGTCGTCAACGCCTTGTCTACCCGGCTCACAGTAGAGGTGTACAGGGACGGCAAGGTGTTCAGCCAGGAGTTCTGCCGCGGTGAACGCACCACCGACCTGTCCTCCCGCGATCTGGACAGGAGCGAACGCGACCGCACTGGCACGCGCGTAACGTTCACGGCGGACGCCGACATTTTCGAGCTAATCCAATTCGAGTTCTCCACACTGGCTCAACGTTTCAAGGAGATGGCATATCTGAACAAGGGCCTCGAGATACACTTCCGCAGCGACTTCGACCCTGACAGGTGGCCCAAGAACGACGTGACCTACTACTTCGAAGGCGGCATGTCCAGCTTCGTCCGCAATCTCAACCGGAGCCGCGACGTGCTGCACAAGGACCCGATATACGTCGAGAAGCAGGTGAACGGCACCATCGTAGAAGCCGCCCTCCAGTACAACGACAGCTTCACCGAGTTCGTTCACTCGTTCGCCAACTGCATCAACACCGTAGACGGCGGCTCGCACCTGACCGGCTTCCGCTCGGCGCTGACCCGCGTACTCAATGACTACGGACGCAAGCAGAATCTGATCAAGGAAAACGAATCGAACCTGGCGGGAGAGGAGACACGCGAGGGGCTGACCGCCGTGGTAGGGGTCAAGCTCACTGATCCGCAGTTCGAGGGACAGACCAAGACCAAGCTCGGCAATCCCGAGGTGCGAAACCAGGTCGAAAGCGTGGTGGCCGAGGCGGTGCAGTACTACCTGGAAGACCATCCGCAGGACGCCCGACGAATCATCGAAAAGTGCCTGACCGCCCAGCGCGCGCGAGAGGCGGCACGAAAGGCGCGCGACCTCATCATCCGCAAGAACGCCATGGAGGGCGGCGGCTTGCCCGGCAAGCTGGCCGACTGCTCGGAGAAGAACCCCGAACTGTGTGAGCTCTACCTCGTGGAGGGCGACTCCGCCGGCGGCACGGCAAAGATGGGCCGGGATCGCAGGACGCAAGCCGTGCTACCGCTGTGGGGCAAGATTCTGAACGTGGAGAAAGCCCGCGCGGACAAGATTCTGAGCCATGACGCCATAAGAGCCATGATTACCGCCATAGGTGCGGGCCTCGACGACGACATCAACCTCGCCAAGCTGCGCTATCACCGCATAATCATCATGACAGACGCCGACGTGGACGGCTCCCACATCAGAACGCTGCTGTTGACCTTCTTCTTCCGACACATGGAGCCGCTCATCAACCGCGGTCACCTTTACATTGCCCAGCCGCCTCTGTACAAGATAGCCAGCGGCAGACAGGAACACTACGCCTACAGCGAGGGCGAGCGAGAAGGCATACTCACGCAGCTCAAAGGCCGTCGCAATGTATCCATTCAACGCTACAAGGGACTGGGCGAAATGAACGCCGAGCAGCTCTGGGAGACCACCATGGACCCCGAAGAGCGCACGCTGCTACGGGTGTCGATCACCGACGCCGCCGAGGCCGACAACGTTTTCTCGATGCTTATGGGCGACGTAGTAGCGCCGCGCCGGAACTTCATCCAGACCCACGCGCTCGAGGTCAACAACCTGGACGTGTAGGCTCCGGAAGCACCGTTGATGAGGATATAGCCGAGGCGGCGGCGAGAGGCGGAGTAAGGGTACCCGCTATCCCCACATGCCGGTGCTGAAGTAGCGCTCGCCAATGTCGTTGAAGATAGTCACCACGTGGCCGCCACGCTCCCGCGCCGCTACCTGGTATGCGCCCTCGATGTAGGCCCCCGAAGACTGGCCGGCGAACAGCCCCGCCGCGGCAAGACGTCGCGACATCTCGTAGGAGCGGTCCACGTCCACGTCCAGCATCTCGTCCACCACCGACCAGTCCAGCGTCTCCGGGATTATGTGCCCCTCGCCCAATGGTTTGAGGCCCTCGACGCCGGGCCACTCCGGCGGGTTGATGCTGATGACCCGGGTGTTCGGGTTGTGCTCCTTGAGCCGTTTGCCCACGCCTGAAATGGTGCCGCCCGTGCCGACGCCCGCCACCAGGTGTGTTATGTCGGGCGTCTGCTCGAGTATTTCTTCCGCGGTGGTGTCGTAGTGGGCCTGCGGGTTGAAGCGGTTGCTGTACTGGTCGCAGTAGAAGTAGGAATCCGGCGATTGCTCATAGCGCCGCTTCACCTCGTACAGCGACTCATCGTACCCAAGCATCGGGTCCGTGTAGATTATCTCGGCCCCGTGCGCCAGCAGCCGCTTCTTGCGCTCTTCGCTGGCGTTCTCGGGCATCACCAGCGTTACCCTGTAGCCGAGCACAGCGCCTATCATCGCGTAGGCGATACCCGCGTTGCCGGAGGTCGCGTCGATGATGGACTTCTCCCTGGTCAGTTCGCCCGACAGGATGGCTTCCACCAGCATTCTGAGCACGGGCCGGTCTTTTATCGACCCGCCGGGGTTCAGGTGCTCGCACTTGGCGCTAACCGTCGCGTCCCCCACGTCGATGGACAAGTCCAGCCCCACCATCGGCGTGTTGCCGATGGCGCCGAGCGGGGGATACTTCGCCACGAACTCCTCGTACTCTTTTGACTGGGGCAATGCGGCTCTCCAAGCAATCTGTTGTGTCCGCAAAAGTATATCCACCAAATGGGGGATAGTCTAGAGCAAGCGTCTTTCGAGGGGTATGGCTTATACTTATCCCCAAAGACCTAAGAATCGGCCCGCGTCGAACGTGGCCGCGGGCCGGCCCAGGGGTGAGCACATCATGGCGATGACCACCGCACAGGCGCGAGCTCAGGAACTGCGGGCGCAGATAGACCACCACAACTACCTCTACTACGTGCTGGACCGCCCCGAAATCGCGGACGGTCAGTACGACGCGCTTATGAAGGAACTGCGCGAACTGGAGCGGGAGTACCCGGACCTCGTTACCCCGGAATCGCCGACGCAGCGTGTGGGCGCGGAGCCGGCGGAGGGCTTCGAGCCTGTGGAGCACGCCCGGCCGATGTTGAGCCTTTCTAACGCCTTCGACGAGGAGGAATTCTACGCCTGGCATCGCCGTGTAGCGGCCCTGTTGGAGCGAGACGACTTCGAGCTGGTGTGCGAGCTGAAGTTTGACGGGCTCGCCGTGGCGCTTACCTACGAGAACGGTCGGTTCGTCCAGGGTTCCACCCGGGGCAACGGGCTGGTCGGCGAAAACGTGACCTCGAACCTGCGCACCATAAGGAGCATACCGCTTCGGCTGCTGAGTGGCTGCCCTCCCACACAGATGGAGGTGCGCGGTGAGGTGTACTTCCCCAAGTCTCTGTTCTCCAAGTTCAACGAAGATCGCGTCGCACGGGGGGAACCCGCCTACGCCAACCCGCGGAACACCGCGGCCGGCTCGCTGCGCCAGCTGGACCCGCGCGCGACCGCCACCCGTCCGCTGGACATATTCATCTACTCGCTCGGAGACACGGAGCCTGGCGCCGCTCCCGACACTCACTGGGACACCCTGCAATTCCTTAGGGAACTGGGTTTCAAGGTGAGCGATCACAACCGCCTGGTGTCCACCCCTCAGCAGGTCGTGGACTACTATCGGCAGTGGGTCGAGCAGGCCGAGGAGCTTGATGTCGCCGCAGACGGCGTCGTTGTCAAGATCAATCGCTTCGACTACCAGACCCACCTGGGCGTCGTAGGCCGCGAGCCGCGCTGGGCCGTAGCCTACAAGTTCCCTGCCACGCAGTCGGTGACTCGTCTGCTCGACGTGCGCTTCAACGTGGGCCGCACGGGCAGCATCAACCCCTACGCCGTGCTCGAACCCGTGGACATCAACGGCGCCACCGTCAAGCAGGCAACGCTCCACAACGAGGACTATGTGCGCTCCAAGGACCTGCGCGTAGGCGACTGGGTGATAGTAGAGCGCGCCGGCGAGGTGATCCCCCAGATAGTCGCCGCCATCGCCGACCGCCGAAACGGGGATGAAGCGCCGCCTGAGTTTCCTCTCGAATGTCCCAAGTGCGGCCAGCCCGTGGCACGGCCCGAAGACGAGGCCATGTCCTACTGCGTCAACGCCTCGTGCTCGGAGCAGCTCGTCCGCTCGCTGGAACACTTCGTGAGCAGAGGCGCCATGGACATCGAGGGTCTGGGCGGCAAGCAGGTGCAGATGCTCGTTGAGCAAGGGATAGTTGCCGACGTAGCCGATCTTTACACGCTGAATAAGGACGCGCTCCTGGAACTCGACCGCATGGCCGAGAAGAGTGTCACGAACCTGCTGGCGGCGGTGGAGCGAAGCAAGCAGCGTCCGCTCGCACGCCTCGTCTCGGCGCTCGGTATTCGGCACGTCGGCTCCGAGGTGGCCGAGCTGCTCGCCCGGCATTTCCCGACTATCGATGCGCTGAGCGCCGCTACCCAAGAGGACTTAGAGTCGGTCCCGACCATAGGACCGAAGATCGCCGAGAACGTAGTAGTCTACTTCGGCGCCGAGGGCAACCTGCGCGTCATAGAAAAGCTGCGATCCGCCGGCGTGCGCCTTGCCGACGATGCCCCCGCCGAGCCGTCTGAGCAACCGTTCAAGGGCCTGCGGTTCGTGGTGACCGGAAGGCTGCAGAGCTTCAGCCGCTCCCAGATCGAGGGCAGAGTCAAAGAACTGGGCGGCGCCGTCAGTGGCAGCGTCAGCCGCCGCACCGACTACCTGATCGCGGGTCAGGACGCCGGCTCCAAGCTGCAGGACGCGCAGGAACTGGGCGTGAGGGTGGTCGACGAGGATGAGTTCCTGGCCCTGGCCGACAGAGGATTCCCGGAGGACGACGCCTGAAGCCAGGCCGTCTGCGCCAGGCCAAGGTTGGGTGATTGCCTGGCAGCCACGACAGGAATGGGCGGGCTGAGGTCGCACGATCTATATCGAACACCTGGACCTTGCAAATTTCCGAAACTACGAGCGTCTTGAACTGCCGCTCGGTCCCGGCATGGCGCTCGTATCCGGTGCGAACGGTCAGGGCAAGAGCAACCTGTTGGAGGCGGTGTACCTGCTGGCCATCGCCAAATCGCCTCGCGCCGCCTCGGACAGGGAACTAGTGTGCCAGCAACCCCGGGGTGCCGTGACGCACACGCGCGTCGCGGCCAGGCTCGTACGTGGAGCCGAGTCCCTGCGCGTGCAGATCGACCTCGCGCGCCTTCCGCCGCAGCCCGCGACCGATGCCGGCGATCTGACCGGCCCGACAGGGGAGGGGCCGCTCCAGAAGCGCTACCGGGTCAACGGCGTAGACCGGCGGGCCTCCGAGCTGGTGGGCCAGCTTAACGCGGTGCTGTTCACTGCAAGCGACCTCGAGTTCATCTACGGCCCTCCCTCCGGGCGCAGGCGCTACCTTGACATTCTCATTTCACAGCTCGATCGCGGCTACCTGCGATCTTTGCAGCGATACCAGAACATCGTGCGGCAACGAAACCGGCTGCTGCGAATGGTTCGCCTCGGCAGCTCGCGCCCCGACGAGCTGGACTTCTGGAATCAGCAACTGGTTTCCGAAGGGCAGCGCGTTACACAGGCACGCGGGAGCGCGTTACAGGACCTTTCACGGCTTGCGCGCCCGGCGCACGAGGAGCTTTCCGGTGGGGCCGAGTGTCTCCACCTGGTGTACCGCCCTAGCGTAGACGCGGGTTGTGACGACGGGGCCGAAGCTTTCGCCGACGCCTTTCGGCGCGCCATTGCCGAGCGGCTCGACCGGGAGATTGCCCAGGGCGTCACGCTCGCGGGGCCGCACCGCGACGACGTGCTGGTGCTGACCGGCGGCGCCAACGCCGCGTCCTACGCCTCACGCGGCCAGGTGCGCACCGCGGCGCTCGCTATCAAGCTTGCGGAGGTCGCTCATATTGCAGAGCGGCGCGGCCACCAGCCGGTGCTGCTGCTCGACGACGTGTTGTCGGAGCTGGACGCCGCGCGCCGCGCGCACGTGCTGGAGGTCATTTCCGGCTACGAGCAGTGCATAATCAGCACCGCCGACCGCGGGTCGATAGAGTCGCGGTTCCTCGCCGGAATGACCAGGTTCGTCGTCGAGCGTGGGCGCGTATCGCGCGAGTGAGGCCCGCTCCGGACAACTTGCAGGAGGTACCAAATGGACGAACACCTCGAGCACGCGATCGACACGGCGGCCAGGTTGATAGTGGAGTCGACCTACGTGGTCGCCCTCACCGGCGCGGGCCTCTCAGTCGAAAGCGGCATCCCCACTTTCAGGGGGGAGGGCGGGCTGTGGACGCGCATCGGCGAGCCGAGCATGACGGGCTACCAGGAGTTCTTGGCGGATCCGGCGGGCTACACGCGAAGGCAGCGTGAGCTGGAATCCGGTCCAGAGCGCAGCCACTTTCGTGCGGCAATAGAGAGCGCGTCGCCCAACGCCGGCCACTACGCACTGGCGGAGTTGGAGACGATTGGCGTGCTGCGTATGATTATCACGCAGAACGTGGACGATCTACACAACGTGGCTGGCTCGCGAAACGTCACCGAGATACACGGAAACCGGACCAAGATGCGGTGCATCGCTTGCGAGGCGCGATGGACCCGGCGGCAGTTCGAGGAGATGCACGAGGGCAGGCCAGACTGCCCCGAGTGCGGCGCTATAGTCAAGTCTGACACGGTGATGTTCGGCGAGCCGATACCCCGCAGCGTGCTCGCACGCTGCTTTGCGGAAACTGAAAGATGCGACTGCATCATCGTGGCGGGAACGTCGGCGACGGTGTATCCCGCCGCGAGCTTTCCCGAGACAGTCAAGGCATACGGCGGGCTGCTGATCGAGGCGAACCCCAACGACACCCCGCTTACGCCGCTGGCGGACGTCGCGCTGCAAAGCTCGACTGCCGAGTCGCTGCCCGCGCTCGTTAAGCGAGTCCGCGCTCTCAGGCGGGCCTAGCGGGACAGGGGCAGGCGGACGACCGCACCCGCTTGACAGATAGCCACACTCGGGCGAGTGGTATAGAATCGGCTGCGTTTTGGCATTGGGCTTCGGGACCGCCCAAGGGGACAGAAAGAATGAGAGACCGATTCGTTTGAACATATTCGGCCGCTTCAGAAGCGGCAGGCGCCGGCAGACCACACCTCCACCGCCACGGACCACGCGCGGACGTCGCAGGCGCGTCTTTTACGGCTGGTGGATAGTGCTGGCCGGCGGGCTCGGCATGGCCTTCTCCGCGGGTGTCAACTTCCACGGATTCGGCAACTTCATCATCCCGCTCCAGAACCAGTTCGGCTGGAACCGCACGCAGATTTCAGTAGCTTTTTCCCTGGCCCGGCTCGAGTCCGGGTTGTTCGGTCCGGTGGAGGGGTGGCTTGTAGACAGGCTCGGGCCGCGCCGGCTCATCTTCATAGGCGTCCCCATAATGGCCCTGGGGTACGTCCTCTTCAGCCGGGTCGACAACTTCCTCGACTTCGTGCTCGTCTACGTGCTCCTCATTTCGCTCGGCAACAGTATCGGCATGGGCATGCCCATGACCACGGCCGTCGCCAACTGGTTCAACCGCAAACGCGGCCTGGCCTTCGGAATCATGTGGTCTGGCGTCGGGCTGGGAGGGCTGTTCGTGCCGGTGCTTGGCTGGCTCGTCGAGCGATACGGCTGGAGCACGGCGGCGCTCATGGTGGGCGTGTTCGTCTTCCTACTCGGTACGCCCATTGGTCTGGTCATGCGGCACCGCCCCGAGCCTTACGGCTATATGCCGGATGGCGACGCGCCAAGGAGGCAGACGGACGGCACGGGCCGGGCGCGGGTCGCGCAGCCCGACCTGTCCGCAGACTTTTCGGCGCGGGAGGCGATGAGCACGTCCAGCTTCTGGTATCTCACGCTGTCCATCGCCGCGAGGTCGCTCGTAAGTGGAGGCGTTGGTCTTCACCTGGTGCCTTACTTCGAGGGGCTGGGCGCGTCTCCTGTCTTCGCCGCCTTCCTCGCCGGCTCGGCTGGCTGGATGAGTATTCCCGGCCGGCTCGGGCTTGGAGCGCTGGGCGACTACGTGAACAAGCGCTACGTGATGGCTGTATCTCTGGTTCTGATGACTGTCGCCATCGTGCTGATGGCGCGGGCGACGGACATACAGGGCGCGCTGCCCGCTCTGCTGGTCTACGCGGCGGCCCAGGGCGGCATATCCGTGCTGCCGCAGGCCCTGTTCGCGGAGTACTTCGGACGGCGCTCGTACGGCACGATACAGGGGTTTCGGAGCAGCATACAGATGACGGGCATCATCATTGGCCCCGTCATATCGGGGTTCGTGTTCGACCGGACGGAGAGCTACGAGATAGCGTTCCTCGCCTTTTCGGCGGCGACCATCGTGTCTATGGCGCTGGTGCTGCTCGCCCGCCAGCCCACGCGGCCAACGTCCGCGAAAAAGGCGGCACCTTCCGGCTGAGCAGGGCGCTGACGGCTGCTTTCGGGGCGCGCATATGGTAGGATTTTGCCGTAAATTGCCCCTAAAGGCCTATGCTTAGCCTTTGGCTTGTGGTAGGGTTATGTAGGCGCACGCCGCTACACTCTTTCGGTAAGGGAGGAGAGAGACTCTTCATGGCAAAATTCAAGCTTGCGGTTTTCTTCGCTCTCATTCTGTTAATTTCCGTTCCGACCGCGCTGGTGCAGGCCGATGGCCACACCGGCAACGTAAAAGGCACAGCGGTCGTGTCAGACGGCAACACGCTGGGCGACGTGCTCACGGTCACCCTGGAGGGGCTATCCCAGCCCGCGGAGGGCTCGTACCTGGTCGCATGGCTCATTTCGGATGATGAATCCGTCAAAGCAAACGTGGGTGCGCTCACGGTGGCTCTGGACGGTAGCGTTTCTCACACCTACGTCTCGAGCACGGGCGAAAACCTGCTGGCGAGCTACGGCGGATTCGCGATTACCGTGGAGTCTGCTCCCGACGTAGCTGACCCCAGCGCGGAAGTCCCTTACATCGGTTACTTCGCGGGCGAAGGCAATCTAGCTCTCGCGCGAATGCTGGTCGTAGAGGCCGAGGGCGGGTCGGTGGCCAAGCTCAGGGCGCAGGTCATGGCGGCCCTCGATGCCGCGGAGAAGGCGAGAGCTGCCGGTTCCACCGAAGACCTGAACACCTACGCGCAGATGGCCATTGACATCATCGACGATGGCGTACTGGCCGAGGCCGAGACCGCCAGCGCCGCCCTGGCAGAGTACGAAGGCGCCGGAGCGGTGGCGATGGCCGTCAACAACGTCAGCGAGTGGGCGACGGAGGCCAAGGCGAGCGCCGAAACCGCGATGGGCGCTGCGAACCTACAGGTCGCTAAGAGCGTCATGAGCAGCGTAACCGGACAGCTCGGCTCCGCTCTCAATGGCGTGAGCGCAACCGGTCTCGGCGGCGCCAACCAAGCTTACGTGGCGGCCCAGGGTCTGGCCACCTTCTCGGTGGAGACGCCCAGACCGCCGGAGCCGACGCCTACGCCGACGCCGGAGCCGACGGCTACGCCGGAGCCGACGCCGGAACCGCCCGTAGTTGGCGAGCCTGCAGCGTCAATGCTGGGGCAGATGGCGCTGATCGCCGCGATCGCGCTGCTGGCGGGAGGTTCGGCAGTGGTGGTAGCCCAGGTTATCAGGAGTCGCCGCAGCTAGCCAAAGCTCCGAACAGCAAGTAGACACTTAGGGGAGAGGCCCCGCCTATGTCCAGGCGGGGCCTTTTCAGTTTCCGCCGTCTGCCTTCCGCTTAGCAACCAATTCCGGCCTGTGCTAGACTGCGGTTTGAGAAGCGTAGTTCCAACTGTGCCGGTGGGTTATGCGAATTTTTGTCAAAGTCATCCTCGGTGCGGCATTACTCGTTGTGGCCGTAGCCATTTCAAGCTGCGGCGAGCAAGGTCCGCCGCCCACTCCCACGCCGACCCCGGTCGATCCGGCGGCGCTGGTTCGCCAGGCGTCTCAGGCGTTGGGTGAGCTCGACTCGTTCCACTTCGTGCTGGCGCACCCAGAAGGCGGTACTCCGATGCTGGACGTGCTGCTGATACAGGACGCGGAGGGCGACGTGGTCAAGCCGGACAGGCTGGCGGTGGAGTTCGGAGGAGTGTTCGGCGGCAATATCTACATAAAGGCCAACTTCATCTCTATCGGCCCGGACAATTTCATGACCAACCCGTTTTCCGGGGCCTGGGAAAGGGTTCCCGCTGAGATCAATCCCATCGCATTCTTCAGCCCTGAAAGGGGCATCGCCAATATATTCGGCAACATCTCAAATCCGAGACTCCTGGAGAGCGACGGGCCAGGGTGGCGTGTGGCTGGGAAGATACCGCCCCAGGCGCTCGGGTCAATCTTCGGCGAGACGATCAGCTCCGGCGACGCAGGCGCAAGCGACTGGGTGTCGGTGGAGCTGACGCTGGACGCCGGGACCTATCTCATGCGGAAAGTCAGGATGGAGGGCCGGATAACTCCAGCGGAGCCGCCGGGCACGGTTCGCGAGATAACCCTGTCAGGATTCAACGAAACTCCCGAGATCGAGCCGCCGCTATAGGTCCGACGGCTCTTGTTGTCCCGAAGTCCATCCGGCGAGCAGGCTGCCCCAAGGCGATTCGCCCCCTACGTCGCCCTCATACCCATCTGCTTTGGCGTGTTCATCGCCGCCGACGACCAGACTGTGGTAGTGACTGTGCTTCCCCAGATCATGACGTTTATGAAGGTCGATGTGGTAAAGGACGTCGACCAGGCGAGTTGGATCATCACTGGCTACCTGCTGGGCTACGTGTCGGCCATGCCCCTGATTGGCCGGGTGTCGGACGTAGTCGGGCATCGCCGCGCCTATATCGCGTGCACCGTGCTGTTCATGGCAGGGTCCGCGGCTGTGGCGCTCACCACCGAACTGTCGTGGCTCGTCGCCATGCGCGTGCTGCAGGCCGTGGGCGCCGGAGCGCTCGTGCCGATTTCCATAGCGATCGTAGGCGACCTGTTCCCTCCGGAGCGCCGCGGGCTTCCCCTGGGAATCGTGGGGGGCTCGGCAGAGGCTGGCGGCGTAATCGGCCCTCTGTGGGGCGGCCTGATCGCGCGCTATCTGGAATGGCAGTGGATCTTCTGGGTGAACATACCGCTGTGTGTGCTTACGATAGCGCTGCTGTTCTGGCTGGTACGGCCCAGCCCGTTGTTCCCGGGACGAATCGACTACGCCGGCGGCGCGTTGCTCGCGGTCGCACTCGGCGCCGTGACGTTGGGCCTTGCCCGCATAGGTACACCGGACGCGTTGATGGTCGCGTACCTCGTGGGCTCCGGGGCGGCCCTGGTGCTGTTCGTGGTCAGGCAGGGGCGTACAGACTCCCCGCTCATACCACTGGCCATGTTCAGGCGCGCGGCTATAGGCGCGGCCAACGTAACGCACCTACTCGTTGGGGGCGCTCTCATCATCGGCATGGTGACGGTGCCTCTCATGGCGAGCACCGCGCTTCAGATGACACCGCTGGAGGGCGGGCTGAGGCTGATGCGCATGACGGCGGCGATGCCTGTGGGCGCTGTGCTCGGCGGCGCCATGTGCGGACGATTCGGATACCGTATTCCAACCGTGGCCGGGCTGGCGTTTTGCGCGCTGGGCTACTGGCTGATGAGCGACTGGGCGCTAAATGTAGGGGAGCCGCAGTTGACGATTTCCCTCGCGACTACCGGTTTCGGCTTCGGCCTCGTCATTGCGCCCATAGCGCTCGCCGCTACCAACCCGGCTCCCCCCGAGATACGAGGCGCGGCCGCGAGTCTTGTCACCGCGATGCGAATGGTGGGCATGACCCTGGGCCTCGCGGCGCTGGCCGCCTGGGGAGCCGGCAGGTTCCAGGACCTGATCGCGGGCATTCCTATTATGCCGATGGCGGGTGAGACGGCGGCCCAGGCGCAGGTGCGCTTTGGCGCTCAGATGACCGACGCCGGGCTGAGTCTGTTCAGCAGCTTCTTCCTCATAGCCATGGCGGCGTGCCTCGTGGCCATACTCCCGGCCATGTTCATGTTCCGGCACGACACCGGCGACGTCTCCCCGCGTCCAAGCGGAAGGGTGATGCCGGATACGGGGACCGACGTCGCAGCGGCGCCGCCCCAACCTTCGGCGTGAACCGCCTGGCTGTCACGCCACTGACCTCAGCCCGTGAAGAGCTTGTCGTCGGCGGTCTCTTCGGGCTCCCAGCCGAGCACATCTTTGGCGTGGGATAGGTCCCGGTAGTTCCACTTGTTATTGGAGACCGCGAAGAAGATGTCGAAGTCGAGGTCGTAGGGAGCGTCGATACACGCCTTCAGATGCGTCGAAACGTCGCGGTGGCTCAGGTAGATGGCGTTTTCGCGCGTCGTGCGCGGCCGGTTGCCGGTAGTTACCGATCCGATGCGAACGCAGATCATGCTCATGCCGTACTCGTCCGCGAAGTGGCGGGCGAGCGCCTCGCCCCACACCTTGGCCGCGCCGTACAGCGCCTCCGGGCGAACGTCGTGGTGGGTGAGCCTGCGGAATTCGGGCGGCACCTTGTCGTACTCGCCGGCCGCTATGTGCGAGTAGGGAGGCACACGCTCGTATCCGCGTATCGCATTGCCGCTGGACGCGAACACGACCCGCTTGGCGCCGGCCTCCCGCGCGGCTTCGTAGACGTTGTACGTGCCGAGCACGTTGCCGGAGTGTTGGCCTTCCCAGTCTTGCGCTCCGAGATAGGCCGCCAGGTGGACCACGACCTCCTGACCCTCGAAGGCAGGGCGAATCGCGTCCAGATCTGCGATGTCCGCCTGTACAGTTGGGATGCCATCTACAGGGCGGCGGTTGAGCGCGGTCAGCTCGTACCCTCCCGCCTCCAGCAGGTGGTCCTTCAGCAGGCCGCCAATCAGCCCGCTCATCCCGGTTATCAGCACTTTCTTCATCAGGTTCGTCTCCTCCTATTGGGAGGTCTGGCCACAGCTTGGCGCCAGTGCGCACGGTCGCGGCGTGACCCTTCCCGGATAGTTGTTGATGGACACAGTTAACTGGCGGCGAGAGGGATTGTCAAGGCGGTGGGCCGGCCCTCAACTGGGCTGGCCAATGGGGACGGGTGTGCGTTTCGCATCCACGATACAAACCGCGCGGATTCGTATATACTATGCGATGTCGGAAACATTTGGGTCGAATGAGTATTGGAGGTGTGTAAATGGCCGATTATCCCGACTCCCAGTCCTTGGTTAGCACGCAGTGGGTCGCCGACCACGGTGGCGACGCGAATGTGCGTCTTGTCGAGGTGGACGTGGACACTGTTGCGTACGAGCAAGGGCATATCGCTGGAGCGGTTGGTTGGAACTGGCAGACGCAGCTGCAACAGACGGTGCGGCGCGATCTCATAAGCAAGGACGAATTGGAAAAGCTGCTCGGCGAGTCGGGGATCGGCAACGACACGACGGTGGTGCTCTACGGCGACAACAACAACTGGTTCGCCGCGTGGGCGTACTGGCAGCTCACCTACTACGGTCACGCAGACGTTCGCCTGATGAACGGAGGCCGCGCCCGCTGGGAGTCCGACGGACGCCCGCTCACGACGGATGTGCCGAGCCACGAGGCGACTAGCTACACCGCGTCGGAGCCCAATGAGGACATCCGCGCCTACCGCGACTACGTGCTGGCCGCGACGAACGAAGGCAGCATAGCCCTGGTGGACGTCCGATCGCCCGACGAGTTCAGCGGCGCGCTTCTGGCCCCGCCCAACCTGCCGCAGGAGGGTTCGCAGCGCGGCGGACACATCCCCGGCGCTTCGAACATTCCGTGGGCGTCCGCGGTCGACGAAGACGGCACCTTCAAGTCTGCTGAAGCTCTCAGTGAGCTGTACGGCGCCCAGGGCATCGACGGCAGCCGCGAGACGATAGCCTACTGCCGCATCGGGGAGAGGTCTTCGCACACCTGGTTTGTGCTGTCGGAGATTCTGGGCTTCGACGACGTGCGCAACTACGACGGCTCCTGGACGGAGTGGGGCAGCATCGTGGGAGCGCCCATCGAGAAGTAATTCTCCAGAGGTTGGGGAACAGCCCCGGCCGGTCAGTGTCGACGTGTGCAAAGGGGCGGGTCACGGACCCGCCCCTAACTTTTGCTTCTACTTGTATCGACTACGTGACCACAAGCACCCTAGACTTTCGAGTATTTGGGGTGAGCGGTTTCGGTACCGTCCGGAAGCGATTCGATAGTGAAGTCGCCGAAAAGCAGCGGAGCTTCTTCCTGTAGAACTCGCAACACCTTCAGGGCCAACTCCCTGATCTCCCAGTCGGCGAAGGAAGCGGCGCGCAGCTCGATGAAGTGACGCCACGCCCGCACGTTCGCGGTCACAAATATCTTGGTCTCGGTCGCGTTGGGCAGTACCGCGCGCGCCGCCTGACGAACGGCCTTTCTGCGGTCCGTGTTGGACGAGAAGGACGAGCGCGGCAACATGGCGTCCAGCGCCCGGTTCAGGTCAGCGTAGCTGGAGGCGGACGCCTCCAGCGCGGTCTCAAGCAGGCGTCTCCCCTCCTCGGTTTCGGCGCCTTCCGCGGCGAGCGCGGGCGGCACCACGAACGACGCGTCCGTCTCGTCGACGTAGCGCTGCGAGCGCTGGCTGTATGCGAATCCCGCGCGGTGCCTGACAAGCTCGTGCGTCAGGCTGCGGGACACCCCCGTGAACACGAACCCGTAGTTGACGTGTTCGAATACGCTGCCGTCGCTGGACGACAGCAGGTTGAGGATGAAATCCTCGATGTGTCTGCGCCCCCGTCCGTAGCTCATGTAGCAGAGCCGCGCCGAAATCTCGATCGCGGCCAGGGCGTCGTCGCTCCCCGCGCGGATGCTCTCGCTAAGCGGCGGAAGGCGCTCTTCTTCAAGGAAGGCCTCGACCACCTGCCAATCGACGGAGGGTCGTGTCACTAGGTAGACGTTGGCGCCGGTAACGTAGGTCACTCCGAAAGTCCTCAGTGGTCGCGACTCCCGGCGCCGGACACTGCCGGAGCGCCGGGAGTCCGCGTTCGGCGCGCCGCGGCGAACAGTCCTTGCCGCGACGCGCCCCTTGTGGTTCGTTGAGTCGTTCTACACTACCAGGCTAATCGGGTTCTCCAGCCGCTGTTTGATGTCGATGAGGAAGCAGGCGCCCTCCGCGCCGTCGACCACCCGGTGGTCGGCTGAGAGCGTGGCCGTCATCACTTCGGCCACCGCCAGCTCGTCGTCGCGCACCACTGGGCGCTTGGCGACGGTTCCCACCGCGAGCACGGCGCTTGCCGGTGGGTGGATGATCGCGACGAAGCTCGACACGTCGAACATGCCCAAGTTGCTCACGGCGAAAGTGCCGCCGCTGTACTCCTGCGCGGTGAGCGCGCCGCTGTTGGCGCGGTCCGCCAGGTCGCGACTCGCGGAGGCGAGCTGGCCCAGCGTCTTGTTCCCGCAGTCCATGATGGCGGGGACCAGCAGGCCTTCTTCCTGGGCCATCGCGATGCCGACGTTGATGCTGTCGTTTAGCTCGATGCCGTCGTCGGTGTAGTAGGCGTTGAACATTGGATTCGCCTTGAGGGCTTCGACGCAGGCCTTCACGATCATGTCGTTCACCGTGACGCGCACGCCGGACCCCTCCATCGCCGCGTTGATCTGCCGGCGAAGCCGCATGGCCTCGGTCATGTCGATGTCCGCGGCCACGTAGAAGTGGGGCTTTTCCTGCTTGCTGCGGACGGTTACGCGGGCGATCTGCTGCCGCATGCGGGTCAGGGGCACCAGGTTCTCCCTCTGCTCCGGCTCCGGCTCGATTTCGGCGACGGGTTCGGGTTCGGCCTCTGGTTCCGGCTCCGGCTCGATTTCGGCGACGGGTTCGGGTTCGGCCTCTGGTTCCGGCTCCGGTTCGATTTCGTCGACAGGCTCCGGCTCGGTTTCAGCTATCGGCTCAGGCTCGATCTCGGCGACGGGTTCGGGCTCCGGCTCCGGCTGCGTGTTGAAGTTCAGAACGTCGACCCTGGTGACCCTGCCGCCCGGGCCGGTGCCCTCAACCTGGGACAGGTCGATGCCGCGCTGGTTGGCGAGGCGCCGGGCCATGGGCGAGGCGCGCACGAAGAGGCTTGCGGATGCCGTGGGTTCAGGGGCCACGGGTTCTGGCTCCGGCTCGGGTACGCTCTCCGGTTCGGGCGCGGACACGACGAGCGGCGTGGACGGGCCGTTCATGGCCTCGATCGCGTGCCCTTCGGGCGCGGTCGCGTGAAGGCCGATTATGGCGATGGGCTGGCCGACCGGCACGGTGTAGCCTTCCGAAACCAGGATCTTCTGGAGAATGCCGTCCGTGTACGCTTCGAACTCGACCACGGCCTTGTCCGTCTCGATTTCGGCTATAGGCTCGCCGGCTCGTACTGTGTCTCCCTCGGCCTTCAGCCAGCGGACTATGACGCCTTCCTGCATGTCATAGCCCATCTGCGGCATGGTCAACTCGGTAGTCATTGACGCTCCCTTCAGGTATGTATGCTGTCTATCCGCGGCCGGATTCTGTGATACCGACCGCGACACCTTCAGCGTATGTTAGCGGCATGGTTCCGCGTCATTCTAGGAAAGTAATGGATACGTTTTGTGAAAAGTAAAAGACTAATCCAAATGGATAAGTGCTCAGGGGTTGTGGCTGATTCGGCACCCCCATCCTAACCTTCCCCCATCGAGGGGGAAGGGACTTATCGGAAGGCTGACTCCGGCAGCCCCATCAAGGGAGAAGGGACAATTCGGAAGCGGAGGTCGCCGGCTAGATGCCGAAGTGTCTCTCGATTGCCTCGACCACACGCTGCGCGTTGGGAATGGAGGCCGCTTCGAGTGCGCTGGCGTAAGGCGCCGGAATGTCGTCGCCGCCGACGCGGGCCACCGGGCCGTCGAGATAATCGAACGCTTCTTCCTGTATGCTGCTGGCGACCTCGGCGGCGAAGCCCCCGGTGCGCCATGCCTCCTCCACGACCACCGCCCGGTTGGTCCGCTTCACAGACTCGATCACCGTCTCGGTGTCCAGGGGACGCAGCGTCCGCAGGTCGATGACCTCCGCGTCCACGCCCCTGGTCGTCTTCAGGACCTCCGCCGCCTCGAGGGCCACGTGCACCATTCGAGAGTAGGCCACCAGCGTCACGTCCGCGCCGGGCCTGATGACGTTGGCCTGGCCGAACGGCACGCTGTAGCGCTCGTCCGGCACCTCGCCGCGCATGCCGTAGAGCAGCGCGTGTTCGGCGAAGAGGACCGGGTTGTCGTCCGCGACCGAGGTGGCGAGCAGGCCGAGGGCGTCGCCCGGCGTCGAGGGGACGGCCACCTTGAGTCCGGGCACCGAGGCGTACCAGCCCTCGAAACTCTGGGAGTGGGTCGCGGCGAGCTGGGCGCCCCCGCCCGTGACCGTCCGAATCACCAGCGGCACCCGGAACTGGCCGTTGGACATGTAGCGCAGCTTGGCGGCGTGATTGACTATCTGGTCCATGGCAAGGAGCGTGAAGTTGATGGTCATCATCTCCACAATCGGCCTCATGCCGGCCATGGCCGCGCCGACGGCCGCTCCCATGAACACCGCCTCCGATATGGGAGTGTCCCTTATTCGCTCGGTGCCATACTCCTCCAGGAAACCCCTGGTCACGGCGTAAGCGCCGCCGTAGGCGCCTATGTCCTCGCCCATCAGGAATACGTCGTTGTTTTCCAGGGCCTCGCGCAGGCCCCTGGAAATGGCTTCACGCATTGTAAGCTGAGTCATGGGCGGCTCCTTGTCACCCCCATCCTAACCTTCCCCCTTCGAGGGGGAAGGGATCTTAGGTAGGACCTTCCTCCTGTGAGGGGAAGGGATTCTCAGGCGTAAACGTGGTTGAACCGCGATGGGAGGTCGGGATCGGGGCTCTCATCGGCGAATCGCACCGCATCCTGGACGACGGCCTCGACCTGTTGGTCGATCGCTATGATCTCCTCCGCGGTGATCAACTCCTCGCCGAGCGACGTGGCCTTGAACGAGTCGATGGGGTCGCGCGTGCGCCACTGGTCCACCTCGAGCGAGGCGCGGTACGCGGACGGGTCCGACATCGAGTGGCCGCGGAACCTGTAGGTCATGGCCTCGAGGAAGACCGGCCCCTTGCCTTCACGCACTCGCTCGACGGCCTCGGTCGTGGCGTCGCGCACGGCGAGCACGTCCATGCCGTCGATCTGCGCGGCGGGGATCCGGTAGTGCTCGGCGGCGAGGTAGATGTCCTGGCCGCCGGCGTGGGTGAACTCCACGTGGGTGCCCATGCCGTACAGGTTGTTTTCCAGGAAGAAGATGACCGGCAGCTTCCAGATGGAGGCGAGGTTCAGCGACTCGTGGAACTCGCCCTGGTTGACGGCGCCGTCGCCGAAGAAGCACATCGTTACCCGATCGTCGCCCCGCAGCTTGCTCGCCAGGGCGAGTCCGGTCGCGATGGGGAGTTGGCCGCCGACGATGGCGTAGCCGCCCATGAAGTTGGTCTCATCGTCGAACAGGTGCATCGAGCCGCCTTTGCCCGCGCTGCTGCCGGTCGCCTTGCCGCACAGCTCGGCCATGACAACGTTGGGGTCCATGCCCTTGGCGAGGGCGTGGCCGTGGTCGCGGTAGTGGCTGACCACGTAGTCCTTCTTTTCGAGCGCGGAGATTGCGCCGGTGGCGATGGCCTCCTCGCCGATGTACAGGTGCAGGAACCCCCTGATCTTGCCCTGCGTGTACAGTCGGCCGCACGCTTCCTCGAATCGGCGAATAAGCAGCATCATCCGATAATACTCGGTGATCTGGCTCTGTTCGATTCTTGATGCGATGCTCATGGTTCAATCCCTGCGGGCTTCGCTTACCCCCATCCTAACCTTCCCCCTGCGAGGGGGAAGGGACTGATAAGCCATCTTCTCAGACGTGCACCGCGGCGCCCTCGGCCGCGAGCGCGGCTTCCTTGATCGTCTCGGAGATGGTCGGGTGCGGATGCACGAGCCAGCCCAGCTCTTCGGTCGTGCCTTCGAGCAGGTTCACGAGCGACGCCTCGCCCAGCAGCTCGGTCACCTCGGGGCCGATCATATGCGCGCCGAGAATCTCGCCGGTCTCGGTGTCGACCACCAGCTTCACCAGGCCGAGGGTCTCGCCCATCGCCATCGCCTTGCCGCTGGCCGAGAGCGGGAACTTGCCGACCTTGACGGTGTGGCCGCGCTCCCTCGCCTGCTCGTCGGTCAGCCCGAAGCTCGCCACCTGTGGCTTGCAGTAGATGGCCCGTGGCATTGTCGTGTAGTCCAGTTCGGGCGGCGACAGGCCGGCTATGTGCTCAACGGCGGTCACGCCCTGCGCGGAGGCCACGTGCGCCAGCAGCATCTTGCCGGTCACGTCGCCGATGGCGTACACGCCCGGCAAGTTGGTCCTCATGCGCTCGTCCACGGCGACGAAGCTGTTGGTGGTCTCGACGCCTATGCGTTCCAGGCCTATGCCGGTCGTGTTTCCCTGTACGCCTACGGCGACCAGCACGCGGTCGCACTCGATTGAGGACGCCTGTAGGCCGGCGGTAATGCCCACCGTCGCCGTGCCGTCCACCACGTCCACGCTGGTGACGCTGGCGCCCGCGAGCACCTTGATGCCCTGCCTGCGGAACGCGCGCTCGAGCTGTTCGCTGACTTCTTCGTCCTCCTGAGGGACGATGCGGGGCAGCAGCTCTACGACGGTCACCTCGGCTCCGTAGGCGCGGTAGATGTAGGCGAACTCGGCACCGGTGGCGCCGCCGCCCACGATGACGACCCTCCGGGGCGGGTCGCGCATCTCCAGGGCGTCGCGGCTGGTGACCACAACGTCGTGATCGATGGGCAGGTTGGGCAGGTTGCGCTGGCTCGCGCCGGTGGCGATGACGACGTTGTCGGCGGTCAGGCGCTCGCCGGTTCCGTCTATAGAGACGCTGTTGGGGGTCTCGAAGACGCCCGTGCCGCGGGCCAGGGTGACGTTGTTCTTCTTGAAGAGGTAGCCTATGCCGTTGGTGAGCCGCTTGACCACGGTGCGGCTGCGGTCCACGGCGTGGCCGAAGTCGTATTGCAGGTTGTCGAAGCTGATGCCGTACTCTTTGGCGTGGCGGAAAGTGTCGAGCACTTCGGCGTTCTTGAGCAGCGCCTTGCTGGGTATGCAGCCCCAGTTGAGGCAGACGCCGCCGAGCTCGCGGTTTTCCACCACTGCCGCGCTCATGCCGAGCTGCCCAGCGCGGATGGCGGCGACGTAACCGCCTGGCCCCGAGCCCAGAATCAACACGTCGTAATCGGCCAACGTGCGCCTCCAAACAGAACGACGCCCGCGCCCGGGAAAGCGGCGGCGCGAGTCCTCTTTACAATACACGAAACGGCCCCACAAAGCGAATTGCGCGAGCGGCGCGGCGGCTATTCATTCTCCACTCTCCGGCGGGGAGAGAGGGTCAGGATGGGGGTGACGAAAAATCTGCTCGATTCTGCTCCATTCCGCACATTCCGTAGCTGGGCGGCCCGATGTTTTTGTCACTTTCTGTGAGCCAGGTTGTTAAGGTTCGTCACGCGCATTGCGCGGAATGTGGCAGAACGCGGCGGTGGTCTTCATCCCCGTCTTCACCCTCACCCTAACCCTCTCCCATGAAGAAGGTAGAGGGGACTAGCTAGGAATCAGCACCTCTAAAGAGTCGCCACAGCGCCTGTCACGTAGAAAATAGCACAGGCGTGCTGTAGAATCAAGAGGGGTCAGGTCTCGCGGGAGCGACGAATGGGGGGATACGCCGGGGCGAGCCCGCGGAATTGTCGGCACGATGCAGGTCTACTTGACATAAGATCGCGGGAATGGCCTGAGAGTGGGAATTTTTGTGACACGGTTGAGAAGGCATTGCGCAGTGATGGGAAGGGGTGTGGCGTTTGGGTTACGCGGATGGGAAGCGATGAGACACTATTTTCGGGGGGCGGGGTGGTTTTCGCGCCCCGGCGGGCGGGTTTGAAACCCGCCCCTACCGGCTGGTGAGAGGACTGGGGCAGGCGTTGACATGGGCGCACGCGCACCACTACCATATTTGGGGAGCCGAGGTAGCTCAGTAGGTAGAGCACAGCACTGAAAATGCTGGTGTCGTCAGTTCGATTCTGACCCTCGGCACTCGGCCTGGTTTTCGTAGTTGCATGCCCCGGTTTCAGCACCTATTGCCAGCATAGTTCTGGCTACTACCAAGTAACTACAGAGGACGACACTTTGGTCAAAGTCGCTAGTACACAATACCAATGGAGGTTACATGATGGAAGGCCCTCAGTTAGAAAAGTCACGATATGGTCTATACTTGATACTGTTCTGCTTTATGTTCTTATGTGGGCTGGGTTTGGTGTCCTATCAGGAGATTAGAAACAATACAGTTGATGGCGCAGTTGAGACGGTCGTTTCCATTATTCAAAACTTGGAATCTGTCGTCGTCGTATCCGCAGCACTGACTTACACAATTATACAAGGAGCCGACATGTTGGCAGAAATGTACAAGCGGAGGCGCTATGAGCAGGGGAAGGCCGAGGGGAGGGCTGAGGGGAAGGTCGAAGGGAAGTTCGAAGCGTTTGACGCTGTGCTGAAAGCGACTCCCAAAGAGGACCTGGAGAGCGTCAACCGGATCATCGAGGAAGCGCGAGCGCTCATTGATGACCGCGACGAGAGCAACTGACATCGCCTAATGTTCGGCTCGCTCAGGCGATGTGTTGACCGCACACCACGAGACGCAGTTCCCCGTGCGGGTGCCCCTGGGGCCGGCGTACCGGTACCAGGGGCGCGTGTTCGCTGACGAGCTGGGCGACTAGGTGCACCCGAACCAGCTGTACTAGACGGCAAAGCGCTACGGTGAGCGTGTGAACGCCGCGGGCAGTCGGTGCGTGGCCTGCACCACATCCACGCCTCGGTGACGCCGCAGAGCGGTCAGCACGTGGTGCTGAGCAAGCGGTTGGGGCACGGCAATGTGAGCATCACCACGGCCATCTACGCGCCCTCGCTGCCGGGCTGGCAGAAGCGGGCGGCGGAGGCGTTTGCGAAGGCGATGGAGGAATAAGAGCGTGATGGATTTACAAGAGAGATTTGGTGAACGATTGCATGATGCGATCGAAGCTATTGACAAGGTAGAAGAATGGCGTTGTAAGAGTCGGTTGGCCCGACTTGATGGTGCTTCCTACACACAGGCAGAGTCATTGTCTATACCAGTCCATGCTGCACTGCGCAAACAACATGAACTGATTGCGAGTCTTGAGTACAGGGTTTCTCGGCTTGAGAAAGGGCTAGAACAAAATGGCATGATCAACATACCGGTGGCCGAGGTGTCGCACGAAGTGGTCCCAGAAATACCCAGCCTAGAGACCCGCATCGAGTGGTCGATCGAGACCGCCATCGAGCATAACCTCACTGTGTCGGAGGCCAATATCCTAACCGTCATCTGCTATCGCGCCGGGGCAAGAAGCGACGGAGTGTGTTGGCAACGACGGGCTAGGGGCCCCGGGCAGGAAACGCCCAGCTTGGCCGAGCAGTGCCGCGTCAGCATGAGCACGCTCAACCATGCCCTGCCACGGCTAGAGTGACTAGGCCTCATTTACCGCCACAGCGGTGTCTCATCGTCTGGATACAGCCCCGCTTGTAACAGATTGATGCCCAAACCTTAGGAGGGAATTGCCAGTGAATGACCGCACTGTGCACTATCAAGAAAGAAGCGGAATGCGTATGGCCTGTGGATTGTTTGAAAGAACTAATGACCCACTGAGGTGTATGACAAGCGATCTGCGTAGAGTAACGTGCCGGGAGTGTAAAGGCACAAGCCAATTCAGGTGTGCATCGAAGAAACAGGCGGTAGAAGTCTTCGCCAAAGCCATAGGGGAATAGAGAAGGGTGTTTTTCCATGAAAGTGAGTACGAGAGCCTACGCGTGTGTCGAAAAGGCACTTAGGCAATATGTGGCGGAGGTGAACGCCTCACGTCTCGCCCCTAGTACAAAGGAAACGTACATCAATGGTGCGGATCAGTTCGTTCGCTGGCTTCGCGACGACTTTACACCAGGGGAGTACGTGGATGCCTGACATACCCATCGTGGTTGCGCCGGCGAGTTCCACACCCATGCGAGGTACTGAAAAGGAGTGGCAATGTACGAGACAATCGAGTCAAGGATCTACGAGGAATTGAAGCGTGTCGCGAGAGCTGGCGGAACCATATCGTACATCGAACTCTTGAAGAAGGTTGCCCCGCTTGACTCTGACCTGAGCTTTCCTGGCGCCCAATTGCGCCTATTGCTCAATGCAATTGTGGAGCGCGAGTACAAGGTATACCAGGGGCAACGCCCATGCCTTACAGCCCTGGTTATCAACGAACAAGAAAGGATGCCCGGCAAGGGGTACTTCGATTGGATGAAGAGCCATGGCTACACATGGACAGACGAACGTACCTTTTGGGAAGAACAGCTTGCCCGTGTCCATGAGTTCTACAAAAACCCGCGGAGGCGTAAGTGAGGTGAACGGCTCACTCTGACAGCGGCGCGTCGGGTTCGCAACGTAAAGCAGGCCCGCGGCGCCAGAAATGGGCCGGGGGCCTGCCCGTTTGAAGGAGTGGTGAGGTGTAAAGGATCGGGCGGGCGGCTGACCTTCCTGAGATTCTTCATTTTGCGGAGTGCGAGACAATGCGGAGAGATACTCGATGCTTATGCTACGATTGTCGGGCATGGTTCCGGCGAGAAGGATGTTGCTGCCGGTCATAGTCGGCGCCGCGGCGCTTGTGGCGCTTGCCTGCGTCGCGGAGGAGCAACCCCTGGCGGGTACGTCTTGGACGCTGCTTTCCGTAGGGGGTAGCCCAGCCATCGGGGATGTGGAGGTCGAGTTTTCCGAGGAGAGCGGCATCAGTGGCTGGACCGGATGCAACTCCTACGATGGCAAGTACAGCGCCTCGGGGTCGTCCTTCACGATAGAAGAGCTTAGCTGGACTGAGGCGGGATGTCCAAGCCATGAGCTGTTCGTGCAGGAGTCTCTGTACACTGAGCTGCTGGTCGATGCGGAGGGGTTTGCCATCAACGGGTCCCAGTTGACCATCACGAGCTCGGATGGGCAGACCATCACATTTGCCATGAGACAATAGGATTCCTGGAGCAAGGCCACCCGGCCCGCATCCGGACTGCCTCGCACGACTGCCGTTCTAGTCCCTCTCGTCCTGGCTGCCACAGGAAGGCGATTGATCACTCACCAGGGGGATTAGGAGGACATACACGTGCCGCGTCGTGTTCGCAACGTAAAGCAGGCCCTCGGCGCCAAAAGTGGGCCGGGGGCCTGCCCGTTTGAAGGAGTGGTGAGGTGCATAGGTACCACTCCCATGAGCAGCGTAGAGGGGCGCAGTCGGAACGGGCAAGGTGGGTTTGGGGTAGTTTTGGCGGGAGATTGCCGACCAAAGTGACGACATCGTCGGCAGACGCCGGCGCCCCTTGACAACCGCCAGCGGTTGATTTAGCGTTGAATCGTGGGCGGAAGTGGCTCAGTGGTAGAGCATCTCCTTGCCAAGGAGAGGGTCGTGGGTTCGAATCCCATCTTCCGCTCCAGCCTCCCAATTCGTAGCTGACAAGGCGCGATTCTTCCCCCGATACCCTTACTTTTCGGACATTGGCACAGAAAAGAGTGTGCTGAGGTGCGGCGATGGAGAGAGGAGACTTATGGCCACAAACGACCAGCCGTTGACGCGGCGAGAGTTTTACGATGGGATCCTGCCCAATCTGGCTACAAAAGCCGATCTTGCTCAGCTTGAAACGAAGCTGGTTAAGTGGATGGTGGGATTGATGCTTACCTCGATGATCGGCGCGTCATCCATCGCCTACGCCGCCGTGCGCCTGTTCGGGTGAGGATCGACATGACCGACGACTCGTTCGCCGCCGCGATGGCGGACGATGACGAGCGGAGGAGGAATCTGGCGGGTTGACGCACGATGGCTGGACGCCGCAGACGAGGTGATAGGTTGACGACTCGGACGCTGATACTCGTTGTAGCCGTGGTGGTAGCGAGTTTTCTTGCTGGCGTATGGGTAGGTCTCGGAAGCTCACCTGGTTGGATAGCTACTCCAGTGGCTGGCGTAAAGGATAGTGTCGATGAAGCAATCGCCAGATCACAGATGACTGAGGTGGAGAGGTTGGAGGCTGATGTTGAGAACACCGCCCTAGAACTTGAGGAAGTTACCGCTGAACTCCAGGTTATCAGCGATAACCCTTGGGCGCTCGGGGGTTGCATTGGCCCCGGTTTGCGGCCCGATAACAGTACAGTAGAGTGCCGACTGCGTAACCGAAGGATAGAACTTGAGAGTGAACTCGAAGATCTTCGAGACAAGTTAGCACTTGCCAAGAGGAGGGAGAGACAAGAGGCCAGGTAGAGCATCTCCTTGCCAAGGAGAGGGTCGTGGGTTCGAATCCCATCTTCCGCTCCAGTCCTCTCTCTTTCCCGTTCACCTTTGACGCTCGTTAAGGAGGAACATCCATGCCTGAATTCGATATGAGGCCGGTGGAGGTATCCCAGGACGTGCTGGACGGGCTGAAGGCGCTGCCCACGGCGACCGTTTACAGCGCGGTGCGACAGTTCGGGTCGCCCTTCAACGTGTGCGAGGGTCTGGTGAACCTGACGCCCGGGACACGACTGGCGGCGCGCGCCCGGACCCTGAGGTTTCTGCCGATACGCGCCGACCTCATCAGCGAGAGACCGGCAGGGGAACACTCCACCGAGTATGTCGCCATGGGACGCTGCGGACCGGGCGACGTACTGGTGGTGGACATATCCGGCGTGAGCAAGGACGTGGCGGCGGGAGACGTGAAGCTGCTTCAGCTTGCGATGAACAAGGCCGACGGCATCGTGGTGGACGGCGCCATCCGAGACCTGGACGTGATGGCCGACGAGGGGTATGGGCTGGCCGTGTACGCGAAGTACCGCAGCTTCCACGGCAATCCCGAGTACACTCCCGCGGAGGAGAACGTCCAGATCCAGTGCGGCGGGGCGCTGGTGCGTCCGGGGGACGTGATGGTCGGGGACAACGACGGCGTGCTGGTGGTGCCCTCCTGGATGGCGGAGGCGGCGCTGGAGTGGGCGACCGAGCACGAGGACGCGGAGAACTACGTCAAGGAGAAGATAAGGGCCGAGGGCGTTCCGCCGGGCAAGTACTATCCGCCGACCGCCGAGACCATCGCGGAGATGCACAGGGTCCGGGGGGACTAATCAGGAACAACATCCCGACGCCGAGGAGGGCTTCATGGTCTCCGAAAAGTCAAACAGGTCGCTGGTGGTCGTCGAGCTCACCGGCGGCAACGACTGCCTGAACACGGTGGTACCGTACGACGACGAGCTCTACTACGACAACCGGCCCACCGTCCACCACAAGCAGGACGAGGTGCTGAAGCTCGACGACCGGCTGGGGCTGAGTCCACGGATGGGTCCCATCAAGAGGTTGTGGGACGATGGCCACGTCGCCGTCATAAACGGCATCGGCTACCCGGAACCCAACCGCTCCCACTTCAGGGCCATGGACATCTGGCACACCGCCGAACCCACGAAGGTGATCGGGGAGGGTTGGCTCGGGCGCGCTATCAGAGACCTCGACCCGAGAGGTGAGAACGTACTGACAGGCCTGAACCTGGGCCGAGGGCTGCCCAGGGCGCTGTCGTGCGTGGGGGTGCCGGTGGCGTCCGTGGGCAACCTCGAGACCTACGGGCTGTTCCCCGACATCCAAGACGAGCAGGCGCGGCTGGACACTCTCAACACTTTTTCGCAGATGTACGGCGGGGCCGAGGGAAGGGACATCGTGTCCGAGTTCATCGGGCAGACCGGAGAGGCGGCGCTCAAGGGAGCGGACATCCTCAGGTCGGCGCCTGAGAGCTATGTCTCGGAAGTGGAGTACGAGGCGAATCCGCTCGCCCAGAGGCTTCGCGACGCGGCCCAGGTGATCTGCGCCGACCTCGGGACGCGCATCTACTACGCGCAGCACGGCAGCTTCGACACGCATGGGGGCGAGCTTCCGGTCCACAACAAGCTGTGGCACGAGGTGTCCACCGCGATCGGCGACTTCATGGACGACCTCAGGGACCATGGCCGGGACCGGGACACGCTGGTGCTGGTCTTCTCGGAGTTCGGGCGCCGGATCAAGGACAACGGCTCCGGCACCGACCACGGCTCCGGCGGCGTCGCGTTTTGCATCGGCGGCTCCGTGGAGGGCGGCCTGTACGGGGAGTACCCCTCGCTCAGGACGGCGGACCAGCTCCAGGGCGACCTGTACTTCAACAACGACTTCCGCTCCACTTACTCGACCATACTGGAGAGGTGGCTTGGGCTGGACCCGGTACCGATCGTCAACGGCGGCTTCGAACAGTTCGACTTCATTGGGCGGTGAAGATATGGCCAGCAGGCAAGATATAGAGCTGATGGCGCACCTGATGCGCCGCGCGGGGTTCGGTGCCTCCAGGGACGAGATCGAGGAGCGCCTGGCCAGGGGTTACGAGGAGACGGTGGAGGAGCTTCTCAATCCCAAGGACACACAGCGCCTCGGCGACGACGTAATCCGAAGGTACCACGTAGACATTCACGAGTCCCGCATTCCGGAGCCGCCGGCCACGGAGTGGCTGTACCGGATGGTCACCACGAGCAGTCCGCTGGAGGAGAAGATCGCCCTCTTCTGGCACGGCATCTTCGCGTCGAGCTTCAGCAAGACGCAGCAGGCGCGGTCGCTGGCGGTGCAGATCGACATGCTCCGGCGATTCGGCCTGGGCAGGTTCGACACGCTTCTGCTGGAGATATCCAGGGACCCGATAATGATCATGTGGCTGGACAACCAGGACAATCACAACGGGGCCATCAACGAGAACTTCGGCCGCGAGCTGCTCGAGCTGTTCTCCATGGGAATCGGGAACTACACGGAGGACGATATCAAGGAGTGCGCCCGGGCATTCACGGGCTGGACGGTGGGCAACGCGGAGTACATGGCGGCGAGGGCCACGAAGGCCTCGATCTGGCCGTACGGCGCGATCGCGTGGCACTTCGACTACCGGGACTACGACCACGACCACGGCGAAAAGGAGTTCCTGGGAGAGAGCGGGCCGTTCAACGGAGAGGACGTAATCGAGATAATCGCCCGCCAGCCCGCGACGGCGAGGTTCATCGCCAGGCACATCTACGACTTCTTCGTGGCGGACGAGGCCCCGGTCCCGCAGTGGCCCTACACTCCGCCGCTGGACCCGGACGCCATCGAGACGCTGGCGGGGGTGTACGCGGAGAGCGGCCACGACATACGCTCGATGCTGCGAGTCCTGTTCAACTCCGATTTCTTCAAGGAGGCCCAGTTCGCGCGCGTGAAGTGCCCCGCCGAGTTCGTGGCGGGCGCGATGCGGCTGGGAGGCGGCGTCACCGAGCCGACGCTGGATATGAAGGAGGCCAACGCGGTGGTCGGGTACATGGGGCAGAGCCTGCTGGCCCCGCCGTCGGTGGAGGGCTGGCATGAGGGTACGGAGTGGATCAACAGCGGGGCGCTGGTGGAGAGGGTGAACTTCGCGGCAAAGCAGCTCAACGACGTCGAAAAGCCGGGCGTGCGGCAGATCATCGAGCGGTTGGCCAACGAGAACGGAAGCACGTTCACTCCCGAGGAGCTGGTCGATAGCTGCCTGGACCTCATGGGCCCGCTGACAATGGTGGAGGAGTCGACCCGCGACGCGCTGGTTTCTCACGTCACTAGGAAGGGCGACGTGTCCCTCCGACCCCGGACGGCGGGGGGAGAGTCCGACGGCCGCGTCGCGGAGCTGTTGGGCCTGATCGCGGCGACTAAGGAGTTCCATCGGGCGTAGCGTCACTGCGCGAAGCAGCGGGGCACGGCACTCATCCGGCAAGGAGCGACCACTGAGCGGCGTCAATCGAGCAGACGCGCCCGGTCTTAGCTATCTCAAGACCATCGGCGTAATGAACAACAACCCGACCGGCAGAGGCTTCGGGCACCCCGTGGACCTCGCCATCGGGCGGGGCGGCCGCATCTACGTGCTGAACCGGCACGCGGCGCTGGCTCGGGTCGGCGTGTGCACTCTCGACGAGGAGTACCTAGGCGAGTTCGGCTCCTACGGCCACGGTGACGGGCAGTTCTGGCTGCCGACGGCCATCGCTGTGGACAGCCGGGAGAACGTCTACGTCGCCGACGAGTACCATCACAGCGTCAGCGTGTTCGACGGGTCCGGAGCGTTCAGGAGCAAGTGGGGAGAGCACGGCAGCGGCGACGGACAGCTGGACGGGCCCTCCGGCCTGGTCATAGACGCCGACGACAACGTGTACGTCGTGGACCAGAAGAACTGCCGCGTGCACAAGTTCACCGCCGAGGGCCGGCACCTGCTGCAGTGGGGGGAAAGCGGTGAAGGGGAGGGGCAGTTCAATCTCCCCTGGGGCATAACCCTGGATACGCGGGGCAACGTGTACGTCGCCGACTGGCGTAACGACCGCATCCAGAAGTTCACAGCCGACGGGCGCTTTCTGGCCGCTTTCGGGGAGCCGGGAGAGTGCGAGGGCCAGTTCCACCGGCCGGCCAAGCCGGCGGTGGACGTCGAGGGGTACATCTACGTCGCGGATTGGGGCAACGAGCGCGTGCAGATGCTGGCGCCGGACGGCGCGTTCGTGCAGAGTCTCCGGGGCGAGGCCACGGTCTCGCAGTGGGCGCAGGAGTTCCTCGACGTCAATCCGGACGAGAGCACGACGAGAGACCAGTCCAACCTGGCGCCCGACCTGCCCTCCCACTTCAACACGCCCTACCTGGTATCGACGCAGACGGAGCCGTACTTCTGGGGTCCGGCCTCCGTTACGCTCGACGTCGATGGCAGACTCTACGTCACGGAGTCCTCCAGGCACCGGGTGCAGGTGTACGAGAGGGTCTGAGGCTAACCGCTGGGCCGCGCGGCGGACTAGCGCGGCCTGATCTCCACGCCCGCCGCGAGCTCCTGCAGCCGGTAGATGACGTGGGTGTCCAGGTCTCCCCAGCCTTGGTTGCCGCACTGGATGGCGACCTGCTCCACGATGTTGGCGACCGGCATTGGAACGCTCAGCTCCCGGGCCAGTTCGTTGGCGAGTCCGATGTCTTTTCTGGCCAGGGCCTGCCTGAATGAGGGAGGCTCGAACTCCCCCCGGAACACGGTCCTCTCCAGGCCCTCCCTCTGAGTGCCCAGAGTCATTCTGCTGCTGGCCTCCATGAGGGCCTCCAGGTCGAGCCCGGCCTTCACACCCAGGGATAAGCCCTCCGCGACCACCTGCCTCACGGCCAGGGTGATCATGTTGTTGACCAGCTTGCAGGTGCTTCCCATGCCCAGCTCGCCCTGGTAGACGACCTTGTCGGCAAAGGCCTCGAACACGGGAAGAAGGCGCTCGAACACCTCCCTGTCTCCACTGGGCATGACGATCACCTGCCTGTCCTCGGCGGCGGCCGGACTCGTCAGTACCGGAGCGTCGAGCACGTGGGCGCCTTTCGCCTCGAAGACGCCCGCTATCTCGCGTATGAGGGAGGGCCGGCTGGTGGAGAGGTCCACGTAGACGTCGCCCTCGCCGATGGCGCCGGCGATGCCCCCGGGGCCGAGAGCGACCCGCTCCACCTCGGGAGGCCCCGGCACCGAGCTGAGGATCACTTCGCTGGCGGCCGCGACCTCTCCGGGGGAAGCCGCGAACCGGGCGCCGCCCTCGAGAAGAGGCCTCGTGGCGCCCTCCGCCACGTCGAACACGACCATGGGGTACCCAGCCCTCTGGATGTTTCGCGCCATTGGCGTTCCGAGGTTGCCGAGCCCTATGAACCCTACCGTCTGCATGTTGGCCTCCTATCGTCTCGTCAAGCGACTTTGCATCCTCCCTGCGGCCTTGACGCTCTCGAAGGGCTGACTTAAGCTTTGGCCATTCCCCGTGAAAGGAGATAGACATGACCCTGTACAACTCCGAGTCCGGCGACATCACGATGGTGCTGACCGGCGAGTCCCTGATTAGCCGGAGAATGCGCGTGTTCAAGGAAGAGCGTTTCCTGAGGATGAGGGAGATTATACAGGGCGGCGACGTCTCCTTCACCAACGCGGAGATGCTGTTCCATGACTACGCCCACTCGCCGAATCCGCACCAGCTTGGCACGTACATGAGATCGGACCCCGCGAACATCCAGGAGCTCCAGTGGTTGGGCATAAACCTGGTGTCGTGCTCCAACAACCACGCCTACGACTTTGGCGAGGGCGGCGTGCTGGAGAACATCGAGCACTTGGACGAAGCCGGACTGGTTCACGCCGGCAGCGGACGCAACCTGGCGGAGGCGAGGGCGCCGGCCTACCTGGACACTGACGCCGGCCGCGTGGCGCTGATTTCGGTCACGGACTCAGGTCCCGCCGAGAGCCGCGCGGGCGAGCAACGCCGCGACATGCTGGGGCGCCCGGGCGTGAGCTGGCTGCGCAGCACATCGGAGTTCACGGTCGACCGGCCCACGTTCGACGCGCTGCGTCGCATGAGCGAGGAGCTTGGCTTCGAGGAGCACAAGCGCGCGCGGGGATTCGAGGGCGACTCGGATTCGGTGTTCCACCTGATGGGCCAGCCGATGTACAGCACCAACCCCACGCAGAAGTACGTGCTGGGCGAGTCGTTCAGCAAGCACCGCGTGCCCGACCCCTACGACATGGACCAGATACTTCAGCGCGTATCGGACGCGCGCCGCATGGCCGACTGGGTGATCGTGACGATGCACAACCACGAGGGCGGCGAGACGGGCGCGGACCCGGGCGACCACGCGGTGGCGCTCGCCAGGGCCGCCATCGACCACGGCGCGGACGTGTACGTGGGGCACGGGCCGCACCGCGACAGGGGCACGGAGGTGTACAAGGGCAAGCCGATATTCCATAGCCTGGGCGACTTCGTGATGCAGAACGACACCGTGGAGCTCATGCCCCAGGACAACTACCTGCGTCAGGGGCTCAACTGGGATGCCGTGCCCGCGGACTTCTACGACGCCCGGTCCGCGCTGGACACGAAGGGTATGCCGGCCGATCCGCTGCAGTGGCGCAGCACCATGGCGCGGGTGAAGTTCCAGGAGCACAAGCTGGCGAGCATCGAGCTGATCCCGCTGGACCTGGGGTTCCTGCGCTCGCGCGGCTCGCGCGGCCGCCCGCTGCTGGCGGAGGGCGAGATCGCGGAGCTGGTGCTGGAGGGGATGCGCGACATGTCGTCCAAGTACGGCACCAGCATCAAGATAGAGGACGGGTCCGCGACGGTGGAGGTGGAGTAGCCGCCCGCCGCGGACTGTAGCGCATAGGCGACCGGAGGAGGTGCGCCGTGGCCACGACCGAACAACTGGTGACGGCAGACGAACTGCTGGAGATGGCGGACGACGGCTTCCGCTACGAGTTGGTGAGAGGGGAACTTAGGAAGATGCCGCCATCCGGCCACCCACACTCAGGAATCGCAGGCGAGGTAGCCATTCATTTTGGCGCGCACGTAAAGGCGAACAGACTTGGCAAGGTCTATGTCGCCGAGGGTGGGTTCGTACTAGAGTCAGACCCCGACCATGTGCGCGCTCCAGACGTAGGATTCGTTCGGCAAGCGCGGGTTGACGCAGCTGCTGGTACGCAGGGTTTCTTCCCCGGCCCGCCCGACATCGCTTTTGAGGTTATTTCGCCGAACGATCGCTACACTGAGGTAGAGGAAAAGGTGGCGGACTACCTGGCGGCGGGAACTATCGCGGTCGTTGTCATCGACCCGCGCAGGCGAACGGCAAGAGTTTACCGTTCGTCCACTGACACGGTTGAATTGACCGAGGGCGACACGCTGGAAGTTGGCGACATCGTGCCCGGATGGCGGATGCCGGTCAGGGAGATGTTCGAGTAGGTTCGCCTTTCGGAGACTCTCAGTCGCGGAGGAAGCCTACGCGCTCGTACTCGCCCTTGACTACGGGCCGGGCGTCGACCTCGAGCCAGCCTTCCAGTATCTCGGTGTAGATGCTGCGGAAGTCGAGGTTGAAGGCGAGGTCGCCCTCCACGAGTTTGTCGGCGTCCAGCGAGGGGTACTCGCTGTAGTGGCCGCCGGCCACGCCGTCGCCGATGACGAACGCCACGCCGCCTGAGCCGTGGTCGGTGCCGTTGCCGTTGTCCCTGACGCGGCGCCCGAACTCCGAGAACACGAGCATGAGCACGTCCTCGCTCTTGTCGTGCTCATTCATGTCGGTGTAGAAGTCGTAGATGCCGCCGGACACGTCGCGCAGCAGGCCCTCCTGCAGGTTGATGCCGTTGGTGTGGGCATCGAAGCTGCCGTGCTGGGTGTAGCAGATGCGCGTTCCCACGTCGGCCTGGAGCACCTGGGCGGCGCCCTTCATGCTCTTGGCGAACGAGTTGGTCGCGTATTCCACGTCCGACGAGTAGGACTCCGTTACCGTGCTGAGGATGTCCGCGCCGCGCAGGGCGTCCAGTCCGGTCTGGCTGAGGAAGTCCATCACCGGGCCGCTGCCGATGGCCTGCGAGTACATGTTGCGGAAGGTGTCCAGCGCGGCGTTGCGCTGTTCGTCTTCGCCGAAGTGGTTCATCAGGCCGTAGGTCGCGAGGTCGGTGACTGACGCCACCGGCGCGCCCTTGGCGACCAGCGCCCTGGGCAGGCCGGCGCCGAAGTTCACCGCGGCCACCACGTTGTCGCCGTCCGGGTGCATCTGGCGGATGGCGTTGCCCAGCCAGCCCTCGTCGCCCACCCTGGTGGGTTCGGCGGTGTGCCAGATGTCCATCGACCGGAAGTGCGACCGGTTGGGTTCGGGGTAGCCGACGCCGTGGATGATGCCCACCTTGCCCCGGTCGTACAGGTCCTTGATCGGCTGCATGGCCGGGTTCAGCCCGTAGCCGTTGTCCAGGGGAATCACCCTGTCCTCGGTGATGCGGACGTTTTGGCGGCTGTCGATGTATCGGGGGTCGTTGTAGGGGACGACGCAGTTCAGGTAGTCGTTGCCGCCTGAGAGTTGCACCACCACCAGCTTGCGCTTTCTGCCTTCAGCCATCTGGACCATCTCCTATCGGTAGTTTTGGTTTCGTCTTTGCTGCTGCCCGTTAAGCTCTCTCGTATACCTGGAAGCGGTGCCTGAGCGTTTCGAGCACGTAGGCCCTGTTTTCGGTGTCTACCACCACGTCGACCGGGTCCCAGAAGTAGGGTTCGATGCGCGCGGAGATCTCGTGGACGTCATCGGAATCGACCTCGAACACCGGCACGAACTTCTCGCGCGCCCTGTGTTCGTCGGCCTGCGCCTCCAGGTATTCCAGCGCCCAGGGATTGGGCGTCGCCTCGCCGCGCAGCTTGCACAGGAAGCGGCCTTCGGGGTCGAACACCTGCACGCGCTGGTTCCCCCAGTCGGCAACGTATACGTTGCCATCGGAGTCGACGGCCACGCCGGAGGGCCGGCTGAGCTGGCCGTCATCGGCGCCCGTTTCGCCGTAGCTGGCGAGAAACTCGCCGTCGGGGGTGAACTTCTGCACGCGGTCGTTGCGCCAGTCGGCAACGTATACGTTGCCGTCGGAGTCCTGGCAGATGCCCCAGGGCAGGTTGAACTGGCCGGGGCCGTCGCCGTGCTCGCCCCAACTGGAGATGAACTCGCCGTCGGGGGTGAACTTCTGCACGCGGTGGTTGCGGTGGTCGACCACGAGCAGGTTGTCGTCGGCGTCGAAAAGCAGGCCGGACGGGCCGTTCAGCTCGCCGTCGCCGCTCCCGTGCTCGCCCCATGTGGCAAGCAGTCCGCCGTTGGGATCGAACACCGTTATGCGATGCAGGTTGTCGTCTGCCAGATACAGATTGTCGTCGCGGTCAAGCGCGAGCGCGGAGGGCCAGACCATGTTGCCCGGCTCTCTGCCGTAGTTGCCGATCTGGCCGTAGTAGTCGTGGCCGCGGCTGACCATCTGTATGCCGACGATTTCGAGCGCGGTGGTGTTGCTGCGGCTGGCGACGAAGATGCGCCCGTCGCCGCGAATGGCCATGGCGGTTGGCATCATGAAGCCGCGGCCGCCCTGGTCGGCGCAGAAGCCGACGTTGGTGGTGTACTTCAGGTTGAAGTGTGTTGCGGTGGTCATCTGGGTCTTTCTCCTCACCCCCATCCTAACCTTCCCCCTGCGAGGGGGAAGGGACTTTCGGGAGACTACGCCATCTGGTATTCCTGGGTGGCGACGATGATGGAAATGAGCGCCGCGACCACTTCAGCCGCGTGTTCGGGGTTGCAGGCGAAGCATACGCTGCCCTCGGAGGCGGCTCTGTTCGCGGCGAAGTCGACGAGGCCGGCGTGGGTGCTGTCGAGCACATCCAGCGGGCCGAGGACGTCCAGGCAGGCGTTCACGAGACCCTCCGGCGTAGGTTCATCGCCGGCGGACTGGGCCACGCGTTCGATGACGGCCTTCACGCCGGGGCGGTGTGGGTCGTTGAGCATCTTGCTGGCGAAGTTGACCCTCTGCACGTAGGAGCCGGTGTTTATCCACTCGCTGCCGCCCTGCCAGCCCTCCACGCTGGGCGGGGCGAGCAGGCCCTGGCCCATGTTGGAGCAGGCGCCCGCGGCAGCGTAGGTGTCCTGGGATGGCAGCTCGACGCCGCCGGCGAGCCGGAGCGTGCCGATCACCATCTCGGCGGGGCTCTTTATCCTGGCGAAGCGGGACGCCTCGGACTTGAAGAAGTCGGACGTGAATAGCGCCCGCAGCATGGCCTTGATGCTGTAGCCCGAGTCGAAGTAGGCTTGTACCAGCGCGTCGATGGCCTCGGGGTCTCGCGGCGGCGTGTGCGGCCACTGCGGCACCGGCAGCTCGTCGGCGACGAAGAAGTGGTACAGGTGGCGGGCGATGAAGCGGGCGGTTGCCTCCTGCCTGCAGATGATGGCGACGGCGTCCTCGCCGTTGAAGTCGCCGGTCTCGCCCAGCAGCGTCTTCTCGCCGTGGTCGTGGTCGTCGTCGTTGTACTCGAACTGCCAGGAGATGTAGCCGTAGGGCCGCGCGGTGTTGTTGCGCATCTTGATGGACATGTAGTCGGGATTGACCACGCTCCAGCCGGTAAAGGCGCGGGCGCACTCCTTGATGTCGTCCTCGGTGTAGTTGCCGACGCCCATCGAGAACAGCTCCAGGATCTCCCGGCCGTAGTTCTCGTTGATCGACGCCGCGTGGTTGTCCTGGTTGTCGAGCCACATGATCATGGCGGGGTCGCGCGATAGCTCGATGAGCAGATTGTCGAACCTGCCCATGCCGTGCTGCCTGAACATATCGATCTGCGACGTCACCACGCGCGCCTGGATGAGCTTGGTGGCGCCGGTGGCGAAGACGCGATGCCACAGCAGGCACATCTTCTCGCGCAGGGGCGCCTCGGTCTTGACCATGCGGTAGACCCAGAGCGCGGCGGCGGCGGGACCTGAGCGCAGGTCGGACTGGTCGACGTGGTACCTGCGGATTAGGTCGTTGGGCAGTTCGTCGTCGGAGACGGGATCGAGCAGCTCTTCGAGCGTCGCCTCGTAGCCCATGCTCATGGCGCGGTCCAGCTCGTCGGGTGTCGCGCCAAATCCCGCGCGGCGCAGCAGGTGCGCCATGAGCTTGGTGTCTTGCCTGGACTGGACTGTGGTCATTGCGGGTCTCCGTGGCGTTGGATTCGGGGCACCTCCGCCGTTCGCGCGTGCTCGCGGCAGGACGGCCGGCGCCGTCGTGGCCAGTGGCCGAATGATAGCATAATACGCGCGCGCCTCACACCACGCGGGGACCTCTGAGCCCGCGTGATTTTGCCGGCTGCGCTGGGTTTCAGCAATCACGCGGAGGCAGGAAGGCGAAATCTGTTCGATTCTGCGACATTCAGTTGTTTTCGTAGCTGGGAGCGCCGGTGGTAGTGCCAAGTTCCGTACTGCCGAATGTGCGATTCTGTGCCACGAATATGGCACCGCGTGACAGAGTAGGACAGAGGGCGGACGGGCCGACCGGCCGTGTCTTCGCCGCTGTCAGGCGCCCACAGCGAGCGCCCTTACGGATGCCCGGGGCGTATGTCCGCCATTGGGAGCAGGGTTGCCGCGTCGCGGGGTCGGTCCCTCGCACGTGCGAGGGTAGCACGGATGTGCGGCGGAATCAAGGGCGTTGGCGAAATCGCGGGACCAGGGCGGAATGTGGGAAGAAATTGCGCACGAATGAGAACTGGTGGGACGTGGGTGAGAATGGGTGAGACACGACTGGGAACGGATGGCGCGGGAAAGTGACGCTTTTTCGAGAGGTGGGGGAGTGGATAGGCTGGGGGCGGGCGAGGGAATGTGGTCGTGGCGTGCGCTGGGGCGTCCGGGGGGCGTCGGTTACGAATGCGCGGTACTGACGTTGAGGCGCTTCCTGTGTCTGCTGGCGTCTCTAGAGTCGTGCGATACGGCCTTATGCTGTACCCCGCATTTTGCTTTTGTCCCCTCCAACTGAAGCTCGCAATCCACGTTATGTGGTAAGCTCCAATAAAGACAGATTGGAAGAGGAAGCCCCATGTCTCTCGTCATCGCAGTGAACTGTCCCGAAGGTATAGTGCTTGCAGCAGATAGCCGAGCAACGCTCCCATCATCACCTGGGTGGCCTGAACACCTTGACAACGCTCAGAAGGTCTTTAGTTTGGGTAAGGATCACAATTGGGTTGGTGGGCTGATTTTCGGTAGCAGCACAATAGGTGGCAGACCTGTTCAAAGTTGGTTGACCGAAATTGAAATGAAACCGCCTCCAGCACCTTTTACAGTCAATCAATATGCAATGATACTGAGCGAAGTGTTCTACAAGCATTGGGAGAACGCTGGTTCGGACCCGGAAGAGGCGACAAGTTTCTTGGTGGCAGGCTACGACCCTGACGCTCCATATGGCTCGATATTCGGATTCTCAATTCCTGACGATCCAGACCCAATACGCCGCTTAGCCCAATTTGGTATGTCTTGGGGAGGTCAGTCAAATGTCATTCGTCGCATCATGTTTGGCTACGACCCCATGTTGATTGCCATTGTAAGCAAACACGTTGGGCTGACCACCAGACCTCAACGCGATGCACTGCGCGAAGACCTCAGACAACTTCATCGAGGTGCGCCATTCTCTTTGTTTTCCCTACAGGATTGTATAGACTTTGCCACATCTCTAATCAGTATGACGGCCATCGCACAACAAATGGGCATCACAACGGACCAGGAGTTGGTGGCCCAATAGATGTGGCCGTGATAACCAGGATGGGAGGGTTCGAATGGATGAGAAGAAAGAAGCCGGTCGTCCGCTGAGCGACGATCTCGACACGGGGACAATCGACTTCCCCACGATAAAGGAGGCGCTGGAGCACCAGAAGAACCTCCCACCTTCGGACCCGCTTGACACTGGGGACATCCCCTTCGACATACCTCACAACCCCATCAACAAGGATGTGGTCACTTCCAAGGCGTAACCACTACTCTGATCTAACTGTCCCTTCAAAGAGAGGCCCCGTCGGACAATCGGCGGGGCCTCTTAGGTTTCTACCAGAAGGCGGGATGCAGTTTTGCACGAAATTGGAGCTGGCCGTCGAGAAACAGTAAAGGCGGATGCCGATAGGCGTCCGCGCCCGGGGAACCACCAGATGGACGCGTGGGTGTCCAGTAGAAGGCACACGCGTTACGCACTTCCCTCCCACAACGCCAACTCTTCCTCGGGAAGGGGGTCAAAGAAGCTGTCGGGTACGGTGAAGAGGCCATCTATGGATCCAGGCTGCCGCTCGCCCTGTTTTCGGACCGGCGTGAGCCGTGCGACGGGCTTTCCGTTGCGTGCGATTACGACGTCCTCGCCCGCCTCGGCCCGTTTCAGCAGGCGGGACAGGTTCGTCTTCGCTTCGTGGACGTTCACGATTACCATCGCCCGACTCCTCGAAAGTGAACTTAGCTAACAGTATAGCCCATAGGAACGTCAGTCAGGCGAAGACACGACCATGAATCTTTCAGAGGGGGTGATTGCCAAGAGCCGCTTGTGCTATGATTACTCTTGGTTTTCGGGGCTGCCGATAAGAGCCACTTTGCGCTCTTCCCGCTTCTTGACGGGATAGGTGGCCCGCTCTTTTTGGCTCAACTGTGCTATAATTGCTCTCGCTATTAATGGGCCGCTGATAAGAGCCACTTCGCGCTCTTCCCGCTTTAGACGGGATAGGTGGCCCGATTCTTTTGGCTTCCTTCCCACATGTCCAACTCCTCTTCGGGGAGGGGGTCGAAGAAGAAGCTGTCATCGAATACCGCGGGGTCTAGTTCGACCCGGCCCTTCCACGAGCCCGGCTGGCGCTCGCCTTGTTTTCGGACGGGCGTGAGCCGCGCGACGGGCTTGCCGTTGCGTGCGATTACGACGTCCTCGCCCGCCTCGGCCCGTTTCAGCAGGCGGGACAGGTTGGTCTTCGCTTCGTGGACGTTCACGATTACCATCGCCAACTCCTCGTAAGTGAACTTAGCTAATGGTACAACCAACCCTGATGCCGGTCAAACGGCGCAAAGTGGGGTTATGGGCGCGCGCCGCAATTTGGTACACTTTCCGCCATGCGATTGCGGCTTCCCCCTATGCGGGTTCGCCCCACCGGTCCACGCGGCGTCTTTGGCGCTCTGCGCGGCGTCTTCTACGGCTGGTACCTCGTAGGCGTCGCCAGCCTCATGCTTACCCTCATGTCGCTCACCGTGTTCCAGAGCACGGGAACCTACTTCGTCGCGCTCAACCGGGAGTTCGGCTGGAGCCGCACGCTGCTCTCCGGCGGCTTCGCATTCTCGCGCATTCAGAGCGCGGCCATCGGCCCGATAGAGGGTTACCTTATCGACCGGTTCGGCAACCGGACCATGTTCGTCATCGGATTCACCATGATGGGCGGGGGATTTCTGCTGCTGTCCCAGCTTCGTGAGGGCATCGTGCTGCTGGATGCCCTCCCATTCCCCGCCGTCGTGCAGTACTACCTCGCCATGGGCGTCATCACCATCGGCTCCAGTCTGGGCGGCTGGCTCACTATGATGTCCATGGTCAACAACTGGTTCTCCCGCCAGCGCTCTTTCGCCATGGCGACCGCCATGTCGGGGATTCACTTTGGCGGTTATCTGGTGCCGGTGCTGGCCTTCTTCATCGACCACCAGGGCTTTCGTCCGTCCATGATGGTTGTGGGCGCGCTGGTCTTGGCCATCGTGGCACCGGTCGCGCTGGCGATGCGCAACCGGCCGGAGGACTACGGGATGAGGCCGGACGGCGACCCGCCCCGTCGGACGACGACGGACGGGCAGGAGGGCGGGGCGGCAGCCGCGTCCGAGGCGGAGGCGGACGAAGAGCCGGAGTACACCGCGTGGCAGGCGCTCAAGACGCCGGCCTTCTGGGTGATTACCATAACGCACATGTCGTCCACGCTCTCGCTGGTGGCGCTCTCGGTGCACTTGTCACCCAAGCTCGTGGACATGGGAATGTCGCTCACCGGCGCCGGCTTCGTACTGTTCGCCTACACGCTTATCGCACTGCCAATGCAGTTTCTCTCAGGATACGTCGCCGACCGAATGTCCAAGCCCCCGCTGATATGCCTGTTCCTGCTCACACAGTCCGCTGCGCTGGTGGTGATCGCCTTCGCTGAAAATGTCCTTGTGGCCTACCTCTTCGCGTTGCTGTGGGGCATCGCCTTCGGAGGGCGCGGTCCGTTGCTCACGTCGATACGCGGCGACTACTTCGGACGCAAGGCGTTCGCCACCATAATGGGCATATCGCAGCTTCCCACCAGCATCATCATGGTGATCACGCCGCTGTACGCCGGCTACGTGTTCGACGTGACCGGTTCTTACTTTATCCCCTTCATCTCGTTCGCATTCTGCGCGCTCGCCGGCGCTGTGCTGATAATGTTCTCCCGCCGGCCAGGCGCCGGTGCGCACGAGCCGTATCCGATAGTAGAGGTGCTTGGCATGTTGAGAATGGGGTCCGGACGACGGAGGTAGGTGAGCGTGTCGAGGAATTGGGACAAATGAAGACGCTGGGCAGGGAGCTTGTCGAGCCGTTCGGCAGTTTCTGGGAGCTGTACGGCGAGGAGGCCGGCATCGCCCCGGAGCTGGTCGAGGAAGGGCACAGCGCGGTGTTCGGCTCCCTCGGCGCCGACCTGACCGCGCCGGCTGTGCCGGAGTGGACGAAGCTGCCGGACGACGACCTGGCGTACCACGCGGCGCACGAGCTTACGCACATTCTGCTGCGCAGCCGCGGCTTCCCGTACACCGCGCGGGGACGCGGCTACGGTCCGCTGTCGCCGGAGGCGCGCATCGGCGGCGACATCGAGGAGATGGTTATACACCCGGCGGTGGACGCGCTGCTCCTGCCACTGGGCTTCACCAAGCGGGCTATCCAGGAGCGCATGTCGAGGGGCGCGATGAACGGCGTGCGGCACAGCCCGCCGCCCGCGAGCGGCACGCCGTGGTACTACACCTGGGCCATACGGTACTGCGAGCTGAACATGGACCTGCCGCCCGAGGACTGGAGGCCGCTGTCCAGGCTCTACGAGGCGCGCAGTCCCGCCGTGTGCGAGCTGGGGCGGGACCTTCTCGGCATCATGCATTCGGTGGGATGGGGTACTCGCGAGCAGGCTCTGCGCGCGATGGTCGAAGTCCGGGACATGCTCGGGCTCAGCGTCGGCGGCCGCGTTCTGGTAATCGATCCGGTTACGGGCGAGGGGCACTAAAGCGCGCCTTGAAGTTTTATGCTAGAATGTTCTCGCACAATTGATTGCGAGGAGGGCCGCCATGCCGAATCCAGGCGAGCAAAACTTCACCTGGCTCAATTCCACCAGGGTGATATTTGGCAACGGCAGGCTCGGCGACCTCAAGACGGTGGTCGACAGCGTGGCGGGGAGCGATTCGCGCGTGTTCCTGGTGACCGGACGCCACAGCCTGCGCGCCCGCGGCGTTCTTCAACGGATCATAGGCGACATCGGGCTGTCCCGCATTACGCTCTTCGACGAAACGCCGCCGTTCCCGTCGCCGGAGGCGGTTGACGACGCCCTCGCCAGGTGCCGCGAGTCCGGGTCCGACGTCGTGGTGGCCGTGGGCGGCGGCAGCGCCATGGACCTCGCCAAGATCGTCGCAATCCTCACGCCCCACGAGGGTCCCGCGATGGACTATATCGATCGCAAGCGCTCCATACGCGGACGGGGCTTGCCATTCGTGGCGGCTCCCACCACGTCCGGCAGCAGCAGCGAGGTGACTTCCGGCGCCGCGGTCTGGGACATGGAGGGCAAACGCTCTCTGGGACTCAGCAGCCCGCTCATGTTCCCCACAGTGGCCGTGGTCGATCCCCAGCTCACCATGAGCATGTCCAAGAGGCTGGCCGCGGCGTCCGGCATGGACGCCTTTACCAGCGCGTTCGAGTCCTATTGGTCGCTGGAGTCCGAGCCGATTTCCGACGCAATCTGCCTGAGAGTGATCGCCGACTACGCCGTGAACCTGGAGCGCTCCTGCCTGCAGGGCGACCTGGATTCGCGCACCGCGTGCTCGCTCGCGGCCACGATGTCGGGCATCGCCTACTCCAACAGCCACCCGAACGTGTGCCACGCAGTGGGCAGTCCGCTCACGCTGTACTGGGGCGCCGAGCACGGCCAGGCCGTGGGCGTTACGCTCTCGACGTTCCTGAGGTGGAACGCGCCCGCCATAGAGCACAAGCTCCCGGCACTCTTCGCCGCGCTTCGTGTGGAAGACCTGGACGCGGCGACGGCCCGAATCGACCAGATTATGAGCCGCTGCGGCCTGAAGACGAAGATATCCGCGCTCGGCGTCAGTCCCGACGACATGGACACCCTGCTGGACAACATTCGCTGGGAGCGGACGACCGTTCTGCCGCGGCCCCTCGAGCGTGAGGACGCCCGCGCGCTGCTGGAGCAGCTATTCGTATGATGTTCCAGGCCCCCCGCGGCACCTCGGACATCCTGCCGGACGATCAACCCTACTGGCGCTACTTCCAGGACAGGGCGCAGCAGGTGGCGCACAGCTTCGGATACCGGCGCATAGACACGCCCATGTTCGAGGACGCGCGGCTGTTCGTGCGGGGCATCGGCGAGGTCACCGACATCGTGGAGAAGGAGACCTACACCTTCGAGGACAGGGGCGGCGACACGCTGACGCTCCGTCCCGAAGGCACCGCTCCGGTGTGCAGGGCATACCTGGAGCACGGGATGCATAACCTGCCTCAGCCGGTGCGCCTTTTCTACCTCTGCCCCGTGTTTCGTTACGAGCGTCCGCAGTCCGGCAGGTATCGCCAGCATCACCAGTTCGGCATCGAGGCCTATGGCGACGGCGACGCTTCCATCGACGCCGAGATAATCGAGCTGGGCTGGCGGTTCCTGGAGTCACTGGGGCTTCGCGACCTTTCTCTTAGCGTAAACTCCATCGGCGACCCGGCGTGCCGGCCCCAGTACGTGCAGCGGCTGCGCGAGCACTACGCGCCGCACGCGGACAGGCTGTGCGACGACTGCCGCCGCAGGCTGGACCGCAACCCCCTCAGGCTGTTGGACTGCAAGCAGGACGGCTGCCAGCCGGTGATCGAGGAAGCGCCGCACAGCGCCGACCACCTTTGCGACGACTGCCACAGTCACTGGCGCGACCTGCTCGACTACCTGCGCCAGGTGGGCATCGAGGGCGAGGTGGACCACCGCCTGGTTCGCGGGTTCGACTACTACACGCGCACGGTGTTCGAGGTCACGCCGCCGGTCGAGGGACGCATGAACACCCTGTTCGGCGGCGGGCGCTACGACGGCCTGATCGAGGAGATCGGCGGCAGGCCCACCCCCGGCGTGGGCTACGGCATGGGCATCGAGCGTGTAATCGAGAACCTCAAGCGCCAGGGAATCCGCGTACCGCGGGAGGCGGACACGCAGGTGCTGGTTGCGCACATAGGCGACGCCGCCAAGCGAGAGGCGGTACGAATCGCCTCCGAACTCCGGCGGGACGGCGTGGCAGCTACGGTCGGCCCGGCCGGTCGCGGGCTGCGCAGCCAGATGAGATACGCGAACACCACCGGCGCCACCCACGCGATCATAATCGGCGACGACGAGCTGGCCCAGGGCGTGGTGCAGCTTCGCGACCTGGTGAAGAGCGAACAGCGCACCATAGATGCGGCCAACGGCCTGGTCGAGGCGCTGGCCGGCAAGGACGCGCCCACGGCGGACGACGCCAGGCGGGGTAGCCCGGCATGAGAGACACGCTCGCGGCCGTAGAGGCGCGCTACGAGGAGATCGACCGCCTGCTCGCCGACCCGGCGATTTCGACGGACTACACGCGCATTCAGAGCCTGGCGAAAGAGCAGGCGTCAATTCGCAATCTGGTCACGTTGTCGCGCGAGCACCGCAGCCTGGCGGAGGAGCTAGCGGGCGTTCGCGAGATGCTGCGCGACGACCCCGATCCCGAACTGGCGGAGCTCGCCCGCGAGGAGCTGGCGGAGCTGGAAAGCCGCATGGCGAGCACGGAGCTCGAGCTACAGATGGCGCTTCTGCCTACCGACCCGAACGATGAGAAGAACGTGATGATGGAGATTCGCGCGGGCACGGGCGGCGAGGAGGCCGGGCTGTTCGCGGCGGAGCTGTATCGCATGTACTCGCGCTACGCGCAGAGGAACGGCTGGCGCATCGAGGTGATGGACGCCAACGAGACCGGCCTGGGCGCAATCAAGGAGATCGTGTTCCTCGTGCGCGGCGACAGCGCCTTCAGCCGCCTGAAGCACGAGAGCGGCACCCACCGCGTGCAGCGCATCCCGGTGACCGAGTCGGGCGGGCGGCTGCACACTTCCGCGGCGACCGTGGCAGTGCTGCCCGAGGCGGAGGAGATCGACGTGGACGTCCGCGCCGAGGACCTGGACATCGATATCTTTCACGCCAGCGGCCACGGCGGGCAGAACGTGCAGAAGGTGGCGACCGCGGTGCGCATCACCCACCGGCCTACGGGCATAGTCGCCACGTGCCAGGACGAGCGCTCCCAGTTCAAGAACAAGGAAAAGGCCATGTCGGTGCTGAGGTCCCGGCTGTTCGCACGGGAGCAGCAGCGCCAGCAGCAGGAGGTCAGCGCGTCCCGCCGCTCGCAGGTAGGGTCGGGCGACCGCTCGGAGCGCGTTCGCACCTACAACTACCCGCAGAACCGGGTCACCGACCACCGCGTGGCGCTCACCACCTACAACCTGGAGTCCGTGCTTGAGGGCAGTATCGACGACTTTGTTCGCGCGCTGTCCGATCGGGAGCAGGCCCAGAGGTTGGAGCAGGTGAGCCTCTGACGGTTGGCGAGCTTCACGCTCGGCTTACTCGCGCGCTCGAGGCGAGCGGCATCCCCGACGCCCGCCTGGAGGCGGAGGTGCTGGTCCGGCACGCTCTCGGCATGGACCGCGCCGGTTATTTCGCCTCGCTCTCAGACGCCGTGTCCCCCGAAAGCCGGACCGCGGCCATGGCGTTCGTCCGACGCCGCGAGGAGGGCGAGCCGCTCGCGTACGTCACCGGGCACAGAGAGTTCTATGGGTTGGACTTCCGCGTGGACGGGCGGGTGCTGATTCCGCGCCAGGAGACCGAGACACTGGTGGACTGCGCCATCGAGCACTGCGCCGCCCTGGGAGACGCCGGCACCGTGAGCGTGGCCGACGTGGGCACCGGCAGCGGCGCGATTGCGGTCGCGGTGGCCGCTCGCGTTCCTCACGCAACGGTGACGGCCATCGACGTCGACGCGGATGCGCTGGAAGTGGCGGACGCGAACCGGCGGCGTCACGGCGTGGAGGGCCGCGTCGGGCTGGCCTGCGGCGACCTGCTGGCGCCGCTGGACGCGTCCGTGGACGTGATCGTTTCCAATCCGCCTTACATCCGCAGCGCCGACATGGCGGTTCTCCCGCGCGAGGTGAGACGCGAGCCGGCCCGCGCGCTAGACGGGGGCGCGGACGGGCTGGCGGTGGTGCGGCGGCTGCTCGCGGACGCGCCGCCGCGCCTTAACGCCGGAGGGGCGCTGTTCGTGGAGATTGGGCCGGAGCAGCTAGACGAGGTGCAGGGGATGGCGCGGCTCGGTTTTCCCGGAGCGCGCGTAACACACCGCGAGGACGCGCTGGGTCTGCCGCGGGTGGTGTGCGTGTACGCGGGCTAGGGGGTGGAACAGGCAGGTAGATAGCAGGCCCGGGTCAGCGGGGGCACTCCTCGCCCAGGTCCCGAAGACGCTGCCGCAGCCTGCGTACTTCCTCCTCCGCCTGTTCGGCGCGTCGCGCTTCCTGTTCGGCACGTTCAGTCGTTTCGTGGTAGGTGGGCAGGTAGCGGTCCGCCTTCGGGTCGTAGAAGCGCAGCCGGCCTTCCTCCCAGCACAGGTAAAGCCCCAGCACCTCGCTGTAGCCACGCCCTGTGTTTTGCGAGGACCACTCGATCTCGATGGGCTGGTAGCGGCCATCCTCCAACCGGTCTCCGGCCAGCGGGGCGTCGTGGTACTCCCCGCCGGTTCCGTCGAATCTCCAGTACTCAGGGATATCGAGGCGTTCGTAGTCCCGCCGTTTCTCGGTGTAGTCGCGTCTCCCTGTGGTCGGCGACGCCACCTCGAGCACGAAGTCCGGCGGCTTGCCCACAAGATTGATAGCGTACCCGTTGCGGTCGATGAGGCTGGGAACATCCACGTCGAAGGCTATGATCAGGTCGGGAATTCTCACTCCGGCCCGTGTTTGCTCCACATTCATGGCGACGGGAACCTCTCCCAGAACGAGTGTTGTCTCCGAGCCGCCAAAGTGGAAATCCAGGGCCGCAAGTATGGCTGGCCTGCCTAAGTGGATGGGGTTTTGCATGTCGTCTCGCGGCGGGAAGTCGGGGAACCGCTCCAGGGTATCGGAGGCGACCTTGGATAGGTATGTCTTGCTGGTCATGTCGTCGCCTCGGGAGGCTTACTCGAAGCCGAGTTGGAGGTGCTTGCCCTCGGTCTTGATGGACGGGGCGACCATGACCTCGGCGTTGTGGTGCATGTCGCGGATGGTCTCCGCGCCGATCATGCCCATGCAGACTTCGAGCGCGCCGATGAGGTTCTGGGTGCCGTCCGTCCTCGACGTGGGGCCGAAGAAGAGCTGTTGCAGCGTTCCTTTCACGCCGACGTTTACGCGAGTGCCCCTGGGGAGGGCGGGGTGGGGATTCGCCATGCCCCAGTTGTGGCCGGCGCCGGGAGCCTCCTCGGCCTGTGCGAGCGGGGTGCCGAGCATGACCGCGTCGGCACCGCAGGCGAGCGCCTTGCAAAGGTCGCCGCCGGTTCGGATTCCGCCGTCCGTTATGATGGGGACGTACCTGCCGGTGCGGTCGAAGTACTCCTCCCTGGCGGCGGCGCAGTCGAGCGTGGCCGTCACCTGGGGGACTCCGACGCCGGTGACCTCGCGGGTGGTGCACGCCGCGCCGGGGCCTACGCCCACGAGCACGCCGTGAATGCCGGTTTCCATGAGCTCGAGGGCCACGTCGTGGGAGACGCAGTTGCCCACCAGCACGGGCACGTTGACCATCTCCAGCAACTCGGGGAAACGCAGCCCGCGCGCGCTGCGGGATATGTGGCGCGCGGTGGTGACGGTGCTCTGGACCACTATCACGTCCGCGCCGGCCTCGGCGGCCAGCGGGACCAGGCGCTTGGCGCTGGCGGGGGTAACAGAAACGGCGCACTTGGCGCCGTTGTTCTTGGTCTCTTCTACCCGCTCCCCAACCAGCTCGTCCTTGATGGGGGCGGAGTACACCTTTTGCAGTCGAGCGGTGACCTCGTCCTGCGAGGTCTTCACAATCTCGGCGATCACCCCGTCGGGGTCATCGTATCGAGTCTGCACTCCCTCCAGGTTCATCACCGCGAGTCCGCCCTGGTCCTGCATCCTGGCCGCGAAACTGGGCGAGGAAACCGCGTCCATGGCCGAGCCGAGCACCGGGATGGGAAGTGTGATGCCGTCTACAGAAAACTCAGTGTTCGTAAGTTCGGGGTTTAGAGTTACGCTACCTGGGGCTATCGCTACCTCGTCGAAACCGTACGCACGCTTGAGCTCTTTCAATTCGGCGCCCCCTCTTCGATAAGCACGGCCTAAATTTTGCGGAATATAGCAAAGGAACGGCGTGAGCGTCAAGGCAGACGGGCGCGTCAACATCGGTGTTTGGGACCGCTCAGGACGGGCCGTTGCCCCAGCTTACGGGGGCGAGGTTCATCTCCTCGCGGACCTCGTTGATGGTCATGATGCCGCTGGCTACGTACTTGCGTCGCCGCTCGGCGCGGTCGTTCTCGGACTCCCTGAGCGCGTCGATTTCGGAGACGTCGAACTCGGCCAGCAGGGACGGGTCGCCGAAGTTGGGCAGCAACCACTGCCGGAGCGCCTCCTGGTAGAAGGTGAGCTGCGGCAGGATGGTGTCCTCCCAGAAGACTCGCCGCGCCGTGCGGAAGTTGGAGAAGGCTATGCGCTCGGTGTCTCCCAGCATGGCCTTGGGAACGCCGAACACGCGGCAGACGTCCTCCAGGCTCCAACGCAGGCTCTGGATGTACTCCATGTCTTTGGGGCTGAAGCCCAGGTTGGTTGCCCTCATGCCGCTGCCCAGCAGCGCCGGACGCCGCACCCGGTCGACGCCCTGGTAGCGCGCCTCCCAGCGTTCGTAGAACTCCTTCAGCTCGTAGTCGGTGGGCGTGTCCATCGTCTCGATTATCATGCCGGGGGTGCTGTCGTTGCTCAGGTTGTTGCGGTTGGCCCGCAGCGCCTCTATGCCCATGTCGGCGGAAAGTCGCAGCGGCGCCATGGGCGAGAGGCCGGCGAGCTCGTCCAGGGGATTGAAGTGGCGTATCCAGACCACGTCCTCGGCGACGTAGGGCACGAGCGTGTGCCCAGCCCCAACGTAGACGAAGCCCTTCACGTAGGCCGCATCGTCGGGGACCACGCGCATCCTGTCGGAGCGGAGCGGCCATATCTCGACCACCTCACCGTCCCTGCGCTCCAGCCCCCAGAAGGCGGCGCCCCACAGCCCCAGCGAGGTCTCGGTGGCGCGCCACAGGTCGCCGCGCGTCCAGAACGGGTTGGGTCTGTCGAGCAGCCGCTGCGCTGGGTGATCTGGCCCCACCAGCAGCGCCGCGCGCTCCCTCGCCGCCGGATCGCCTGTGCCGCCGCGCCGGTAGACCCTGAGCGGCGCGCGGACGATCGCGTCCTGCCGCACGCGGATGGCGGAGTAGACCAGCGCCGAGCGCGGGTAATACTCGCCGTATGTGGCGGGCGCCCAGGAGGGCGGCAGTCCCAGGCCCTGCTCCCAGATTTCTGGCTGGGGGCGAGCCATGCGAATCGCGCGCTCGCGGCGGTTGAATCGGGGCAGTGCATTGGCAAGGGTTGTCCAGAGTTTCATGTGTCGTACCTCCTGATACAGTTGGGCTACGTCCAGATCTGGACGCCGCCGCCTTCGGCCGCGAACGTCATCGCCAGCGCGTCCGCCTCGTCGGGCGAGCGCGCCAGGTCCTTTTTGCTTTGCAGGCGTATTCTGCCCTTCTCGTCGACGTCCCACCCGCGGCTCGACACCTGCTCTATCAGCGCCTGGTCGTCGTCGGTGTCCAGCGTCTCGGCCAGGTAGCACTCCCGCATCCGCCACCACACCTCGGCGTTGAGGTTGGCGAACCGTGACTTGTTGCGCGGGGACGCTCCGCCGTTGAATCTGACGAGGCGGGTGTTGCCGAGGCCAATTTCGCGCAGCCTGTCGACAACGCCCGATCCCACGCCCGGCTCGTCCACGACCAGCGCGCTGACCGGGTGTTGCTCGCAGTAGTCCTTGAGGTAGTTGGACGTGGCCATCGTGTCGTTGCCCCTTCTGCGATGCACGATGCGCGCGTGCTGTCCCTGTCGAGTCATCACCACCGTGTTGTCCCTGCCGAAGCGCGCGACGTCGCAGGCGACGACCAGCGGGCCGTCCGGCGGAGTGTCGCGTCTGCCCGCGGCCCGCGCGGCCCACAGCGGCACCACATAGTCCTCCAGGTTGTCGGGGAAGCGACCCAGCACGCCGCCGACGTACAGCGGGTTGTCCTCTCCCAACTCGGCCTTGCGGTCCTCTATGTCCTGGGCGGTCACCAGTCCCTCGACGGTGACTCCGTCCCCGGTGAGGTTGGGCGTGTCGAACGCGCTTATCTGCACGGTCGCGTACAGGTGGTCCTGCGAGTGGTGCGAGTCGAAGAACGGCCCGGACGTGACGAAAGGATTGCCGGTCATCAGCATTCGCCCGGGGTTCAGACGGCGCAGCGCGTTGACGTCCAGCGCGTCCACGGCGTGGGCCTCGGTGACGACGACGAGCAGGTTAGGGGAGTGGAAGCCCTGCAGGTTGAAGGGGGAGTTGGATGCGAAGCCGAGGGCAAAGCTCTGGTCGTCCACCTCGTAGCGCGACGTGCGGAACATTCTTCCGCCCAGCCTGTCCGCCGCCCTGGCGTGAGCGAACCGCATCTCGTTCCATACGATGTCGTCGACCTGCCGGGTCGTCGGCCCGGTGACGATGGCCTTTGCCGGCTCGCGCGAGTGCATCCACCACAGCATGCAGCGCGCGGCGGCCCAGTCCTTGCCCGACGCGTTGCAGCCGACCACGGACGAGCGGCGCGATGCGGCGACGGCGCGCAGCATCTCCTCCTGCTTGTGGTAGGGCGTTTCGCACAGCACCCGTCGCACGAACTCGACGGGGTCGTCGGCGAATCGCCGGTACACGACGCCGCCCGCCGGGGGCGACTTCGGTTCGGACTGGTCCGAGTTTCGCAGTAGTATGATGGGAGTTGCTCCTTCGGGGTCGAGATGAAACGTCTGCGAGGCGGCGGGCGGACAAAAGAGAAGGGGACGCGCCCGTCGCCGGGTCCGTCCCCTGGTGGCGAATCATAGAACGTATGAGCGGCAGATGTCAAGAGCCTGCATGACCTCATAATCGTGGTTGCCGACTCAAATTCTGCTTGACACTCCGCCCTCCTTGTGCTATCGTGACTGGAACCATCTATGATCCCCAACCGCATCGCCGCGTGTGCGGCCATCTACGCATCTCCCGCTGGCTTGCTCCGGCGGTTCTGCTACGCCCATCATTTTCCGCCACACAAGGCGCCCCGCGACAATTTCTCTTTTCACCTCCACGGCCATTAGGCCTGTCTCGGATTAACCACCCTCAGCCTCAAGCAATTAAGGAGTGTGATTGCGGATGGTCTCAACCATTTTGCGACCTGGCCCCGACGCCGCAGACGACAAGAGGTCCTACGCCCGTATCCCGTCGGTGTTCGACGTTCCAAACCTGTTGCAGGTACAACTCGGCTCGTTCAACTGGTTGAAGACGGACGGACTCCGCGAGCTGTTCCAGGAGATCTCGCCCATCGAAGACCAGACGGGAGACCGGTTCGAGCTGACCTTCGACGACCACTACTTCGAAGAGCCCAGGTACACCGAAGAAGAGTGCCGGGAAAAGGAGATCACCTACACCGCCGCGCTGTACGTTACCGTCACTCTCAGGATCAAGGCCGCCGGCGCGGGTCAGGGTGAGATAAAGGAGCAGACGCTGTTCCTCGGCGACATCCCGATGATGACGAGCACCGGCACGTTCATCATCAACGGCGCTGAGCGCGTCGTCGTGAGCCAGCTCGTCAGGTCGCCCGGCGTCTACTTCACCGCCGACCTCGACCCCAACACCGGCCGGCCGCTGGCGTCCGCCAAGCTCATACCCTACCGCGGCGCCTGGATGGAGTTCGAGACCAGCAACCGCGACGTCATATCCGTGAAGGTGGACCGAAAGCGCAAGACGCCGGTCAGCACGCTGCTGAGGGCGCTCGGCTTCGAGACCGACCAGCAGATAAGGGAGTTGTTCGAGGACGTAGACACCAGCGACGAGCACCCGTTCATCGCGACGACCATCGAGAAGGACCCGGGCGTCACCGACCAGAACGAGGCGCTCATCGAGTTCTACCGGCGGCTGCGCCCCGGCGAGCCTCCCAGCGCCGACAACGCCCGCACGCTCATCAACAACCTGTTCTTCAACAAGCGCCGCTACGACCTGGGCCGCGTGGGCCGGTACAAGCTCAACCGCAGGCTGAGCCGCAGCCAGGACGTCGATATTCGCACGCTCAGCGAGGAGGACATCGTCGGTCTCCTCAGAATGATGGTGAAAATCAACAACGGCGTCGAGGACGCCGACGACATAGACCATCTCGGCAACCGCCGCGTCCGCGCCGTGGGCGAGCTCATCCAGAACCAGATTCGCGTGGGCCTGCTGCGCATGGAGCGCGTCATCAAGGAGCGCATGACCACGCAGCTCGACGCCGCGAACACCACGCCCGCCGCGCTGATAAACATCCGGCCCGTCGTAGCCGCAGTCCGTGAGTTCTACGGCGGCTCCCAGTTGTCCCAGTTCATGGACCAGACCAACCCGCTGGCGGAGCTTACGCACAAGCGCAGGCTCTCCGCGCTGGGCCCCGGCGGCCTGTCCCGCGAACGCGCCGGCTTCGACGTGCGCGACGTTCACCACTCCCACTACGGGCGAATATGCCCCATCGAGACTCCGGAAGGGCCGAACATCGGACTGCTCGGGTCGCTCGCCACGTTCGCCCGCACAAACGCCTTCGGCTTCATCGAAACGCCCTACCGAAAGGTGCTCAGAGAGGTCTCCAACAAGAATTCGACGCTGGAGGGCCGCAGGATCACGGACGACGTCGTGGCCGCGGACGGCCGGACCATCCTCAAGGCCGGCGGGATCATATCCAAGGGCGTCGGCACCAGAATAGCCTCCCAGCCCGAGCAGATGCTGTCCGTGGAGCCTTACGTGTCCGACGAGATCACCTATCTGCCCGCGGACGAGGAGGAGAGCGTACACATCGCTCAGGCAAACTCGCCTATCGACCACCTGGGCCAGTTCCTCGACAGCGCCATAGAGACCCGCATGGGCGAGCACATGTCGGTGGAGTCACCGGACGACGTGGAGTACATGGACGTTTCGCCCATCCAGCTCGTGAGCGTGTCCACCGCGTTGATACCGTTCCTCGAGCACGACGATGCTAACCGCGCGCTGATGGGGTCGAACATGCAGCGCCAGGCCGTGCCGCTGCTGCGCCCCGAGGTGCCCCTGGTGGGCACCGGCATGGAGGAGCGCGTGGCACGGGACAGCGGCCAGGTGGTGCTGTCTCGCACCAGCGGCGTGGTGACCGAGGCCACCGGAGAGCGCATCGTAGTGTCCGACAACGGTAACGGGTACGAGGAGTACCGCCTGCTCAAGTTCGTTCGCAGCAACCAGGGAACGTGCCTCAACCAGCGGCCCATAGTTTCGCGCGGCGACAGGGTGGAGCCCGGTCAGGTGCTCGCCGACAGCTCGTCCAGCGGAAGGGGAGAGCTGGCGCTCGGCCAGAACGTGCTCGTCGCCTTCATGAGTTGGGAGGGCTACAACTTCGAGGACGCCATTGTCATAAGCGAGCGAATGGCCAAGGAGGACAAGTTCACCTCCGTCCACATCGAGAAGCACGAGGTGGAGGCCCGGGACACCAAGCTGGGTCCCGAAGAGATAACGCGAGACATCCCCAACGTGGGGGAAGACAGCCTGCGCGACCTGGACGAAGAGGGCATCATTCGCATAGGCGCCGAAATCGGCCCCGGCGATATCCTCGTCGGCAAGATCACACCCAAGGGCGAGACCGAGCTGAGCGCCGAGGAGAAGCTGCTGCGCGCCATATTCGGCGAGAAGGCGCGGGACGTGAAGGACTCGTCCCTGCGTGTTCCCCACGGCCAGAGCGGCAAGGTGATCGGAGTGAAGGTGCTGGACCGCGACGAAAGCACCGAGCTGCCCACCGGCGTGAACAAGCTGGTCCGCATCTGGATCGCCCAGACCCGCAAAGTCACGGAGGGCGACAAGATGGCGGGCCGCCACGGCAATAAGGGCGTCATCGCCCGCATACTGCCGGAAGAGGATATGCCCTTCCTGCCCGACGGCACCCCCGTCGATATCATCCTCAACCCCATCGGCGTGCCCTCCCGAATGAACCTTGGCCAGGTGCTCGAAACGCACCTCGGCTGGGCAGCCGAAAAGCAGGGCTTCCGGGCGGTTACGCCGGTGTTCGACGGCGCCCAGGACGTCGCGATCGAGGACGAGCTGGCCAAGGCCTGGATAATCCAGCAGTCCGGCGCGGCCTCCAACGGGATGAACGGCCAGAGCGGACTCCACTACATCGACGTGTACAGGGTGGCCGCCTGGCTTTCCGGGTGGGGCTACAGCTACGACGCGGTGTTCGAAGGCGGTGAACTGGGCGTGGCCCGCGCCGCCTGCCTGGATATTTGGCTGCAAGACAATCGCGGCCTGGACACCACGGGTATGACGCCCGAAGACATGCGCCAGGAGGCCGTGCGCCTCAACCGCGACGCGCAGGTGTCCGCGCCCATCATGGGCAAGCAGGAGCTGTGGGACGGTCGCACCGGCGAGCCGTTCGACCAGCCCATCACGGTGGGCTACATCTACATGATGAAGCTGATACACCTGGTGGAAGACAAGATCCACGCGCGCTCCATCGGTCCCTACTCGCTGATAACGCAGCAGCCGCTGGGCGGCAAGGCGCAGTTCGGCGGCCAGCGATTCGGCGAGATGGAGGTGTGGGCGCTCGAAGCATACAGCGCCGCGCACACCCTGCAGGAGATGCTGACCGTGAAGTCCGACGACGTGGTCGGGCGCGTGAAGACCTACGAGTCCATCGTCAAGGGCGAGGACGTGATGCAGCCCGGCATACCCGAGTCGTTCCACGTGCTGCTCAAGGAGCTACAGAGCCTGGCCCTGTCGGTCGAGCTTCTGCACGAGGAGCCGGAAGGCATGCTGCTGGACGACGAGTCGATGGACATGGTGGACGGCCTGGACAGCTACGTCATGGACCCGTTCCCCGCGCTGGACATGCTGGGCGGCGATGAGGCCGCGCTTCCTTCGATTTTCCCCGAGCCCGCTTGGCCCGGCGACCTGCTGGCCCAAGCGCCGCCGGAACCCGACCGGCCGGCTTCGGAACTCGACCAGTCCCCGCCGGACCATGCCGAGTTTCCGGTCGAGGAGCCTCCGGCCCCGGAGCCGGCGGCCCATGAGCCGGAAGAGGCCGACAGCTAACCCGGCCGCGGCGCCCTTCCGCGACGCGCGGAAGGGCCGCTCCGAACCCTCCATCCGATAACCCTCCACAGGAGAGTGCTAAATGGCGCAAAACGGCAACGACTTCAACGCAATACGAATCTCGTTGGCCTCGCCTGAACAGATAAAGACCTGGTCTTACGGAGAAATCACCAAGCCGGAGACCATCAACTACCGCACGCTCCGGCCCGAAAAGGATGGGCTGTTCTGCGAGCGCATCTTCGGTCCCACCAAGGACTGGGAGTGCTACTGCGGCCGGTACAAGAAGATTCGCTACCGCGGCGTCATCTGCGACCGCTGCGGCGTCGAAGTGGCGCGCGCCAAGGTGCGTCGCGAGCGCATGGGACATATCGAACTCGCCGCGCCCGTGGCCCACATCTGGTTCTCCAAGGGCACCCCCAGCCGGATGGGCCTTATGCTGGACCTGTCGCCCCGCAACCTGGACCGTGTGCTCTACTTCGCGCAGTACCTGGTCACCACCGTTGACGAGGACATGCGCTCGTTCGAGCTCGACCGGCTCAACAAGGAGCTCGACGAGACGCTCGACGAATACGATACCGCCTCCGCCGAACAGCTCGGCCCGGCGCGCGCCCAACTGGCCGAGCTCCAGGCCGCGCTTGAGGATGCGAAGTCGCAACTCGAAGCCGCGGCGCGCGCGGCCGAGGAGCCGCTGCGTGCCAGGCTGGCCGATCTCGAGGGCGACGACGATAGCGCGGCCGAGATCGAGGAACTCCAGCAGGTCCTCGAGCAGGCCGAGCAGCGGCTCGAGGGCGAGAAGTCGGAGCTCGAAAGCGAGCACGGCCCCGCGATCGAAGAGGCCGCCGCCCGCCTTGCGGAGATGGAACAGCAGGTGGAGCAGAGGCGCGACGAGCTGGAGGACGACCTCGTCCGTGAGCTGGAGGACCTGGAGGGCATAAGCGTAGGCCAGCTTCTCACCGAGAGCCGCTACCGCGAGCTGCGCGCCAAGTTCTCAACCGTGTTCAGGGCGGGAATGGGCGCCGAGGCCGTGCGCGAACGGCTCAACGCGATCGACCTGGACGCCGAGCGCGACAGGCTACAGGAGGAGCTGACCGACAAGTCGGGACAGAAGCGCAAGAAGGCCATCAAGCGGCTGCGCGTGGTCGAGGCGTTCAGGAAGAGCGGCAACAAGCCCGAGTGGATGGTGTTGACGACGCTGCCCGTTCTGCCGCCGGAGCTCCGCCCCATGGTGCAGCTCGACGGCGGACGCTTCGCCACGAGCGACCTGAACGACCTGTACCGGCGCGTCATCAACCGCAACAACCGCCTCAAGCGCCTCATGGACCTGATGGCGCCGGAGATCATCGTCCGCAACGAGAAGCGAATGCTCCAGGAGGCGGTAGACGCGCTCGTGGACAACGGACGCAGGGGCCGCCCCGTGTCCGGCAGCCACAACCACCGCCTCAAGTCGCTATCCGACCTGCTGCGCGGCAAGCAGGGCCGCTTCCGCCAGAACCTTCTGGGCAAGCGCGTGGACTACAGCGGCCGCTCGGTTATCATCGCCGGCCCGGACCTCAGGCTGAACGAGTGCGGACTGCCGCGCCGGATGGCGCTCGAGCTGTTCAAGCCGTTCGTGATGCACGAGCTGGTGATGAAGGGCTACGCCCACAACATCAAGAGCGCCAAGCGCATGGCCGACAGGGCCACGCCAGAGGTGTGGGACATACTGGAGACCGTGGTGATCGACAGGCCGGTGCTGCTGAACCGCGCGCCGACGCTCCACAGGCTCGGCATCCAGGCCTTCTTGCCCAGGCTCATTGAGGGCAGCGCCATCCAGGTGCACCCCCTCGTGTGCGCCGCCTTCAACGCCGACTTCGACGGCGACCAGATGGCCGTGCACGTGCCGCTTTCCAGAGAGGCGGTGATCGAGGCCAACCGCATGATGATGAGCACCTACAACATGCTGTCGCCCAGCTCCGGCCAGCCCATCGTCGCGCCGACGCTCGACATGGTGCTCGGCTGCTACTACATGACCATCATGGACGAGGACGTCGAGGGCAAGATTCCGAGCTTCGCCAGCTTTGAGGACGCCAAGCTAGCCCACCAGATGAACATAGTGAAGCTGCGTCAGCCCATCATGGTTAGAGCCGCGGGCGAGAACGGGCAGACCGAGGTACGCGAGACCACAGTCGGTCGCATCATCTTCAACGACCAGTTGCCCGAGGAGGTAGGCTTCCAGAACAGAGAGATGGACCGAGGCGCGCTGCAGGAGGTGACCGCCGCCTGCTTCCGCAGGCTGGGCAACGAGGCCACCGTCGACGTGCTGGACGGCATAAAGGCGCTGGGCTTCCACTACGCCACCAAGGCGGGCATAACCATCGCCATCAACGACATCGAGGCGCCCGCCAAGAAGGCCGAAATCCTGAGCGTCGCCGAGGCGAACGTCGACCTGCTGGAGGAGCAGTACCAGGACGGCCTCATTACGTGGGACGAGCGCTACGAGAACGCCGTAAGAGTGTGGACGGACGCCAACGATGAGTTGACCGGGGAGATCCAGGAGAACCTCAAGGACTACGGCGGCATCTACCTGATGGCCACCTCCGGCGCGAAGGGAAACATCGCCCAGATCAAGCAGATGGCCGGCATGAGAGGGCTGATGTCCGACCCCAAGGGCCGGATCATCGACCGACCCATCAAGGCCAACTTCCGCGAAGGGCTGAGCGTGCTCGAGTACTTCCTCTCCACGCACGGCGCCCGCAAGGGCCTCGCCGACACCGCCCTCCGCACCGCCGACAGCGGCTACCTGACGCGGCGCCTCATCGACGTGGCCCAGGAGATCATAGTGATGTCGGAGGACTGCGAGACGGAAGGCGGCGTGTGGATCGCCGACGACTCAGGGGACAGCCAGCTTCCGCAGTTCGTGGACCGCGTGAGGAGCCGGTACGCGGCCGCCCCGGTACCGCATCCGGAGACCGGCGAGATTCTGATGGACCGTAACGAAATCGTGGATGAGGAGGCTGTTGAGCGCCTGCGCGAGGCCGGCGTTGCCGAGATAATGGTGCGGTCTCCCCTCAGGTGCCAGGCCGAGCGCGGCGTGTGCCGCATGTGCTACGGCCTGTCGCTGGCCACGATGCAGCCCGTAATGCTGGGAGAGGCCGTGGGCATCATCGCGGCGCAGAGCATCGGCGAGCCGGGCACGCAGCTAACCATGCGCACCTTCCACACCGGCGGCATCGCCGGCGTCGACATCACCAGCGGCCTGCCCAGGGTGGTGGAGCTGTTCGAGGCCAGGGTGCCCAAGGGCGAGGCGGTGCTGTCTGAGATAGAGGGCGAAATCGAAGTCCTCGAGACGCCCGGGTCGCGCGCCATCCGCGTGTCCAGCATCCAGGAGTACAGCGACGAGTACGAGCTGCCGGAAGGCTACGAGCTCCAGGTGAGCGACGGCGCCGCCGTCAGCATCGGCGAGACGCTCGCCGTCCCGGTGACAGCCGAGGAGGACGAGTCGGAAGACGACGCGCTGGCGCTGCCCGCCGAAAACCTGATCGCCAGGGAGTCGGGCGTCGTCAGCCTCGTCGAGGGCAGCCTGACCATAGCCGGCGTGGACGAGGACATACGCGAGTACACCATCCCCGCGGCGGCGCGCATCATCGTGAGCACCGGCGACACCGTTCAGGCGGGAGACGCCCTCACGTCCGGCAATCTCAGCCCCCAGCGCATACTCGCCATCCTCGGGCGCGAGGACGTGGAGCGCTACCTGACCGACGAGGTGCAGAGGGTCTACGTCAACCAGGGCGTGGCCATCCACGACAAGCACATCGAGGTCATCATCTCGCAGATGCTGCGCAAGGTGCGCATCGACCAGCCGGGAGACACCGAGTTGCTGCCCGGCGAGTACATGGACCGCCAGCAGTTCAGGGAGACGATGGACGGCATTCTCGCCGAGGGCGGCGAGCCGGCCACGGCAAGCCCGGTGCTACTGGGCATCACTAGGGCATCGCTCAACGTGGAGAGCTTCCTCGCGATGGCCTCCTTCCAGGAGACCACTCGCGTGCTCACCGAGTCGGCCATCAACGGTGAAATCGACTACCTTCGCGGGCTGAAGGAAAACGTCATCATCGGGCGGCTCATCCCGGCGCGGCTGGACAACACCGAGGAGGGACGCGAGCTGCTGGGCATCGACGACGAGGAGCTGGTCCCGCCGGAGCCGATCGGCATGCTGGCCCAGTTCCCCGGGGAAGATCCGTCGCCGTTCGACCCGTTCGGCATGCCGGACAGCCTTCCGGACACCCTCGAAGACGTGGTGTCCCCAGCCGACGACTAGACAGTCCCGCGCGCCGTTGCTAAACTTTATCTGTCTTTATTCTTAATGGGGGGCGGTTAGCTCAGCGGCCTAGAGCGCTGCGTTGACATCGCAGAGGTCATAAGTTCAAATCTTATACCGCCCACCACTCTTTCACCGATACACTGAGTGAGGACGCCCATCGACAGCGCCAGCGGCTCGCCAACCGAGCAGTCCCCCGACGAGGAGCCTGTCAGCGAAGACGCGCTTCGGCGCCTCGTACTCGACGCGGTTTCCCCGGACCTGGGGCTTTCGCCTCTTCGCGGGTTCAAGATGGACCTGTCCGCCAATCCGGGTTTTCTCAAGGTGTTCTTCGCCGCGAGGTGCGAGTGCACGACGGTAGCCCTGTTGAGCGTGGAGGCATCGGCGGAAAAGACGGTCGCGGAGGTGGAACGCGCGCTGCCGTCGCTGGTCGGCAGGCTTGAAGCGCAGGCCCGCGCGTTCTACAATATGAACTGTGAGATGCATGAGAGGATGAGGCTGGGACCGGCCGCGGGAGGCCCCCGCTAGCCCGGCCAACACCGCGCAAGCGTCACAGGAGGTGTCCAATGCCCCCACGCAAGCGACGCGAGCTGACCGAAGAAGAGGCGATGCAGCGCGCCGTCCGGTTCTCGGAACGGTACGTCGAGAAGGGGCCCTATGAGTTCTTCCCCGAAGCCGACGTCGTTACCGTCGTCCAGGAAGGGCTCGCCGAGAACGAGCGCAAGTACGGCTACCGTTACTGCCCTTGAATGCCGCTGAGCGGCGATCCGGTCGAGGACCGCAAGAAGATCTGCCCCTGCGAGCGGCACCACGAGGACATCGAGCGCGACGGTTTCTGCATTTGAATGTTCTTCGTGAGCGAAGAGTTTCTTCGCAAGTACGAACTGGGTGAGGATTTCGTGCAGACGGTCGATGAGGCCGTGCCGGTCGGCGAGGAGTTGTTTGCCGACACCGGCGGAAAGCGCGAGTTCAACGAGCGCCACCGAGCGGCCGAGGACGGCACGAAAGCGGAACAGGAATAGCTAAGGAGTGTTGCAAATGGAAAACAGCGTACAGGTCTACAGCTCGACTGGTTGAGGCCCCTGCCACATGGTGAAAGTGTATCTTTCACGCAAGGGTGTAGAGTTCGACGACTTCAACGTCTCAACCGATCGCAGCGCGCTCAAGAACCTGATCGGCATGGGCTACCGCACCACGCCCGTCACCGTAATCGGCGACAGCAAGGTGGTGGGCTACAGCCCGGCCAAGCTGGACGAGGCGCTGCAAGCCGCAGGCATGGCCTAACGGGATTCGCGGGGGTCGACGCGCGGTTTTGCCGTTGACCCTCCTCCCCGCCATGCTGTAAAATCAAGACAGGTGGGCAGCAGGCCCACCGCTCGTGTTCGGCCCCGTGGTGTAGTGGCTTAACATACTGCCCTGTCAAGGCAGAGATCGCCGGTTCGAACCCGGTCGGGGTCGCCACCCTTCCATCATTCCCGTTCCCGCACACAATGCCGGTCTAACACGTCCGCGAGCGTGCGCGCACCGCCCGCGAGGTACTCACCCATGCATATTCAGAAGCTGGCCGACAGCCCCAGGAACCACCGCGGCGGACAGGTGTCGCACCTGATGCTCGCCCCCGGCCAGTTCGGAGCGCAGAACATGCTCGTGACCTGGGTCGAGGGCGCTCCCGGCAGCCAGCAGTCCACGCACGTCCACGCCGACAACGAGCAGGTCTACGTTATCATCCAGGGCCGGGGCTCCATGAACGTGAACGACGAGACCGAAGAGGTGGGCCCCGGCACGCTGGTGTACGTGCCGCCGGGGGCGTCCCACTCCATCCGCAACATCGGCGACGAGCCGCTGGTGTTCATCTCCCCAACGGCGCCGCCGTTCCGGGTGCCGGCTGAGAACAGCCCCTGGCGGGCAGAGTCCTAGCTCAGTCGGGCGCGTCCGCTAGACAGCCGATTCCTCCTCGTCGCCCGCCTCGAACAGAAAGCCCCGTATCGCTTCCTGGTAGCGCTGGTAGAGGAATCCGCCCGCCAGCAGCAGCGCGCCCAGGCACAGGAACGCCGCCACCCGGTAGCCCTGTTCCAGCGCGAACGAGTCGAACAGGAACAGCTTCACCACCGGCACCGCGAGCATTGCGAGGCTGGCCAGCCGCACCATGCGCAGCCGCCGCAGCACGCCGACGGCGAGCGCCGCGCTCGCGTACACGGCCAGCACCAGGCTGACGGCCAGGCTCTTGGCGTAGAACTCCGCGTCGCCGGACACAGAGATTATGCCGCTGTCCACCAGCGCGAACGCCTCAGCCCACAGAATCCACAGGGTGAGGAAGCTCGCGGCAGCCAGCGCAGAGGGGACCATGAAGACGTGCCTGCGCTCTGAGGCATCGTCCTGGCGTCCGCGCATGATCACAGCCGCTACGTACAGCGCGGCAATGCCGCAGACGAACGCGAGCATACGCCCGTTGAGGAACGCCCTGAACTCGTCCGTGTCGATAGCGGTTTCCCAGCCCACCAGGCGCACCACCACCACCGCGAGCAGCGCGCAGCCGGACCACCGCATCTCCCACAGACCCCACACTCGCCACAGCCACAGCCACAGCATCGCCAGCGCCTGGACGCTCCAGGCGATCGGCAGCCACGGGCTGCCAAGCTGCGTCGCGAACAGCGCGGCCAGTAGCACGTTGCCGACGGTGAGCACCAAGGGAAACTCGACTCGTTCTTCCGCGCGCAGCGTTTTCCTGCCTCGCCACAGCGCGTATGAGGCGGCGAAGAACGCCGCGTCCGCTATCGCGAAAGTCAGCGCGTACAGGTTGGCGAAAGGCGTCAGGTCCTCGTCCAGCACCATCGGCAGGCCGACGGCCAGCAGACGCATCGCGCCCAGGGCGAGCGCGGTCAAGCCGATCAGCCGCGACGACAGCCCACCGAATACGAACGACAGGCCGACGAAAGCGGCGCCTTGGGCGGCCCATGCGGCAGCGAACCACGGATCGTCGAGCTGCGTGGCGAACAGCGCGGCGAGAAGCACGTTGGCGCCCGTCAACACGGCGGGAAACTCGACCCACTCCTTCGCGAGCAGCGAGTCCCGCTTGAACCAAAGCGCGTAGGCGGCCGCTAAGGCGACCACGGCTCCGCCGCCGAACGCGAGCGCGTAGAGGTTGGCGAAAGGCGTCAGGTCCTCGTCCAGCGCCATCGGCAGGCCGACGGCCAGCAGCCATGCCGCGCCCGCGGCGAGCGCGGTCAAGCCGATCAGCCGCGACGATAGCCCACCGAACAGGAACGACAGGCCGACGAAGGCGGCACCCTGGGCGGCCCATGCCGCGCCGAACCACGGGTTGTCCAACTGCGTCGCGAACAGCGCGCCCAGAAGTGTGTTGGCCCCCGCTAGCACCAGCGGGAACTCCACGTTCTCTTCCCCGTGCAGCGCGTCGCTGTAGCGCCACAGCGCGTAGGCGGCCGCGAAGGCGACCACGGCTCCGCCGCCGAATGCCAGCGCGTAGAGGTTGGCGAAAGACGTCAGGTCCTCGTCCAGCGCCATCGGCAGGCCGACGACCAGCAGCCATGCCGCGCCCGCGGCGAGCGCGGTCAGCCCTATCAGCCGCGACGATAGACCACCGAACAGGAACGACAGGCCGACGAAGGCGGCACCCTGGGCGGCCCATGCCGCACCGAACCACGGGTTGTCGAGCTGTGTCGCGAACAGCGCGGCGAGCAGGGCGTTGGCGCCGGCCAGTACGGCCGGAAACTCGACCCACTCCTTCGTGCGCAGGGCGTCCCTGTTGCGTCGTAGCAGGTATGCGGCGACGAAGAACGCCGCGGCCGCCGTGGCGAACGTCAGCGCGTAAGGGTTCGAGAAGACAGACAGGTCTTCCGTGAGCGCCTTGGGCACGTCCACTGCCAGCAAGCGCAGGATGCTCAGAACAAGCGCCGTCAACCCCGCCAGGCGGGTGGGTAGGCGTCCCAGCCTGAACGACAGCGCGATGAGCACCGCTCCCTGAGTTGCCCAGGCCGTTCCGATCCATGGGCCTTCCAACTGCACGGGAGCGGCCGCGGCGAGAAACACCACCGCGATGCCGAATGCCATCAGCGCGAGATAGTACTGCTCACGGCCACGCAACAGGGCCAGCGCGCCCAGAACCGCGTAGAACACCGCCAACAGGAGCGTGAACAGTCCCATCCACTCGCGGTAATCGTTCCACAGGAGACCGTAGCTGAGCGCGAGGAATGCGACCGCGTTGAGCACCATCATCGAGTGGTCGAACGCCTGAGGCACCCTGCGCCAGAGCACGTGATACAGCATCGTGGAGGCCACGAACGTCAGGAATATGCCGGTAAGAAACGCCTGGGCTATCTCGACGTCGGCGACGTCCTCCGCGTAGTCGTACCACGCCATGAACGACGCGAGGGACGCGAGGAGCGCGAGCAGAGTGAACCAGCGCCAGTTGCGGAACGTGGACAGTGCGAGCACGCCCACGTTGACCAGCAGCACGTACACCATCACCTCGTAGTTCGGCCCCGTACCCGCTACGCCCGTCCCGGTCTGCCCGCCGAACTCCCCTATCAAGAGCGGCGCGAGGTAGGCGCCTATCATGCCCAGGATCGCCAGCGACGTCGATTCGTGGCGCACGGCGAGCGTGGCGGCAGCGACGCTGGTGAGTGCCAACACGCCAATCGCGGGATAGATGCCGACGAGCTGGTAGAAGGCGTAGGCCGAGAATACCGACAGGTAGACGATGGCGACTCCGCCGCCCGCGAGCGCCTGCGCGTAGACGGGATAGCGCCGCCGCCAGTACTCCCCGCCGCCCACGAGTGCCAGCCCTCCCACGACTCCCATCCCGATGCGCGCTTCCTCGCCGATCCACTCGTTGTCGAAGGCCAGCTTGAGAAAGAAGCCCACGCCGATGATGAGCGCGAGCGCTCCGATTCGCGCGAGCCAGTTGCCGCCGAGAATTATCTCCCAGTCGACCGCGTTTACAACGCCGCGGAACTGCCCGGCGCCGGACGCGGGTGCGCTCGGGTCAACTGCCGCAGGCCCCTGTGGTTCGCCGGCCAGCGTCGCAAGGGGGCGGCTCGCCGGAGCAGTGCGTGGCTCGCCGGAGGGCGTCGGTCCGGGCGAGGCGTCCGGTGGCCGCTCAGGGCCGGTGGGGCGCTCGCCGGGCGGTGTCGTACTGGCGGGTTGGCCCGTCGGTCGCACCGCCTGCGTGCGGCGCTGTCCGGAAGGAGTCGCGCCCGCGGCGTCGGCTGGTCGCACGGCCTGGGTACGTCGGCGTTGGCCGGGAGGTGTTTGCCTAGGCGCGGCGTCCGGCCCTCTCACCGGGCCGGTGCGCTGCCCGCTTGGCCGCGCTCTCATGCCATACTCCGCCATGGTCCGGCGCACCTCGGCCATCTCGACGCTCAGGCGACGAACGTCCGCACGCAGCGCCTCCACTGGGTCGTCCGGCTCGGCGCAGGCTTCTGGCCTCTCAACCTCCAGCGGCGCCCCACAGTGTATGCAGAATCTGTGGGTGTCGGCGTTTTCCCTGCCACACGCGGCGCAGCGCATCGGCGCACCTCCCACGGACTGAAGTGGCGCAACGATACCACGCCGCGCTCCTTTGCGCCATGCGCGCTCGCCAGTGGCCCCCGGCAGACGCCAAGAGTGTTAACATCGTGTGCACGTTCCGGCCCCTGCGAGGGGGAAGGGACAACGCCTATTCGCGCCCTTCGTGGAAAGTCAGGGCGAAACTTCCTCGGTTTCGGCCTCGCCCTGCTCGAACAGGAAGCCGCGTATGGCCTCCTGGTAGCGCTGGTAGAGAAACCCGCCCGCAAGCAGCAGCGCGCCCAGGCACAGGAACGCCGCCACGCGGTAGCCCTGCTCCAACGCGAACGAGTCGAACAGGAACAGCTTCACCACAGGCACGGCAAGCATGGCGAGGCTGGCTATCCGCACCGTGCGCAGACGCCGCAGCACGCCGACGGCGAGCGCCGCGCTCGCGTACACGGCCAGCACCAGGCTGACGGCCAGGCTCTTGGCGTAGAACTCCGCGTCGCCGGACACATCGATAATCCCGCTGTCCACCAGCGCGAACGCCTCCGCCCACAGTATCCAGAGAGTGAGACCGCTCGCGCCGGTCAGCAGCGCGGGAACAAGCAGCGCTCGCTCACGTTCCCATACCTCGTCCATTCGGCCACGCAGCGTGACCACCGCTGCGTACAACGCGGCGATGCCGGACGCGAACGCCAGCATCCGTCCATTCAGAACCGGCGTAAATCCGTCCGTCTCTATGGGCGTGTCCCAGCCGACCAGCCGCGCCGCCACGATAGCGAGCAGCGCGTAGCCCGACCACCGCATCTCCCGCAGTCCCCAGAGACGCCATACCCACAGCATGGCCAGAGCCTGGAGGCTCCACGCGATCGGCAGCCACGGGCTGCCCAACTCCGTCCCGAACAACGCGGCCAGCAGCACGTTGCCCGTCGTCAAAACGGCCGGAAACTCCGCCCACTCCTTCTCGTGCAGCGCCTCGCGCCCGCGCCAGAGCAGGTAGGCGACCGCGTAAAATGCCGCCGCAGCCATGGCGAACGAGAGCGCGTAGGCGTTCGCGAACGGAGTAAGGTCCTCGGTCAACGCCATCGGCACGCCGTACAGCAGCAGCGTCAGCGCCCCCAGTGAGAGAGCCAACAGGCTGGCCAGCCGCGTGTGAATACGTCCGAGCCTGAACGACAGTCCGATGAGCACCACGCCTTGTACTGCCCAGGCCGCGCCGAACCAGGGTCCCCCCAACTGCACCGGCGCAACTATCGCCAGCATGACCGCCGCGATGCCCAGCGCCATCAGCGCCAGGTAGTACTGCTCGCGGCCCCTTCGCATCACGAACGCGCCCAGTACCGCGTAGAACACAGCCAGCCCGAACGCGAGCAACCCCATCCATTCGCGGTAGTCGTCCCACAGAGTGCCGTAGCTGAGCGCGAGGTAGGCTCCGGCGTTGAGCACCATCAGCGAGTGATCGAAGGCCTGGGGCACCCTGCGCCAGATCACGTGGTACAGCGTTGTCGCCGCCACGAAGGTCAGGAAGATACCGGTGAGGAACGCCTGGGACACCGCAAGCTCTACGGGCGGTTCCGCGTAATCGAACCACGCCATGAACGACGCCAGTGACGCGACGAGCGCGAGCAGCGTGAACCAGCGCCAGTTGCGGAACGTGGACAGCGCGACAACGCCGACGTTGACCAGCAGCGTGTACGCTACCACTTCGTAGCTCGTGCCAGAGCCGCCCGCGCCCTGGCTGGTCGTCTCGTCGAGCGCGCCTATCAGGAACGGTGCGGAGTACGCGCCCACGATGCCCAGGATGGCGAGAGAGGTCGACTCGTAGCGAAGCGCCAGGGCGGCCGCGGCCACGCTGATGAAGGCCAGAACGCCGATGGCGGGATAGGTGGCTATCAGGTCGTAGAATGCGAACGCGGCGAACACCGACAGGTAGAGGATGGCGACCCCGCCGCCGACGAGCGCCTGGGAGTAGATGGGATAGCGCCGCCTCCAGTATTCACCCGCGCCGACGAGGGCCAGGCCCCCCACTATTCCCAGGAGGACCCTCTCGGTCTCCCCGATCCAATCGTTGTCGAATGCCAGCTTCAGAAAGAACGCCGTGCCGATGATCAGCGCCAGCACGCCGACCCGGGCGAGCCAGTTGCCGCCGAGAATCAGCTCCCAATCGACGGCGCTAACGAGTCCGCGCACCTGCGCCGCCGGTTCAGGCGTTGGCTCCGGCTCGGTCGCGGCGTCGCCTGGTCGCGCCGCTTGTGCGCGACGCTGGGCGTCAGGCGTTGGCCTGGGCGCGGCACTCCGACCTTGCGCCGACCCCGGGCGCGGCTGGATTGGCCGCGCCACCAGCCCGTTGGCGGCCATTACCTCCCGAAGCTGCGCAACCTCTGCGCTCAACCGGCGAACGTCCGCGCGCAGCGCCTCCACCGGGTCGTCCGGTTCGGCCTCTTCCGAGAGAGGCTCAGCCCCCATTGCGGATCCGCAGTGAATGCAGAACCGGTTGGACTCGGCGTTATCTTCACCGCAAACGGCGCAGCGCACCAGTATTTCTCCTCAGGGATGCATTCGCGCCACGATAACACGCCGCGCTCCGCTTCACCATACCCACCGGAAACTCCAAAAATGTTATCATCGTGTGCGCGGCCCGGTTCCGGCGAGTTCTTGCGCCGGGGCGATCCCTGTCACCATGGGGGTTCCGGGCCGGGATCCTGCGCCGCCAGCGTTCGCTGGCCGCCCACATCCCGGAGGCCCATGCCCCTGATACTCAGGCTCTACAACTGGCGGCCCCGTACGCCCTTCTACTACGGCTGGCTGGTGCTCGGGGCCGCCGCCTTTGCCACCATAGGGGCCACAGGCGTCGCCCAGGTGGTGCTGGGCGGTATTCAGGACCTAATCTTCGAGGACATGGGCTGGGACCGCAGCACCGTCGCGTACGCCGTGACCGCCGGCACCTGGATCGGCGGAGGCATCTCGCCGCTCGTCGGCAGGCTCGCAGACCGCTACGGTCCCCGCTGGATGATGCCCGCCGCGTCTCTCCTCACCGGCGTCTGCCTGTTCGCCGCGGCGGGCGCGGGCGGGGTAGTCCAGTTCTCCGCCGGCTACATCATCGCGCGCGGCCTCGGCAACACCATCCTCATTTCCGTCGTTCCCCGAACCCTCGCGGTCAACTTCTTCCAGCGGCAGCGCAACTTCGCCATCGGCCTCATCAGCATGGCCCGTCCCGTCGCGGGCGCCGCCAACATCCAGTTCTTCGCGCTGCTGGCCGGGGCGGGCTACTCCTGGCGCGTCGGATACCGCGCCCTCGGCGTGTTCGCGCTGCTGTTCACGCTGCCGCTGCTGCTGATACTGCGACGCCGCCCCGAGGACATCGGCATGCGCCCCGACGGCGCGCCCACGCAGCGCGCGGCGAATCCCCGGCCCGCCCTAGCGACCGGCCCGCAGCGCCGCCCGGCGGGCGACAGCGAGTATAGCTGGCGGGTGGGACAGGCGGCGCTCACTTTCCCGTTCTGGGCCATCGTCGTCGCGGAGTCGTTCTCCATTCTCACGTCCGGCGGGCTCGGCTACCAGATAGTGCCCTACCTGCTGGACGCCGGCGTGCCCCGCCCGCAGGCGGCGCTCGCGCTCAGCATATCCTCGCTGCTTGGCGCGTTCGCCAACCCAACTTGGGGATTTCTCTCGGACAAGTACTCGCCGCGCGTGCTGGCCATGGCCGTGCTGCTGCTGGCGCTGGCGGCCACCGTGCTGCTGCTCGCAATCGAGCTGGGATGGCTGGACGCGCTCGGCGTCAGCGCGAGGAGCCACGGTACCTTCGTCGTGATAGTATGGGGCGCCGCCTCCGGCGGTGTGGGCATACTCGGCAGCATGATGCTCGCGCAGTACTATGGCAGGGCGCACTACGGCGCGATCATCGGGCTGGTCGGGCTGTTCCAGACCGCGTCGCTCGGAGCGGGCCCGTCGTTCAGCGCGGTGCTCTACCGGCTCACCGGCGGACAGCAGACGGCGCTGTTCGCGTTTGGATCGTTCGCCTACACTCTGGCGACCGTTCTGATGTACTTCGCGAGACGGCCGCGCACGCCGCGCGAAGCGGCCCGGGAGCGCAGCGCGGCTGTATAGGGCACACCCGTTCAGGAGGCTCGACATGGCAGAATCTTCGGATGTCGTTGTAATCGGGGCAGGCGCGGCGGGCTGCGCCGCCGCCTTCTATCTCGCTGAAGCCGGCATACGCGCGACGGTGGTCGAGCGCCAGGGAGTGGCGTCGTATGCGTCGGGCTACTCCGCGGGCGGCCTCAACCCCTTGCAGGGCGCGCAGATACCCGGTCCGCTCGCGCCGATGGCGTGGGCGTCCTTCGAGATGCACCTGGCGCTGTGGGAGCGGCTGGAGCAGGCTTCCGGAGTCGACTTCCACGCCGCGCGCATCGGCTCGGTCGACGTCGCGGTCGACGAGAGTGAGTTCCCCCGGTTGGAGGACACGCGGGCGCTGTTCGAGACCGCGGAGGGTTTTTCGGCGGAGTGGGTGGACGGTTCCGAGCTGCTGCGCGTGGAGCCGCGGCTGTCCGGAGACGCGCTGGGCGGCCTGCGGCTGTTCGGCAACGCGGCGCTCGACAGTGGGCTATTCACGCAGGCGCTGCTCCGCGCCGCCGAGTCGCTAGGCGCGAAGGTGCGGCACGCAGGCGTCACGGCGCTGGAGACGAGCGGCGGCTTCGTCCAGGGCGTGGTTCTGGACGACGGCCGGATTGCGTGCGACGCCGTCGTGGTGGCCACCGGCCCGTGGAGCGGCGACGCCGAGCGTTGGCTGGGAGTGCCCATTCCGGTCGAGCCGCTCAAGGGCGAGATTCTGCGGCTGAGGCCGCCGGGCGGACCGCTCGCCCACGACTGGGCCGGCGCGGGCGTGTCGCTGAACGACAGGGCGGGCGGCCAGGCGTGGGTGGGCGCGACCGAGCAGAGCAGGGGATGGGACGTAGCGCCGAGCGAGTGGGCGCGCCGGACGCTGTCCGCCGGGGCCGCGCGGCTGATGCCATGCCTCGCGGACGCCGAGCTGGTGCTCCACACCGCCTGCCTGCGACCCGTCACGCCGGACTGGCTGCCGATACTTGGCGGCGCGCCCGGCTGGGACAACGCCTACCTGGCGACCGGCGCGGGCAAGAAGGGCATACTGCTCGCGCCCGCGATGGGCCGCGCTATCGCCGACCTGGTCGCGGGAAGCGCGCCGTCGCTCGACCTGTCGCCGTTCGCGCCGGGGCGGTTCGCCTAGCGTCCGGCTACTCCGCCATGTGGCGCTCGTACCACTCCAGGGTGCGCTCGAACCACTCCTCGCGCATCTTGGGGTGGCCGGTGCGGAAGAAGCCATGCGGCCCTGACGGGAACCTGACGAACTCCACCTCTTTGCCCAGCCGCTTGAGCGCCACGAAGTACTGCTCGCTCTGCTCCATCGGGCAGCGCAGGTCGTCCTCGCTGTGCATCAGCAGCACCGGCGTCTCCACATTGGGCGCGTAGGTGAGCGGGGAGTGCTCGAAGTAGGTGTCGAGGATGTCCTTCCTCATGCCCCCCATGTTAGCTTCCATGAACCACACGCCGATGTCAGACGTCCCGTAGAAGCTGGAGTGATTCGTGACCGGCGCGCCCACGATCGCCGCGGCGAACCGGTTGGTGTGCCCCACGACCCAGCTTGTCATGTAGCCGCCGTAGCTGTAGCCCTGCACGCCCATGCGAGACGTGTCGACGTAGGGGCGTGCCGACACCTCGTCCACGACCCCCATGATGTCCAGGTAGTCCTCGCCGCCCCAGTCCTCCTGCACCGCCGCCATGAAGTCCATGCCGTAGGTGGACGAGCCCCTGGGGTTGACCGTAAGCACGATGTAGCCCGCCGTCGCCAGCGTCTGCTGGCGCAGGTCGAAGGCGTGGTAGAAGGCCCCGTGCGGCCCGCCGTGGATGTCCACCACCAGCGGGTAGTGTCCGGAAGGGTCGAAGTCCGGGGGGAACCACAGCCAGCCGTGCACCTCGTATCCCGCGCGCTCGATGGACAGCCGCTCCACGCCCGCCGGCGGATGCCCGGCGAAGTACACCTCGTCGTAGGACGTCAACGTCGTCTGCGCGCCGTCCCCCGTGTCGATCAGCCGCAACTCGTCCAGCGACGTCGGCGAGCTCCCCGACACCACCGCTCGCGTCGCCTGCGAGTCGAACCCCGCGCTGTTGTACTGCCCGCCGCCTCCGGCCAGCACGCGGTGCCCTTCGCCGGATACCGGCGCGTCGCAGACGTAGGACTCGCCGTGCGAGTCGCCCAGGAACACGATCCTGTCGTCGTCGGTCCAGACCAGGTCCGGCGAGGACGTGTTCGGCCCGCCCGCCTTCAGCGTCAGCGTGCCGTCGGTGATGCGCCGCGGCGCGGCCCCCGCCTCGAGCACGTACAGCATTCCGCCGTTGGACGCCGACAGCTTGTGGTTATCCGAGCCTATGGTGACGATTCGCTGGCCGTCGGGAGACCATACGACGCCGCCAGCGAACGCTAGGCCCTCGGACCAGCACTCCACGTCGCCGCCGCCCGCGGGGACGACGTACACTTCGGTGAAGCTGTGTATGTCGCGGTCTTCGCGACGGCTGGACACGAACGCGATCCTGCTGCCGTCGGGCGACCACGCCGGAGAGCAGTCGTCCCCCTCGCCTTCCACGAGCTGCCGCGCCTCGCCGCCCGCCGCGTCGACCGTGAACAGGTGGCGGAAGGCGTTGCCGCGCCAGCCCACGGAGTCGGCGCGGTAGCGAATCCTGGTCACCACGCGCGCCTGTGGGTACCGGGTGTGGTCGTGATCGTCGGGCAGCCTGTCCGGGTCGACGTCCGAGATGAACGCCAGCGTCCGCGAATCGGGCGACCAGGCGAACTCGATCACGCCGCCCGGCTCGGAGGTGAGCTTGCCCGCCTCGCCGCCATCCGCCGGAATCAGCCAGAGCTGGCGCAGTCCGGCGTCGTCCGGCCTAAGGAAGGCGACTGACTTGCCGTCCGGCGAGAACTGCGGGCTGCCGTCGCTGTCGCCGGAGGTGAACGCCCTCGAATCGCCGTCGGGCAGGTCACGCATCATGATACGGGAGCGGTACTTCATCGCCTCCCTGTCCACGCGCGTCTCCACGAACACCAGCCGGCTGCCGTCCCGAGACACTCTTGGGGCCGACGCACTCACGTGCTTGTATACGAAGTCTGGCCCGATTGGCTTGCCCATAGCTGTCCTCCTGGTTGCGTTATCCTGGCTACTGGCGGGGCGACGGTGCGGCGAACGCCATCACCCTGGCGGGGTTGTCCACCAGAATCTTGCGAATCGCCTCGTCGGTGAAGCCGCGCTGCCTCATGCGCGGCACGATGTGGCTGAGAATGTAGAAGTAACCGTGCCCGCCGTACACCGTAAGCCTGTCCTTGGAGTCGATGTCGTGCGCGACCACGATCTTGTCCTCGTAGCCCTCGGACGCGACCCAGCTTATGTCGTCCATGCGCTTGGCGTCGCCCGGCATGTCTATGCCGGTGTTCGCGCCGTAGTACGACTCCTCCTTGCCGAACAGGTCCCACTCCATGTAGATGCCGCTCTCGGCCATGCGGCGCAGCGTGGACTTCTCGAACACCGTCCGGTCCAGGTGGCCGATGATGGTGCGCCCCAGGTCCGCGCCCACCTCGCTCAGCACCTCGATTATCTCCAGCGGCGCGTGCTCGTTGCGCCCCGGGTGGATGAGCAGCGGCGCGCCCGTTATGCGCTGCGCCCTGCCGGACGCGCGCAGCACCTTGCGCTCGTTGTCGGTGAGCGGCCAGGTGCAGCCCACCTCGCCGATGACGCCGGACTTTATGCCGGTGCCGTCCACGCCCTCCACGATGTCCTGGACGATCTTCTCCACGAGCTCCGACTCGTCGCGCTCGGACATGTCCGCCGGGTGCGCGGCGTCGACGTAGAACGAGCCGCCCATGACGATCTTGACGCCGGTGGCCCTGGATATGCGCGCCAGTCCCACCGGGTCGCGGCCTATGCCCATGCTGGACGGCTCGACGATAGTGCCGCCGCCGTACTGCTTGAACAGGTTGGCCTCGTCGATGGCCAGATCGACGTCCTCCAGGCCGGACACCGCCGCCACGCGCCCGAAGTGGTACTTCCGGTACGCCAGCGACTCCAGGGTCACGGGCTGGCTGTACAGGTGGCGCGCGCTCGCCTCCGCGGGCCGGTCCACCATGTGGTCCGTGGACACCAGCAGGTGGTCGTGCGTGAACGTCACGCCCAACTCGCCGGGGTCGACGAGGCCCAGCACCGTCTGCACCTTGCCCTCGATGTTGAATCCGGCCATCGTGTGCCTCCTTCAGTCCCCTGCTTTCTTGTCCCTTGCCCCTTGCCCCTAACCCCGCGCCCGAATCCTGGCCCACCTGTCCCGCAGCGTTACCGTGCGGTTGAACACCGGCGCGCCCGGCGCGGAATCCTCGGTGTCCACGCAGAAGTAGCCCTGCCGCTCGAACTGGAACTTCGCGCCCGGCTCCGCTTCCGCGAGGCTGGGTTCGATGCGGCACGACTCGAGCCGCGTGAGCGAGTCCGGGTTGACGTTCAGATCGTCGTCCGGGTCCCAGCCCGGGTCTTCCTCATCCAGGAAGAGGTGGTCGAACAGCCGCACCTCGGCGGGCAGCGAGTGCTCCGCCGACACCCAGTGCAGCGTGGCGCGCACCCTGCGCCCGTCCGGGGCCGAGCCGCCCTTCGTCTCGGGATCGTACTCGCAGCGCAACTCCACCACCTCGCCGGTGGCCTCGTCCTTGACCGCCTCCAGGCACTTGAGGAAGTAGGCGTAGCGCAGCCGCACCTCACGGCCCGGAGCCAGCCGGTAGAACCGGCGCGGAGGGTTCTCCATGAAGTCCTCGCGCTCCACGTACAGCACCCGCGAGAATGGCACCATGCGCGTGCCGGCGCTCGCGTCCTCCGGGTTGTTCTGGGCCTCCAGGTACTCAACCTGGCCCTCCGGGTAGTTCTCGATGACCACCCGCAGCGGGTCCAGCACGGCCATCCTTCGCTCCGCCCTCACGTTCAGATCCTCCCGCAGGGCGTGCTCGAGCTGGCTCACGTCGATCACCGAGTTGGTCTTGGCCACGCCCACGCGCTCGCAGAACGTGCGGATAGACTCCGGCGTGTAGCCGCGTCGCCTCATGCCGGATATGGTGGGCATTCGCGGGTCGTCCCAGCCGGACACCTGGCCGCTGTCGACCACGCGCAGCAGCCTGCGCTTGCTCAGCACGGTGCGGCTTATCTGCAGCCGGGCGAACTCTATCTGCTGCGGGTGGTACAACCCCAGCTCCTCCAGCAGCCAGTCGTACAGCGGGCGGTGGTCCTCGAACTCCAGCGTGCAGATGGAGTGGGTGATACCCTCCAGCGAGTCGGAGAGGCCGTGCGCGAAGTCGTACATCGGGTACACCGCCCAGTCGTCGCCCGTCCTGTGGTGGGGTGGCGTGCTTCGGATGCGGTACAGCACGGGGTCGCGCAGGTTGATGTTGGGCGAGGCCATATCGATCTTGGCGCGGAGCACGTGCGTGCCCTCATCGAACTCGCCGGCGCGCATCCGCTCGAACAGGTACAGGCTCTCCTCCGGGGAGCGGTCGCGGTGGGGGCTGTCGCGTCCCGGCTCGGTCAGCGTGCCCCGGTGCTCCCGGATCTCGTCCGCGCTGAGCGAGTCGACGTAGGCCTTGCCCTTCTTGATGAGCTGCACGGCCATGCCGTAGAGCTGCTCGAAATAGTCGGAGGCGTACAGCTCCCTGTCCGACCAGTCGAATCCCAGCCACTGTATGTCGGCCTTCATCGAGTTCACGAACTCGGTATCCTCGGTCGCCGGGTTGGTGTCGTCGAACCGCAGATTGCACATCCCGCCGTTCTCCGCGGCGATGCCGAAGTTCAGACAGATCGACTTTGCGTGCCCGATGTGCAGGTATCCGTTGGGCTCGGGAGGAAACCGCGTGTGAACGCGCCCGCCGTACTTGCCCGACTCGTTGTCTTCCGCGACGATCCTGCGGACGAAGTCCGAACTCGCCTCGGGTGTTTCCAAACTCATTCGCTCACCTAGTGATTGCCAAAAGTCCCTTCCCCCTCGATGGGGGAAGGTTAGGATGGGGGTGAAGGCGCTCGTCTCATCAACTCTGAACGTTTACCATTCTAGGCCATTTTCGTGCCTGGCGCATGGGTGTGTTAGACTAGGGTGCGCGAGACGCCGCCGTCCCGCGAGGCGTCGAACCCCATCCAGACCATTGCGGAGCGCGCTGCGCCCACACGTTTGCCGCGCGGCGCTAACTGATTGACATGAAGATTAGCCAGATTCTCAAGCACGAGCGCAGCATCTCGTTCGAGTTCTTCCCACCCAGAAATGAACGGGGCCACAGGGCCTTCTTTCGCTCTCTGGACCGCCTCTCGGTGTTTCGGCCCTCGTTCGTGTCCGTGACCTACGGCGCGGGCGGCTCCACTAAGGAAGTCACCGAGGGGATGGTGGTAAGCGTGCTGCGCGATACGCCGCTGCTGCCCATGGCGCACCTCACATGCTCGGCGCAGACCCGGCGTGAAGTTGACCAGGTGCTGAGGCGGCTGGACTCCGCCGGAATAGAGAACGTCCTGGCGCTGCGCGGCGATCCTCCCAGGGGCAGCGACCGGTTCGTGCCCGTCGAGGACGGCTTCGCCCATGCAACCGATCTCATAAGCCACATCCGCGAGAACTACGACCTCGGCATCGGCTCGGCGTGCTACCCCGAGACGCATCCGGAGGCGGTCAGCCCCGAGTCGGACCTCGAATACGCCAGGATGAAGGTCGACCTGGGCGCCGAGTTCCTGGTGACGCAGCTCTTCTTCGACAATGCCGACTTCTTTGGCTTTCTCGACAGGGCGCGGCAGGCGGGCATACAGGCGCCCATCATCGCCGGCATCATGCCCATACTGAGCGCGTCCCAGATTCGGCGCATGACCGCGCTGTGCGGCGCCGGCATTCCGCCCGCGCTGGACGAGAAGCTGTCCCGGCACGATGGCGACGACGAGGCGGTGCGCGAGCTCGGCATAGAGCACGCCACGCGCCAGGTGAGGGAGCTTTGGGACAACGGCGTCGACGGCGTGCACTTCTACGCGCTCAACCGCGCCCGCTCGGTGTCCCGCGTGCTCCGCGACCTCCGTCTGCCCGACCACGAGGGGGAAGGGTAGAGCACGCTTCCATGCCTAGCTACGCAGTTATCCTGCTCTCCGGCGGCCTCGATTCCACCACTGTCGCGGCCTACGCCAAAGACCGCGTCGACAGCCTGGCGGCGATCACTTTCCACTACGGCCAGAGCCATGCGAAGGAGGTCGACTGCGCGGCGAAAATCGCGGGAGTCATGGGCATCGAGCACAGGCTGCTCGACATCTCATTCCTGTCGGAAATCGCCTGGTACTCCGCGCTCACCAATCCCGACCGCTTCCCAATGCCGTCGGGCCGCCCCAGCGACGAGATAGGCCACGGCGTGCCGATAACCTACGTGCCGCTGCGCAACACCATCTTCCTGGCTCTCGCGGCGGCCTACCTGGAGAGCAACGTGCTGCACGCCATCGAGGAGGAGGGCGTGGCCGCAGACGAGGTTGCCGCGTCCGTCTACATGGCCCCGAACGCCCTGGACTACAGCGGCTACCCCGACTGCCGGCCCGAGTTCTACGACAAGGCGCGGCAGACGCTGGACGCCGGAAGCAAGCTCTGGACCGAGTACGGTGTGGCCATCGGAGTAGAGACCCCTATCATCGACCTGTCGAAGGCCGAGATAGCCGCGCTCGGCACGCGCCTCGGCGCGCCGCTGGAGCACACCTGGAGCTGCTACGAGGGCGGCGAGTTGCCCTGCGGCACATGCGATAGCTGCATACTGCGCGCCAGAGGCTTCGCCGAAGCCGGCATCCCCGACCCGCTGCTCGCGCGGCTGGGCGGGGCGTGAGGGCGCTGGGGTTGTGCCTAACAGCGCCGGCTCTTTTCCCAACTATCGCTTATGGGTAGATGAGAGGGTATTTTCTCCCCAGATTGGCCGCTGCTGAGCAGTTCCACCTAAGATCGCAGGCATCACAGGTTGCTTCCCCCGGATCTTCTGCTGGGTCAGGCCACTGTCTTGACGTGCGGGCAGTTTCGATATTCTGAACGGTGTGCCCAAACGACTGCAACGCCTGCTGGACGGCGGGCGGGTCCAGGGTCACTTCCAGCAAGGCGTTGACAGGTCGCGATTGAGGGGCAGGGTCTGGAGCGAGTTCGTTGAGGAAATACAAGATGGCCTTGGTCGGTGTCTGCCCGGTCTTTTGCCGGTATAAGTCGGCGTAGACTTGCAACTGGAAGACATACCGTTGGTATTCCGGCGCGCCCATGGATGGGCGCTTGGCCCCCTTATAGTCCCATATTTCTACCTTGTTGCTATCGGCGACATCGGATTGTGCAAGTACATCGACGTTGCCGTGAAGAATGAAGTCTTGCTGTTCAGCTTGAAGAAGGCACTCTGTATCCAATATGCGGGGATACAAGGCAGGCCCCTCTAGCGAATTGAATCTTTGCAGTACTCGCAGCGCTTGGTCCCGGACATTGCCGACCGCCCGTATTCGGCGCGCCTTTAATGCGTTTTCAACTTCGCTGAAGTAGTGTTCAATGTCAGAGTCCGTTGGCATGTTTCCTCGTGGGACTCCGAGTTCCCCCCTGTAGTGAGCGTGCGCACGGTCCAACACTTGGTGAATGATGGTGCCGTAGAACAACTGGACTACGAGGGCCGGTTCGTAGCGGCGAACCGCAAACGCGCCGTATTGAATTGAACATTGCTGATAGGCGAGGATGTCCGAGGTTACGCTGTACCTTCTGCGGGCTGGAGTTGGAGCGGAACTCTGTAGGTCTAGAGACTGAAAGTGTTGGTACATGTAAGTAGCCCTACAGCCGAAGAATGTTCTGCCGCACCCAGCCGCCTCCCCGTCCTCCGAACGAAGCGGTCTGGTTAGCTTTCTTATGCAGTTGGCTAGCGCCCGCTACTAAGATCAGGGCATACTTTGCGCGCGAGTAGGCAACGAAGTGTTGGCGGACGTCGTCGTGCCATTGAGCGTCGCCTATAGAGTGAACGACCGCTGGCGAGCTGTGGCGAAACTGTCGCAAGTCCTGCTCGAGATGATGGGAACTACTGTCCCAAACAGCGAGACCTAGATTGCCTACGAACACAAAGTCAAACTCCAGCCCCTTGGCTTGGTGGACGGTCATAATTGGGAAGTATCCAGCCGGGCACACCGCTTCGTCATCCTCATCGTCGTTCAACGATCTTTGGGCCAGATAGCCGCAAAGTCCGTAGTAGAAATAGCCGTACCACCATCCTGGCAACTCCCCGGGGTTCGCTTTATCTATGCGAAGTGGGCGTCCATACTGGGCGCAGAATGCTTCGAACAACCTAGTCAGCTTGCTAAGGCGAAGGTCCTTCTCCGGTTCCGACTGATAGCCAACAAACGGTTGATGGGACAGAATCCGGTAGATAATGGTAGGAGTGTCGGCGGTAATGAGTTCGTCCGCTTTCTTGACTTTGATCGCTGCTGCTCCCTCGTCCACGTAGTTGGCCAATCCGGGGGCGATTTGAGCTAGGGCGTCGAATTCCCTAACCCATCCTTCAACCAAGTTCTTGGTGAGAGACCCCAAAATCTTGCTAAGGTGTATCAACTCAGGATCGACGATGCGTATAAACGCGCCGAGGCATTGAGCCACTTCGAGTTGCTCCAAGTAGTCCTTGGAACGAGGGTTGTAAACCGGGATGTTCTCGGCCTCGAATGCGTCTTGGAATGGCCCGGCATAGCGGGCGGAGTTCCGCGCGCTTCTCAACAACAGCACGCACTGAGAGTAGTCCTGAATTACGCCGTTCGCTCGCAAATCCTTGACGAGCCTGGCGACTTGAGCAGGATATTCTGAGACTTTGCTCGTCCTAATCAACCCGACCGCGGGATGCGTTCCCGTGCGTCCCAAGGATGAGCGAAGTGGTGGTTTGTCGGCTATCCGGACGTTCGGGGCCGTCATTTGGGGAAAAGATGTGATGTAGTCTCGGCACCAATTTACGATTTCTTCGTCGGAGCGGTGGTTGTCCGACAAATAGATCACCTGAGGTTTTACGTTCCAACTTGTCTGGCACAACGAAGGAAAGCCGACCATGCATTCAACCGTGCCGCCCCTGAACCGGTAAAGCGCTTGGTCGTCGTCTCCCACGACAGTGATGTTGTGCGGCAAGGCCTTACAGAGCCGAAAGTAGATGGACTCCTGGATTGGGTTCGTATCCTGGTACTCGTCCACCAAGACGTGGGTCAGTGGCGGACGCAATTCCCCACTACCCTCCAGAAAGGCGTTGCCTTGCCCCGTTCCGAGAAAGTTCAGGAAGTGTCGTAGTAGATGCGCGAAGTCGCAGGAGTACGCCCCGGCGAGTTCTTGTTCGAAAATGTGGTACGCCTCGTGGAGCGATGCCCATCCATCGCCAGCCGCTTCTAGCCTGTTCAAATCAATCTGGTCTTCAATGAGCCGATTGAACAGCGTCATAAGAGCAAGCGACCAATCCCATCTGTTCTTGACGCTGTTACGTTTTCTTCCAAAGACGTACCCAAACTGCTTTTCAATTTCAGTCTTCGCCGCAGTGTCCACTTTGCTTTCCACTAACCGATGGATTAGCAGGGCAGCTTCCATCTCATCGAGCAAGCGTAGGTTTTGATACTCGGTGTACCGGTACTCCTGCAAGATTTTGTTGCAAAGCCCATGAAGTGTGCCTATCCTCAAGCTGGACTGGTCAACGCTCGCAAGTTCAGGATACTGACTCGCCAAGAAAAGCAGAGCTTCCGACAATCGGTCTTCCAAGTTTCTGGCAGCTTTCTCGGTGAAGGTAGTCAGGATGATGGAGCCCGGGTCCACGCCATCGCAGCAGATGAACTTCAAACAGCGGGCTACCAGCACTTCGGTTTTGCCTGTACCGGGTCCGGCCGATATCAACAATGGCCCGTCGCCGTAGCCTATCGCGTCCTTCTGGGCTTGGTCCAAGGCAAAGCCATTCTTGGCCTCAATGCCCGATATCAGTTGTTCTAGGGTGATTGACATCTGTATGTCCTCAAGCGAACTGGAAGGTTATTTCTGAGAACTCTCTTTCAGTTTGCCGTACAGCATCAGCGTGTTGTGCGCGCCACGACGTTTGTTCCTGTTCGCCCCCCGGAAGATTAGCATGTGTATGCCCAACTCTCGGCAGAAGTTGCACTCGCACTCCCGCCATGGCCGCTCGGTAAGCGTGCGCCTGTACTTCTCTTGCATCGACTTAGTTTCGCTTGACCTTGCCAAGTTCTCATCATACGCGAGTACCGCGTCAAGAACTTCGCCGACTCCAACCTGCTCTTTATCATACTGCGACAGGAGCTTGAGCGCTGCACTTTCTTGCTGTTCGAGCAACTCAAAGTCGGCATTCATCTTCTCCAGCCGGTTCCGGGTGCGTCCGTCCCTTGTCATAGGCACTCGGATGGCCGCGTACCACTGCCCGTTCGCGGCCAGATAGTTCTGGTCGGAACGCAGCCAGGCCTTGCGGAAGTACGACGCGCTGTCGAAGCTGTCCACTTTCAGTTCTCGGAAGAGTGCTTGCAGCGTTGGCCGATACACACCGAACAGGTGAATCCATGGGCGCCGAGGGAGTTCGCCGACAGCCTGCATTACTGCCTTTACGATTGCTTCCACCTGTTTGGTCTTCCTTGGAACGAGCCCGCCTATCGCCATGTGCCGATAGCCGAATCCGTAATAGTATTTGACGGCTTGCGCGAAGTCCTCCGGGGTAAGTCCCTGGATTGTGCCGACGGGCGTGAAGGCGACCTTGCGGTCTCTAGCCGACTCGATAAACGACTTGGCATTCTCGTGTGTTATGTTGACCCTACTCCGCCGTTCCTTCTCGGTAAGCTCCACCCGTTGCCCGTCGCTCATGACCGACGCGACCGGAATGTGGTCCACCGACGCTCCGAAGTCAAAGCCATACGATTCGTAGAGGGCGACGGCCTCTTCAACCGAGATTTCCGGCACAGCCTCGTTCACGTAGCTGAACGCGCCGCAATCGCCGAAGAGATACTGGTCGTCGGCAAGCCCGAAGTGACTACGCAACGGCGGAGGCGCGAGTGAACGGGGCTCTGTACCTTCCGGCCGTCGCAGCGGCCCCTTCGGTGTACTTTGCTGTGCAAGGCTGAGCAACATTCCATCGGACATTCTCGGCTTCATCAAGACGCAGCAGTGCTTATCCCCTCGCTGCGAACGTGAGGCGCCCGAAAAGGAGTCGCCCTCGAAGTCGAAGCGCGGGTCCAACAGGTCGTCCCAATCCGGCAGAAAGTATCTGTATCTGCCGGTGCCTGCCTCGAGTTCGACCTTGGTTCTCTTGCTCGGCGATGTTCCTCTGAGAAATGTCTTCAGATGGTGCAGCTTTTCCCCTTGCCCTCCACTGAAGACCTCTTGCTCGAGTCCGAGCCTCTCCAGCCCGGGTTGAACTGCTGGCATGTAGTCTTTGCCAAGCGACACATGCACTGACCGATGGGAGGTTGCCCACCTATCCAAGATAGTCGAACACTCCGCAACCTTGGCTCTAGCCGTGGCCGAGTCCATCCGCTTGTCGTAGTTCTGAATGCCTTTCAGGATGCCGAACAGCCCGTGCTCTGCGGACAGAACGGCTATTGAAACGTCTTCAGGCCACCGGTATTCCCGCAAGAACTTTCTGACCACGCGGTAGGTTGGCCCGTCGTATCGGTCTAGTGCGGGGAGCGGACGGTCGGAACCTCGCTTGCGACCCGCACAGCCAAGAATCAGAAGTTTCTTGTTCAAGCGATCTGAACTCCAACGCATTCCGACAGGGTCGTGACAGCTTTAAGCCGTTGAGAAGATACTGTTCTCAGCTACTCCTCGTACCGCCTGAACACCAGGCAGGCGTTCTGGCCGCCGAACCCGAAGCTGTTCGATAACACCGTGTCCACCCGCGTCTTGCGCGACACGTTGGGCACGTAGTCGAGGTCGCAGTCCGGGTCGGGGTGCTCGTAGTTGATGGTGGGGTGAATCTCGTTGGTGGCAATGGACTGGATGCAGGCCACCGCCTCCACGGCGCCCGCGCCGCCCAGCGCGTGCCCGATCATCGACTTGGTCGAACTGATGGGCACATCGTAGGCGCGCTCGCCGAAGAGCGACTTGATCGCCAGCGTCTCCACGTGGTCGTTCTTGGGCGTGGACGTGCCGTGCGCGTTGATGTAATCCACCTCGTCGATGCCGACGCCCGCGTTCTCCAGCGCCCAGCGCATCGCCCGCGCGGCCCCGGCGCCGTCCTCGTCCGGCTGCACCGCGTGGAATGCGTCGGAGGACACGCCGTAGCCCGCGACCTCCGCCAGTATGTTCGCACCCCGGTCGATGGCGTGCTCCAGGCTCTCTATCACCAGCACCGCCGCCGCCTCGGCGGGTACGAAGCCGTCGCGCTTGGCGTCGAACGGACGGCTCGCCTTCTCCGGCTCGTCGTTGCTGCGCGTCAGCGCCTTGATGACGTTGAAGCCGCCCAGCGCGAGCTGGCATATGCCCGCCTCGCAGCCGCCGCCCAGTATCACGTCCGCCGCGCCCCTGCGCACCGCCTCCGCCGCCTCGCCGATGGCCTGGTTACCCGCGGCGCACGCCGTGATCACCGTCGAGGTGTAGCCCTTAAGTCCGTACAGCCGGCTCACGTTGGCCGCCGCCATGTTCGGCAGGATCATGGGAATGAAGAACGGACTCACCCGCATGCCGCCGCGCTGCATCATGATGCGGGCGTTCTCCTCCGTCACCGGAAAGCCGCCGTTGCCGTTGCCCATCACCACGCCCAACCGCTCCGGGTCCTCCCTGGACAGGTCCAGCCCGCCGTGCTCGATAGCTAGGCCCGCCGCGGCCACCGCCATCTGCGAAAAGCGCGCGATTCGCCGCGACTCCCTGCGATCCATGAAGTCCGCGGCGTCGAACTCCGGCACCTCGCCCGCTATCCGGCACGGGTAGTCGCTGTAGTCGCACATCACGCCCGGGGCGATGCCGGACTTGCCGGCCACCAGGTTGCCCCAGTACTCGTCGATCGTCGTGCCGAGGGGCGTTATCGCCCCCATGCCGGTAACCACCACTCGCCGTCTGTGTTCGTTCATGTCGTTCACACCGTGTCCTGCGCGCCCCTGGACGGGGGCAGCTTGATTGTCGGGTACAGCTCGGGGGGTATTCCTCTCACATGCTCGATGATCTCAGCGGCCACCGTCAGCGAGCCGGTGCCCAGCACCAAGTCGCCGTCGCCGGCCATCTCCAAGGCGCGGCGCGTCCCCTCGCCCACGTCCTCCGTCCGGTGCGCGACCGTCACGCCTCTGGACTCGAACAGTTCGGCAATGCCCCCGGATGCGGCGGACCTGGGATGGCGCGAGCGCACCGCCACGACCACCGGCGAGAGCGCCGCGATGGCGTCCGCCATGCCCTCGGCGCTGTGTCCGCCCAGCGATCCAAATATCAGGATAACACGATTGAACCGGAAGTTCTCTCGAACGGCCTCCACCAGCCGGCCCATGGAGTGGGGATTGTGGGCGCCGTCCACCACCAGGGTGCGGCCGTTCGTGGACAGCACCTCCAGCCGAGCGGACCAGCGGACGTCCGCTATCCCGCCGACGATGCTCTCCGCGGATACCGCGTAGCGGTCGGGCAGGGACTCTATGGCCGCTATGGCGGTCGCGGCGTTGGCAAGCTGGTGGTCGCCCAGCAGGGGAGTGCGAAGCCGGTAGACGCCGCGCAGTCCCTCGACCACGAAAGACTGTCCCGACAGGTCGGAATCCAGCTTGGAAACCGACAACTCGCGCTCGACGCGCACCAGCGGCGCGCCGCGCTCCTCGGCGATGCGCGCGATCACCCCCATGGCCGCGTCGCTGTTGGGGGCGGCGACCACCGGCACGCCGGGCTTTATGATGCCCGCCTTCTCGAAGGCGATCTTCTCCACCGTGTCCCCCAGCGTGGCCACGTGGTCCAGGCTGATGGACGTTATCGCGCACACCTCCGGCCGCACGATGTTGGTGGAGTCCAGCCTGCCGCCCAGCCCGACCTCCATCACCTGGAAGTGGGCGCCGATGCCCGCGAAGTGGACGAACGCCATCGCCGTCAGCGCCTCGAACGTCGTCGCAGGGCCGTAAGGCCCATCCTCGTCGAGGCTGAGCACGGCCGGCCATATTTCGGCCACGACGGAGGCGAAGTCCTCCTCGCTTATGGGAGTCATGCCGACGCGGATACGCTCGGTGGCGCGGTGCAGGTGCGGCGACGTGAACAGGCCGACCTTGTGGCCCTGCGCCGCGAGTATCGACGTCACCATGGCGGACGTGCTGCCTTTGCCCTTGGTGCCGGCGACGTGCACGGTGGGCGTGGTGAAGTGAGCGTTGCCGAGCCGCTCCATGAGCAGTCGCATCCGCTCCAGGTGGAAGCCCGAGTGGCCGGGCCTGGTCTTGGAGCGCTCGAAGTCGGCGAGGCCCATCACCAGCCCCAGCGCCTCTTCGTAGGTCAGTGGGACGCCGGCTGGGCCGAGGCCCCGGACGCCGGCGTCTTCGGCAGCGTTAATGGCTAGCCCCTCCATGCTGGCGGCGCGTCCCGCGGGCCGGGCGCTGCACGTCAGAAGGAAATTCTATCCCAAGACAGGTGGTTTTGGCTAGGGCTGTGGCCGAAAGTAGCAGTCCGGGGACACGTTGCGGCGTGGGTCGCCCTCGACGTAGTACAGGCCGCCCGTTTCCCGCGCGGCCGCACAACAATTGTATGCGTTGAGAGAGCTTAACGCCAGACGAGTGGCTAGTGGTTAGTGGTTAGTCGCCGTCCACCACCGTCACCTTCACGCTGGGACCGCTGATCCCGTCGAGCGGGTCGACGCCCCACTTCTCCCGCCACTCCTCCTCGTTCAGCCCCAACTCTTCCCACATCGGCTGCCCCTCCAGGTAGCTGAACGGAACGGTGTAGAGTGAGTATTCGACCACCGTGGTCTCTCCGCCCCGGCACCCGGAGGCGTCTATCCGGATGTCCAGCCCCTTGCGCCACGACTGCGCCCACCGGTCGTCCGGCGGACCCCACCAGCCGTCTTCCCAGAACTCCTTGCCGGGTCGCAGGTTGTCAGGCAGCATAATCTTGCCCTGCTGGTACGCCAACTGGTCGGTCAGGCACTCCGGGCCGATAGAATGGGTGTACAGCGCCAGGGGCCACTGCGGAGACCGGTTCAGCCTGACGTTGAAGCTGCCCGAACCGCCCTTTTTCACTTCGAGCTCCTCAGGGGACGCCTTGACCACGACCACCGAGCTGGCCCGGTTCAGTGTCACGAGGATGTGCCGAGACCAGCCGCCCGGTCCGTAGCCGTTCCCGGCCCGCACCTGGAAGTCGTAAGACGAGCCGGGCGCAAGGCCGCGGACCGTCACGCTGGCGGCCGACACCTCCGCCGGGCCGTGGACGTTGGACCGCCATTCGTAGTATTCGACCGCGCCGCCGACGCTGGGCGCGTCCCATTGCAGCGTCACGTAGTTGCTGCCCAGCCGGGCGATGCGCAGGTTCTCCGGCTTGCCCGGCAGGTCCGTCGGCGCGCCCTCGGTCGTCGCGCAGTCCCGCTCGGCGAAGGGACCGGTGCCCCCGGCGTAGACCGCCGCCACCCGGTAGCAGTACTCCTGCCCCGGACTCAGGCCGGTGTGCTCGTGCCGCCTGGGGCTGGTCTGGTAGCCGTGCCCCAGCGTCTGCCATGCGTCGGAGGAACCCAGCGTGTAGTCGATGCGGTAGCCGGTGATCGTCGAGGTGCCGAACGCCGGCTCGTCCCAGGTGAGGTCGATGCGGCCGATTCCGTCTCGCGCGGCGGTCAGGTTCCGCGGCGCGCCCACCTCCTCGGTGGCTGCGCTCGCGAACACCCAGCCGCTCTCGAAGACGGCGTTGTTGGAGTCTTGGCCCACAGCCCGCACACGGTACTGTCGTATGGCCCCCGCAGACAGCGCGGCGTCGACGTGCTCGTGGCGCGTAGTCGTGGTGGAGAGCACGGACATGGCGGCGGGCAGCCGATTCCAGGTGTTGCCGTCCGTGGAGAACTCCAGGTGGTAGCCGGTGAGTCTCACGCCGGAGACGGCCTCGGGCTCGCTCCAGGACAGGTTGACCTGCGACCGGTTGACGGCGAGCGCGGTGAAGTCCCGCGGCGCGCCCGGAGTCGGGTAGTCCCGGGTGGCCACGGCGTAGGTGTAGCCGCTCCTCACCGTCACGCCGCCCACGCTGCCCACGGCGCGCAGCCGGTACTGCCGGACGGCGTCCGCCGCCAGCGTGTTGTCGGTGTGGGGGTGGGACAGCGTCGTTGCGGAAAGCACGGTCCTGGTTTGCCCGGCGGGCAGCCAGTTCCAGGTGTTGCCGCCGTCCTTGGAAAAGTCCAGCTCGTAGCCGGTGACGGTGACGCCGGCCACGGCGTCGGGGGCGCCCCACGACAGGGCGGCCTGGGTGTCGCTTGAGCCGCTGGCGGCGAAGCTCTTGGGAACGCCGGGCGTCGCCGGGCCCGGAACGGTGGCGCTTGTCGCCGTCCAGTCGCTCTTCGTCTTCACGCCGCCCACCGTGCCCACAGTCCGCGCGCGGTACTGTCGGACGTCGCCGGGCGAAAGCGTGAGGCCGGTGTGGGCGTAGGTCAACGCGCCCTGTTCCGCCGCGAGCGATGTCCAGGCGGCGCCGTCCGCCAGGTACTCCACGTCGTAGCCGGATACGGTTACGCCGTCCGCGCTGTCGGGCGCGCCCCATGACAGATCGATCCGCGTGTTGCTGGTGACGGTCGCGCTGAAATTCCTGGGCGCGCCGGGGCGCTGCCCGGAGGATTGGGACCACGGCCCCTTCTGCCCTCGGTCGTTCACCGCCCGCACCCGGTAGGCCGGGTTGCCGGAGCCGCCCTCCGGGTCCACGTATATCGTTCCCTTCGTCGTTGTGCTCATCGTCTGCCCGGCGCCGGCAGAGCGCTGCACCTCGTAGTGGGACACGCCGCGTCCGTACACCGATTCCACAGGCTGCCACGAGAGGAAGGCGATGGCCCCTTGCAGGTCCACGCTCAGCGAGGAGGGCAGGCCGGCGCCGGTGCCTGCCTTTGCCCTGATGGTGGTCGTGCTGTTGTCGCTGATGTAGTCGAAGTACTTGGCCGTGTGCCAGGTGTTGGTGGCGTCCTCGGCGGTGCAGGCCGTCGAGGAAGGGGAAGAGAGGACCACGTCCTCGCCGCTGCTGTCTATGCACACCTCGTAGTCCTGGTGGTTACTGATGGCGGCGGTTATCTCCGTATCCACGGCGGCGCTGGTGACTATGGTCAGGACCTCGCCGTCCCGCCCGTAGATGTCCTGGTAGTAGCCGGGCTGCCGCAGTTCGCCTATGGTCCAGACGCCGGTGGTTGAGTTGAAACTGCCTGCGGTGGCGCTGTGGGAGACGTAGTCGCCGGCGTTCAGGCCGGTTACCGTAGCCTGGACGGCGGGGGCGTCATCGGGGCCGTTGGACGCGGCGACGATGGTGAAGGCGCGCTGGTCGGCTGCCACTTCCGCGTTGCTACCGCCGTCATGCACACTCAGTTCCGCTATGGGGCCTACGTGGAAGGTGTACGTCGAAGTATCGCTATAAACTGCGCTGGAGGTGCGATGGGTTGCGCCTAGTGTAATGTCCATCTTATAGATGCCTAAATTTCCGAATTCAAACAACAGTGGAATGGACGTAACCGATGTCCCTACTGAAAAAGGACCAGATGATGCCTGGTTATCAATGTCCAGTATTAAGAAACCGGTATTATTTGCAGTGAGAATCCTTACGTTCCCGGGTTTCCCCCCTGTGGTGGAATCTGATATGGCAAAGGTGTATTGATTGTAAGTAAGGCTCGGCAAACGCGCATATGCAGGCACGCCCGGGATAATACCGGCGTCGTTAGCGTCGCTGTTTTCTTTACTTCCGCTGCGCCACACGCCTTGACCCCGGCCATCGGGGTCCTTTACTTGAATTATGACATCTCCCGGACCCATGATGGCCTCAAAGCGAGCGCCCACCTTTCGCACGCCGGCTGCCTCGGCAGCTTCCCTCCCGTTAACTACCAATTCCAGTGTGTCAGTGCTGGAACAAGGGTAAGTGGTGACACCCACACAGGGAAACAGGTCGAACAGGTCCGTCTCTCCGGTATGGAACAGAGTAACCGGATCCTCCCGCAGGCAGATTTCGACGCTGGTGGGGCGCTCCGAGAGGTTGTTCGGGCCTGCCGCCGTCATCTCGGCGGTGAGACATATGTCTGAGAGGGCGACGCCGGCGGGGAGCTGGCTGTCCAGGGTGGTTGACACTTCCAGGGTCCTGCTCAACACGTTTGCCGGTAAATCAAAGTCCCAGTCCCATGTCCGGGTCAAGTCCGTCACCGCGGCGAAGGTGGTCCCGCTGGGAGGTGTGGCGGTTGGGGCGCCCATTCCATCGTCCAGTTTCAATCGCACTTTTACGTCGCGAACAGACCCTTGCGCGCCTCCAAGGCTGTTTACCTTGAAGGTGAAACTCACGGTTTCGCCGGCGTCAGGGAGAGGGTCATCTACGCTTGCCTCCAACCAGTAACTCGCATACATGATTCTGGGCGCACTAGATGAAGCCAGCATCCATTCAACGACGTCATTGTCTCCCTTGAAGCGTTCCTCTTCCACAGGGACCGTGTTCTTGATAACCGCACGCGTGGGGACAATCCTGCGGACGCCTGTCGGCACCCCCGTTGCCACTCGATTAGCCCCCGTAAAGCTCGCCTCCTCGCCAGGACCGAGGGGGCCCACGGTCCAGACGCCGCTGAGGCACTTGGTGCCGAGGATATTGCCGGAGCAGGCTGTGCCGCCATTCAGATTGAAATCGCCGGGGACATTGTTATCTACAAACCTCTGGTCGGCGAATTCGAAGTCCACAGTCACACCGTACGCAGTGGCAGTGCCATTGTTCCTTGCGGTGTAAACCGAGGCTTCACTTTGAACAACGGACAGGTCCACGTAGGACTCGTCAACCTGCTGGGCATGCGCGGGGGGGGGGGGGGCGAGGAACGCCGCCAGCAGGCCGACGGCGAGGGCCGTGAGCAGCGCCCTTCGTATCGACGCGGGACTCACGGCACAGTGAGATGTTATATCATTATGTCCTGGCATTTGGATAGTCGGTCTCAAGAATTCGAGGTTGGCGGGGGGTGTCAGGCCGTGCGGAGGCGGTCGGGCGCGCCCGCGCCGCCGCCGGGCCGGTATGAGGCGCGATTGATACTATATACCATAACGGCGCACAGCATAGGCGAGCGGAGGGGGGATGTCAAGCGGCACGAGAAAGCCCCCTCCTGTTGGGGAGGGGGCACTCTCTTATCTGTCCGGAGCCTGGACGGCCAGGCCAGGGTATCGCGCTACAGAATGGGCGCGAGCACCTTTGCCGCCGCGGCGTTGATGCCGGTCTCCGACGCGCCGTTGCTGGGAAGCAGCGAGTTGATGCGCTCGAAGAGAGACGCCGCGCGCTCTATGGTCGGATCGCTGATCATGCCGCGCAGGCGCGAGTGCTCCTGGAGCAGCAGAGCCGCCGGCCGGTAGGGGTCGAAGCGTCCGCCCGCGATTCGCTGTCGCCTGAAGTACCCGTCCAGGCGCTGCACGATGCGCGGGTTGGCGTCGGTAATCGACTTCATCGTGACCGGCTCCCGAAGCTCGTGGGAGTACGCCTCGTTGACCAGCTTCAGGTAGAAGGCAGGCTCGAACAGGTCCTCGATGTCGGCGGTGCGCACCTTGGCCACCTCAACCCACTTGATGGGGTTGTCGCGCTTCACGGCGGCGTTGCGGTTGATGTGGTCGAGCTTCACGCGGTTCTTGGTCGAAACGTCCATCATCACCGCCACGCTCACGTAGTTCTCGCCCAGCGTCGAGATGAACGTGGGCAGGTTGTCGGCGCCGCCCACCGGTATGACCACCCAGCGCGGGTCCAGCCGCATCTGGCCGATGGACGCCACCGCCTCCCCGAGAACCTGCAGGTAGATGAGGTCCGAGGGGTAGTTCACCATCAGGCAGTGGGGCGCCAGGAACAGCGTCTGCGCCATCTGGTAGCCCAGGGCGACCTGTATCGGGAACACCGTCTCGCGGTCGTTGCTCAGCGTGTCGTCGCTCACGAAAGTGCCGCGGTCGTCCACGTCCTGCACCGTGCGCACCGAGCTCAGCTTGTCGAGGTTGATCATGAACGGCGAATGCGTCGAGTATACCACCTGGTTCTTCGGCGCCAGCCGGTCGTCTATGAAGCGTAGGAAGTCGCGCTGGGCCATGGCGTGGAGGTTCAGGCCGGGCTCGTCCAGCAGCAGAATGAGGTCGGCGTCCTCCTCCTCCTCCAGCGTGGAGAAGTACGACAGGAAGGAGAAGAACCACACGAAGCCCTTGGAACGCTCGTCGAACGGCACGGACACGCGATGCCTGTTGTTCCAGATGCGGACGTGCAGTATGGTGCCCTTGTTCAGCGGCGGCTGGTCGTTGGGGTTGGCCTGGGACAGGTCGAACTCGACCCTGAGCTGCTTGTTCTGGTTCCAGAACTCGAATATCTCGTCGGAGATCTCGATCGAGGCCGACTCCAACTCCGCCTTCAGGTACTCGTAGTTGGTCTGATGCTCCAGGTCCTCGAGCTTCGCCCCCACCAGCTTCAGCAGCGAAAGGAAGGTGCGGTCCGCATCGTCGAGATACTCGCCGTTCTCCACGCGCCTTCGGATGTCCTGTATGGAAATCCGGCCCCGCATCGCGCTGTAGTCGTCGAAGTACACGAAGTGCGGCAAGAACGCCGTCATGCAATCTTCGAGCATCGTCTTTTTGAGGCCGCCCGAGAACCGCGAGTTGATCACTTCGAGCATCGACTGCACCGAGGCCGACTTGACCGGCAGGTCATCGAGGCACGCCGTCAGCTCTTCCAGCGAGTTCGAGTCCCAGGCGTGCTGCTGTATCTCCACCGGGAGGTTGGCGTTGGCGAGGATGTTCTCGATCACCATGCGCTCGTTCGCCTCGAACTCCCAGTGCAGCTTGTTGTCGTACCCCTTGGACACGACCACGGTGTTCGAATCGAGCACGCCCTCGCCGTAGACGCTCTCGACCTCTTGCACTTCGCTGTCCGTGAGCCTGAACTCGGCCGCGATGACGGTTGCGGGGCGGTCGGGGTGTATGCGCTTGTATCGCACGTAGCCCTTGCGGGGGTAGTCCTTGATGTCGAAGTCGCCGTTAACGCCGGTCACGGGACTGAGGCGCCTGAGCGCTTGCAGGAACGCGGTCTTGCCCGACTCGTTTTTGCCCACCATGCACGTCACGTCGTCTATGGTGACCCAGCCGGTGTCTTCTATGCTCTTGAAGTTGGTCACCCTTGCCCGAGTAAGCTCCATCGGTCAGTCCCTCCTGAATCCCGAATCCCTAAGTAAGTCAGTTCGCTGCCGGTAGGCGCCCCCCGCACACGCCGGCGCTTTGAATCACAGTGCGGGAGCGGGAGTGGCAGACCGGCCATAGCTTCGCGGTAGCTGGGATGGCCGCCTGCGGAAAATATCCTTAACCAGCGTGCTCAAGACGATATTGTATGAATCCATACTTATTCAAGGCTTTTTCTGGTACTGTTATTGTAAGTAAACTAGAAATATAGTGCGTGTAGGCCAAACGCGAATGGCGCGGAATTGTGTGTCCCGACTTCAGTGGCGGCAGGGCGCATGGGCCTGGCGGAGGGCGTGAGTCGTGGCCGGAAAATCCGCGTCCGGCGACTCCGTGAGGAGAGAGTGTGGGGGGGAATACTTGCCGCGGCGGTGTGCCGGAGACGTCCGGCCGGTCAGGAGTCTTCGCTGTTCCTGATCCGCGACTCCAGGCGCTGTAGGGCCTCCTGGGTGGCGCGCAGCTCCTCAAGAAGCTCGTCCCTGCTGACGGGCCGTTGAAGGTCCCGCAACCTGTCCAGCTTGGCCTCGTCCAAGTTGTTGACGATGATCGCGATGAACAGGTTGATGACCACGAAGGTGCCGATTACCACGTAGCTCACGAAGTAGATCCACGCCATCGGTTGAACTTCCATCGCCTTGTACATCACCCTGGCCCAGTCGTCCAGCGTCAGCATGTTGAACAGGGTGAGCACCGACTTGCTCAGGGATCCCCACGCGTCGGGGTCGTTCTCGTGGAACATGTAGTAGCCCATGATGGCGTAGATGTACACCACTATGCTCATGAGCATCAGCACGTGGAACACACTGGGAATGGAACGCACAAGAGCTGCGACAATCAGCCGCAGGTCGCGAATGGTGGTTATGAGCCGCACCACCCGCAGCAGACGCGCCAGCCGCGCGACGAGGGCCAACTGGCCCGTTGCCGGAATCAGGGCCAGCACGATCACCAGGAAGTCGAAAACGTTCCAGCCGTCCCTGAAGTACCTCAGAGGGCGCGGCCAAAGCGCGAACATCTTCAGCGCCGCCTCGGCAATGAACATGCCCAGCGCGGTCTGGAATCCAAGCCGTAGCCAGTCCGCGTAGTCGAGCTCGATTCGGGGCGCGGTCCCCAGTCCCAGCAGCGCGGCGTTTGCCAGGATGACGCCGATGATGAACAGCTCGAACAGGTTTGATCGGACGATGCGATCAGCGCGTTGTGCCCAAAGGTCCATCGTTTAGCGTATCCGGCTCCTGCTAGAATCCGAGGTCTGTTCCGCTGGTTCACTATCTCAAACCGCGCTCAGTACAGTCAAGCCGCGCCCAAGTCCCCAATGGCTTTTAAGGCCACAGGCTCGCAATCGTCTGCCACCAATCGACCACGACGTCCATCGCCGCGTATCCATCGAACCACTTGCCCCAGTGAAGCGCGTACTCCTGAAACAACTTCAGGGCAGCCAGGGCCGGTAGCCAAAGCGCCGCGCGCCTCCACGTAATCTCGTAGTCCGGCCTGACGCGATTCAGGCCGGCAACGAACAGGAACCAGAACTCGAACACGTTCGGAAAGAACAGCAGAATGCCCCGCCAGGAATCGATGAGCTCGAAATAAGCGAATCCGACGAGTCTGTAGCCGAACAGCCCTATCGCCACGTGTCGGGACACGCCCTTCCACCGAAGCGCCACCACCAGGAACGTCAGCATGTACGCCTGATCGAGCCATTTGTCGAACGCCTGGTAGTCGCGCACTCCGCCGAGGTCCAACAGGTTCATCATGAACAGGTCGGAAAAGTCGACCAGCACCGCCGCCACCCCGCCCGCAAACGGCCACCGCAACACCGGCAGGGACCCGGCAATGCGTGCGGCCGCTATGACTACCTCTTCGAGAGTAAGAAGCATAGTTTGCAGTTGCCCGTAACATCAAGAACACTCATGTGCCAGGCACATTTGCAACGGAAGTCTCAGGTTCCAGTTGGTGTTCGATCTGGATGCACTGGGGTCAGATGGGCAACCACGGGCTACGGGGCCTGCGGTTGTTCTATCTTTGGCCGAATCCTCTCGATCTGCTCCCGCTCGGCGCGTTGCGTTTGGAACAGGTCCCATCGGATTTGCAGGTTCATCCAGAAGTCTGGAGAGGTGCCAAGGAATCTGGAGAGCCGTAGCGCCGTGCTGGGAGTGACCCCGCGCTTCCCACGGACGACCTCATTGACCCGCTGAAAGGGCACATGGATTGCAGCGGCCAACTCACGCTGGGTCATCCCCAGAGGTACAAGAAACTCTTGCAGCAACATCTCACCCGGGTGCGTAGGCACCCGGTCGGTGGGAACGCGTACCATGTCTGGTCTCCTTTCTAGTGGTAGTCGGCTATCTCGACATCATGCGGACCGGCGTCCGCCCAGACGAAGCAGATGCGATACCTATCGTTGATGCGGATACTATGTTGACCTCTTCGATCGCCCAACAGTCTTTCAAGCCGGTTCCCGGGAGGTATGCGGAGATCTCCGAGAGTGGCGGCGGAGTCGAGTTGATCCAGTTTTCGTCGCGCCACATCCCAAGCTGCAAGGGGACAGGTCCGCCGTGCTGTTCGAGTATCCCTTCCGTCGAAAACGTCCCTGGTGCCGCTGTTCCCGAATGAGATGATCACAAGTAACATGATAGCACGGAAGTCATGCGACATCGGACGGACCTGAGTGTTAAGTATCTTTCTCAACATGAAGCCGGCTCGAGTTCCCAGGCCTGCCGGGCCGATTGCCTCACTTCAGCGCCTCGCTGCGCAGGCGCGCGCTGCCGCGCCGGGCGCCGCCGCGCCGCTTGACTGTCGGCCAAGCGTGCAAATAGAATTGTCCCACCATCAGTTGGCAAGGAAATTCATGGAAGGTACGCGACAGGTCCTACAACTGGAGTCCGCGGGCGGCGTCGTATTCCGAGAAACCGCCTGTGGCGTCGAAGTAGTGTTGTGCGGGGTGCGCACCCCCCGGATGTGGAGGCTGCCCAAGGGCACGCCCGACCCGGGCGAGTCCCGCGAGGAGACGGCTCTCAGAGAGGTCTGCGAGGAGACGGGCCTGGAAGTGGAACTGCTCGACACCATCGGCAGCATCGAGTACGAGTTCGCCCGTCCGGAAGATGGCGCCATCTGCCACAAGACCGTGCACTTCTACCTGATGGCTCCCACCGGCGGCGACCTGTCGCTGCACGACAACGAGTTCGACGTGGCCGAGTGGTTCGCCCTCGGGGACGCTCTGGACTCGCTCACCTATAAGAACGAGGCCGATATTGTTCAAAAGGGTATTCGGGAAGTCGCCCAAAAGCGCTGATACCGAAAAGCGGACGGTAGAAGGTGGCGAGAAGGTAGTCCTCCGCGAAAAGTTGCTGAGCGACGCCGAGGACGACTACGGATGGCGCACCGACAAGGAGCTGGCCACCCTCGACGCCACACGCCCGCTCCGAATGTCGTTCAACGACTTTCTGCGCTACACCCGCGAGGAGATCGACTATCCCAGCCCGCGCTCCCGGCGGTTTGCCATAGACACCCACGATGGCAAGCACATCGGCAACTGCATGTACTACGACATCGACCTGAGGCGGGGCCAGACGGAGCTGGGTATCATGATCGGCGACCGCGACTACTGGAGCAGGGGCTACGGCACCGACTCGGTCAACACCCTGCTGACACACATCTTCACGTCGACGACCATCGACCGCGTATACCTCCACACCCTGGAGTGGAACCAGCGTGCCCGTAATTCCTTCGCGAAGTCGGGATTCAAGGAGCTCGGGCCCGTCCGCCGCAACGGCCTCGACTTCATATACATGGAGGTGTGGCGCACCGAATGGGAGCGCCTGGCGAACCTGCGCGGCGCTCCGTCCACCGAAGAAGCGCCCGAACACGCCTGACCCCCATCGTCCTTTCGCCGCCTTGACCGCGTTCGGCTCACGGCTTATATTTACGCCCAGCGCGGGGGCGCTCCGCCGTCCCTGTCCGCGCACTCGCTCGTAGGAGGTCTACACTCATGGCGTTCGGCAGCGGAAACTACACTTTTGAACTGGATGAGAACTGGGGCAGGCTCCCGGAAGGCTACGAATTCTTCCAGGTCGCCGGGGTGGCCGTGGACAAGGACGACCAGGTATACGTCTACAACCGCAGCGCCCACCCGCTGATGGTATTCGACCGCGAGGGCAACTTCGTAAAGTCGTGGGGCGTTGAGTTCGCCAACCCGCACGGCATCCACGTCGCGCCCGACGGCAGCGTCTTCCTGGCCGACCGCGACGCCCACGTGATTCTGAAGTACTCTCCCGATGAGCGGCTGCTGCTCACACTGGGCACGCGCGACATCCCGTCCGATACCGGCTACACCCTGCCCGATCGGGTGGTGCACCGCGCCGCCGGCCCGTTCAACCTGCCCACGGGCATCGCCGTCACGGCGGACACCGGCGACATATTCGTTTCCGACGGGTACGGCAACGCGCGCGTCCACAAGTACAACAGCACCGGCGCGCTCATCACCTCCTGGGGAGCGCCCGGCAGCGCGAATCCGGTGGACTTCCACCTGCCGCACGGCGTGACGCTGGACAACGAAGGCAACCTGATCGTGTGCGACCGCGAGAACAACCGCCTCCAGATCTTCGACCAGGAAGGCGAGTTCCTGTACATGCGGCAGGGCTTCCGCCAGCCGGCGGACGCCGTCGTGGGGCCGAACGACGAGATATACGTCGCCGAGCTCGGCCACCGCCTGACCATAATCGACGACGACGGCAACATCCTGGCCCGCTGGGGCGACGACAGCAGCCACGACCCCGGCCAGTTTGTCGCGCCGCACGGCATCGCCATCGACTCGCGCGGCGACATCTACGTCGGCGAAGTGCTCGAAGGCCAGCGCATCCAGAAGTTCGTTAGGCAACGGTAGCAATCGAAACGCGGGCGTTGCAGTCCATAAGATCTCCTTGGCAAGACACCTTCGAACGGTTCGTCGATTCCATCCAAGAGTCGGCTATTGTCGTTGCGCCCTTCATCACACGAGAGCCGATCGAGTGGCTCGGGCGTGGGTTGCGTGCTCCAGATTCGGTTCGACTTGATGTGCTGACTAACCTAGGCGGGCAAAGTCTATGCGATGGGTTAGTGGACGGGAGCGCACTTGCCTGGCTATACGAGCAAGTGCCTGGAACCTCCGTCCGACACCTACGTAATCTACACGCCAAAGCCTACGTAGCCGATGATCATACCGCTATCGTCACATCGGCAAACCTCACGCGTGGCGGTATTCGACGCAACTATGAACTTGGTGTCGCAATCACAGACCCGAAAGCAGTGAGAGAGATATCCGATGACTTGCGAGAATATGGGAACTTCGGTATTTCAGTTTCCGTTGACGCCCTCACCGACCTGGACGACATAGCGCGCCACGCGCAGAAATCCAGGAACGTGGCAGATGCTGTCAACTCGGTCTATGAAGATGCGCTCAACGACATCGCGGAGCGGTTGAAGGGACTCAGCACAGACACAGACGAGTTCAATGTCAATCCTGACGCCACCATCACCGCCAAATTCGGGGATGCGGTAAAGTACATCCTGCGTCGACATGGCCCTTTGCCTACCCGCGACATTTATCCGTTGGTTCAAGAGTTAATGCCTGAGTGGTGCGACGATAGTGTCAACAGGATAGTCAAGGGCGTTGAGCTTGATACAAAATGGAAGCACGATATATTGAATGCCCAGCAGGTTTTGCGGCGTCAAGGTGTTACTGTACGTGAAGGCGACCGATGGAGAATGGTATAACCCAGTGGAGTGCCTGTGAACGCGATGTCTCAGAAAATGATCAAACTCAATGAAGTCTCTGTCCCGCTTCCGCCATGCCGCAGCTACCTCCAGAGTGTAGATGCGATAGAAGTGGGAATCTGGCTCGATCCAAGACGCAATGGAAAGGGTGAAGTCGCATTCATGCTATCCGTGGACTGCCAGAGGGTGATAGAAGGGTTCACAATCACAGATTTTGACGATGGCAGCCATACAATGAACAACGATTGCCTGACCTGCCAGAGCTTGGGCTGGGTGAACGACGAGTACGAAGCTGATTGCTACCGCTTCGATACCATCGCAATGGACGACTTCGAGGATAAATTGGCCAATACAAGCGAGCTTCGGATGTTCAGCGAGAACGCCGAACATTGCATAGTGAGCGACCATTGGACGATAACGGTCGTGCGAAGCGAAAACTGATACACTGACAATCCAACCAGCTCTTGGCCCCAGTGGAGGCTCAACCATGACATCCGCCAGAGCGAAAGCGACCGCGAAGTCCGCGCGGCCGCCCGCTGCCGATGAAACTCCCTGGTACGAACTGATAAATGACGCCCCGGAGCCGCCTGAAGACGCGATGCAGCAAGCCAGCACAATCCACGATGTCTTCTACCCTCTCATGGCGCGATACGAGGAAGACACGACGACGCTTGTGTCTGAACAGACCAACGTAATCTACGACTCCGCAGTGCCCGGCTCAGTCGTCGTCCCGGATGTATACGTAGTCTTTGGCGTGGACTCCGAGACGATAGAAAGGTATCGTCGCAGCTACCGTATAGACGAGTGGGGCGTGCCGCCCTCGTTCGTGATGGAAGTCGCGTCCGAGAGCACGGCCGCCAGGGACCTGGGAGCCAAGCGCGAGATTTACGCCCGAATGGGCGCGCGAGAATACTGGCGGCTGGACAGGTACCGCGAGTACTACGGTGAGCTGCTGGTGGGGGAGCGCCTGGTCGATGGCGAGTACGTGCGCTTGGACCTGCACACCGAGCCCGACGGCGCCGTCTGGTCGCGCAGCGAGGTGCTGGGCGTGGACTTCTTCTGCCGCGTAGAAGACGGCATAGGTAGATTCTCGCTGCGGGACAGCGCCACGGGCGAATGGCTGAACAACCCGAGCGAGGAAGTTGCGGCTAGACAGGCCGCGGAGGCCCGAGCCAAGGAACTCGAGGCCGAAGTACAACGCCTCCGACAACAACTCAACCGGCAATGACCAATCGTCGGCACATTTCCGCCGAAACACCGACAAACTGACGTTCCGACATACCCAAGGAGAAACATCGAATGAACGGTGACCAGGCTATCGCGAAGATTCTCAAGGCCGAGGGCGTGGAGTGGCTTTCCTGCTTTCCGGCGCAGACGCTGATCGACGAGGCGTCCAAGGAAGGCATCCGCCCCATCCTCTGCCGGCAGGAACGCGCCGGCGTGAACATGGCCGACGGCTACAGCCGCGTCAACAACGGCCAGAAGATCGGCGTCTTCACCATGCAGACCGGCCCCGGCGCCGAGAACGCCTTCGGTGGCGTGGCCCAGGGCTACGCCGACTCCGTGCCGTTCCTCACCATTCCCGGAGGCAACCCCGGCCCGCGCCAGGGCGTTCACCCCAATTTCGAGTCCGTGCCCAACTACCAGGGCATCACCAAGTGGGCCGGCTTCATAAACATGGTCGAGCGCATCCCGGAGATGATGAGCCGGGCCTTCACCCACCTGAAGCACGGCCGGCTCGGCCCCGTGATGCTGGAGTTGCCGCGCGACGTCGCCCTCGCCGAGTACCCAAGCGAAACGCTGGACTACACGCCGGTCAAGCAGTACAAGTCCGGCGCGTCGCAGGAAGACGTCCAGGACCTGGTCGCCGCCATGCTCGCGGCGAAGTGCCCCATCATCAACGCGGGTCAGGGCGTGCTGTACGCAGAGGCCACGCCTGAGCTCGTGGAGTTCGTCGAGCTCACCAACATCCCCGTCATGACGACCCTCGCCGGCAAGAGCGCCTTCCCCGAAAACCACCCGTTTTCGCTGGGCACGGGCGCGTCCTCCGGCACGCTCATGGCGAGCCACTTCCTGGACAAGACCGACTTCGTGCTGGGCCTCGGCACCAGCTTCACCATCTCCAACTTCAACGCGCCCATGCCCGCCGGCGTCACCCTCGGCCACGTCACCAACTGCGCCGAGGACGTGAACAAGGACTACCGCGTGCAGCTAGGCGCGATCGGCGACGCCAAGCTGGTGCTGGGACAGATGATAGAGGAGGTCAAGCGGCAGGTCGGCGAGCACGGTCGCGGCGACGTGGAAGGCGTGGCGGACGAGATAGCCCGCGTCCGCGGCGAGTTCATGGCCGAGTGGGGTCCGCGGCTCGCCTCCGACGAAGTGCCCATCAGCCCCTACCGCGTCATCAGCGAGATCGCCAACGCTGTCGACGTGCCGAACACCATCATCACCCACGACTCCGGCTATCCCCGCGAGCAGATAGTTCCGTTCTGGCAGCCGGTGCGCCCCAGGGGATACCTCGGTTGGGGCAAGTCCACCCAGTTGGGCTACGGCCTGGGACTGGCGATGGGCGCGAAGATAGCCCGGCCCGATATGACCGTCGTGAACCTGATGGGAGACGCCGCGTTCGGCATGGCCGGCATGGACATCGAGACCGCCGCGCGCTCCAACATAGGCACCCTGACGGTGATCCTGAACAACGGCGTGATGACGCACTACTACGACCACTTCCCGCACGCCACCGAGCACTGGGGCAGCAACAAGCTGGGAGGCCACTACGCCACGGTCGCCGAGGGCCTCGGCGCCTACGCCGAGCGCGTGGACGCGCCCGACCAGGTCGGCCCCGCCCTGCGGAGGGGCCTCGCCGCCACCAGGAACAACCAGCCGGCGGTCATCGAGATGATAACCAAGGAAGAGGAGACGATCCCGCGCTACTGGCGCTAGCGTTACCAGGGCTGGCTGGAAGTCCCTTCCCCCTTGATGGGGGAAGGTTAGGATGGGGGTGAAGAACCGGCTCACCCCACGCGCCCCGGTTCGCGGAGAATTGCCCGCACGTCGTCCGCGTACTTCAACTCCGAGTCGTCCTCCGGCTCGTAGCCGAGCACGCGCCGCGCGTTGGTCAACGACCAGAACGCGCGCGTGTTGCCGCTGATGCCGTACACCACCTGCCAGGGGACGCCGTGCTCGTTGTCGATGTTCGGCGTCTCCATCCCTCGCCGGAACAGCTGCGTCAGGTCGCGCGGGCTGATGTACGCCCCCAGGTCGCGCTTGTACCCCGCCGGGTCGCCGCGGTAAAGCTCCGGGTCCAGCTCCCGCGGCGCGCCGATACGCACCATCACCACGCCCATCCTGCGACCCACCGGCGTGCCCGAAACGTGGCTCTCGCCGCCGTCCGCGTCGCCGAAGCCGCCCAGCCCGCACGCGAACAGGAAGCCCAGGTGCTCGTAGGTCGCCTTGGCCCACCCGTAGAAGTTGTCCGACAGCGGCAGCGTGTACGGGTCCAGCGACTCCAGCCTGCGCGCGTGAATCAGGTTGTGCTCGTACCAGTCCGCCGCGTGGTTGGAGCTGGCCATCACCACCCGGGGCACTTCGGCGTCGTAGGCGGCGCGCAGCACGTTGTAGGCCATCTCCACGTTCGCCTTCTCATCGAAGAAGTGGTCCAGCGGGTCTCCCGACCTTCGCTTGTAGCCCAGGTGCACCACCGCGTCCACTCCCTCGAACAACCCCGCGTACTTCGAGCGGTCCGGGTCGATCAGGTCGGCGATCTGCACGCCGTCGACCGCCTCGCCGCGCGGGTTCTCCGCCTTCACGTCCACGAGCGTCATCTCGTAACGTTCGCGGAACGTCGGCAGCAACTGGTTGGCGATGTAGCCTGTGGCGCCGGTCATCAGCACCTTCTGGACGTTGTTGGACAAGGCGTGCTCCTCTCTCGACCATGCGGCCCCGGCGGTCTCAGCCGAGCCGCTTCACCATCTCGATATGCTCTATGCCATCTTCCATGAACGGCTCGCCGCGCGTGACGTACCCGTGGCCCTCGTAGAAGGCAGTGACGTAGGTCTGGGCGTGAAGCGTCACGCTGCGCGCGCCGGCCAGCGCCGCCTGCTCCTCCAGGAAGGTCAGCACGAGGCCGCCGATACCCTCCCGGCGCATCGCCAGCTCCACCGCCATGCGCCCAATCCGCGTCTCCCCCGACGGCAGCGTGAACATGCGGCCCGTGCCGACCACCGCGCCGTCAGCGACGGCCGCCGCGTGGACCGCCCCCGCGTCGTGCTCGTCGAACTCATCCGCGAGAGGCACCCCCTGCTCGCAGACGTACACCCGCACGCGCAGGCGGCGCACGGCCTCCCACTCCTCGGGGGTTTCTACGGGCTTGACGTGGACGCGCATTCGGGGAGCAGCTTTCGGGAGATCGTACCCAGGGGCGGTCTTCCATTTATCTCCCCTCCCTCGATACGTGTGATGCAAATTAGACTTGTGGAACTACCACACAAGAAGCAGGCTGATGTGGATAACCGAGTTTGATGGCCCTTTTTTGAGGTTTAGGCACCATCTTAGACTCAGCACAGCCCTAGCACCCGCCAAGTTGGCGGCTTTTGGCCCGAAAACCGCCCTAAACAGGCATATCGGCCACTTTAATATGCATCACGCGTCTCGATGGGAGAGGATTGAGGGCCTGCCTGAGCCTGCCGAACGGGTGAGGGTGAAACTGGGATGCCTCTACGGCATGTACATCTGCGCCGACGCTGCCACCGACAGTTCGATGTCGTAGATGGCCTGCGTCATCGCTTGGCCGATCAGGTCGAGCTGGCGCACCTGCGCGATGCGATCGGACGCGCGGTCCAACTCCTGGCGCGGCAGCAGCCGGTTGAAGATCCGGCAGGCGTCCACCAGGCATATCAGCATCACGTCTCGTGGGTCGGGGATGTCGTCACTCAGCAGCACGCCCATGATGCGCAGCTTCACCTCGCGGTCGGCCTGTCCGTCCACGAGCGGGTAGCGCCTGGTGCGGAACACCCACAGCACGCGGTCGTCCTCGCGCTCCAGGATGCCGCGATCCACCAGCCGGTTGAGCGCCTCCTCGTGAATCGCTGCGGCGCGTTCCGCGGTACGCTCCACCCAGTAGCGTGTGGTGTGCTTTTCGCCCACGGCGATTTCGGCCAAAGTCTGATCCAGCAGATGGTCGCCGGTGGGCGTGTCGTCCAGCAGCACCAAGCCGTCCAGGTCGGTGTCGATGCGGTCTTCCATGGCCAGGTCCATCAGCACGCCGCCGGCCAAAGCGTAGTCCAGCGACCACCTGGGCACGTTGATGAACCTGCCCCCCTCGTCCCTGAGCAGCAACAGAATTATCTCTTCAACGAATCTGAGCATATCCTTCATCCTGGCGCGGTTGGGGTAGGCCGGCTACCGGCCCAGTTTGGCATGGCGTATGGCGAAATAGTAGCACATCACCCAGTACCGAACAACACGCGCGCACGCCTCCAAAGCGCGACGAGCGGCGCAACCGGGCCAGCCACTTCATCGCCTCGCGTTCGGCCCGCGCAGTTGACAAGAGCTATTGTGTGAGTCAACATTCAACTATTGACTGAGAATTGAGACGGACAACACAGATCGGAGAACGTCAATTGATGCGATTCAGGATAGACGGACTTGGCGAGAACGACGCTTTCGTAGAGGTCAAAGCGACGACGAAAGGACTCCAATTGGGAGTTGGCTACACCGATGCTATGCGCCGCGCCCTCGTAACCGACGTCACCCCAGATCAGTTGTCAGCCCTAGCGAAGGCACTCGAAGCGGTAGTGCTAGTGTCCGACGAAGTCGATTTCGACTACGACGAGGATGGAGAGTAGCACCGACTGCTCCAGACCATTGGCCGACGTTCGCCAACACTCAAGGGTGTTGCACTACGCTCACGTACTCCCGACTAAAGAGACTCGCCGGTGCGCCGGCCCAAGGCCCCGGGGGCTCAACTGCAGGGATCTGATAGAACCAATTGGTTTGGTGTCCGAGACTCTAGCGGCAGGCCCGCTTATGAACTCTCGGATTCTTCTTCTGCTTTTCTGCTCGTCCTAGCCTTCGCCTTAGCCTTGGCATCCTCCTTCAGGATGGCGTCCAAGTTTATCTGCTCGTATGACTTTGGTTCGTCGCCTTCTAGCGCGCAGAAGATCGTTGCCTGCCTAAAGAACTCGTCGACTTCCGTAAGCGCAGCACATTCTTTGGCGAGTAGGTCGGCGCAGCGTCGAACGCCGGTCTTGAAGTTGCCGTGGTGGGTCTTGCCACCTTCAGTCTTCCGCCCGTAGGCCCACCTGCTGGTGTTCTCGAACAAGCTGATGGTGTACGGCTCATGCTGGTGAGTGACACACTCTATCGACACGTCAACGGTAGGCCCATCTAGCTCAGGTCGGTGCAACATGAAGGATGTGCCCTTGTAGGTCATTCCGGTCATAGGCTTCGAAGGGAACAACCCCACTTCGATTGCTGGTCCTTCGTCACCCGTCTCTCGGTAAATGCGGAGAGTCTCGTTGCGCTTCTCGATGCGGTCCACCTGTTCAGGAGTAAGGTCAGGGTCGCGAAAGGGATTGTCGCTAAAACGTGAGTTTGATGGCATGGTGACCTCCCAAAGTGACTCATTTGCCTGGCAACGTATCGTCGCAACTCGCCAATGACAGCGGCTTCATCCTAGCCCTTCCCACTTTGATGATCCAAGGCCTTAGGATGAGGCTGAACCTATGTCGCAGGCTCGTTCGGGGGGAAGTTGGTGAAGTCCATCCTTGTGAGGGGACTTGGATTGGGGTCTACCGGCACCTGTGCAAACACCATGGCCTGACTAACGTTCTGACCCGACCCAAAGTCAAGACAGCGGGCGATAACCCATTCATCCCTTGCCCTCTGGACCATGAATGCTAGACCAGATCCAGTAACTGCAGGAATTTCAGGCATGGAGCGCGGTCTAACCATCAGATATTCGACTGTGTTGCGGTCAACTAACCCATAAGCCGACCGACCACTAGGGTCCTCAGCGATCCCGCCGAACTGGACGAGTACATGGCCATTGTCCATGAGCTGCATCAAGGCCTTCAGAGACGGCCTTGTTTGGACGGCAAGCCTACCATTCTCGTCAGCGCCTGCACCGCGCATGTAGCACCCTATGTAACCACCGCCTTCAGCGTTTGAGGCAAGGTATAGCTCGACCAAAGCGAGAACTTGGTTCTGGGGTGGTGCGCACCAGAAGTGCGTAGGAATCGGGCAGTTAGCGTGATACCGGCCAATCAACCCCATGAAGACCTCAATACCTCGCTGCGCGGTTTCCTCTTGTGTAGTGATACTCCACGGGATCACTTGAAAAGTGTCTCCCGCCTGCATGTCTATCCCATCTTGAGCCAAATCCACTCCCTTAGTTTGAAATACAGGGCAAATATAGTGCTAATGCAGTCAATATGTCAAACTCAATGGATGTGGATCGCAAACATTCGGATCTCGCCACCTACCCCACCTTCTCCAGTGGAGCGAACCCCAGCAGCAGACGCTTGACGCCATGCCCCTCCTTGAACGCCACCGTGACCTGGAAGTCGCCGCCCGCCGCGGGCTCGCAGCTCATCACGATGCCGTCGCCGAATGCCGGATGCCGCACCTTGTCCCCCTTCGTGCAGGCAGAGTTACATCTTCAATGAACCTGAGCATATCCCTGGTCCTGGCGCGATTTAGGGTAAGCCGACTGCCGGTGCGGTATGGGCGCGTTGGGCGAAAAGTAGAACATCGCCCTTGGGCGAACAACCGAGGCCGGCGTGTCAATGGAGAGGTGGACTAGCAATGGATGGGCCATCGGCCATCAACTCACGAGGATTTGAGCGCTCTAAGGGTACGTCTGTGCGCTGTGGGAAACGCAGATTCTGCAAGTGCACCCTGCGCTGGTGAAATGCCTGACGCCCACCGTGGCATCCCCTAACCTGTCTGCTCTTTGGAAGATGAGATCAAACAGTTCAGTCTCGTCGTTTTCAAGATATCGCCGAAGCGCGTAAGCGCACAGGTCCGCGAGTTGGACCATGCTTGTAAGTTGGCTGTCGACAAACATGGGAGTCTCAATGACGTACTCTATCTGTGTCCACAACGTGCCTCTACGGAGAAACGACTTCATCAATTCGGTGTGTCTATGGGCCACCGTCTCGTTGTTATCGTGAATGAGAAGGCCATAATCGGTTCGGCGGTTTTGCAGATAGCGTTCAAACCGGGATACGACTTGCTCGAATGCCTGCTCATGAACCGATGTGCCGGCAATCATTGGGTCAAAATGCAATTTGTCGATGCACTCTGCGAACAGCCGGACGACGCCCCAATCTGAGATGACCTCTGCAATATCCGTTACAACTTGCCGTCGCTCATCCAGAGTCAAATAAACGTAGGGCTGAGTGTTCTTGTAGTTTTTCCTAGTCTGTTTGTACCCCTTTCTGTTAACCCTTTGCAATCGGAGCAGTTCTTCATTTCTCTTCCTGCGCACTTCTGAACGTCGCCTGATGGTAGACATCAAATCGAAACCAAGGATTGACTGTTGCTCAAGATACTTCCTCATCATCCAGGCGACATGAATCTCTACATCTTCGAGTCCATATCTGCGCTTGACTCTCTCGATCTGCAAAATGTGTTGTTTCCAGAATTCATCAGGAATCGAAAGCCCTGCTAAGATGTAGTGGGATGCATTGCCTGGAAGGTCTGGTGTCCCCGATTCGTCAATGTAGCAAAGATGCAAAGGGAAACCTCACAAAAAAAGCGACTAGGTTCAGGACTATTGAGCCCTGAAAAGAGACGCTTGGCGACTCCTCCTAGACGCAACTCTATCTTAGCACAGACGCGGGATACGTCAAGTGCCACACGCACCTTCCAGTCCCGACGGACTCAAAGCGTTGCTCTGAAGGGCTCCCCTCACCCCAGCTTCTCCAGCGGCGCGAAGCCCAGCAGCAGCCGCTTTACTCCGTGCCCCTCCTTGAACGCCACCGTGACCTGGAAGTCCCCGCCCGCCGCCGGCTCGCAGCTCATCACGATGCCGTCGCCGAACGCGGGGTGACGCACCTTGTCCCCCGCGGTGTACGCCGGCGCCGCGGCTGGCGCGGCCTCGCGCCGCTCTCGCCTCCTACGCCGCGCCCGCTCCACCGCCGGCCTCACCTCGCCCGCGCCGTTGGACGCCGGACGCGGCCCTGCCGGCCTCGCGGTTCGCACGCCGGTCTGGGCGGCCGGTCTCTCCGGCGGCGCGGGCTGGGCCGCTCCCTCGATCAGGTCTCGCGGGATGTCTTCGAGGAAACGCGACGGATCGCTCGGCCCCGAGCCGCCCCAGAATCCCCGCCGGAACGCCCGCAGCAGGTACAGCCGCTTCTGGGCGCGCGTCACCCCCACGTAGCACAGCCGCCGCTCCTCCTCGATCTCCTCCGGCGTGTCCATCGAACGGGAGTGGGGAAGAAGCCCCTCCTCCATGCCCACCATGAACACCACCGGGAACTCCAGCCCCTTGCTCTGGTGCAGCGTTATCAGCGTGATAGCGTCCGGCTGCTCCTCGAAGCTGTCCACGTCGCTCACCAGGCTGACGCCCTCCAGAAACGCCGTCAGCGCCTCCTCGACGCCCAGGTGCGTGAACTCCCGCGCCGCGCCGCGAAACTCCTGTAAGTTGTCCAGCCGGTCCTCCGCCCTCTCCGAGGTCTCCGCCGATTCCTCGATGTGGCGCTTGTAGCCCGTCTGCTCCATCACCTCGTCGATTAGCTCCACGAGGTCCAGCGTCCGGCTCGCCTCGGTCAGCCTGCCTATCAGCTCGCGGAACCTGGTCAGCGCCTGCGCCTGCGCCGGGCGGAGAGGGAAGGGGCCGCCGCCGGCCTCGCCCATGCTCTCGATGGCCGCGTACATGGACGTGCCCCGGTCGCGCGCGGCGCGAAGCAGGTTATCCACGGTGCGCTGCCCGATGCCCCTCGTCGGCACGTTGATGACGCGGGACAGCGCCACGTCGTCGTGTGGATTGGACACCAACCTCAGGTAGGCCGCGACGTCCTTGATCTCCCGACGCTCGTAGAATTTCTGCCCGCCCACTATCTGGTAAGCCACGCCGAAACGCCGGCAGGCCTCCTCCAGCGCGCGGGACTGCGCGTTCACCCGGTACATCACCGCTATGTCGCCCAGCGCGTAGCCCTCGGTTCGCGTAAGCCGGTGCACCTCGCGCACCACGTACTGCGCCTCCTCCCCCTCGTCGTACTCCTCTCGCACCACGATTGGCGCGCCCAACGCGTTCTTCGTCCGAAGGATTCTCTCCACGCGCTGCGAATTGGCGGCTATCACGTTCTGGGCCACGTCCAGTATGGTGCGCGTGGAGCGGTAGCTCTCGTCGAGTGTGATGCGCTTCGCCGTGGGGAAGTCTTGCTCGAAGCTGAGAATGTTGCGAATGTCGGCGTTGCGCCACGAGTAGATGGACTGATCCGGGTCGCCCACCACCGCCAAGTTGTTGTGACGCTCCGCTATCCTGCGCGCGATGGCGTACTGCGCCACGTTCGTGTCCTGGAACTCGTCGATCATGAAGTGGACGTACCGCTCCTGGTACTTCTCGGCCACGCTGGGGAATTCGTTGAGCAGTGTGTAAGTCTTGAAGAGCAGGTCGTCGAAGTCGAGCGCCGAGCTCTGCGCGAGCATATGCTCGTACTGCTCGTACACCCGGTGCGCTATCTCGTCCAGGTAGTTCTGCTTGCGCAGCCCGAACCCCTCCACACCTATCAGCTCGCTCTTGGCCCTGGATATGATCGAGAGCACCGCGCCCGGCGAGAACATCTTTTGATTGACGTCCACCTCGGACATCGCCCGCTTGATGGCCGCGTTCTGGTCCGCGGCGTCGTAGATGGCGAAGTTGCGGTCCAGCCCCATGGCCTCGCCGTCAGTGCGCAGCAGCCGCGCGCAGAACGAGTGGAACGTGCCAACCGCGAGCCCGGAGTTCCGTCGGTGCCATCCCAGCAGGGGAGAGGCGGGGTCATCTTCGCTCGTACCGAACAGCCGCGTTTGCATCTCGCGCGCCGCCTTGTTCGTGAAGGTCAGCGCGGCGATGCGATAGGGAGACACGCCTGCGTCTCCAATGAGGTACGCGATGCGGTGGGTGATGACGCGGGTCTTGCCGCTGCCCGGCCCGGCCACGATCAGCAGAGGCCCGCCAATGGCCTGCACGGCCTCGCATTGGCGTTCGTTCAGCCCGTCACAGGCGGCGGAAGGCATCACCGGCCCCTAGGTGACGAAGATGGGGTCGTCGCGCGTTATCGTCCGCGTCTCGGCGGCCAGCACGGCCCGCATGTACTTGGGCAATGAGAACATGCCGCGATGGGTTATCCCGTCGTAGTAGCGCAAGTCGCCGTCGATCCGCCGCGCGATCCCCGCGTCCACCTCGTCCGCGCCCAGCGCCGACGGGTCCGGACCCAGCGATCCGAGCGCGAAACCCCACGTCGAGCCGAACGACGGCACGAAAGCCTCGCACGCGTAGAACTGCGGAAACACGGACCCGATGGTGTTCGCCACCGCCGAAAAACACTGCTCGTAGAACGCGGGACCCGTCGGCCCCGACTGCGCCACCATGATGCCCCCCGGATTGAGCCGCCGGCGCAGCAGCTCGTAGAACTCCACCGTGTACAGCATCACCGCCGGCCCCTCCTCCAGCGGATCGGGTACGTCGATGATGGCGACGTCGAAGCTGCGGTCGGTCTGCTCCAGGTAAGCGTAGGCGTCGGTGTGAATCAGATCGAGGCGGGGATCGTCGAAGGCGCCCCTGTGGAAGGCGGCCAGGTGGCGGCGGCACAACTCCACCACCTCGCGGTCCAGGTCCACCATCACCGCGCGCTCGACGGTGTTGTGCGCCAGGACCTCGCGCGCCGTCGCGCCCTCGCCGCCGCCCGCGATGAACACGTCGCACGGGTTGGGATGCGCCAGCATGGCCGGATGGGTGAGCGCCTCGTGGTAGATGAACTCGTCCACCGACGTGGACTGCGTCTTGTCGTCCAGGATGAGGCCGAGTCCGAAGCACGCGGTGTCCTGGATCGAGACGTGCTGAAACGCCGTCCGGCCCTCGTACACCACCTCCACCACCCGCTCCGCCTGCACCAGGTCGGGCGTGATGGTCTCGTAGTGCCACGCGCCTTCTCTGAGGAGCTCCTCGACACTCATTGGGGCACGCGCACGGGCGACGCGACTCGCCGCTCGATAAAGCCCCGTTTGACCTCTGTCAGGGTGGGATTGGCGCACTCGAACCTATCTATCAGCAGCTCGGCGGCCTTGTGCGGGCTGAATCCCTCACCGCAGGTGAATATGTCAACCGCCGCAAAGCCGTACTCCGGCCACGTGTGCACGCCCATGTGCGACTCCGCTATGGCCAGAATGCCGGTCACGCCCACGGGCTGAAACCTGTGAAAGGTCTCGCCCACTATGGTCGCCCCGGCCTCGCTCGCCGCGCAGATCAACGCCTGCCTGACGTGCTCCACGTCGTCGAGCAGTACCGGGCTGCAGTCCTCCAGGTCGAGCAACAGATGCGTCCCTAGCGCATTCAATCACCTACCCTCCGTTCGTTCTTCCGGGATTGTTTGGCTGGTGGCTAGAACTGAGATTATACATCAACGAAGGGCGAGATGCGACGCGCGGCACGCGCGGCTAGTCCGCCAGTTCGACGATAACCTCGATCTCGATGGGGATGTTGTTGGGCAGCGAGCCCATGCCCACCGCGGAGCGGGCGTGCTTGCCCTTGTCCCCGAAAACCTCCACCATCAGGTCGGAGCAGCCGTTGGCTACGGCGGGCTGCTGTGTGAAGTCGGTCGTGGCGTTCACCATGGACAGCAGCTTGACCACCTGGTTCACGCGGTCCAGGTCGCCCAGCTCGCCCTTCAGCCGCGCCAGGATGTTGATGCCGGTCAGCCGCGCGGCCTCGTAACCCTCCTCGACGCTCAGGTCCTGCCCCACCTTGCCGGTCGGCGAGGTGCCGTCGGGCCGGGCCGCGGGGCCCAGACCCGCCAGGTACAGCAGGTTGCCGGTTCGCACCGCGGGCACGTAATTTGCCATCGGCGCCGGGGAGTCTGGCAACTCGATCCCCATCTCTTCAAGTTTCGCTTCGATCGCGGACATCGCTACCTCCTGACCATTTTGGACGCAGTCAATTCTATCCCAAAACCGCCGCCTTGTGAAACCGGACGCCGCCCGCCCGCTTTGTGCTGAGCGCCCCTCCCATGATACATTCGGCCTGCCCGACACATGCGGCACGGCGCCGCGCAATCGAGGAGTACCCCATGAACCCACGTGACGACGCCATCAGGCTAAAGAGCGTGAACCACCTGACCTACAACGTGACGGACAAGGAGCGCGCCCTCCGCTTCTGGGAGGACGTGCTGGGCGTCAAGCAGATCCCCAGCCAGGTGGACCGCGACCACATCATCTGGCTCCAACTGCCCAGCGGCGCGATGGTGCATCTCGTGGAGACGCACGAAGCGCCCTCCGCGCCCTCTCACCACGGCGCGTTCGAGGTGGACGACATCGAGGCCGCGGCGGCGTACCTGCGCTCCCAGGGCGTCGAAGCCACCGACATCACCACCCGCAACGACGGCCAGCGCGTCATCTTCATCGAAGACCCCGACGGCAACCGCATCGAGATCTGCACCAAGTCCGGCTTCGGCGTCCTCGTGTAGTCCTACGCGAACGCCAACACCCGCGCCGGGTTGTCCACCAGGATGGCCCGGATGTCCTCCCGGCTGAATCCCCTCCGGCGCATTCGCGGCACTATCCGCTCCATGATGTAGCCGTAGCCGTGCCCGCCGTACTTCACCAGGCGGTGCTTCGTGCAGATGTCCTGGGCGATCACTATCTTGTGGCCGAAACCCTCGTCTATCAGCCGCTTTATCGCGTCCAGGCGCGAGGAGTCGCTCGGCATGTCGATGTTCGACAGCGGATAGTACGACGTCTCGATGCCGAACAGGTCCCACTCCAGGTAGCAGTCCGCGGCCGCCAGGTCGAGCAGCGAGTCGATGTCGAATATGGTGCGGTCCAGGTGCCCCATGATGACCCGCGACAGGTTGGCCCCCGCCATAGTCAGCACGTCCAGTATCTCGAACGGCGCCTGGTCGCTGCGCCCCGGGTGTATCAGGATGGGCGCGCCCGTCACGAGCTGCGCTGCCGCCGCCGACCGCAACACCTTGCGCTCGTTGGTCGTCAGCGGCCAGGTGCACCCGATCTCCCCGATGATCCCCGCGCGCACGTCCGTGAAGTCCACGCCCTCCTTGATATCCTCCACTATCCGGCGCGCAATCTCCAGCTCGCTGCGCATGTCCATGTCCGCCGGGTGCACCGCGTCGACGTAGAAGCCCGCGCCCATGATGATGTTCACGCCCGTCTCGCGCGAGATGCGCGCCAGCGCCAGCGGGTCGCGCCCGATCCCTATCGTCGTCGCGTCTACTATCGTGCCGCCGCCGTGGCGCGCGAACAGCGCCGTCTCGGCGATTGCCGTGTCCTCGTCCGTCAGCAGCAGGTTGTCGTGGTAGCTGTAGTAGTCCTGCCGCACGCGCCCCAGGTTCTCGATGGTGATCGGCTCGTAGACGCGCCCCAGGTCGGACGCCTCCTCCGGCGGCGTGAACATGCACAGGAAGTTGATGAGCAGATGCTCGTGGGTCATGGTGGGGCCGAGCGCCTCGGGCGACACCGGCCCGAGCACCGTCTGCGCCATTCCGCTAAGCTCGCTCAACGACATGTTCGCTCCTCTTGTCTGAAGTTTGAAGCTCGCCTTCGCCCGGTCCGCCCCGCAGCGACGCCTCGTATCGCCGGAGCTGGTCCATCTGTGGCGGCATGATGTGGATGAACGGACGCGTCTCGCGTATCAGCGCCACCGCGTCGTCCAGAGAGTATCCCCGGCTGATGAAGTATGCCGCCGCCATAGTGGGTGCCCGGCCTACGCCCCCGCCGCAGTGGATGTACACGCTCTCGCCCGCCGAGACCGCGCCGTCCACGAACTCGACGCCGCGCCGCAACTGCTCCAGCGTGGGCGCCTCGTCGTCCACCGTCGGCAGATGGCAGTAGTGCTCCGGCGCTAGGCCGTGCTCGGCGTCGTCGAACTCGACCCGCATGTTCACGCAGTAGCGCACGCCCATTTCGGCCAGCCGCCGCAGCCCCGACTGCCGGTGCTGCGGCCCCACCAGCACGCCTGGCGCGACCAGGCTGTTGCGCACCATCGGCGAGCCGGTCAGCGCCGGTATCCCGCGGCCGTACAGCCAGAGCAGCGAGATCCTCAGCCCGTCGCGCCTCAGCCGCTGCACGAATATCGAGGGCATCCTTGCCAGTATTCCCATCGTCAGTCGCCGTACTCGTCCTCGTCGTCACCCGGTAGGTAAGGGGAGGCGTCCTCCCGCATCCCCATCTGCTCGCCGTAAGACGTGCGGATGCGCGAGATGCGCAGCTCGGCGGACGTCAGGATTTCGTTGCACACCCGCGCCAGCTTGACGCCGTCCTCGTACAGCTTCGTCGCCTCTTCCAGGCTCAGTCCCCCGGACTCCAGCGCACGCACGGTCTCTTCCAGCCGGCCCAGCGCCTCCTCGAAGCTGAGGCTCTCGATGTCCGACTTGCCGTTAGCTTCCGGTTGCATCGTCGCCTCCAGCGCGCACGTCCGTCACGCTCGCTTCCGCCGAGCCGCGGCCCAGGGTCACCTCTATCGCGTCGCCCACCGAAAGCTGCGAAGAGTCGGTCACGATTCTACCACTTTCGGACGCCGTTACTATCGAGTATCCCCGCCGCAAGATGACGCGCGGGTTGAGCGCCGTGAGCCGCGAGCTCAGCCCGTCCAGCCGCTGCGCCTCCATCTCCACGCCATGCCTGGCGTGCGCCCCCGCCGCCCGCAGCGCGTCGTCCACCCGCTGCCTCAGCCCGTCCACGTCCGGGCACGTTCGCCCCAGCCGCGCCCAGAGCTGCCGCGCCGTCTCCCGTCCCACCGCCGCCCGTCCAGACGCACCCGTGTGCAGCGCCTGCACCGCGCCCGCAATCTGCCCGGCCAGCTCCGCCGCGCTAGGCACCGCAAGCTCCGCCGCCGCGGAGGGCGTGGCCGCGCGCACGTCGGCCACCATGTCCGCGATAGTCGTGTCGGTCTCGTGGCCGATTGCGCTTATCACCGGCGCGCGGCAGGCGTACACTGCCCTCGCCACCGGCTCCTCGTTGAAGGGCCACAGGTCCTCCAGCGAGCCGCCCCCGCGCGCCAGTATCACCACGTCCGTCTGCGGCGCCTCGTCCAGCGCGTCGAACGCCCCGACTATGTGCGCCGCCGCCTCCGCTCCCTGCACCTGGGTGGGCGCGATTACCAGCTCCGTGATGGGGTAGCGCCGCCCGACCACCGTCTGTATGTCGTGCCACACCGCGCCCGAAGGCGACGTGACCACCCCGATGCGCTTGGGAAACCTGGGCAGGCCGCGCTTGCGGGACTGCTCGAAGAGTCCCTCGTTTTCGAGCTTGAGCTTGAGTTGCTCCAGCCTCATCTGCAGCTCGCCCACGCCCTCCGGCTGCACGACGTCGGCCACAAGCTGCACCTCGCCACGCTGCGTATAGATGGACACCCGTCCGTGCACCACCACCGCCGCGCCGCTGGCCAGGTGCTGCATCCCGCGCGAGCGCTGCCGGAACATGACGCACCGAAGCTGGGACCGCTCGTCCCTCAGCGTGAAGTAGGCATGACCGGACGCCGCCCGCGTGAAGTTGGCGACCTCCCCGCCGATCCAGATGTCGGCCAGCAGTTCGTCCGCGTCGAGCAGGTCGCGCAGGTGCGAAGTAACTTGAGAGACCGCGTAAACAGGCATGGTATTCCGAACTGTCCCTTCCCCCTCGCAGGGGGAAGGTTAGGATGGGGGTGAAGAAACCGCCTACACCCGCGACAGGTAACTCCCGCTGCGCGTGTCCACCTTGACCCTGTCCCCCCGGTTCACGAACAGCGGCACGTTCACCACCAGCCCCGTCTCCAGCGTCGCCGGCTTGGAGCCTCCCTGCGCCGTGTCCCCCTTGAAGCCGGGGTCCGTCTCCGTCACCTCCAGGTCCACCGAGACGGGCATCTCGATAGCGACCGGGTTCTCCCGGAACAGCACCAGGTCCACGCTAGTCTGCTCCACCAGGTACTGGAGCTCCTCTTTGATCTGCTCGTCCGACAGCGGGAACTGTTCGTAGGTCTCGTCGTCCATGAAGTAGTGGAAGCTGTCGTCCTGGTAGATGTACTGCGCGCTGCGCCGCTCCACCGCCGCCAGCTTGAACCCCACGTCGTAGCCCGAGAAGGTGCGCTCCATCAGCCGGCCGCTCACCAGGTCGCGGAACTTGATGCGCATCACCGGCGCGCGCTGCTGCATCTTGCTGCGCTCGTAATCGACGACGATGTACGGATCGCCGTCCAGTTCCACGGCCATGCCCTTGCGCAGCTCTCCATAGCTCAGTGTCATCCCTGCGCCTCCTGTCGTTCGGGCTAGACCGCCCTCTCCCGCTTGTGAGTGGTGGTGATGATCCGGGCGCGCCCGTTCTCCAGCACCACGTTGTCCTCGATCCTCACGCCGCCCCAGCCGGACAGGTATATGCCCGGCTCGATGGTGAACACCATCCCGTCCTCGAGCACCTGCTCGGACATCGCGCTCACCCGCGGCTCCTCGTGCACCTCCAGCCCGATGCCGTGACCCAGGCTGTGGCCGAACGCCTCGCCGTAGCCCGCGTCCGCGATGATGTCCCGCGCTATGGCGTCCACTTCCTTTCCGGTCATGCCCGACCGCACCAGGTCCTCCGCCTCGAGCTGCGCGCGCAGCACGGTGTCGTACACCCGCCGGAACGTCTCGTCCGCCTCGCCCACCAGCACGGTGCGCGTCATGTCCGACGTGTACCCCTCGTACACGCAGCCCATGTCGATGACGATGGCGTCGCCGTCCTTAACTACCGTGTCGTCCGCGCGGTGGTGGGGTAGGGCGCCGTTCGGCCCGGCCGCGACGATGATGTCGTAGCCCAGCTTCTCCGCGCCCCGCTCGCGCATCGCCTTCTCTAGCTCCCAGGCGATCTCCTTCTCGGTGATGCCCGGCTCGATGGTGGGCGCGACCTCCGCGAACGCCTCGTCGCCGATGTGGATGGCGCGCGTCAGCAGCGCCAGCTCCTCGGCGTCCTTGATCGCCCTCAGCTTCTCCACGATCCCGGAGACGGGGACGAGCTCCGGCTTGTTCACGCCCTCGGCCTCCTCGATGGCCTTCAGGAAGGCCGCGTTCGTGGCGTAGGTCATCTGCGTGGACTCGAACCCCACGCGTCTCGCGCCGAGCTCCGACGCGAGCTGCGGCAGCCAGCCCAGGCTCGCCCGCACTTCGTGCACCCGGAAGTCCGGCGACTGCCGCCCCGCCTGCTCCACGTAGCGGAAGTCGGTTGCCAGCACCGCGTCGCCCTCGCTCACGAGCAGGTAGCCCGCGGAGCCGGTGAAGCCGGAGACGTATCGCCTGTTCTCCGGCGTGGACACCAGTATGGCGTCCAGCTCGTTCTCGTTCAGCGCGGCCCTCAGCCGGTTCACCCGTTCGCTCATCTTGCGTTCACCTTCTGTTCCTGAATTCGTCCGCGAAATACTCCAGCGCGTACAGGTATCCCTTCCACCCCAGCCCCGCGATCTGTCCCACGGCTATGTCCGCCACCACCGAGCGGCGCCGGAACTCCTCCCGCGCGTGGATGTTGGACAGGTGCACCTCGATTATCGGAAGCCGCGAGTCGATCAGTGCGTCCCGCAGCGCCAGCCCGTAGTGCGTCAGCGCGCCCGCGTTGACGATGATCCCGGCGGCGTCCGGGGCGCTGGCCTGGAGGAAGTCGATTATCGCCCCCTCGTGGTTGGACTGGAACGCCTCCAGTTCCACGTCCAGGTCGCGCGCGGCCTCCTCCAGCGCCTCCAGAATCTCCGCCAGCGTCTTGACGCCGTAGTGCGACGGCTCCCGCGCCCCCAGCATGTTGAGGTTGGGGCCGTTTATCACGAGCACTCTCATCGCGCTGGCCGTCGGCGTCGCCTAGCCGGCGGACGCCCGCGCGGCGATGGTGTCCAGCGCCGCAAGCTCCGGCGAGTCGGCGTCGGCGTCCTTCCAGCCCTGCCTCACGCTGTCCACGCCGCCTAGCGCATCCTCGGCCCGGCCCGTGCTCGCCTGCGCGCTCGTCAGCCACAGCGTGTCCCGCACCGAGGTGCGCTGCTTCAGCCGGGAGCGCAGCAGATCCTCCGCCTTGTCGAACTGGTCGGAGCGCAGGTACGCCGCCAGCAGCGTGTCCTCGAACACCTCGCGCTGCGCGTGGCTCCCGCCCAGCCGCACGAGCTGGCCGTGCACCGAGTGCAGCAGGTCCGCCGCCTGCGCGTACTCGCCCTGCGCAAACGCGCGAATGCCCTTCACGACGGGCAGCGTCACCTCCGCCGCCTGCGCGTTGCCCTCCGCGCCGTACTCTCGGAGCCCCTCGATCATCCGGTCCAGGCCATCGAAATCGCCGCTGCCCACGCACGCGAACGCCGCGTGCGCTATGCCGAAGCCCGGCCCTCGGCCCGCGACCGCGAACTCCGCCTGGTCCCGCACCTCCTGCCACGGCATGGCCGGCGGCGTGTCTCCGTAAAGCTGCATCCGCCACATGATCGAGCAGCTATCCGCTATGGAGCTCGCGTTCTTGGACAGCACCGACGGCCGTATCGCGTCGCCGTACAGGTCGAGCACGTTCCCGTAGCGGCCCAGCGCGAGCTGGAACAGCGCGTGGTGCCAGGACAGGTGGACGAAGAACGGTCCTCTCCTGTCGTAGTCCTTTATCCACTCGTCCAGGAAGCTCTGACCCGCCGCGTGGTCGCCGACCTCGAAGTACACGTGCGCCACCGAGTGCGAGGCGTTGCCGTTGTCCGGCCTCTGCTCCAGCGACCGCTCGGCGTACCGCAGCGCGTCGTCGAATAGACCAGACTCGTGGTGCGCGAACGAGTAGTTGCCCAGGAACGACCACTCGTCCCCGTAGGCGTGCTCCACGCTCTTTAGCATCTCCAGCAATTCGGGTGGGTAGTTGGGCACTCCCGCCGCGCCGCAGCCCATCACCAGCAGCCTGTGCCCCGCGTTCAGCGCCATCGCGTCGTTCGGATACTCCCGCAGGTGCTCGCGCACCCGCTTGTACGCCTTGCGACCCTCGCCGCCGACCCACATATCCACCGTTTCCGCGTAGCCCTGCACCCGCCTCGACTGCGACCGCGCCAGTTCGGCCCCGCGCTCCGCGTTCCGCCGCGCCTCCTGCTGCTTGCCGGCCTGCTGTTGTAGCACCGCCAGCGACGAGTGAGCCACGGCGAACCCCTCGTCCTCCTCGATCGCCGCCAGGTACTTGGCGTCCGAGCCGAAGTTCCGCGAGAGCGCCAGGTCCACGCCCTCGGAGTAAAGCTGCGCCGCCTTATCCGAGGTGGTCCCGAGTTCCACGCCGAATCGGTCTTCCAGTCCCTTCTGCATCGCGCTCGCCTCCTTCACTCAGAGTCTCCGCGACCCGGACCCGCCCGTCACCCATGCCACGCAGCCGGCCCCGTGCCGCGCCTGCCGATTTCCAATACAACTATGGTACACAATCCCACGCCCCCAGTCAGCACCTCGCGCCCAACAGTTCCGTTTGCTCACCGAGACTCCCGGTGGTAAGATTCTGCCTGTAACAACGATAATCTCCAGGACTGTTTTTGGCTCGTCTACGCGGGGATTATCGGCTATTCCTTGGCACGATGCTGACTCTGTTGAAGAGGCTAAGGATTACTGCGAGCCGTTCAATGGGATCGATCCAGGCAAGGTTTGATATAGACACCCAAGAACTCGAGATCGCCCGGCTGGCGTCTGCCATGGGTGCGCTCGAGACCGGCGGCCCACTCTCTCCCGCTGAGGAACGCCTGGCAGAGGAGTCGCTCGCTGTTCCCCCACCACTGGCAAGTGAACTCGACAACGCTAGGGAGGCCATACGGTCGGGACGCGATCCGCTCGGCGACCGCATTATTGAGGCCCGCCCCCGGCCTGAACGTCGCCTGTTAGGTCAGGTTTTTACACCAGACCGAATCGTCGCTCCAATGGTGCAATGGGTGCTGCAACAGTCGCCGAGTCGTGTCGTAGATGCTGGGTGTGGAAGCGGTCGGTTCGCAATTGCCGTCTCCCGCTGTACTGAAGCGGAAATAGTCGCGATCGATTCCGACCCGCTTTCAACCCTTGCGACACGTGCTGCTTTAGCGGCTATTGGTCAGAGCAGTGCGACTGTAATCTGCGACGACTACACGCAGTTGACGCTGCCGCCGCACGACGGCAAAACGGCCTTTGTCGGCAATCCACCCTATGTCCGTCATCACAACCTAAGCCCTGAGGCAAAGGCTTGGGCGCGGTCGGCCGCTAAGTCCGCCGGCGTACCGATTTCTGGTCTTGCCGGTCTGCATTCGTACTTCTTCCTCGCAACAGCCCTGCACGGGCGCGCTGGCGATGTAGGGTGTTTCGTGACGAGTTCCGAGTGGCTTGACGTAAACTACGGCGACGTTATCCGTCGGTTGTTGCTCACGGGTCTAGGGGGCCAGTCAATCCATGTTCTTGAGCCAAAGTTGCTGCCTTTCGACACGACGGCGACGACGGCAGCAATCACCTGTTTCCAAATCGGATCGCGGCCGTCCTCAATTCGCCTCCGTATGGTTGATGACCTTGATAAGCTGGTCTGCCTGAGAGAAGGACGACTGTTCAGTCGATCGCGGCTAATGAACGCCAATCGCTGGCTCCCGCTCATTCGGGCCACTCCAAAGATGCCCGAAGGCTACGTGGAACTCGGTGAGCTGTGTCGCGTTCATCGGGGAACCGTGACCGGTTCCAATGCGACGTGGATCGTCTCGGCCCATGATGACGAACCAATTCCGGCGAGGTACCTGTTTCGGACAGTAACGAAGGCGAGAGAACTCTTCGGGGCTGGTGGTCGCCTGGAAACGACGGCAAACCTGCGCCGCGTGATTGATCTACCCCATGATCTGGACGAACTCGACCCTCAAGAATTTCATGCAGTCGAGCGCTTCCTCAAGCTAGCAAGGGATGCGGGTGCTGCCGATGGCTACGTTGCTCGAAACCGTAAGTCGTGGTGGTCAGTGAGGCTGCGCGAGCCCGCCCCCATTCTGGCCACATATATGGCGCGTCGGGTTCCTGCTTTTGTACGTAACATCGCCGATGCGCGGCATCTGAACATCGCGCACGGCCTCTACCCCGTTACTCCATTGCCCGACTTAGCATTGGACCGACTCGCCTCTGCACTTCGCAGGTCCGTTAGCGTCAGTTTGGGCCGTACTTATGCGGGGGGATTGGTGAAGTTCGAACCACGAGAGATGGAGCGGATTCCCGTTCCGACTCTCGACACGCTCCTTGAAGTGTAATGCCAGCTCGACCGCCAAGGTGGAGTGATGAACGCTTAGAAGCAGACCGTGGCCGCGCGGTCGAGGATTTCCGCGAGGAGCGGCTAAGCGAGTCACTCGGTGTCTACCTCGAGAACTTCGAACGATACAGGGATGCCGTAGAGAATCTATTGGAAACCACGGCGGATCTTACGGCGTTGGCCGAACAGGCTACGAACGTACTGCTTGACGCCGACCTGCTTTACGCGGCTCGCTACATCGCTGGGCCACCCATATCTGTCGACGATGTATAGCTCTTGGCTAATGCATCCCTGAGTCCATCGCGTATCAAGAATGATCCCGCCGCCGCCAAGCGAGTAATTCACACCATCTTGCTTGGCCTTGACCGTGAACGCTTCCCATGGGTCGCCGAGAACCGGGAGGCGACGGAGTATGAACGGAGAACCGCAGTGATTGCCTCGGCAGCACTCATTGCTTCACAGCGCGTTAGGACCAGCAGGGCGAATGAATCCCCAGCGCGCCAGCAGGAACTCGTTCGGGATACCCTCAGGTTGGCAAAGTTCGTAGAGGACAGCCCGCGAAACATCCCCAATGTCTCGGCTGCTCCGCCAATCGGTCACTTTTGTGGAGAGTCTGTGCTGGGTACTCGAAAGGCTGATGTAGTCGCTCGCTTGTGGGACGGTCGAATTCTCGCCATAGAGTGCAAGGTAAGCAACTCGGAGGTGAACTCAATCAAGCGTCTCAATAACGACGCTGTTGTGAAGGCCAATGTATGGCGGCAGGACTTTGGCGCGGCGAACATTGTACCGTGCGCCGTGCTCGCAGGTGTGTTCGGCTTGCGCCACCTCAAGGAAGCACAGGAGCGTAGTTTGGCACTGTTCTGGTCACACTCGATAGAAGAAATGACCATCTTCATTGAGTCAACTAGACCATGACAGAAGTGGACTGCGCCACCCAAAGCGACCGGAACCGGGAAGGTCCCAAACTCAGAGTGGTCACCACGTGTTCCGGTCGTTGACCTAGCACGTGCCGTCCAATGGCTGTCCTCCCAGCTACGTTGGAAGCGCCCCACAAAAAAAGTGGCCCCGCACAAGGCGGGGCCACCGAATAGAGGTGCTCCAGTGAACACCTAGCTGGCGCACCTCGTTCTACTACTGTCCAATGCGCATCCTCCTTTCTCGAGACCCTCCACAAAAGGCTGTCATCCTCCCCACTACGTCTCTGCCCCCATTATATCGAAACTTTCACGACAGTAAAGGGCAGCGCGCGCCACGAATCCGTATCAGCTTAGTCGGTGCCCCCACTAGGAGGGATGTCCCCTGTGAGCGTCCTGGGTAGGGCACTTGACATGCCAGCACATCCGTACTAATATTCTCTTCGTCACCGGCGACGAACCACTCGCAGGCCAACAACTGACGAACCGAAATCCGAGGAGACAATACAAAAGAAACGAAACGGGACACTTTTTTCTAGCTTGTTTGTCCCACCCGGCAGTTTGGCACCTGCCTCCGCCCGGACGCTACTCCGCTCGGTAGCCCGTCACCCGACAAGTCCCTTCCCCCTCGCAGGGGGAAGGCTAGGATGGGGGTGAGGCCTACCCGCAAGCCTTTAACAACTCAATCGGTATGCCATTCGAGTCGAGGTCGTTCGCACGCCACCCGCCCCAAACCCGCCCTTCACACGCCTAGCCCACCACGCCGCTCCCGCGCTACGCTCCCGCTATGGACCAACACGAATGGCGCGACCTGATGACCCGCTTCGAACAGCACCTTCGCGCCGAGCGCGGCCTGGCCGACCTCACCGTGCGCAACTACCGCACCGACCTCGAGCCGCTGTTCGACTTCATGCGCAAGCACGACGTCCCCGACCTGAAGGCGCTCGACCGCGCAGCCCTGCGCGCCTACCTCGCTTGGCTCCTCGAGCTCGGCTACGTCCGCCGCAGCGTCGCCCGCAAGGTCAGCGCCCTCCGCACCCTGCTGCGCTGGCTCGTGCGGCTCAAGCTCATCGACGCCGACCCGCTGCCCCGCCGCGGCGTGATGAAGCTCGACTCCCGCCTGCCTCGCTTCCTCTCCCAGTACGAGGCCGCCAAGCTGGTGCACGCCGCCGATCCCGCCTCGGCGACCGGGACGACGTCCCCCGGCAAGCTAAGGGACCGCGCCCTCCTCGAGCTCATCTACGGCGCCGGCCTCCGTGTCAGCGAGGTCCGAGACCTCGACGTCGCCGACCTCAACCTCGCCGCCCGCGAGTTGCGCGTCGTCGGCAAAGGCTCCAAGCAGCGCGTCGTCCTAGTCGGCGTCCCCGCCCGCGACGCGCTCTCGCTCTACCTGCGCGACGTCCGTCCCTCTCTCGTCGCCCACGACTCCGACGGCGCCCTGTTCCTCAACCGGTTCGGCGGACGCCTCAGCCAGCGCAGCATCCAGCAGAAGGTGCGCTCCTACGCCACCCAGGCCGGACTCGGCGGCTGGGTCCACCCGCACACCCTGCGCCACTCCTACGCCACCCACATGCTCGAGGGCGGTGCCGACCTCCGCGTCGTCCAGGAGCTGCTCGGCCACGCAAGCCCGGCCACCACCCAGATCTACACCCACGTCACCGGCGCCGAAGCCCGCCGCGTGTACGAGACTGCCCACCCCCGCGCTGGCGAAGACGACGACACCGCATAGTCCTTTCCCCCTCGCAGGGCAATCGCATTTAAGGCCCACTGCGATTCCAACGACGTTAAGACAAGCCCATAACGCTCCGTAGCTGTCGTTTCGGCGGAGGCCGAAACCTGGAATCTGGCGAATTCAACGTCCTGACATCTAAATGCGATTGCCCTGTTCCCCCTCGCCGCTCGTTTGAAAGCCCGTCCACGCCTTGCTATAGTAGCCCGCATCCGGCGGCCGGACGCCGCCATTCCCCACGGAGGTCCACGCCATCATGCGCTGGGTGAGGTACGATTCCAACGGACGGCCCGTCTACGGCATAGTGGAGGGCGACCGGGTTCAGCCCGTGCTCGGCGGTCCCTTCGGTGACTACGTGCGCTCCGGCCAGGCCGTATCCCTTGACTCGATCAAGCTGCTCGCGCCGGTCATTCCGCGCACCTTCTACGCCGCCGGCATCAACTACGAGGCACACGTCCGAGAGGCCGCCGCGCTGCTGGGCACCGAGCCCAACCTGCCCGAAAAGCCTGACATCGGCTACCGCGCCAACAACGCCATCATCGCCCACGGCGAGCCGATTGTCGTTCCCGCCGACGCCACAGAGCGCGTCCACTACGAGGGCGAGCTAGTCGTCGTCATCGGCAAGCAGGCCAAGAACCTGTCGGAGGCCGACGCCCTCTCCTGTGTGCTCGGCTACACCGTCGGCAACGACGTCAGCGAGCGCACCTGGCAGGCGTCCGACCGCACCATGTGGCGCGCCAAGAACACCGACACCTTCAAGCCCATGGGCCCCTGGATCGAGACCGACGCCGACCTCGACTCCATGGAGACAACCGTCAGGCTGAACGGGGAAGAGCAGATCCGGTTCCCGACCAACGACATGGTCTTCGGCGTCGAGACCTACATCAGCGCGATGAGCCGCTATCTCACTCTCTACCCCGGCGACGTCATCTGGATGGGCACCGACGGCTCCTCCAAGAACTTGGTAGACGGCGACGTAGTCGAGATCGAAATATCCGGCGTCGGCACACTCACCAACCCCGTGATTAGGCGATAGGCCGGTGCCTTCCACCTGTCCCTTCCCCCTCGCAGGGGGAAGGTTAGGATGGGGGTGACGTCCCCAATTCAACGCCAAAGAGAGGCGCCCCATGCCAACCATCAACTCCGTACTCGGCCCCATCGACACTGCCGACATGGGATTCACCCTGTCCCACGAGCACGTCATCGTCTCCTCCGCCGGCATCCAGTACGTCTACCCCGAGTTCATCGAGCGCGCGGGCACCATCGAGCGCGCCATCGCCCAGCTCACCGAGGCCCGCGCCGAGGGCCTGCGCACCATCATCGACGTGACCACCATCGACCTCGGCCGCGACATCCGTATGCTGGAGCAGGTCTCGCGCGAGTCCGGCGTCAACATCATCTGCGCCACCGGCACCTGGCGCGACATCCCCCGCGTCTTCTGGACCGCCACTCCGGACATGATCGCGCCCCTCTACATCCGCGAGATCGAGGAGGGCATCGAGGATACCGGCATCAAGGCGGCCATCATCAAGGTCGCCAACGACATGGGCGGCGTAACCCCCGAGGGCGAGATCATCCTCCGCGCCGCAGCCCGTGCCCAGAAGGCCACCGGCGTCCCCATATCCACCCATACCTGGGCGCCCGAGCGCGTCGGCGAGCAGCAGGTCCGCATATTCGAGGACGAGGGCGTGGACCTCAACCGCGTCTACGTCGGCCACAGCAACGACACCACCGACACCGACTACCTCATCGGCCTGCTGGAGAAGGGCGTGTGGATAGGCCTCGACCGCTACCCCGGCGGCAGGACCCCCGGCACGCCCGACTGGGAAGGTCGCACCCAGACGGCCATGCGACTCATCGAGGCCGGATACGCCCATCGCATCATGCTCGGCCACGACTGGTCCGTCACCCTCAGCATCGCCAGCCGCGAAATGCAGGCCGACCGCCAGCGCTACAACCCCGACGGCTACCTCTTCATCACCCGCAAGGTGCTGCCCCGCCTGCGTGAGCTGGGCGCCACCCAGGCCGACGTCGACAGCATCATGGTCCACAACCCCCGCCGCTTCTTCGAAGGCGCCCAATAGTCCCTTCCCCCTCGCAGGGGGAAGGTTAGGATGGGGGTGCCGTCACCCGCTACCCCACCACCTGCCACGCCGCCCCCGCCGCCATCACCACGCCCGCCGCTACCACGAACCCGCCCAGGTTCACCCGCTGCGCGAACGCCAGCAGCGCCCTGATCGTCACCAGCCCCACCACGCACGCCACCGCCGCTGCCGCCAGCGCCGGCCACGTGCTCGCCGCGCCGCCGTCAGCCAGCGCGAACAGCCCCGCGCCCAGGCTCGCCGGTATGCTCATCAGGTAGCTCAACACCAGCGCCTCGCCCCGCTCGATGCGCCTGCCCAGCAGCGCCGCGATGGTCAGCCCCGAGCGGCTCAACCCCGGCAGCGCCGCCAGACCCTGCGCCACGCCCGCCGCCAGCGCGTCCAGAGTCGTCGGCTCCGTCCGGCCCTGCGCCGTCTCCCCCGGACGCCACAATTGCAGCGCGCCCGTCACCACCATCAGCAGCCCGACGGCGCCCATGCCCGCCGCGCCAAGCCGGTCTGAAACCTCGCCCAGCCCGAGCAGAAGGGGAACTCCCACCGCCGCGCTAACGACGGTCCCGATCACCAGGAACCGCAGCCGGGGAGAGGGGTGCAGGGGAGAGGATGCCGCGTCCCGCACGACGCCCCACGCCTCGCGTCTCAGCGCGATGAGCGCCGCGCACGCGGTCCCGACGTGTAGCCACAGCGCGTAGGTCACCGCCTCGCTCAGCGTGCGGTCGAGCAGCGACGTCTGGGCGACTGTCACCACGCCCTGGGAGCTGACGGGCAGCCACTCTGTCAGACCTTGCAGCAGGCCAAGAAGCAGGGCCGCGCCCATCGTTGAGGCCGGGACCTAGGCTTCCTGCAGCGCGTGCGGCACCGTGAAGGTGAAGGTGCTGCCCGCGCCCTCCTCGCTGGAGACGCCCACCTCGCCGCCGTATGCGTGCACGATGTGCTTCACGATAGCCAGCCCCAGCCCCGCTCCGGTGTCGCGCCGCGCCCGGTCCACCTTGTAGAAGCGCTCGAACACGTGAGGCAGGTGCTCGCGCGGGATGCCGGCGCCCGTGTCGGTCACGCCAATCTCCACGCGGCTGCCGGCGTCGCGTGCCCACAGCCGGATCGTTCCACCGGCGGGAGTGAACTTCAGCGCGTTCTCCAGCAGGTTCACCAGCACCTGTAGCAGCTTCTCCTCCTCCGCCCTCACTATCGGCAGCTCGGACGGAAGATCGGACACCAGGGAAACGTCCATCGCCGCCGCCTGCAGCCGGAACTGCGACGCGGCCTCCTCCAGCACCGACGTGGCGTCGATGGACGTGGGCCTCAGGCCCGCCTGTCCGCTCTCCAGCCGCGAAAGCTGTAGCAGGTCGTTCACCATCGCGGTCATCCGGTTCACGTCCCGGTGTACGCGCCGCAGAAAGTCCTGCGCCACGTCGCGGTCGTCTATCGCGCCTCCCTCCAGCGTCTCCACCATCGCCTTCACCGACGCCAGCGGGCTGCGCATCTCGTGCGACACGTTGCTCACGAACTCCTTGCGCGTCGTCTCCGCCTGCCGGATGCTCGTGAGGTCGTGCAGCGTCAGCAGCACCCCGCCCTGCGCGCCCTGGCTCAGCGGCACGGCGGTCGCGCTCAGGAAGCGGCGGCGGTGCAGCAGTTCCACCTCTCCTTGCACCGGCTCGCCGGTGGCCAGCGCGCGCGCTATGAGCTGCTGAAGCTCGTGATCCCGCACCACCTCGACGAGACGGCTTCCCGCCGCGCGGCTCATGCTAGAGTCCAGCAGCTCGCCCGCGGCCTCGTTGATCAGCGCCACCTCGCCGTTCGCCTCCACCACGATCACGCCCTCCCTCATCACGTCGAGCACCGCCGACAGCTTGTTCCGCTCCGCCGACAGGTCGCCCACCATCTCGCGCAGTGACGCCGCCATCGTGTTGAAGGCCGCGGCCAGTTCCTGCGTCTCGTCCAGCGACAGCGCGCGCACCCGGTGGTCCAGGTCGCCCTGTGCGAGCCGGCGCGCTCCCTCCGCGACCGACTTGACCGAGCGGGACGTGCGGCGCGCCAGGTAGAAGCCCAGCGCCACCGAGAGACAGGCGACCACCATGGCGGCCAGCACGATCGTCGCGATAATCCGGTCGACGCCGGACTGCGCCCGCGAAACCGGCACCTCGATGATGACCACCCCCATCGGCAGGCCGCCCGCCTCGACCCGCGTGCCCACGTAGAGCGTGTCCTCGCCCGTCTGCGGGTTCGTGCGGGACACCTCGCTCGTTCCCACGCCCGCGGCCCAGCGGAATTCGGGCCGGTTTACGAACGACTCGCCATGTGAGGACGCGCCCGCCGAGTCGGCCAGCACGTTGCCCTGTAGGTCCACCACGGTGACCCGGCCGTCGACGATCTCCGCTTGTGCGCCGGGCGGTCCGCTCCAGCCCCTCGAAGTCAACCGGATGCACGAGCAGGTGCGATACTCCCTCTCCCAGAAGTCCCGCCTCCGCCTGAAGCCGCTGCTCGAGGTTGTCGTAGAAGGCGTCCCGGATGAAGCCCACCAGGTAGATGCTGACGACGCCCATCGTCACGAATATGAGCGTGGTGTACGCGAGCGCGATCCGCCACTGGAGCGAGCGGGGCAGTCTCAGCCGTCGAATCGGTATCCTACTCCTCTAATGGTCACGATTCTCCGCGGCTTGCTGGGCTCCGGCTCTATCTTCTCCCGCAGCCACCGGACGTGCACGTCCACCGTGCGGGCGTCGCCGATGTAGTCGTACCCCCACAGCCGCTCCAGGATCTGCTCCCGCGTGAACACCCTGCCCGTGTTCTCCATCAGCAGCGCCAGCAAACTGAACTCCCGCGGCGTCATCTGCAGCGGGCGCCCGTCCAGCCTCGCCGTGTGGCCGTCGATGTCCACTTCCAGGCCGTTCGCGCTCAGCACGCTGTTGGACGCGGCCTGTGCCTCGCGCCCGGAGGCCGCCGCGGAGCGCCGCAGCAGGTTGCGCACCCTGACCACCAGCTCCCTCATGCTGAACGGCTTGGTGACGTAGTCGTCCGCGCCCAGCTCCAGCCCCACCACGCGGTCGATCTCCTCGCCCTTGGCGGTCAGCATGAGTATGGGAACGTCGCTCTCGCGGCGCAGTATGCGGCACAGCTCGAACCCGTCGAGCCGCGGAAGCATGATGTCGAGCAACACCAGGTCGGGGTCGTCCTGGCGCGTCAGCGTGAGCCCCTCTTCGCCGTCCTGCGCGGCCAACACCCGGTACCCCTCGTGTTCGAGGTTGTACCTGATGGCCTCCAGGATGTTCTCCTCGTCCTCGACGATGAGCACGGTCTGCGCGGACATGGCAAGCTCCGGCATGTGGGACTGCGGCCCCATTATAGCGCGAAACACGCGCGCCGGGGATCGGAACTGCCCTACATCCCCAGGAACCCCCGCGTCGCCTCGATGAACTCGTGCGGCTTGTCCACCGTCACCACGTGCCCGGCGTCCGGCACGTCCACCCAGTCGAACGCCGCGCCCACGCGCTTCATCCGCTCCAGCGTCTCGTCCGCCACCAGCCCGCTATCCGCGCCGCGAACCTCCAGGATGGGGCAGGGGATAGTCTCCACCGCCTTCCAGTACCGCCCGATAAGCCCCGCGTCCGTCATGTCCGGCAGCGGACGGTTGAACAGCTCCGGGTCCGCCTTCCACGTCCACGACCCGTCCCTCGCGCTGCCTCGTCTTGTCCTCGATGTCCTTGCGCAGCCTCGCGTCGCTCGCCCACGGGTTGCCCTCCCGCGCCCAGGCGACCGCCTCGTCCAGCGTCGCGAACTCCATCGGCGTCGGCGGCCGGTTGGCGCGCGAGGACGCCGAGGCGGGACTCGGCTCCGGCGCGATGTCCACGATCACGATCCGCTCCACCCTGTCGGGATTGTCCGCCGTGTACAGCAGCGAGTGCCACCCGCCCATCGACAACCCCGCCAGCGTGAACCTTGAAAGCCCCAGCGCGTCCACGAACCCGGCCAGGTCCTCCACGAACCTGTCCCGCGCATACCCGTCTGATGCCCGTCCGCTTCCTCCGTGACCCCGTTGGTCCACCGCGTACACGTGGTACGACGACGACGCCTCTTCCGCGAACTCGTCCCAGATGTGCGCCTGCCCCGTGTGCCCGTGCAGGCACACCAGCGGCGGCTTCCCCTCGCTGCCCCAGTCCAGGTAGCGAAGTTTCACACCATTCACCGTCACAAACTTCTCTTCATATTCGCCAGCCATAAGTCTCCTCCTGTTCTCTCCGTCTCCCCGCCATTCCGCTCTTTGTCTCCCCATCATTCCGCCCTCTCCATCTCCCTGCCATTCCGAGCGTAGCCGAGGAATCTAAAGCCCTTGTCATCAATTCCGCCGATACGGCAGCCCATCACTATGCTACCGTACTCGCCACAACTCCCCAATACACGCCCCGACCCGGAGGAATCGCGCCCCTTGACCCCCGAAACCGAACAGCAGCCCGCATCCGCCCCGGACGCCGCCCCCGCACAGCGCTTCCACGAGCTCGACGCCCTCCGCGCCTTCGCCATGCTCCTCGGCGTCGTCCTCCACACCGCGCTCTTCTTCATGCCCGACGCCTGGTCCAAGGCCTACTCCGCCGAGGGCTACCCCGCCGAGGTCTCCGGCTTCTACACGCTCCTCTTCTACGCCATCCACGGCTTCCGCATGCCCGTCTTCTTCCTGCTCAGCGGCTACTTCACCGCGCTGCTCTGGCAGCGAAGGGGACTGCGCTCGCTGACCATGCAGCGCCTCAAGCGCGTCGGCCTTCCGCTCGTCGTGGGCGCGTTCACCGTCATACCGATCACCACCATAGCGTTCCTGTGGGCCTTCGACGTATTCGAAGAGGTCGAGTTCTCCATTTTCTGGTGGCCGTTCATCTGGCTCGGCACCCTGAACCACCTCTGGTTCCTCTGGCTGCTCCTATGGCTGTGCGGCGGATTCATCATCGCCGCGAAACTGGGTATGAGGTTCGACCACCCCGTCGCCTGGTGGCTCGCTATCCCCCTCACGCTGCTGCCGCAGCTTCTGATGACGGAACCCGTATTCGGACCCGACACGTCCGACGCATTGGCCTTCGATCCCGTCGTGCTAACCTACTACGCGCTGTTCTTCGTCTTCGGCGCCTTCATGTACCGCCGCGGTTTTCGCATCAGTCGTTGGTGGACGCTCGCGCTCGTGCCCGCGCTCACGCTCGTGTTCTGGGGCGGACTGTCGCTGCTCTACGACGTGAAGGCGGACTGGGCGAAGCCCTTCGCAGCCGTGGCGCAGGTCGCATTCGCCTGGCTCATGTGCTTCGGACTGATGGGCCTCTTCCGCCTGATAGCCCACCGCGAGCGCCTCTGGGTGCGCTACCTGTCCGACGCCTCATACTGGATCTACCTGTGGCACCTGCCCCTGGTAGTCGTGGCGTTCGAGCTGATCGCCGGCTGGCGCGTCGGCTCCCACCTCAAGTTCGTACTGATAGTCGTCGCGGTCACCGCCGTCCTGCTAGTGCTCTACCAGCTAGCCGTCCGCTACACCCCCATCGGCGCCATGCTAAACGGCCCCCACACCCGCCGCCCCCGGTCTGCACCCGGCCTCTCGTAGAGGGCCTTCCTCTTGTCCCTTCCCCCTCGCAGGGAAGGTTAGGATGGGGGTGACGTCCCACCACCCAACCCTCACCGCTCCCACACCAGCTCCCCGTCCACATACGTCTGATCCACGTAGATCTCCCGGATGTACTCCGCCGCCACGCTCGTCGGATCGTGGCTCAGCACCAGCAGGTCGGCTCGCTTGCCCACCTCCAGCGACCCCACCTCCGACTCCCGCGACATCGCATACGCCGCGTTCGCCGTGTACATCCGCAGCCCCTCCTCCGGCGTCACCGCCTCGCCCTCACCCGCCGGCGCCCCGTCCCGCGTGCGCCGCGTGGCGATGGAGTACAGCCCCAACAGCGGCTCCAGCGGCGCGCACGGGCAGTCCGAGCTCGCCGCCACGTTCAGGCCCGCATCCAGCATAGACCTGAACGGGTGGGCGCCCACATCGCCGCCAAGCTCCTCCGCGCGCTGCACCGCCGAGTCGCCGCCGGTGTACACGAACGGCGGCTGCACCACCGGCACCACGCCCAGCGACGCCGCCCGCCGCATCTGCGACGGCGTGGGGAAGCCGTAGTGCTCGATCCGGAAGCGCGGCTCCTCGACTCGCCTCTCCCTCAATGCCGCCTCGAAGCTGTTCAGCGCCTGCTCGATCGCCCACGTGCCCAGGCAGTGGATCGCCACCTGCAATCCGCGGCTATGCGCGTTCACGGTCAGCGTATCCGCCTCGTCCTGCGTGTAGTACCGCTCGCCTATGCGCTCCTCGTCGCCGTGCGGATGGAAACGTATCAGCGCCGCGCTCGGGAACACCGGGTCCATGAACATCTTCATGGTGCCACCGCGCAGCCTGTCCGACACGTTGCCGTCGCCCAGTTCGCCCCGCGACGCCTCCTCCGGCGCGGCGAAGAACCCCTGGCCGCCCAGCATCTGGTGCACCGTCATCGGCAGCATCCCCCGGCTCTCGGCGGCGCGGTACAGCCCGGCCGCGGTCGTCGTCACCAGCGCGTCCCCCACCGACGTTATCCCGCTCGCCAGGTGCCGCAGGCAGTTCTGCCGCACCAGCTCCGCCGCCCCGTCCTCGCCGTAGTAGTCGATGAAGCCGCGCATGGACAGGTTGTACACCGGGTCCATCGCCCCTTCCCACAGCGTCCCGTCCGGCTCGCCCCGGTCGTCGTGCAGAATCTGCCCGTGCGACGGGTCCGGCGTGTGCCGGTCGATACCCGCGATGGCCAGCGCCGCGGAGTTCGCGTAGCACGCGTGCACCGACCCGTCCATCACGCACACCGGGTTGTCCGGCGCCACCTCGTCCAGTTGCCCGCGCGTCAGCCGCGCGCCGTCCGGCATCATCCGGCTGCGGAACCCCCAGCCCCACAGCCACTGCCCCCTCGGCGCGTCCTTGGCGGCGTTGGCGATGGCGTCCAGTATGCTGTTGACGCTCGCGTGCGGCGGCACGCTGCAGTCCACCGACACCGGCTGGAACGTCGTCAGGCTGAAGTGGTTGTGCGGGTCCACGAACCCAGGCATCAGCGTCCGCCCATTCAGGCGCACCACGCGCGTATCCTCACCCGCCAGCTTCGCTATCTCCTCGTTCGCCCCCACAGCCCGCAGCCTCCCGTCCCGCACCGCAACCGCCTCCGCCCGGCTGTTGTGCCCATCCATCGTCAGCACGTTCCCGCCCATCAGCACCAGGTCCATACCGCACCTCCATGCAATGCCGCATTCATCCCTGACAAACACACGCCGTCATCCCGAGCCCGTCCTTCACAGTCATTCCGAGCCCGTCCTTCACAGTCATCCCGAGCTCGTCCTTCACAGTCATCCCGAGCCACTCCACTACTGTCATTACCATGAAAATAGACCGTTTAGGCAACTCTTAGCGTGACTCGATGCCCCAGTCGCCCCATCCAGAATGCCCGGCTCAGCCGCATTTTCATCCCCTTGCGTGGCCTTCGCAAGGCCATAGTGATTCCGAGCGTAGCCGAGGAATCTAGTACCCTTGCCCGCTGTGGCCCCTTGACGCTGCCCGTAATGGATGCCATATTCTAGCCCTCGGCCAACCACGCCCGCCACTCGCCGAAAGTCCCTTCCCCCTCGCAGGGGGAAGGTTAGGATGGGGGTGATTCCCCGGAGGCCCACAATGCCCAACACCGACATCCCCGACGACGCCCCCGCCGTGCGCCTCTTCCCCGAGTTCGACGGCCTCTACGACCTCATCGCCCGCGAGGTGGACGGCCTCACCGGCGAACAACTCGACTTCGTGTCTGACCGGTGGGGCTGGAGCGAGTGGAGCATCCGTATGCAGCTAAGCCACATGGCCTCGCTCACCTTCAGGTGGATGCTCATTCGCTGGGTCGACGTGCTCTTCCCCGACGGCCACGGCGTCGAGGACGTCGCGGGCATGGCCGACTCCCCCTCCGACCGCCGCCTCGACGACAACGTCTACCACGACATGGACGTCATCATGGCCAAGCTCCACGACGGCATAGACCTCGTCCGCTCCGTGCTTGCCGACAACGACGCCGGATTCGCCCGGACCGCGACCATCCCCTACGGCATGGACGGCGCGTGGGTGCAAATGTCCCAGGCCCACCCCACCGGCCTCACCCCCGGCCAGGACGGCGGCGAGGGAAGCATGACACTCGAGGCCACCATCCGCCACGTCTACTTCGAGGAGACAACCCACCTCTACAACATCCAGCGCCTCAAGCGCGCCCAGGGCCTCCCCACCGTCGTAGAAGTCCCCCGCGTCGGCTACTGGGTCCTCCCAGACTGGGACCGAAGCGAACCCTAGCCCTCTCGCGCCCACTCCCGCGCCGTCGCCCCTCTGCCATTCCGAGCGGAGCGCAGCGTAGCCGAGGAATCTAACCGCCTGTTCTAGCCCCACTCCCGCGCGCTCGTCCCTCTGCCATTCCGAGCGGAGCGCAGCGTAGCCGAGGAATCTAAACCCCCGCCCACTCCCGCGCCGTCGCCCGCATCCGCTCCCGCACCTCCTGCCCCACGTCCGGCAGCCGGCGCTCCCCCGCCGCGCCGCCCGACCCGCGCATAGCCTCCGCCATCAGCTCCACGCCGCCCAGGAAGTCGGGTAGGGCGATGTACTCCGCGCCCACGCCGCCGTCCGGATCCCGCAGGTCCGACGTTCCGTTGTGGTAGTTCCCCAGCGGGAACGCCACTCCCGTCACGTCGTACCCGTACATCGCGAACGCCGTCCCCTCGCACGTGCCGCCGCTCATAAGCTGCCGCTGGCACCGGAAGTCAGGATCGCGGCCCAGTATCCTCTGCCGCGCGTCGATCAGCGCCCGCTCCGCGCCCCCATCGAACGTGCTCATCGCGTCCCCCGTGCGAATCACCGGCCCTTCCCCCTGCGCCACGCCCGGAATCACCGGGCTAGACTCCACCGACACCACCACCGTATCCGCCGGAAGCGTCCCCGCCTGCGCCATCAACCGCGCCCCGAACAGCCCGCCCTCCTCGCCGCGCGTGAACACCGCCAACACGTCCGCCTCCGCTCCCTTGCCCGCCAGCCGCTCCACCGCCGCCAGGATGCTCGCGCACCCCGCCAGGTCGTCCAGCGCCCTCATCCGTATCGTCTCGCCGTCCAACTCGAAGTCCGGCAGATCGAACACCACCGCCGCCGGCAGAGCCACCTCGGCCTCCTCCGCCAGCGTCGCCGCCACCAGCCGCTCCGATCCGTCGCGCTCCGGTCCCTCATACGGCGCCAGCTCGCACGCCACCCGCTCGCCGCCCGGCAGCAGCGCCAGCGCCGCCGTCCGCTTGGCCAGCGCCGCCGCCGGCACGCCGCCCAGCGCCCGCGCCACATACCGCCGACCCGTCCCCTCGATCAGCTCGAACCCCGGATGGTCCATGTGCGCCACGAACGCGATGGGACGCCGCCCCTCCGCGTCGGCGGGACTGGCGTACCGCGCCAGCACGTTGCCGAACTCGTCCCGCCACGACTCAAGCCCGATCTCGCGCAGCGTGGCTTCCACGACCTCCGCCACTCCGCGTTCGTGGAACGGCGCCGCCGGTCGCGCTCCCAGCCGCGCCAGGATCCCCAGCGCCCGCTCGTCCTCCCGCCGCAACGCGGGTCCGTCCGTCGGCTCGGCGCTGGAACTCACTCCTCGTCCTCCATCACCAAGATGTCGTCCACCAGCCGCTCCGCCCAGTCCCGCAGGTTGTCCTCGATGTCCGCGCCGCAACGTGGACAATCGTAGTCCCCGAACCGCAGCCGCGTTCCGCAGCGATTGCACCCCTCGACTTCATAAAGGCTGTTCACAACCTTCTGAATCTGATCTTCCGTAGCCATACAGAGCGTTACTCCAGTCAAATGTAATCTTGAGACTCCAGCCGCTGCCGGCGAACACACCCGCCCGCAGCCGCCGCATAATGATACTTGCCCGCATTCAGCGTGACAATTCTCACTCTTCCTCGTGTGCTATCATATCCGGCAAGGAGACGCCCCATGGCCACTATCTCCACGCCCGCCCTCGTGTTTGAGGACGCCGTGCGTATGCAAGAGGCGGCGCTCGATCGCATGGCCGCCGGCGACATTCGCGACGCCGCCGAAAAGTCCTGGTGCGCCGCCAAGCGCGCCATAGACGCCCTTGTGCTGGCGCGCACCGGCAGCCTTCCCCCCAAGTCGCCTGACACCACCAGGGCCTTGCAGTCGATGGCCGCCGCCAACCCCGCTTTTCGCGGCCTGCGATCACACTACTTCGCAAGGGAAGTGTCCCTGCACGGGAACTGCTTCTACACCGGTTGGTGCGAGCCTATCGAGGACATAGAACTCCTCATCCGCGAGACGGCGGACTTCATCCACGACGCTCGTCGGCTGGCGGAGGCATAGGACGCACATCGCATGAGCGGGCGCCAGGGCCGCCGACTCCCCCCCATCGGCCCCCGCGAGCGCCGCCGACTCCTCACCCACGTCCTCCGCCGCGTGTCCCGCGCCTTCTACCTCACCATCCGCGTCCTGCCCGGCCGCCTCCGCGCCCCCGTCGGCCTCGCCTACCTCCTCGCCCGCGCCGCCGACACCGTCGCCGACGCCCGCGCCGCACCCACCGACGCCCGCCTCGACGCCCTCCGCCGCTTCCGCCACACCCTGGCCCGTCCCGCGCCCGCGCGCGACGCCGCGGCCCTCGCCGACCTCGCCGCCCAGTTCGCCGCCACCGACGCCGAGCGCGACCTCGCCGACGCCATCCCGTCCCTCTTCGCGCTCCTCGACTCCCTCCCCAATGAGGACGCCGCCCGCATCCGATCCGTCGTCTCCACACTCACCCAAGGCATGGAGATGGACCTGACCTCGTTCCCGGGCCACGACGCTCCCGAGCCCACCGCCCTCCCCACGTCCGACCACCTCGACCGCTACACCTACCTCGTCGCCGGCTGCGTCGGCGAGTTCTGGACCGCCATGTGCGTCGCCAAGACCCCCGCCCTGTCGCGCTGGGACGTCCCCCGCATGTCCGCGCTCGGCGTCGCCTTCGGCAAGGCCCTCCAGCTCACCAACGTCCTCCGCGACGTCCCCGCCGACCTCCGCGCCGGCCGTTGCTACCTCCCCGCCGACTGGCTCGCCGACGAGGGCCTGGCCCCCGCCGACCTGCTCGACCCCGCCAACTCCGACCGCGCCCGGCCCGTCCTCGCCCGCGGCCTCCGCGTCGCCCTCGACCGGTTCGCCGACGCCGAGACCTACTGCCTCGCCATCCCCCGCCGCTGCGTCCGCCTGCGACTCGCCGTCCTCTGGCCCGCCCTCATAGGACTCGCCACCCTCGCCCTCATCGCCCGCAATCCCCGCTGGCTCGACCCGTCCCGGCCATCCAAGGTCAGCCGTGGCTGGGTCTACCGCACCATGGCCCTCTCCCTCATCACCGTCGCCTCCAACACCGCCCTCCGCCGCTGGTTCCGCCGCCTCCGCACTCGCATCTCAGTCCCTTCCCCCTCGCAGGGGGAAGGTTAGGATGGGGGTGAACGCCCTCTAGCCCCCCACTGTGCTACAATCCCCCATCATACGATGGAGGCGACCATGACCACCCAAACCACTCGAACCGCCACCACCTACTTCCCCGGCCCCGGCGCCGACTGGGAGCGCCGCTCCCCCGATCAGGTCGGCATGGACCCCGACCTGCTCCAGAGGGCCATCGACTACTCCAACGAGTCCCACCGCGAGGGCCACCTGCGCGACCTCGCCGAGCAGATCCGCCGCAACAACGCCAACAAGCAGCACGACAACGGCGAGACCCTCGGCCCCACCAAGACCCGCGGCGCAGTCACCGGCGTCGTCCTCCGCCACGGCTACCTCGTCGCCGAGTGGGGCGAGCCAGAGCGCGTCGACATGACCTTCAGCGTCACCAAGAGCTTCCTCTCCACCGTCGCCGGCCTCGCCTACGACCGCGGCCTCATCCGCGACGTCCACGACCGCGTCGCCGACTACGTGGACGACGGCGGCTACGACTCCCCGCACAACGCCAAGATCACCTGGGACCACTCCCTGCGCCAGATCAGCGAGTGGGACGGCACCCTCTGGGACAAGCACTACTCCGCCGGCAACCACGAGGACCTCTACCGCCCCGTCGAGGAGCCAGGCACCGCCTACGAATACAACGACGTCCGTGTCAACCGCTTCTCCCTCTCCCTGCTCCGCGTCTGGAAGCGCCCACTCCCCGAGGTGCTCAAGGAGCACGTCATGGACCCCATCGACGCCTCCGACACCTGGAAGTGGAACGGCTACCGCAACTCCTGGGTGGACGTCGACGGCCAGCGGATGTGGTCCGTCAGCGGCGGCGGTCACTGGGGCGGCGGCATGTGGATTTCCGCCCGCGACCAGGCCCGCTTCGGCCTGCTCTCCCTCCGCCGCGGCGAGTGGAAAGGCAACCAGCTACTCTCCCGCAAGTGGGTCGACATGGCCACCACGCCCACGCTCATCCAGCCCACCTACGGCTTCATGAACTGGTTCCTCAACACCGACCGCGCCCTCATGCCCAGCGTCCCCGAGACCAGCTTCTACCACCTCGGCGCCGGCGCCAACAAAATCTGGGTAGACCCCGACCACGACCTCGTCGTAGTCCTCCGCTGGGTCGCCACCGAACACTTCGACGGCTTCGCCAAGCGAGTCCTAGCCTCAATCCGCTAGTCCCAACCATGCAAAACATCCGCCTCGCCATCGTCGGCTGCGGCACCATCTCCCAACTCAACGCCCCCGGCTACCTCGCACACCCCCGCTGCGAGGTAGCCGCCCTCTGCGACCCCGTCCCCGAGCGCGCCGAACTCCGCGCCCGCGAGTGGGGCATATCCCCCCGCATCTACGCCAGCTACGACGACGTCCTCGCCGACGACCGCATCGACGCCGTGGAGCTCCTCACGCCCACCTTCCTGCACCCCGACCAGTCCGTCGCCGCCCTCCAGTCCGGCAAGCACGTCTCCTGCCAGAAACCCGCCGCCGGCTCCGTCGCCGACATCCGCCGCATGGCAGACGCCGCCGACCGCGCCTCCACCTTCTACCGCACCACCGAGAACTTCCTCTACTACCCGCCAATCGTCAAGGCGCGCGAGCTCATACAGGACGGCGCCATCGGCGAGCTGGGCATGGTCCGCATCCGCACCCTCCGCGGCGACGTCCGCAAAAGCCCCATCCCCTTCACCGAGGGCGCCTACGAGTGGCGGCAGGACCCCGACCGCAACCTGGGCGGCATGATCTACGACGACGGCTGGCACAAGGTCGCCACCGCCATCTGGTGGGGTGGGGAAGTGGAAAAGGTCTCCGCCATCGTCACCCGCTCCGACGACAACTTTCTCATGGAGTTGCCCGCCTCCGCGACCTGGAAGTACGCCGGCCGCGACGCCTTAGCCTCCATCGAGTACGCCGCCGCGCCCGACATGCCCATCAGGACATCCTACTACGCCGCGGACGAGTTCATGGAGATAATCGGCTCCGAGGGCGTCCTCTGGGTCACCCGCTGCACCGGCGAGATGCTCGACCTTCCCCCGCTCGTCCTCCACCGCGGCTCCGAGACCGTCTCGTTCCAGCTACCCATGAACTGGCTCGAAAGCTTCAACGGCGCCGCCGCCGACTTCATAGACGGCATCCTCCAAGACCGCCAGCCCATGATGGACATCCACTTCTCCGAGGCCGTCCTCCGCGCCATCATCGCCATCTACCGCTCCTCCGACACCGCCCAATGGGTCCACCCCTCCACCCTCGATTGAGTCCCTTCCCCCCAGAAAGTCACGACATTCACGCGGGGCGTCTGATAGCCCAGGCGGAAGAAGAGCTGGCCAGGGAAGACAGGCTACAGGCCTCGGAAAAGGCGTGGCGTGCGGTCGCCCACCAACTCAAGGTCATTGCCGGTCTGCGCGGCTGGCAATACGAGCGCCATGTAGACACCTACGACATCATCAGAAGGCTAGTCGCCGACACGGGAGACGACGAGATACGCCTGCTGTTCTCCGTCGCAACCAATCTCCACAGAAACTTCTACATGGACCTGGTCCCAATCTCGGAAATCAGGTACGAAATCGACAAGGTCAAAGAGCTGCTCGCCAAGCTCCGCGCAGCAGAAACGGCCTAGGGCGGCATCACCCGCTCTGCCCCTGTAGCTCCTGGAGGCCGTCCTCCGCGCCAACATCGCCAAGTTGACACACGACCACACTTAGACGCAGAATTGCCACATTGGTTGGTTCGACAGACCCCGCTGGCCGTGTTTGGTTGGGATGTGCACCACACGTGGAGTAAGCGACACTTGGCCTCGTCAACACCGGCATGAATCTAACCTATGGGAACATTGACGAGTTTTGCGGCAGCATAGTCTTACGTGACGCAAGGCCCGACAAGAGTGGAGCAGCATGTTCAGTTATCGATATGCGAAGCGTCACCTTCATTGAACCGTTCGCCCTAATCTATCTCGGCATGTTCATCAGCCACCACAGGACCTTAGGCCGAACATTTCGAGTACGGCCTCCGCAGTCCAGGCGAGTCCGAGACTATCTGAACTCACAGAACTTTCGCGAAAGATACGGATTCAGTAGTGGTGCAGGAAACTACCCTGTGAGCACAGGCTCCCTGACTTCCTTCAACGACATCGTTCAGATTCGTCCCACGAATTCTATAGGAAATGAAATTGGAGACAGAGTTCGCAACCTGCTTTCGCACCACCGCTACGCGCGCGGAAAACTAAACGAAATGGGGGACTTGGTATCCGAGTTGGTGGACAACTTCGCCCAACATTCAGAGGCCAGCCATGCTGCTTGCGTTCTGCAACGCTACCCAGAAATCGGACGAACTGACTTTGTTATTGGCGATTGTGGAATCGGAATACGTCAAAGTCTGTCGCAAAACAAAGATTACGAGCATCTGAATCGCCTTAGCCATCGTGAGGCGGCAGGCATGGCCTTTCGTATGAGCGCAAGCCGAAGAGCGGAAGGCGGGATGGGCCTACCGGAGGTCGCAGAAAGCGTGGACGCGCTGGGCGGTCAGTTGTTTCTCGCCACGGGCGATGGGTGGTTGCTTTTCCAACATGGCGAGCTCCCAAGTTTCGGAGACCAACTTTGCAACCTTCCTGGAGTACAGGTAGAAGTCTCGATTCCCGATGGAGGTTGATGGTGCCAACCGAAGTCAACATGGCCCAACTATCCGACGCCACTTACACTAGGCAACGTGGTGAGCAGGCATACGCCCGCTTGGGCGAGTTAATGCCCCGCGACATCCCGGTCGTTGTTCGCATCGACCAGGATAGCTGGTACGGCACGTCATTTCTTGACGGGTTCATCCTCGGCCTGGCAAAGGACGGGTTACTTTCGTCCGTCCAGTTTGACGTCTCAGACGCCGATATGATGGCCAAGCTGGAGCGCATAAGTGGCGCGCGTAGCCTGGATATCTACTGCCTGTCCGAAGGCGGGCGACAGTTGGTTCAGAGACGCGCCCCGCGCGAGTTCAAATTCCGTCGTGCGTACAGCAAGCCGAAGCCGCCGGGAAGGGTTAGCCCGCTTCCCTGACGCACCGCGCCTGTCACGCCCGCCACCCCTCCGTCATTCCGGCCCCGAGCCGGAATCCAGGTGAGTGACGCGGCAGCGCAAGGCCGTTGTGGCTCACAACAGCCCCCTGTCCCCGCGCTTGCCCTCTATTCCGACCGCCCTCCTTCGTGCCATTCCGAGCGTAGCCGAGGAATCTAAAGCCCCCGCCCAACCTCAACCCCTGTCTTCCGCAACCGTGTCCTTCAACCCGCGTCCTAGCCAGCACCCGTTGCGGTTGGCCCCCGTTCCCATGTCGGCTATAATGCCAACGGAGAAGGGTCTCTTGGTCACATTGTGAGTCTAGCCAAGCGCAACCTTCACGCCCTCTGCCAGGAGTCAAGGACTGGCGTTCGACACTTTGCCGGGCGAGTTAGAGTCTCTGAGTTCGCGCCTCTAGGCCATATCGGCCGAACCGGCCGGCGGTGACCGCGCCGAAGTCCCATCCGCACCTAACCGAAAGTGAGTTTCGCCAGCGAAAACGGCGAAGGATAGAAGACAGGGACACGATGACCTCGGCCGATTTGTCCTCAACCATAGCGTTTATCCCACCCGGAAAACTCCGCTGTGTCGTAACCGACAAACTGCGCAAAGACACACCGGAAGAAAACGTAAGACAGCGCGTAGCACGCAGTCTGATTGAAGACTATGGCTATGACCGTAAGAACATTGAGGTCGAGTTTAGTGTCAAGCTCGGTGTCAGTTCAAAGCGCGTGGACATCGCAATATTCCCTCCCGAAACCGAGCATGTGCAAGAGCACATCACCATCGTCATTGAGTGCAAGCGTGAAGAAATCAAGCCTACTGATAAAGACAATGGCATTGACCAACTGAAGTCTTACATGGCGGCTTGCCTCAACTGTAGATTTGGCATGTGGGTAGGATCAGAATTGCAAGTCTGGGAAAAGACCACCTTTCTGGATACTCACGAATTCCTCATCTCTACGGACATTCCGAGGTTTGGGGCCGACGCTCCCAAACCTCCTCGCTTTTCCGATCTGGTGCCTGCACAAAGTGAACTGATTGGAGTGTTTCGCCGTTGTCACAACTACATCTACGGCAACCAAGGACTTCAGAAAGAGCCTGCGTTTAACGAACTCCTTAAGATCATCTTCTGCAAAGTTCAGGACGAAAGCAATCTCGTCGGCAACCTCAGGTTCTTCATAGGGAACGACGAGCGTAGGTCAGACATAGGACAACGAAGGTTAAGGACGAGGATTGACGAACTGTTCGGTGAGGTTAAGGAGCGCTACCCGTACATTTTCGGGGCCAACTCAGAGTTAATTCTGAACAATGCGGTCCTTGCGTACGTTGTTGGAGAACTGCAACGTTTCTCCTTGATTCAGACTCGTGCTGACGTGAAAGGGATAGCCTATGAGCAACTTGTAGGGTCCAATCTTCGTGGAGACAGAGGGGAGTTCTTCACACCTCGAGCCGTCTGCAAGATGGCGGCTGACATGGTTCTGGCCACATTTCCGGAACAGAGGTGGCTAGACATAAGCGTGTTGGATCCAGCAGTTGGCACAGGCGGATTCCTTGTGGCGCTCATGAACACATGGCAAGACCACGTTCGTGAGTTAGAGCGAGATAGATGGCACGAGAACGATAGCAAAGTGGAGCATGAAACAGTTGCGCTTCTGCGCGAAACTGCTTCGCGGAGACTCTTTGGCGTTGACTTCAATCCAGGCCTAGTCCGCGCCGCCCAGATGAATCTAGTCATGCACGGGGACGGCTCATCAAACGTTTTCCATGCCAATTCCCTTTTGCCCGCTGGAGAATGGCCCAGCGACGTACCCAACAATGTGCAGGGCGAGATTCGCATGAATCACTTTGATGCGATTCTGACTAACCCACCATTTGGCTCCGACATACCAATTGACGACCCCCACATTCTCGAACAGTTCGAGTTGGCGCGGGCCGAGTTCACAGAATTTCAATACAGAGCTGCTATGCCCCCCGAGCAATTGTTTATCGAACGCTGCCTGCAACTGCTTCGACCAGGTGGCAGGCTGGCAATCGTTCTGCCAGACAGCATTCTATCCAATCCCGGATTGGCATTCATAAGGAGGTGGATTCTTCGAAAGGCACGAGTAGTGGCTAGCATAGACCTACCTAAGGAGACGTTTGAGCCACATACCGGAACGCAGACCAGTTTGCTTGTTCTCCAGAAGAAAACGGAGGATGAGATCAACTACGAAAGGGAGAGCGGTCGCCAGAGAGACTATGAGGTGTTCATGGCAATGCCGAGGGCGATCGGACACGACAGGCGGGGCAATGATCTTCACATCCGCACGCCAGAAGGCGATCTCATCGAAGAAGAGATTGAAACCCCAGTTTATCGTAATGCACCTGATGGCAGCATTGTTGTGGAGCGACGTAGGGAGAAGCGACGCAAGATTCATGACGAACTTCCCAGCGTAGTTGAACGCTTTCAGCAGTGGGTCTCCAGTCCTGAACGTAGGGCGTGGTTGGATGGTTAATGCGCCACAGACCCAAGAAGTTAGCGTACAGGACTTACTCAGGGCAGTAGAGTCGGAGAGTGCATCGCCTGTTCTGAGCCTACCTTCACGTTGGCTCAATCGGGATGAAGGGCGCCTAGACGCCGGATACTACTCCCATACTGCTATGCGAGCCCGACAATTGCTTGAGGAGTGTGGTTTAGAATCCAAGCCGCTAGAGTGCTTGACCGCTTCCATCTCCTATCCGACACGATTTAAGCGCATCTACGCTCTAAGCGAGTCACATGGAGTGCCGTTCCTAACTCCATCGATGATGCTTCATTTCCGTCCCCAAAGCGACTCATACCTGGCTAAGAAACTATCTCAAAATGCTGACCCACAAGTGCATTGAGGGATTTGAGGGACGAATCGTATGGTTTCTCCAAAACGATCAGGAGAGACCTTAATGTCGAAGCAGGAGACGTTAGGAACCATCTGGGAAGTGCCGGACGAACTGTGGGAGCTCGTTGAACCCATCATCCTGGAGGTAGACCCGCCCAAGGCCAGGGGCCGCAAGCGCGCAGACCCTCGGCAGATGCTCAACGGCATCATCTTCCGCTTGCGCAGCGGGTGTCAATGGAACCGAATGCCAAAGGAACTCGGAGACGACAGCACCATCCATCGCACCTTTCAGCGGTGGGTGGAGACGGGTGTCTTGCGGCGGATATGGGGAGCCCTGGTGGAAGGGTGCGAAGAGTTGGTCGGTGTAGACTGGGAATGGCAGGCAGCAGACGGCGCCATGGGCAAAGCTCGTTTTGGGGGGACTTGATTGGACCCAACCCGACGGACCGTGGCAAGGCTGGCTCCAAGCGGAGTCTGCTTGTGGACGCAGAGGGCGGCCCATTGAGCATTGTGGTTGCTGGAGCGAACGTACACGATGCAAAGCTGTTGGAGGCGACCCTGGACGCGATTGTGGTCGAACGACCACAGCCCACTGAGGAGGAACCCCAACACTTGTGTCTGGACAAAGGGTATGACAATCCTTCAGGCCGTGAGGCTGCCGCCAGACACGGCTATAGGGAGCACATCCGACGCATCGGCGAGGAGAAGCTGGACGTCTCGGGGGTCAAGCGGTATCCGGCTCGCCGCTGGGTTGTAGAACGGACGCTGGCGTGGTTGTCGAAGTGCCGTGCGGTCTTGATTCGCTACGACAAAAAGGCGGCCAACTACCTCGGACTGGTGCAACTCGCATGTGCGCTATTGTGGTTCCGACGACAGTGGCGCCTGTCCGTTTTGAGATAGTTTCTAAGAGGCCAAGCCAGTTAGAGAAGTGTACGGTATCCGCAGGCAGTCTTCTCGTGACGCGGTCGGGCACGGTCGGCCGGTGCGTGATTGTTGGCGAACGTCTCCAGAAGTATGCTGTCTCTGATGACGCTATAAGGATCGAACCGGCACAAACACCATTGGGCTACCTGTACACCTTCCTTCTGTCCTGGATTGGGCAGGCCCTGCTAACCAAAAGCCAATACGGTTCAGCGATCAAACACTTAGAGCCTCATCACATCAGTGGTATTCCCGTTCCTCTCCTGCCTGAATCGGAAATGAATGAAATTGCTGACTGCATCACGAAAGCGTACTCTCTCAGGGAGGAGGCAAATCAACTACTCGATGAAGCCTCGGAAGCGTTGTACCGGGAATTGGAGTTGCCGGAGTTCGACGAGGGTCTTGCTCAGTACCTCCCGGGCTCCTCCTCTGAAACGGGCGAATTGAGACTTCGAGCGTTTGCGACGAAGGCATCCGAACTTGAGGGAAGACTTGACGCTTCATATCACATCCCTTTGGCAGCCAGCGCCATAAGCGTAATGCGGACGTCTGGCCGTTACCCACTCCTGGAATTGGGCGAAGCCTGCGAGGACATATTGCTCCCCGGCAGATTCAAGAGAATCTACGTACAAGAGGAGTATGGCATTCCCTTCATTCAAGGGTCGCACATCCCCCTGATGAAGCCATACGATATGAAGTACATCACTCGAAAGGACGAGAAAAACGTCAGCCAGTGCACAATAGGATCGGGCTGGGTGCTTGTAACTTGTTCGGGGACTATCGGTAGGATTTGCATAGCTCCACGGAGGTGGGCCGGATGGATGGCCTCGCAACACATCATTCGCCTTGTCGCAGACCGGCACGCCTTTAATCCCGGTTTCATCGCCACATTCCTAATGACCCCATACGGGCAGTACCAGTTGTCGTCCAAAGTGTACGGAGCGGTCGTTGACGAACTGACCGCAGAAGATGCTGAGCGTGTGCTGATGCCAAATGCGCCCAAGACTATCCAGGACGACATTGGCGACATGGCAATAGAGGCCTACGAGAAGAAAGAAGAGGCCAACACTCTAGAAGACGCGTCCATTCGGAAACTTGAAGCTCGTCTAAGTCAGCGCTAGAGAGATGAAGGTGGATTGCAATGCCGAAATACGTGAAGACTGGATACCGTCAAGACATCATCGTAGGAACCTACGAAGTGGATAGGAGGTTTCGAGCAGACATGGTCGTACTCAAGACTGAGTCCGATTTGCTTGGCTTGACACAAGCACAAGCATTGAACTTGGCAGCAGCTCTCTTGGAAACCGTGAGTGAACTGCAAGCGAGTCGGGAAGAATGAGGAAGGACATGCTTCTATAAGCCCTGGAAGTCGTCGCTATGATGGCTTTGTTCGGCTTGCTGCTAGGTCGGACCATCAACGCAGTGATAGTCCTCGGAATCGTGGCCCTCATATTCATCATGTATGCCAAGTCGGTGGGAGCTCTCGATTAGTCTACCGCACCATGTGGGACGAGGCCGTCGCCGAAGCCATCGGCTGGGAACCGCCGAGCTCACGCGCCTACGCCACCTGCTCCACCTGGAGCCCCACGTCCGCGGCCTCGGCTACAACCAGTGCGCCGACGCCCCCGAGGAGTAACCCCACTGCCCCACTTCGCGTCCTTCGTGGATGTCCAAGTCCCCCGAACCCCCAAAAATTCCGTCCCATACGTACCCCAAGCCTGCCACCTCAGTGCCGTACCACCGCCCAACACCTGCCACGCAGCCGCGCGACTCCTGCCCTGTTTCTCCTCACCCCCCACCGCCTGTGGACCAGCGTGCGACTGCCCCGCCAAAGGGGTCTTGACCGCCCCGCACATCCGTGCTACGCTCTCCCCACAAAGGACCGACCTGCCACCAGCCATCCGTCCCACCCCCGCAGCCACCTGCGGCAGCCGCACCTGTTACCATGCACCCAGGCGCCCTCCACCAGGCCCCGGCGGACACTCCCAAAATGTCCCGGAATGTCCCCAAAATCTCACGGTTTGACACACCAGAGGACACATCCAGGGACAGCCCCCCAGCTACGAAATGTGCGGAATGGTGCATTTTGGAGCACTCTTCGCGAAGACCCTCGCCGGCGGACTTCCAACCAGCCCGCTCCCACAGACTCTCCCACCTACGGCGCGCATCGAAATGCAACGATTTGCATCACGAATCGCCAGTCTCCCGCCGCTTTGTCATCCCGCCCCCTTGCGCGTATAATGGCCCCCAGCCCTGAAGCGGGCCGCCCGCCGGCCGCCCGCAGTCCCGAAACAAAGGAGATTCCAGCCATGCCCGAAGCCCTCGCCTTCTTCCGTGGTAACGTCGTGCCCCTCGCCGACGCCAGGGTCAGCGTCATGACCCACGCCATGCACTACGGCACCGCCGTATTCGAAGGCATCCGCGGCAACTGGAACGAAGACCAGGGCAAGATCATGATCTTCCGCATGAGGGAGCACTACCTCCGCTTCCTCCAGGGCTGCCGCATGATGATGCTCGACATCCCCTACAGCGCCGACGACCTCTGCGACATCACCACAGACCTCGTCGCCAAGTGCGGCTACAGCCAGGACCTCTACATCAGGCCGCTCGCCTACAAGAGCGAGGAGCTCGTCGCCAACCTCAAGCTCCACGAGCTCGGCAGCGACTTCACCCTCATCGTCAACCCATTCGGTGCCTACATCGACGCCGAGGGCGCCATCCGCTGCTGCACCTCCTCCTGGCGCCGCATCGACGACACCATCATCCCGCCCCGCGTCAAAATCTCCGGCCACTACGTCAACAGCATCCTCGCCAAAACAGAGGCCGTCCTCGCCGGATTCGACGAGGCCATCATGCTCACCCAGGACGGCAACGTCTCCGAGGGCAGCGGCGAAAACCTCTTCATGGTCTCCAACGGCGTCGTCCACACCCCGCCCGTCGCGGACAACAACCTCGTCGGCATCACCCGCGATTCCGCCATCACCCTCGCCAAGCGCGAGCTCGGACTCGACATCGTGGAGCGCAACATCCGACGCAGCGAGCTCTACCTCGCCGACGAGGTCTTCCTCACCGGCACCGCCGCCCACGTCACCCCCGTCGGCGAGCTGGACAGCCGGCCCATCGGCGAGGGCGGCATCGGCCCCATCACCGGCCGGATCAGGGACAAGTACCTCGACGTCATCCGCGGCAACGACCCCGCCTACGCCGACTGGTGCACCGCCGTCCCCCTGGAAAGCTGGTAGCCCGGCCCGCGAACGTCAAAAGTCCCTTCCCCCTCGCAGGGGGAAGGCTAGGATGGGGGTGAAGGCGCTGTTCACCTTCGCGACCGACTACTACATCCTCGTAGCCGTCGCCGCGACCGGCACGCTCCAGTTCGCCGCATCCCTCGGCGGACTCCGCGGCCTGCTCTTCCTCAAGCCGCCCGTGGCCGCCAGGACGCTCGGCCTCGCCCTCATCGTGGCCGCGTTCGTCTGGTTCTTCGCCGTCGAGGACCGCAACATCAACGACTACGAGGGCGGACTGGACGCCCCGACGCAGGCGCTCTTCTTCTTCCTGGGATCGTCGACCGCGCTGGCCTTCACCCTGCTCGCGTCGTCACTCGTGAACCTCGGCATGAGGGCAGGGGAGAGTGACCCGCCGGAGGGCCTGGACGCGCTGAGAAGCAGCAACTACGCCAGCGCCCTGCGGCGCGGCATCGGACGCCGGCTCGCCAAATGGTGAGCGCGGACGAAAGACTCTTCCTCTGGCTGAACGGTCTCGCGGGCCAGTTTCCACCGCTGGACACCTTCATCACCTGGGTGGTCAGCGACTACCTCATCCCCGTCGCCATGGCCCTCGGCCTCATCGCCTTCTGGTTCGCCGGACAGGACGCGGACGCCCGCCGCCGCAGGCAGGTGGGCGTGTTCGCCGCCCTCACCTCGATGGCCCTGTCAAGCTGGGCGGTCTACATCACCAACTGGTACTACTTCCGGCCGCGCCCGTTCGCCGAGTTCCCCGACCAGGTGACGCTGCTGTTCTACCCACCCACCGACTCGTCGTTCCCGGCGAACGCCATCGCCGCCGCGGGCGCCATCGCCATCGCCGTCTGGTGGGTCGACCGCCGCGCCGGGGCCGCCTTCCTCGCCGCCGCCGGACTCTACGCCTTCGCCCGCGTCTTCGCCGGCGTCCACTACCCCCTGGACGTCGTCGCCGGATTCGCCATCGCCGCCGTCGTCACCGCCGTGGTCGTCACCCTCTTCCGCCTGCTCCGCCCAATCCCCGAGTTCGTGCTCAAACTCGCCCGCGCCCTCTGCCTCGCCTAAAAATCCCTTCCCCCTCGCAGGGGGAAGGTCAGGATGGGGGTGCCCGCCGAACGCCTACCCCGACCGCTGCACGCCCATCGCCGCGAACTCGTCCCGCCGCTCCTGGGTATACCGCGCCATGTCCGCCGGAATCGGATTCGCCCCGCCGAGCGCCCTGGCGTTCATGTACAGGATCGCCGCCTCCTCGATCACCACGTTCGCCCTCACCGACGACACCGGGTCCGCCGCGAACGCCAGCACGCCGTGGTTGGCCAGCAGCACGCCGCCCGTGTTCGGATTCTCCCGGATGGCCCGGGCGATGTTCTCCACCGACTCGCTCGACCCCCTCGGACCGTAGCCGGCCAGCGGCACCCCGTCCGTCATGTCGAACCGCGCCATCGCCTCGTAGATCAGGGGAATCGGCTCGTAGGCCACCGCCAGGCTCGTCGCCGCCGGCGAGTGCGTGTGCAGCGCGCCGCCCGCGTCCGGTCGCAGCCGGTACACCACGCCGTGCATGTCCACGATCTCCGCCGAGGTAGGCTCCACCGCGCCCTCCACCAGCGTGCCGTCCAGCTCGTACAGCGCGATGTTCTCCGGCCCCAGGTTCGCAAGCGTCCCGCCCGCCGTCAGCAGGAACGCGTCCTCCCCCGGAATCCGCGCGCTGATGTTGCCGTGCTTGCTCAGCGACATCACCCCGCAATTCGTCACGAACCTCCCCGCCTCGATAATCTTCTGCTTGTATTCCGTTACCACTGCCGAATCCACTTCACACCTCCTGAGCCCATCATTCAAAACTACTTGCCAGCGCCGCCCCGTTCCCGCCCTCCACCACCAGGTCCGTCGCGCCGTGAAACGCCATGAACCCCCGCATCGCCTGGGCGAAATCCGCCGCCAGCTCCTCGTCCGGCTCGACGCCCGGCTCCAGGTGCAGCGCCCTCAGCCGCAGCGTGCCCGTCGCCCGCTCCAGCTTCGGATCGAACCGCCCCACCAGCCTGTCGCCGTGCAGGATCGGCAGGCAGAAGTACCCCCACCGCCTCTTAGGGGCCGGAACGTAAGCCTCCAGCCTCTGCTCGAACCCCCAGAGCTGCGCGTCACGCCCCGGCGCCCAGAACAGGCTGTCGAACGGCGTCAAAAACGTCGTCGCTCCCGGCGTCAGGTCGCCCTCCGCCGCGCGCTCCAGCGTGTCCAGGCTGTCCCGGTGAACTATGAATCGCTCCGCATCGCCCTGCGCCGTGTCGCACGACACCTCCACGAACACTCCCTCGTCCATCAGCGCCCTCAGGTGCGACCGGCTCTCCCCGACCTTCATCCGGGCGTAGTCCCGGAGCTGGCGGGGAGTGCAGATGCCGACGCGCCGCATCGACCACTCCAGCAGGTGCCGGATCGCCTCCTCCTCCGTCGGCTCGCTCGTGTCCACCCAGTCCGGCAGCACGCGCTCCCGCAGGTCGTACACCCGCTGGAAGTTCTCGCGCCCGGACACCATCGCCTCGCCCAGGTCGTACAGGTACTCCAGCGCGTGCTTGGCCGGCTTCCAGTCCCACCAGCCCTTCCGCGGCAGCGGACGCTCGTCGGTAAAGTCGCTGACGCGCGCTGCGCCCTCCTCCCGGACCCGTTCCAGCACCGCCTGCAGCGTCTCCGCGTTGCCTGGCTCGTCCAGCCAGCGCCGTCGCGACCTGAATGTCCCGTCGGCCACACGGCGCATCAACCGAAGCCGGTAGCGGTACTCGCTCAGCGGGATGATGCTCGCCGCGTGCAGCCAGTACTCGAACAGCCGCCGCCGCTCCGGGTCGTACGCCAGCGCGTCCAGGTCCGCCGGATCGTACATGCCCAGCCGGCTCCACAGCGCCACGTAGTGACTGCGCCGCACCATCTGGAGCGTGTCGATCTGCAGGCAGCCCACGCGCTCCACGGCGGCGTACACCTCGTCCGGCGTGGAAGGCGCGTCCAGGTCCGGCTGCTCGGCCAGGCCCTGCGCGTGCAGCGCGAGCGCCCTCGCGGCGCCCAGCGGATACGTGACGTCGGCTCTCATTGAAACATTGCCACCTGCCATTCCTAGCCTATAGTACACCAGCCCGCTGGTAGCTGACAGCCCTGACATCCGCGCCGTCCGCGTTGACGCACAGGCCCCTACTGGTGTAGACTTTGTTATCAGACGGTGGCCGTCCGGACGAGGATTCTCCAGTCGGCACACCACAATCGCAAATGAGTGTCCCTTGGTGGTTCTGGCGAGGCGGCCCCACCCGTTCCCATCCCGAACACGGCAGTGAAACGCCTCAGCGCTGACGATACTGCGCCCGCAAGGACGTGGGAAAATAGGTCACTGCCAGGGGGCTCTTCGCATTGTGGCCCCTCCTAGCCTCGCCTGAGGCCCCGTTTCTGCCAATCCCTTCCGATTTGCCGACACGTTTCGGCTTTACACACCCTAGCTATACACATATAATTGTGAGATATTGGGCTATGCCCTAATAAACACGGCGGTAGTTGATTTGTTGAGTTCGAATTCTCAGGAGGAGCAAGGCCAAGTCCAAGACATGGGGGAATTCATTGACTCCGTGGAGTCACTGAAACCTCTGCGGCGGGGCGACGTTGTTGAAGGTATCGTAATGCGCGTCGATTCCGACGGCCTGCTCGTAAGCATAGGACACAAGGCTGAGGGCATCGTGCCCCAGAGGGAGATGCGCTCGCTCAGCCCGGAGGACGTCGAGCAGCTCGAAGTCGGCTCCGCTGTCGTCACGTTCGTCATCCGCGACTCCAGCGACGAAGGCTCCGCCATCCTGTCCATCGACAGGGCCATCGGCGAAAAGGCCTGGCACGAGCTGGAAGCCATGATGGGCAACAACGACACCGTGCAGGGCACCATACTGGGCTTCAACCGCGGCGGCGCCATCGTGGACGTCGAGACGATTCAAGGCTTTGTTCCGATGTCGCAACTGGTCAGCGTGCCCCACGACCAGTTCCGCGAGTTCCAGCGCAGGCAGGAGGAGGCCGAGGCCAAGACCGAGCAAACCGGCGAGAGGCAGCCGCCCCCGGTTGACCCCCGCGCCGAGTCGGTAGGCAACGTGCTCCAACTCAAGATCCTGGAGATAAACCGCGGCCGCAACCGCGCCATCTTCTCCGAGCGACAGGCGGTGCAGGAGCAGCGCGAGGCCCAGAAGGCCAGGCTCATCCAGGAGTTGACCGAGGGCGACGTTCGCAGGGGCAAGGTCACCGGCATCAGCAGCTTCGGCGCGTTCGTCGATCTGGGCGGAGCCGATGGCCTCATCCACATCTCGGAGCTGTCCTGGCATCCGGTCAAGTCCATCGAAGAGATAGTCAAGCTCGGCGACGAGATAGACGTGTTCGTGCTGCGCGTCGACGCGCAGAACAAGAAGATTGCCCTGAGCCTCCGGCGGCTTCAGCCGGAGCCGTGGGAGACCATACACGAAAAGCACGTCGTCGGCGACATCGTAGACGCGACCATTACCAAGCTGATGAACTTCGGCGCTTTCGCCCGGGTTGAAGGCTCGGTCGAAGGCCTGGTTCACATCTCCGAGCTCAGCTCCCGGATGATTGGCCATCCTAGGGAGATAGTTCGCGAGGGCGACACCGTTAAGCTGAAGATTCTGAAGATCGAACCAGAGAGAAGGCGATTGGGACTCAGCCTGAAGCAGGCTTTGGAAGAGGGAGAGTTTGGGGATTTTAGGCTCTAGCGTGTAACAGTCGCAAACTCCTGATAGGAGATTAAACGTGGCGAGTAGGTTTGAGAAGTTCTCCGAGAGGGCGCGCAGGGTGCTTTCTCTGGCCCAGGAAGAGGCCCAGAGATTCAATCACAATTACATTGGCACCGAGCACATCCTCCTCGGCCTTGTCCGTGAGACGGATGGGGTCGCCGCCAAGGCGCTGGCCAACCTGGGTATCGAGCTGGACAAGGTGCGAGCCGCCGTCGAGTTCGTAATGGGGCGCGGGGAGCGCACCGTCCCCGGTGAGATCGGGCTGACCCCACGCGCCAAGAAGGTGATCGAGCTCGCGGTCGACGAAGCCCGCAGGCTCAACCACCACTACATCGGCACCGAACACCTGCTGATCGGCCTCATGCGCGAGGGCGAAGGCGTGGCCGCCGGCGTCCTCGAAAGCCTCGGCGTGAGCCTGGACAAGGTACGCGGCGAGACCAGCCGCATTCTCACCCAGAGCCCCCAGCAGTCCCAGGGGTCCGGCCGCTCGTCTCGCGCCAAGACCCCCACGCTCGATCAACTCGGCATCGACCTGACCAAGCGCGCACGTGAGGGAGAGCTCGACCGTACCGTTGGCCGGGAGACCGAGATCCAGCGCGTCACGCAGATTCTGAGCAGGCGCACCAAGAACAACCCCGTGCTCATCGGCGAGCCCGGCGTCGGCAAGACCGCCATCGTCGAGGCGCTCGCCCAGCGCATCGCGGAAAACGACGTGCCCAACACCCTCAAGAACAAGCGCCTCGTCACCCTGGACCTGGCGGCTACCATCGCGGGCACCAAGTACCGCGGTGAGTTCGAGGAGCGGCTCAAGAAGGTCATCGAGGAGATTCGCAACTCCAAGAACTGCGTCCTCTTCATCGATGAGCTTCACACCATGATAGGCGCGGGCGCCGCGGAGGGCGCCGTCGACGCCGCCAACATCCTCAAGCCCTCACTCGCCAGGGGCGAAGTCCAGACCATCGGCGCCACGACCCACGACGACTACCGCAAGTACGTGGAGCGCGACCCCGCGCTGGAGCGCAGGTTCCAGCCGGTGAGGGTGGACGAGCCGACCGTCGAGGAGACCGTCGAGATCCTCAAGGGCGTCAAGGGACACTACGAAGAGCACCACGACCTCAACATAGGCGACGACGCCCTCAGGGCCGCCGCCAGCCTGGCCTCGCGCTTCATACCCGACAGGTTCCTGCCGGACAAGGCAATCGACCTCATCGACGAAGCCTCTTCGAGGGTGCGGATCAACACCAACACCCCGCCGCTGTCTCTCAAAGAGGTCACCAAGATGCTGGAGCGCGTCCGCAAAGAGAAGGACGACGCCATAGAGGCGCGCCACTACGACGAGGCCGCCGAGTTGCGCGACCGCGAGGAGAACCTGAGCGACCGCCTGACCGAGCTCGAAAGAGAGTGGCAGGACGAGATGGGCGGGGAAGCCGTCATCGTAACCGAAGAGAACATCGCCGAGGTCGTCGCGATGTGGACGGGCATCCCTGTCACCCGCCTCGCCTCCGAGGAGTCTGAACGCCTCATCCACATGGAGGACGTGCTCAGCGAGCAGGTCGTCGGGCAGGACGAGCCTATCACCATGATCTCCAAGGCCGTGCGTAGGGCGCGCGCCGGGCTCAAGAACCCCAAGCGCCCCACCGGCGTGTTCATGTTCCTCGGCCCCACCGGCGTCGGCAAGACCTACCTCGTCCAGAAGCTCGCCGAGTTCATGTTCGGCAGCGAAGAGGCCATGGTCCGCATAGACATGTCCGAGTTCATGGAGCGCTACTCAGTGGCCCGGCTGGTCGGCTCGCCGCCCGGTTACGTGGGCTACGATGACGGCGGCCAGCTCACCGAGGCGATTCGCCGCAGGCCATACTGCGTGATCCTGCTCGACGAAATCGAAAAGGCCCACCCCGAGGTCTTCAGCATCCTGCTCCAGATCTTCGACGACGGCCACCTCACCGACGCCAGGGGGCGTCGCGTAGACTTCCGCAACACCATAATAGTCATGACGAGCAACATCGGCTCCGACCTCATCAGGCAGGATCGCGGCATGGGCTTCGCCAACAGGTCCGGGGACGCGAGGGGAGTGGAGGCCGCATACGACCGCATGCAGAACAACGTCAACGAGGAAGTCAAGCGCTTCTTCCGGCCCGAGTTCCTCAACCGCATCGACGGCTCCGTGGTGTTCCACGCCCTCAGCCGCGACCACATGCTGGAGATTGTCGACCTCATGCTGGCCGACGTGTCCGCGAACCTGGTCGAAAAGGGAATCAGCCTCGAGGTTGACCAGGAGGCGAAAGAGTGGCTGGCGGAGAAGGGCTACGACCCCACATTCGGCGCACGCCCGCTGCGGCGCGTCATCCAGGACAACCTGGAGGACAAGCTGTCCGACGCCATTCTCATGGGTGACGTCAACGTGGGCGATACCGCCGTCATCGAGGTCGAAGGCGACGCGATCGTCGTCAACGTGCAGTCGCCGCTGCCCGACGGCCGCTCGCTCAGCCTGGCCGCGCCCAACTCATAGCCGCGGGGCCGCAGCGAACTACGGGCGAACTCCAGTGTGCGGCTCCGCCGTGATGGTGAGCCGCAGCCGAGGCCATTGACCATGCCCAGGCTCAAGTCCACCTTCGTGTGCGACAACTGCGGTAACGAGACGCCCAAGTGGGAAGGCCGGTGTCCCGCGTGCTCCGAATGGAACACGCTCTCCGAAGTGGTCGTAGACCGGCGCGCCCCGGCCTCGAGATCCGATCGCCGGCCGGCGCCCGCGCTGGAACTCTCACAGGTCTCCTCCACCGACCTCCCGCGCATCGAGCTTTCGCTCGGCGAGGTCAACCGCGTGCTCGGCGGCGGCATTGTACCCGGCTCCCTCGTCCTGCTGTCCGGCGAGCCCGGCATCGGCAAGTCCACCCTGCTGCTCCAGTTGGCCGCCGACGTCTCCGCCTCGCGCGGCCACACCCTGTACGTGTCGGGGGAGGAGTCGGCGCCGCAGGTCAAGATGCGCGCCGACCGGCTCGGAATCGACGGCCGCGGCCTGTTCCTCCTGCCGGAGACCAACCTCTCCGCGGTGCTCGCCCACCTCGACGCCCACAGGCCCGCCATGCTCGTGGTCGACTCCATCCAGACGCTGCACGACGACGGCCTCACCGCCGCCCCAGGCAGTGTCGCCCAGATCCGCGAGTGCGCCCAGAGGCTGATGGTCTGGGTCAAGGCCACCGGCACCCCCGCCTTCCTGAGCGGTCACGTCACTAAGGAAGGCGATGTCGCCGGCCCCAGGCTGCTGGAGCACCTGGTCGACGTCGTCCTCTACATGGAAGGCGACACCAACGGCGTCTGGCGTTTGCTCAGAAGCACCAAGAACCGCTTCGGATCCACCGACGAAATCTGCGTGTTCGACATGGCCGCCGAGGGACTGAAGGAAGTGCGGGACCCGTCCCGCACCTTCCTCGACGGTCGCAACGACGGCGCAGTCGGCTCGGTAATCGTCGCCACCATGAAGGGCAGCCGGCCCCTGCTCGTGGAGGTCCAGGCGCTGACTATGACCTCCATGCTTGCCCAGCCCAGGCGCGTGGTCACCGGCATCGACTTCAACCGTCTGCTCCTCGTGTGCGCCGTCCTCAGCCGCCGCGCCGGTATGGCCCTCGCCGGACAGGACATCGTGGTAAACGTCGCCGGTGGCGTCCGCCTCAACGAACCCGCCGCCGACTTAGGCGTGGCCCTTGCCATAGCGTCCAGCCTCAAGAACGAGCCTATTGCCCCCGGCATAGCGGCGGTTGGCGAGCTCGGCCTGACCGGCGAGGTGCGGGCCGTGTCCCAGCTCGAGCGCCGCGCGCAGGAGGTTGCCCGCCTGGGCCTCGGACCCTTCATAGCGCCTGCCGGCCCCAAGGGCGAGGTCGGTCGCACCGGCGACCCGGCTTCGCACCGCATCCGGACTCTGGCCGAGTCCCTGCGGCTGGCGCTTCCGGACCGGCCGCGAGAACCCGCCCGGTCTCAGCCGGCTCGTGCTCTGCTGGGTGATCAGCGATGACCGTCGCCTATTTCGACTCCATCGGCGGCGCCAGCGGCGACATGATCCTTGGCGCGCTCGTGGACTGCGGCCTCCGCCTCGCCGACCTCGAGGCGCAACTCGCCACGCTCGACGCGGAAGGTTTCGCGCTCGCCGCCCGGCGCGACAACCGGCGCGGCGTCAGCGGGACGCTGGTCACCGTAGAGCTGACCGACGAGGCCAGGCGCCCCCGCCACTGGCGCGACTTCATACGCATCACCCGCAATTCGGATCTGCCCGAGCCGGTCGTTGACCTTTCCTGCGTCATCTTTCGCAGGCTCGGCGATGCCGAGGCCAGCGTGCACGGCACGTCTCCCGAGCAGACGCAACTCCACGAGCTCGGAGAGTTGGACACGCTGGTGGACGTCGTGGGAGCCGTCGTGGGACTCCACCTGCTCGGCGTGGAAAGTGTCTACTGCTCGCCGCTGCCCACCGGCTCTGGCGTCATCAACAGTGCGCACGGCCTCCTGCCCGTGCCCTCGCCCGCCACCGCGGCCCTGTTCGCCATGTCCGGCGCGCCCATCGGCCCTGCGCCTCGCAACGCCCGCCGCACCGGAGAAATGGTCACCCCGACGGGCGCGGCCATACTCACGACCCTCGCCGAGTTCCGCCAGCCCGAAATGACCCTCACCCGCGTGGGCTACGGGCTTGGCTCGCGAGACCCGGAACAGTACCCCAACGCCCTGGGCCTCTGGCTGGGCGAGGAGGTCGGTGCCGCCTACGCCGAGGGCGTCACGCTCCTCGAGACCAACATCGACGACATGACAGGGGAGATGCTCGCATACGCACAGGAGCGGCTTTTTGCCCTTGGTGCCAGGGACGTCTGGTTCACACCCATACAGATGAAGAAGAACCGGCCCGGCACCATGCTGAGCGCCATCGTTCCAAGGGACGCCGAGGCCGAAGCCCTCCGCGTCGTGGTGGCCGAGACCTCCACCCTGGGCGTTCGCGTGCGGCCGCTCAGGCGATACGAAGTCGAACGCGAAGTGGTCAGCGTGGAGACCGAATTCGGCACGATGCGCGTCAAGGTCAAGCGTCTGGACGGGCGTGTCGTATCGGCGGCCCCGGAGTTTGACGACTGCCGGCGCGTGGCCCTGGAACGCGGTGAACCGTTGCAGCGTGTCTACCGCGAAACACAGCGCCAAGCCGAAGCCACGCTTGACCGGAACGGCCTCCTCTGATACCATGAATCTCTCAGTTTCGGGCTAGTTGTCGACAATTGACGGCTAGCCTGTTTGGTGTTGGAGCGTCGAGGAGGCCCCCGCAAAGCAGTCCGAAACTACCGCGAAAGGGCGGTACGTGCCCCAGTGGCGCAACAGGCAGCGCAGCCGATTTGTAATCGGCAGGTTAGTGGGTTCGAGTCCCCTCTGGGGCTTTCCGACTACTCCCCAAACCGCCCCTCCGGATGCCGAATGCCCCGCCGCAAGCACGCCGATTCCGGCCTCTCCGCGCACGCTCCGGGTCCGCGACTGGACTGCCAAGTATTGGATTGAATGTAGCGCTATGCTAAAATTGAAGCCGTGCTTGGCCCCGTTTTCGGGGGGGTGGGTGAGCGGCTAATACCACCAGACTGTAAATCTGGCGTCCGGAAGGACTACACAGGTTCGAATCCTGTCCCCCCCACCACCGGCACTTACCAAACGTAAAATCACAATTTATCGCCCACATAGCTCAGTAGGTAGAGCGCGTTCTTGGTAAGAACGAGGTCAGCAGTTCGAATCTGCTTGTGGGCTCCATAACCAGGGAGGACGAAAGTTGGCAAAGGCAAGGTTTGAGAGGACGAAGCCACACGTGAACGTGGGCACGATCGGGCACGTGGACCACGGCAAGACCACGCTGACTGCGGCGATTACACGTGTGCTGGCCGAGCATAACTTGGCGAACTATCGCCCGTTCGACAGCATCGACAACGCCCCCGAAGAGAAGGCGCGTGGCGTTACCATCGCCATTCAGCACGTGGAGTACGAGACCGACGCCCGCCACTACGCGCACGTCGACTGCCCCGGCCACGCCGACTACATCAAGAACATGATCACCGGCGCGGCGCAGATGGACGGCGCCATACTCGTCGTCAGTGCCCCCGACGGCCCCATGCCGCAGACCCGCGAGCACATCCTGCTCGCCCGCCAGGTACAGGTGCCCCGCATCGTCGTCGCGCTGAACAAGGTAGACGCGATGGACGACGAGGAGCTTCTCGAACTCGTCGAGTTGGAACTTGAAGAGCTTCTTTCGGAGTACGGTTTCGATGACTGCCCCATCGTTCGTGTGAGCGCGCTCAACGCCCTGGAGGCCGAGGACGTCAGCCGCGACTCCGAGTGGGGCAACGGCATCTGGGAACTGATGGACGCCGTCGACGAGCACATCCCTGTGCCGGAGCGCCCAAGGGACGAGCCCTTCCTAATGCCCGTCGAGGACGTATTCGGAATCAAGGGCCGCGGCACGGTCGTCACCGGCCGCGTCGAACAGGGCGTCGTCAAGGTCGGCCAGCCCATCGAGATAGTCGGCATCAAAGACACGAGCGCCACCGTGGTGACCGGCGTGGAGATGTTCCACAAGACGCTGGACGAGGGCGAGCCCGGTGACGCCGTGGGCGTGCTGCTGCGCGGTGTCGACCGCGACGGCATCGAGCGAGGCCAGGTGCTCGCCGCTCCCGGCAGCATAACGCCGCACACCGAATACGAGGCCAACGTGTACGTGCTCAGCAGGGAAGAGGGCGGGCGGCACACCCCCTTCTTCAACGGCTACAAGCCGCAGTTCTATATCCGCACCACCGATGTGACGGGTGAGATTGAGCTGCCCGAAGGCGTCGAAATGGTGATGCCGGGCGACAACATCGAAATGAAGATCAAGCTCATCACGCCGGTCGCGATGGACGAGCAGCTACGGTTCGCCGTCCGCGAGGGCGGGAGGACCGTCGGCTCCGGCGTGATCATCAAGGTCATCAGGTAAGACGCCATGGCCCGCAGAACCGAAGCCAGAATTGTCATCACCATGGGCTGCGTCGATTGCAGGGAGCGCACCTACACGTCTTCCAAGAACCGGCGCAGCGACCCGCAGCGCCTGGAGCTGAAGAAGTTCTGCCCGCGCTGCCGCTCCCACAAGCTGCACAGAGAGGTGAGGTAGCCGCATGGCGCGAAACGCCGGGGCGTCTCGCCGCGTATCCACGGAGACGGCGCGCAGAGCGCTCAGCTTTCGCATGGTCGGCGACGTCATTTCCGAGCTGCGCCGCGTCACCTGGCCCACGCCCCGTGAGACCTGGCGACTGTCCCTCATGGTCATCGCAGTCTCCGCTGTCATAGGCGCGTTCCTCGGCGTTGTCGACCTCGGCTTCAGTGAGCTGCTCGGCTTTATCCTTGGCAGTTGAGCGAAATGGAAGAATCTATGCAGCACAACGATCCCGAGGCCCGCTGGTACATAATCCATGCCTACTCCGGACAGGAGGATAGGGTTAAGCGGAACCTCGAACAGCGCGTAGCCGCCATGGACATGAAGAAGGAGATCCTCCAGGTGGTCGTGCCGACCGAGGACGAAGTCGAGATAAAGGGCGGCCAGCGTAAACCCGTCGCCCGCAAGATGTTCCCCGGTTACATACTGGTGCAGATAAAGTTGGGCGACGAGGGGAACATGGACGACGAGAGTTGGTACGCCGTTCGCAACACCCCCGGCGTGTCCGGATTCGTCTCCGTTGAAGACGAAAGGGATGGACGCCCTCAGCCCGTGCCACTGGATGAGCGCGAGGTCGAGCTAATCCTCAACCAGATGGAATCCGAAAAGCCACGCTTGCGTGTGGGCTACGACAAGGGCCAGAAGGTGCGCATAACCGACGGCCCGTTCGTGGACTTCATGGGCACTGTCGACGAGGTCTTCTCCGACAGGGCGAAGGTCAGGGTTCTCGTTTCCTTCTTCGGACGCGAGACCCCCGTTGAATTGGATTTTCTACAGGTGGAACGGGCCTAGGAGGCTGTTTCCAGATACACACGACTGGCCTCCTCTCCCTTGATGGGAGAGGATTGAGGTGAGGGTGATAAACGTTGGCGAAAAAAATCAGGGCCATAATCAAGCTACAAATCAGTGCGGGCAAGGCAACCCCCGCCCCGCCGGTCGGCCCGGCTCTGGGCCAGCACGGCGTGAACATAATGGGCTTCGTTAAGGAGTACAACGAACGCACCTCCTCACAGATGGGCACCGTCATCCCCGTGGAGCTCACCGTCTTTGAGGACCGCTCGTTCAGCTTCATCACCAAAAGCCCCCCCGCGTCCGAGCTGCTCAGGCAGGCCGCCGGAATCGAAAAGGGCAGCGGCAACGCCCGCGCCGAAAAGGTAGCCACCATCAGGCGCGACCAGGTGCGTGAAATCGCCGAGGTCAAGCTGAAGGACCTCAACGCTGCCGACATCGACGGCGCGGTCCGCATCATCGAAGGCACCGCCCGCAGCATGGGCATTCAGGTTACAAGGTAGCAAAACCCTCTCACCACCACATTCCTCTCCCTTCACCGGGAGAGTGGCCCCTTGGAGTGAAACCCTCCGGGGGCAGTCCAGAGGAGCCGTGTCATGCCGACCAAGCGAGGCAAACGATACAGGGAGGCCGAGGGCCTCATCGAGCAGGGCCGCAACTACTCCCCGGACGACGCTGTTGCCCTCGCCAAGCGCACCGCGACGGCGAAGTTCGACGAGACCGTGGAGGTGCACCTGCGCACCGGCGCCGACCCGCGCCACGCCGACCAGATGGTGCGCGGTGTCGCCCAACTGCCGCACGGCGTCGGCAAGCCCATCCGCGTCATGGTGTTCACCAGCGGCGAGGCAATATCCATAGCCGAGGGCGCCGGCGCCGACTACGTCGCCGACGACGAGATCATCAAGAACATCGAGGGCGGCTGGTCCGACTTTGATGTCTCGATTGCCACCCCCGAAGTGATGGGCCGTATCGGAAGGCTGGGACGGCACCTGGGCCGCAAAGGCCTCATGCCCAACCCCAGGACCGGCACCGTCGTGCAGGCCGAAGACCTTCCCCGCGCCATCGCCGACGCTAAGAAGGGCAGGGTGGAGTACCGGCTCGACCGCACCGCGCTCATCCATGCACCCATCGGCAAGGCCAGCTTCGACGAGCAAATGCTGATGGACAATCTCACGTCCGTCATGGACGCCATCGTCCGTGCTCGTCCCAGCGGCGTGAAGGGCCAGTTCATAAGATCGGCCTACCTCACCACGACCATGGGACCGGGCATCGAAATGGATGTTGCGGGCGCGACAGCCCTGAAGGTAGAATAGCCGGGACTCAACTTCACCCGTCGCGCTTGGCGCGCATGGGTTTACAAACCGAATACGCCGAAGACAGCGGGCTCCGCTACCGCGGATTAAACCCACCAGCCCGCCCAGGCCCAACCAGAAGCAACGCCGGAACGCGCGGCGTGCTCCGCCCCGGGCCGAGGCTCGGGGCTTTTTTCTGGCCCCGGCCACTTTCAGGTGGCAGACAACAGTAGAGGTGTAGATTGCCCGCAGAACGCAAAGTCGAACAGGTAGAAGAGATGCGCCAATGGATGGAGAAGTGCACCGTTGCCGTCTCCACCGACTACACCGGCCTTGGCGTTACCGTCATGACCGGACTGAGGCGAGCGCTACGTGAGAAGGACATCGAGTACCGCGTCGTCAAGAACAGGCTCGCGCACCTGGCCGCCGAGGCCGCCGAACGGCCCGGGTTCAAGCAGATAATCGAGGGCCCCACCGGCATGGCGGTGGGGTACGGCGAGCCCACCGACCCGGCCAAGACGCTGTCCGAGTATATCCGCGCCAACAGGATTCGCATGGAGATCCGGGGCGGTATGTTGGGCGACCGGGCGCTGAGCGCGGAAGAAGTGAGAAACCTCGCCCAGCTCCCTTCACGCGAAGAGTTGATCGCCCGCCTCATGGGCCAGATCAACGCCCCGGCGGCAGGTCTGGTCAGCGTCCTGAACGCCCCCATCGCCGGACTCGCCAGGGTGATCCAGCGCCACATCGAGAACTCGGAGCAGTAGACTCCGGAAACGAATTTCGCTAACAACAGGCAGCCAAGCATTCAAAGGGAGGTAAACCGCCGTGACCATGACCAAGGATGAGATAGTAGAGGCAATCAAGGGACTCTCCGTACTCGACCTCGCCGATCTGGTGAAGGAGCTTGAGGAAGCATTCGGAGTCAGCGCCGCCGCGCCGGTCGCCATGGCGACCGTCCAGGGCGTCGCCGCCACCGCCGAGGCCGCCGAGGAAGAGGAAGAGCAGACCGAGTTCAACGTGCTGCTCCAGGAGATCGGCCCCAACAAGATCAACGTCATCAAGGCCGTCAGGCAGGAAACCACCCTCGGCCTCAAAGAGGCCAAGGAGTTGGTCGAGAGCGCCCCTGCGACCATCAAGGAAGCCATCGGCAAGGAGGCTGCCGAGGCCATTAAGGCCAAGCTCGAAGAGGCTGGCGCCAAGGTCGACGTCCAGTAGCCGCCAACCAAAGCACCTTCCCCCATCAAGGGGGAAGGTCAGAGCTTGCCCTGAGCTTGTCGAAAGGATGGGGGTGAGCCGTGTCAACCACGCCACCCCCAACGAGGTTACCCACCCCATGGGCCGACGGAGAGACGCGCAGCGCTACGAACGCATGAAGCGCCTGAATCCCGAATACAAGGGCTTTCGGGGCTACGCCAACGAGCCCGACCGTCCGGGTAACACGCCGCTAGTGGCGGTCACCTGTTCTTCGTGCGGGCGCAGGCGCAACGTGGCGGTCGGCATCGCCCAGGAACAGGGCGACAGCTACGTCTGCCTCCGCTGCTCAGAGTAGGCCCACCCCGGCCGGCCTGACTGGCGTCCTCAGTACCCCCGCGCCTCCGCCAGCCTGAACACGTCCACGCCGGCGTGGATTGGCCCCGTGTCGCCGTCCACCATCAGACCCACCGGCACCGCGAAGTTGGACTGCGCCGCCGTCTCTTCGACCACTTTCACGCCGTGACCCATCTCGCGCAGCGCTTCCACCGTGCCCGCGTCGATGCGCGAGTCCACGTATGTCTCCCTGTCCGCCGCGTCCACCCTCGGCGCCGCTATCGCCTCCTGGATCCCCATGCCGAAATCGATCACGTTCATGATTATCTGCGCGTTGCAGTTCATGATCTTGCGCCCGCCCGGAGCGCCCACGCTCAGCATCGGCTTGCCGTCGCGCAGCGCCAGCAGCGGTACCATGTTCGCCAGGCCCCGCTTGTAGCCCGCGATTGAGTTCGCCGCGCCCGGCTTGGGATTGAACACGACCATTCCGTTTGTCAGCAGCAGCCCCGTGCCCGGCACGATGACACGCGATCCGAAGCCCCCCACCGCAGTCTGCGTACACGACACCATGTTGCGGTCGTCGTCTATCACGCCGTAGTGCGTCGTGCAGTCGCCCACGCTCGGCGGCGACGCGGCGGCCTCCACGAGCGGGCGCGGCTGCGGATCGTACGCCCACGGGTCGTGCAGCGCCTCGTCCGCGTACTCCACCCACGGCTGCCTGTCCGACCGGCCCTCCAGCGCCGCCCGCTCGGTGTCGACGACTGTGGCCACTGACCGCGCGTACTCGTCCGACAGGATGCCCCGCAGCGGCACCGGAACGAAATCAGGATCGCCAAGATAGCGGTAGCGGTCCGCGAAAGCGTGTCGCGCCGCCTCTATGAACAGGTGCAGGTACTCCGGCGAGTTGTGGCCCAGAGCGGCCACGTCGAAGTTGTCGAGCACGTTCAGCAACTGCAACGCCGTCGTGCAACCACTCGGCATCGGCACCCCCAGCACCTCAACGCCCCTGTACGTCACGCTTGCCGGCTCCGCCACAACCACCTCGTAATCGTGGAAATCCGCCGCGCTAAGGCAGCCGCCATTCGCCCGCATGTACTCCGCGACGGCGTGGGGAATGTCGCCCTCGTAAACCCCCTGCTTGCCGTGGCGCGCCACTCGCCGAAGCGTGTCCGCTAGGTCTCGCTGCACCACCTTGTCAACGCCCATGCGCGGCGGCAGGCCGTTGGGCAGGAACACCCTCGCCGGTTCACCGTACTTCTGGAAGTCGGCCATCGACTGGCCGATCGCGAACACGTTCTGCCAGTCGGGCAGGTAGCCCTCGTCGGCGTACTGGATCGCCGGCTCCACGAGCCGCTCCAGCGGCAGCGTGCCGAACATCTCGTGCGCCTTGCACAACCCGGCGATGACGCCAGGCACACCCGCGGACAGGTGGCCGACCGCGTTTGCGTGACCCTCCACCTCGTAAAGCCCGTTTCCATGTTCGACCTGTCGAATGATCCGATACATGTCGGGCGTTGCCGCCTTCGGCGCGCGGTGCGAAAAATCCAGCGCCGTGGTCCGGCCGTTCATGTGCACCAGCATCTGGCCGTGCCCGGCCACGCACGAGCTCTGCGGCTCCACTACGGCAGCGCAAAAGCCCATCGCGACCGCGGCGTCCACCGCGTTGCCCCCCTCCCGCAGCACGTCGATTCCGACTTCCGAAGTAAGCGGTCGCTCGCTCGCGACCGCGCCCCCGTCGGCTACGACCTCGTCCTTCCACGGCCTCCAAATGCTCCTGGATTCCATGCTGAAACCTCCTCGCGACGCACAATGATTGGCGGCATTATAGGCCATACGCACGGCTCCGGGCCAATCGAGTCATTGGGAAGGGCCTGTGTTAGAATGGCGCCGAAATCCTTAGCCATGAGTCGGGCGGCCCGGCCCGCCCCGGGAGTGAGTACCGATGGACCTGATAGTTGTCAACGGCAGAGTCGAAACAATGGACGCCGCCGGCAGCGTTTTCGAGGCGGTTGGCGTGAGGGACGGCAGGCTCGTCGCGCTGGGGACCAGCTCCGACGTGCTGGCGGAGCGCGCACCCTCCACAACGGTAATCGACGCCGCGGGGAGGGCAGTGCTCCCGGGATTTATCGAGCCCCACAACCACATGGTGGGCTTCGGCACCAGCCTGCTGGAGGTCGACGTAAAGACGCCGCCAAACCGCAACATACGCGATATTGTCGAGCGACTGCGAGAGCGCGCCGCCGTGACCCCGCTCGGCGACTGGGTGCGCGGGCGCGGCTACGACGACACCGGGCTCGAGGATATGCGCCACCCCAACCGCAACGATCTCGACGACGTGTCCACCGAGCACCCCATCATGATTGTCCACAACTCCGGCCACATGCTGGCGGCCAACAGCCGCGCGCTGGAGATGGCCAACATCCACGCGGAGACTCCCGACCCGCCGGGCGGCCGCATCGGGCGATTCCCGGGCAGCCCCGAACCCGACGGCATGCTGTACGAAACGGCGCAGGCGCCAATCCAGGAGATAGTGCGCGCCTACGACGAAGAGGAGATTCGCAAAGGCTTCATCATGGCGCAGGACGAGTATTTGCGCCAGGGCGTGACCACCATCCACGACGCGGGCGTAGGCCGGGGCAGGGGAGTGGACATCCTCAAGACCTACCAGGACGCGCGGCGCGAAGGCTTCCTCAAGTTTCGCGTCAACATGTTCATAATCTACGCGCTGCTCAAGGAGCTGGACTTCGCCTTGCAGTCCGGCTTCGGCGACGAGTGGGTGCGCGTCGCCGGCTGCAAAATCGTGTCCGACGGCTCCATCCAGGGCATAACCGCCGCGCTGCGCGAGCCGTACTTCTGCGACGACAGCCAGAAGGGCTGGCTCATCTACGAGCAGGAAGAACTGAACGAGATGGTGATGACCCTGCACGAAAAGGGCTACCAGATAGCGACCCACGCCAACGGCGACGCCGCCATTGACTCCACGCTGATAGCCTACGAAAACGCGCTCCGGGCCATCCCCAAGTCCGACCACCGCTTCCGCATCGAGCACTGCCAGGTGTGCCATCCCGAGCACATCGACAAGATGCGTGAGCTGGGCGTGATTCCCGACTTCTTCGCCAACCACGTCTATTTCTGGGGCGACCGCCACCGCGACCGCTTTCTCGGACCCGACCGCGTCCGCAACCTCGACCCGGTCGGCTCTGCGGTCCAGGCCGGCATCAAGCCATTGCTGCACTCCGACTGCCCGGTCACGCCGGTCAGCCCGCTCTTCTGCATCCAGAGCGCCGCGGCCCGCGTGACCAGCTCAGGTGAGATTCTCAACGACCCGGAGCGTATAACGGTCCGCCAGGCCATCGAGACCATGACCGTCAACGCCGCGAGAGGCTCGTTCGAAGAAGACGTAAAGGGCAGCCTGGAACTGGGCAAGCTCGGCGACCTCGTGGTGCTGAACCAGGACCCATTCGCCGAAGCGCCCAAGGACATCGGCCAGATCGAAGTCGCGGCCACTGTGGTCGGCGGCCAGGTCATGTACAACGACGACGAACTCTCCATAGGCTGAGTCGGGCCGACCTGCCAAATTCCCTTCCCCTCAATGGGGGAAGGGAGGGATGGGGGTGATGAGGGGTCCTAGTCCACGCCCGCCCGGAACTGCCCGCGCAGTCGCGGGTCCAGCACGTCGCGCAGGCCGTCTCCCAGCAGGTTCAGCCCCAGCACCGTAATCGCGATAGCCACCCCCGGGAACACCATCAGGTAGCCGTGACTGTTGATGGTCTCGCGCGCGTCCGAAATCATGCGGCCCCAGCTTGGCACGTCCGCGCCCACTCCCGCGCCCAAGAAGCTCAGCCCCGCCTCTACCAGTATGGCAGTGGCGAAGGTGAACGACGCCAGCACCAGTATGGGCGCCATTATGTTGGGCAGTATGTGAAGGCGCATTATGCGAAGCGCGGACGAGCCGATGGCGCGCTCGGCGTCTATGTACATCAGCCCGCGCACGGCCAGCGTAGAACCGCGCGCTATGCGCGCCGTACGCGGCAGATAGGTCACCGTAAGCGCGATTATTACGTTGATCACGCTCGCCCCCAAAGCGGCCATGAGCGCGAGCGCGAACACCAGCGACGGGAAGGCACTAAGGCCGTCCACGATACGCATTATCACAGCGTCCGCGCGGCGGTTGTAGCCCGACACCATCCCTACGGCGGTGCCTATGGGTATGGATATGGCGACCACTGTCGCGCCGATGAACAGCGACAGCCGTGCGCCCGCAAGCGTCTGGCTATAGACGTCGCGGCCCAGGTTGTCCGTACCAAAGAAGTGGGAGAGAGACGGAGTTTGCAGTCGCTCTGCGGGATAGAGCCGAGTGGCCTCGTGTGTGGCAAGCACGTCGGCGAACAGGGCTATCAGGCTGAGCGTGATGAGGATGGCCGAGCCGTAGCGCATGTAAGCGCTGGCCCACACGCGCTGGAAGTTGCGCCTGACCCGTTCCTTGAGCGGCCTCCGTAGCGATACGGCTTCTGTGCTGGTTAGTTCCAACTGGCCCTCCGATCAGTACCGTATGCGCGGGTCCATGTATGCGTACAGAATGTCCACAATCAGATTGAAGACGATGAACAAGCCCGCCACCAGCATTAGAACGGCCTGGATTAGCGGGTAGTCCTGGTTGATGAGTGCCGCCGCGATGAGGCGTCCCAAGCCGGGAAGGGTGAACACGGTCTCGATGACCACCGCGCCGCTCAGCACACCCGCCATGCCCAATCCCCATATGGTTACGGTTGGGATTAGCGCGTTTCGCATCGCGTGGCGCATTAGCACCACCTTGGAAGCCAAGCCCTTCGCGTATGCCGTGCGGATGTAGTCCTCTCGCAGCACCTCCAACATACTGGAGCGGGTCAGCCTAGCCACCAACGCCATACGCAGGAAGCCGAGCGCGAAAGCTGGCATTATCATGTGGCGGAAGAAGTCCACCGGCCCGTCGCTGATTATCGAGCGGAAGTCGCTCACCGGCAGCCACTTCAACTCAACACCTATGCCGAAGATGAGCATAAGCCCAAGCCAGAAGGCAGGGATGGATATTCCGAGCAGCGCGAAGAACATCAGTCCCTGGTCGATGATGGTGTTGGCCTTCCACGCGGCCAGGACGCCAATGGGTATGGCGAAGCTGAGCGCGATTATCTCCGAGGCGATAGCGAGCGACAGCGTAGGCTCGATCCGGTCCACGACGGCTTCCAAAACGGGCTTGTTGAGGAAGATGGACTCACCGAAGTCGCCCTTGAACATTCGCCCTATGAACAGCGCGAACTGGATGTGCAAGGGCCTGTGCAGCCCCAGGTTGACCCGCAACTGCTCGATGTCCTCGAGCTTGGCGTTTTCGCCCGCGAGCACCGCTGCCGGGTCGCCCGGCGTGAGGCGGAACATGAGGAACGCCACGAGCGCGACGAAGAAGAGCACGGGTACGGCGGCGACGATGCGCCGGATGATGTACGCGGTCAAGCTGCGCCTCCCCCTGAGTTCTGTGCGTGAATCGCAGGCGCGCGCCTGCGTGTCGCCAAACCCTTACCCAATCGAAAGCTCCTTGCCAGCGTACATCACCTGCCCGCCCACGATGGTGGCCGCAACTGGTATGCCGCTGAGCGTGTGCCCCGCCTCCACGAACGGATCGTAGTCCAGTATAACCACGTCGCCCAGCTTGCCCACTTCCAGGGAGCCTTTGAGCCGCTCTTCGTACGCGCCGAACGCGGCGTTGGTTCCCATCGCGCGCAACGCCTCTTGCACGGGCGCGCGCAGTTCGGGCATCAGTACGTCGCCGGTGTCCGTCATGCGGCTGACCGCGCTCTGTACGCACATCAGCGGGTTGACCGGCGTAACCGGGCTGTCGGAGTGCAGCATTGGCCGCAGTCCGGCGCGAATGGCGGCCCCAACCGGGCTTATGTGCGGCCCCCTGTCGGGCCCCAGGAAGATGTCGCGGTGGCGATCGCCCCAGTAGTATATGTGATTGGCGAAGTAGTTGGGAATGACGTTCAGGCGTCTCATTCGGTTGATGTGGTCGGGCCAGCACATCTGGCAGTGCTCCACACGGAATCGCTGGTTAGGGTCCGGCTTCGCCGCCAGCGCGTACTCATAGGCGTTCAGCACCTCGTCTATCGCGGCGTCGCCGTTGGCGTGGATAATCACCTGGTTGCCCCGCCTGTGCAGATCCAGCACCATCTCGTTCAGTTCTTCCTGCTCGTAGATGAGCCACGCCGACTCGTTCGGGTCGCACCAGTATGGCGACCGCAGCGCGCCGGTGATGCCCTGTATGGAACCGTCCGACACTATTTTGCACCCCGCCACGCGAAGCCACTCGTCGCCGTCGCCAGTCTTTACCGAATAGTCCATCTCTTTCAGCAGGTTGTAGTGGATGAACATGTTGACGCGCAGCTTCAGATGGCCCTCGTCGTACATGCGGTTGTACAACTCGTAGCCGTTCGAGCCGCGCCGGTTGCTCACCGCCGCGTCCTGCACGGACGTCACGCCCACCTTTAGGTTGTCCTCCACCGCCTGGATGAACGAGCTCCGCAGCTCGTCCTGCGTGTACGCGGGAATGTGCCTGGTCACCAGGTCCTGCGCCGGCATCTCGCCCAGCACCCCGTTGGGGTCCGCTGTGCCCGGGTAGCGGTACACGCGCCCGCCAGCTGGGTCCGGCATCTCCGAATGCACCTCGCCCAGCCGCATGGCATAGCTGTTGGCCATTGCCACGTGGCCGTAGCGTGTGGACACGAACACCGGGTGGTCGGTCGTCGCCTCGTCCAGGTCTGCGTTAGTCATGAAACGCATCTCCGCCACCGCCGACTGGTCGAATCCCCGCGCCAGGATCCAGTCTCCCGGGGGCGTGTTCTGGGCGCGCTCCCGTATCCGCTGGAGCACGTCCTTTATGCTCACGTCGCGCGTGGTGGTGGCGTCCACGCCCAGAAGCGACGTCGCGTAACCGGCCAGATGGTTGTGCGGCTCTATGAAACCCGGCAGAACCGTCTTGCTCTTGGCGTCTATGACGGCCACGCCCGGCTTGCGGAAGTCCTTAACCTCGTCGTTCGACCCAATGGCGGCGACACGTCCGTCCTTTATAGCGACCGCTTCGGCCAGGGTGTCGCGATAGTCCATCGTGTGGACGCTGCCATTGATGATGACGAGATTCATTACAGGCTCCTTGTGTGCCTGGGTCCAGATGTGCTTTAGTCTGCCTCCGGGTCGGCTGCCGGCCAGTTGCCGACCTCTGGGACGGTGCGCCGATTACGTCGGTAGGGGCGGGTTCGAAACCCACCCCTGGTTGGGAGCGGCGGCGCCACTTTACATGTCACGCGACCCGGCCCCGGGCCGGGTCGCGTCTAATCCTGGTCTACCTGTCTTCCGGTATATCCTCGAACCAGAGGCCGAAGTACACCGGGTTGCCTGAATAGGTGTAGTTCTGAACGTTCTTGCGAACGCCAACCAGCGTTGCGAAGTTGCCCCACGAGAACAGCGGGACGTCGTCCCACCACCACTCGGCGAACTCGTCGGCTATGCGGGACACCTCCGCCGGGTCCGTGGTGCGCTGCCGCTGAGCCATCAACTCGATGCGCCTGTCGGCCTTCAGGAAGCCGCTGGCTGGGTGCTCCCAGTCGTTCCAGGTTGGCGCCAGCAGGTCGGTCTGGTAGAACGGGTTGAACCCGTTGTACATGATGTTGTGCTGCTTCTCCCAGCGGACCTGCACGTGGATTGGCCAGGTGTTCTCCTCGGAGTTCACCTTCCACAGCCCGCTATCCTGGAGCTGCTGTATCACGACCAGGGTCGCCCGGCCACCGCTGGACTGCTCCGGCGGATTGTAGATGTACTTGATCTCGACGGGAGTCTCGTATCCGGCCTGTTCGATCAGCGCCTTCGCCTTGTCGAGGTCAACCTCGCTGTAGATGTCCCAGCCCGTGTCGCGCCACCAAGTGGTCTGGAACTTGTAGAACGGGCTCTGGTTGAGCTCATAGAGCCCCTCCGGAGCGCGGCCCTGCAGGATCTGCTTGGGATCGAGCGTCCAGGCCACAGCCTGCCGCATCAGGTTGTTGTCGAACGGCGGTATTGTGGCGTTAAACGTTGACTCGTTCCGGCCGGTCATCGCGATGAACGGCTCTACTTCTGGGTCGTCTTCGAGGGTGCTTATCTGGTCCAATCCGGGGCTGGATATGTCGTAGCGTCCAGATAGAAGACCAGCCAGCCTCGCGCCGGCATCGGGCACGATGTTGATGTCGATGCCGTCAAACCACGGAGTCTTCTTGCCGGCGTGGAAGCTGAGCGGCTCGTCCCGTTCGGCGTAGTCCTCGTGGCGGGCCATCTCTATCTTCACGTCCGCGACCCACTCCACGAACTTGTACGGACCGGTGCCGATGATGTCCGCGTCCTCGATCCGCGGCTTCTCCTCACCCTCCGCAATGTCCTTGTACTTGTACTTGGCGATGACGTCGGCAGGGTGAATCACCGCCTGGCGCGCCTCGGACATGCTGAGCGCGGCAAGCATCGGAGCGAACGGCTCGGTCAGCTTGATCTGTACCGTCCTGGAGTCCGTCGCCTCTATCGAGTCGAGCAGGTTCAGGATGCGCTTGCCCCACACAGTATCCCAGTGGAACCAGCGGTCCAGCGACGCCACCACGTCGTCGGCGTCCATTATCTGACCGTCGTGGAACGGAACGTTCTCCCTCAGCGTGAACGTCCATGTCGCGCCTCCGTCCTCGGCGACGAACGACTCTGCCAGCATCGGCTTGGCGTCCAGCGCGGAGTTCAGCGCGAATAGCTGCTCCATCATCTGGTTGGCCGGATGCGTCACGGCGCTGATGGTGTCGGACATGGTGTCCATAGTGAAGGGGTTGCCGCCCTGGTTGGCTTCCAGCGTGCCGCCGAAGTTGCCTTCCATCATTGCCGCGGGCTGGGTTGGCGCCGGTGCTGCCGTCGCCGCCGCGGGAGCGGCCGTTGGTGCCATGGACGGAGCCTGTGTCGGCGCCGCCTGCTGCGCTATCACGGTCGTAGGAGTAGGCTCAGTAAAGCCCGGCGGCGTCGGAACGGTCCGAACCGCAGTAGGCTCCGCCACCTCGTCCTCCTCGTCGTCCGAGGCACTGCACGCCATCGCGCCGAAGAGTGCGAATGCGGCCAAAACGCCAATGAGCACCATTGCTCTCGGCCATCTGAAGGTCATGTCCTCCTCCTTTCGGACTTCTGACTTGTTGGCCAGCCCGTGGAGGCCGAACCGGTCAAAACTTCGGCAAATTACACCAAAACGACTAGAGAATGTCAATGCTAGCTGGCTGCCCTGACTCCAACAGCCGCGTTCTTGACACCAATACTTGCCACACTTAGACTACGCCGAAATCCCGCTAACCCTCATCATTCCCGCTTCGTCGAGGTGACACAGTGGCAAGCCAGAACGACAGGCCCGACCCCAAGTTTTCCTGGTTCATTCCCATCGACGGAGACGGAGAGCACATCGGCACTCTTCAGGCCGAGCGCCCGCCCACGTTCGATTACCTCAAGGAGGTCGTCCAGACCGCCGAGGACGAGGGCCTCTACTCCCTGCTCATCCCGACGCGCTTCGCCAACGGCCTGTTCGACGAAGGCGAGCCGCTGGCCGAGACCTGGACCATGGCCACCGCCTTGGCCGCCGTCACCAGCCGCATACGCATACTCATCGCGCTGCGGCCCGGCTTCATCTCGCCCGGCCTCTTCGCGCAGATGGCCGCTACGCTCGACCAGATATCCGGCGGACGCATCGACATCAACATAGTGCCGGGCGGCATACAGGGGGATTTCGAGCGCTTCGGCGAGACCAGCGACCACGCCAGCCGCTACGCCAGGGCGGAGGAGTTCATAGCTGCCTGCCGCGCCATGTGGGCCTCCGACGGCCCCACGATGTTCGAGGGCGATCACGTCAACCTCAACGGCGCCTTCTGCTCGCCCGGCCCGGTGGGCGACGGCCCCAAGTTCTACCTCGGCGGCGCCTCCGACGCGGCGCTGCAGCTCGCCGGCCGCCAGTCCGACGTCTACCTCGCCTGGATTCTGCCGCGCGACGTGCTCGGACCGTTCTTCGACCGCGCCCGCGTCAAGTTCGACGAGGCCGGCAGGTCCGCCTCATTCGGCCTCCGCACGCACCTGATTGTGCGAGACACCGAATCGCAGGCGTGGGACGCCGCGGGCGATCTCCTCTCCCAGGCCGCCAACGCGGTAAGAGAGCAGCGCCAGGCGCAGTTCGCCGGGACCGCCATGGTGGGCCAGCGCGCACAGGCCCAAGTCGTCGAGGACCACCGCGTAGGCGAGCGCCTCTGGAACGGCATATCCACTGTGAGGGTCAACTGCGGCACCGCCATAGTCGGTGACGCCGAACAGGTGGCCAACGAGTTGCTCGACTACTGGCGGCTCGGCATCGACGAGTTCATCCTGTCCGGTTTCCCCCACGTCGAGGAGTGTCGCCGTGTCGCCGCCGAGGTCATCCCACTCGCCAAGGACCTCATAGCCGCCGAATAGGCCCTGCCCAAGTCCTTTCCCCTTCGCTCGCTTTCGTCATTCCGGCCCCCGAGCCGGAATCCAGGAGGAAGGGAGCGCCGCCAAGTCCCTTCCCTCTCGCAGGGGGAAGGCTAGGATGCGGGTGTCCCCGCATACGGAATTGTCTGCGGCCCCTGTGGCAGCACGCACACCGAGGCCCCTGGGCCGTAACCGCGCAGCAGCTGCACCACGGTCTCCTCCACGCTCTCGATGGGCCGCATGTGCGCCGCCCGCACCTCGTCGCGCGTCACGCCCTCCGCCTTTACGTAAACATCCGCCCGCTGCTGAATCTGCGCCTGTATCTGCACCTGCCACTGGTCGTGCCGCTCTATCTCGCCCGAACGTATCGCGGTCAGCAGCTTGGCCGTGCTCTCCCCCTGCGACAGAATCTCCCTGTACGCTCCGTGGTCGGGCACGCCGTCCGCGCACTCGGCGGCGCACACGATTGCTCCGCCGTCCCTCACCACCTGCGCCGCCGCCGAAATGCCCTTCACCGCCTGGTACAGGTTCTGGTCCAGCGGATAGCCGCTGTTGGTCGCCACCACCACGTCGAAGCGTCGGCCCACAGCGCGCATGGCCCGGCGACGCGCGTCGTCGCACGCCGCGGCATGCACGGCGAACAGCTCGCCCGCGTAGGCGCTGGTGATGGCGTGATCCCGGTTTATCGTCACGTCGACGCTGAAACCCACACCACCCGTCAGCCGCGCTATCTCCCGTATGGCGTCGTGTATCGGGTTGCCCTCCGTGACGCCCCACGTGGATTGCGGGTCTCCTATCATGCGCGCGTCGTGCAACCGCATGGTTGTGTCGAACCCGGCCAGCCCAGGCGCCACCATCTTGGGACCGCCGCTGAACCCTGCGAAAAAGTGAGGCTCCACGAACCCGGTCGTGATTCTCAGGTCGCTCTCCAACCAGTCCTGGTTCAGCCAGATGGGTATCCCGCGGCTCGTATCTCCCACTCGTACCAGGTTCTCTGAGTCGAAGGCGTCGTGATTGACGACCGGATAGCGTGCCACCACCTCCCGCCCCAGCATGGTCTCCAGTTCGGCGGTCGTGTTCGCCCGGTGCGTGCCGGTCGCCACCAGTATCTTCACCCGCTCCGGCGGCAGGTGCGACAGGTCGCGCAGCAGCACGGGCAGCACGGTCTTGCTGGGCATGGGCCGCGTCACGTCGCAGACGGCGATGGCGACGCTCTCGGCGGTGCGGGCTAACCGGCTCAGCGGCGGTGAGCCGATGGGATTGCGAATGGCAGTCAGCAGCGCGCCCGAGGGGTCGGGCAGTCCGGGCGCGAAGTGAGGCTCTATAACAGTGGTACGGTCGTCGGGCAGTTCCACCGGCAGCACGCCACTCCCGTAGGCCAGATCAACGCGCACGGTGCGCTACTCCGTCAAGTTCTGACTGCGAGGGTAGGGGGGCTGGGAGCGTCGCCGGTAAGTGCGAAGCGACGGCAGCTTCATTCCCGTAAGACACTCTCGCACAGGTGGGCGGCGTCCACGAGGTCGGGAATCGTCACGTACTCACGCACCGTGTGCATGCCGTGGTCGGCCATGCCAACCACCACGGAGTTGATGCCGTGTGCGCGGAACACGTTGCCGTCCGTGCCGCCGCCCGAGGGCCGCAGCGCCGGCTCCAGCCCCAGCCCGCGCAGCACGCCCATCACGTGCACCGTTGCTGGATCGTCCTCCGTCAGCGTGTAGGTCTCGAACTCGGTGTGGACGTGAGCGTCGATCTTCGCCTCCGGGTACAGCTCCCGCACCTGTCGCAACGTGTCATCTAGCTGCACCTGGATCGCGTCCAGGGCCTCCAGGTTCCGGCTCCTGAACTCGCCGGTTACGGTGACGTTCTCCGGTACGGCGTTTCGCACTGTGCCGCCCTCTATGGTGCCCACGTTGAACGTGGTCTCGTCGTCCAGCCGGCCCTGAGGCAGCCGCGTAATGAGCTCAGCCGCCATTCGGATGGCCGACAGCCCCTTTTCCGGCTCCACGCCCGCGTGCGCCGCGCGTCCCGTAATGTCGAACTCGAACCCTATGTACGTCGGACTCGACGAGGTAATCTGGCTCGGAGGCCCTTCCCCATCGAACACCACCGCCCACTTGGCGTCGATCATCGAAAAGTCCAGGTTGCGTGCCCCCACCAGCCCAATCTCCTCCTCGCGTGTGAACGCCACCTGGTAGGGAACATGGGGAACGTCGTCCTCCTTGATGGACCTGATGGCCTCGATCACCGCGGCCACGCCAGCCTTGCAGTCGCCGCCCAGTATGGTCGTCTCGTTCGTGCGTATGCGGTCGCCTTCCACGATCGGCTCGATGCCGCGCCCCGGCTCCACGGTGTCCATGTGCGCCGAAAGCAGCACGAACTCGGTCTCGCCGTCCACCTCTCCGTCGGTGCCGATGACGTTTCCGTAGGCGTCTCTCGCTACGCTCAGCCCCAGCTGCTCCAGGGTCGCGACCAGGTGCCGCGCTATCTCCTCCTCCTCGCTGGAGGGGCTGTCGATCTTCGCCAGTTCCACGAACGTGTCCACCAGCCGGTCTCTGTCTATCATCGCGATTTATCCTCGTCGGCCGCGCCGTGCTTGCTGAAAGCTCTCTTGTCCCGCCGTCTGGAAAGTGAAGTCCTCGATGTTCACGCTGGCCTTAGCGTGTTCGATGGTCATGCTGACAACGCCGCCATCCTCATCGAGTTCGACCAGGACGTTTTCGTTGATATCCGTGGTCTCGGCGATGTCTCTATCGGCAAAATCTATCAGCAGCGTATCGGTGTCTGGAAAGTACCTCACCCGCATCGCTATTCCTCTGCCCGTGGAGCCTATTCTATGTCCCGCGCGGAGGCTGTCAAGCTCACCGCCCGCCGACAAGCCTTTTGTCCAAGTTGCGCACCCCGAACGTTTATGCTAAAGTGTCCCATTATGCCCCGATAGAAACCCGCGAACGGCACGCGGCGAGCCAAAGGGAGGCGTTCGAATGGTCGCAAAGGAGAACCCGGTAGCGTATCATGCGCGCATTGTCGACTTTCCGGAAGACCAGAGGCCGCGCGAGCGTCTCAGGGAGGTCGGCGCCAGGTACCTGAGCGACGCCGAGCTGATGGCCATTCTGCTCCGCACCGGAATCAAGGGCCAGAACGTAATCGCACTGTCCCAACAGCTTCTGGCCCAGGTCGGCGGCGTCAGCGCACTGTCCGGCGTGGCATTCGGCAGGCTCTGCGAGCTCAAGGGCATCAGCGAAGCCAAAGCCTGCCAGCTACTGGCCGCCGTTGAGCTCGGCCGCAGGATCGCCGACGCGGAGCCGGTAATGCGAAGGACCATAAGCTGCCCCCAGGACGTGGTCAACGAGCTCGGGTCCACGCTGACCAGCCTCAAGCAGGAGGAGCTTTACGTGCTGCTGCTCAACACCAAGAACAAGGTGCTCGCCAAGGAGACCGTGTACAAGGGCAGCGTCAACTCCGCCGCGGTGCGAGTGGCCGAGGTGCTGCGGCCCGCCATCCGCGAGAACTGCCCCTCCATCGTCATCGCCCACAACCACCCGTCCGGCGACCCCACTCCCAGCCCGGAGGACGTTGCCGTAACCCGGCGCATCCGCACCAGCGCCGAGTCGATGGATATCGACCTGCTGGACCACGTTATAATAGGCTCGCGAGGCTTCGTCAGCCTGAAGGAGAGGGGACTGGGCTTCTGACCCACGCCCTCTCCCGCAGCGGACGGAGCGCAAGACAACCGGTTTGGAGGTGTCACATGCCCAGAGGAGACGCGCCGCTAGGAGACATCGCATCCAGGGTGCTCTTTGAGAACGACCGCGTAAAGATCTGGAACCTGATAGTGGAGCCGGGCGAGGCAAGCGACTGGCACCTGCACGGTCGCGACTACGTGACCGTGGTCGTGGAAGGCGGCAGCCTGACGTCAGAGTACGAAGACGGCGAGACCGCGAACAACCCGTCAGAGGTCGGAACCTGGCGCTACCACGGAGACCACCAGGTGCACCGCGTCATCAACAACTCCGACACGCGCTACATGAACGTGCTCATCGAGTTGAAGGACTAGCGCGGCCAACCCAAATTGTCCCCTCTCCCTTGATGGGAGAGGGTCAGGGTGAGGGTGACGAGAACTCCCTTCCCCCTCGCAGGGGGAAGGTTAGGACGGGGGTGACGTCCCCCTACTCGAACGCCGGAATCACCTGCTCGCCGAACAGCTTGATCGACCGCATCACCTTCTTGTGGGGAATCTGGTCGCTCTGCATTATCAGCAGCGTCTGGTCCGCGCCGATCTCCTCGTGCCTTCGCACCGAGTTGATGCAACTATCGGGGTCGCCCGCCACGATCACGCCGCGCTCGCACAACAGGTCCGCGGGTAGCTCGCCCAGCATCGCGCGCGGCACGCCGCCCCCGCCCAGGTCCTGCTCGCCCCCCAGGAACCGCTCGAAGTTCGTTTTCAGGTGTTCTGGCACACCGCCCCACGACTCGAGCAGACGCTCGTAGGTCTCCTGCCGGTCCGACGAGTAGGGCCGGTTCGGTCCAAAGAACTCCTTGATGGCGCGCGCGCCCAGCTCCTGGGCCTCGGCGTTGTTGTCGCCGCAGTGTCCAAGCGTAAAGCTCGCCCACTGGTTGTTGATCGCCGAGCCCACCGGCTCCGCGCTCTTGATGTCCTCGCGGTACTTGTCCACGTACTGCTTCATGCCCGCAGGCGCGCCCGAGCCGAACGATAGCACGCCAATGCCGTTCTGTGCCGCCATCTCGTAGCTCGACGGCTGGGTGCACGCCATCCAGATAGGCGGGTGCGGGTCCTGCTTCGGCTTGGGCAATATCTCGCGCGGCGGGATGTTGTAGAACTTGCCCTCCCACTCGAAGTTGCCCTCGGTGCGCCAGATCTCCGGCACCATCCGCAGCGACTCTTCCATAATCTCCCGCGTGTCCCTCGGATCAACTCCCATGCCGAGCTGCTCGTACGGGCTGCTCCTGCCCACGCCGAACTCCACGCGGCCGCCGGACAGGTGGTCCACCATCGCCACGCGCTCCGCGACCTGCGTCGGCCTGTGGTGCGGCAGAATCACCACGCCGAACCCCAGTCGTATCCGCTTGGTCAGCCGCGCCAGCGCCGATATGATCACCTCCGGCGCCGAAGAGCCCGAGAACGTGGTCAGAAAGTGGTGCTCCACGAACCACACGTAATCGAAGCCCACCTCGTCGGCGAGCTGGCACTGCTCCAGCGTCTCCTCGATAAGCGCCGTGTAGTCGATTTTGAAGTCCTCGTGGGGCCGTTGCATCTCGTATAGTAGTCCGAACTTCATGGCAAGCCTCCTCGCGGGCGGCGCGTCTGGTGGATTCGCGGATTTGTAGTACGCGGCCAAGTGTAAAGTTGGGCCGATAGCCTGTCAAACCCACGGCGCCCTGCCACACGCCTATGTTTGCGGAGCGTGCCAGTCGCCTATATCATTACCTTCTGCGGGGCGCACCACTCCGCCCCAACCAGCCGCTCTCCCTACCGGGGCGGCGCAAGGAGCATCTGATGCGTGTGCTTGTGATGGGAACCGGCGCCGTCGGCGGCTACTTCGGCGCCTCGCTCGCCAGGAACGGCGAGGACGTCGTGTTCGTCGCCCGCGGCGAACACCGCGACACTATCGAGGCCAACGGCCTGCGCGTCGAGAGCGTGGCAGCCGGCGACTACACCGTCCGCGCGCCCGCCGTCGAGCGTGTCCCCGCCGGCTGGACGGCCGACTTGGTCCTCTTCTGCGTCAAGGGCTACCACAACCCCCAGGCCATCGAGGTCATACGCCCCGCCGTGGGACCCGATACCACCGTACTCACACTCCAGAACGGCGTCGGCAGCGCCGACCAGCTCGCCGCCGCGTTCGGACGCGACAGGGTAATAGCCGGCGCCGCCTACATCCACGCCATGCGCACCGCTCCCGGCCTGATTGCCGAGGTTGGCGGCCACTGCCGCGTCGTGTTCGGCGAGGCCAACGGCAGCGAGACCACCCGCGCGGCGGCCATCCGCGACGCCTTTTCCGCTGCCGGCGTCGATATCGAGCTGTCGGACGACGTGGCGAAGGCGCTCTGGAACAAGCTCGTGTTCATATGCGCGCTCAGCGGCATGGTCTGCATCACGCGCGAACCGTCATTCACCGACGTGCTCGCCCAACCCGAAACCCTGGACCTTACCTGGCGCGTGATGCGCGAGGCCGCCGCGGCGGGCCGCGCCAGCGGAGTCGCGCTGGACGACGATGTCGTCGAGACCACCATGGCCGAGTTCCAGGAAACCAGCGAAGAACTCACGTCGTCCATGTACATCGACCTGGACGCGGGCAACCCGCTGGAGGTCATGCTGCTCAACGGTGCCGTCTCCAGGATCGGCAAGGAGGTCGGCGTCGAAACCCCGGTCAACGACTTCATAACCGCCTGCCTGTCCATCGCCAACGCAAAGGCGCAGCGCCGGGCTGGCCTGTAGCCGCCGGCCGCTCCACGACGCATGACGCGCGGCGAGCGGCCGCACAGGAGGATAGATTGTCCTACTTCCACGACCCGTCGGAAATACAACGCAAGGACCTGGCCCCCGGCGTCACGCTACGGCCAATGTGGGGCGACAAGATAATGATGAGCATGGTCGAGATAGCTCCCAACGCCGTCGTCCCAATGCACACCCACCCCCACGAGCAGGCCGGCATAGTGCTCCAGGGAGAGTTCGACTTCACCATAGGCGGCGAGACCAAGCGGCTGCGCCAGGGCGACGCCTACGTGATTCCCGGCGACGTGGAGCACGGCCTCGTTGGCTGGGACGGCTGGTCCATGGCGCTCGACATCTTCAGCCCGCCGCGCGAGGACTACAAGTAGAGCAGGGGACGTGAAAAGGGGCGGCTTCACGCGAAAAACCGCCCCTCTGCATTTCGCTGCTGTCAGCCTGCCGCGCTGTAGCGACGGAGGCGTCGTCCGGGGTTACGCGCCGAACCGTACCTCGGCCAGCGGATCGCTGTATTCCACGCCCTTGGTGGCCCAGAAAGCAGTGGCAATGTCGTCCACGGCAGCTACCAGCTGCTCGGAAGCGGCCAAATCAACTGTCTGGCGGCATTGGCCAGCCAGCTTGAGCGCGGCGTTGAAGGAACCGTGCAGGTCAAAACCCTCGGGCATATTGGGCCAGGCGTAGTCGGCCCAGAGAATCCGCAGCTCGCGCTTGCACAGTTCGGCGTGCTCTTCCTTGGTCGCGATGTAGCGGGACATAGAGTTGGCAAAAGCCACGTGGTCGTCGCCTTCCTCCAGGGCCTGCATTCGCACCACCATCTTCAGCACGGTCTGGGCCGCGATCTTGGCCGAAATCGGGTCGTAGATGCCGCAGGGTACGTCGCAGTGTGCGCGCGCCGTGCGCACCGGGGAAAAGCGCTTGAGTATCGACTCAATGTTCATGTCTGTTTCCTTCCTTTCCTGAGGTTGATTTCAGCTATGAAGATACATGAACGTGCTGCTTCTCGCAAGTCCCGCGCCCCTGTACGCGCGGGGAGCGCCCCTTGATAAGACTCTATCTGATCCGCGGCCGCAGCATGGAGCCTTCATACCGTTCCGGCGACCTGCTGCTTGTCCGCCACCTCGGTCGCCGCGCACCCGCGAGGGGCGACGTGGTCGTGCTGCGCAACCCCCGCGAACCGGAGGCCCACGACCTCAAGCGGGTGGTCGGCCTCCCCGGCGAGTCGGTGAGCCTCGCCGACGGCTCGCTGTACGTCGATAGCGCCCACCTGCCCGAGCCGTACCTCGGCGGGCTGCCCGCCTCGCTGGGCCTCGATCGCCGCGATTGGACGCTGCCCGACGACCGGTTCTTCGTCCTCAGCGACAACCGTGCCAGGGGCACAGATAGCCGCCACTTCGGTCCGGTGCGCCGCTCCGCTATCATAGGTAAGGCCTACTTCAGGGTCTGGCCGGTGCGCCGGCCGCGCCGGAACGACGGGAGCCGACAACGTGGAAACCGCCAAACGCCGCCTCTTTGAGCAGTTGGCGACCGAGATCGACGACAGGCGAGTCCTCCGCGCGATGGAGAGCGTCCCCAGGGAGCTCTTCGTGCCCGAAGAGGCCGCGCACCTCGCCTACGAGGACGTGGCTCTCCCCATCGGCCACAGCCAGAGCATCTCCCAACCCTACATCGTCGCGCTCACCCTCAGCGCCGCTCGGGTGCGCCCCAGCGACCGTGCCCTCGAAGTCGGAGCGGGCAGCGGCTACCAGGCGGCCGTGCTGTCCAGGCTCGCGGCTAGCGTCGTCAGCGTCGAGCGCATCGAGCCGCTCGCCCGGTCCGCCGAGCGTCGCCTCCGATCCCTCGGCTACACCAACGTCGAAGTCCGCCTGGCGGGAGACGCCCTCGGCTGGCCCGATGGCGCCCCTTACGACGTCATCGTAGTCGCGGCCGGCGCCCCCAGGATCCCCAACGAGCTGATCGCCCAACTGGCCGACGGCGGCAGGCTCGTCGCGCCCGTCGGATCGAGGCAGTCCCAGGAGTTGATGCGCGTCGTAAAGTCCCCGGATGGACTAGCCTTCACCTCACTCGGCACCTGTCGCTTCGTCCCCCTCGTCGGCCCCGGCGCCTGGCCCGAGCACGACGATTCCTAGCTCCATAGGCGGCCTTGAGCGCCCGGGCCGAATTGCCTTTGGACGCTCCGCTGGGCTATACTTTCCCGCACATATTCCATCGTCCCCGCCGCTTCGGAGAGAGTCTTTTCCATCCGTCATGGACTACGAAATCGTCATAGGACTGGAAGTCCACGCCCAGTTGCTTACCAGGAGCAAGATGTTCTGCTCCTGCAGCGCCGGATACCAGGAGGCCGATCCCAACACTGTGGTCTGCCCAGTGTGCCTGGGAATGCCTGGCGTGCTTCCCGTCATCAACCGGCGCGCGGTCGAACTGGTCGTGCGCACCGGCCTCGCGCTCGAATGCCAGATTTCCGGCCGCACCAAGTTCGACCGCAAGAACTACCCCTATCCCGACCTGATGAAGGGCTACCAGATTTCCCAGTACGACATGCCCATCGCTCACGGCGGCTGCCTCGAAATCGACGTGAACGGCCACACCAGGCCCGTCGGCATCACCCGCGTCCACCTGGAAGAAGACGTCGCCAAGCTCATGCACCGCAGCGAGCCGTTCGGCGAGGGCTACAGCCTGCTGGACGTCAACCGCGCGGGCGTCCCGCTCATGGAAGTCGTCAGCGAGCCGGACATGCGCTCCCCGGAAGAGGCCCGCGCCTACCTCACCCGTCTCCACTCGATCCTGCGCTACATCGGCGTCAGCAGCGCCAACATGGAGGAGGGCAGCTTCCGCTGCGACGCCAACATCAGTATCCGGCCCGTGGGCGATTCCGAGCTCGGCCCAAAGGTCGAGGTCAAGAACATGAACAGCTTCCGCTCGGTCTATCGCGCGCTGGAGTTCGAGGCCGAGCGGCAGGCTTCCGTGCTTGAACGCGGCGGCCGCATCGAGCAGGAGACTCGCGGCTGGAGCGACGAAAGGGAAGAGACTCTTTCCCAGCGCAGCAAGGAGTACGCCTCCGACTACCGCTACTTCCCGGAACCGGACCTGCCCCCGCTGGAGATCGACCCCCCCTGGGTCGACCAGGTACGTGAGCGACTGCCCGAGCTCCCCCACCAGCGCGAGCGGCGCTTCGTGGAGCAGTACGGCCTCTCCGCCTACGACGCCGACCTGCTCACCACGTCCAGGGAGATGGCAGACTTCTTCGAGTCCGCCCTTGGCTCCCCGCCTGCCGCCGACCTCGCCAAGCCCGTCGCCAACTGGATCCTGGGCGAACTCCTCAGGCTGATGAACCTGTCCGGCGAGTCCCTCCAGGACGTAAAGGTGCGCCCCGCGCAGGTCGCCGAGCTCGTCAGCCTCGTCGATTCCGGCGTCCTCTCGTCCACCATGGCGAAGGACGTGTTCGAGCAGATGTACTCCACCGGGGACTCGCCGGAGAAGATCGCCCAGGAATCAGGGGCGATTCAGATTAGCGACTCGGACGCCATAGCGGGCGCGGTGGCCGAGGCCATTGGCGCCAACCCGAAGCCTGTGGAGGAATACCTGGAAGGCAAGGAAGCTGTGATGCGCTTCCTGGTCGGGCAGGTGATGCGCATAACCAGGGGCAAGGCCAACCCCCAGCTCGCCTCCGAAGAGCTCGTCCGTCGGCTCGACGCGCTGAAACGCGAGCGAGTATGAGCAGCACGGGCGACGTGGCCCCATTCGACAGTCGCCCGGCGGACACCGGCGCAGGCGCTCCTGCCTGGCCGCAGTCCCAGCGCCACGCCCTGCTCAAGCTGCTTTACCCCGGCCTGGGCGTCAAGCGATGGCTGCTTCTCGGCGCCGCCGGCATATCCCTTTGCTCCATTGGGCTGGCGTTCCTCATGCGCAAGCTCTTCTCTCTCGGCTTTCCCGACTTCCTGCCGTCGTACTTCGAGGGCGTGTTCATGCTCGCGCTGGGCATCGCCGTAATCGCCCTGTCCGTGTACGGCCTCTACCGCTCCGTAGGGCCACTCATTCTCGCATCCAAGACCATCGACGGCATCGCCGACGCCATCTACACGCGCCGCTCGCGGGAGAAAGGCCCCCGCGTCGTCGTCATCGGCGGCGGCACCGGACTGTCGCGGCTGCTCAGGGGAATGAAGGCGCACACCGACAACCTCACCGCCATCGTGTCGGTCGGCGACAACGGCGGCAGCTCCGGCCGGCTCCGCGAGGAGCTCGGCGTGCCGCCCCCGGGCGACTTCCGCAACTGCCTGGTCGCCCTCTCCGACTCCGAGCCGCTCGTCCAGGAACTGTTCCAGTATCGCTTCGACAGGGGCAACGGATTGCGCGGCCACAGCTTCGGCAACCTGTTCATCGTTGCCATGACCGACATTACCCAGGACTTCGAGCAGGCCCTCAGCCACTCCAGCAAGGTGCTCGCCGTCCGCGGAGACATCATACCGGCCACCGCTGCCAGTCTCAGCTTGTCCGCCGTGCTCGAAGACGGCGCCGTCGTCCACGGCGAGTCCCAGATAGGGGAAAGCGGGGGCGCCGTAGAGCGGCTCATGATCGAGCCCGCCGATGCCCGCGCCTCCCTCAGCGCGGTGGACGCGATTCGCCACAGCGACGTCATCGTGCTCGGACCCGGCAGCCTCTTCACCAGCGTTCTCCCCAACCTTCTGGTGGACGGCATAGCCGACGCCCTCAGACAGTCCACGTCCCTGAAGGTTTACGTCTGCAACGTGGCCACCCAGAAGGGCGAGACCGACGGCTTCAACGTGGAAGACCACGTCGAGGCCATCCAGTCACACACCTTCGACACCATCGTCGACTACGTCATCGCCAACAGCAGGCCCATCGACTTCGGCGACCGCTTCCTCGGCGACACCGTGGTCGGCGACGGTCGCCCCGTGCGCCACGCCAGGATCGTCTACCGCGACGTGATCGACGCGGATCACCCCGTGGGACACGACTCCGCTAACCTGGCGCGCAGCATAATGGAGCTTTACAATGAACATTCCTAGAACATTCCTAACGTTGGGACGAGGGGCCAAATGACGGCGCTCAACATCATCCAGATACTTCTGTCAATCCTGCTCACCGTGGTGATACTGGTCCAGGTGCGCGGGCAGGGGACCGGTCTATTCGGCTCCGCCGAAGGCTCCTTCCGCACCCGCCGCGGCATCGAGCGCACCCTCTTCCAGTTCACCATCGGGCTGATCGTAGTGTTCATCCTGGTCTCCATCATTAGCGCAAGCCCCAGGATCCTGGATCTGCTTGGGATTTCCTGAGGTGGCCGCCGCCGGTCGCGCGGCGCCGCCCATTGTTACCCTCACCACCGACTTCGGGACGGTGGACGGCTACGTCGCGGCCATGAAGGGCGTCATGCTCGGCATCGAACCCCGCCTCACGGTGGTGGACGTGTCCCACGACGTCCCGCCGCAGAACGTTGCCCACGGCGCGTTCGCACTCGCCGAGGCCACGCGCCACTTCCCTGCCGGCGCAGTCCACCTCGCTGTCGTTGACCCCGGCGTCGGCGGTAGCCGCAAGCCGCTGCTTCTGGTCACGCCCGACGCCCGCTACGTCGCCCCCGACAACGGACTGCTCACCCGCGTCCTGGCCCGCTACGGTTCCGCCAACGACCCCGACGCGCCTTTCCTGTCGCCGATTCTCGCCCCGCTGCCGGCGGACTGCCGTGCTTACGAACTGGCCAACCCCCGCTTACGCCGGTCTCAGGTGAGCCACACCTTCCACGGCCGTGACGTTTTCGCCCCCGCTGCGGCACATCTGTCGACGGGGGCGCCGCCCGAGGAGTTCGGACCGCCCGTAGCCGAGGTGGTCTGGCTCAACCTTCCGCCGCCCGCCGAGTCCGGCAGCGTAATCGAGGGCCGCATCATCCACGTCGACCGCTTCGGCAACCTCATCACCAACATCGCGCCCGAACACGGAGCGGGTAGGGCAGTTGTAGTGGAGATGGAAGGTCTGCGCATCCATGGCTTAAGCCGCTCCTACGAAGAGGCGGACGGCGTTCTGGCCATCGTCGGCAGCCACGGCACCCTCGAAATCGCCGTCCGCGACGGCAACGCAGCCCATCAGTTCGGCCTGGGTGTAGGCGCATTCGTGCGCGCTCTAATCTGACTCAGCGTGCTACAATTGGCCGTGAACCCAAAGGCTTGTGCATGACCTCTGAAGCTGGAGCGGGTATCAATGGCATCAGCAGAACGTATTGAGTACCACAACACGGCCAGCCATGATTTCATGGAGAAGGCCTGGAAGTACTTTCACGAGGGCGATCTAGTCCAAGCATCCGAGAAGGGCTGGGGCGCCGCCGCGCAGATGGTCAAGGCCGCCGCCGAGGCCCGCGGCTGGCGCCACGACGGCCATGGCGAACTCTTCCGGGCGATAGATCAATTGGCGGACGAGGCCGGCGATGAGCAGGTGCGAACGCTCTTCCACTTCGCGAACTCACTCCACATCAACTTCTACGAGGGATGGTTGCCTCGAGAGATGGTGAGAAGCGGGCTTATCAGGGTCGGCGAACTAGTAGATAATCTGCAGCGCCTCCAGTCCTAAGCAAGCTCGCACCGCCCCTACTCCACCACCACCGCCGTCCCATACGCCAGTATCTCCGACGCGCCGTTCATTATGCTGGACGTCGTGAACTTAGCCCCCACTATGGCGTTCGCGCCCATCTGCTCTGCGGTCCTGCTCATCCGCTCCACCGCCTCGTCCCTCGCAAGCGACATCAGGTTGGTGTACTCCGGTATCTCGCCGCCTGCGATGCTGCGCAGTCCCGCCATGATGTCGCGGCCAATCGCCCGGGCGCGCACCGTGTTGCCCCGCACCATGCCCAGCACGCTCACTATGCGCTTGCCCTCGATCGTCTCTGTGGTGCTTACCAGCATGTGTTGACCTCCTGGGCTGCCCTCTCCTAGCCGAGCTGCTTTCCCGGGTTCAGAATGTTCTTCGGGTCCAGCGCCCGCTTGATCTTGCGCGCGGCGCTCATGCCCGTACCCAGCTCCCTCTCCATCAGGTGGGCGAGCTTCACGCCCACGCCGTGGCAATACTCCATCGTGCCGCCCATATCCTGCGCGAGCGCCAGCGTCCTGTCAACGACTTCGCCCATGTCGCCGGAGGTCTGCCCGCCGTCGTCTTCCTCTTCCAGGAACAGGAACGACAGCATCTCCGGCCTCGCCCACAGCGACCACTCCCGCACGATGGCCCCCTTTTCGCTCAGCAATTCCTGGCAGCGGCGGCGGTACTCGAGCACTCGGGATACGGGTAGCGCGACGTGCAGGTACTCCATGCGGTACTCGCTCCTCGCCCGCCGTGCCCCGGCCACGTCGCCGCTCCGCAACACCTGCCTGAGGTAGCGTTCCCCCGGCGCATGTCGCGTGCGCCAGAACCGCTCCGCCTCGCCTTCGCCGGCGGGACTCCCGCCCATGGCCTCGCATATCCGCATCGCCCTGCCGTCGTGCGCCTCGGCCTCCTCCTCAAACCCCTCGAACGCCAGGTACACCGTTGCGTCGGACTCCACGGACTGCCCGTCGCGCCACAGCTCCTCGCCGTAATCGAGCATGGCGGGCTGGACGCCCTCTGCGTACATCGCCACCACCGCCTCGAATCCGGCCTCGAAGCCGGGGAACTCTACGGCGCGCAGTATGCGCCGCTCAGGCTGCGGAAAGGCACGCAGCGTCGCCTCGGTGATGACGCCGAGCGTGCCCTCCGTGCCGATGAGCAGGTGTGCCAGCGAGGGGCCGTAGGAACGTTTGGGCACCTCCGCCGTGCGAACGATCTCGCCATCAGGCAGCACCGCCTCCAGGCCCATAGCCTGTTCACCCATCGAGCCGTACTTCGCAGCGGTGTAGCCCACACCGTTCGTGGAGAGCGCGCCGCCCACCGTCGCGATCGGGCGGCTCCAGGGATCGTGCCCCAGCAACAAACGCTCGGAGCGCAGCGCGTCGGCGGCGTCCTCCAGCACCACCCCCGCCTGCGCCCGGATGGTCATGTCGCGCCGGCTCACCCGGCACACGCGGTCCATGCGCTGTAGATTCAGAACGATGCAGCCGTCGTTCGACACCGCCGCCCCCATGACGCCCGTGCCGCCGCCGTATGGCACCACCGGCACGTCCAGGCGATTGGCGAGCCTCAGTACGCGGGAGACGTCTTCGGTGGAGGTGGGCCACGCGACGACCGCGGGCCGGGCGTACAGCCGGCGCACCGCGCCGAACGCGCGGTAGTCACCGAGGGCGTCGGCGGCGTAGTCGTCGAGATGGTTGCCGTCGGCGGAAACGTTGCCGGAGCCGAGCAGGCGGGTCAGGTCTCGAAAAAGGCCGGTGTTCACCGGTGCGTGGCCGTGCGCGGGTGGGCTACGGGCGCCCGGCGCGCCAGGTGGTGCCCTGCGGCTTGTCTTCGAGCGTAACGCCCAGCTCGGCGAGGCCGTCCCTGATCCTGTCCGCGAGAGCGTATTCTCTCGCCTCCCGGAGAGCGGAACGCACCTCGATCAGCAATTCGACGTACCGCCCGGCGTCCCCACTCTCGCCTCTGTCCGGGGCGTCCAGCGACAGGCCGAGGATGCCAGCCAGGTCGCGCAGCTCGGACTGAGCGCCCGATATGCCTGCGCCTGACTCGTGGCCCCGGTTGATAGACCTCGCCAGGTCGAACAGGGCGGCGAGCGCCCGGGGCGTGTTCAGGTCGTCGTCCATGGCCTCGACGAAGCGTTCGCGGTAGGGAGCCGCGTCGACCGCAGTGCCGGCCGTATCCGCTCCGCCCTCCAGGGCAAGCGCGTTGCGCAGCCGCTCCAGCGCGCGCTCCTGCGCCTCCACCGCGCCGTCGTTGTACACCAGCGGGCTGCGGTAATGCGAGCTGAGGATGAACAGCCGGAGGGACTCGCCGCTGTACTTGGCCAGCGCCTCACGTATCGAGATGATGTTGCCCTGCGACTTGCTCATCTTGTCGTCGCCCAGCCGCAGCAACCCGTTGTGAAGCCAGAACCGGGCGAACGGCTCGCTGTCGGTGTAGGACTCCGACTGGGCGATCTCGTTCTCGTGGTGAGGGAACACCAGGTCCTGCCCGCCGCCGTGGATGTCCACCGGATCGCCCAGGTACGCCATCGACATCGCGCTGCACTCGATGTGCCAGCCGGGCCTGCCCGGACCCCAAGGGCTGTCCCAACTGGGTTCCCCGGGTTTCCGAGCCTTCCACAGCGCGAAGTCCATCACGTCCTCTTTGGACTCGTCGATCTCCACCCTCGCGCCCGCCATCAGGCTGTCCAGGCTCCTGCGGCTCAGCTTGCCGTAATCCGCGTCCGAGCTTACCCGGAAGTACACGTCGCCGCCCACGGAGTAGGCGCAGTCCTTCTCTTCCAGCGCCCGGATCATCTCGATGATCTTGTCTATCTCGCCGGTGGCCCGCGGGTAATGGTGTGCACGGAGCACGCCGAGCTCGTCCATCTCGTTGAGGTAAGCGTCGATGTTGGCCTCGGCGAGCTCGCTCATGGAGGTGCCGTTTTCGGCCGCCGCCTGGATCATCTTGTCGTCCACGTCGGTAAAATTCTGGACGTGGATCACCTCGAACCCCTTGAATTCGAGGTAGCGCCGCACAACGTCGAATGCGACGGACGACATGGCGTGACCCAGATGAGAGGCCGAGTATGGCGTTATCCCGCAGACGTACATTCTGACCTTGCCGTCTGCGGTTGCGAACTCTTCCCTGGCGCCGGTCAGGGTGTTGTACAGTCTCATAACACTTTTTCGACGGTGGCCACGGCCAGGCTGGCGATTCCCTCCGAGCGGCCTGTGAATCCCAGCCCGTCGGTGGTTGTGGCCTTCACGTTCACGTCCTCGCAGGCCATTCCGAGCGCCGAAGCGAGCTTCTCGCTCATCCTGCCGAGGTGGGGTTTCAGCTTGGGTTGCTGCGCCACAATTGTAGCATCAACATAAGTGGCGCGCCAACGCCGCGCGGCCAGGATTGCGACGGTTCGAGCCACCAAAACGAGACTGTCGATGCCCCTGTACTGCGGGTCGCCGGGCGGAAAATGGTCCCCAATGTCACCCAGCCCCGCCGCGCCCAGCATGGCGTCTATCACCGCGTGGGCGAGCACGTCGCCGTCGCTGTGGCCGTCCAGCCCCAGGTGGTACGGCACCTCGACGCCGCCGAGGACCAGCCTGCGCCCCCCCGCCAGCGGGTGCGCGTCGAAGCCTATGCCCGTGCGCGTCGTCATACGCCGCCGGCCGTCGCCGCGCGTCTCGCCAGGATCGCTCCCGCCGCCGCGTAGTCTTCGGGCGTGGTCAGCTTGATGTTGTCCCGCGCGCCGTCGAACAGCCGGACCCGGCCCCCGATTCGCTCGACCATAGCGGCGTCATCGGTGAAGGTGCCGTCGGCGCGGGCGTGCGCCTCTGCAAGCAGCTTCCGGCGAAACACCTGGGGAGTCTGGATGCTGCGGAGCTGCTCCCTGTCGAGCGTCTCCGCCGAGAAGCCGTCCTCGTCTACTCTCTTGATGGTGTCGGTGACCGGTACCGCCGCCGCCGCCGCGCCCGTGAGCCGCGCCGCGCACAGACCGCGAGCGATCATATCGGCGGTGAGGAACGGGCGCGCGCCATCGTGTACCACAACCCAATCGGCCTCCGCCAGCCGCCCCAGCCCGGCGGCCACCGAGTCCTGCCGCCGGTCGCCGCCGGGCCACACCCCCACGACCTTGCTCCAGCCGCGTTCGCGCGCCAGCGTTTTGCAACGTACCACCCTGTCGGTTGAGACCACCAGGACAATCGAGTCTACGAGGGACATGGCCTCCAGCACCTCGACGCTGAACGCCAGGGCCGGCTTGTCCCGCGCGCCCGGAAGGGGGTCGAATATCTTGTCCGCGCCGCCCATTCGCACGCTACGCCCGGCCGCCACCACGATGGCCGACGCGGTCGGTGGGCCGCCACTTTCGACGGGGCCGCCTCGTGACACCTTCAGGCTCTCCGCGGTCTGGCGAAGACGATGCAGCCAGTCGATGTCTGGAGCACGCGCGTTATCTCCACGTCGAGGTCGCTGCCCTTGTACTCCGCGCCGCCCTCCACGACCATCATTGTGCCATCCTCCAGGAAGCCGACACCCTGGCCCTGCTCTCGCCCATCCTGCATCACCGTGACGGTGGAGGTCTCGCCTGGCAGGAACGCGGGCCGCAGCGAGGTGGCGAGCTCGTTGATGTTCAGCACGGTCACCCCGTGGAACTGCGCTACGCGGTTGAGGTTGAAGTCCGTGGTGATTATCGACGCGTCGATACTCTTGGCCAGCTCTACCAACCGGCTGTCGACCTGCTGGCCGTCGTCCTCGCCGGCGTCCATGATCTCGATCTCGATGCCGCTCCCGTCACGCAGCTTGTTGAGCACCTCGAGGCCGCGCCTGCCACGGTTGCGGCGCAGTCCGTCGCTGGAGTCCGCGACCCGCTGCAACTCGTCCAGTACGAAATTCGGAACCACCAGGCACCCCAACACGAACCCCGTGTGGCTTATGTCGGCGATGCGGCCGTCGATGATCGCGCTCGTGTCCAGTAGGATCTTCGGACTCGCGGGCGAGCTCCCGTTGATGGACACCCCCGTGGAACCCTGGGGGAAGAAACCCTGGAACAGGTCGCGTCTCGGCGAAAGCATGAACGCCCCGCCCAGGTACGCGAACAGCATGGAAAGAGCTGCGGGCAGAGCGATCCCGAACCAGCCCGGCAGCCGCGCCAGGGGTATCGCAAGTAGCAACGCCAGCAGTAGCCCGACAGACGTGCCGACCACGCCCGAGAACAACCGCGACGTGGGCACACCCTCGGCTTGGGAAGCCATCACGCCCGCCAGCTTGCTGCCCACGTAGGGGGTGGCCGTCAGTCCTAGCAGTGCCCCGAAGATAGCCAGGCCGAACACCCAGTGGACGTAGTACTCCGGCCCCCAGGTGGTGCTTATGTAATCTCCCAGCCGCCAGCCGCCGGTGGCAAGCACCGCACCGCCAACCAGACGCCCGAGTGTCTCGACCACGGCCATGTCACACCACTGTTCACCCGCTCAGCAGCGACACTTCGCAATCCCGCCCCGCCCCTGGTTGCGGACAAAGCATCGAGAAGCTGTAGTATAGTGAATAAGGCTAGGTTAACACCCGCTTCCGAGACGTGTCAAAGCTGGCCCGGATACCGCGGTCGTGCCGCGGCGCAAGGGCCAATACCGCAGTCCGCAGCGCCCACGTCCGTCCCTGGCCCGGCCGCTGCGGTCGAAAGGAGACCGGCGAAATGCTGCCACCGCGCCCCCGCCTGCTGAAGCTGGTCGTGTTGGGCTGGCTGGTGGCGCTCGTCATCGGGCTGGCCGCCACACCCCAGGTCCGCACCGCCTCCCACACGATGCTGCTCGTGCCGCAGCTCCTGCCCGCCATCCCCGTCAAGCCGCAGCAGTGGTTCGCCGGCGAACCCACGCGCAGGCCGGTGGTCTACCAGGGCGCCGACGGCCTGGAGGATGCCGACCTGTACGTCCCCCCCGGCGGCGGCAGACACGGCGCGGTGCTCCTCTTCCTCGGCGTCAACCCCGCCGGCAAGGACGACGAGCGCGTCGTCAACCTCGCCAACGGCCTCGCGCGAGCCGGACTCGTCGTGATGATTCCCTGGTCGGACAGGATGACCCAGAAGCGCGTCCACGTGGAGGAAGTGGACAACCTCGTATCGGCTTTCCGCTACATGCAGACCCTCGAAGAAGTCGACCCCCGCAGGCTCGGCATGGGAGGCTTCTGCGTCGGCGCGTCGATGGCCGCGGTGGCCGCCCAGGACGAGCGCATCCGCGACCAGGTGCAGTTCGTTAACTTCTTCGGCGGCTACTACGACGCGAGGGATCTCGTGAAGTCCGTGGTCGCCGAGAGCCGATTCTACGGCGACGACTCCGAATCCTGGCACCCCAACAGTCTCAGCGTGGAGGTGGTAGCTTCGCACCTCGTGGAGGCGGTGCCGGACCCCGGCGAAAGGGCGCTCCTCTCTGCCAGGTTCCAGGACGGCGCCCCGGACGAGAGGCTTGACGAAGCGGCCCTGTCGCCCGAGGCGCGCGCGGTGTCCGCGCTGCTATCTGGGCCTACGCTCGACGAGACAGACGACCTGTTGGCGAAGCTCCCGGACCGCGCGCTGGCCGACCTCGCGGCCATCTCCCCGAGCGAGGGCATCGACCGCCTCCGTGCCCGCACCCTCATCATGCACGACCGCCAGGACGAGCTTGTGCCCTCCGAGGAGTCGAAGCGCATGGCCGACGCCATGCGCTCCGGCGGCAACGTCTACTACACCGAGTTCTCCTTCTTCAATCACGTCGACCCCACGCGGCCCGCCAACCCCGCCGTCTTCGCCAGGGAGTCGTTCAAGTTGTACCTCCACCTGTACAACGTCCTGCGCGAGGCCCGCTGACTTTGCCTCTGTAGATTTAGTGGTACAATGACAGGCGTAGTCGCGCGCCCGCCGGAGCGGTCCGCGCTGGCGGAGCGACTGTTCCACCCGAACGGGGTACACCACAATGGCAAAAAACTTCTGGATGATAGTGGAGACCCTGGAGAACTTCGAGATCGCCAGGGAGATGGGCTTCAGCGAATACGCCTTCGGCCCCAGGTACCGCCGCCGCGCCGAGAGGATGCAGCCGAACGACCGCTTCCTGTTCTACGTGAAGGACCTGCGCAAGTGGGTCGCCACCGCCACCGTCACTTCCCCATGCTACGAGGATCATCGGAGCATCTGGAAACCCAACGGGTCGATGGTCCACCGCCGCTACAGCGTCGAGCTAAGCCCCGACATCGTACTGAAAGAACGGGACTTTATCGACGCGCTCGTTCTCGGCCCACGGCTGGAGTACGTGAAAAGATGGGCGCCCGAAGACTGGCCCCTCGCCTTCTTCGATGTGCTTCACCTGCTCCCGCAAAGGGACTTCCGCCTCATTGAAGGCGAGATGCGCCGGCTGCTTCCCAGGCGGCGCAATCGCGGCAACCGCGGCGCCGGCAGGCAGGGCGACCGTCGGTCCGGCGGCGAGTCGCGCGGAGGGCGGCCGCGCCGGAACTTCTCGCGGAGGTCTGCCGACCGGAGCTGACACCGCCGTATCTCAGGCGGTCGCGCCGCTCTGCGGCCCCTGCGCGTCCGGAAGGGCGCCCTCGTCGTACAGCTCCCTCAGCCGCTCCAGGAACTCCTCGGGAATGTCCTCCCCGTCCGGCGCCGCCGCGAACTCCTCCAGCGATTCCACACCGGATATGTCCGGCAGCGCCGACGCCACAACCGCCTCCGACAGGGCGAACTTTATCGCTAGTTGCCCCAACGTGAGGTCCAGGTTGCTGGTCAGGAACCCCAGCCCCGTGACCTCTCCCTCGCCCGGCATTGGCGCCCCGTGCTCCATCTCCCCCTCGTACCCTTCCCGCTCGACAGGCGACGGCCGCGCCGCCGCCAGCGCCCCCCGCGCGTGCGGCTCCCTCGCAATCAGCCCGGTGTTCGTCTCCACCGCGATGGGAAACAGCTCGCGCCCGGGCCGCTGCTCCAGCATGTTGTACGCCAGTTGCAGCGCGTGCCCGTCCCGCTCCCGCATCGCCGCCTCCGCCTCCTCTTCCCACCTGACCTCCGGCTCCGGCGCGAAGCCGTAGTACCTTATCTTGCCCTCCCGCACCAGGTCCTCCAGCGTGTCGAAAAGCTCGTCGTCCTCCAGCGTGTACATCGTGGGATCGTGAAGCTGGTACAGGTCTATGTAGTCCGTGTTCAGCCTCCGCAGGCTCTGCTCGCAGGCGTAGCGCACGTAACGCGGACCGAAGTTCAGCTCACGCGGAACGGGGTCCGGGCTCAACACCGTCGTATACATGTCGTACCCCATCTTCGTCGCGATAACCACGTCGTGGCGCTGCCTGCCGAGCGCCCTCGCCAGCACCCTCTCGCCGTAGCCGTCCCCATAAGTGTCGGCGGTGTCGAAGAACGTGACCCCCAGGTCGAACGCCCTCACCAGCAGGTTCACCGCCTCCGCCTCGCTGATCACCGGCCGGTTCCCGGACGCAAGCGTCCACAGGCCGAACCCGACCTCCGACAACTCAAGCTCAGTGTCCCCAAGCGTCCTGTATCTCAATCCGCGAACTCCGGCACTCCGCACGGGCGCGACTACGCCGCCGCGTGGCGTGGTGGAACAGATGCGTGAATTATACGCCACGTCACCGACACGGCACAGCCCGCGATTGCCCTTTTCCCGGCTTGCGCCGAGCTCCGCGTATTGCCTACACTGTCCCGGCCAAAGTCCGATGCCAGGAGGGTGCTATGGTCAAAAGCGATGCCGGCACAGTGCAAGACTACCTCGACGAGTTGCCCGACGACCGCCGGCAGTCTATGGAAACGGTGCGCCAAGTGGTGCTCGACAGTCTGCCCGACGGCTACGAGGAGATGATGCTCTACGGCATGATCGGCTGGGCCATCCCCCTCGAAGTCTTTCCCGAAACCTACAACGGCTACCCTCTCGCCTACGCCTCGCTGGGCAATCAGAAGAACTACATGTCGCTGTACTTGATGAACGTGTACGGGGACCAGGTCACCGAGGAATGGTTCAAGGAGCGGTACGCCGCCAGCGGCAAGAAGCTCAACATGGGCAAGTCCTGCGTCCGCTTCAAGCGCGCCGACGACCTCCCCCTCGACCTGATAGGCGAGGTCATCTCCCGCACGCCCGCCGAGGACTACATCCGCTACTACGAGCAGTCCAGGGCCAACATGAAGAGCAACCGGCGCCGAAAGAAGAAGAGCTAGACCGGCGGCGCGTCCTTCAACCCGCTGCCCGTGATCGCCACCAGCACGCAGTCGTCCGCGCCCACCGCTCCGCGCGCCACGAGGGCCTCCAGCCCCGCGAACGCCGCTGCGGACGTCGGCTCCGCGTAGATGCCCTCCTCCTCGGCAAGCAGCCGCTGCCACCGCGCGATCTCCTCGTCGTCCACCGCCACCGCCTCGCCGCCCGACTCCCGCAGCACCCGCAGCACCTGCGCCTTCCTCGGCGGCGCGGCGACCGATATGCCCCCCGCGATTGTCCGCCCTGCGTCGGCGGCATTCCACGCGCTCCCCTCGTAAGCCGCGGCCACCGGCATCACCGCCCGCGCCTGCACCGCGTGGACCCGCGGCACTCGACCGATCGCCTCTGCGTCCAACAGTTCCTGAAAACCCTTCCACGGCCCCGTCGCCAGCGACCCGTTGCCCACAGGCGCCACCAGGTGTTGCGGCGGATCGTCGGCCAGTTGCCGCGCCGCCTCGTACGCGAACGTTTTGGTCCCTTCGAGAAAGTACGGGCTGAGATTGTGTGAGGCGTACACCATTCCTTGCGTCTCGCAGTAAGCCACCGCCGCGTCCGTCGCCGCCTGTCGCGGCCCCTCGATAAGGTGTGTGCGCGCGCCGTACACGCGTATCTGGCTCAGCTTCGCCGCCGGCGCGTCCGCGGGCGCGAATACGTGCGCCTCGATGCCCGCCCGCGCCGCGTACGCCGCCACCGACGCCCCCGCGTTTCCCGACGAGTCCTCCACCACCGCCGTCACGCCCAGCTCCGCCGCCACCGACACCATCGCGGCGGTACCCCTGTCCTTGAACGATCCCGTCGGATTCTGATACTCAGCCTTCCCGTACACTCGCCGCACGCCAAGCATCCCCGCCACCGCCCGCAGCTCCACGCACGGCGTCCCGCCCTCGCCCAGCGTCACCGCCGCTTCCCGGTCGTGGTACGGCATCGGCGGCCCGCCACCGGACGCCCCCGCGGCCTCAGCCGTGTAACGCACGTCCAGCGGCCCGCCGCACCGCTCGCAGCCGAGCGAGTACATATCGGCGGGATGCGCCGCGCCGCACGCGAAACAACACAGGTTGAAGTGGGACAAACAACACCCTCTCTGGCGTGGACTGAGACAACCGCCCGGATGCTACCGGCGGGGCAGGGGAGTTGTCAACGCGGCCCCGCGGCCCATGCTTGACAGCGGGCTTTTGCGTTGGATACGATTTCGTTAAGTCTCACTCCTCAGGCAATTGAGCATTTGGCGCGGAGTAAGGGCACGTACGCTGGCCCGTCGGACGAAGGGCCGGGACTGAGAGGTGGAGGATGTCGGAGAAGTACGAGAAAGAAGTAGAAGAGATTCTCGAACAGGCGGGAGTGTCGCCCGGCCGAGCTCCGGCTCATCGCCGCAAGCCCAGCTTCTGGCGGCTCCTCTGGATGTACGCCGGCAAAGCCCTAGGCGGCCGCACCTGGGCCATCACGCCCGGCCGCGTAATGATCGCCGCCGTCGTGGTCCTGCTGCTCGCGCTAGTCCTGCGTGCCGGCCCAATCATGGGACTGATCGGCCTGCTGCTGTTCATCGTCGCCTACGCCATGTTCTTCATGCGGCCCCGCAACAGCGTCGAAAAGCGCTGGCGCGGCCGCCCCATCGAGGAAGAAGACGACAACGGCTGGTGGGACCGCATCCGCGGCAGATAGCCCGCCTCACTCGCGGTCCCTTCCAGCCGACATGGCCCCACTCGTCATTCCCGCGAAAGCGTGAATCCAGGGCGGGGCTTGCCTCTACGCGTCGTCCACTGGGAACTCCCGCTCCATCTCGCCCATCGACGTATCCAGTATGTCGATGATGTCGTCCACGATCTCTTTCGTGATCGTCAGCGGCGGTGAGAGCACTATCGAGTCGCCGGCCCGCGTCGCCAGCCCGTTGCTCCGCAGCTTCTCCGTAAACGTCTTCGCGTACTCGCCCTGCGGCCCGCCCGGATACGTCTCCTTCGTCCTGCGGTTCTTCACCATCTCGATGGACATCAGCAGGCCCATGCCGCCGCCCACGAAACCCACCGACGGGTGGTTCTCCTGCAACACCGACATCGCCCGCTCGTACAGGTAGTTGCCCATGTCGTAGGAGTTCTGCACCAGGTTGTCCCGCTCCATGATCTCCAGGTTCTTCAGCGCCGCCGTCATCACCGCCGGGTGCCCGCCGTACGTCACGCCGTGCTGGAAGGCCGAGTTCGCCCCCTCCGCGTTGTCGAAGGCCTCGGCCACCTTCTGCGAGGCTACCACGCCGCCTATCGGAAGCTCGCCGCCCGTCAGCGCCTTCGCCACCGTCATGATATCCGCCTGCACGCCGAAACGCTGCATCCCGAACCAGCTCCCCAGCCGTCCGAACCCGCAGATAATCTCGTCCGCTATCAGCACCACGTCGTGCCGGTCGCAGATCTCCCGCACCTCCGGCCAGTACTCCTCGGCCGGAATCTGCGAGCCGTTCGGAATCGGCGTCGCGATGAAGGCCGCCACGCTGTCCGCGCCCTCGCCCGTGATGATGTTCTCCAGCGACCGCGGACTCTGCATGCAGCAGTTTCCGTTGTCCCGGTCCTTGAAGCCCCATGGGCACCGGTAGCAGAACGGCGGGTCCACCTGTATGTTGCCCGGCGGCGTCATCGCCTCGAACAGCCCCGGGCTGCGCCTGCCCGCCGAGCCGACGCTCATTGCGCCCCTTGTGGAGCCGTGGTACTGGCCCCTGCGCGAAATGATCTTCGTCTTCTGCGGCCTGCCCGAGATGTACTGGTACTGCCGCGCCATCTTCAATGCGATCTCCACCGCCTCGGAACCGCCCCCGCAGAAGAACGACCTCGTCATGTCCCCCGGCGCCAGCTCCGCCAGCTTACGCGACAGCAGAATCCCCGGTATGCTGCTGTACGCGCCGGAGTTGCTGTACGCCAGAGTCGTCATCTGCTCCGCGACCGCGGCCGCCACCTCCGGGTGGCGATGCCCGATGTTCTTCAGGAACAGCCCCGCCATCGCGTCGATGTACTTGTTCCCCTCGATGTCGTAGACGTAGCAGCCGTCGCCGCGCGCCATGATGTTGTAGCCGCCCGGCGCGACCAGGTCCGCCATCTGGTGATTCTGCGTCCAGAAGTGGTCCAGCCCCCACTGGACGAGTTGGTCGATCTCCTCCCTGCTGTAGCTGTCCTTAATCCACCATGCGTGCTTGTCGGTGTCTGGAGTCACCATGCGGCCCTCTCCTCCTTCCGGCCCCGCGCCGGCTGTCTGGCTTTCAGGCCACGAAACAGGACGCCGGAGTGCTCCCCGTCCCGCAACCCAACGGTCAGCCGAATATAGACCTTCTCCCCACAAAGCACAAGCACCGCACCGCCAACTTTGCGCCCCTCACTCCGTTCGGCTATAGTTATCCCCGCGTAAACCCCATACCCAACACGCAGCAGCCGCCCGACGGCAGCACACCCTGAGGAGGAACCAATGACCAAGTTCGCGAGGTACGAGGCGCACGGCGAGATCGCCTACGGCGTGGTCGAAGGCGACGTCGTAAAGCAGATTACGACGTCGCCCCTGGAGGACTACGAGGTCACCGACCACACCCACACGCTTGATGAGGTGCGGTTGCTGGCCCCAATAGTGCCCGGCAAGATAGTGGCCATCGGCCTCAACTATAAGAGCCACCTGGGGGACCGTGAGCCGCCATCGGTGCCCGAGCCGTTCCTGAAGTCCGCCACGTCGCTGGCCGGGCCGGGCGACGACATCGTAATCCCCCATGAGGCGCTGGAAGAGGGCGTCACGATGCAGGAAGAGGGCGAGCTTTCAGTGGTCATCGGCAAGCGTTGCAAGCGCGTCAGCCGGGAAGACGCCATGAGCGTCGTGCTCGGCCTCACCTGCGGCAACGACGTCAGCGCCCGCCAGTGGCAGCGCGGCGACCTCCAGTGGTGGCGCGCAAAGTCCTCCGACACCTTCAGCCCCATCGGGCCGTATATCGTCACCGACCTCGACCCCGGCAACCTGCACCTGGTGGCCCGCGTCAACGGTAAGGTCGAACAGGAGAGCAGCACGTCAGACCTTCTCTACGACGTCCCCACCATCATCGAGTTCGTCACCAGGGTGGTCACACTGGAACCGGGCGACGTCATAATGACCGGCACCCCAGGCCAGGCGGGTGACCTCCACCCCGGCGACACCGTCGAAATCGAGATCGAGGGTATAGGCGTCCTCAGCAACCCCGTAGTCGCCGAGTCCTAACCCGAGAGTCACCACAGCACAGGTAGGGGCGGGTTTCAAACCCGCCCGCCGGTGTTGTCCCTTCCCCCTCGCAGGGGGAAGGTTAGGATGGGGGTGACGCAGCAGCGTGGCGTGCGTAGACTCAGGGCGCGCTTGCCGCGAATCTTGGCCCAAGGAGTCCGAAGATGCCAAAGTCGCTAGAAGAACTCCTATCTGAGGCATACTCTGACACGCATGAACTGCTCAAAAGGCCGGAACTCCGCAAGGTCGTGAAACACGGGCTACTGATTTCTTATGGGCCACCTATCCCGGAGCCGGACCTTCTGCTGTTGTCATTTCAAGGCGGAGGAAAGACGAGCCCGAAGATTTGGTCCAAGTGTCCGTCGAAGTTACTATACCTTCGAAGCGATCAACCATTCGGCACGGCACTTCGTAACTTGTGCAGGAAGGCAGGGATGTTGGAATCGCTGGAAACCTCCACCGTGGCGTTGCCAGCCGTGTTTCCGCAGGCGCCGTCCAAGGAAGCGAGCCGCTGGATGAGAAAGAGAGGGCCTCACTCCGAGTGGCGACACCACTCCGTAGAGTGGGTAAAGCGGCTGGTGGATGAGATGAACCCAAAGGTTGTTATCGTCTTCGGGGACAAGACCACGAAAGCGTTGGGGATTGACTGGCAGGACGCCGAATACGCCTATAAGCGGGGCCAGACCTTTGGCGTGTCCACTTTCCAAGGGGCTCCGGCCGTCTATTGCCACCACCTTTCTCAGGGCTACAGCATACCCGAGGTCCTGAAGTGCTTCCGTTACGCCAAGAAGCTCATCCCTTGAAAATGGCAATGCCGAACGCCGTGTTGCATCTGCCATTCCGAGCGTAGCCGAGGAATCTAAAGCGCCTGATATGCGGATCACGGCGTAATGCCAACTGCGGCCCCTTACGCGTGAGGCCAGAGCCTGCATCGTGCTTGTTTCGGGGATGCGGGCGAAGAAGTCCCTTCCCCCTCGCCCCCTCACCGTCACTCCCGCGAAAGCGGGAATCCAGGGGCGAGGGGTAGGGTCGCCCCCCTAAAACACCAAATCCCCTATCGTCAGCCAGTAGAAGACAATGTACGCCCCCGCGACCACCATCAGCCACGACCCCACCGTGCCTACGACCGGCATCGCCCGCCCCAGCGCCGATCCCATCGCCTCCTTGAACAGCGCCATGCCCACGGTGAGCGTCACTATCACCACGCCCATGCCCCCCGCGTACAGCAGGAACTGCCCAAACGACTTCGCCAGCGTGGATGCCGCGAATGAAGTCCCGATCACTGCGAAGAACGGCCCCAGCGCGCAGCTCAACGACGCCACGCCGTAGCTCACGCCGAACAGGAAGTAACCCCGCACGTTCGTCTCGCCGGGATCCCCCACGCGGTCCGCAACCCGCTGCGCCAGCTCCGAGTACAGCTTGCCGCCGCCCACCAGCCACGCCCCCAGCACGCACAGCGCGACACCTATCGCCAGCCCCAGCCACGGCAGCACCCCCGCGACCACCGACCGCGCGCCCAGCCCGATGATCAGGCCCGCCACGCCGAACAACAACACGAACCCGGCCGTCACCGTCAGCCCCACCACAACGCCCTTGCCCAGCCTGCTGAGCACACCCCTCTCGGATTCCGTATCGTCGTCGCCCAGGTACAGCCCCATGTAGGCCGGAAGTAGCACGAACCCGCACGGGTTGAACGCCGCCGCGATGCCCAGCCCGAACGCGAAGCCCAGCGGTGCCAGGTCGCCCAGGTTGCCTGCCGCACCGCTGGTGCTTCCCGACAGCGACTCGACGAAGAAGTTGATCGCGTCGATGCCCTCGACGTTCTGCATCCTCACGATTGCCGCCCCGGCAATCGCCGCGCCCAGCGCCAGCGCTCCGATCAGCGCCGGCAGCCCCGCGTTGCGCCAGATACCGGACCATCCGCCCAACCTGGAAACGCTGTTCACTTCTGCCTCCCGGCTTGCCGCCCGCCGTCAGCCTACCGGCAACGGCCTGATTCATACGCTTCCGCTACAGAAAATCGTAACAGTTAGCCGCCACCACTTTCAACCAATCCCGCCCACCCCTCTTGACAATATCCGCACATATGTACTAACATCCCCACATGCCGGTAACCAACAACAACCGAATCGCCGTCCGCACCCGCCAGCGCCTCACCACGCCCCTCGTCCGACACCCCTACGGCCCGGCGCGACAACCAGTCCCATTCCGCTCCCAGGCTCCTCGAATTCCGGCCCTGCACCCGCGAAATCGTGACAGATACACCACAAGGACAGCCCCAGACGTAACACCCCCCAGCTACGAAAAACACGAAATGGAACACTTTCGGCAAAAGCCTACTTTGTCCCGCTCCCGCCCGCGTTTCTTGACAGCCCCAAACTTCGCGCTTAAACTTGCGTCACAACCAGCAATACCCAGTCGGAGGAGATTCCCTATGACCCAGGAGCAGGACTCTGTCATCACCCAGGAGATGCGCGACGCGATTGGTGTGGAGTCTGACCCCGTTAGCCACGAAATCGAGAAGGGCGCGATCATAAAGTTCGCCCAGGCGATCGGCGACGACAACCCCCTGTACAACGACGAGCAGGCCGCGCGCGCCAGCCGCTACGGTGGCATCATAGCGCCGCCCACCTTCCTGCGCTCCACGCCGTCCGGCCCCATGAAGGTGAGCATCCAGAGCCCCTTCTCGGCCAACCTCGACGGCGGCAGCGAGTGGGAGTACTTCCACCCCGTTCGCCCCGGCGACACCATCACCGTCACCCAGAAGTTCGCCGATGTGTACGAGCGCAACGCCCGCGCGTTCGGCAAGATGATGTTCACCATTCGGGAAACCAGGTACGTCAACCAGTTCGGCCAGACCGTCGCGCTTCAGCGCAGCACCGGCATAAGCTACAACCCGCCCTCGTAGCGGGCAGCGCGCACGAAACCGGCCCGCAATCACGAATCGCCGAAACTTTCCGCAAGGAGGAATAGATGGGAGACCAGGTGTATTTCGAGGACGTCCAGGAGGGGATGGAGATCCCCACGCTGCGCAAGGACCCCACCACGCAGCAGCTCGTCAAGTACGCCGGCGCGTCCGGTGACTACTACCAGATCCACTACGATCAGACCTTCGCCAAGGGCAACGGCCTCCCCGACGTCATCCTTCACGGCGCGCTCAAGAACGCCTTCCTCGGCCAGTTCATCACGGACTGGATTGGCGAGGGCGGCACCCTTAGGAAGCTGAGCTGCCAGTACCGCGGCATGGACGTCCCAGGCACGCCCGTGTTCGTCAAGGGCAGCGTCACCAAGAAGTCGTCCGACGACGGCGAAAATCTCGTCGAGTGCGAGCTCTGGCTCGAAAACCACGAGGGCGCGAAGACGACCCCCGGCTACGCCACCGTCTCGCTCCCCAGCCGCGGCTAGCGAGCTTCTTAGTCCAACACCGCCAACCGCGTGGGCGGCCCACCGCCGCCCACGTCTAAATGCGCCCGCCACCGAAAGGACCCGATCCCATGAGCAGCGGTCCGACCGATTCAGGCGCCACCGGAGAGGTGCTCCTAGAAGCCCGCTTCGACAGGCGCATCATCCCCTACACCAGGCTTTGGGTTACCGGCTTCCTCGTCATAACCGTTGCCGGGATCCTGCTCATCCCCTTCTGGCTCATCTTCAGCCTCTGGTATCTACCCGAGCACCACCGCCGCCTGTCCGCCCGCCTTACCGCACGCGCCGTCGAAATCCGCAAGGGCGTCTTCTTCCGCAAGGAGTCTACCATTCCCCTCAACCGCATAACCGACGTTCGCCTTCACGACGGCCCGCTCATGCGGCACTACGGCGTGCGCGGCCTGCACGTGGAAACCGCCGGCCAGTCCGGCCAGAACGCCAGCAGCGAGGGCGACCTCGTCGGCGTGACAGATGCCGTGGAGTTCCGCGACGCCATACTCCGCCAGCGCGAAGCCGCCCTCGGAGGCGAAGCCTCCCCCGCGCCCGCTCAGCCGCCGACAGGCTCCCCCGATACCGCAGAGCTGCTGTCCGAGATCCGCGACATCCTCACCCGCATTGAGCAGCAGGGCAGCAGCAGCGGCGAGTGAACGAGTGGCTTGTGTGATAACATGTTGACGGGAGCATAGTGAGATATGACTTTGGAACAGAGGGTCAGCAGGCTGGAAGGGGCCTATGAGCAAGTCGACGGGCGACTCGGCGACCTTGCCTCTTCAATGGAATTGCTGCGAACTGACATGAATGGTCTCCGCGCTGAGATGAACACGCGAATTGGGGAACTCGGCAACCGGATCGACCAGACCAACGTTCGAATCGACCAGTTGCATACTCGAATCGACCAGAGGTTCAACAACCTTTACATTCTTATGGTGGGGATGTGGGTTACCATCATGGGAGCGCTCATCGGCATTGCACTGGTGGATTAGGCGCTTTCGCCGTCCCCATCCCCCCTCGGCCTGACCCCCCACTGGTAGATCGCCGCCCCGACAGGCCCCCCAACCAACGGCCCCACAATGTAGATCCAAAAGCCCGCCGACGGCCCCGGAATCGCCTGCGCGCCCCACCCCGCGAAGTACGCCACCAGCCTCGGCCCCAGGTCCCTCGCCGGGTTGAACCCGCCCTGCGTCAGAGGCGCCAGCAGGCTGATCAACACCGCCACCGTGAACCCGACGAAGAACGGCCACATGCTCCCCCGCGCTATGCGCCCGTTCCGCCTGTCGGTCAGCGCGAATATCATGAACACCAGGATGGCTGTGCCCAACGCCTCCACCGCCGTCGCGCCCGCAGGCGAGATGAGAGACCGCGCCTCCGCGTCCACGCCAACCGATGCCGGGTTAGGGAAGTACTGCCCGAACACCATCGCCGAGCGCTCGCTGCCCTCCGCCCCCCGCGCGATCCCTTCCTCCGCCTCGAAGCGGTCCAGGAACGGCCCGAAGATCGCCAGCAGCACCAGCCCCGCGGCCACTGCGCCCGCGAGCTGCGCCGTCCAGTACGCCGGAATCCGCCGCGCCGGGAAGTCGCTGCCCCGGAAGAGCGCGATGGCAAGACTCACTGCCGGATTCAGGTGGGCCCCCGACACGGCAGCCGTCGCGTAGATGGCGAGCGATACCCCGAACCCAATGACCGCGGCCACCTGCCATATCCCGACCTGGGAGCCCGTCAGCACGGCAGCCGCCACGCTGCCGATGATGAACAGCACCAGCAGGAACGTGCCGACCATTTCGGCTATCATCTGGTGAAGCAGCTTCAAGTTGACTTCCTTTGTGGCGCGGCCCGGCGCGAACGCCGGGCCGCAAAAAAGCGCCCCAGTGTTCGCCGGGGCGCTTGAGTTCTGAGCTGCGATTCCGCTATGTCGGCGCCTAGATGGCGTAAGACGCGAGCAACTCCTCGGGTGTCTTGGCCGTCTCTTTGCCCGCCATTTCGCTCGACCGCTGGTCGAACGTCAACCGGGACTCGTCGCGGTAGAGCACTCCAACCGGCACGCCCGGCGTGCTGGCGATCTCGAACGCCGCCGCCTGGTCGGTCTCGTCATGGTCGTCGGGTATGTCCCAAGCCAGCGGCGCGATGCCCTTCCTGGGATTGCCCTTCAGCACCTCGAAGGTGTTGTTGTACGTCGTGCAGGGCGACTGCACGTGGACGACCGAAAACCCCTTGTGGTTCATCGCGTCCTGGATCATCGTCCCGAGGTCCCTGACCTTGGTCGAAATCGTGGACGCCACGTAGGACGCGCCGACGGTCAGGTACAGCCGGAGCGCGTCGAGCGCCTCCTCCGGCTTGCCGTAAGGCGTCGAGCTTGTAATCGCGCCCAGACCCGTGGTCGGCGAGCTCTGGCCCTTGGTCAGCCCGTACACCTGGTTGTCCATGATCACGGCGGTGACGTCCAGGTTGCGCGCCGCCTGAGGCCCTATGTGCTCGAGGCCGATGCCCAGGAAGTCGCCGTCCCCGGCCACTATCACCACGTTCAGGTCCGGCCGCCCCATCTTTACCCCCATGGCGAGCGGGAGCGTCCTGCCGTGGATGCCGTGAAGGCCGTAGGGCATGTCGCCCTCCAGCAGGTGGATCATGTTGCCGGAGCAGCCTATGCCCGCCACCACCACCGTGTTCTCAGCCGGAAGCTCCGTCTCGATGGACCTCTGGGAAAGCGCCGTCTCGAGCGCGCGCCGCACGCCAAAGTCGCCGCAGCCGGGGCACCACTTGAAATCGTACTCGGGATTCTTCGCGCTCATGCGGTTACTCCCTCCTTCTGCATCTGTCCGACTCTCTCGCCCACCTGGCGCACCAGGTCCTTTTCCTTGAACGGCAGCCCGGTTATCTGGGTTATCGACTCGGCCCGCACTCCGTATGAGCGGAGGATGGACGAGAACTGACCCTGGAAGTTGAGCTCCGGAACGATGACCAGCTCCTTGTTCTTCAACTCCTCCAGAAGCCGGGGCGGCAGCGGGTTCAGGAACATCGTATAGTACCAGCCAATATCGTGGCCCGCTCGCGTCAACTCCCTGTAGGCCGCCAGCGCCGGGCCCTTCGAGCCGCCCCACGGCAGCAGGGCAATGGAAGCGTCTTCATTGTCGCTCTCGTAGTAGCCGTCTTCCAGCAGCTTGATCTTGCTGAATCGGCGGTTGGTCATCTGGATGTGACGCTGCGGCAGGTGCGTCGTGTCGCCCATGCCGTCGTGCTCGCTGCCGTTGGCGACGTAGCTGCCCGGGTTACCGGGTATGGGCATCGGCGAAAGCTCCCAGCCATCGTAACGGTTGTAGCCGTTGGAGCCTTCGTACACCTTGCGGGTCTCGACCAGTACCTCGTCGAGGTGGGGCCTGGGAATGTTCTGGTTGCGCTCCGACAGGGCGTGCTCGCTGAGCAATATCACCGGTCCCTGGTAGCGCTCCGCCCAGTTCACCGCGTGGATGGCAGCGTAGAAGCACTCCTCCACCGTTCCCGGAGCTATGATCGGCAGCTTGACGTCGCCGTGGGCCGGGAACATGGCCGCCATTAAGTCCGACTGTTCGGTCTTGGTTGGCAGGCCGGTCGCCGGTCCGCCGCGCTGGATGTCGGCTACCACCACCGGGATCTCCGCCATCCAGGCGAGGCCGAGGCCCTCGCTCATCAGCGAAAAGCCCGGTCCCGCGGTGGCTGTCATCGCCTTCTTGCCCGCGAATCCCGCACCAACGATCGAGTTGATGGACTCGATCTCAGAACTGGCTTGGTAGCAGAACTTGCCCGGTCCGACCAGGTTTTGCTCCATCCAGACGAGTATGGACGTGGCGGGCGATATGGGGTAGCCGACGTAGAACTCCAGCCCTGCCGTGTACGCCCCCAGCGCTACCGCCTGGTTGCCGTTGAGCAGGATCTGGTCCACGTCAGGAGGAATTGCAGGGGCAAGCTCGCCAAGGCTGAAACCGCTGCGCTCCGCCTCTGTTCTTCCGAGCGTCAGCGCCTCGATGTTCGAGCTGATTATCTGCTCGTCGTTGGGCCGCCCCCTCGTGAAACGCTTGGTCACGAACTCCTCGAGGATTACCTGCGGCATCTGCACCAGGTAGGCGAGGGCGCCGATGACCACCATGTTGGCGGCCCTGTTGTTGCCCGTGGACCGCGCCAACTCGTCGAAGGGCATTCCAAAGCTGTTGCCCGTGTACTCCAGGTCGAAGGCCCCGGAGTCATAGATGACCACACCGCCCTCGCGGACTTCTGCGCCGTGCGTGTCGTACGCCTCGCGGTTGAAGGCGACGAGCACGTCGAGGTCATCGCCCGAACTGAGAACCTCGGCATTGGAAATGCGCGTCTGGGTCCACGTCGGGCCGCCCATTATCTGCGAAGGAAAGGTGGCGAAGGTCTGAGCGTGGTAGCCCCTCTGGGTCGCCGCTTGAGCGAGACCCTCGGCAGAGGTCACGACGCCTTGGCCGCCCTCTCCCGCAAATCGCACCACAAAGTCACTCTTTTTCAACTACTACCTCCAGAGAGCCTGGGAGCAGTCGACCGCCGCGGCTTGACAGTGGAGTCGTGGCCCGCGCTCACATGGTGACGTTAGCGGCATCGGAAGTAGCTTTGAGGACCCATCGCTTACAGGCATCCGAACTGCCCCGCCCCCCAATACTCTCGTCTTGTGCCGCCCGAGAGAACACCGCCGGTATGCGGGTCCGCAGACAGCTATCTTGACTGAACCGTTACCTCTACAACGCCACCAAATATAGCAGTACCACCCCATAGTGTCAATTTTGGCAAGGGAAGGAAAACCGCCCTTTTCGCTCCTGTTTCGGAGGCGCTCGCCGTGCGACTACTCCTCTACTATCAGGTTGAATCCCGCCGGGCAGACGACTAGGAAGATAGCGTCGAACACCGCGAGGAAAGGCACCCAGAGCGCAGGGCTTTCCCCGGCGAATACTTCGCCGGTCGCCTCCACCGCCGCGACTATCGCCGGCAGCACCACGGGCAGGAACAGCACGGGCAGCATGATCTCGCGCGACCTCGTGTTCACGGCCATAGCGGAGAAGAGCGTGCCCACCGCCGCTATGCCCAGCGTGGCCAGCAACGCGATCGGAATCAGCCACAGGTCCCCTGGCGACAGGTTGAACAGCGCCAGGAAAATGGGAAAGACCACCACCTCGACCGCTGCCATGAACAGGAATATGGATAGTACCTTGCCAAAGTAGACCGCGTCGCGTGCCACCGGCGCCAGTAACAGTCCGGTCATCGCGGCGCCGTCGCGCTCCATCGCGAACGAGCGGCCCAGGCCCAGCGCGCCGCTGAATACTATGGACACCCACAGGATGCCAGGCCCCACCGTAGCCGCGGTACGTGGCGTCGGGTCTATGGCGAAATTGAAGACGACCACGGCCAGCAGCGCGAACACCAACAGCGCGGTCGCGATCTCCTTGGTGCGAAGCTCGAGCAATGCGTCCTTCCACGCCACTGCGAGTACCGCTTTCCAGTAGGCTCTCAAGCGTCCGTCTCCCCCGTCAGTTCGGCATATCGCTCACGCAGCCCGGCCACACCGAGTGATGCGGCTGAGCCGTGGTAGGCGATGCGCCCGCGCGAGAGAATGGCCGCTCGCTGTGCAAGCGCCGCTCCTCTTTCGAGATTGTGGGTAGTCATGATGACCGTGCGCCCCAAGTCCGCGCTCCCCGAGACGATGCCCTCCAAAATGTCCAGCGCCTCTTGGTCGAGGCCGCTCTCCGGCTCGTCCATCATCAGTATGAGAGGATCGTGCAGCAGTGCCCGGGCGATCGAAAGGCGCTTGCGCATCCCGTGCGACATCGTTCCGACCCGCTGCGAAAGCCTGGAAGCCATGCCGAGCCGGTCGGCCGCGCAGGCCGCCCTTTCTTCAACGGCATCGAGATTGAACATTCGACCGAACAGCTTGAGGTTCTCCAAGCCGGTGAGTTGCTCGTACAGCATCGGGTCGTGCGTCACCACGCCGATTGCGCCGCGTGCCTGCTTGCCGCTGCGCGATACGTCGAGGCCAGCGACCCGGACGCTTCCGGTATCCGGGCGTGTGAGCGTCGCCAGCGTCTTGACAAGGGTCGTCTTCCCCGAGCCATTAGGTCCGAGTATGGCCAGGGTTTCGCCCCAGGCGACCTCGAGGTCCAGGCCTCGCAGCACCGCCACGCGTCCGTAAGACTTGTGCAGGCCGCGCACCTCGATGGCGGGCCCGGTAGCCCCCGACTTGCGAGCGCTCAGCAGTGCGAAGCTCCCTGGCGCAGGACATCTCGGCCCAGCTCAAGCGCGCGGCCCAGGATCTCGACCATGCGCCGATTGGTGTCAGCGTCCTTGACGGCAATTCGCACTGAACGGCCCCCCAGGCTGGTGGAAGTCGCCGACGCGTTTCGAAGGAACAGGTTGTCCTTTCGGCACCGCTCTATCAGCTCCCGGGCCGTGGGCCCGTCGTCAGGGAGCCGGAAGAGGAGATAGTTGGCCTCGCCCGGCGTTATCTCAGAGATTCCCAGCGATTGCAGGTCATTAGCCAGCTGAGCTCGAAGGGCGTGTGTTTCCCGGTAGCGCGCGGAGTAGTACTCATCGTCCTTCAGAGCGGTGACGGCGGCTATCTGCCCGGGCAGGCTTACCGCCCAGGGCGGATTCAAGAGTCGCAACGGCTGTATCAATCGGGGCGGGCCGCAGAGATAACCAACACGCAGGCCGCTCAGGGCGTACATCTTGGACATAGACTTGCACACGACCACGTTTTCGCTTTCCCCCGCGAAGCGTTCCAGGGACTCGTCCCTATGAACGTAGTCCACGTACGTTTCGTCTATCCAGAACATGGTCTCGCGGGGAGCGCCGCGTATCATTCTCTCCAGGTCGTTCCTTGGGATGTGCCGCCCGGTCGGATTGTTAGGATTTACGATAACGACGAGGTCGTACTGTCGGCGCAGGTGTCGTTCGAGTTGCTCGAGGTCCACACGGTACTCCTCCTCCCGGTTGAGGACCAAGCGGTCGATGCCGCACCTGACGACGTTTTCGAGCACGTGCGCATACTCACCGTAAGACGGGTCCAGCACCAGGGTCCGGGACTCGCGGGTGAGCCAGTGCCTGAGCGCCAGGAAAATGAGGCTGGAGGATCCGGCGCCCGCTATGACCGAGTCCCGCGCCACGCCCCTGGCGTCGGCGATACGGCTCACAAGCCCCTCAGACTCTGTCGGGGGCGAAGTCCCAATGGCCCAGGGCAGGTGTGCTTTCAGTACGTCGATAACCGCGGGCGAGGGTGGAAACCACGCGTCGAGAACGTCCGCGCTGATGACGTCGGGGACTCTCTCGAGGCTGTCGAACTCGCGTCCAATCGCATCGAAGAAGGCTCCCCCATGATAAGATGGTTGCTGACCGTCGAAACAGCCGCTGTCTTTCATTTTTGGCGCTCCTCGCAAGTTTAGGGGTGAGTATATCTAACTTTCGCTCGCGGTGTTGGCCCGCGTTTGATTCGTGTGCAAGACCAGTGGGCATCCTTGAACAAGCGATGGCATGAAAGGAAATCGAGAGAACCAGAGGAGTGGTAATGCCTGCGATCGAAGAATTACGCAAACAGTACGAAGGGCTGGAGCTCAAGGAGCGGACGGAAACCGAGGATTCTATAGACGCCGGCTGTCTTCTGGCGTTCGACTACGAGTATGCGGGCCGGGACGCGGAGGTGGTCATCGACACTGACGAGTTCAGCGCGGTGTGCCCGTGGACCGGGCTACCCGACCAGGGGACGCTCAGGATAAGCTACGTGCCGGCACACTCCTGCATCGAACTGAAGTCGCTCAAGTACTATCTACTCTCTTACAGAAACGTAGGCATCGTGCAGGAGCACGCAGCCAACCGCATTCTGGACGATCTGGTGGCATGCTGTCGTCCGGTGCGTATGACCGTGCTCCTGGACTACAACGTGCGCGGCGGGCTTCACACCGCTGTCAGGGCGGAGTACGAGGCGCCGCAGGATCTGCCGTGACCGTGGCGGGCGGTCAGGTGGCGACCCTGGCGCCGCCTGCCAGGCGGCCCGCGGCGTGCGCCATCGACGCGGCGGCGACCATGTCGGCCGCGTAGTCCAGGCCGACCTCGCTGACGTTTACCACCATGTGGAACAGCTCCGGCGCGTCGGGGTTCTCGAGGCCGAGGAAGCGCTGGAAGTAGTAGGCGCGTGCGGCGTCGCGCGCTGCGACCGTACTCTCGGCCTCCTCCCGACTCAACCGCTCTCGGTTCATTATGGTGGTGATCCTGTCTTCGTACTCGGAGACCACCCCAACGCGTAGTACGTTGGGCAGGTCTCTGAGAATAACGTGGCTGCCCCTTCCCACAATCACGGTGTTGCCGCTCGCCGCCATCTCCTCGAGCACGGTGTGGACCGCCTCGATGTAGGCCTCGTCCTCCAGCTCGTGCCCCTTAGTGATTGTGGGCTGTGGCAGGTCTTCGTACTCTTCCGTAAGAAACGCGGCGACTCCCGGTCCGAAGTAGGGGTCGCCGCCCGCGCCGGACACTGCGGAACGCTCCAGTATGCGCTGGAGCAGCCGCGAGAACCGCTCGCCCCTGGTAGGCGGGCGCTCCTCGCGCTCGTGCAGTGCCGCCACGGTCGCCCCGACTTGGCGCGCGACGTTAGTCAGAATCAGCCTGTCTACGTAATCGGCCTCTAGCCGCTGCGCCACCATCGGGCCCAGCGATCTGGGCCCCGCTCCTGCGAGTCCGGCCAAAGTTACTACCGTCATAACCCACCTCCCCAGCTTCATGCTTCGATTGAAATCCGCGATGCATGGCCCCGCGGGAAGTCTCTACTCCTGGCTTCGGATCTCCTCGATATGAGCGTCCCAGTGTGCCCGGATACGCTCGAGGCGCTGTATCGTCGAGGCCTCCGAGCCGTCGCCGCGTACCATGATAACCTCGTTCGCGTCCGGGATCTGCCTCGCCGCCGCCGATAGCCGGGCCTGAAGCTGGCGCGCCTCGTCCGCCAACCGGGCGACGCTCTTGCCCGACGCACGGCCAACGGCCCGGGCGTTCGTCTCGTCGGTGTCGGCGTAGATGCGGTAGGGCTGCTGGCCCGAAGTGACCGCCTCCATTCCCTCGACGGTAGCCTGATGCCAGTAGACCATGTGGACGAGCACCTCGCGGGGCGTCCAGAGATCGATCTTCACCTTTGACTCGCCGCCGGGGCCCTCGAAATACGCGAGCCCCGCCTCCACGGACTGTTCTACCGACGAAATGAGTGACTCCAGGTTATCTGCCGTGGTCATATGAGCACCTCTCTGGTTTGCGATTGTTGGACCGTTTGGGGACCTCGAACGATAGGCGCTAGTACTCGATAATGGAGTAGGTCTCGTAGTCCCGAAGCCTGGCTCTTCCTCCAAGCTCTGTCAACTCGATCAGCACGGTCACGCCCGCTACGCTCGCGCCCGCCGCTTCGACGAGCTGCCCCGCCGCGGCAAGGGTGCCACCGGTGGCGAGCAGGTCGTCCACGATTACCACGCGCTGCCCCCCGGCGAACGCGTCCGTGTGCACTTCCAGCGAGTCCGTCCCGTATTCAAGCGTGTACGAAACGGCATGGGTGGTGTAGGGCAGCTTGCCTTCCTTCCGGATTGGCACCAGCGGCTTGGCAAGGTATTGCGCCAGCGGCGCCGCGAACAGGAAGCCGCGCGACTCGATGCTCGCGATGGCGTCGGCGCGCAAGCGGTCGCAAAACGCGGCCATCTGGGACAAGGCCGTGTCGAACGCCGCCGCATCCTTGAGCAGAGGCGTGATGTCCCGGAAGAGGATACCCTCCTGGGGGAAGTCCGCGATATCCCTGATGTAGTCCTTGAGCTGCACTACGACACCTGTGGTGTTAACCGGCTAATGCTTAGTTGAATGATAATTGGCGGTAGTAGGGCGGTCAAGTATCGGCTCCGACGGCGCCATAGACCCGTGCGGCGGGCCCGCGTGGAATTGACACACGCCGGAAGCCGCCGATAGAATGCCCACCATCAAGGGGGGTGCCGCCGCAATTTTAGGAGAGAGTAGACGTACTATGGTCGCCATCAGGCCGGCAATCACACAGGAGCGCCTGTACTCGGTGGCGTACGAGGCTAACAAGCGCGCCGCCATCGCCGTGCCGCAGGACGGCATCGAGGCGTTCGAGCAGGCCTTCAGCCGCGAGACGAAGCCGATGGCCAGCTTCATACTGGGCCAGGTGCTGGAGAACGCCCAGCTCGCCATAGCCGAGGAGCGGCCCATGTGCGGCGACACCGGGCTGCCGCGCTACTACGTGAAGATGGGCAACGAGGCCAACATCGAGGGCGGATTCGTCGCGCTCGAGCGCACGCTGAGGCGCGCCGTCGCCGACGTTACGCAGGACGTGCAGCTTCGCGCCAATCGCGTTCACCCGCTCACGCGCCAGAACCCCGGCAACAACGTCGGGGTGTTCGCGCCGAGCGTGGACTACTCGTTCGAGCCGGACGCGGACTGGATCGACGTGACGGCCGTCCACAAGGGCGGGCTGTTCGGCACCGACTACCGGATGCTGTTTCCGGCCGACGGCACGGACGGCATCAAGCGCTTTCTGCTGGACAACCTGGCGGCGTTCGCGCGCCGCGGGCTGTCGTGCCCCCCGGTGGTCGTGGGCGTTGGACTGGGCGGCTCGAAGGACCAGTGCTTCACGCTGTCCAAGGAGGCGGCCTGCCTGCGCACGATGGGCGACAGGCACCCGGACCCGGATGTGGCGGCGCTGGAGGACGAGCTGAAGGAGCTGGCGAACCGCACCGGCTTCGGCGTGATGGGCGTGGGCGGCGACACGACCGCGCTCGACGTGCACGTGGAGATCGCCTACACCCACACCGGCGGGCTCCCCATCGCGATATCCCAGTTCTGCCTTGCCTATCGCAGGTCCACGGCGCGCGTGCACGCCGACGGCAGCGCGGAGTTCCGCGACGACCCGCTCTGGTTCACCCCCTACTACCGCCGCGCAGGCATCGGGTGATTTCGGAGTAGATGCGCCCATGATGGACAGTGTGAAGTACCTTGACACGCCGCTTTCGGACGAGGCTGTGCACGACTTACGCGCCGGCGACGTAGTGTATCTCAGCGGCACGGTGTTCACCGCCCGAGATGGCGTGTACCGGCACATGCTGATTGAGGGCAACGAGCCGCCGGTGGACCTGCGTGGCCTCACCAACGTCACCTTCCAGTCGTCGCCCGCCGGCGTTGAGGTCTCACCCGGGGCGTACAACGTCGCGTCGTTCCAGGCGACGGCCGGCTTCCGCTACGCACAGTACATGCCCGCGCTGCTCGAGCGGTTCGGAGTGAAGGCGGTGGTAGGGAAGGGCGGTATGTCCGAGCAGCTCTACCAGGACCTGTTCACGCGGCACGGCGCCGTGTGTCTCACCACTATGGGCTACGGTCTAGGGGCGATCTACGGCAGCGCCATCAAGAGAGTGGTCGACGTTTACTGGGAAAAGGAGCTGGGCATATCCGAGGCGCTCTGGGTTCTGGAGCTCGACAAGCTGGGGCCTCTGCTGGTGGAGGGCGACGCTCAGGGCAACAGCTACTTTTCGGGCGTTAACGAGCAGATCAACCAGAACCTGGGCGAACTTTACGAGGGGCTGAGAGAGCCCGTCTACCGCCGCATCGGCGAGGAACAGCGTCCCGAAAAAGAGCTGTTCTAGGGAAGGGAATTCGGAGACGCCCTCTTACGAGGAGGACTCGCATTTGGCGGCTCGACTGAGGACCGCGCTGTTGCATCCCGGCGTACCGCGCGAACTCCACGCCCGGACGCGCGTGGGCTGGTGGGCGTGGGCGCTCCAGCGGGTCACGGGTGTGGTGCTGGTCGCGTATCTGCTGGTGCACATCTGCGTAATCTCCACGTCGATTCTCGGCGTCGCTGCGTTCGACTCGACGCTCGGCTTCGTGCAGCATCCCGTGTTCGAGGCGCTCAACATTGGGCTGATAGCGATTGTGCTCTACCACACGTTCAACGGCGTTCGCGTGGTGCTGTTCGACGTGGGCATCGGCATTCGGCGGCAGGCGGCCGGATTCTGGGCGTGCGTGGCGCTCACCGCGCTGGGCGCCGGCGCTTCGTTCGTTCTGAGTGCGCCGCTCATATTCATGTAGGCAGCGGGGCGAGGTGGACAGGCAATCGTTCCAGTTTTCCGTGCAGTCCGAGTCGTCGATGTCCAGCGCGATCCCCAATGGGCGCCCGGCCCGCGGGGAGCAGGGCTTCTGGTCGTGGTTCCTGCAACGCATCAGCGGCGTGCTGCTGCTGTTCTTCGTGCTCGCCCACGGTGCGATCACCCTCTTCGTGCCGATCGCGGACGTGCGCGCGGGGCTGCAGGAAGACCCGGTGATGCACGAGGTCGTAGAGCGCCGGCTGGCGCAGGGTGCCATGCTCGCGTTCGACTTCGCTCTGCTGGCACTCGCGCTCTATCACGGGCTGAACGGGATCAGGGGTATTCTGATGGAGTGGTCGTTCACGGCGCGTCACAAGATCGCCGTCACCGCTGTCCTGCACACGGTTGGACTGTGTGCCTTCCTACTCGGGGCTGCGGGACTGCTCGCCTTTGTGCTATGACAGCGTTCGACACACCAGGAGAAAGACATTGCCTAGAATGACCGCGGGACAATCGGTGGTGGAGGCGCTGAGGGCAGAGGGCGTCGAGTACATTTTTGGCGTCGTCGGCTCGGCCTTCCTGGAAATTCTGGACGCCATGTACGGCCGCACCGATATTCAGTTCGTGGGCTGTCGCCACGAGCAGGGCGCGGGCTTCATGGCGATGGGCTACGCCCGCGCCACGGGTCGTCCGGGCGTGTGCCTCGTGCAGAACGGCCCGGGCGTTACCAACCTGCTGACGTGCGCCGCAGGCGCGCTGGTGTGTCACGCGCCCATGGTGATCCTGGGCGGCGCGCCCATGGCGGGCCAGATGTACCGCGACTCGTTCCAGGAACTGGACCAGCTCGGCGTCTTCCGCCCCGTCTGTAAGGCCGCGATCCAGATCAACCGCGCCGACCGCGCGCCTGAGATTCTGCGCCACGCCTTCCGGGTGGCGACCTCCGGCAAGATGGGGCCGGTCTACGTCGACCTGCCCCGTGATCTCCTGAACGCCCAGGACGTGGACGTGGAGATACTCGCACCGGCGGCGTACCGCCCCCCGCAGCGGCCGGAGGGCGACGTAGACCGCGTGAGGGAGGCCGCGGAGCTGCTGCGGCAGGCCGAGTCCCCCGCCATCGTCGTGGGCGGCGGCGTTGTGTGGGGCGAGTCGCACGTGGAGGCCGTCCGGCTCGCGGAGCAGCTCGGCGCGCCCATAGTCGCCTCGTACGAGCGCAACGACGCCGTGCCGAACGACCACCCCCTGTACGTGGGACCGTTGGGGCGCGCAGGCTCCCCCGAGGCGGCGGAGGCAACCCTCGCCGCGGACGTCGTGCTGGCGCTGGGCACGCGGCTCAGCCACTTCACCTCGTTCTACGACGGACGCTACTTCGCGGAGGGCGCGAAGCTGGTGCAGGTGGAGATCGATCAGCACGAGATAGGCCGCAACATGCCGGTGGACGTGGGCATCCTGGGCGACGCGGGCGCCGTGGCCCGCGCGCTGTCCGCGTCGCTGGAGGAGGCGGTGCTGCCGGCCGCGCTGGAGCGCCGACGCGCCGCGGTGTCGGCGCTGCGGGAGAAGCGGCTGAGCAGGTTGGAAGCCGAGGGCGCGCTCGAAATGCTGCCGATGAAGCCGCAGCGTGTGTACGCCGAGCTGAGGCGCGCTCTGCCGCCGGACACCGCCGTTGTGTTCGACGCGGGCGGTTCTCCCGCATACGGGTACGATAGGCTGCACTTCGCCGCGCCGCGCACCATGTACGGCACGCTGGACCTGGGCTGTATCGGCGCTGCGCTGCCGCAGGCCATCGGCGTCAAGATGGGCTTGCCGGGCGAGCCCGTGGTCAGCATCAACGGCGACGGCGCGTTCTTCATGAACGCCCAGGAACTAGAGACGGCGGTGCGGTGGAGGGTGCCGCTCGTCAACATCGTCATGAACAACGGCTCGTGGGGGTCGGAGAAGGCGTACCAGAAGCTGCTGTACGGCGAGCGGTACATCGAGGCGGACATCGGCAATCCGCGGTACGACAAGCTGGCCGAGTTGTGCGGAGGCCGCGGTTTCTACGTCGAGAGACCGGAGGAAGTGGGCGAGGCCGTGAGCGAGGCGCTGGCCCTGGATACGGTCTCGGTGATAGAGATTCCGATCGACCCGGACGAACTGCCCTACCCGGCGCGCGCCGCTGACGTGTTCAAGTCCGACGACTGAAATCGAGCGTGGGCGCGGTATAAGCGCCGGCCATCACACTAGCAAGCGACGGAGAGAAGGGACGACATGGCACAGTACATCATGCTGCTCACACTGACGCCCGAGGGCCGCCAGAACATGCTCCGCGAGCCGGACCTCCTGCTGCGTGCGGAGAGCGAGATAAACATTCCTGACGTGCAGACTCTGGGAGTGTACGCGCTGCTGGGCGACTACGACTACGCGTGCATTCTCAACGCGCCGGGCAACAGGGAGGCGGCCCGGTTCTCTCTGGAGCTGGGAGTGAAAGCAGGCGTGCTGATTACGACCATGCCCATAATTCCGCTGGGCAGCTTCGACCGCCCGGAGCGCGAGGAAGTGCCATCCGAAGAAGCCGCGCTCGACACGCCGCTCGACGATTGACGGGTGAGGCCTTCCGAAAAATCTGCCCTATTCTGCACAATTCCGCCCATTCCGTAGCTGGACGGCCCGATGTTCTTGTCACTTTCTGTGAGCCAAGTTGTTAAGGTTCGTCACGCGCATTGCGCAGAATGTGGCAAAACGCGACCCGTTCGGCAAGCTCAGGGCAGTCTCTTCTCCCATCAAGGGAGAGGGGATCTTTGGCCAATCACCACCACTGAAGCGTAGCCACAGCGCATGTCATCTAGAAAATAGCACGTGCGTACTATAGAATCAAGACCGTGGTCAGGATCGCAGGTGCGGGTGGACGCCGCAGATTCCTCGGCTGCGCGCGGAATGGTCGACTACGCTCAGCATAGAAGGGTCGGAGACCCGCCGCTGCGCCAGGGTGAATCGGTCGATTTGTTGGCGCAAGGTGGGGCTACTTGACATAAAGTCGAGGGAGTGGCCTGAGAGTGGGAATTTCTGTGACACGGTTGGGAAGGCATTGCGCAGTGATGGGAAGGGGTGTGGCGTTTGGGTTACGCAGTTGGGAAGGTTTGAGACACGATTTTTGGGGTGGTTCCGACCAGGGGCGCGAGGAACCCGTCTTCCATGCAAGAGGCATCTCAAAGATACGTGCGAGCACTCTTGCGATGGATAACCAAAAGGCCCTGTCCAGCAGGTGATGCGGCCGGCTGTTGAATGTGTTAGCATTAACGAACACCGCTAGCCCCGGAACCAGACACGCATACCCAACGGCCAGCGATACAACATTTGCCCGGAGTACGTTATGGCACGGCGAGCACGCACACGACAGGCCAAGAAACCAATCGAATCTTACGAGCACCGTGACAAGGAGCGGCTGAACAACCCTCCCGTCGGCCTCGTCAAGCCGGAGAATGATCGAGACGCCGGCCGCAAGACCTACGAGTACGACCCCCACCTGGACCCGCAGCTACAGTGGGCGGGCAAGGCCGAGCACACCTCGTTCGAGGTGCCTACCGTGTCGCTGCACGTCCACGAGCGAATCGACCCGCGCACCATCATCGAGGCCACGCGTAAGCGGAACGGCGCCACGCCTGAGCAGGCGAGCTTGTTCGAGTTGCCGGAAGAGAATCCGCCGGTGAGAAACGCCATCGAGTTCTACCAGCATCGGCAGAATTGGACCAATCGCCTGGTGGCCGGTGACAGTTTGCTGGTGATGAACAGTCTGCTCGAAAAGGAGGGTATGGCGGGCAAGGTGCAGATGGTCTACATCGATCCGCCCTATGGCATCCGCTACGGTTCCAACTTCCAGCCATTCGTCAACAAGCGCGACGTGAGGGATGGCCGCGATGAAGATCTGACCCAGGAGCCGGAGACCATCAGGGCATTCCGAGACACCTGGGAGCTGGGCATCCACTCGTACCTGTCCTACCTACGCGACCGGCTGTTGCTGGCCCGCGAACTCCTTGCTGAAAGCGGTAGCGTGTTCGTGCAGATAAGCGACGAGAATCTTCACCATGTCCGCGAAATGTTGGATGAAGTGTTTGGAGTGGAGAATTTCGTCTCGGTAATCTCCATTCGAAAGACTACAAGTCAAGGAACGGCGAGTCTACTAGGGGCGACGACGGACTTTCTGGTTTGGTATGCCCGAAGTCGGCCATCTGCGAAATATCGACAGCTTTACGTTGAGCGTAGCGACATTGCCGACGAAAGATATGACCAAGCACTGCTGGACGACGGTTCTGTAGTTCCACTCGGAGACGTTTCTCAGTCACAGGCAGGTCACACGCGCATCTTCCGAGTCGATAACTTGACCAACTCGAGACCCGCTGGCGAGGGCGATGTTAGGGTATTTGAACATCAAGGCCGCAAGTTCAGGCCTGGTCGCGGTACATTTAAGACCAATCTAGACGGGCTGGTGAAGTTGGCGAATGCCGAACGCCTGCACACGACTTCCGGTGCAACCCTGAGCTACCGTAGGTTCAAGTCAGATTTTCCAATTGCCGCCTTGGGCAACCTCTGGAGTGACATCAGCGGTTCCGTCCAAAGCAGGTCGGATCCCAAGGTGTTCGCTGTCCAAAGCTCAACGGAGATGATTGAACGTTGCATCCTCATGACCACTGACCCCGGCGACTTGGTGTTCGACCCGACCTGTGGTTCAGGCACCACGGCCTACGTCGCTGAACAGTGGGGACGCCGCTGGATTACGTGTGACTCATCCCGCGTGGCCTTAACCCTCGCCAAGCAGCGGCTGATGACCGCGCTGTTCGACTATTACGAGCTGGCCCATCCCGACGAAGGCGTGGGCAGCGGCCTAAAATACAAGACCGTGCCGCACATCACCCTGGGTTCCATCGCCAACAACCCGGACATCAAAGAGGGCATGACACAGGCCGAAATCGACAAGGCCATCGCCCGTCACGCGCCCCAGGAGACGCTGTACGACCAGCCGCTGGTGGATAACAGCAAGCGGCGCGTGACGGGTCCATTCAGCGTCGAGGCGGTGCCCGCCCCGGCCGTGATGCCCATTGACGACGCTTTCGACGCCGAGCCACCGCCCGCCGACGACACGGTAGCCCGCTCCGGCGAGACGCTGCGACAGTCCGACTGGCGCGACGAACTGCTGAAGACGGGTATCAGAGGCAAGGCGGGACAGTTCGTCCGCTTCGCCCGCCTGGAGGCGCTGCCGGACTATCGCAACCTACACGCAGATGGCGAGACGCTGCCCAATGACGACGGCGCGGACACAGTGTCGGAAGGCGCCGCCAGTAGGGCACAGCGAGTCGTCGTGTCCTTCGGGCCGGACCACGCACCGCTGGAACAGCGGCAGGTGAACCAGGCCCTCCAGGAGGCCGAGACGCTGAGGCCGAGCCCAAAGGTGATCGTCTTCGCCGCCTTCCAGTTCGACCCGGAGGCCTCAAAGGACATCGACGAGACCGACTGGCCTGGCATAACGCTGCTCAAGGCGCAGATGAACGCCGACCTGCTCACCGAGGACCTGAAGAAGAAGCGCGCCAGCAACGAGAGCTTCTGGCTTGTGGGCCAGCCGGACGTTCTGCCGCATCGGATAAGAAGAGGCCAGAACACGGGCAAGTGGCAGGTGGCGGTGCGGGGATTCGATTACTACAACACCAAGAGCGGTGGCGTGGAGTCGGGCGGCGAGGACAAGATCGCGATGTGGTTGCTGGACACGGACTATGACGACCGCAGTCTGTACCCTCGGCAGGTGTTCTTCCCGATGGCCAGCCCCAGGGACGGCTGGGCGCGGCTGGCGCGCAACCTGAAGGCCGAGATAGACGAGGACCTCATAGAGGCCTACCGAGGCACGGTCTCGCTGCCGTTCGAGCCCGGCGACAACCGGCGCGTCGCCGTGAAGATAGTGGACGACCGGGGCATTGAGAGCCTGCGGATAATGGACTTGTGAGGTTCTTGCCATGCTGACGGAGTTGAAGCTAACCAACTTCCGCATCTTCGACGACCAAGTGACCGTGCGCTTTCGGCCAATCACTATACTGATTGGGCGCAACAGCTCGGGGAAGTCGTCAGTACTAAAGTTCCTCCTCATGTTGAAGCAATCCGTTACTCCTGGAAGCTCCCAGTTCCTCACTCCAGAAGGCGACTCCGTTCATCTTGGTGCTTTCGCGGGTCTTAAGAACACATTAACTCGGAAGAGGAATCTAGTCTTTCGGGTGACTGCTATGAGCCCAGCAAACGAACTAGAGGATGAAACGCTGGCGGCGTTAGGGATTCGTAAAGAAGAAGCGAACACAGAACTGGCGTATGTGACTAGTGCCAGTGTCTCCTATAGCAAACGTGCCACACTAGGGGACAGCGCCCGCTCCATCGTAGCCTCTTCTGGGGAGAGTTTGTTTGCAACAAATGCCAAGATTCTAGATGATTCGGTTTTTCTTAACAGGCCTGATACACCTGACTGGATTTCGGAAGAGCTTGAGATGCCCGACTCTTCGGTGCCTCCCGAAAAGATGAAGGACGAGGTCGCTAGATTCAACAAGGAAATCGATGCCCGATCCAAGCTCTTCGGTCGATACTTCGTGGACATTGAACTTTGGGGCACATTAAGCCATGAACTCCACTCGCTTCGCCATCTCTCTGCAGTCAGGGATGAGTCGCAAAGGGTGATTCAGGTATCCTTCCCGCCTCGCAACTACGTAGGACAGAGAGGACAGCATGCCCTTCCCCATTTGCAGCAACTCATTGATGAAGACAGGGATAGTTATGAATTCATCATGCCTCACCTCCAGAGCGTAGCCGGACTAGAGGGCGTGACGTTCAAGACTTCCACAATGAACATAAGTCAAGCCTTCGGGAGGAATCTAACGACAGGTGCCTACGTGCTATTGGCAGACTTTGGATTCGGAGTAAGCCAATGTCTGCCGGTGCTAGTTCAGGGCGCGATAATGGCCCCCAACACGTCGATGATGGTGGAGCAGCCCGAAGCCCAGCTACACCCTACGGCGCAGCTTGAGTTGGGCAGCTACTTTGCGGACTTGTGGAAGCAACGCAAGGTAGGCTCGATTATCGAGACTCACAGCGCCAACATCCTGTTAAGGCTGCGCCGTCTGATTGCGAAAGGTGAACTTTCTCACGAGGATGTTTCCGTGGCATACTTCACGTTCGACGAAGAGAACAACAACATGCCCATCGTGAAGAACCTCGACATCAACGAAGACGGCTCCATGCAACAAGGTCTGCCGATGGAGTTCTTTGGAGCGGATGTGATTGAGGGTTTGCGGCTAGGAGCTCGGGCATGACCAGCGCCCCATTCGGGGATGCGGTGGCGATAGACACCAACGTATTCCTTCATCTGTTTGATTCTTGTTGGAATACAAACTCTCACATAGACAGATTGCTTGAAGACTTTCAGCAACTAGGTATTGAGCTAATCGTCGACGACAGGGGGCGGATTGCAGGGGAGTACAACATTCAGATAGGGTCCAGGATTCGAGCAAGTGACGATACGAGAAACGAAATCTACGTTTTGCGTTATTGGATGCTTTCTGCTTCCCGTATAGAAATACCGTTGGACTTTAGCGACAGGCTCATGGCTGCAATCAGACGTGTTGTGATCGAACCGTCAGAAAACGTTGACCGAATCTTCGTTTACGTCGCGTTTAAGGCCGGCAAGTTGCTGATAAGCAATGACCTCATGCACATTGTTGATGGCCCTGTGAGAGAGACTAGCTCTAGACGCCAAAGACTTTTGCGAGAGACGAGACGTCATCGCCCTAACGGCGGCGATGTATTGACCTCACTGGAAGCGAGCGAAAAGGTACTGGCCGAATGACGGAACAGTCTACCATCGACCGGCTCATCATCAACAAGCCGTATGTGGAGCCAAAGGAGTATTGGCGCTACGTCCGGGAGACGCGAATGTTCCGGCGGGAGCCGGGCCGTCGGCCAGCGGGCTACTTGATAGCGTCAGGAAATTCCAAGACCTTCGACGATCCGGGTGTGTTTGTTGAAATCCCGTTGGTCAACAAGATTCGGCCACGAGTGAAGGCGTGGCGTGATGCAGGCTATCCCGGTGTCACCTCGATCACCAAGCGGCTGCTGGAGTACTGGACGGACGAGGAGGAGTTCGAGAATCGCCGGTTCTTCTTTTGCCAGCTCGAGGCGGCCGAGACGCTGATATGGCTGGCCGAAGCGCCGCCCAGCGGGAAGGTGGGCATAGATATCCCAGGCGACGGTGGGCTGTTCCGCCGGCTGTGCTCCAAGATGGCGACTGGCACGGGTAAGACGGTGGTCATGGCGATGGTGATCGCCTGGCACATTCTGAACAAGGCCGTCCACCCACAGGACACGCGGTTCTCTAAGAACGTGCTTGTGGTCGCCCCCGGTCTGACCGTGAGAAGTCGTCTCGCCGTTCTGGAGCCGACACACCCCGAGAACTACTACGAGGCATTTCGGATTGTACCCTCGTCTCTTCTGGACAAGCTGCGCCAGGGGAAGGTTATCGTCCGCAACTGGCACGTCCTCAATTGGGAGACCGACGAGCAGATCGCCAAGAAGCGGAGCGTGGACAAGCGCGGAGCCAAGAGCGACGAGGCCTATGTGCGCGACGTGCTGGGCGACATGACGAGCAACCGAAACCTGCTCGTCATCAACGACGAGGCGCACCACGCCTGGCGCGTTCCGGCCGAGTCCAAGGTGAAAGGCGTCGCCAAGGCCGACATCGACGAGGCGACAAAGTGGATCGGTGGGCTGGACCGCATTCACCGGGCGCGCGGCATACTGACCTGCTACGACTTCTCGGCGACGCCGTTCGCTCCATCGGGTAAGACGAGCTCGGACGAGGCGCTGTTCGACTGGATTGTGAGCGACTTCGGCCTGAACGACGCCATTGAGTCTGGTCTGGTGAAGACACCCCGCGTGGTGGTCCGCGATGACACCCCGGTAGACACCAAGACCTACATGTCGCGCCTGTACCACATCTACAATGATCCTGAGGTGAGGGACGACCTTAACCAACGGGGGGCCAAGCCCACCGATCCGCTACCGGACCTGGTAATCAACGGCTATTACCTTCTCGGTTACGACTGGAGAGAGACCGCCAGAGAGTGGCGAAATGCCGATACGCCACCAGTGCTGATAACCGTGGCGAATCGTACCGAGACCGCGGCGCGGGTGAAGCACGCTTTCGATACCAAGAGAATCCTGATAGACGAGCTCTGCGACGATGAACGCACCCTGCACATCGACTCCCGAGTTCTCAAGCGCGCCGAGGAGTCCGAGGAACCGATAGCCCAAATAGTATCGAATGGCGATGACGAAATCGGCAGAAAGTTGACTGCGGCCGAGAGGGCCGAACGGCTCAGGTTAATCGTCGATACCATCGGCAAGAAAGGACAGCCCGGCGAACAGGTCCAGAACGTCATCTCGGTCGGGATGCTCTCCGAGGGCTGGGACGCCAAGACCGTAACCCACATCATGGGGCTGCGGGCGTTCACCAGCCAACTGCTTTGCGAGCAGGTTGTTGGGCGCGGTCTCAGGCGGACCGAATATCGCGTCGACGAGAAGTCCGGCAAGTTCAAGCCCGAGTACGTCAACATCTTCGGGGTGCCGTTCACGTTCCTGCCCCACGAGTCTGACGAACGCACAGTCCCGAAACCAACCGCGGTAAGGACGCCCATCGAGCCGGTGGCCGAAAAGGCCGCATTTGAAATCAAGTGGCCAAACATCGTTCGCATCGAGCATGTTTACCGGCCGCGCCTTTCTATCGATTGGGAACATGTCGAGCCACTGGAGCTCAACGCTGCCGAAACGGTTCAACTGGCCGAACTCGGTCAGATAGTCGACGGTAAGCCCGACGTGACCAATCTGACCACCATCGACTTGGAACCGTTGGCTCGCGAGTACCGAATGCAACGGATAGCCTTTGAGGCGGCGCGCGATATTTGCGATCAGATGCGGCCTCTCTGGTCGGGCAGCCGCGCATCGCTTATCTCCCAGCTCGTCAAGCTGGTCGAGCAATTCGTCACTTCGGACAGGCTGCATATGACGCCTCCGCTGTTCTATCAAGACGACCTCGCCCGGCGTCTAATCATCACGCTCAACATGACGAAGGTAGTACAGCACGTTACGGATGTGGTACGCCACGAGAACACCGAGCGGCTCGAGCCGGTGTTCGACCGGGACCATCCGATTCGCTCTACCGCGAACATGGCGACCTGGTACACGAGCAAGCCGTGTTATGTGGCGGCTCGCAGCCATATCAACATGTGCGTCTACGATAGCACGTGGGAGGCTTCGGAGGCGTTCGAGCTTGACCGCAATCCGCTTGTCGCGGCCTGGGTGAAGAACGACCACCTGGGTTTCGAGGTGCTCTACGTCTATCGGGGCGTGGTCCGGAAGTACCGTCCTGACTTCATAATCCGGCTGAAGACTGGCGAAATGCTCGTCCTGGAGACGAAGGGCCAACCCGACGAACAGAGCCAGACCAAGCGCCGCGCGCTGGAGCAGTGGGTCCGGGCCGTCAACCAGCACGGGGGCTTCGGGCGCTGGTCTGCCGACGTTTCCTACAACCCCAAGGACGTCGGGCCCATTCTGGAGAAGCACTCAAAGGGTGGGGTCGGCAAGTAGGCCGCACGCTCATAGCCCACGTGCCTCGAACGACCGCATAGAACTGAACAGGAGGCCAACATGACCGACAGAAAAGGCTCCGCGCTGCTTATGGTGTGGTGCGACGTGCCCGCAGACAAGGAAGACGACTTCAACCGCTGGTACAACGAGGAGCACCTTGCCGAACGGCTGGCCGTGCCGGGCTTTCTGAGCGCGGCGCGCTACGAGACGGTGACGCCGGGCGCGCCGAAGCACCTGGCCGTCTACGAGGTGGAGAACATCGACGTGCTCGACTCGGACGAGTACAACCGCGTTCGGTCCAACCCCACGGAGTGGACGCTGCGCGCCGAGCCCCAGGTGGTCGCGACCACGTACATACGCAACACCTACGAGCAGATATTCCCGTCCGAGGTTGCCGCCGACGCCGCTGCCAGCGGCATGGCTCCCGCGCTCCAGATCGGTCGCATGACGGTGCCGCCGGAACTGGAGGACGAGTGGAACGAGTGGTACAACACCGTTTACGTCCCCAACTACATGAAGGTGCCCGGCTGCATACGCGGCCGTAGGTATCGCGCGGTGGTCGGGGAGCCGAAGTACGCCACGGTGTACGAACTCGAACGCCCCGACCTGTCCCAGGACCCGGAGTGGCTGCGCCAGCGCGCCATTCATCCCGACAACGAGCGTTGGCAGCAGACGATGCAGCACGCGCCAGGCTCGCCGGGGGTGTGGGTGAAGACCTTCGAACTCGCTTAGGGTCGACGCGCTCGAGCACGAAACAGTCCATCGTTCCAGCGGATGTCTCAGTCAACGTCTTGAAACAGTTTTGGCGAAACCAATAGAATGGTTAGACGTACTCATTGCCGAGACTACATTCGGGCCGGGGGCAACCGCTATGGAAATTCAGGTTAACTCGAGGAACGTGGAGCTGAATCCCGAAGCCCACGCTTACATTCGCAAGAAGTTCGATCGGCTGCAGCGCCACCTGCGCCAAATGACCGACGCCAAGATAGAGGTCTCCCGCACGAGCGCGCGAGCACAGGCCGACAAGATCATCGTCCAGATGACGGTTACGGCCGGCGGCTCGACGCTGCGCGGCCAGGAGAGCGGCGTGAACCTGTTCGCGGCGGTTGACTCCGTCGCGGACGTGATAGATCGCCAGATTCGCCGGTTCAAGGGCCGCGTCTACAGGAGCGCGCAGGCTCGCAAGGCGGCGGGACGGGCGGCGTCGGAGGCGGAGGCCGCGGTCGCCACGGAGGTGCTGGACGCTGTCGACGAGGAGGACGAGGAGCTTTTCGAGCAGCTTGGCAGGGTGGTGCGCACCAAGCGCTTCGCGATGAAGCCGATGTCGGTGGAGGACGCCGCGATGCAGATGGAGCTGCTGAGCCACGACTTCTTCCTGTTCTACAACAACGCCAGCGGCGAGTACAACGTAGTCTACCGGCGCAGCGACGGTGACTACGGCGTAATCGAGCCTGAGCTCGCCTGATCATGACCAGGCATCCGCGTTTCAAAGTCAGCAGAAGGGGTACATGAGCACCATAGCATCCCAGGACCCGCAAGTCGCCGAGGCGCTGTGCAACGAGCAGCGCCGACAACGCGAGGTCATCAACCTGATCGCTTCGGAGAACTACGCCAGCGCCGCCGTCCTGGAGGCGCAGGGGTCGGTGTTCACCAACAAGTACGCCGAGGGCTACCCCGGGCGGCGCTACTACGCCGGCTGCGAATGGGTTGACGTGGTGGAACGCCTGGCTATCGACAGGGCGAAGCAGCTGTTTGCCGCGGACCACGCCAACGTTCAGCCGCACAGCGGCGCGCAGGCCAACATGGCCGCGTACTTCTCGACGCTCTCCCCGGGCGACACGGTGATGGGCATGAGCCTGGACCACGGCGGACACCTGACGCACGGCAGCCCGGTCAACTTTTCCGCCAAGCTGTACAACTTTGTCTCGTACGGCGTGGACCGCGAGCTTGAGACCATCGACTTCGACGAGGCGGAGCGTGTCGCCAGGGAGCACCGCCCCAAGCTGATAGTGGCGGGCGCGACGGCCTACCCCAGGGCGATTGACTTCTCGAGATTCCGGGAGATCGCCGACGAGGTCGACGCGCTGCTGATGGTCGACATGGCGCACATCGCCGGTCTGATTGCCGCCGGTGAGCATCCGTCGCCGCTGCCGGACGCCGACCTGGTGACGTCAACGACGCATAAGACGCTGCGAGGACCGCGGGGCGGCCTGGTGCTCACGTCCGGGGAACACGCGCGGAATGTCGATCGCGCCGTGTTTCCGAACGCTCAGGGCGGGCCGATGCAGCACGCGATAGCCGCGAAGGCGGTGGCTTTCGGCGAGGCGATGACGCCTGAGTTCGCCGACTACCAGCGATCGATCAGGGCCAATGCCTCTGCTCTCGCGGGAGTGCTGGGGGATGGTGGTATGCGCCTGGTGGCGAACGGCACCGACAACCACATGGTGCTCGTCGACGTTACGCCGCTGGGATTGACTGGGCGGGAGGCGGAGGAGGCGTTGGGCAGGGTCAACGTCGTGGTCAATCGTAACGCCATTCCCTACGACCCCAGGCCCCCGCGCGTGGCGAGCGGGCTGAGGCTGGGCACGCCGGCGATCAGCAGCAGGGGATTCGGCGTGTCCGACACCGAGCACGTGGCCCGGCTGATACTGCGCGCGCTGTCCAACGTGGGCGACGAGGCTGTCGAGCGCGAGGTGCGGGACGAGGCGCTGGAGCTAGCGTCGCGCTTTCCGGTACCGGGAATCGACGGCTAGTCAACCCAGGGGATGAATTCGCGCCACTCGTCGAGTATCTGCCTGTGGTGGAACAGGTAGTAGGGGTTCGGCTTCATCGGCCGTGGCACGCGCAGCAGGCGCATGTTAGCCTGCTGCGGCGTTCTTCCCGCCTTGCGATGGTTGCAGGGTATGCAGGCGCTCACCACGTTTTCCCACACGTGCGGCCCCTTCTGAGAGCGGGGCTTGATGTGGTCCAGCGTCAGGTTCTTCGTCTCGGTGCCGCAGTACTGGCAGGTAAAGGCGTCCCTGTAGAACACCGCGCGGCGTGAGAGCCGGCGGGTGACCATGGGCCGCTTGACCATGTAGACGAGCCGAATGACCGACGGCAACTGAAACGCGCTGGACACGGTTCGCACGATGTCCCGTCCGTCCACCAGCATCTCCGCCTTGCCGTTTCCGAGCAGCACCACTGCGCGCCTGGCCGTGCAGATGTTGAGTGGCTGATAGTTTTGATTGAGAATCAAAACAGGCGAGTTAAGCGACACGCTGCATATCACCTGATTCGGCGCTTGAGACCTGTTACCGTGCCTCTATCCTGTCCTCCAGAGTCTCCAGCGACACCATGAAGTCGTCGGGGACCAGGCCGAGCGCGTTGCCCGGCAGATGAGTGTACACCCTGATGACGGTGGGGGCGATGGCCGAGTCGGCGACCGCGTCTTCCACAGCGATCCGGGTATCTACGACGTTTGGGATCCTTGCTACGGCGGCACCCGCTACTCCCTCGCTGGGCACTTCCGTGTCGTAGGTCGCACGGACCAGCGCGAGCAGAAGGGCCGACGCCAGGATAAAGCCTATGACCAGGCCGAGTATCGCGCCGCCCAGCCGGTCGGCGAACGACGACAAGCCGAACGTCGCGACCGCGGACAGGCGCTTCACCCACTTGGCGACGTTCTCCGCGATGGCAAGCGCGATCGACATCAGCAGTACGTAGAGGAGCGTAGTGATGATGGTTTTGACTGTCCGAGCGCCTTCGAACAAGTCGCCGACGGCGGGCGAAATCAGCCCGGCCAGATACCAGCCGATTACCAGGGCGACGGCAATGACGGCAGCGCCGATCAGCCCGGTACGAAGCCCGATAATGGCCCCGAACACCAGCACGACTACGAATACGATGTCGATCCAGTTCAAGTCCGCTTCCTCCGAGTTCGCAGACAGTCTACCACAAGGCCGTCGGGGGCGGGAAAGACGAAATCGGGACGCGAATCGAGTTGATCCGGGGGTGTGCAAACCGCTCGGCGTGGCTTCGCGATGCCGCCTGAGATAGACGCGCGAGGCCCTTGTCGGGTATGCTGTAGGCGGCGCCGGTGTAGCCGCCTGTGCCGTATCGCACAGTATCGGAGATGAGCATGACGGAGAGGCATATTCAGGCGTGGCCGGACGGCGTTCCAACAAGGCACCGCAAGCGCCCGCTTGGTCCGTTGATGCGACCCCAGATGACATAGGGTCCGGCGGCGCACGCCTCCGGGGCCGTACCGTTAGGTGCAAGATGAAGCAGGGAGTGCTCGAAAGATACCGGGAATTCCTGCCGGTAAACGAATCGACACCAATTCTCAGCCTGGGCGAGGGTGATACGCCGCTCGTCAGGTCGCGCGCCATCGAAGGAATAACCGGCTGCGGCGAACTCTACTTCAAACTTGAGGGCTGCAACCCCACGGGCTCGTTCAAGGACAGGGGCATGGTTGTCGCGGTGGCGAAGGCGATGGAGGCCGAATGCGAGAGTATCGTTTGTGCATCCACCGGCAACACCAGCGCATCGGCGGCGGCCTACGGCGCCTACTGTGGCATGGCTACGACCGTGCTGGTGCCCAAGGGCAACGTGGCGAGGGGGAAGCTGACCCAGGCCGTGGCATACGGCGCGCGAATCGCGCTCATCGACGGCACCTTCGACAGCGCGCTGAAGCTCGTCAGGGTGCTCTCCGAGCGCCTTCCCCTGGTGGTGGTGAACTCCATCAATCCTCATCGGATACAGGGGCAGAAGACGGCAGCGTTCGAAGTCGTCGACGATTTGGGTGGCGCGCCGGACGAGGTCTTCGTTCCGGTCGGCAACGCCGGAAACATCACCGCTTACTGGCTGGGCTTCAAGGAGGCGCACTCGATGGGGTGGGCGTCGTCGAGGCCGAAGATGATGGGTGTGCAGGCGGAGGGGGCCGCGCCTATAGTGAGAGGTGAGCGCGTCGACAACCCCGAGACCGTTGCGTCAGCCATCAGAGTGGGCAGCCCGGCGAGCTGGAAGGGCGCTCTGCAAGCGAGGGACGAGTCGGGCGGAGACATCGGCATGGTCAGCGACGATGACATCATCGAGGCGTATCATCTCATGGCCAAACGAGAGGGTATCTTTTGCGAACCGGCTTCCGCGGCCTCCGTCGCCGGGCTTATCAGGCGCGCCAGGCAGGGCGAGTCGTTCGAGGGTAGGCGGGTCGTCTGCATCATCACGGGCTCCGGACTGAAGGACCCCGACGTCGCCGAGCAGACAAACGCCCCCGTCATGGAAGAGTTCCCCGCCGAGTTGGAAGCGGTCGAGCGAGCGCTGGCTTTTGTGTAGAGGCTCAACAGCAGTCGTCCGTTCCAGTGGGTCCCTGGCGCCGGTCCTCTTCACGTGTTTCCCGATAACTCCTGCCGAACCGCCGCACGCGCCCGTTCCGACAACTCGGCCCGCGAGCGCCGGCAGTGTCCCTGAGCCGCCTTTGGAGACAGCTTGATGGTCTACGACGTCCAAGTCGAAAGCTTCGAGGGGATCGAGGCCGAGTGGGAAGAGATTCTGCCCCTGTGTGGTGCGAACACCATCTTCGTGACGCCCCTTTGGCAGCGGCTCTGGTGGCGGCACTTCGGCGGAGACGACAGCCTGCGCATCCTCAGCGTGTGCGAGAACGGCCAGCGGCTTGGCATAGCGCCGCTCGCGCAGGGGCCCGACGACGCTATCTCGTTCCTGGGTGGCACGGACCTGTTCGACTACCACGACTTTCTCGTGGTACAAGGAAGGGAGCGGGCCTTCTACGAAGTGCTCTGGGACTATCTCCAGGACCTTAGCTGGCGAACGCTCGATCTGCTGTCGCTGAGGGAAGGTTCGCCAACGCTCGATCTGCTGCCGGAGATGGCGACCGGCGCAGGGATGGATGTCGAGATCGTGGAGGAGGACAGGTCGCCGCGAAAGAGCCTGCCTGAGAGTTGGGACACGTACGTGTCGTCGCTTCGCAAGAAGGACCGTCACGAGCTGCGCCGCAAGCTGCGACGACTCGAGGCGTCCGGTTCCGTCCGCCAGTACACGTTCGGCAGCCCCGACGAGGTCGCCGCCAGCATGAGCGACTTTTTTTCGCTGATGAGGGCCAGCCGAGAAGACAAGCACGACTTCATGACGGCAGATCGGGAGCGCTTCTTCCGCGACGTCGCTGGGGAGTTGGCCTCGAGAGGCCAGTTCAAGCTCTTCTTCATGGAGGTTGAAGGCAAGCGCGTCGCCTCCTGCATCTGCTTTGACTACGCCGGCTCATATTTGCTATACAATAGCGGCTACGACCCGGGCTATTCCGCCCTCAGCGTTGGACTTCTCAACAAGGCGCTCGCGCTCAAGGACGCCATCGAGGTGGGCAGGGAAGAGTTCGACTTTCTACGCGGCACCGAGCGCTACAAGTACAACCTTGGCGGGGAGGACCGGATCGTCTACCGGCTGACGGTGCGCCGTTGACGCGCGGTCGTTCGGCGCCCCCTTCCGGCAGTTCCCCTATCGGAGTGGCTCAATGGTAAACTTGGCGGCCCTGAGCTTTCACGGGTGTCCCGTGGCGCGTCTCGGCGAGAAGGACACCGGCGGCATGAACGTCTATGTGCTGCAGATGGCGAGGGAGCTCGCGGCAAAGGGGCACCGGGTCGACGTGTTCACCCGCCGTCACGACCCGCACGACGATAAGATAGTCGAGCTGTGCGAGGGCGCCCGCGTCGTACACTTGGGCGCAGGGCCGCTGTCCGAGTCCAAGCAGGGTCTGTTCCGGCACATCCCCGAATTCGTGGACAACCTGCTGGACTTCGTGCGCTCCGAGGGCCGTCCATACGACCTCATCCACAGCCACTACTGGCTGTCCGGACGCATCGGAATGGAGGTCAACCGGCTGTGGCGAGTGCCCCACCTGACCACATTCCACACGCTGGCGCTCGCCAAGCTCCGGGCGCACCCCGCGGAGGACGAGGCGGAGATGCGCCTCTCGGTGGAGGGCGAGGTGATGGAGGCAGTGGACGGTGTGGTCGTATCAACCGAACAGGAGAATGAGGACCTGCGCCGCTTGTACGGACTGGGCTCCGAGAGGGTGCACGTGGTGACGCCCGGGGTCGACCTGGATCTGTTCCGCCCGGGCGACAGGGCGCAGGCGAGGAAACGCCTGGGGCTGACGGACGAGCCGGTGATCCTGTACGTGGGACGGATCGAGCCGCTGAAAGGGCTGGACATTCTAATCGAGGCGGTGTCTATGCTGGACGCCGCAAACTCCAGGCTGCTGATAGTAGGAGGCACGCCCGGCCGCGACGCTGAGCTGGAACGGCTGAGGCGGCGCGCGCATGATCTGGGAATCGCCCGAAGGGTTACGTTCACCGGCGCGCTGAAGCAGACCGATCTGCCCGACTATTATCGCGCGGCCGACGTCTTCGTGCTGCCGTCTTACTCGGAGAGTTTCGGGCTGGTTGCGCTCGAAGCCATGGCCTGCGCCACGCCCGTCGTGGCGTCGCGAGTGGGCGGCCTCAAGACGTTCATTCTCGACGGACACACGGGCTATCTCATCCCCTGGCACTGCCCGGAGCCGTTCGCCCAGCGCATCGACATGCTCTTGAGCAATCCTCCTCTGCGGGAGACGATGGGCGCGGCGGCAGCCGAACACGCGCGGACCATGAGCTGGGGCATTTCGGCGGACAGCCTCTCGCGGCTGTACTCAACGCTGCTCGCGGCGCCGGTGGAGAGCCTGGCAAGGACGTGACGAGTGGACGCCAACCAGGGAGGACCGCCGCCCGGGCGGGAAGAGGACTCACCGGCTGAGCGACGTTCCTTCTATCAGCGCCTTGAGAGCCACTTCTGGAGTCGAATCGGCGCAGGACTGCTCGCGATCATCCCCCTGCTCGTCACCTTCCTGATCTTCCGTGCAGTCTTCACGTTTCTGGACCACATCTTCAGGGGTGAAGGAGGGCTGCTGGGACCTTGGATTTCGGACACTGTATTCGATCGCCCTGGCATAGGCGTAGTTCTGGCAATCGTGCTGTTGTACACCGTTGGGGCGCTGTACGCGAGCCGGATAGGCCAGATACTCCTCGGATGGCAGAGAGCGGTGCTCACCCGCATTCCCGTCGCGAGAAGAATCTACACGGTCGCCCAGCAGGCGGCGGACTCGCTCTCCGCAGGCTCCCAGCACCAGTTCAGCCGTGTCGTGTTCCTCGAGTGGCCGCGGCCCGGCGTTTTGGCCATGGGGTTCGTGACGGCGCGATGCGTGCACCCGCGCGACCCGGACGCGGAGCTGCTGGCCATCTACATTCCCACCATCCCCAATCCGACGTCCGGAATGCTCGCGTTCGCGAGGGACGACGAGGTGACCGACACCAACCTGAGCGTAGAGGACGCGATGAAGGTAGTCTTCTCGGGCGGCATCGTAATGCCTGACACGCTGCAGACGGTCCGGAGAGAGGAGCTTCCGGGAGAGGAAGGTAAGAAGGGCTGGCAGCGCCCTACTTGAGCCGCTTCTCGTACCAGAGGGTCTGGCTCACGGTCTCGAAGCCGAGCTTGAGATACAGTTCCCGCGCGGGAGTGTTGTCGTAATCGACCTCCAGCTCGATCGCCTCCACGTCCCTGGAGCGCAGGTACTCCATACCCGCCACCACCACCGCTTGGCCCAAGCCGCGGCCCCTGAACGCCGACGACACGCCCGTCATCGACACCCAGCCCGTGCGGCCCGAGCGCAGCGTCCAGTTGTAGCCGGCCACCACGTCGTCATTCGCGATGAACACGATACCCTCCGGGTCGCAGCGCTTCACCCGGACACGGGCGCTTATCTGGTCGACGGTGTTCGGCGAGAAGCCCCAGTTGAGACCGAAGGCCTCGTTCTGCAGCGCGGTCAAAGTCGGCTCGTCCTCGCACAGCCTGAATGACCTCAGAGAAAAGCCGCTGGGCAGAGCCAGCGGCGGGAGGTCGTCGTGCTGCCAGCGCATCTGCCAGAATCGCTTGACGGGATAGAACCCTTCGGATTCGAGGACGTGGTGTGACGCGGCGTTGTGGGCGGGCGTCTCGGAGTGAATGAGCGAAACGTCCAGTTGGCGCGCCCGCTCGATGCACGCGCTCAGCAGGAGCGGCCCGGTGCCGCGATTGCGGTGGGAGGGCAGCACCCCGTTGCTGGCCACCACGCGGTCCAGGGGCGGCTCGGGCGTTACCAGCGAGAAGCCGACCAGCCGGCCATCGTGCTCGGCGACGAAGCAGTTCTCTTCCGGGTCGCAGGCGGGGAGCGACAGGAACTGCCGCATGTATTCTGAGTCGTACTCCTTATCGGTTCCCGTGATCCCGCTGACGTCGTTGAACAGCCGCCTGTAGTCCTCGATGTCCCCCCAGCGGAAGCTCCGTATCTGAGCATACGACGTCATGCACTACCCCCGGTCCGAATTTGCGAAATTGTATCAGAGCGGCGAACGGCGCGACAATTGGACAGAGGCGTCCCTAGACGACGCCCCTCTCGGCCAGGGTCGCGAGCTCCGCTCCGGTCAGGCCCAGCTCCCCGCACAGTACTTCCTGGTTGTGCTCCCCGACCAGGGGCGACCGCCTGGAGATTCGCCAGGGCGAGCCGTTGAAGATAGCGCCGGGACCGGGGTGCCGGAACCTCTCGCCCACCTCCGGATACTCCACTTCTGCCCAGAACCCGCGATCCTCGAGGTGCCGGTCCTTCATCACTTCTTCGGGAGACCAGACCGCCCCTATGTTGAAGCCGCGCTTCTGCCCGCCGCGATAGACCTCGTCGCGGGTGACGTTCTCGATGAGATATAGGAACAGCTCGTTATCGGTTATGGCGTCGGGGCGCCGCACCTTCTCATCCAGAAGGTCGCGCGACAGTCCAACTTCGTCCATCCACTCCCCCAGCACATCCAGGCGGTTCGAGGTCAGCCGGTGCTGTATCTCAGCGGCGACGTTGACGTACTTCCCGTCCGCGCACCTGTGTTGCGTCGTCTGGGTGGGCGTCGGAGAGGCGTGGCGGCCGGTCTGGCGCCGGACTACTTTCTTGCCGTAGATGTACAGGTTCACCGCCGCTTCGGTTGTCAGGACACAGGCGTCGTGGACGGAGGCGTCGATGTACTGCCCCACGCCGGTCGCCGTCCGGTGCATCAGCGCGGCCCCAATGGCTATGCATGCAAAGTGGCTCCCGATGTGCCAGGACTGCCCCCCGCCGGGAGCGATGGGCGGCGCGCCGGGCACGTCGTCCTCGGCGTAGCCGCAGGAGGCCATCTGCCCGCCGGCGGCCAGGTGCGCCAGGTCGCTGGTCAGGTAGTCCTTCCACGGCCCACGCTGACCGAAGGGCGTCAGTGAGCACATTATCAGGCCGGGATTGTCCTTCTTCAGGTCCTCGTACCCCAACCCCAATGAGGCCATGTAGCCGGGGCGGTACGTCTCCAGAATCACATCCGCGCTCTCCGCCAGCCGCCGGAAGAGCAGCCGGCCATCCTCGGTTTCCAGGTCCAGGGTGATGCCCCGCTTGGAGGTGTTGTAGTGCCAGAAAGACAGGCTCCGGTCCGGGTTGGGCACATCCTTGTAGAATGGGCCCACCGTCCGGGCGGTCTCTCCGCCGGGCGGCTCGACCTTAATGACGTCCGCCCCAAAGTCGGCCATAAGCTTGCCGCACCACTGGCCCGTCTCGTCGGCAAGCTCCAGCACGCGCAAGCCCGCGTAAGCGCCCGCCGGGTCCGGGGACCGGGTCCCCGTTGGCGCCGGGACGGTATTCGGCTCGGCCTCGAATCCGGTCCACTCTACGGGCGAGGCCGAGTCCATCATCTCCTTCAGATACGGATAGGGGTCCATGCTCAGGTCTTTCGGCCAGAAGGTGCCGTCCCCCAGGCCTTGACCCAGTTCCTGGCGGCTTATGCCCAACAGGTCTTCGAACACCTCGCTGTTGTGCTGGCCGATCAGCGGGCCTGGCCGGCTGTTGACCGCCGGCGTCTCCGACAGCTTGAACGGGGCGTTCTGGAGGGGCCAGTTACCCAGCGCCGGATGTTCCACCGGTCTGTATATCTCCCGGTATCGAAGCTGTGGATCGTTATCCACCCTGTCCTGGCTGCTCTGGACGGGCATCGCGCGCACCCCCGCCGCCTGGCACCGCTCCATGATCTCGTACTTGCCGAGGGTCTTGGTCCACGCCTCGATGCCGCGGTCCAGCTCCTCCTGGTGCTCCAGGCGGCCCTCCAGGGTGTCGAACTTGCGGTGGGCGGCCCAGGAAGGGGAGCCCATCACACCCACCAGGCTTCGCCACTCCTCGTCGGAGAGGCAGGCGATGGCGCACCAGTCGTTGTACTCGCCGGGGCTGGTCCTGTAGGCGTTGTGGGGCGCGGCGGTCCTGCCCCTGTAGTTGTTCACCAGGGGCGTGCCGGGCCAGTGGCTCCGGTTGCCCGGCGGGTACCCCTCCCGGTTCGTTGTGCGTCCGTTGGCCTGGATGTCCAAGAACACCGGGCCGTTGAGGGCCACTCCGCTGATCCACTGGGACTTGTCGACGTGCTGCCCCTCGCCGGTGACGTTGCGGTGATACAGGGCATTCAGGGCGTATATGGCGCCGAACATGCCGCCGGTATCGTCCATGTACGACCAGCCCCAACCGGCGGGCGGTTCGCCCGGCAGTCCGGACAGGTGCGTCATGCCGGACAGGGCCTGGGCAATAGGCCCCATCGTCTTGTATCCCCGGTCCCGCCCCGTATGCCCGAACCCGGACATCGAGAGGTAGATGATGTCGGGCCGGAGCCTTCTCATGTCCTCGTAGCCGAGCCCCCACCGCTCCAGGACCCCGTGAGCGAAGTTCTCGATGACGATGTCTGAGACGCTCACCAGGCGGCGAATGAGATCGATCCCTCGCTCGGACTTGGTGTTTATGGTGATGCTTCGCTTATTGGCGTTGGTGTCGCTGAAGTGGCCGTTGGTGTTCAGGTTTATCGGCAAGCCGTTGGGTGTCGTGTAGCGGGCGGTGAGGTTCACGGCGCCCCGGGTGCTCGGACTCTGCGGCCACTCGACCTTGATCACGTCAGCGCCCAGCGCTCCCAGCCAGCGGGTACACCAAGGCCCCGCTCGAACCCACGTGAAGTCGAGGACCCGGATTCCGGCTAAAGCGCCTCTTGTGGCTGCGACTCTCCCAACGGTCGGCATTGCGGCTTTACCTCGTGTGTAGACTCGCCAGTCGGTGGCCCGCATTCTACACGACCATAATCGCGGCTGCATCGTCACCCCTACTTTCACCCTCACCCTAATCCTCTCCCATCAAGGGAGAGGGGACTTTGGGAGTGGCCCTCCCAAAAATCTGCTCAATTCTGCTATATTCCGCACATTTCGTAGCTGGGCGGGCCGATGGTTTTGTCACTTTCTGTGAGCCAGGTTGTTAAGGTTCGTCACGCGCATTGCGCGGAATGTGGCAGGACGGGACGGTGTCTTCACCCCGATTTTCACCCTCACCCTAGCCCTCTCCCATCAAGGGAGAGGGGACGAGAGGTGGCGTCCTCGTTGTCACCCCCATCCTAACCCATTCGACTACGCTCAGGGCAGGCTCTTCCCCCTGCGAGGGGGAAGGGATTTATCGGATAGGCTGTAAGTAGAAAAATAGCACGTGTGTGCTGTAGAATCAAGAGGGTTGGCGAAGTTGCGCGGTTGGGGCGGGTTGGTGGGGAGAAATTGCGCACGAATGGGGACCGGTGGGGCGCGGATGAGAATGGGTGGAACACGGATGGGAACGGGTGGCGCGGGAGAGTGACGCTTTTTTCGGGGTACGGGGGCGCGAATCTGGTGGAGATAGGGGGAATCGAACCCCCAACCTCGGCATTGCGAACGCCGCGCTCTCCCTGTTGAGCTATATCCCCACCGTGCGTGTAGCGGCACTGGCGCGCCGCACCGTGCGCCGATTATAGCAACCCGCCCGAACGGGCGTCAATCGACTTGCGCGCGCTTGAGGTAGCGGAAGTGGAAGTCGGCCGCGACGTAGCGCCCGCCCCCAATCCGCCGTTCCCCGACGTTGCCGACCGACTCGAGATGGCCGTGGTCGACGCTGCCGCCCCAGGTCGGATCGGCGGCCACCGCCGCCTCGATGCCCTCGGTCCCGGTCGCGGACGCCAGCCCGTACAGGGTGTCGTAAGCCTGGCCGCGGTCGGCGGACGCGACCAGCAGCGTCACCCGGAATCGCCCCGCCGACACGCTCGCGCCGAGCGTCTCCACCGCGTCGCGTCCTTCGTAGGCCACCAGCGCCGCCGGGACCTGCGGGGCAACCTCCGACGGGTGGTCGACGACCCTGAGGCCAGGGACCGCGGCCAGCATCTCGGCGAGGCCGTCGCGCGCGGCCAAGACGTCGCCGTCCATCACACGCCCACCCCCACGGCGGGCTTGCGGAACGGCGCCAGCATCAGCGCCGCGAGCGGGTCCATGCCCGCCGGCGAACCGCCTCTCGCCGGGTCCAGGGCCTCGTATGCGCTGCTGCCCCGGCGCCACAGGATCGCCGCCAGCGTCAGCGCCGCCTCGGACACCGGCAGCGGGTACTCGAACACGGACACCCGCGCGCCCGCGTCGTGGCCCATCCTGGCCGTGCCGTTAACGCCGCGCCGCACGTTCAGCGTGTTGGCCCGCCGCGCCTCCACGTACATCTGCTCGGAGCCTACCAGGATCGTCTGGCCCGGCCCCACCTCCGAGCCGTCGGCCAGCTCGAGCGACGACGTATCGACCGCCTCGGACACCGCCGAATCCGCTGTGCCCGCGAGGCGCAGGCGCCGCCACCAGCCCCACTTGCCGCTGACCCGCACGCTGCCGCGACCGGCGGGAAAGCGGGTCCGATCGCCCGCCGCCTCGATGGCGGTGTAGGGACGTGACGCCGGATTGCCGCCGCTGTCCGGGTCGGCGTTGGCGGGCAGCAGCCGGAAGTCGCTCGTCGGCCATACCGTGTCGGGACGGCCGTCGCCGTCCTCGTCGGTTCGCAGGCCGTCGCGGTTCACGCAGATCAGGTCGGGCACCAGCAGGCGCGGCCCGCCGGCGCCGTCGAATCTCCTGGCGGCGCTCAGCACGTAGAACGAGCGGTTGCAGTAGCGGTCCACAGCGCGGCTGGCAGTCTCCGCGACGGCGAGAAGCCGTTCGTCGTGCTCGTCGCCGGTTATGTTCAGCACGCCCGCGCCCTTCAGAGCGTCGAGCGAAACGTAAGAATTTGGCATTGTCTTCACCCCCATCCTAACCTTCCCCCATCGAGGGGGAAGGGATATTGTGTGGCTACGCGACGCCGGTGATGTTGTACTGAAGCGCGGTGTGCGTGGCAGTGGACCGAGAGCCGCTGCGCTCGGTAAGCGCGTGGCGGAAGCTCACTGTTACCACGGTCTGCCGCTTCTGCAGGTCCCTGTCCACGTCGATGTTGAGCTGCCGTCGGAAGCCCTGCGCCCACTGCGTCCGGTTGAACAGCAGCACGCGGCCCGTGTCGGTGTCGTTGCCGGCATCGGTGACCTTGCCGTCCGCGTCCGCCAGGCGCATTTGCTCCGAGACGATGACGGGAATTCCCTCGATGGCGCCCAGCATCCCGGTCAGCAGCGTGGCGTTGGGCCCAAGCTTGTCCATCGTCCTGAACTGCGAGATGCCCTGGGCGCGTATGTACGTGTTCACGTCCATCACCCAGGCGAGCTGGGAGGGCCGCACGCCGTACTTGCCCAGCTTGGCGCGCAACTCGTTGAACATGTCGTCGGACACGGCGTCCCCGTGGTCGTTGGCCTGGCCCGGGTTGTCGACCAGCGGCAGGTGCAGCAGGCCGTCGTAGCCGATGAGCCACTGCGCCTTGCCCGCGCTCGAGGCGGAGATGGTCTCTCCGTCCGCGTTGATGCTGTTCTGCGCGGTGGCGTCGGCGTTGAGGATGATGTCGTCCAGGGTCTCCGCGACGTTGCGCACCAGCCCGGCCCTGATCTCAGGCAGCATGGCGATCACGCCGTCCTCTTCCAGGGTGAAGCTGTACGGCGCCTGGCCCACCAGCTCGTGGGCCGTGAGCGTGGTCTTGCCGGTGCTCAGCCTGGTGTCCGCCGCGGCCACGTTCTCGGTGCCCGGGTAGAAGCTCACGTCGCCGAGCTGCGTGGGCACGTCGAACGGGTTCGAGGGCATGGGAAACGTCGGCACCAGCGGGGCGACCAGCGTCTGCAGGTTGACGTCCAGCCACAGCTCCCGCGCCTCCAGGGTGGCCACCAGCTCGTCGCCGTAGCCGGCCGTGGTGCTGTCCATCGCGGCGCGCGTCATAGACTGCAGCAGCCCGCGCCCGAATCCCTCGTACTGGCCCGTCGGCTTGGAGTCCACCGTGAACCACGACTCCAGCCTGCGCGCCGCCTCCTGGTGGGACGCCTGGACGTCCGCGGCGGTGATGCCGCGCGCCAGCGCTCGCCTGGCCTCCTCGGCGCGCTCGACCCACGCCGGGCCGAAGCTCTCGCGCCGCTGGGAGCGGGCGAAGCGGCTAACCAGCGCCAGGTCCAGAATGTCCATGCCGGCGTAGGGGCCTTCCTCCACGTGGTGGCCGGGCGTCCGCTCGACCAGCCTCGCGAGCGCGTCGCGCCGCCTCGTCCGGTCGCGCTGCTGAACGTCGGCGACCTCCCGGCCCAGCCGGTCCATCTCCTCCCTCAGCAGCCCCACCTCCGAGGACACCGGGTCGATGCGCTCTCGCACGAATCCGTTGATCTCAGCCAGGTCCTTCCTGATTGCTTCCATGTCTGTGGTTGCCATTCTTGCTCTCCTTTCCTTGAGCGTGTTTTGCTTGCTTTGAAATGGAATGTGGGCGTCGCCCAGAAATTCTTCCAGCAGCCTCGCGTGGCTCTCTCGCAGCGCGTCCGGGTCCGACGGGACCGGTACGATGGACCACTCCAGCAGGTCGGAGCGCGTGTCGCGGTAGCCGCCGTCCCGCGCCGGCGCGGTCTCGATGGGCAGCCAGCTTATGGAGGCCGCGCGCAGAAAGCCCTTGTCCCAGGCGTTCTTCACGCGCCGCGCGAACGGGTCGTCGCTGAGAAACTCGAACTCCGCCACCAGCCGGCCCGCGTCCGTCTTGGCCAGCACCAGCGTCCTGCCGATGGGCAGCCCGCCGGAGGGCGAGCGCCCCGATACGTCGTGCGCCCACATCACCACCGGGTTGAGCATGTAGTTGTCCAGCGAAAGCCCGTCGAAGTCGAGCGTCGGAGGCTGTCGCGCCTCCTCGTTGGCCGCGATGGTCACGCGGTATCGGTTGGCGTCCACGGCGGCGCTGCCGATGATGGCCGCGGCCGCCGTGCGCGTCTGTCTGTCCATGCCGTCTCCTTTCCTGTTCCGTTCGTCTGCCGCCGTGGGCGTCACGGGGGTCTGGATCGATAGTAGTACGCACGTTCTAACAGAGTCAATACCCCTCGCCGACTTGCGTCACCCAGTGTAGGAGCGACTGCTGTGGTTGCCCCGGAGCGGCAGAGGCGCGGGCCGCCTGGAACCTTTTGGCCGCCGCGCGCGTATCATCTGGTGAGAGGTCCGCGCGGTGGGGGCGGTGGCCGTAGAGCGGAGTGGTATAATGCGAAGACAGGCTGCCCGCTACACCCCGACGCGGCTTGCGGCAGTTGGAAGGAGACCCGCCAATGTTCGGCTACAGACTGGTTATTCTGCTGTTGGCGATGGCCGCCCTTGCCGCCGTGCTCGCCGCCTGCGGCGCGAGTGACGAGGAGGGCGAGTTCTTCGAGGAGTCATTCGGTTTGGACGCCCCCGGCCTGCCCGGCTCGCCGGGCAATCCGGGCCCGTCCGGCATTACTACCCAGGCGCTGGCGGCCAGGGACTCGTTCGCAGAGAGCGCCGCGGACATAGCGGCGCAACCTGCGCCCACGCCCGCGCCCGCGATGGCAGCGCAGGCGCCCGCCGCCCCCGCTGCCACCGTCGGCGAGTCGAGCGAGAGGCCCGTGGCGTCGCTGGTGGCCCAGCAGCGCATCATCGTCCGCACCGTGGACATGGGCATCGTGGTGGAGGACGTGACGGCGGCAATCGAGGCCGCGACGAACATCGCGCGGGATATGGGCGGCTGGCTGGTGGGGTCCGACCACACCGTCAAGCACCAGGGCAGCGTGTACGTGCGGGTGCCGGCCGGATCGCTGGACGACGCGATCGACAGGCTCCGCCGACTGGCTACCGAGGTCGATTACGAAGTCGCCCACAGCCAGGACGTGACCGACGAGTACGTGGACCTCAAGTCCCGCCTGCGCAACCTGGAGGCCACGGAGAACGCGCTGCTGGCGCTGTTCGATCGGGCCGAGAAGGTGGAAGACGCACTCAACGTCCAGCGCGAGCTTGTGTGGGTGCAGGAAGAGATGGAGGTGATCCAGGGTCGCGTCGCCTACCTGGAGCAGACCTCCGCCTTTTCGCTGCTGAACGTCTATCTCCGCCTCGCCCCCTTCGACATGCGAGTCGACGGCGGCGTCGACCAGACCGTGAGCGTGGGAGAGATCGCCAGGTTCCGGGCCACCTTCACCCCGCCCGATGGCATTGAAGACTTCACCTTTACCTGGGACTTCGGCGACGGCACGGGCGTCGTAACCGGCCACAGGGTCGCCCCCACCGTAGACGGCAACTCCAAGGTCACCGCTACCGTCACCCACGTGTACGAGAACGAGCGCGACTCGCCCTTCATCGCCACCGTGGAGCTGACCGGCACGGGCGACGCGGGCGTGGCCGAAGGCTCCGACACGCTGATTGTCTCCGTGACCAGAGTTCCCAACATCGAGGTGTTCGCCGGCGAGGCGTTCAGCGTCACCGAGGGCGAGGAATTCGAGGTCAGCGGCTCATTCACGCGGCCCGCAGGACTGACCGACGTGGCCTATGCCTGGGACTTCGGCGACGGTTCATCGCCCGTAACAGGCGAGCTGAGCGAGGGTCAGACCACCGCGTCCGCCACGCACGTCTACGACAACCACAGGCCGAGGCCCTACGACGTTACGCTGACCGTAACCGCGTCGAGCGAGGCCGGAGACATCGAGGCCGGTTCCCAGACCAGCGTGTACGTGGGGCAGGCGCTCGGCTGGACGGTGGGCGGATGGAGCCCGGGCGAGGACGGCAAGGACGCGACGCGCGCGCTGACCGAGCTTCTACAGGGATTGTCCACTCTGCTCATCTGGCTGGTGATATTCAGCCCCATCTGGCTGATCGCCGCCGTGGTCGTCTGGTACCTGGTGCGCCGCGCCAGGCGCTACCAGTCCCAGCGCCAGCCGTCCGACAGCCCGCCCGCGCCCGCTAAGGACTAACCTTGCCGGAGCTGACCCGCCACTTCACCGCGACCGGATTCGTGGTGCACGCTGGCCGTGTGCTGCTGCACTGGCACCCCAAGGTCGGCGCGTGGCTGCCGCCCGGCGGCCACGTGGAGCCGAACGAGGACCCCGTGCAGGCGGTGGTCCGCGAGGTGCTCGAGGAGACCGGCGTGGAGGCCGAGGTCGTCAGACTCGCGCAGCCGCTGGCCCTGGACTATCCGCATCAGGTCGAGCCGCCATTCACCATCATGGTCGAGGACATTCACGACCCGGTCGACGGCTTCCACCACCACATCGACATGATCTACTTCTGCCGACTTGTGGGGCCGGACGGGCCGCTCAATCCCGGCTGGGTGTGGGTCTCCCGCGAGCAACTCGCGGACGGCGGGCCCCTCCAGCACGGCGACTCGCCAGCAGCCCGGCCCCCGGAGGACGTCCGGCTGCTGGCGGAGCGCGCGTTCGCCGCGGTGGAGGGCTGAAAGCAGAGAGATAGACTACGGAGACAAGGACATGGGTGACAGATGGGGAATGGAGGGGCCGCCGGAAGAGGCGTACTCCCGCGTAACCAACCCGGAACGCTTTCAGCCCGTACACGACGCCGCGATAGAGTTGCTAGACCGGCTGGAGCGAGAGTTCGCGGTCAAGCGTTTCGATGGCTGCGACGCCGACGCTGAACTGGAGAATGTAAGCGAAGCGCGCCCTTCCGTGCGGCTTGTCCCGAACGACCCGGATTGCGCCCCAATCGCCGTGACCTTCACGGACTTTCCCGGACTAGTTGTCAAGTTCGGCTATTGGTGCACAAAGTGGCTTCCAGTTTGCGGTTGCGACGCCTGTGACGATACCGCCGACGAAATGATAGAGGAGATGACTCAGTTGGTGGATTCCGTCGTCTCCGGCGGGTTCCGTGAGGTGGTAAGTGTACCAAGGCTGATAGGGGACGGCCGGCATGTAACGGAGTTCCGGTGTAGCAATGGTAGCAGCAGCTCGTTTGGCAAAGTCGAGCGTTCCCAAGCTCTCGAGATGACGGGCGGCGAATCAAACGTGACGCTGAACTGGAAACCCTGGCCGCCGCGTAACCCGCCGCTGCGCTATAATGCGTCCAGGGAGGCCTGATGATATGGGGATCTTCTACGTCGACGTACAAGTTGGCGACCCGCAGGGCGAGCGGTTTGAGTCCGTTCGTGCGCTGGTCGATACCGGGTCAGCCTACACAATCTTGCCTGCGTCTGTGCTCGAAGGGCTGGGCGTCGAGCCGCACGACACTCGGAACTTCCAGGTCGCTGACGGCAGAATTATCACCAGGGGTTTCGGCCAGACCTGGGTCCGTCTGGACGGAAGAGATAGCATTTCTCCCGTCGTCTTCTGGGACGAAGGGACGACAGCACTCCTCGGCGCCGTGACGCTTGAGATCTTCGGGCTCGGCATCGACACGTTAAACCGTCGTCTCGTTCCGGTCACGAGCATGATTGCAACGCACTCGATCTAGGTTTCCGCTGTATCGCATCCGCTGTCAACCGCCCCCTTTCCACTATAATGCGCTCGAGCGAGGCCTGATATGGGAATCTTCTACGTAGACGCCGAGATTGGCGACCCACAGGGCGAGCGATACGAGATCGTCCGAGTCCTGGTGGATTCGGGCGCTACGCACACGACCCTGCCGGAATCCTTGCTGAATCGGCTGGGTGTCGTTCCCGAAACCAGCAGGCCGTTCACGATAGCCGACGGCAGCGAACTGGAAAGGCCACTGGGCTACACCAGGATGCGCCTGGCCGGAGAATCTATCGTGACGCCGGTCGCATTCTGCAACGACGGCGAGCCGGCACTACTGGGCGCGGTAAGCCTGGAGATCTTCGGGCTGGGAATCGACCCGGTCAATAGCCGGCTGATTTCCGTAATGAACATGGCTTAGCTCACCCATCGGGTTCGCTGTGACGTTACCCGCCCACCTCCGCCGCGTCGTCGTAATCGGCACGACCGGCTCCGGCAAAACCACCCTCGCCCGCGACCTCGCCCAGGCCCAGGGCGTGCCCCACGTCGAAATGGACGCCTACCGCCACGGCCCCAACTGGACCGAGACCCCGGACGACGAGTTTCGCCGCCTCCTCGACCACGCGCTGAGCGGCGAAGGCTGGGTGGCCGATGGCAACTACAGGGTTACGCGGGACGTCGTGTGGACCAGGGCCACGGCAATAGTGTGGCTCGACTACACATTCGGCCTCGTGTTCTGGCGCCTCCTCCTCCGCACCCTGAAACGCGGCATCCTGCGCGAGACGCTCTGGAACGGCAACAAGGAGAACCTCTTCAGCCACTTCTTCACCCGCCACTCCCTCTTCTGGTGGGCGGTCAAGTCCCACTGGCGACGGCGGCGCGCCCTGCCGCCTGAACTCGCCCAGCCCCAGTACGCCCACCTGCGCGTGGTGCGTCTGCGCTCCCCCCGCGCAACGGCGCGATGGCTGGCGGACGTGCAACAAGCGTCGACAGTCCCTTCCCCCTCGCATGGGGAAGGTTAGGATGGGGGTGACGTCTCAGTATCTCGCCGCCGTCTCAGGTGGCATTCGTCGCCTCATACCGCTACACTTGCCCCATCCAACCGGGAGGGCAACCGTGGCCAGCTACAACATCGCTGTAATCAGGGGCGACGGCGTAGGCGTCGAGGTCATCGAAGAAGGTCTCAAGGCGCTACGGGCGGCGGGGAGGCTGTTCGAGATAGACTGGAACTTCATAGAATACCCCTGGGGCTCCGACTACTACCTCGAGCACGGCGAGATGATGCCCGCCGACGCGCTTGACAGGCTGTCCGAATCGGACGCCATCTACCTCGGAGCCGTCGGCCACCCCGACATCCAGGACCACGTCACCCTCAACGGCCTGCTACTGCCGATTCGCCGCACCTTCGACCAGTACGTCTGCGAGCGACCCAGCGTGCTCTACCCCGGGGTCCGGTCGCCGCTGCGCGACAAGTCCCCAGGCGAAATCGACATGGTCGTCATCAGGGAGAACACCGAGGGCGAGTACGCCGACGTGGGCGGATTCCAGTACGCCGGCTTCCCCGAAGAGGTCGGCATCCAGGCCGGCGTCTTCACCCGCCGCGGCTGCGAGCGCGTCATAACCTACGCCTTTGAGCTCGCCCGCAGACGCGACCGCGACCGGCACGTCACCTCGATCACCAAGTCCAACGCCCAGGGCTACGGCATGATCGTCTGGGACCGGGCTTTCGACGCCGTCGCAGAGCGCTACCCCGACATCCAGACCCAGTCGCTGCTCATAGACGCCGCCTGCATGGACTTCGTGCGCCGACCCGAATCATTCGACGTGGTCGTCGCCAGCAACCTGTTCGGCGACATACTCACCGACATCGGCGCCATCATCACCGGCAGCATGGGCCTCGCCTCAAGCGGCAACATCGACCCCGAGCGCCGCTTCCCGTCCATGTTCGAGCCGGTGCACGGCAGCGCCCCCGACATAGTCGGGCAGGGCATCGCTAACCCCATGGCAGCCATCCTGTCCGGCGCCATGATGCTCGGCCACCTGGGCCATTCCGACGCCCAGCAGGCCATCGAGCGCGCCGTGCTCCGCACCATAGAGATAGGCGGGACTATCACTCCGGACCTCGGCGGCAGTTCCACCACCCAGGAGGTCGGCGACGCCGTCGTCCAACGTCTGGAGCGGGGCTAGGGCGATGGAAGAGCTCGAAGGCGGCGCGGTCTTCTCAGCCGACCGGCGCTACCGCTATCGCCTTACGCGGAGAATCGGCGGTGGGGAGGGCGCGGTCATGTTCCTGATGCTGAACCCGTCTAAAGCCGACGAATCCCGGGACGATCCCACCATCAGGAAGTGCAGGGGATTCGCAAAACGCTGGGGCTACGGCTTGATGCACGCCGTCAACCTGTCGCCCTACCGAGCCACCCATCCGGCCAACCTCTGGGATGCGCTGCCCGAGCCCAGGCGAGTACGCCGCCAAAACACGAGCATAGTCCTGGAAACGGCGGCAGGTTCGGAGCTTATCGTATTGGCCTACGGCAACCCTGCCGAGAGACTCGTAAAGGCGAAAGGCACGCGAGGCAGGGTGCGCAGAATGACGCGGCTGCTGAGCGAATCGGGGAATGACCTTCACTGCCTCGGCATTACCAACTCAGGCTATCCGCGCCATCCGGTGCGGATAGCATACGACACGCCCCTGCAAGTGTACGAACCGTGGCACGATTTCGGAAACTGACCAGTAGAGGAGGTTCGCAATGGTGGACGTGATCATTACAGGCGGCACAGTGGTTACACCGGGAGGAGTCGGCGACTGGGACGTGGCCGTGGAGGGCGAGCGCATCGCGGCGGTAACCGAACGCGGCGTGCTCGGCACCGAGGGCGCGCGCGTCATCGACGCGACCGGCAAGATTGTCGTCCCGGGCGGCATAGAGCCCCACGCCCACATCGGCGGCCCACGCCAGCCCGAACGCTCCGGCGCGGAGCCCGTCTCCAAAGCCGCCATCTACGGCGGCACCACAACCGTGCTCGATTTCGCCAACCAGGTGCCGGGCCACGACCTGCACCACGCCCTCGGCGAAGCCGCCGAACGCTGGCAGGGCAACGCCTACACCGACTACTCCTACCACCCCATCTTTACCAACGGCGCGGGCACCGACGCCATCGGCCAGATACCCGAGCTCATCCAGGCCGGTTACGCCAGCTTCAAGATATTCACCACCAGCATCCGGCCGCCAGGCCCCGGAATGCAGGACAACAAGACCGACTTCGGAAGGCTCGCGGCCATCATGGACCAGATTGCGCCCCACGGCGGTATGCTGCTGATTCACTCCGAAGACGACGACATGGTCCACTACAACTACTCGCTCGCGCCCGAAAGGGACCAGTGGGACTGGTGGAACATGCACCTGATCCACTCCAACATCTCCGAGGACGTCTCCTTCCGCCGCGCCATCCGGCTCGCCGAGCTGAAAGGCTCGCCCGTCTACTTCGTCCACGTCAGCGCCCGCGAAGGCGTCAATGCGATTCGGGAGGCTCGCGCCAAGGGCTTGGCCATATACGGCGAGACCTTGCACAACTACGCCAGCTTCAACGCCGACAACTACCGCGAGGACCACGGCATGAAGTACCATACCTACCCGTCGCTCAAGTCCGAAAACGACCGCCGCGCCCTCTGGGGCGGCCTCCTCGACGGCACGCTCTCCACTGTCGCCACCGACCTCGTGTCCACCACCTGGGAGGTCAAGACCAAGTACAAGACCGTCGCCGACTGCACCGGGGGCCACAACGGCATCGAGACGCGCGTGGGCGTCGCCTACACCGACGGCGTCGTCAAGCAGGGCATGTCGCTCCAACGGTTCGTCGACATAACGTCCGCCAACGCGGCCAAGATATTCGGACTTTACCCCCGAAAGGGAGCCATCGCATCCGGCAGCGACGCCGACATCACCATCATCGACCCGTCCATCGACAAGCGACTGGAGCTGAGCGACCTCCATCTGGAGGACTACAGCATTTGGGAAGGCTGGCACGTCGAGGGCTGGCCGGTGACAACGCTGCTGCGCGGCAAGGTGATGGTAGAAGACGGCCGCCTCCTCGGCTCCGCCAGCGACGGCCGCTGGGTCCCCCGCAAGATCTCGGACGAGTACACCCAAGGCCCCGCCTGCTAGTGCCTGACTGACAACGTCCCACGGAAAGTCAATTCATCACCAACAACTCAGGAGGCAACACAATGGCAAGACTCTCACTCGCGGACGCCGAAGCCATAATCGCCGGCTGCAAAGCCAAACTCGACGAGCTCGGCCTAAAGATGTGCGTCGCCGTCGTCGACCCCCGCGGCGACCTGATCGCCATGATCCGGCAGGACGGCGCACCCTGGCGCAGCGTCCTGATCTGCCAGGGCAAGGCCGTCGCCTCCGTCGCCTGGCTGCGCCCCAGCGGCGAGCTGACCGAAATCGCCCAGTCCCCGGTCCAGCGCGGCCTGATGGCCATGCTCGACGGCCGCATGATCCCCGGCCAGGGCGCGCTACCCGTCTACCGCGACGGCGAGATAGTCGGTGCCGTAGGATGCAGTGGCGGCGCCCCCGACGAGGACGAGGCGGTCGCCCTAGCCGGCATAACCTCCATCGGCCTCACCAGCGCGCCGGCTTAAATTTCCCGCCCGTTGACGTGCCCAAGGGCTGCGCTTGGGGCGCGGTTCGTGAACTCCACGCGCTTGACTCGCCCCAGCCCCTGTGATAGCGTTTTCAGCTACAGCACACATACTCTACACATGCCCTGATGGGGAGTAGTAGCGGCCCCGCGCGCCATAGCGAGCCGGTGACGGTGGAAGACCGGCAAAGCCCGCGCCCGCGAACTCGCCCCGGAGCATCCCGCCTCAAGCATCCGCGCCCAGGGCGGGACGGTGGTCCCGTTACAGCCCCTCGAGGTGGTCCGCATCGCCCGGCGGACAACTAGGGTGGTACCGCGGGATTTCCCATTGAAACTATGCTCCCGTCCCTTGTGGATGGGAGCTTTTTCTTTGTTCGAAGGCCAAGCCCAATATCCGAACGGAGCGCGAAGACATGACAACGGCAAGCCAGGCAGAAGTACGCTACGCACACGCCGAGGTTGAGGCCAAGTGGCAGGCCCGCTGGGCCGCGGACGGCATCTACGACGTGCCCGACGACGACCCACGCCCCAAGTGGTACGAGCTCACCATGTACCCGTACCCCTCCGGCGACCTCCACGTCGGCCACTGGTACGCCATGTCGCCCTCTGACGCCCACGCCCGCTACCGCGCCATGCAGGGCTACAACGTCCTCCACCCCATGGGATTCGACGCCTTCGGCCTGCCCGCCGAAAACGCCGCCATCAGCCGCGGCGTCCACCCCTACACCTGGACGATGGGCAACATCGAGAACATGCGTCGCCAGTTGCGCACGATGGGGCCGGTCTACGACTGGGACCGCGAGGTCGTCACCTGCGACCCGGACTACTACAAGTGGAACCAGTGGTTCTTCCTCCAGTTCCTCAAGTCCGGGCTGGCCTACCGCGCCTTCGCTCCCGCCAACTGGTGCCCCTCATGCAACACCGTGCTCGCCAACGAGCAGGTGGTCGACCAGGGCAACTGCGAGCGCTGCGGCTCCGCGGTCTCGCGACGCGACCTGAACCAGTGGTTCTTCCGCATCACGAAGTACGCCGACGAGCTGCTCGACCACTCGAAGATCGACTGGCCCGAGAAGGTCGTCACCATGCAGAAGAACTGGATCGGACGCAGCGAGGGCGTCGAGATCGAGTTCGACATCTCCGAGTACGGCCTGGATGAGAGCGTCCTCAAGACGTTCACCACCCGCATCGACACCATCTTCGGAGTCACCTTCGTCGTGCTCGCCCCTGAGCATCCCCTGGTCGAGAGCCTGACCACGCCCGAGCATAAGGCCGAGGTGGAGGCCTATGCAGAGCAGGCGAGGCGGCAGAGCGAGGTGGAGCGTCTGTCCACCGAGAAGGAGAAGACCGGCGTCTTCACCGGCTCCTACTGCGTCAACCGGCTCAACGGCGAGCGCGTTCCCATCCTGGTGGCCGACTACGTGCTGCTCACCTACGGCACCGGCGTCGTGATGGGCGTGCCCGCGCACGACCAGCGCGACTTCGAGTTCTCCACCAAGTACGGCCTGCCGATCAAGGTCGTCATCGCCCCGGACGGCTGGTCCGGCGAGGACCTGGACGAGGCCTACCTGGACGAGGGTATCCAGGTCAACTCCGGCCAGTTCGACGGCCTGCCCAGCGACGAGGGCTGGCAGCGCATAGCCGACCACGTAGAGGCGCAGCGCTGGGGACAGCGAACCGTCGCCTATCGCATGAGGGACTGGCTCATCTCGCGCCAGCGCTACTGGGGCACGCCCATACCCATCATCCACTGCGACGACTGCGGCGCAGTCCCCGTGCCCGAGGAAGACCTGCCCGTGCTGCTGCCCGAGGACGCCCAGTTCAGGCCCACCGGCGAGTCCCCGCTCAGGTACCACGAGGGATTCATCGAGGCCGACTGCCCTCAGTGCGGCAAGGCCGCCAGGCGCGAGAGCGACACGATGGACACCTTCGTCGACTCGTCCTGGTACTTCCTGAGGTTCGCCAGCCCCAACCATGACTCGGACGCCTTCGACCCTGAGGCCGTTCGCGCCTGGAACCCTGTCGACCAGTACACCGGAGGCGCCGAGCACGCCGTGATGCACCTGCTGTACGCGCGATTCTTCGTCAAGGCGCTGCGGGACCTCGGCCTGCTGGACTTCGACGAGCCTTTCATGCGGCTGTTCAACCAGGGCCACATCATCGCCGGCAGCCAGAAGATGAGCAAGTCGCGCGGCAACGTCATCGCCCCCGACGAGTACGTGGAGAGCGTGGGCGCCGACGCCGTGCGCTGCTACCTGATGTTCCTCGGACCATGGGACAGGGGCGGCGAGTGGAGTGACACCGGCATCAACGGCATGTCCCGCTGGATCAACCGCGTCTGGGAGATCAGCCGCCGCGACCCCGACGGCCTGGACGCCCACCCCGTGGACGAGGACGCCGAGCGCGATCTCTCCAGGCTCACCCACCAGACCGTCCGCCGTGTCGGCGAAGACCTGGAGCGGTTCAAGTTCAACACCGCCATAGCGGCCCTGATGGAGTTCACCAACGCCCTCAACCGGAGTTGGGAGCAGGCCGCCGTGTCGTCCGACACCTGGCGCGACGCCATCGAGAAGCTCCTGCTGCTGCTCGCGCCCATGGCCCCGCACGTCGCCGAGGAATTGTGGGAGCAGACGGGCAGGGCGTACAGCGTCCACCGCCAGTCGTGGCCCGAGTGGGACCCCGACCTGGCGGCGGACGAGGTCGTCACCCTAGTGGTGCAGGTCAACGGACGGGTGCGCGACAAGATCGAGGTCTCCGCCGACGTCACAGAGGACAGGGCCAGGGAGATCGCCCTGGCCAGCCGCCGCGTTCAGGCGCACGTCGAAGGCAAGGAGGTCGCCCGCCTCGTCTACGTCCCCGGCCGCCTCGTCAACGTAGTCGTCCGCTAGGCGCGCGGGGTACTCCACCGTCCCCTCTTCCTCGATGGGATAGGGCGAGGAGCCTGCCCTGAGCTTGCCGAATGGGTGAGTGTGAAAGCCCTCGGGAAGGGAAAAGTCAGGGGGAAGCGGTGGCGCGGCCGGGCTGCTACACGCTCCAGTTCTCGACTTGAAGTTCCCGGAAGTTCGCGAAGCCGGACATGTCGCCGGTTACCAGTGTGAGGCCGTTGGTGAACGCCACGGCCGCAATCTGCCCGTCCACGAACGGCGGAGTCAGCCCAATCAGGCTCAGGCGGGCACGCTCTGCGGCGTGCCACTCTGCGGCGCGCCGGTCGTAGTCCAGTATCTGTAGCGTCGGACCAAGCGTCTCAAAGATATAACGTGACGTCTCCCTCCGACGTGCCGAGACGGGCAATCGGTACAGTCCGTAGAGCAGTTCGTTCCAGACGGGCGCCGCCGTTGCAATTTCTGGCATGTTCGCTCCCAATCGCTCCTCAATTGCAGGATTGGGTACACGCTTTGTCGGCTCCGAAAGGACGTTCGTGTCCACCAGGTAGCGGAGCGTCATAGCTCAATTTCCCGCCCGGGCGACCTGTCCCGCACGTTGTCAAATACATCGTCGAAGTTAACCTTGTCGAAATCTTGCTCCGACCGCCACTCCTGTATAGCTTCCCAGAGGTCGCCCTTGGCCGCTGGCCGACTCGGCGTGTGGCGCTTGAACCGCCTGAAGTCTTCACAGGACACCAGGACGGCCACCGCCTCGCCCTTTTCGGTCAACTCTACCGGCTCGCCCTCCTCCATCCGCCGGACGATGTCGGAGAGGTTGTCTTGTGCGTAAGAGAGTGAGTATCGTCGAGTCATGATGCGCCTCCTTTCGCTCGGCCGCGCGACTACATGATAGGATGGTGCGGCAAGTCGGTCAACGGAGGAATGGCCGAAACGCACGGCGCGCATCGCTTGCGAGCTTGCTGACGGAGCGCCGCCGATGACCTATACTCTCACGAACGGATAGAGCGCCACAGGAAGCCTAGCGTGCGCCCATACTACGGACATCCCCCAGCCTGCACATGCGCCGACTGCACCGGCGCAGGCCCCCGCAGGTCCGCGCGCGGTGCCTCCCCACCCCCACCTCCGCGCCGTCCGCCAAGAGGACAAACGCCACGTGGCGGAGGCGGTGGGCGAGCCTGGGTCGCCATTGCGATCGTAGCGGTTATCATCGCGGTCGTCGCTGTCGCCGCCAACCCGCACGTGCAATCCCAACTCGCCGAGTTCTTCGACGGGCCCACAGACTCCGAGAACACGGTGCCGGAGTCAGTCGGGGCCCGGGTCGAGGTCGCGCCATCACCCACCGCGACGCCGATCCCACCCACTCCGACGACCGTTCCTCCCTTAACGCGGACCGCGACCATTGTGCCCGCAAGCCTGGCAGTGTCAACACCTCAGCCGACTCCAGGTCGCCACCCACGACAACGAGTGAGCCGACCGGCACCCGGGTACCCGAGCCGACTCCCGTGGCGTTCGAGGCGCCGACTCCCATAGCGCGGCCGACCGGCACCCGGGTACCCGAACCGACTCCCGTGGCGTTCGAGGCGCCGACTCCGGTACCGATAATCGTCCCCACCAGCACCCCGTCCCCGACGAATACACCAACCGGCCAAGACTCGCCCGTGCGGCGTCACCTTGAGCTTAAACAGTACATGCTCGAGTTGATCAACGCGGAGCGCGCCGCCGCCGGCCTTCACCCAGTTGTCCTTGGCGAAAACTTCGCGGCCCAGTTTCACGCGGAACTCGCCATCGAACACTGCTTCTCTTCTCACTGGGGCATCGACGGACTGAAACCCTACATGCGATACAGCCTCGCCGGCGGCTACCAGTCAAACGGAGAGAACATACACGGCTTGGGCTACTGCATCGGAGAATCAGACGGATACAGTCCCATCGGGGACGTCAAATTGGAAGTTCGCGATGCGATGGAGGGCTGGATAGATAGTCCCGGACATCGCCGAAACATACTCGCCTCAACTCACAAGAAAGTAAACATCGGCTTGGCGTGGGACCGCTTCAACTTTGGCGCCGTCCAGCACTTTGAAGGCCACCACGTGGAGTACGACAGTCTGCCGGTCATCAACGGGCGAATTCTCGCGCTGTCTGGTGAGGTGAAGAACGGCGCCGCCTTCAACTTCGTGGATGACTTGGGCGTTCAGATATTCTACGATCTGCCGCTCAGTACTCTCACAAGGGGTCAACTCGCGCGAACGTACTGCTATGATAACGGACGTTTAGTGGCGGGTTTGCGACCACCGCTAACCGGTGACTCCCTTTATCCCGAGAACTCCTTCACTGTCACCTATCAGCCATGCCCCGATCCGAATGAAATCAGCATTGCCGCTCCGGCGCCACAATCCCACGATGAGGCCCGCGATTTATGGCAAGCTGCCTATGAGGCGAGCCAGGAACGGGAAGCCACTTCCCTCGTGGTGCCCTGGATTACGGCTTCCGAAATGAGGGTCAGTGGCAATTACTTCTCCGTGAAAGCCGACATCGGAGACGTGCCTCCGGGCGTCTACACCATCGTCGTGTGGGCGCCCATCGACGGCGAGCGCGAGGTCGTCTCCGAATACTCCATATTCCACAAAATCACGCCGCCCAACACCTACACGCCGTAAGACTCCATTTGGCCTCGGCTCTCCCAACTCGAACTTCACCAGCCGCCTTGACTTGTCCGTACATCCGTGCTATTACCCTCCCATGACCTACCAACCCAACACATCGGCGACCACAGTCGGCGCAGTCGACGCCCGCGACACCCTGTCCCGCCTCCGTCTCGTTTCACCGCCCTCGGGCCCTGAACCGTGCCGCCCCTGTCCTGCAACTGTCCCGAACATTCGGACTGCCCAGCTAGGGAGCGAGCCAGAACAAGACAAATGAAACGGAATGGAACAGTTTTTTGGAGGTTTCTCCCCTCGGACCACAGGCAGCTCCTCACACTCTTTGCCGACCCCAGAGGTAGCGCTCCCGTCCACCCCTCCCCCCGTGTTGACGCACCCACAGCCCTGCGGTTAAATTCCTCCTGACACTCGCGGCGTCCTTCGCAAACCTTGTCCGCCGCGCCAGCGAAAGGAGCACCTGCCGAGTTGACCGCGCTGTCCCTGCGGGGGCTGACCGTCGTGGAAGTCGCCGAGGGCGTCGCCGGTCCGCACTGCGGAAGGATGCTCGCCGCGTTTGGGGCCGATGTCGTCAAGGTCGAGCTTCCACCCGACGGCGACTGGTCCCGCCGCGAAGGTCCGTTCCTCACCGACGACCGCGGCCCCGAGTCCAGCGCCCTGTTCCTCTACAACAACACCGGTAAGAAGAGCGTGCTGCTCGACTGGCGCACACCCGAAGGCATGGCCCGCCTGTCTGCGTTGACCGCCTCCGCCGACGTGCTCATCGAGGACTGGACCCTCCCGCTCCGCGAACGGCTCGACCTCCCAACGGACACCTTCACGGCGGCCAACCCCGGTCTCGTCGAGCTGTGTGTCACCCCATTCGGACTGTCCGGCCCGTACGCGCGCTGGAACTCCAGCCCCATGGTCCAGTTGGCCCTCGGCGGCTTCATGTACCTGATCGGCGAGGAAGACCGCGAGCCCCTCACGCTGCCCGGACGCCAGGCCGACTACCTCACCGCTCTCACCGCCTACGCCGCCGTCCAGTTCGCGCTGTGGGAGCGCGGGCGCACCGGTCAGGGCCGGTTCCTTGAGTTGACCATGCTGGAGACCGTCGCCACTCTCCACCAGTACACCTACGTCATGCACACCTACGAAGGCCTCGTACGCACCCGCAACGGCCACAGGTGGGAGCGGCGGGGCCCGTTTGCCACCTATCCAAACGTCGTTCTGCCCTGCGCCGACGGCCAACTCTGCTGGGGCCTCGCCATGGAGTGGCAGTGGGACCTGCTCTGCACGATGATGGGTAGGGAGGACCTGCAGAAGGACCCCCGCTTCGATACCCGCCAGAAGCGCCGCGCCAACGCGGAAGCGATAGACGAGATCATTCTCGAGTGGTCGAAAGACCGCCCCCGCGCGCCGCTATTCGCCGAATCGGCCGGCGACTGGGGCCTCGTCACCGCGCCCGTCCTCGATCTGGGCGAGGTGCTCGACGATCCCCAGTATCGACACCGAGGCATGTTCCAGCGGCTCGATCACCCGTCCGCTCCGGCGGCCACCTACCCCTCGTTCCCGTTCCACTCCTCCCTGGGCACGCCGGAGCTCTCCCGCGCGCCGCTACTGGGCGAGCACACGGACGCGGTACTGGCGTGAGCGCCCCGATGTTCGACTCCGCTCTGAGCGACGTTCGCGTCATCGACATGACCAGGGTATGGGCCGGCCCGCTCGGCGGCAGGATCTTCGCCGACTTCGGCGCGCACGTAATCAGGGTGAGCGATCCCAGGACCGCCGAGCAGGGTCTGAGCCTCATAGACCGGGAGCTCAATCGCAACAAGCCCAACCTCGCCGTCCGCCTCGACACCGACGAGGGCCGCGACGTCTTCCTGGACCTGGTAGCCATAACCGACGTCGTGGTGGAAAACTTCCGGCCCCGCGTCATGCCCAACCTCAACCTCGGCTACGAGTCGCTCAGCAAGGTGAATCCGGGCATAGTGCTCTGCTCGATGTCCGGCTTTGGCGCGACCGGCCCGTATTCCAACTATCCCTCCCTCGGCACCGCGGCGGAGGCGCAGGCCGGCATCGTCTCGATGCTTGGCTACCCCGGCGAGCCGCCGCTGCCCACCGGCCTGGCCTACGCCGACCCGCTCTCCGGGCTGAACATGGCCGCCGCCGTCATGAACGCCCTCACCCACAAGCGCGAGACCGGCCTCGGCCAGTTCATCGACCACTCGCTGTCCGACAGCCCCGTGAGCGTCCTCGGCGAGTATTTCCTGGCGCGCTCCGTCGATGGCGGCCAGCCGCGTCCGGCGGGCAACCGCTTCTGCGGCCACGCGCCAAGCCGCGCCTACGCCGCGTCCGGCGACGATAACTGGGTCGCGGTGTCCGTCACCTCCGACGGCGACTGGCGTGCGCTCCGCCGCGCCATGGACGACCCAGAAGCGCTGGACAGGCCTGAGTACGCCACCGCCGACGGACGCCGCCAGCACGAGGACGCCATCGACGCCGCCATCGCGGCCTGGATGCGCGACAGGGATCCCCGCGAGGCCATGGAGTGCCTGCAGGAAGCGGGCGTGCCGGCGGGCCTGGTCGCCAAGAACCACCAGGTGCTATCAGACCCCCACCTCGGCGCGCGCGACTTCTTCGTAGAACTGGAAGAGCCCAAGTTCGGCCCAAAACGCTACCAGGGCAACCCGATACCCGGCAACAGCCTGGATAAGCGCCACTGGCGGCCCGCCTCCGAAATCGGTCAGGACTCCGAGTCCGTACTGACGGATTTGCTGGGCTACGACCACCACCGCGTCGCGCGGCTGATTAGCGAGAACATCGTGGGCGTCCACGCGCCCTCCGACTAACCGGCAATCTGCAAAGGAGACCCATGAACTACTCGGTAACTGTGCTTCCCGGCGACGGCGTTGGCCCCGAGGTCGTCGCCGAGGCGACCAAGGTCCTCAAGGCCGTGGAGGGCCGTTTCGGCCACTCATTCGACCTCAACTACGGCAGCGTCGGCGGCAACGCCATCGACTCGCACGGCACGGCCCTCCCCGACGAGACCGCCGAACTGTGCGAGAATACCGACGCCATCCTGTTCGGAGCTGTCGGCGGCCCCAAGTGGGACGACCCCAGCGCCGCCGTCCGCCCCGAAGACGGCATACTCGCCATACGCAAGATGCTGGGTCTGTTCGCCAATCTCCGGCCGGTCAGGGTCTACCCGGAGCTGATCAACTCCAGCCCTATCAAGCCGCACCTGCTCGAAGGTGTGGACATGGTGGTCGTTCGTGAGCTGACCGGCGGCCTCTACTTCGCCAAGCCCAAGCGCCGCTGGCAGACCTCCCGCGGCAGGCGCGGCGTGGACACCCTGCGCTACACCGAGGCGGAGATAGTCCGCATCGTGCGCGCCGGGTTCGAGCTGGCGCGGGGGCGGCGCAAGCTGCTCACCTCGGTGGACAAGGCCAACGTGCTCGAGTCGTCCCGGCTCTGGCGCGAGATCGCCGACGAGGTCTCGGCGGACTACCCGGACGTGGAGCTGGAGCACGTCCTGGTCGACAACGCCGCGATGCAGCTCATCCGCAACCCGGCCCACTTTGATGTAATCGTCGCCGAGAACACCTTCGGCGACATACTCACGGACGAGGCGTCCGTGCTGTCCGGCTCGATGGGCATGCTCCCCTCGGCCAGCCTCGCCGGTCTGCCGGGCGCTTCCGGCCGCCGCAGGCGCAGCGCCGTCAGCCTGTACGAGCCTATTCACGGCACCGCGCCCGACATAGCGGGGCAGGGCGTGGCCAACCCCATCGGCACCATCCTCAGCATGGCGCTCATGCTGCGCTACTCCTTCGGACTGGAGGACGAGGCGCGCGCCGTGGAGGACGCCGTATCCGGCGTGCTCGCGGAAGGCTACCGCACCCCCGACATCGCGGGTGACGGCGGCGACGTAGTCTCCACCACCGAGCTTGGCGGCGTTATTGCCGGCCGCATCTGAGGAGGAAAAGCGTGGCATTCGACATCCTGATCCTAAATGGCGACATCGTCGACGGCGCCGGCTCGCCCCGGTACCGTGCCGACGTTGGCATATCCAACGGCCGGATCGAGGCCATAGGCTCCCTCGCCCACGCCGAGGCCGCCCGCCGCATCGACGCCACCGGCCACGTGGTGTCTCCAGGCTTCATCGACATGCACACCCACTCCGACGTCACCCTCTTCGATGACCCCGGCGGCGACAGCAAGGCCCACCAGGGAGTCACCACCGAGGTCACCGGAAACTGTAGCTACTCACCCTTCCCGGCAGGGAAGGGCGGCCCGAAAGCCCTGCAGGACGAGCTAGGCAAGGCCCTCATCGGCGACGCGACCTGGGAGTGGAGCACGCTCGACGATTGGGCCGATGCGCTCGAATCCAACGGCATCAGCATCAACCTGGCTCCCCAGGTCGGCAACGCCGCCCTGCAGATAGCCGCGGGGGCCATCGAGGATCGGCCCGCTACTCCCGACGAGCTGCGCGAGATGAAACGACTCGCCGCCGAGGCCGTCGAGATGGGCGCCTTCTCCCTGTCCACCGGGCTATCGGTCACGCCCTCAGCCTACGCCACCACGGACGAGATAGTGGCCATCTGCGAGTCCATCAGGCACTACGAGGGCGCTTTCTACGCCACCCACGCCCGTGTCGGCAACGGCCTGCACATGTCGGCCATCGAGGAGGCCATCGAGATAGGTCAGCGAGCCGACATCCCGGTCCAGTTCTCCCACCTGGCAATCACCGACCCCCGGGCGTACGGCGAAGGCCCCTCCATGGTCGATCTCCTGGTGAAGGCCCGCGAGGGCGGGCTGGACATCACCTACGACATGTACCCGTACACTGCGGCAGGCGCGGGCTTCAACCAGCTCATGCCCCTCTGGGTCCAGGCGGGGACAATCGAGGACTTCATGGCGCGCCTGCGCGACCCCGATCTAAGACGGCGCGCCCGCCGGGAAATCGCCGCGGGGCTTGGTGGACTGGAGCCCCAGTGGGATGCCTGGTACGTGGCCTACATCCACACGGAGGGCAACCAACACCTCGTTGGCAAGAACATCATAGAGATATCGGAAGAGCGGGAGATCGAACCCGCCGAGGTCGTCATCGAGCTGATGGAGGAAGAGAACGGCTCCGTCCCAACGCTCGTCCACAATCGCATAGAGAGCGACGTCCGCTACTTCATGGGCCACGAGCTGGCGATGATAGGCTCCGACGGCAACGCCGTCTCGCCGAACGGCCCCTACAAGGACGCGTTGCCCCACCCCAGGTTCTACGGCACTCACCCGCGCATCCTGGGCCGCTACGTCCGCGAGCAGCCCGCCGTCCTGACCCTGGAGCAGGCCATCCACAAGATGACCGGCTTTCCGGCCCAGCGCATGGGCATGAAAGACCGCGGCCTCGTCAGGGAGGGGTTGACGGCGGACCTGGTGGTCTTCGACCCCGAGACGGTCATCGACAACGCCACCTGGGAGGACCCGCACCAACACCCCGACGGCATACCCTACGTGCTGGTAAATGGCGTGCCGGTAATCGACCAGGGCAGGCACACCGCCGCCCGTCCGGGCAAAGTCCTCCGCCGCGGCCAGTCATGATCTCCGATCACCCGCAAAGGCCCTGAAGCCAACCGTCGAATGACAAACGACCGCCAAGCTGCCATAATTGGCCCCATTACGGTGCACCCGCTGCGCCGCACTCCGGGAGGTGACCCATGGCTACACAGACCGCCATAGACACGCTGGTAGATTCGCTCAACGAGCGCTCCGAGCAGGAGCCATTTCACATCGGCTGGTACTTCAAGGACCTGTCGAGCGGTCGCACCGCCGACCGCAACGGCGCCGTGGTGGTGCCGTCCGCAAGCACCCGCAAGATAGCCATAATGATGGCCGCTCTCAAGGCCGTGAACGAGGGCAGGCTCTCCCTCGACCAGCCCATCCCGATCCAGGCCAAGTACCAGGACAACAACTCCGGCTGCTTTCAGCACCTCCAGCCCGGATTCGTGCTGCCGTTGCGCGACCATCTCGCAATGATGATCATCGTCAGCGACAACACATGCACCGGCACCGTCGCGGACCTCGTCGGCCTGGACGACGTCAACGCCCTCTGCCAGTCGATAGGCATGGTCGGCACCGCCCACAGGCACGGCATCCCGCCCGGAAACCTGGACCGCAACCATCCCGTGGACGCCTCCAACGCCACCACGCCCAACGACGTCGGACTGCTCCTCGAGCTCATCCTGCGCGGCACGACCGACGAGGAAGCCGCCGCCAGCCTCGGCTGCACCACCGAGTTGTGTCAGGTAGGCTTGGAAATCCTGCTCTGGCAGAAGCTCAACACCCGTATGCCGTCCATGCTGCCCAGCGAGGCCAGGGTGGCCCACAAGACCGGCACCGGCGCGCGCAACTACAACGACGCCGGCATCATCTTCCAGGGCGACACTCCTCTCTGCGTGCTGACCGCCTACACCGAGAACGTGCCCGTCGATCTCGACGACGGCAGGCCCGGCCACACAGCCGCCGCGCATCTCATCGGCTCGCTGGCAAGACTCTGCTACGACGCCCTGAAGGCGTAGTGAGGCAGGTACATCCGTGGCCGCCCCGGACGCCATACAGGACTGGAAGGGCAGGGTGGAGAGTCACCACGCCCAGTCGATCAGAGCGCAGGAGAAGAACCCGCCCGACGCGGACTTCTGGCGCACGCGGGCGTCCGCCTTCCGCGCCGACCCCCACCGCGAGCCGGACGCCGCGCTGCAGCGTGTGCTCGACATGGCCGGCCCCGACACCACCGTGCTGGACGTCGGCGCGGGCGGAGGACGCCTCGCTCTGCCCCTCGCCTTGCACTGCCGCCACGTAACCGCGGTGGAGCCCTCGCCCTCCATGGTCGAGCAACTCCAGGAAGGCGCGGACGAGGCCGGGATATCGAACCTCTCCGTCGTGCAGGCCAACTGGGAGGACGCCGACGTAGAGCCTGCCGACCTGGTCATCTGCTCCCACGTCGTCTACGGCGTGGTGGAGATCGACCACTTCATGCGCAAGCTCGATGCCCACGCTCGGCGGAAGGTCGCGGTGTTCGCGTTCATGGACTCGCCCCCCAGCCGCTTCGCGGACTTCTGGCGTGCGGTATACTACGAGGAGCGGCTCAACATGCCCGGCCTGCCGGAGCTCATGCAGGTGCTGTGGCAACTGGGCATATATCCCAACGTAGAGATGATGCCGAATGACGTCCGCTCGCCGTTCGAGAGCCGCGAGGACGCCGTGCGGCAGGTCGCTGGCTTCCTCTGGGTGCCCCCCGGCAGCGAGGAGGAGGCGCGGCTCCGCGCCGCTGCGGAAGAGCTGCTGGAAGAGGACGACGACGGCTTCAGGGTAAAGGGCGCTAAGTTCAGGCCGAACGGCCTCATCACCTGGAAGCCGAGCCGCGAATGACACGTCACACGCAAGCCGACAAGTAATCAGCTTTAGGAGGAAGTCATGGTAAAGCCTAAGCAGTTGGGACACATCGTACTGAGAGTCCGTGACCTCGAAGAGTCGGAACGCTTCTACTCAAACGTGCTCGGCCTGCACGTGACCAACAAGCGGCCCGGAAGCATGACCTTCATGAGCGCCGGAGACTCGTCGTCGCACGAGCTCGCGCTGGTGCCCGTCGCCCCGGACGCCCCCGGCCCGGAGGACACGCGCGTGGGCCTGTTCCACTTCGCGTGGGAGATGGAGTCCTTCGAGGCCCTCAAGGAGCTCTACCAGCACATGAAGGACGAGAACGTAAACATCGGCGGAATCGGTGACCACGGCATCTCGATAGGCGTGTACTTCTTCGACCCCGACGGCAACCAGATCGAGGTCTTCTACGAGTTGCCCAAGTCCGAGTGGCCGGAGGACGGCGATCTCTTCTCCGGCGACTTCCCGCTCCCTCTCGAGGAAACCGCGGACGCCACCGCGTAAGTCCTCCGCACCAGTCCCTTCCTCCTCGCAGGGGGAAGGTCAGGATGGGGGTGAAAGTGGGCTTCATCAAATGACGGCCATACCACTCGGTCCCTTCGACGACGCCACCGCCATGCTCGCCGCCCTGCGCGACGGTCAGGTTTCGGCGGTCGAGCTGCTGGATCACCACTTGGAGCGCATCGGGCGGCACAACCCGACGCTGAACGCCATCGTCACGCCGGACTACGACAACGCCCGCGCCCGTGCGCAAGCCGCCGACGAGGCGCGGGCGCGCGGCGAGAGCGCGCCGCTGCTCGGCCTGCCCCTCACTATCAAGGACTGCATCGACGTCGCCGGGCTGATTGGCACAGCGGGCTTGGAGGACTTCTCTGAGCGCGTCCCTCCGGCCGATTCGCGCGTCGCCACCCGAGTGCGAGAGGCGGGCGCCGTGATCATGGGCAAGACCAACGTCCCGCCCAGCGCCGCCGACTGGCAGTCGAACAATCCGATATTCGGGCGCACCAACAACCCCTGGGACCTGGGTCGCACGCCCGGCGGCAGCACCGGCGGCGGTGCTGCGGCTGTCGCGGCGGGCCTCACGCCGCTGGAGTTCGGCAGCGACATCGGCGGCTCCATCCGCGTGCCCGCGTCCTTCTGCGGCATCTACGGCCACAAGCCCAGCGAAACGGCTCTCACCAAGAGCGGCCACTTTCCGGGCTCGCCGCTACCGAATCCGGCCGCGGTGATGGCGGTGCAGGGGCCTCTCGCCCGCAGCGCACGGGACCTCGAGCTCGCTTTCGACGCCGCGTCCGGCCCGGATGTGGGCGAGGATGTGGCCTGGTCCCTGGACGTGCCGCCGGCGCGACACGAGGACCTCTCGTCGTTCCGCGTGGCGGTGATGCCGCCAATCGAGTGGCTCCCCGTCCACGACGAGATAGCCGCTGCCCAGCACCGCCTGGAGGACAGCCTCCGCGCCGCGGGCGCCACCGTGAGTCACGCTCAGCCGGAGGCGTTCGGCGACCTGAGGGCGCACCAAAGGCTGTACCTGTCGATACTGTCGCTGCTCACCGGCCCGCCCAACGTGGAGCACCGCCGCCGCCTGGCCGAAAACATGCGCTCCTCTGGAAACGAGTTCGACATCGCATCCGCCAACGGCATGGAGGCCAGCGCTATGGACCTGCTCGGCTGGCTCAGCGAGCGCGAGCGTTACCGGCAGTCCTACCGCGACTTCTTCCGCGATTGGGACGTGCTGCTAGCGCCGATAACCATAGTGCCGGCTTTTCCCCACACCACCGCGCCCTGGCCCATGCGGACGGTCGACGTCAGCGGCCAAGCCGTGCCCTACGGCCTGCAGGTCGTGTACCCTGCCGCGGCCACGCTATGCGGCCAGCCCGCCACCGCATTCCCGTTGGGGACCACAAACGGTGGGCTGCCCATCGGTCTGCAGGCAATAGGCCCCTACCTCGAGGACCGCACGCCCATCCGCTTCGCCTCCCTCGTCCAAAGGCATATCCACCCCTTCGAGCCACCGCCCGGCTACGCGTAGGCACTGGTCTCTGAGTGGACACCAGTCCCCTGGAGGCGCGTTCGGCGGCGCATAAGCAGGAACGACGATAGGCCCGCGCCGCCGACGGTCGGTGCGAATCAGGCGGGCGGGTCTGCTTCGGCGCCCACCGGGGAGTACTGCTCGCGGTAGTATTCCATGCCAAGGTGGGTAATCTGGTCCTCTCCCATGAGCCAGCGCAGGGTGTTCTTGAGCTTTGTCTGTTGGATGAACAGGTCGTGCTCGGGATAGACGGAAGGCGCGTGCTGGGGACTCTTGAAGTAGAAGGAAAGCCACTCCTGTATGCCCGCCAAACCGGCGCGCTGGGCCAGGTCCATGAAGAGTATGAGGTCCAGCACCAGTGGCGCGGCGAGTATGGAGTCCGAGCAAAGAAAGTTGATCTTGAGCTGCATGGGATGGCGCAGCCATCCGAACAGGTCGATGTTGTCCCAGCCCTCTTTGGCGTCACCGCGTGGCGGGTAGTAGTTGATGCGCACCTTGTGATAGGCGTCGGAGTAGAGCTCGGGGTACAGATCCGGCTGCAGGATGTACTCCAGTACTCCGAGTTTCGACTCCTCCTTGGTCCTGAAGTTCTCGGGCTCGTCGAGGACCTCGCCGTCCCGGTTGCCAAGGATGTTGGTGGAGAACCACCCGTCCATACCGAGCATTCTCGCCTTGAGCATGGGCCCGATTACCGTCTTGACGAGGGTCTGGCCCGTCTTGAAATCCTTCCCGCAGACGGGAACTCCTTCGTCCCTGGCCAGCTTCTCGAGAGCGGGCACGTCCACCGACAGGTTTGGTGAGCCGTTGATGAATGGCACGCCCTCCAGGAGGGCAGCGTAGGCGTAGAGCATCGAGGGCGCGACTCTGGAGTCGTTCTCGGTGAGCGCGCCGACGAGACTCTCGAGGTCCTGGTGTACCTCGCTCTCCTCAATGAATATTTCGGTAGAAGCGCACCACGCCATTACCAGCCTGTCGCAGTCGTTGTCCTCCTTGAACCGGCGTATGTCCTCCCGAATGGCTTCGACGGCCTCCAGCTTGCTGCCGAACGGTTTGACGTTGTCGCCCTGGATGCGCTTGACGTAATCGTTGTCGAACACCGCCTCCATCGGTTTGACCGACCTGAGAAAGTCCGCGATCGGCTCTATCTCCTCGTGCCGGTCCAGGACGCCGCACTTGACCGCGGCATCATACGCGTCGTCCGGTATCGGGTCCCATGCGCCGAACACGAGCTGGTCCAGTCCCGCGAGAGGAACGAAGTCCTTTATGAGGGGCGACCTCCTATCGGGCCGCTTGCCAAGCCGTATTGTCGCCATCTGGCTAATGGAACCTACGGGTTCGCCGGAACCGCGCCGGACGTGCTCGACCCCGGCGATGAGTGTCGACGACACGGCCCCAAGACCCACGAGGAGGACGCCAAGCCGGCCGTCCGGCGGTTCGACGCCGGGCGTGCCTGCCGAAACGAAGTCCCTGGGCTCGAGGGCGATTCCCTGCCGGCGGGCGAGCTCCAGCAGCCTCTCGTGCCACTGCGAGGGTATCCTCCCGGTCCTCGCCCAGTGTTGCACCGTGCTCTGGCGCTTGCCCAGCAGTGCCGCCAGCGCGGACTGCCCCCCGAATCTGCTGATGATCTGCTTTGCGGTGTTCTGTTCGTTACTCATGGCGGCTATCTTAACGATAATATCGTTAGAAGTCAAGCTTGCCGCACATCCGTAACCGTCCCATAGGTGGTGGGGAAGTTTGGGAGGGATAGAGGGAGGGAACTTGGGCTGGGCGGTGTGGGTTTGGAAGGGCTTTGATCTAGGCGGCAACCAGTTCACCCAGATCGAGGCCGTCCCGACCGCTCCATACCCACTGTGTGAGTCCCAACCCGTTCATCATTCCCGATTCGCTCTTGTACCCCCTTATCGTCTTGTACCTTACCTTGCTTCTGCCTATCGCCCGCTCCGTACAGTTGTTGGTCTGTGGCATCCCTCTCACTCGTTGGTGACATGTCAGTGACCGCCATTTCTCGCACAACTCCACCACCAGTCTGTGAAGCATCGGGTGCCCACGAACCGCGCGTTCCATCCCAAGCAACTCTCGACCGCCCCCACCGGGCAACTCGGCCACAAGGAGCCATATCCTCGCCTTGTACCAGTCCCACCCCGGTATCCTGCCGAGTCGATTCCGCACCCATTTCCTCACGTGCGCGATACACAGTTGGTGGCTCAACCCGACATGTTCGACCGCCGGCTTGTAGGTGTTGAGGTCGTCTGTCACCACAGCTTCCACTCCGAACCTGCCCACGTATCCCTCGCTGTCGCGTTGGACCAGCACGTCCATTCCCACCAACCGCCCGCTCCGGGTGTCTGTGACGAACCCGACCACAGTCTGTCTGCCGCCCACTTTCACCACAGTCTCGTCCGCTCCCATCACCCTCACCCGACCACGATGCCGGCTCAACCATCCACTCAGCGCGTTCGACCCTGACTGCTGAACGTCACGCCACACACTCATCCTGGACAACTCACATCCCAAAGCCCCCAGCAGGTGACTCACAGAACGCAAAGACAACCCCAGCGCCCAACTCAGCGCCGCAAACCCCCTGAGACGATGACTCTGGTCACAATGGTCGACCCCTTGCGGGTAGTGTCTGAAGGTGCGTTTGCAGTCACAGCAGCGGTACCTGTCCACCCTCACCTCGCTGACGTAGAGGTCACGGATGGGCTTTGTCACCGACCCGTGCCGGTTCAGGTAAATGCCACCGCAGTGTACGCAGGCTGGCGGTCGGGCGTCCGGAGAGAGCTTGACTTGCGGTAGCGTGAATCTTACTCTGGGCATCGGCAGGGCCTCTTGGTCTGGTTCGGTTGTACGTTTACCAGACTCTACCAAGATTCCCTGCCTTTTTCATTCCCACCGCCTATGGGACGGTTACGCACATCCACAGTTCCCATGCGCTTCGCCGCGCTCGTCCAATCGCACATCCAGCCCTTCCAACCCCCGCCGGGATACGAGTAGAGCATAGCGATTCCGTAGTGGGCCCGTCTTGGGCTATCAGGCAGGTCTAGTGGCGGGCCGGCGCGATGGGGACTTCCCTCAATTCGCCGGGCCGTATCCCGTCGATGGCCGCGCGAATCTCCTCTATTCGCAGTTGCACGTCCGGCCACTTGGTGGAAAGCAAGACTATGACGCCCAGCCGCCTGCCCGTGAGATTCTGTTGATGCCTCATACTCTGGTCGGTGGTTATCAGGATCTCGTAGCCCTGACATTCGGCCCTGCCGATTAAGGCTCCATTGGCCAATCGGTCCCACCCCATCTCTGCCGCCGTATCGGCCGAGTGTCCATGGAGTTGTCGCCTGAGGGGTCTGGGCGTGCCATGATCAAACAGTATCTTCAAGGCTGCTCACCGGTACGGGCGCCTTCGAGGAATCGGCCACGAATTGCAGAACTGCCCTTACCTTCCATTCGTCCACGGGCGCGAACCAATCCATGAACTCTTCGATAGTGGCGCCCGCCTCCAGGTTCTCGAACAGAGCCGATATGGGCAGCCTGGTTCCGGTGAACACCCAGGCCCCGCTAAGCCTGTCGGGCACGCTTTCCACCGCCGGGCACTTGCTCCAATCCGTCATGCGGGCACCTCCTTCGCGATTGCCTGTCCCTCTGCGGCGTTGTTGATTTCCTGGTTCATACCGTTCGCCATCGGGCTGCCTTCCTCTACGGGACGCTGACAGTCGGCTTCGTCAGGCAACTGCGCCGCCGCCTCGCGCACGTCCAGCTTGCCCGTCACCACGTCGGAGACGAGGCGGGTGCGGTACTCGTCTATCAGCTCGATCTGCCGCCGCGCGCGGGCGATGGCGGCGTCGATGCCCGCGGTGGCCTTGTCAAGGTACTCGACGATGGTGGCCTGTTCGTCCAGGGGTGGGACAACAATCTTGAAGTTGCGTATGGAATGTAAGGTCAGCCCTTCTCTTGACGCTCCGCTTTGTTCAAGCTGAACCTCACGCTGGATCATAGGCGTCGACAAGTATGAGGACAGCAACCTCGGAAGCAGACGACCTCGGTCAGGGCGAATGATGCAGACATGCTGATTCACATTGCCTTCGGTGAAGTCGTCGGGAACGTAGCAGGTGCGTCCGATGGAAGCGCCAGTGATGTTCAGCAGGACGTCACCAGGCATTACATGAGAACCTGCCATTTCCCGGTGGATCCTCTGCGGAATTCTCGCAACACCTCGCAATTGAAGGCCGTCGAAGTGTACATTCTGGCTCCGCAAAAACGGCACGCCATCTTCTTCGTAGACCGTCGCTCCTCCCAAGGGTGTTATGCCGCTTCCGAACTTGGTGGCTAGGTGACCTAACCGCCGCACCTCCCAGTGCTCCGGCACGTCACCGAGCCACTCGACGCCGGAGGGCTTGAGGCGGACGTCGGGGTCGAGGCCGCGGGTGACGGCCCGGTTGATGACGGCCTGCTTCTCCTCCTCCAGCAGGTCGACGAGCTTGCGCTTGGCGTCGGCGTAGCGGCGGATGCGCCGGTCGGCATGGTCCAGGTAGCGCACGATGGCGCTTTGCTCGGCGAGGGGCGGGAGGGGGAGATGGCAGTTTGCGTATTTCTCAGCGTTTACGTTCTCTATGGTCGAGGAAATGGCCATGAGCCGCAAGAAGTCGTTGAAGTAGCTCGTCTTGGTGAACAGAAAAAGGTATTTGGGGATTATGTCCATGTTTGGGACGTATCGCACCAAGTAGCCTGCATAAGAGCATTGACCATGTTGAGACGAATACAGAAAGCTTCGCCCGACTGTCCCACTTCGGGACAATAGGATGTCTCCGTCAGTCAATGGGTGATCTTTCACAAGATCCTCGGATACAAACACACCGCCGTCGATAAGGTCTCCGTCTTCCGTTATGTCGGTTGTCCGTAGGAAGCGTATTCCTGTGTCCTGATAGTTCGCGGCAGCAACGTTAGCACCGTAGAGCGAGTGACGTGAACAGACCTGCTTGAGCCGCACCACGCCCCAATGTCTCGGCACATCGCCGAGCCAGGGTACGCCGGAGGGTTTGTAGGCGGGGTAGGGGACCAGCCTAGGACTCAACGTCATTGGTTGTCGGCCTCCAGTCCGTATGAGTTAATCAACAGCATCGCACGGCCTAGTGTTCTTCACCCGGCCATGGATCAGGAAGGCCTAACACATCGTTCAGAGTACGAGTCGGGGCTACTGGAGTCAGTTGTTCAGAAAACCAAACGTGCTCAGTGGCAAATGGGAAGATCCCTCGTGGCAGTGGAACATCGGCTGCTGGATTGTGGACCAACTGCCAACTAGGTGTCGTACGACAAGCATCGTCGAAGTAGCTGGTGCCAGGTATCTGACTACAAATGCTCCATGCATCCTTCATTCTATGCTTGTACAGAACCGCAGACACATGGCAGTTTCTGGGATGAGATGGCGCCCCCCAGAGACCGTCGAAAGTCCTCGTCTGTGTCAAACCATCAGGGCCAATGATCACCTTTGTCCGTCCCAGCAAGGCATCCAAGATCACCTCGGGTCCCTCAATGCTCTCCCTTTCCGCAGCAACGATGAGGTAGGGCACTTGTGGACGTCTATACTTCTCTGCTTTCTTGTCCAAAGCCCTGCCGATAGTCGCCTCGCCCATTATTGTCCGTACCGGCCATTGGATAATTCCTAGCGGACCGCCTTCGACCGGAAAGCCAAATGGAATCGCCTCGAAGCGCAATTCCCAACCCTTTGACTTCCAGATCGTGGACTCGAAAGGCGACCCGGCTTGGATCAGCGTTGAATGACTTTGTGCACTAAGAGATTCCAACCATTTCTCCAAGAACTTCCGCAGCTTCCTTAGAGAAGGCTGGGTGTCACCTACAGCGTGAGGTTCGAGCTTGAGCCCGAAGTGGCCTGACCGAACCGAGTTTACAGCATCCAATACGGCCCTCTCTCTTTGAAGAGCGCCGAATTCCAAGTCGGATTCTTGGGCGACGGTACATTCTACGATCAATCTTGTGTTTCCGTAGACGGCTGAGAAATCAGGACGCCCTCCATTGAAGTCTGGATCTGGTTGGACTTCGTCAGCAAGGGCGCTCAGGATCTCGTGCGCTACTAACTCCAGCAGTGCGCTCGAGTGACGCCTATCGTCGCCTCTGAATCGGCCTCGCAAGTCCGCCTTTTTTTCGAGAGGAACGTTGGCATACCATGATTCAAGAGTGGCTCTAGCGATTTCCGCACTTCGCCAAGCCGAACGATTAAAGAACTCGAACGTGGTTTCAGCATGACGCCCGCCAGAACGATCCGTACGGCCATAGCAATCGAAGAGAGAAGTGCCCTGGATGTCGTCAGGAGTATGATTGAACATCGCTCAATCCCAATTCGTAGTCATTCCAGTGACGTTATCTTGCCGTGCGACTCACTTCGCGCAGGCGCGTCAGCCATTGTGCTGTTCGTGCTGCGATACCGCGCCAAGTGCCTCGTCGAAGGTCATTATCTGCCGGACGCCGCGACGCCGACAGCTTGCAAGATGGCACAAGTCCCTGGCAGCCAGGGTAGGATGCTCTGAATGGAGCCGACTTGCCAGGACAACGTCCGCCTCCTCCAGCGGCCACACCTCCACGCCGGCCTTGTCCAAAAGGTCTAAGACGTCTTCGAACACGTCGTATTTGCCGACAGGCAGATAGGCATGAACCAACTCTTGCAGAACCTCGGCAGATGTGCAGAGGGGTGTAAGATTCAGGAGGGAATCATCGAAGAAGTCACGTGCGCGGGCCTTGAGCGGATGCGGTTTACCAACCGCGTACATGAACACGTTGGTGTCGACGAATATCATACCTCGGGGAGCCCGTGCAGGCGGGACGCTTCGATGTTGCGCTTATGCTCTTCCCAGTCAGGCTCGGTACCGGAACCTCGCCGAGCGTCGCATCGCCGAAAGAAACTCCACAGATCCTCCGACGACTTGAAGCGTTCCGCGCGCTGCCGCGCCTCGAGCCGATCACGGGCCGCGGCTCGCAGCCACGCGCTGAAGGTCAGGCCCTCCCTGCGCGCCTGGCGGACGAACTGTTCTCGGTCCTCATCAGGGATTATCAGTTGGACTCTGGCCATCGGCGCACTCATCTTTCATCAGATATGTGTATACACGTTACACATTATTGTTTAGCGCGTCAATCCTCCTCTCTCCCGCGCCAGCGCCACCGCCGCCCCCCTTACATCATCGCGTACAGCCGGTTCACGTTGGCGTGCCTGGCGGGATCGAGGTCGCGGCCTCGCAGCGCGGGATGGTCCGGGCCGTAGCGAAGCGCGCGGTAGAGCATGTTGTTGACCCCGCCGAAGCGCCTGTCCGGCACGAAGAACGGGTTGATGTACTCCCAGACGAGTTCCTTGCTCGGCGTCACCTCGATCACACGGCCCGCGGCGCCCTCGCATATCAACGTGTTGCCGTTGGGCAGCCGCGCCGCGCCGCTGATGTGGAAGCTGAAAAGGTGCAACGGCTGCATCCCCTTGTACTCCCACTCGATTTCGCTGGTGACCGGGTTCACCTCCACCGCGCGCGACCCGCTGGGACCCCGGCGGTGCGGTCCGTTGTCGAACATCAGCACGTGCCCGCTGTCCAGGAAGGTGGCGTTGTGCTGATGGGACAGCTCGCCCGCTCCCCACTTCCAGCGAATGTCGCCGTTCCCCCTGCCCAGGATGGCCACCCTGTCTATCTGCCTCATGCTGATGAGAAAGTCCCCGTCAGGAGTCAGATCCACGGAGTTGGTGTGCGTCCACTCCTGGCGACGCTCCAGCGGGCATATCTCGTCCTCGTCCACGTCCAGCGCGCTCCAGATCGGCCACTCCTGCACCGTGGAGCCGTCGGGCGCGATCTCCCGTATCACGTCGCCGTACATCGGCTTGTCGGTGTCCTCCTCGCGCTCGTAACCGCCGCGCACCTGGGCGGCCAGCTCGTCGGCAAGCGGGACCCACACAAGCGTCAGCGTGTTGCCGTTGTCCAGCCTCAGAAAGTCGTGGTGGACGGTCTCATCCTCGTACAGCCAGACCTCGTTGCCGTCCCAGTCCAGCTCGTACAGTCCGGCGGACGAGCCGCCGAATCCGGCCATGCCCTCGCGGTCCTCCGGCGGCTTCATGCGGCACAGCAGGTTGCCGTTGGGCAGCAGATAGCCCTGCGGCAGGCCGCGCTCGGAGTGCCAGCGGTGGCAGACGCGTCCCTCCATGTCGATGAGATTCGCGTGATCGCCGCCCACGTTGGCCACCAGCGTGTAGCCGCGCATGGCGTGCTGGGCCGCGTAGTGCAAAAGTCCGACAGGGTGGTGAACAGACCAGCCCATGTTACCTCCGAAATTCTGAGTGGATGCGGTGGATGTGAAGGGAGAGGGGTAGGGGAGCCGGGGCGACTTAAGGAATGCCAGCGGAAAGGCGTCTGCCCACCTCGATGAAGCGCATCGCCTGTTCCGTGGCGGAGGCTATCAGTTCGGCCGCGTTGGCGGACGACTCGTCCAGACTCATCGGCGAGTTCGTGATGGCGGCGGCGGCATCTATGCCGTGGTCGTGGACCAGTCCGTAGCGCTCGCCAAGCGAACCGGACACGCACACCACCGGGATGCCGCGCTCCTTTGCCATCTGCGCCACGCCGATCGGCGCCTTCTTGTAGATGGTCTGATAGTCCAGGCAGCCCTCCCCGGTTATCACGAGGTCCGTCCGCTCCAGGTGCCTTTCCATGTCCACCAGATCGAGGACTATGTTCACCCCCGCCCTGAGCTCTGCTCCCAGGAAGGCCACGAAGCCGCCGCCGAGGCCTCCCGCCGCGCCCGCGCCCGGCAGCTCCTCGATGTCGCGTCCCAGATCGGCCCTCACCACCTCGGCGAAGCGGTGCAGGGCAGCGTCCAGCCGCTTCACAATCTCAGGCGTAGCGCCCTTCTGCGGACCGTATATCGCGGATGCTCCCTCCGGTCCGGTTAGCGGGTTGCTCACGTCGCAGGCCACCAGGAACGTCGACTCGCGGGCGCGCTCGTCGAGTCCCGAAACGTCGATGCTCGCCACGCACTCCAGCGCCTCTCCGCCGTGCGCAAGATCGCGGCCCTCCGCGTCCAGCAGTCGGACACCCAGCGCCTGGGCCATCCCCGCGCCGCCGTCGTTAGTGGCGCTTCCGCCGATTCCGATGATGAACTTGCGGAACCCATCCTCCAGCGCCTGCTCGATAGCCTCCCCCAGCCCGTAGGTCGTGGTCAGCAGGGGATTGCGCCTGTCGCGCGGCACCAGGGCCAGCCCGGACGTGCGCGCCATCTCGATCACCGCGGTGTTGCCGTCGCCGAGAGCGCCCCACTGCGCCTCGATGCGCTCGCCCAGCGGCCCGGTGACGCTCACGCTGCGCACGCTGCCACCGGTCAGCCCGACCAGCGTCTGCAGCGTGCCGTCGCCGCCGTCGGCGACCGGTGTGACCTTGACCTCGGCGTCCTCGAACACGCGGAGGATGCCCTCGCGCATAGCCTGGCCGGCGTCCTGTGCGGAGATGCTGCCCTTGAATGCCTGTGGAGCGACTACGATCTTCATGCCGCGGGCCATTATATCATCTACAAACCTGAGCATGTGCCGACCGGTAGGCGCAGCGTGACTGCCCGGAACAGTTCGCCGCGCCTCGAGAACGTAATCCATATCGAGATATGTGGATATTCCCAACGGCTGCGCGCCGGTACAGACGCGCGCACGCCTCAGCCGCAGCCGGATGCCGCATTCGGACGGGACCTCGCCGCCCAGAAATCGACCCGGAGACACCCGTTTTCGCCTTGCCGATTTTTCGCTATCCGAATAGGGTGATATTACTATGCCAAGAAAAAAGAGCGAACAACCCACCCGACAGCTATATGCCGCCGTGAGAGAGGACCTCTACCTGGCCTCCAAGGCGAAGGCCGCGGAGCGCCGGGTGTCGCTCCGCGAGTTCGTCGAGCACGCGCTCGAGATGGCGCTCAACGACGTCGAGCCGTCGCCGTCCCTTCCCCCGGAACCGTCCGTGTGGGAGGACGAGTACATCAGTCTCCAGGCCAGGCAGCCAATCGGGTCTCCCGTGGAGCTGACCAGGGATGAAGCCGTGAGACTGCTGAGGGCGAGCCTCGAAGGCTAAGTCCACCCGTCGCGCCGCGGTCCGGCAGGGTAGGGGAGTTGCGAACCAAGCGCATCCGAGTGGCGGCGGTGCATCTGTAGGGGAGAGGAGAAAACAATGGCCGATATGCTGCTCGACGCCTCCTTGTTTCGGGCCTACCTTGGCGGAGACCGGTCCGCGCGCCGCATCATCGACCTGGTGCTGGACGGCAGGGAGACAGCCGCCGTGTCGTCGGTGACGGTGTTCGAGCTGTGGCGGGATCCCGACCTCGACCGCAGGACTGAGATGGCGCTGACCGCGCTGATCGAATTCGTCGAAGTGGCTCCGCTCTCCACCGAGGCCGCAAAGCGCGCCGGTCTTCTGCTCGCCGCACGCGATACCAACGGCCGGGCATCGGCTGGCGATCACGCGCTGGTCGCGGCAGTCGCGCTCGAGCGAGGAGAGCCGGTCTGCACCCTGGACCCCGACCCTTACTCGGATTATGGAGTGGAGCTGGTCGTCAACTAACCGCCCTGTGCCTGCCGACGCTCGAACGCATTCTCTGATACGCTAGAGAAGTACCAGAGAACACCACTTTACGTCTTGGTTAGCTGGCGGCAGGGCCGAAATTGGAACAATTGTTGGCGCAACGGACCCTCACTCCCAAACGCGCGCGTAGCCCGCGCCCACGGGCAGCACCGGACCGCGCGCTGGCCGCGCGCCGTCTGGCCGCGCTGGCGCTCGTCGCGCTCGGTCTCGGCGGTTTCCTGCTCGGCCAGGTTGCGTCGGCGGATGCGTCCGGCCATCGCGCCACGCTGATTACCATCGACGGAACCATCGACGAGTTGGCCGCCGGCCATCTCGCGCGCGGCTTGGACGACGCGAGGGAGAACGGAGCGCGACTGGCCATCGTTCAACTCGACACGCCGGGTGGCCTGTACTCCTCCACTCGCGAGATAGTAGAGCACCTGCTCACGTCGCCGGTTCCGGTCGCGGTCTACGTGTCGCCCCCAGGAGCGCAGGCCGCCTCGGCGGGCACCTTCATCACCGCCGCCGCCCACGTCGCGGCCATGGCCCCGGGCACGAACATCGGCGCGGCGTCCCCCGTCGGCGGCGGCGGCGAGGAGCTGCCGGAGACCCTCAAGTCTAAGGCCTCACAGGATGCGGCCGCCTTCATGCGCAGCATTGCCGACGAGCGGGGCCGGAACCGGGAGGTCCTGGAGAAGACCGTCCTGAACGCGCTGTCGCTCTCACCGTCCGAGGCGCTCGAAGACAATGTAATCGACGTGGTAGCCGCCGACCTGCCGGAGCTCCTGGAGAAGATGAACGGCATGGAAGTCATGGTCGCCGGTACAAACGTCACGCTGGACACGACCGGAATCGCGGTGTCCGAGCTGCAACTGACGCCCCTCGAGCGCTTTCTGGGCTTCCTCGCCAACCCCAACGTCGCGTTCGTCCTGCTCACTATCGGCGGCATTGGCATACTCATCGAGCTCATAAGCCCCGGCCTGATAGTGCCGGGAGTGGTCGGCGTGGTCGCGCTCGCCCTGGCCTTCACCGCCATCGCCAACCTGCCCGTCAACTGGGTCGGATTGGGCCTGATCCTGCTTGCGATGGCACTGTTCTACGCCGAAGCGTCGGCGCCCGGGCTGGGCGTGTTCGGCATCGGCGCGGCAATCAGCTTCATCGTGGGCGCTTTTCTGCTGTTCGGCGGGTTCGGCGCGCCGCCCATACCGGAGCCCAGCTTCCGGGTCAACCTGTGGATCATCGGCATTATTGCGGCGTTCATGGCTGTGTCGCTCGGGCTGTTTCTCAGGGAGAACCGCCGGGCGAAGGCGGCGGAGGGTTACCCCAGCCAGGTGAGCCTGGTAGGGGAGACAGGCGTGGTCGTGACCCCGCTGGACCCGCGAGGGACCGTCCGGGCCCGCGGCGAGTCGTGGAGTGCCGTGTCCGACTCCGGTGAGCACATCCAGCAGGGCGAGGAGGTGATAGTGTCCGACGTGGAGGGACTCACGCTGAAGGTGTTTAAGGCGGACCAGTAAGCCGGTCAGGAGGAGAACCAACTTGATACCATACATAACCATCGTTAAGCAGTACGAGCGCCTGGCCGTCTTCTGGCTCGGCAAATTCTCGGGGCTGAAGCCGCCGGGGCTGAAGGTGATGTTCTGGCCGTTCAACACGACCCAGAGGATCGACCTGCGCGAGGCGGTGATTGACATCCCCCGCCAGACCAACATCACGCGGGACAACGCGCCCATCGACATCGACTTCCTGGTCTACATGCGCGTCATGGAGGCCGACGCCGAGAAGGCCATCATCGAGGTGGTCGACTACCGCAGCGCGGTTATCGGCATAGCCACCACCACGCTCCGCGCGGTTATCGGCGAAATCCCGCTCGACGACGTGCTGTCCCAGAGGGACCGCATCAACGAGCAGTTGCGCCAGAAGCTGGACGAGGTCACAGAGCGCTGGGGCATCAAGGTCACCCAGGTGGAGATTCGCGAGGTGGAGCCGGCCCGCGACATCCAGGACGCGATGAACCGCCAGATGTCCGCCGAGCGCTTCCGCCGCGCCGCCGTGACGGAGGCCGAGGGCACGCGGGAGGCGGCGGTCACCGTCGCCGAGGGCGAGAAGCAGGCCGCAATCCTGCGCGCCGAGGGCGAGCGCCAGGCCGAGATACTTTCCGCCGAGGGCGACCAGCAGGCCGCCGTCCTGCGTGCGGAAGGCTTCAGCATGGCGCTGGACAGGATCTACGGCGTAGCCCAGAACGTGGACTCCAACACTCTGAGCCTCCAGTACTTCGACACCCTCAAGCAGTTGGGAAGCAGCCCGTCCACCAAGTTCATCTTCCCGATGGAGTTTACCAATCTGCTGGGCCCGTTCGCCCGCATGGCCAGCGGCGCGGGCGACGGAGCCAACACCGGTAAGTCCGAGAGAAACTAGCGCTAACGTAAGCAAACCAAAACGTAAAGTAAACGGGAAAGCCTGTGTACAGGGGTGCGCAACTCGGTTTAGCTGGACAGACGGGACCTAACCTTAGCGAAAAAAAAGGAGTCCAGGCGGGCCTAAAGGTAGCTCTTGACCCGCTTGGCGAGCTTCAGCGTCATGCCGGGCGCGGCGGCGATCTGCTCCACCGTGGCCTCTCTGATGCCCTTGGTGGAGCCGAACTGGCGGATGAGCATCCGGCGGCGCTTTGGCCCGATTCCGGGCACCTGGTCGATGATGGACTCGGCGCCCTTTCGGGATCTCCGCTGCCGGTGATACGTGATCGCGAACCTATGCGCCTCGTCCCGTGCGCGCTGCACCAGGTACAGGCCCTGGGAGTCCCGGGGCAGCATGATCCCCTCCTGGACGTGGGGCACAAACAGCTCCTCGTTCTCCTTGGCCAGGCTCGCCAGCGGCACGAAGTCTATGCCCAGTTCCAAGAACACCTGCAACGCCGCTCCCAGGTGGCCCTTGCCGCCGTCGATCAGCGCCAGGTCGGGCGCTACGCCCCACGAGCCGCCACCGTCGTCAGGCCTCTTTTCGCCATCGCTCTCGCTGTCCGTTGCGCCGTTCGCGGCGTTCCGTGCGTCCGCGAGACGCTTGAACCGCCGCGTAAGCATCTCCCGCATCATCGCGTAGTCGTCCACGCCCTCGACGGTCTTGATCCTGAACCGCCGGTACTGGGACGGCGCCGAGCGCCCATCCTCGAACACCACCATGCTGCCCACCGCGTTGGTGCCCTGGATGTTGGAGATGTCGTAGCACTCGATGCGTCGCGGAGGCTCGGGCAGGCTAAGCGCCTCCTGAAGCTCCGACAGCCCGGCGTGAAGCTTCGCGCTGTCGGACGCCCGCCGCACTTCCAGGTGGTCCAGCCCCTGGCGGGCGTTCTCCGACACCATCTCCATCAGCCGGCGCTTCTGGCCGCGCTGCGGCGTGTAGACGCGCACCCGGCTGCCGCGCTTCTGTCGCAGCCACTCTGCTATAGGCTCGGCGTCGTCGAGCGCGTGTTGCACCAGGATGCGCGGCGGCACGTAGGGGGTCGCGTCGTAGAACTGCTGGACGAACGCCGTGAGAATGTCGCCCGGCGTATCGTCCTGCGTACCCGCCATGATGAAGTTGTCGCGCCCGATGAGCTTGCCGTGGCGGACGAAGAACACCTCCACCCACGCCTCGCTCTCGGACGGGGCGAGCGCTATGACGTCCAGGTTCTCCGAGCTGAGGTTGAGCACCTTCTGACCCTCGTTGACCCTCTCGATAGCCCTCAACTGGTCGCGCAGCACGGCGGCCCGCTCGAACTCCAGGCCGTCCGCCGCCTCCTCCATCCGCCGGCTTATCGACTTGACGACGCGGTTGGTCTTGCCCTCCAGGAACAGCACCACCTGGTCGATGATCTCGGCGTACTGCTCCCGGTCGACCGCGCCGATGCACGGGCCAACGCAGCGGTGGATGTAGAAGTCGAGGCACGGGCGCGCGTCGTCGCCCGTGATCGTCTTGGTGCACGAGCGGTAGGGGAACAGCTTCTTCAGCAGGTTGAGCGTGCGCCGCACGCTGCTCGCGCTGGCGAACGGCCCGAAGTAGCGCGAGCCGTCGTTGGGCACCTTCCGCGTGACGTACACCTGCGGAAAGTCCTCCGACATGTCGATCTTGATGAACGGGTAGCTCTTGTCGTCCTTCAGTCGCGCGTTGTACTGGGGCTGGCGCTCCTTGATGAGATTGCACTCCAGGATCAGCGCCTCTTGCTCGGACTCCGTGACTATGAACTCGAAGTCCTCCACCCTGCGCATCATGTTGCGCACCTTGGGCACCAGGTTGGGCGTGCTCCCGAAGTACGAGCTTACGCGGTTGCGCAGGCTGGCCGCCTTGCCGACGTACAGCACGGCGCCGTCCCCGTCGTGGAACAGGTAAACGCCGGGCGACGTCGGCAGCGCCCTCAGGCGCTCCCCGAACTCGTCCCGTTTCGCTTCGACTACCAAAGCCTGCCCCTGCGCATCGCCGTCACTCCGGCCAGACCGCGAGCGCGGTCTAGCCCAGCACGAACGAGAGCGCCACCAGCGCCGCGGCCATCACCGTGGCGAGTATGCCGATCTGCCTCAGCTCGCGCCCCAGGTAGCGATAGACCATCGGCGTGTTCGGCGTCGACTGCCTTCGCTGACGGCGGGGCGCGGCTTGGGGCGTCGGCGCGGCCACCGCGGCTGCCGCCACCGGAGCGCTGCCGGCCGCGGGCGCAGTCGGCGGCGCCTTGCGCGGCTGCGTCGGGCCGGCGTCGAAAGTCCGCGCGTTTGCGCCGGCGCGGCCCCTTCGCTTCTTCTGACTGAGTTGGGCCTGCCTGGAGGCTCGCTTGCGTCCTCTGCTGGGCATTTGAATGTCCTCCTGAATTGAATGGTCTAGTGTGTGTCGCCGTTCCCGGCGGGCTGGGGCAGGGCAGGGACTCGTCCCTTATTCACCTCGCCCGGGGGTGCGCCATGTCGTACTCCTCCCTGACGTGTTCGCTGGTCAGGTGAGTATACACCTGCGTCGTGGAGATGCTGGCGTGGCCCAGCAGCTCCTGGACGTGTCGCAGCGGAGCGCCGCCCTGGAGCAGGTGCGTGGCGAAGCTGTGGCGCAGCGAATGAGGCGTAATCTTCGCGGTTATGCCCGCGCGCTTCGCGTGACCCTTCAGGATGAGCCAGAAACCCTGGCGGGTGAGCCGGTCGCCGCGCCGATTCAGGAACAGGGCCCGACCGGAGCGCTCGCTCTCGAGCACGGGCCGCGTCTCCTCCACGTACTCGGCCACCGAGCTTGCCGCCCTCCAGTGAATCGGGATCACGCGCTCCTTTCCACCCTTGCCGAAGCACCGCACCGACAGCTCGTCGACGTCCACGTCGTCCGTGTCCAGCGACACCAGTTCGCTCACCCGCATTCCGCTAGCGTACAGCAACTCCAGCATCGAGAGGTCCCGCTTGGCCTCGGGCGACTCCTTGCCGGACGCCTCTTCCAGCAGCCGGGACACGTCCTCGACTGCCAGCGTCTCAGGCAGCGACCTGCCCACCCGCGGCGTGCTCAGATTCTCGGTCGGGTCGGCCTCGATCGCGCCCTCGTCATCCAGGAACGAGAACAGCGACTTGAGCGAGGCGACCTTCCGCGCGCGCGTCGTGTTGGAGTACTCCAGCTCGATCAGCCGCTCGACGTATGCCGCCGCCACCGCCTCGTCCACCTGCCGCCAGTCCGCGACCGTCATGCCCCGGAATCGGTACTCGTCCAGAAAGTCCAGGAACTGTTTCAGGTCGCTGCGGTAGGCGGCCTGCGTGTTCGGCGAGACGCCCCGCTCCACGGTCATGTAATTGAGAAACGCTTCGACCCTGTCTCTCATATCTTCGCCGCCGATGTTACGACCATCAGCTTCATCTCACCTGCCTCGTGTCTGGGTCTCATTCTAGCACAGCAAGACGGAAGGACGGCACGGGCGGCACACCAACGGCAGCGCCCCCGAAAAATCTGCTCAGTTCCGCTACATTCCGTTATTTTCGTAGCTGGGCGGGCCGATGTTCTCGTCACTTTCTGTGAGCCAAGTTGTTAAGGTTCGTCACGCGCATTGCGCCAAATGTGGCAGAACGCGGCAGTGGTCTTCATCCCCGTCTTCACCCTCACCCTCTCCCATCAAGGGAGAGGGGACTTTTGGCCAATCGGCACCTCTGAACACTTGCCACAGCGCCTACTGGATAGAAAATAGCACGTGCGTGCTATAGAATCAAGAGGGGTCAGGACCGCAGGCGCGCGAACGCCCCGGATTCCTCGGCTGGGTCGGATGCGTATGCTTCAAGAGCGGTGTCGAAATCGCGGGGTTGGGGCGGATTGGTGGGAAGAAATGGCGCACGAATGGGAACTGGTGGGACGCGGATGAGAATGGATGGCGCACAGTTGGGAACGGGTGGCGCAGGAAAGTGACGGAATTTTCGGGGTGCGGCCAGTCATCTGAGACAGGCGTTTGGTCGCAGGTGGATATCACACCATTCACGCCGTCCTTGTACAATCCAGAGAATACGTAGACCATAACGCGAGAGTATTCGTGGCGTGGTGTGACCAAAGTGAGGCATTTGCAGTTCGTTTACTGGAGTACCGGGCAGTACAATGGGTAAGAGGCTCACGGACGCCAATCGGCTGTCGCTGCACAATCCGGATGTCGCCGCCGAGTGGCATCCGGACAAGAATGGCGCTTTGACGCCCCACGACGTGTCGTACGGTAGCGGGAAGAGGGTCTGGTGGCTCTGTCCAGAAGGCCACGAGCGGCAAACTGTTGTCTCGTATCGAACACTCGACGGAACCGGATGTCGATTCTGTGCGGGACAGGGTGTTTCGGATAACAACAGACTCTCCCTGCACTATCCCGACCTTGCCAAGCAGTGGCACCCCAGTAAGAACGGCGACCTGACGCCTCACGACGTATCCCGTGGAAGGGTTCTGTTGCATTTTGCGGGGTAGTCCTGTGATGCGCTATCATGGCAGGCATGGAACACCTTTGCGGAACGGCGTCAGGCTATTGAGCGCGACTTGCATCGCCCGCCTGTGCCCCAATCACAGACGGGCGATCTCTTCGTCGGGTGCGCTGTGTTGAAAGTTCACCGCACATACAGCTATCGAGTGTACACGACCAAGACGGGCTACGCTCGCCTTGAGGAAGTGTTGACCCAACTGCGAACGCTGTACAATGCCGCGCTTGAGCATAGGCGAACACTCTATGATCGGGCCAAGCGGAGCGTGAGTTGGGCGGAACAATGTCGGGAGTTGACACTGATACGCCAGGACGACCAGGACGGCCTCGGCAGTCTCTCCCGCCGCCTTGAAGTGGATATGCTCAAACGGCTGGATTTGGCCTTTGGCGCGTTCTTTCGGCGTGTGAAGGCAGGCGAGACGCCAGGCTATCCGAGGTTCAAGGGCAAGAACAGGTTTCGCACCATCTACAGCCGCCACGTAGAAGCCGCGTGGCTAAAGCAAGGCGTGCTTAGAATCAACGGCCTTCCCGCTTTGAAACTTCGCAAAGGAAGTGAATGGCCTGACGCCAAACCGCTCAGTTTGTCCATCACCAAACGCGGTAGGGGTCTATACGTCAACCTCACGTGCGAAGTGTCAAAAGCGACCCTGCCGGGCTCTCAAAAGGCCGTTGGGATTGACATGGGAGTAACCGACAGGCTAGCGCTATCCAATGGCGAGCGGGTTGAACGTCGCAAGCGTCCGCGCCAAGAGCGGCTCAAGAGGATGCAACAGCGGCTCAGTAGCGCGCGGAAGGGTAGCCGAACTCGCCGCAAGCGGGCGGCCATTCTCGCCAATCACAGACACCGCGAACGCATATCCAACCGCAACGAAACCCACCAAATGACCACGGGCATAGTCCGAGAGTACGGACGCATAGCCATAGAGGACTTGGCCGTTCGCAACATGGTGCGCTCAGCCGCCGGCACAGTGGAGGAACCTGGCACGAACGTTGCGGCCAAGCGTGGGCTGAACCGCAGTATTCAAGAACAAACTTGGGGTCTCATACGGCAACAATTGGAGTACAAGGCTGAAAGCGCCGGACGCCAACTTGTCATAGTAGACCCGCGCCACACGTCGCAGACCTGTTCCGAGTGTGGCGTCATAGATGGAGCAAGCAGGCAGGGTAAAGTCTACGCCTGCCGAAGTTGTGGGGTGATTCTAGACGCGGACATAAACGCGGCCCGAAACATCCTGCGGGCGGCTGACACTATCGCCGCCGAGGACGGCTTACAGTCCTCAGAAATCCGCGCGCCTACCTGATTGGGTTGACCACATGCGCGCGCGGGAGTGTCCGAGCAGATGCCGTTGAAGTACGTGATGTTCAGGTTGGCCCCATGCGCGCGCGGGAGTGTCCGAGTACATCACCGACCGGCTGCTGGACATGAAGTTGGCCCCATGCGCGCGCGGGAGTGTCCTACGAGACTTCCGAGCTACAGCCCGAAGTCACGTTGGCCCCATGCGCGCGCGGGAGTGTCCTCGTCTAGTATCCGCCGCTGCCCGTCGGCCATGTTGGCCGCGCGCGCAGGGAGTGTCATTAGACCGGTAGCGCGCTGACTCGTGGCCGCGGTTGGCCCCATACGCGCGCGGGAGTGTCCTCAACGGCGGGGTGGACAAGCGCAGCGTCACTGCTACCGCGCAAAATGCACCAGAACCCGCGGAAGTAATAGAAAGGTATGGTGGCGCTGTACAGAAGGCCACGAGTGGGAAGCACTTATCGCGAGCCGAACTAGACTTGGATACGGATGTCGCAAGTGCACGTTGCCTCACCGCTCAAAGGTTGAAGTTCTTCTGGCGTGCGAACTTGCGTCATTCTTCAGCGACGTTGACCCAGAACAAACCCATAATGTTGCTACGCTCACCTCAAGAGTGGAAAACGGTCGGCGGACTTCACATAGTCGAGCCCGATCGCCATCATCTCACTGTAGTCCCCATCACTCCGCCGCCCAGGGTCTTTCGCTTATCGTGCCGCCTGGGGTGTTTTCCCCGCCATGTCATGCTGAGTCTGCCGAAGCACCTTAGACCCTTCGGCTACGCTCAGGGTGACAGGATTGGACAATCGAAAGGCCCTGGGGCGCAGGCGCGCGAACGCCCCGGATTCCTCGGCTCGCTCGGATGCGCATACTTCAAGCGCGGTGGCGAAATTGCGGGGTTGGGGCGGATTTGTGGGGAGAGACTGCGCACGAATGGGTATGGAGCGGGGCGGCGGTGGGGTTTGGGTGGGGCAGGGCTGGGGACCGGATGGCGCAGGAAAGTGACGGAATTTTCGGGGTGCGGGGGAGCGAATGGGTAGGCGGTGTATGTCGGGGCGTTCGGGGGGGCACTGGCTGAGCAACGTGGCGAACGCAGGGCGGCGGCCGTAGGGGTGCCGTTTCGTTGTAAGGTGAGCGTTGACCACGATATGGGGCGGTGATACGCTTTCGGCATGGAAGAAGAACCGCGCAAATCGCGGAAAGTGCTGGGGTGGGCGCTCGCGGTGGCTCTTTTGGGCTTTGCTATCTGTCACCTGATCAGGACTCTGGGGAGAGGAGACGACCAATGGCCCTATCCAATCTCACTCCACCCATCATAATGACGCTCGTGGGCGTCCTGATGTTCTCGCTGCCCATACTCTACATCACGTGGCGCAGCCTGTCCGAAATGAGCAAGCGCAGGAACGGCACGGGCGGCACAGGTATCAAGACCTGGTAGCCTGACCCTGCTACAATGCGAAGGCCCCGCTGGGTAGCTACTCCAGCGGGGCCTAGATACGAATGTGGGGGCGTGTGCTAAGGGTAAGCTGGCTGAACGAGACTCAGCCGATACGGGTTCAAATCCCGTCGCCTCCACACCTGATTATATCACTTCTTCTTGGCCGGACGACCGCGCGGCTTGGGGTCTTTCTCACTCATCGGAGCCTCCTACTGCCAGAACCGGAGCGCGGCTATAACTGCGCCGAAGCCAACGACCATCAGCCCGCCCAGGCGGAGCGTAAGCCTAAGTTCCAATGCCGTAAGGTCGGACTTGAGAATCGCAATGTCGGACTTCGTGGCGAACTGGTCTAGTTTGCCCTCGATGAAGCTGACACGCTCTTCGATTGTCGCCATAGGTCTGCCTCCCGGTTCCCCGTAATCCTAAAGCAGACGTTTCAATCTGTCAACATGGCGCATCACTCCGCCGCCGTGTACGTCTTGACACGGCCACCCGGCGAACTTAGATTTATAAGACTGGCATCTCTCCCTCGGAAGGATCCTGCATGATCGATATAGGCATCGGACCCAACCTGGTTAGCTTCGGCAACTTCCTGGTGAGCTGGCACGGCTTCTTCAGCTTCGTCGCCGTGGCCTCCGCCGTGTTCCTCGTCGGAAGGTGGGCGCCCCTCAAGGGCATAGACCCCGACGCCGTCTACTCCATCGCCATTTTCGCCATAATCGGGGGCATAATCGGCGCCCGTCTCGTGCACGTCATCGACCACTGGGACTTCTATCAGCAGAACCCCGCCGACATTTTGGCCATCTGGGCTGGGGGAATCGGCCTCTGGGGCGGAATCCTGGGCGGCTTCCTGGGCGGCGCCGGTTACGCGCTCATAGCCAAACATCCCGTCGGCGTGATAGCCGACCTGACCGCCCCGGCGCTGCTGGTCGCGCAGACTATCGGCAGGCTGGGCGACATCGTGAACGGCGAGCACTGCGCGCGCGCCACCGATTTCATATTCGGGTTCGTGTGGACGAACCCGGCCAGCGACGCCAGGAACTGCGGCGCGGAGGGTGTGGACGTCGCGGTCCAGCCGGTGATAGCCTACGAAATGATCTGGAACATGCTCGCGCTGTTGGTCATATGGAGACTGCGCGGCAGACTGAAGCCCGACGGGATGATCTTCGTAGTCTACCTGGCCCTCTATTCCATCGGGCGGTTCGCGATCTCGTTCGCCCGCACCGACAAGGTCTGGGCGCTGGGAATGCAGGAGGCGCACTTCATCGCCCTGCTAGTGCTGGCGATAACGGTCCCCATTCTGGCGTTCAAGGCGCGCTACACCCCGCGGGACGAGTCGTTCGACGAGCCGGCCCCCGCGTACCAGCGCGGCACCCGCGCCGAAAGGCGGCGCAGCCGGTAGCGGGCGGCCCTTCCGAATTGTCCTTTCCCTCTCGATAGGGGAAGAGCCTGCCCTGAGCCTGCCGAACGGGTTAGGATGGGGGTGACGACGGACGCATATCCAGCACGTTTAGCTGGACCTTAGGCCTGTAGCCCCACGTGTCCAGCTCCGCACGGTACACCAGGTCAAGCCCGCGCCACACGCCTTCCAGCATCTCCCCCTGGCCGAACGCGATGGCGTCCACCGTGACGCCTCCTTGCTCCACCACCAGCTTCAGGTGCCTGCCGCCGCTGCCCACACGCCGCGCCTCCACGGCCCTCGCGCCCCGCGTCAGCAGCACCGGCGCGGGGTTGCCGGCCCCGAAAGGTTCGAGCGTGCGCATGAACTCGAAGTTCTCGCCGGTGGCCTCGTCCAGGTCCACCTCGCAGTCCACGGCGATTGCTGGCGACAGGTCCGTACCGTCCAGTTCCCGCCGCGCGCGCTCGACCAGCCCCGCCTCGAGGTCGCCGAGACTGGAAGTCGCGAGCGTAAATCCCGCCGCCTGTGGGTGGCCGCCGAACTTGACGAACGGCGCGCCGCTCTCCGCAAGCGCGGCCACGATGTCGAACTCCGGGATGCTGCGGGCGCTGGCCCGGCTCACTTCTCTGCCAAGAGACACCGCGACGACCGGCCGGTAGTGCCGATCAGACAGCCTGCCCGCGATCAGCCCCAGCACTCCCGGAATCCACGTCTCGCTCGCCACCCACAGCAGGTGAGGCGGCTCCTCGTCGCCGTTTCGGTCCGCCACCTGGCGGCGCGCCACGCGCATCGCGGCCTCGGTGACGCGCTTGCGCTCCGAGTTCATCTCGTCGAGACGGCCCGCTATCTGCCTGGCCCTCTTGCGGTCCGGCGCGGTCAGCAGCGCCAGGCTCAGATCGGCGCGTCCGAGGCGACCCGCTGAGTTGATCCGGGGGATGAGTCCAAACGAGAGCGACTCGGTGTCGATGCCGCCCGGCCTGACATGCGCGGCCTCCGCCAGCGCCCTCAGTCCATGATTCTTCGTGGAGTTGATGCGCTTCAGGCCCTGCTTCACGATGTACCGATTCTCGCCGTTTAGCGGCCCCACGTCCGCCACGGTGCCCAGCGCCGCAAGCTCCAGCAGGTGCTCCGGGTACTGCCGTCCCAGCCGCTGGTACAGACCCTCGGCCAGCTTGAGCGCGGTGCCGGCGCCCGTCAGCCCGTCGAACGGATAGCGGGAGTCCTCGCGTCGGCAGTTGATGACGGCGCGGGCGTCCGGCACGCTCGTCGTCATGGTGTGGTGGTCGGTGACGATGGTGTCCACGCCCAGCGAAGACGCCAGGCCGATCTCCTCCACCGACGTAGCCCCGCAGTCGACGGTCACCAGCAGCGTCACCGACCTCTCCGCCAGCGCGCGGACGGCGCCGGAGTTCAGGCCGTGGCCCTCCTCCACACGGTGCGGGATGTAGGACTCAACCAGACCGCCGACCTCTCGCAAGGCAAGGGTGAGGAGTGCGGTGCCCGTGATGCCGTCGGCGTCGAAGTCGCCGAAGACTCCTATCGTCTCGCCCGAGCCGACCGCCGCCGCCAGCCGATCGACGCCCGCCGCCATGTCGGGCAGCAGCGCCGGGTCGTTCCACTCCGACGATCCCAAGCCGGCGAATGCATCCGCTTCCTCGCGGCTGCGCACGCCCCGGTTGTAGAAGATCCGGGCCTGGAATGGCGGCAGCCCAAGCTCGCTCGCGAATTCGCTAGGTGGAGGCGGTCTGATCTGCCATCGCTTCCTGGCCATGCCTGGCAGAGCTATTCCACCGACTGGAAGATGAGCGAGGAGTTGTGCCCGCCGAACCCGAACGAGTTGCTCATCGCGTTCGTTATGCGGCCCCTGCGCGGAATGTGCGGCGTATAGTCCAGGTCGCAGTCCATGTCGGGATTCTCGAGGTTGATCGTGGGCGGCACCACCCAGTTGGATATGGCGAGCACGCACACGCTCGCCTCCAGGGCGCCGCTCGCGCCCAGCAGATGGCCCGTCATGGACTTGGTGGAGCTTATGGGAATCTTGTAGGCTTCCTCGCCGAACACGGACTTGGTGGCGAGCGTCTCGAACTTGTCGTTGAGCGGCGTGGAGGTGCCGTGGGCGTTGATGTAATCGATCTCGTGCGGCTGTAGCCCCGCGGCCTTCAGGGCGATCTTCATCGCCCGCGCGCCGCCCTCGCCGCCCGGCGCCGGCTGCGTAATGTGGTGCGCGTCCGCGGTGGCTCCGTAGCCCACCAGCTCGGCGATGGGCTCCGCGCCGCGCCGTTCGGCGCTCTCCATGCTCTCCAGCACCAGCACCGCCGCGCCCTCGCCCATCACGAAGCCGTCTCGGGTCGCGTCAAACGGGCGGGACGCCTTCTCTGGCTCGTCGTTCTGCGTGGACAGCGCGTGGCACGCGTTGAAGCCGGCCACGCCGATGGGGCAGATGCTGGCCTCGGCTCCTCCTGCCAGCGCGACGTCGATCTCGCCGCGCCGTATCGCCTCGTAGGCCAGGCCGATGCTGTCCCCGCTGCTGGAGCAGGCCGACACCGCCGCGTAGTTGGGCCCCTTCGCGCCGAGCAGCATCGACACTTGGCCGGCCGCCATGTCCGGCAGCATCATCGGCACCAAGAACGGGCTGACCCGTTTCGGTCCGCGTGCGCCCATCACCCCGATCTGCTCGGACAGCGTGATTATGCCGCCTATGCCGCTGGTTATCATCACGGACACGCGCTCGCTGTTGGCAGGCTCGATCTTCACGCCGGAGCGCTCCAGCGCCTCCAGCGCCGCGCCGACGGCCAGTTGCACGAACCGGTCCATCCGCCGCGCCTCCTTGCGGCCCACCAGCGCCGTCACGTCGTAGTCCTTCACCTCGGCGGCAATCGTCGTCTCGAAACCCTCGGGGTCGAACGCCGATATGTGGTCGATGCCGGACTTGCCGGCCACCAGGCTCTTCCAGGTCGATTCCGCGTCAAGCCCAACTGGGCTGACTATCCCAACGCCGGTAACGACGACTCTATTGCTCATGGTAGGGCATCTCCAGCGATTCCCGGTTCAGCAAGCGTCACCTCGGAAACGTAGGCGTCCACAAGGCCATCCTTCAGCTCCGATTCGCTGATAGGGTGGGGCAGGTTCAGCTTCTCGTCGGTGCTCACCCCGTACACGTTGGCGTCGAAGAACATGGTGCGCGGCTCCACGGCAAGATCAACCTTCACGCCGAGGCCGCGGCCCCACTCCAGCAGCCAGGAGCACTCGTAGAACAGCGCCTCCTCCTCGAAGGTCATGGGACGAATCGCCGCGCCGCGCGTGGCGTCCATCTTGCCCGAACTGCCCAGCAGCTCGCTGTTCATCTGGTCCAGCAGCGAACAGACCATCGCGTCCAGCCGGTCGGCCTCGGCCCACAGCTCGCGCACGGCCCGCGCGTCGGCGGGGGCGGCCGGCAGGCTCTGCCCGACGCGCCCGACGAAGTCGACCGCCTCGGCATGATACGCGGTCAGCCTCCTGGCGCGTTCTATCCACGAAAGCCCGTCCCCGAAGCCTGCCCCTGCCAATCCAACTCCTTGTCTGCCGGCGCCGCGGCGCACACACGGCCAAGGCATACAACAACGGTTCGTTGACGCCTTTCGAGAGGTGTCCATATAATACCACAGGCTCGACTATGGATATTCTCACCCTCTCAGACGGCGCGATTCTGCCGCTTGCCGCGGACAAGCCGCCGCCCAGCGTGACCATCGAAACCCACGGCTGCAAGCTCAACCAGGCCGACTCCAACGTGCTGGCCAGGGAGTTCGAGCAGGCCGGGTTTCGCGTCGTCGCCAACGACGAACCCTCCGACGTGTACGTCGTCAACTCGTGCACGGTAACTCACGTCGCCGACCGCAAGGCGCGCCGCTCGCTGCGGGCCGCCAGGCGTCGCAACCCCGGCGCGACCATCGTGGCCACCGGGTGCTACGCCCAGCGCGCCCCCGGCGACCTGGACTGCCTGGACGAGGTGGACGTCGTGGCTGGCAACACCGCCAAGCCCGTGCTGGTGCGGCAGGTCGTCGAGCGCATGGGGGGCGCCGTCCAGCCCTGCGCCGTGGGCGACGACGTGGATCTGGCCCGTAGCCCCAGGGCGGTCCGCACACGCGCCATGGTGAAGATCCAGGAGGGTTGCGACCAGGTCTGCGCCTACTGCATCGTCCCCAGAGTCCGGGGCAGGGAGCGCAGCATACCGTCCGCAGAGATAGTCGCGGAGATTCGCCGCAATCTCGGGCGCGGCCACAGGGAGGTCGTGCTCACCGGCACGCAGCTCGGCTCATACGGATTCGACCTGGACGGTGAGACGCTGGTGGGCCTGCTGCGGCGGGTCCTCCGAGAAACGGACGTAGACCGGCTCCGGCTGTCATCGCTCCAGCCGCAGGACGTGGACGACGAGCTGCTCGAGCTGTGGTCGGACCCGCGCCTGTGCCCGCACTTCCACCTACCGCTGCAGAGCGGAAGCGACCCGGTGCTCCGCCGCATGAGGCGCCGCTACACCGCCGAACGCTACGCGGAAGCCGTGGAGCAGATACGCGCCGCCGTGCCCGCCGTCTCGATCACTGCGGACGTCATCGTGGGTTTCCCCGGCGAGCGGGACGCGGACTTCGAGGCCAGCTACGCCCTCTGCGAGAGCCTGGCGTTCGCGGACGCGCACGTTTTTCCGTACTCGGTGCGGCCGGGCACCAGCGCCGCCCATTACGACGACCAGGTGGATCCGCGCGTGAAGGCGGACAGGGTCCGGTGCCTGCTGTCGCTCGCGAGGCGGCAGTTCGCCGGCTACAGGCGCGCCGTCCTCGGCCAGGTCAGGCCCGTCCTCTGGGAAGATGGCAGGGCGGACGGCGACACGACCAGATGGTACGGGCTGACCGACAACTACCTGCGGGTAGCGGCCTCCAGCCCCCTCGATCTCGCCAACACCATCACGCGCGCCCGCCTGGGCGAGCTTGGGGACGACGGCGTCGTCTCCGCCGAGCTGGCGCGCCCTGTCGTGCCGGGCCGCTAGATGACCACGGGCAGAAGCTGCGGCCTGCCGTGCCTCTCCTCCACGTACCCGGCGCGGTGATCGTTCCCGTGTCCGAACGCGACCACCCAGCCGCCGCCCATGATCATGTTCAGCAACTCGCGCTTCTGTACCAGCGTCTCGTTGGGATGCTCGTCGATCGCAGGGATGTAGGGTAGGGGAAGGTGATACGGCGTCGGGATCAGGTCGCTGGCGTACACCACGCGCTCGCCCCCGCGCTGGATCATCACGATCTGGTGGCCGGTGGACGGCCCGCTCGTCGCCCTGACCGTAATGCCCGGAATCACCTCGTGCTCCGCGTCGATCAGGTCCACCACCCCCTTGTCGTAGAGGGGGAGAAAGTCGTCGGTGTAGATGTAGGGCGCCACGCGCTCGTTGGGGCTGTTGGCCTCTTCCCAGCATGTCCGCTGCACGAGGTATCGCGCCTTCGGGAACGTGGGAACGGCGTTGCCGCTGCGGTCCAGCTTGGTGCAGCCGCCCGCGTGCTCGAAGGTAAGATGGGACAGAATCACCATGTCGATGTCCCGTGCCGTCAGGCCCACCTCGCGGAGGCCCTTCAGCAGCTTGTTTCCGTTGAGACTGTACAGGTCCTTGAGCTTCTCCGCCCGCTTCGACCCCGCTCCCGTGTCCACGAGAATGTTGTGTTCCGGGGTGCGTATCAGGAGACAATTCAGCGCGAGCCGGACGCGGTTTCTCCGGTCGGGCTTCACGTGCTGCTCCCAGGTTGACTTTGGCACCTGGCCGAATACGGATCCCCCGTCCAGCAGAAAGGTGCCGTCACTAATCACGTTTATGGAAGTCGTACCAAGCTCCACCCCTAATACCTCCGTTGCCCTGGATGGATGCCGCTCGCGCGCCAGGAGTCGGACTGCAACACGCCGCTGGCGACGGCGAGGGCTTTCGTCGAGTAAAAGGCAATGCCGTCAGGCATACTCGCCGTAACCGGCTCGACCCAAGGAACAGTTAGCGCGGAAGGGGCGGACGGCGATGCTGCCCCCTAACGGGCCGCGCTGGTATCCAGTGCAGTGGATGAGCGAGCCGGACGAAGGGAGGAATCTCCACTCAGAACGGGCAATCGGCCGCGAAAACAGCGGCCTTAGTAGCCTCTTCGCGGAAAAATGCCAGTGTCGGCCAAGCTTGCGGCCGGCGCTCCGTCGCCCTTCGAAACGGGCCACGGCCTTGAAGTACGCCGCCCTCTGCATTCCCGTCGGCACTCCCGCGAAAGTGGGGAGTTCGGGGGCATTTCCAAAGCTGGAATGTGCCCTCGCCCCGTCCCTCTATCTGCCCGAAACCACGGATGATCCCGGTGTCCGGATTGAGGGTAGCCGCCCTCGGCTCACGGGGTGTTTCTTGCTCTGCGTCCCTCGAAGTCCTCTAGTCTTCGTGTATGAAGTCTAAGACGAATCCTAAAACTTGTAAAGCGTAAACTCGGCGTCGTTTACGCCAGAACGCGACGGCAAAGTTCGGGGGCGGCTTCCCTGCCTCAAACCGGGAAGACGCCCCCTGAATTGCCTGGTCGTGACGCGGAAACGTCCCCGCCCGAAACCTATCCGCGCAGCTCCGCTATCGCGGACGCCATCGCGTCGATGGTCTGCTGGACGTCCTCCTCGGTGTGAGCGAGCGACACGTAGAACTTGGACGTGCCCTTGATCACGCCGCGCTCGCGCAGCAGCCGGTTGAACTCGCTGAACAGGGACTGGTCGGCACGCAGCGTGGACCGGTAGTCCGTCACGTCGTCGCTGGTGAAGTAGACGTCGAACAGCGGAGGCTCGCCAACCACCTTCGCGGGGATCTCGGCCTCGTCCAGCAGTCGCTGCAGCTCGCCCATCAGGCGGCGGCCCGTCGCGAAGAGCCTTTCGTAGGTGCCCTCCCGCTTGAGGATGTTGAGCGTGGTCAGCCCGGCCACGGCCGCTACGGGATTGCCGCTCAGCGTACCGACCATCGGCAGGTGCTCGCCCGGCTGCGTCTGGCTGGCGTCGAACTGGGCCATGATCTCATCGCGCCCGGCGACCGCCGAGAGCGGATAGCCGCCTGCCACCACCTTGCCCAGCGAGCACAGGTCGGGCGTGACGCCGTAGTATTCCTGGGCGCCCCCGTAGGCGAACCGGAACCCGGTCACCACCTCGTCGAAGATCAGCGGTATCTCGTACTGTTCCGTAACCTCGCGAAGCCCCTCCAGGAAACCGGGCTTGGGCGGGATGAGCCGCTGGAACGGCTCCACTATCACACCCGCCAGCTCGTCGTGGTGGCGCTCGATGAGCGCGGTGGCCGTCTCGAGGTCGTTGAACGGCGCTATCAGCATCTCGTTCTCTACGGCCCGGGGTATGCCCGCGGAGTCGGGCGTGGGCGCCGGAAACTCCTGCGGCGCGCTCGGCCCCATGCTCATCAGGGCGTAGTCGTTCATGCCGTGGAAGCCGCCCTCGAACTTCAGAATCTTGTCGCGCTTGCGGAAGGCGCGGGCGGCGCGCATCGCGAAGAAGGTCGCCTCGGAGCCGCTGCTGGCGAACCGCACCTTGTCCGCGCAGGCCATGGCGTTGCAAATCTCTTCCGCGAGCTGTATCGCGTGCTCGTTGTTGGCGAAGAACGTAGAGCCGCGCTCGATCTGCTCGCGGACCGCGGCCACCACTTCTGGATGGGCGTGGCCCAGCAGCATAGGGCCGGAGCCGATCAGGAAGTCGATGTACTCGTTGCCGCTCACGTCCCAGACCCTGCCGCCGCGACCCTCGCGGATGATCAGGTCGTTCGACATGTTGCCGATGCTCCCGCCGGGCAGGAACTGATTGGCCTTGTCTCTGAGCGCTCTCTCCTCGTCGGTTAGAATCCGTTCGGACATGATCTGCCTCCACCGTTAGCTACTCGCCGCCGCCCGCCACTGGCGCGCCGGTCAGCCCGATTATAGCAGCACGGCCCCAACACCGCACCCGGCCGCCAGCGCGCGCAATCGCTATCGCCGCGGGCATGTTCTATAATGCCCGCTATACCAGACCAGGAGGCGATACGTGGACATCAAAGTAGTGCGCGGCGACATCACGCAGCAGCAGGTCGGCGCCATCGTAGTCAATCTGTTCGAGGGAGTCACCGCTCCCGGCGGCGCGACCGGCGCCGTGGACCGTGCGCTCGGCGGCGCGATCTCCCGGCTCATCGAGGATGGCGAGATCAAGGGCAAGCGCGGCGAGACCACGCTCATCCACACGCTGGGCAACATGACCCCCGCGCGCGTGGTCGTGGCCGGACTCGGCAAAGCCGACGACTTCGACGCAAACGGCGTGCGCGATGCCGCAGCCGTCAGCGCCCGGCGGCTACGCGGCGTCGGCGTCTCCACCGCCGCGACTATCGCGCACGGCGCGGGCATCGGCGGGCTGGACGCCGCGGAGGCGGGGCAGGCGATGGCCGAGGGCATCGAGCTGGGCCTCTACTCCTTCGACAAGTACAAGTCCGAAAGCGGAGACTCCAACCTCGAGGAGATACTCATCGTCGAGGCCGACGAAGCCAAAGCCGCCGAGATAGAGGCTGCGGTCGAGCGCGGACGCGCCATCGCCACCGCCGTCAACCTGTGCCGCGACATGGCCAACGAGCCCGCCAACCACATGACGCCCACCCGCATGGCCGAGATCGCCCTCGACGTTGCCCGCGACACCGGCCTCCAGCTAGAGGTGCTCGACCGCCCGCAGATGGCCGAGCTCGGAATGGGTGCTCTCCTCGGCGTGGCCCAGGGCAGCGACGAACCGCCCAAGTTCATCATCCTCAGCTACGAGGGTGACCCCGACAACCCCGAAAACTCTCTGGCCATCCTGGGCAAGGGTATAACCTTCGACAGCGGCGGCCTCGACATCAAGGGCGCCGCCAACATGGCCACCATGAAGGGCGACATGGCCGGCGGCGCGTCGATCATCGGCTCCATGCAGGCCATCGGCAAGCTCAGGCCGCGCATCAACGTCACCGGCATCGTGCCCGCGACCGAGAACATGCCCGGCGGCCGCGCCCAGCGTCCCGGCGACGTAGTCAGGGCCATGAACGGCAAGACCATCGAGATAGACAACACCGACGCCGAGGGCCGTCTCGTCCTCGCTGACGCCGTGTCCTACGCGCGCTCCAAGAACCACACCCGCATCGTCGACGTGGCCACGCTCACCGGCGCCGTCGTGGTCGCGCTCGGAAACGTGTGCACCGGCGCGTTCGGCAACGACCAGCAGTTCACCGACAGCGTCGTCGCGGCCGGCAGCGAGGTCGGAGAGCGCATCTGGCAGCTTCCCACGTTCGACGAGTACAAGCAGCAGTACAGCAGCGACGTCGCCGACATCAAGAACACCGGCGGACGCGGCGCGGGCGCGACCATAGGCGCCCAGATCATCGGCGAGTTCGGCGAGGGCGCGTCGTGGGTGCACCTCGACATCGCCGGCACCGCCCGGACCACCACCGAAAAGGGCTTCGTCCCCAAGGGCGCCACCGGCGTCCCCGTAAGAACCCTGGTCAACCTAGCGCACAAGCTCGCCGAGGGCTAGTCGCGAGTTCGTAGCCGCTCCGCAAGGTCCCTTCCCCCTCGCAGGGGGAAGGCCAGCATGGGGGTGAAGACCCGCCGCTCCGCGTTCGCGCGTCAGCGGTCCAGTCGGCGCAACTCCTCTTCCAGTTCGCGGATCCGTGCCTCAGCGCGGTCCGCCCGAGCCTCGGCGCGGTCCGCCCGTGCCTCGGCTGCGACGCGCGCCTCCCGCTCATCTTCGAAGGTCGCTATGGGCCCGCCCGTATCCGGGTCGTAAAACACTATCTCGCCCTCTTCCCACCGGATGTTCAGGCCCAGCGCCGCGCTGTAGCCCTGCAAGCTCCCGTCCGGGAGTTCCTCGATGGGCATGGCGACGTACTCTCCGTCCACCAGGCTATCGCCGGCCAATCGCGCCCCGTGATACTCGCCCGTCTTGTCGAATCGCCAATACTCCGGTATCCCCAGGTCGGCGTAGTACAGCCTCTTGTCTCCCGTATCGACGTGCGCCGTGCTGACCGACGCCACCTCCAGCACGAAGTCCGGCGGCTTGCCCTGCTCCGAGACTATGTACCCGTTGTTGGCCTCGTAGATTTCGGGGTCCACGTCGAAGGCGATGAGCAGGTCCGGCACTCGGGCCCGCGCCTTGTTGAAGTTGGTGTCCGGGCAGACCCAGCGGTCCGCCACCACCAGGGTCGTCTCAGGATTGCCCAGGTGCACGGCCAGGTGGTGGGAGTTGCCGCTCCTGAACAGGTGGTCGAACTGCGTCACTTCGTCTAACTCCCGCTCGGGCGCATCCGGCAGCCGGAATCGACCCGTGGCCTGGGATGATTTGGTCGTCTTGGTAAAGGCATCGGGCGTAGTCATGTCACACCTGTCAGCAGACGGCTGGACTTGCGCCGCTGTTCTCTAGGGCGTTGTACTGCGGGCGTCATTCTACACCACCCGCCAATCTCCGTCACAAGATCGCCAACACCGGCCCCTACGGCACAAGCTCCCGAAGCGCCGCCGCCACCGACCCCGGATTGTCGATCTCCCCCATTCCGGCACCCGAACCGGAATCCAGGGGCCGGACCTTCCGGCGCGAAGCATTATGCTCGTCTCCCAAGACTGTGAGGCGGTTAGTGTTAGGGTTGAGCGTGCACATCACAACAAGTCGGAACAGTTACGAGAACTTGGTGACGGCGAAGCCACGAGCCGTTGTCGGTTACTTCTTCTGAGATTCCCCAAGGTTTCGCTATTCCTGTACTGTCCGGGGTCCAGTGTGGCTAAGGACATTGCACTTTTAGGGCTCACACCGATGTTATCCGGACTCAGCCGCCAGAACTGCGGCCCTCCGCAGGACTCCGACCAGCAGCCCGGACTCAAAGGCGCCACCCAACGCGCCTTCCACAAAGCGATCCTGCCGAATCACAACCGTGAGGAGGCGGCTCAGTTGATCGAACGTCGCTTTTTCCAAGGCGGACGGATCATCGCGCAGTTGGATAGCATCAGAGGATCTCATCCACTCAGCCCAATCAAATGGTTTCACCCAGTCCATCTCGTAACAGGTCTTGATAAAGGATGATGCTAGAGGAGAGAACGTATAGTAGGGCATCTTGCCAGACGGGCTTTCCATGTGCCCGAATTCAAAGTCGGGCGATTCGAACTGCGGTAAGAAGGCGGCAAGCGCCTCCAAGCGCTGTTGCAGAGCATGCCATCCTTCCGTGAAGAACTCCGCCACCTGGGCCGCAGTTTCGCACTCCTCCACAAGCAGGACTGCACAGCGATTGGCTGCTTCCTCGAATGTGTCGATGGGGCCAAACGGGTTGGCCTCTCGCCCGACCAGCCATCCGCTTTCGCCTTCCCTTCTGCCGACGACAATGTCGTCGTGAGGGTGTTCCTCACACCTGATGTTGACGGTGGCCGCGTCCGGCGAGGTTCGTCGGGCTTCGAATTCTCGCTCTTCATATACGTAAACTCGGTTAGCGAGGTCTGCGCTGCCGCCTTCATCATCCGACGGAGTGACGGTCACATCGGCGCCTTCTTGACTTACCCTGCTATCTTCGATGAAAAACTCATCGACTTGAAGGCTAGATCTACATTCCTGAAGGAGAGACTCGCAGCAATACTCAACTGCCTCCCGAAACTCGTCGCCACCGAAGGAGTCGTCTTGTCCGAGAGAGTCGCCAGCCCTACTGATCAACCACTCCCTCATGCTGTCCGTCGACATCTTGAGGTCTATGTCGTGATGAACGTGTGCGTCGCAATTGATTGCAACCGTTGCCGAATCCGGGGCCGTCCGCACTACCGCGAAATCTCTGCCTTCATGTTCATATTGTCGTTGAGCCAGGGCCGTGCCGCCGGCCTCATCGGAGGAAGGGATTTCGGAAGTAGCCGGACTTCCCGGAGACGTGCGCAGGCTCTCCGAGAAGAACTCATCAACGTAGGTGACGCCCTTACATTCCATCAGCAGGAAATAGCATGACCAGTCAACGGCCAGCGCAAACTCATCGATTGGGCCACGCGGACCCTCCTCGGATTTTGGTCTTCCAACCAGCCATCCTGACCTTAGTTCCATGGTGCCTACGATGAAATCTTCATGATCACACTCTTCGCACACCTTTGTGACCCTTGCCGAATAGGGTGAAGTCCTGGTGACTTCATACCGCTCGCCTTGGTATTCATATGCTCGCTTATCTGAAGTTATCATGTGACACCCCCCCTGGATATTGCAATGCTTACTTTCGTTACTGCTATTGTAACAATTAATCGACAGCACCTGTAACTGCTCAGACTCGACGCCTGACCCCGAGAGACGGAGCATCTCAATCCGGCTTCGTCAATGCAAACGACGTCCCCATCATCTTCCCAACCCCCCTTGACGCCTCAGTACATCCGTGCTACGCTCCCTTCATCACTAACAACCGACCACCGGCCTCCGGTCACCAACGTAACAACCGTGACAACAATCTGTCAGACAAATTCCCGTCCAAACCGAAATCCGTTCCATCTGTAACCTGGAGCACACACCGCCCAGCTACGAAATCCGAGGAGATAAAACAAGAGAAACGAAACGGGACAGTTTTTTCTAGCTGAATTGTCCCACCCGGCAGCTTGGCAACTGCCACCGCCCGGATGCTACTCCGCTTGGTAGTTCGTCACCCACCCATCCCTTGCCCCCTCCAGCTGTAGGGGCAGGTTTCAAACCTGCCCGCTGGTCCCTTCCCCCTCGAGGGGAGAGCGCCAGGGTGAGGGTGAAGCTAGAATGTGGGTGAGCGAGCGAAAAGCCGTCCGAGACCCGTACCGCGCACGCCACCAGGCCGGCGCGGAGTTCCGGTCCCGGTTCCGTATCACCTTGCCGACGGCGTCCCTGGCCCAATCACGCGGCAGCAGGTCGAGAGGTGCTGCGCGGTCTGTCCTCGTGGCCACCGCGCGAGCCAGTCCCGGTCCTGCCGCGCCGCCAACCCGTACTCGCTAACCGCGAGCCTTTAACAACTCAATTACAAGCTCTTCGAGACCGCCGATATTGACCGTCGGACTCGCCCGGTGCTAGAATCGCTTCTGCGCAGATGGTGAGCGTGGCCAAGTTGGTTAAGGCGCCAGGTTGTGGCCCTGGAGATCGAGGGTTCAAATCCCTTCGCTCACCCCATCCCATCTGAGGCGCCCGCCTTCTCCGCACTCTATCCCGGTAATGGAGGATGCCCGAATGCCCCACGCTTACGAGGATGTCCTGGTCGTCCGCGACGGCGACGCCAGGGGTAACCGCATGGTGGTCAGACTCACGACGTCGGCGGGTCGCCGCATATTCGCCATCGGCGTGCCCCAGGCCGACATCGAGGACCGCCTCGGCCCCACCTGGGCCTACCTGTTCGAGTGCGAGGGCATGAACCTCGTCGACGCGGGCGCCCACGGCACCCTCTCCGAACTGGCCGACGGCATCGAGACGGCGGGCTACTCGCCCCGTGACGTCGACCGCGTCATCATCACCCACGGCCACTCCGACCACGACGGCGCGGCCTTCCGGTTCGTGCGCGAAAACGACGCCGAGCTATGGGCGCACGACGTATACGCCCGCACGCTGCCCTTCGACGACTGGCGGATACAGCGCGGCCTGAAGACGCCGCTCGCCGCCCACATGGACGCCCTCAAGTCCCGCAACGGCCGCTCGCGCGGCTCGGACTCCTCATGGCGCACCGAGCCCGGCTACCACGAAGCCAAGAAGGCCGCCCAGGTGGACAGGCGGGTGCGCGGCGGCGAGCGTGTGGGAGCCATGACGCTCATGCACACGCCCGGCCACTCCCCCGACGAGCTGTGCGTCGTGATGGACAACGTAGTCTTCACAGGCGACCACGTGCTGCCGGAGATCACGCCTCACCCCACGTGCAGGGTGCGATTCTCCGATGAGGTCGAGCGGGCGCTCTCGCCGGAGTACACCGACGCGGACGCGCTGTACGGCCTGGAGACCTACATCCAGTCCCTCCGCATCGTGGAGGAGCTTGGCCGGCAGGTCCAGGTGCTGCCCGCCCACCGGCTCTTCAACAAGGGCCGCTTCAACTTCACCGACGTCGGCCGGATTGGAGAGATAATCGAGCACCACGCCGAGCGCCTGGAGATGGCCCTGGACGTCGTGGACGGCGCGGGCGGCACGCTGGCCGACGTGACCCGTGCGCTCTTCCCCAGGCAGACGCCGGAAAGCCCCGTCTACCACCTGGCGCTGACGGAAGCGGTGGCCCACGTGGAGCTACTGCACGAGTCCGGCGACCTGGAGATAGCCGACGACGGCGGACTGCGCGCCACCGGGTCGCGCAACTACCTGCGCATCGTAGGCGAATCCGCCGCGGCCAAGCTCGCAAAGTAATCGGCGCGCGCCTGTAGCTCAACGGACAGAGCATCGGTCTTCGGAACCGAGGGTTGGGGGTTCGAATCCCTTCAGGCGCGCCAATACCTTAGAGCCTATCCGATAAGTCCCTTCCCCCTCGCAGGGGGAAGGTTAGGATGGGGGTGAAGGCCCATTGCCCGCACTCGACGACATAACCGTCCTCGACCTCTCCCGCATACTCGCGGGCCCCTTCTGCACGCAGATGCTCTCGGACCTCGGCGCCACCGTGTGGAAGGTCGAGTCCCCATGGGGCGACGACACCCGGCGCTGGGGTCCTCCGTTCGTTGAGGGCGAGAGCGCCTACTACCTGTCCACCAACAGGGGCAAGAAGAGCGTCGCCGTCAACCTCAAGGATGAGCGGGGGCAGGAGCTGGTGCGCGGGCTCGCCCGCAAGGCCGACGTGCTGATCGAGAACTTCAAGGTCGGAGACCTCGCCCGCTACGGACTCGACTACGCCAGCCTGTCGAAGTCCAACCCCGGCCTCGTCTACGCGTCCGTCACCGGCTTCGGCCAGACCGGCCCCCGCGCCTCCGAGCCCGGCTACGACGCCGTCCTGCAGGGCATGACCGGTCTGATGAGCGTGACCGGCGCACCCGACGGCCCCCCGATGCGCGTGGGCGTCGCCGTCGTCGACCTGATGACCGGTCTGACGACCGCCATCGGCGTCCTCAGCGCGCTGCACGAGCGGTCCCGCACCGGACGCGGCAAGCACCTGGACCTGTCGCTGTTCGACGTGGGTGTCATGGCCATGGTCAACCTCGCCCAGAGCTACCTCGCCGACGGCGTCACCCCGCCCAGGCTCGGCACCGCACACGCCCAGATTGTGCCGTACCAGGCGTTCGAGGCGTCGGACGGCTACTTCATGCTCGCCGTGGGCAACGACGCCCAGTTCGTGCGAATGGCCGAGGCCGTCGGCCTGCCGGAGCTTGCGCAGGACGACCGGCTCAAGACCAACGCGGGCCGCGTCGCCCACCGCGACGAGGTGGTCGACACGCTCAGCGCCGCGTTCGCCGCCTGGCCGCGCGAGGACCTGCTGCGTACCCTCGAACGCGCCACCGTGCCCGCGTCGCCGATCTACGACATGCCGGAGGTGCTTCGCGACCCGCAGGCCGACGCCCGGGGCGTGCTCTGGGACGTGGACCACCCGACGCTGGGAACCCTCTCGCTCATCGCCAATCCTCTGCGCCACGCGAGCCAAAGCCCCGCCGCGCCGGTGAGCCACCCACCGCTGCTCGCCGAGCACACCGCCGAGGTGCTGGCAACGGCCCTCGGCCTGAGCGAGCCAGAGATAGCCGCGCTGGCCAGCGACGGCGTAATCAACCTGGGAGCAGAGTAGGGGATAGGGAGTCGTACCGAAGTCCCCTCTCCCCACCGTGGGAGAGGGTTAGGGTGAGGGGGGTTAAAGTGGCTCTTACACTGGAAGACCTGGACGCAATGACCATCGAGCAGGCGCAGGCGCTGCCCTTCGAGGAGCGCGACGCGCTGCTCGACCTGGCGATCGCCGACGGCCGCAGCGAGGCCACGGACGAGGTGTCCTACCGCACCGGCCTCTACTGCGACTACTTCGAAGAGGACCTGACCCGGATGCTCAAGCTCCGCGCGGTCCGGGTCCTCTGCCGGGGCACCACTTCATCGGGATTCGACGGCGTGGTAGTCGGCGACACCGACGAGGAGCAGTACCGCGCCGCGTTCCGCCACATCCAGACCTCGCTCCACGCCGCCGGCACCGACTTCAATCGAGTGGTCACCCTGGTCGTCTTCCTGACGGACATGGACAACTGGCCCCTCTTCAACCACGTCTACCGCGAGTTCATTCCCAACCCGCCCTGCCGCGCCGTCATAGGCACCACCGGCCTAGCCCAGAAGTCCATCACCATCGAGCTCGTCGAGTGCGTCGCCTACAAGGTCGCGCGGTAGCTCACTGAAGGAACCAGCGGGCCATGTGCTCGTCCAGGTCGGCCGGATTCTCGTACACGTACGCCACCTGGCTCACCATGTCCTCGGCGGCCTGCCGTCCCGGCTGCAGGCGCTTGACCCAGAACCCGATGTCGTGGGCCGAGCGCCCGCCGGTGGGCAGCACCTCGTCCAGCCTTAGCACGTCGGTGTTGCGAAGCCGTAGCGCGCGGGCGTACACGCGGCGGTAGACGCGCGGGTCGTAGCCATCGGTGGCGGTGGCGAAACCCAGATCCCCAGCGGCCCGTAGCACCTCAGCCCACAGCCCGCTCACGACCTGGGGCGCGGCGTCGGCGGTCTCGCGCTCGTGGCCCGGCGACGCCGACGTGCGGTTGCGGGCGCGCTCGATCTCGCGCCGCACCTTCGCCGACGGCACGACCACCACGAACCGTATGTCCGGCAGACTCAGCTCGTCCTTTGGCCCCCCTCCGAGAGGTGTTGCCAGCTCCGCGAACCGGCCCCCGACCAGGGGCGCCTCGACGACCAGCAGGCAGTCATCCCCGATGTGCCTCCGACGCCATTCGGTAGCGGCCCGCCTCGCCCACACGCTGGCGGCGCGCCGGATAACGGCGTGCGTAACGCCGTCCACCTCCGGAAATCGGGCCAGGACCGTGGGCGTCTCGAACGCCAGCCGCGCGACGTCCCATTGCAGCAGGTGGACCGGGCGGCCCGCCTCGTGCGCGAGCCGCGCGACCTGCCCCAGCATCAGGCTCTTGCCCGATCCGGGGATGCCGCATAGCACCGCGATCCTCGCGTTGAGCGCGAGGTACTCGACCTCCAGGTACAGCGACGAGCCGGGTCGCAGCACTATGCCGTCCGCGCCGCTACTACTGGCGATGGCGGGCCTCACTGTCAGGGCCGTCGCGCCGCTCCGCCGTGTACACGTCAAGCGCCTGTGCGAGCCGGCGCACGCCTTCTCGCAGCTCGTCGGCGTCGTAGAGCGCGAAGCTAATGCGGAGGCAGCTCGAGGGCGCGCCGTCCACCGAGAACAGGCTGCCCGGCAGATACGAGACGCCCGCCCGCTGCGCGTAGGGCAGCAGCGCCTCTGCATCCACGCCCTCGCCCAGGTCCAGCCAGAAGAAGTAGCCGCCTGCTGGCGTCGCGTAGTCGCAGCGCCCGGCGAGCAGCTCGCGCAGGGCGGCGTCGACCGCACGGATGCGCTCGGCGTAGGTGGCCCTCAGCCGCGCGATGTTCTCGCCCAGCAGCCCGAGCTCGATGGTGGCGTTGGCGATGTTCGACGCGAAGTGGCTCACCCCGCCGCCGCTGATAGCGAACCCGGACTCGGTGAAGCGCGCCGCGAGCTCAGGTTTCGCTTGCACCCATCCCGCGCGCAACCCCGGCGACAGGATCTTGGAGAACGACCCGAACGACACCACGCGGCCACCCGACGAGTCGTCGAAGGCAGCGAGGGGCGGAGGAGGCAGGGACGCGGCGTGCAGAAGCTGGTAGACCTCGTCGGCGAACACCAGAAAGCCGTGCTCGTCGGCCAGCTCCACCAGCCTGCGCCGCCGGTCCTCGGGCAGGACGCGGCCCGTGGGATTCTGATACGTGGGGATGACGTACAAAGCCGCAGGCTTGAGACTTTCCGTCTTGGTTAGCTCACTTTCCAGCGCATCCATCCTCATGCCGTGGGCGTCGGTGGCGACGCCGACCACGTTCAGCCGGTGGTCGCGAAAGATGCCGTGCGCCAGGTGGTAGGTCGGCTCCTCGACGTAGACCGTGTCGCCCGCCTGGGTGAACAGCGTGCTTGCCATGTCCAGTCCTTGGGAAGCGCCGCTCGTCAGGAACAGGTTCTCCGGCAGCACGCTCATGCCGTAGGCAGGCTGATTGGACAGGAAGCCGGCCAGGGACTCGAGCAGCGGCCCGTAGCCCTGCACGGCGCCGTACTGGAGCGCCGTGACGGACTCGCCGCCCAGCGCGTAGTCGGCTGCGCGGCGCACGTCCGCGAGGGGGTGCAACGCCTCCGACGGGTGGCCCCAACCCAGGTCGATCACGCCATCCGCTATCGAAACGAGCAGCGCGGGCAAGCTGCCTTCGCTTGGAGTGTGGGCTGAGCTCACCGGGTCCTCACTCAATGCTCTCGTCGTAGTCCATGCCAACGTGGCCCTCCGCCTCGAACCGGGCGTACTCGTCGTCCGAGTAGCCGAGCAGCCGCTTGTAGACGTACTCGTTGTCCTCGCCCAGCCGCACCGGCCCGCGCCTGAACCGGGGGTACTCGCCCGATCGTCTGTAGGGTGCGCCGGGGTACAGGTGCATGCCGGTATCCTCCTGGTGCGCCTGCTGGAAGAAGCCGCGCTTGCGTAGCTGGGGGTCGGCGTAGGCGTCCGCCTGGTCCAGCACCGCGCCCGCGGCGATTCCCGCGGCTTGAAGGGCTTCCATTACTTCGATGTGTCCAAGCCCGGAGGTCCACTCAGCGATGCGGGCGTCGAGCGTGTCCTGGCTGCGCATTCGCGACTCGTGGTCGGCGAACGCCGCGTCGTCGACCCAGGCGGGTTCACCCAGCGCGGCCCGGAAGCGGCGCCAGTCCTGCTCGTCGTACAGCGTGATGACGACCCAGCGGTCCTCGCCCTTGCAAGGGTAGCAGCCCTGAATGGCGGAGGGGTGCCGGTTGCCGCGCGTGCCGCGGTTCCGGCCGTTCATGGAGTAGTCCATGAAGTGCGAACCCAGCATGGGAATGAAGGCCTCGGCCTGTGGCAGCTCGATGAGCTGGCCCTCGCCGGTGCGCTCGCGGTGGTTAAGGGCGGCCAGGATAGCGAACGCCCCGTGAGTGCCGCCCGCCGCGTCGCACACCAGCACCGGCGTCACGGTGGAGGCGTCCATGTCGGCGTAGCCCCGCAGCACGGTGTGTCCGACCACGCTATCCATGTGGAGGCCGAAGCCTCGGTAGTCGCGGTAGGGGCCGGTGTTTCCGTAGGCGGGCATTCTCATCATGATGATGCGCGGGTTGATCGCCCGGAAGCGCTCGTAGGAGATAGACAGGCGCTCCATCGTGCGGGTCGGGTTGTTCTCGACGAACACGTCGCTCACCTCGACCAGCCGGTCCAGCACCTGCTGGCCCTCGGGCCGCAGCAGGTCGACGGTCATGCTCCGCTTGTTGCGGGCGTGCGCGTTGAAGAGGGGAGTGCGGTTCCAGGGCCGGTCTCCGGGCACGCGGCCGGGCAGTCCGGCGAGGTAGTAGGGGCTGTGGTCCAGCTCCTCCTGGCTGGGACGCGCCCGGGCGCCGCGAGTGGGCGCTGGCGGGAACGTCTGAATGGACTCGATGCGGATGACCTCGGCGCCCATGTCGGCCAGGAAGGACGTGCAGTAGGGGCCTGCCCACACGATGGTCAGGTCGAGCACGCGGACGCCCTCCAGCGGCAGGGTTCCGGCGCGCGGCTCTGCGCCGCCTCGCTCAGACAACGTCGTCTGCCCTCAGCGCGGCGTCGTCGTCGGCGGTGTAGCCAAGCTCCTCGAGCACCTCCGACGTGTGCTGGCCCAGCAGCGGAGCGGGCGCGCGGATCGACCAGGGCGTTCGCTCCATGAGGAAGGGCCGGCCGGGATAGCGCAGACTCCCAGCGGCCGGGTGCTCGGCCTCGGCGAACACGCCGCGCTCGGCGAAGACCGGATCGGCGTGCAGGTCCTCCATGGTGTTGATGGGCGCGCTCAGAACGCGGGCGGCCTGGGCGGCGGTCCAGACCTCCCGCTTGGTGCGCGACAGCACCCACGGGTAGAAGAACTCCTCGAACTCGGCCTTCAGGTCGGGGTCCTGCTGCGCGCCCGGCGCGTGCCAGCGTTCTTCGGCAAGGAAATCCGGCTCGCCCAGCATCCTGACCGAGCGGGGGAAGTAGATGCCGCCGCCGGTGATCTCGACGTAGCCGTCCTTGCAGGGGAACACGCCCTGCGGGTAGCCGCCGGTGCTCTCCACCGGGCGCCTGCCGCTGGTGCCGCCGGTGTACTGGTAGGCGATGAGGGTGCTCATGCGGCGGTCGATCGAGCCGGCCTGCGTCTCGAATATGGAGACGTCGACGTGCTGGGCCTCGCCGCTGCGGCGTGCTGCGAACAGCGCGCCCATGGCCGCCACCGCGCCGACCGCGCCCGCCTGGTAGAGCACCACGTCGTCGGCCATCTTCAGCGGCTCGCGGTCATCGAGGCCGGTCGAGTACATCTCCCCGCCCATCGCGTAGAAGATGGCGTCCGAGCCTCGCCAGTCGCGGTAGGGTCCGTTCTGCCCGAAGTTCGAAATAGACGCCATCACCAGGCGGGGGTTGCGCTCGATCAGCGCCTCGTAGCCGAGGCCCAGGCGCTCCATCACGCCCGGCCGAAAGCTCTCGACCACCACGTCGGCGGACTCGACCAGCCTGCGCGCGATTGCGGCGCCCTCCGGGTTCTTCAGGTCCAGCGTGACGCTGCGCTTGTTGGTGTTGAGGTGCAGGAAGAGGCCGCCCTTCTCGGGGTGCGGCGCGTCATCGGGGAAGGGACCCATGCCGCGCGCCGGGTCGCCAGTGCCGGGACGCTCGACCTTGAGCACGTCCGCGCCGTAGTCGGCCAGCAGCTTGGTGCAGTAGGGGCCGGCGACGTAGTGCGTGAAGTCGAGGACTCGCACGTTCGAGAGAGCTTCCAAGCCGAGAGGTCCTCCGGTAGCGGGGCGAAGTTGTGGCTGCCGCCGGTAGTGCGGGCGCCGCAACGAGTCTATTTTCGCCGCCGTCCGATGTCAAACGCGGATTGGGGTCGAGAACCTGATTCAGTTGTTAAGTTGGCGGCGCGGCAGGGCCGGGACTGGCTCGCGCGGTGGCCACGAGGACAGACCGCGCAGCACCTCTCGACCTGCTGCCGCGTGATTGGGCCGGGGACGCCGTCGGCAAGGTGATGCGGAACCGGGACCGGAACTCCGCGCCGGCCTGGCGGCGTGCGCGGTACGGGTCTCGGACGGCTTTTCGCTCGCTCACCCACATTCTAGCTTCATCCTCACCCTGTCGTTCTCCCATCGAGGGGGAGGGGACCAGCGGGCAGGTTTGAAACCTGCCCCTACAGCTGGAGGGGGCAAGGGATGGGCGGGTGACGAACTACCAAGCGGAGTAGCGTCCGGGCAGTGGCAGTGGCCAAACTGCCGGGTGGGACAATTCAGCTAGAAAAAAGTGTCCCGTTTCGTTTCTTTTGTTCTTTCACCTCGGATTTCGTAGCTGGGCGGTCTACGTTTCAGGTTACGGATGGTACGGATCAGGGTTGGACGGGAACTTATCTGACAGATAGTTGACACGGTTGTTACATTGGTGGCCGGTGATCGGTGATCAGTGGTCGGTTGTTTGTGATGAAGGAAGCGTAGCACGGATGTGCTGGGGTGTCAAGGGGGTGGCCAGTTTCGTTTTGGCGAGCAAATGGCGTCGCCGGGTAGCAGTTACTCAATCATGAGCTATCGGACGTGCTCAGGGTTGCCTGGCGATGAGCTCCGGCCCTTCGTTGGCGACGGAGTTGACCAGGGGGGACACCGCATGGACCTCCAGGGCATCGTCGGAGTAAGGAGTGAGGACGCTGCTGAGCACGGCGGGATCGTCGACGTTCTGGTCCAGCCACAGGTCTTCGGTGTCTCTGGGCAGAATGGCCGGCATACGGTCGTGTATCGGCCTGAGCAGGTCGTTGGCCGAGGTCGTGATGATGGTGCACGACGGTATGCGGTTGCCCTCCGGGTCTTTCCAGACGGACCATAGCCCGGCGAAGGCGAATGGCTGCCCCGACCGCATGGCTACGCGCATGGGCCTCTTGGTCCCACCGCTCCTCTGCCAGTCGTAGTATCCATCAGCGAGCACGAGGCACCGTCGCCGCCTCAGCGCATCGCGGAAGGCGGGCTTCTCGGCCACGGTCTCCGCCCTTGCGTTGATCATCCGGCGCCCAATCTTGGTGTCCTTGGCCCAGTGGGGAATCAGTCCCCACCGCATGAATCCCGCGCGGCGTGTTTCGCCGCCCACTACGGTCAGGACCTCCTGGGTGGGGGCGATGTTGTACCGCTTATCGAAGGCGTCTATGTCGCCGTCGAACTCGTACTGCCGCGCGAGCTCGCTTAGGTCCGATATCAGGGTGTATCTTCCGCACATATTCCCCTTATGATGAACTATGGGGGGCGGATTGCGCAATGGCCGTTTCGCGACAGCTCGGGGCCGGCTTTCGGTTATGTTTGCTTTTGGGGCACGGCCTGTCCAACCGAAGCACACCATATGCTATAAGTAAACGGAACCGTATAGTCTAACGTGGCATCACCGGAGGAAATCCTGTGCTGACTAGCTATAAGTGCTTATGGGTAGCGGTGTCTATGGCCATTGTGGCCATAACCTCTACGATTGCCTGCACCAATGACGACGTGAACGGTGTCCCTGAGGCCAACGCTTTCATCTCGATCAGCGCTGGGGAGCTTCACGCGTGCGGGGTCAGGTCCGACCAAACTGTCTCCTGCAGGGGTCATGATTTTGAAGGCGAAGCCTCCCCGCCAAAATGGAAGTTCTCTTCCGTTAGCGCAGGGTACTCTTATACATGCGGAGTGACGGTCGACGGCTCCGTCATTTGCTGGGGCCGAGGATATGAAGGCCAGATCTCGCCTTCCGTTGGGGAGTTCACGTCTGTCAGCGCCGGTGTTGCTCACGCTTGCGGAGTGAGAACCGGAGGCTCAATCGCCTGTTGGGGCGATGACGAGTTCGGCCGAGCTTCCCCGCCAAGGGGAGAATTCTCTTCCGTTAGCGCCGGGTTCGTGCACAGCTGCGGGGTGAGAACTGACGAGACCGTCGCTTGCTGGGGATCGAACGAGGATAGGAACAACGCAACTTTTATTGGGTATTCGGGTCCATACACGGTTGTTGACCAAGCCACGCCGCCGGGGGACAAGTTCGCCACTGTCAGCGCGGGAGGTAGTCACACCTGCGGGTTGAAGACCGACGGCGCCGTCGCGTGCTGGGGCGACGATGCACACGGACAGGCTTCACCACCGGAGGGGCAGTTCACCGCGGTTAGCGCCGGGAACGATCACTCCTGCGGCTTGAGGACCGACGGCGCCGTGGCCTGCTGGGGCAGCAACTCGAACGGAGAGGCTTCGCAACCCCCTTGGAGATACATAGCCGTCAGCGCCAGGTTCAATCAGACATGCGGGTTGAGAACCGACGGTTCTTTTATCTGCTGGGGTTATGGCGACTTCGGCCAAGCCTTCCCGCCAGGTGGCGAATTCTCTTCCGTAAGCGCCGGGTATACACACACGTGCGGAGTGAGGGCCGACGGCGAAGTCGCCTGCTGGGGCAATGACAACAGCGGCCAAGCCTCGCCACCGGGTGCCGAGTTCACCTCCGTCAGCGCAGGTCTGAGCCATACTTGCGGCGTTGGGACGGACGGGTCTGTGGCTTGCTGGGGTAGTGACTATAGCGGCAAGGCATCACCGCCGGATGGCGAGTTCGCCTCCGTCAGCGCAGGTTGGGCCCACAGTTGCGGAGTGAGGGCCGACGGCGAAGTCGTCTGCTGGGGCAATGACGACCGCGGCCAAGCCTCGCCACCCAGTGGCGAGTTCGCCTCCGTCAGCACATGGAATCTTCACGCCTGCGGGGTAAGGACCGACGGCTCCGTCGCCTGCTGGGGCGACGATGGATGGGGTAGAACGTCACCGCCCGTCGGACAGTTCATATCCGTCAGCGTGGGAAACGGCTACACCTGCGGGGTAAGGACCGACGGCTCCGTCGCCTGCTGGGGCTATAACAATGACAATACGGGGAAGACCATGCCGCCCGGGGGCAAGTTTTCTTCCGTGAGCGCCGGGTATTACAACCACACCTGCGGGCTTCGGGCCGATGGCTACATAAGTTGCTGGGGATTGGACCATGAGGGTGAAACGTCGCCGCCCGATGGGCGGTTCGCCTCGGTGAGCGCCGGCGCGCTCTACACTTGCGGAGTGAAGATCGACGGGAACGTCGCCTGTTGGGGCAGAGGTCAATTCGACTAGGGCCTGTTCACACTAAGGGGTTTGGGTATGTTATCATACATGTATGGAACTCACACAAGCCCAATACCAACTCATCGAGTCGTACCTGCCCGTGCAGCGTGGCAATGTAACCATTGCGAACATCCAGATACTCAACGCTATTCTGTACGTCGCAGAACACGGTTGCAAGTGGCGAGGACTGCCAAAACGCTTTGGCAACTGGCACACCGTCTACACACGCATGAACCGCTGGGCCAAGAACGGAGTGCTCGACCGAGTGTTCGAACAGCTTCAACGAAAGGGGATCGTCAAGGTCACCATCGAGGTGGCTTCACTCGACAGCACCTCCATCAAGGTGCATCCCGACGGCACGGGCGCGGCCAAAAAAACGGACCGCAGTCCATCGGCAAGTCTCGAGGTGGATGGACGACCAAGCTTCATATGGTTGCCGCGGATGATCGGACACCCTTAGCGTTCTCCCTCTCTCCCGGCCAGGCCCACGATGGCCCGGAGGGGCGCAAACTGCTCAACCGGATGGGGCCGCAACAAGGGAATCCCCCTCTGGTGATGGATCGCGCTTATTCGGGCGACCAGACACGCCGGTTGGCCTTCGACCTGGGGTTCACACCTGTTGTTCCGCCCCTGACAAGTCGCCTGGAGCCCTGGGAGTATGACAAGGAACTGTACAAGAGGCGGAATGAAGTGGAGCGGCTGTTCCGTCGTTTGAAGGGGTATCGGAGAGTATTCACGCGCTATGACAAGCTTGACGCGCTCTACGTCGGCTTTGTCTTGTTCGCAATCATCTTCGATGCCTTACGTAGTGTGAACAGACCCTAGGCTCAGGACGTCATTCAGCGGTTCCAATTGCTCATAGCGCATGGTGTGCCTACGGCTAGATAGGTCATACCCCAAGAGCAAACGGGACGCCTCAACGCTAGTGCTTGTGAACAGGCTGGAGCTAATCGTGGTGTCTTGTGGCCAAAACAACCGGTTGGAGGGATTATGCGTGAGGTCGAAGCTACGGAGGCGAAGGCTCGCTTGACCGAACTTCTGAGGGCAGTGGAAAGCGGAGAGACGATAGCAATAACCCGCCACGGCAGGCCGGTTGCGCACATAGTCCCCGCACCGGCGCAGCATCGCGCATCGAGGGTGGAGGCGGTCGAGCGGTTTCGTCGACTCCGCGCGGGATGGAGGCGAGTCCCCTTCACGACGGATGAGATACTGGAGTCGAGACACGAGGGACACCGTCTGTGAGGGAAGGCGGCGCGGATTCCCCAGTCCGGTTAGCGTATCTGTTGATACCCAGAGGGACCTGTTTCGGACTACCAGGTGGCTTCGTGGCGAAGTTCCCCGCGCCCTCTTGATTCCCGCCCCGTCGAGGGGGAAGGGACACGTTCACCCCCACCCTAGCCCTCTCCCATCGAGGGAGAGGGGACTTGCGTGATGGCGTAAGTCGCCGCGCGCACTTGACGCAAGCCGCGGAGTGCCCACATACTCTTGACCACGCACATCTGTGAGATAAGGAGCGAAACATGGGCCAACTGGACGGCAAGGTTGCGGTGGTTACGGGCGCGAGCCGGGGCATCGGGCGGGATATCGCGCTGGTGCTCGCCAGGGAGGGCGCGCAGGTGGTGGTGTCGGCGCGCACTGAGAACGAGGGCGATTTCCGTATATCCGGCAGCGTGAACACCACGGTCAAGCGGATACAGGACGAGGGCGGCAGCGCCATCGGCATCACCTGCGACGTGAGCGATGACGAGCAGGTCAAGGCGCTGCTGGACGGGACCGTCGAGCGGCTGGGCCGTGTCGACATCCTGGTTAACAACGCCGCCATCCTCATTCCCGGCAAGGTGGAGGACATGCAGGTGCGGCACTGGGACTTGCTCTACCGCGTGAACATCAAGGGACCGTTCCTGGGCTGCAAGTACGCCATCCCCCACATGCGTGAGCAGGGCGGCGGACACATCATCAACATCTCGTCGGTGGGCGCCATCTTCCCGGGCCCCGGACCGTACGAGTCGGGCGGAGGCGGAGGCATCGCCTATGGGTCGGGCAAGGCTCACCTGGAGCGGTTCACGCAGGGACTGGCCCAGGAGCTGTGGGACGACGGCATCGCGGTGAACGCGCTGTCGCCGAACAAGAGCATCGCCTCGGAGGGCCAGCGGTGGTTCCGCGGCGACACGCGCAACTACATCGGCGCGATGGAGGACGGCATCAGCATGGGCGACGCGTCGGTGTTGATCTGCGTCCAGGAGCCGCGGGAGTGCACGGGCAGAATCCTGTACGACCTGGATATGCTGACCGAGGCGGGCGTGGACGTGTCCAAGTACCCGCTGGTGACGGCGTAGGGGCCTCTTTCTTTCATCCTCACCCTGACCCTCTCCCATCAAGGGAGAGGGGACTTTGGCACCCCCATCCTAACCTTCCCCCTGCGAGGGGGAAGGGACTGCGGCGCGGCTCCTAGCTGCCGTTTTCGCCGCTGGCGCCCCTGGGGGCTGGTGTGCGGCTTTCGGAGCCGGCCGCTTGCTCCGGGGCAGGGGGTTCGGGCTGCCGGCGGCGCGCTCCCATGCCGGGGCCGGCGTACGCGACAGCGTCCTCGTCGCGCCAGTTGCGAATGCGCGGCAAGAATACCAGCGCCATCAGGCTGAGGAACACGGTCAGCGCTCCGCCGATCATCACCGCTCCGGGCGCGGTGTAGAGGCGGCCCAGTCCACCGGCGAAGGCCGCGCCGAGCGGGGCCAGGGCGCGGTCGAGCATGTAGATGCTCATCACGCGGCCGCGGTACTCGTCCGGAACGCTCATCTGCAGCAGCGTCTGGGTCATCGACATGGTGAACATCTGCGGGAAACCCGCGGCCACCAGGATGAGCAGCGTGAGCCAGAGCTGGCGCGACCAGCCGAACAGGATGAGGGTGATGCCCATGGCCACGCCGCTGAGCAGCAGCAGCAGTCCCTTGCGGTTGGAGCGCCCCAGCGAGGCCACGGTGAACGTGCCGGCCAGCGAGCCGATTCCGGCGAAGGTGTACAACATTCCCATGCCCTCGGGGCCGATGCCGTAGACAGCGTCCGCGAACACCGGCATGAAGGCCATCATGTAGGGCATCGACACCAGCATCGGTATGAGCGCCAGCAGCAGCAGTGAGAGCACCGTGGGATTGCCCTTTACGTACTCGAAGCCGCCCATAAGGCTGCGGAGGATGCTCTCGCGCCGAGCCCTCCGCTGGATTGGCGGAACCTGCAGGAACAGGAGCATGCCGATTACGCCGACGTAGGCGATCGCCTTGCCCGCGAACGCGCCCTCAGCGCCCACGGCGCCGATAACGAATCCCGCCGCTATCGGTCCCACCAGCCGCGTGAGGTTGAAGGCGCTGGAGGTGAGCGCGACGGCGTTAGTGATTTCGTGGCGCGGCACGAGGTTAGGAACGATTGCCTGGCGCACCGGCTGGTTGAACGCCCAGGTGAGGCCAGAGACCATCGTGAACGCGAACACCATCCAGAGCTCTATCACGTCCAGATACAACAACGCGGCCATACACGCCGACAGGGCCATGACGGCAACCTGCGTACCGATCATGAGCACCTTGCGGTCTATACGGTCCGCCGCCACGCCGCCAAGCGGACTGAGCAGGAAGGGGATGGCCCGCGCACCGTTAATCAGACCCAGCATGAGCGGGTCCCCAGTCAACTCCCAGACCAGCCAGCTCAGGGCGACCTGCTCCATCCACTGGCCGGAGCTGGAGAACACCATGCTCCCCCACAGGAAGCGAAAGTTCCTGTACTGGAAGGAGGAGAACGTGGAGATTCTTAGCATGTACCCCTACTGGGTTTTCGCGGCCGTGCTAGTCCAGGCCGCCTGCCGCGTCCGCGAAGGAATCGGAAACGCTGCGACCGCGGACCAGAATGCCGCCGCGAAGCTCCAGCGACAGGTCTTGGCAGGGATTGGGGCTCCCCGGCGTCTCACCGAGCGGCCAGACGCGGGCGCTGAGATGCTCGGGCGCGAGCTCCAGCAGGCCCACGCCGCCGAGCCGCAGCTCCTTGTGGCGGGGGAATGTGATGCTGCCAGTGTTGATCAACACCACTCCGTCGCGGTACTCCAGGACCTCCATGTGGGTGTGGCCCGCGATCATCACGTCCACCGGCGCGGGGAAGTGGCGCTGCAGCTCCGACATCGGCCGGAACTGCCGGTCCAGGCTGTGGACCATGCCGATGCGCCAGCCGTGCACTTCAAGGGTCTGGACGTCCTGGATGCGGGGGTCGGGAATCGGATCGTTGTTGCCGGTGGCGCAGAGCACGGGCGCGAACTGTTCCAGCCAGTCCAGCACGATGGGGGAGGTGAGGTCGCCCGCGTGCAGAATCAGGTCGACGGTGGAGAAGAACTGGGCGGGTTCCGGCCCAAGCTCGTCGAGGGTGCGGATTCGCCCGGGCATGTGGGTGTCGGCGAGAAGTCCGATGCGCATATGGTGCATGGTAGGCGATGGGGCGTGGGGCGTCAATGCGGGCGGGGCACTCGCGCCGTCACCCCCATCCTAACCTTCCCCCATCGAGGGGGAAGGGACACTTCGGCTGCGTTGACTAGTCTCAAGACGTGTGCTACGTTTTCGACGCATCTGGGAATCCCCATCTGAGCTCGAAAGGAGCAGCTTATGGCCGGAAGCAGAGACGCAGCCATCGTCGGCATTCACGAATACCCCCTCAGAGTTACCGGCGGGGGGGTCAGCGCGCTCCAGATAAAGGCGTCCTCCGCAGCGAAGGCGCTGGAGGACGCGGGGTTGTCGTGGGGCGACGTGGACGCCATCTACGACAACGGCAGCCACCAGGGCATCGGCGGACTCGGAATCTCTGAGTACCTGGGACTCAAGCCCAACGTAATCGACAACACCGCGGTTGGCGGGTCGTCCTACGAGTTCCAGGCCAACCACGCGCGGGAGATGATCGCCGCGGGCAAGTGCAAGGTCGCGCTGCTGACCTACGGCTCCACCGCCCACGCCGACCGCCGCGCGATCGGCACCGCGGGCGCGACAGGGCAGGGGCCGGCGAATCCGCTGAACAACATGGAAGACCCGTGGGGGCTGACGCTGATCAGCAACTACGCCATGGTCAAGCAGCGGCACATGTACCAGTACGGCACCACCGACGAGCAGTTCGCGGCCATCTCGGTCACCACGCGCAAGCACGCGATGCGCAACCCCGAGGCGGTCAAGGCCATGACCGACCTGGAGTTCGTGGGCGTGCGCGAGATAACCGTGCAGGACGTGATCGAGTCGCGGATGATAGCCCACCCGCTGCACCTGCTGGAGTGCTGCATGGTGTCCGACGGCGGCGGCGCGGTGGTCATCGCGTCCCCGGACGTGGTGCGGAACACGCGCAAGAAGCCGGTGTGGATCATCGGCACGGGCGAGGCCACCAAGTACACCGAGAACGGTGGCGACATCACCGTCAGCGCGGGCGCGCAGGCGGCTCCGGTGGCGTTCGGCGAAGCCGGAGTTTCGCCATCCGAGATCGACGTGCTGATGGCCTACGACTCGTTCTCCATCACCGTGATGTGCATGATCGAGGACCTGGGCTTCTGCACGAAGGGGGAGGGCGGCGCCTACGTGGAGGACCTGCACCTGGCCTTCGACGCGCCGGGCAAGCCCGCCATGAACACGGACGGCGGCGGGCTGTCGTCGAACCACCCGGGCGAGCGGGGCATCTTCCTGCTGCTGGAGGCCACGCGGCAGCTACGCGGCGAGTCCACCTCGCAGGTCGACGACCCCAGGCTGGCGGTGGCGGTGGGCAACGGCGGACAGCTAGGCTCGCGGCACGCGACCGGCGTGACGATCCTGGCGGCGGACTGAGGAGCCTATCCGACAACCCATTCGGCACCCCCATCCTAACCCATTCGACAAGCTCAGGGCAGGCTCTTCCACCTGCGAGGGGGAAGGGACTTTCGAAGCACGAGGAGCGACGATAATGACCAGCACACCGTTGAGGCCGCAGCCCCGCTTTCCCGAGCCGGACACCGAGCCGTTCTGGGAGGCGACCAAGCGCCACGAGCTGACCTACCAGGTCTGCAACGACTGCCCGACCGTGATCTTCTTCCCGCGCCGGCACTGCACCGAGTGCGGCTCGGACAACAACGAATGGAAGGTGTCCAAGGGCGAGGGTACGGTCTACACCTACAGCGTCGTTATGCAGAGCCGCCATCCGGCGTTCAAGGACCTCGGCGCCTACGCGGTTGCCTACGTCGACCTGGACGAGGGCTTCCGCATCATGACCAACATCGTGGGCGTGGACGATCCAGTGAACGACGTGCAGTGTGGAATGCGCGTGAAGCTGCGCTGGGAGGACCAGGGCGAGGGCGAGATTTCGCTGCCCATGTTCGAGCCGGCGTGACGGCGGGAGACACTGAAGATGGCGATATTCAACTCGGCGGACATCGACCGTGTACGGGCGACGGCGGCCTCGCTGGTGGACGAGTATCAGGTGCCGGGCATGTCGATAGGCGTCGTATCAGGCGACGAGCTCGTCTACTCCCAGGGCTTCGGCTACGCGGACATCGAGTCCGGCAGGCGGCAGGCGCCGGAGCTCCGGCAGCGCATCGGGTCGATCACCAAGACGATGGTGGGGCTGTGCGCGATGGCGCTGGTGGACGAGGGCAGGCTGAGCCTGGAAGAGCGGGTGGTGGACCGGCTGCCGGACATCCGGTTCAATGGGCCGGGCGATACGCTGCGGGTGCGCGACTTAATGACGCACACCAACGGCATAGGCGAAGCGCCGACGATGAACGACTACCGCGACGCCCTCGGCAAGCTGTGGTCCAACAGCCCGACGCCGACGCCGGTGAACCAGATGTACCCGGACGGCATAGACATCGAGGTGCCGGTGGGCACAAAGTGGGCCTACGCGAACCACGCCTTCTGCCTGCTGGGCGAGATCGTCGCGCGGACAGAAGGGCGGCGCATCGAGGAGGTGCTGGAGCAGCGCGTGTTCGGGCCGCTGGGGATGTCGAACAGCGACTGCTGGGACCAGCAGCGCCCGGACCTGACGACGGGCTACCACCACGCGCCGGACCACGACGACCTGGACGCGCTGTCGATCCTGGGGATCGAGCCGCCGGACGCGCCAAGCGTAGACGGCCACAACATACCCGGCGAGTACATCTACGTGGCGACGCGGGCGGCGGGCGCGGTGCAGTCCACGATACCGGACATGGGGAGGTACGCCTCGGCGCTGCTGGCGAAGAGCAAGGGAATCGTAAGGCCCGAGACGTTCGACGAGATGACGTCGCCGCAGTACTGCCCGGACGAGCGCCTGCTCAGCCTGGGCCTCACGCTCATGCGCGTGGAGCGGTTCGGGCGGCGCAGTTTCGGGCACGGCGGGGGCATATCGGGCGGGTGGAACACGCACATCGACGTGTTCCCGTCCGAGAATCTGGCCGTGCTGACACACCTGAACATCAGCTTTGACGGCTCCGACCAGATATTCTCGAAGGTCATACAGTCTGTGCTCAACGAGCCGGACCCCGATACGTCGGGCAGTCCCATCTCCGCCGATGCCGCGGCTGCGGCTGTTGGCGTGTACGAGCCGCCCGCCGGCTTCCTGACCAGCTACCGCATCATCCGGGGCGTCGGGCGCATCCAGATTACCGAGCGGGACGGGGGATTGGAACTGCGCTCCAGGCGCGGGGCCTGGCGCGAGGGAGTGCGGCTCTACCAGCCGGACGCGAACGACCCCGGCTTCTTCCGGCTGGACACCGGCGCACCGGAGCCACCGGGCCTCGTGCTGCAGGTCGGGGAGGACGGCGGCAAGGCGACCGGCATACTGCTGCCGCGCATGAAGCTGGTGCGCAACGACGGGCTGGCGCCGTGGGCCTAGCGAGCCAGGAACGCGACGCCGAGTAGTCCCGGGCCGATGTGCGCGCCCATCACGGGGGTGAACTCGGCCACGAAGATGCGGTCGCACTCGAACACGGCTTCCACCTCGGCCCCTAGCTCCTGCGCCGCCTGCTCGGAGTCGGCGTGCATCACGCAGGCGCTTATAGGGCGGTCGCCCGCGCGTTGCCGCATCAGATCGACCAGCCGCCGGATCGCGCGCTTCATCGTTCGCGGGCGCGCCACGGTGGCCACGGCGCCGCGGTACAGCTCGAATATGGGCTTCACACCCAGCAGCGCGGAGCCCGCGTGCGCTATCCCAGGGACGCGGCCGCTCTTCCAGAGGTAGTAGAGCGTGTCCGGAAAGGCGAGAAGCCGCACGTGCGGGATGGCCCGCTGAGCGGCCTCTGCCGCCTCCTCCAGGCTCGCGCCCGCCTGCACCGACCGCAGCGCCTCCAACGCCACCAGCCCCTGGCCGCCCGCCGCGCTCTCCGAGTCCAGCACGCGCACCTCGACGCCTGGCAGGACGTCGGCCGCCAGGCGGGCGGCCACTTTCGCGGATTCGTATGACGCGCTGACCCTCGATGCCACGGGTAGGCACAGGATCGACGCCGAGTCCCGCGCCGCGCGGCGGTAGGCGTCGAGAAACGTGGAGGGCGACGGAGCGGCCGTTGTCGGCGGCGCCGGCGCGGCCCTGAGCATCCTGTAGAACTCGGACGGAGAGACGTCCTCGCCGTCCAGGTAGGTGCGGCCGGCGAGCGTCAGGCTCATCGGCGCGACGTGGAGATGTGGGCTGACGAGCGCCTCCGCGGGCAGCGTGGCCGCGCTGTCCACGACCAGCGCCACGCGGCCGGTACCCGGCGACTCAGTCGTCATCGGCAGCCGCGCCAGCCCGGGAACGCCGGGCCTGGGGACGCCTGAAGCGATAGGGCAACAACCGCCATATGGCCTCGAAGACGATGAACGCGCTCATCTTGGAGCGGCCCTTCGTCCGGTCTACGAACAGGATAGGCTGCTCCAAGACGCGAAGGCCCTCTCGCTGGCACGAGTGGGCAACCTCCGCCTGGAAGCCGAACCCCGAGCAGCGGAACTCGCTCATGTCCAGCCGCGAGAGCGCGGAGGCGCGAAACGCCTTGAAGCCGGACGTGGCGTCCCGCACCGAAATCCCACCCACCAGCCTTATGCCGAGGTTGCCCAGCGAGCTGAGAAGCCGGCGGGATAGGCCCCAGGACTCGTCCACGCCGCCGCCCTTCGCGTAACGGGAGCCGACCACGACGTCGGCGCCGCCGAGGGCGTCCAGCATGTCCGGGATGTACTCGGGGGAGTGGGAGAGATCGGCATCCATCTGCACCACGCAGCAGGCGCCCAACGCCAGCGCGCGGCCGAATCCGGCGACGTAGGCCGTACCGAGGCCCTGCTTGCTGCCGCGCTGCACCACCTCGACGCTGCCGTCAAACCCGGTTTCGAGGCTCGACGCGACCTCCGCCGTGCCGTCCGGCGAGCCGTCGTCCACGATGATGAGCCGCAGTCCCGGGATGCCGAGCGAGGACAGCCGCGCGAACAGCTCGGGCAGGTTTTCGGCCTCGTTGTAGGTGGGCACCACGACTGCGACGTGGCTCTCCGTGGGCGCTGCGCCGTGTCGGGATGGTTGCGCCAAGCTGCTACCTCGCCTGGGAGACTAGACTTTTCCGGGCGGCCCGAAAGCCGCCGCCAATGCTAAATTGCGGGCCGTCGCCAAGTCAAACCGCCGCACTTTACTTTCATTGGCACAAGCCTTCGCGTTATACTTTCTGCGAACTGACGGGAGCTTTGCTTGACCAGACGAACGATAGACCGCCTGCCGGGAATGCGCGACGTAACCGCCGCGCAGCGCGACCGCATGAGCATGCTCGCGTCCGCCACCGAGTCCTATTTCGAGCAGCACGGCTATCAGGTGATCCACACGCCGTTGCTGGAGCAGACGGAGCTGTTCGTCCGAAAGTCGGGGGGAGACCTGGTCAACAGTCTCTACACTTTCCAGGACCCCGGCGGCAACACCGTGAGCCTGCGGCCGGAGTTCACGTCCTCGGTCATTCGCCACTACGTGGAGGTGGCGGACAGCCTACAGACGCCGGTGCGGTGGCAGTACCGCGGCCCGGTGTTTCGCTACGAAACGGACGGCGGCGAGGGCTCGTTAAGCGAGTTTACCCAGCTTGGCGCGGAACTGGTCGGGGCTAACGGGGTGGATGCTGACTCCGAGATCATCCACCTGGCCTGGAGCGGGCTGGCCCGCGCGGGACTGGCGCGGTGCACGCTGCGCGTCGGCCACCTCGGCGCCGTCAACGCGCTTCTGGCGGAGCACGACTTGTCGGAAGCCGCCAAGCTGTTCATCGTGGGAAACCTGCGGCCGCTGAAGGAGGGCGAGACGGACGTGGAGGAGCTGAGGCGCCGCGCCCAGGACGCCGGCCTGTTGAGGGAACAGGCAGAAGAGGGCATCGGCGAGGCGGGCTCTATGGACCTGCGGGCGGCGCAGGAACTGGTCCATCGCGTGGTCGCGGAACCGGGAGCCTCCCCCATGGGGCAGCGCACCCCGGAACAGATCGCGTCGCGGCTGCTTCGCAAGATGCGCCGCGCCCACGACCCGGCGGTCTTCGAGGCGGCTCTCGAGATGGTGGACGAACTGGCGCGCGTCGAAGGCCCGCCCGGCCTGGCGCTTGCGTCGCTCAGGGAGGCCGCGGGCGGTGCGGCGGTGCGGTGCGGGGCTTACGACGACCTGTCGCGGCTCCTGGAGGCGCTCGGCGAGCGTGGCGTGCCCGAGGACGCGGTGGCGCTGGACGTGGGATTGGCCAGGGGGATCGCCTACTACACCGGCGCCATCTTCGAGATATACGCGGAACCGGAGGGAGGCCCGTCGCTTGGCGGCGGAGGCCGCTACGACGGGCTGGTGAGGGCGCTGGGCGGCGGAGACGTGCCGGCCATGGGTTTCGCGTACAATCTGGAGAGCGTGATCGAGGCGCTGACGGGCGCGGGTGTAGCGGCGGTGGCGCGGTGAACCACCAAGAGCAGGTGCTCAGGCTGGCGATTCCGAGCGACGGCGCGCTGCACGAATCGACGCTGATGTTCCTTCGTTCGTGCGGACTGGGCGTGCTGCGTCCCAACTCCCGCAGATACACCGCGGTGATTCCGGCCCTCGATGGTGTTTCCGTGCTGTTTCAGCGCGGCTCCGACATCACCTACAAGGTGGAAGAGGGCAGCGCCGACATGGGCATAGTGGGACACGACCGCTACCTGGACTCGCGGCGCGAGGGCGGCGACGCCATAATGGTCATCGACACGCTCGGCTACGGCCACTCCAGACTGGTGCTGGGGGTGCCCGACTCCTGGGTGGACGTGTCGTCGCTGGCCGACCTCGCCGAACTCTCTGTCGAAATGCGGGAGGAGGGCAGGGACATTCGGATAGCCACCAAGTACCCCCGGCTGGTGGAGAGGTTCCTGCTCGGCAACGGAGTGAATTACTTTACGCTGGTGCAATCCAGCGGCACGCTGGAGGCGGCGCCGGCCATGGGCTTCGCCGACGTCATAGCCGACATCACCGAGAGCGGCGTGACGATGCGGGAGAATCACCTGAAGAACGTGCACGGCGGCACGATTATGACCTCCAGCGCGTGCCTCATCGGCAACAAGGCGCTGCTGGCGGCTGACCCGGACAAGCTGAGGCTCGCCAAGTCCATGGCGGAGCTGATGGAGGGCCGGCTGCAGTCGCAGGAGTTCTACAGCGTCACGGCCAACATGCAGGGCGAGAATCCCGAGGAGATAGCGGGGTACGTGTTCAAGCACGCCGAGATCGCTGGCCTGCGCGGTCCGACGATCGCGAAGGTGTACACGCCTGACGGCGAGGACTGGTACGCGGTCACCGTCGTGGTCCAGAAGGACAAGCTGCTCGACGCCGTGGCGCACCTGCGCAGGGTGGGCGGCAGCGTCACGGTATCCCAGCCGAGCTACGTGTTCGGCTCGGCGTGCGAAGCGCACGCACGCCTGGCCTGAAGGGGCGCGCACAGGAGTTACGATTGCCCAATCTACGCGCACACATCGACCTGGCACACCGCGCCGCGGAGCGCCTGGCGCACCCGACCCTCGACGCAAACATGGGCTTCTTCCTGTTCGGCTCCACGTCCCCCGACATCCGCGTTATCACGCGCCGCGACAGGTCCATCTATCATTTCGCGCAGTTGGACTTCGACGAACTGGGCGCCGGCATGGAGGGCCTGTTCGCCGAGCATCCCGCGCTCAAACACGCCAACGGGCACAACGAGCAGACGCAGGCGTTCGTGTGCGGCTACCTGACGCACCTCATCGTGGACGAGTCCTGGATAGTGGACATGTTCCGCCCCTACTTCGGCAACCGGGAGGTGTTTGGGGACAGCGCCAGAGGGCACGTGTACGACCGCGCGCTGCAACTGGAACTGGACCGCCAGAGCACGAGGCCGTCCGACGCCGAGACGATGCTCCGCCAAATGCCGGTAGACGACATAGACGTGGGCTTCCTACCCACCGAGACGCTCAGCGACTGGCGCGACTGGGTCGTGTCCAGCCTGGCGCGCGGATTCACCTGGGAGCGGCTGCGCTTCATGGCGAGCCGGATCTCGCGCGGCGACGAGTCCCACCCAGCACACGCGCTCGCCGATCAGTTCGTGCGCGGGGTTCCCGACGGGCTGGAGAGCATCTACGGCTATGTTCCCCAAGAGAGCCTTGACGAGTACCGGGACCGCTCGGTCGATGCTCTCGTGAAGGCCATCGAAGAGTACCTGCCGTGAGGGTGGCGCGGGGGCTGCCGGACGCGCTCGCGCTCCTGTGCGAGGGCAGGGGGCTGAATCTGGACGACTCCGACCCGCGCCTGGCGGCGGGCATCGAGAGGACGTTCGGCGAGGCGCTGGCGCCCGCGCAGGTGGTGGAGCGTATCATCGCGCAGGTGCGTGAGCGCGGCGACGACGCGCTGCGCGATCTCGCGCTCAGGCTGGACGGCGCGCGGCTGGAAGAGTTGCGCGTGCCGCCACAGGACATCGCAAAGGCGCGTGACCATGCGCCGCCCGACGTGGTGGACGCGCTGGCGCACGCGGCGGCCCGCGTCGCGGGGTTCCACAAGCAGAGTCTCAGGCAGAGCTGGTTCGACTTCGACAGAGGCTACGGCGAATTGATGAATCCCGTGGAGCGCGTGGGAGTCTACGTGCCCGGCGGGACCGCGCTGTACCCGTCCACGCTGCTGATGGGGGTGATTCCCGCGCGTGTCGCCGGTGTCGGCGAGGTCATCGTGTGCACGCCCACTCGCGGCGATGACGATCCGCACCCGGCGCTGCTCGCGGCGGCCCACCTCGCCGGCGTGGACGGCGTGTACCGCATAGGCGGCGCCCAGGCGGTGGCGGCGATGGCCTACGGCACGGAGTCGGTGCCACGCGTCGACCTGATATGCGGGCCGGGCAACCTGTTCGTCACGCTGGCGAAGAAGCAGGTCTATGGCGACGTGGGCATAGACGGGCTGTACGGCCCCACGGAGACGATGGTGATAGCCGACGATACGGCCAACCCCACGCTGTGTGCCGTGGACCTGCTTGCGCAGGCCGAGCACGACGAGCTGGCCAAGCCGGTGCTGGCCACGACGTCGGAACGGCTCGCCGCCGCCGTGAGGGCCGAGGTGCAGTCGCGCCTCGCGCGGCTGGACCGCTCCGCAATCGCGGCGGCGTCCGTGAACGAGCAGGGGTGCGTGGCGATTCTGGATACGGTCAAGGACGCGCTTGTGCTCGCCAACGCGTTCGCGCCCGAGCACGTGTGCCTCATGGTCGAGGACGCGTGGGCGCACGTGGGGCGCATCAGGCACGCGGGGGCGGTGTTCGTGGGCGAGATGTCGCACGAGGTGCTCGGCGACTACGTGGCCGGGCCGAGCCACATCATGCCGACCGCGGGAACGGCGCGATTCAATTCGGGCGTGGGAGTTCACACTTTCGTGAAGACTAGCCCTATACTGGCACTTGACGACGCGACCGCGGCGCGCATATCCGGCGCGGCCTCCACCATCGCCCGCGTGGAGGGCCTGACGGCGCACGCGGAGGCGGCGGAGGTACGCGAGGAGCTGGCCTAGCGCCGGCTCAGCCGGAACGGGCAGGGAAAAGAGTTAGACCAGGAACGAGGGGAAGAGCGATGACGGTGGACCTGACAAAACTGATGCGGCCACACCTGGCCGGAGACGTCCAGACCTACGACTCGATGGACCCGCCGGAGGTGCTCGCGCAGCAGTACGGCGTCGCGCCCGAGGACGTGATCAAGCTGAACGGCAACGAGAACCCCTACGGCTACTCGCCGAAGGTGAGAGACGCCGTCGCCAACGCGCCGCTGCAACACTACCCGGACCCGCTGCAGCGCAGGATGCGCGACGCGCTGTCGGACTACACCGGGCTGGGGCCTGAGCACATCATACTGGGCGCGGGCAGCGACGAGCTTATCCACCTGGTGTTCCAGATGTTCGTGTCGCCGGGAGACAAGATTCTCGATTTCGACCCCACGTTCGGCATGTACAACTTCTGCGCCAGGGTCGCCGGAGCGACCATCGAGATGGTGCCGAGAGACGAGCTGTTCGAGATCGACCTGGACGCCGCGCGCTCGGCGATAGACGACCGCACCAAGATCATCTTCGTCGCCACGCCCAACAATCCGACGGGCAACCTGGCCTCGGACGAGCAGATCGCCGGCCTGCTGGACACCGGGCGCGTGGTGGTGGTGGACGAGGCCTACTTCGAGTTCTGCGGCCAGACCTCCGCGTCGATGATCGCGGAGCACGATAACCTGGTCATCCTGCGGACGATGAGCAAGTGGGCAGGACTCGCTGGACTCCGAATCGGCTACGGCATGATGAGCGAGGACCTGGTAAGGCGTATCTTCGACGTCAAGCCGCCCTACAACATCAACGTCGCCGCGGAGGCCGCGCTGCTGGCATCGCTGGAAGACGCCCCCGCGCTGCTGGAGAACGTGCAGCTAATCGTGGACGAGCGCGAGCGCATGACGCGGCTGCTGAACGAGCTGCCTGGCGTCACCTGCTGGCCGTCGTCCGGCAACTACGTGCTCTGCCAGTTCGCGCCGGGAAGGGCGCCCGAGATGTACCAGGGGCTGGCGCGTAAGGGCATCTTCGTGCGCTTCTTCAACACCGACCGGCTGCGCGACTGCTTCCGGGCCGCCATCGGCACTCCGGAGCAGACCGACGCCCTCGTGGACGCGCTGCGCGAGTTGGTGTAGCCGCTGAGATGACACACCGCACCAGCAGCCTGAGCCGCCACACCAACGAGACCCAGATCGAGGTCGCGCTGGACCTGGACGGGCAGGGGAGCTACGAGCTCGACACGCCGAACGGGATGCTGAACCACCTGTTGGCGCAGCTCGCCCGGCACGGCCTGTTCGACCTGCGCGTGACCGCCAGCGGCGATGTGGACGTGGGGTGGCACCACCTGGTCGAGGATCTGGGCATTCTTCTGGGCAGGGCGTTCCGTGAGGCCGTGGGGGAAGGCAGAGGCGTCACCCGCATGGGGCACGCCTACGTACCGCTGGACGAGGCGCTGGCGCTGGTGGTGGTCGACTTCGGCGGGCGGGGCTACTCCGTAATCGACGCCGAAATGGGCGACAGCGACCTGGGCGGCCTGCCCGCGGACCTGGTGCGCCACTTCCTGGAGTCGCTGGCGCGCGAGGGCGGCTTCAACCTGCACGTCCGCGTGCTGGCGGGAGTCAACAACCACCACAAGGCGGAGGCCATCTTCAAGGCGCTGGCGCGCGCCGCGAGGGCCGCGCTCACGCCCGACCCCAGGCAGGCGGGCGAGGTGCCGAGCACCAAGGGCACCATATCCTAGCGCCTGCTGAGCCTAGCCCACGCGCTCCAGGTCGAAGGTGTAGTCCTCGATTACGGGGTTGGCGAGCAGCCGGTCGCACATCTCCTCGACCGACTGTCTGGCCTGTGCCTCGTCCTCGGCTTGGACCCGCACCTCGATGTACTTGCCCACGCGGACAGACTCCACGCCCTCGAATCCAAGCTGGCGCAGGCCGCCGTGCACGGTCTGGCCCTGTGGGTCGCTGACGTCCGACCTGAGCAAAACGCGAATTTTGGCGAGGTACGTCACTTTACGGATTCACCCCCATCCCCGTATCAAGTACGGGGCAGGCTCTGACCTTCTCCCAAACAAGGGGAAGGGACATTGGAGCTGTTTTCTACGGGACGTTGTATTCAGGCGCGTTGGGCGAGCTTTCGTGCGCCGCGATGAAGGCGACGATTCGCGCCGCGTCAAACTCTTCGAAGGCGTCCAGGTAGTTCCACGCCGTAAGCGCGATGCGCGTGGGCATGGCGGGGTAGGGCGACGCCACTATCTTGGTTCGCGGCTGGCTCTGGATTGCGGCCACTAAGTCGTCCACCAGGTCGTCGCATCCCTGCGGGCAGTTGTAGTGTACGCCTATGCCGCCGTGCTCGAGGTTGTGGACCAGTACTTCGTCAGGCAGCGGTTCCACGTACAACCCCCAGCGGACGGGCGCGAGCGGGACAGAGTAGTGCCAGCTGGACGTGGCGGGCGTGGAATTATACGGCGGATGGTCGGCTCCCAAGTCTATGTGCGCGTTGCCCTGGTCCGGGTAACGCTCGCCGGGCGTCGTTTGCGCGAGCGTCGCAGGCGTTGCCGTTGCGACCGGGACGGCTGCGGTTGCCCGCTCCCCACGCGTCGTGGGCGTTGGCGCTGCGTCCGCGCCGCAAGCGGCGGCGGCCCACGTAAGCACGGCCCACGCCAGCAGCACGACGAGCGGCTTGGCCGAACTGCCGAGCGTGAACGTCAGTCTTGCCATGCGATAGCGTCAGTCTGCGCCCGACCTCACCGGGCCAGATTCTCCGGCGCGGTGGGAGAACTCTCGTGCGACTCGATGAACTCGACAATCCTGCCTTCGTCGAACTCCTCGAAGGCGTCCAGGAAGGTCCAGGCGGTGAGCGCGATGCGCGTCGGCATGTCAGGGTAGGGCGAGAGCACCACCTTGAGATTCTCAGCGAGCGCCCGGTCGGCGATGCGCGACAGGTTTCTCACCAGGTCATCGCAGCCGTCCGGGCAGTTGTAGTGAATACCGATTCCGCCGTGTTCGAGGTTGTGGAGCAGATACTCCTCCTCGACGAACTCGCTGTAGATGCCCCAGTCGACCGGTGCGAGTGGCAGGTTGTAGTGCCAGCCCGACGCCGCGGGCACTGAGTTGTAGGGTGGGTGCTCCTGGCCGGGCACTACGTGGTCGCGGCCCTGGTCCGCAATCTTCTGCCCCGGGCCGTCCGGCACGTTGCTGCCGAACAGGTCGGCGAATCCGCCGAACGGCACACTGGGCAGGATGAGCGACAGGATAAACAGCCCGGCGATAAGCCCAACCGCGGTGAACGCGGCGATGCGCTTGAGGCGGCTCCGGGAGCGCTGCCTGGCGCGCCGCGCCGCCCGCGTCTGTGTCGGAGTGGGCCTGTTTCGAGAGCGTCGTTGACTGGACGCCATGGATCTACGTCACCCCCATCCTAACCTTCCCCCATCAAGGGAGAAGGGACTATTGGCGCTCCTCCATCGAGGGGAAGGGACTTCGTGTGTGCGCTAGGCCGGGTCGAGACCCGTGAGCTTGCGGTGCGCCTCCAGGTAGCGCTCGGTCGTGCGGCGCACCACGTCGTCGGGCAGCTCGGGCGCGGGCGGTTCGTGGTCCCAGCCCTGCTCGTCCAGCCAGTCGCGGACGAACTGCTTGTCGTAGTTTGGCTGGGACTTGCCGGGCGCGTAGCCATCGGCGTCCCAGAAGCGGCTGGAGTCGGGCGTCAGCAGCTCGTCGATGAGCGTCAGCTCGCCGTCGACCAGGCCGAACTCCAGCTTGGTGTCGGCCAGCACAATTCCGCGCTCCAGCGCGTAGTCGCGCGCGTGGCTGTAGACCGCGATGGTGGTCTCTTCCAGCCGCCCCGTTAGCTCCACGCCCACCATGTCCCGCATCTCGTCCATTGTGATGTTCTCGTCGTGGCCCACCTCCGCCTTGGTCGTCGGGGTGAACAGCGGCTCTGGGAAGCGGTCGCCCTCCTGCAGGCCGGACGGCATATCCATGCCGGACACCGTGCCCTCGCGCCGGTACTCGGCCCAGGCGGAGCCGGTGATGTAGCCGCGCACCACGCACTCGACGTCGATACGCTCGGCGCGCTTGACCACCATCGCGCGTCTCGCGACCTCGTCCGGCAGCGAAAGCTCATCGCGCCCTCCCGCAAGGTGAATCAGGTGGTTGGGCACTATGTGGCCGGTCCTCTCGAACCAGAAGGCGGACATGCTGTTGAGCACCACGCCCTTTTCGGGTATGGCGGTCGGCAACACCACGTCGAACGCCGAAATGCGGTCGGTGGCCACTATGAGCAGCCGGCCCTCGCCCAGGTCGTAGGTGTCTCGCACCTTGCCCCGGTACAGCATGTCTGGAAGGTTTGTCTCTCTAATCGCGGTCATAGTCCCACCCTCTCGAAGATTGCGTCTACGTGACGCACGTAATAGCCGTAATCGAAGATATCGTCCAGCTCGGCGGCGCCGATCCGGGACTTCACCTCGGGATCGTGCCTCACCAGTTCCCGGAAATCGCTGTCCTCGTCCCAGGTGCGCATCGAGTTGGCCTGCACCACCTTGTAGGCGTCCTCGCGGCTCATGCCCCGCTCCACGAGGGACAGCAGCACGCGCTGGGAGAAGAGCAGGCCGCGCGTAAGCTCCATGTTGGCGGCCATGCGGTCGGGGTAGACGCGCATCCCGCGCATCACTCCCGCCAGCAGGTCGAGCGTGTAGTCCAGCGCCATGCAGGAGTCGGGCAGGATTATGCGCTCGGCGGACGAGTGGCTGATGTCGCGCTCGCCCCACAGCGCCACGTTCTCCAGCGCCGTAACCGCGTGGCCGCGCACCAGCCGGGCCAGGCCGCACACCCGCTCGGTCAGCTCCGGGTTGCGCTTGTGCGGCATCGACGACGAGCCGGTCTGCCCCTCGCGAAACGGCTCCTCGACCTCGCGCACCTCGGTGCGCTGGAGGCCGCGTATCTCCGTCGCGATCTTCTCCAGGGAGGCCGCGACCAGCGCCAACGTGGTGACGAACTGGGCGTGGCGGTCGCGCTGGATGATCTGGTTCGACACGGGTGCGGACGCGATGCCGAGCGCCTTGCAGACGCGCGCCTCGATGGACGGTGGCGCGGTGGCGTGCGTGCCGACGGGGCCGGATATCTTGCCGACCGCTATGGCCTTTCGCGCCTGCGCCAGCCTCTCCCGGTTGCGGCGCATCTCGTCCCACCAGAGGGCCAGCTTCAGCCCGAAGGTGACGGGCTCGGCGTGTACGCCGTGGGTGCGGCCCATCATCAGCGTGTGCTTGTGCTCCTGTGCCCGCTGTTCCAGGGCATCGAGCAGGGCGTCGACCTCCGCGTCCAGCAGGTCGGCGGCGTCCATCAGTTGCAGGTTGGTCGCCGTGTCCCAGACGTCGCTGGAGGTGAGGCCTAGGTGTATCCACCGGCCCTCCGGCCCCAACTGCTCGGTAATGGACGACAGGAACGCGGTGACGTCGTGGCGCGTCCTGGCCAGGATCTCGTTGAGCCGCGTCATGTCGTGCCGGGCGCCGCGCAGCTTGGCCATGTCCTCGGCGGGAATGACGCCCTCCGCCGTCCACGCCTCGCACACCGCCAGCTCGACCTCGAGCCACTTGTCGTACTTGTTCTCTTCGGACCAGACCTGTTTCATCTTCGGCCTGGCGTAGCGGTCTATCATCTGCTCTCCGCCGGTTGGAATGGACGCGAGCGCGCCATCATCGTCGCTGTGCCTCGCGGTAGTCGTCGTATGCCTTGCGAATGGCCTCGTGCTTGACGCCGAGAATCTGCGTCGCGAGGAACGCCGCGTTGCGCGCGCCCCAGCTTCCCACCGCCACCGCTGCCACCGGGACGCCGGGCGGCATCTGCGCGATGGCGTAGAGGGCGTCCACCCCCTTCAACTCGCTCGACGCTATGGGCACGCCGATTATGGGCAGGGTGGTCCAGGAAGCGAGCACACCCGGCAGTCCGGCTGAGCCGCCCGCGCCCGCGATGATGACCTCGACGCCGCGTTCCCGCGCCGACAGCCCGTAGCTGCGCACCTTGTCCGGCGTGCGGTGCGCCGACATCACCTCGACCTCGTGGCTGACGCCCATCTGATCGAGGACGGCGGTAGTTTCGCGCATGATCGGCTCGTCCGACGCGCTGCCCATCAACACTCCCACCAGTGGCATTGGCTGTACCCCTTTCTCTCTGTCGAAGTAGCCCGTCGGATTGTCGCCGGGCCTGTCCTCGCCGCTCGCGGGAGGACTTTACGTTTTGGTTAGCTACCTCAGCAGCGGCCCCTGCGCCGCTATATCGCGGCGGAACTGCGCTTCATCGAAGCTCACGCGGTCCGCGGACTCGTAGGCCCGCCCCCGCGCCTCGGCCAGGTCCTCGCCGAGCGCGCACACCGTGAGCACGCGGCCCCCGTCCGTTACGACGGCCTCGTCTTCGAGCCGGGTGCCCGCGTGGAACACCAGGGCGTCTTCGCCGAGGTCGTCCAGCCCGCGTACCTCGCGCCCGGTCCGGTACGCTCCGGGATAGCCGCCGGATGCGAGCACCACGCCCACGCAGGGGCGGTCGTCCCAGTCCAGCGAAAGCCCTTCGAGCTTTCCGGTCACCGTATCAATCATAATTGCGGCAAGGTCGGTTTTCAATCTCGGAAGCACCGCCTGGGCCTCCGGATCGCCCATCCTGCAATTGAACTCCACCACCTTGGGGCCGTCGGAAGTGAGCATCAGGCCGCCGTAGAGTATGCCGCGAAAGGGCGAGCCGAGCGCCGCCAGCGCTTTAGCCGCGGGAACCATGACGCGCTCGCGAACCTCGCATTCCAGCTCCTCGTTCCACGTCGCGGGTGGGCTGTACGCGCCCATGCCGCCGGTGTTCGGCCCCTCGTCGCCGTCGAGGGCGCGCTTGTAGTCGCACGCCGCCGCAAGTTCGGACACTTCTTCGCCGTCCACGAACGCGAACACGCTGATTTCCTGGCCGTCGAGGTATTCCTCGATCAGCACCCGCCGGCCGGCGTCGCCGAACTCAAGCTCCACCATCTGCCTGCGCAGCGCGTCACGCGCCTCATCCAGCGTGTTAGCCACCACCACGCCCTTGCCTGCGGCCAGCCCGTCGGCCTTGACGACGATGGGTAGCGGAGCGGCTACCAGGTACTCGAGCGCCTGCCCGTAGTCGCTGAACGCCTCGGCTCGCCCGGTCGGGATGCCGTTCCGCAGCATGAGGTCTTTGGCGAAAGTCTTGCTGCTTTCGATGCGCGCAGCGGCGGCGGTCGGCCCGAATATGAGCGCGCCCGCCTCCTGAAAGCGGTCCACGATGCCGGCGGCGAGCGGCGCCTCCGGGCCTACGACGGTGAACTCCACGCCCTCGCGTTGGGCGAGGTCCAGCAGGCCGTCCACGTCCTCGGCGCCGACCGGCACGTTCGTGCCGAGCGCGGCGGTGCCGGCGTTGCCGGGCGCGACGATGAGCTCGCTCACCAGCGGGCTTTGCGCCAGCTTCCAGGCGATGGCGTGCTCGCGCGCGCCGTTACCCACCAGCAGCGTCTTCATGCGCGCCCGCCGTCGCGCCGGGGCCTGCGCAGCACCTTGCCCGACGACTGCTCCAGGTAGTGTGTGTCCAACGTCTTGGCGTCGTTCTTCCGCGCCACATCCGAGCAGGCGTCGAGGGCCGGCGCGCCCGCCGTAAGCACGCTGCCCGCGGCTACGAAAGCCACGTCGGCAAGCTCCAGCAGCGCGTCGTCCAGGTCGTCGTTGTTCAGCGCCTTGGAGTGCTCGCCGATCTCCTCCACCAGGTAGGGCAGGCGCATCCTCAGCATCTCCAGGCCCTGTTCGGGGAAGAGTCCCGCGCCGACCATTGGAAGGCCGAACCGTGAGTGGAAGTCGTACACGCTCTCAGCGATTCGAGCCATCGCCGCGACGAATTCTTCCCGCGTCACGCCGCTGCCGCACTGTTCGCGCCCGGTCATGGGGAATCCTCCAGCTGAGCCGACACGTGGTCGTAGGAGGCCTTCAGCCACGGCAGCACCGCATCCACGTCCTCCGGCAGCAGCAGCAGGAACTGCATCCAGCCGGCGAGGAGCGGTTCGTCATCCCCCGCGGGCAGCGGCGAGACGCCGGCGAGCGAGAGCGCCCGTCTGGCCAGATCGAGGGGCAGGGACATGGCCACCACGCCCTCCAGCAGGACGGCGAACGGCCTGTCCTTCACGACGTAGCCCACGCCGCCGAGCAGCGGTGCGCCCGACACGCCGGGCCACTCCAGCAGCCGCGCGTCCAGCGCCGCTCGCACCTCGAGGTCTATCTCGAACTCGTCGTCCAGATAGTCAGAGGCCATCAGAAGCACTCCCGAGACCCTGGAGCGGAAGCGCAGACTACTCCCACTCTATCGTCCCCGGCGGCTTGCTGGTGATGTCGTAGACGACACGGTTCACGCCCGGCACCTCGTTGGCGATGCGCGTGGAGATGCGCGCCAGCACGTCGTAGGGCAGCCGCGCCCAATCGGCGGTCATGGCGTCGCTGCTGGTCACGGCGCGCACCGCAATCACGTAGTCGTAGGTGCGATAGTCGCCCATCACGCCCACCGTGTGGGTGTCGGTGAGCACCGCGAAGCTCTGCCACAGCTCGCGGTAGAGGCCGGCGGACTCGATCTCGCGCATGACGATCCAGTCGGCGGCGCGGAGCGTCTCGAGCTTCTCGTGGGTCACGTCCCCGATAATGCGAATCGCGAGTCCGGGGCCGGGGAACGGCTGGCGGTACACGATGTCCTCGGACAGGCCGAGCTCCAGGCCAACCTGCCGCGCCTCGTCCTTGAACAGGTAGCGCAGCGGCTCGACCAGCTTCAGCCTCATGTGCTCGGGCAGCCCGCCGACGTTGTGGTGGGACTTTATCCGCGCGCCCTCCTTGCTCTCGGGCGTCTTGCTCTCGATCACGTCGGGGTACAGCGTGCCCTGGGCCAGGTAGTCCACGCTGCCGATGCCCGCAGCCTGCTCGTCGAACACGCGGATGAACTCCTCGCCGATGATGAGCCGCTTTCGCTCCGGGTCCGCAACGCCGCGGAGCGCGCCCAGAAAGCCCTCGGTGGCGTCGACGTGTACCAGGTTGAGGTCAAGGCCCTCGAACACGCTCACTATCTGCTCCGGCTCGCCGCGCCGCATCAGGCCGTTGTTCACGAACACGCACGTGAGCTGGTCGCCGATGGCCCGGTGCACAAGGGCGGCGGTGACGGCGGAGTCGACGCCGCCGGACAGCGCGCAGATGACGCGACCGTCCCCGACGGTCTCGCGTATCTCGTTCACCGAGCGCTCCACGAAGTTGGCCGCGGACCACTCGCCCTCACATCCGCAGACCTTGAACAGGAAGTTCTCCAGCAGCGCCTTGCCCAGCGGCGTGTGCTCCACCTCCGCGTGGAACTGGATGCCGTATGCGCCGCTGCCGTTGCCGAGCGCGGCTATGGGCGAATTGTCGGAGTGCGCCAGCGGCTCGAAGCCGGGCGGGGGAGCGGTGATGTGGTCGCCGTGGCTCATCCACACCGGGAACGAGCCGGGCAGCCCGTCGAACAGGGGACTGTCCGCGCCGTTCAGGTGAAGCGTGGCCGGCCCGTACTCCCTGGCGTCGGTGCGACCCACGCCACCGCCGAGCTGGTGCACCATCGCCTGCATTCCGTAGCAGATGCCCAGCACCGGCAGCCCGCCGTCGTACACCCAGCCGGGGGCGAGCGGTGCGCCCTCCTCGTAGACGCTGGCCGGTCCGCCGGAGAGTATCACGCCCTTGGGGTTGAGGCGCTCCACGTCCTCCCAGGCGGCGTCGTGCGGCACTATCTCGCAGAACACCCGGCACTCGCGCACTCTCCGCGCTATGAGGCGGCTGTACTGCGACCCGAAGTCGATCACCAGCACCGCCTCGCGCGGTGAGCTTTCGGTTGGCTCGACCAAACGACTCACCTCTACAAGCAGGCCTAAGGCCAAGTCAAAGTACCATCTATGCTATAATCTTTCAACCTTGATGCCGAACCAATTCCCCAGCGCCGAACCCGCCGCCAACCCTCTCCCAGCACAGATAGAGGCTGCCGCCCAGCACCTGCGGAGCGGCGGAGTGGCGGCGATACCAACCGATACCATCTACGGACTGGCGGCGAACGCGCTGGACGAACGCGCCGTCGAGCGCGTGTTCCGGCTGAAGCGCCGGCCCGCCGGCATGGCGCTGCCGCTGCTCGTCGCAGACGCCGCCGACCTGGACCGCTGGGCGCGCGACGTTCCGGACGAGGCCCGGCGTCTGGCCGAGCGCTTCTGGCCGGGCGCGCTGACGCTGGTGCTGTACAAGGCCCCGGACATCCCACACGTCGCCACCGGCGGGCTGGACACGGTCGCGCTGCGCGTGCCGGCCCACGACACCCCGCGCGCGCTGGCTCGGCTGCTCGGCTGCCCGGTGACGGGCACCAGCGCCAACCGCAGCGGACGCCCGGGGCTGACGGACGCCGACGACGTGCGGCGCGAGTTCGAGGGCGAGTGCTGCCTGGTGATCGACGGCCGCTGCGACGGCGGAGTGGCCTCCACTCTGGTCGACCTGACGGGCGCCGAACCGCGAATCCTGCGCGAGGGAGCCGTTTCGCGCGACGAACTCTCCGAAGTCTGCGCAGGCATCGCGGCAGCGAACGGGTAGGGCATAGCCGATTCTTCTTGAGGATGCAGTGACGACTATCGAAGACCTTTCCGCCCAGGTCGAGGACGCGCTCAAAGCCGCGGTCGCGGCCCGCGACATGCCGCTGTACGACATGATGGCCTACCACCTGGGCTGGTCCGCCGAACCGGGCGAGCACGACCCGGCCCGGCCCAGGTTCCGAGCGCTCGGAGCGCTCTGCCTCCTCGCATGCCGCGCGGCGGGGGGCGACGCCAGGCTCGCGTTGCCCGCCGCCGCCGCCGTGGAGCTGGTGGTGAACTTCTGCGAGATTCACGAGGACGTGCAGGCGGGCGCGCCGGCGAGAGGCGTCCGCGAGACCGTGTGGTGGAAGTGGGGACCCGCCCAGGCGATCAACGCCGGGGACGGCATGCACGCGCTCGCCAGGCTCACGCTGTTCGGGCTGCAGGACGCCGGGCTTTCGGCGGAGGCCACGTTCCGCGCCGTGCAGGTCCTGGACGAGGCGAGCCTCCGCACCTGCGAGGGGCGGTTTCTCGACCTCCAGGCACAGGAGCGCATAGACCTGGGACTGGACGAGTACCTCGAAATGGTGCGGCTCAAGTCCGGTTCGCTCGCCGCCTGCGCCGCCCGTCTCGGCGCGCTCGCCGCCTCCGCTGACGCGCGGGTGTCCGACGCGCTGGCTGCGTGCGGCGAGAGCCTCGGCGTCGCCTGGCAGCTCCGCGAGGACGTCCGGCTCTTCTGGGACCTGTCGCCCGGCGGTTCGGAGCCGTACCCGGAAGTCGCCAACAAGATGAAGCTGCTGCCGGTGGTGTACGCCTTCTCCAACGCCAATGCGAACCAGAAGCGCCGCATGGGAGAGTTTTATTTCAAGCGCGTGCTCGAATCGGACGACGTGGGCCGCCTCCGCGAGCTCGTCGACGAAATGTCGGTGCGCGACGCCTGCGAGCAGTTGATCGCGCGATACCGCGACCAGTCCGCGCGGGCGCTCGCCGACGCGGGCGTTTCGGACGAGGGCAGGGCAGCGATACAGGCGCTGTCCGACGAATTGAGCGGGTGAGCCCCTTGGCCCCTAAGCAAACGATACAGGACATCCCGGTAGACGGGCGAACCGTGTTGGTGCGCGTCGACTACAACGTACCCTTCCGCCCCGGCACGACCGACATCTCGGACGACAGCCGCATCGTCGCCTCGCTGCCCACGCTCCGTTACTTGCTCGAGCGCGAGTGCCGGCTGATAGTCTGCTCGCACCTGGGCCGCCCGCGTGGTCGCGTCGTGGAAGACCTCCGCATGGCGCCCATCTCTGCGCGGCTGGCCGAGCTGCTCGGCGCGCCCGTCCGCCAGCTGGACGACTGCGTGGGGCCGGAAGTCACGGACGCCGTGGACGCCATGCGGCCCGGCCAGGTCGTCATGCTCGAAAACCTGCGCTTCCACGCGGGCGAAGAGGCCAACGACGTCGAGTTCGCCGCCGCCCTGGCGATGCCCGCGGACCTGTACGTCAACGACGCGTTCGGCGCTGCCCACCGCGCCCACGCGTCCACCGAGGGCGTCGCGCGCCTGCTGCCCGCCGCGGCTGGCTTCCTCATGGCGAAGGAGCTTGCCATGCTCGGCCAGGCGCTGGACGAGCCGCGCCGCCCGTTCGTGGCCATCATGGGCGGCGCCAAGGTGTCGGACAAGATCGCCGTGCTCGAAAGCCTGGCGGCCAAGGTGGACAAGCTCATTATAGGCGGCGGCATGGCCGCGACATTCTTCCTGGCGCAGGGCCTGCCGGTGGGCGACTCGCTGGTGGAGGACGAGTGGGTCCCGTTCGCGCGCGATTTTCTCAACAAGGCCCACGAGACTGGCCTGCAGGTGCTGCTGCCCGTGGACGTCGTGGTCGCAAACGCGTTCTCCGAGCACGCCGAGAGATGGCTGGTAGGTGTCAGTGACATTCCCGACGGCTGGCGCGTCATGGACGTCGGCCCGGCCAGCGCCGAGTCCTTCGCGCGCGCCGTAAGCGGCTGCCGCACCGTCCTGTGGAACGGCCCTATGGGCGTGTTCGAATGGAGCAACTTCTCGCGCGGCACCGTGCGTCTCGCCGAGGCGCTGTCCGCGCTGGCCGACGCCACCACCGTCGTCGGCGGTGGCTCCACCGCGGAGGCGGTCCAATCCCTGGGCCACGCCGACGCCATGACACACGTATCCACCGGCGGCGGCGCGTCCCTCGAGTTCCTGGAGGGCAGGGAGCTCCCCGGCGTGGCCGCCCTGCCGGACAGGGCCTGATCACCCTCACCTCAATCCTCTCCCATCGAGGGAGAGGAGGACAACTGGAGCTGCCTTGATAGACCTTCCCTTCCTGGACGAAATCGCCCGTCCTACACCGTCGCGCATCCTCATGCTCGTCGTCGACGGCCTCGGCGGCGCGCCCCACCCCGACACGCGCAAGACCGAGCTGGAAACCGCGCGCCTGCCCAACCTGGACGCCCTGGCGGCCCAGAGCGCGACCGGCCTCACCACGCCGGTGCTTCCCGGCATCACGCCCGGCAGCGGACCCGGCCACATGGCGCTGTTCGGCTACGACCCCGTCAAGTACCTGATGGGCCGCGGCGTCCTGGAGGCGCTCGGCTCCGGCATCGAGATGGCCGCGGGCGACGTCGCCGCGCGCGGCAACTTCTGCACTATCGACACAAGCGGCGTGATAACCGACCGCCGCGCCGGACGCATCCCCACCGCGGAGAGCGCGCCGCTGGTCAAGCTGCTCGACGCCATCGAGGCGCCCGGCGTGGACGTGTCCGTCTTCCCCGTGCAGGACTACCGCTTCGTCCTGCTGCTCCGCGGCGACGGCCTCAGCGACGCCATCACCGGCACCGACCCGCAGGTGGAGGGCGCGGCCCCGCTCGAGTCGCAGCCGCTCGACGAGTACGCCCGCAAGACCGCCGACGCGGTGAACCGCTTCGCCTCTTCCGCGCGCGACGTCCTGGCGGGCCGCGAGCGCGCCAACATGGTGGTGATGCGCGGCTTCTCCGGCGTGCCCACCCTGCCGGACTTCGGCTCCGGCTACCGGCTCGAACCCGCCGCCATCGCCGCTTACCCCATGTACCGCGGCCTGGCGCAACTCGTGGGCATGAGAATCGTCCCAACGGGAGGCGACTTCGACGCCGAGCTCGACACGCTGGAGGCCGTCTCCGCCGACCACGACTTCATCTTCCTGCACTACAAGCCCGCCGACGCCGCCGGCGAGGACGGCGACTTTGACGCCAAGGTGCGCGCCCTGGAGGCGCTGGACGCCCGCATCCCGCGCCTGCTCGCCACCGAGCCGGACGTGCTCGTGGTGGCCGGCGACCACTCCACGCCGGCCATCGTAGTCGGCCATAGCTGGCACCCCGTGCCCCTGCTCATCCGCTCGCGGCACACCCGCGGCGAGGGCGTCGCGGCGTTCTCCGAGCCCGCCTTCCGCGCCGGCTCCCTCGGCTCGCTCCCCGCCCAGAACGTCATGCTCCTCGCCATGGCCCACGCGGAAAAGCTCAACAAGTACGGCCCATAGGAGGGAACCATGCCTGCCAGAAAGACAAGAGAAGGGTCGGAGAACGTGTACGCCGCCGCTCAGAAGTGGGTGGATGCAGCCCTAAGGAAAAACGACTCACTTTTCACGCCAGGTAAGGCCATCTGGACGGAGGATTTGCTTGCCGAACTTCGCAAGTGCTATCTGGACAATCCGGACGTTCCCGGCAACGACTTCTACGACAGGTTGCGCAAGCAGTTGGATGGAAGTACTCAATCAGCGGCCTACCAACTCATGGCAGAAGTGCTTTACTTTCACTACCTCATCATCTGGCGTGCGAATATGCGGGGTGACACAAAGAAGAGCAGGATAGATGAGGTACTTGGATGGTCAGGCCAGCAGATAAACATTCCTGCTGACTTGGTCGCCGGCCTAACGCCGGGCATAGCAAACATTGGGCAGGCTCGTAGCAGCCTGTTCCCGTTCATGGTTGGGTTCATCATAGAGTTTGTTGAGCAGTGGAAGGTCGAACGGCCGGATGAGCAACAGCGTCTGCTCACAGATCCTTGGGCGTTCAAAGAATTCGCTGCACGACTGAGTCTTCGAGGTCGCCTGTTTCTCGAAGGCCCCAGTTCTCATTGGCCTCAAGTGGAAGCCATGCTACATCTGGTGTTTCCTGACATTTTCGAGGGTATCGTCTCACTCCCACACAAAGAACAGATCGCAAGCGCACGTGCCTTCGCTCACCTTGTCGCCGAGGGAGAATCGGACGTCGACCGCAAGCTGGCACAGATTCGCAGGAGCCTGGAGAAGAGCCTCAGGAGAGATTTCGACTTCTACGACCAAGACTTCCGTCCCTTGTGGCAATCCACTACGCCCAATCCATGGGATGCCTACATCGGACTGGCCTACGAGGTTCTGGACACGCCGACCATACGTACCGAGCTAGAGTACAAGCTTGAGATAGGTGGAAAGCTCGCGTCGGCACGAGAAGCGACGCTCAATGGTGACGACGAGTGGGCCGATTTGGTAAAGGGTAGTCTTTCTGGGGACATTGTCCCTTGGAACGTGAATGTTAACTTCCGTAACTGGGTAGACAGCTCTCCGGATGAAGCGCGGCGGGCGCTCGAGGCAATCTGGACGCGAGATGACGCTTCGCCAGATGTCCGAGTGCGGGCATTCAGCGCGGCGTTTCCCAAATCAGTGACAAGCGGCTCTGGAACTCGGATGAACGTCATCTCCCAGTTGCTGATGGGAGTGGACGTTGAAGACTATCCGCCGCTCAGGGTTACGCGGTTTAACAATGCCTACGAACGAACCGGCTACCCGACGCTGGCACAGGACGCTGATGAGGCCGCGTTGTACACTCACGCACTCGGCTTTCTCGACCGGTTCGTCAGCGAGGCGCAGACGCGTGGGCTGCCGGTGCGACACCGCCTCGAGGCTCAGTCGATAGTTTGGATAATCCAGGGCCAGGAATCCGAAAACGGCGAGCCGCCGCCTCTGCCGCCGGAAGATGGTCCCCCCGTGGACTTGGACAAACTCGCCGACCAGCTATACCTCACTGATCCGAAGAACTTCCTCCACGAAATCGACGCCCTCCTCACCGACAAGAAGCAGGTCATCTTCCAAGGCCCGCCCGGCACCGGCAAGACCTACGTCGCCCAGCAGCTTGCCAGGCACCTAGCCGGGAATGATGAGGATCGCGTGACACTCGTGCAGTTCCACCCCTCCTACGCCTACGAGGACTTCGTACAAGGCTTCCGACCCAAGCTGTCGAACGGACAGGCAGGTTTCGAGCTGAGAGACGGGCCGCTGCGACGGGCCGCCAAGCGTGCGCGGAATGAGGAGGACGCTAACGCCAGACACTTCCTGATCATTGATGAGATCAACCGGGGCAATATCGCTAAGGTGTTCGGTGAGCTCTACTACCTGCTGGAGTACCGAGGCGAGGAAATCACGCTCCAGTACCAGGAGGACGAGGATAAGAAGTTCTCCCTGCCCAAGAATCTCTACATCATCGGGACGATGAACACCGCCGACCGCTCCATCGCGCTCGTGGACCTTGCCCTGCGCCGCCGTTTCTACTTTGTGGAGTTTCACCCTGACGCCGAGCCTGTCAGGAGCGTTCTTCGCCTATGGCTAGAGGAGAACGCTCCCGAAATGGGTTGGGTCGCCGACGTCGTCGAGCGCGCGAATGAGCAGTTGCGCGACGACAGGCACGCCGCCATCGGACCGAGCTACTTCATGAAGCCGGGCCTCGATGACGACATGGTGGACCGCGTCTGGAAACACAGCGTCCTCCCGTACATCGAAGAGCGGCGGTTCGGGGGAGAGGAAGTCAGCGAGGAGTTCGATCTGGAGACGTTGAAGGACGAAGTGATGCCCCGGAGCGATTGCATCGCGGACGGATTGAGACGCTTGGCGGGCATCAGCATGGAGGATGCGGTTCAACGCATAGAGGCAGAGGGCGGCACGACCCGAGGCAAGGTCTCGAGCCGCTGGCAGAACTGGCACGCGGCCTACAGAGCCGCCGGCTTAACCCGTGTCCCATTCCAGCGTGGTCAGATGCAGACTCTGAGGCAAATTGCGGAGAGGAACGACAGGTTCGTTGCACGAGTTAGGATGCACCTGGTGACTGTAATCGACGGCGAGCCATACGAGGCCTGCGGCGACAACGTCGACATGGACCGCACGGCCCACCACTACTGGGTCAAGGAAGATAGCGACGCACAGACAGGCTAGCGATGCGTAAGATTGACCTGCAAGAGTACGTGCCAGGCGGCCCGTACAGGCTCGCGTTCCACGAACGTCAAGCGCTCCGGGGCGCGGACCTATCGCTGACAATCCAGGACGCCGGGACCGGTGACGGGATGTACACTCTCACGCCGTCCTCCACCGTCGGCGCGGTCGACATAGACAACCTGTCCGTCCTCATCCGGCCCAAGATCGGAATCCCCCAGCTACTGTCGCTGGCGTGCTACGCTATGGGCGTGTACAAGCCGCAGGAGCAGCACCTCTTCGACTTCAAGCAGGAAGCCGAGACGCCGCCCGACACTCTGGCGCTCGCGCTCGCCGCAGCGGCCCGCAGGGCCTTCTCGCGCGGCCTGCTGCACGGCTACCGCACCGAGGAGGAGGCGCTGTACGCCGTCCGCGGCCGCATCCGGTTCGACGAGCAGATCCGGCGGAGGTTCGGCATCGCCATGCCCGTGGAGGTGCGCTACGACGAGTTCACAGACGACATCACCGAAAACCGGCTCGTGAAGGCGGCGGTCGCGCGGCTCGGCGAGATGCGCCTCCGCTCGCCGCAGGCGCGCCGGGGACTGGGCTGGACCGCCGCGATACTCGAGAACGTGTCGCTCGTCGAGTACGCTCCAAGAGACCTTCCACCGGTCACGTTCGACAGGCTGAACGAGCACTACCGAGGCGTAGTCGGCCTGTCGCGCCTTATACTGCGGCACAGCGCCTTCGAGGCCCAGCGCGGCGAAGTGCGCGCCACCGGGTTCCTGATGGACATGAACACCCTCTTCCAGGAGTTCGTCACCGTAGCATTGCGAGAGTCGTTGCAGGTCTCGGCGAACGTATTCTGCTCCGACAAGCAACTCACGGGCCGCCGCCGCATCCATCTTGCCGAACATAACCGCGTGGGGCTCTATCCCGACCTCACCTGGTGGGACGGCAACACCTGCTCCTTCGTGGGCGACGCCAAGTACAAGCGCATCGAGAGCGTGCCCAACGCCGACCTGTACCAGCTTCTGGCCTACGTCACCGCGCTGGACCTGCCGGGCGGCCTGCTGGTCTATGCGGAGGGCGAGGCGAACAAGGCAAGCTACAAGGTGCGCAAATCCGGCAAACGCCTGGAGGTAGTCACGCTCAACCTGGAAGGATCGCTCGGGCACGTGCTCAGACGAGTCGGCCACGTGGCTGACACGGTAAGGGAGCTACGCGATGAGGCCCGGAGGCTCCAGCCCGCCGCGTAACCGCGTCCGGGCAAAATCGCCTATACTGAACGGCGAAGTAGCAGCTTACGCCTGACAGGAGTCCCGCCTTGCCAACCACCATCATCGCCGGAAACTGGAAGATGAACACGACCCGACAGGAAGCAGTCTCGCTCGTCGAGCGCATGCGCGACGCCCTGGACGCCGTGGAGGGCGTCACCTCGCTCGTGTGCCCGCCGTTCGTGCACCTGGAGGCCGTCGCCGAGGCGCTGCGCGGCACGTCCGTCGCGCTGGGCGCGCAGAACATGCATCCCGAAAGCTCCGGCGCCTTCACCGGCGAGGTCTCGCCCGACATGCTCGTCGGCCTGTGCCAGTACGTCATCCTGGGCCACTCCGAGCGGCGTGAGCTGTTCGGCGAGACCGACGAGTTCATCAACCGCAAGGTGTTGGCCGCGCTCGCCGCCGGCCTGCGACCCATCCTGTGCGTCGGCGAGCGGCTGGAGCAGCGGGAGGGCGGAGAAGCGGAGGCCGTCGTCGAACGGCAGGTCGCGCTCGGCCTGGAGGGCGTAGAGGACGCATCCACGCTCGTCGTCGCCTACGAGCCGGTCTGGGCGATAGGGACGGGTAGGGCGGCCACCCCGGACGTGGCGCAGTCCATGATGGCGACCATACGCGCGGCTCTGGAGGCGCGGTTCGGCGCCGACGCTGCCGGCGAAGTGCCGCTGCTGTACGGCGGCAGCGTCAACCCCGGCAACGCCGAGGACTACGCCCGCCAGCAGGACGTCAACGGGGCGCTCGTCGGCGGCGCCAGCCTGGACGCCGAGGCGTTCACGCAGATAGCGCGCCTCGCTGCCCCGCAGTCCTGACCGCGTGCCCGAAAAGACCCCGGTCATCGCCATCGTCGGCCAGACCGCCGTCGGCAAGAGCGGCCTCGCCATGTGCCTCGCCAAACTCCTCGGCGGCGAGATCGTGAGCGCGGACAGCCGCCAGGTCTACCGCCGCATGGACATCGGCACCGCCAAGCCGCCGCCGGGAGACCTCGCCGCCGTCCGCCACCACCTCATCGACGTCGCCGATCCCGACGACGAGTACAGCCTGGCGGTGTTTCTACAGGATGCGCGGAAAGCTATCCAAAACGTAAACACCCGATCCCGGCTCCCCATACTGGCGGGCGGCACCGGTCAGTACCTGTGGGGACTGCTGGAGGGCTGGAATCCCGCCGCGGTCCCGCCCGACCCGCTGCTCCGTGCCGAACTGGAGGCGCGCCTGGAGTCCGAGGGCGTCGCGTCGCTCCACCGCGAGCTTGCCGCGCGCGACCCGGACTCTGCCGCCCGCGTCGACGCCCTCAACCCCCGGCGGGTCGTCCGCGCGCTCGAGGTGGCCCGCGCCTCCCCGGAGGCGGACACGCCACGCGCTAGCCGGACGCCGCCGCCTTACGACGTCGCCATCCTGGGTCTTGCGATGGATGCTGAGACCCTGCGCCAGCGCATCGCCGACCGAGTGGACGCCATGCTCGCAGCCGGGTGGGTCGACGAGGTGCGCGGCCTGATCGAGTCGGGCTACGGTCCGGACCTGCCCTCGATGTCGAGCCTGGGCTACCGCGAGATCGCCGACCATCTGCGCGGCCGGCTGTCGCTCGACGAGGCCGCCGACGCCGTGAAGCGCGGCACGCGCCGGTTCGCGCGACGACAGCGCGCCTGGTTCAAGCCGTCCGACCCACGCATACGCTGGTTCGACGCCGAGACGGAGCGAGCCGAGGCGCTCCGCTACGCCGAGGAGTGGCTGAACAGCGTCCGCCCGGCCTGAGACCTGCGCCCAAAAGTCCGCATCCCGGCACTTTACGTCTTGGTTAGCTTCCGTTTACCCCGATGGCAGGGCGCGCAGCCGGTTATCGCGTCGTGGCTATGGCGGCCGCATCTTGCGGGCTGTGGCCTGAGTGTTTCAGACTGGGCGAAGGGAGAGCGTCGATCTGGAAGGCGAATACAGCATTTCGAAATCGGAAAGCACATCCCGCCCCAGCAGGGATCTGATTGGCGAGTTTCCCGGACGTACGACTCTCAGTTGGACTGGTACTAGCAACGGGCGAGGATCCGCAGGCATAAGGATGTGCGCGTTCAAAGGGGTGGAGTAGTCGGCCATACCACCGACCCCCCCAAATCGCTCCGTGTATTCTAATCGAGACCAGTCTACAAGGCGGCCGCTAACATCGATCGCGCCAAGCGTGTCGAGGTCGTGCAAGCACGTAGCGCCGGCGCCTGTGTCGACTAGGAATTCCACTTCCTTCACGAGTAGCAGAGACTGAACTATGACGTTGCACCTGAGAATTGGCGCTCCATCAGGCGAGAATCCTCCTGTAACCTCTGTCACAGAATCATCACGGGAGGGTCTGGATCGACGAAGCGATAGATGACATACGGGTTGCGCAAACCCTTCGATACCGCCTCGGTGACTACCTTTCTCGCGTCATCTCCGGACACGACGACACCATCTTTGGTGTACGCTATCCACTGTCCGGGATGCCGCTCCAGAATCTCGGGCAGATGAGCCTCGTAATGATCGACGACCTCCCCAAAAGCGGCGAGACGCTCCAGCATCTCCTCTTCACCACCCATCTCTGCGATTGTGCGCTCCAATTCATGCCCCGAGAGTATCTTGTTTGTAGCCATCGCGACACACCTCCGTAAGTCAGTCTAACCACAACTCACCCTGCTGAGCAACACGGCGTCCGACTCCCCCACGCCCCCCGGCCGCAACCACCCCAAAAATCGTGTCTCAAACCTTCCCAACCGCGTAACCCAAACGCCACACCCATTCTCATCAGTGCGCAATCCCTTCTCATCTGTGTCCCAAAAATTCCCACTCCCAGGCCACTCCCCCTTGCCATCCGGTAGGGGTGGGTCTGTGACCCGTCCGGCGGGCGGCCCTCTGCATTCGTCCCTCCCGCTCCTCAGTCGTCGTTCCCGTTAAGCCTGTCCCCGTGAAAACCGGGAACGGGAATCCAGGAGGGCGCGGCCCTGACCCCTCTTGATTCTACAGCACGAACGTGCTACTTTCGACCACGTAGGTAGTGAGGCCGCCGATTGTGGAGTGGGGGCGGGTTTGAAACCCGACCGACCGCGACCCAAGGCCACCATCGCGTTCCTGTGTCATTCTGCGCCATACCTGCGCCAAAATTAACACCGGTGTACCGCGATTGAACACAAAGAGGACAGCCCACCCAGCTACGGAATGTGCAGGATGTAGCAGAATCGGACATATTTTTCGTACCCGCCGCGACCGGACCGGCCATCCTCAAATCTGTGCTAGAATAGTTCTCCGAAAACCCTTCGAGAGGCCCCACATGAAGTTCACCAAGATGCACGGTGCCGGCAACGACTACGTGTTCGTCGACGGCAGAGACGGCGACCGCGACTGGCCCGCGCTGTCCGTCGCCATGAGCGACCGGCACCTCGGCGTCGGCTCCGACGGCGTAATCGTGCTCCAGAGCGCAGACGACGCCGACGTTCGCATGTCCATGTTCAACGCCGACGGCTCCCAGGGCGAGATGTGCGGCAACGGCATCCGCTGCTTCGTGCGGTTCGCAATTGACAACGGCGCCGTGCCCGCCGACAGGTCGCCCATCACCGTCAAGACGCTGGCCGGCGTGCTCGAAGTCTCCCCCGGTTGGGAGCGCGGCGAGCTGACCCACGCCAGCGTGAGCATGGGCGAGCCCATCCTGGAGCCGGCGGAGGTTCCCGTGCTGGCGCCCGGCCCCGGCCCGGTGCTGCACCATCCGCTCAGCGTGGGAGGGCGCACGTTCGACCTCGCGTTCGTGTCGATGGGCAACCCGCACGCCGTAGCCTTCATCGACGAGCCGGTGGATGACGTGCCGCTCCACGAGATAGGGCCGCTCGTGGAGCACGACCCCATCTTTCCGAACCGGGTGAACTTCGAGATAGTGAACGTGCTCAGCGAAACCCATCTGGCCGCGCGCGTCTGGGAGCGCGGGTCGGGCCTCACCCAGGCCTGCGGCACCGGCGCCTGCGCCATCGCGGTCGCGGCGCGGCTGCGCGGCCTCACCGGCGACGACGTGGTCGTGGCCCTGCCCGGCGGCGAGTTGACCGTGCGCTGGCCCGGGCACGGCGAAGTCATACTCAACGGCCCCGTTGCCAAGGTCTACGAGGGCACCTGGCCCGGTTAAGGGGGTCACCTTAATGTTCCCTCTCCCCCGCGCGGGGAGAGGGTTAGGGTGAGGGGGCACTCGGGACGGGAGAGCCGAACATTGAAACTGAAATTCCGACTAACTGAGGGAGGCTGCCAGTGAAGCTCGCCAGACGTTTAGACAAGATACCGCCGTACCTCTTCGTCGAGATAAGCCGCAAGATCGCCGCGAAGAAGGCGCAGGGTATCGAGGTCATCAGCTTCGGCATAGGCGACCCGGACATACCGACGCCCCCCCACGTCGTCGAGCGCCTCCGCGAGACCGCCCTGGACGCGCCGAACCACCGCTACCCGGAATCCGACGGGCTGCCCGAGTTCCGGCAGGCCTCCGCCGACTGGTACCAGCGGCGTTTCGGCATATCGCTCAACTCCGACAAGGAGGTGCTGTCCCTCATCGGCGCGAAGGAGGGCATAGGCCACGCCGCGCTCTGCTTCCTGGACCCGGGCGATGTCGCGCTCGTTCCCGACCCGGCTATCCCGTCTACTCGGTGGGAACCTGGTTCGCGGGCGGCGAGTGCCACTGGATGCCGCTGCTGGAGGAGAACGGCTGGCTGCCCGACCTTGAAGCCATACCGGAGGACGTGGCGCGGGCGGCGAAGGTGATGTGGCTCAACTACCCGAACAACCCCACCGGCGCCATAGCCGAGTCCGACTACTTCGAGCAGGTGGTGGAGTTCGCGTCCCGTTACGACATTGCGGTGCTGCACGACGCCTCCTACACCGAGGTCGCGTTCGACGGCTACAAGCCCTCCAGCTTCCTGCAAACGCCGGGCGCGATGGAAGTGGGCATGGAGTTTCACTCCCTGTCCAAGAGCTACAACATGACCGGATGGCGCCTCGGCGTCGCCGCTGGCAACGCGGATATGATCGACGCGCTGATGGTCGTCAAGTCGAACCTCGACTCGGGCGTGCCCCAGGCCATCCAGTACATGGGCATAGAGGCGCTGAATGACCCGCTCGACGCCATCGACGAGCGAAACGCGGTCTACCAGCGGCGCAGGGATCGCGTGCTGGAGACGCTGCAGGGCATCGGCCTGCACGTGGACCCGCCCAAGGCGGGCCTGTACGTGTGGGCGCGCATCCCGCACGGCTACACCTCGGCCCAGATAGCCGAATCGCTGCTGGAGCAGTGCGACATCGTCGTCACGCCCGGCAAAGGCTACGGCGCCTACGGCGAGGGCTACATCCGGCTGACTCTGACAATAAACGACGAGGACATGGAGCGGGGCCTCCAGCGGCTGGCCGACTGGAAGCTGCCCCCGCCCGCCAAATGCACAAAAGGGAGCTAGGCCATACCTAACCGGACCGTCGAGACAAGGCGGCGGCGCGAGCGCGCGCTGCTGGTCGGGGTGCGGCTGAAGTCGCGCCAGAAGCCGCTCTGGTCGTTCGAAGAGTCGCTCAACGAACTCGGCGACCTGGCCGCGAGCGCAGGCGCGCACGTCGTGGCCAGGATGAAGCAGCGGTTGGCCAAGCCGGCCAACACCTACGTTGGCAAGGGTAAGCTCCAGGAGCTGCGCGAGCTGGTGCAGTACCGCGACATCGGCACCGTCATCTGCGACGACGAGCTAACGCCAACGCAGCAGCGCAACCTCGAAAACGCGCTGGGCGGCGGGCGGCCAGATGCACAAGTCCCAGATGCACAAGTCAAGGTCATAGACCGCACGGCGCTCATCCTCGACGTGTTCGCGCAGAGGGCGCGCACCAGGGAGGGCCGGCTACAGGTGGAGCTGGCGCAGCACGAGTATCTGCTGCCCAGGCTCGCCGGGCAGTGGTCGCACCTGGAGCGGCTCGGAGGCGGTATCGGCACCCGCGGCCCGGGCGAGACCCAGATAGAGACCGACCGCAGGCTGGTGCGCGACCGCATCCTGCGGCTGAAGAAGAGCCTGGACGACGTGAGACGCCACCGCCGCGGATACCGCGCCCGCCGCCGCGAGATGCGGCTGCCCGTGGCGTCGCTGGTGGGGTACACCAACGCCGGCAAGAGTACGCTGCTGAACAACCTCACCGGCGCCGGCGTGCTGGCCGAGGACCGGCTGTTCTCGACGCTCGATCCGGTGACCCGAAAGGTGCGCCTTCCCTCGGGCCGGACGGTGCTGGTGTCCGACACAGTGGGCTTCATCCAGAAACTGCCCACGTCGCTGGTCGCCGCGTTCCGGGCCACCCTAGAGGAGATCGAGGAATCGACCCTCATCGTCCACGTGCTGGACATCACGCGGCCCAACGCCGCCGAGCAGGCCCACGTCGTGACCGGAATCCTGGACGACATGGGCCTGGCCGACCGGCCGCAGATCCTAGTGCTCAACAAGATCGACCTGCTGCCTGAGTTCGATCTGTTGGACAGTCTCGTCGAGGAGGACGACCGGGTGGTGTTCGCGTCCGCGCTGACCGGCGAGGGCGTGGATGATATGCTATCCGAGATAGACGACGTGCTGAGCCGCTCGGAAGCGGCGGTTATCGCGTAAGCGCATCCGGGGGTGCCGGGTGTGCGGTAGGGGGGAGAAATCAGGGTGCGTGGGGGCCATGGCGCGATGTTCGCACTATAATTGTTATGTAAAGTACAGCTACGGTCTGGACCCAAAAGCTACTTTACATAACGTAATGTCGCCACTTCGCCCGTGCCAGCCGCTTGGTCCCTGATTTCTCCAGATGGCCTTATCCCCGCGCCTGAGTCGCTTCCGCCTCGGCCGCGCGCCCGCGCTGGCCTACCGCGACATGCGGCTACTTACCGCCGCGGGCGTGTTCGACGGTGTCGGCTTCCTGGGCGAGCATCTCGTGCTGGGATGGCTCATGCTCGAGCTGACCGACTCGCCCTTCATGGTTGGCGCGGCGCTCGGCATTCGAATGGCGCCAGCCTTCCTCCTCGGAGCGGTCGCCGGAGCGCTGGCGGACATTGTGGACCGCCGCGCGGTGTTGATCCTGATAAACGGACCGCTAGCGGCTACCGCGGCCGTCTCGGGCGCGCTGTACCACTTCGATCTGCTGGAGCCGTGGCACCTGTTCGTTCTGGCAGTGGTGGGCGGCAGTATGCCTCCCCTGAAGATGACGCTGCAACAGAGCTATGTCCCGGACCTGGTAGGCTTGCCGAATCTGCTGAACGGCCTCGCCTTCCTCAACATTGGAACCAGGGGCGGCGGCTTCGCGGGCTCGCTCCTGTTGGGATTCGTGCTGGAACGTCTTGGTGCGGACTACGCCTACTTCACAATGGCCTCGACCTACCTGCTGACGGCGGGTATTCTCGCGTTCACGCGTGGTCCGGCGGACGCCGACGCTGGCGGCGGCAGACCGCCCCGGCCGCGGCGCGGCGCAGGTTTGGGCGGCGTGCTTGGCGAGCTGGCGGGCAACGTGGCCCGCCTTGCGGCCGAGCTGAGGCGCAACCGTCTGCTCCTGACGCTCGCCGGCACCAGCATGATCATAGAATTAGCGGGGTTTTCTCACTTCTCACTTTATCCCAGCCTCGCGCGGGACGTGCTCGGCGTCGGCCCACAGGAGCTGGGTTACATGAGCGCGGCCCGCTCGCTGGGAGGAGTTCTCGCAGTTATGATGATGGCCGCCATCGGAGTACAGAGCCACCGGGGGGTCAGCTACATGGCCGCCATTTTCGTGTTCGGCCTCGGCGTGGTGCTTATGGCGTTCATCGGCAACTTCTGGCTCGCGTTGGTCGCCATAACCGTGGTGTGTGGCATGGCGTCGCTGCTGGACGTCTACTCGCAGAGCATGATGCTCACCATCGTGCCGTCCGATCTGAGGGGCCGCGCGGCGGGCGCGTGGGTCGTGGCGACGGGGACAGGTCCCCTTGGAAGCCTGCAAATAGGCGCTCTCGCCTCTTCGACTAGCATCGCCTTCGCACTGGGCGCGAACGGGGCAGTGCTCGTGGTGCTGGCGGTCTTCGGGCTATTGTTTCTGCCGACCCTTCGCCGCCAATAGACGCATCCGTCGGCTAGGTGACGACTCTTATGATCCCCGCGTCCCGCAACGACAGCAGCAGCGCCAGCCCGACGTCTTCGGGACGGTCCCTCGTGTAGTCGATGGTCTCCAGCCCCACGAACGGGCTGTAGGTCTGTGTATCGCTCTCGCACAGTACCACGACCTTCCTGCTGTAGAGGGCGGACGCGGCGCCGACGTGGAACAGCATTCGGTCCGGTCCCTGCCCAGGTGTGCTCGCCGTCAACACCAGTATGGCCGAGTTGCAGGCCTTCATCGCCTCCGAGACCCTCGGCGACACCGGCTGCGTGCTGTTCGGCTCCTCGTCGACCGAGCTGTAAGGAATGTCGAACTCCTGGAGAAGGTCTTTGACGAACTCCACAACTTCCGTCTCGATCTGGTAGCCTAAGTACACCCTGCCGGGGGGCGACGGCTCCACTTCTCGCTCCGGCTCCGATGGGCGCTCCCCTTCCCCGCCGGTGGAAGCGGAGGCGTCGACAGCGGGCTGAGGCTCGGTTGCCGCCGAGGCGCCGCTCAGATCCACGCTCAGCATCCCGTCGGCATCCGCCGTCAGGATGCCGACGAACAAGCCGTTGGCCCTGATCAGCTCGACACACTCCGCGGAAATCGAGGGGTCGATTCCCCATCCCCGCTCCAGAACGTTGCGCGAGAAGTCGTCCCTGGGCAGCGCCTGGCCGTCCATCTGCTCGTAGAACCCCACAAAGACGTCCGGATTACAGGCCGCCTCCAGCAGCGCGCCGCGGCGCTCCCCCTCCGACATTGGCGACACCGCCGCCTCCCCTAGTGGCGTAAGGCTGATCACTTCGTCGTTCACGCCGCCCTCGGTCAGACCATACTTTACCGACGATGTCAGTTTCATCCTGAACGCGCTGCTCCCTTTCGTGGTGCCCATCGCATCCGCGAGCCGGTCGGGAGCCAGCGGCTGGCCCCGGTTTACCGCGCGTATAGCTTCCGCGGCCGCCAGGGTGTCCTGAAGGCTGTGGGTCGGGTACGGGCGCCTTATGAGCAGTCTCTTTGGCCTGCGGCCCGCACCCTCTCTGGTGGACGTTCTCTGTGTCATCTCACGCGCATCCAAAGTTATTTCAGCCATATTTCAGACAATTCAGATTTCAGAAATACTAACAGAAGTAGTGCCGTCCGTAAAGCCAATTCTGCGCGATTTCAATTGTCTACCCCGTGTTACAGGCGCAGAAATCCGTCCTTGCCTCGACACTCGGGCCGCGAGAGCGGATGTCACGCGCTGAAGTCGTCCAGCGACCGCCGCAGTCCGGGGCGCCGCTGGCGCGCGCCCGACGGCATAGCTCCAAATGTCAGCCGGTGTTATGTGCGCCGACCACGCCCTCCCGCAGGCCCCAAATGCCCGGCCTGCCGTCGCCGTGCTATGATGTACGGAGTAACTACGCGAAGGTGAACGACTTGAGACACACACCGCGAGGATTCCGTTGGGCGGCGGCCATCGCTGTCACCTGGATGTTCGCCATCCTTGTGGCGTGCGGCGGCGAGGCTGCGGACGCCACCACTCCGGCGCCCTCCCCCACCGCGCCCCCGACGTCAGGGAGCGATCAGCCGGTCGCCCCGGAAGTGATACAGCTCGATGAGCCGCTCAACGCGCCGTCCGAGGTGCCTGAGGAGCTGCTGGCGGTCTGGGAAGCCTGGGCGCTGCTCGCACGGGAGCACATCGACCGCGAGAACCTGGACCCCGCCGAGGCGACCGAGGAGGCCATCCGAGGGGTTATCGAGACGCTGGGCGACCCCCACACTCACTACGTCGCGCCCGAAGAGTTCGACATTCAGAGCCAGGACCTGCAGGGCGAGTTCGAAGGCATCGGCGCGAGCGTGTCGATGAGGCTGGACGGCAACCTGGTCGTGGTCGCCCCCATCGCGGGCAGCCCGGCCGAGGCCGCCGGCGTCCGACCCGGCGACATCATCCTGGAGATCGACGGCGTCAGCGTCGAGGGGATGAGCCTTATGGGGGCCGTGAACAAGATCAGGGGCCAGCGCGGCACCAAGGTCACGATCCTGGTGCGCCACTTGGGCGCCATAGACCCGGTCGCCATCGAGATCATCAGGGGCATCATTCCCCTGGAAAGCGTGCTGCTCCGCAGCGAGCCCGGCGACAGGATAGCGCACATCAGGGTCACGGAGTTTTTCGCCGACACCGCCGACGACCTCGCCAACATGCTGCTCCAGGTGCAGTCCGGCGGCGCGAAGGGTGTCATCCTCGATTTTCGGGACAATCCCGGCGGCCTGCTCAGCTCCGTCATCGACGTCGTCAACCTGTTTCTCGACGCTAACCAGCTCCCCGACGGCGCGCTGGTAACTTACGAGATCGACTCCAGCGGCAAACGCACCAACTTCCACGTACAGCCGGGTGGCATAGCCGCGGAGACTCCGATTGTCATCTTGACGAACGAGTTCAGCGCCAGCGCGACCGAGATTCTCGCCGGGGCGCTCCAGGACCACGGAAGGGCCCAGATCGTAGGAGCCACTACTTACGGCAAGGGCAGCGTCAACATACTGCGCCGCCTCAGCAACGGCGGAGGCCTGATAATAACGTTCGCACGCTGGTACACGCCGGAGGGACGCCAGATCGAGGAACAGGGCATCGCGCCGGACTTCGAGGTCACGTCCAGAGACCGCCAGACCGCGGAAGCGACGCAGCTCGAGAAGGCGAGAGAGGTCATGGAGTCGATTCTCGAAGAGGAGGGCCTGTAGCCCGGTCGGACCATGAGCCAGTACAGAACGATCGCCACCAACAGAAGGGCCAGGCGCGACTACGACATCCTCGACACCTTCGAGGCGGGCATCGTGCTGACCGGCACGGAGATCAAGTCGCTCCGCGCCAACCGCGCCAACATCGGGGACGCCTACGCCCGCCCCGAAGGCGGCGAGCTCTGGCTACACAACCTTCACATCTCACAGTACGACGCCGGCAACTCCGCAAACCACGAGCCCATGCGCCCGCGCAAGTTGCTGATGCACAAGGAGCAGATCCGGCGGCTGAGCAGAGACGTGTCCGAGAAGGGGTTCACCCTGGTGCCGCTGCGCATATACCTGAAGCGGCACCTGGCCAAGGTGGAGCTTGCCCTGGCGAAAGGGCGCCGGCGCCACGACAAGCGCCGCGCCATAATCGACCGTTACCGGGAGCAGGAGGCGCGAGAAGCGATCGGCAGCCGCAGCCGCCGCTAGGAATTGAGACAGCGCACCACGCAAATCGGCGCCGCATATCGGAATTGACCACCGGTGTGCGGCGCCGTTGTCTTGACAGAGCGAGCGCCGACCACGTCGGCACTCAGCGGCGTTGCTTCCCTTACTTGACCCGGGTCACCTTGATGGTGTCACCGGGCGCGAGCGCTATCCTCTGCACGCTGATGCCCAGCTTGAGCAACCAGTAGCCGAGCGTGGCCTTGCTCACCCCCAGGTGGTCGGCGGTTGCCGTCAGGCCCATCTCCGTGACCATCCCCGGAAGCATCTTCTCCAGCGGCTGGTCAAACTTCGACTCGACTGCCAGCATCTTCTTCGTCTTCTTGGTCGTCACTTCGTCCTCCTTAGTGCTGTACAGATATCCTGTGACATTGACCCTGTTCCCGCTGCCTGATGGACCACTGCTGAAATACCGCTCACGCTTTACTATGCGCTAATGCTAAACCCGCCACTAATCGAATGTCAATGCCTCTTCAAAACATTTCTGACGCAATTCTAATACTGTCAGAGTTTGTCTGGCGGGCCCAGAAGTCCCCAGCCCTGGCGGTTCGGGCGGCTCTCGGCATGGGGCCTCGGCCCCGCACAGCGCGATTCCCTACCTGTCTAATATAACCAACACGTAGTTTTAGCGTGTAAATTATTATCATGCAGCATTTGAGACCGTAAAGTGACCACGGCGGCCTACTCCAGGCCGCCGGTACTGGAGGTCCAGACGGGCCGCTTCGGGTGATGGCCGGGGTCGAGCGCGTACCCCGGCAACCTATCCCCTACCCCACTCGACGCCCGCCCAGTCCACCGGCCGCCGGCGTCGGAAGATGCAGGCGCCACCGTTCCACAAGCGCCACGATTAGGCGAGCGGGTCGCCGCTGGGTTATGATGGTGGTGTGTGCCGGCGAACCGGTCCCCGTCCCTCACCGAACGCCAGGAGGCAGTGTTTGGCATCGAACATTCTGGACAGCGTCCGACGCAACCACGCACTGGAGCACGCCACCGTCACCATGCTCCTCGATGCCAGGTCCCCTACCCCACTGGGCGGCTACTCCACGCCCGGCGGGTTCTTCATCTTCGGCCGGGCGTCACTCGAAGAGGTCCACACCGCCGCTCAGAAGGCCCTCGCCTCACTCCAGGCCGGACGCGAAGAGCTCGCGATCTCGCCCCACTGCGGCACCAACATCGCCACCGCCGCGCTGCTGGGCGGCCTCCTCGCCAGGGCGATCCTGGCCCGCGGCCGACGCATCGTCCGCCTACCCGTCGCAATCGCCGCCATGGTCGGAGTCGGCCTTCTGAGCCGGCCCATCGGCAACGCCCTGCAACGCCACTTCACCACCCTGGCCGATCTCGACGGCGTGGAGATCACCAGAATCAGAAGAGTATGGGCCGGTGGACTCTCGATCTACCGCGTCAGCACGTCCGCGATGAAGTAGCCGGGGGCAGCAGCTGTGGGAAATGCGCCACGCGTGCCGGAGAGCACGCACGGCACGGGAACGAATTCGGCCCGTTGTGCTACACTTGAATGCAGTCCTCCGTTGTCCCTGTAGCTCAGTTGGACAGAGCGGCTGCCTTCTAAGCAGCGGGTCGCGGGTTCGAATCCTGCCAGGGACGCCAGGCCATACCATGGTCCGCCGGTCCCCACACATCGAATCAACCGCGGATGCGCGCGAGTTTCGATATTGTGATTGCGAAGTTACGCGGAGATCTCCGCTACAATATCGGAATCGCGAAAACGCACGGAAACTGCTGCTATCACAATATGCCAATTGGCAATAGAGGAGTGAAAATGGCCACCAGTTTCTCATCCGAGCTGCGGCAGGAGGCCGCTTCCATCTGGGGCGACATCATGGAACACCCCTTTCTGCTGGAGCTGCAGAGAGGCACCCTCCCCGTCGAGAGCTTCCGCTACTACGTGATCCAGGACTACCACTACATGGAGGGGTTCGGCCGGGTCGTCTCCATCGCGCTGTCCAAGGCCCCCGACACCGAGGCCATCCGCCAACTGGCCAGGCGCGTCACCACGCCGGTGGAGCGTCCCCTGCACTCCCGCATGTTCGAGCTGCTGGGCGTAACCGAAGAGGAGGCCGAGGCCGCCTCCCAGTCGCCCACAAACCTCGCCTACGTCAACCACATGCTGACCGCCGCCTCCATGGGCGGAGTCGGCGAGGCCGCCGCGGCCATACTCCCCTGCCCCTGGAGCTACCACGAGATAGGCCGGCAACTCCAGCCATCGCCCCATCCCGTCTACGGCCATTGGGTCGACGCCTACTCCTCTGGTATCCTTGAGGAAAGCACGGCGGCCTGGCGCGAGCTTGTGGACCGGTTCGGCGCGGAGGGAGGTCCCGCCGTCAGATCAGCCATGCGCGACGCGTTCCTGGCCAGCTCGCGCTACGAGCACATGTTCTGGTCCATGGCCTACTCGCGCGAGCAGTGGCCCGTGAGCCTCTAGCCGGATCGAGGCCAATGGCGTGCCGAGAGGGCGCCGAAAGGATGTAATCAAAATGGCGACACAGAGCTACGCGGGCACCGTGAACGCGCCCGACTTCCCCAAGGGGATGGACTGGCTGAACACCGAGCGTCCGCTCTCGATTGAGGACCTGCGCGGAAAGATCGTCATCCTGGACTTCTGGACCTACTGTTGAGTTAACTGCATGCACGTATTTCCGCAGTTGCGGAAACTGGAAGAGAAGTACCGGAACGAACTGGTCGTGGTCGGCGTGCACTCCGCGAAGTTCACCGCCGAGAAGGACACCGAGAACGTGCGCAAGGCGGTCCTGCGCTACGAGATCGAGCACCCGGTCGCCAACGACTCCGACTTCGTCATCTGGCAGACCTACACCGTCAGGGCGTGGCCCACGCTGATGTTCATAGACCCGCGCGGCAAGGTCATCGGCAAGCACGAAGGTGAGATCGTTCTCGATCCATTCGACAACATCATCGCCGAGATGGTGCGCGAGTTCGACGGCGACGGGCTGATCGACCGCCGGCCCATGACCTTCAAGCTGGAGAGCGAGACGGAATGGGAGCGGCCCCTGTCCTTCCCGGGCAAGGCGCTGGCGGACGCGGCTTCCGGTCGCCTGTTCATAGCGGACTCCAACCACAACCGCGTGATCGTGGCGACGCTGGACGGCGAAGTCACGCAGGTCATCGGCAGCGGCGAGCGCGGCCTGGCCGACGGCCCGGCGCACGAGGCGCGGTTCGACGACCCGCAGGGCATGGCGCTCGATGGCGACGTGCTGTACGTCGCGGACACCAAGAACCACTCGATTCGCAGGGTCGCGCTCGACACCGGGCACGTGGACACCATAGCGGGCGTGGGCGAGCAGGCGATGCGGTTCCACGCGGGCGGCGACGGCCTGTCCACGACGCTCAACTCCCCCTGGGACCTCGAGCTGCGCGACAGCACGCTTTACATAGCCATGGCCGGCTTCCACCAACTCTGGCGGATGCGCCTGGACACTGGTGAAGTCCTGCCCCACGCCGGCTCCGGGCGAGAGAACATCGTGGACGGCCCCCTACCCTCCGCGCAGCTCGCCCAGCCCAGCGGCATCGCCTCCATCGGAGATAAGCTGTACTTCACCGACAGCGAGACCAGCGCCATACGCTCCGCTGATCTGGGCACACTCGGCCGCGTGCAGACCGTCGTAGGCCAGGGCCTGTTCACCTTCGGCGACGCCGACGGCGTGGGCGACGCGGTGCGTCTCCAGCACCCCATCGGCATCGACACCGACGACGGCGTGCTCTACATCACCGACAGCTACAACAACAAGATCAAGCGCGTGTATCCCGCCACCAGGGGCTGCATGACGATGTTGGGCAGCGGCGCCGCGGGCCACAGGGACGGCTCGGCGGGCGAGGCCGAGTTCTACGAGCCGTCCGGCGTGAGCGCCGCGGCGGGCAAGCTCTACGTCGCCGACACCAACAACCACGCGGTGCGCGTCGCCGACCTTGACACGGGCGACGTCGAAACGCTGGAGTTGCGCGGGCTGTAGGGCGCTGGCACCCCTGATTGCTTGATGCAACCAATGTGGAACGACAGGAGGCCCCCGCCTGACCGGTTGTGGCCAAGCGGGGGCCTTCTCTAGTTACCCTCCTGTCTCTCTACTCGTTCGACACCCAGCGCGTCTGCGTCTGCCTATTGCCTCGGCTGCTGACGCGGAATCGCGACTGCTCCTTCTCGCTGTACTCGCCCGACCCGCGCGTCCTCCCGGTGTCCGACCACGAACCCCAGGGGCTCCAGGTCTCGGGTGGCGGAGGTGGCGGCGTCTCGGGGTCCGGCACCCACTGGTATCGCGTGCGCGTGCGACCCCTGCTGCTCGTGCGCGTGGCCACCTGCTGTTTCTGGCGTCTCGCTCCCGATCCCCTGTGCGAGCCGGTGTCCGACCAGGACGACCAAGGTCCCCAAGTCTCCGGCGGCTCCACCGGGTCCGGCACCCACGTCTTCTCCGTCTGCGTCCGGCACCGGTTGCTCGTCCGCGTCCGCTCCCTCTCTATCTCGCGCTCCCGATACCTGCCGCGCTCCCTGCCGGTGCTCGACCACGAGCTCCACTCGCCCCAAGTCTCCGCGGGGCCTTCCCACTCCACCCAGCGGCATTGCGCCTGCGTGTTGCCTCGGCTGCTCGTGCGCGTCCTGGTCTCCTTGATCTCCCAATCGTCGCACTGCCCGCGCGTTTCGCTCGTTTCCGACCAGCTACTCCACTCGCCCCAAGTCTCCGGCGGCTCCACCGGGTCCGGCACCCACGTCTTCTCCGTCTGCGTCCGGCACCGGTTGCTCGTCCGCGTCCGCTCCCTCTCTATCTCGCGCTCCCGATACCTGCCGCGCTCCCTGCCGGTGCTCGACCACGAGCTCCACTCGCCCCAAGTCTCCGCGGGCCCTTCCCAGGTCACCCAGCGGTACTGCGGCACCTTCTCGCCCTCGCTGTTCGTGCACGTCCTGGTCTCCTTGATTTCCCATGCGTCGCAGTGCCCGCGGTACTCGCTCGTTTCCACCCATTCGGTGCACGGAGGGGGAGGGGGCTTCGGGCCGTCGTCGTCGCCGGTCTCGTCGTCGTCGCCGGTCTCGTCGTCGTCGCCGGTCTCGTCGCCGCCGCCGGAACCGCCGCCGCCCCCGGTATCATCGTCGTCCGGCGTCGTCGCGCCCAACTCCGCGCGCGTAACCGTGATCGTGTACGTCTTCTTCGCGCCGTCCTCCGCGGTCACCACCACGCTGATGGTGTTGGCTCCCACGGATAGGTTCACCGCACCGCTCTCCGACCCGCTCGCCGTGGCGACACCGTTCACCGTTATCGTGGCCGACCCGTGGTTCGCCGTGGGCGTCACCCTGATGGTGTCCTGTGCGTGCCCGACGGACGCCGTGTACGAGGTCTCGCCCGCGGCGAACGCAGGGGTAAGCTCGCCCGCCGACAGGCCGAGCGCGCTGAGCGTCGCGTCGTTGCTGAGCGCCGTCACGTCCAACTTGAAGACCCCCGTTCGCGCCGCACTGTGCGTCGTCGCCTCGATGGTGTAGTAGCCCGCGTCGAGCGTCCGGGTTATACGCGATTGGCTGCCGATGTAGTCGTTGTTGCTATCCAGAACGCCCCCGTCCTTGCCCGCGTCCGCGAGCAGAAACAGGTAGGGGTCTTGCCCGGACCACAGGCTGATCACCACCGTCGCGCGCTCTTCGAGCCTGAACGCGTAGTACCTCGCGTAGCTCCCGCTCCTGTTCATGGACAGAATGTCGCTCGACCACTCGCCCGTGACCCTCACTCTCCCCGTCAGCGTCCCCAGGGATTCGACGTCCGCGGCTAGCACGGGCACGTCGATGGTGTCCTGTGACTTCAGGCCTCCCGCGTCCGTAACGGTCAGCGTGAACGCCAGGGTCGTCGGTGTCGAGGGGGCGGTGAAGGTGGCCTTTGCCGTGTTCGCGTTGGTTAGAACCACGCGATCCTGGTCGCTGCCAGCCTCCGGGACGTGTTCCCAGGCATACGCAAGTGCGCCTCCATCCGGGTCCTCGCTGTCGGAGCCGTCCAGCGTAACCTCGTCGCCGACGCTGACGATCGTGGGCGACAGCACCTTCGCCTTCGCCACGGGAGCCCTGTTGAGCGGCGCGGCGTCTATGCGCACCTCGATGTCGTCTTTCCTGAACGCCTCGAAATACTTGGCGTACTTGTCGCCCTCGGCTTTGGTGAGGGGGACGGCGAAGTCCCCGACCACGACGGCCTTGGCACCGGACGCGAATCCCGCCGCGCTCAGCGTGTCCGAGCCGGACAGGATGTGCTTCCACACGCCGTCCGAGTCACACTTGACGTACACCCTGAACCCCCACTCCTTGCCTGCGATGAATTGCTCACGGGTGTCGGGTCCTCCGCGAACGGACACGGACACGCCTGTGGTCGTGCGCGTGAGTTGCCACCACTTGTGCTTCCCCTCGCCCGTCGTGGCGGGAATCGTGCCTCCCGACCAACCCTTCTCACTTCCTGCGTTGATGATGTCCACGCCCAAGGCCGCGCCGGAGAAGTCAGTGAGGGTTTGCCAGGTGGTGACCCCGTACTTGTTCTTGTCGAAGCCACTCTGTTCGTTCAGACTCAACACCGGCAGTTGCTCGCCGAACACTAGGCCCAACTCGCGCTGGACCGCGGACGCGGAGCATATCCACGAACTCTGCGGGCGCAGACCGTCAAAGGCGAACAGGATGCCCACCATGCGATACACGCCCGAACCCGGGCTCACCTCCCACAGCACCGGCGAACCCGAGTCCCCTTCGCTCACGGACGTATCCCATTGCACGTTGACGATGTCCACGAAGTCCGCGCCGTTGAACGTTTCCTCGTCGCCGAGCACGTTGATCTCTCCCGCCCTCTCGACGGAGCTCGCCCCGACCATCACGACCCTCATACCCCTCGCGGGGACCTTCGTGCCGCTGATGATGCGGCGCCAGGCGCGCTGGCTGGCGTGCGAACCCGCGTTGTGCATTTCGAAGCGGGCACCGCCGACATCGGCCCTGTCGTCGAACACGACGGCGGCGGCGTCGTGTGTCGAACACGACGGCGGCGGCGTCGATGGTGTTGTCCTCGGTGAGAGACACGGGCTCCCATATGAGACCCTCTCCCACCTTGAACAACCAATCGCTTCCTCCCTGGAACATCTTCTCCGAACCGGTGGGGTTCCGGTAGTTCCCGTCGTCGTCCTTGCCGGCCATCACGTGCAGGTTGGTCACGAGCATCAGCGCGTCGTCCGACTTGCGCGTCGCCAAGCCGGTCAGCGTTCCGCCCTCGACGTGGCGGTGGTCGTATTGCGTCGTTCCGGTCCGGCTGGTTATTCTCAGGCCGCTTCTGAGCGGCCTGTGGTTTTGCCTCGGTTCGGGCATGTTATCCTCCCTCTGCGAGCAGCTTGCGCGGCCCGACCTTGATTATTCTCACGGGCACCCCGTCCAGGCACTCCGGCACACGCTGCGATTCCGGCAGCGTGCTCTGGTCGGTGAGTTCGAGCACCTTTAGGGTGATGCCGTATCCCTCCACCCATGTGCCCTTTTCCTCGTCAAAGTAGTCGCCACTGTAGACACCCTGATAGTACGGGAATGCCCTGAACAGGGGCCTGTACTTGATTCTCACCGCCTGCATGTAGTCGTCGGACGGCCTCTCGGCTGCCGCCTCGTTCGTCATGATTTGTCTCCTCTCTTCTGTGCACGGGTCCTGCCAGGGTTCGGAGCTGGCGCACGAAATCTGTATTGCCACGAACACCAGGACCAGCGGGATTACTATCAATATGCGCGCCATGTGTCGCCTCCTTGCGGCAATACTAGAATATATGTTCTGTTAGTGTCAATACCCCTTCCGGATCAATCATCGGGCCTCACCAAAGGGGGCTGCGAGCACTCGGTGTGTTGGTTGGTGCGGGCGGGGGACACACTCGGCGGGTCTGCTGCAACAGCCTGTCGAGCCACAAACTCCTTAGCGGGATCTCAGTCTCCCCGCCCGCATCTTGACATTACCGTCCTTCTCTAAAGTTCGAGCCCACTAACCTCCTCCTCTTCCCCTCCTTCACCACAGCCGGTTGGTCCACTCCACCACCACGACCTGCACGGGCAACTCCCCCACACAATCCGGCAACCCCCAATCGTCCATCAGCGGCGCCCGGACCATGACACGGATGCCGTATGCACTAACGGACAGCCTGTTCTCGTCTAGGAGGGGCGCCGAGGTCACGTAGATGAAACGGTTGTCCCGGGATCGGAGACTATCGATCCAGCCCTCATGTTCGTCATGCTCTCGCAGCACGTGTTCAAGCCTCCTCACGGGCCCGCCGCACGCGGACGGGTCCACTGGCGCCGGCGGGTGTTCGTCGCGCGCGGTGAACAACTCCGCCTCCCCCACGTAGAAGCGCCTGTAGGCCACCATCAAGCCGATGCGCTCCTCGTCGGTTTCGTCGTACACCCCCACGAGCGCGTGGGCCAGATACCAGCCCGGCGGGACCTTGTGCCCAAAACCCTCCACCTGGAAGTCCCACTCACCGCGGCTCACGTATTGCTTCTCCTCGCCCGGATCGAAACGCACCTCCGTCCTCCGATCGACGCCCTTCACCTTGGGAGAGAACCAAATCGGGTCGCAATCGGGTGTGGTGATCGTGAAGATTACGTTCGGCATGTGATACCTCATCGTAAGCGTCGGTGTCTTGTCGCTCCTGTTGCGAATCGAGAGCGTCAGCTTAGTGGTCTCCCCCACATTCACGTCCAGGCGCGGAGCGAACGCTCGGTAGAGATCCCGGTAGAACTCGTCATCGACGGTTCCCATGTCGCCGGACAATTCCCAGCCGACGGATGATTCCCAGCTACGTTGGAGACTCCTGCGGTCGGCGCACGGCCCCACGTCGTGCGTGCGATCACCGCAAGCCGCCACACCCAGAGCCATCACCACCAGTCCGGCGAGAATCCACCATCGCCACATATCGATCCTCTCTCTTAACCAACGGCTCCAGGCTCGCACAACGCCAAGGCCAGAATCGCCAGGGCCAGCCGCCAGCACGCGCAGGTCGCGTGTGCGGTCTCTTCCAATGAATCGATGCTAGAACGTATGTACTTGCAGTGTCAAGACCCCGCATGACATCAAAATTATGGTTACCGAAGTGGAGAATGTACCTCAAAATTACGGTTACCCAAAAGCTGGAGGTAACCGTGAACCAAAAGAGCGTCCGAGAGTACCTGGAGCGGCAGATGGATAGGTACCTGAAGGCGGGTAAGAAGGAGAAGGGAAAGATACTGGACGAGGTGGAAGCCGTGACCGGCTATCACAGGAAGTCGGCGATACGAGCCCTGTCGGGTCGGAGGCGAGAAGGTAAGGGAGGGCGCGTGGGCAGACCGGTCGAGTACGGTCCGGAGGTGGCCGAGGCGGTCCGGGTGGTGCACGAGGCGGCGGGCGGGATAGGCGCCAGAAGGCTGCACCCGTTCGTGGGGGAGCTGGCGTCGCGGCTGGCTGAGTTCGGCGAACTGGAGTTGGACTGTTCCACCGAGACCAGGCTCGGGCGGGCGAGCGCGGCGACTTTGGAGCGGTTGCTGGCCGTGCACCAGGCGCCGGTGAGGAAGAGAGCGACCAGCCTGACCAAGGCCGGGACTCTGCTCAGGAACCGCATCCCGGTGCGGACGTACTGGGAGTGGGACGACGCGCGGCCCGGCTTCGTGGAGGTGGACACGGTGGCGCACTGCGGAGCGACGACGGAGGGGTTCTACCTGTGGACCGTGACGGCGGTGGACGTAGCTACGGGATGGGTGGACATGGACGTTGTGTGGGGTAAGACTCAGGAGCGTGTGGGTGCGGCGATACGCAGGATGCGGGGGAGGTTGCCTGTGCCTCTGCTGGGGCTGGACTCGGACAACGGCTCTGAGTTCATCAACCGCGGTCTGTACGCCTACTGCGAGAACAACGGCATCACGTTCACAAGGAGCAGGCCGTACCGTAAGAACGACAGCGCGCACGTCGAGCAGAAGAACGGCGCGGTGGTGCGTCGGCTGACCGGACACAGCCGGTACTCTTCGTCCGCGGCCTTCAGGCAGATGCAGCAGGTGTACTCTTTGGCGCGGCTGCAGGCGAACTTCTTCCAGCCGGTGCGCCGGCTCGTTGGGAAGAGTCGGCAGGGTGATAGGGTGGTGCGTATGCACGACGAGGGGATGACGCCGTACAAGCGGATGCTCGGGAGTGGGGCGCTTGTGGGTGCTCGGCGGGTGGTGTTCGAGAAGCTGTACGCGTCGCTCAACCCGCTGTGGCTGAGTCGTCAGATCGACTCGGAGATCGAGAAGCTGCAAGGCCTGGCGTGGAGGCGTGGAGACCCCCTAAACTGGAACACCGCTGGTAACCGTAATTTTGAGGTCACAACTCTCGTTCGGTAACCATTGATTTTGAGGTCGCACGGACCCCTTCCGCGCCAATCATCCGGCCTCCCCAAAGGGGTCTGGCGGTTTCGTTGTCTTCTCTCAATCGGTGCGGGCGGGGCGTCCAAGTTGGCGGTGCCTCAATCACCAGCCATTCTTGTGTTCTTTCCTGTGAAGCGGAGACTCGCCCCGCCCGCACTTCCGGCTCCTATCTCATCACGGATAGCCATCCGATTTCACCACGACCTGCACGGGCACGCCATCCAGGCACGTCGGCAGATTCCATTCCCTCGGCGGTGGTTCCGAGACGACAGCACGAATACCAAACGCGTTGACAGGCTGCCTGTTCTCGTCCAGGAGAGTCCAAGGGTACACTCGGATGAGGCGGTCATCCCGGTCGCGGATGGCCCGCAGTTCACCCCCGTCTACCTCTAGGACGATCGTCGCATAGGCCAAGCTATACGGGGTCTCGCCATGTTCTATCCACTGCTCTATCTCGCGCCGCGAGGCGTCTAATGGATCGCCGCACGTGGATTCCATGGGAGCCGGCGGGTGCTCGATATGGGCGGCGCGCAGATGCTTGTTACTCACGCGAAAGCGTTTGAATGCCGTTATCATGCCGTACGAGTCGATATCTTCCTCGTCGACCCCAACGTGCAAGCCCACGAAGGCGTAGGCGATGTATTCGCCGGCAGAAGCAATCTCCATGCCGTTCAGAAGGAAGTCCCATTCTTCGGTGTACACCTTCTCCTCGCCCGGCTCGAAATGCAGGCGCATAGGACCCTTCAAGTGTCCCCAGGTCGGCCAGAACGATAGGCAACTATCCCCAAAGGAGATGGAGAAATCCGCGGGCGTACGGTACAGAGCGATGAGGGTTTGCGCCTCGTCGGTCTTATTGCGAATCGACAGAGTCAACTCGGCCGTCTCTCCCAAATCCACGTCGAGGCGCGCATCGTACGTTCGGTACAGCTCCTCGTAGAACTCGCCACCGGCATTGGCCGGGGGACTAGACAACCCCCACTCGGACTCGCCTTCGTCGCTAACACACGGACCCAGGTCGTGCGTGCCATCGCCACATGCCACCGCCACCAGGGTTACCGCCACCAGACCGGCGATAATCCACCGTCGCCACATGTCGATCCCCTCTCTTAACCAATGTCTCCAGGCTGGCACAACGCCAGAATCACCAGGGCCAGCCGCCAGCACGCGCGGATCGCGTGTCCGGTCTCTTTCCGTGAATCGATGTTAGAACGTATGTACTCACAGAGTCAATACCCCTTCTGCGGGGTTTCCAAGACGGGAACAGCGCGGCACGGGATGGAAAAAGCATGGATGCCCGCGAACAGCCATGCCGCGTGGGTAGCCGAACTGGAGACCGGCGACGTCGAAACGCTGGAGCTGCGAGGGCGGTAGGGAACTCCTACCGCCCCTGCCCGCTCTCGTTGGCGGCAGCCGAACGCAGTAACTCTTCCGGGGCCTTGATCGAGCGGAACTGCAGGTACAGCGCGAAGTTGTACAGCAGCTTGAAGAAGGTGCCGATGAAGAACGGCGTGCCCAGCGTCGTAACGCTGGCAGTCGCGCCGCCGATGATGGGGCTGGCGGCCTGAGTCACGTTTCGGCCCAGGTTCGTCACGCCCGCCATCGCCATGCGACTCTCCGGCGGCACTATCGCCATCGTGTATGACTGTCGCGTCGGCACGTCCATCTCGTTCAGAAGCTCCCTGGCCACGTAGAACGCCACAGCCAGCAGCGCGTTACCGGACAGCGCGAGAGCGATGATCAGCACGTTGGCGAGCACCTGGGTGAACACCATCGTGTTCACCAGCCCGATTCTCTTGGCGCACGGGGCGGCGAGCAGCACCGAGACGACGTTGGCTAGCTGGCCCAGAAAAAAGACCGCGGTGATTGCGTTGAGGCTGAGTCCGAACTTGGTCGCGAACCAGTATGCGATGAAGCTCTTGACGTAGAAGCCGCCACCCAGCGAGTCGATGGAGAAGAGCGCCGCGATGCGGATGATGGCCCCTCGCGCGCTCAGGCCCCCCTCGTTCGGTGGAGACGCGCTCCGTGCGACAGCCCGCACCTCCGCTTGGGGAGTCAGCGCGCCGTAGAAGGCCAGGGCCCCCACGGCCACGACGGCGTAGCCAAAGAACATCGCTCGGTACGACGCAAGCTCTTCCATGCCCAGCGTGGACTGCAACAGTTCCGGTACCGCTATGAGCAACGCGCCGCCCGTCTTGGTCACGATGCTGACGAGGTTGTAAAGGCTGAACACCATGGTGCGCTCGCGTTCCGAGGCGGACTGCGCCAGAATCGCGGAGTCCATAGACACGAACGCGGTGCGGTCGCCGCCGGTGGTGGTGGTCATCGCGAGCAGGCCGATTGCGGCAAGCTGCCATTCGTTGGTGCCCAGAGCGAACAGCGCACCGCCCACCGACATCAGCAGCGTCATCACAATCAGCAACCGCCGCCGCCCTATCCTGTCGCCTTTCCAACTGGCCACCACGTTGGAAACCGCGCCGCCGGCCATTATGCCGCTGAACACTACGCCCGCCTGGAACGCGCTGAACTCCAGCACGCTGAGATACACGCCCAGAAATACGCTCAGAAAGCTGTAGTCGATACCCCTGACGGCCGTTGCGCCGAACACCATCCAGCCGTCGCGGGTGAGCGAAGGGACGACTCGCCGGATGAACGCGACCACGGGTGCTCAGAGCCAACGCCGCGGCGAACGGCGTCAGGCCGTGGCGAGCTTCTCCAGGATGTCGGCCACCCTGGCCTGGCGCTCCTCGATGGTGCGTCTGCGCTCACGCTCCCTCTCGACCACCTCTTCGGGCGCGCGCGACAGGAAGTTCTCGTTGGCCAGAAGTTGGGACAGCTTGGCCATCTGGCCGTCGAGCTGACGCTGCTCCTCCGCCAGCCTCTCCCGCTCCTGCCCGACGTCGATCAGCCCGCCAAGCGGCACCCGGACGGTGGCGCGCTCCAGCACCAGCGACACGGTGTCCGGCTCGTCTCCGCCAGACTCCCGTGCCACGCTCAGCGGCTCGATCCGGCCCAGCGCGGCTATCGCGCCGGACTCGCGGGCCAGTGCGGCCTCCAGCGGTCCGGCCTCCACCTTCGCGGCGACGCGCTGGCTGGGCTGTATCTTGAACTCGGCGCGGAGGTTCCGCACGGCGCGCACGATGTCGATAAACGCGCCAATCTCGGCCTCCGCGTCGGCGTCGAAGCGGGCCGCGTCCGGCGCTGGGTAGGCCGCGGCGATGAGCGCGTCGGGGCGTCCCGGCTCGTCCGGGAGCATCCGCGTGAGCATCTGCCACAGCTCCTCGGTGACGAACGGCAGGAAGGGATGCAGCAGGCGCAGTATGCGCTCCAGCACGTATGCCAGCGTCGGAAGGGGCGACCCCCCGCTCTCCTCATCCGAGCGCAGCCGTATCTTGGCGAGCTCGATGTACCAGTCGGCGAACTCGTGCCACATGAAGTCGTGGATGGCGCGCTGGGCCTCGCCGAAGTTGTACTCGCCCATGAACCGCTCCACCTGCTCGGCGGTGTGGTTCAGCCGGCTCACGATCCACCGGTCGTGGCGGTGCGACGGCCTGGGGGCGTACCAGTCCTCCAGCCCGTCCGCGCCATCCAGGTTCTGCATGGCGAAACGCGCGGCGTTCCACAACTTATTGGCGAAGTTCCGGCTGGCCTCCAGCTTGCCCTGGTTCAGCCGCATGTCGTTGCCCGGCGAGTTGCCGGTCGTGAGAGCGAAGCGTAGCGCGTCCGCGCCGTACATGTCTATGAGCTCCAGCGGGTCCACGACGTTGCCCCTGGACTTGCTCATCTTGAGCCCCTCGGGGTCGACCACCAGGCCGTGCAGGTACACGGTGCGGAACGGCACGTCGCCCATGTTCTCCAAGCCCAGCACTATCATGCGCGCCACCCAGAAGAACAGGATGTCGTAGCCCGTCTCCAGCACGCTGCCCGGGTAGAAGTAGTCCAGGTCCTCGGTCTCGTCGGGCCATCCGAGCGTGGAGTGCGGCCATAGGCCCGAGCTGAACCAGGTGTCCAGCACGTCGGGGTCGCGTTCCAGGTCCGTCGAGCCGCACTCCGGGCAGGTCGTCGGATCTCGTTCTTCCACGATCACGGCCTCGCACCCCTGGCAGTACCACACCGGTATGCGGTGTCCCCACCAGAGTTGGCGGCTGATGCACCAGTCCCGGATGTTGTCCATCCAGTTGTAGTACACCCGCGTGAACCGCTCGGGGACGATCTTGATGGAGCCGTCGGCCACGCGGTCTCGCGCGGGCTTCGCCAGCGGCTCCATGCGAACGTACCACTGGCGGCTGATGATCGGCTCGACCACCTCGTCGCACCTGTCGCAGTGGCCCACGGAGTGGCGGTGCGGCTCGCTGCCCGCCAACCGGCCCTCCGCCTCCAGTTGCGCGACGATGTTCTCGCGCGCCACCATGCGGTCCTGCCCCTCGTATGGGCCGGCGTTCTCGTTCAGCGTGCCGTCCAGGTTCAGGATGCTGACCGTGGGCAGGTCGTGGCGCTGGCCTATCTCGAAGTCGTTGGGGTCGTGGCCGGGCGTCACCTTGAGCGCGCCCGTCCCGAAGCCCAGCTCCACCGCCTCGTCGGCGATTACCGGCAGGCGTCGACCCAGCACGGGCAGCACGGCGGTGCGGCCCACGAGCCGGCTTGCGCGGTCGTCCTCCGGGTTGACCGCCACCGCGGTATCGCCCAGCAGCGTCTCCGGCCGCGTGGTGGCGATGGTGACCGAGCCGCCCCCCTCCAGTTCGTAGCGGATGTCGTACAGCCGCCCGTCCTCATCCCGGTGCTTCACCTCCAGGTCCGACAGCGCGGTGCGGCAGCGCGGGCACCAGTTGGTGATGCGCTCGCCCCGGTAGATCAGGCCCTTCTTGTACAGGCTCACGAACGTCTTGCGCACCGCCTTGGCGGGGCCAGCGTCCAGCGTGAAGGCCGTGCGCGTCCAGTCGCACGACGCGCCCAGGCGCTTTATCTGCTCGTAGATCGTGTCACCGTACTGGTCCACCCACTGCCACACGCGCTCCACGAACTTCTCTCTGCCCAGGTCGTGGCGGGTTATGCCGTCGGACGCCAGCGCGCGCTCGACCACTACTTGGGTCGCGATGCCCGCGTGGTCCGAGCCGGGCAGATAGAGCGTGGGGTCGCCCTTCATCCTGTGCCAGCGGATCATCAGGTCTTCCAGCGCCTTGGTCAGCGCGTGGCCCATGTGCAGCTCGCCGGTGACGTTCGGCGGCGGCATGATGATGACGAACGGCTCCTTGTCGCGGTCTATCTCCGGCGTGAAGTGGCCGCTGTCCAACCACAGATCGTAGATACGCCGCTCCACGGCCTGCGGATCGTATGCCTTCGGGACGTTGCTTCTGCGTGCGGTCTGTGTCATGCGTATTTCCTGGCGGTATCAGTTAGGTCCCCTCTCCCAAGACTGGGAGAGGGTTAGGGTGAGGGTTGAGAGCGCACGCCTGCTAGCCCCTGTAAAGAAACTGCCCGGACACCTGGTCGCGGTTCAGCTTCCGGTTGAGGTGCAGGCCCTCCAGCAGGAACTCGATGGCGGAGGCGACCGCCGAGGGGGCGTCAGACGGCTCGATGCGCTGGATGAGCTCGCCGATGTTGCCGAGCGTCTCCGCAGCCTCGCCATAGGCCGAGGACGGCAGATCGCTGCCCGTCCGCACCTCGTAGCCCTCCTCGAACCGCTCCAGCACCTCGTCGAACTCCGCCGGGCTGTAGTAGCGCCGGAACACGTTCGTGACGCCCTTCTTGATGAGGTCCTCGACTACTTTGAACTCCCTGCCCTCCTCCACGCTCTCCAGCTCGATCTTGCCGGTGGTGGAGGCTACTATGGCGGGAAGATCGCTAACCCTGGGCGAAGTCGGCTCGCCGCTCCTGAGGCTGCGCTTGAAGGCGTTGCCCACGATCGTCTCGTAGTTGGCGATGGACACCCGCAGGCTCACGCCGGAGCGCTGGTTGACCTCCGGGCTGCGCCGCGCGAGCGACGTGATCTCGGCCACTATCTCCTTCATGTACGGCGGCACCGACACGCGTTCGTCCGTGTCCGGAAAGCGGACGTACTCCTGCTCCACGATCTCGATCTCCTGGTCGAGCGACCTGGGATAGTGGGTGCGGATCTGCGCGCCGAACCGGTCCTTCAGCGGCGTCACGATCCGGCCGCGGTTGGTGTAGTCCTCCGGGTTCGCGCTCGACACCAGCATCACGTCCAGCGGAAGCATGATGCGATAGCCCTTGATCTGGACGTCGCGCTCCTCCATCAGGTTGAACAGGCTCACCTGTATGCGCTCGGACAGGTCGGGCAGCTCGTTGATGCAGAAGATGCCTCGGTTGGTACGCGGAATCAGCCCGTAATGGATGGTCAGCTCGTCGGACAGGTAGCGCCCCTCGGCCACCTTGATAGGGTCGATCTCGCCTATCAGGTCGGCCACCGATATGTCCGGCGTAGCCAGCTTCTCCGAGTACCGCTTGTCGCGCCCCATCCACTGGATGGCCGCGCCGTCGCCCTTCTCCTCGATACGCTGCTTGCACGCGGTGCAGATGGGGGCGACCGGGTCGCAGTTCAACTCGCAGCCCGCCATCACAGGAATCTCGTCATCCAGCAGCGACACCAGGCGGCGGATGAGCCGGGACTTCGCCTGGCCCCTTTCGCCGAGCAGGATAATGTCCTGGCCCGCGAGCACCGCGTTCTCAAGCTGCGGAATCACGCTCTCGTCGAAGCCCACGATGCCCGGAAACAGGTCGTCCGCACTCTCTATCTTGCGAATGAGGTTCTTGCGTACCTCCTGCTTCACGGTCTGAGCGGTGTAACCGCTGCTCCGAAGCTCGCCTATGGTGCTCGGCTTGACAGGGCCTTTGGGCATATCTCGCCTCCTGTTTACCCGGGCGCAGGGGTCGCGCTCCGTCTGCAACGGGGGCTATGATACTACGGACGGGCCGGGTTTGTCAGTTCCAGAGACCGCACGGAGGAGCCATGCGAAACTACATCTGCGTCACCTGCGGCGTCGAATACACCGAGAGCGAGCAGCCGCCCGCTCGCTGCCCTATCTGCGAGGACCCGAGGCAATACGTCGGCTGGGACGGCCAGCGCTGGACCACGATGGCCGAGATGAAGGAATCCGGTTATCGCAACGAAGTCAGGGAGGAGGAACCCGGCCTCACCGGCATCGGCATAGAGCCATCATTCTCCATCGGACAGAGGGCGCTGCTGGTCCAGACCCCGGGCGGCAACGTCCTGTACGACTGCATCAGCTACCTGGACGACGACACGGTCGAGCGTCTGAACGCCCTCGGCGGCGTGCAGGCCATCTGCTTCTCGCATCCCCACTTCTACGACAGCATGGTCACCTGGAGCCGCGCGTTCGGCGACGCGCCCATCTACGTCCCGGAGGCGGATCGCGAGCACGTGATGCGCCCCGACCCCGCGATACGCTACTGGGACGGCGCGCCGCTGGAGCTCGCGCCCGGAGTCACGCTCATCCAGTGCGGCGGCCACTTCGCCGGCAGCGCGGTGCTGCACTGGGCCGGCGGCGCGGACGGCAGAGGCGCGCTGATGGTCGGCGACAGCATCACCGTCGTCCCCGACCGCCGTTTCGTCAGCTTCATGACCAGCTACCCGAACCTCATACCCCTCTCAGCATCCGAGGTCCGAGCCATAGTTGATGCCGTCGAGCCTTACGACTTCGACCGCATCTACGGCGGCTGGTGGCGCCGCAACGTCAAGAGCGGCGGCAAGGATGCCGTCCGCGCCTCCGCCGAGCGCTACATCGCCCACATCACCGGCGCGTGACGCGACTCGTCCTCATTTTCGCTGCAAATCTACAAATTCCGCCACGTCATCCAGTCGCTGCCCGATTCTGCGCAGAGCCTTTTCGTTCTCCCATCCCGGCCCAGGGGAGAGGGTCGGGGTGCGGAGAATCCGAGCGGGGATCGCACCTTTGGGCGCGGCTCTCCGAAAAATCTGCTCAATTCTGCTACTTTCCGCCCATTCCGTAGCTGGGCGGCCCGATGTTTCTGTCACCTTCTGTGAGCCAAGTTGTTAAGGTTCGTCACGCGCATTGCGCCAAATGTGGCAGAACGCGACGGCGGCGCCGGGCCGGGGCTGGGCGGGTTTGAAACCCGGCTCTACTCCACAATCGGCTGCCACAGCGCCTATCCAGTTAGAAAGTAGCACGCGCGTGCTGTAGATTCAATACCGTTGTCGGGGCCACGGGCGGGCGCAGGGTGGGGCTACTTGACATAAGGTTGTGGGAATTGGCCTGAGAGTGGGATGTTTTGTAATATGCGTATGGCAGATTTGAGAGCCAGCGAGAGAGGAAGTCGCGTTAGGGTTGCGCGGCTGGGGTGCTTTGGGACAGGGGTTTTGGATGATTTGAGGTATCGTAAAGGTACAAGTAAGCACTCTTGCGACTGCGAATGAAAGGGTCGATGTAGACATAGCTGACCGGGTGGTAAAAGGAGTACCAATTGACAGCGAAACTGACAGACCTTATCTCCCGCGCCCCCTGGCGGGAGGCCGTCACATACCGGGACACCTGGCCTCATGAATACGTCCTCAGCATAAGGGACGGACAGCGGGAACTGCAGGACGCCATCTACGCCCGCTTCCTCGACGGCGAGGGGGTTACCTGCCGCTTCTTCAGGGTGAGCAACAAGTACCTCTTCATCGGCGACTTCAAGTACTGGTTCAACAACAAGTGGGAAGGCTTCGACCCCAATGAAAACAACGTGATTAACCGCGCCCGCCTGTATAGGGACCGCCGGGATTTCGTGATCCAGCCCGGCGACACGGGAAAGCCGGAGGACTATCCCACCAATCCGGCCCACCAGAATCCGATCGAGGAGCGCACTATGTCTGAAAAGTCAACCCTGCTCAGTTTCATTGCGCAACGCCACACCATAGGACTCGAGGACGTAGCCACGGACGCACTGTACTTCATCCTCTCGCATTCAGACGCCGCCAGAAAGGCTTTGTCCGAACTGATGGGTGATGAACACGGGCCATTACCTGTCGCAAAAGCGCAACCCTGGGAGACAGACGCGCACGGAGCCATACCGGACCTCGCCTGCCTGGACGAAGATGACAACCTGGTCGCACTGATTGAGTCCAAGTTCTGGGCATCACTAACCCACAACCAGCCCGTCACCTACTGGCAGGGACTTCCCGCTGACAAGAGGGCCGTTCTCCTGTTCCTGGCGCCAGACTATCGCGTCGACCAAGGGGATCTGTGGGACGAATTGGTAAGTAGGCTGCGCGACGCGGGTCACGAATTGGGCCAAGCCGACAGGCGCCCTGGGCTGATTACCGCGCGATCCAGGAGTGACCAACGGTGCCTGATTCTGACCACCTGGCAGTTGCTTCTCGACAGGATGGCAAAGAGAGCCAGGGAGGATGGCGATACCCAGGCTTGCTTCGAGATCGCCGAACTGCAAGGACTTGCCGCCAGCGCCATCAAGGGTGAAAGGCCCACACGCGACGAGAACCTGAAACAACTAATCGCGGACGCCGTGCAACGCCTTGAGCAATCGAAATGGGCGGACGCCAGTGGACTGAGGGTGGGGCAGGGACTCGACTTCCACGGAAGATATCTTCGACTCGCGGGCGCGCTCGTCTGGCTTGGGATAGATTACAGAGCCGTGAAAGAGACGGGAAATCCGCTGTGGCTGCACTTTTACGAGGAAGGCGCACTCCGCATAAGAGTGAACCTGGAACAAGTCCGTAGCCGGCTTGAGGGCTGGTTGGAAACGAAACTTACGTGGCGCCGTGACGAAGAGGTGTATCTGCCAATTGAACTGCCTCCTAGCGCCGACCGCGACCAAACCCTGAACGCTATAGTTGCTCAACTGGAACGCATAGCCAATCTGATTGATCCCAAGGGTCCAACCTACCGCTAGGTCGCCCACATCACCGCCCCACAGCGCCACCCACCTCGCTGAGCTTCTCGTACCATCTGATACCACCACCCTCGATCGACCAGATAGCCGTCGCGAACCGCTCTATCAGGTCGCGGTCGTGCACGGCCATGAGCACCGATCCCGGGAAAGCGTCCAGCGCCTGCTCGAACCGCTCCCTGGACGGTATGTCCAGGTGGTTCACCGGCTCGTCCAGCACCAGCAGGTTCGCCCCCTCCAGCACCAGCTTGGCCAGTAGCAGCCGGGTGCGCTGGCCGTAGCTCAGCCGTCCCGCCGGCAGCAGCGCCTCGTCTCCCTCGAACAGGTACAGGTGGAGCATGGTACGCGCCTCGGTCTCGGACATTTCCGCCGCCCGCCGCACCATCTCCAGCGGCGTCACGCTCCAGTCCAGCCCCGCCTGGTCCTGCGGCATGTAGCCCGTTCGCACGTTCGCGCCGACTCGCACCTTGCCCGCGTCCGGTGCGACCAGGCCCATCACGATTCCGAGCAGCGTGGACTTGCCGCTGCCGTTCGGCCCCAGCAGGGCGACGCGCTCGCCGTGCTCCAGCACAAGCTCCACGTCCCGGAACAGCCACCGACCGCCGAACCCGTGGCCGACGCCCTCGAAACGCAGCGCAAGCGTCCCGCCGCGAGCCGGTTCGCCGAAGTCCAGGTTCATCTTCCACGCCGCCCTGGGCCGCTCCACCCTGTCCGGCGAGTCGAGCATCCGCTCCAACCGCCGCTCCCGCACCTTGGCCTTGCGCGCCACCTTCTTGGCGCGTCCCCGGTAGAAGTCGTGCGTGGTGTTCCTCTCCGTGCGCAGCGCCGTCTGCTTAGTCCGCTCTATGTCCCTGCGAATCCGCCTCTGCTCCGCCTCCTGGTCCTTCCACGCCGCGATCTGCTTCTCCAGCTCGCGCTCCTTCGCCAACCGGTACTGCGAGTAGTTCCCCGGATAAGCACGGATGCCTGCGGCCTCGGCGTCCAACTCCAGGATGCCGGTCGCCACGCCGTCCAGGAAGGCCCTGTCGTGGGACGCCACCAGCGCCGCTCCGTGGTACCCAGCCAGGTACGACTCCAGCCAATCCAGCGCCGCGATGTCCAGGTGGTTCGTCGGCTCGTCCAGCAGCAGCACGCCCGGGTTCGCCGCGATTACGCCCGCCAGCGCCGCCCTGGTCCGTTCGCCGCCGCTGAGCTTCGATAATGGTGTGTACTCCGGCACGTCCCCAAGCCCAAGCCCCTGAAGCACGGCGGCCGCGCGCTGCTCCACCTCGTAGCCTCCGAGTGCCTCGAACTCCTCCGACGCGCGTCCGTACTCCGCGATGAGGGGGTCGAGCTCCCGGCCCGAGGCGCGCGCCATCCGTTTCTCGACACGCGCCATCCGTTCGTACGCTTCCGCGTGCTCGATCAGCCCACGCCGCACCGCCTGTCCCAGCGTCTGCGCCGGGTCCGCCTCGAATCCCTGCGGCATCCACGCCGCCGCCGCTCCCCCGCCGACAACCACCCTTCCGCGGTCCGCAGGCTCGGCGCCCGCGACTATGCGCAGCAGCGTGGACTTACCGGAACCGTTGGGACCCACCAGCCCCACGCGCTCCCCGGGATTGACGACGAACGAGACGTCCTCCAGGACGGTTTCGGAACCGTAATATTTCGTGACTTTGACGACTTGCAGCATTCTCCATTCACCGTTGCTGCTTGGACAGAAAGGGACTTTCGGCAGGAAAACAGGGGACAGTGACCAGGAAATGATAGCACACCACAGGGGACCAGCCACGTCCGTCCCCGGCGCATGGCCCCGCATCACCGCCTGTGCTATATTGCCCCCAGCGCATCGGACGCCCGGCGCAGCGTAAACGCAAACCCAGACGGAGGCCTGCTCCATGAAGTTCACCGACATCCTCTACTCCAAGGGCGACGGCATCGCCCGAATCATCATCAACCGCCCCGAGGTCTACAACGCCATTCGCGGCAAGACCACGGACGAGATGATCGTCGCGATGGAGGACACCCACAACGACGACAGCATCCGCGTGCTGATAATCGAGGGCGCGGGTCCGAACGCCTTCTGCTCCGGCCGCGACCAGGGCGAAGACCGCACCAGTCCCGAGTACGCCGGCGAGAGCGAGGGTAACATCGACGACATGGTGCGCAATATGCCCAAGCCTGTCATCGCCAAGGTGGACGGCTACGCCATCGGCTCCGGCAACATCCTCGCCTACACCTGCGACTTCACCGTCGCCTCCACCCGCTCCATCTTCGGCCAGACCGGACCGCGCGTCGGCAGCCCGGCCACCGGGTTCGGCGTGGGCTACCTCGCGCACGTGGTGGGCCAGAAGCGCGCACGCGAGATCTGGATGCTCACCCAGCAGTACAGCGCCCAGCAGGCGTTCGACATGGGCCTCGCCAACTCCGTCGTGCCCCACGACCAGCTCGAGGCCGAGGTGCAGCGCTACTGCGCCCTCATCAAGAACAACAGCCCCGTCATCCTCGAGCTCCAGAAGATGACCTTCAACGAGGTCACCGACTACATGGAGGACATCCCCAACCCGGCCGCGACGTTCATGCCCGAGTACAGCAGCTCCGAAGAGTCCGAGGAGCGGCGACTGGCCTTCATCGAGCGAAGGCCCATCGATCCGTCCAAGAACATGCCCTTCCTTCACGCCCGCCGCGCCCACAAGGTGGCCGCCGAATAGCCAAACAGTCCCTTCCCCTACACCAGCAACTAACGGAGGAACCTCAATGGCAAACTCAACCGGAGTGCAAGTCAGCGTTAACCTCGCCTTTCCAGTGGCGGGGGTCGCCTTCAAGATAGACGCGAACGACTCCCACGATGGCGGCGCGACGGCCTTTCGCCTATCCGTGACCGACACCGACGGCGGACGCGACATCCCCTTCCGCGTCGACGCCTCACGCCCCCTCGCCGACTGGGTGCGCGGCTACAGCCGGTGGCTCGTCCGCGCCCGCGTCTCGGCCACGTTCGACGAGAACGCGATCACCGGCACCTTCCACGAGGGCCTCACCCCCGAACAGACCCTGGAGGGCGTGGCCCACGCCTGCGACATGATTCGCCAGCGCTTCGAGCTGTACGAGGAAAGCGTGCTCGAATAGCATGGGGGTCTAGAAAAATGTTCGTTGCCGAAAAGCTGGCTAACTTCGTCCACGGCCTCCGCTACGAGGAGTTACCATCCGACGCCGTCACCGCCGCCCGGCGCTACCTGGCCGACAGCTTCGCCTGCGCCCTCGCCGCTTACCACGCCGAGCCTGTCGCCAAGGCCCGCGAGTACGCCCTCGCCCGCGGCGGCTCCCCGGACGCCACGCTCATCGGCGCCACCGACAAGACCCCCGCCGACACCGCGGCCCTGGTCAACGGCACGATGGTGCGGTACCTCGACGCCAACGACATCTTCGCCCCCACGCCCGGCCGCGAGGGCGGCCACTTCAGCGACGTGATTCCCGCCCTGGCCGCTCTCGCCGAGGCCCGCGGCCACGACGCGAACGAGCTTGTCACCGCCGTCGTCGCCAACTACGAGCTGCTCGGCGCCCTCTCCGAGACCTACCACTTCTCGCGCCGCGGCTACCACGCCATCACCGTCGAGCCCTGGACCCTGGCCGTCGTCGCCTCGCGACTGCTGGGAGCCGGCCCCGACACCGCCGTGCACGCCTGCGGGCTGGCCGGCGCCACGGGCATGGTGCTGAACACCTGGCTCCGGCCGTCGCCCAGCATCCCCATGATCAAGGCCGTGGCCGTCGGCCTCGCGTCCCAGCGCGCCGTGCAGTCCGCCGAGCTGGCGGCTCTCGGCATCACCGCGTCCGAGGACGCTCTGGAGACGACTTTCGAGCGCCTGGCGCCCCTCCACGACGCGCCCGCCAACCTCGGCCGCATCGACGAACTCGGCGAGCGCTGGACTACCACTCGCAACGTCATCAAGTCCTACCCGTCGCAGATCTCCACCCAGGCCGCCGTCGAGGCCGCGCTGGCGCTCCACCGCGCCGGCGTGCGCTCAGAGTCCGTCGCCAAGCTCACCGTGTACGGCCACAACGGCGTCTGCGGCGGCGTGCAGGGCTCGCCCGAGGCCTACGCGCCCGCCACGCGCGAGGCCGCCGACCACAGCACGCCCTTCGTCGTCGCCATGGCCCTGCTGCGCGGCAGACTGACCGCGCGCGAATACGAGGGCGGCCCCTGGGACACCGCCGAGTACAAGTCCCTCGCGTCCCGCATCGAACTGGTGCGCGAGCCCGAGCGCGACGAGGCGATGGCCCAACACGGCATCATGGGCGTGCGCCTCGTGGCCGAGCTGACGGACGGACGCGCCGAGGAGGCAGTAGTCCACCAGCCCAAGGGCCACCCCGATGCCCCGATGTCCGACGACGAGCTGCTAGCCAAGATGACCTGGCTCCTCGAGGACGTCGCCCCCAGCGGCGCCCCCGAGCGCATCTTCGAATTGTGCACTACCATGCGCACCAAAGATGACCTCGACGCGCTCTTGGCCGCATGCAGGCTGGCCTAGCCGGAACCCAGGGGCGGCGGTTGGCGCCAAGGAGGACATGGGGGAGACATGAGGCTCTTCTTCAAATGGCTCGTCTTCGTGATGGTCCCCCGCTGGCTCATAGTGGCCCTGCGGTCCGATATTCCTCGCCGGCCCTCCAACGACCCCGCAGAACACACCGAATACGAAATTGGCTGGGCCCTCCAAGACGGCTGGACAGAACTGGTGGAGGAACACGTCGCCGCTTCCGCTGGTGACATCTCCGGCAAGGAAGCCGTGGCGCTCAGGCGAGTCAACATTAACGTCGCCTTCGTCGACAGGCGCGAGCACGACGAGGCCATAGCGTTCGTGCGGCCCAGCGTCTCGCTCAGGAGGCTGCCCGACGCTGCGCTTGGGTTGCTCCTGGGTGTGCCGGCCGCAGCGGCCCGCGCCATCGACCAGGCCATACGCGAAGAAAACCCCGGCCTCATCTCGCCGATGCACGTGCTGGTCTCGTGCCACTTCCGGCAGGGGCGATGGCGTCCAATAGTAGTGGACTTGGAAGAGCTGGCCTTCGAAGCTGAACGGCACTCGCTAATGGCCGATGTGGTGGAACGGCAGAACGCCTGGAAGCGCTCCGCCGCCACGGAATCCGAGCAGTACGCCGCGATTGGGGAGTCGGTCCAGATTCAGACCGACCTGAAGGAGCCGCCGTTCGCCGTGATGGCTCTCGGCCCGGCCGAAAGCGTGGACGAAGAGACCGTCCGAGTTCCCGTCCGCATAACCGCGATTGTCCCCAGATGGTCGCTGTCGTCCATTGGCGGCTATTTCCTGACATCTCTGCAGACCGAGTCGAACGAACACGGCGAGCAGGTTAGCTGGAGCAATTTCGACACTTCACCCTCACCCTACTCTCCCGAATTCGAGGACGTCATCCTTGTCAAGGGCGGCACCCACGAGACGCATCTCTACTTCCGCGCCGATGACGACAGCCGCGAGACGACGGTGCCGCGCCGACCCTTCACGGAGATGCACTACTTCGACGGCTCAGAGCAGATAGTCGCGTCCGACCTGACCCGAACTTCGCCTGTTCCGGAGCGCGCCAGGTTAGACGCCGGCAGCCTCGGCGTCCTGTGGGACGACCCGCCCGTCGAGGGAGTCGGCGACAGGCTGAGCGGAGGACAGTGGGGACACATACCCACTCCCCCGAAAGCGGTAATAGGCGACACGGTCAGGGCCACGACGTTCACCGACTGGCCCAATCCCGGCCGCGACAAGCCCTCTTACGACATCACCGTCCTGGGCCCGCCGGAGGCGATTGAAGGCCGCGACTTTCGCGTTCCGGTCCGCATCACGGCCCTCGAGGACGAGCTTTCGTTGCGTTCCCTGGAGTTCCAGCTATCGTCCGGCCCCGACACATACGGCCGCATACATTACCTGTGGGAATCGCGTCCGCTGTACGAGGAGAACCCCAGTCTGCCCGACGCCCTGCCTGACACCACGCTGGAAGCAGGACAGACCGCCGAGGGCCACGTCTACTTTCCCGTCCCGCTCGGCGAGCACATCCCGCCCGGGACACCACTCACCATCCTCTGGCACGGCGACACCCTCTTCGAGCAGCCGATCACGCTGGCTTAGTGGGTTCGCAGCGACGCCGGCGCGCGATGGGGAGAGGCAAACGGAACGAGGTAGCTTCGTCTAGGAAAACAGCCTGTTCAGCCAGTCAACAAAGGCGTCCACCTGCGGTACGCTCGCGTCCAGGAAGCGCGCCGCTATTGCGGTGCCATACGGCCTGCCGGGCCGGGCTTGCCACGCGAGCCAGGTGTGGATGAGAGCCTTCGTCTTGTCCTGCTGACGGAATCGCGGATTGGCGATGGACTCTACACATTCGGCGGCGTGGTCAAACAGGTCGTCGCCTTGAGGAATCATGGGCAACAGGAAGTGTTCCAGCTTTCCGGGGCGGCGATTATCTGGCATTACCCACACGCCGGACCTCTCCAGGAGAAGGCTATCGGGAGCATTGAGAATCGCGCCACCAGCTAGGGGATGGACCGGCACATCTGCGAAACCCACATCTTCCAATCTGCTCCGGAGGGCGTCCCAACGGGCATTCGGGTCATCGTCGGCATCGACGACTACGCCTACCACGTCCCCGGCTTCAGCAAACCTTAACGTGACGGAAAGGCTCTCCAACAGATTAGCCAGACCATCATGGTCTCGTATCTTACACAGGTCGGTAATGCCGCGGATTTCCAGAATGTGCCGAATGACGTGAAGGTCGTCCGTACCTTCAACCAACAGCGTCCTTCGGTCGGGCAAGCTAGCGCACCTCGATGTCGTGGCGGGTGGCAACGGCCAGATCGTCCTCGCTGGCGACAGTCGGAACTATGTCATCGCCTACGCGCGTCAGCCGAAGAAGCACGCCCTCCTCAGGCGACTCGGCTGCGGCTTGCTGGAAGGTCCTAACCGCGTCCCGGCTGTGGGTGGTCACGAATACCTGGACGTCCAACCGTTCCGCCAATCGGAAGACCATCCGCCACACATCCGTCTGGACGGTGTGGTGTAGCCCGTTTTCGAATTCGTCTACCAACAGAATGCCGCCTTGTGCGTTCACAAGGGCCAAGGCTAAGGCAAAGATGCGACTCGCGCCATCGCCAAATGTACCGAGAGACACCGGCCTGGCAATGTTGCTGGCGCGCACCACTGCCCTCCTTCCTCTACGATTGGATCCACTCTCGACCATTGAGACAGCGGAAATGTTGGGGTCTATTATTCGTAGCGCCCCTACAACTTCTTGCTCATCGTCTGTCAGCGCGACTCCATCCCACAGAGACGCTAGCCTGTCAGTTCTATGTTCACTGTAGGCGTCGATCAACATCAAGGGCATTCGTATGTCGCGCATCGGGAAGGGCGCGAAGTCAAGCCCCGGAGAGCGCCCCCTGAGAAAGAAATTGAGGCGATAAAGTCTTATCCCCTCCTCTGTTTCAATCGACAGTGCAATGACACCATTCAGATCACGTTCTGGTTGGTTCCGAACAGCAACTAATCTCCGCCTTCCATCCACATCCTGTTCTTCTGTAGCCCAACTGATCTTCACAGTTAGCTTTGTAGCTCCCAATTTCCCCTTGGCTGAGACTGTAATCGGCTCAGAGAATTGCTCGGGTCGATGGGGAAAGTTGTGAAACAGCGTGGAGATGAGCTGCACGCTCTCCATTTCAGGCAGGTGCTGTTCCTCGTAGTTTTTCCTATGATACTGTTCGCGGGACTCAAGTAGGTAAACCAAAGAAGATGGCGATCCGTTACCCACGTAGAAGTACACCGCCTCCAGCACCGAAGACTTCCCCGTGTTGTTCCGCCCCGTGATCAGCGTCACGCGGCCAAGACCTGAAATCGAGAGGTCTCTAATGCCGCGAAATCCCTTGATTGAGAGGTCGGTTATGTGTAGAGAGGTCATCACGTTCCCTCATCCCGTTTACGCGGTGGTCTGGTTGTCTGAACCCGCCCCCGCCGCGCCGCCGAACCGGCGGCGATGCTCACGCAGCGTTCAATTGTCCATCACCACGCTCATCCCCGCCGCGCGCGCCCTCTCCGCCGCCTCCTCGTTCACCACCCCGTCCTGCATCCACACGTACCGCGCCCCCGCCTCGATCGCGTCATCCACCACCGGACCCACAAACTCCGACCGCCGGAACACGTCCACCATGTCGATCGGCTCCGGCACCGACTTCAGGTCCGGGTACGCCTTCTCCCCCAGCACCTCGTCGATCAGCGGATTCACCGGGATGATGCGGTAACCCTGCTCCTGCATGTACTTCGACACGTAGTGGCTAGGCCTCTCCGGGTTAAGCGAGATTCCCACCACCGCGATGGTCCTGCTACTGGTCAACTGCTCATGCACCGTATCCATTGCTCGCCTCCTTATCAAAGTTCCTTCCCCCTTGATACGTGTGATGCATATTAGGTCTTCATCGATTGAAGAGTGTTGCGAGCGCCAAGTTGCGTCGGCCAAAGAGCCGATTCAGCAATATGCCCAAGTTCAAGGCTGCAACCTTGGCGGCTATACGAGTCAGCAATCCCCACTTGCTGCGAGCGCCGGGGAAGTGGAGGCCAAACACATTCTCCAGGTGGCCATTGATGGTCTCCACTACCTGTTTGCGGCTCGAGTGTCTCCGTTTTGCCGCTTGGGCGCCGGCTCCACGACAGTCTTTGGGAGTGAGCACGGTAGCGCCGTAGCGTTCACGCCAATGCCCCTGCCACCACTCCCCGAAGAAGCCGTTGTCGCCGAGGTAGGGCTTGGCGCTGGCCCTCCCCGCTGCCGACCTGGGCCACACGGGGCCCGTGGCTCCCACGTACTTTTTGCCATTGGTCCGATAAGGACTTGGCAGATCGGCGGGTTGATACGGCTGCGCATGCGGATCGGCTCGCCAGCACAGAAAGCTCTCCGCAACCCAGCGGTCTTCTGTGTTCGCAGGCGCCAGAGTGAAACCGGTTATCACCCCCTCGGGCGTTACCCCGAGCAGCAGTTTGCACCCGTAGTAGAAGTCCCTGTCGCTCCCTCCGGGTCCTATACCCGCTTCATCGCCGAACAGACGATGACGCCTGCCACGACAGCGACGCATCAGAGGCACCGGAACGCTGTCTATACTCTGATACGCTGCGGCATGAACTCCCAACTCATCCGCCACCACCGTCGACAGTGCAATCGCAACACCTGCCAGGTCGCGGCTTCTTCGGTTGAAAGCGCTCTGACTGAGCATCCTGGGAAAGTAACTTCGCCAATGCTCGGCGGCGTACCTCAGGAACGTCCGTTCCGACTTCCCAGACCACTGAGCGCACAGCATCAAAGTCAGGACCTCACTGTCCGACACCTCAGGCCGTCTGCCCGGCCGGACCGGCTTGTGATGGGCCAAAGATGGCCTATAGCAGTCATCAACAATCGTGTACAATGCCGTAAGGAAGGTGTCGAGGTCTAAGGGCACAGCCGGTTCTCCTTTGGTCGGGATAGAACTAGCTTATACCATTCCTCGACACCTTCCTGACTTATTCTGGCTTAAATCCTAATTTGCATCACACGTCTTGATGGGGGAAGGCTAGGATGGGGGTGAAGAACGCGCCTCAATCAGCGCAACTCCCGGAAGAACCCGCGAATGTCCTCCGCAAGCTCTCGCGGTGTCTCCATCGCGGCAAAGTGGCCGCCGTAAGGCATGTCCGTGAACCGCCGCAGGTCCCCGAAGATGCGCTCGCACCACTCCCTCGGCGGATGCGCGATCTCCTTCGGAAACGTCGCCACCGCCGCCGGCGGAAGTATCCGCTCGTCACGGCCTAGCTGAAGTGGGTCGCGCTGCGATTCGTAGTACAGCCGCACCGACGACCCTATGGTGCCCGTGAACCAGTAGATGCTGACGTTGATCAGCAGCTCGTCCTTCGTGTAGACGCTCTCGACGTTCCCGCCGCAGTCGCTCCACGTCCGGAACTTCTCCACGATCCACGCCGCCAGTCCCACCGGCGAGTCCGTCAGCCCGTAGGCCAGCGTCTGCGGCTTGGTCCCCTGGATGTGGCCGTAGCCCCCCTCTTCGCTGCGCCACTCGGCACGCTCGGCCATGAATGCCTCTTCCGCCTCCGACAGCGGCGCCGAGCCCTCGCCCAGGTACGGCCCGCCTATCACCAGCGTCACGTGTCCGCCTATCACGTCGTCCGGCCGCGCGTGCGCCACGCTCGCCGTAACCGCGCCGCCCCAGTCGCCGCCGTGCGCGCCGAACCGGCTGTAGCCCAGCTCGTCCGTCATCAGCCGACCGAACAGGTCCGCCACCCGCCGGTAACTCATCCCCGGCGCCGTGGGCTTTCCCGAGAAGCCATATCCCGGCATCGACGGCACGACCACGTCGAAGGCGTCTGCGGCGTCCCCACCGTGCGAGGCGGGGTCGGTCAGCAGCGGAATCAGCTTGTACATCTCCCAGAAGGTGCTCGGCCAGCCGTGCGTGATGAGCAGCGGCATCGGATTGGGCCCCTGCCCGCGCGCGTGCACGAAGTGCAGCCGCTGGCCGTCCACCTCCGCCGTGAACTGCGGAATCTCGTTCAGACGCCGCTCCTGCTCCCGCCAGTCGAACCCCGTCAGCCAGTAGTCCGCAAGCTCCCGCATGTAGCCCAGGTTCGAGCCGTAGTCCCACCCCGCGCCGTCCACCTCATCCGGCCACCGCGTCGCCGCAATCCGCCCCCGCAGGTCTTCCAGGTCGTCCTCCGCTATGTCTACGCGAAACGGTTCTGACATGCTGCTCTCACAAGTCCCTTCCCCCTCGCAGGGGGAAGGTTAGGATGGGGGTGCCCGGCCCCCTCACTCCAGCGCCAGCTCGTCCGCCAGCCCGTACTCCTCCGCAAGCGCCCGCAGCCGACCCCACGTCGCGTCCTCCACCTCGATCCCGTCCCGACGCTTCTGCGCCGAGCGCAGGTGCTCCAGCTCGCCCGGATAGTACACCCGGTCGAACCCGTCCGCGGGCGGCGTGCTCGTCAGGTACTCGGCAAACTCGGTGACCTCCCGCCTGAACTCTGCCAGGTCGCGGAACGCGTCCACGCTGAACGCCGCCATGAAGCAGCCGTCGTTGTGACGCCCCGTCGGGTCGATGCCGAACCCCAGCCCCGTCAGGATTCCGGAGAAAATCTCCACCATCGCGGACAGCCCGTACCCCTTGTGGCCCTCCGGCCCGCCCAGCGGCAGCATCACGCCGCCCTGGCGCAGCGCGCCCGGGTCCGTCGTCTGGTTGCCGTCCCTGTCCAGCAGCCAGCCCTCCGGGATGGGAGCGTTGCGCGCCGTCGCCACCGCGAGCTTGCCCGCCGCCACGGCGCTGGTGGCCATGTCGATGAAGAACGGCCCGTCCAGGTTGCTGGGCATGGCGATGCAGATGGGATTCGTCCCCAGCCGCGCCTCCCGCCCGCCGAACGGCGCCACCGACTTGGCCGAGCGCCCGGAGTCCGCGGTCATCATCCCGATCATCCCCGCCTCAGCCGCCATGATCGGATAGTCCGCGACGCGCCCCACGTGGCTCTGCCGGAACACCGTCGCCGCCGCGATGCTGTTCTGCCGCGCCTTCTCGATGGTCATGTTCATCGCGCGCTCGGACACCACGTACCCGAACCCCCAGTGGCCGTCGATCACGGTCGTGGTGGCCGTCTCCCGCACCACCTCGAACGGCGCGCCCGGCACGATGTGCTCCTGATTCACCCGGTCGATGTACGTGGGAATCTGGATGATCCCGTGCGAGTCGTGGCCCGCGAGATTCGCCCCGATGGAGTGCCGGCTGACGATAGCCGCCTCCTCCTCGCTCGCGCCCGCGGCCTGCAGCAGCCTGCTGGCGATATTCTCGAGCCGGTCGGCCTCGATGGTGGGCATCTGCTCACCTCCCTGTCCTGTGTCAGCGTTGCCGCCAAGTCTAGCAGGTTTCCCCGCCCGGCGTGCGTCCCCCGGAACGCCGCCGTATTGTGCTAGAGTAACTGAGCCAGTCCAGCCGAAACTAACGATGGGGTGATAGTATTCGCGTCCTGAGCGACCAGCGCGTCGCCGTATACATAGACGCTTCAACCTCTTCTACGGCCTGAGAGACAAGGGCTGGCGGCGCTACTACTGGCTCGACGTGCACAAGCTCGCCCAGAATCTGCTCCGCCCGGGGCAGACCCTAGCCGCCGCCAGATACTTCACCGCCCGTGTCTATCCCGACGCCGGCGACCCCGGAAAGGTCGCCCGCCAAAACATCTACCTGGAAGCGCTGGGAACCATCGCCGGCCTGAGCATCCACTACGGCCACTTTCTGCCTAGGACCCGGCGCTGCCCCGACTGCGGCAAGCCATCGCAGTCCTACGAAGAAAAGATGACCGACGTGAACATCGCCGTCGAAATGGTCCGGGACGCGCACGACGACCTGTTCGACGCCGCAATAGTGGTCTCGGCGGACAGCGACCTCTCGCGCCCCATCACCGCCATCAGAGAACGGTTCCCCGAAAAGCGAGCAATCGTCGCCTTCCCGCCCAGCCGCTTCTCAAGCCATCTCAGGCAGATCGCGGACGCGGCGTTCTTCATACGACGCGACACATTGAGAGACAGCCAGTTGCCCGAACACATTACAAAACAGGATGGAATCGTCCTCTCGCGTCCCTCATCATGGGATTAGAGGATTCCTGAAAAAACGAGACGCCCCCATATCTCTATAGGGACGTCGGCCCAGCGATACTCTCACTGGGGGGGTACATACACTATAAAAAGAAACGTCCCCCATGTCAACATGGGGAACGTCGGCCCAGCGATGCTCTCACTGGGGGGGTACACTCACTGTAATGCAGGACGCCCGCCCTGTCAACACACGTTCGCCGCAATTCCGTGCCCGGCGTTGTACCCCATCTCCGCACCTCCCTGTCCGCTGCCAGCGGCTCCCGCCAAGTCCAGCAGGTTTGCGCGCTGTGTGTGGGTATTCCCGAAAAAGCGCGCGCGCCTGCACAGAATGTCTAGGAATGTTTGGGATGACATGGCCCCCTGTGATCACTTGCATTTGCTATTGCCGCACGCTCAGATTTCTGGGATACTTTGTCCTGCCCAGATTAGGAGCGAGAATGTACAGTACTGGCAAGAATCTATCTCAAGTGGGTTTAGGAACCAGTTCCACCATTGGGGAAGAATATGAACAGTATCGCTTTTGGCACGAGGACCTTGCGCTACCTCAGTTCGAGGTTGCCGCGTTGGACGACCTGAGAAGACCGGATAGAGTTGCCAAGGCCTTTCAAGGGATTGACTGGTCATTCTCCGATTCCGAAACCGGCTTCCTCACCCATTCTCTGCACCCTTATCCTGCAAAGTTCATTCCGCAGATTCCCAGCTATTGCATACGGCTTCTGTCTACGCAAGGCGAATTGGTTCTCGACCCTTTTGGTGGCAGCGGTACAACCGCGCTTGAAGCGATTCGTTTGGGTCGGAGGGCGCTAAGTATTGATGCAAATCCAGTAGCCACTCTTATCGGTCAGGTCAAGACGTGTAACTTAGATGCCGACGCCGTAATGGATCTGCGAGCTATCCGCAGTTCGCTTACCACTTGGCTTGTAGACCTTCCTTCCCCTGAGACTCTTTGCACCGAAAACCGCACCTACATCCCGGATATTCCCAACATAGATAAGTGGTTCCCTCCCACATCACGAGGCGAGCTTGCCTTGATACGTTCACGCATTGACAGAATGGAGACCGTGAAAGGACGAGAGATTGCACTTCTCGCCCTCTCGCGTGTTGTACTTTCAGCTTCCTTTCAAGATTCAGAGACACGATATACGAGCAGGCCGCGCGAGATCAAACCTGCTCAAACACTAAAGAGGTTCCTACTTGTACTTGAGGAAGTGTTGCGCGATGTCCTGAGAACTCAACCGGAGATTAGGTATGGAGTATGTGATTTTCTGACAGCCGACAGCAAGGATTTGGCGCAAACGCTAAGCCAACCCAATTCCGCAGACCTGATAGTGACATCTCCTCCCTACGGCAACGCGAACGACTACCACCTCTATCACCGCTTTCGCCTCTTGTGGCTAGGTTATGACCCCCGCGACCTTGGGAAGATCGAGATTGGTTCTCACTTGCGCCATCAGAAGGAGTCGTCTGGATTCAAGGAATACATGGCTGAAATGGAGCTTTGCCTGATGGGGATGTTCCGTGTCTTGAGATCCGGCCGATACGCTGTTCTTGTGGTCGGTGACGCTGTGTACCGGAAGGTACTTTTCCCCGTGGCACAGACCCTGAGTTCAATCGCTGAACGCATTGGATTCGAGACGGTGTGTGTCATTGAAAGACCGATCCACAGTAACAAACGGTCATTTACAGCAGCGGGACGCAGGGCAAAAGCCGAGAACATCCTTGTACTGCGCAAGAAGATTCCCCAGCAATTGTCGGTGACTTTCGAACCACCACCTTACAAATTGTGGCCTTATGAGAGAATCCTCAGAAGTCGGGAGATTGGAGTGCTGCTAGGAGCCGACCCCAACACTAACAGCGAAAGGCAGCAATCTACACCAATAGATCCCTTGTCGCTGGCGAAAGCTCGTCAGTTGGTGTTCACTCACGAGGTAAGGGCGAACGGTCCATACACAGAACCAACTTGGCAAGCGATAATCGAAAATGGGTTAGCCGAGCAGCCGTCGGCACGAAAAGATCCGAAGTATGTCACGCACGGCTTGCACCCATACAAGGGCAAGTTTTACCCGCAACTCGCCAAAGGCCTGATGAATCTGTGTGGCCTGTCACCGGGTGCCCGTGTGTACGATCCATTCTGCGGCAGCGGTACAACACTCCTAGAATGCTACTTGAATGGCTTTAGTTCCTTCGGATGTGACCTCAATCCCTTGGCCGCCAAGATTGCAAAAGCGAAAGTCGGCATACTCGACGTCAATCCTGACATCGTTCGTGAAGCTGTGGCGACTCTAGCAAACAAGATCGAAGACGCTCCGGCTGTTCTTCCAGACAGTTGGGAACAGTTTGACTATACTTGCCTCGACGAGATACAAAGGTGGTTCCCCAGGCCCGTTATTTCCAAGCTCAATTGGTTGCTTCGATCCGTGCGCTCGGTTAGTGACGGAGTGACAAAGGATTTTTTTGAGGTCATCCTGAGTAGTATCATTCGTCAAGTTTCTCAGCAAGAGATTTCAGATTTGAGAGTGCGACGCCGCAGGGACGAAATTGTTGATGCAGATGTGTTCCAGATGTATCTCGACGCCCTAAGTCGTCAATACGAGAGAATTGAGCGATTTTGGTCCGTTCGTGGATATTCTCCGAGTGCATTCAGCCATTGTACGGTCATCAATGGCGATTCACGCGAAGCGGCGACGATGAACAGTTTGGGACTTGAGGCTGGGAGTGTTGACCTCATTCTAACCAGCCCTCCCTATGCGACGGCATTGCCGTACATTGACACCGACCGACTGTCCATGCTAGTTCTATTCGGCATGAAGTCATCCGTGCGGCGACCTATTGAACGGAGCCTTGTGGGCAGCAGAGAGATTGTGACAGGGGTACGGAGAGAACTGGAACGTAGGATCATTGAACGACATGGGGAGTTACCCGAAAAAGTGCATGAATATCTCATCACTCTCCTCGACCGGGTATCAAAGGCCGATGTCGGATTTCGCCGGAAAAACATGCCTGCTCTATTGCTCCGGTTCTTTGAGGACATGAGCCTCGTCATTCGAAATTGCCACACAGTGATTCGACCAGGCGGAGAGGCCATGATTGTGGTTGGGGACAATCGAATGCGCGTAGATAGTGAATATGAAAGAATCCCCACGACGGACTTTGTAGAAGCAATCGCAACATACAACGGATTTCGTTTGCGAGAACGAATTGACATTTCCGTAACTACGGAGAACCGAGTACACATTAGGAACGCGATAACTAAGAATGTCGTGTTGCGATTAGCCGCAGAGGGTTAAGATGGGTGTACTTCGTTCAAGCGTACCCGAAGCGTCTACGGCTATTCGTCACAGGCTGAGTACAGTAGTCTATCCATTGTCCGTGTTCCAATGTTGCCGTTCTAGCCAATACACACTCATATTCAACTCCATCGGGTTCGGCTACACGCGTGATTCTGACAACATCACCATGGTCAGCACCCGCATTGACTAGCGGTCTGACATAGAACCGAAAGTCCGAACTGCTCTCGTACAGGTACATTCGAACTTCCTGCACAGATACTCGATCCGGGTCTTCAACGCTCCAAATTCTCCATTTCGGGCGCCAATTCCAATAGACTCTGTTGCCCCCTGGCCCCACCGCTCTCGTGTATTCGTCTGGCCATCCCCAAAAATCTCGCGCCATTTCGATTGCCACCAGAGGGATGCGTGCCTCTCCCGGTATGTTTTGCCCCTGAAGGACGGAAAGTGTCATGTAGAACGCTGCCGGCAGCAATAAATCACTCGTTTGGTCATCAGTAGAGGGCGCAGTTCCACCTACAGGATCGCTAGTGGGCTGTACTGCTGCCGCCCGAATCGATCTTCTTCGGGCCCTTACTTCCTTCACAAGGCGGTCTAAGAGATGCGCTGGCAGCGGCGGTGGCAAAGGAAAATCCTCCGTGCCAAACGAGGGAACTCCTCCAGTGCCTTGACCCACACTACGCCTGGTAGGTACATCACGACCGATCCTGGCATCAGCCTCCTTAGGAATGTCTCCTCTTACAATCAACCCGTCGAGCAAATCTGAGGTAAGTGGATAGACTGTAGGACCTTCCGGTTCTAGGAATCGCTTCAACTCGGCGCGGGCGGAGTCAAAGTGTTCTACGTCCTCCGGAAGCCGATAGGTGACTCTCACAGCTCCTTCGTAGTTTCTGAACAGACCGCCTTCGGTGAGATTGTTTGAGCCGACTATGATAGTGGCTTGATGCTCCCACTCAAAAAAATAAATCTTGGGATGGAAGGTGTGCCCTGGGCTGCGGTGCTTCACTATCCTGACATCCAGGTCCCAGCTAAGGAGTTCCTTTAGGACTTCCTGGCTGGTACCGTTAAGGTCAATTCCCAATGTGAAACGGATGTCTGTGCCGCTTGCCTTGAGATCTGCCACTTGGTCCTTTATTCGCATAATGGCCTGAAGCCCTACAAATGCGGATACAAAGACAACTCTTGATGCTGGAGTACTCGGACCCAGCATCTTTGTAAGGACCGCTCCCAACTGAACATCAGGTTGTGATAAGTACTCTACTTTCATTTCTATCAGCGCTTGAGTCTGAAAATGGTCGGCAACAACAGGTGGACGGTTCGCAAGCCACCCTGCATGGTGACGTATCCCTTTGCCACTTGAGCGAAAGCGCGGAGCCTCGACAATCGCCCTGACTTATCGTCCTGCGTCCGACTCGCCAATTGGGCTGGCCGTTTCAGGCGACGCACTCCCATTCACCTCGGCAACCCCCGCTCGTCATACAGAAAATCGCCGTGCTCGACGGCGGAGGGACCAGGGCCTGCCAGACTTGCACAGCGCTCGGCTATCTTGCGGATCGCGCGCAGCCGCTCCTCGACGCTGCGCTCCCGCCTCTCTCTAGCCAGGCGCTCTCTCAGAGCCACGGTAACCGCACCCGTCATCGTCTCGCCGGTCAGTTGCGCCAACTCCCTGGCCAACCGATGGGCCTCTTCGCTCTTGATGTTAAGGCTCATGGAAATCCCTCCTGGTACAACTGAGGCAGTTCACTCTACCTTACTGTCACGAATTTCTCCACGCAACCCCTCTTGATTCCCTCGCACATCCGTGCTACCATACCCTCGACATGAACACCGCCACGCCAACCATCAGCCGCGGACGACTAGCCCCCTCTCCCTTGATGGGAGAGGGTTGGGAGCCTGCCCTGAGCGGAGCCGAACGGGTCAGGGTGAGCACCTCCGCCCGCCCGTCCCATTCCCGTCCCGTTCCGTCCGAAAAGCCGTCCCGCCAGCATCCGCAATCGTCCCGCCACTCCCTCCCCCAGCTACGACGCTGGGACGAATGGAACGCAACGGAACGGAATGGAACAGACACCGCCGGACGTTTCACACCGCCCGCCCGTTCGTGCTACGCTGAGGGCGCAATCACGCCACCATCCGCTCACGGAGGCCGCACATGGGATTCTCGGACGACCTGAGGCGCAAAGCGGCGCCCATCTGGGACAAGGAGCACGCCCACCCGTTCGTGACCGGAATCGGGGACGGCTCTCTCTCCCTCGACCAGTTCAAGTACTACATGAGGCAGGACTACCTGTTCCTGGTCGACTTCAGCCGCGCAGTCGCCCTCGCCGCCGCCAAGGCCAGGACCCTCGAGGACATGGGCTGGTTCGCCCGCCTGCTCCACGAGACTCTGAACACCGAGATGGCCCTGCACGTGAGCTTCTGCGGCGACTTCGGCATCACCGAGGAGGAGCTGCTCGCCACCAGGACCTCGCCCACCACCCTCGCCTACACCCGCTTCCTGCTTCAGACCGCCTTCTCCCAGTCCGCAGGCGTCATCGCCTCGGCAATTCTGCCCTGCTCCTGGGGCTACGCCGAGATCGGCAAGATGCTGTACGACAGGGGCCTCCCCGAGGGTCAGCCGCTGCTCGCCCGCTGGATCGAGATGTACAACGCCCCCGAGTTCGCCGAGCTCGCGGACTGGCTGCGCTCGTTCATCGACCGCGAAGCCGACGTCAGCGGTCAGCGAGAGATCGAACTGATGGAGTCGTCCTTCATATGCGGCAGCCAGTACGAGTACATGTTCTGGGACGCCGCCTACCGCATGGAAGACTGGCCCGTCTGACAGTCCCTTCCCCCTTGACGGGGGAAGGCTAGGATGGGGGTGAAGAAGGCCTCCTCTCCCTTGACGGGAGAGGACTGAGGTGAGGGTGAAAGGGCCGCGAAACTACCTGAACAAATCCCGCGAGCTCTCCCGAATCAGCGGCCCCACCCCGTCCGGCGCCGCGTCGTACTCGTAGCCCCGGATGATCGCCACCGGCACCCCGATAGCCTTCGCGGTCACAAGCTCCGATGCCGCCGCCAGCTCGTCGGCAACCGCAATCGCGGTCACCTTCAGTATCATCCCGTGCGCGTCCGGCGTCCCCTTGTAGTCCTTGATGGGATTGATGCCCGCGCAGCCGATGGCGAAGTTGACGTGCCCCTCGCGCCACGCCCGCCCGAACGTGTCCGAGATGACCACCGCGACCTCGGCCCCCTCCGTGTGCAGGCGAATGTCCTCGCGGATGCCGCGCGCCGACTCGTCCGAGTCCACGGGCAACAGCGCCACCATCTCGTCGCCGGGCACGTTCGACGTGTCGATGCCGGAGTTCGCGCAAACGAAGCCGTGATGCGTCTCCGTTATCAGGATGCCCCTCGCCTCGTCCATCCTCACCACCGAGCGGCTCTCCCGCAGCACCAGCTCGACCAGCCTGGGGTCCCGGTCTACCTTCTCCGCCCAGCTCGTGGCGAACCGGGAGGGAGTCACCGTCCCCAGGTCAACCACCCTGCCCTCCGACTTGGAGACGATCTTCTGCGTCACCACCAGCGCGTCGCCGTCCAGCAGCGGAGTGCCCTGGCGCTCGGCGGACTCGGCGATGAGCGCGCCAAGCGGATCGCCCGGCTTCACCTCGGGAATGCCGGTGACTCCGATGACTTCGAGCCTTGGCGGGGTCTGTTCGAGCATTGCGGCCTCACGCAGGAGCGGCCCGCTAGGCGGGCGTGTGGTTCAATGCCGCCTGCGCCGCGGCCAGCCTCGCGACCGGCACCCGGTACGGCGAGCAACTCACGTAGTCCAGGCCCGTGTTGTGGCAGAACTCGATGCTCGACGGGTCGCCGCCGTGCTCGCCGCAGATACCCAGGATGATGTCGGAGTGGGCGTTGCGCCCCAGCCGCGTCGCCATCTCGATGAGCCGCCCCACGCCGCTCCGGTCGAGCGCCTGGAACGGGTCCTCCGGAAGGATCCCGCGCTCAAGGTACTTCATCAGGAACTTGCCCTCGGCGTCGTCGCGGCTGTAGCCGTACGTGGTCTGCGTCAGGTCGTTCGTCCCAAAGCTGAAGAACTGCGCCGTCTCCGCGATCTCGTCGGCGGTGAGCGCCGCCCTGGGAAGCTCTATCATCGTGCCGATCTTGTAGTCGATCGACCGGCCCGTATCCTCGAAATAGGCGTTGATGGTGGCCTCCAGGTTCCGCCGCAGCATCCTCATCTCGTTGCCGTGGCTCACCAGCGGCACCATTATCTCCGGGTGCACGGCCATCCCCTCGGAGGATACGTTGCACGCCGCGGCGATTATCGCGCGCGTCTGCATCTCGTATATGGCGGGGAACTTCAGGCCGAGCCGGCATCCGCGCAGCCCCAGCATCGGGTTGACCTCCCGCAGATCCTCGAGATGAGTAAGCAGCGCCGTCTTGGCGGCCAGCGTCTCGACCGGACCGCCGGCTGCCCTCAGCTCCGCCACGTCCTCCAGGATCTCCGCGAAGCTGGGCAGGAACTCGTGCAGCGGCGGATCCAGCAGCCGGATCACCGCCGGTCGGCCCTCCAGCGCCCTGAATATCGCCTCGAAGTCCGCTGTCTGATAGCCTTCCAAGACCGAAAGACTGGCGTGAAACTCGGCGTCGCACTCGCCCTCGGGACTATCGGCGCAGTCGTGGGCCCCGAGAATCATCGAGCGCACCATGTCCAGGCGCTCCGGCTCGAAAAACATGTGCTCGGTGCGGCAGAGACCTATGCCCTCCGCCCCGAACTCCAGGGCCGTCCGCACGTCCCGCGGATAGTCGGCGTTCGCCCACACACCGAGCCGCTTGGCGTCGTCGGCCCACGACAGCAACTCCACCATGTCCTTCTCACTGGATATGGACGGCTGCAGGGTGGTGATCTCGCCCAGGAAAATCTCGCCCGTCGCGCCGTCGATGCTGATGTCCTCGCCCTCTCGAACTACCACGTCCCCGCTCTCTATGTAGCCGTCCTCGGGGTTGACGGTCAGGCTCTCGGCGCCCGTCACACACGGCTTACCGAGGCCGCGGGCAACGACCGCCGCGTGGCTCGTGGTCCCTCCCCGGCTGGTGACTATGCCCACGGCCGCCAGCATCCCGTGCACGTCCTCCGGGCTGGTCTCGGGCCTCGCCAGCACCACTCGCACTCCCTCGTTTGCGAGCCGCTGCGCCTCGTCCGCGCTGAACGTCAGCCGGCCCGTTGCGCCGCCCGGAGACGCCCCTAGACCAACCGCGACGAGCCGCCCGTCCTCGCGGGCCTCCTCGGCGGAGCTCTCGTCAAGACGCGGGACCAGCAGGTTGTACACCTGGTCCGGATTCACCCTCTTCAGGGCATCCTCCCTGGAGATCAGGCCCTCGCCGGACATCTCGACCGCCATTCGCACGGCTGCGCGGGGGCTTCGCTGGGCCGCCCGCGTCTGCAGCAGGTAGAGCTTGCCGCTTTCCACTGTGAACTCGATGTCCTGTGCGTCCGCGAACCTCTTCTCCAGGAGCTGCGCGCAGTCCACGATCTGCGAGTAGACCTCCGGCATAGTATCGGACAACTCAGATATGTCGCTCGGAGTCGAGGCCCCGGAAACAAGCTCCTCGCCCTGGGCGTTGGCGAGATATTCGCCGTACAGCGTCCGCTCACCGGTCGCCGGGTTGCGAGTGAAGCACACCCCGGTGCCGCTTAGCTCGTCCATGTTGCCGTACACCATCGCGACCACGCTGACGGCGGTGCCCATGTCGTGCGAAATGTCGTAGTGGTTCCTATAATCGATGGCCCTGGCCGAATTCCAGCTATCGAACACCGACAGCACCGCGTTCCTCAGCTGCACCTCGGGGTCCTCGGGCACCTCCCTGCCGGTCGCGTCGAACACGATGCCGTGGTACTCCGAAATGATGGCTTCCAGGCTTTCGAAGTCGAGCTGCGACGTGCTGGCGGCGCCGGCGTGAGCCAGCCACTCGTCCCGCACTCCCGAAAAGTGAGAAGACTCGACGCCCATCACCACTTCGCCGTACATCTGGATGAATCGCAAGTACAGGTCGTAGGCGAAGGCGGGGTTGCCGCTGCGCCGGGCGATCCCCTCGGCGACTCCGCGGTTGATGCCCAGATTGAGCACGGTGTCCATCATCCCGGGCATCGACACCGCCGCACCCGACCGCACGGACACCAGCAGCGGAGAGTCAGGGTCGCCCAGGCGCTGGCCGCGCCTGGTCTCGAGGACGCGTACTGACTGGTCTACCTCTTTCCACAGCGCCTCCGGGGCCATGTTGCCGCCGCGGAAGTAGGCCAGGCATGCCTCGGTAGTTATGGTAAAGCCTTCGGGAATCGGGAGGCCGAGAGAGGTCATCTCCGCAAGGCCGTAGCCCTTGCCACCGAGGAGCTCCCTCGATTCGCCGGCGTAATCGTGGAACGAGCGCACCCATCGATGTCCCGCCTCGGGCTTGGCGCCCTCCTCCCCGGGCGGCGTTTCCGGATCCTCTTGCGCCAGAGTTACTCTGTTCCTCCGGTGAAATACCCCATTGGGGACAGCCTCCTCTTTTGCTGATGGCACCACATTATACAACATCCGCGCGGACTAGAAATGAACGATGCACCACGGCCTCAATTCAGTGGCGAACATGGCGTCGGCGCGGCGAAGCGCACCCTCCGTCCGCTCCTCCACCCTCCCCGCGTGGGCGAGCGTCGAAAACCCGACGCCCCCCAGGTACGCGGCGGACAGATCGGCGATCGACATCACCAGGTCTCCGCCATTCGCTGACCGCTTGCAGACCGCGCCCTCCGGACCGCCGTCCACTTCGATCACGCCCTCGTTCCACGGGCACAGCGGATCGCGAAGCTCGATGGAGAGCCTGCCTTCCGATCCATAGCTCCTGCATGCCAGCGCCGCCTCGACGTCCACGATTCTCAGCCAGAACTCCTCACCGGTCCCGCGCCGCAACTGGCGCGGCGCCGCCAGCATCCACGGCAGCGGGGCGTCCATCGGCTGACTGTCCGCGCGAAACGTGTTCATCAGGTCGATGCCGAAGCAGAACCGCCAGAGAGCGGAGTACGCCGCGTCCGTCGCCGCAACCAGTTCCTGTACCCGGAGTTGATGCGCCCTGCCGTCGAGTCTGTACAGCGCGTATCCGTCCACACGGCCGTCCTCTTCGTAGACGGCGTGATAGAACTCGCTCGCACCCTGTCTGAACTCTTCGGTGTCGAGAAACGCGACCTCCCACAGCAGGTCGTTGCGATCAATCATGCCGGGCCTCAGGCAGCACACCCTGTCGTACGCCGCAGCGAACGCCCGCGCCGCCTCGCCGGACTCTACGAAGCGTATCTCACCGGGCGGTTCGTCTTCTAGCGCGAAGGCGGTGTCTTTGCGCTCGATGGTCCAATTCTCCTGGAGCATCGCCATGCCGAACCCGAATCGACCGTAGATGTTGCTCTCCGACGCCCACAGCGCCGCCAGCGGCTGGCCCTCCTCCTTCGCGTCGTCCAGCGTCTGCCTCATCAGCCGCGACATCACTCCGCGCCTGCGGTGTGTGGCTTGCGTGGTCACGTCGGACACGCCGGCCACCGCAAGCCGTCCCCCCGGCACGTTCATATCGAAGTAGTGGCAGGTCGTGGTCCCCACGATCTCGCCGCGATCGTAGGCCGCCCTGGCCCGCGACTTCCCCCTCTCCACGAACGACGCCTCAAGCCGGACGCTCTCTGCGTCCGTGGGGTCGCCGAATACGCGCCGTGTCGAAAGGATGTAGGCATCGAGGTCGTCCGGCGCCACGCGACGGATCTCAAGTTCCATGGACAGGTCCGATCACAGCCGCGTTCCCACGCCGCGCTCCGCGGCCTTGTCGTACACCGCCTTGGCAACGGCCACGTCCCATAGCGCCATGCCCAGCGACTTGAACAACGTGATGTCCCGACTGCTCGTGCGTCCGGTGACGCGGCCGGAAACCACGTGGCAAAGCTCCCTCACGCGCTCCCAGAGCAGCGCGCCGCTTGCCGAGGCCATCATGAACTCGCCGCACTCGATTTGTGCTTGATCGATGTCGTCCGCGACGACCACGTCGGCGCGGCTGATGGTGGCCTCGTCCAGTTCGGTAGCGTAAGGATGCGCTCCCCCTGCGGCGGACACGTGCGCTCCCTCCTGGAGCCAGTCGGACCGGAACACCGGGGTGGTAGAGGTGGTGATTGTGGCGACCACGTCGGCCCCGCGCACCGCCGTCTCCGGCGAGTCGACGGCCTTGACGGGGATGCCGAGCTTGGCGGTCATCCGCTCGGCGAGCGCGACCCTGTTCTGGGGCGTGGGGCTGTACACGCGGACTAGCTTGATGGATCGGACGGCGCAGATAGCCTCGAGCTGGCTTCCGGCCTGGAGTCCGCTGCCAAGCAAAGCAACAACGGAGGCGTCTTCGTTGGCCATGTGACTCGCGGCCACGCCGCTGGCGGCACCGGTGCGGAGCTGGCCGAGGCGGTTGGCCTCCATGATGCTGAGCGGTGGCCCGCCGTCGATGCCGTACAGGTAAACGAAGAATCGGCCCGCTCCACCGACGATGGTGTAGGTCTTGAAACCGCACACACCCAGCCCGTAGGCGGCGGACTGCATCCAGGCTTGGTAAGCGCCCGGGCCCGCGTAGTCGTGGCCGCGGGGCCTGTTCGCCGCCTCGCCGTCCGCCTGCATCCGCAGCGCCTGCTCCACGACGGGGATGGCGGCCTCAACGCTGAGGAGCCCGTCGACGTCCGCGTCGGTCAGAAACAGCGTCGTTATGGCACGGCTCCTCTTCTTGCCCCGGGCCGTCCGACTAGACTCGGACGGCCACTATGCCGAGCCAGTTTCGAGGCACGTACTCCAGCTGCATCTCTTCGAAAGTCTGGTGCACCCCGCGCTTGAGCGCTGCGCTCGCCTTGTCCAGGGGCACCCCCGGCATGGTGCCGACGATGAAGTCCTCGAAGTCGCTGATGTCGAGCCATCCCTCGATGGGGACGTTCACCGTGTCGATCTCCTGCCTCACCACCATGAAGCCGTGACCTTCCACCAGCTCGCGGTACTGGTCCGCGGTGAGTTGCCTGCGCGACTCGACCTTCGCGGACTTGACCGGAGACAGGCCGTAGTCACGGCGCAGCACGCGGGCCGACTTGAACATCCACTTGCGGTAGAAGCCAAGCGACTCGGGGAGCTGGCCGCCGTCGAAGAACGAGGTGTTGAATGCGAACTTGCCGCCCGGCTTCAGCGACCTCGAAATCTCCTGCACTATCATGTCCTTGTCGGGCATGTAGTGAATGGCGTTGCAAAAGAACACCGTGTCCACGGAGTCCTTCACAGCCTCGGAGAACCTCTCCACGCCGCTGTGTACGAAGTCTACGGCAGCATCGTAGGCGCCCACCAGGTCGTCCATGGCCTGCTTGAGCGCCGCGGCGGACTGGTCGATGCCTATGACCATCGAGTCCCGCGCCCCAATGAGCCTCTCCAGGATGAGCTGTGTGACGCCGCCCGTGCCGCAGGCGAGATCGACGATACGCTGCTCGGAGCCGACTTCCGCCATATCTACCAGGCGCGCGTTCAGCGCCGAGTAGAATTCGTTGCTGGAAAACTTGGCAAAAGTGAAGTCTTGACTCGCCATGGGTCTCTCCTTGCGGGTCAACAGCAGGGGCATCTATCCGAGCAGAGTATAACCCAAACAAGAGCAAAAGGCCAACGCGCGCGGAACCGTGTCCGCGGCGTCGTGATATACTGCCGCCGTCCGCGCGGGCGGGTTCCTCGTCCGCTCCCATCTCCAGGCAAGACACGCAAGGAGTACAACCATGAGGGCGCTCAGGAGCCTGCTCTTCGTTCCCGGCAACCGCGAAAACATGCTGGAGAGGGCCTCAGGCCTTCGCCCCGACGCCTTCATCCCCGACATGGAGGACTCCGTTCCCGCGGACGAAAAGCAGAACGCCCGCGCCGTAACGGCGTCTTTCCTGCCGCGGCTGAGGGAGAGGGGTTCGCTGGTCGTTCCCAGGGTGAACTCGTTGGACACCGGGCTGCTCGCCGACGACTTGGCGGCAGTAGTCGGCCCCGACATCGACGGCGTGTCGGTGGGCAAGATCCAGTCGGCGGCGGACATTGCCACCGTATCGGGCATCATCGAGGAGCTCGAGCGCGGCGCGGGAGTGGAAGTGGGCTCGACTATGCTCATCCCCTGGATCGAGTCGGCGTTGGCCATCGTGAACGCCTACGAGATATGCGCCGCCTCCCCGCGGGTGGTGGGTGCTGCGTTTGGCGCCGAGGATTTCACCAACGACATGGCCATCGAACGTTCGCAGGACGGCGCCGAGGTGGACTACCCGCGCAAGGTGATCTGCATCGCCGCCAGGGCCGCGGGCGTGCTCGCGCTGGACACGCCCTTCTTCGGCTTTCGCGACCCTGACGGCCTGCGCGAAAACTCGCTGGAGGCCAGGAAGTACGGCTTCAAGGGCAAGTTCGCGATTCACCCCGCGCAAATAGACATCATCAACGAGGCCTTCTCGCCGTCCGTGGAAGAGTTGGAACACGCCCGCCGCGTGGTCGCCGCGTTCGAAGAGGCGGAGCGAAACGGCAGGGGTTCCACTTCGCTCGACGGCCAGGTGATCGACGTCCCGGTCGTCCGGCGCGCACGACAGCTCCTCGAGCTGGCCCAGGACGGCCCCGCGGAAGACTAGAGCGGGAAGCCAACCGCGGCAATGTGCTAGAATACGGCCATGCTCACCGATAAATTCAGGCGGCCGTTTCGAGACCTGCGTATCTCCGTTACCGACAGGTGCAACTTCCGCTGCACGTACTGCATGCCGGCGGAGATCTACGGCGAACGCTACCAGTTCCTGCCCAAGTCCCAGCTTCTGACGTTCGAGGAGATCGAACGACTCACGCGCATTTTCGTGGGCATAGGCGCGCAGAAGGTGCGGCTGACCGGCGGCGAGCCGCTGGTGCGCAACGAGGTGGAGCACCTGGTCGAGCGGCTGGCGCGCGTGGAAGGCGTGGACGATCTGACTATGACGACCAACGCCTACCTGCTGCCGCAGAAGGCTCAGACATTGAAGGATGCCGGCCTCGGCAGAGTCACGGTGAGCCTCGACACCCTCGACGACGAGGTGTTCCGCCACATGAACGGTCGCGGCTTCGGCGTCGACCGCGTGCTGGAGGGCATCGAGGCGGCGGAACGGGCGGGCTTTCACCCCATCAAGGTGAACAGCGTAGTCCAGCGCGGCGTGAACGACCACACCATCGTCGACCTCGCGCGCTACTTCCGCGAGCGCGGCCACATCATGCGCTTCATCGAGTACATGGACGTCGGCACGCTCAATGGCTGGCGCATGGACGACGTCGTTTCCGCGGACGAGATAGTGGCGCTCATCGACGCCGAGATGCCACTCGTCCCGGTCGAGGGCAACTACCGCGGCGAGGTGGCCTCCCGCTACCGCTACGCCGACGGCGAGGGCGAAATCGGGGTGATTGCCTCCGTGACCAAGCCCTTCTGCGGGGACTGCACCCGGCTCAGGCTTTCGCCGGAGGGCCAGATGTTCACCTGCCTGTTCGGAAGCGTCGGTACCGACCTGCGCGGCCCGCTGCGGAACGGCGCTACCGACAAAGAGTTGGCGGCGCTCGCGGGCGGCGTCTGGCGCGTGCGCGAGGACCGGTACTCCGAGGAGCGCGCCTCGCTCACGGAGGAACTGCGCAGCCGCGAAAAGGTGGAGATGTACAAGATAGGCGGCTAGGTGAACCACCAGGCCGCCGGCAACGCTCGCGGAACAGGACACGTGATAAACATCTACACAGACGGCTCAGCGCTGGACAACCCCGGCCCCGGCGGCTGGGCCGCCATCGTCATGAATGGCTCCGACATCATCCACCTGACCGGTGGCGAGTCGCGCACGACGAACAACCGCATGGAGATTACCGCCGCCATCAAGGGCCTCGAAGCGACCCCTCAGGGCGAGTCCGTAAGGATACACTCCGACAGCCAGTACGTGGTCAACACCATGACGCGCAACTGGAAGCGCAATGCCAACACGGACCTGTGGGCCATGCTGGACGCCGAGGTCGCCAGGCACGACGTCGAGTGGCGCTGGGTGCGCGGACACGCCGGCAACCCGTACAACGAGCAGGCCGACAGGCTGGCGGTGGAAGAGGCGAAGAAGCAGGCGGATGCCGGTGGCCGCGCACGGTCAACGCAGCACTCTGCCACCTCGACCGCGACGGCCACGGTCCGGCAAAGACTCACGCACCTGGACGACTCCGGCGCGGCGCGCATGGTCGACGTGGGCGCGAAGCCTGAGACGCAGCGCGTGGCCGTGGCCAGGGGCCGCGTGGAGATGGCCGACGACACCCTTCGACTCATCCGCTCCAACGGGTTCGAGAAGGGGGACGTAATCGGAATCGCCCGGGTGGCGGGCATCATGGCCGCAAAGCAGGTGCCGAACCTGATACCGCTCTGCCACGGCATCCCGCTGGACGGCGTAAACGTCGACTTCACTTTCGACGCCGAGGCTGGCCGCGTGAACATCGAGGCGACTGCCCGCACCACTGCCAAGACCGGCGTCGAAATGGAGGCACTGACCGCGGTGAGCGTCGCGGCGCTCACCATCTACGACATGTGCAAGTCCGTCGACCGCGGAATGCGAATCGAGGGGGTCCGCCTCGTGAGCAAGAGCGGCGGCAGAAGCGGCGACTTCACGGCGGAGTAGCCGGGCGTGTCGCGGAGTGGCAGCGCCGGGCGCGGGTTCTCCGGCACCGGCCCAGCGCATCGAGGTAGGGCCCGCTCGTCGGTCGGCGGCTTCCTGGCCCGGCGCTTCAGCAGAGGCCCCGCGCCAGCCGCGGTCGTTATGGGCCTGGGCAATCCCGGCAAGGAGTACGAGCACACCCGCCACAACGCCGGCTTCTGGTACATGGACCGGCTGGCGTCCGAGTACTCTGTCAGGTTCCGGCGGCGCAATCCGCACGCCCTCACCGGCGAAGGGCAGGTCGAGGGCTATCGCGTCGCGTTCGCCAAGCCACGCACCTACGTCAACCTCAGCGGGCAGGCCGCCACGTACCTGCTCGCGCGCTACAGGGTAACCCCGTCCTCGCTGCTGGTCGTGTACGACGACATCGCGCTGCCTCCCGGCAAGCTGAGGCTGCGCCCCGAGGGAAGCGCGGGCGGACACAACGGCATGAAGTCCATCATCGCCGCGCTGGGCACCCAGGAGTTCGCCAGGCTTCGCATCGGCGTTGGCAACGCCGCGAGCGGCGCCGACCGCGTGAGCCACGTGCTCGGCAGGCTGCCCAGGAGCGAGCGCACAGCCGTCGACGACGCCCTGGAGCGGGCCGTGGGGCTGCTGCCCTGCCTGCTGACCCAGGGCATCGACGTGGCGATGAACCGCTTCAACTGACGTGGGCTTGATTACCGTCGCCAGCCGCATCCTGGAGAGCCGCGCGACGCTCGGACTGGCCTGCGTGTTTGCGCTGGCAATGCTCGCGGGCGCGGCTTGTTCGCTCGGAGGATCGGAGGCCGGGGAAGAACCGGCATCCCGGGCCAGTCCGACGACCGCCGCTGCCGCCCCAGCCGCTTCGCCGCGGGCCGTACTGCCCCCTCCGACGCCTACGGCTACCGCCCTTCCCGTCCCTCCCGCGCCAGCCCAGGAGATAACCGTACCCCCTCACGTTCAGCCGCCGGACCGCGACCTGCACGAGCTGGCCCAGAGGCTGAGGCAGGTCGGTACAGGCCCACTCGCACGAACGGCCACCACTACGCCCCCAGCCCGCCAAGTCGGACACACCGACACCTTCTGGATAAGCGACGAAGTGGACGACGAGCCAATCTCCTACGCCATCGAGGCCGCCGTGGCTGTGGTTACCGAGCACGCCTACTGGTACGTGGACGTGGAGGCCGACCTGTCGACCGAGGCGCTGGCCCTGGCGGCCGCGGAGTTCGAGGAGCGAGTCCATCCGCTGCTGACTGGCGCCACGGGCGACGTGTGGAATCCGGGCGTCGACAACGACCCGCGCTTCACGGTGCTCCACACTCCGCTGGTCTCGGCGGCGGGTTACTTCGGCTCGCGTGACGAGTACACCAAGGCTACGCACCCGAGGAGCAACGAGCGCGAGATGATCTACATGAACTCCTCGATCGAACCGGGCAGCGAGTTCTACCTGGGTGTGCTGACGCACGAGTTCCAGCACGCGGTGAGCTGGAACCAGGACGGTGGCGACGACGCGTGGATCAACGAGGGGCTGGCGGAGTACGCCACTCACCAGGCGGGCTACTCGGAGTCCTTCGCCGACAGGTTTCTGATGGCGCCGGGCACACAGCTCAACTTCTGGCCGGACTCAGGCAAGGCGACCGTTCCCCACTACGGTGCCGCCGAGCTGTTCGTCCACTACCTTGCCGACCACTACGGCGGATACGCCGGAGTCGGCGAGATGTACATGCTTCCAGAGGACAGCGAGGAGGGCGTGGACGCCTACATGTCGAGGTTCGGCCTGCGCTTCGAGGACGTGTTCCGGGACTGGGTCGTCGCCAACTACCTCGACGCCGAAGAGGGACTCTACGGCTATCCATCCCGCGACGTCCGCAGGCTGAGCCGGTCCAGGATGGACGTACCCGGCGAGCGAGAGGGAACTCTCGCCCAGTTCGGGTCCCGATACTTCGATCTGCGCCTGGACGAGGGCGACGCGCGCATTCGATTCGAGGGCCAGCCGACCGTACAGCAGACGGCGGCGGACTGCCGCAGTGGAAGCCGGTGCTGGTGGACCAACCGCGGCGACTCCATCGACACGACGCTGACGAGCGAGTTCGACCTGTCGGGGCTGGACGCCGCGACGCTGGAGTTCTGGGCGTGGTTCGACATCGAAGAAGGGTGGGACTACGCATACGTCCAGGCGTCGGGAGACGGGGGACGGACGTGGAGCCTGCTGGAGGGCGACCACACCACGACCGACGATCCGGTGGGCAACAGCTACGGTCCCGGATACACCGGGTCGAGCGCCGGCTGGGTGAGGGAGCGGGTGGACCTGACGCCCTACGCCGGGGGCAAGGTGCTGGTGCGGTTCGAGTACGTGACCGACGACGCGGTCTACCTCGACGGCCTGCTCATCGACGACCTGAGCGTGCCGGAGCTGGGTTACAGCGACGACGCCGAGCGGGAGGGCGCCTGGGACGCGCGCGGGTTCGCGCTCATCGACAACACGCTGCCCCAATGGTACCTGGTGCAGATCATCGAGATTCCGGTGGAAGGCCCGGCGATAGTGCGCCAACTGCTGCTGGACTCCGAGCGCACGGGCGAAGCCGTGGTGAGCGGCTTCGGTTCGCGCATCGACCGGGCCGTCGTGGTTGTGTCGCCGGCCACGCGCCACACTCACCAGCGGGCGAGTTACCGGCTGAGCGTGGCGCGGGCGCGGTGAAGGCCGCTAGGAGCCGTTGGCCTCGTTGAGCGCCTCGAGCACGGCGGCGGGGTTCATCGGCAGGTTGCGCATCCTGACGCCCGTGGCGTGGTAGATGGCGTTGGCGATTGCGGCCATCGGCGGGACTATGCTCACCTCGCCGACTCCGCGGACGCCGAACGGGTGCAGTGGGTTGGCGACCTCCACGATGACGGTGTCGATCATGGGCAGGTCGAGCGACGTGGGCATGCGGTAGTCCAGGAAGGTCGCGTTCTCCATCCGGCCGTCGTCGCTCATGTAGTATTCCTCGTTGAGCGCCCAGCCTATCCCCTGCACGACGCCGCCCTGGATCTGGCCCTCGACGTAACTGGGGTGGACCGCCTTGCCGGCGTCCTGTGATGCCGTGTAGCGGAGGATGGTCACCTTGCCGGTGTCCGGGTCGACCTCGACGTCCACGACGTGCGTCGCGAACGCGCTGCCGGCGCCCTTGGGGTCCAGGTTCGCGCTGCCGACGACCGGCCCGCCGGTGTCAGGCAGCATTCCGGCTAGCTCACTGAACTCTATGCTCAGCTCGGGGTCGGACTGGTGGCGGAACACGCCGTCCTCGAGGTCCACCTGGTCCGCTGTGGTCTCCCATAGCAGCGCCGCGCGCTCGATCATCTGGCGCTTCACGTCCATCGCGGCCTCGTAGCACGCCCAGCCGGTCTTGAAGGCGACGCCGCTGCCGCCGGTCATGGAGGTGTAGCCGATGGAGTCGGTGTCTCCGACCTGCGGGTTCACGTCCTCGACGGGAATGCCGAGCACCTCGGCGAACTGCTGGGCGGAGGCGGGCCTGCTGCCGCCGATGTCCACCGAGCCGATGGTAAGGTTGACGGTGCCGTTGTAGTTGACGTTGGCGGTGGCGCAGGCGGCGCCGGCGCCGTTGACCCAGAATCCGGAGGCGACGCCGCGGCCGCGGTACGGGCCGGACAGATCCGCGGAGTAGTGGTCGTGGTCCTTGGCCGCCTGGGCCGTCTCCACGCAGCCGATGACCGGGTTGACCAGGCCGTTTGCCCTCCGCGTGCCCTCCTTGGCGCCGTTGACTACGCGGAACTCCAGCGGGTCTATGGACAGCTTCTCGCAGAGCTCGTCGACCACGGTCTCGGCGGCGAACGCCGCGCCCGGCGCGCCGGGCGCGCGGTAGGCGGTGGTCTTGGGCTTGTTGTTGACCACGTCGTAGCCGTCTATCAGGATGTTGTCCACGTCGTAGGGGGAGAAGATGCACATGGAGGCCGCGCCCACGGGCGAGCCGGGGAACGCGCCGGCCTCGTACTTCAGGTCGGCCTGCACGGCGGTCAACTTGCCGTCGCTGGTGGCGCCCATCTTCACCTTCATGTACGAGCCGGAGGTCGGCCCCGAACCCTCGAGCACGTCGGCACGGCTCATGGTGACTTTGACAGGCTGGCCGGACTGCCTGGACAGCGCGGCGGCCACCGGCTCGAGGTAGATGGTGGTCTTGCCGCCGAATCCGCCGCCAATCTCCATCGGGACGACCTTGACGTCCGAGTAGGGTATGCCGAGCACACCGGCGGTGCGGTCCCTGATGCCGAAGTGGCCCTGCGAGCTGCACCAGATGGTGAGACGGTTGTTGGACGAGGTCCACCAGGCGGTGGCGGTGTGCGGCTCGATGTAGCCCTGGTGGACCGTCTTGGTGCGGTACTCCCGCTCGACTACGACGTCGGCCTTGCGGAAGCCCTCTTCTACGTCGCCCTGCTGGAGCTGGGCGTGGCTGGCCACGTTGCCCTCGTACTTGTCGTGGAGCTGGGGAGCGCCGGGGGCCATTGCCTCCTCCACGTCCGTCACGGCGGGCAGCACCTCGTACTCGACGTCGATGAGGTCGAGCGCCTCCTCCGCGGCGTGGGCGCTGGTCGCGGCGAGCGCGGCGATGGCGTGGCCCTTGTACAGCGCCTTCTCGTCCGCTAGGATGTTGTTGCTCAGTTCCCTGCCGTTGGGCTTGGGGCCGGGTCCCATCGCAACCGGGCCGTTGGGCAGCGTTGGGAAGTCCGCGCTGGTCACGACCGCCCTCACCTCGGGATGGGCGCGCGCGCGGCTGGTGTCTATCTTCAGTATCCTCGCGTGGGCGTGGGGGCTGCGCAGCACCTTGCCGTGCAGCAGGCCGGGCAGGTCCACGTCGGCGCCGTACAGCGCCCTGCCCGTGACCTTGTCGTAGCCGTCGTGGCGAATCGGGCGCTTGCCGACGACGTTGTATTCCTGGTTGGAGAGCACGATGTTGGATGTCATGGGGGCGTAACCTCCGTGTGAACGGGCTTTGGCGGCCTCATTGTAGCACACAGCCGGTAAGCTGAATCACCCTCACCCCAACCCTCTCCCATTGAGGGAGAGGGGATATTGTGGGGAGGTCGGCGCCCCTGGATTCCGGCTCGGGGCCGGAGCGACGAGGGAAACTGAGTAGGTAAACAACGCGCAATGCTCAACTTCCTGGCAATTCCCCCCCCCCCCCCCCCCCCCCGACCAATTGGGTTGGGTAAGGTCCGGGTAAATGCGGGTGCGGACTCCCATATTAGCGGTACTGTTGCTGCTGGCCGGGGCCGGGCTGGTCATCGCCCTGGCCCTGGGGGCGCCGTCGTTGCGGGCCCAGCAGCTTCCCGTCTTCCCCGGCGACCCCACCGGGCCGGAGGATTTGGCATTTACGGCCCTGGACGCCAGCCAGAATTTTACCTGCGGGGTAACCAAGTCCAACAACATCCGCTGCTGGGGGGACGTGCGACTTGCCCCGGTCCACGCGGTGGGCTTCAAGGCGGTGGCCAGCGGCTCGTATCACGCCTGCGGTCTCAAGCCGGACGGTACGGCCCAATGCTGGGGGCGGAACTGGCCTGGCGGGATCAGGGGCGACAACCAGTTGGATGTTCCCACCAATGACGACGACACCGCCATCTCTTTCGCCTCCCTGGACTCCAATGTTGCCCATACCTGCGGCATCCGGGCGGACAACGGCCGGGTGGTCTGCTGGGGGGACGACCGGTACGGGCAGTCCTCCGGGCAGTCTCCCCGCCCTTCCGGTGACCTCTCCTACGACCTTTCCGACAAGACCTTCACCCAGGTCGCCGTTGCCCATGACCACACCTGCGGCATACTGAAGGATGGCAGCGAGGCCGGGCAAATCAAGTGCTGGGGCTACAACCAAGTAAACCGAATCACTGTTCCCGCGGCTTACACCGCCATGACTTTCCGGGCGGTCAGCGCCGGCCACAATTACACCTGCGGCATCCTCGACGGGCAGGGCCAGCAGACCGACGGAACGCTGCATTGCTGGGGTGTCAGTACCGCTCAGGACGAGATAGCTTCCCGGGTCATCGCCGACATTCCCTCCGGCGCGACCTTCGACTCCATAAGCGTCGGCTATGAATACGTCTGCGGGGTCAAAACCGACGGGAAAGCCCTGTGTTGGGGCGCAGGAGATACAACGGACCAAGCCCCGGCGGTCGTCGTCCCCGAAAGCTGGCAAAACGCCACCTTCAGCCAGGTCGCTTCGGGACAGGTACATGCCTGCGCCGTCCTGGACGGGCAGGGAGAACAGACCGAGGGCCAGGTGGTCTGCTGGGGCGCCGAGTTCACCCATGACCCCCTCAGTCCCCTGAATGACGCCCACGGCAGGACCACGCCGCCGGACTACAAGTATCCCGTACCCGACCGCACCCCGCTGCTCACCGCCGGAAACTGGCACAACTGCGCCCTGACCGCGGACAAGGACGTGGCCTGCTGGGGCGCGGGTTACTTCGGGCAACCCCTGCTGGAGGGGCCGTTCAAGGCCCTTTCCGCCGGCGACCTCCACACCTGCGCGGTGCGGGACAATGGCCGCATCCGGTGCTGGGGACTCAACAACTGGCTGGGGGCCTCCGGCTGGTCCAGGTCCCCTCTGTCTCCCAACCTTCGGGACAACACGGTACGGGTGGAGAACCTGACCACTGCCTACACCTTCGGCTCCGTTGCCGCCGGCTGGTATCATACCTGCGGCATCCTGGACGGCCAGGGCAGCCAAACCGAGGGGCAGGCCCTCTGCTGGGGGCACAACTATTTCAAGCAGGCCAACGTGCCGCTCAAGGGGGATTCCCAAACCTATACCTTTTCCCAGTTGGACGCCCATTACTTCCATACCTGCGGGGTGCTGGACGGGCAGGGCGGCCAGACGGAGGGGAAAATCCTCTGTTGGGGTGAGGACTTCTCAGCCCCTGTTGCAGAAGGCTTGGCGGGCAATGCCTACGGGCAGGCCACCGTGCCGGAGGAGTTGGCGGAGGTTGCCTTCACTGCGGTCAGCGCCGGCCGATGGCATACGTGCGGAATAAGGGCGGACAACGGCCGGCTGGCCTGCTGGGGCCGTGACACTTTTGCCGCCGTGCCGGGAGACCTGAAAAACGTCGCCTTCTCCCGCGTCAGCGCATCCAGGAGCTTCACCTGCGGCATAACCCGAACGTCGCGGGTCAAGTGCTGGGGACAGACCGCTACGAATACCAATGCGCCGTATACGACCAACCAGTTCCACGTGCCGGCGGCCTATGCCAACCTGGATTTCCAGTCGGTGGCGGTGGCCATCTACCACGTCTGCGCCACGAGGACCAACGGCAGAATCTACTGCTGGGGCGCGGACGGCGACCCACGCACCAAGCCGGAACTGGAAATCTATTATGGGACCAGCATTGTCAACACCCGCCAGGCCTGGGCGCCGCCCTCCTTCCGCGAGTGTCAGGCCCCCCTGCCCCGGGTCAAGCTGACCGCAGCTCCGGTTTCCATTCCCGAGAACGGGCCGGCTGCCAGCACGGTGCACGCCACCCTGGACCAGTCCTCCGATGTGACGACGACGGTAAGGCTGGCCGTAACTCCACCCCAGTCCTCGGGCTTCTACCATATGCCCACTGCACCGCTGACCATCCCGCAGGGCCGGACCACCAGCAACGGGGCGGTAATAATCGCCAACGACAACGACGTAGATAATCCCGACCGGGTGCTGCGGGTGTCGGGCTTGGCATACGACGAAACGTGCGGTGAACGGCCCACCAACACGGTAACGGTTATCATCGTCGACGACGACCGGTCCCCGCCGCCTGCGGCGACGGCGATCGCCACGCCGACTCCTACACCCGAGCCGACTGCCACGCTGACACCCACGCCGACACCGCAACCTGCGCCGACGGCGACTGCCACGCCTACGCCCACGCCTGAGCCGACAGCCACGCCTACGCCCACGCCTGAGCCGACAGCCACGCCTACGCCCACGCCTATGCCGACAGCCACGCCTACGCCCACGCCTATGCCGACTGCCACGCCTACGCCCACGCCTATGCCGACTGCCACGCCTACGCCCACGCCTATGCCGACTGCCACACCAACGCCCACGCCTATGCCGACAGCCACGCCGACTCCTACGCCTGAGCCGACAGCCACGCCCACGCCGACGCCGACTCCGACTCCGCAACCTGTGGCGACGGCGACAGCCACGCTGACTCCTACGCCTATGCCGACGCCCACGCCTACAGCGTCCGCCACGCCCACCCCGACGCCCACGATGACGCCGCGGCCTGTGCCCACACTCACACCCACCCCCACTCCGCCGGCCGCGCCGGCTGAGGTGGAGGAAACTGTCCGGGAGCCGGCGCTCCCGACTCCCCCGACGGACCTGTGGTTGGTCCTGCTGTTGCTGCTGCTGTTGCGACTGATTCTGAGGCGCCGACGCCGGAAGGAGGCGTCCGGTACGGCTGATGAATCGGGACCTGCTGCCTGAGGCGTTTCCCAACTTGAATCCAAAGCCCCAAACGAGGCTTGGCAATTCCAGCTTTCGGGTGGTATACTTGCCGCCGCCTACCACCACGGGGCGGAAAGTGAGGAAAACACGTTGGAACAAAACGGTTGGCCCGAATGCCAGGACTGCGGCCAGGGCAGCCTGCTGCCGCTGAGTGACTTTGGAAGCCAGGGAGCGCCCATCCACTACAAGGCGTGGGTGTGCAGCAACCCCACCTGCGGATTCAACATCAAGATCCGAAACGGCGACGTTTACCTCAACGAGCCTATCGCCAGCGGCGCGATGCACGCCCCCAGGATGCGATAGCCTCCGCACACTTCACACCCTCCGCCGACAAACCGGACCCACGTGACACAGACCTCCGGCGGCGTCCCGCCGGAGGCGTGAGTGGTTCTACCATGGAACAACGCAACCCGTCCCGCGCGCGCCAACGGCGCCTGTCTACATTCGTTACCGCCCTCGGCGTTACGATGCTGGTCGTGGGCGCGCTGTTCCTCGCCGCCGTCGGCGCTTACTACGCCCTGGGGTTCTACTCGTCGACGCAGCTCGACGAACTGAACGCCTCGCTGGACGGCGCCCCTTCCCTGCCGCGCATCGGCGCGAGCGTGGCGCGAGCGAGCGAGTCCGCGCCTGCGCCGCCCGCCGCGCCCACCTCAGTCGTCTCTGCCAACGACGCTCCGAAGCCGCCGGCCCCGCAGACGCAACTCCCGCTGCACTCATACATGGACACGACCTCCCCGAAAGGAAGCATGGTCGCGCTGTCGATGTCCGGCGCCCAGCCCGACGCGGCCCCGGACACTGAGCCATCGCCCGTGAGCTTCGAGAGCGTGAGCACCTACGCCTCGTTCCCGGCGACGCAGGTGCACCCGAAGTACTGGCATCAGCCGATGTGGGCCGGCACGGACGTCTACGCCGCGCTCGATACGAGCGCGACCGACGGCTTCATTCCGACGGCCCAACTGGAGAGCGTGCCGAAAGGCTCCAACGCCCCGGCGCTCAGAATGGCCATTCCGGCGATAGGAGTCGACTCCGACGTGAGCGAGCTCGCCATCCTGGACCTCGGCGACCGTCGCAGATACGAGACGCCGAACCAGGTGGTGGGCCACATACCCGGCACCGCCAACCCAGGCGAACAGGGCAACGGCTGGTTCTTCGGCCACCTGGAGAGCCCGGTGGCGAACGAGGGAAACGTGTTCAATCGGCTGCCCGACATCGCGCGGATGCTCACCAACGGCGACAACGTGTACGTCAGCGTCACGAGCGAGGGCGGCGTGTACCTGTACCAGGTCGTGGAGTCGCGCGTCCTGCACCACTCCAACCTTCGGTTGCACGACTCCGCGGGCGCGACCATAACCCTGGTGACGTGCTCCAACCGCCCGTACTACGACTATCGCCAGGTGGTTACGGCCACGCTGGTGGGCTTCCGGCCCGGCGGGACGCTGAACTAGCCCCGCTCACCAGCCCGCGGGACGCCGGCGAAGCTCGGCGCGCATCGTGGTGATGAACCTCCTCGCGGGCGTGGACAGCGTCTTTCCCTCCAGCGCGACGATTCCTCCCTGGTCCACCGGCAGAAGGTTGGCCAGGCTCACCACTCCCAGGTCCCGCTCGTCCTCCGGCTCTATCGCCAGGCGCGGGCCGACCGAAACGCCCATGCCGAGCGCCACGTACTTCTTGATCATGTCCATGCTGTCCAGCACCAGCGGCACCTCGTACTCGAGCGCGCGGCGCGACAGCTCCCTCTCCAGGAACTCCCGCGTCTGCGACTCTCCACGCATAAGGATGAGCGGGTATGGCGCCAATTGCTCCAGCGACGTCAACTCCTCGGACAGAAGGGGATGGCCCTTGGGCGCGATGAGCACGTTCTCGTAGACGAACAACCCCTCGAACGCCAGGTCTTCGCTCCTCTCGGCGTGCTGCACGATGCCCATGTCCACCTCGCCGTCGCGCACCATCTGGAGAACGGCCTGGCGGGTGCCGGAGCGCACGTGCAGGTGGGCGTGTGGGTTCACGTCGAGATACGCCCTCACGACCCTGAGCAGCGTGTGCGGGATAATGTCGGGCGTGGAGGCTATGGACACCGCGCCGCTCGACTCGGCAGCCGAGGCCAGCTCCGCGAGCGAGTCGATGCCCTCGACCAGCGGCGTGGCCAGCTCGGCGAGCTTCTCGCCCGCGAGCGTCAGCAGTATCGGGCGGCGCAGGCGGTCGAACAGGGTCATGCCCAGCTCCTCCTCCAGCTTGCGCACGTGGCTGGTGACCGTCGGCTGGCCCAGGTCCAGACGCTCCGCCGCCTTCGACATGCTCCTCAGTCTGGCCGCCATGCAGAAGCTCCTCAGCTCGCGCAATTCCATGTCTCGGCTCCTCTGTATAGTATTATGCAAACGGATTTTCAGTATCATAACACATGGCTTCACAGGATACTGTGTTCGGCTGTACAATTCAGGCAGTAGAACAAGAGCGGCGAACAAGCAGCAACGGGATAACCCCAGGGAGGTACAAATGCTGCCGAAGAGGATTGTAGATTTGGTTCACCAGGTGACGAAGCCCAGCGGGCTCGACGCCTACCTGAACAGCGTCCACCAGCGCGGTCTGGCGGGAGAGCCGACGTACGACGAGGCCAGGAAGGACTTCGTGCAGGCCACCAAGCAGGAGGCGGGCTACCTCCTCCTCCGCTAGAGTGGGCCCGGGGTCTTCATGACCCGGTGTGAACCAAAGCTAACCAAAACGAAAAGAGGGGCGCTCCGCACCGCGCGGAGCGCCCCTCTGTCATTTCGAGCGCTCCTTCCCACTTCGAGCGCCCCTTTCCCATTTCGAGCGGCCCTTTCCCATTTCGAGCGTAGCCGAGAAATCTAGATCGGGCACTCTATGACGGCCGAGGCGCCCCTTTCGCTTGTTGGGCACCCTGGGTCGTGCTAACCTCTACCCACAAACGACACTGTCAGGTTGGTGAGGTAATTGCTCAGAGGTCTATTCGGCAGAGACAAACAGAAGGACAAGCAGAAGACAGACGCCGCGCTCGAAAGCACCCGTCGCTCGTGGTTCGGCCAGGTTACGACGCTGTTTCGGCGCTCCCGCATCGACGACGAGCTATGGGACGAGCTGGAGGAGACGCTCATCCTCGGGGACGTGGGCGTCGCGACGACGCAGAAGATCCTGGACAGGATGCGCGACAGGGTCAGGCGGGAGTCTGTCTCCGATCCCGCCGCGGCGCTGGAGATGCTCAAGCAGGAGATATCGCTTCTGCTCCAGGCCGGCGGTGCCGCGCCGCAGATGGAGACCGTGAAGCCGCCGCTGGTGCTGCTGGTGGTGGGCGTGAACGGCGTGGGCAAGACCACCAGCATCGCCAAGCTGGCCAGCGCCTACCTGGAGGAGGGCCGCAGCGTGCTGCTGGGCGCAGCCGACACCTTTCGCGCCGCGGCCATAGACCAGCTACAGGAGTGGGGCCGCCGGCTGGACGTTGACGTGGTGGCGCACCGGCCCGGCGCGGACCCGGCGTCCGTGGCGTTCGACGCCCTGAGCGCGGCGCGGGCGCGCGGCGTGGACGTGGTGATCATCGACACGGCGGGTCGTCTTCACACCAAGTCCAACCTGATGGAAGAGTTGAAGAAAATCCGGCGGGCGCTGTCCCGCCAGGTGGAAGAGGAGTCCCAGCGCGTGCTGCTGACGCTGGACGCCACCACCGGACAGAACGGGCTCTACCAGGCGCGCGCGTTCGTGGACGCGGTGAAGTGCGACGGCGTGTTCCTTGCGAAGCTGGACGGCACGGCCAAGGGCGGCATAGCCATCGCCGTGGCGGACGAGCTTGGCCTGCCGGTGCTGTACGTGGGCACGGGCGAGCGCCCCGGGGACGTGGCCGCGTTCGACCCGCAGGCGTTCGCCGACGGCCTGTTCCAGGAGTGAAGGGGGTGGTTAAGACGGCATGAATTCGTCCATGTCATAGTTACCGCAGGTCAGACGAACTAGCCTGGGCCAATCTATCGCACCGGACTCCGTGCAGTACTCGTCGACGAACAACTTGGTCAGCCGATTCTCAATGCTGGCTTTCTCCGCCAAGAACTGGTCGTTGAATTCTTTCGCTTTGTACCCGATAGGCTCAATAATGTCCGTGTAGAGTTCCCTGTTCTCGCTAATCAGATACCAGAAGTTTTGCCCTACCACTTTGAGGTATCCCCGGTTCATGTGCGCTGTCTTCGTCTTGCCGTAGCAGATGCCCAGCACCGGTTGAACATTGGCTCCCCTTCTCGACTGCCTAAGCCTCGTGACCGCGTCCCTCAGGTCACTTGCGAGTTGGTTATGCTGTGAACTGTTTCCCCAATTGGGCCCAGACTTTATCGACACGACGTAGTTGACATTCCGGTTGAAGAACTCGAGGTCCACACCAGCCGCGGTGGACTTATGCCCGCCTGAGGTTTGCTCAGCAACAAAGACCGCAAGTTCTTCCAGAAAGCCACCAAAGAGTTGCTCCTCGGATGAAGACAGGAACGCCACTAACAGTCCGTTGATCAACTCAGATGCAGACATAACATTCTTCGCTTTGAGAAGGTACGGGTTCTTTCTGAGCAACCTGCGAAGAGTGAGGCTTTCCAGAGAGTTTTGGCGCCTCAAATGGAAGTCAGCGATGTTCTCGTTGACGAATGCTTCGACTAATGTGATGTCTAGAGGCTCCACGGCCGCCTCCTCAACGGACGCCGGTCGAACCGACGTATGGTTCACCCTTTTCCTTCATTGCAGAAAAGCGGCTCTGCAAATCCCTAAGCCGTTCACGACTAAGTTCCACGTATTCGGCATTTGTGTCTATACCAACAAAGCGCCTGCCCAGCGATGCCGCAGCCACGGCGGTTGTGCCGGATCCGATGAAGGGGTCCAAAACGACGTCGCCAGGCTGAGTGAATAGTCGAACAAACCAAGAAGGCAAACTGACCGGAAACACGGCGCTATGGTTCTTGTTCGACGACTCGGTGGCCATGTGTATGACATTATTGGGATACACTCGGTCGCGGCCAACCCAGTGGGATACGTTCTTGCCGAATCCGCTGCCCACTCGAGATTCGTCTCTAGTCTTGTCGGTTTCGCTGAGGTGCTTCAGTCTATCCTTGGCCCAGCCTCCAACAGGCACCATTACGGCATCCTGGTACATGTTGAATTTCTTTTGCTTGTTGAATTGTATCAGGCGCTCCCAGTTGTCACGGAAACGATTTGGCCACTTGCCGGGGTAGGAGTTCTTCTTGTGCCACATAAACTCTTCGGTCCATAGCCAGCCTCTCCTACGCATAGCAAGTATCAACTCTATGACGTAAGTGTGGCGCTCTCCGTTAACAACCCGCTCCTTGATGTTGAGCACGAACGTGCCGGATGGCTTGAGGACACGCTGGAACTGGTCCGCTTTGGGCATGAACCAGTCCACGTAGCGATTGGGATGAATCCCTCCGTAGACTCGTTTGCGCTGATCCGCATAGGGTGGCGACGTGAAAATCAGGTCAATAGAGTCATCGGGCAGGTCAGCAAGAACCTCCTCGCAATCGCCCACAAATATTGTGTCAATGTAGTCCATAATCAAGCCTTAAGGGTAGCCTGAGCCATCCGGTACCCATTCTATACAGTGGCTCACAGGTCTACCAGTAAGCCGCGCAAGAGTAGTGTATGGGTTTGAAGTGTGCCTCAGCAATTTTTCACAAATCGTGACCCATTCTCTGCTTGATTGTGAAGCGATTTATCTCGTAGCATAAACATGGCCCCAGTCCCGAATCCACTAGCAGGCGGCCGAGACTGGGGCCTAAGAAAGCGCCCCTGTGGCTCATGAGGATGAGAGCGCCCGCCTACTAAGCGGGAGGCAGCCGGTTCAAACCCGGCCAGGGGCACCATCTACGTTCAGTATATAAGGCTCCTTACTTTACTTCTAGGGGAAATTCGAGTGGTCTGACAGTGATTCCCCATTGATTTCTCTCGTGTTGAGTATTCGTGCTACCTAGCGCCACGAAGTCTGTTCAAAGTCAGGCACTACTTGCGCAAGCGCTGTTTAGGAGCGGAAGGACCCGATGCGGCGCGGCGTCAGCGCGAACGCGACGACGCTTGGCGGCGCGTTCCGATACTCCTCCGCGAACTCCCTACCCTGCTCCTCGCCGTAGTAGCGCAGCGCCATGCCCAGCACAAGCTCGTACAGGTCCACGTCGACCTCGCGCGCCGGGCCGTCCATGGTGACGGCGGCGTACGGCGGCTCGCGCCAGTCCACGCACAGGCTGGCGTGGGGATTGCGCTCCAGGTTGCGCCACTTGAGCGAGTCGCGGCTCGTGAACATGTAGGCCGCGCCGTCCCGCCACTCGTACCAGATGGGCGTAGCGCGCGGTCGCCCCTCGGCGTCGATGGTGGTGATGACGCCCACCAGCGGCCGGCCCAGGAACTCGTCGATCTCGTCTCTCGTCATGGGAATCTCCTTGGGTCTGGTGTGGGCGTAGGTTACCACAGGGGATGCAGAGAGCGTCCCCAAAAGAACGAGAGCCGCCCTCCCCTCGCCCACACCCGACCCATTCGCTCCCCCGCACCCCGAAAAAAGCGTCACTTTCCCGCGCCACCCGTTCCCAGCCATGCGCCATCCATTCTCACCCACGCCCCACCAGTTCCCATTCGTGCGCAATTTCTCCCCAAAAATTCGCCTTCATCCCGCGATTTCGGCCCTGATTCCGCACTTTCACAACCCCCATTGCGTCGTGCGCACATACGTGCTATCATCCCATACGGTAGGGGCGGAGCCTGCCCTGAGCTTGCCGAATGGGTTTCAAACCCGCCCGCGGGACCGACCCGCCCCACCTATCCGTAGTGGCGTCCCCTGTGGGTGCCCTATGGCGGCGAAGACAGGGCCGGTCGGCCCGTCCGTCCCCTGTCCTCTTCTGCCACGCGACGTGACGCTTATGCCCTGAATTGCCCACCCCGGCATTACAGAATTGAGCACCGCCGCCGGTGCCCCCAGCTACGGAATTGGCAGAATGTAGCAGAATTGAGCAGATTTTGCGTATATAATTGAATAATGGTTGACATCCTTTCGTGGCTGCTGGCGGTCCAGGTCATCGGCCTGGCCGCCTTTCCGCTCGCTTACTTCCTGTTTCCGAGGCTCGCCGACAGGGGCTACAGCCTCAGCAGGCCTCTCGGCATCGTTCTCGTCGCCTACCTGTCATGGGCGCTCAGCCAGGCGCACGCCCTGCCCAGCAACGGCGTCACCATCGCGGCCATCGTCGTCGTGCTGGCGGCGCTGTCGGGATTGTGGGCGTGGTGGAAGCGCGACGAGCTGATCGAGTTCGTATCGCGCGAGCGCGTCCCGCTCATCGCGGGAGAGGCGCTCTTCCTGGCGGTGTTCGCGGTGTGGGCGGTGTTCCGGTCGCTTGATCCGTCCATAAACCACACCGAGCAGCCGATGGACCTGATGTTTCTGAACGCCTCGATGCGCACCGAGACGGGGGCGCCGGAGGACCTCTGGCTGAGCGGGCAGCCCGTGAGCTACTACTACTTCGGCTACTGGACGATGGGCACGCTCGCCCAGCTCGCGGCTGTTCAGTCCGCCGTGGCGTACAACCTCGCCATGGCGCTCGTGCCCGCGCTCGCCGCGCTGGGCGTGGCGGGCATGGCGTACAACCTGGTGCGGGCGGACTCCGACCGGCTGTCATTGGCGCTGGTCGGAGGGGGAGTCGCGGCGCTGCTGGCGGTTGTGGCGGGCAACCTGGCGGGCGTGTTCGAGTTCATGCACGCCAACGCGGTAGGCTCCGAGACCTTCTGGAGTTGGCTGGCCATAGACGGCCTGGGATGGCCTATCGAAAGCACCACGGGGACCTGGCGACCGGAGGAGACCTGGTGGTGGTTCGGCGCCACTCGCGTGATAAACACCTTCAGCGAGACCGGCGCCAGCCTCGACTACACCATCCAGGAGTTCCCGTTCTTCAGCTTCATGCTGGGGGACCTGCACCCGCACGTCATGTCGATTCCACTGGTGGCGATGCTCCTGGGCGCGGCGCTGAACCTCTACCGGACGCCCTACCCGGGGATGTTCTGGAGCCACTGGCGGAGCGCGCTGGACGTCGTGGTGCTGGGCGTGCTGCTGGGGGCGCTGGCGTTCACGAACATGTGGGACCTGCCGGTGTTCTGGGCGCTGATCGCGTGCGTCGCGCTGCTGCGGGCCTGCGCCTCCGGGCTGGGGCTGTCCTGGAGCGCGGCGCTGAGCGCGGGATCTTCGGCCCTGACGGTGCTGGCCCTGGCGCTGGTGCTCTTCCTGCCCTACTATCTCACCTTCAGGGCAGGCGTCGGCGGGATAGGCGCGGTGTCGTGGGCATCTTCCCGTCCGGTGCACCTGTTCGCCATCTGGGGGCTGCTGCTCGTCGCGGTGGCGCCGATGGTGGTGGCGGTGTTCTGGCGCACCACGCTGACGAAGGACTGGCTCCGCATGACCGCGGCGGCGCTGTTCGCGGCGCTCGCTCCGTTCGTCGTGTGGACGGCGCTCTATTCGGCGGGCCACGACAGCCTGGGCGTCGTCGTGGGTCGGCTCTTCCACGTCCTGCCGTTCGCCGTGCTGATCGGCATGGCCGTATACGCGGCGCTCTGGCTAGCGAGGGAGGAGTCGGAAAGCGTCGCGGCGTTCGTCATGCTGGCCGCGTCGTTTGGGCTGCTGCTCATAATGGGGCCGGAGCTGCTGTACGTAGACGACTCCTTCGGTCCGCCCAGCGAGCGCATGAACACGGTGTTCAAGCTCTACTACCAGGCATGGGTGATTCTTGCCACGGTTTCGGGCTTCGCAATATACTTCTGGGCGTCGCTGAGAGCCAGTCAGCGTCCCGGTCGGCGCGCGCTCACTACGCTGTGGGCGGCGGTGTTCGCGGCGCTGCTGCTGGGCGCGCTGTACTACGCGCCCGCCGCCGCCGCGAGCAAGGCGGGGCCGCCGGGAGGACAGCAGACGCTGGACGGGCTGGCCTACCTGCGATACGGCAACGAGGCGGAGTTGGAGGCCATCGAGTACCTGAGGAAGAACGCCGGGGACGCGGTGATCCTGGAGGCGGTGGGGGAGTGGCACGACGCGGGGCTGATCTCGCGCGGCGCGGGTGTGCCGACGCCGCTGAACTGGCCGGGACATCAGGCGCAGTGGCGGGGCGAGACCACGCTCATCACGGAGAGGCAGGCCGACGTGGATTTAGCCTACACGACGCAGGACGTCTCGGAGGCGCAACGCATCCTCGACAAGTACGGAGTGGAGTTGGTGTACGTAGGGCCGAGGGAGCGCGACAAGTACGGCGAGGAGGGCGCCGCGAAGTTCGCGGAGTTCATGGACGTCGCCTTCAGCCAGGGTGGGGTCATCATCTACAGGCTTCCGCGCTGAGAACGCTAACGGCGCGTCCGTAAAGGCGTTACACACACAGGGCGTTCAGGTCATAGGAATTCGCTTGGAACAGATCAGGGACATACTAGGTAAAGCGACCGACCGCCTTCGGCGTCCCGACGCGGAGGACGGACTGCCGGTGCGGTGGTGGGAGCTGGCGGCGTATGCCGCGCTGCTGCTGACGGCGGCGGCGAGCCGGCTGTGGGACCTGGGGTCGCGGGCTATCCACCACGATGAGAGCCTGCACGCCTACTACTCGTGGATTCTCTCCAACGGGTCCGGCTACAGGCACGACCCGATGATGCACGGGCCGTTCCAATTCGAGGCGACCGCCGCGGTGTTCCTGGTGCTGGGCGACAGCGACTACACGTCGCGGCTGCTGTACGCCGTGGCCGGAATCGCGCTGGTGGCGATGCCCTTCCTGCTGCGCGGACGCATGGGCAGGCTGGGCGCGCTGTTCGCGTCCGCGATGCTTGTGGCGTCGCCGGCGATGCTGTACTTCAGCCGCTTCTCGCGCAACGACATCCTGATGGCCGTTTGGACGCTGGGACTGGTCGCGTGCGCCTGGCGGTATGTGGACGAGGGGAAGCACCGCTACCTGTACGCCGCCGCGGCGCTGCTGGCGCTGGCGTTCGCCACCAAGGAGACGGCGTTCATCATCACGGGCATGTTCGGCGCGTTCCTGGTCGCCCGGCTGGTGCTGCCGCCGCTGGCGCTCGCGGATATGCCGACGGCGGACGGACGCACCTCTACGCCCGCCGCACTGTGGGCATTCGCTCGCGGGATGTGGCGCGCCGCGTGGCGGTCTCGCCACGAACTGGGCAAGCGCGAGGGCACGCTGCTGGTGCTGCTGGCTACGCTGACGCTGCCACAGTGGGCGGCGATGATCGGGCTGCTCCAGGACACGCAGCTTCTGCGGGATACGGGACTCGTGCTGGCCAGCCCGGTGGGGTCGCCCGCCATCGGGGCGCCGACCGGCGGCGGGTTGACGATCGCGGCGCTGGTGGTCACCGGGCTGCTGGGGGCGTCGGTGTACGCGGGCGCGCGCTGGGCGTGGCCGGTGTGGTGGCGCTGCGCGGCCATCTTCTACGCGATATGGGTGCTGCTGTACTCCACGTTCTTCACGAATCCGGCCGGTCTGCTCACGGGGATCTGGCGCTCGCTGGGGTACTGGATAGTGCAGCAGGACGTGGCGCGCGGCAACCAGCCCTGGCACTACTACCTCGTGATAACGTCGCTGTACGAGTTCCTGCCGCTGCTGCTGGCGCTGGTGGCGGGCGGATACTGGCTCTTTAGACTGCTCAGGGGCCTGTACAGCGAAGAGGGGTACGACCTTCGCGGCGAGGCGTTCACCTGGTTCCTGCTCTTCTGGTCGGTCGCCACCTTCGGCGCATACACCGTCGCCAGCGAGAAGATGCCGTGGCTGCTCGTGAACGTGACGTTGCCGCTGATTATCGTTTCGGGCAAGCTCCTGGGCGAGGTGGTGGAGTCGATCAACTGGCGGTGGCTGGTGCGCAGCGGCGCGCTGTCGCTGGCCGCCATCGTGCCCGCCGCGCTGTGGCTGCTGTGGCTGCTGGCGTTCTTCGGAGTTGGGGAAGGCTCGGCGTCCGGGCCGGTCGAACTGACGATGATCGTCGTGGGGCTTGTCGCGCTGACCGCGGCGGGGGCGTTCCTGGCCAGGCGGTTCGGGTGGCGGGCTTCAGCGGGATTCGCGCTGCTGCCGGTGGTCGCCGTGCTGCTGGTGCTCACGGTGCGCACCGGAGTCCGCGCGAGCTACGACAACGGCGATGTGCCGGTGGAGATGCTGGTGTACACCCAGACGTCGCCCGACGTGACGCGGCTGCTTGGGGAGATCGAGCGCGCCGGCACCGGCCAGACCATCGCGATCGACACCACCAGCGGGTTCAGCTGGCCGTGGGTGTGGTACCTGCGAGGCCGGGACAGCGTGAGGTTCGTGCAGTTCAGCCCAGACCAGATGGAAGGGCCGAACAAGCCGCCCCTGGTGGTGGTGCACCGCAACAATCGCGGCCACATAAACGACACGCTGGCGTCCGCCGAATACGGCGAGGCGCAGCGCGTCCGCCACCGCTGGTGGTTCCCGGAAACGACGTACCGCGGGCTGACGCCGGGCAAGATACTCGGATCGCTCACGGACAGGGAGGCGTGGCGCAGGGCGATGGACTACTTCATGCACAGGGAGGGCGTGCGCGACCAGTTGGGGAGCGAGGACTCCTACCTGTACGTGGCGCGCGACCTGCCCATCGAGTACCGCGCGGAGCAGTAGCCTCCCCATGCTGAGCAACGGCAAGCTGTGGATAGGTCTGGCCCTGAGCGTCGTGCTGCTCGGGATCTTCCTGTTTACGGTGGACCTGCGCCGGCTGTGGAGCGAGCTGGCGCACGCCAACTACTGGTTCCTCGGCCCGGCGGTCGCGATGTACTTCGTCTCGCTTCTTTTCCGCACGCTGCGATGGAAGATGATGCTCGGCCACATTCGCCAGATATCGGTGGGCAGACTGTTTCCGGTGGTGGTGGTGGGATACATGGCGAACAACCTGCTGCCCATGCGGCTGGGCGAGCTGGTGCGCAGCTACTACGTCGGCGAGCGGGAGCACATCAGCAAGACGTCGGCGCTGGTGACCGTGCTGATCGAGCGCGTGATGGACGCCCTGACGCTGCTGTTCTTCATCGCCGCCATCGCCGCGTTCGTGCCGCTGTCGGGCGTGGTAGAGGCGCTCGGCGACAGCGCGCGGATCGCGTGGCCGCTGTTCGTGGCCGGACTGGGCGCGCTGTTCATCGCCGCGTTTGGTACGCTGCTGCTGTTCGCGTACCAGCCGGCGCGCACCCGGGCGCTGGGCCTCGCCGTCATCCGGCCGCTTCCAGCGCGATTCTCGGCAAGGCTGGAGATTCTGCTGGACATGTTCATGGTTGGGCTGCTGCCGCTTCGCAGCCCGCAAAAGCTGGCGGGCCTCTTTGCGCTCTCGGCGCCGATATGGCTGTTCGAGGCGGGGTTGTTCTTCTTCGTGGGGTTCGCGTTCGGCCTGGACGTCCTGTACGCGAATCTCGCGGACCTGGCGGTAGCGGTTGTGCTGGTCACCGCCGTTGCCAACATCGGGAGCTCCATTCCGTCCGCGCCGGGCGGTATCGGCCTGTTCGAGATACTGGCGAGGGAGACGCTCGTGCTGCTTCCGCTGGCAGTGGTGGACAAGTCGACTGCTGCGGGATTCGCGGCGGTGTCACATTTCGCGCTGCTCATGCCGACGATCCTGCTCGGGCAGGTGTACCTGTGGGCGAACAACGTCTCGCTGCACAGGCTGTCGCGCGGCGGAGCGGACACGGCGCGGGACGCGGCGGGAGCGCGCGTCTCCGACGGCGCGGACGAAGGCGACGCGCGATGAGGGTGGGCGTCATCGGCGCGGGAGCGGCGGGACTCGCCGCCGCCTACCGGCTGGGCCAGAGCGGCCACGTCGCGGAGGTTTTCGAGCGCGCGCCGTTCCTGGGCGGGCAGGCGTCCACGTTTGACGTTGGAGGCGCTCGGCTGGAACGCGGCTACCATCACTGGTTCACCAACGACACCGACATCATTGACCTGGTGAACGAGATAGGCCTGGGCCACCAGATCCGGTGGATCGACTCCACCGTAGGCACGCTGTACGACGGCAGGATCTACGACTTCGTGACGCCGATGGACCTGCTGAGGTTCACGCCGCTGAGCCTGTTCGACCGCTTCCGCCTGGGCCTAGTGACGCTGTACCTGCAGCGCAAGCGCGACTGGCGCGGCTACGAGGGCGTCACCGCGGACGCCTGGCTCCGCAAGCACGCGGGGCGGCGGCCATACGAGGTTTTCTGGGGGCCGATGCTTCGCGGCAAGTTCGGGGAGGCTCACTACGCCGAGGTTGGCATGCCCTGGGTGTGGGGCAAAGTGCAAACGCGGGTCGCCTCGCGGGGTAAAGGCATGGTCAAGGAGAAGCTGGGTTACCCCATCGGCAGCTTCGCCGAGATATTCGAGGTGCTCGCCCAACGCGTCGAGGAGCAGGGAGGCGAAGTGAAGCTATCGGCGTCGGTGGACGGCGTGGTGGTCGAGGACGGCGCGGCTCGGGGACTGGAAGTGTCGGTAGGCGGCTCGCCCACGGAGCGAAGGGAGTACGACGCGGTGATCGCAACAACGCCGTCGTACATCTTCCCGCGCATCGCCCCCGGGCTGCCGCAGGACTACCTGGACCGGCTGGCGGGCGTGGACTACATGGCCGCCGTGCTCATCGTGCTCGTGTTGCGCAGGCCGCTGTCGCGGGTCTACTGGCTGAACGTGGCCGACCGCTCGATACCCTTCGTCGGGGTCATCGAGCACACCAACCTGATCGGGCCGGAACACTACGGCGGCAACCACGTGGTCTACCTGTCCAACTACCTGACCACGGACGACCCAATGTACGGGATGAGCCACGACGAGCTCCTGGAGACGTACCTTCCCCATCTGCGCAATATAAACGCGGATTTCGACCGCTCGTGGATAGTAGAGAGCTACCACCACCGCGTCGACGCCGCGCAGCCCATAATTGGCGTCAACTACTCGTCGCGCATCCCCTCGCACCGCACGCCGATAGGCAGGCTGTACCTGGCGAACACCACTCAGATTTACCCTGAGGACCGCGGCACCAACTACAGCGTGCGCATGGGCAACGACGTCGCCGACATGGTGATGGAAGACCTCGGGTAGACACTACCAGCCGATGGCCCCGCGCTGCCAGGCCCCGTATGGCGTCCACCGGCGCGGTGCTCTCGACGGCCACTCCCTGCCCCCGCGAAAACTGGGAGCGAGAATCCAGGGGCGGCGGCAGGGCCCTTGACAGCCCAGTACATCCGTGCTACGCTCCCTTCATAACAAACCACCGAACACTGGCCACTGGCCACCGCCCAGCTACGAAATCCGAGGAGATAAAACAAAAGAAACGAAACGGGACACTTTTTTCTAGCTGAATTGTCCCACCCGGCAGTTTGGCCACTGCCACTGCCCGGACGCTACTCCGCTTGGTAGTTCGTCACCCGCCCATCCCTACCCTTCCGCTCGTCCCTTCTCCCTCGATGGGAGAGCGCCGGGGTGAGGATGAAGCTGGAATGTGGGTGAGCGAGCGAAAAGCCGTCCGGGACCCGTACCGCGCACGCCGCAAGGCCGGCGCGGAGTTCCGGTCCCGGTTCCGCATCATCTTGCCGACGGCGTCCCCGGCCCAATCACGCGGCAGCAGGTCGAGAGGTGCTGCGCGGCCTGTCCTCGTGGCCGCCGCGCAAGCCAGTCCCGGCCCTGCCGCGCCGCCACTACCGCTTGTCCCCTCTCCCTTGATACGTGTGATGCAAATTAGACTTGTGGAACTACCACACAAGAAGCAGGCTGATGTGGATAACCGAGTTTGATGGCCCTTTTTTGAGGTTTAGGCACCACCTTCGACTCAGCACAGCCCTAGCACCCGCCAAGTTGGCGGCTTTTGGCCCGAAAACCGCCCTAAACAGGCATATCGGCCACTTTAATATGCATCACGCGTTTGATGGGAGAGGGCTGGAGCCTGCCCTCGCGAAAGCGGGGGATGAGGTGCTGCTCGCCCTCGCCCGCGAGCCTTGAACAATGCAATCGGACTGCCTTCTGAGTCGAGGCCGTTCTCGCGCTCGAGCCTTTGGAATCCCGCTCCCCGTTCCCACGGAGAAAGGCTACCGTGGGAGTGACGAGTCTTCGCCGGCGCTCACAAGAACAAGCGTGTTGCCCTGGACCAGCTCTACAAGAAGGCCCTTGTCGACGACTTGTACAAGAGCAGACTCACGCCATCGACGTGTCAGGCCGGTTGAGCCACAAGGCTGTAACTGGGAACCTGAAAAGAGGGCTTAGCCGCTACCAACCGATGGCGAACCCGTCGGCGCGTGGCTCGCTGCCGCCGCGCAGCACGCCGGTGTCGGGCTCGCGCTCGATGACCTGGCCGCTGCCGTACAGCAGGCCGTGGGGTCGCTCCACCATCAGCCGGTGGCCCCGCGCGGCCAGGCCGCGTATGGCGTCCACGGGCGCGGTGCTCTCGACGGCAATCCCCTGCCCCAGCCGCACGCTGAATCGCGGCGCGTCCAGCGCGGTCTGCGGGTCCAGGCCGAAGTCCACCATGTTCACCACCGTCTGCAGGTGGCCCTGCGCCTGCTGCATCGCGCCCATGACGCCGTAGGTCAGCCACAGCTCGCCGTCCCTGGTCGCCATGCCGGGAATGAGCGTGTGGAAAGGCCGCTTGCCCGGTTCGAGCGAGTTGGCGTGAGCAGGGTCCAGCGAGAACGACGCGCCACGGTTGTGCAGCGCGATGCCGGTGCCCGGCGCCACGATGCCCGATCCGAATCCCTGGAACACGCTATTGATGAACGAGCAGGCGTTGCCCTCTCCGTCGGCGGCGGCCAAGTACACGGTGTCCGAATGGACAGGAACCGATCCGGCAGGCGCGAGCGCCATCGCGCGCTCGTCCGAAATGAGGCGACGGCGCTCCTCCGCGTATTCCTTGGACAGCAGCCGGTCCACAGGCACGTCGACGACCGACGGGTCGCTGACGTAGTGCAGGCCGTCCGCGAACGCCAGCCGCATCGACTCGATCATGTGGTGGTAGGCATCGGCAGACTGGAAGCCCATTCTGGGCAGGTCGAAACCCTCCACCAGGTTGAGCGCCATGAGGGCGTTCACGCCCTGGCTATTCGGAGGACACTCCCAGCAGGTAACGCCGCGGTAGTCCACGCTGACCGGCTCCACCCACTCGGGCTCGTTGGCGGCCATGTCGTCCGCCGTGAGCCAACCGCCCATCTTCTGGACGTGGGCAGATATGCGCTCGGCCAGCGGTCCCCTGTAGAAGGCGTCTGCGCCGCCCTCCGCGATGGCGCGCAGCGTGCCGGCGAGCTCCGGCAGGCGCACCACCTCGCCCGGCGCGGGCGCGCGCCCGTGGGTCAGTAGCTCGGCGCCGGAGGGGTGCTGGAGGAGCTTGGGCGTGTTGGCGGCCCAGTGGCCGCTGATGATCTCAGACACGGGGTATCCGCCCTCCGCGTACTCGATGGCCGGCTCCAGCACCTCGGCCAGCGTCATCGTGCCGCAGCGCTCCAGCGCGGCCTCCCATCCGGCGACGCCGCCGGGCGTGGTGACGGAGTAGGCGCTGGTCGGCGGGATGGCCGGCAGGCCCTTCGCCAGCAGTTCGTCCCGCGAGGCCGCTTGCGGTGCACGCCCGCTGGCATTGAGGGCGAGGACGCGCTTCTCGTCCGCAAGCCAGACCAGCGCGAATGCGTCGCCGCCCACGCCTGTGGAGTGCGGCTCAACCACGTTGAGAGCCGCGGCCGTGGCGACCGCGGCGTCCACCGCGTTGCCGCCCCGCATCATCATCCGCACACCCGCCATCGCGGCCAGCGGCTGAGTGGTCGCTACCATGCCGTTGCGGGCCACGACGTTGGACCGCCGCGAACTGAAGTTCATCTGCATCGCTCCTTTCGAACGCCGCCTGCCGAGGCGCGCTCTCTCAGCCCTGGCCCCTTTCGGCAGCTCTGGGAGGGCTTTTAACCGTCTCCCAGTCTTGGGAGAGTGGGCTATAGCCGCGAGAGGGCGGAATCCGCGAACTGCCGGAGCCTCTCCCGCAACTCGGATGCGTCCGCTGCCCGGCCCGGCATGGGCGCGGAAGTCCATCCCTCGGCAATCCCCTCGAAGTTGGATGCGAACACCAGAGCGGCGAACAGGTCCCAGTATAGCAGGCTCGCGTCGTCCACCCGCGCGGCGTGCAGGTACATGCGAGTGAAGTCGCGCATCGCATCCCAACCGAATGCCCAGAGCAATTCCAGCCTGGCGTTGGCCAGGTCCGACAGTGGGTCGCCTGTCTTCGCGTCCTCCCAATCGATGACAGCAGCGAGCTCACCGTTCTTCCACAGCACGTTGCCCGGCCAGAAATCACCGTGCAGCAGCGTAGGCCGGTTGCGCCTGGGCGGAGGCCAGACGGCGGACAGCGCGTCTGCGATTCTGTGTTGAATGAGAGAGTCGTCCACGTCGTGGGAAAGCTCTTTCACGACGCCGGCAAGTGAGTCTGCTTGTGACGGCAGGAAGCCAAGTCTCTCAGCCCGCGGGTCCACGCCGTGTATCGCGACGAGCGCATTCGCCAGCCGGCGAAGGTGGCCGTCGAGGTCAGCCGGAGCGAGGTCCGGCTCGCCGTCGACACGCTCGATCACCACGAATGGTGTGGGCCAGTCCTCGTCCGGTTCGCCGAGCAGGACGGGACCGGGGACGGGCAGGCCCAAGCGCGAGGCTACGCCCAGCAAGCGATACTCGCACTCCGCGACGCGGGGGTTCTGCCGCAGGTCCCGCGGCCCGTATCGCCGCAGCACCACGAACTCTGAGTTTCCATTCGTGAGCCGCAGCTTCAACTCGATCGTAAACGCGGAGGAGCCGCCGGTCATGCTCCGCCAGGCCGCAAGCCGCGCGCCATCGCGAATCCGTGTCGCCAGGCGTTCCAGTCTACCCTGCACTATTCTCTCCTGCTGCCCCACCGCTCCACGAGGGAGCGCCGCGCCAAAGGCCGGGTGCGCACGCCATGTCGCGTGCACGACACTATAATATGTCTCCACACCTGTAGGGGCACACACGCCCCGGACTGTGCGAGGAGAGCCATGACTCAATATGCCCTGGCGTCGGACCTGGGAGGAACCCACCTCCGGGTGGGTCTCGTCGACCGCGAAGGCACTATCTTATACCGAAACTCGGTGCTCGCCGAGGCCTGGCGCGGGCGGGATCACGTGCTGGAACTGTTCGTGCGGGAGCTGGAGCGCGCCGCCGCGCCCGTAGACCGTCGGTCGATAGCCGGCATCGGCGTTGCGCAGGCCGGGCCCACGAACTCGGAAGACGGCACAATCTACAATCCCCCGCACCTGCCGGGGTGGGACGGATTTTCGGCAAAGCCGACATTCGAGCGGCGTCTGGGACTGGTGTCGTCGCACGCAAACGACGCCACCGCGGCGGCGCTGGCCGAGTACGCCTACGGGGCAGGCCGGGGAGCCCGCTTCCTGCTGTACATGGCGGTGGGCACCGGAATCGGGGGCGGCATCGTAATCGACGGACGGATTTACACGGGCGCGCGCGGATTCGCCGGTGAGGTGGGTCACATATCCATCGACCACAGCGGACCGCCGTGTCTCTGCGGCAACAGGGGCTGCCTGGAGATGCTCGCGTCGGGCGACGCGCTGGGCCGCATCGCCCGGGAGCGGTTAGCCTCCGGGGAGCCCAGCTCGATCGCGACGTACGCGGGCGACGAACCGGAGAGCGTGGCCGGCCCGGCGGTCGCCGACGCCGCCAGAGACGGCGACCCCCTGGCGCTTTCAATCATGCGCGACGCGGGCACGCACCTGGGTGTCGGGATTCTGAGTCTGTTGAACGCGCTCGACGTTGAGCGCGTGGTGCTGGGAGGCGGCGTGCTGGGGAGCATGGATCTGATGCTGCCCTGGGCAATAAGCGCCATCGAAGAGCGGGCCATCGTCCCATACGAAGGGGGAGCGCCGGTGGTGGTGTCGGATCTGGGCGATGACGCGGGCCTGCTCGGCGCCGCGGCGCTGGCGTTCGATGCGTACGACAGTGGCGCCCGCGCTCCGGGATAGTGAGCCAACTTCCTCGTGGCGGAGCAGGCTAACAGTTTCGTGACGGGGGCAAAGACTACTGGAAGCGGAAGCCCAGCGGATCCTCGTCGAACTCGATGCTGCGCAGGGCGTTTCTGGCCGTCTCCTCCATCGCCTCGTCGCCGAGCTTCATGCACTGAATCAGCGCCTGCTTGGCCAGAATACCGCCGATGGCTCCGAGCGCCTGCACCGCCGATAGCTGCACTTGGTCGTCGTCGTCCTTCACAAGCATGATCAGGTGGGGCACGGTCGTCTCGTCGCCGAGTTGCCCTATGGCGTTGGCGGCCTCGTATCGAATCGCCGGATCGTCGTCCTGTGCGTCGCGGAGCACGTAGGGTAGCCAGCGGCTATCGGAGCTGCGGCCCATCGCGTAGACGGCGCTCTGCTTCAGCTTCGGGTCGCCGTCGAAGTACGCGGACAGGATGATCCCACTGACCTCGGGTGTGTCGAAGTGCGACACCGCCTCGATGGCGCGCCTTCGTACCTCCGGGTGTTCGTCGTCCTTATCGATCACCGCGAGCAGAGCCGAGCGTATGCGGTCGCCGTCACGCGCTATCAGCTTGCTGTCCTGGGCCATCGCGGCGAATTTGCTCAGCGCCGCCGCGGCCGCGGCCTTCACCCTCGGCGATGGGTCATTTTGAAGAAGTGCGATGAGTGGGCGGATGCAGACGCGGTCGTCAGAGTCCCACAGACCGCGCGTCGCCTGCTCCCTGATGTGCGCGTCGGTGTCGGTCAGGCACGCGCGAAAAACGTGGACGAAATCGAACTCGAGGTTGTCTTCACCCAGTTCTATCATTCGGGCCAGAATCTCGCGCCTGCGGTCAACGCAGACTCCACCCCACTCCGCCTTGAACTCGGCGATATCGTCCGACGTGAGGCCCGAAAGCTGAAGCAGCCCTGAGTGGCGCAACGGCTTCGACTGGTCTGATAGCTCCGTGAAACAGCTCTGAATGGTCATGTGTAGACTCTCCGCGAGGTATTCGCCCGTCAATTTTTGAAGTTAAGCCCGCGGAAGAATGTTGTCAAGCGGATTATTTGTCTCGAAACAGGCAAAGAGACCGACATCGCTGGGCCGACTGCTAAGCAGACGCCTGGAGCAGCCGCCGGGAAATGTCCCTGGCGTCGTCCAGGGTCTCGGCGAACTGGTCCGCTGGTATGTTGTGCAAAACGTTCAGCGCGTGGAGGTTCTGGGCGGGCTGGCCCGAGAGGCCGACGACTATGCAGTCGGTATCTTCGGCGACGGCGGTGTCGACCATCTGCTCGACCACCAGAGCGGCGCTGTCGTCCACATATGCGGTGTCGGAAAAGTCGAGAATGACGACCTCGTGATCTCTAATGTCGATGCTGAGAGTGTTGATCAGCCGTATCGATGACGCGACTGTGAAACTGCCCCGCAGCGCCACGAGACCAACACGGGCGGCAAAGTCGTCCGCTTCCGGGTCGTCCTCCTCCAGGAACGTCTGGTCGAGCAGCGGCACCGAAATCACGCTGTCCAACTCCAGGCGCTCGAACTGGCGCGCGCTCGCCATGCCCGCGGTTATCAGGCCAATCGCCACGGCGGTCACCAGGTCCACGAATACCGTGAGGCCCATGGTGGTCACCATCACAATCAGGTGCTCTCTCTGCACGTGGAGGAGTCGCTTGATGAAGCGCCAGTCGACTATGTCCCAACCGACCTTCATCAGGATTCCAGCGAGCGCCGCTAGCGGAATCTTTTCGACGTACTGGCCGAGCCCCAGCACGAGGGCGAGCAGTATTCCGGCCCGCACCACGCCCGAGACCTGGGTGCGTCCGCCGGCCCTCAGGTTGACGACGGTGCCCAGGGTGGCGCCCGCGCCCGGCAGCGCCCGGAAGAGCCCGGCGACCATATTGGCGATGCCCTGTCCGATAAGCTCCCTGTTGGCGTTGTGGCGCGTTCGAGTCATCGCGTCGGCCACCAGGGACGTCAGGAGGCTGTCTATGGAACCGAGCAGCGCGATGGCAAGTGCGGGTTGCACCGCGCTCACTATGGCGTCCGCGGTAAAGACTGGAAGCACGAGGTCCGGCAGACCGGTCGGCACTTCGCCGATGACCGGCGCATCGATTAGCCAGAACAGACCCAGCATCGTACCCACGACGAGCGCCACCAGCGTGGCGGGCACGTACCTGCCCAGCCTGGCGGGCCAACCTACGCACACGCCGAGGGTGACCAGGGCGATGGCCAGGGCGTGCAAGTTGACGTTGCTTATCGCGTCCGGCCAGCGTCCAATGACTACCGCAGGACCGGCGGCGGCAACCGCTGTACCGAGAAAGGGCAGCGTCTGCATGACCATGATGATCACGCCGATACCCGACATGAACCCCGATATGACCGAGTACGGAGTGAAGGACACGAATCGCCCGACACCGAGGACGCCGAGCATTATCTGAATCGCGCCGGCCATAATGACAATCGTGAACGCCTTGGACAGGTCGTCTGCGTTGGCCGTGACGATGACCGCCATGGCGACGGACATGGGGCCGGTGGGACCGGATATCTGCGAGCGCGTCCCCCCGAACACAGCGGCGAAGAAGCCGACGGCGATGGCGCCGTACAGCCCGGCAAGGGCGCCTAGACCGGACGCGATGCCGAACGCTATGGCAACGGGAAGGCCCACCACCGCGGCGGTGACGCCGCCGAAGACATCGCCGCGGAAGGTGTTGAAGTCGTAGTCGAAACCCTGGAATGTGGAGCGGAGCTTATTCAATCCTGTCACTCGATTCAATCTGGTCCGGCCTTCTCGACCGCACGCTAGCGGCCAGCCCGTCTAGTATAGGACATACGAGACCAGATTTCTCGCGCCCGGTCGAGGGCCGGCCTGTTTGCGTCCGCCTGTGTGTGATAGGCTAGCCGCGACGCGGCGGCCCCGGGGTGGGGTACGCTGAGTCTGAAGGAAGTTTTGGAATAATGTCTCACAGCGAGCCGGCTCGAGTCACAGCGCAAGACGTGATGGAACGCCTGGGAGACCGGTACGGACCGGTCGAGCGGGAGCGCCGATACGACCCGGCCTCAGAGCTGGTCTACACGATCCTCTCGCAGCACACCTCCGACATCAATTCGGAGCGCGCCTTCAATAACCTCCTGGCCAGGTTCGGCACCGTGGAGGGCATAGCCGCCGCGCCCGTCGACGAGATTGAGGACGCGATTCGGATGGGAGGCTTGGCGCGGGTAAAGGCGCCCAGGATCAAGGCAATACTGGACAAGGTGGCCGAAGACGTGGGGTCGTTCGACCTGTCATTCCTGGGCGAAATGCCCCTGGCCGACGCGAAGGAGTGGCTCAAGGCGCTGCCCGGCGTGGGGCCCAAGACCGCGGCCATCGTGCTGTGTTTCGCGCTGGGTATGCCCGCTATGCCGGTCGACACGCATATCTACCGCGTATCGAAGAGGCTGGGGCTGATAGACCAAAAAACGAACGCGGAGAAGGCTCACGACATCCTGGAACCGATGGTTGCCGAGGACGACGTGTTCGCCTTCCACATGTACCTCATCCGCCACGGCAGGGACACCTGCAAGGCGCAACGCCCGCGCTGCGACGAGTGTGTCCTCGCCTGGGGATGCGCCTGGCTGAACGCGGCTAGTACCGCCGCTCCTTGATGCGCGCGGCCCGTCCGGACCGTCCCCTCAGATAGTAGAGCCTGGCGCGCCGCACCTTTCCGCGCCGCACCACCTTGACGCCCTCCACGTTCGGGGAATGGCGCATGAACGTGCGCTCGACGCCGATCTCGTGGGTTACTCTGCGCACGGTGAACGACGCCCCGGGGCCGCTTCCCCTGTCGCGGATGACCACGCCCTCGAAGACCTGAGTCCTCGTGCGGTTGCCCTCCGTAACTCTCGCGCTTACGCGGACGGTGTCGCCCGGCCTGAACTCCTCGATATTGGGATTTGGCTCGAGGCTGATAAGATTCGGCGCTTCCATGATCAAATAGTCCTACTTCGGTTGGTGCTGTTGGAGAATCACTAGCGCAGAATTGTAACGCCCGCGGCCTGCTGAACGCAAGCCACCATCCCAGCCAAGAGTTGTGCAAAATGCCTCGTAGGGCTTGACAATGCGGCTCATCGCCAGTAACCTAACGGCAGCCTAAACCCGCAGACGCAGGGGATTCACCAACCTCGCGAATGCGTTAGGAGGGACTACGGGATTGGGTCGGCGGTACGCCGGCTGGGGTTGCCGTAGCCCTCCAAGTGAAAGCCTCCGCCGAATTGATCGGCGGAGGCTCTTTTTTGTGCGGGGAACCAGGTGGGGCGCCGAGGCCTTACATCCTAATGCGCGCCGAGGGTTCGAGTCCCCCATTCCCCACGCCAGCAACGATACCAAAAGCGGGCGGGCGGAGGCAAGGCTACACTTCCGTTTGCCGTGTTCTTGGCCGCCGACAGGCTGGTTTCGTGAATCAAGCCGCCCATAGAATGCTGAGCTGACGCGGGAGGCGAGGGTTAACTACCGAGGAGGGACGCCTATGGCAAATAGCCGAATGGCCTAGAAAGAACGGAACCGCAGGAGCGCTACCAACATTCCTGCGGTCCCTAGTTAAGCGGGAGCACACTTGCAATGAGTACCGCCCTAACTACGGACAAGACTAACGCGCCGCCGCCCGAAACTCAAGCGCCCGGCGCGTACCAATCCAAGTCAATCCTAGAGATTGCCTCGTTTCTCGCCGAGATAAACGACGCGCCCCTCATAAAGCGCCTAGAGGAGTACCGCCCCAGCGGGCGGCGCGGGTATGGCCCACGTAGCTTGTGGCGCGCCTACATGTCGGGCTTCCTGCTGCCCGTCCGCTCGATCTCCGACCTTATACGCCGCCTTGAGGACTCCCCGGAGTTACGCCTGCTATGCGGGTTGCACTCCATACCGCACCACTCAACCTTTAGCCGCTTCATAGCGCGGCTTGCAGGCCACGCGGACCTTGTGGCCGCCGCAACCGCCACGTTGACCGACAGGTTTGCGGAGGAGCTGCCGGGGTTTGGCGAGAAGATTGCTATTGATAGCAGCATCATCGACGCCTACGCAACCCGCTTCCACAAGCCGTCCGCCGACCCCGACGCTAGCTGGACGGCCAAGCGCGGGCCTAACGGCGAGCCGGAGTTTCACTTTGGCTACAAACTCCACCTCGCGGTTGACGCTACCTACGGGGTGCCGATTGCGGGCATCACCTCCACGGGCGGCGTTTACGATGGCCACTACTTGCCGCCGCTCATTGAACAGGCGGCGGGCGCTCATGCGTGGTTCGCCCCAAAGGTCGTCACCGCCGACAAGGGCTACGATTCTCAAGCGGTACACGAGGCAATCGCGAAGTACAACGCCACCGCCGTCATACCGCTCCGCGATCTTGGCGGCAAAGAAGCCCCGGAAGGCCCTTACACCAAATCGGGCCAATTGACCTGCATAGGCGGGCAAGTGATGGACATAGTGAAAACCGACCCCGACAAGGGAACGTTGTTCCGTTGCCCGGCGGGTGGTTGCCACCTACTCAAGCGCAAGGCCGTTCTCTACTGCCAGGACGAGGTATGGGACAAGCCTACCGACCTACGCCGCAACCCCAAGATACCTCACAAGACCCCGGAGTGGAAGGCGCTTTACCGCGAGCGGCAAACGGTGGAGCGGAGCTTCAAGAGCATGAAACAGGCGCGCCGTTTGGCCGAGCCTATGCTAATGGGCTTGCCGAAGGTTGGGTTGCACTGCGCTATGAGCGTGCTTGCAACAAGCGCCACGATGATGGCTCGGCTACGGGCGGGCAGCGTTGCGGACATGCGGTGGTTGGTGCGGAAGGTGGCGTAAGAAGCCGGTGGCGGGATTGTAAGGCGTAAGGGGTATATGCTACCCTGCGTCCGCTCCCCATCACGAGCAAGCCTAAAGGCAACCGCCGTTTAGCCATACGCCACACGCGGGCCACCGCGCCCTCTTGTGGCACGTATGGCAGGCGACTCGTGATGGGGAAGCCCGTTAGCCGCAGGAGGGCCTCCTTATGTCGAGCTTCGCGCTGTACTCGTTGCCCTCCATACATACCCGCCCGCCCCGTTCCCGCATTTGACCCTAAGCCCTAGCCTGCCGCTGGGGTTTTCTTGTTTAGGCCAACCACTTTACAAGCGCCTCCAACACGCGCCCGGAACAAACATGGCTCGTTGCATAGGGGCGGCTTACTACCACCAGGAGGGACAACTTGAACCAGCAACCTACCCGCACGCCCCGGCGGTCCCGCCGTAGGGCAAGTGGGCGTAACTACTGGCCCTGGGCGCTTGCGGTCGCCGCGCTTGCCGCCTTGTTTGTGGCCTGGCCCATTGACGCCTACGGCGAGGGCGCGTTGTGGGGCGCGAAGCGAGCGGCGGACGACAACATACGCGCGCCTATTGTTGGGGTGTTCGCGTCGGGCGAGCAAAGCAGCGGTGCCTCTGCGCCTCGGTCTACGGCAAGCCCAACCCTTGCAAGCGTCGAGCGCGCCGTTGCAGCGTCCGACATTGTTGTTAGCGGCACGCCTGAAAGCAGGCAGGGGTTCTACGGGTTGATTGCCGAGTGCGGCGGCGCGGCGGCGCTTGAGGACGCCCTCATAGAGGAGTTTGTTGGGCCAAAGCCCGAGGCAATGCGGCGCGGTATGTTGCGCGAGGGGTACAAGGACGTAAAGGTCGAGCTTGTAAAGCGCGAGTACGGCTGGGTCATAACAACTAAGGCGGTAAATCCAACATTAAGCGCCGCCGGGCTTCCCGCCGTAGAGCTGGAGGAGGTTGTGGTGTTGCACATGCGGGAGCGTGTTGAGTGGCTGCCTACGCCAACGCCCGCGCCGCAGGCAACGGCAACGCCGCCACGCGATGGACTTATGCCAGCGGGCTTTAGCCCGTTTGACCCTACGCCAACCCCTGAACCGACCGCTACGCCGCGCCCCGAGCCTACGCCTGCACACGATTCATACATAGCGTGGGAGATCAAGTACGGCAACAGCACTTTTGCGCGAACGATGGAGGAGGGCGTGCTGCGCGCAGGAGATTGCAATGGTGGCCAATTGGTGCGCGCCGACGGCTAAGCCGATTGTTAATCACATTGGTAATGCCCGCCCAACAAAACGGGCGCTACCAAAGTAGGAAGGACGGCGTGTATGGTAGCCGCGCTTTGGGACGCTTACTGCGAGTTGCTTGGCACGGGGTCGGTAGCGGCGCAAACATGGGGTGCGGTTATCGCTTTGATCGGCTTGCCCCTGTTCTGTGTTGGCGCGTGGAGGTTGGGGTCTTGGATTTTCGAAGCGGAGCGCATAGCGCGTGTAAACGCAGAAGAAGCGGCCGGAGTACTGGGGATAGGGGCGACGGCGCTGATTGTGGGTATCGCGACGATCGCAACGTGTTGAAGGTGTACCAGTACAAGGCCACCCCAACCCCGAAGATAACCCCCCAATGATGAAGTCCGCTGGGTGCATTGCTTGGCCTCCTTTGGGCGGAGCATACCCAGCACCGCCTAGTTGAGGCCAGCATACCATACAACTTGACGATCAAATGCAAGACGCCCGCGCGCTAGCTCGGATGTCGTTTTGCACAACTCTTCCCAGCCCGAACCCGTTCCGCCCCTGCCTTTAACCTCCGTCGTCAAGCTGCTACCCTTCCGCGAAACGTCGACCTGCCGCATCGTCGCAGAAGGCCGGAGGGCACAATGCCGGAGGCGCCCGATCTTGAGGTGATACGCGAGTTCCTGGAGGCCCGTGCCGTGGGCGCCCGTGTGGAGTGCGCCGAGGAGACGCGGCCAGGAGTGCTTCGCTCACTGTGCGCGGATATGCCCGCCGACGCCCCGGGACGCGACCTGTCGGCGTTAGAGCGGCGCGGCAAGTTCCTCACGCTGCGGCTATCCGGCGACCGGCGGCTGGTCGTCAACCCCATGCTGGCGGGCGCCTTCCAGTACTGCGCCCCTGGGGAGCGGCGGTTCAAGCGCACCTTCTTCACGCTCACGCTGTCCAACGGTCGCGAAATCCGCTACCTGGACGAACGCCAGATGGGCAGGGCCTACTACCTGAAGGAGAGCCAGCTTGGCGAGGTGCCGGGGCTGCTCGAGCAGGGGCCGGACGTGCTGGACGGCAGCTCATTCGACGAGTTCCGCGAGCGGTTACGTCCCTTCCGTGGCGAGATCAAGGGAGTGATAACCCGTGGCCGCGTGGTCGCGGGAGTCGGCAATGCCTACGCGGACGAGGTGCTGTTCGAGGCGGGCATATACCCGTTTCGCAAGGTGAAGGCGCTCAGCGCGGACGAATTGGAACGCCTTCACCGAACGCTGCCGGAGGTCGTGGAGCGCGCCATGGGCGTGCTACGCGAGCGGATGGGCGAGAGGACGCACGTGAAGCTGCGCGACTTCCTGCTGGTGCACAACAAGGGCGGCTCGCCCTGCCCCAGATGCGGCAACGCCATCAGCCAACTCACCGCGAACAGGCGCATCACAAGCTACTGTCGCCGCTGCCAGCCGGGGATGCTGCTCAGAAACTGAGCATACCCCGGCACAGGATGAGTAGTGCTGCTAGTCCGCCTCGACGGCCGCGGGCGTCTTCTCCGCCTCGCGCGACGCCGTCTCGCCGAGCATGTCGTACGCGGACTGCAGCAGCTCCTCCGTCTCTTCCCATCCGATGCATTCGTCCGTAATCGACACCCCGTACTGGAGCTCGGACAGGTCGCTGCCGAGCTTCTGGCTGCCCGGGAACAGGTTGCTCTCCAACATGCAGCCGATGATGTCTTCGTTGCCCGCCACGCGCTGCGCGACAACGTCCCTCATCGCTACCGACTGGCGCGTGTGGTCCTTGTTGGAGTTGCCGTGGCTGCAATCGACGAGAAGCTGCGGTCGCACGCCGGCGTCGGTCAGCAGCCGCTTGGCATCGGCCACCGTTCCGGCGCCGAAGTTGGGGCCGCTTCTGCCGCCCCTCAGCACCAGGTGACCGTCGGGGTTGCCGGTGGTGTGGACGATACACGTCTGGCCGTAGTGGTCTATGCCCAGGAATGCATGGGGCGAGCGCGAGGCGATCATGGCGTCCACGGCGATCTGCGCGCTGCCGTCGGTGCCGTTCTTGAAGCCGACCGGCATACTCAGCCCGCTGGACATCTGCCGGTGCGTCTGGCTCTCGGTCGTGCGCGCGCCGATAGTGGCCCACGACACCAGCCCGGCCAGGTACTGGGGCACCACCGGGTCCAGGAACTCGGTGCCGCAGTAGACTCCCATTTCGGCTATCCGCAGCAGCAGCGACCGGGCGCGGTACAGCCCCTCCCCTATGTCGAATGTGTCGTTGAGGTGCGGGTCGTAGATAAGCCCCTTCCAGCCGACGGTGGTGCGCGGCTTCTCGAAGTACACCCGCATGATCACCAGGATACGGTCTTCGAGACGCTTGGACAGCTCCAGCAGGCGCTCGGCGTACTCGATGGCGGCGTGCTCGTCGTGTATCGAGCACGGGCCCGCGATCATCATCATGCGCTTGTCTTCGCCGCGAAGAATCGCCTGGATCTGGCGTCGTCCCTCCAACACCGACCGCTCCGCTGGTGGCGTGATGGGCAGCCGGTTGACGAGCGAAACAGGACTGATAAGAGGTTCGGTGCTGCTCACGTTTACATCTCTCGTTGGTGAGGGTTGCATTAGTCCTTCCTTGTGCCGGGGTTTCGGCGCATCACCCACTGCTGCGAGGCCCACAAAAAACCCCAACCGATTTGCCGGTTGGGGTCTGCTGGGCTGCCCTTTGATTTAAGCCAAATCTGTCAAAATCGCGGACACGCAAGCCCCCAACCGGCCGTAAATGTTCCGGTGTACTGCCAGCATCCACGGGGGCGATGTCCTCGCGGGCCAATCATGATGGCCCATTGTAGATTCCTTCACAATGAAGTGTCAACAGTTTTACAATCTTTTTTGAATTTTGCCAAGAAACATGACCATCAGCGGGGGAAACGCGTCACGGCCTGCCCACTCGCCTCTACTTTCGGCGAGTGGGCGCCGATATGGCGTAGCGTGCGCCTCGCGCTTGCCCCCGCGCCCGCCCGCGCTTATGATTGGCCGCATGGGGCGCAGCCGCCCTACCCCACGGCCAAGCCAGAGCTACGGAGGTTGCGATGACACGCGATGCGGAACACGAGCCGCTGGACGCCATGAGAGCGGTCGCCGAGAGGGCCGGCCTTCAGCTTTCCGACGAGGAGCTGCGTGAGCTGAAACCCGTCTACGACCGCTACGCCTCGGAGGCCGCGCGTCTGCATGACGCGCCGCTCGACGCCGAGGACCTGGCGGTGGTATTCACGCCAAACTCGGAGTTCTCGTAGCCCACAGGCGCGGAGGTTCGACCGATGACTCACAACAACACCGAGCTATGCCACCTCACCATCGGACAGGCCGCCCCGCTGCTGGGCGGCGGCGAGCTGTCTCCCGTGGAGCTTACCCGCGCGTTCCTGGAGCGCGTCGACAGCCTGGACTCATCGCTGAACGCCTACATCACCGTCCTGGCGGACGAGGCGCTGGCGGAGGCGCGGACGGCCGAGGCGGAGATACTTCGCGGCGACCATCGCGGGCCGCTGCACGGCGTGCCCATCGCTCTCAAGGACCTTTACGACACCGCCGGCGTTCTCACGACCGCAAGCTCTCGCGTGATGGCGGACAGGGTGCCGGACGAGGACGCCACCACCACGGCAAGGCTGCGGCAGGCCGGCAGCGTGCTGCTCGGCAAGCTGGCCATGCACGAGTTCGCGCTGGGCGGCCCCGACCCGACGAACGGCTTCCCGCTTGCGCGAAACCCCTGGAACCTGGAGCATATCCCCGGCGGCTCCAGCAGCGGATCGGGCACCGCGGTCTCGGCCGGGCTGTGCATGGGCTCGCTGGGCTCGTGCACTGGCGGCTCCATACGCGGCCCGGCGTCGTTCTGCGGCATGGTGGGCCTGAAGGCTACCTATGGCCGTGTGAGCCGTTACGGCGTGGTGCCGCTGAGCTGGAGCCTCGACCACTGCGGCCCGATGACCTGGACGGTGGAGGACACGGCCATCATGCTCCAGGCCATCGCGGGCTACGACGCGAACGACCCGACGACCAGCCGGGCGCCGGTGCCCGACTACTCCCGGTCGCTCGTCGCCGACGTATCGGGGCTTCGCATCGGCGTGCCGCGCCACTTCTTCTTCCCCGACAGCGAGGACGTCGACAGCGAGGTGCTGTCGACGGTGGACACCGCGCTCGGAGCGTTCGAGGACATGGGCGCGACCGTCGAAGAGATAACCATCCCGTCGCTGGAGTACGCCGGGTCCTCGCAGCCGGTCATCATGCTCAGCGAGGCGTTTGCGTACCACCAGGCAAACCTGCGCAGCCGACCCGACGACTTCGGCGAGATGGTGCGCGCCCGCTTCCGGGTGGGCGGCATGTTCGGCTCCGGCGACTACGTGCAGGCGCAACGGGTGCGCGGCGTCATCAAGCGCGAGTTCGCGGAGACCATGCGCCAGTACGACGTCATCGTGTCGCCCACATCCTCCACGCAACCGCCGCGCTTCGACGCGGTGGAGCGGTTTGGCGTGCCGCGCGGCCCCAGCTTCACCGGCCCGTACAACCTGACGGGAATGCCGGCCATCTCCATCCCCTGTGGCTTCACATCCGCGGGTCTGCCCGTAGGCTTGCAGATCGCGGGCAAGCCATTCGACGAGCCGACGGTGCTGAGGGCCGCGTACACCTACGAGCAGCGGGCGCGCTGGTTCGAGAGGCGCCCGGCGGTTTAGCAGAGCGGGGCCGTCACCCCCATCCTGACCCGTTCGGCAGGCTCAGGGCAGGCTCTTCCCCCATCGAGGGGGAAGGGACAATCAAGGCCAAGGTTGGCTACGCTTCCGGCTGTTGCAGGAGTTGGAGGGCGTTGCCGTCCGGGTCGTGGAACGTGGCTACCCAGCCGCCCCAGTACTCCTGTTCGGGTGGGCGCACGAAGCGGACGCCCCGCGCCGTCAGCCTGTCGAAGGCGGAGTGGATATCGGACGTGGCGAGGTTGATCATTACCCTGTAAGGCTCTCGCGTGTCGCCGTCCACGCCGGAGTGCGCGCCCACGCTGAGGCGCATGTCGCCCCAGCGGAACGCCACGAAGTCGGGGCGCACCGAGTGGGGCGTCAACTCCAGCGTGTCGCGGTAGAAGCGGACGAGGCGGTCAAGCTCGCCCGTCCAGACGATCACCCCGGCCACGCCGTCCACTATCGCCACGCTACACCTCGGCGGCGGCGAGCTCGACCTGGGGCCGCGGGCCGTAGTAGCCGCAGCTTCCGCACCGGGCGTTGGCGCGGCCCGACGCCACCAGCATGTTGCCGCAGTCGGGGCAAGGCTCAGGTATAGGCCGCTGGTTCGTTGTGAACTCGCAGGCGGGATAGTTGGAGCACCCGAAGAATCGGCGTCTCTTGCCGCTCTTCTGCTGGCGCTCCACGAGGTCGCTGCCGCACTCGGGGCACTCGACGCCTACGCGTGTCAGCAGCGGGCGTGACTCCTTGCACTCCGGGAATCCGCTGCACGACAGGAAGCGACCGAACCGGCCCGACTTGATGACCATGGGCCGCTCGCACTTCTCGCAGACCTCGTCGCTCTCCTCGTCGATAAGCTCGCGGGGGACGCGCTCGGCCAGTTCGAGAGCGCGCTCCACGGAGGCGTCGAACGGGACGTACAACTCCCTGAGAGTCGGAACCCAGGGGCGCTTGCCTTCCGAGATGTCGTCCAGGTACTTCTCCACTTCGCCGGTGAAGCCCACATCCATGATGTTTGGGAAGTGGTTGGTGAGCAGGCCCACCACGGCCTTGCCGAGCTTGGTTGGGACGAATCGCCCCTGGTCCTTCACTACGTAGTCGCGGCTCATAATGGTCGACATTATCGGTGCGTAGGTGCTGGGCCGCCCTATGCCGGCCTGCTCCAGTTCCTTGATGAGCGTCGCCTCGGTGTAGCGGGGAGGCGGCTTGGTGAAGTGCTGGTCTGCCGCCAGTCCCAGGCAGTCGAGCGCGTCGCCCTTCTCCAGTGGTGGCAGCGGCGGTGTCTCCTCGTTCTCGTCCGACTCGGCGTCGTCCATGCCCTCGGTGTACAGCGCCAAGTGACCGCTGAACTTCACCACGCGCGCGGTTGCGCGGAAGAGGTACACCGCGCCGGATCTGCCGGAGGCGGAAATATCTACCCTGGTGGATTCGTACACCGCGTCGGCCATCTGGCTGGCGAGCATCCGCTCCCAGATGAGACGGTAAAGTCGGAACTGGTCCCTGTTCAGGCGTCGCTGAAGCTGTGCAGGCTCGCGCTCCAGCGAGGTGGGGCGTATCGCCTCGTGGGCCTCTTGCGCACCCTTCACCCTGCGCGTGTAGGCGCGCGGCTCCTCGGGCATGAACTGCGGGCCGAACTTCCTGGCGATGACGCTCCTGGCCTCTTGCACAGCGCTGGCGGCGACGTTGGTTGAGTCCGTCCTCATGTAGGTTATGAGTCCGACCTGTCCTTCCGCACCTATGTCGATGCCCTCGTAGAGCTGCTGCGCTATCTGCATGGTGCGGCGGGCGTTGAAGCGCAGCTTTCGCGCGGCTTCCTGCTGTAGCGTGCTTGTGATGAAGGGTGCCTTGGGCCTGCTGATGGGGTTCCCTTTGTTAACCGAATCGACGGAGTAGTCGACGCCTTCCAGGTCGGCGCGTATCTGGTCGGCGCGCTGGCCGTTGGGTATCTCTATGTTGCCCTTCTGTCCCTTTACAGAGCGCAGACCGGCCTTGAAGATTATGGCATCGTCTCCCACCGCACCGCTCTTGGCGAGGGTGGCGTCTATCGTCCAAGACTCCACCGGGACAAAGGTGTCTCTCTCCGCCTCGCGGTCCACGATGAGGCGCAGCGCGACCGACTGCACGCGGCCGGCGGAGAGGCCGCGTCGCACCTTGCGCCATAGCACAGGGCTCAGGCGGTAGCCGACCACTCTGTCGAGTATGCGGCGCGCCTGTTGCGCATCTATCAGGTTGCGGTCCAGTGGGCCGGGGTCGGCGAAGGCCCTTTCGATGGCGTCGCGCGTTATCTCGTGAAACACGACGCGCTGCGTCTTGGACTCGGGAATCTTCGCCGCCTCGATCAGATGCCACGAGATGGCCTCCCCTTCCCTGTCGGGGTCTGTGGCGAGATACACAGTGTCCGCCAGTTTGGACTCCTTCGCCACCTGGGAGACAACTTTCTTCTTGTCGTCCATGACCAGGTACTCGGGTTGGAAGTCGTTCTCGATTGCGACGCCCATCTTGCGCTTGGGCAGGTCGCGCACATGGCCCATCGAGGCAATTGCGACGTACTCGCTGCCCAGAAAGCGGCCTATGGTGCGGGCCTTGGCGGGTGATTCTACGATTACAAGGTTTTTTGCCATGCCTATCCTGCTGTGGTTGTGTATTGCGCCGGCGGCTCCATGATCCTGACGTAGTTCATGCCGCCGACCTGCTTTACGAGTCCCTTGAGCTCCATCATAGCGAGCGCGCCGCTCACGGTCGTGATGGGCAGCCCCGAGTTTCTGACTATCTCGTCGATGTGGGCGATGTCGTAGGAGACGTGACTGAGCACCGCGGCCTCGTTTTCGTCCTGTGGAATCAGCGCCGCCAGCTCGATCTGCGCGCCCACCGAGTCGATGTCCAGCTCCTCGAGAATGTCGCTGGAATCCATAACAAGCTTGGCCGCGGAGTCCCTGATGAGTTGATTCGCCCCTCGGCTGCCGGGAGAGAGCGCGTTGCCGGGCACGGCGAACACCTCTCGATTGTCCTCGATGGCGTACTTCGCCGTGAAGAGCGCCCCGCTCTTCTCCGGGGCCTCGACGACGAGGGTGCCCAGCGTCATGCCGGCCATTATGCGGTTGCGGCGCGGAAAGTTGCCCGGGTTGGGTTGCGTGCCCAGCGCGAACTCGGTTATCAGGGCGCCGTTGGCCGCGATGTCCGACGCCAGGTTGGAGTGCTCGGCGGGGTAGATAGTGTCCATGCCGCTGCCCATCACGGCGATGGTGCGCTGTCCGGCGTCCAGGGCCGCGCGGTGGGCAATGCCGTCGATGCCGCGCGCGAGTCCGCTCACTATTACGACGCCGGCGCGCGCCAGGTCGGTTGCCAGCCGCTGCGCCATCTCCCGACCGTAGGGCGACGCCCGGCGCGTGCCGACCACGGCTATGGATCGCTCGTCCCCGGGCAGCAGCTCGCCGCGAACGAACAGAAGCGGCGGCTTGTCGGTGAACTCCCTGAGCCGCGGCGGGTAGTCGTCATCGTGCCATGTCACGGCCCGGACGCCGATTTCGTCCAGTCGTGCAAGCTCGCGGTCGGGGTCGATGGCGGGCCGGCGTTCGGACACCTGCGCCAGCGCGCCCGCGTCCATGCCGGCCTCGCGCAGCTCACCCGCGGTGGCGCGCCAAGCCTCGGACAGGTCGCCAAAGCGCTTCTCCATCAGCGCGAAGTGCGACCGCCCGATGCCCGGTATCTTGTTGAAGGCTATCCAGTGTTTGAGTTGGTTCGATTCCATGAGCGCGGGTAATTCTAGCACACATCCGCCGAACGGGGGTTTGGCGGCGCGGGGCGGTCAGGCTCTCCGCAGGGCCTTTTCATACTCCCCCAATTAAATCTGTCCTGTTCTGCTACATTCCGCCCATTCCGTAGCTGGGCGGCCTGTCCTCTTGCTGCTCAATCGCGGTATAACGGCGTCACGTTCTGTCACGGGCGTGGCGCAGAACGTGACCCGTTCGGCAATCCGTTCGACAGGCTCAGGACAAGGCTCAGGGCAGGCTCCGTGCGGCAGGGGGCGGGCGGGTTTGAAGCCCGCGCCTACTCCACAACCGGCGGCGACAGCGCCTGATAAGTAGAAAATAGCACGTGCGTGCTATAGAATCAAGAGGGTGGGGACTCTGGGCATCACCATCTCCGCGAGTTTACGGCGAAACTGGGTGATCGGAGCGGATTGGTGGGAAGAAATGGCGCACGAACGAGAACTGGTGGGACGTGTATGAGAATGGGAGAGACACGACTGGGAACGGATGGCGCGGGAAAGTGACGGAATTTTCGGGGGTGCGGGGGCGTGCTCAATTGCCGGAAGGTTGTTGTAATGGGCGTGAGAGTGGGAATCATTGTGGCATGTGTGTGGCATGTGCATGGCAGATTCGAGAAGCCAGCGAGACATGTAAGTGGCGTTCGGGTTACGCGGTTGGGATGGTTTTGGACAGGGGTTTTGGGTGGCAAAGGCATCGCAGAGATACGTGTGAACGCTCTTGTGAAGAAGGATTTGGAAGGGGTGACAAGGGATTTCAAGCCGCGTTACAACGTGGTACAATCAATCAAGCGCGCAGACCGTCAATGCTGCCGTTCAATTGAGTACCTGACACTCCCGAGTACGCTGAACATACGCAGGTTACGATGCACATCGCTAGATTAGCTCTCGATGACGTTCCCCCTTTTTATGTGGCGTATACTGACTTCGATGAGAAGGTAAACGTCTTCATTGGGCCGAATGCCAGCGGTAAGAGTACGATTCTGAGGGCGATGGAGTACATCTACTTCCCACAAGAAGACCATCCGCTTTCATACATTACTGTCCCCGACTCAACTTGGAATGACGAGCGGTTCGAGAATTGGTCTAATGACACCGGACTGGAAGATTCGCTCTGTGTGATGGAAGCGAGCCGTGATTGGCCGCTTAACGATCCCGACCCGATGCACCTGATACATAGAATCAAAGGTTATCAGGCACCAATCTGGAGCAAAGTCCCTTTGCTCTACATACCTGCTACTCGGGTCAATCTGCCCGTGAAACCTGTAAATTGGCTTGAAGGGGGCTGGCCTGAAGAGCGTCTTAGTAGATCCGTTAGTAGATCCGTCGGATACATTGGGCCAAATTCGGCTGAGCCGTCCTTCCCTCGGTCGTTCGACATTTTCGGCGATGCCGACCCAACAGTCTTTAACGGGCAGCACGTAAAGACGGTTAGCGACATGCTTCTGCAGGAGAATCGTGGCAGTTTACAGGGGAGAGATTGGCTGCACAGAACCCTGAACGTCGGCCATTCGTGCGCCAGGAGCATCTGTCCGGAAGTGATAGATGACTATGAGGTTCATCCATACATTGACGAGGCCAACGTCGCACATCCCAACATGGGGATCGGCGCCAACGATGGTCTTTCTCTCTACCTGGGCGATTTGAGTTCCGGGACGCAGGGAACGCTCTTGTGGATATGGGCACTTTGCCTCAAGATGGCTCGCCACTATCGTTGGAAGCATGGCTGGGAAAAAGAGCCGGCCATCCTGTTGATCGACGAGATTGAGAACCATCTGCATCCCACGTGGCAGCGGAGGGTGATTCCCGCATTGCTGAAGCACTTTCCGGGATTGCAGATATTCGCCACCACCCATTCACCTTTCGTTGTAGCAGGATTAAAGGCCGGACAAGTTCATCTAGTAAAAGGAGAATCGGGCTTCGAAATTGGCTTCGAAAATGTCATTAGCACCAATACAGAGGACATCATCGGATGGACGGTGGATGAGATACTCCGCACGTTCATGGGTGTTGATGACCCTACCGACGAATTGACGGCTACCAACGCAGAAAGGCTGCGTGTGTTGCGCCGCAAGGATGCGCTTGAGGGTCTAGACGACCGTGAGCAGGCCGAGTTGGACGAGCTTCGTACTAGAGTAGGCGCGGACATACTCGCACAGGGTGGATTCTTGAATGCCGAACGCGAGAGGTTCGCCGCCATGGTGCAGGAATTTCTGAAGGCTCGGCTGGCTGATGTGCCGCAAGACGAGGAGCAAGCCTGATTGCGTTGGGTGGATAGAGGCCCCGAACCCGCCGGGGTAGAGGACTACCGGCAACGCTACACTCAAGCCTGGGTGGACCATTTCAATAACAATATGGGTCAACCGGGCCCAGATAGGGTTTCCCGGTGGGGGGATTTCAGGGACGAGCTCTCTGATCGGTTCTCTGGCAAGTGCGGCTACTGTGAGAGAATATGCGATGGGTATGGTAACACTTCGAAAGCGCCAACCACCGACCACTTCCGCCCCCTGAGCAAGTTCCCTGAAAAGGCCTACGTATGGTCGAACTGGGTATTTTCTTGCTGGCGCTGCAACCAGGAAAAGGGCAACCTCTGGCCCGACTCGGAGTACGTTGACCCGTGCGCAATCTCCGTTGACGAACGGCCGGAAGCCTATTTTGAAATCGACATCTTGAGCGGAGAAGTCGTCGCCAAGCGTTGCTTGCCAGCGGCGGACAGGGAAAAGGCCCTGAACACGATCCGCGACATCGGCCTCAACGCTCTTGACCTGCTCCGCTCTCGTAGACGTCGGATCGGGCAGTTGGAGGCCGCTATAGCGGTCCTACCCTCCTCCTCTGCTCGTCAATTCTTCATAGAACATTTCGGTGGTCCCGACCGCGAGTATGCGGGGATAACTGGGATGGTGGCCGAGCGACTTCGGCAGCGGGGCGACTTGTAGCGGGACTGACCCCCCATCCTAACCTTCCCCCTGCGAGGGGGAAGGGACTGTCGTGCGGAGCGGAAGAGACGGCCCGCGCCCCCTACGTCAGCCCCCGCAGGCGGTACGTGGGCCGCACCTCGGGGGGGAGCGGCGCCGCGGCGTCCCCGGCGATGCCGGTGTCGACGAGGGCGGAGTGGATGCCGAAGGCGTTGGCGCCGCGGATGTCGGTTTCGGGCTGGTCGCCTATCATCACCATGTCGGAGGTCCCGGAGCGACGCCTGGCTTCCTGGAACATCGCGGGATGCGGCTTGCCCAGCCGCTCGAAGCGCAGTCCGGGCCGCCCGGGGTAGCGCAGCTCCAGCGCCGCCTCGAACAGCAGGGCCACGCTCGCGCTGGCGATGCCGAAGCCGCCCTCGGCGGTGGGGTAGATCAGGTCCGGGTTGGGCAGCACCAGCCGGACGCTTTCGCCCGCGTCGATGCGCCTGAACAGCGCCGACATCACCTCGTCGACAGTGTCGACGAACGGGAATCCGGCTTGGTCGCCTATGACCACGGCGTCGAACGGCTCCGACGGCCCGGCGATCTGCCCTCCGGCGGCCCTGACGTAGGTGCGGCTGTCGTCCGGACCCAGCACCACGCAGCGCGCGCCCGCCAGCCCCTCGCGGCGGAAGTAGTCCACGAGCAGCGAGCCGGAGGTGATGATGGCGTCCGGCGCGATGTCGAGACCCATGCGCCGGAAGCGTCCCGACCTGGTGTCGGGGAGCGCGGAAGCGTCGTTGGTCAGCACGTAGTAGGGCTTGCCGGCGCGGTTAAGCTCCGCGATCAGCTCCACAGCGCCCGGGTAGGAGCCGTGCGAATCGGCGAGCACGCCGTAGGAGTCGAACAGGATCACCGAGTAGCGGCCCACCAGTTCCCTGACGGTAGTCTCGACGGGCGCGTCGCGGGGCCGGTCCGGTTCGGCCTCGCTCACTGCGCCACGTCCGGGCGGCGCTTCCACGTGCCGGTCGCCTGCTCGAAGGCGTGGGCGAGCTGGAGGACGCCAAAGTCGTCGCGGAATCTGCCCACTATCTGCACGCCGACCGGCAGACCCTCCGGGGTGAAGCCGCACGGCACGGAGATGGCGGGGTGCGCGGTGGCGGTGATGTAGTAGCAGGACTTCATCCAGTCGATGTACGACTCCATCTGAACGCCGTTGATCTCGGTGACGTAGCGCTGCTTCACGTCGAAGGGCGGCACCTGACTTACGGGGCAGACCAGGAACTCGTAGGTCTCCATGAAGTCGTGGACGCGCTGGAACAGCTCCGCGCGCTTTGTGTCGCCCCAGCCCACCTGCGGTCCTGTGAGCTTCTGGCCCTGCTCGATGTCCCAGATGACGGTGTCCTTCAGCTTGTCCCGGTGTTCCTCCAGAAGCTGCGTCTGGCCCATGGCCCTGGCGTAGTGGCGCCAGACCTTGAAGATCGCGTCGGTGTCGGTGAAGTCCGGCTCGGCGTCCTCGACGACGCAGCCGAGCGACTCGAACGCGCCGCGCTGCGCGTCGATGGCAGCGGTGACTCGCGGGTCCACGGGCAGGCCGCCCAGGTCGCGGCTCCAGGCGATGCGCGTGCCTGAGAAGTCGCGGTCCAGCGGCTCCAGGAATCGCTCGCCCGGCTCGGTGATCGAGATGGGCACGCGCGGGTCCGGGCCGGCGATGGCGCTGAGCAGTAGCGCCGCGTCGGACACGGTGCGCGCCATGGGGCCCTGTACCGAGGTGGGATTCCAACTGCCGCCGCCGGGCCAGGCGGGCACCCTGCCGGGCGAGACGCGGAAGCCGACGACGTTGCAGAAGTTGGCCGGGTTGCGCAGCGAGCCGCCGGTGTCGCTGCCGTCGGCGATGGGCTGCATCCCGCAGGCGAGCGCGACGGCCGCGCCGCCGCTGCTGCCGCCGCAGGTCGTGGTGGTGTCGTAGGGGTTCAGCGTCTCGCCGAACACCTCGTTGTAGGTCTGCGAGCCGGCGCCGAACTCGGGCGTGTTGGTCTTGCCGGTGGTGATTGCGCCCGCCGCCCTGAGACGCTGGATGATCAGCGCGTCGAAGTCGGGCACGTTGTCGGCGAAGATGGGCGATCCGAAGGTGGTGCGGATGCCCTTGGTGGGCACCAGGTCCTTGTGGGCGATGGGCAGGCCGTGCAGCACGCCCACGTCGTCGCCCCGCGCGAGCGCGGCGTCGGCGGCGTCCGCGTCGGCCAGGGCGCGCTCAGGCACCAGCGTGACTATGGCGTTCACACTGGGGTTCACCCGTTCGATCTGGCGCAGGTGGGCCTCCATGACCTCGCGGGCGGATAGCTGGCGGTCGCGGATGAGGCGGGCTAGCTCGTGGGCGGTCTTGAAGCAGATTTCGTCTTGGGACACTTGGACGTCACCCCCATCCTGACCTTCCCCCTGCGAGGGGGAAGGGACTTTGTGAACCTTCCTTCATCAATGCGGAAGGGGCTAGAGCGGTACGACCTCTTCGCTGATCCAGCGGTCGATGGCGGACTGGCCGCGCGGGCTGACCTCGCCGCGCACGCGCACGTTTACCAAGGTCGGGCGCTCCAGGCGGAAGGCGCGTTCCAGCGCGGGCGACAGCTCCTCGGGGTTTTCGACCAGCTCGCCGTGGCCGCCCAGCCCGCGCACGACGAGGTCGTAGCGCGTGGGGAGCAGGTCGGTGGCGACGGTCTTGCCGTACACGCCGAGCTGTATCTGCCGGTCGATTCCCCACGCCGAGTCGTTGCCCATTATCGCCACGATGGCCAGGTTGTGACGCACGGCGGTGTCGAACTCCATGCCGTTGAAGCCGAACGCCCCGTCGCCGGTGAGCATCACCACCCGCCTGTTGGGGTTGGCTATCTTGGCGGCCAGCGCGGTCGGCAGCGTGGGGCCCAACATGCCGGAAGTGCTGACGTAGAACCAGCTACGCGGGGTGCGGGCGGGAGTGGACGCCCTGCCGAAGTGACAGAAGTCGCCGCCGTCGTAGACCACGAAGTCGCCCTCGCGCAGGTGGTCGCGCAACGCCTTGTGGACGTAGAGCGCGTGCATGGGCATCTCGGCCACGGCGAGCGCCTCCAGTTGCTCGCGCTGGGCGTCCACCTCGTCGCCGAGCCTCTCCAGCCAGGGCAGCCTGGGCCAGGTGTGGCGCTCGGCCTCGCTCGTTAGCTGTTCCAGCACCGCCTCGACGTCGCCGACCACGCCCTCGGCCACGCCGCGGTTGCGCCCGATCTCGGCCGCGGACGGGTCGACCTGCACCACCTTCGCGCCCGCCGCGATCTGGGGCGGCTGGGCGTAGCCGACGATGAGGTCCTGCTTGCGGCCGAGCAGCATCACCAGGTCGGCCTCCCGGATGAGCCGAGCGGCGCGGTTGAGGCCGCTGTCGTAGAAGCCGAAGCAGTAGGGGTGGTCGTCGGATACCAGGCCGCGCGCGTCGCCCTCGGTCATGAGCGGGAGCCTGGTGGTCTCGATGAATCGCTGCAGCGCCTCACCCGTCTCGGCGTAGGCGGCGGGGCTGCCGGCGATGATGAGCGGACGCTCAGCCGCGCGCAGCAGCTCCACGATCCGGCGCGCCTGCTCGGCGGAGGCGCCCGGCGGAGGCGCGCCCCTGTACTCGGACGGCGCGAAGTAGCTCACCTCGTCCTCGTTCACGGTCTGCTGCTGCACGTCGACCGGGATCGTCAGATGCACCGGTCCGCGCCGGCCGCTGTAGGCGACGCGCAGGGCGTGGGCGATCATGTCCGGTATGCGCCGGGCGTCGGGCACGAACCACGCGCCCTTGGTGGTGGGCGTGGCCATGCCGACCTGGTCGATCTCCTGCATCGCGCCGCGGCCCAGCTCCAGCGACTCGGCGCAGCCGCTGATGGAGAGCAGCGGGCTTTCGGAGTGGGTGGCGTTGGACAGGCCCGGTATGGCGTTGGCGAACCCGGGCGTGGTGTACATGGCTACTCCGGGTCCGCCGGTTATGCGGCCCCAGGCGTCGGCCATGTGGACGGCGGCCTGCTCGTGGCGCGTGTCGTAGAAGCGGAAGCCCTCGTCGGCCATCACGTCCAGCGCGGGCAGGATGTGGTCTCCCGCGAGCGTGAAGACGTTCTCCACGCCCTCTAGCTTGAGCGCCTTGGCGATAAGGTGGCTGCCCGTAAGCCTGGCCCGGTCGGTCATCGATTACTCCTTGCGGCGAAAGGGGGCCGCCGAAGTGCGGCCCCCGCCAAAAGTTGCTCGCTACGGCGCGAGGCGCCGCCCCACGTTTACTCTATTCCAGAAAATCTCGCAGCTTCTTGGAGCGCGTGGGGTGCCGCAGACGGCGCAGCGCCTTCGCCTCGATCTGGCGTATGCGCTCGCGGGTCACGCCGAAGTCGCGGCCCACCTCCTCCAGCGTGCGGTTGCGCCCGTCCTCCAGGCCGAAGCGCAGCGTGAGCACGCGCGCCTCGCGGTCGCTGAGCGTGAAGAGGATGTTCTCCACCTGCTCCCTGAGAAACTGGTACGAGGCGGCTTCGGAGGGGGTGAGCGTGCTCTTGTCCTCGATGAAGTCGCCTAGGTGGAGGTCTTCCTCTTCGTGAAGGTCTTCCTCCCTTTTGTCTATGGGCGTCTCCAGCGAGACCGTCTCCGGCGAGACCTTCATAAGCTCGCGCACCTTGTCGGACCTCACTCCCAGGCCCTTGGCTATCTCCTCGCTGGTCGGCTCGCGTCCGTACTCATGTACGAGGCTGCGGCTCACTCGCAGAAGCTTGTCGATGGTCTCCACCATGTGGACGGGAATCCGGATGGTGCGCGCCTGGTCGGCGATGGCCCTGGTTATGGCCTGCCTTATCCACCAGGTGGCGTATGTGCTGAACTTGTAGCCCTTGCGGTAGTCGAACTTCTCCACGGCGCGGATAAGGCCGATGTTGCCCTCCTGGATGAGGTCGGGCAGCGACATGCCCCTGCCGGTGTACTTCTTGGCGACGCTGGCCACCAGCCTCAGGTTGGCCTCGGTGAGGTGGCGCTGGGCGCCCTCGCCGCGCGTCCTGATGATGGAAACGTGGCGCTTGAAGAGAAGCTCGTAGGTCTTGAGCGCCTCGAGCACCTCGTCGGACTCGATGAACCGGTGCATGTCAGCGCCGGTCGGCCTGCCCCTGGCGAGGTCCAGGGCGTAGTCCATCAGGTCCGCCCTAACCTCCTCCGGCTCCCGGTTGAGCAGCTCGGCGACGAAGTTGAGCAGTTCCTCGGGAAGCTCGCCGTAGAGCACCATGCGCCGGGAGACCGGATCGGCCATCATCTCCGGCACGGTGCCGAGCCGCTCGCCGGGACCTTTGTACCGGGACAGCACGAAGTCCAGCACGGCCCGGGCATCGTCCGGCTCGGAAGGCTCGGCCTCGAGCACCTGCAGCACCTCGTCGGGCAGCAGCCGCGTGTCGAGGGAGAAGGCGCGCAGGTCGGCCTTCACGCCTTCGGGATCCTTGCCCAGGTCCTGCGCTATGTAGGCGAGCATCTCTTCGGGTAGTTCGCCGTCCAGGGCATCGCGCATCTCCGGGGCCACCATGAGCTCGCGTATGCTCGGCGGGCCGCCATCGACCCAGAGATACGCCATCAGCGACTTCTCCAGCGGCTGCGAGTCGCCAATCCTCTTGAGCAGGTGACGCATGTACCGCCAGTAGTGCACGCTGTCCGAGGCGGTTATGCCCAGCTCATCATCGAGCAGGTCGAAGTGCTTGCCCGCCTCCATCTCGCGTGCGAGCGTCCGCTCCTCCGGCGCTTTCAGGAGACTGACGCGGCCGATCTCCCGCAGGTACATGCGTACCGGGTCGTCGATCATCTCCGCCGTGTCCACTTCTTGCTTCCAGGCGTCGACGGCTGCCGCCTCGGCGTCTCGAGCCTTGGCGGCTGTGGCCATCACCGCGGAGTCCGCAGCATTCAATTCCCCGTCAGGATCGTTCGGAAGAAACTGCCTCACTTCTAAGTCATGTAAGTTGCTCAAAGTACATCCTTCCGATACAGATTGTTGAATCTGTCAGCATGGCCCCCGTCGATGTAGTGGCAGGCCTGAACGCTGACAGGTCGCCCTCCTCGCGTGCACTGTGGCTCGACAGTCTCACTACGAACGGACTACGTGAATTGTGTGCTCTGATTATTCGCCCCGACAACCCCGGATAGGGATTGGTTCCAAACCTGCCACTACGTTGGTGCGGGCGCTATTCGAGAAAATCTCGCAGCTTCTTGGAGCGCGTGGGGTGCCGCAGACGGCGCAGCGCCTTCGCCTCGATCTGGCGTATGCGCTCGCGGGTCACGCCGAAGTCGCGGCCCACCTCCTCCAGCGTGCGGTTGCGCCCGTCCTCCAGGCCGAAGCGCAGCGTGAGCACGCGCGCCTCGCGGTCGCTGAGCGTGGAGAGGATGTCCTCTACCTGCTCTCTGAGAAGCTGGTACGAGGCGGCCTCAGAGGGCGTGAGGGTGCTCTTGTCCTCTATGAAGTCGCCCAGGTGGCTGTCCTCCTCCTCGCCGATGGGCGTCTCCAACGACACCGGCTCCTGCGAGATCTTCATGATCTCGCGCACCTTGTCGGGCATCACCTCCAGGCCGTCGCCGATCTCCTCGCTGGTCGGCTCGCGCCCGTACTCCTGGACGAGCCGGCGGCTCACGCGCAGCAGCTTGTTGATGGTCTCGACCATGTGGACGGGAATCCGGATGGTGCGCGCCTGGTCGGCGATGGCGCGGGTTATGGCCTGCCTTATCCACCACGTGGCGTATGTGCTGAACTTGTAGCCCTTGCGGTAGTCGAACTTCTCCACGGCGCGGATGAGGCCGATGTTGCCCTCCTGGATGAGGTCGAGCAGCGACATGCCCCTGCCGATGTACTTCTTGGCGACGCTGACCACCAGCCTCAGGTTGGCCTCGGCAAGGTGGCGCTGGGCGCCCTCGCCGCGCGTCCTGATGATGGAAACGTGGCGCTTGAAGAGGATCTCGTAGGTCTTGAGCGCATCGAGCACCTCGTCGGACTCGATGAGCCTGTGCATGTCTGCGCCGGTCGGCCTACCCTTGGCGAGGTCCAGGGCGTAGTCCATGAGGTCCGCCCTGACCTCCTCCGGCTCCCGGTTGAGTAGCTCGGCGACGAAGTTGAGCAGCGCTTCGGGAAGCTCGCCGTAGAGCACCATGCGCCGGGAGACCGGATCGGCCATCATCTCCGGCACGGCGCCGTACCGCTCGCCGGGGCCGTTGTACCGGGACAGCGCGTCGTCCAGGGCGGCCCGGGCCTCGTCCGGCTCGGAAGGCTCGGCCTCCAGCACGTGCAGCACATCGTCGGGCAGCAGCCGCGTGTCGAGGGAGAAGGCGCGCAGATCGGCCTTCACGTCTTCGGGGTCTTTGCCCAGGTCCTCCGCGATGTAGGCGAGCATCTCTTCGGGCAGCTCGCCGTCCAGGGCGTCGCGCATCTCCTCCGACGCCATGAGCTCGCGAATACTCGGCGGGCTGCCTTCGACGCCCAGATACGCCACCAGCGAGTTCTCGAGCGGCTGCGCGTCGCCAATCCTCTTGAGCAGGTGAAGCACGTACCGCCAGTAGTGCACGTTGTCCGAGGCGCTTATGCCCAGCTCATCATCGAGCAGATCGAAGTGCTTGCCCGCCTCCATCTCGCGCGCCAGCGTCCGCTCCTCAGGCGCCTTCAGGAGGCTGACGCGACCGATCTCGCGCAGGTACATGCGCACGGGGTCGTCGATCATCTCCGACGTGTCCACCTCTTGCTTCCAGGCGTCGACGGCTGCCGCCTCGGCGTCTCGAGCCTTGGCGGCCGTGGCCGCCGCCGCGGAGTTCGCGGCATTCAATTCCCCGTCAGGGTCGTTCGGAAGAAACCCGTCCTCGCGAGATCTGGGCATACCGGACATATCCTGGGGGGAAGTCGCCTGCTTGAAGGTGTCCATAGCTCCGTTCATGTCACCCTCCCGGTGTTCTCTCGTTCTCTCAGATGCGTCAATGCATCCAGCCTCATTCGAAGGATAGAGCCACGCGCCGCCCGCGTCTAGTGGCGGTCGTGCGCGCTATGTCATTTCTCGCTAACCCGCGAGCTCCCTTATGCCCGCGTTGACTCTTTCGATCTCCTGCTCCAGATGTCTCGACGGGGGAATCCCCGGGTTGTCGGTCTCCATCAGCGTTTCCTGGAGTTCCTTAAGTTGGCGGATGCGCAGCCTGGCCACGCACTGTTTGAACGCATCCTCGCTCTGCCGCCGGTCGGCGGGCTCCGGCTCCCTGCGGAGCAGATGCGCAATCCGCTCCCTCAGCGTCTCGTCCAGGTCCTCCTCGAACTGTTCCGCGGCGCCGCCGTCCCGCAAGCGTTGGAACAGCTCGCGGTCCTCGGTGTGACGGAACAGTTCCGGCGACAGGTCCTGGGCGTGTTCGCTCAACTCCGGCCTGCTCAGCAGCAACGCAAGCGTGCGTTCGTCGAGCGAGCGGCTCGAATCGACGGCCAGCCTGTCGGCGCTCATGCCTGGCGCGGGCGTGGCCTGGCGTCGCCCGCCAGCGCGGGCGGCCGGCGCGCGGCGCGCGGACGATACGCTGGCGCGCAGCGCCTCCGTGGAGACGCCGAGAGCGTCGGCGAGCAGCCGCGTGTAGCGCTCCTGGTCGAACGTGTTGCCCGTCGAGGCGATGAATGGAAACACCGCCTCAGCCGCCTGGGCCTTGCCCTGCCCGGTGCTCAGGTCGAACCGCGAGGCCATCGCGGGCACCAGGTACTCCACCAGCGGCGTCGCGCCCTCGATGACGCGCTCCCACGCCTCGCGGTCGCTGCGAATGAGCGCGTCCGGGTCCGTGCCGGCGGGCAGCGGCGCGATTCGCAGCGTGACAGGCTCGCGCCAGATCATGCCGCCGCCCAGCGCCGAGCCGGAAGGCGCCTGCTGCCGGCTGATGACGCGCCACGACGACTCCAGGCTGCGCAGCGTCGCCTCCTGTCCGGCGGCGTCGGCGTCCAGCGCGAGCACGAAAGACGACGCCAGCGAGCGCAGCTGCGACACCTGCCGCTCGGTGAGCGCGGTGCCCATTGAGGCGACCACGTTGGCATAGCCGAACTCGTGCGCCGCGATGGCGTCCATGTAGCCCTCCACCACCACGCCGACGCCCTCCGACCTGATGCGTTCGGACGCGAGGTGGAGCGCGTAGACCGTGTCGCTCTTGTTGAACACGGGCGTCTGTGGCGTGTTGATGTACTTGGGCATGGCGTCGCCCATGGCGCGCGCGCCGAAGCCGATCACCCGACTCTGGCGGTCGTGTATCGGGAACATGATGCGGTTGTAGAAGAAGTCGCGGGATGGGCGGTCCTCCTCGTTCTGGCGCAGAAGGCCCGCCTTCAGCGCGTCGTCCTCGCTCACGTCCAACCGCGCCAGGTGCGCCTTGAGCGCGTCGCCCGGCGGGCTGAAGCCGAGCTGGAAGCGCCTAGCCACGTCGGCGGACAGGCCGCGCTCCTTCAGGTACTCCCTGGCCTGCTCCCCCTGCGGCGACCTCAGCGCGTCCTGGTAGAAGCGGGCGGCCTCGGCGTTCGCCGTGTACAGGCCGTCCCGCCTCTCGCCGGACGACGGCCCGAGCTCCACGCCGGTCTTGCGCGCGAGCAGCCTCAGCGCGTCGCCGAACTCCAGGTTCTCGGACCGCATCACGAACGAGAAGGCGTCGCCGCCGGTGGCGCAGGCGCCGAAGCACCGCCACGACTGCCGTTCGGGGCTGACCACGAACGAGGGCGTCTTCTCCGTGTGAAACGGGCAGAGCGCCTTGAAGTTACGGCCCGCCTTTTGGAGCGCGACGTAGCCGGACACCGTGTCCACGATGTCCAGCCGGGCCTTTATGTCGTCTACTACGCTCAATCGCTCTCCTGGTTCCCCTCTTCTTCGTCCTGCGCAACGCGGTAGGCGTACCTCGTCAGCTTCGTCAGCGGGCCGCGAACGTTGCCCAGATGCCAGGAGAAGTGGTCGATGCTGGCCCGCAGGTCCACCAGGCTGTCGCCTACCTCTTCCCAGCTACGCGAGCCCCTGATCAGGTCCTCCAGCCCCTCGCACAGCGCCTTGTGCGACCCCCAGATGTCGCCCAAGTCGGTGGACACCCGCGCCAGGGCCTCGTCGTACTCGGCGGGCAGTCCCATCTCCTTCAGCTTGATGACGACGCTGTGCGCCATAAGCGAGGTCTCCCTGGCATGGTCCATGTCCGGTTCGAGCGCGTTTGCCATTCTCACCTCGCCGGGCGTCTGAAACGGCGCTCCGCTAACGAATGCCGTAGTGGGTGATGTAGCTCGTCCAGAGTTCGCGTATCGACTCCAGAGCCTCCCGCTGGGGGCCGGCGCTCATCCGGTTGATGTTGCCGAAAATGCCCTTCCACAGGTCGTCTACTTCCGCCAGCCACGGCGCGAACTCCAGGCCGTGGGCGTCCCGCTGCATCGCCTCCAGGTGCTCGCTGATGCGCTTCTGGGCGTTGCGCACGGCGCGCGCGCGGATTTTGTCCATTGCGGAAGTCGGCGGCATCTAGGGCAGCCTCGATACGGAGAGCCGGGTCTTGTGCTTGAGGCGGTGGAATGACTCGCTGCGTGCGCGCCGCCGGCTGGCAGGCGTGCGGGGGCGAACAGTGACGGCAGTTCCATTATACCACACTTCGGGGGCGGTCAGACCCTCATCCCCATCCTAAACCTTCCCCCTGCGAGGGGGGAAGGGACTTCGAGAAGGCCCTACCCGACCACCGCCACCGCCTTGATCTCCACCAGCAGCTCCGGCCTAGCGAGGCCGCTGATGATGAGCAGCGTGTTCGGCGGGTACTCCCCGGTTGGGAACAGCTCCGGGAAGATCTCCGTTCGCGCCTGGGCGAACGGCTCGAACGACTCGCTGCCCACCAGGTACGTCGTAAACTCCACCACGTCCGCGAACGTGGCGCCCGCGCCGTCGAGCACCTTGCGCAGGTTCGCGAACACCTGCCGCGTCTGCGCTGCCACGTCGCCCTCGCCGACCGTGACGCCGTTCTCCACGGACACTTGGCCCGCGATGAACAGCAGTTCGCCGCCGCTCACGCGCACCGCGTGCGAATACGCGCCAATCGGCGGGTGCGGATTGAGTATCTCCCTCTTTACTTCGGCCATCGTTTCCCTCCCGTTTGCCAAATTGTGTATCATCGAAATGAGAATACCACACAACCGGAGCGCAGACATGACAGGACTCGACGACATAGCGGCGGCGCGCCGCGCGATAGACGGCAGGATCGCCAGGACGCCACTGGTGCAGAACGACTACTTCAGCGAACTGTTCGGCGCGCGGGTGCTGTTCAAGCTGGAGATGTTCCAGAAGACCGGCGCCTACAAGGTGCGCGGCGTGCTCAACAAGATGTCGAAGCTCAGTCCGGAGCAGAAGGCCAGGGGCGTCATCACCGTGTCGTCCGGCAACCACGGCCAGGCGCTCGCCTGGTCGGCCTCGCTTTCGGGCGCGTCGTCCACCGTCGTCATGCCGGCTACCTCCGTGCAGGTGAAGGTGGACCTCACGCGCGGCTACGGCGCGGACGTGGTGATCGAGCCGGGCGACATCCTGGCGCGGATGGCGGCCATACAGGAGGAGCAGGGCCTGACGGTGGTGCACCCGTTCGACGACCCCGCCATCATCGCCGGAGCGGGCACGCTGGGCATGGAGCTGGTGGAGGACTGCCCGGACGTGGACCTGGTGCTGTGCGGCATCGGCGGCGGTGGCCTGGTCTCCGGCGTCGCCGCCGCGGTCAAGCAGTCGCTGCCCAACGCCAGGGTGGTCGGCGTGGAGCCGGAGGGCGCGCAGACCATGACGCTCAGCCTGCGCCAGGGCAGCCCCGCGTTCCTGGACGTGGACACCATCGCCGACGGGCTAGCCGCGCCGTTCACCGGCGAGGTCACACTCGACCACGTTCAGCGTTTCGTGGACGACGTCGCCGTGGTGAACGACGCCGAGATAGTGGAGGCGATGTTCCAGATAATCGAGCGCGGCAAGGTGGTGGCCGAACCCGCCGCGGCGTCCACGCTCGCTGCGCTGCTCACCGGCAGGGTGACGGTGCCCGCGGGCGGCACGGTGGTGTGCGTGCTCAGCGGCGGCAACGTGGACCGCGTTCGCATCGGCGAGTTGCTGCGCCGCTTCGGACACGACAATGCGACAGGGAGGGAGTGACCGGATGGCCAACGAAACGATCTACGACGTGCTGATCGCCGGCCAGGGCGCGGCGGGATACGCCGCCGCCATGTACGCGGCGCGCTACCAGATTCGCCCCGTGGTGTTCGGCGCGGTGTTCGGCGGCGAGACCGCGACCGGCGGACTCATCGAGAATTACCCCGGCTATCCCGAAATCGACGGCCTGGACCTCATGCTGAAGTTCCGCGAGCACGCCGAGAAGTACGAGGTGCCTATCGTGGACGAGGACGCCGCCAGCATAGTCCGCCGCTCCGACTGCTTCGAGCTGACCACCGACGAGGGCAACGTCTACCTGGGCGCGTCCGTAATCCTGGTGGTGGGCCGCGAGCGCCGCACGCTCGGCCTGGAGCACGAGGCGGAGTGGACCGGACGCGGCGTGTCCTACTGCTCGACGTGCGACGCTCCGCTGCACCGGGACAACGTGGTGGGCGTAGTGGGCGGGGGCGACTCCGCCGTGAAGGGCGCCGCGCTGCTCTCCAAGTACGCCCGCCAGGTGTACGTCATCTACCGGCGCGGGAGCTTCACCCGGCCCGAGCCGGTCAACCTGCGCCAACTGGAGGCCGCCGAGAACGTCACCACCCTCTTCAACACCAACGTGGTCGGCCTGCTGGGCGAGAACGGCCTCGACGGCGTGGTGCTGGACCGGCCTCACGCCGGATCGACGGAGCTTGCGATGCACGGCATCTTCATCGAGATCGGCGCGGACCCGCGCGTGGAGCTCGCGCGGCAGCTCGGCGTGGAGCTGAACGACCAGGACGAGGTGCGGGTGGACAAGCACGGGTCCACGAACGTGGAGGGCGTGTTCGCCGCGGGCGACCTGACCGACGCCGCGGGCGACCTGAAGCAGACCATCACCGCCGCCGCGTCCGGTGCCCTCGCCGCCACCGCCGCCTACGAGTACGTGAGCCGCCACGGCAACCGCTGCGCGATGCACGCGGCGGGGTACAGCATCGCCGCCGCGGACTAGCGCCTCCCCCTAGATGGGCTGACAGGGGTAGGCTCTGGTAGGTTCAGGGGTTGGGGTGGCGAGGTGGAAGAGCCGCCGGACTGCACCAAGCCAGGATTCTCAGGTTATCCTGAGTGCTGGACAGCAACGCCGACCAAGACCCCGAGGCCTAAGCCGACTGCGACCAAAACTCCGAGTCCTACGCCAAAGCCTCGAGTCATTGCGCCACCTACTCCACGTCCGACAGCGACTAAGGTTCCGCCGCCGTCTCCCACGAGGACGCGACCCAAGCCACCGACGCCAACAGATACACCCACCGACACGCCCACACCCACCAACACGCCTACGGATACACCGACGCCCGGGCCCGGCCCTACAGATACGCCCGGGCCTGGCCCAACGGATACTCCAGGGCCAACGCCAACTCCCAGAAGAAATCAGAACGTGCTCCTGCCCTTCAGCGCCACTCTCGCAAGCGTCAGCCCATATGACGTCGTGGACCATGCATATAGCTGGGCTGTGTTTGATTCTGGAGAGTTCGACCTGAGGGTGACGCCTCAAGGAGGAGCTGTAATCGGCGACTACCTGTTCAGATTGGTGTTCAATACGGGCCAGACTGGAATACACGAGGACCGGCGAGGTGGGAAGTGCCCAGCCCACCCATCTGCCTACGCGACAACGTGGGCTCCCTTGACTGCTACGACGCGCGTGCAGTTGATTCGCTGCGAGGTCGGGCTTGACGTCAATGGCGGCGTAGACCTGCAAGTGAAACGCGGCAGCACAGGTTCGGTAGTGACCATACACGCAACGCCGGAGCTGAGGCAGGCTATACACCAGGGAGACAAATACGTGCCATACGCGGTGTTGCCTGGTTTTGAAGGGTCAGTTCCGAGTTATCTACGGAGTGACGACGACGATGACTTCACTCTGGACTCCTACAGGCGAGAGGGCAACGCTTTAGTGGAGCGAAACACGAGGGTGTCCGCCAACAGGTGGAACCGTGCTTCGGGCATCGCAAGACTCTTTGCGGAAGTCACTTCCGCGAACGCTGAGGTCGAGGTCAAGCACTTTTGGCACAGTGGCTTACGACAAGACCACAGATGCGATTACGCATGGGACGCTATGGCGTGCCTTAAGCCAAAGTTAGAGGAGTTGCCCAATGTACCTGGGCGAGATAGCAATCAAGACCACATCGAGTCAGCGCAGTTGTGGATTCGCTGGCCTCCGTTTGGCATCAGGAATGGAGAAATCAGCGTTTGGACGACTGACTACGCAAAGGCTACCCACAACGACACACGTGAACAGTACATCTACCTGCCGACGGTTGTGTTGCACGAACTGGGACACGCATTGGGACTCGGCCATCTTCCAAACGACCCCCGAGAGGAGTCGGTAATGAGGGAGAGGTACAGTTTCACTTCTGACCCGCCTAAAGACTTCACTTCCCATGACCTGCATGGCCTGGAGAAAATAGTCGGGAACCACGTGCACGTACGCTGAGTTCGAAGAGGTCGCATCATGTTTAGATACCTAATGACACTCCTGCTACCTGTTGTGGCGCTTCTGGGGGGTGCTTGTGGAGATTCGGGGCCATCCGATGCCCTTACCACGAACGCAACCCCCACCCCGACTTTACACACGCCTACGGCAACACCCCATGTGCCACAGCAGATGCCTACTGCTGTGGGGGGCGTGAAGAGAGATCCGGTCTCCACGCCTATTACTTGGGCGACTGTCCCACTTGTAGACCATTGGGGGAAGTCGACCGCTTCGATTGAGGAGCGGACCTACCTGGCCGACGTGGTTGTAAAGGCGCGCCTGACCTCGGCAGCTGACGACGTTCTCCGATTTCACTCAATCGAGTACCTCAAGGGGACTGGGGCGGCTGAGTTCACAGTTAGGGCCACGACTGCGGGGCGCGATACCCGATGGGACAACCGGGACGCCATCCTGTTTCTCAACGAGCTGACCGGCCAGACTGAGGACTACGAGTTCATCGACACGACCACGTGGGTATATCTCGAAGAAGACACATTCACTGCTTACGAGTACACGGGGAATCTACCCAAGGGCTATACCATAGGCAGCCGCAACCCCGTATGGCTTCCGCTCGACCCGCTTCTACAGGCGTCGCCGCCTTCTGGGGGTGTATCCGGGGCGTCATCGAATCCCCCCGCTGGCGACAGAACCATCAAGGATGTTGGCGTGACTGGTGGGGTTGTAGACCTTTCGGAATCCTCTCTGGCTGCCGTTATCGACTGGATGGCGGGACCGCCCGCTCTAGCATCGGCCCCGCCTGTCGGGGGGCAATCCGGCCCCTCGACGACTACTGCATCATCCACTCTCCTCACTGTAAGCCCTGAAGAATACCAACACTGTATTCGGGCCTCATTGGGGTTCATACGGAATGAGCGGGACATCGAGGCTCACACAGGACGGCCGAGGCCGAACACAGTGTGGGACTACACTCTGAATTCAGGCGCACCGGCTGGAGTGGAAATCCTCACGTGGGAAAACACGAAGATGGACCTGCTGCCCAAGAGCCTTCACAAAGGGTACGACAGACATTGGGTTGACGGCCCCGATGCCGACTTGTTGGTTGTCACCATGACCGACCCCGACAATGTGGCGTCTACGGGCTACACGTATCGTGTCACCACGGCGCGGCCACTGCCGGCAGGTTCCTACACCGCTCATTACGAGGTCTACTCCTGGTCCGCTCAACGCTGCAACTTCCACACTGAAGACACCTACGCCGTCATGTCGATTGAAGTGATGGCCCCAAAGGGTACGATTCACGAGGCGTTCTTCGACCCGGCCACCACGACAGATGGCGTCGGCTACGGCACGTCCACGGGCGTTCTCGAACCGGCCGCTTTCGACGGCGGCGGCATCACGTCGCTCACCTGGGGGAACGGAAAGGTGCAGGTCACTACCAACCCCGCAGGCGCGCTCGCCAACACCAATCTGGACTTCATCGCCCTGGACGGCTCTACCGCGCTCTCGCTCGACCCTGAAGTGGCCACCAGCACAGGCGCGGCTCTGACGTGGGACGTATCGCCGGCTCCCTGGGCTGCAGGTGATCAACTGATGCTGCGTATCACGTCAGATCTGCCGCCTCCAATCTTTGATGCTCAACTGACGGTCGGAAGTCTTAGCTCACCTAGAGAACCCGGATTTCTACAGGGCTTTTCGGGTAGCCTCACGCCTGGGGCTTTTCAGTTCGGAGGTCGATCCGTTCCGATAGCGGCGTTCTACTGGGCCAACAAAAGAATAGAGTTTTTGACACAAACATCCGCTAATCTGTCAGGTCATGTAATCTCAGTGCTGGACTCTACAGGTGATGAGATTCTAAATCTCGCTGTCAGTGACGCGCGTGTTTTGCCTGGAAACAGTAGCTTCACCTGGGACGTTTCCGAGCAGCCCTTCAATAAAGGCGATACTGTCAGGATGACCATTCGTCCTGCGGAGTAACACGAGCTTCCGGGTTCAGCACGCCGAAATCGCTTCGACCGGCGGAGAGCGCCGTTTCGCACTTCTCTCAAGTGGAGCGCCGGTGGCGCGCGCGAGGCTGTACGGGATATAATCTGTGCGGCGCGGGCTGCTGACGCCCGGCGCCCCGAAACACGCCAAGGACGCGCGCCGGAAGGCCCGGCATGAACCCAGGAGGCTATCGATGGACCTGACCCTTACCGAAATCCAGAATCTGCTCCAGAACTCGACTCGCGAGTTCCTGGAAGCCGAGATGCCCAAGTCCAGGGTGCTCGAAATCGACGACAGCGAGTCGGGCTTCGCGAGCGACATCTGGCAGCAGATAGCCGAGCTGGGTTACGCCGGTATGCTCATCCCCGAGGAGTACGGCGGCTCCGGCAACTCCTACACGGACATGGGCGTGGTCTACGAGATGATGGGCTACTACGCCTGCCCCAGCCCCCACCACTCCTCGGCGGTGCTCGCCGCCCACGCCATCCAGGAGGCCGGCAGCAGCGCGCAGAAGGAGTCCATGCTGCCCGCCATCGCCTCCGGCCAACAGATATTCGCCTTCGCCTACACCGAGCCGGACTACGGCTGGGGCCCCGGCGTGGTGCAGCTTCCCGCGACCAAGCGGGACGGCAACTACGTGCTCAACGGCGCCAAGCTGTTCATCCCCGACGCCAACGTGTGCGACCAGATGATCGTCGTCGCGCGCACCTCCGAGGGCGCCGGCGAGGACGGCATCAGCATGTTCGTGGTAGACAGAAACTCCCCCGGCGTGTCCGTGCGCGTCCAGACCGGCTGGATAGGCCCCAAGGTGTGCGAGGTGAACTTCGACAACGTCGAGGTCCCCGCCTCCAACGCGCTGGGCGAGATCGGCGGCGCGTGGCCGGCGGTCGAGGCGGCCCGGGACAGGGGCACCGCGCTCATCTCGGTGTTCATGGCGGGCGGCACCCAGCGCGTCTACGACATGGCGCGCGAGTATAGCCAGACGCGCATCGCGTTCGGCGTGCCCATCGGCACCTTCCAGCGCGTGCAGGACCACGTCATCGACGCCCTCAACGACGCCGATTCCGCCAAGTGGTCCGCGTTCGAGGCGCTGTGGCAGCTCGACGAGGGTATGCCCAGCGCGCCGGTGAGCGTGTCCATGGCCAAGTCCATCGTCAGCGTCGGCTTCCCCCGCGCCTGCGACGCCTCCCACCACGTGCACGGCGGCATAGGCACCGACCTCGAGTACGGCCTCACGCAGTACACCAAGCGCGCGCGCACGCTCCAGCACTACCTGGGCGACGCGCAGTACCACAAGGCGCGCATGGCGAGGCTGCTGGAGCTCTAAAGGGTCCCCTCTCCCTTGATGGGAGAGGGGCAGGGTGAGGGTGAAAGGTCCCTTCCCCCTCGCGCCGTCATGCCATTCCGAGCGTAGCCGAGGAATCTAGAGTGCCTGCCCGACCCCGCAAAGTCCCTTCCCCCTCGCAGGGGGAAGGTTAGGATGGGGGTGAGGAGGCCAACTGTATGCCCACCTACCTGGTCAAGCCGCCGCCGTTCGAGCTTCGCATGGCCTTCATGGACGCGCTCGAAGAGTCGGGCATCGACTACTCGCGCGAGGCCGAGGGCTACCTCGTCTACCTGAGGGACGAACAGCGTGAGACCTGGCAGCGCATCAGCGAGTCCTGCGAGGCCGAGGTGCTGGAAGAGGACCCGCCGATGCTGTTCGGGTGACGGTGGGTGACAGATCGGACGCTGGCGTTAGAGCCGACAATCTCGAAGTGGTCGATTGCGCGCCGAGGTCATGGAGGTTCCTTTTGTTCAGAGCAACGGGACTGATTCTAATGCTGGCGCTGGGCATGTTGGCATGCGGCTGCGAGCCTCGCAGCGACGCTTGGCGAGCGTCCTCTCCTACGAATGTCGAGAATGCCACGCCGAGTTCGGATGTCAGTAACTCTCCGCAGCCTAGACCCACTCCGACTCTTGCGCCACAGCCCCCGTCATATCCCGACGACAATTCACAAGCCGACGAATGGCGGTACAGTGATAGATATGTCGTGTTCACCCAAGAGCCAGTTGTCTGCAACGGCGTACTCAGCTTGTCAGGATCTCTGCAAAATGGAGCTGAGTTTGTGGATGAAGGTAGTGGCCCTGAACCAGCGATCAACCTCTACCATGAGTCGGAGAAATCGCTAACAGGCCTCGTTATCACTTACAGTCCGATTGCGTCAATACTCAAGCCACTGGAGCCGGGTTGGGAGTGGACAGATCCATTGGACGAAAGAGACATCGTAGCGACCAAGTTCGAAAACACTCTCGACTCGTTTGACGTCGAAGCCCCCTACACCAAGGACTGGCTATTCCATCCCGAGGAGGTGCAGCTGTCTTTGTGGGGAGCAATTCCGGGAGATGAAGAGGACTCTCTCCGAACCATTTATCTGACCAGTTGTTAGCTCGTCAAACCGCCGATGCCTCGCAGAGAAACCGAGCTTCCTGTCGACGTTATCATCCCCGGTACGAACGACGAAACAATGGCGCTGCTGTTCGGTTGCCCCGACAGCGACCGCGCCGTGCTCTGGGCCGGTGGATGGCGCGACAGCGAGTCCCCTGCCGGCCTTCCCGCGGACGTTGCCCATGCGCTGCTGGGGCGCGGCGTGTCCTCCCTGCTGCTGCGCTACCGCGCGCCCTACGAGCTGCCCGGGTGCGTCGAAGATGCCCTGGCCTCGGTCGGCCGGCTCGAGAGCGAGGGAATCGAGCGGGTCGCGATGGTGGGCCACTCGTTCAGCGGTGCGGTGGTCATATCCGCCGCGCCCCGCAGCGAGCGCGTCGTCGCGGCGGCGGCGCTCGCGAGCCAGACCTACGGCGCCGCGAGAGCGGACCTCGTCAGCCCCAGGCCGCTGCTGCTGGTACACGGCACGGAGGACGAGCGGCTGGCGCCCTACTGCTCGGAGCAGATCTACTCGTGGGCGCGCCAGCCCAAGGAGCTGCGGTTCATGCGGGGAGCGTCGCACAGCCTGCGTGAGGCTCGCGGTGAGGTGGTGGCGTTGCTGGTGGAGTGGCTCGCCGCCAGCCTATAGGCCCCCCTACGTGGCGTCGGAGCCGTCGGCGGGGGTGAAGATGGAGTCGGGCGGCAGCTCGGACCGGCGGCCCCTGCGGATCACCTTGGGCAGCAGCGAGCCAACGGCCAGCGCGCCCGCGATGCCCAGGGGCAGGCCCTTGAGGAAGTCCCTGCGAGATAGCCCGCGCTTGCCGTCCGTCTTCTTGTCCATAGCCGCGTGTCCTCCGTGGTGGTGTGCGCCGTGGGGCGACGCGGCGTCAATTATATGGCAAGGCCGAGTGTCCGGCAAGCCGAACGCGGCCATTGGAAACTTCTTGACACGCCGCAGTCCACTTCATAACCTAGCCCTGCGCCCCCGCGCTCCAATCCCACATCCCACCCACGGAGGTTTCCCAATGCCCGGACTGCTCGACGGCATCAAGGTGCTGGAAGTCGCCAACTGGGTCGCAGCCCCCTCCGCTTGCGCCATGCTCGCCGACATGGGCGCGGACGTCGTGAAGGTCGAGCACCCCGAGACCGGGGACGCCGTCCGCAACATCGCCATCGCGACGCGGGGCATCATCCCAAGCGATGGAGGCCTGAACACGGGCTTTCAGCTACTCAACCGCGGCAAGAGCAGCATGGGCATCAATCTGCGCCACCCGCTGGGCCAGGAGGCGGTGCGCAAGCTGGCCGCCCAGAGCGACGTGATGGTAACCAACCTGACGCCGCATCGCCAGGAGCGCTACGGCCTGCGCTACGACGACCTCCGCCCCTCCAATCCGCGCATAGTCTACGTCGCGCTCACCGGCTACGGCATGGAAGGCCCCGAGCGGGACCGCTCCGGGTTCGACTACGCCGCCTTCTGGGCGCGGTCCGGCATCATGGGCACGCTGGGCGAGGACGGGGAGCCGCCGGTGCAACAGCGACCGGGCATGGGCGACCAGACCACCTCCCTCGCCATGACCGCGGCCATAGGCATGGCCCTGTTCGAGCGCGAGCGATCCGGCGAGGGCCAGCGCATCGACTGCGCGCTGCTCCACACCGGCCTGTGGGTCATCGGCGCCGACGCGGTGGCCGCCCTGCGAGAGCGCCGGCCCACGCAGCGCAACCGCCGCGACCGGTCCGGCAATCCGCTGTTCAACTTCTACGAGGCGGCCGACGGCAGGTGGATGCAGCTCGTTATGATAGAGTCCGAGCGCTTCTGGGACGGATTCTGCCGGGCGGTAGGGATCGAGGAGCTGACCCACGACCCCCGCTACAGCGACCACTTCCGCCGCATGGACAACACCGTCGAGCTGACGGCGCTGCTGAGGGAGCGATTCCGCACCCGCGCCAGGGCGGAGTGGGCCGCGCGGCTCGACGCCGAGGGTTGCATCTGGTCGCCGGTGCAGACGCTCGACGAGGTGGCCGACGACCCGCAGGTGAGGGCCAACGGCTACACCGCCGCCCTGACGCACGACGATGAGGGCGAGTTCGAGGTGATCAGCGCGCCGATGGGCTTTCACCGCACGCCCGCTCGCCCCACGCGGCCCGCGCCGGAGCTGGGCCAGCACACCGAGTCCAGGCTGCTGGAGCTGGGCTACGGCTGGGACGACATCACGGCCATGAAGGAGGCGGGCGCGATAATCTGACGCGCCCGCCCGGACCCTACGCCGGCACGGCCACCCTCTCCCGATGCTCGCGGAATCCCAGGTCGTCGCCGTCCACGTCCACCACCACGGTGTCGCCCTCGGCGAACTCGCCCGAAATCACCTTCATCGCCAGCGCGTTCTCCACGTACCGCTGCACCGCCCGGCGCAGCGGCCTCGCCCCGTAGACGGGGTCGTAGCCCTTGTCCGCCAGCCAGCGCCTCGCCTCGTCCGTCAACTCGATGCCGACGCCGCGCTCGGCCAGCCGTGCGGCCACGTCCGCCAGCATCAGGTCCACGATCTGGAGTATCTGCTCCTGGGTCAGCGGATCGAAGACTACTATGTCGTCGATGCGGTTCAGGAACTCCGGCCGGAACGCCTTTCTCAGCGCGTCCTCGATGGACGCCCGCAGCCGCGGTGCGGCGCCGTCGTCGCGCACGAAACCGGCCGTGGGACGCCCGAGCTGCGCCGTTCCCAGGTTGCTCGTCATTATCACGAGCGTGTTGCGGAAGTCGACGGTCCTGCCGTGTCCGTCGGTCAACCGACCGTCCTCCAGGATCTGGAGCAGCACGTTGAACACGTCCGGGTGCGCCTTCTCGATCTCGTCGAACAGCACCAGCCTGTAGGGACGCCGCCTCACCGCCTCGGTGAGCTGTCCGCCCTCGTCGTAGCCGACGTAGCCGGGCGGCGCGCCGATTAGCCTGGAGACGGTGTGCTTTTCCATGTACTCGGACATGTCTATGCGCACCATGTTGGCCTCGTCGTCGAACAGGTACTCGGCCAGCGCGCGCGCAAGCTCCGTCTTGCCGACGCCGGTCGGCCCCAGGAAAATGAAGCTGCCGTACGGGCGGTCGGGGTCGCTCAGGCCCGCCCTGGCGCGGCGTATGGCGTCGGACACCGGCCGAGATGCCGGCGTCCTGCCCGATGACGCGCTCGTGCAGCCGCTCCTCCATGTGGACCAGCTTGTCGGCCTCGCTCTCTAGCAGCCTGTCCACCGGCACGCCCGTCCAGGTGGAAACCAGCGCGCCAATCGCCGCCGCGTCCACGGTCTTGCCGCCGTCCGCGTCCCTGCCCGACTCCACCAGCGCGCGCTCGAACTCCTCCTGGAGCCTGAGCCGTTCCGCGCGGAGCTCGGCGGCCTTCTGGTACTCCGCGCACTGCGACGCCGCCTGCTCCTCGTCCTCCAGCCGCCGCAGCCGCGACGCTCTCTTCCTGTAGCTCCGGCGACAGCATCTGGGACTCCGATGCGCACCTTGCTCGCCGCCTCGTCTATCAGGTCCACCGCCTTGTCGGGCAGAAGCCGCTCGGTCACGTACCGGCTGCTCAGCCGCACCGCGGCCTCCAGCGCCGCGTCCTCGATCTCGACCTTGTGGTGCGCCTCGTACCTGGGGCGCAGCGAGCGCAGCATCTCCAGCGCGGTCTCGGTGTCCGGCTCCTCCACGAGGATGGGCTGGAAGCGGCGCTCCAGCGCGGCGTCCTTCTCGATGTTGCGGGTGTATCCCTCCACCGTCGTCGCCCCCAGGCACTGGAGCTCGCCGCGCGCCAGCGCCGGCTTCAGCATGTTGCTGGCGTCCAGCGCGCCCTCTGCCGCGCCCGCGCCTACGACGGTGTGTATCTCGTCGATGAAGAGGATGACCTCCCCTTCCGCTTGGCGCACCTCGTCCATGACCGCCTTGAGCCGCTCCTCGAACTCGCCGCGAAACTTCGCGCCGGCCACCAGCGCGCCCATGTCCAGCGCGAGCAGATGCCTCTCCTTCAGTTCGTCCGGCACGTTGCCGGACGCGATGGCCTGCGCCAGTCCCTCGGCGATGGCGGTCTTGCCCACGCCCGCGCCGCCTATGAGCACGGGGTTGTTCTTCGTGCGCCGGATGAGCGTCTGCATCGCGCGCGCGATCTCGGTGTCCCGCCCGATCACCGGATCGAGCTTGCCCTCTTCCGCGAGCTCGGTCAGGTCCACACTGTAGCGCTCGAGCGAGCGGTAGCGCTCCTCCGACTTGGGGTCGGTGATCCTGTTGCTGCCGCGAACCGCCTGGAGCGAGCGATAGACGCTCTCCTGGTCGACTCCGAACTGCCGCAGCACCGACTGCGCCACGCCTCCCGCCTCGTCCTGCGCCAGCGCCAGCAGCAGATGCTCGGCGCCTATGTACTCGTCCTTGAAGCGCCGCGACTCCGCGTCGGCGCGGGCCAGCATCTCCGTCACCCTGGGCGACGCGAAGATCTGGCTGGCGTCGCGCTGGAAGGTCGGCCACTGGACGAGCCGGGACTCCAGCGCGGCGCGAAGCTCGGCGACGGATACGCCGATGTCCGCCAGAACGTCGGCGGCCACGCCGCCCTCCTGCTCCAGCAGCGCCAGCAGCACGTGCTCGCTCTCCCACTGCGTGTGCCTGTAGCGCCGCAGTATCTCCTGCGACCTGCCCAGCACCTCGCGCGCCTGTTCCGTAAACCTCTCGGGACGCATCGACATGTTATCCTCCTGAGCGCCGCTCGCGACGCATGGAGGTATTGTATCACACGAGTTGATACGCTACAACTCAATAGAAGTGACTGCAACAGTTCAGAGTCGATGGGGAATAGCTATCCGCGCGAGGCGTCAGTCCCCTCTCCCAAGACTGGGAGAGGGTTAGGGTGAGGGTTGACAGCGCGCGGCGAATCACCCGCTGCCCTCCACCTGCACCGTCACGATGTCCACGCCGTGGAACTTCTGGTGGCGGACGGTGGAAGCGTGGTAGCGCAGCAGCCGCAGCGACAGGTCTTCCAGCGTTGGCAGCGCCTCTTCTTCGGTCAGATACGCAAGCTGGTCCTCGATGTTTTCCTGGCGCGTCGTGGCGACGAACTCCAGCTCCACCATCTTTTCCTGAGGCCGCGCGACTATGACCAGCCGCGGACTGACGGAGACTCCGGCATCGTCGTCCTGCCACAGCAGGTTGGCCAGGGTCTCCTCGCCCGCCGACCGCAGCCGCAGCGTGGACGGCTCGTTCCACGACAGCCTCGACGCCAGCCCCGCGAGAAACGCGTCGATCGCCGGGAGCGAGGCCATGTCCAGCCTAACCTCGAGGCGCGACCGGCGCGTGCTCATCGCCTCGAACAGGAACGTCATGCCGATAGCGACCGCGGCGCCGATCATGACGCCGTTGCCGAGCAGCGCGCCCAGCTCTTCGCCAAACAGGTCCTGCGCGACGGGGTGGCCGTTCAGACCCAGACCCAGCGCGCTCGCGAGCGCGACCACCAGCATGCGCCGCGCGTCGAGACCGTCGCGCAGCACCGCCTGGCACCCGCTGACGAACAGGATGCCCATGGCGAGCATCAGGTAGGCGCCAAGCACCGGCCCGGGAATCGACAGCAGCACCGCGGTGAATTTGGAGAAGAGCGCCAGCGTCACGATGACGACCGCCACGCCAACCCCGACCCGGCGGGCCGCGACGCCGGTCATGCTGATAAGCGATATGCTGTACGAAGCGTTTGCCATCGTGGGCAGCGTGCCGGCGATTCCGCCGAGCAGCATCCCGATGCCGTTGACGCTCACCATGCCCTGTATCTTGCGGAAGTCGATTGCCCGCGGCAGCCTGCGAGAACCCTGCTGGATGATCACGCCGTCGCTGATAGTCTTGATGCCGAGAACCAGCGTGAGAATCGCGAACGAGGGCAGCAGCGCCCAGAACTCCGCGCCCGGCGTGAGGTTGAGGCTCAGCGGCGGGACCTCGGGTATGCCGAACCAGGCGGCGCTCGCGATCCGGTCGCCGTCGAGCACGCCAAAGGCGGCGGCGACGGCGCACCCGGCCAGTATGCTGATGAACGGCGCAACCAGGCGCCAGCGTCCGCTCGCGCGCAGCGTCGCCACAACCGACGCCAGCAGCGTGACGCCCGCGATTGCCGGACCCGCCACCGGATCGGCGCCGGACGGCAGGTCCTGAACGCTGTCGAACGCGATGGGGAGCACGCTGACGGCGATCAGCATCGTCACGGTGCCGGAGACCGTCGGCGTGATAATCCGCCGCATCGTCGGTAGCCACCAGGCGAGCGCGACCTGGATCAGGCTGCATACGACCATCAGGCTCGCGAACGTCTCCAGGCCGCCCGCGGAAACCGCCGACACCATGATCGCGATGAACATCGCCGCCGGCCAGGCGAGCACGATGTGGCCCGCGCCGAATCGCCGGAGCTGGAACGCCTGGAAAGCGGTGAGCGCCGCGCAAATCAGCATCGCGGCGAACACGCCCCAGGTCAGATGCGTGTCATCCAGTCCCGACGAGCGTATCGCGATCGCAACGTTCAGCACCGTCGGCGCCAGCACCAGCGCGGCGCCCTGGAACCCCACCACCAGCGCGACCGGCAGAGGGCAGGCCTCCTCGGGCTCGAACCTTATGGGCTGCTCCACGCTCCTGGCGCTCAACGGTCGGCCATTCTCCATCCTGTCATTGAACAGTGACAGTTTCCGAGAACACCCGCCAACATTCAACCCTGATTACGAAGTCCACCCCACACCATTCGGAGCGCCCCACCTCCCGTCCTCTCGCGCATCCGACCCCGCACCATTCCGAACGCCATCCCACCCCGCCATTCCGAGCGCCGTCACACCCTGTCATTCCGAGCGGAGCCGAGGAATCTAAAGGGGTTGCCCATGCCTCGCGACCACCGAGCGCCCCTCTCGTCTTTCCGGCCCCCGAGCCGGAATCCAGGGAGTGGCGTCCCTCAGCTATCGATCGGACTTGACAGAGCATCGTCGCGGCGGTATCGTTAGTTTCAATTAACACCCATCGGACTGCCACCCGCCATTTTGGGAACCAATGGCGGTCCGATTATCAACACCCAGGGGCGCGACTTCGCGCCCCTTTCTTGTGGACTGGACTTCTCGCGTACGACCGCGCCGTCCACTATCCCCGGCATCTACTTCGCCTTTGGCCTTGCGTTTCGCGGAACAGTAATCCTTCTATCGTAACCGGTCTACGATGTCTGACCAGCATTTCGAGAACTCTTGCACTCGGTCAAGCCCCACTAGGGTATGGGCGCGATGTCAACGATCTTGGTGGGGTAGCCAATGTCCATTGTGATTCGATTGCCGGACAAGAGCTTCATCCCGATGATCGGCCGGTCTACATCACTGCGCTGTCTGCACTGTACGGTGCGTGTTTCCCCTTGCCAGATTATCCCTATTTCACCGCAGCTCGCATGAGCCGGCCCGTTCATAGTGCTCACCCAGCTATTCTCATTAAGCCTCAAGCCGAGTCTCTCGACTTCGTCAAGGGGTAAGGTCAACTCCCCGTTATCACCCGTGTCCACATTCGCACAAAGGGTGTGATAAGTGCCTTCTCTATCCCTAACTGCTACTTCTGCCCATGGAAGGGTAGAGAAGAGAGGCGGACAGTCGGAATAGGGACGTTGGCGCTTGGGCCGGCGAAATAGCCTTCGGATTCGTCCAGTTCGGGTAGGTGGCGGTATATGGTCTATTCCGACTGCCCCATTCTCTATCACATCAATGGTTATCCGTTGTCGTAACAGTAAGCCCACCCCTATTACGCCCGGGAAATCATGCATGTTGATGATCTCAGCCTCATCTACCCTTTGGTTTCTTCTCAGAAGGAGTTCAACTTTGCATTCCAACTTGAACTCTGAGCGACCTCCGAGTTGAGAGTAGTATTCCAGATTCGTCGGATTGTAGGGCGGCCAAACTGAAATGTTATGCTGCATAACTGCGTTCATTGCTACTAACAACCTATCTTCGAAGCCAGTGTCCAACAGCATGCCTAGCTTCTGCCAGTTCCCATCCAGTCTCTTGACCTTTACCGGAACTATAGGAACGAGGTTCCGGTTCACAGTTCCATTGATCATTCCTCACCTACCAAGGCGTCTGTTCCTGAGGGAGCCAATCGTCTTTCGTGGAGAGCCATTATTGTGCACTTGCTCTGATTTGCCTCCCCTCACACCACCAGCGCCGCGCCCTTCGGCCGCGCCTTCCCGCCGTGCACCGACGGCTCCGCGCACCACTTCGCCGCCAGCCGACGCACCCCCTCGTAGGTCGCCTCGTCGAACCCCAGCAGGTCGCACACCACGCGCCTGTCCAGCAGCGCCCGGTTGGCGTCCGCGTCCGCAAGGTACGCCGGCTTCAGCTCCTTGTCGCGGAACTCCTCGAAGATCGCCTCCGCCTCCGTAAACTGTTCGTCCGTGAGCGCCTGAAAGTCCAGCACCGGCAGCGTCTCCGCCGAGCGGATGGTAACGCTCGCCTTGCTGGACTGCTGGCGGCTGGAGTGCCACCAGTATGACAGCAGACCCAGCGTCGAGTTCCCCCACACCGCAAAGGCGTAATCGCATCGGTTGTCAGGGAAGGAAACGTTTGGCCACACCCTGCCACCGATGGTCTTCGTATCGGTGAATGCGACAGCCAATGGTTGCGCCCCGAACGTGAAGTCGAGATTGAGGTGAGCACGGCTGGCAGTCGCCCAAATCGTGTCGGCCTTCTCTTCCATTCCCCGTCTTACAGTTAGCCGCGAGTCGGGAGCGCAGACTATTCGGGTCTCGTTCTTAGCGTTGTGGTTCCAAAGCGAGGGGTAGGTGGCCGTCGGGCTCGGAGGCGCCTTGTCAAAGGGCCCTCGCGGGACCGGGCCTGTGATGTCACGATGAACAATGCCTAACTCGCCTGCAACTCCCAGCGTCGCTGTCTTCAAGTCAACAGAGGATGCGCTGCCGGGCAGCCACAGCTTGGACCGTTCGAGATAGTGGGCGGTTTGAGCTAGGGCATAGTCTGCCACACGAACCGCACCCCAACTCTCGCCGGCACTGCCACCGAGCGCTGCTATCCTCTGCCCTTCCTCATCGTCGCCCACCATCAACAGGGTGCCCCCGTATGGCCCGTCCTCGATGCCCCTTGCCTCTCCGTCGTCGAGGAGTGCCGCGGACAGCGAGCTTGAGTAGGCGAACCCCTGAGGCCTCTGCCTGAGCGTCGTAAAGCCTACCCGTTCTCCGGGTTGTTCGTTTGCCGCAAGCCTGCGGGCTATCACCAGGCACTCGGCCATTCCCGTGTCAGACGAGAAGGACATGTCGCGTCCATTGGCTGCAATGCTTAAGACGGTCAGGTCCGTGTAATCGCGGGCAAGCATCTCCCTGAAGCCGTTCCATGACAGGCCGTTGGCGACCGAAAGAGGGATGACCAACGCCAGCACGCCGCCCGGCCTGAGCTTCTTGTGGGCCAACGCCGCAAACGCGGAGGCCAGACCCGCGTTCCCGTGATAGCAGGTTCCCTTCGCCAACCTGTTAGCCCGCTTGCCCATTGCGGTCTGGTCGGCGCGCGTGGCGTTGAAGGCAGCGAATGCGGGGTTGGTAATGTCCGCGTGCGCCCCCTCGTGATTGGTGGCGCTCGTAAACGGCGGGTTCATTATCACCACGTCAAAGCTCTCGTCCGGTATGTCCGCCACCACCATCGAGGCGGTCTCCTCGCCTATGCTGCCGGTGCGTCTGGCCGGGTCGCTGGTGTTGAAGAGCGCCATTGCGGACTGAGAGTCCAGCAGTTCCAGCGAGCCGACCTTGACGCTGAGGTCCTGTTGGCGTCCGTAGGCTAGCGTGTAAAGGCGGGACTCGTTGTATCCGACGTTCGGCTGCGCACCTGCCAGGGTAGAGCTTGTTATGTGTATCGCAGACGGCATCACGTCGCAGCCGTACAGCACCTCTTCCATCATCGCCCTGTGCAGGTTCGCCGGATCGCCCCCGGTTCGCTCGTGGCGGGCGGCCATCTGCTCGTAAACCGCCGACAGCAGCGCGCCCGTGCCGCACGCGAAGTCCCCGACACGCAGCTTTCCTATCGCCTCCGCGTCCGACCAGTCCACGTCCTCCATCTTTGCCACAGCCAGCCGAGCCAGCAGCGCCGCCGACGCGGGCAGCGTGTAGAAAGTGGCCAGGTACTTGCGGTCGGCGATCAGTCTCTGGAAGATGCGCCCCGTCAGGTCGTGCGCGTTGTCCACGCCGGTCGCGGAAAGCTCGCCAACGGTGTAGAGGAGCGTACGCAGAACCCGTGTGGCGTATTCAGAGGGAAGCTGGTTGAGTATGTCCGTCGCTATGGAGAATATCGGCCAGTAGTTGATCTTCAGGATGTTGGACCAGGCTTGCAGCGTCTCAGCCTGCGGATTGGACACGTCCGGCCCGCACACGAGCCTCAGCGGGCTGATCTGGGGGTGCATCCCCGCTATGCGGTCGTGGAACACCATCGCGTTGACAACGATGGCGCAGGCCATGCGTCGCATCTGTGGCACGTTCGTCATGCCCAACAGCCGAGCTATGGTCGGATTGATGTTCGGACGGCTCTCCTCCATCTCGTCCAGTATGGCGGCCACTCTATCGATGCCCTGTTCCATCGCCAACGTCGCGGCGTCCACCGCGCGCTGCGGCACCGACACCAGCCGCACCATGTTTGCCAGGTCCTCGACCGACCCCTTCAGCCAGCCGGACGCCGGGAACCTGCTCTCGCCGACCGTCTCCTCCGTGAAGACGCAGTACGATAGTCGCGCCGTTTTGAGCGCGGCCCGCAGGTCGTATGCCTGCCGGACGTCCTCCGGGTAGCGCAGAGCGATTACCGCCTCGATCACGCGCCCGTTGGAAGCCACCTCCAGCCCAAGACGGTCCTTCGCCTCGGTCTCCACGTTCGACGCGGGATCGAACTCCGCTTCCACGACCACGGGCGCCGCTCCAGGCGTGATGACCAGCACGTCAGGCTGCAAGCCCGCATGGCCCGCGATAGCCTGCGTGTTCTCCGAGTGCACACGGCTCCGGGACAGCATCCCCTGAAGCAGCCCGCCCAGCGCATTATTCGCGCTCGGCTCAGTCTGTTGCGGCATGGCATTCCCTCGCTTCAGCGGACCCGGCCTCTCGCGTCCGGGTGTTCTGGATGTCAACTGTTCTGCTGTGGATGGTCAGGAACGTTTGAGCAGTTGACAGGTGACCGAAGGTGCATCCTCGACATCTGCTGGGACAAGCATTGAAGCTATGCGAGAGGACGGCGCACTGCTACGTGGCCCTCAATTTCCTTTGAAGTCTGCGATTTGCTTGCACTATTGACTCAATGGACGAATCGTCAAGGCCGATCAAGTTCAATAGATGAAGCTGGAAAAGTGCCTCTAGTTTCTCATACAGTTCGAACAGGTCCTCAGCGGTAGTAGCTCTGTTTGGGGTAGACAGCTCATCGTAACGGGTAAGGTAGTTCCTCGTGTCCGTGACTCTGCTGACGAACGCTCTGCGCTCTTCTTCATTGCCGAACCATCTTTCGACCGGTTTCAGAAGTCTCCTTATTCGATTCCGAAAAGACAGTTCGTTGTCGTACTTTAGCCTGGCTTGTAGCCATTCTAATCTATGCGGCGGACAGGCCTGCATAAGTGAATCTATCAGTTCCCGAAACTCCTCGTCAGCCATTTCCGTCTCGTCAGAGCTTCGGCGATGTAATGTCTCTAGTGCTTGAGTGAGCCACAGAATCTTCGCATCCAGAAACTGAGAAGTCTGTGTCCTCGTTGCAAAGTACAGGTTAAATGCTGCTTCAAAGGTATCGTAGCTCTCAAACCACCTGCCCATCACTTCTTCAAGACTCTCGGCGACACGTGGGTACAAGAAAAGGGCTTCGTGCCAGCGTATGACGGGTTCCCTTTCAGGCCAAGGACCAAACTCGTCATACACCTTGACCGGAAGTCGACGGTTCCTTTCCGCCGCTCCATCGAGTTCAAGGAATCCGGTCATTGACTGTATCGATACAGCCTGATCCAACGCGAGAGTCAGGAAGTTGCAGAGCCTTATCGCTAGTGACGAGAAGTGCTTAATTGGACGTGGTTCCTTAAGTCTGACCAGAACCGACGCGGACTGCTGGATCGAAACTCTGGTTAGTGGTACAGACACATTGGAAGACGTGAGTCCAAACCTAAACCTCATTTCAGTGTCGGATGGAAGCGATAGCTCAATGTCGTCTGGGGCATCAAACCGAATCAAGCCCTTGGGAGTCCTTGCGTGTGGATCACGCTCGATCCCGATACCGGATACCGCTATCCAGTCGTCAAGTCCTTCTACTGAGAAGCTGAACTCCGAAAATACCGCTTCCTCCCCTTCACTATACTCAGCACCGACGAAAGCGAGCTCGGCCGTGAACGTTGAACTAGACAACCCAGCCGGAAATGAGAAGCTACTTTCCTTCTGGAGACACCTATCTAGCGTAACGCGCCCGCCTCTTTCCAAGACACCCACAATTCGACTCGGGTCGGTTTCTGGTTCCTCTCTACTTGTTGGCGCTGCCAACGCACTTGCCCCAATTGGCGTCGAGAGAGCGTCTCCAAATGCCCCCGTAAAGTCAACTGTGATTTCTCCTGACTCGGAAATCTTGAGGACGCCGGGCAACCGAGAATCTACCTGCCCCGGCAACCAGAACAATCCTGACAATTCTATGGGTTCAACGAGTCTCAATGGATACCTTCCTAACTTATCGATGATTGAATTACTCCATTGTACAAGACGACGAACGCCTGTGCGCGGGGGAGATAACCGCCCTTCGCGGATGACCAAGCCGAGGGGGCCCTTGACCCACCCCGCACATCTGTGCTATTCTCCCCACATGCCAGACCGACACCCTAAACCATCGACCACGAAGGCCCCCGCTGGCGACTCTCGCCGGCCTGCCACTCTTATGTGCAATTCTGGTGCCATCATGCCCAAGCCTCTACCCAACAGCGCCTCCGAGAGACCCAACGAGGCCCCTCTCCCAGCTACGACGTGGTGCGGAATGGTGCGATATGGGGCACGTTTCGGCAAAGTCACCTTCCCCCGGCGAGCCTTCGACCCGTCCGCCGCTACGAGTAACCCAAGACGCCGGCTACGCGCTGCATCGGAATGCATCAGTTTGCATCACGCTTTCGCGAAATCCCCTTCCACGCATCGCCTGTGCCGCGCCCCCCATGCCGCCGATGGAAGGGCCGCAGCGCGCGCACCGCGCTATTGTGAAACCAGGCAATCGGGCTTATACTTGATACCACCCCAAAATCAGTACGGAGGTACTCTACGCCATGAAGGTCGGGATTCTTAACGTAACGGGATACGCCGGTGTCGAACTCGCGCGCATCCTGCACCGACATCCCGACGTGCAGATAGCCTCGGTTACGGGCAGGAGCGCCGCCGGCAAGAAGCTGGAGGAGGTCTTCCCGCACCTGTCGGAGATCGACATCACCATCACCGATGAGGTGACCGAGAGCGTCGACGTGGTGTTCTCTGCCCTGCCCCACGCGGCCAGCGCGGAGCGGCTCGAGCAGGCGCTCAAGGACGGTGTCAAGGCTATCGACATCAGCGCCGACTTCCGGCTGAAGGACCTCGACGAGTACCAGTCCTGGTACAAGATCGACCACCCCTGCCCCCAGTACCTGGAGGAGGCCGTCTACGGCCTGCCGGAGCTTCACCACGACGAGGTGGCCGCCGCCAGCCTGGTCGCCAACCCCGGCTGTTACCCCACAGCGGCGATACTCGGGCTCGCCCCGGCCGTGGAGGCCGGCATCATCGAGCCGGACGTGGTCGTCGACGCCAAGTCGGGCGTGTCCGGCGCGGGGCGCGGCTTCTCGCTCACCACCCACTACTCGGAGGTGAACGAAAACGTCCTGGCCTATTCGGTGGACGGGCACAGGCACCTGCCGGAGATAACCCAGGAGCTCGGCGCAATCGACGAGGACGCCCAGCTACGGCTGACGTTCCTGACCCACCTGATACCGATGACGCGCGGCATTCTGGCTAGCTGCTACGCCCCCCTCACGGACGAGGCGGTCGCGAAGGGATTCGCCTCCAGGGAGCGAGTCCGGGAGCTGTACCAGGACTACTATGCCGACGCTCCGTTCGCCAAGGTGGTCGGAGCGCCGCCCATGACCAAGCACACGCTGGGCAACAACGACTGCGTGCTGTTCCCGACGGTCGACACGCGCGCCAACAGGCTCATCGTGGTGAGCTGCCTGGACAACCTGGTGAAGGGCGCCGCCGGACAGGCCATCCAGAACATGAACCTCATGTTCGACCTGCCCGAACGGCAGGGCCTGGAACAGCTGGCGCTCTACCCGTAAGCGCCTTTCGCGGCCCCATCGTCTAGTGGACTAGGACAGCGGCCTTTCAAGCCGCAAACACGGATTCGAATTCCGTTGGGGCCGCCACCCTCCAATCAGTCCCTTCCCCCTCGCAGGGGGAAGGTTAGGATGGGGGTGAAGAGGCCGGACCCCACCACCATGTCCAACGACCTCAAGCGCGCCGTACAGCTCGGCTGGGACGCGATGTCGGACTCCTACCAGCGGCAGTCCCGCATCTCGGTCGACGACGTGCACTACGCGCCCTTCGCCCCCGGCGAGCGTTCGCTGCGCCTGCTCGGCGACGTGCGAGGCAGGCGCGCGCTGGAGCTAGCCTGCGGCGCCGCGCAGAACGCCATCGCGCTCAGCAGGTGGGGCGCGCAGGTCACCGCGATGGACTTCTCCGCGCGGCAGCTTGACCACGCCCGACGGCTGATCGCCGAGTGCGGCGCGGACGTGCGGCTGGTGCGTGGCGACATGGAGCGTCCGGCCATGTTCAGGCCGGCGTCCTTCGACCTGGTGCTGTCGTCGTTCGGCTGGGAGTTCGTGCCCGACCTGGCCGCCTGCTTCCGCGAGTGCCACCGCATCCTCTCGCCCGGCGGGCTGCTGGTGGTCTGCACGGTGCACCCGCTGTCGGCGTTCGAGTGGGACGACCAGGATAAGTCGCTCATCGTCACCGACTACTTCAATCCGCCCATTGAGGTCTGGGAGGACTCGGACCGGCGGGCGGTCACCCACTTCCGCACCTTCCAGGAGCTGCACGACCTGCTGACCGACAGCGGTTTCGTGGTGGAGCGCGTCGTCGAGCCGTACCCGGCGCCCCCGGGCCGCGCCACGCCCTACTCCGGCCCCTACTGGGCCGACCACGCGGAGAGGCTGACCCGCGTGCCGTTCGCAATTGTCTTCAAGGCGCGCAAACCCTAGCGGCGGTTAACCCTCGGACGCCGCCCAGTACAGCGCGTTGAACAGCGTCTTGTAGGTGCCCCTCGCCTGCGCCCTGAACTGGGGCCTGTAGCCCATCAGCACCACCCTGCCCTTGCCCAGCGGCACGCAGGCCAGCGCCGCCCGCCCGTGCAGCTTCTCCTGGCCGATCAGCCAGCCGCTGAGCAGGGGGTTGTAGCGGGGGAACCTGGCGACCGCGACGCCCTCCACCAGGTCGAACGCCGGGCCGTTCATGAACATCACCGCCGCGTCGCGGGGCATTCCGTAGGCGAGCGGATGGCCGAAGTCCATCGTCGTCCGGAGCAGGCTCCCGGGCGCGAAGAACGACGACGGCGCGTAGGCGCTGAGCGTGTTCTTCGCCGGCAGCCGCAGCCGGTTGATCGCGTAGCGCGCCGCCCCGTCCCATGCGACGAGCACGCCGCCGGACTCGACGAACCGGCCCAGGCTCTCCGAGCCTTCGTCGCCCAGCCCACCGGCGTACAGCTCGGGGTAGGTCGACGGATTGTACCCCTTGTGGAGCTGCCGGAAGCGCTGGTGCGGCAGCACCACGGCGTCGAACTCGCCCTCCAGTCCGCCCGCCCGCACGTCCTCGTCGGTGAGTGTCCGGAAGTCGAAGCCATACTCCTCGAAGACGAGCCGCGTCCAGCCCTCCTCGGAGTTGGGCACGTAGCTGCTGTACAGCCCGACCCTGGGAGGCCGCAGCCGCGTGAGCGCGACGTCAGGCACGCAGCCCGCCGGCGCGAACGAGAGCAGGTCACGCTCCGCCATCTTCGCCAGCAGCGCGGCAGGCGCCGCCGCGTCCACGACGAACGCGCCCGGTGCGTATGCCGAGCCGTTGGCGCTGAAGCCCTCGCCGGCCCGCCGCACGTCGACGCCCTCGGCCAGCAGCCGGTTGACCGCGCGGGCCGCCGCGTTGCTCTCCGGCCCCAGGACGTAGGCCGCGGCGTGTGCTTCTGACCGGGGCGTACCGGCGACCGGCGGCATCGAAGGACGAGTGAGCGGTTCGAGATCGGCTTCGAACGGCCGCCTGATTTCCGCCACCTCGACGCCCATCAGCAGCGGCAGGCTGTGCGCCGTCACGTCGTAGGGATGCTTGGGCGGGCCGCCGGGATAGTCGCGCACGTCGGGATAGCGCGCCGTCTCCAGCACCGTTTTCGCGAACGCGCCGTAGGGCTGCGCCATGAGCACCACGCGGGAGCCTGTCGGGTACGAAATGCCGTCCGCGGTGAAGCGGGCCGCCGACTCGTGGACCTCGACGGCGGCCGTGTCCAGCACGTCCAGCAGCTCGCTCGCCGCCTTGGGGTCGCGCTGCTTGGACGGCAGCACGTAGGCGAAAGGAGGCGCGGTCCGGGATACCGCCCGCTTGCCGACGCGGTAGAAGTTGCGCGCCCACTCGCCGCGATACCTGGCGGCGTTGTCCAGGCACGCCATCACGGCGGCGAAGTCGTAGTCCACGATGTCGCTCAGGCTCCACTCGCCCCCCTTCCAGGGCATGGGGTGGTTCCACGACGGCTTGAGCGGGTCCTCCCGGCGGATGGATCTGAGCTGGCCGGGCTTGAGGGTGATGGGCGTGGCGATACGCACGCTCGCGACCTCCGACAGCACGCGCACGCCGCCGTGGTAGTGCAGGTACGACCGGCTCGGGCTGAAGCCGTCGTACACCACGTTGATCGCCACGCCCGCCTTGCCCTGCGCGGTCAGGTCGTTCGCCATCGAGGCGCCCAGCATGGCCAGTTCGCTCTGGAGAATCGGGTCGACGTTCGGGCCGATGGGGTCCTCGTAGGGCGGCAGTATCATGCGCATTCCCTGCGTCCGCGTCTGGTGCAGGTCGTACATGATCTGGGGATGCCAGGCGTTCAGGCAGTGCTCGACGGTGAGCCTCGTCTCGGCCAGGGCGAACGTCGCCCAGTCGCGGTTGTTGTCGTGGCCCGCGTACTTGTGGTACAGACGCGGCGGGATGACGCCCTCGTGCGGCGTGCCCACGGTGGAGTCGTACCACTCCTTCACCAGGTCCAGGCCGTCCGGATTGAGGCACGGAATCAGGAGCAGCACCACGTTGTCGAGCACGCGGCGGACGCGAGAGTCGTCGCTGGTCGCCAGGTGGTGGGCCAGCAGCATGGACATCTGGCTGGCGCCCACCTCGGTCGCGTGGATGCTGCACGACACGGCCACCACGGCCCTGGCCTCGGCGATCAGCGCCTCCGCCTCGGCCTCGCCGTCGATCCTGCGGGGGTCTGCCAGCCTGGCCTGGACCTCGCGCAGGCGCTCGCTCTTCGCGAGGTTGCCGGGCGAGGAGATTAGGCACAGCAGGAACGGTCTGCCCTCGGTGGTCTTACCGACCTCGCGCACGTCGACGCGGTCGGAAGCCTCGTTGAGGATGCGGAAGTACTCTACTATCCGGGGCCAATCGGCAAGGCGCCGCGCCTCCCCCACGTCGAAGCCCAGGTGCTCCCGGGGGGTGATGATTGATGTCATGCTAGAGATTGTGATGGGTTGCCCGTCGACGGTCAAGCGCCCGGAGGCGTCACGCTCCGCGAGCCGGGCACGCCGTGCTATGATGTGGGCCGGGCGCTCTGGATTCGCCCAAGCCAGTGCTTCAGGAGGTAGCCATGCCCGAAGGCGAGCGGCGCTACTGGCTCGTCAAGTCAGAGCCGAACACCTACTCATTCGCCGACCTGATGGACGAGCCGGATCGGACCGCTGAGTGGGACGGCGTGCGCAACTACCAGGCGCGCAACACGCTGCGCGACGACATGAAGGAAGGCGACGGCGTGCTGTTCTACCACTCCAACGCCAAGCCGACCGCCGTGATAGGCACCGCGCTGATCGTGCGCGGGGGCTACCCCGACCACACCGCGTGGGACCCCGACTCCGACAACCCCGACCCCCGGAGCACCCCCGAAAACCCCGTGTGGTTCATGGTGGACATCCAGGCGATCGCGGCCTTCGCGGAGCCGGTCACGCTGGCGGAGATACGCAAGACGCCGGGCCTGGAGAACATGGCCCTGGTGAAGAACTCGCGGCTGTCCGTGCAGCCGGTGACCGCCGAGGAGTGGCGCATCGTAACCGGACTGGGCGGCGCGAGCGCATAGCGTCCGCCGATTGCGCGGCGCGAGCGCGATGCTGTAAGCTGTACGCCGCGGCGGGCCCCGAATGCCCGCCCGCGCGGAGCGTGAGATTTGGAAGACGGGCGAGCCACTTGGATCAGGTTGGTCGACTCCCCATTGCCGTGGGGAATAATCGGATTCGCCATCGGCGCCGCGCTCGGCGTCACCACGCTGTCGGTCTGGCTGGTCGCGGCCGGGCTGGGAGTCTTTCTCGTCTACCTTTGGCTGCACGGCGCGGCAAGTCAGCGGACCGAGGGCTGGCTGTTCGCGAGCGGGCCGGTGTACATGATGGCATGGCTCGCCGGGTTCGTGGTCCGCGAGCTTACGCTCGTCTAGGCGGCCGGAGACGTCGCAAGTGCAGGCACACGGCGCCCCAATAAGGGCCTCACTCTTCGTCACCTGCATCATCGACCAGATTTACCCCGAAGTCGGCGAGGCGACCACTCGCGTCCTCCGCCGCCTCGGCGTCGACCTCGACTTTCCGCTAGGCCAGACCTGCTGCGGCCAGCCCGCGTTCAACTCCGGCTACTGGCGCGACGCCAAGCCGCTCGCCAGGCGCACGCTTCGCGCGTTCGAGGGCGACCGCTACGTGGTGGTGCCGTCGGGGTCGTGCGCGAGTATGCTGCGCGTGTTCTACGCCGAGCTGCTGGAGGACGACCCCGAGCTGCTGGCCCATGCCGAGGCACTCGTCCCGCGTGTCTACGAGTTCTCCGAGTTCGTCGTTGACGTGCTGGGCGTGACCGACCTTGGTGCGCACTTGGGCGATGACAGGCCAGGCTCCCCCCGCACCGTCACTTATCACGAGACCTGCCACCTTCGCCGGGAGCTTGGCGCGACGACACAGGCCCGCGCGCTGATTGGCTCGCTCGATGCGGTGAAGCTCTATGAGATGGAGCAGAGCGAGGTGTGCTGCGGATTCGGCGGCACCTTCTCCGTGAAGTACCCGGACATATCGGGCGCAATGCTGCAAGACAAGCTCGACAATATCCGCGACACCGGCGCCGACGCGGTGGTGGCGTGCGACAGCAGTTGCCTCATGCACATCGGCGGGGGCATGGCGCGCCAGCGTATGAGGACTCGCCCAATGCACCTGGCGGAGCTGATGGACGAGGTTATGGGTTAGATGGAGCCAAAGACAGCGCAGTTCGAGCAGGGCGCGGCCGCAGCGCTCGCCGACCCGGGCGTTCAGCAGGGCCTGAGCGGCCTCTACGGCGGCTTCCACTCGGCGCGCCTGACCGCCGCGGCGGCGACGCCCGACTGGGAGGATCTGCGCGAGCGCGGCAGGGCGATCAAGACCCACACGATAGAGCATCTCGACTACTACCTCGAGATGGCCGAGCGCAACGTGAGGGCCGCGGGCGGCAGCGTCTACTTCGCCGAGGACGCCGAGGCGGCGCGGGAGTACGTAGCCAAGCTGGCGCGGGACCGCGGCGTCAAGCTCGTAATCAAGAGCAAGTCCATGGTCTCCGAGGAGATCGGGCTGAACGACCGGCTCATCGCCGAGGGCATCGAGCCGGTCGAGACCGACCTGGGCGAGTACATCATCCAGCTCGCCGGCGAGACGCCCTTCCACATCATCGCGCCGGCCATCCACAAGTCCCGCGAGGACGTGTCCGAGCTGTTCGAGGACAAGCTGAACGCGCCGCGCTACGAGCGCATCGAGGAGCTGGCTGGCGAGGCGCGGCGGCAGTTGCGGGAAAAGTTCATCGGCGCGGACATGGGCATCACCGGGGCCAACTTCATCGTCGCCGAGACCGGCACGCTGACCCTGGTCACGAACGAGGGCAACGGGCGCATGTGCACCTCCATGCCCAGGATCCACGTCGCCATAACCGGCATGGAGAAGGTGGTGCCCTCCCTCGAGGACCTGGCTGTGTTCCTGCGGCTGCTCATCAGGTCGGCCACCGGACAGCGCATATCCAGCTACGTGACGACCGTCACCGGCCCGCGCAAGCGGCTGGACGAGGACGGCCCGGAGGAGTTCCACCTCGTCGTCGTGGACAACGGCCGCTCCGCACTGCTCGCCGACCCGCACTTCCGCGAGGCGCTCAACTGCCTGCGCTGCGGCGCGTGCCTGAACGCCTGCCCGGTCTACCGCAAGGTTGGCGGCCACGCCTACGGCTGGGTGTATCCCGGCCCTATCGGCGCGGTCGTGTCGCCAGTACTGACCGGCATATCCGACGCCAAGCACCTGCCGTTCGCGTCCAGCCTGTGCGGCGCGTGCAAAGAGTCCTGCCCGGTCAAAATCAACATCCCGCGAATGCTCCTGAAACTACGCAACGAGATTTCGGAGGGCGACAATCACCCGGAGGAGCGCAGCTCGTCGCTGGCCGAGCGGCTGGCGTTCAAGGGCTGGCGCGCCGCCATGTCCAACCCCGCGATAATGTCCGCCGTGCGCTCCGCCGGTCGGCTGATGCAAGGCCCGATGTCTGGCGGTCCAGGTGGACAACAAACGGGGCCGGGGCCTATGGCGGGCTGGACCCGCCACCGTGAGGCGCCCAGGCTGGCGGACAAGCCGTTCCGCAAGCGGTGGCGCGACCTGCAAGACGACATGGGGGACTCTTCCAAGTGACCGAGCGGGCGCGGTTCTTCGACTCGCTGCGTCGCTCCCTGGGCCGCGAACCCGGCGCTGCCCCGCCTGCCCCCGCGCCCGAGTCCGCCCTCTCCCGCGACGCCAATGACGTCTGCGCGAGGGCGGCACGCATCCGGCAACACGCGCGGGACAACGCTGGCCCACTGTCGGACGCACTGAAGCAAGCCGCCGCGACCGCGGGTTGGCGCGTGGCGGTGTGCGAGACGCACGAGGAGGCGGCGCGCTACGTGGCCGACCTTGCGCGCGAGATCGAGGCCGGTTCGGTAGTGCGCTCGGCGCACGACGCGGTGGAGCGCCTGGGCATCGAGCGCGCGCTGGAGGGCAGCGGCGTGGAGGTGCGGACGATGGCGCTGGACGCCGCCGCCGCCGAGCGTGAGGAGCAGCGGCTTGCGAACCGCGAGCGCATGATCGGCGCGGGCATCGGCCTCACGGGCGTGGACTACGCCATCGCCGAGACCGGCTCGGCCGTCATCGTGGCCCGCCAGGGCGCGAGCAGGCTGGTGTCGCTGCTGCCGCCGGTGCACGTCGCGGTCGTCGAACTGGGCCAGGTGCTGCCGAGCCTGGACGAGCTATTCGCGCTGCTGCGGGAGCGCTTCGGCGATGGCGACCCGGAGAGCTACATGAACATCATCACCGGCCCCAGCCGCTCCGCCGACATCGAGTACCAACTCGTCACCGGCGTCCACGGCCCGGGCGAGGTCCACATGGTGATCGTGGGGTAGATGGGGCGGGCCGAATCTGTGTACGATGAACTCGCCAATGATCACACGCTGGGAGATGTGCCGTTAGATGGTTGACTACCGAGCAAAGAGAAGAGAGGCTTCAGGATACACCATCCGAGACGACCGCCAGATGGCCTTGGATGAATGGACGCTCTCAACTCAGACGGCCCGCAGCCTGGACATCGACCACCCCTTTCCGGAGAGTTTCGTTGACGAGCTTTCCCGCCGCGAGGTGTTCAACAAGCACTTGTTCCGTCCCAACACCTACCTTCACAAGTGGTGGGCGCGACGGTGCGGCTCGATGTTTCGCGCCATACTCAAGCACTTCGCGCCGGAGAGTGAGCGACGCGACTACTACGCGCCCGGCGGACTGGAGGGAAAGGTCGTTCTCGACCCGATGATGGGCGGCGGCACAACCCTACATGAGGCGATTCGTCTAGGCGCGAATGTAATAGGCGCTGACATAGACCCTATCCCGATAGCGCAGGCCCGCGCGTCGCTCACCAAGGCCGAATTGCCAAGGCTGAGAGCCGCCTTCGACCAATTTCACGCTCGCCTGTACGAGAGCGTGGGAAGTTATTTCCAAACCGAGTGCCCAATCTGTGACGACCCTACTGATGTTCAGTATGCCCTTCACGGCGTTCGCAAGACCTGCGCCTGCCGGGAAGTCGTTCAGATAGATCGGTACGAACTCCGCCAGGAGAGTGGCAGGACGATTGGCATCTGTCCAGAGAGTGGGGAGATTCTAGAGAACGCCGGGGAGCTTGCGCCTGCCGCAACTGCTGGCCTGGTAACTAAGGCGGACAAGATATGCCCATCTTGCGGGCGCGAGTACGCCGACCTGTTGGACGTGCCGTTCTACGCACGTTACGTTTCGGTCGCCGTTGCCGCCGTCTGCGACGCTCATGGGCTGTTCTTCCGTGCGCCGAGTGAGTCGGACAAGGCGCGTATCGACAAGGCGAACAAGCGCCGCGCCGGACTGGATTTCGGCCAGCCAGAGCACTTCACGATATCCGGTGGCCCCAAGTCCGGCGACCTGCTGAGACGTGGCGTCTATTCGTACCTGGACCTGTTCTCATCACGGCAACTGCTGTACATCCATGAATCTATACGGCTACTACGAGACTATCACGGCGTCGAGAAGCTTAATCTGGCGATGCTGGTGTCAACATCGCTGGAGTTCAACTCGATGATGTGCGGCTACAAGGGCTGGTACAAGCGTAGGCCGGGCGCTATCAGGCACGTGTTCGCACTGCACGCCTACTCGTTCCCCTACACCGCGTTGGAGAACAACCCAGTCAACCCCCGCCGAACGTCTGGCAATTTGCGGCTGCTGTTCCACGACCGCATCGAACGAGGGCGGAAGTGGGCCGCGCTACCTATCGAGCGACTAGTCACCGCGAACGGTGATAGCAAGACAATCACGGTACCCGGCGAAGTGGACGACGGCGAAGAGGTTTTCGGCGAGGCCAGTCTAGTAGGCGAACATCGGAAGTTTTGGCTGATTCACGGCGACTCCCGCAGCTTGCCGATTTCCGACGGCTCCGTGGACCTCGTGGTAACAGATCCACCTTACTACGACAGCGTTCAGTACAGCGACTTGGCAGCGTTCTTCCGTGTATGGCTGGCCCGAATGTTGCCGGACGAACTGGAGTGGGATTACGATCAATCGCTCAGTGCGGTCGAGACTGGGGCCGGCGGCGGATTCACTGACGCACTGTCAGGGATCTTCGTCGAATGCGCCCGCGTACTCAAGGCCGACGTGGGCCGTATGGCGTTCACCTTCCACCACTGGGACCCCGACGCTTGGGCCGAGCTTACCATCGCGCTAAGGGCCGCCGGGTTCAGGTTGACCAACTGCTACGTTGTGCACTCCGAGCACCCGATTTCAGTACACATCAGGAATCTGAACTCCATCAAGCACGACAGCATTCTGGTGTTCGCGCTCGGCGACAGCGGCCCGGCTGCCGCGTGGGAACCGCCGGAGCGAATCGAGACAAAAGACAGCGAGACGTTCTGCCGGCAATGCGGAGTAACGCTCGGCTGGCTGCTGGAGGGTGGGCATACCGAGAGCGAGATTAGGGCAGCGTGGCGAGGGCTGATACAGGGGAAGGCTGATGGCAGAAAATCCGGGTAATCGGCCGTCCGAGATTTTCGGCTATCCTGTGTGGGACCAATCGCCTGAAGCGCGGGAGGCCCTCCGACGGCATTGGTGTCCGTTTCAGGGCCAGACGTGCGACAAGAAGAGTCGGATGATTGACTTCCCGTTCGGCGTCTGTTCAGCGAAACACGGCGACGGACTCCGGGCCATTTGCCCGCATCGATTCGACGAACCCGGTTCTATTGCAGGCGTATCCAGGGTGTTGGAGGACATCGCGCTACACTACTTCGGAGACCTTGACAACGTGGTCGCATTCCCCGAGGTCAGGCTGCCGAACGTGGGTAACATAGACCACGTTCTCGTTCGGCACAAGGCGATGAAACCGGAAGTGGATGACTTCGTGTCGGTCGAGTATCAGTCTGACTCGACGACCAGCACGGGCGGACTTGTGCAGGCTATACGCGAGTTCTCCGAAGGCGAGGACGTCAACGCCAAAGCATACCGATTTGGCATGAACACCTACGATTCCATCAAGCGAGCCATAACCCAGTTGATGAACAAGGGCATAGTGTATGAGGCCTGGGATACCAAGTGTTACTGGGTGATACAGGAGTACATATATGCGAACCTGGTCAACAGGTACGGGTTCAAGTCTGAGGGCTTTTCGCCTAGTGACGCCTCGCGTTTTGCGCTGTACGACCTCGTCCCGGAAGGCGACTCTGTTACGCTGCAACTGGGCCGGCTTGTATCGACCACCGTTGAGGAGGTTTATCAGGCGATGCGAAACAATCCAGGAATGCCCAAGAAGGACGATTTCGTTAGGAAGCTAGACTCTAAGCTCAGGCTTGGGTTGAACCTTCAGCTCTTTCGATAGCGCGGGTGCCACCCCGGCCCTGCCCAGCTCTGCACCGACTCCGGCACGATGCGCACGAGCGCCCGTGGCTCGCGGTGGGCCGACTCGTAGTAGCGCAGGCCGGCCTCCTCGCCGAGGTAGCGGATGGCCCGCGCGGGCGATGAGTGGAGCCATGCGTCGTCCAGTATCTCGGCGCGGCCCTGGAACACCACCCGGACGTAGGCCGCCTCCTCCGTGTCCACGAGGCCGCCCACGCGCCCGTCACGCCGGATGTTTGCGACCCACCTCGCGCGACGGCGGCCGGCCACGCTGAACGCCTCGCCGTCGTAGTCGTACCACAGCGGCACTACGTAGGGCGTCCCGTCCTCCGTGAGCGTCGCCAGCTTCAGCAACCGGCGACCGCTGGTCAGGAACTCGTACATCTGCTGCTTAGTCAATCCAGGCATTAGTCCGCCTCTATCGTCAACGCTTTCATTCCGAGCAATCTGCCATTCCGAGCGCGCGACCCTGCCCTGCCCACGCGCACACCCGCTCACTTGCACGCAAGTACCCCGAAAAAACCGTCACCTTCCCGCCCCACGCGTTCCCCAGCCCTGCCCCACCCACGCCCCGTCCCCGCGCCTGCGCAATTTCTCCCCACAAATCCGCCCCCAAACCGCCAATTTCGGCCCTGATCCCGCAATTTCGCCAACGGTCTTGCATGGTACGTACATCCGTGCTATTCTCGCACACGGTATGCGCGCGCTTCAAACCCTCCCTCGGGACCGACCCGCCCCAGGCATCCGTCGCGACGTTGAAGACTGGCCACCGGCCACCGTCCCACTCTGTCACGCCACGCGACGCTTCTGTCACGATTTGCCCACGCCAGCATTACAGAATTGAGCAGGACCGGCGCCCGCCTCAGCTAGGAGTCGCACAGAAAGTCGCAGAATCTAACAGAATTCGCGTCACCGCATTCCGATGAGTCCCTTCCCCCATCAAGGGGGAAGGTTAGGATGGGGGTGATGAACAGGTTGCCGCATCCTTGGAAACGCCGGTGTGGAGATCACCCGGTAATCTGACACAGGCTCAATCTCGCCAGGGCCATTGACGCGCTCAGCACATCCGTGCTACTATCCTCCCATGACGCACCAGCACCCACATACAGAGACCGCGAACTGCCTGCCCCGTACTCGATGCGAGGCCCGGGCCGAGTGTCCCAACACCGTCTCGTTTTCGCCGCGATACGGCACACTCCACCCGCTAAACGCGACAACCCGTGCGACACTCGTATCGCGAATCGACCCCGCCCCAGCTACGGGCCGGGACAAATGCGGCGAAATGGGACAGGTTTTGCGGAGTTTCCCATCGCGAGCGTCGGCAGGGGCGGGTCTGAAACCCGCCCGCCGCTCTCACAGTCCCTTCGTGTACTTCCCGCCCTTCGTGGTTAGTCCCCTACTCCGGGCCCGCGGCGTAGGCGGAGTGGAAGGTGTCCACGCCCGCGCGGAAGTCGTCGTCGCCGTTCAGGGTGATGGCGCAGGGACTGGCGAAGCTGGAGAAGCCGGACTCCATGAACCCGTCGCCGGCCACGGATACGCGGTGGCCCTTCGCCTCGAGCGCGGCGATGACCTCGGGATCGAGCCTGGGGTCGACGCTGGTCGCGGGCAGACTGCAGTCCACGCGTGGCGAGTCGATGGCCTCCTGCGGCCCCATGCCGAAGTCCATCACCTTGGAGATGAGCTGCGTCACGCAGTTGGTGATGCGCCGCCCGCCGGACGCGCCCACCGCCAGCTTAACGCCGGAGCCGTCCAGCACCAGCGCAGGGGTCATGTTGTTGAGCGGGAACTTGCCGGGCATGATCGAGTTTACGCGGCCCGGCAGCGGGTCGAACCACATCATGCCGTCGTTCATCACTACCCCAGTGCCCTTGGCCACGATGCCGGAGCCGAATCCGGCCATCAGCGTGTTGGTGAGCGAGACGGCGTTGCCGTCCTTGTCCATCGCGCACAGGTGCGTGGTGCCGGCGTCGAACGCGGGCAGGCTGGCGGGCAGCTTCTCGCGCGGTGCCCTGCCCTCCTCCTGCCAGGGGTCGCCGGGCAGGAACGAGGCCGGCACGCGGTCGCCGATCTCGGCGCGGCGACGGTCGGCGTAGGCGTCCGAGAGCAGGCCCTTCCAGGGCGTGTCCACGAACGCGGGGTCGCCAAAGTACTCGAACCGGTCGGCGTAGGCGAGCCGCGCGCTGCTGATGTAGGCGTGCAGCGTCTCGGCGGAGTTGTGGCCGCTCGCGGCGGCGTCGAATCCGGCGAACAGCTTGAGCGTCATGGCGCTGGTGCTGCCGGCGCAGGCGAACGGGGGCACGCGCACCGTCAGGCCGCGGTAGTCGATTTCGAGGCCGCCCTCCCACACGAACGGCTTGTACTGCGCCAGGTCCTCCTCGGAGAGGATGCCGCCGTTGGCCTGGACGTCGGAGGCGATGGCGTGGGCGACGTCGCCCCGGTAGAAAGCGTCCGGGCCGTGCTTGCCGATGCCGGTGAGCACCTCGGCCAGGTCGGGCTGCCTAAGCCGGACGTCGTCGCCCATGTCGCCGCTGGGCAGCATGTTGTCGCCGGGCATGAAGACGCGGCGGAGTTCGGGGTATTGGAAGAGCTTGCCCGCGCTGCGACCGAGAGAGAAGAGCAGGTACCAGTTGGGCGTGAAGCCGTCGCGGGCGAGACTCGCCGCGGGCGCCACAACCTCGCTCAGCGGGAGCCGACCGAATCGGCGGTGCGCCTCGCACAGCCCGGCGACCGCGCCGGGGACGGCGATGGACAGGTAGCCCTCGAGGTTGGCGTCGTTCTCGACGCCCGCCCAGCCGAAGTTGCCGACGTATGCCTCGCCGGTGAGCTTGTACATGTCTGGCTTGGCCGCGAGCGGGCCGCGCATCGGGAATCCGACCACTCCGCCCTGATCGCCGACCTGGTAGTTCAGGTAGCCGCCCCCGCCGATGCCACTGGACATCGGCTCCACCACGCCGATGGCGAAGCACGCCGCAACCGCGGCGTCCACGGCGTTGCCGCCCGCCTCCAGCATCCGCACGCCCGCCTCGGTCGCGTGCCTGTCCTTGGTGGCAACCATGCCCTTGGAGGCCTGGGCCTCGTCCTTGCTTAGCCTCATCCGGGTGGGCTGCGCGGTCTGAATCATGTGCGTCTCCTCCGAGTTCTTACCGAATATCCCTTCCCCCTCGATGGGGAAAGGCCTGGATGGGGTTCCCCGCGTCCCTTCCCCCTCGCAGGGGGAAGGGACGCGGGGTGTGACAAGATCAGTCCACCGGCACGTAGGCGACCACGCGCGGCTCCGGGCCGACGGCGCGCGTGGTGTGACCCTGCCCGGTAAGGTCCTCGGCCAGCATGACGTCGCCGGGGCCGAAGTAGTGTTTGGAGCCGTCGCCCAGGCCGATCTCGACCTGGCCGGACAGCGTTATGCAGTACTGCTTGCGCGGCGCGACGTGCCAAGTGACCGGCGCGTCCGGCGACGTGCTGCGGAACATGATGCCGGTGCCGTTGTGAAGCTCCTTCCAGTTGGGCACGTCCGCCCCGTCCAGGTCCAGGTCCTCCAGGTGGGACTGGCCGTCGTCTCCGGTGTATAGCCTCTTGAACATGGTCTGTCTCTCTTCCCCCTCATCCTAACCTTCTCCCACCAGGGGAGAAGGGAATCTTGCGGTCTCCTTGCCCTATCCTTGGTGGCCTTCGTGCTCTTCGTGGATAATCCTGTACCCACTCAGCCCGATTGCCAGACCGGGGCGCGCTTCTCAGAGAAGGCCTTCGGCCCCTCGACGCTGTCCGGCGACGACTGCACCCACGCGTTGAGCGGCCCGGCGATCTTCTGCGAGTACTCTACAGGTAGGTTGCGCCCGTAGTAGACGATCTGCTTGATGGCCTGGACCGCGCGCGGGGCGCACAGCTTGACCTCCTCGGCGCACTCCTCCGCCCTCTCGAACAGCGTCTCGCGGTCCGGCACGATCTCCTGGATCAGGCCGATCTGGTAGGCCCGCTCGGCGTTGATGCGGTGGCCGCGCAGCTGCATGCTCAGCGCCTCGCCCAGCGGGATCATGCGCGAGAGGTTGTGTAGGCCGTAGCCTGCGGTCAGGCTCCAGCGCGGCTCGGGCAGGCCGAACTCCGACTTGGCCGTGGCTATGCGCATGTCGCACTGGAGCGAAAGCTCCAGCCCGCCGGCGACGCAGAAGCCGTCGATGGCGGCGATGATCGGCTTGAACACCTCCAGGTCGATGAACGTGCCGCCGCCGCGCCGGGACGGTGAGCGCCGCTCGCCCCTGGCGTCCAGCGATGCGCGCTCCTTGAGGTCCATGCCGGCGGAGAAGGCGCGTCCGCCCTCCCCCGTCATGATCGCCACCAGCACGTCCTTGTCGTCGCGGAAGTCCTCGAGCGCCTCGCGCAAACCGGCGCTCAACTCCCGGCTCAGCGCGTTCAGCACCTCCGGGCGATTGAGTGTGATGTAGGCGATGCGGTTGCGCTTTTCGTACTTGATGGTTGGGGTCGAGACCGGCATAGCCGCCTCCTTTGGGAACGTGCCGCAGGCGCCGGACGGCGGCCCCACGGTGCGGCGAGTATATGGCCTGTTTTCGCGCCGTGTCAACTTTGGCCGTCGCCCTGAACTTCACCGCGGACGGGCGCTGTGATACATTGATTCCGGCCCGCGCGGAGAGGCGCGGACGCCGCAGGAGGCTCCCGATTACCACCGAAACCAAGTACACGCTGAGCGTCGTCGACCAGTCGCCGGTCCGCAGCGGCGGCACGGCGGGCGACGCGCTGCGAGAGACTATCGCCCTGGCCCAGGCCGCCGAGTCGTTCGGGTACTCCCGCTACTGGCTCACCGAGCACCACAACCTCGGCAACCTCGCCGGCACCAGCCCCGAAATCATGGTCGGCCAGGTGCTCGCCAACACGTCCAGCATCCGCGTCGGCTCCGCCGGAGTCATGCTGCCCCACTACAGCTCGCTGAAGGTGGCGGAGAACTTCCGGGTGCTGGAGGCGCTGTATCCCGGCCGCATCGACCTGGGCGTGGGGCGCGCTCCCGGCAGCGACCAGCGCACCAACGCGGCGTTGTCCTACCCGCGCCCGCCCAACGACGTTCGGCACTACCCCCGCCAGGTGCTCGACCTGCTGGGCTATCTCAACGACACCCTTGAGGAGGAGCACCCCTTCGCTGTGGTGCGCGCCGGCCCAGGTATCTCCACCGCCCCGCAGGTGTGGCTGCTCGGCTCCCGCGTCGACAGCGCCGCGATGGCGGCGGACATGGGCCTGCCGTTCAGCTACGCCCACTTCTTCGGATTGTCGGTCGAGCACGGCCCGATGATAGCGGACATGTACCGCGCCAACTTCAAGCCGTCCGAGTTCCTGTCCGAACCGCTCGTGAACGTCACGTTGCAGGTGCTGTGCGCGGAGACGAGAGAGAAGGCCGAGAAGCTGGCGCTGAGCCGCAACCTCGCCCGGGTGAGGTCGGTGCAGGGACACCGCACCGGCGTGCCCAGCATCCAGGAGGCGCTGGAGTACGAGTACGACCCGCAGGAGCTGGCCTACATCGAGTCGCTGAAGGCCAACTACGTCGACGGCGAGCCGGCCGACGTTCGCGAGCGCATCGAGGCCCTCGCCGCCGAGTACAAGACCACCGACGTGGGCATAGTCACCATGTGCTACGACTTCGCCGACCGCGTAAAGTCCTACGAGCTGGTGGCGCGCGCGTTCGGTATGATTTAGGCGCTTTCCCCCTCAATGGGGGAAGGCTGGGATGGGAACGAAGGACGCTCGCGGTACATGGCGTCGCGGGTGGTGAGGAAGGCCGACCAGCCGGCCTCGTGCAGCAGCGCCAGCCGCGACGTCGCCACCTCGTCGCCGCGCGTGGCGTCCGCAATGGCGGCGATTTCGGGCACGTCTCTGTACGCGATCGCCTCGCGAAGTCCCATCAACTCGTAGGCTCGGTTGACCAGCAGCTTGTTCAGGCGCACGGTCGTCTGTGGGAGCGCCGCCAGCTTGCGGGCCATGGTCTCGGCCTCGGCGTCCAGCGCCTCCGGCGGCACTACGCGGTTCACCAGGCCCATGCGGTGTGCCTCCCTCGCGTCGATTTGCTCGCCGAGCATGAGCAACTCCTTGGCGTTCTTCATCGACACCAGGAATGGCGTGATCAACACCGGCGGCGGGAAGCCGTGCCGAATGTGAATCTCGCCGAAACGCGCGCCCTCAGCTGCGATGATGAAGTCGCACACCCCGGCGAGTTCACACGCCTGCCCGACGGCGTGGCCGCGCACCGCGGCGATCACCGGCTTGGGGAACGACCAGATCTTCATCTGCACGTCGAACCCGCTGGGCGCCGGCTCGTCATCCGGATACAGGTAGGCGTACAGGTCGCCGCCCGCCGAGAACGCCCTGCCCGCTCCGGTAAGCACGACTGCCTTCACGTCGTCGTCCGCCTCGGCGCGCTCGAACGCGGCGAGCAGCAGCCGCTGCACGTTCTTGTTCATGGCGTTGAGGATGGTCGGCCTGTTCAGCACGATGCGGGCGTACACGTCGGCATTCTCGTACAGCACGTCGTCCGGGCCGGGCGGTGGTATCTCGATGCCGTCAGGGGTCTTCTTCGGTGTGGTCATTGCGCCTTCCAGTAAAGGGGTTTGCCATGCGTATGGCTTGCGGCTTAGGATTGTACAACATATCTTGATATAGGCCCCATTGGGAGCCGTCGACCAGACCAGCCGGAGGTGATCGATGATAGCAAAGATACCCCTGTCACTCGAGCTACAACCTGAAGGTGGGTACACTGTTACCTCACCGTTACTGCCGGAATTGATCACCGAGGGCGACACCGTCGAGGAGGCCCTGGCCAATGCGGAGGATGCCTTTGCGGTCGTCCTGGAAATCTACGAGGACGAGGGTCGGCCCCTTCCGCCTGGCATACTCGTGGACAACGCCAACGGCCCACTTACCGTCGAAGCCATCCTGTCCGTTCCGTGACATACCGGGAAGCCGCACGAAAGTTGCTGAAACTAGGGTGTACTGAGATTCCGAGGCGCGGGGGCGGTTCTCACAGGAGGTGGTTCAATCCGCAGACGAACAGAAACGCCCCTCTCCCTGACTGGGGTAGACGCGATCTGAAAGTCGGCACCCTCCGCTCAGTAATCAGACAACTGGGCTTAGACTGGGAGGAGTTTCAGGATTCGTGAGCATCAAAATCGTAGAGGTAGTGCGCACAGTTTAAACTACCATCCAGGAGACGAGAGGATGAGCATTTATCAGACAGTGATAAGCCGGAGGACGGTGAGGGACTACACCGATGAGCCGGTATCGGAGGAGCTTGTGAGACGGCTGCTCCAAGCCGGGAGGATGTCTCCCAGCTCCAGTGACTCCCAGCCGTGGCACTTCGTCGTCGTGCGGGAGCGCGACACGATCGACAAGCTCGGCGAAATCGCCAAGCAGGGGCCGTTTCTCGCGGGCGCGCCGGTGGTGATCGCCGTCTGCGTGGCCGACGACGCCCCGCGCGGGCACTTGGACGCGGGACGCGCCATCCAGCAGATGGAGATCGTCGGCTGGGGCGAGGGTCTGGGCACCTGCTTCGTGGGCGTGCGGGACGCTGAGCAGCAGGTCGCCGTGAAGTCCCTGCTCGGAATCCCCGACGATGTCGAGCTTGTGTCCCTGCTGCCGTTCGGCTACCGCCAGGAGGGATTCAAAAGGCGGGGTGTAAGGCGCAAGGAGATGTCCACCATCGCACACAGGGAGCGCTTCGGCACGCCGTGGTAGGCGCTGGGAACGGCATGTGTCGCGCCAGAGCCGTCACCCTCATCCTGACCTTCCCCCATCAAGCGGGAAGGGACTTTGAAGAGGCCCTGCCGTTTACGCCAATACGCCGTTGGCGTATCATGTTCTCGACCAATCTGGATGGGTTGAGTGAAAGGACGAGAAGCCATGCTGGAAGCCGACGTCAAGGTATACGCGCGGATAGGTTGAGCGACCTGCGCGCGAACGAAAGAGTTTCTTTCGAACAACAACGTTCCCTACCAGGACAGGGACATCGAGAACAGCCCCGGCGCGCTGGACGAGTTGAGAGAACTGGGATTCCGCACGGTGCCGGTCACAGTCATCGACGGCAAGGGCATTGCGGGCTTCCGCCCAAACGAGCTGTCCAAAGCTCTCAATCTGGGGCAGGAGTCCGAGCCGCGCGACCCGTCGGAGACGCTGCCGCTGCTGGTCAGGATCGCCGGGGCGGTCGAACGGGCGCTGCGGCAGATGCCGGACGAGAAGCTCGACTACACGGCTCCGGACCGCGACAGGCCGATGCGCGAGTTCGGATACCACATATTCCGCATGATCCAGCGCACGATCCGGGGCGTGGAAACGGGCGTCTTCGCCCTGGAAGACCAGGCGACGATGGACCTGCCGGGCCGTTCCTACGAGAGCTTCGCCCAGATAGCCGACTACGGCGTTGAGGTGGCAAATGAGCTGCGCGAGTGGGCTGCGGGTGCCGACCACGACTCGCTGCGGCAGTCGCGCGGCGAGGGGATGCGCACCGGCGCTGAGCAGCTAGACCTCATCGCCGGACACACCACGCAGCACCTGCGGCAGCTCTATTTCGTGCTCAGGAGCTTCGACATCGAGCCAGAGAATCCGATGGACGATTCGGAGTTTCCGCCCGAGTACGTGCTGACCATACTCTGGTAGCTCACGCCATCATCCGAAGGGGGTATCCATGATAATCGACGCCCACGTGCACGTGTGGGCCGAGGGGTGGCGTCCGCAGTGGAACCAGAACCGCGCGCTCGCAAGCGCGGCCCGCGCGCGGGGCATTTCGCTCGACGAAGCGCAGGAATTCGTCCGACGCACCTGGGATCCCGACGCCAGCGGCCTCATCGCCGAAATGGATCTCATCGGCCAGGACAAGGCGCTGGTCTTCCGTGTCGACTACGGAGCGGTGGTGCCAGGACAGGACAGCGCCGTCCCCATCGAGGAGCAGAACCGGCTCACGTCGGAGATCGCCGCCGCATACCCTGACCGCATCGCGTGGTGCGCGAGCATCGACCCGCGCCGTCCCAACGCCGCAAGGTTCGTGCGCAAGGCCGTCCACGAGTGGGGGGCGCGCGGACTCAAGCTCTACTGCGCGGGCGGGTACTATCCCAACGACCGGCTGGTGTATCCCATCTACGAGGTCCTCGAGGAGGCCGGCGCGCCGGTGATGTTCCACGTCGGCCCGGTCGCCACGCCGCCGATGCTCAGCAAGTACGCCCACCCCCTGCATCTGGAGGAGGTGAGCGTAGACTTCCCCGGTCTCACCATACACGCAGGACACGGCGGCGTGGGTCACTCCAGGGGCAGCTTCGGCTGGTATCAGGACATGCTGGCGATAGCCGAGGTCCACCCCAACATCGTCATCGACACCGCGCTCTGGCAGGGAATGGCGCGGCGCGGCCCGGGCAGATTCTACCGCTACCTGCGGAACGCGGTGGACGTGCTCGGCGCCGAGCGGGTGATGTACGCCACCGACTGGACGAATCCCATGTCGCCCTCCAATGGCTGGTACCTGGATATGTACAGGAACGTTCCCGAGGAGCACGTGGCGGCAGGGTTGGGGTTGTCGGAGGAAGAGAAGCGGCTGGTGCTGGGCGGGAACGCGGCGCGGCTTTACGGGCTGGGATGAACCACACAGTCCCTTCTCCCTCAATGGGGGAAGGTCAGGATGGGGGTGAACGCCATTGAGAGCCCGCCCCGACGGAGGTGCTTCCCTATGGCAACCATGAAGGCTGGCCAGGGCATTATCGAGCTGCTGCGCGCCGAGGGCGTGGAGTACACGTTCGGGCTGGTCGGGCTGACGACGAATAGCATCGTAACCGAGATGTACGACCGCTCCGACATCAAGTTCGTGGACACGCGCCACGAGGAGGGCGCGGCGTTCATGGCCTATGGATACACGAAGGCGACGGGTCGCCCCGCCGCGTGCATCACCACGTCCGGGCCGGGTACGATCAACCTGATAACCGGCGTGTCGCTGGCGTACAAGGGCCGCGCGCCGGTCGTGGTCATCGGCGGCGACACCGCGCGCGACTTCGTGGGACGCGATGGCACCCAGGCGTTCGATCTGGTGAATCTCTTCAAGCCGATCACCAACTGGGCCACCCAGGTGAACAAGACCGAGCGAATCCCAGAGGCGTTCCGCAACGCCTTCCGCGTGGCGCTCACCCCGCCGCGAGGCCCTGTCTTCGTCGACATACCCCGCGACCTGATGGACGATCTGGAGGTGGACTGGGACATCCAATCGCCGGAGAGCTACCGGGCCGTGAATACCCGTACACCGGGCGACGCTGACGCGGTGCGCAACGCCGCGGATCTGCTGGCGAACGCCGAGCGCCCGCTGCTGCTGGCCGGCGGCGGCGTCATCGAGTCCGGGGCCACCGAGGAGGCCGTGCGGCTGGCGGAGCTGCTGGATATGGCGCTCGTGCCGTCCTACGGCCACCACGACGCCGTGCCTAACAGCCACCCGCTGTACGTCGGCCCGCCGGGGGGCCGGGGTTCGGGCGAGGCATCGCAGGCCATACACCGCGCGGACGTGGTGCTCGCGCTCGGCTGTCGCCTCAACCAGCAGACCACCGGCTGGAACAACAGCGTCGTAGCGCCCGGGACGACCATCGTGCAGGTGGACTACGATCCGCAGCAGATAGGCCGCAATTTCCCGGTCACGTCCGGTATCGTGGGCGACGCCGGGGCCGTTGCGGGGCAGCTTCTCGACGAACTCAGGGAGCGGTTCCCGGAGGGCCGGAGCAACCCGGAATGGCGGGCGGAGGTTGAGGGCCTCACCGCCGCGAGGCACGAGCGGCTGCGCGCGGAACACTCCATCACCGCGGAGCCGATGATGCCGCAGCAGGTGTACCCCGAGCTGAATCGGGCGCTGCCGCAGGACTGCATGGTCACCATCGACGCGGGCGTCGCGCCCGGCCTGTCCTACGATAGGCTCTCATTCGAGCTGCCGCGCACCATGTTCAACTACTCAGACCAGGGCGGTCTCGGTATGGGCTACTGCGTGGGTCTTGGCACAAAGCTGGGTCGACCCGACAGGCCGGCGGTGAGCATACAGGGCGACGGCGGTTTCCTGTACACGTCCGGTGAGATAAACACGGCAGTGCGCTGGGACATCCCGCTGGTGAGCATCGTGCTGAACAATAGCTGCCACGGCGCGGAGAAGGCGCAGCAGCTACGCAACTACGACGAGCGCTACATCGGCGTGGACCTGCAGAACCCGCGATTCGACAGGCTGGCCGAGGTGTACGGGGCTAAGGGCTACTACGTGGAGCGCGCGTCTGACATCGGAGAGGCGGTCTCAGACGCGCTGAGGCAGGGCAGGCCAAGCGTCATCGAGATACCGGTGGAAGAATACTTCCCGCTGCCGGCGCCGACGCCCGGCCGCTAGCGCCCGAACATTCGCCGCCGGCCTCCCCGTCGCGGCGTGTCGTCCGAGGCGTGGCGCAGGAACTCCAAAAGCGCGTGCGTGACGGCGCGCGCCCTGATCCTTCGGAGATTCGTCGGATAGCGACCCGCCGTCGAGGCCGTTCCGCCTCTAAGCGCGAATCCGACGTGGGAGGTGCCCAGCGGGCCGCTGGTGGGCGTGGGCCGGTTCACCGTTCCGGTGACGCCAATGCCGTAGTCCGCGCCGAACGTCCGCTGGGCGGCCCGCGCCATCGCCTCGGCGACCGGCCCGCTGGCGGCGCCGTGCTCGGCGACCAGGTCTGCGTCAACGCCGTGATCTTCCAGCTGCTCGTCGTCGAACAGCACGATTCCGCCGCGCAGGAAGCCGCGGCTGTCGGGTGTTTCGGCGAGGGTGCTCGCAAGTAGCCCGCCGGTGAAGTTCTCCATTACGGCGAGCGTCTCTCCTCGTCCGGCGAGAAAGGCGGCCACCTGGGACTCGGGCGTCTCGTCGTCTACGCCCCACACGGCGGCGTCGCCGACGATTGAGCGAATCTCCGCTTCCATCGGCTCTATCAGCCGGGCCGCCTCGCTCTCCGTGCCGGCGGTGGCTATGGCGCGCAGGTGTATGCCGTCCTGCTTGGAGTAGATGCCGAGCGTGGGGTTCTCGCTCTGGAAGAGCGGCGTCAGCATCTCGTCGAGGCCGCCCTCGGATATGCCGAATGTCTTGATGGTGCGGGTGACGATGGCCACGTCGGGGTTGAGGTTGCGCAGCCTGGGTGCGATCTCGTAGGTCCACATGCGCTCGAGCTCGCGCGGCGGTCCGGGTGTGCAGACGATGACGTGGCCGCCCTTGTCCACCCACCAGCCCGGCGCGGTGCCCATGGGGTTGGGGATGACCTCCGCGGAGGGAATGAGCGTCGCCTGCTTGATGTTGGTGGCGGGCATTTCGCCGCCGCGGCCCGCGAATATGGCCTTCAGCTGCGCCAGGAGGTCGTCTTGCACCTCCATCTCTTCGCCCATCACCCTGGCGACGGTCTCGCGCGTCAGGTCGTCGGACGTGGGGCCGAGCCCGCCTGAGGTTATGGTGACATCGGCGCGGCGGGCGGCGCGGTCGATGGTCTCGTAGAGCCTGTCGGGGTGGTCGCCGACCTTGGAGACCCAGTGCACCTCGATGCCCAGCTTGGCGAGCTCGGCGGCCATGTAGGCCGAGTTGGTGTCGACGATTTCGCCGAAGAGGATTTCGGTGCCAATGGCGATGATTTCGGCGTTCAAGCGGGCCTCCTTGTAAGCGGCGGTGTCCAATGTAAGCGGCGGTGTCCAATCCGCCGTAATCGTCGCCACTGGACCCTGGTGCTCGCGCTGCTACGCTTCGGGATCCTGCTCCTCGCCGTAGGGGATGTCGTCGAACAGGGCGAACAGCGTGTCCACCCACAGGGCGTCCACGTAGAGGATGGGGTTGATGAGGTGGTCGGAAATGCGTTGGGCGTAGTACCGCTCCGGCCCCGGCGCCATGGCGCCGTCCTCGCAGGGGATCGGCACGTTGGCGTCGTCCTCGCACTCCACCTTGTGGCCGATCATATAGGTGTCGCCGTCGGTGAAGCTGACGTCGCCCTGGCTGGTGCCCGGAAAGCGTATCTCGATGGCGGACGACGTGTCGTCGCCTATGCCCCAAGGCGTGGTGTCCTTGTCGTCGACGTAGGGCACGGCCACCCGGACGCCCAGAGGTCTGCCGAGCAGTTTCTGCACCTCGGCCCAGCGTTCCTCGTCGATCGGGCGCTTCTCTTCGTCGGTGGGTCGGAGCTGGACTGTCCAGCCGTCGTCCTCGTCGTAGTCGAAGGTGAGCGTGCGGGTCTCATCGCCAAAGCGCGGACCGTCGTGGACATTGACTTCCACGATGTCTTCTGGTGTGTGCTCGACGTACCAGCGAGGTATGGGAGGCTCAACGGCGAGGCGCGCAATTACGTCGCCCCAGGAGTCGGCGATGATGAAGAGTTGCGGAAAGCCGATCACCTGGCCGTAGTGGTGGTAGCCGTCGGTGGTCTCGTGGCCCAACCGGAATTCGAGGTCCCTGTCTAGGGTGAGGCCCACCTTGACGACGGTGGCGGGATCGTCCAGGCCGTACTCGGCGGGGTCTTCGATGATGATGTTCTGCGGCGTCAGGTCGCGCCGGGTTTTGGGGCCGCTGAGCAGCAGCGTGATGCCGCCCCAGCGGTTTCGGTCCGGGGGTATGCCCTGTGGATCGGCGAACTCCCACAGGTAATGCTCCGGGCTGGTCTTCACGAAGCTGACGGTCTTGACGGGCTGGTCGTCCTCCCCGTTCTCGACGCGGTGAATCACCTCGATGGACTGGATGTCCTCCTCGGCGAGCTGGAAGAACCAAGGGGAGTCGTCCCTCGGTTCAGCCTCGGGCTGGAAGGGGTTGAAGTAGACCACCGCGCCGACCGCGATAGCCACCACGACCAGGGCAATTGTTACGCTAACGTTCATCTGAGTCGCCGGTTCAGCGTCTTCTCCACCACACGTAGCCGCCCGCCAGGAGCATTATGGCCGGCGGCAGGAACCAACTCGACCACTTCACGAACTCGCGCTCGCGCCTGTTGAGAACGAGCTCCCTGATTGGGATCAGCTTGGGCCGAATCGAGATCAGGTCGTAGTCCTCGGCCAGCCAGTTCACGGAGTTTAGAAGCAGGTCCTGGTTGTCGCTGCTGTAGAAGTACTTGTTGCGAGCGAAGTCCGAGTCGCCGAAAACAACGAGCTTGAGCTCAGGGAAGCCCAACGCCTCCTGGGGGTCGTGGGCGACGGTCGCTCTGCCCCTGATTACGGCGGCGAGATTGAACGGGCCGCGCACATCCTCGGAAGGATCGTACTCCGCCTTCTCGGGATCGGTCTCCAGCCAACTCACCGGCGTCGATAGCACCAGCGGCACGATCTGGACATGCGGAGGAAAGTCAGCCGGATTCATGATCGCGTTGATGGAAGTGACGCCGGGGAAGAACGTGACGTCGATCTGGTTCGCTATGCTTATGTCGCCGGCCAAGCTCTGCGGCACGTACTGCGAGTTCGCCTGCTGGGCCAGCGGCGTAAAGTCCTGGCCCGCGACGTTGCTCAGCGCGTCCGCCACGTTGTGTTCTCCCAGGGTCAAGCCCCACAGCCCGAGCAATTCCAGGTAAGACTGGGGCGTTGCCGGGTCGAACAGCGCCACAACGCGGCCGCCTCCCAGAATGTAGTCTATCAGCGCCTCTCGCTCGACGTCGCTCAGGTCCGACCTTGGGCCGGCGATTACCAGCACAGCGGCGTTGTCCGGCACCACCTCGAACTGCGTGAGGTTAAGCGGGAGCACCACGTAGTTGTCGCGCTGCATTCCCTGAAGCGCAAAATCCAGACCGGTTTCTTCGACCTGGTCGGTGCCGGGGTCCCTGGTAATGGCCGCTTCCTGGTGGCCCGTGAGGTAGTAGACGACCTTCCGCTCCACACCGGTGGCAATCAGTATGCCGGTGACGAAGCCCTGCTCGGTGAGGGCGGTGACGTGCTCATGCACCCCCCGGGTCACGTCCTCGAACACCACGGCGGGGTAGCTGGTGACTTCGTACTGCTCGGCGAGGGCGCGGCTGACCTCAGGGTCGATGAATCGGACGACGAAGTTGCCGCTGTACCGCTCGAACTCGTTCAGCAGGTCCTCGGCCTGTTGCCTGGCTGCCGCCGTCGCCGCGCTGGAGGGCGTGAAGAAGGCGTTGGCCCGCACTGTGGTATCCAGGTCCTCGAGGATGTTTATCGTTTGCGGGGCGAGAGTGAACACCTGAGTCGCCGTGGTGTCCACGCGTGTCGGATTTCGGAACAGCAGGAAGTTGACCAGTATGGCTATGACGAAAAAGGCCAGCGTCATGATCAGGACGTTGGAGCCGTACCTGCCCCGACGCCCGACCAGGAACAACGCCGCCGCTCGTGGCGAGAGAATCAGCGCCAGAAGAAGAAGCGCGAGACCAATGACCAACACGCTCACGGCGAAGTTCTCGATCTCGGTGATCGTGAGGTAGAGGATTCCTCCGCCTATAATGGAAATCACGCCAACTATGGCGACGACGGCGCTCCAGAAGCCGGCTGACTTGACGGTGGAAAGGAGGATCTCGCGAGTGGAGTCCGCCTGTCTGGAATTGCCTCGCATATCTAGCGCCACCTCCGCGTCTCGAGAGAGCGCACGGTCAGGAACAGGAACACCGCCGCGAGGCTGACGAAGTAGACCACGTGGCTGGTATCGATCACGCCTCGGGTGAAGTCGACGAAGTGAGTGTTCATGGACATTCCGGTCAGTACTTCGGCGGCGGCCCCGGTGACTACTACGCCAATCTGGTCGACGAAGGAAAGGATGAGCAGCAGGGCGATTCCGACCACCGCGGAGACTATCTGGTTGGAGGATAGCGACGAGGCCATCAGGCCGACGGCGAGCGCGGCGGCACCGTACAGCACAAGGCCGAGGTACGCGCTCAGCAACGGCCCCGTATCCGGGTTGCCGAACGCGTACAGCAGCACCGCATAGTAGGAAGTGAGGGCGATAGTCGCCACCAGTATGACGAAACTGGCGATGTACTTGCCTATCACCACTTCCCAGTCGCGGACGGGCGCGGTGAGCAGCAGTTCCAGCGTTCCCAGCTTCTGCTCCTCCGCGAGCAGACGCATGGTGAGCAGCGGCGACAGGAACAGCAAAAGGAAGCTGGAGCGCAGCACCAGGTTTCGAATGCTGGCCTCCGCAAAGGGGAGGGTCACCCCGTCAACGAAGAAGACTCCGGTCAGGGCAAGGAACATGGCGCCGACGATGTAGGCCGTTGGGGTCGAGAAGTATAGCTTGGTCTCTTTCCAGGCTATGGTCAGCGTGTTCCTCAAGCCGGTGTCTCCCCTTCCTCTTCAACGGTGGTCAAACGCAGGAAGATCTCCTCCAGGGTCATGCCGATGGACTGAAGCCGCACCAGTTCCCATCCTCCGCCGACGACCGCCTCGGCCAGTTTGGCCGGCACGCGGTCCTCGGGATTGGCGACAATGGAGTAGCTGAACAGGCCTTCGCCCAGCGAGTCGGTCTGCTCTACCTCGCGCACGCCCTCGACGGCCTGCAGCGCCTGGGTTACGTGCCGGCGCGGTCCCCTGGCGTCAACCTCGACGTGCTCGGTGCCGCTCAGCCGCGCGCTCAGGTTCTCGGGTTTGTCCACGGCCACTATCTGCCCTTCGTGGATGATGATCACGCGCTCGCAGATCATGCTCACTTCGGGCAGGATGTGGGTGCTGATGATGAGGGTGTGTTCTCCGCCCAGGTCCCTTATGAGTTGGCGCGTTTCCACCACCTGCACCGGGTCGATGCCGATGGTCGGCTCGTCCATCACCAGCACGTCCGGTTCGTGCAGAATGGCCTGGGCTATCCCGACGCGCTGGCGAAAACCCTTGGACAGTTTGCCGATGTAGGAGTCGCGGTAGTCCTCCAGCCGGCATATTGCCACCACGTCGTCCGTGCGCTTGCGCACATAGTCGGCGGACATGCCGCGGAGCCGACCCATGTAGCCCAGGTAGTCGCGCACCGACATCTCGGCGTACAGGGGCACGGTCTCGGGCAGGTAGCCGATGTGGCGACGCGCGTCGACCGATTGGGTCACCACGTCGTAGTCCGCGACCGTCGCGCGCCCTGACGTGGGCGGCAGAAAGCCGGTGATGATCTTCATGGTCGTCGACTTTCCCGCGCCGTTGGGTCCGAGGAAGCCCAGGACCTCTCCCTTTTCCACCCGGAACGAGATGTCCTGGATGGCCGGAAAGTCGCCGTAGTACTTGGATACCTTGTCCAGGTCAATCATTTGGCTAGTCTCAAAAGCGCGCCCACCGGCGCGCTCCTCAAGCTGAATTGCCGCAAAAGTGCGGCGTTCACAGCAAATTATTGTATACCACGCGGCGCGCAACGTTCAAGGGCAAGTGCGGCTCGTCTGCGCTGGCACAGGGCTGTTTTGTGTTCCCCTCTCCGGCCAGGAGAGCGGGTCAGGATGGGGGGTTAGGTTCCTCGGCTGCGCTCGGAATGGTAAGGGGCAGGGCCTTTGGGCGTGGCCTTACGAAAAATCTGCTCAATTCTGCTACATCCTGCCCAATTCGTAGCTGGGCGGGCTGTCCTATCTGTGCTCAATCGCGGTACACCGGCGTTAGATTTGGCGCAGGCGTGGCGCAGAATGTAGCAGGAGCGCGAGGGTGGTCGTGGGCCGCGGGCGGGTTTGAACCCCGCCCCTACCAGGCGCTCCACAGCGCCTATGGGATAGAAAATAGCACGTGTGTGCTGTAGAATCAAGAGCCCTCAGCGCCGCGGGCGCGTGAACGCGGCGGATTCCTCGGCTACGCTCGGAATGGAAGGGTCAGAGACTTGCCGTCAGGTCAAGGTAAATGCACCGATCTCTTGTCACAAGGCAGCGCTACTTGACATAAAGTCGTGGGAGTGGGCCTGAGAGTGGGAATTTTTGCGGCATGTGTGTGGCATGTGAAAGGCAGGTTCGAGACGCCGGCGAGATATGGGTGTGGCGTTTGGGTTACGCGGTTGGGAAGGTTTGAGACACTATTTTCGGGGTGGCTGCGGCTAGCGGGCGTGGAGGAGCCGGTCTTCCATGCAAGATGTCTCGCAAAGATACATGCGAGTACTCTCGGGATGGATAATGAAGAGGCCCTGCTGGGCCGCCGCAGGATACAAGACACGGCTTGGCGCACATGCTAAAATACGCTGAGGCGTCCGGAGAGGCATAGGCGCCGACGCGATCGAGGCGAGAGGATGACGCTAAGCGAAAGAGCCATATATCTGGACCACTCGGCGACTACACCGGTGCGCCGGGAGGTGCTGGAGGCCATGCTCCCCTATTTCGGGGCCAACTTCGGCAACCCGTCCGGCATATACACGCTGGCGCAGCAGGCCCGCATGGCGATGGACGATGCCCGCGAGGTGGTGGCGCGCGCGCTGGGCGCCCGCACCGGCGAGATCGTGTTCACGAGCGGAGGCACCGAGTCCGACAACACCGCCATCAAGGGCGCGGCGTTCGCGCTGCGGCGCCTCGGCAACCACATCATCACGACCAGCATCGAACACCACGCCGTACTGCACACCTGCCATCAGCTGGAGCAGTTCGGCTTTGACGTCACATACCTGCCGACGGACTCCTACGGCCTGGTCGATCCCGACGACGTCGCCGACGCGATCACCGACCAGACGACCGTGGTGAGCGTGATGCTCGCCAACAACGAGATCGGCACCATCGAGCCGGTACCGGAGATCGCTCGCATCGTGAAGGACGAGGCCGCACGCAGGGGCCGCACCATCGTCGTGCACACGGACGCGGTACAGGCCGCCGGATTTCTGGACCTGAACGTGAGGAAGCTCGGCGTGGACATGCTGAGCCTCTCGGGCCACAAGTTCTACGGGCCAAAGGGCGTCGGCGCGCTGTACGTCAAGCGCGGCACGCCCTTCGAGCCGCAGCAGCAGGGCGGCGGCCAGGAGCGGCAGCGCCGCTCGGGCACGGAAAATGTGCCTCTCATCGTGGGATTCGCGGAGGCGTTCCGGCTGGCCAACGAGGAGCGGGAGTCCGTTACCGCGCACTGCGAGGCGCTCCGGGACAGGCTGGAACGCGGCATCCTGGATTCCGTTTCCGGTGCTCACCTCAACGGGCACCCGACTCAGAGGCTGCCCAACAACCTGAACATCTCGTTCGAGGGCGTGGAGGGCGAGCCGATCCTGCTCAGTCTCGATTTCTCCGGCGTGTACGCCTCGAGCGGCAGCGCCTGCTCGTCCGCCAGTCTCGAACCGTCACATGTCCTGGTCGCCATCGGCCGCTCGGCGACGCTGGCGCAGGGAAGCCTGCGCTTCACGCTGGGCCGGGACAACACGGAAGAGGACGTGGACTACGTGCTCTCGGTACTACCGGGCATGTTGGAAAGGCTCCGAAGCATGCCCTCGCTTTCGGCGGTGGAATGAACCTGCGAATGCGCACGCAACAACTTCCGCTGGCGGGAGCGCCAAGAAAGTACCTGAGTGTGGCCCTGATGGCGCTTGCCGCCGCCGCGCTGTTGTTGACGGCCGCGGGATGTGGAGGCGATGAATCGGACTTGGTCGCCAAGCGGGGCCGGAGTCTGGAGATCCATTCCACACTTCCGGAGGTCGTCGATAGGGTGGCCTACGTCGGGGCCGATGGCCGGCACCGCGTGATTCGCCCCATCGCGTCGAACCGCCGAATCGCGGTGGCGAAGGTGACCATCGTTAACAGGACCACGACCGTGGTGCCGCTGCTGGTGGACGAGGCGGCCGCGGAGATCGGCGACCGGCGTTCGCGCCGCGTGGAGGCGGTGGATCCGGTGGGATCGGCCGAGTTCCTGGACAGCGCCGGCGACGATTCGAACCTGTACGTGCCGTTTCTGTGGGGCAAAATCGAGCTGGCCCGCCAGACGCAGGTGAGCGGCTGGATGGTGTTCGACGTGCCCCAGGGTATGACGCTGGGCACGCTCTGGTGGAACGAAGTGGACGACATTCTTCTCGACTACATCGACTACAGGAGGTAGGGGCGCGCCGCCGGCTTGTTCTCACGCCACAGGCCGGGGTGATACATTGAATTGTGAGTGTAGGGCGACGGCGACTCATCGAGGTCCCGCTCGCCGGACTAGGAATTGCGGAGGAATGACATGTCGCATCCCGTAGACGTAACCGACGACACCTTCGACGCCGACGTGCTGAAGGCGGACGTACCTGTGCTGGTGGACTTCTGGGCGGACTGGTGCGCGCCCTGCAAGATGATCGCGCCGATAGTGGAGGACCTGGCGGAGGAGTACGACGGCCGGGTGAAGTTCGCGAAGATGGACATAGATAGCAACCCCAAGACATACTTCGGCTACGGCATTAGGGGCATCCCCACACTGCTCATCTTCAAGGGCGGCGTGCCCGTAAGCCAGGTTGTGGGCGCGGTGCCCAAGTCTGCGCTAAAGGAGAAGCTGGAAGAGTCGCTGGCTTAGCCCCTGGCCGTGCCGCCGCCGGCCCGCGGCCGGCATCATAATCAGGGGAGCGAATGGGCCCTGGTGGGTCTCGCGGACTTCAAATCCGTTGGTCCCGGCCCTGCGGTCGGGATGGTGGGTTCGACTCCCTCTCGCTCCCGCCAAGAAGCCACAGGAGATAAGAACCATGTCAACGATTCCAGGATTGGAGAGACCGGCGCCTGTCCCGAACGAGCTGACAAAGCCCTTCTGGGACGCCTGCAACGAGCGGCGGCTCGTTCTGCAGTATTGCACATACTGCGAGAGATTGAAGTACCCGCCCACCCCGCAGTGCGAGCAGTGCGGTACCGGCGACACCTTCGAGTGGAGAGAGGTGGAGGGCAAGGGACACATCGAAGTGTACATGGTGATACGCGACTCCCGGATCAGGGGGTTCCAGTCCGCACAGCCCATCAACTTCGCGGTGATTACCCTGGACGAGGACCCGGGAATAAACTTCCTGTCGAACCTGCCGGGCACGCCGCCGGGCGAGGTGCCGGTCGGTGCGCAGGTGGAACTGATCTTCGAAGAGACGAGCACCGGCCAGTTGGTCCACGAGTGGCGGGTGGTCACCTAGCCCGCACGGATCTTGAGGACACGGCCGGTAACACGCTGGGCATGAGGGAGCCGATATGGTTGCACAAACAGGTTGGATGAGAGACCAGGAAGGCATGGGAGTCTGGGAGCACCGCGGAAAGGTCGCCGTCGTGGGCTGGGGCCAGTCCCACATCGACCGGCGCTGGGACGGCGTGACAATGGACAGGAGTTGCGGCGGCCTGACCAAGGAGGCGTGCCTGAAGGCAATCGCGGACGCGGGCCTGTCGCTGGACGACATCGACGGGCTTATCACCAGCGCTGAGACGCGCGCAGAACAGACCTGGGCGCCGCGCCCCTACTTCGACCCTCCCTACGACACCGAAGACGGCCTGACTTACGCCTCGGGGGAGTGGATACAGAGGGAGTTGGGCCTGAAGAACGTACACTACATCAAGTCGGACTCGCCCTACATCGGACCGATGATGGGCCTGGCCGCCCAGGCGGTCGGGGACGGGCTGTGCGAGACCGCCCTGGTGTGGTACCCGATGGTCAACCTCTCGGGCCGGTACGGGCACAACAACCCGCAGAACGTCAGCAATGAGGCGCACGGCAACAGCGCCTTCTCACTTCCGTGGGGATATCAGAGCGGCGCGATGTTCAACAACCTGACTGTATTCCTTCAGTACTGCCAGAAGTACGGCACGTCTCACGACGCGCTGGCTCCTCTCTGCATGAACCTGCGAAGAAACGGCCTGATGACACCCTGGAGCTTCTACGCCCTGCACGAGCCTCACCAGATAACGCGGGAGGAGTACCTGAACGGGCGCGTGGTTGAGGAGCCGCTTCTGATCTACGACTGCGACAGGCCGATCAACACGTGCGTGGCCTTCATCTTCACCACCGCCGAACGCGCCAAAGACCTGAGGCAGAAGCCTGTCTACATCCTCAACCACGCGCAGAACAACATCCGGGGCAGAAGCACCATGGCGACCCTGGATGAGCACCAGGACGCGGTCGCCAGCCTCGCGCGGAAGATGTGGGAAGGTTCCGGCCTGGGTCCTGCGGATGTCGACATCTTCAACCCGTATGATGGCTACCTCACGTTCACCCAGCAGTTCCTGGAGGGCTTCCAGTGGCACGGCGTGAAGTGGGGAGAGGCCCACGACTTCTACGCCGACGACATCAGGGTCGAAGGGCCGCATCCCTTCATGTCCAGCGGAGGAAACAACGGGACGGGACGCAACCGCGCCGCCATCTACTCCGACTGCCTAGAGCAGCTCAGAGGCACGGCAGGGCCGCGGCAAGTAACGGTACGGGCCGACACCGCCCTCGCGGGCTGCAACACGCCCGACAGCTGCGGCTTCATCATGTTCAGCAAGCACCCGAGCTAAGAGTTAGCAGAGAGATCGAACTTCGAAAGGAGAGTTCATGGCAGACACTTTGACTGGGAAGGTGGCGATCGTCACGGGCGCGGGCCGAGGAATCGGCCGTGGCATAGCCATGACGCTGGCCGCCGAGGGCGCGAGCGTCGTCGTGAACGACATAGGCGGCGCGGTTGACGGCACCGGCGAGTCCGCCGCGCCGGCCGACCAGGTTGTCGGCGAGATCGAGGCGGCAGGCGGCACCGCCGTCGCGAACTACGAGTCGGTCGCCACCATGGAGGGCGGCGAGAACATCGTGAAGGCTGCGCTCGACAACTTCGGCAAGCTGGACATCGTGGTGACGCCCGCCGGCATCCTGCGCGACCGCATGGTCTTCAATATGACCGAGGACGAATGGGACGCGGTGATCGACGTCCATCTCAAGGGCACGTTCTCCGTGGTCAAGCACGCCTGCATCCTGTTCAGGCAGCAGCGCAGCGGCCGCGTCATCACCTTCAGCTCCGAGTCGGGCCTGGTCGGCAACACCGGGCAGGTCAACTACGGCGCCGCCAAGTCCGGCATCGCCGGCTTCACCAAGGTGGTCGCCCGCGATATGGGACGCTACGGCGTCACGGCCAACTCCATCGCGCCGCGCGCCCAGACGCGCATGATAGCCACCATCCCCGACATCGCGCGGCAGGGCCAGGAAGACCAACTGCCCTCCGAGCAAGAGACCATGGACCCCGACGACATCGCGCCGTTCGTGGCGTACCTGGCGAGCGACATGGCCGCCAACGTCAACGGGCAGACGTTTCTCGTCTACGGCGGCAACATCACGCTGCTGTCGCAGCCGCGCAGGATTCGCACGATCTTCAAGAACGGCCGCTGGACGCTGGACGAGATCAGCAGGCTGGCGCCCACCAAGCTGACCCAGGGGCTGGTCAATCCCTCGCCGCCTCAACCGCCAAGGCAGTAGCCGCGATAACCATACTCAGCCTCACTCGAATGGCTTCAGGAGATAGCAACATATGGGAGACATGCTCAAGGACAAAGTAGCCGTCGTAACCGGCTCGGGCCGAGGCATTGGCCGTGGCATCGCGCTGCTGTTCGCCGAAGAGGGCGCGAAGGTGGTCGTGAACGACCTGGGCGCGGCGGTGGATGGCTCCGGCGGCGCGGCCGCCCCGGCCGACCAGGTGGTTCAGGAGATCAAGGAGGCTGGCGGCACCGCCGTCGCGAACTACGACTCGGTGGCCACCATGGAGGGCGGCGAGAACATAATCCGCACGGCGGTCGACACGTTCGGCAAGCTGGACATCGTCGTGACACCCGCCGGCATCCTCAGGGACCGCATGATATTCAATATGACCGAGGATGAGTGGGACGCCGTGATCGCCGTCCACCTCAAGGGCACCTTCACGGTCGCCAAGTTCGCCTCGATCCTGTACCGGCAGCAGCGCAGCGGCTGCCTGATAACCTTCTCGTCCACGTCGGGGTTGTACGGCAACTCCGGGCAGGCCAACTACGGCGCGGCCAAGGACGGAATAGCCGGCCTGACGCGCTGTTTCGCGCGCGACATGGGCCGCTACGGCGCGCGCGCCAACTCCATATCGCCCGGCGCCGACACGCGCATGACGGCGACGGTGCCGGACACCGCGCGGCAGATCAGGGCCGCCAGCGGCATTCAGAGCGCGTCCGGCGCGCAGCCCATCCGGCTGCGGCGCGAGCCTGATGACATCGCGCCGATGGTGACATGGCTGGCCTCGGACGCCGCCAAGGACGTCAACGGCCAGGTGTTCCACGTCACGGGCGGCGAGGTGTCGCTGATGAGCAACCCCGAGCCGGTCCGGACGCTCTCAACCCAGGGCCGCTGGAGCGTGGAAGAGATAGCGGCCATGTTCCCCGGCACGCTCGGAATGGACCTGGTGAATCCCGCCCCGGCACAGGCGCCGCGCCAGTAGCCCATCCGGTGGCGGGCCTTGTGCTCGCCGCGTACATCCGCCGACACGAGAGACCCCGCTTCATGTAGGCGGGGTCTCTCTTTGCGACTCGTTTGTGGTAAATTTGGCGCATCCCCTGCCCAGGAGGAACGACCATGACCACATACGAGCCCAACGTGGTCCTGTCGAACCAGGACTTCAACGTCGTGGGCACGCGGCCCATCCGCCACGACGGCTACGAGAAGGTGACCGGCCGCGCGCGCTACGCCGCGGACACACCGTCTACGGGAGTGCTGTACGCGCGGCTGCTGCGGAGTCCGCACGCGCACGCGCGCATCAGGTCCATCGACGCGAGCGGCGCGCTGGCCATGCCGGGAGTGCGCGCGGTTGTCACCGCCGCGGACCTGCCCGAAATATCCGCGGAGGCGCGGGAAGGTTCCAATCTCAACTACGGTTTCTACAGCCGCAACGTGATGGCGCGTGAGAAGGCGCTGTACGCCGGACACGCGGTGGCCGCGGTGGCGGCGGTTTCGGCCCACGAGGCGGAGCAGGCTCTGTCGCTCATCGACGTCGATTACGACGTGCTGCCCGCCGTCCTCACCGCCGAGGAAGCGTTGAAGGAAGGAGCGCCGGCCCTGCACGAGAAGCTGCTCACCATGACCAGCGCGGCGTCGCGCGCGGGCGGATGGGGCGCGACGGACTCGGAGAGTCCGACCAACCTCGCCAACAGGTTCGAGTTCCGCATGGGCGACCCGGACAAGGGCTTCTCGGAGGCCGACGTTGTAGTGGAGCGCGAGTTCCGTACGAAGGCCGTGCACCAGGGCTACATCGAACCCCACTCGGCGACCGCCTACTGGGGCGACGACGACTACGTGACCGTGTGGACCAGCAGCCAGGGCCACTTTCCACTACGGGACCATACCTCGCGAATACTCGGAATCCCGGTGTCGCGGGTCAAGCTGGTGCCGATGGAGATCGGCGGAGGCTTCGGCGGCAAGGGACAGGGAGGCTGCTACCTGGAGCCGGTGGCCGCGGCACTGTCCCGCAAGACCGGCCACCCCGTGAAGCTCACCATGACCCGCACGGAGGTGTTCCAGGGCACGGGGCCGACCTCGGCCTCGCGGATTTGGGTGAAGATGGGCGCGACGAGCGACGGTAAGCTGACCGCCGCGCAGGCCCGGCTTGTGTACGAGGCGGGAGCCTTCCCCGGCTCGCCGGTGTCGTCGGGCTGCCGCACTATGCTGGCCCCCTACGACATCCCCAACGTCCTTGTAGAGGGCCTGGACGTCGTGGTGAATACGCAGAAGACCGCTGCGTACCGCGCCCCCGGCTCGCCCGCCGCCGCATTCGCCGCCGAGACGGTGGTCGACGAGCTTTGCGAAAAGCTCTCCGTGGACCCCATCGAGTTCAGACTGCTGAACGCCTCCAGGGAGGGCACGCGCCAGGTCGCCGGGCCGGCATTCTTGCGCATAGGCAACGTGGAGATGCTGGAGGCATCCAGGGAACATCCGCATTACAAGAGCGCCCTGGAGGGGCCGAATCGAGGGCGCGGCGTCGCAAGCGGCGCGTGGTTCAACGGGTCGGGTCCGGCCAGCGCGGTGGCCAGCGTCAACCCGGACGGCACCGTCAGCCTCATCGAAGGCTCGCCCGACATCGGGGGCAGCCGCGCGGCTATGGCCATGCACGTGGCCGAGGCGCTCGGCATCTCGGTGGACCTGGTGAAGCCCGCCATAGTGGACACCGACTCCATCGGGTACAGCTCGGGCGCGGGCGGCAGTGGCGTAACCTTCAAGATGGGACACGCCTGCTACGAGGCCGCTCAGGACATCCGGTCCCAGATGGTCGACCGCGCCGCCCGCATCTGGGAGGTATCCCCGGACGAGGTGGAGTACGCGAAGGGCGGGTTGCGGCACCGACAGGACTCGGAGCTGAGCATGACCTTCGGGGAGTTGGCCGCACAGCTCAACGACACCGGCGGCCCGATAGTGGGACGCGCCACCGTAAATCCCGGCGGGGTGGGAAACGCCTTCGCGTTCCACATCGTCGACGTGGAAGTAGACCCGGACACCGGCAAGGTGGACGTCCTACGGTTCACCGCCGTGCAAGACGCCGGCAAAGCGATTCATCCCAGCTACGTCGAGGGCCAGATTCAGGGCGGAGCGGTGCAGGGCATCGGTTGGGCGCTGAACGAGGAGTACTACTTCGACGGGCAAGGGCAGATGATGAACCCCACCTTCCTGGACTACAGGATGCCCACGTCGCTCGATCTTCCGATGATCGACACGGTGATCGTGGAGGTCGCCAATCCCGGCCACCCATACGGCGTTCGGGGCGTGGGCGAGGTGTCCATCGTGCCACCCATGGCCGCGGTGGCCAACGCAATCTACGACGCCGTCGGCGTCCGCATGACCGAGCTGCCCATGTCGCCCGGCAAGGTGGTCGAGGCGCTGCAAGCTGCGCGCGCCTCGTCCGAGTAGAGCAGTCGAACGGGGCAAGCACCGGCGCGGCGAACACAGATAGCCCAGACGAGAGGCAAACATGCAGATTAGCGAGCACGTTTACGTCATGCACATCGACGACGGGGGAGTCGCTCACCCCGGCGGTAGCAACAACTACTTCGTCGGAGACCCTGACGATGAGATGACTATCATCGACACCGGCGAGCACGACCGGGAATGGACCGGAATGATCCTGGACTACTACGAGGAACTGGGGCGTCCCAAGATAAATAACATTCTGATAACGCACGGCCACCAGGACCACGTTGGCGGCGCGGACCGCGTCCACGACGCCACGGGCGCCCCCGTCCGGTGCCACCCCAAGCTCGCCGAGCGCCTGGAGAAGATGGTGGGCAAGGGAACGGTGTCGCCGCTCAAGTCCAGGGAAGTCATCCGCACGGGCGGCGGCGCGACGCTAAGGGCGCTGTTCACGCCGGGCCACGAGATAGACCACGTCTGCTACTACCTGAAAGAGGACAGAACAATGTTCACCGGCGACAGCGTGCTGGGCGCGTCGTCGTCGACCGTGCGAGACCTGTCGAGCTATATGAAGTCGCTGAAGCTGCTGACGAGGTTTCCCCACGACACCGTAGGCCCGGCGCACGGCCCGGTCGTCCCGCCGCCGCGCGGCAGACGGCTCGTGCAGTGGTACATCGACCACCGGGAAGAGCGCGAGCAACAGGTGCTCGACGCGCTGGCGAAAGGTCTCTCGGAGGTGTCGGACATCACGCGCGACATATATCCCCGCAACCTGAAGCGAGGGCTGCGGCAGTCCGCGGAGCGAAACGTAACGACTCACCTCGAAAAGCTCGCCAAGGAAGGGCGGGTCACCTCAACCGCCGTGCAGTACAGTCTGAACGAGTGAGGCATTACCATGGAGCTGATACAGGCGTCGCCCAATCCCTTTGGCGGAGTGGTGGTAGACCCCGGAGCGCTGGAGAGTGACGCGGAGCGATTCCGCGAGCAACTGGCTTTCTCCCTCGCGGCTTGGAGCGCCGAGGGCTACAAGGTGGTCTGGCTGGAAGTGCCCATCTCCAGGGCCGCGCTGGTGCCGGTCGCGGTTGACGCCGGCTTCACCTACCACCACGCCAGCGCCTCAAACGTGCTGCTGACGCTACGGCTGGAGACAGGCGCGTTCATCCCCCCATATGCCACGCACTACGTGGGTGTGGGCGGCGTGGTCGTCAACGAGGCCAACGAGCTCCTGGTGGTGTCGGAGCGCTACAAGGAGTGGAACCCGAGCCGTAAGGGGTTCTCCTTCAAGCTGCCCGGTGGGGCCTTGCGACGAGGCGAGCACGTGGCCGAAGCGGCCGTCCGCGAGGTGTACGAGGAGACCGGGATCAGGACCCAGTTCGAATCGCTAGTGTGCTTCCGCCACTGGCACGGCTACCGCTACGGCAAATCCGACATCTACTTCGTGTGCCGCCTCTCCCCGCTGAGCAGCAAGATAGTCATGCAGGAGGAGGAGATCGAGGCGTGCGTCTGGATGCCTGTCGAAGAGGTGCTTGGCGAGAGTTCCATAGGCAAGTTCACGAGGGACATCGTAAGGGCCGCCATAGACAGCCACGGTATTTCTCCATCTCCCATGGAGGGATACAGCGACGCCGAGAAGTACGAGTTCTTCATGCCCCCGCTCGACTACTCAGTGTGACGCTTCACTACAGTCAGGCGGACCGAATCAACCGGAGTCCCGGTTAAGGAGCAGACCAATGCCGGCAAGCATAACCGTAGGCGGCGCCCAGATAGTCTCCGTGCTGGACATGGTGCCGCCGCCGAGGGCGGCCACGGACTTCTTCCCTGCCGTCCCCTTGGAGAGCTGGCAACCGTACCCGGACGCTCTAACGGAGGGGACGCTGCAACTGTACTATGGCTGCTTCTTCGTCCGCACGCGGGGCAAGACGGTGCTAGTGGACACCGGCCAGGGGCCGGGGCCGCACGCCTCGCGCGGCAACCGCACCGGCGACCTGCTGAACCAGCTGCGCGTAAAGGGCGTGCGCCCCGGCGACGTGGACGTAGTGGTCCACACGCACCTCCACCAGGACCACGTGGGCTGGAACATGGACCTCTCCGGCGAAAGGCCGGTCCCCAACTTCCCCAGCGCGCGCTACATCGCTCCCGCGCTCGACTGGGCTCACTTTACACACCCAGACGTGCTGGACTCCGCGCCACAAGTGAAAGAGAACGTGATCCCGCTACATGAAATGGGGTTGCTCGAGCTGATCGAGGGCGAGCACACGGTCAGCGAGGAGATCACCACCCTGCCCGCGCCCGGCCATACGCCCGGCCACCAGGTGATCGCAGTCACCTCACAGGGCGAGACGGCGCTGATAGTGGGCGACCTGCTGCACGCCAAGGAGCAGATCGAGAACGCCGACTGGTGCGCCGGCGTGGATACGGACAAGACTGCCAGCGCCACGAGCAGGGAGGCCGTGCTTGCGCGAGCCGAGAGCGAGGGGCTACTGGTCGCGGCGGGACACTTCCATCCCGGCGTGAGCTACGGTCGCGTGGTGAGGCGGCAGGGCCGCAGGTACTGGCAGGCGCTGTAGACCGCGCGCGGCGAACGGAGGCGATTCGCGATGACGACTATGGTGACCGGCGGCAACGGATTCATCGGCGGGCGCATCCTGCGAAAGCTGGTTGAGCGCGGCCAGCGCCCCGTGTGCTTCGACCTCGCGCCACCCGGCCCCGCGCTGCGTCCCATCGCGGATACGTTCGACCACTACCGCGGCGACGTCACCCGCCTGCCCCAACTGCTGGAGGCCATCGAGGCACACGGCGTCAAGCGCATGATACACATGGCCGCGCTTCTGCCGCCGGACACCGAGATGCGGCCCCAACTGGGAATGCAGGTAAACATAATCGGCACGTCCAACGTCTTCGAGGCCGCGGTTTACGGCGGCCTTGAGCGAGTAGTCTACGCGAGCTCCATCGCGGTGTACGGCACGCAGGAGCCGTTCGGCGAGCGTCCCATCGTAGAGGACGACCTGGCCGCTCCCGTCAACGTGTACGGCATGACCAAGCTGGCGAACGACGTGGCCGCGCGAGCATACCGTGAGCGCCACGGCGTCGATCTCAGGGGCGTGCGAATAGCCACCGTGTTCGGGCACGGCAGGGTGACCGGCATGACCGGCCTCATCGGTGGGCTCCTGGTATCGCTGCCCGCGGTGGGCGAGCCGGTGGACCTGCCGTTCCACCCGGAAGAGAAGTCTGCCATGATACACGCCGAGGACGCCGCGGAGATCTTCGTGCGCGTCGCGCTGTCGGACTCGCTCCGCCACCACGTCTACCACAGCGGCGGCCAGCTCGCCACTGTAGGGGAGATGGCGGCGCTCGTCCGGGAGTACCTGCCCGACGCGCGCATCACCACGGGCGACCGGTTCGTGCCGCACGTCTACCTCGTCGACAACTCGCGTATGCTCTCGGACGTCGGCTACGAGCTAGCGCCGCTGCGCGCGCGTGTGCTCGAACACATCAACGAGGCGCGCAGGGAGGCGGGCATTACCGAAATCGCCGGCTGATAACTGTGATATGATGGCGGGTGTATGAGCCGCGCTAAGCGAAGTGGAGATCCGACGGGCCGAAGGGAATCCATTTGGAGCATACCGGCCGGATGGCGAGTCGCCTACTTCGCCTTGTTCAGCGTATCGAGCCTGGCATTAACGTTCGCCATTGTGGGGTACAAGATAGCGAACCGTGGGGACGCGCATCCTGTCGAGTTACTCGTGTCCATCGCGGAGAGCGTCTCGGTTGTCGGAATTGCGTTGGCGATTACCACTGTATCAGTGATGGAGGTTGTGCAGTTTCCCATGGTTCTCGCAAACTACGTCAGGGTAAAACTGGTTGAACCGCTCAAGGAGCAACTGCGCGCTGAGGGGCGCGAGCAGGGCATCGAGCAAGGACTTACTCAAGCGAACGCCGCCTGGCGCGAGTGGAATGAGCGGCGCCTGAAGGCCGAGGCCGACGGCGTACTCTTCGATGAACCTCCGCCCGACGTCGGCTGAGCCTCACCTAATCTGGTAAAACAAAGAACGCCGCCCTAACTCGAGGGCGGCGTTCTCTTTGTGCGTGGCCGATCCGTTTTGCCGCTACATCGTCAGGCGCTTGTACAGGTACAGCAGCCTCTCGGGCAGCGTGTAGATGTCGTCCAGCACCTCGTAGCCCATGTCGGTGCACATCGTCTTGAGGTAGTCGTGGCCATTCTTGTCGACGGTCAGGCAGAACGCGTTGATCTCCTGCCGCTTGGCCTCGTCCAGCGCCATCTTGGTGTCGTGGACGGCGTACTCCTTCTCTACGCCCTCGCGGCTGTAGCCCCTGTCCTGGGGCCGGCCGTCGCTGATGAGGAAGAGCAGCTTGGTGCGCGCGTCCTGCTTGGCCAGCTTCGACGTCGCGTGGCGAATCGCCGGGCCCATGCGCGTCGCGTGTAGCGGCGCGATACGGTCGATCCGCTTCTTCACCCGGTCGGACAGGTTCTCGTCTAGGTCCTTGATGGTGTAGAACTCCACGTTTTCACGACCGTAGCCGGAGAACCCGTAGATGCCGTAGACATCGCCAATCGCCTCGAGCGCGTTGATGATGAGCACCACGGCCTCTTTTTCGACGTCGATGATGCGCTTGTAGGTGCGGCGCATCGCCTCGCCGCGGCGGGTCCGCAGCCACACCATGTACTCGACCGGATCGTCGGGCGCGTCCCAGTCGTCCGGGGTGCGCTTCGTGTCGTCGATTGCCTCGGCGGTGGATGCGCTGGTGTCCATCAGGAAGGCCACCGCGACATCCCGCTGCACCTTGTTGCGCCGCCAGTAGAACTTGTCGCTGGGGCTGGAGCCGGTCTTGATGTCCACGATGAACTCGATGAGGTCGTCGATGTCGATCTCCTCGCCGTCCTCCAGCTTGCGGACCTTGCGGAACATCTCCGGCACCATCATCTCGAACTGCCGCCGGATTCTGGCCACCAGCGAGCCGTAGTTGGCGAGTGTCGCCCCGAAGTAGGCTGGGTCGCCCTCCTGCATCACCTTCTGGCGCACGATGCACCAGCGCGGCTTGTAGTCCTCTGCACGGAAGTCCCACTCGTCGTACACGAACGTCTGGGGTTCGGTCGGATCGAGCGACGTGCCTTCCTCGTCGACGTGCACCAGCGGCCCCTGGCCGGTCTGTGGGGTCTGCTCCAGGTTGACGCCAGCCTCCTTGAGCAAATTGTTGGCGAACAGTCCGCTGGCGTCCTGGATTTCGCCCTCCACGGCTTGCAGGTCCAGCTCGGCGCTGTTCTTCAGCAGCTCCTCGAGCATCTCCTGCGTGATCGGCTCGCTGGCGCCGTCGGCGGGCTGGTCCTGTGGCTGCATCCGAAGCTGCGCCAGAAGCTGTGTCAGCTCCGGCTTGAAGTCGCCCCGGTAGTCCACCTCCTCTACGGAGTCGTACTCCTGCTCATCGTCGGGGCGCATGTCCATTTCCATGCCCATGGTCATCTGCTGCACCAGCTCCATCATCTCTTCGGAGTCCTGGTACTGCTCGTTCTCGTCCTCCTCGTCGATGTCCACGTCCTCCCACTCTTCGGGGGGCACCTCTTCGTTGGGAATCTGCGAAATGATGGCGTAGATGCGAAGCGTTGCCTCCGCCGCGTCTTCGACAGCGGCCTCCGGGTGCAGCATCCGCCGCGCTATGCGGGCCACGCGGCGCGCCTCGTCCACGCAGTCCTCCGGCACCGGGATGTCCTTATACTGCTGCAGGCTGAGCCTGACCAGGAACTCGACCATCGCCTCACGCATCGGCAGCGATTGCATCTCCGGCCGTGTGGTGAGCGAGTCGCCCTGTACCTGGTTGTAGGAGCGGCGTATGCCCGGGTAGTCCAGCTTGACGCGGGCGTCCAGGCGGCTATCCTCGACAACTGTAAAAATGTCCAGCGACAGCTTGCGGTCTTCGAACAGGTTGAAGAACCGTTGCATGTCCGTAACCCAGCCCTGTTCCAAGCTCGCGGTGTCCACTTCGGGCATCTGCATTTCCTGCCGGTCCAGGCGTACCTCCTCCGCGCGCTGAGCCTTCGCCGATTCCAACTCGTGCCGCAGGTCGGAAAACAGCGCGTCCTCCGAGTCAGAGTCGAATTGGAAGTCGAAGCTGCCGAACTCCAGGTGCGCCACCTGGTGCGTGGACACCACCTTGAACCACGAGAAGTTCTCGTCTTTGCTCGGATAGCGGTCCACCGCCACCGGCACGTACACCGTCGAGCCGTCCGTCGAGGGCGACTCGCCGGACACCCAGCCGACGTTCTTCTCTACGAGCTCCTCGGTGGCGGAGAGCTTCACCTCAGCGCCCGCCAGGGCGCGGCAGTACATCTCCATGATGTCCTTGATGCGCGTGAACTCGACGCTGGACGACAGCATTTCGAGCACAGCTTCCGAGTGGGCCGACTCGATTTTGAAGTACGCCAGTCCGCCGTCCGGGTTCTGCTGGAGGATGCGGGCACCCTCCTCGAACCACTTCTCCATCTGTGGCATGGAGATGTTCTCGAGCGCGAACGGCGCCGACTTGATGAACTCGGGAACCGAGGGAGGCGACAGCTTGAGCAGTGACTCCGCCATGTTCAGGACCTGGGAGTGATCGTCCGTCTCAAGCTGGCTCAGCGCCATGGATGTGTCCAGCATGACCGCCGGAATGTTCGACCCGCCGTTCTTTACGAGCTGTTCGGCAAGCCGCAGGAAGCGAAGCCGCTGGTCGGGCTCGATCCTGGGCAGCGCCCTGGTGCCCGCGTCGAAGAAGCTCTTCACTTCCCTCCAACCGGTCTCCGTGAGCGTCGACGCCAGCGAAATGAAGGCGAGCTTGTCGTCGCCAATCAGCGGGAATAGCTGCTGGCCCAGAGTGATGCACTCGGAGGCGAGGTCGTAGGAGCGGTGGGAGAGAGCGTCGAGGAAAGCGACGAAGTTCTCCAGTTCCTGGAAGGTGAGGCTCTCCATCAGCGCGGGGCTGCTGTCGAAGAACTTGCAGGCCAGCGTGCTCGACTTCCAGGTGCCCTTGTAGAGCGAGCGGCCCAGCCTGGACCAGCTTTCTATATGGCGGGACCTGAGCTTCGCCATCGCACCCGGGCTTGCCAGGAAGTAGGCGGTGGCCAGCGTGGGAGACTCACCGCACAGCGCGCTGCCGCACTCCGTCCACTTGACGAAGTAGTTGAACGGCATGTAGGTGATAACCTGGGGGCTCACCTTGTAGTACTGGGCGGCGGACTCCCAGGAGCGGACGGTCTGCTGCGCGATCTCGAGTCCGGCGAACGCCCAGTCGCGGCTCTGCGCAGTTGTCATGGAATCGGGCATGGCCGCCTGCGCCCTCTCCATCTCCTCAAGCACCGAGGCCGGGAAGCGACTCACCTCTTCCTTGATCTCGTCGAGCGTCAGGGCTGGCTTGTTTTCCACAGGGCCTCCTTGAGCGGATCGGGCGCCGCCTGGAGCAATCCCAAGAACTGGCTGAGAACTCGCGCGGTTGCTCCGAATACTACGTGACCGTCGTAAGCGTATGCCGGCGAGATGGACAACTCGCCGTCGACTATTCTGACCTCTTCTCTAAAGTTGGATTCGTCCATCAGCGTGGAGAGCGGCACTTCCAGCACCTCCGCGACTTCCGCCTCGAACGGGTGAAAGTCGTAGGGATACGGAATGGTGCCGACATACGGGCGCATGAGAAAGCGGCTGCGCGTGGCCATGTCGTCGATGCGGCCAATCAGTTCCACGTCCTCGGGCAGGATTCCCATCTCCTCGTGGGTCTCGCGGATGGCGGTAGCCTGCAGCGAGTCGTCTTCCGGGTCCCTGCCGCCGCCGGGGAAAGAGATTTCGCCCTTGTGGTGCTCCACCTTCTCCGACCGCTTGTTGAGCAGCACGCAGTATTCGCCGTCCTTGGGGTAGATGAGGATCATCACTCCCGCGGGCGCGAGCGTGGGGTCGTCGATCTCCTTCGCGCCGTGTTCGGACAGCAGCCGACGTATCTCCGCTATCGGCGAATCTTCCATCTATGCGGGTCCGCTCAGGCGAGGCGGTGACGAAGGGCGCATGACCCGGGGCAAGCTCCTACTCGAAAATCGAAAAGATGAGCTCCTCGATGCTCCTCTGCACCGTGGCGTCGTCGGTGACAGCCCAGTTCACGGCGACCTGGCATGCGCGGCGCGGGCTGATGCCCTGGGCGATCATCTTGCCCGCGTAAATGAGCAGGCGGGTGCTCGCGCCCTCTCCAAGCCCGTGCTCCTTGAGGTTGCGCACCTTCTCCCCCAGCCGGGCGAGCTGCATCGCGGTGCCCCCGTCGACGCCGGACTCGTGCTGGACGATCTCGGCCTCGATGTCACGCGGCGGGTAATCGAACTCGATCGCCAGGAATCGCTGTCGTGTGCTGTGCTTCAGGTCCTTGAGCGCGCTCTGGTAACCGGGGTTGTACGAGAGCACCAGCAGGAACCCATCCGCGGCTTCGAGGAGCTCGCCCCTCTTTTCGACCGGCAACATGCGCCTGTGGTCGGTAAGCGGGTGGATGAGCACGGTGGTGTCCTTGCGAGCCTCGACGATCTCGTCGAGGTAGCAGATGCCTCCGGCCTTGACGGCGCGCGTCAGCGGGCCGTCGATCCACACGGTGCTGTCGCCTTCCAGGAGGTAGCGTCCCACGAGGTCGCTCGCGGTCAGGTCCTCGTGGCAGGCGATGGTCACCAGTGGCACGTTGGCGCCGTTGGTGGACGCTTGGGCCTGCTGGTCGGCGGGCCGCACCTTCGTCAGGGGCTGGCCCAGTCGCCAGGACATGTACTCCACGAAGCGGGTCTTGCCGCAACCCGTCGGGCCCTTGAAGAGCAGGGGAATCTTTTGCAGATAGGCGGCCTCGAAGAGTTCAATCTCATCGCTGGTCGCAACGTAGTACGGCTCGTCGACGAGGTGGTACTCCTCGATGATGTAGCTGCGGTATAGCGTCCTGGTCGTTGAGGTCATTGTTAGTCGCTACTCTCCTTGTTGGCGGACACTCTGCTTTCCCACAGGCTGCCCACCGTCTCCCTTAGCCGGTCCATGGAGCCGTCGTTGGCTATCAACACGTCGGCGTGGCCCGCCCGCTCTTCGGACGGCATTTGCGAGTTGATGCGTGCTCGGGCGGCTTCCTCCCCCATATTGTTGCGTCCCTTGATGCGTTCGATCACCTGGTCCTCGGGGGCCGTGGTTACCCAGACCTCGTCGACCAGGGGGATCCACTTGGCCTCGATCAGAATGGCCGCCTCCACGACGATCGTATCGGCGCCGCCGGACTGAAGGTTCTGGATGCGCTCCTCGATCATCTTGTACATGCGAGGGTGCATTATGGCGTTCAGCTTCGCAAGCTGTTCCGGGTCGCTGAACACGATTGCGCCCAGCTTTCTCCGGTCGATCTGGCCGTCTTCGGCAAGCACGTCGCCAAAGGTGTCCACCACCACCTGCCACGTCTCCGTGTGAGGCGTGTAGGCCTCGTGGCCCACCAGGTCGGCGTCGATGATGGTGGCCCCGCGCTCTTCGAGCATACGGGAGACGAGGGACTTTCCGGTGCCTATACCACCGGTCAGGCCGATTACAAGCATATCGCGCCCCATGTTCTGAGAAATTCGTCACATTCTAGCAACAAGGCATCATAGGGTCAAGACGAATGCGCGCTCTGGGTGCCTCCGCCCGGCGCGTGACTTCGCGGTTTCACGCGCCTCTTGCCCGCGCGCCCGTCACCAGTCCAGACCCACCGCCGTGGTGATGAACTCGGCGAAGGGCGCGGCCTTCCGGCAGGCCTCCGCATACACGTCTATGAAGTCCGGCTCGCACGCCTCTTCTTCCGTGAAGTCGGTGACTGCCACGAACGACTTGAGCCTGAGATGCTCGATGAGCGGGTGGTCGGGGTCGATGCCCCGGGGTGCGCGCTTCAGCGATTCGGACTCGAGCGAGTAGAGCGACGCGAACGACTCATCCTCCACTATTCGGCTCCACCTGCCCGGGTTGGCGACGATCGCCTCGCGTATCTTACCCACCGTTGTGGAGTTGGGGCGCCAGATGCCCGCGCCTGCCCAAACGCTCCCCGGCTGCAAATGCAGGTACAGGCCGGGGCCGTGCACCTCGCGCCCCACCTGGTGGCGGAAGTGGATGCCCGCGTTCGTCTTGTAGGGGCTCTTGTCCTTCGAAAACCGCACGTCCCTGTAAATGCGAAACACCGAGCCGCCGGACGGCCTCGGGTCTGCCACCATGTAAGGGCTTATCTCGTACAGCCTCTCTCCAAAGTCGGCTACGAACGCCACGAGCGCGTCCCGGACGTCCCGTTCGTACCGTGCCTTGTTTGTCTGAAACCACTCGCGATTGTTGTTTTCCGCCAGCTCCGCCAGGAACTCGAACAGGGCGGGTGTGAAGTGGGGTGTCTGGGTCATAGAGGGCGTCTCCAAAGTTGCGCTCCGGCCATTCTCCGGTGGCCGACCGGTGTGGCAGCGTAGCAAACCCGGCGGTCGGTTTCAATGCGGACGTTGACAACCCTACACGCCCTGCCCTATCCTCAATACTGCGTCATTCCCCTTGCGAGGGGCGTGGCCAAGCACATATCACAAAGGCGAAGACGGAGACGAGTAGGCGCGAAGCGGGCGCACAGCGAGTCCGAACAGGTCCCACGTGAGCGGGACCGCGGTGAGAGCGGACGCGGAGCGCTGCGCCGAATATCACTCCCGAGCCTCGGCCCGAATCCGACGCCAGCAGGGCGCGGCGGTAGGCGTCGACGGAATCGCCCAACGTTAACTGGGCGGCCCGGACTCGCGAACGCGCCTCCGGGCGAACCGAGCGCCACGCCGCGCGCGAGTGTCGGCGTGGAACACCAGGGTGGTACCGCGGGAAGCGACACAGCTCTCGTCCCTATGGGGCGGGAGCTTTTTTGTTGCTCCTGCGCGTGGCGCGGCGACGGCACCAAATCGAATAGAGGTTTCCATCATGTTCAAGCAGGTCGACGCCAGGGTGGATTTTCCCGAATTGGAGCGAGAGCTTCTGCGGTGGTGGGAGGAGAACGACATCCCGCGTAAGTACCGCGAACGCAACTCCGACGCGGACAAGCGGTACTCGTTCATCGACGGCCCCATCACGGCCAACAACCCCATGGGCGTACACCACGCATGGGGCCGCACCTACAAGGACCTGTTCCTGCGGTTCCGCAACATGCAGGGATACAGGCAGCGATTCCAGAACGGTTTCGACGGCCAAGGCCTGTGGATCGAGGTCGAGGTCGAAAAGGAGCTCGGCTTCAAGTCCAAGCGCGACATCGAAGCGTACGGCATAGACAGGTTCGTGGACCTGTGCAAAGAACGTGTCCGCCGCTTCTCCGACGTCATCTCCTCACAGTCCCAGCGCCTCGCCTACTGGATGGACTGGGACGACTCGTACCACACGATGGCCGACGAGAACAACTACACCATCTGGCAGTTCCTCAAGCGGTGCCACGAGCGTGGCTGGCTCTACGAGGGCCGCGACGTGATGCCCTGGTGCCCACGCTGCGGCACCGGCCTGTCGGAGCACGAGATAGTGACCGAAGGCTACAAGGAGATAGTCCATCCGGGCCTGTACGTCAAGTTCCCGCTCCTGGACGAGGACGCTTCCCTGCTCGTCTGGACGACCACGCCCTGGACGCTCACCTCCAACGTCGCCGCCGCCGTCCACCCGGAGAAGACCTACGTGAAGGCCCGCGCCGGCGAGGACACCGTGTACGTCGTCAAGGCGTTGCTGCCGCTGCTGCGCGGCGAGGCGGAGACGCTGGCCGAGTTGCCGGGCAGCGACCTGGTAGGCCGGAGCTATCGCGGGCCGTTCGATGAGTTGACCGCGCAGCGTGGCGTAGAGCACCAGGTCATCGCGTGGGAAGACGTGAGCGAGACGGAGGGCACCGGCATCGTTCACATCGCCCCAGGAGCGGGCAAGGAGGACTTCGCGCTGGGGAAGGAGCTGGGGCTGGCCACCATCGCGCCCCTCGACGAGTTCGGCGACTTCGTAGAGGGATTCGACTGGCTAACCGGCACGAACGTGTACGATGTGAACAAGCCCATCTACGACAGCCTGCGAGAAAAGGGCGTGTTCTTCCGGCTCGACCAGTACTCCCACCGATATCCGGTCTGCTGGCGGTGTGACTCCGAGCTCGTGTTCCGCCTCGTCGACGAGTGGTTCATCTCCATGGACGAGCTGCGGCACCAGATAGCCGACGTCACCCGCAACATTCGCTGGATTCCCTCGTTCGGCTTGGAGCGCGAGCTGGACTGGCTGCGCAACATGGACGACTGGATGATATCCAAGAAGCGCTACTGGGGTCTCGCGCTGCCCATCTTCAAGTGCGACTGCGGTCAATTCGACGTTATCGGCAGCGAGGAGGAGCTGGAACAGCGCGCCGTGGAGGGATGGGACGAGTTCAGCGGCCACTCGCCGCACCGCCCGTGGATCGACGCCGTGAAGATCGACTGCTCCAAGTGCGGCGCTCGTGTTTCGCGCATTGCGGACGTGGGCAACCCGTGGCTAGATGCCGGCATCGTGTCCTTCTCCACTCTGGGCTACCGGCAGGACCAGGACTACTGGCGCGACTGGTTTCCAGCCGACTGGATATCGGAGAGCTTCCCGGGCCAGTTCCGCAACTGGTTCTACTCTCTGCTCACCATGAGCACCGCGCTCGAGAACTCCGAGCCGTGCAAGACGGTGTTCAGCTACGCGCTGATGCGGGACGAAAACGGCGAGGAGATGCACAAGAGCAAGGGCAACGCCATCTGGTTCGAGGATGCCGCCGAGCAGATGGGCGTGGACTCTATGCGCTGGCTGTACACTCGGCAGAATCCGGCCCTGAATGTCAACTTCGGGTTCCGCTCCGCGGACGAGGTTCGCCGCCGCTTCCTCATTCCGCTGTGGAACGTGTACTCCTTCTTCGTGACCTACGCCAACATCGACGAGTTCGACCCGTCCACGCCCGCGCCGGAAGTGGGCAGACGCCCCGAGCTCGACAGGTGGATCATATCCGAGCTGAACATACTCGCGCGCGAGATGACTGTCGCACTGGAGAACTTCGAGCCGGAGCGCGCCAGCCGCGCCGCCGAGCGATTCGTGGAGTACCTGTCCAACTGGTACGTCCGGCGGAGCCGCCGACGCTTCTGGAAGTCCGACGCCGACGAGGACAAGCTGGCCGCCCACTCGACGCTGTACGAGTGCCTTGTCACTCTCGCCAGGCTGCTGGCACCCATCGTCCCATTCGTATCCGAATCGATGTACCGCAACCTCGCGTCAAACGGCGCCGGAGGCTGCGAAAGCGTGCACCTGGCGAGCTATCCGGTCTGCGACGAGGGCCTGATAGACGAGGAGCTCGCCGAGGCGACGAGGCTAGCCATGCGGCTGTCGAGCCTGGGCCGCGCGGCGCGCAGCAAGGCCGGACTGAAGGTGCGGCAGCCGCTGGAAAGCGCACTCGTCGTGCTGCGCTCGCCGGAAGAGGTAGCGCGACTGGATCAGGTAGTCGCGCAGGTGCGCGACGAGCTCAACGTGAAGACAGTATCTACCGTCGAGGACGAGTCCGACGTGATGGACTTCAGCGTGCAGGCCAACATGCCGCTGCTAGGCCCCAAGTACGGAATGGAGATGCGCTACATCATCGAGGGCCTCAAGAACGCCGACGTACGCGCCGTCCGGACCAGCGTGCTGGCGGGTGAGACCGTGGACGTCGAGGGGTACGAGGTTCTACCTGAGGAAATCTTGGTGAACTCCGCCCAGCGGGAGGGTTTCTCAGTAGCCTCGGAGGGTGGCTACACCCTTGCCGTCACCACCGCCGTGAGCCGCGACCTTGCGCTGGAGGGCATGGCCCGCGAGCTTGTCCACCAGGTCCAGAACCTCCGCCGCGAGGCGCAGTTCGACATCGCCGACCACATTCTTGCCTACTACCGGTGCGGCGACACGCTGCGCGAGGTGCTGGCCGCGCACGGCGACTACGTGCGGCGTGAGACGCTCAGCGACGACCTCATCGACGCTGCCGCTCCGGAGGACGCGCACACCGCCACCCTAAACGTAGACGGCGAGGAGGTCACCCTGGGCCTCGTGCGCGTCTAAACAGTCTCCTCGTCGAACCTGGCCAGGCCGAACGGCTCCAGCGGCGCGGCGTCGCCGCTCAGGATGTACTCGGTCACAAGCATCGCAGTTCCCGGCGCCAGCATCACGCCCGCCGCGTCGTGCCCTGCCGCGACGATCAGCCCGTCCCGCCCTGGCACCGGACCGATGATGGGAAGGCCGTCCGGCGATGCGGGCCGCACTCCCGCCGTCGCGCCCGCGAACTCGGCGTCGCGCAGCAGCGGGAAGGCGCGCGCGGCGTCCGTCAGCAATTCGCCCACGGCGTCTGCGGTGACGCGGGTGTCGAACTCGCCCTCGTGGCGCGTGGCTGCCACAAGTATGCTGCCGTCGGGCTGCGGCATGACGTAGCGGCCGTAGTCGCGCACCGGCATGGCGGGCATGAAGCCCGGCTTGCGAAGCAGCAGCCGCTGGCCTTTCGCGGGCCGCACCGGTAGCGCCTCCGGGAGCCATCGCCCCGCCAGTCCGCTCCACGGCCCCGCCGCGAGCACAACGTGGTCGGCGTACAAGCGGCCTTCGCTGGACTCCACGCCCACCACCCGGTCGCTCTCGGTGAGCAGCCCGCCGACCTCCACGCCCTCGGCGAGTCGCGCGCCAAAGATGCTCGACGCCGCGTTCGCCATGGCGCGCACGAACGACCGCCCGTGTACGAACCCCTCTTCGGGTGAGCAGACGCCGCCCAGCGATCCCGGCGCGACGTGCCTCTCCAACTCCAGCATCTCGTCCGCGTCCACCCAGCACACGCCCAGACCGAGCTCGCCCTGCCAGGCCAGGCCGTCGCGCAGCGTCCGCTCGTCGGCCTCGGTGCGGGCGACGTTGAGGATGCCGGACCGACGGAAGCCGGTCGAAACGCCGGTGTCGGCCAGGGCCTCGGTCAGGCGCGGGAACTCGCGCAGGCTGGCGAGGCCAAGCGCCATCGCCGCCTCGTGGGTGTGCGGCACGTGCCACAGCGGGCCTACCACGCCCGCCGTCGCGCCGGACGCGCCCCAGCCGAACGCCCGCTGCTCGAACAGCTTGCACGCGAAGCCGCGCATCGACAGGTACAGCGCGATGGCGCTTCCGATTACGCCGCCGCCGACAATCGCGACATCAACCGACCTAGCCACTGGCCCCCTACCGCGTCCTGAGCTGCGGGAACAACACCACCTCGCGCAGGTTCTGTCGCCCGGACAGCAGCATCGTCAGCCGGTCGATCCCCAGCCCCAGCCCGCCGGTGGGCGGCATCCCGTGTTCGATGGCGACCAGGAAGTCCTCGTCCAGTCTGTCCGTTTCTTCCCCCTCGAACTCCTCGCGCACCTCTTCCTGCGCCTCGAAACGCTGGCGCTGGTCCACCGGGTCGTTGAGCTCGGTGAAGGCGTTGCAAAACTCCATGCCGGCCGCGTAGCCCTCGAACCGCTCCACCAGCATGGGGTTGTCCGCCTTCTTCTTGGAGAGCGGCGACATCTCGATGGGATAGTCGATGAGGAAGGTTGGCTGCACCAGGTGCTGCTCCACCTTGGCGGATATGAGCTTGTCCAGCAGGCCGCCCCTGCTCACCTGCTGCGACACGTCGACGCCAACGTCCCGCATCGCCTCCTTCAGGTCTTCGGTGTTGGGATACTCGAGGAAGTCGATGCCGCTGTACTTGATGACCTGCTCGCGGAAGTCGAGCCTGGGCCAGGGCGGCGTGAAGTCGATGGTACGCCCGCCGAATTCGACCGCCGCGCCGCCTGTAACCTCTGTCGCCACACCGGAAACGAGCTCCTCCACCATGGCCATCACGTCGTTGTAGTCCGCGAACGACTCGTAGCTCTCCATCATGGTGAACTCCGGGCTGTGGTCCTGGTCCACCCCCTCGTTGCGGAACACCTTACCTATCTCGTACACCCTCTCCAGCCCGCCTACGATGAGCCGCTTGAGGTAGAGCTCGGTGGCTATGCGCAGGAAGAAGTCGCGGTTCAGGGCGTTGTGGTGCGTGACGAACGGATGGGCCATGGCCCCCGCAGCTACGGGCACCAGCACGGGCGTCTCGACCTCGAGGAAGCCGCGCGCGTCCATATAGCGGCGTATCGCGGACACGATGCGGGGCCGGAGCGTGGCGGTGTTCCGCGCCTCCTCGTTGGCGATAAGGTCCAGGTAGCGCTGCCGGTAGCGCGCCTCCACGTCCACCAGGCCGTGCCACTTCTCCGGCAGCGGGCGCAGCGACTTGCACAGCACGCGGAGCGCCCCCGCCTCCACCGTGACCTCGCCCGCGCGCGTCCTGAACACCTGGCCGCTGACGCCGATCCAGTCCCCCAGGTCCAGGTCCTGGAGAATGCCGTAGTCCTCCTCCAGCACGTTGCGGCGAAGCATCACCTGGATACGCCCGGAGCCGTCCAGCAGGTCCGCGAACGTGGCCCTGCCCATGCCCCGGAGGGCTACTATGCGGCCTGCGACGGAGACCGGGCCGGAGCGCGCCTCGCCGTCGCCGGCCTGTGCCTCCTCGGTCTCGAACAGCGCCGTAGCCTGCGCGCCCGTGTGCGTCCGCTTGTACCTGTGCGGGTAAGGGTCGATTCCCCTGTCTCTCAGACGGCCCAGCTTCGCCAGGCGAACGCTCATCAGTTCATTGTCTTCCAACATAGCGTGTCGCGTGCCCTCCGACCTGCGCGTTCGGCGACGACCCGAAGCGCGCGCCTCGTCTCGACCAAACCCTAAGCCGGAGTATTCTAACCCGACCCATAATCAATGTAAAACTTTCACCCCTATTTTCACCCTCACCCTAACCCTCTCCCTTGATACGTGTGATGCAAATTAGACTTGTGGAACTACCACACAAGAAGCAGGCTGATGTGGATAACCGAGTTTGATGGCCCTTTTTTGAGGTTTAGGCACCATCTTAGACTCAGCACAGCCCTAGCACCCGCCAAGTTGGCGGCTTTTGGCCCGAAAACCGCCCTAAACAGGCATATCGGCCACTTTAATATGCATCACGCGTTTGATGGGAGAGGGGACTAGCGGAAGGGGCTTTGGGCGGGGCCTTCCGAAAAATCTGCCCTATTCTGCACAATTCCGCCCAATCCGTAGCTGGGCGGGCCGTCCTCTTTCCGTTCATTCGCGTTTCATCGGTGTCAGGTTTGGCGCAGAATGGCGCAGAGGCGCGATGGTGGTGGTGGGCCGGATGCTGGCTTTCTGAGGCCGCCAACCGGGGCGTCACTCCCATCCCTTCGACTACGCTCAGGGCAGGCTCTAACCCGTTCGGCAGGCTCAGGGTAGGCCCTTCCCCCTGCGAGGGGGAAGGGGTTTATCGGATAGGCTCCAAGTAGAAAATAGCACAGGCGTGCTGTAGAATCAAGAGGGGTCAGCAGGCCAGTTATCAGTTGTCAGGGGCGCAGGCGCGTCCACGCGCGCCCGTACCCCCACTGGGCGGGTCACAGACCCGCCCCTACCGGCTGGCGAGGTGGGATGGGCAGCCACGGCGAGGGGGAGTGGGCAACCACAAGGGATTGCCCCTACAAGCCCCTAGCCGAATGGGGAGTGGGCCTGAGGGTGGGAATTTTTGTGACACGGTTGGGGTGGGATTGCGCGGTGATGGGAAGGGGGTGTGGCGTTTGGGTTACGCGTTTGGGAAGGTTTGGGACACGATTTTCGAGGTGCTTCCAGCCAGGGGGCGTGGGGGAGCCGGTTTTTCATGCAAGAGGCGCCGCAGAGAAACATGCGAGCACTCTAGCGAGGGAGAATAAGAATGAAATGGCGCTGAGGCTGTGCCGGGGTCGGTTGAGTTTTGGATATGATTATACTTTTTATCAGAAAATAGATGGCAATTCGGCTATTCAAAATCTAGCCCGTTATGGCGCAGAGTGGTACCCTGCGCTGTCAAGACTGTCGATAGGTTGGGGTGTTCGCGCGATGCCGCGCATGAACGCCGATGAGGATTGTGGTCCGATGAAGATGGCGATGCCCGTTACCCCCCCCCCCCCCCGAACCTGTGTTCTGGCAGCTTCTCTTCCGCGTCTTGGCGGCCCGCCATGATCCGGTCCTTCCTCTCGCCCCGCCCGTGGCTGCTGCTGGCCGCCGTCCTCGCCCTCACCCTCGTCTCTCAGACGCCGTCCCTGCCCGTCCAGGCCCAGTCCACCGACGCCGGCTCGCTGGACACATCCTTCGGCGGCGACGGCATAGTCACCTCCAGCGTCAGCTCCGCCCAGAGCAAAATCAACGCGCTTGCGGTGCAGTCCGACGGGAAGATCGTGGCGGCGGGAAGCAGCATAACGGGGAGCGACCTGGACATCACGCTGGTGCGCTACACCGCGGACGGGGCCCTGGACACCACCTTCGGAGACGGGGACGGCAAGGTCACTACCGACTTCGGCGACGAAGACACCGCCTATGCGGTGGAGGTGCTGTCCGACGGGAAGATCCTGGTCGCCGGTTACACGGGCAACGCGGCCAACTTCGATTTCGCTCTCGCGCGCTATACGGCCGACGGGGTGCTGGACACATCCTTCGGGACCGACGGCAAGGTCACTACCGCCCTCGGCTCCGGACATGACGAGATCCGCGCGATGGCGGTGCTGTCCGACGGGAAGATCGTGGTGGCCGGGAACAGCCACAACGGGACCAACAGGGATTTCGCGCTGGCGCGCTACACCGCAGACGGGGTCCTGGACACGGACTTCGGGACTAACGGCACGACCACCACCCCCATCGGCTCCGACGACGACTCCGGCACTTCGGTGGCGGTGCACACCGATGGGACGATCGTGGTGGGCGGATCCACCAAGATAAGCGGGAACAATTACGATTTCGCCATCGCGCGCTACACCAGCGCCGGGGCGCTGGACACCACGTTCGACAGTGACGGCAAGGTCACGACCGACTTCAACTCCGGCATCAGTAACGACCGAGTTCACGGGGTGGCGGTGCTATCCGACGGGAAGGTGTTGGCGGGTGGGTACAGCGCGAATCCTTCTCCGCGGTTCAACGATTTCACGCTGGCGCGCTACACCGCCGCGGGGGCCCTGGACACCACCTTCGGCGGCGACGCGAACAACGACAACACCCCGGACGGCTATGCCACCTCCATGAGTACCAGCACCGACACCGGCCTTGCGATGCTGTTGCAGTCCGACGGAACGGTCTTGATCGGCGGATACGTCTATACCGGGACCGGGGACGACTACGATTTTGCGGTGGCGCGCTTCACCGCCGAGGGAGTCCTGGACACGACCTTCGGGACCAGCGGGGTGGTCACCACCCCCATCGGCCCCGGCAATGACGAGGCCTCCGCGCTGGCGCTGCAGGACGGGAAAATCGTGCTGGCCGGGTTCGGCCACAACGGGACTCACGAGGATTTCGCGCTCACGCGCTACACCAGCGCGGGGGTCCTGGACACGGACTTCGGGAGCAGCGGGGTGGTCACCACCGCCGCCGGCTCCGGCGTCGACTATGGCTATGGGGTGGCGCTGCAGTCCGACGGGAAGATTGTCATGGTTGGGGACGTCACTAGAGGAGCCGTCATCGACTTCGGGCTGGTGCGCTTCAATTCCGACGGGACCGTGGACACCGGCTTCGGCGTAGACGGCAAGGTCACCACCGACTTCCAGTCCGGCGGCGCCGATTACGGCGCAGCCGTGGCGGTGCAACCGGACGACGGGAAGATAGTGGCGGCCGGGCGCAGCAACAAAGGGACTGTCAAAGACTTCGCCGTGGCGCGCTACAACGCTGACGGGTCGTTGGACACCGGCTTCGGTAATAACGGCACGACCACCACCGACTTCGCTTCCGGCGAAGACAGACCGTATGCGATGGCGGTGCAGGATGACGGGAAGATAGTGGTGGTCGGGTACGCAAACAACGGGAGCGACAACGATTTCGCCATCGCGCGCTACAACGCCGACGGATCCCTGGACACCTCTTTCGACGGCGACGGCAAGGTCGTCACCGCCCTCGGCTCCGGCAACGACCGCGCCCGCGCGGTGGCGGTGCAGGGCGACGGGAAGATCGTCGTGAGCGGAGGGATCGGCGGGGACTTCGCACTGGCGCGCTACAACATCGACGGGTCGCTGGACACCGGCTTCGGGACTAACGGCACGACCACCACCACCATGTCCTCCGGCGATGACACAGCCCTTGCGGTCGCGTTCCAGAGCGACGGGAAGATCGTGGCGGCCGGGGCCGCCGTCATCGGGGACGACTACGATTTCGCGCTGGCGCGCTACAACGCCGACGGGTCCCTGGACACCACCTTCGGCACAGTCAGCGGCTCGACCAGGACCGGCTGGGTCACCACCCCAATGAGCGACCACCGCGACATAGCTTACGGGCTGTTGTTGCAGAGCGGCGGGAGGATAGTAGTGGCCGGGTGGGCCGGCAACACGGCCGGCGGCGCGGCCCGCCCTCTCGATTTCGCGCTGGCGCGCTACACGGAAGACGGGTCCCTGGATGCCGATTTCGGCGACGGCGGCAAGGTCACCACCCCCATCGGCCCCGGCGATGACAGGGCTTACGGGGCCGTGCTGCAGACCGACGGGAAGGTCGTGGCCGCCGGGTTCGCCCACAGCGGGAAGACCTACGAGTTCGCGCTGGCGCGCTATCACGCCCCGACCACCACCAACGTTTCGCTGTCGGTCTCGCCGAGCAGCCGTGTGGACGAGGGCTTGCCGGTGACGGTGACCGCTAGGCTGTCGGCGGCGCTGGAGGACGACGTGACGATCCCGATTACGCTGACGGACGGCACGGCGGAATCGAGCGACTACGGCTTTCTGCGCGGCATCACCATCCAGGCGGGGGAGACCAGCGGCTCGGGCGTCATCACTACGGCCCAGGACGCCGACACGCAGGACGAGACCTTCACGGTGGCGCTGGGCGATCCGCCGTCCCCGCTGGAGAAGGGCAGCCCGGACTCGGTGGAGTTGACCATCGTCGATGACGACTACCCCGACAGTGTGAGGCTCACCGTCTCGTCCACCCGGCCGTCCGAGGGGTCGACGGCGACGCTGACGGCGAGGTTGAACATGGGAGCGCCCCTGAAAATAGGAGCGCACCGCCCAGGCGCGAGGTTCCGGTTCTTCACCACAGGCGGCACGGCGGTCGCCGGCGCCCCGGAGGATGTCGCCGCCACCAGCACCGACGCCCAGAGGGAAGGGATCGACTACGTCCTGGGGCCGAACGAAAGGAGCCCTTCTCAAGCAGGCGTCACCGACTACATCGATATCGAACCGGGGCAGACCACGGCCATCGGCACGCTGACCGTCGTCAACGACGAGGAAGCCGAGGGCGACGAGACCATCGAGCTGAGCGTCGCTGTGAATGTGTTCGGGTGGGGGATAGTCCTGCAGAACCATATCACCCTGACCATTCCGGCCAACGACGGCGGCGGGCCGCGGCAGCCCACGCGGCCTGTGCCGCCTACGTCCGACGACGACGACACTCCTACCCCCGTACCGCAGCCGCCTGCGCCTGACCCCACGCCGACACCGGAACCCACGGCAACGCCCACGCCGGAGCCTACGGCAACGCCCACGCCGGAACCCACGGCCACACCCACGCCGGAGCCTACGGCAACGCCCACGCCGGAGCCTACGGCAACGCCCACGCCGGAACCCACGGCCACACCCACGCCGGAGCCTACGGCAACGCCCACGCCGGAGCCTACGGCAACGCCCACGCCGGAACCCACGGCTACGCTCACGCCGGAACCCACGGCTACGCTCACGCCGGAACCCACCGCCACGCCGACTCCGGAGCCCACAGCCACGCCCACGCCGGAACCCACGGCCACTCCGACGCCGGAGCCGACGCCCGCGTTCGCGTTGGCGGCTACGCCTGCGCCGGAGCCGGCGCCCGAGCCGGAGGGCGGCGCGCCTGCATGGATCATCGCTCTGCTGGCGCTCCTGGGGGCGGCAGGCGTAGCCGGCGGAGTGTACCTCTGGTGGAGGAGGAGACGCCGGCGGTAGCCTGGCGAGGCAGGGCAAGCGCGCCGACGCCCGCTCTGCGCCATGCCGCGCCCTGACGCACCACGCCGAAGCGGGACTCAGAATGACGGTTTCCACAAGGCCCTGAATCATCGGCAGTCGTTCCGAGGCCACGTGATGAAGGCGATGAGAACCGGGTATAGTAGTACCGTCACGAGCGTTCGCAAGACCACACTGGAATCCGATGGAGGATGGTCATTATAGTGCGGATCACCGGCGGACTGAATGGATCCCGAGCAGAGGAGTGGGCGGGCATCTGACCTTCCTCAGGTCTGTCAATCTAAGGAGTGTGAGACATGGTACTAGCGAGAAGGATGTTGCTACCGGTCATGGTCGGCGCCGTTGCGCTTCTGGCGCTTTCCTGCGGCTCGGAAGAGCAGCCACTGGCGGGTACATCCTGGACGCTGCTTTCCGTAGGGGGTAGCCCAGCCATCGGAAACGTGGAGGTCGAGTTTTCCGAGGAGAGTGACATCAGTGGCTGGACCGGATGCAACTCCTACGATGGGAGGTACAGCGCCTCGGGGTCATCTTTCACCACAGAAGATCTTCGCTGGACTGAGGCGGGTTGCCCAAGCCATGAATTGTTCATGCAGGAGTCTCTGTACACTGACCTGCTGGTTGGTGCGGAGGAGTTTGCCATCAGCGGCTCACATCTGACCATCACCAGCTCCGATGGCCGAACCATCACGTTTGCCCTGAGACAATAGGACTCTTAGAGTAGGGTCAGGCCGACCGGCTCATCGCTGAATTACGGACTTACAGGACTGACGAGGCCATAAAGGGCGTCACAGGCTTCCCAGCCACATTTCGAAGACGGTTCTGCCTGTCCTGTTCGGACCAGCGTGACGCTAAGCGTCAGGCCGGACCCGTCCGAGGGCGGCTGTGGCCACGAATTCACCAATTTGCCGCCGTCGAGTGGCGCCCGGTCAGTCGGGCCGCTTGCCACAAGCAACGAATTGGCGTATCGCCCGAACTACTGTCGAGTGGTTTGTTCCGGCGAAGTGCGGCGCGATGAGGCCGGTGAAGAACTCTAGGGGCGGACTCATCATCCGATGAACCCCGCCTGTGTCATGGTAGTTCCAGCGCACTCCATCGGGCGACTGCAGGGAAACCCTGGTGCCCGTTTCCGCCACGAACTCGCTGTCGTTGAAATCTTCCAACATTTCCGGCACGGTCATCTCCAGGTAGAGGGCGCCGCCCGGAGCGGTCCAGCGAACCAGCTTCTCCACCAGCTCGCGAATGGTGTCCTCATCGTTCAGGTAGGAGTAGGAGCTCCAGAAGTTGCTCACCAGGTCGAAGCGCTGTCCGTCGGGAAATTCGTAATCGACAACGTCGGCCTGGATGAAGGCGACGCCGGGATTCTGTCGCCTCGCGCGGTCCAGCTGGGCCGCGCTTCGGTCGAGGCCCATCCGCTAGTATCCGGGAAACTGCGCCATATGCCACCCCTGCCCGCAACAGGTGTCCAGCCAGTTGCTCAACGGCTTCAACAGCCTGGCCAGCAGCGCGACGTTGCACCGCAGCTTCGGCTCCCACAACGGGTGGTCGATGTAGAGGGCCGCATATGGCCAGACGTAGCCCTCGCCGTAGATTCCGTCAGGCGGGGCGGCCTCGTTGTCCGGTATCGGTCAGCCCAACTGGATCACCTCGCTGCGACCGCGTGGGTCGCCCTCCGGGGCCCCTGGGTTTCGGCGTCAGCCGGGGCGATTATGCCAGCTTCGGCGGGGAATCACAATAGGCCGCGAAGAGTGCTGGAAAATCACGTTAATTTCATAGATGCCTTGTAGCTGAACCATATCTGGAAATTAAATGCGATTGCCCTGTGGCCCGTCGCCGGCGCGTAACTGTTCAGAGTTGAGGTGAGGTTAGGAGATTGCGGCATTCAGAGAAGGGGTTGAGGCCCTTTGCTCGCCATGCGCCGAACAGGGACGCCAGCGCCATCTTGCTATTGGCGCCGTTCGGTGAGCGAGTGCCGCCGCTGATCTTCCGACTCACGACCAGATGCCTCAGGCTGCGTTCCGCCTGATTGTTGTCGGGGGGGACCTGTGGGTGAGAGACGAACACGAACAGCTCTTTGATGTGCCGCTCCATACGCCGGCAGAGCCTGGCCTGCGGCGCCGCCCGGTCGTTGGAGAACGGACGGCAAAGCGAAAGCAGCCGCTCCTCCAACTCCAGTTGCGTCGGGGACACCGAACGCCAGGGGCCGGACGCCGGCGCCGCGCTGGCGGCCGCCTTCGCCACGCGGTAGAGCCGACGCACCGCTGTGGCCCATCGGGCCAGCACGGCGTCTTGGGGGTACGATGCCCGAAGGTCGTCTACGTCTCTCAGCAGATGAGCCCAGCAGCGCTGCTTGAGGCCGGGACAATGGTTGTAGGCGGTGTAGAAGTCGCTCACCAGCACCCCGCCGAAGGACTCCCCCAGCACCTCGTCCACCACCTCCTTGTTTCTGCCCCGACGCACGAAGTAGCGCTCGGTGGGAGTGCTGAAGGTCCACACGTAGCCGTTGACCCCGTCCTCGCGCCACCCGGTCTCGTCTGCATGTACCACGGCAGAGGCTCGGACCCGCTCGCGCGTCTCGGCCACGCTCGACCGGGCCTGTCGCGCCACACCATGGATCACCTCGACTATGGCTCCCGCGCTCAGCTTCAGCTGATGTACTGTCTGAAGGTACTGCTGGATCGCCCTTACGGGCAGCCGTCCCTCCTCACGCAGCGTCACTATCAGGCTCAGAAGGTTGATGCCGAATCGCCGACGCCCCACCGCCTGTCCCCGCAGCGGCTCGTCGGGCAGCCGCCGCTTGCGGCACAGCGCGCACATCCGGGCCACGAAGACATGCTCGACCACCTCCGCGGGGGCTAGCGGAATCTCTATGACTTCCCGTCTCCGGTGCACCCAGCCACCGGCAAGCGCCGTGCCGCACTCAAGACACGACTCGGCGGCGTGCGTCACGCGCCGAGTGGGCTCCATACGCTTACGCGCAAAGCCGTGAGGACGCCGCTTGCGAGACTTTCGCTTCTCGGACCGCTCTGAGCCGCGCCGCCTGGAGTTCGGCTTGTTGCCGGGCATCCCCAAACCGGACCCCCCGGACGAGATGACCCGTTCCAGGTATTCGACCCGACGCCGCAACTCGGCGATGACCTTCCGCTGAGTCTCGATTATCTCGAGCAGGGTCTCGCGGCTCGCGCTGTTGAGGTCAATCTCGGTATTCACCTCTTCTTCATGACACATCCATCGCTCGGCGCGCTAGGGGACTTAAGACCTCCATTCGCCTCACTAACTCTGAACAGTTACTTAATCGCCATGGGGGTTGACCGCATAAGCAGAAGATGTTAGTGTTCCGCCCAAAGTTTAAGCGTCGCATATTTGGATTTCACACAAGTTGAGCTAGGGAGCAATGGGTTAAGTTGCGTAGGGCGATTGAAAAAAATGAGGAAGGGGGAAGCATCGTGATGAGAACGTTTTTGGTCGTAACTTCGCTAGCAGTGACGCTTCTGGCTCTGGCTACCTGCGGCCCGGCCCCTGTGGAGCCGGAACAACCTCAGCAACCCGCTCCAGCGGCTGCAGTCGCACCGGCGCCGGCACCTGCTACAGGGGCGCCGGCAGCTCCTCAAGCACCCCAGCAAGCGGCTCCAGCAGCTCCGGCTGCCACAGCCGCAGCAATGCCTGCCGTGGCGACCGCGGTTGCACAGTCCGCAGCTCCGAGGCCAGTTAGGTCGCTTCCAGAGCAGGTAGGCGCTAAGCGTGGTGGCATCGTAACCAATCGCGCTCCTGATGACAGTGGTATCGGCATCGCCATTCTGCAACAGGCACGACCTGAATACAGGTATCAATACTCAAGTGGCCTTGTGCTGTTCGACAACTTTGGAGAGCTAGGGCCCGCTCTCGCAAGCAGCTGGGAGATCACCAACAACAACAAGACGATTACATTCGATTTGCGAGATAACGTCAAATGGCACGACGGCACAGCTTTCACTGCCAAGGACGTCATCTTTACACTTGATAAAATTGGCGACCCTAAGACCGCTACAGTACTCAAAGGCCTTCTTACTGTTGGCGGCGAGTACATCACCTACAGCGCTACGGATGATGATACGGTTGTGGTAAACACAAGCGTGCCTTTTGCCCCCATCCTGTCTGCGTTCAATGAGATATTGATCGTCGCCGAGCACCAGCTAAAGGACACTGCCGACATCAATATCGACCCCGCTAACATCGCGCCCCAGGGGACCGGGCCTTTCATGGTAACGGAGTGGAATCGAAACACTAACATCCGTACGGAGCGGAATCCCGCATACTTCATGAGCGAGCCTCTTCTGGACGGGATAACCCACGTCTTCGTAGCAGATCGCGACACGGCAGCAGCCGCAGTGCTGACCGGACAGCTAAATGCTTTTTCCTCGGTGCCTCAGGAACAACCACAGTTTGAGAGGCAAGGCAGCGGTGCAACGGTCTATACCTACCCATACTGGCAGGCCATCACTCTAACTTTCAATCAGGCACACCCTGCAATGAAGGAAAAGGACGTGCGCCAGGCTATCGCCATGTCAATAGAATCCAAGGACGATTGGGGTAACACAGTCCTGCGCGGTCGAGGATTGGCCGCCAACTTTGGATTCTGGACCCCTGGCGCCCCGGTGGCCCAATTCAATCCAGACCCATCTGAGTTGCCACCTCATGTGTTCGATCTGGAAGGGGCCAAGGCCCTGCTGGAGGGGGCTGGCTGGAAGGTAGGGGGCGATGGCATCCGTGAGAAGATGATTGACGGCCAGTTGGAGCGTCTGGAACTCGCGCTGCCTTGGGAACTTGGCGAGTACGGGGAGGGAACCGAGATTCTGGACCGCTACGTACAGCCCCTGGGGGTTAAGCTGAACATCAGGAAAGTGGACCGCGCCCTTCGGAACGACCTGCGCCGTGAATCTCCGACGAGATTCAGAGAAAGGGCGCTGGAGATCTACGAGTGGCCCCACTCGTCGGGTGGCAACGCTATTGGCGCATTTGAGCCGGACCTGATGGCCGATGTGCACTCCAAGAACATTCCGCCCGGGGGCTCCAATTACGTCTCTTACTCCAATCCCGAAGTCGACAAACTCCTAGATCAGGGCATTGCCACATTCGACGTAGCTGAGCGTCGGAGAATATACGGAGAAATTCAGAAGATGATTCTGGAAGACTTCGCGGCAATACCTCTCTACCACGCTTTTGACGGTCTGGTGCTAACTAACAACGTGAAGGGTATTGACAGCGATACCCCGTTTTCCAGATACCGTTTTCGGAGATTCCCCCAAGACTTCTGGCTGGACCAGTAGCAAACAGCGGCTAACGGCGGCTCGTCCCCTTAGTACTCTTGGAGATGTTGAAGGGGACGAGCTTGTTGTCTCTATCCCCGTTCATCATCGTTCATCATAAGGAGAACGCCCGTGTACGAGAGGACGCCATTACCTTACTATGCAGGACTTGTCTCCTTCTACAGAGCGCCGGGCATTGAGTTCGATCAGGTCCAGGAGGGGATGGCGGTTGTGGCGGGCGTCCCGATAGACAATGGAATCCCCACCGGACGTTCCGGTGCCCGCTACGGCCCGAGAGCGGTACGCGAGACCTCCATGCGTGGGCGGTCTAACATCGAGTCATCACCCGAGAAAACGCTGGTTAACCTGCATACAGGGATAGGACAGCGCCTGAAGGACAATCCCAATATCGGTGACATAGGAGATTTCAATATCTTCCCCACTGATTTGATGAAGACCACCGAGTCTGTAAAGCAGGGAATGTCCGAGATAGTTAAGCGGGGCGGCTTTCCAGTGGTTATCGGGGGTGACCACTATGTGACTTATCCATCCTTTGAGGGATTTGCCCTTGGTATCGCTGAGCGATATCCCGGCGCTCGCCTTGGATACATCCACATAGATAGCCATTCGGACTTCCGCGATGATATGGGAGAACTAGGTGGCCGCTTCAATCATGGGACAATGGTGAGGCGCATCAGCGAAAATCCCATGGTGTCCTACAAGAATCTCGCGTGGGTGGGCCTCAACAGTGCTCTGACCACAGACCAGCAAGACCTGCGACGCAAGCACAACCTTCTCATGACGACATCGAGGCAGATATACGAGCAGGGCGTCGAAGAGATAATGCAACTGGCGATGGACACGGCTGCTGACGGGGTTGACGCTGTTTACGTCAGTGTGGACATAGACGTGATAGACGCCGCCGAGTCCCCCGGTACAGGCGCACCTGAATTTGAGGGGATCAGGGCCAGCGAGTACCTGCGCTTGACTGAGATGCTTAGCGGGTACGAGCCTTTGGGCGCTATAGACCTCTGCGAAGTGGCCCCAGAGTGGGACCTCTCGGGACGGACAGATTTGCTGGCCGCAAGAGGTCTGACAAACATGTTGCATCCCTGGCTTTTTGATACAGTTGAGCTACCAGAGTAACGAGATGTACTCGAAAAACAGGAGGATGCCCATGTATGCGCAGGGACCGTCGCCTTACTACGGAGGGCTTGTGTCCTTCTTCAGAACGCCGGGCATCGAGTATGACCAGATTCAAGAGGGCATGGCGGTTGTAGCGGGCGTCCCCATTGACAACGGAATTCCCACCGGGCGGTCCGGGGCGCGCTACGGACCCAGAGCGATTCGTGAATCTTCCCTTTCCGGGAGAACAGGTTTTGAGATTGCACCAGACAATACTCGAGTTGACGTGAATACAGGAGTTGGCCAGCGATTGAAGGACAATCCCAACATCGCTGATTTAGGAGACTTCAACATCTTTCCTACGGACTTGATGAGGACCACCGAATCTGTCACTGAAGGCGTGTCGGAGATAGTGAAGCGCGGCGGCTTCCCTGTGGTACTTGGAGGAGACCACTATGTGACGTACCCATCCTTTGCAGGTTTCGCCAAGGGCATGGCCGAAAGGAAACCAGATATCCGCCTGGGGTACATCCACATTGATAGCCATTCAGACTTCAGCGACAGCAGCCCAATCGGAGGTCGCTATAATCACGCGACGATGGTGAGGCGCATCAGCGAGAGTCCCAGCGTTTCCTTCAATAACCTTGCGTGGGTGGGTCTGAACTCCGGGCTAGATGCCAGTTCATACGGACTCTACAAGAAGCACAATTTGCTGATGACTACCTCCAAGATGATCTACGAGCGCGGGGTCGAGGAGATTATGCGTTTGGCTATGGACACGGCCGCTGACGGTGTTGACGCCGTGTACGTCAGTGTGGACATAGATGTGATGGACGCCTCGGAGTCCCCCGGCACGGGCGCGATTGAGTTCAAGGGCATCAAGGCCAGAGAGTATCTACAGTTGATGGACATGCTGAGTGACTATAAGCCTATGGCTGCTCTGGACCTGTGTGAAGTTGCGCCTAACCTGGACCAGACGGGGCGCACCGTGATGTTGGCCTCTAGTGGCCTGACAAACGTCCTAAGCCCGTGGCTGTTTGATCGTGTCGAGCCACCTGAGTAGATTGGGACAACGGCCTTTGATAAGGAGATCACGCCCATGACTCAGCAAATTCCCCTGCCCTATTATGGAGGACTAGTCTCCTTCTTTAGAGCGCCGGGCATAAGTTTCGACCAGATTCAAGAGGGAATGGCTGTTGTGACGGGAGTGCCCATTGATAATGGAATACCAACGGGGCGAACTGGCACCCGTTATGGCCCCAGGGCCATTAGACAGTCTTCTCTTCAAAGCGCAGGCTACGCGGGATCTCCGGAGAACGTCCGATACGACCTCGATACGGACGTGGGATTGCGCCCCAAAGAGAATCCCCAGATAGCCGACGTTGGAGATTTGAATATCTACCCAACCGATCTTATGAAAACCACCGCTTCCACTATTGAAGGCGTTACGGAAATCTCCAAGCGTGGAGGTTTTCCTGTGGTATTAGGGGGAGACCACTACATCGCGTATCCCTCTTTCGAAGGATTCGCCCAGGGAATGACTGAGAGGAAGTCAAATCTCCGCTTGGGATACATCCATATTGACAGCCATACCGACTTCGGGGACGGTAATGCCATTGGAGGCCGTTTTACTCATGGGACCTGCGTGCGGCGAATCAGTGAGAATACATCTGTAATCTCGCTGAAGAACATGGCGTGGGTTGGGATCAATCCACCTATGTTGACCGTGGACCAGTATCGTCTTTATCGCGAGCACAACCTGAAAATGCTTACCTCCTTGCATATTCGAGAGATGGGTATTGAGCAAGCCATGAAGCAGGCTATGGAGGTGGCTGCGGATGGGGTTGATGCTGTCTATGTCAGCGTGGATATCGACGTGGTTGACGCCTCCCACTCACCTGGCACGGGCGCGCCCGAATTTGAGGGAATTTCAGGGAAAGACTTCTTGCAAGTCATGGATATGCTGAGTGAGTACGAAGCCCTCGGTGCTATAGACCTGTGTGAAGTGGCGCCCAACTGGGATGATTCTGGCCGTACCGTATTGCTGGCGACCAGAGGCCTGATCAACACGCTTTCCCCGCGACTCTTCGATAAGGTTGAGTTTTCTGATTAGCTCCGATGGACATGCGATGTTTCTCTAGCTTATGTCAGATAACAGATGCGACTCGAAGGGTAATTCTGTTGTGCCAACCCTGGGTGGCATCAGGCAAGGTAGGGAGCGCAATCAATCAGGGTGCTGAAGGATAGATAAACTGGGGCGGAGTCTAACTCGACTCAGGGGGAGCTAGATGACCGGTTATGTTATCCGAAGACTGCTGTTGATGTTCCCCCTCTTGCTTGGCGTAAGCATAATTACCTTTCTCATCATTCAGGCAGCGCCTGGAGACCCGGTATCCTTGATGCTGGCGGAAAGCAGAGGAGCGCCTCAGATCTCAGGTGAAGACCTTGAGGAGATCAAGGAAAAGTACGGCCTAAACAAGCCCCTACCCCTCAGATACTTGGACTGGCTTTTTCAGGTGCTGCAAGGCAACTTTGGACGCTCCCTCATCAGCGGTCAGGATGTCGCCAGCATGATGTTCGAGGCGCTGCCCAATACGATCAAACTATCGGGAGCAGCTCTTGTAATCGCTCTTGTGATCGGCCTTCCCCTTGGAGTCCTTTCCGCAATTAAACAGTACTCGATTTGGGACCACGCATTGACTTTCCTTGCTTTCCTCGGGATTTCTGTTCCTACTTTCTGGCTGGGCCTGATGTTGCTTATCGTCTTTGGAGTCTATTTCCAGCTTCTACCAACTATAGGAATGAGTTCTATCATCCCGGTGGAAGGGTTTTTTCCTTCCCTCTGGGACTCCTTCACCCACTACGTACTGCCGGTATCGGCCATCGTTCTCGTTCGACTGGCAGCCTACATTCGTTTCCAGCGGTCCGCAATGTTAGACGTGATCAGACAGGACTACATCCGTACTGCCAGAGCCAAGGGGTTGTCGGAAAATGTGGTCATCCTGGTCCATGCGTGGCGTAACGCCCTACTCTCAGTTATTACACTACTGGGTTTTACCTTCGTGGTCTTGATAGAAGGTTCGGTGGTGATCGAGTTCATCTACAACTGGCCGGGGATGGGACTGATAAGTATTAACGGTGTACTCAACCGGGACTACAACGTGGTGATGGCTGTGGTTCTGCTGAGCGGTACGGGCATCGTTTTCGGCACCTTACTATCAGATATCCTTTATGCAGTAGTTGACCCCAGGGTGCGCTACACCAGATAGCCAGACAAGGGGTGAGGAAGAACCGTGGCAAGAGAAACAGCCCAACTATCAACTGGCGCTGAATTTGCTCGAAAGCGGCAATCTGAATTCTCGATAATTCTGGCAAGTTACCGGCGGCACAAGCTTGCCGTTGCTGGCTCAATCGTGCTGATCATACTGATACTGTCTGCTATTTTCGCACCCGTCATATCACCTCACGATCCCTATGAGGTGAACATGACCATTACTCGGAACGGGTATCCAAGGGAGCCTAGTCTCAGCTATCCATGGGGCACGGACAACCTGGGCCGAGATTACTTGAGCCGTGCGATGTTCGGGGGCAGGATCAGCCTGAGCGTGGGCTTCGTGGCTGTAGGCATCGCCATTAGTGTGGGTACGCTGGTGGGTGTGCTGTCGGGCTATTTTGGTGGTGTGGTTGACCAGGTGCTCATGCGTCTTACGGACCTGGCACTGTCCTTCCCCCCCTTAATTATTCTTCTGGCCCTCGCCTCGGTTCTACAACGCCCCAGTGTGTTCCTCATTATGGTTATCATTGGGGGATTATTATGGATGACCACCGCACGTCTGGTGCGGGCTGAGTTCTTGGCTTTGCAACAGCAGGATTTCGTTGTTGCAGCAAGAGCCATTGGATGTTCCAACGCCCGCATCGCACTGTTACATATGCTGAGGAACGCGTTAAGCCCTATAATCGTGGCCGCGAGCCTTGGGATTCCTCAGGCTATTCTGAACGAAGCGACCCTCAGCTTCTTGGGAGTTGGAGTGCAGGTGCCAACTCCTTCTTGGGGCAACATGCTAACGCTTTCGCTGAGATTTATGAAAGAAGGTGCCTGGTGGGTCGGCGTTTATCCGGGCGTCCTCATTGCGCTGGCTGTACTGTCCTTCAACTTCATTGGCGACGGCATGAGAGATGCCTTCGACCCCAGGCTGCGCGACCGTCGTCTATAAACAATGTTGAAGTCGGCCACAGTCATACCTAGGAGCAAGGTCATCCGTTAATCGCTACTCTAAGGAGGTGTGCACAGAGTATATCATCAAGACTTTCTTATGACTCTGCCAGCCATTCTGCCTGTGAACTTTCCTTTGTTCACTACCACTTGACCATTGACCAGCACATACTCGATTCCATCGGGATAGTGCTTGGGTTCTTCAAGAGTCGCCCTTTCATTGATCGTGTCCAAGTCGAAGATGACTATATCGGCATCGGCGCCCTCTCTTATAACTCCCTTTCCTTGCAAGCCCATCGTCTGGGCCGAGTAGGAAGTCATCTTGCGCACGGCTTCTTCCAGCCTCAGAAGCTTTTTCTCCCTCACATAGTAGCTCAATACTCTCGGGAAGGTCCCGTACTGTCCAGCGGAAGGACTTCCTTCCACGAAGCCCATTGCGTCCGTCTCGATCATTGTAAGAGGGTGAGTAACAGCCGTGGTAAGGTCGTCAGTCTGCTCGAAAATTGTATACATTGTCGCTTGGCATCGCTCCTCCAGAACCAAGTCTATGACGGTTTCTTCAGGATCGGCGCCTCTGAGTCTGCTGATTTCATTTATAGTCATGCCCTGAAAGTGGCTGTTGGCCTGGGTGACCACACGGGCCAGTCGAACATTGTTCCAGCGGCTCTCATGTGAGTCCGCCTCCCAAGCTGCCGTTTCTTCTGCCATTTCCTGTTCCATTCGGCTTCGAGAGGCTGGATCACGAAGTCGTTCAAAAAGGTCTTCCAGAGTGCCCTCACTTGCCCAGTGAGGTAGGAGCAAGCGCAAAGTCGTCCCCGCAGCTATTGTGTAAACATCGGTTGTGACCTGCAGTCCTTCCTGACGCGCCTTTTCAATCGCAGCGAGCGCATCATTAATTTTGCCCACGTTTGCCCTTCCCCGCACCCCTATGTGGGAAATCACTACGGGAATCTGCGCCTGTCTGGCTACCTCGAAACTTTCATCCAGCGACTCGAAGATATGGTCGCTGTAGTCTCGCATATGAGTTGCGAATAGACCTCCATGTTCGGCGGCGACCTTTGCAAGCTCTATGATCTCATGGTTATCGGCGTAGTCTCCCGGCGCGTATCCAAGGCCCACCGAAAGCCCGAATGCCCCAGATTCCATCGCCTCCCGTACAAAGCCCTTCATCTCTGAGAGCTCCACCTCGGTTGGAGATCGGTTATCAAAGCCCATAGCGGCGATGCGGACTGTGCCATGACCAACCAACGGTACGAAGTTGGTGGGGATGTCGAAGCCTTCCAATAAACGAAGGTAGTCATCGAAAGTCCTCCACTCCCAGGAGAGGATTCCTTCTAAGGGCGCTTCGAAAGCGACGTAGGCCTTGAGTAGGTCCAGAGTGTCGGGATTGACAGGCGCTGCCGTCTCCCCGCAATTACCCGCTACCTCGGTTGTAATGCCTTGTCTCAGCTTGAAGTCCCTGGGATTCGATCTGTCGAGTACTGTGAAGTCAGGGTGGCAGTGAACGTCTATAAACCCCGGACTAACATAGAGACCATCGGCATCAATCACATGCTCGGCCTCATCTGAAATCCGCCCAATGGTTGCGATAGCATCTCCCCGGATACCGATGTCGCTCTTGTACCAGGGATTTCCTGTGCCATCAACAATCTGGCCGTGGCGTATGATTATGTCGTACATATGGCGCCGAAATTCTCCAGTTCAGATAGATTACACCCTAAGAGTGTGTTTCGTAACTGTTCAGAGTTAATGTGAAGCGAGCATGTTGCGGCATTCGAAGTAGGGGTTGAGGCCCTTTGCTCGCCATGCGCCGAACAGGGACGCCAGCGCCATCTTGCTATTGGCGCCGTTCGGTGAGCGAGTGCCGCCGCTGATCTTCCGACTCACGACCAGATGCCTCAGGCTGCGTTCCGCCTGATTGTTGTCGGGGGGGACCTGTGGGTGAGAGACGAACACGAACAGCTCTTTGATGTGCCGCTCCATACGCCGGCAGAGCCTGGCCTGCGGCGCCGCCCGGTCGTTGGAGAACGGACGGCAAAGCGAAAGCAGCCGCTCCTCCAACTCCGGTTGCGTCGGGGACACCGAACGCCAGGGGCCGGACGCCGGCGCCGCGCTGGCGGCCGCCTTCGCCACGCGGTAGAGCCGACGCACCGCTGTGGCCCATCGGGCCAGCACGGCGTCTTGGGGGTACGATGCCCGAAGGTCGTCTACGTCTCTCAGCAGATGAGCCCAGCAGCGCTGCTTGAGGCCGGGACAATGGTTGTAGGCGGTGTAGAAGTCGCTCACCAGCACCCCGCCGAAGGACTCCCCCAACACCTCGTCCACCACCTCCTTGTTTCTGCCCCGACGCACGAAGTAGCGCTCGGTGGGAGTGCTGAAGGTCCAGACGTAGCCGTTGACCCCGTCCTGGCGCCACCCGGTCTCGTCGGCGTGCACCACGGCGGAGGCTCGGACGCGCTCAAGCGTCTCGGCCACGCTCGACCGGGCCTGTCGCGCCACACCATGTATGACCTCGACTATGGCTCCCGCGCTCAGCTTCAGTTGGTGCACTGTCTGAAGGTACTGCTGGATCACCCTTACGGGCAGCCGTCCCTCCTCACGCAGCGTCACTATCAGGCTCAGAAGGTTGACGCCGAATCGCCGACGCCCCACCACCTGTCCCCGCAGCGGGCTGTCGGGCAGCCGCCGCTTGCGGCACAGCGCGCACATCCGGGCCACGAAGACATGCTCGACCACCTCCGCGGGGGACAACGGAATCTCTATGACTTCCCGCCTCCGGTGTACCCAGCCACCCGCAAGCGCCGTGCCGCACTCATGGCACGACTCGGCGGCGTGCGTCACGCGCCGAGTGGGCTCCATACGCCTACGCGCAAAACCGTGAGGACGCCGCTTGCGAGACTTTCGCTTCTCGGACCGCTCTGAGCCGCGCCGCCTGGAACTCGGCTTGTTGCCGGGCATCCCCAAACCGGACCCCCCGGAAGAGATGACGCGTTCCAGGTACTCGACCCGACGCCGCAACTCGGCGATGACCTTCCGCTGAGTCTCGATTATCTCGAGCAGGGTCTCGCGGCTCGCGCTCTTCAAGTCGACTTCAGTATTCACATCTTCTTCATTAACACAATCACCGCATTGCTCGCTAGTAGCCTCAGGTCTTCGATTCGTCTCATCAACTCTGAATAGTTACGTCGTTCTGTCTAGGGTCTGTTCACACTACGTAAGGCATCGAAGATGATTGCGAACAAGACAAAGCCGACGTAGAGCGCGTCAAGCTTGTCATAGCGCGTGAATACTCTCCGATACCCCTTCAAACGACGGAACAGCCGCTCCACTTCATTCCGCCTCTTGTACAGTTCCTTGTCATACTCCCAGGGCTCCAGGCGACTTGTCAGGGGCGGAACAACAGGTGTGAACCCCAGGTCGAAGGCCAACCGGCGTGTCTGGTCGCCCGAATAAGCGCGATCCATCACCAGAGCCGGATTCCCTTGTTGCGGCCCCATCCGGTTGAGCAGTTTGCGCCCCTCCGGGCCATCGTGGGCCTGGCCGGGAGAGAGGGAGAACGCTAAGAATGACGCACAAGCGCCTGTAAGACAAGACCTTTATCTTCGTGCCCTGAGAACGTTGCCTGACCTCCAAATCCACTTTGGAAGGTTCGCCTCGCGGGAAGTTTCTCTGCCACGTTCGCCGCTAAGGTATCTCCGCGGTCAGAATAAACCTGCGTGAATTTGGCTAGTTATCTGTAGGTCAGTCTTGGCCGCCAGCCAGTTTCCCAGTGAAATGACGGACTCGAGTGGAACATTCCGCCGACCCCCTCGGTGGCGGTGATTGATCTTTTTGACGTAAGGCTACCTACTGTTTCGCAGAGACGTTCCTTTGTGGGCGCCCTATGTTGAGGCATCACTGCGGCTGATTCCAATCCCTACACGCCCTTGCCTCTCCCGCACATCCGTGCTACTCTCTCTTCTACAAGGGACTGACCCAACGACTTGGCACCCACGGATGCGGCGTTCGGCGCCCCCTGCCGGCCTGTCCCATCTCCGCGCGATTCCATAGCTTTCACGATCAAATCAAGGCTCGCCAAGCCTTACAACCGGCCCCGCTCGCCTGCACTCCCAGCTACGGAGCGGAACAGAATGGAACACTCTTCCGCATAAGCCCACCCAGACGCGGCACACGACCCTCTCCAGACTATCTGCCGCACCGCGCCGGCCTGGTCGTCGCCAGCCCCGTCATGCCGCTGGCTCGAAAGAAGCGGCGGCGTATTCCCCCACTTGGCGCACAACGCTATACTATCCCCAAACTCAGCAGACACGCCCGGTGAAGCGCGGGCGAAAGGGGGAAGCATGGCAGACTACACGGCCTATTTCAACGGGGATTGGGTGCCGTTCGACGACGTGATGGTGTCGCCGCACGACCGCGGCTTCATGCTGGCGGACGTGGTGTTCGACGTGGCGAGAACGTTCAACGGCAAGAGCTTTCGCATGAAACAGCACGTCGACCGGCTCTACCGCTCGCTCAAGTTCGTTCGCATCGACCCGGGGCTCTCGCACGAGGAGATGATGTCCATCAGCGAGGAGTCCATCGAGCGCAACATGGACAGGCTGCCGGAGGCGGGCGACTTCACCGTTCGCCAGTGGGTCACGCGCGGGCCGGGCCGCTGGGCGCACACATCGGGGCCGCCCTCCGTGTGCGTGGAGGTGCAGCCCATCTCGTTCGACCGGTTCTCCGGCCTGTACGCGGACGGCGCGCACGGCGTCATAGCCCGCACCCGCAGCTTTCCCGCCGAAACCCTCGATCCCAAGGTGAAGCACCACAGCCGCATGAACTTCAATCTCGCCGAGCTGGAGGCCGCCGACGTCGACGAGTCCGCCTGGCCGATCCTGCTGGATGTGGACGGCAACCTGACCGAGGGCATCGGCTACAACGTGTTCCTGGTCACCGACGGCGTGCTGCGGCTCCCCGGCGACAGCACCCTGCTGCAAGGCGTATCGCGCGGCATGGTGGTGGATCTGGCGCGGCAACTCGACATCCCCGTGGCCGAGGAGGAGATGCAGCCCTACGACCTGTACACCGCCGACGAGGTGTTCTTCTCCGGCACCAGCCCCTGCGTGCTGCCCGTCACGCGGGTGGACCGGCGCGAGGTCGGCGACGGCAAGCCGGGGCCGGTCACCGAGCAACTGCTCGCCGCGTGGAGCGAGACGGTTGGGCTGGACATCGTGGACCAGGCGCTGCGCTTCAGCACAGGATGACCCGGACCCTTAGCTCGACTGTCAGCGGGAGCGTGAGCGCGAGACGCCGCTGATGGATGCCGACCGGCAGGACAGCGCCGCGCGAAACCGCGCGACCTGGCTCACCGTCGGGGCGCTGGCCGCGATTCTCGCGGTCGCGCTTGGGCTGCGGCTCTACGGCCTGGCGTGGGACGAAGGCTTCGACTGGACGCCCCACCCGGACGAGCGGGCGATCCTGTCCAAGACCGTCCAGCTTTCGTTCCCTGAGGACGACCTCGGCTCGCTCTTCGACGCGGAGCGCAGCACATGGAACCCGCGCTGGTTCCCGTACGGCAGTATGCCGCTGTACGCGCTGGCCGTCGTCCGCTCGGCCGCGTCGACGCTCACCGGCGCCGAGCTGCACGACCTGCGGCTGATGGCGCGGGCCATATCCGCGCTCGCCGACGTTGCCACGGTGGCGATGGTGTTCGTGCTGGGCGCGCGGGTGTACGGCAGGGGGGTCGGCCTGCTGGCGGCGGCGCTCACCGCGCTGGCGGTGCTGCACGTCCAGCTAAGCCACTTCTTCGCCGTCGACACGCTGGCCGCGCTGTTCAGCGTCGCGGCGCTGTTCTTCCTGTACCGCGTGGCCAGGCACGGAAGACTCAGTGACTCGGTCCTGGCGGGCGTGCTCATAGGACTGGGTCTGGCCACCAAGGTCAGCCTCTTCCCGATAGTGGCCGCCTACGGCGTCGCCCACCTGATGCACGTCATGGGCGCGCTGGAGGGCGCATCGGACCGGTCAAAGTCGTTCACGCTACGCCTGCCGAGCGCGCTGTGGGGCGCGGTAGCGGGCGCCGCTGCCGTCGCCGCCGTGTTGGCGCTCACCCAGCCATACGCTCTGCTGGACTGGCAGCGCTTCCTGGCCGACGTCACCGAGCAGTCGGAGATGGTGCGGCGCATCCGGGACTACCCGTACACGCGGCAGTACGTGGACACCACGCCGTACCTCTACCACGCCCAGCAGCTCGCCACCTGGGGTCTCGGCTGGCCGCTGGGCGTCGCGGCGCTGGCGGGACTGGCGTACGCGGCGGTGCGCGGCATGAGGCCGGCGCACGGCGTCGCCTACCTCGCCGCCGGCTGGGCCGCGCCCGCGGCGATGCTACTGACGTGGGACGGCGTGCTGGCCATCGCGGCCGCATCCGCCGTCGCGCTGGCCGCGCTGCTCGTCACGCTGGCGGTGCGCTCGGCCTCGTCCAGGGTGGACGTGCTGCTGCTGAGCTGGGTCGTGCCCTACCTGCTGATTACCGGGGCCTTCGAGGTGAAGTTCCTGCGCTACCTCCTCCCCGTAACGCCCTTCCTGCTGCTGTTCGGGAGCAGGATGCTGTACGACCTGTGGCGTCAGGCGGGCGAGTGGCGAGGCGGCGAGGCTCGGCCGCTGGCGTCGGCGGCCATAGCGATAGTCGTGGGCGCCACCGCGCTTTACGCGCTGGCCTACGTGGCGGGTGTGTACGGCCAGCCGCTAACGTCGGTGCGCGCGGGCGAGTGGGTGAGGGAAAACGTGCCGCGCGGCTCGGTGATTCTCAAGGAGCACTGGGAAGAGGGGTTGCCCAGGCTGAGAGGGTACGACATTCGGGAACTGGAGATGTACAATCCCGACGGCGCGCGCAAGCAGAGCCACGTTGCCGAACGACTCGCCGAGGCCGACTACCTGGTGCTGTACAGCAACCGGCTGTACGGCACCATATCGCGGCTGCCGGAGCGCTACCCGCTCAGCCGCGAGTACTACCGTCTGCTGTTTTCCGGGCAGCTCGGATACGACATCCGATTGGTCGAGACGTCCTATCCCAACCTGCTGGGCGTGGGCCTGGTCGACGACACTTTCGGCCGGGCCGGTCTGTCCGAGCCGCTGGCGTCGCGCGAGCAGGCCGACTTCCCCTTCACGCTGCGGCTCGGCTACGCCGACGAGAGCTTTACGGTGTACGACCACCCCAAGGTGTTCGTACTGGAGAACGTCGGACGCTTCGATTCCACTCAGATAAGCGCGCTGCTCGACGGACTGCCCGCGCCTGTGGCGCCTCCGGTGAGCGGCGTCCAGGACGCTGGGGAGCCGGACGGTGTCCGGGGACTCGTGCTGTCGCCGGAGGACGCCGCCACGCAGCAGGCGGGCGGCACCTGGCGCGAGATTATCGACACCAACAGCTGGGCGAACCGCGTGCCGGTGCTGGCGTGGCTCGTCGTGATCGAGGGGCTGTCGCTGCTCGCGTTGCCCGCGGCGCTGCTGCTGTTCCGTCCCCTACCCGACCGGGGCTACCTGCTGGTCAAGACGCTGGCGCTGCTGGCGGCGTGCCTGGTGGTGTGGCTGCTGGCCAGCCTGCGCTGGATGGCGTTCTCGCAGGGAGCTATCGTCGTGGCGGCGCTGACGCTGGCGGCCGTGTCGTTTGGGGCGTTGACGCTGCGCGGCGGCGAGATTCGCGCGTTCGTGCGCGAGCGGTGGCGGCTCATCGTCATCTGCGAGGCGCTGTTCCTGGCCGCATTTCTCGCGTTCGTGCTGCTGCGTATGGCTAACCCGGACCTTTGGCACCCGTTCAGGGGCGGCGAGAAGCCGATGGACTTCGCCTACCTCAACGCGGTGGTCCGCTCGACGGTCATGCCGCCCTACGATCCCTGGTTCGGCGGCGGCTACCTGAACTACTACTACTGGGGGCAGTTCATAGTCGCCACGCTGATACGGGCAACGGGCATACAACCGGCGGTAGCCTACAACCTGGCGGTGCCCACCTTCTTCGCGCTCGCGGTTGGCGGCGCGTTCTCAGTGGTCTACAACCTCGCTGCGAGCGCGCTGCGTCCGGCGGGAGTGGCGACGCGGGCCGTGTTTCGCAGGCCGTCAGGCGTCGAATGGTCCGCCGTCGCCGCGGGACTGGGCGGCGCGGTGTTCGTGTGCGTGCTGGGCAACCTTGACGGCGCGGCGCAGATCGTACGCGGTGGGTGGCGATGGCTCGAGTCCAGCGCGCCATTCGGCTTCGACTACTGGCGGAGCACGCGCATGATGCCGCCGGACCCGCCCGGCCACGAGATCACGGAGTTCCCGTTCTTCTCGTTCCTGTTTGCGGACCTCCACGCCCACATGATGGCGATTCCGTTCGCCCTGCTCGCGATTGGGCTGTCCCTGTCGGTTGTGCTGGCGGCGCGGCGATTCGGCGCGATTCACGAACGCTGGGAACCGGCCGAACTCGCGCGACTGGTCGTCCTGGGCGTCGTGGTGGGCGCGTTGTGGCTGATCAACGCCTGGGACTACCCGACGCAGTTAATGCTGGCCGGGGCGGCGATTCTGCTCGCCGAGTATCTCGCGCAGGGCGGACTTGGATTGACCGTGCTGGTGAGAGCGGCGTTCAAGTCGCTGCTGGTCTTCGTGGTGGGCTACGCAGCGTTTCTGCCGTTTCACCTCAACTACGAGACCTTTGTTGGCGGTGTCGAGGCCACGACCAACACGACCACCATCTGGCAGTTTCTGGCGATAAGCGGCCTGTTCGTGTTCGTCATAGGGTCGTTCGCGCTGATGGAGGCAAGGTCGCTCGTCTCCGGCCTGCGACCGCCGGCGGCCGTTACGAGTCTGTTCCGGCTGCGCGACGGAGTAGGGCGACGCCAAGTCGTCGTGCCCGCGTTGGCCGCACTGGCGGCGGCATTGCTTGCGGTCGTGGCGCTCTCCGACGAGGTTGGCGGCACGGTGCCACTTGTGCTGGCGCTACTGGCGCTCACCGGAGGTGTTTGCGTCGCGCGCCTGGTGGCGTTGCGCGGCGACGCGGCGCAGGTGGCGTTTGCCGGGCTGCTTGCGTGCGCGGCGCTCGCTCTGGTGCTCGGGCTCGAGTTCGTGCGCGTGCAGGACGATATCGACCGCATGAACAGCGTGTTCAAGTTCTACCTGCAGGCGTGGACGCTCATGGCGCTTGCCTCGGCGTACCTGCTGTGGCGGATCGTGACCCGCTGGCGGGCGTCCGAGTCGCGGAGAGTATCGCCGGCGGTCGCCTGGGCCGTCGTCCTCGCCGCGCTGGTGCTGTGCGCGGCGGTGTACCCGGTGTTGGGCACGCGCGCGCGGCTCGCCGACCGGTTCGACACCAACGCCGTTGCACTGACGCTGGACGGCGCCGAATACGTCAGGGGGACAGTTTACCGCGATCGGGAGGGTCCCATAGACCTCGATGCCGACTTCGAGGGCATCCGGTGGCTGCTTGAGAATGTGGACGGCTCGCCCATCACTCTGGAGGGCCAGACGCCGCTATACAGGTGGGGAGGCCGCGTTAGCGTGTACACTGGCCTGCCGGGCGTTGTGGGCTGGGAGTGGCACCAGATACAGCAGCGCGGGGTGCACGGCCGTGAGGTGAGCCGCCGGGTCGACGACGTGGACACCATCTACTCGACGCGCAGCCCGCAGGAGGCGGCGCGACTGCTGCGCAAGTACGACGTCAGCTACGTGTACGTGGGCCAACTGGAGCGGCTGTACTACCCGGAGGAGGGCATCCGCAAGTTCGACGATGGCATGGCCGGTGTGCTGGAGAGGGTGTACGCTGGTGAGCAGGCGGCCATCTACCGGGTGGTGCAGTAATACCTCGCGCGGCCTGCACTGGGTCGTCCTGTACTCGGAGCATACGCTGGTCGGGGTGGCCGGGATTGAACCGGCGGCCTCCTGCTCCCAAAGCAGGCGCGCTCCCTCTGCGCCACACCCCGTCATTACGTCTGTTAGAGATTATAGGTTGGGCGCGTTCGGCGGGCAAGGGACGGCAAGTCGCGGCAAAAATAGACGTCCCCCTTCGAGGGGGACGTCGGGCCAGAGATGCGATCTCTGGGGTGGTGCATTGATTATAGCACAGCCCACCGGAACGTGAAACGCCAAGATCAGGATACACCAAATGCAACGAGTGATAATGTACGTTGACGGATTCAACCTGTTCTACGGCCTCAGAGCCAGGGGTTGGCGACGGTACTACTGGCTCAATGTCCGACGGCTTGCCGAAAATCTGCTTCGGCCGGGGCAGAGGCTGGAGGCCGTCCGGTACTTTACTGCCAGGGTCGAGTACGACCCTGGCGATCCTGGCAAGCATGTGCGCCAAAACACCTACCTGGAAGCTTTGGCCACTCTTCCGGACACTTACATACACTACGGCTATTTTCAGGTTAAGGCCCAAAGATGCTACAACTGCGGAGCGATTTGGCGAGCCTACGAAGAGAAAATGACCGACGTCAACATCGCGGTCGAGCTACTCGGAGATGCCAAGGACGATGCTTTCGACGTGGCCATACTTGTTTCGGGGGACGGCGATGCGGCAGGGCCTCTATTGGAGGTTAGAAAGCGTTACCCGACCAAGAGGACCTTAGAGCCTATCCTAATAATCCGGCGGCTCTGAGAGCAATCAGGGCGCAGGCGAAATGAAGGAAGGCGATGTAGTTGTGTGGAGACTTGTCCCAGCGCACCAGAATGCGCCGGAAACGGTTCAGCCAACCGTGAGTGCGTTCCACCACCCAGCGCCGAGCCTTGAACCCGGCCTCCCGCTTGATGGCCTTCGCCTCCTCCCCGCGACCGCGGATGTGGACGGTGAAGCCGAACTCTTCCAACGTGCGGCGAACCTCGTCGAAGTCGTAACCTTTGTCCAGGCACATTCCCTGGGGTTGATCGGGGCTGGGCGCCGGTCGTGGCGCCGCCACGCTTTCCACCGTGGCCCGCACCAGCTTCATATCGTGGCGGTTGGCCCCATCCACTGCCAGCCCCACCGGGATGCCCTGGGCTTCGGTCAACAGACTGCGCTTGACGCCCCGTTTACCTCGGTCGGTGGGGTTTGCGCCGGTTTTTTTCCCCCACCCAGGGGCGATTTGGTCATGGCGCCGTCCATACTCAGCCAACTCCAGTCCAACCCCTTCAGTTCGTCATAGCGTTCCAGCCCCTCTCGCCACAGCTCGAGGAACACCCCGGCGGCAACCCATTCCTGAAAGCGCAGATGGGCGGTGGAGCCCGAACAGATGCTCGTGGCGTCCAGGGCTTTCCACTGGCAGCCGGTGCGCAGCACGTAGAAGATGCCGTTGGCGCAGGTGCGGTCGGGGACCCGGGGCCGGCCGCCGCCCCGGGGATGGGTGTTCACCCGCTGTGGAATCAGGGGTTCCAGCACTTCCCACAACTCGTCGGAAACCTGGAATCCGCCGGTGGTGGGATTGGTCTTGGTGGCCGGGCTGGCGCGTTCGGGGCGTGGCGGGTTGGCAGCTTTCGCTTTCGTCATTAAACCAGTATAGCCTGAATCGGGTTTTTAGGATAGGCTCTTAGTCGCATTTCCCCCTCGGCGAGGCTCCAAAGCGCTACGCAAGGCTGCGGACGCGTTCAGGTCAATTGGTCGAGACACAATTCGAGACAGCCAGTTGCCGCCGCAGGTAATCAGAGCCGACGGTTTCGTGCTGACGCGGCCGCCTGACTGGGAGTGAGGCCGCCTTCCCCTACCCTTGCGCGCGGCGCACGGCCTCGGCCTTTTCAGCGTCGCGGGCGGCGCAGCGCTCCCACAGTTCCAGGGTGAGCCGGGCGCGCTCGTCCACCGGCACGTCGATCATCATCCCGCTGCCGGGGTATGGTATGGCCGCCGTGCCTCTGGCGATGGCGTCGGCGAACAGCCGGCGGGTCTCGCGGTAGAACTCCAGCCGCTCCTCGGTGGGAGTCTGGGCGCGGTTGACCGGCTCGACCCACGACGGGTGCGGGCAGATGGTGGCCGCGAAACCCAGGTTTTTGCCCCTTAGGGCGAGCCGGTGTATCTCGTCGGCGTCGTCGAACCGGGGCAGCAGGCCGTAGGGGTGGCTAACGCCCACCGGCTGGACTTTGGCGGCGCGCGTCTCGATCACGACGCGGCCCTTAGTGTATTCAAACGGGTCGAACTCCTCGCAGGGCGTAATGCCCAGAGCGCGTGACAGGGCCGGCTCGTCGAGACCCACGGCGGACACCCGCGCGCTCGCCGCGATAATCTCGCGGATGTTCCACACGCCGCGGGCCGTCTCCAGCAGCGCCACGATCTGAAGGTGGCCTTCGGGTATGCCCTTGCGGGCCTCCATTTCGCCAAGAATCGTGTCGGCGCGCGCCACATCTTCGGCGCATCCGGCGCCACCCAGCACAATGCCCCGCAACCCCGGCACAGCGGCGGCTTCGACGTCGGCGTACAGCAGGTCCTTGTTGACGCGCACGAACACCTCGGCGGCGCCCCTGCCCGCGATGGGCACGGCTTCGGCAAGCGTCGAACGCGCCTCGGCCTTGCGGGCGTCGGGCACAGGACCGGCCAGATCGAGGATGACGGCGTCGGCGTTGTGAGTCCAGGACGCCGCGAGTTCGTCCTCGTTGAGCGGCGATACGACCAGGTAGGAGCGTCTTACGAACGGGTCCATTTGTGCTTCCTCGTTTGCGGCGGGGTCTTCACCCTCACCCTGACCCTCTCCCGTCGAGGGAGAGGGGTCTCATACGGCAAACTCCGGCTATCCGGCGGCGGCCTCTTCGGCGGCCAGGGATGCGGCGCGCTTGGCGGCCTTCTCGGCATCCCGCCTGGCGCACGCGGCGGCCCAGTCGATGAGCTCCCTCGCCCGCGCCGCCTCGTATGCGTCCACGGTCTCGCCGTCCAGATCGGCCTCCACCTCGCCGCGGGCGTCGATCTGGTCGAACAGCGCGAGCACGCGGCGGGCGCGGTCGACCTCCTCCGGCGTGGGGGTCAGCCCGATGTTCTGGGGCTGCACCACGTTGGGATGCAGGCCGCCGCCGGAGCGGAAGCCGGCCTTGCGGTTGGCGATGGCCTGCTCGAGCGTGCGGTCGCCGTCGGTTACGCTGCCCGACGTGTCGGACATGTAGACGCCACCCGCTCGATTCTGGCCGAGCGCCATGGCTATCAGCTCGCCCTCGCCGCGGTTGTAGAAGAACTGGTCGAATCCCACGAACATCTCCAGGCCCATGTCCATGGACATGTCGTAGCCGGTACCGGGTGAGAATGTCCTTACTCGCGGGCTGCTCGAGGCTATCTCGTAGGAGTTCGCGACGCCCAGCGTGGTCTCGATCATGGCGTTGACCTCGATGGTGCCCGGGCGTATGCCGCGCTCCCGCTCCAGCCGGGTGATGATGGCGTCGACCTTGCGAATCTGCTCGGCGTGCTCGGTCTTCGGGTGGGAAATGCGGCTCACACCCGGCCGCACCGCCGCTTCGAGATCGGCCTCCGGGTAGGCAACGTTGATGCGCACCGAGACCTCGGCGCCGCCCTTCTGGCCTATCTGTATGGCGTTCGGCAGCACGGCGCGGGCGTTGTCCTTCTCCGACTGGGGCACCGAGTCCTCAAGGTCGTAGTCGAGGCTGTCGCTGTGGCGCAGCCAGGAACTGTTTACGAATCGCTCGGTGTTCACTGGCATCATGAGACCCGAGCGTCTGACTCTTCCTGTCATCGCGGTCCCTCCTTTCACCCTCACCCTAACCCTCTCCCATCAATGGGAGAGGGGACTTGGCGGTTGTCCCTAGGCTCCTGCCTTCAGGCTGTCACGGGCTTCGCACGCCTCGGCCCATGCGAGGGTGTCGAGTGCAAGAGCGCGCTGCTCGGCACCTGCGTCAGGGTCGGAAGCGGCGGCCCTGGCCTGCGCGAGTTCATCGGTGGTGGGCGTGAAGCCCTCGTTCAGAGCGCGGGCCTGGTCCGCCCTCATGCAGAGCGCACCACGGAATCCCGCGCGGCGGCCGTCCACGGCGGCCCGCAGCGTGTCCTCCGGACTCGCCGCCAGACCGCGAGAGGTGGCCCGCCACCAGGCTCCGACGGGCTGTACGCCGCAGGCGTTGGCGACGATTATCAGCCGCTGGTTGAGATATGGCAGCAGGTGAAGGTCGCCCGACGGCTCTTCCCTCAGGTCCATCGTCAGATCGGCGCGCCCCAGGCTCACCGACCGCACCCTGTCGCTGGCGGTTAGCAGGTCCTCGGCGTCCCAGTTGGCGCGGCCGGTGTCGAGGCACAGGTGAATCTCGAGCGCCTGCTCGGGGCCCCTGGGGTCGTCGGCTTCCAGGATGTCGTCCATCGGCGGCGGCCTGACGACGCCGCGCGCCGCCTCGAACTCACCGAGCAGCCGGTCGGCCTCGCGCACCTGGTCGGCAGTGGTCAGGCCGGGCAGCACCACGCCGTGCAGCTCGCGCCAGACCGACGCGGCGAAGTCGGCGTACAGCAGCTCGGGGTCGCAGCGCACGTACACCTCGGAGCCGCGAGATCGCATCTCGGCAATCGCGTCCTTGACTCCCGCTCTCGCCTCGTGCTTCTTCGTCTCGTGCACCGTGTCCTGGAGATCCAGCACCACCACGTCTGCGCCGCTATCGGCCGCGGCGGCCAGGCGCGCGCCGTCGTTGGCGGGCGCGATCAGCCACGACCTCTGAACCCTGTTTCGCATCGCGTGCCCTCCGTTCCGGCTTCGCCCGTTCTCAGGCGAGCCTCGAAATCTGCTGTTCGGTCAGTCCCAGCTCGCCCCCGAGCACCTCCACGTTGTGCTCGCCCAGGCCCGGCGCGGGCCGGCCGCCCGTCATGGGGTTGAGGCCGTTAATCAGAAAGCCGGGGCCGGGATAGCGGAGAGCGCCGGCGAGCGGATGGTCTATACCGACGAACGTGCCGCGCTCGGCGAGGTGCGGGCAGTCGGCAACCTGTTCGGGGCTCTGCACCACGCCCACGACCAGTCGGCGGTCCATGGCGTCTGTCATGAACTCATGGGCCTTGCGATGACGCAGCTTGGACTGCACCAGCTCGAGCAGATCGGCGGCGTGCTCCGCCCTTCCGCGGGGCGTGGCGAACCTGCGGTCGAGCAGGCGCGGCTCGTCCAGGAAGTCGGCCCACGCCTGCATGGGATTGCCGCCGGTGCCGGCGGTGGTGAGCGTAACGTCGCTGTCCGCAGTGGGCAGGTGCATCCCATCCATCACGTTGCCCTCGCCGAACCCGCGGCCCGCGATGGCGCCGGTGTAGCTGTACTGGTGGATGAAGGCGGGCGGAGTGCTCACCACCGCTTCCATGATTGAAACGTCGATGTGCTGGCCTTCGCCGGTGAACTCTCGCTGTAGTATCGCGCCCATGACCGCTATGGCCGCGTTTCGGGCCGCCGCGACGTGTGTCTGCTCGAGGGCGGTGCCCATCGGCGTCCGGTCGGACTCGCCGGTGGTGTAGAGGAAGCCGCCCACCGCCTGGGCCACCAGGTCGCCTCCCTTGTAGGCGCTGTAGGGACCGGTCTGGCCGAACGGGGCTATGGACACGAGAATGAGGCCCGGGTTGAGCGTCCGCAGGGTCTCGTAGCCCAGATCTAGCTCGTCGAGATGGCCGGGGACGAAGTCCTCCACGAGCACGTCCCGACTTGCGATGAGCGCGAGCAGCGCTTCCCTGCCCTCGTCGGAGCTTGAGTCCAGCGCGACGCCGCGCTTGTTGGTGTTAAAGGCCAGGAACTGGGAACTCTGCCTGTCGCCGGGCGCGCCCTCCAGGAACGGCGGCTCGCGCCTCGCCGGATCGCCCGCGGGCGGCTCCACTTTGACGACGTCCGCGCCCTGGTCCGCCAACAGCTTGGCGCAGAAGGCGCCGGACGGCGTGGCGCTCAACTCGACGACGCGAATGTCGCTCAGGATGCCGGTCACAATTCGAGCCTCCCCCCGTCCAACACCGACCTTCCCTGCGCGGACGCAACCGCCTGCGCCACGTGCCACCGGTAATCGGGGTCGTAGTGCCGGGAGGGTGCACCGTCGCGGGGCGGGTCGGCGGGCGGCGCGTCGGGCACCCTGGGGCGTGCGGACAGCACGCCCGCGTCTGCCAGGTGCTGAATCTCGGAGTCGGTCATGCCGCCCATTCCGCGCAGAACGTCGAGGTTGTGCTGGCCGAGCGCCGAGGCCAGGTGCAGGGAAAGCGGAATGTCGGGCGTCCGGAAGGGGCGGCCGGCGAACACTCTCGGTCCGACGTGCGGGGTGTTCGGATTGTCGAAGACCTCGAAGTAGCCACGGCGCCACAGGTGCTCGTCGGATACCAGGTCCTTTGCCGTGTTGACTGGCCCCGCGGGCACGCCGTGGGACTGGAGCAGATGGAACAGCTCCTGGCTGTCGTGTCCGGCGGTCCATTCGGCGATATGCGCGTCGAGTTCCGCACGGCGCGCGTGGCGGATCTGGGCGGTGTCGAGCGAACCGTCGGCGGCCCAGCCAGGCTCGCCCATTGCCCGGCGCAGGGCGTGCCACTCTTCGTCGTGGGAAACAGCGATGGCTATCCAGCGGTCGTCGCCCTGGCATGGGTAGACGTTATGGGGCGCCCTCCACAGGTGGGATGGTCCGAGCCTGGGCCGGGATACGCCGCGCTGCGCCTCCAGTATGGCGGGCGCGATGCAGGACACGCCCGTCTCGTACATGCTCAGGTCTATGCGCGCGCCCTGGCCGGTCTTACGCTTGCGGTAGAGAGCCAGAAGCAGCGCGTAGGCCACGTTGAGGCCGCCGGTGTGGTCCATGTAGTTGGCGCTTGCACGCAGAGACGGCCCGCCCTCGTAGCCGGTGAGGTAGGACAGGCCGCACGCGGCATCCACGGTGCGGGCACGCGCGCCGTAGGCGCGCCAGGGACCGGTGTGGCCGTAGGCGGTGCAGCTCAGCGTGATGATGTCGGGCTTCACGGCGGCGAGCGAGTCGTGATCCAGGCCGTAGCGCGCGGTGGTGCCGGGGCGAAAGTTGTCGGTCACAGCGTCGGCGTTCTCGACGAGCCGCAGGAAGGTCTCTTTGCCCAGCGGGTGTGCCACCTGCAGGCAGATGCTCTGCTTGTTGCGTGCCCAGTAGGCGAAGGTGCCGCACTCGTTCCACCACTCCTCGCCGGGCGTACCCTCCGGGAAGGGACCGGAACGTCGGTCGTTCATGTGCTCGGCGCTCTCGACGCGGACGACCTGCGCGCCGAAGTCGGCGAGAAACGCGGTGCCCCAGGGCAGCACGTGCACCTGCTCGAGCGAGAGCACGCGGACGCCCTCGAGGGGCTTGGCGTTAGTCATGCGGCGTCTCCTTGCGCGGGCCACGGCTAGCCGTTAGGCGCCAGTCCTTCCAGCAAACTCAACAGCTCACGCACCTCTTCCAGCCCCCTCTCCACGTCCTCATCGGCGAGCCAACCCTCGTAGAAGTTGGTGTGCAAGGCGCCGGCATACCTAAACAGATCGCGGATTCGAGGCTGTTCCAGTTCGTCGGCGATCCCACGCGCGACGCTGAACAGGTCGCCGTGGCGCTCGTGACGCCAGCCGCGCTGCTCGGCTATTGCCTTCATTGTATGGGCTGCCGCGCCCCAGCCCTTTTCGGACGCCTGTAGCACGTCGCCGGCGCCAAGCTCGCGCCCGGCCTGTTCAAGCATGCGTCTGCTGGTCTCTATGTGAAAGTCGACTGTTGCCAATGTACGTCTCTAATGAAACGGCTGCGTTGACCTGTTCTGCTCAATAGTATGAACACTGAGACCGCCGTCCGCAAGCGCGCGCGGTACGCCGACAGCCGTGCTATAATCGGCCCACGGGAACCCAAGCTACACCACAAGGAGACGCCATGGCCAGCACAATCGAAGAACGCTACCTGCAACTTCATCCGAAGTCTGCATCGATGTCCGACAGGGCGGTCGAGCTGTTCCCGGATGGCGTCACGCACGACGGGCGCAAGTTCAGCCCATTCCGCGTGTACATGGACCACGGGCTTGGCCCGCGGAAGTGGGACATCGACGGCAACGAGTACATCGACTACCGCACCGGCCACGGCGCGATGATCCTGGGGCAGGCGCATCCCGCGATCGTACAGGCAGTCTCTGAGCAGGTCGCCAGGGGCACTCACCTGAGCGCATCGACAGAGACCGAGATGAGGTGGGGAACGCTGGTCAAGCAGCTAGTGCCCTCCGCCGAGCGGCTCCGCTTCGTAAGCTCGGGCACCGAGGCGATGATGATGACCTTCCGGATGGCGCGCAGCCATTCGGGCAAGACCAAGATCGTCAAGTTCGAGAGCGCGTTTCACGGTTGGGCCGACGGGCCGTTCGTGGGCGCGGCGAACGACAGCCCGGAGGGCGGCATTCCTCCGCAGGTGCGGGAGACGATGATCGTGCTGCCCTACGACATAGCGGCGGTGGAGCGCACGCTGGACGAGGACGACGACATCGCGGCGGTGGTGTTCCAGGGGAATCAGGTCATCCACCCATCGTTCCTGGAGCAACTCAGGGAGGTCACCCGCCAGAAGGGCGTTATCCTCATCTTCGACGAGGTGGTAAGCGGCTTCCGGTTCTCGCGCGGCGGGTGCCAGGGACTGTACAACGTGATTCCCGACTTGACCGGCATGGCAAAGATACTGGCCGGCGGGCTACCCGGCGGCTGTGTCGCCGGTCGGGCCGACATCGTGAACACCGTAGCGCCGGGGCGCATCGCGCATCCCGGCACGTTCAACGCCAACCCGTTGTCCGCGGCGGCGGGCGCGGCGGCGCTGGACCTGGTGGCGAACGAGCCGATCAACGAGACGGCGGACGCGAGGGCGCAACAACTCAAGAACGGCCTGAACGAGATTCTCACCAGGATGGAGATTCCGGGCTGCGCCTACGGCGTGTCGTCGATCGTGCACATGCGCTTGGGCGTCCCGCACGAGTGTGACAAGATCTATTGCGAGGCGGGCGAGCAGGCGATGATGACGGCCGCGGGTGACGACACGACGCACCTGCTGAACCAGGCCACCATCAACGAGGGCATCTGGGGCAACCCGACGAGCTTCATCCTGTCCGCGACGCACAGCGAGGCCGACATCGAGCTGACGCTGGAGAAGTACGAGACGGCGATGCGGCAGGTGAGGGCCGAGGGGAAGATTTAGAGGACGCTGCTAGGCGCCGAAGATGTTGCCCTGGCGCATCATCTGGCGCATCTGGCGGGAGCCGCGGCCGGAAGTCATCTGGCGCAGGGTCTTCTGCATCTGGCGGAACTGGTTGAGCAGCATGTTCACGTCCTGGGGCGTGGTGCCGCTACCGCGCGCTATGCGTCGCCTGCGGCTGCCGCCGATGATCTCCGGCTTGCTGCGCTCCTGGGGGGTCATGGAGTGGATGATGGCCTCCACCTTCTTGAGCTGGCCGTCGTCCACCTCGGCGCCGGACAGCCTGCCCTTCAGGTTGCCCATGCCGGGGATCATCTCCACAATCTGGCTCAGCGGGCCCATGCTCTTTAGGTGCTGTAGCTGCGTCAGGAAGTCCTCCAGGTCGAACGTGGCCTGGCGGATCTTGCGCTCCATCTCCAGCGCCTGCTCCTCGCTGATGGTTTCCTGCGCCTTGTCGATGAGGGTGAGCACGTCGCCCATGCCGAGGATGCGGGACGCGAGCCGGTCGGGGTAGTAGGCCTCGAGGGCGTCGACGCGCTCGCCTGTGCCGATGAACTTGATGGGCACGCCCGTGACGGCGGTGATGGACAGGGCCGCGCCGCCCCTGGCGTCGCCGTCCATCTTGGTGAGCACGAGGCCGGTGATGCCGATGCGGTTGTGAAACTCCTGGGCAGCGTTGACGGCGTCCTGGCCGGCCATCGCGTCCACGACCAGCAGCGTCTCCACGGGCGAGACCGCGGCCTTCACCTGCTCTAGCTCGGCCATCAGGTCGTCGTCCACCTGGAAGCGGCCGGCGGTGTCCACGATCGCCCACGCCGCGTTGCGCTCCTCCGCGCGGCGCACGCCGTCGCGGGCGACGTCCGGCGTGTCGGACGCACCGGCGGCGCGGTAGACCTCCACGCCCACCTGTTTGCCGAGCGTCTCCAGTTGCTCGGGCGCGGCGGGCCGTTGGAGGTCGGCGGCCACGAGCAGGGACTGCTGGCCCTGCTGCGACAGGTGGCGCGCCAGCTTCGCCGCGGTGGTGGTCTTGCCGGAACCGTTGAGTCCAACCATCATCGCCACCGACGGGCGGCGGGGGCTGGTCTCCAGCCGGTGGGAGCCGCCGTCCAGCGTGGAGGTGAGCTCTTCGTTGGTGATCTTCACCACCTGCTGGCCGGGGCTGAGGCTCTTGAGCACCTCCTCTTCCAGGGCGCGGGAGCGTATACGGCCCACCAGGTCGCGGGCGACGCGGAAGTTGACGTCGGCTTCGAGGAGGGCGAGCCGCACCTCGCGGAGCGCGGCGTCGACGTCGCGCTCGGTCAGGGTGCCCTTGTTGCCCAGGCGCTGGAAGACGCCGTTGAGCTTTTCGGTGAGGACTTCGAACATGACGTGGCGGGCTAACTGCCGACGGTTTCGACCATGTCGCTGAGAATGGCGGACATGAGGCGCACGCCGGCGATGGCGCGGTGGTACTCCATGCGCGTCGGGCCGATTGCGCCCACGGCGCCGTAGGCGAGGTCGGGTATGCCGTAGCCGCACAACACCACGCTGAGAGGCCAGAGCACGTCGCCGCTGTTCTCGTGGCCGATGACCACCTTCACCACGCCGCCGCCCGGCCGGTCGCCCAGGATCTGCTTCACCAGCGAGCCGTCCTCCAGGCCCTCCACCAGTGAACGCATCCGGTCGTTGCCGGCGAACTCCGGCTGGCTGAGCAGGTTGCGCAGGCCGTCGACGTAGTAGTCCCGGTAGATGGCGGTGTCCTCTTCGCGGAGGATGACGAGGGTTGCGTCGATCACGTCGTCCTCGAGAGGCGACGTGTCGGGATCGAGCGCCTCTATCTCGCTGCGGGTTAGGCCGGTTATACGGCTCTTGACGCGGTTGACGGAGGCTTCGAGCTCTTCGGGGGGCGACGGTTTCTGCAGGCGGATGAGCTGGCGCCTGAGGCCGGCCTGCTCAAGCACCACGATGAGCATGGCGAGGATGTCGCGGATGGGCACGAGCTCGACGTGCTTGACGCGAGGCTGGGTGGCCGTAGGGAAGGTGGCAATGGCCATGTTGCCGACTATCCTGGCGAGCACGGCGGCGGCGACGTTGGCCCACTCGTCAATCTCGCGCTCGATGCGGCCGAGCTCGCGGCGGACGGCGGCCTGGACGTCGTATGGAAGGTGGGCGTCCTCCAGGGTGAGGATGGACTCGACGTAGAAGCGGTAGGCCTTGTCGAGAGGCACACTGCCAGCCGAGGTGTGCGGGCGCGTGAGGTAGTCGCGCTCTTCCAGCTCGGCGACGTCGTTGCGAATCGTGGCCGGGCTGACGCCCAACTCTCCGCGGCGCGCGATGCCGTCGGACGATATCGGCGCCGCCGTGGTGACGTAATCGTCGACGATGAGTCTAAGGATGGTCTCTTGGCGTGGCGTTACCATGGGACCCGCCGTGAATTGCGCTGCCTGAAGCACACAGTATAAGAGCTAATGGAATGAGCCAAGTTTAGCACACGGAGGCGGGGGTGGGTAGTGGTGCGGGGCGTGCGCAGGGCGTCTAGGCCACGTCTCGGGAGCCGCGCAGGCGGGGATCGAGGGCGTCGCGCAGGCCGTCGCCGGCGAGGTTGAACGCCAGCACCGTGAGCGTTATCGCCACGCCGGGCCAGAACATTAACCAGGGGTTGCGCGACATGTGGTTGCGCGCCTCGCCCATGATGTTGCCCCAGGTGGGCGTGTCGGGGTTGACGCCGACGCCGAGGAAGCTGAGGCCGGACTCGATGAGAATCGCGAGCGCGGTGATGAAGCTCGCCATGACAATCACGGGGGCTATCATGTTGGGGCGGATGTGGCGAAGCAGAATGCGCGGCGCGCCGGCGCCGATGGCGCGCGCCGCGTCAACGAACGGCTCGTTGCTGAGGCTGAGCACCGACGAGCGGGCCACGCGGATGGTGCCTGGCGCGAGCACGATGCTGAGCGTGGCGATGATGTTGAACACCGTCGCTCCAAGCAGCGTCATAATCGCGATCGCCAGCAGGAACGCCGGCATCGCCATTATGCCATCCACGAAGCGCATGATTATCTTGTCCGCAAGCGGGTAGTATCCGGTGATGAGCCCCACAGCCACGCCAATGATCGTCGTGACGAAGGCGACGCCGAAGCCCACCACCAGCGCCACACGTCCGCCCGACAGGGTCCGCGAGTAGAGGTCGCGGCCAAAACCATCGGTGCCGAACCAGTGATTCATCGACGGCCCTTGCAGCCTGTCGGGCACGTTGGGGGCCTTTGGGTCGTGCGTCGAGAGCACGGGCGAGAGCACGGCGGTCAGCACCATGAAGGCGAGCAGAGCGCCAGCGGTCGCCATGGCGGGGTTACGCGCCGAGAACCTCAGCGCGGTCCGGAGGTACGTGGACGGTCTGAAGGCGCCGGATGCGACCGATGCGGGCGTGGCGGGATCCCGCGCTCTGCCGTGCGTGTTCATGCGTACCGTATTCTGGGGTCGAGGTAGCCGTAGGCCAGGTCGACCAGCATGTTGACGAAGACGTAGATGAGCGTGGCCAGGATCAGCAGCGCCTGCACCACCGGGTAGTCGCGCACGAGGATGGACTGCGCGATGAGCGCTCCGAGTCCGGGGATGGCGAAGAAGGTCTCGGTGATGATGGCGCCGTTGAGCAGCGCGGCGACTCCGAGTCCTATGACCGTGAGGATAGGCATGGACGCGTTCTTCAGGGCGTGGCGCAGCACCACCATCTCCTCGGTAAGGCCCTTGGAGCGGGCGGTGCGGATGTAGTCCTGGCGCATCACCTCCAGCATGGTGGCCCGCGTCATCCGGGCTATGAGAGCCACCAGGCTGATGCCCAGCGTCACGCACGGCAGCACCAGGTGGCGAGCGTAGGCGGCCAGGCCGTTGTCGAAGCTGGTGTACCCCAGAACCGGGAGTATTCCGAGGTTGAGGCTGAAGAGCCATATGGCGAGGAAGGCCAGCCAGAATACGGGCATGGCGAAGCCTATGGAGGCGAAGAGCATGACGCCGCGATCGATCCAGGTGTTGGACTTCCAGGCGGCGATCACGCCCAGAGGCACGCCCACCACCACGGCGAACACCTCGCTCACGATGGCGACGACAATGGTGGGCGTCATGCGCTGCCCGATGATTTCGGACACGGGGACGCGGCTTCCCACGGACTCGCCCAGATCGCCGCGGATCAGCTTGCCGACCCACGTGTAGAACTGCACGTGGATCGGCTTATCGAGGTCGAGCGAGACGCGGATAGCCTGCATCTGCTCCGGCGACGCCTGCTCCCCGGCGATAAGCTGGGCGGGGTCGCCGGGGGCAAAGCGAAGCAGTGCGAAGACGAAGACGACGACGAGGATCAGTACCGGTATGGCCGACAGCAGCCTCGTCGCGATGTATCGCTGCATGGCGTCCTATCTTCTGCTGGCGTCCTTCCAGTACATGCCGGGGAAGTACGGGCCGTTGACGATGGTGTGCTGGTAGCCCTCCAGGTCGGCGCTCATGGGGTGCATGAAGAAGAACATGCCCAGCGGGATGTAGGGCGGGTCATCGAAGGCCACGCGCTGCATCTGGTCGTAGATTCTTATCTGCTCGTCGAACGTGGACGCCTTGGCAAGCTCTCCCTGGAGGGCGAAGAACGCGTCGCTCTTCCAGAATCCGAGCTGGCCGTCGTACTCGAGGAAGCGGTTGGCTATTGGCGAGAAGTGCCAGGTGCTCAGCCAGCTCGTAGAGATGTGCCAGTCCCGGTTCTCGAGCTGCACTTCCCTATCGGCGAGCACGAGCGCGCTGGACGCGGCGGGGTCCACCGGTTTCAGCGTCACGTTGAAGCCCACTGCCTCCATCCTGGGCTTGAGCAGGGTGGCTATGACGTGGCCGATGCGGAACTGCACCTGGTCCAGCAGGATGATCTCTTCGCCGTTATAGCCGGCCTCTTCCATGAGGCGCATGGCCTTCTCGTTGTCCTTCTGGTTGTAGTACTCGGGAGCGACCGACCTGCCGAAGGCGGTGCCGCAAGCCCAGAACGAGTCGCACAGCGTCCACAGGTCGGGCGGGCCGGCGATGGCGGTCATCATCTCCTCGGGGTCGATGACGGCGGCAATGGCCTGGCGCAGCTTCCTGCCCTCGAGCGAGTTGTCGAGCGGCGGGTACAGCTTCTGTATCCAGAACAGGGGCTGTCCGCCCGGCTTGGCGAAGTAGAGCTGCAGGTCGGGCACCTGTACCAGCCCATCGTAGAAGTCGGTGTCGATCGAGTGGAGGAAGTCCACCTCGCCGTTCTGGATCGCGGCCACGCGCACTTCCTGGTCCGGGATCTCGGTGGCGTCCAGCACGTCGAAATAGGCGATCTTGGCGCCGGAGGTGCTGTCGCCCGGCTCGTCGCGGGGCACGTAGTTTTCGAACCTTTCGAGCCGCAGCTTGTGGGTGACCTGCCACTCGGCGAAGACGTAGGGGCCGGAGCCGACATGAGTAATCACCGGCTCGCTGCCGGGGATCATCGCCTCGTCGATGGGATGGATCACGGGGACGGGGCCGTCGCCCTTGCCGAGGGCGGGAATGAAGACGCCGTTGGGCTCGCTGAACTCGAACAGCATCGTCTTGTCGTCCACCTTTTCCGCCCGGGTCAGGGTGGGGTTGATGAACGGGCCGTAGGAGTCGGCGTTGCGCCAGCGGTCGAACGAGGCGAGCACGTCCTCGACGGTGACGGGGCGGCCGTCGTGGAAGGACTGGCCGTCGCGCAGGGTCAGCACGAATCGCTTGCCGCCGTCCTCGACGGACCAGGTATCGAGCGCCTGCGGGTGCAGGGCGCCGTCCTTATCCCAGGCCAGCAGCGTGTCGTAGACCATGAACGACAGCCCATTGACGAGGGCCAGGCTGCTGGTGGGGTCGGTGGTGGTGAAGCTGTGAGAGGGCACCCACCTGAGCGTGCCGCCGTACTTGTCATCGACGGACGGCTCCTGCATAACGACTGCGGCGGCCTGGGTGGGGGTCGCCTGGGGCGCGGGCGCAACGGCGGGCGCCGCTGTCGGCGCGGGCACGGGCGTCGGGTCGGGCTGTGCGGGTAGCACGCCGCCCAGCGAGGGCGTGGGGGCGGCGGGAGGCGTCGCGGTGGGGGTAGGCTCGGCCGGTTCCTCCGCCGACCCGCAGGCCACTGCGAGCACAGACAGGAGCAGCACGGTCCCCACAATCCACAGAGCCTTGAGTTGCGTGCGTCTGAGTGAAATCACTGCATCCTCTCCTTGCGCTTGCGGCGCATCCACGTCACTTTGGCAGATCGCATCCGCCCGGCCACGGCGAACCGCGCCTCTCTTTGGCGAAGTGTACTTCTCACAGGGGTCACAGTCAAACTGACCGCGAGGAGCCGGCGGTGGAACAAAAAAACCGGAAAAAAGTGTTCCATTCCGTTCACTTCGTTCCAGTCCATAGCTGGGAGACCTCGGATCTGGGCCATCCGGCAGGTCTCGTCGGGCCGGCTACGGGGAGGAGCGCCTGGGGAGGCGCTTCTTCGATGAGTAGATAATAGTACGCATGTGCGGGGTTGTCAATGGGGGTTGGCCTCCCCAGATCCACCGCCTGACTTTCGCGGGGGAGTCTTGTGATGTTGTGGCGAGGGTGGATGTGCGGTTCAGGGTCGGTCGGTTGGCACAGGGGAGGCCGCTGCGATGGTTTGGGTGGCGTGCGACGGTCCCATCAGCGGTGTGGGGAGTGTTCTGGGCGGCTTTCGGACACAGCGTGGCCGGCGACTTCGGTTCAGTCGCCTGGATCGTGGACGGATTCCTCTGGAGGGTCAGGCTCGGAGCGGCGTATTGGCCAGGGCCTGTATCCTGCGACGCGCATCGACGAGCAACTGATAGGTTGGGTGCCCTCTGGCCAGACGTATGATCAGCCTCCTTGCGTGTCTGACCACTCGTCCGGCAACGCAGATGACCCCGAAGCGCACCGCTTTCAGACGTTTGCTCACCCACTGTTCTCCCAGCGCGAGCCGCTTCATCGCCGAGTTCAGATTGAACGCCAACACCACTATCGCCCACCACGCCGCGTTCGCCCCGAACTTCCCCGACGGCAGCCTGCCCCCCGCAAGGTCCTCCTTCAGCACCGAATGCACCTCCTCGCCCCTTCGACAGGCTCAGGGCAGGCTCTTGCCGCACCTCTGCCTGTACCACGCGATCAGCTCATCCCCGGGCAACTCCCGGTTCGTCACCACTCCCGTCACCTTGTACCAGTTGCCATCCCCCATCTCCATGATGGGAACCGACAACTTCTCCTCTTCCACGTCGAACAGCGGCGGGTTCCTCACAGGCTTCCTTAATCGCGATGAAGCGGTAGTCGGGACTGTTCTTGCTGTATCCGGTCCAACTTGTCACGTAGCACACCTCGGCGTACTGCTGGCCGGTGCGCTCACCATCCGTGCGGTATAGATCGCGCCATTCCTCCTCCGCAACCTCACTCACCGCCTCCCTGAACTCCGCCATCACGTTCACTCCCACACAGAACTCGATCACTCCGAACCGCTCATCCCGCCCCTCTGCGCAGTACCTCAGAAGCTCCTTCTGGTAGCCCGCCGAGTCAGACCTCATCATCGCCTTGTTCACCCCCGCGGGCAAACGCTCCAGAGACTCCTTCAACACCCTCAACTGCTCGTAGCCCGCGTTCACGTTGCCGTCTCTGAACTCCGAGCGCACCACAAGGTCGGCCTCATGCCAGTAGGTGGTCAGTGGCTGGTATGCCCGGTACTTTTTGTAGCAGTGCCTCGCCTGGCGCTTGTTGGTCCCTATCAGCGTCGCGTCCATGTCCAACGTCGCCTCGGTGTGTCCCGAATGTCTCCCCGCGAACCCCACCAACTCCGCGTTGACTCTCCCAAGCCCCCTCAGCGCGTCGTTGGCCTCCGGTATGAACGCGCCCTCAGGCCGCCTCCCGGCCTCCTCCGCCTCGTCGTGGAAACTGCCCAGATACCTGAACACCGCCGTGGGCGACGGCGCCGCGCGACTCTTGTGTACACGCCACCTGTCGCGCTGCGCCCTGCGCTCTGTGCGCCTCATCCGGTGAGACTCCGCAACCGACACCGCCCTTCCCAATCCCTCGTCCTTCTCCAGTAGCCGCAGGTCGTCCACAGACTCCCCGCCTGCAAGGTTCAGCATCGCCAGCGCCGTCACCATCTGGGCGTCGGTCCATCCCTGGGCGCCCTCTCTCACTCCCACGTGACGGCGCACCGACTCCCCCAATCGCGCCACAGAGGCCAAGTCCAGATACGCCGGCAGACCCGCCAACGCCGTCATGCCCGTGGACTCGTTCTCCTCTTCGTAGTGGAAAGGAAGCGTCCCCTGATACATAATAGTCGCACCTCGTTGGTGATGGCTTGTTGTTGTTCACTACCATCATAGCCGGCTTTGCGGCCGGCTCCAACGAGGCCTCCTTTTGTAACTAGGCGGTGGATCTGGGGCTCACAGGCGCACACAGACGCGTCCTGACAGGGATAGGCTTGGCTAATTCCTGGGTTGTGCCTGAGCCGTCACCCCCATCCTAACCTTCCCCCATCAAGGGGGAAGGGACAAGCGGAAGGCGGGGTTACTTGACATAAGATCGCGGGAATGGCCTGAGGGTGGGAATTTCTGTGACACGGTTGGGAAGGGGTGTGGCGTTTGGGTTACGGGGTTGGGAAGGTTTGGGACACGATTTTCGGGGTGGTTCCGGCCAAGGGGCGTGGGGGCATGGGCGTTCTCGCGCTCGGCGGGCGGGTTTGAAACCCATTCGGCAATCCTTCGGCTCTGCTCAAGACATGGCTCAGGGCACGCTCCGCCCCTACAGGTTGGCGCGGGAGAAGGGACGCCGTCGCTCCGAGCCGCCGGCAAGCTGCCACAACGGAGAATGAAAATGGAATGGCCCTGCGGCTGTACCGGGGTCATTGGATTTTTGACTATGATTATGTTTTTTCTCAGAAAATAGATAGTAACTAGGCTATTCAAAACCTAGCCTGTTATGGCGCACATTGGTACCCTGCGCTGTCAAGACAGTCGATAGGTTGGGGTGTTCGCGCGATGCCGCGCATGAACGCCGAGGAGGGGCGCCAGCCCTGATCCCGTATCTGACGCCACACTTTGGGACTGGCAATCCCCCGGCCGTAGAGCACGATGACGGTCATGTCTTGGTGAGGTAAATGCGTTTCAATCGTTTTTTGCGTCTGACAGCATTCTCTGGGAAGGCGCATCGAGAGTCTCCTGCATCTGGTCGTATCACAACCAAGATGCCGAATGTCGATGCGCCTTTCCAAGCTAATCGCACACCCAAATTCAGCCCCCCGCGCAGGGCAGGCTTGATGCGGGCCGTTTTGCCGCTGGGCCTCTTGTTCGCTTTGGCTCTGTTCGCCGTCGTGGAACTGGGAACCGGCGCGCAGCCGGTTTCCGCCCAGACCTCCCTCCGCCAGATCGAGGTCGGCCAGAACCACGCCTGCGTGCTCGACAGCGAGGGGAAGGTCACCTGCTGGGGCGAGGACTCCGCCGGGCAGGTGAGCGACTGGGGCGACTGGGCCTACCGCGATGAGACCTTCCTCCAGGTCTCCGCCGGGTCGTTCCTCACGTGCGGCATCAAGACGAACGGCAGCGTCATGTGCTGGGGCTACCCGGAGCGGGACAACGGCACGAACCGGGAGACAGACAACGAGGACTGGGACACGTGGACGGCGCGGACGACGCAGACCGGCTATACGGGCTGGGTGAACACGCCGCCCGAGTCGGTCAAGTTCAGGGCGGGGTCCCTGAGCGTGGGCAACTACCACGCCTGCGCCATCAAGACCGACGGCACGATGGCCTGCTGGGGCAAGGCCGGCGACGACCGCCTGGTGATACCCAAGGAGAGCGGCGCGGCGATCACCGACTGGCTCATGGTGGAGGCGGGCTTTGCGCACGCGTGCGGCATCCGCGGCGCGGATCTCAGCCAGGGCGGCAGCGTCACCTGCTGGGGCCGCATATCCCACAACCGCTCGGACGGACCCGACGGCGCGGGGCCGTTCATCGACGTCACGCTGACCACGTTCAACGGCTGCGCGCTGGCCGTCAACGGCTCGGTGGAGTGCTGGGGCGGCCATTCGAGCTACAACACCTTTATCCACCCTTCAGACCCCGACCAGCGGGCTGTCAACACGCAGATCAACACCGCGCCGCCTGGCGTCAGGTTCACCTCCATCGAGATGAGCACCACCGATCTGTACGGGTGCGGCATCGCGCGCAACCACGAAATCCACTGCTGGGGCTGGAAGCTCGCCTACCCTCCCCAGACGGACACCCCCGGCCGCGTCTCCGCGCAGAACATCTCCGTCGGCGGCTTCGCCAACTGCGTCATGGACTTCTCCCATGAGCTCACCTGCTGGGGCATCGGCGACCACGGCGTGACCGCCCCGCCCGGCGGCGACTTCACCCAAGTCGACGGCGGGAGCAACTTCGGCTGCGCGCTGAAGACGGACAAGAGCATCGTCTGCTGGGGCAACGACGGCAACCGGGTGATACAGGAGACGCCGACAACGGGAACGTTCACCAAGGTCGCCGCCGACAACACCCACGCCTGCGCCATAAAGGCGGACGGCACGGTCCAGTGCTGGGGCGGCGTGTTCCTGTCGGGAACAGAGTACCTCAGGTACCTCCATGCCGTCGTGCCCTCCGCCGCGACTACCACCACGTTCACCGACCTGGACGCGGGCCCGGACCTGACGTGTGGCGTCAAGACGGACGGCACGCTGGTGTGCTGGGGCGGCAACGCTACACCCGATACCCACGACCGCCTGACGGTCCCCAGCGGCAGCTTCTCCCGCGTCGCCGTGGGCGCGACGCACGCCTGCGCCATCAAGAGCGACGACAAGAGCGTGGAGTGCTGGGGGGAGGCGGTGTTCTTCGACCGCGACAGCGACGGCACGCCCGACGACATCGGCGGCAAGGGCAACCACACCTCGACGACCCCGCCGAGCGGCGCACACCGCTACATCGACATCACCGCGGGTGAGGGCCACACGTGCGCCATCCGCGAGGACAAGAAGGCCGTCTGCTGGGGCTACCACTCCGACGGCCGGTACGCGGTGCCGGGCTGGGGAAGCGACGCCCAGGGCTTCGGCAACGTCAACTACGCGGACATCGCCACGGGCGGGAACCCCAACTGCGCCATCCGGCAGAGCGACGGGAAGCTGGACTGCTGGAACAACGAGAAGAGCCAGTACCTGCCCAGCGCGGAGATCCGGGCCATGAGTGGCTTCAAGAGCCTGGGCGCCGGATCCGGCCACATGTGCGCCATCGACCGCGGCGACTCCCTCGTCTGCTGGGGCGCGGGCACGGTCATCCCCTTCCCCGCCGAGCACGGGCAGCGGCTAAGGGATTGGTACACCAAGATGACGCTGCATGACCTGGGCGATGGGAAGACCGGCTGCGACAACACACACACCGACGCGGCCAAGCGGTGCACCAGCGCGCTGGACGACGACGACTTCACGTTCCAGGGAAGACCCGGCGCCATCACCGCGGTCTACACCCAGGGCGACCACGTGTACCTCAGCCTGAACATAGGGGCGCCGGACGCATTCAAGGCAGACCACACCGTGTACGTCCACGGCGAGACCCACAGGTTCGCGGGCGGCTCGTGGCCGATGCGATTGCGGTCCGATCTGGGCTCGTTGTGGAGCCGAATAGCCACGGAAAGCGTCCCCGTCAGGCCCGCGGTGCAGTTCTTAGGGAGTGATGCGAGGGTCTCGCGGCCGGCTCCGCAGCCGCAACCCAGCCCGCAGCCGCCTTCTCTACAACAGGAGGCCACCGAGACGCCCACGCCCGAACCCACCGCGACGCCCACGCCGGAGCCTACGGCCACGCCCACGCCGGAACCTACCGCGACACCCACGCCGGAGCCCACGGCCACGCCCACGCCTGAGCCAACCGCGACGCCCACGCCGGAACCCACCGCGACACACACGCCCACACCCGAACCCACCGCGACGCATACGCCCACACCGGAACCCACCGCGACGCATACGCCCACACCCGAACCCACCGCGACGCCTACGCCTACGCCGGAGCCAACCGCGACACCCACGCCGGAACCCACACCCACGCCGGAACCTACCGCGACGCCTACGCCTACGCCGGAGCCAACCGCGACACCCACGCCGGAACCCACGCCCACGCCGGAACCTATCGCGACACCTACGCCTACGCCGGAGCCAACCGCCACGCACACGCCGGAACCCACGGCCGCGCTCGCGCTGGCAGCCACGGCAACGCCCACGCCGGAGCCTACGGCCACACCCACGCCGGAGCCGGCGCCCGAACCGGAGGGCGGCCTACCCGCATGGCTCATCGCTCTCCTGGCGCTCCTGGGGGCGGCAGGCACAGCCGGCGGAGTGTACCTCTGGTGGAGGAGGAGACGCCAGCGGTAGCCTGACGAGGCAGAGCTAACGCGCCGTCGCCCGTCCGGCACGTTAGCTCTGCGCCATGCCGCAATCGGGAAGGCGGGCGGCGGGCGGCAACGGAAAGACCCCGCGGCTGCGCGAAGCCGATGGACAGGTCGAAAAGCGGTGCCGAATATATAACTCGTCAAAAACGTGTACAAAACGCGCTTTAATCCTGAAATTGGCCGTTGTTAATCTTTGTTAGCGTCGCAGAGTCCCGCCCGGCCACTCGCCTGTCGACCGTGGCTCACGCATTTCGCTCGCTATCGCGGCCGGCGCCGGGACGAAGCGGCGCAGCAGGACATACGTGGAGGGCCCTACGGCCCATGAGCGTCAGAATTTCGGGAGGAACGCACAGGGGAAGGCTGATCCGCACGGATCGCCAACGGGGCCTGCGGCCAACGTCCGAAAGGGTGCGCGGCGCGCTGTTTTCGATACTGGGCCGGTCGGCCATAGAGGGGGTGCGAGTGCTCGACCTTTACGCGGGGACCGGCGCTCTTGGCATAGAGGCGCTGAGCCGGGGAGCGGCCTGGGCGGACTTCGTGGAGTCCGACGGCAGGAGGTGCCGCCAGTTGGCCGGCAATCTCGGCGAGTTGGGTCTGGACGACCGGGGCCGGGTGCTGTGCGGCCGGGTAGATCGTGTGCTGGGGGGGATGCGCGGAGAGTACGGGCTTGTGATGGCGGACCCGCCGTACCGGGCGGCGCCGTGGCAGGCGACGCTGACGCGGCTTGCCGAGCGGGGGCTGGTGTCCGAGGGCGGCGTGGTGGTGGCGGAGCACCGGAGCGGCCAGCCGCTGGAGGCGGGCTACGGGAGCCTGAGGCGCGTGGAGAGCCGACGGTACGGCGACACGTCGATAACGTTTTACAAGGTAGGTGAAAACGGTGGCTAAGGCGATATACCCGGGCAGCTTCGATCCGGCCCACAACGGCCACGTGGACATCGCCACAAGGGCGTCGCAGTTGTTCGACGAGCTGGTCATCTGCGTGTACGACTCGCCTCCTACGAAGAGGCTGCTGTTCAGCACGGAGGAGCGCGTGGAGCTGTTCCGGCGAAGCGTGAGCCACCTGCCGAACGTGGACGTCGTGCCGTTCACGGGACTGGCGCCTAAAGTGGCCCATCGCCAGGGGGCACAGTTCATTCTGAGGGGTCTCCGGGCGGGATTCGACTTCGAGCTGGAGTTCGAGATGGCGTTGATGTGGCGCAATCTGGACCCCGAAATCGACGTGGTGTGCATGATGAGCTCACTGGACTACCAGTTCGTGTTTTCCAGCCGGATAAAAGAGGTCGTATCGCTGGGGGCCAACGTCGACAACCTGGTGCCGCCGCACGTCGCGGAGGCGCTCGAGGCCAAGCTCATAACATAACGAACGCGATAGGCGAAGGAACAGCGCTAGCAAAAGGAGGAGCATCATCAGCAACATCAACGCAGTAACCAACGAACTCAGGCAAATGGCGGCCACGGGCACGCGGATGCCCGGCTTCCGGCGCAAGGTGATGGTGGAGATCGATCAGCTCGAACAGCTCATCGAGATGGCCGAGCAGGCGGGCCGCTCCGTTCCGGCCAACATGCAGGAATCCGACGAGATCCTGAAGCAGAAGGACAGCATCATCAGCCAGGCCTACCTGGAGGCGCAGCGCATCAAGGGCGCGGCGGAGCAGCAGGCCTCGTCTCTCACCATCGAGGCGGAGAACGAGTTCAATGCCAGAGTGAGCGAGTCCGAGGTGCTGAGGGAGTCGCACGAGCAGGCGGAGCAGGTCAAGGAGAAGGCGCGCCAGGAGGCTAACCAGATCATCGACGACGCACAGCGCCGCGCTCAGCGATTCATGGGCGAGTCCGACATCGCGGCGGCTATGCGGCGAGAGGGCGCGGACCAGTACGCCCGCGAAGTGCTCTTCAACCTGGAGTCCCACCTCGCCGACGTTCTCGGCCAGGTGCGCCGGGGCATCGACTCCCTGCGCGTCGACAACAGGGGCCAGGCCGCCAACTCCAGCTACGCCCCTCAGGGATCCAACAGGAACGAAGTTCACGTCTAGCTTGGCGGCTGCAACCGGAGGGAAGAATGGGAGAAGCGCCCGTTTGGGCGCTTCTCCTTTTTCGTATAGTCCTCTCACCCCCATCCTGACCCGTTCGGCAGGCTCAGGGCAGGCTCTTCCCCCTGCGAGGGGGAAGGGACTATGTGGAAGGGGGAAAGGGACAATTCAGTAGGCCGGCTTGTGGGCGAGTATGTTCATGCTGTGCGCGTAGGAGGCCCACTGCTCGCTGCCCTCCCACGGCGTGTCCGCGGTGATCTCGGCGCGCGCGAACCCGGCGGCGCGCATCCTGCCGAGGTACACGTCCACCGGCTCGGCGCCGCCGATGCAGGACACCCAGTTGCTCATGTCGGCCTTCGCCTCGTCGGGCAGGTCGTCGACGAGCAGCAGGTCCGATATGTAGACGCGGCCGCCCGGCTTGAGGATCCGGAACGCCTCCCGAAACACCGCGTCTTTGTCCGGGGACAGGTTGATCACGCAGTTGGAGATGATCACGTCCACGCTCTCGGCGTCGATGGGGGTATTCTCCATCTCCGACAGGTGGAACTCCACATTCGCCGCGCCCAGCTTGATCGCGTTCTCGCGCGCCAGGGCGACCATGTCCGGCGTCATGTCCACGCCGATGACGGCGCCCTGCGGGCCCACGGCTCTGGCGGCGAGGAAGCAGTCGATGCCCCCGCCGCTTCCGAAGTCGACCACCGTCTCGCCTGCGTTCAGCGCGCCGATGGCGGTGGGGTTGCCGCAGCCGGCGGACGCCATCACCGCCTCTGTCGGCAGCCCCTCCACCTCCTGCAGCGTGTACAGGTTCGTCTCCGCCTCTCCGCAGCACGAGCCCTCGCAGCAGTCGATGGCGCCTCTCGCCACTTCGGCGTACCGCTCCTTCACGATCTCCCTGATCTCGATGTGTTCTTGAATCGCCATTGCGATGTCCTTTCAGTTTTCCCCTACTCCACCCGCCGGTAGATCTCTGTGAGGTGCGTCTCGGCCAGCAGCGGGTACGCCTCGCTGAACGTGCCGGTTATCGCGGGCGTCTGCCGCACGCGGTCGCGGGACTCCTCGTAGGCCGCCAGCGACTCCCACTGCTGCTCGGTGACGACCATCCCGTGCGGACCGTGCGTCTGGGTGTAGACGGACAGCGGGGGGAATCCGGCGTTCACCGTCTCGGCATTGATCTGTCTCACGATCCTGAGCAGCTTGCCGCCCTCGCCCGGCCTGGGCATGTACACTCGCCGAACCATAATCATATCTTAGACCGTACCTCCCCGACTGCAATCTTCTTACGACTGTCTCAAGTATACGCCATTCCCGGCGAACCGGGCCAGACTCGCTGGAGAGGGGCGCCATTCGCGGCTGTGGTATACTGGCCTGCGTTTGGCGTGCGACCACCGCCTATCTCGTGTCCAGGCGCGGAAGGGACCCGACAGAGCTTTGCTAAGTCTGTTCAGCATACTCGTCCAGCGCATACGCGGCACCTACTACGGCTGGTGGCTCGTACCGGCCACCGGATTCACGCACATCATCACCAGCGTGCCGCTGTTCCACTCCATGGGCATGTGGTTCGTGGCGATGGAAAGCGCGTTCGGCTGGAACCGCACCCAGCTTTCGCTCGCCTTCGCGTTCACCCGCATCGAGGGCGGCATCCTCGGCCCCATCGAGGGCTGGCTCGTGGACCGTATGGGCACGCGCCGCATGGTGCTCATCGGCCTAACCATCATGGGCGGCGGGTTTCTGTACATGTCCCAGGTGCGCTACCTGTGGATGTTCTACGTCGCGTTCCTGATAATGGCATTGGGACAGGGCATCGGGGGCTGGCTCCCGCTGAACGCCATGCTCAACAACTGGTTCAACCGGAACCGCTCCAAGGCCATGGGGTGGTCGGCGTCCGTGGCGAAGTTCGGCGCGCTGTGGCTCATCCCGGTCATCGCGTGGGCGGTAGACCCACAGGACGACAACCTGGGCTGGAGCTTGACGGCCATGATAATCGGCATGGTGGCTATCGGCCTCGCGTTCCCTATCTCGCGGATAATTCGCAACCGGCCGGAGGACTATGGGATGCTGCCGGACGGCGAACGCCGAGACGACGTCGAGCGGCGCCGCGAGAACCCTGGCCGCACCTCCCGGCTGTCCCCCACTGTCGAGTTCACCGCCTCGCAGGCGCTTCGCACCCGCACCTTCTGGCTGATCGCGATCGGGCACGGCTTCACCTCGATGGCAATCATCGCAATAATGGCCCACCTCGCCCCCATGCTCACCGACCAGGGCCTCACGCTGCCCCAGGCCGCCTGGGTCGTGTCCACCTACACCGTCTCCTCCATGATCTTCCAGATAATCGGCGGCTACATCGGCGACACGATTCCGAAGAACGTGGGGCTGTTCATCTTCACCATGGTGCAGGCCTTGTCGCTGCTGGTGCTCACCTTCGCGACGGAGGTCTGGATGGCGTTCGGGTTCGCGGTGCTGTTCGGCATCGGCTTCGGCGGACGCAGCCCGCTCACCACGTCCATACGCGGCGAGTACTTCGGGCGGCGCTCTTTCGGCACCATAATGGGCATATCGCAGGTGCCGATGAACGTGCTGCTGCTGGCCGCGCCGGTGTTCCCGGGCATCCTGTACGACAGATATGGCGACTACACGCTGGCCTTTCTGATAATCGCGGGACTGAACTGCATCGGGGGCATGCTGTTCCTGCTGGCGCGGAAGCCCACTCCGCCACAGCCTTCCCGCCGCCGCGAGATGGCGACCGCCGGCAGGCGCAACGGCAATCCGCTGGGGTACATCATCGGTGGCGCGCGCCGCCGCCAGGGCGGAGATTCGCCTGCCCAGCGGGCCGAGGCATCCGGCACGGAAAGCGCGCGGGCCGCCCGCAGGCCGGCGGTCGGCGACGGGAACGAGTAGCGCGGCGGACACGCTCATCTAACCGCGAACGGAGGTGACGCATGGTCAACGAAGTACAGGGAGTCGTCGCCCGCGCCAGGGGCGCCGAGGTGACGCTGGAGACGATCCTGGTGCCTGATCCCGGTCCGGGCGAGGCGCTCGTCCGCGTGAAGGCGTGCGGCGTGTGCCACACCGACCTGCACTACCGCGAGGGCGCGATCAACGACGATTTCCCCTTCTTCCTCGGACACGAGGCGGCGGGCGTCGTGGAAGAGATCGGCGACGGGGTCGGCCACCTGTCCGTCGGCGACTCCGTGATCCTGGCCTGGCGTTCGCCGTGCAGCGGGTGCCGCTCCTGCCTGCGCGGCAGGCCCTGGTACTGCTTCGACAGCCGCAACGCCCGCCGGCAGATGACGCTCGCCGACGGCTCGCCGGTCTCGCCCGCGCTGGGCATCGGCGCGTTCGCCGAGCTTACGCTCGTGGACGCCGGCCAGGCCGTGAGGGTGGACTCGCGGGCGCGGCCCGAGGCGGCGGGCCTGCTGGGCTGCGGCATCATGGCGGGCCTGGGCGCGGCCATCAACACCGGCGGCGTCTCGCGCGGTGACTCGGTGGCCGTCATCGGATGCGGCGGCGTGGGCGACGCGGCCATCGCCGGCTCGCGGCTCGCGGGCGCCCACACCATAATCGCCGTGGACATCGACGACCGCAAGCTGGAGTGGGCAAAGGGCTTCGGCGCGACGCACACCGTCAACTCGACCCAGACCGACGCCGTGGAGGCGATTCGCGAGATCACGCACGGCAACGGCGTGAACGTGGCGATAGAGGCGGTGGGCAACCCCGCGACCTACGAGCAGGCGTTCTTCGCCCGCGACCTCGCCGGCACCGTCGTGCTCGTGGGAGTGCCCAGCCCGGACATGACCATCGAGCTGCCGCTGCTGGAGGTGTTCGGCAGGGGCGGCTCGCTCAAGTCGTCCTGGTACGGCGACTGCCTGCCAACCCGTGACTTCCCGCTGTACATCGACCTGTACCTGCAGGGCCGGCTGGACCTGGACGGGTTCGTTTCGGAGACTATAGGACTGGGCGACGTCGAGGAGGCCTTCCACAGGATGGAGCGCGGCGAGGTGCTCCGCTCCGTCGTGGTGCTATAGCGAGTCCCGGATACCCGGATTTGGAGGCATATCCCCATGACCACCGAGAACGCGAACGAGTACCTGGCGCGAATGCAGCAGAGCCGCGGCTATACCCTGGAGATGCACCGTATCCTGGCCGAGGCCGACCTGGAGTGGGCCAAGAAGTACGGCGAGTTCATCGAGGCCACCTACACCGGCCAACGCACGCTCGACCGCAAAACCAAGGAGTTGTTGCAGATAGTCGTGGAGGCCGCGTTGCGGGCCGACGTCGAGCAGATCCAGCTACACGTCCGCCTCGCGCTGGACGAGGGCGCCACGCCGCGGGAGATACTGGAGGCCCTTCAGGCCGTCATCGCTCCCATGGGTGCCCTGGCATTCCGCCGCGGCGTCCAGGCGTGGGCCGCCGAAACCGGCTTCGACACCTAAGCCCCCCAAAGGAGACCCCACATGACCACCTCACGCGAAATCATGGCCGAAATCGCCCCCAAGCTCGCCGAGCTAACCGCCGACGTCGTGTTCGGCGACATCTGGGAGCGCGAGGCCCTCTCCAAGCGCGACCGCAGCCTCATCACCGTCGCCGTCCTCACTGCGCTCTACCGTACCGATCAGCTCCGTGGACACATAGGCCGCGCGCTAGACAACGGTGTTACGAAAGAGGAGATAGCCGAGGTCATAGTCCACATGGCCTTCTACGCCGGCTGGCCCACCGCCGCCAACGCCGTCCGCGTCGCCCAGGAAGTCTACGCCGAACGCTAGCCGCTCCGCGTACCGCGTCCGGGCACTACCGCCAGTCGTGGGACCGGGGCATGCGCACCGCCGAGGGTATGGCCCGGACGTCTGACGCTATGACGTTCGTGGTGGGCAGCACGCCGGAGTCCAGCCGTGGCCGCATGAACTGCATCAGGTGGCCTTTTGGATAGATGCCCATGGTGGCGTACTCGCCGGCCATAACCAGCGACGTCATGGCCTGGGGCTTGAGTCCCGTCCGGCGCACCAAGGAAGACTCGAACTGACCATTACAGCCGATTCTGTGGTAACAGATGTGGGAACAAGTTCATATGTATGCTTGTTTTACAGCTAACTCCGATTCCCCCTATCTCTAGTCCTTGGGGCACGAATTGTGGGAATTCCTACTTACAACTGGGGGATGCATACCTAAGTCCGAATCCCAAGTGCCGCAGTAGTTCTATTCCCCTTGGTTCCATCTCACCACATCGGAGTTGAATGTACACAGGACTGCCCCGGGGATAACCTCATCCCCAGCGTCGATCCTGGACTCTCGCGGTCTAGCCACATAGGCTAACAGTGAACGGTGTACACTATCCCTCGATTCTACCGGAGAGTCTTACGAATCTCTTGAGCATCTTGTACCCAAGCCGGTTACCAGTTACATAGAGTTTCCTACTGAGCCGGGTCCTCCACACCCGAAACTGACGCCTTTGGTAACTCATGCCGCGTCCAGTCGGCCAGTCGGTCGATGCGACCAAAGGCTGGGGGATAACCTGAAGTCCAGGCCAGAGTCTGTGTATTCTGGGCACACATCTGGGGACACACGATCCGGGTGTGACACACCATCGCTCGTAAGCGTGAGCTGTCGTTGACACCCTATCACCCCTGTGATAGCCTGCGTCAATCCCGACCCGACTCACAGTTCGCTAGGCAATTGCCACACAGCTTGTGGTCTGGGAACGTCCTAATACCCCTGTCCCGCGAAGAGGAGTGTTCACACTAGTTCTACGCTGTGAAACGCTTCCAGAGCAATTCTGAGCTACGACACTCGCTACTTGATCACTCGAGGAAGCGTAAGGGTCCTTAAGGCAACCGCTCAACCGGAAGGAGGCCCAACTTTGGCTACCTGGCTCGAAAAGCACAAGTTCCTATTGGCAATTCCGGCGGTGTTGCTGCTGATGATGAGCGTGTTGGCCTGCGGCGAGGAGGAGCCTGCGCCAACCCCGGTGCCGACACTGACACCGGTTGACATTTCCGCGATCGTCCAGCAAGCACTGGAGAACCAGCCGCAGGGAGTCACGGCCGAAGATATGGCAAACGCCATTCAGTCGGCGCTCGCGGCCCAGCCCGGTGTCAGCACTCAGGATGTGGCTTCGGAGGTTGCGAAGGTCCTGGCCGATCGGCCTGGTGTTACCGCCGAAGACGTGGCGTCCGCCATCGCTACCGCGCTGGAGGCACGCCCCGGAGTTACCACCGAGGACGTGGCGACAGAGATCGCCAGGGCGCTCAGAGCACAGCAGCCCGGCGTCACCGAGGAGCAGGTCGCCGCGGCCATCCAGAGCGCCCTCGAGGCAAGGCCGGGCGTAACCGAAGATCAGGTCGCCATGGCCATAGAGAGCGCACTGGCCGCGCAGCAGACGGAGATACAGGGAGCGGTCGAGTCTGCCGTGGCCGCTGCAGTGATGGCCGAGCCTTCCGGCGAGCCGGAGGGCACTATCGACGTCGGCAGAGCGGAGCTTGGGGCCTACATATGCGACCCCAAGCACACCGCTGGCGTGGCGGACGTGGGCATGCAGGGCCACGAAACCCTCTTCACCGTCAACACCAGGGACGAGATTGTGCCCGAGTTGGCCAGGAGCTGGGATCTCTCCGATGACATGCTCACCTGGACGTTCGAGTTAAACAGAGGAGTCTCGTTCACCAAGGGATACGGCGAACTCACCGCCGCAGACGTCGTCTTCACAATAATGAGGGGTACGGAAGAAGGCTCTGCCTTGCCGCGCGCAGGCGCGCTGAGAGGGATGTGGCAGAACCCGGAGGGCTCGGTCGAAGTCGAGGGCGATTACACCATTAGAGTCAACACCGGCGAGCCCGCTGTTGGCATGTTGGCGGAGATGTCCTGCCCGTACTGTGCTTACATTTTGAGTCAAGAGCAGGTGGAGGAAGTCGGATGGGAGGCGGCCACCGACAACTGCGCGACCACCGGCCCCTGGGATGTGGCCGAACACCGGACATCGGACTTCTTCTCGTGGGAGGCGGTGGAAGACCACTGGCGCAAGACTCCCGACTTCGCACAGTTAACGCTCCATGAAGTGCCGGAGGAGACTACCAGGTTAGCGGGCTTCCAGACAAGAAGGCTGGACACATTCGTCATGGCGTTTGACACGCTGCCGGAGGTGGAGAAGGTTCCGGGTGCGAAACTGATGGAAAGCTCGCCGGGCGCCACAATGCACTTCGGCATATACGGCAACTACTACGTCACGGAACGGCCCGGATACGACCCTTCCCTGCCCTGGATATCCTCCTCGGCAGACGTGAACTCCCCTGAGTGGGAGAAGGCGCGAAAGGTCAGAAAGGCGATGACAATCGCCATCGACCGGGAGACCATCGTCAATGAACTGGTGAGGGGTCTTGGCGAGCCGCTGACGTTGTGGGGATGGGAGAACAAGGAGGACAAGCTGCCGCCGGGTGTCAAGTGGTCCTACGACCCTGAGATGGCGAAGCAACTTCTGACGGAGGCCGGTTATCCCGACGGCTTCGATGCCAGGCTTATGGTCTATCCCCGCCAGGTGCCGGGCGATGTACAGGCGTGCACTGCCATTGGCGGTATGCTGGAGAAGGTAGGCATTCGCGTCGAAATGGCCCCGATGCCCTATGCGAGCGCCTCGCCACTGATACGAGGCCGAGATTGGAGCCACCTCAACTGCCATGGCACCAATGCGACAAGAGAGCCGCTTCGTCTGATGGGTTTGATGCTCAGCACGTCGGGTTTCAACATGGGCTTCGAACACGAGACGGTGGACCGGCTTGTGGGCGAGGCAAGGGTGATATTCGACACGGCCGCGCGGTTCGACAAGCAGCGCGAGGTAGCGCAGTTCGTCTTCGACAACTCGCTGGAGGCTGGAGTCTACACCGTTTCGCTCGTTTGGCCTCTCGGGCCCGACCTGGATCCGTGGTTTGCCGACCACCAGGACCGGGGCGACCCGCGAGCGCTGACAGCACTCGAATGGGCAAGGCACCGCCAGTAACACCCCCAGGTTTGCTCCTGGCAAGCTGACCGGAAGCTGCTGGCCGAGCTGGCAGGTGGGCGTGGCCAAAGCCTCGTCCCACCTGCTTCGCCCCTGCCCGGCTTTCCGACCGCGACAGACAACGCTCCATCGGTTGGAGCTCTCCTTACTTGAGGCGATAGGCATAGAGCACTGAGATGTCATGACACGCTTCCTGATAAGGCGCATAGCAGTCACTCTCGTCACTCTATTCCTCGTCTCCATCGTCGTCTTCTTGCTGGCCCGTATCGCAGGGGACCCGAGGTCTCTCATGCTGGATCCGTGGGCAACGGATGAGGACTGGGAGAATCTCGGGGAAGAACTGGGCCTGGACAAGCCCGTCCATCATCAGTACTGGCTGTTCCTGACGGGCCTTCTCAGAGGCGACATGGGCAATTCGTTCTCCGAGCGGCGCCCGGTGATGGATGTCATCCTCGAGCGTCTGCCGGCCACCCTGCAACTGGGCCTGAGCGCATTCGCGTTTTCCCTGATCGGCGGCATGTCACTGGGCATACTCGGTGCGGTGAGACGTGGAGGCGGACTGGACCTGGTGGGCAAGGTAATCGCCCTGATAGGGCAGTCGGCCCCAACTTTCTGGATTGGCATAATGCTGATCTTCTTCTTTGCCGTGCGGCTGGAGTGGCTGCCCTACGCCGGGAGAGAAGACTGGCGAAGCTTCATCCTGCCCTCTGTAACGTTTGGATGGGCCGTCATGGCGGCTAACCTTCGCATCATGCGCTCGGCGATGCTGGACGAGCTGGACTCAGAGTACGTGAAGTTTGCAAAGTCTAAGGGCGTCCCTGGCCGCGACGTCGTTTGGAAGCACACCCTTCCGAACGCTCTCATCCCCCCGCTCACCATGGCCGGACTCACCCTCGGCAGCATGGTGACGGGGTCTCTCATTACGGAGACTGTGTTCGCATGGCCCGGGTTGGGCAACCTCGCATGGCGAGCGGTCAGGCACGCCGATTACACGCTGCTTCAGGGGGTGGTCATCATATTTACGATGGCATACCTGGCAGCGGCATTTCTGGTCGACGTGCTGTATGCCCGCATAGACCCCAGGATTCGCCTGGCATAGTGCTTGAGTACGAGTTATGGCCGACGAAACAAGGCTGAGTCTGGCGCTTCGAGTGAGCAGACTGCGACCGGCCGTGTTGCTGCGTTACGCCAGGCGCCTACCCATCATTCCGGTCCTGGTTCTCACGCTGGTGGTCGCCGACGGCGTGCTCGCTCCCTGGTTGTCATCGCACAACCCCAGGGTCGGAGAACTTTCCGAGCGGCTCCACCCGCCCATGTGGATGGAGGGGGGAAGCAGCGACCACATCCTTGGAACCGACCAGCAGGGCCGGGACATATTCGCGAGAATCAGCTACGGCGCGCGCGTGTCTCTCATGGTTGCGGCGGTTGTGCTGCTGGTAGGCGGGGGCATCGGCACCATCCTGGGCCTGATCTCCGGCTGGTACGGAGGCCTGGTCGATGAGCTGATAATGCGCGTTGTGGACATCTTCATGGCCCTGCCGCTCATTCTGGTCGCCCTGGTCTTCGTTGTGGCCCTAGGCCCTTCCTTCGGAGTCTTGCTGCTGATTATGGGTCTGTGGATCTGGGTGCGCTTCGCACGCATGGTGCGCGGAGAGGTGCTCAAGCTCAAGGAGATGGACTACATAGCCCTCGCGCAGGTGGCCGGCGCCTCCACCCCGCGCATACTGATCAGGCACCTTTGGCCGGGCGTCCGCAACACCGTAACGGTCGTGGCCACGCTCCAAGTAGGCCTGGTGATCATCCTGGAGGCGAGCCTGAGCTTTCTGGGCGCGGGCATTCCTCCACCCGAACCAGCCTGGGGTTCGCTGGTGGCCGAGGGAAGAGATGTGCTCGCTGGAGCCTGGTGGGTCTCCACCATGCCCGGTCTGGCCATCCTGGTGACGGTGTTGTCGCTGAACCTGTTCGGCGACTGGCTTAGGGATACGCTGGATCCCAAGCTTCGCCAGCAGCTCTAGCCGACTCGCGGCCATGTGTCTGGTGGAACGCGGCGAATAACCGAGACGCAACAGGAGGCGAATTGCCGGACTACACCTTTGATCACGTTCACCTGATGAGTAGAGACCCGGACGGGCTGGTCGAGTTCTGCCGGCGAATGTTCGGCGCCACCGTCATCGCTACGCCGGTGGCGGGGGGCGTCAGGACTGTCATGCTGGATTTCAACGGGCGGCGGGTTCACGTTACGGGGGGCGAACTTGCCGACGGACCGGCTGGGCCTCACTACGGCGTGGACCACTTTGGCCTCAGCACCGACGACATGGACGCGGCGGTCGCCGACCTCAGGTCGAAAGGCGCCTGTTTCAGCCAGGAACCGGCCATGCCCCGCCCTGGTGTGAGGACCGCCGAGATCACAGGCCCCGACAACGTTCGCATAGAACTCGTGCAGTGGATGGGCGAGGGGCCGACCGACGCATCCCAACCTACTTACAGATAGTAGCGCTGCTTCTTGACCGTCTCTTCGTACTCTCCGCGTGCCCTCAACACGGCGGCGCTTTCCGAGACCTCGGACATCGGTACGTCCCACCAGGAGTCGTAGTTTCGCACGGCTTGCGAGGGGTCCGGCTCGACTACGATTACAGTGGTTCGCGGGGACTCCTTCGCTTCGATCAGGGCCCGCCGCAATTCCTCCCGACCGTCCACCCTTATTGTGTGGGCGCCCAGGGCGCGGGCGCTGGCGGCGAAGTCGATGGGCAGGTAGTCCCCGCTTAACTGACCGTCTTCACCCCGGGAGCGAAACTCCGTGCCGAAGCCCTCGCTCCCGGTTGCGTGTGAAAGGCGGTTGATGCTCGCGAAGCCGTGGTTGTCAAGGAGCACGATCGTGAGCTTTATCCCTTCCTGGATCGAAGTCAGTATCTCCGAGGACATCATCAGGTAGCACCCGTCCCCCATCAACACGTACACGTCCCGGTCGGGGGCGGCCATCTTCGCGCCTAGCCCCCCGGCGATCTCGTATCCCATCGTGGAGTAGCCGTGCTCCATCTGGTAGCCCTTCGGGTCCCTGGTGCGCCACAGCTTGTGCAGGTCGCCGGTCAGGCTGCCGGAAGCGCAGACGACCACGTCGCGCGGTCCTGAGAACGAATTGACGGCACCGATAACCTCGGCCTGCGTAATGTCCCCATCGCTCTCCGGATGATAGTACGCCTCGACCTCGTCGTCCCACTCCTGCCGCAGTTGGGCGACGGCGGCGACGTACTCGTCGGTGACGCGAAAGCCTGCCACGGCGGCGGACAACTCTTCCAGCGCAGCTCGCGCATCGGCAACGAGGGCCAGTGCATTGTGCTTGTGCGCGTCGATCTCGGCGACATTGATGTTGATAAAACGAACGTCTGGATGTTGGAACGCAGTCTTCGAGGACGTTGTAAAGTCGGTGTATCGCGTTCCAATACCCACCACCAGGTCCGCGTCCCGTGCCAGGCGATTTCCCCCAAGCGCGCCTGTCACCCCCAGCGTCCCGACCGACTGAGGGTGCTGGTAGTGAACAGAGCCCTTGCCTGCGTGAGTCTCCGCCACCGGTATGCCTGTGTTCCGAGCGAACTCAGAGAGCGCCTCCGTGGCCTCGCTGTATATGCACCCGCCTCCGGCGACGATCAGCGGAGTCTTACTGCCTCTTATCCACTCCGCCGCCCGCGCGAGCATCCCCTTGTCGGGAGGCGTGCGCGGAATCGTCCACACTCGCTTGGCGAACAGCTCCTCCGGGTAGCGGTAAGCCTCCGCCTGCACGTCCTGGGGCAGGCATAGCGTGACGGCCCCTGTGTCCGCGGGAGATGTCAGCACCCGCATGGAGTGCAGCATCGCGGCGATGAGTTGCTCTGGCCGATAGATCCGGTCCCAATAGCGAGAAACCGGCTTCAGACAGTCGTTTACGGAGATATCCAGCGTATGCTCGGACTCCATTGCTTGCAGATGAGGAGACGCCATTCTACGCGCAAAGATGTCGCTGGGAAGAAGAAGCACCGGCAATCGGTTGACGGTCGCGCCAGCCGCCCCTGTGACCAGATTGGTGGAGCCGGGACCAATGGAGGCAGTGCAAGCAAAGGAGCCGAGACGATTGCGCATTTTCGCGAAGCCGACGGCCATATGGACGATAGCCTGCTCGTTGCGTCCCTGAAAGTAGGGGAAGTCTGGTGTCTGGTGCAACGCCTGGCCGAGTCCGGCAACGATTCCGTGCCCGAAGATGCCTGCGCAACCCGCGAAGAAGCGGTGCTCTACGCCATCCCGCTCTACGTACTGCTGCTTCAGGAAGTTCACCAATGCCTGCGACGCAGTTAGTAGTTTTGTTCCCATATCTCTCACTTCACCAGTACCCGATAGGCTACAAGCGGTTCGCTAAAGTGTCAAACAGCGACTCAGATGGTGTGTTTCGGATTGACACCCCATCTGCCGCGTGATGTAATTCCCACATAGACCCACAGTGTACGAGCCCAATGACTTGGTGCATAGAAGGCCTGATACGCGGGAGATGAGATGGCTGACTACCAAACGTACTTCAATGGTGAGTGGATGCCCTTCAGCCAGGTGAAGATCGATCCCAGCGACCGCGGCTTCCTGCTGGGCGACACGGTCTTCGACGCCGGCCGCACGTTTAACGGCAAGAGCTTTCGCATGAGGGAGCATGTCGACCGTCTGTATCGCTCTCTCAAGTACATACGGCTTGATCCGGGTCTTTCGCCAGACGAGATGCTGGCCATAAACGAGGAGGCCATCGAGCGCAATGAACACCTGAGAGCCGCTGCGGGGGACTTCGTGATCTGGACTTTCGTCACCAGGGGACCGGGCCGCTGGACGCACACAGCGGGGCCGCCCACCGTCTGCGTCAAGGTCCTTGACATTGACTGGGACAAGTACCTTCCTTCCTATCTGAATGGGGCGCACGCGGTAATTGCCCGAACCCGGAGCTACTCGGCCGACTCCCTGGATCCGAAGATCAAACACTTCAGCCGCATGAACTTCAACCTGGCGGAGTTGGAGGTGGCAGACATAGACCCTGAGGGATGGGCGCTGCTACTGGACTCGAACGGCAACCTTACTGAAGGAACAGGCTGGAGCGTATTTGTTGTGACCGACGGAGTCTTACGAGCGCCGCCCGACGACGCGATTCTCCAGAGCGTATCCCGGCAGATGGTGTTCGACCTTGCCCACAAGTTGGGCATACCAGCGAGCCAGGAGAACCTTCAACCGTATGACCTCTACACTGCCGACGAGGTGTTCTTCACGGGAACCAGCCCCTGTATTCTCCCTGTCAGCAGGGTGGACAAGCGACAGATTGGCGACGGAAGCGTCCCACAGCCGATTACGCAACACCTCTTGGCCGCCTGGGGAGAGGAAGTGGGCCTTGACATTGTGGAGCAGGCCATCAATTTCGGACGCAAGGGCTAGACCGCCAATCAGGTAACCGTCCGGCTCAGTGTGGATGGCGTTACCGGAACGTTAGGACGTCCCGAGGATTGTCCACCAGGATGGCCTGTACCTGGGTTTCGCTGAAGCCCCTTCTTCTTAGCCGCGGCACTATGTTGTTGAGTATGTGGGCGTAGCCCTTGCCCCCATATCGCCTGTACTGGTACTTGTTCGACACGTCTTGGGCGATCACGATCTTGTCCAGATAGCCCTCGGCTACCAGAAACTCGATCCTGTCCAGCCTTTGATCGTCACTCGGCGGATTGTAGGTCCTGCTCGTTATGGAAAGATTGATCGCGGTGTCCTCGGTTCCAAAGCCGTCGTACTCGATGTAGCATCCAGTTTCCGCCAGTCCCCTCAGCGCCCCAAGGTCGGTAATGCGGTCGTCGACGTGTCCCATAATCAGTCGCTCGGTATCGACGCCTGCTTTGGCCATCAGGTCGATTATCTCGAGTGGTGACTCGGGATTCGCACCCGGGTGAACAAGGATGGGTGCCCCGGTCTCGTTCTGAGCGTGGACGGCGGCCCGCAGCACCTTTCGCACATTCTCGGCCATCGGCCATACGCAGCCAAGCTCTCCAATGATGCCCGACCGGATACCCGTCCACCCCACGCCGGTGGTGATGTCCTGCACCATCTCAGCGGCGATTTCGTCGTCGGTCTTTTGGCCATGTCCGCCGGATGAGATAGCGGCACGTAGTATCCCGCCCCCATGATGACGTTGAGTCCGGTGGCCCGCGAAATTCGGGCCAGTCCTACGGGGTCTCGACCCACGCCGATTGACGTTGCATCCACAAGCGACTTTCCACCGAACTGCTTGTAGAGAGACACTTCCTCGATGGCGATCTGCACGTCCCACAGCCTGCGATTGTCCAAGTTGTGCTCCCGCACCTGGCGAATGATCCCCAGCATGTCAACTGTGAGCGGGGCATCCACGTATGCCCTCTTGCTGGCTTCCTCAGGCTCGACGAAGTAGCACTCCCCGCTCATCAGAAGGTGCTCGTGCGTCACGGTGACACCAAGCTCTTCCGGCGCGATGGCGCCCAAGACCGTTTGCACTTTGCCTTTCATTTCGGCGACGTCCAACGTCTCGCCCCCTTGCTATCCCTGTTCCGGCTCGAACCCACCCCCGCGATTCACGCCGCCGCGGTCAGTCCCTCTTCGGCTGGGCGAATGTCAACACCCTCCTGGGATTCTCGACCAGGATTCGGCTGATATCGTCCCCGGTGAATCCGTGGTTTCGCATTCTAGGAACCGTGTTCCGGAGAATGTAGAAGTATCCATGTCCGCCATATCTGACTAGATGTCTCTTGGACCCAATGTCGTGCGAAATCAGAATCTTGTCGGCATATCCGTGCGAGCTCAGCCAGGCGATTTGATCAATACGTGCGCCCTCGCCGGGTAGCTCTATCCCCAGGTTTAGAGCATGGAAGGAGTCCTCCCTGCCGAAAAGGTCCCACTCGATGTTACAGCCGCTCTCTGCCAGTCGCAGAAACACTTCCTTGCGAAACACGGTGCGCTCAATGTGGCCCATTATCACCCTTCCGAGGTCGGCGCCCGCTCCATCGAGCTCCTCCAGTATCTCCATGGGAGCCCTCTCGTCTCCCTGGCCTGGATGCACCGTTATGGGAGCTCCGGTGAGCCGCTGGGCGCGGCCGGTGGCGCGAAGCACCTTGCGCTCGTTGACGGTCAGGGGCCAGGAACACCCCACTTCCCCAAGAATGCCGCTCCTAATGCCCGTGCCGTCCACGCCCTCCGTTACGTCGAGGACCATACGCTCGACGAGGTCATCCTCGGTTCGGCTGTCCATGTCGGGCGGATGAGCTTTCGAGGTGTAGTAAGACCCCCCCATCACGACGTTCAGGCCTGTCGCGCGCGAAACGACGGACAAGCCCACAGGATCCCTTCCCAGGCCTACGGGCGTCACGTCCACTAGAGTCTCTCCACCGTGCTGCCCGAACAGCGTCGCCTCCGATATGGCGGTGTCGACGTCGAGGAGACGTCTGTCTTCGAGATTCGGTGCGGCGTAGTAACGTATCAGCCCTACGTTCTCCAGCGAGAGTTCCTCGAAGTAGAGCTGCTTGCCGGTGACCTGCGCGGGTGGTTGGGGGGCGTTGATGGGAGAGCCGTCCGCCAGGAGATGCTCGTGTGTGAGAGTGACCCCCAACAGTTCGGGTTCGATTGCGCCCAGCACGGTCTGCACTCTGCCCGTAAGGTCGCTCATCATACCGTTGCCTCCGTGGGACAACCAAGTCAACAGCGGCTCGGCGGCTCGCCCTGCTCGTCTGTGCCTCTACCCGGCAGTTGGCCCGTCAGAGAAAAGGTGACACGCGACCAGATGCTCCGGAGATTGCTGTTCGAGGCGGGGTTCAAGCTGGGAGCAGTGCGTCATCGCGTATGAGCACCTCGGATTGAATCGGCAGCCGGGTGGTGGGTCTAACGGCGACGGGACCTCTCCGGCAAGTATGACCCGATCGCGTCGCATATCGGGGTGCGACGGCAATGCCGAGGAAATCAGCGCCTTGGTGTACGGGTGAAGAGGATTCTCGAACAGATCGTCCGCTTCCTCCACTATCTTGCCCAGGTACATGACACCGACCCGGTCGCACATGTGTCGCACTGTGGACAGGTTGTGGGCTATGAGCAGATAGCTCAGACTGTATCGTTCCTGCAAGTCCTTCAGCAGATTCATAATCTGCGCTCGAATGGAGACGTCCAGTGCCGATACGGGTTCGTCCAGGACTATCAGGGCCGGGTTCAACGCCAGTGCCCGTGCGATAGTGATGCGCTGTCGCTGTCCCCCGCTGAACTCGTGAGGGTAGAGTTCCGCCTGTGAGGAATGGAGCCCCACATCCTGCAGAAGCGAAGCCACTTTCGCCCGCAGATCGGCCCGCGAGATGTCTGAGTTTACCTCCAGAGGCTCTGATATGATGCTTCCTACCCTCATGCGCGGATTGAGCGAAGACCAGGGGTCTTGAAACACCGCCTGCACAGAGCTCCTGTATCTCCTTCTGCCAGCCTGGTTCAGGTCGTAGATGCTCTCGCCGTTGAAGCGTATCTCGCCAGACGTAGGCCGTTCGAGGCGCAGTATCATCTTGGCCGTCGTGCTCTTGCCGCACCCGGACTCCCCCACCAGCCCATACGACATGCCAGGCCAGATCTTGAACGAGACACCATCAACAGCTTTGAGCGAGCTCGAGTGGCGCCTCAGCACCCCTCTGGAAACGGTGAAGTGCTTCCTGAGGTCCTCAACTTCGACCAGGGCTTCGTCAACCATTGACCGCAGCTCGCTCGTAGTTCACCAGCTTCCAACAGCTGGCTGTGTGCCCCGGCTTCACGGATGTATCGAGTGGGTACTCTTCGCGGCACACCTCTTCCGCGTAAGGGCACCTGGGCGCAAAGGAGCATCCGGGGGGAAGATCATAGAGCCTTGGAGGCTGCCCTTCGATAGAGTAGAGCCTGTCCACCTTCTCATCCAATTTCGGCAGAGACTCCAGCAGCGCCTGAGTGTAAGGATGTGAAGGGCTGTTGAAGATCTCCCTGACCTCGCCTTCCTCCACAATCTTGCCGGCGTACATGACGGCCACTCTGTCACAGACGTCAGCCACAATCCCGAAGTCGTGTGTGATAAAGATCATCCCGACTCCAGTCTCCTGCTGCAACTGCTTCAGGAGTTGCAGGTACTGAGCCTGAATTGTCAGATCGAGTGAAGTCGTGGGCTCGTCTGCGATCAACACCTCTGGCTGACAGGAGCTCGCGATCGCGCCGACGATTCTCTGGCGCATCCCGCCGCTCATTTGGTGGGGATAATCCCTAACTCGGGTCTCAGGCGCCGGGATGCGGACCAGCCTCAGCGCGCCGATCACCCGCCGAGCTAGCGCACTCCCGCTCAACCGCTGATGAATCTTCAGCGTTTCGCCCACCTGGTTGCCGATGTTGAAGACAGGGTTTAGAGATGTCATCGGGTCTTGGAAGATCATCGCAACGCGCTGTCCCCTGATGCGCTGCATCTGGCTCTCGCTCAGACTCAGAATGTCCTCGCCATTCAGGCCAACGAAGCCTCCTTCTATCTTGCCTGGTGGTGAGGGGATCAGTCTCATGATGGAAAGCGCGGTGACGGACTTGCCGGACCCGGATTCCCCCACAATGCCCAGAGTCTCCCCAACCCGGACGTCGAAGGTGACCCCGTCCACCGCCTTCACCAGGCCCCACCTGGTGTAGAAGTAGACCCGCAGGTCCTGAACTTCCAACACTACCCCGTTGCTCATCCGAAATCCTGTCCACATGATCCGCGATCAATCCGGTTCTCTACGAGATACGATGGGCACATAGTAGCGTCGGTAGGGTCCGGTATCAAGTTCGCATCTCGTTCTCTCACTCGACGCTAATTCGGCAAACTTTGCGGGCCCGATACGTAACGCCATTCAGCGTAGAGATTGGTGCACCGCGACAGCGAAGGCGTTCTGCACCCTCTGGCCATCTATCTTCATACCAAGGTGGGAGAGGACGTCCGCTTCCACGGTCAAGGCGGGTTCAGACTCAGTCTCCAGAATCACGGGGCCCTCCGACAGACGGACGATGATGTCGGGATGCCGCCGTCATGCGACGTCTCGGCGACCGCAGACAGCCCACACCGTTCCCGGAGAAATCGGGCCAGTGTGTCGTTGATGACGCTTTCTTGGCTTCGGTCGCTGTCGGAATCGGGTTTCATTTCAGAGCCAATATCCTCGTTACGCTCAGTCCGAGAGGGTCCAGGCAGTTCTCCCTGACGCTGCGACCTGGATGGGGGGGATTCTTCATAGGCATGGTCTCTCTCCAAATGCTCCACAATCCCCTTCGGTCCCCTCTGAGTGGATGCAGTCTGTATCCTGGCAGACCGAGATCACTCGGCTTGCCGGCGGCATCCAGGTCTGCCAGGGCGAGAGTGATTAGGTCCAACTGGTCGGCGGCTATCCCGCCGGGGTCGTCCCGCTCATAGAGCCGCCTCAACCCTCGATGGCGAAACGAACGGATCATGAATTGATTACATCGTGTGCCGGTACAGCTATCAAAAGATACGTCAATCCGCACCACAGACACTCAGACACATGATGGTTGCCCACCGGGGCGCTCAATGGTTGCGCTCAGAACAGGGCCCTCTCCGAAGGACAGCTACTTAGAGCCTATCCGACAACCCGTTCATCACCCCCATCCTAACCTTCCCCCATCAAGGGGGAAGGGACTTATCGGACAGGCTCTTAATGGCATTATCCGGACGCCGTTCGTCGATTCGACGGAGCTGGCGGGCATCCTCGGCGAGCCGCAGCTTCGCCCTGCGGCGCCAGTCTCTATACGAGCGGCCGAAGCCCGTAGCTGAGTACTACTACGTGCGCCGTCCCGCGCCGTCCTTCTCCCCCAAACCCGGCCTGTGCGCCCCGATTTTGGCCCATTCAGCTATGAATCGCGGAAAGTGCACGAAAAACTGTCACACAACTTCTCCGAAAACAGGGTGTTTATGAACGGTAAATGCACGTACCGATTCTATAATGGTTGGTGAACCTGTCGCCATGCGGCGGGTCTTGGGCGGTTGGCGTCCGTAGCGGCGGCCCTCCAAGCGGGGCAGCCGGCGACCCGATGGAAGGCGAAATAGAACAGGAGGTATCCAGCAGCCATGTTCGACAGCAGCAACGACAGCCGCAGGGCGCGCCGCCTGCCGAGGGCGGCCATGCCCGCTACCCCATTGCTGACAGGGGTATGTAAGGGCCGAAATCGGGCGTGCGCTTAGCTTGGGAAGGCGCACCGGCATCCCGCATCTTGGTTGTGAGACCACCAGATGCAGGAGACCCTCGATGCGCCTTCCCAGAGAATGCTATCAGATGCAAAAGACGATTGAAACGCATCTACCTCACCTCTCCCAGCCACAATTGACCGGCTTGGTGCTGTGGGTTTGCGGGGCTATCCTCGCGGGTAGTGCCTGCCAGAACGCCGTGGCCTCGGCGCTGTCGCCCTGGGGTAGATGGAACAGCCTGCGCCAGTACCTCAGAGAGTGGCTGTACGACGGCAGCGACCGGGCCCGACCCTGCCGGACCGAGTTGGACGTTACTCCCTGCTTCGCGTCGCTGCTGCGGTGGGTCCTGGCCTGGTGGCGTTCCGACTGCCTGGCCCTGGCCGTCGATCCAACGCTCAAAGGCGACCAGACCACGGCCATCGTCATCAGTGTCCTCTACCGCAGTTGCGCCATCCCCGTGGCCTGGAGCATCCACCGGGCCGCCCAGAAAGGCTCCTGGGTCGACCCCACCGTGGAACTGCTGCAAACCCTGGCTCCAGCAGTCCCAAAGGACATGACCGTCATCGTGCTCTGCGACCGGGGGATTGCCAGTCCCAAGCTGTGGCGGCAGATACGGGACCAGGACTGGCACCCCTGTATGCGCTACCCCAAGAACATCACTTTCTGTGCCGAGGGTGGACGCCGGTTGCCCGCCCACCGCTTCGTCTCCCGTCCCGATACGGCATGGGTCGGCAGTGGCGCCGCCTTCAGCACCGCCAAGGCCAAACGCCGTTGTACCCTGCTGGTGGTCTGGTACGCAGAGCAGGAGGAACCCTGGGTCATCCTCACCGACCTTGCGCCCGACAAGGTGGGACCCAGCTGGTACGCGCTGCGCTTCTGGATCGAACTGGGCTTCAAGGCCCTCAAGAGCCTGGGCTGGAAGTGGGACAAGACCCGCCGCACCGACCCAACGCGCATCTCCCGCCACTGGCTGGTGCTCTCGGTGGCCACCCTGCTGGCCCTGGCCTACGGCACCAGGGTGGAAGACGCCAATGACCGCAGGATCGATCCAGGCAACCTGCGGGCGCCGCCCAAGGTGCTGGCTCCCAATCATCGGGACCCGCACAGCCGTCCGGCGCGCACCGTCAGCGTGATCCGTCACGGCATCGACTGGCTCAGGCGGTTGCTGCTCAAGGGTCGCCTCTGGAGCCGTGTCTGGCTGCTCCCCGAACCCTGGCCTCAACCCAAGCCCAACCTGAAGGTGACTCACCATGCGCCCACCTAACAACCGTTACATACCCCTGTCAGTACCCCCCGAATCTATGTTCTAGTCCCTCCTTCCGGCGCTCCCTTCCTGAACACCGCCGGAGGCCCGGCATCATGTCGGGCCTCCACCTTCCTCCAACGCTCTCCGCTCTTCCTGCTGGCCGCCCTGGCCCTCCTGGCCGTCCTCCTCGTCAGCACGCCCTCTGCGCAGGCCCAGTCGGGACAGCCCGAGCCCCGGAACGTCCAGGTGATCCCCGGCGACGGCACGCTGGCCGTCACCTGGGACGTGGCCCCCCGCGCGGGCGTCGCCGACGGCGAGATACGCCACGCCCTGCGCTGGAGCCAGGAATCGGGAGTCTGGGCCAATCCCGACCCCGACCCCGACACGCTCACGCTGTCCAAGAACGACGGCATCGCCGTCGACGGCGGGGTGACCGGCTACACCATCGACGGCCTGCAGAACGGCGTCTCCACCGGGGTGTTCGTGCGCTCCTTCACCGGCAACGGCTACTCGGAGCGAGCGCCCGGTTCCAGCAGGTGGGTGCGGGTCAAGGGAGACCGCACCACCCCCGGGCCCGTGCCGCAGCAGTTGACGCCGCCCGACCAGCAGCCGCAGCAACAGCAGCAGTCCACCACCCCTCTCTGGTCCGCGACCCTGACGCCCAAGGCCTATGGCACCAATCCCACTACGTTGGGTTGCGCCAACGGCTTCACGCCAGTTGCCCGCGAGTGCAGCACGACGACGACGCTGACCGACGACGATTTCGTCCTGGGTGGAACGACGTACACCATCACCAACATATGGTGGACCTCCCAGCAGACCGTCAGCATGGTGACCATTCCTCCAGTCGTTCAAATCACACTGGACCAGAACGTCCCCGACGCGCTCTTACAAAACTACTCGCTGACCATCGGATCGGATACGTTCAGCCCCGGCCAATTCGACAAGTCGAGCCTTTTTCCCGACAGATTGCGAGCACCGAGATCAGGTCTGCCGTCATGGACGCTGGACCAGGCGGTCACGATGAGCCTTCAGCTCGCGGTCACGGCTCCCGGCGCGCCCACCGGCCTGGCGCTCACGCCGGGCGACGGCTCGCTCTCCGCGTCGTGGACCGCCCCAACCAACACCGGCGGCGCGGCCATCAGCGGCTACGACGTGGAGTACAAGACCGACTCGGCGTCCGACGTTGCGGCCACCACGGCCAACGACCCCACCACCGGCTGGACCGACGCCAACGTGTCCGTCTCGGGCACGACGGCGACCATCACCAGCCTGACCAACGGCACGGCCTACGACGTGCGGGTGCGGGCCAAGAACTCGGCGGGGACCGCCCCCTGGTCCGCCACCGCCACGGAGACGCCCGCGGCGCCGGTGCATCAGGGCCGTTGCGCCTCCCAGTCGACCGACGCCAACAGCCCCCTGATCCGGGACTGCCGCACGCTCATCGGCCTCAAAGACGGGCTCGACCCCAATAACAAGCTGAACTGGGCTGAGGGTACGGCCCTAGGCTCGTGGGGCGGGGTCACGAGCAGCGCGGCGGCCGGCGTCACGGAATTGAGGCTCTCGAACAGGGGACTCGGTGGGATAGTGCCGGCCGGCTTGGGACAGTTGCCGAGCCTGCGGGAACTGGCCCTGTGGAGCAACGGTCTGAGCGGCCGGATCCCAAGCGAGTTGGGGCAGCCGGCCAACATGTTGGGTCTATCTTTGGGCAACAACCAGCTGAGCGGCAGCATCCCAGCCGAGTTGGGCCAACTGGGGAAGCTGCAACTCTTGTCTCTGTCCCGCAACCGATTGGACGGCAGTATTCCGGGCGAGTTTGGTCAACTCACCGGCATGACACAACTGTACCTGTACAGCAACAACCTTAGCGGCTCGATCCCCGCCGAGCTGGGCCAGCTCACCAGTCTGACGCGACTGTACCTGCACGACAACAACCTTAGCGGCCAGATCTCCGCGCAGCTGGGCAACCTCGCCGCTCTGCGGATCCTGTACATGTGGCGTAACCAGCTGAGCGGCTCGATTCCAGGCGAGCTGGGCCAGTTGACGGCCCTGAGGGAATTGTGGCTGTCCAGGAACCGGCTGAGCGGCTCGATACCAACGCAATTGGGCAACCTGGCCGCTTTGCAGGAGCTGGAGCTGAGCCGCAACCGGTTGACTGGCTCGATCCCCGCCTGGTTAGGCAACCTCGCCAAGCTGCAGGTGCTGAGACTGGCGTGCAACGATTTCAGCGGGGCTGTTCCCACCGGAATCGGCGATCTCTCAGAGCTGACGGAGATAGACTTGCATGGCAATCCGCGACTCTTACTGGTAGCCGCAGACCTTCCCGGCAATCTGGTACGGCAGGGACGCGAAGTGGTGCTGAGCGGCCCGTGCGAGCCGACCACACCCACGACCCCGACCACGCCCACCGCCGCGGTCCACAAGTGGGGCGGCAAGCTGCTCCCCCCGAACCAGGGCCCCCACACCGGCTGCGACGACAGCGGGGCGAACAAGTGCAGCACCCTGTTGAGTGACAACTGGTTCAACTACTACGACCGCAAGTACACGGTCGAGGAGTTGTCGCTCAACAACGGCGAGCTGCGGCTGCGGCTGGACAAGGACATCCCCGAGGGCATGCGCGCGGGCGGCTACCTCCAATTCCACGTCAGCCGCAGCGGATTCTCGAACCAGCAGCCGGTCGTGCTGGAGCTGCCCGGCGACAGCGACTTCACCGCCGGTCCGAAGCTCCTGAAGTGGACCGGCATCGACGGGCATTGGAACGGCCGCCACTTCTTCTCCCTCTACACCTATCCGCACCGCGACCCGAAGATCGCGGTGTCCGTCTCGCCGTCGCAGCGCGACTTCGCCGAGGGAAGCACCGCCGAGGTGACGATCACCGTCGGGCCGCTGAAGGGCCGGGCCAACGTGGCGGTGAACCTCTCGGGCGACGCGCAGGTGAGCGAGGACTACGGGGTTCGACTGGCCGGATGCGCAGACACCCGCTGCAACAGTGTTACGGCCGGGTTTCACGTGCTGCCCGGCGGCCTGCTGGCCCGGCAGTACACCTTCGGCGCATCCACGACCGAGCAGACCGTCACTTTCAACATCGACATCGAGGACGACGCGGAGTCTGAGGGCGAGGAGACCATCACGGTCAGCGCCGGCATCCAGTTCAGCGGCCGCTACGACCCGAACCTGCCGCAGGTGCACACCCCCGAGTTCGCCGCGGACCTGCGCGACTCGCTGACCCTGACCATCCCGGCGAACGACATGGCGAGCTTCACCGTGAGCCCCAGGAGGCTGAACGTCAACGAGGGGGCACGGCCTCCTACACCGTCGCGCTGAGCACCCGGCCGACTGCCAACGTGATCGTGGCGATGACCACATCCTCAGGCTTGGTCGCCAGCTTCAGCCCGGCTAGGCTGACCTTCACACCCTCCAACTGGGAGACGCCGCAAGAGGTCACCGTCACTGGGGTACAGGACGCAGACTCCAACGACGATACGGCCACCATCACCCACCACCGCAGCAGCGACGACCCCAAGTACAAGGCCACCCCCGCTCCCGGCCAGGTGACGGTGTTCGTGTCGGACGACGATGGCTCCCCGGCGCAGCAGAGCCCCGGCGGCGCGCTGCAGCAGTCGCCGGGCCAGCAACAGCAGGCCCTGGAGCCCTGCCCCGTGGCGACGGAACCGCCGGTCGCCGGCCAGAAGGAGCCGTACAACGTCTGTGTCACCCCGGGCGACGGCAGCCTGACCGTCACCTGGAGCGTCGCGCCCCGGGCGGGCGTCGCCGACGGCGAGATACGCCACGCCCTGCGCTGGAGCCAGGTCTCCGGCGTCTGGGCCAACCCCCTGGACCCGCAGGCGGGCGGCCGCGAGGACGGCATCGCCGTGGCCGGCGGCGTGACCAGCTACACGATCACCGGCCTGGAGAACGGTGTGGCGACGGGGGTGTTCGTGCGCTCCTTCGTGGGCGGCGACCTCTCGGAGCGGAGCGCCGCGTCCAGCAAGTGGGTGCGGACCAAGGGCGACCGCACCACGCCCGGGGCCGGGCAATCGCAGCAACCCCCAGCGCAAGAGCCGCAGCAGCCGCCAGCGACGCCCAAGACGTACACCCTGAGCGCCGCGGCCAGCGCCCCCGAGGGCGGGAGCGCCCTCCTGACCGTCACGTTGAGCGAGGCCGCGCCGTCGGGCGGGGTGGAGCTCACGGTGACGGCGGGCTACTCCGGCAGCGCCGATAGCGGCGACGTGGGGGCCGTCCCGCAGACCGTGACCGTGGCGGCGGGTGCGCAGACCGCAACCCTCGCCATACCCACGGCCGACGACGCGGTGGACGAGGACGACGAGACCTTCACCGTCACCGTCGCCGCCGCAACCCAGGGTTGGGACCCGGCAAGCGCCGGGCAGGACACGGCCACGGTGACCATCGCCGACGACGACACCGCCGGGGTGACCATCACCCCCACGAGCCTGAGCATCGCCGAGGACGGCAGCGCCAGCTACAGCGTGGTGCTGGACAGCCGGCCCACGGGGGCGGTGACCATCACGGCGGCCAGCTCCGACCCGGCCAAGGCCGCCGTCGGGCCGTCGTCCTTCACCATCAGGCCGGAGGACTGGAACGTTCCCGAGACCTTCACCGTGAATGGCGTGGGCGACGGGGACTCGGACGACGAGAGCGTGGGCATCAGCCACAGCGTAGCCAGCAGCGACGGCAAGTACGCCGGCGTCCCTCTGGCCTCCGTCTCCGTGACGGTGACGGACATCACCCCGGCACAGGAGCAGCAGGCGGCGCAGGAGCCGCCGGCCGAGTCGGGTCCGCCGACGCCGGGGCAGCTTGAGCCGTACAACATCCGGATAACGCCGGGCGACGGCACGCTGACCGTGACGTGGACAGTGGCGCCCCGTGACGGGTTCGCCGACGACGAGATACGCCACGCGCTGCGCTGGAGCCAGGTCTCCGGCGTCTGGGACAACCCCTTGGACCCGCAGGCGGGAGGCCGCGAGGACGGCATATCGGTCGCGGGCGGGGTGTACAGCTACACCATCACCGGCCTTCAGAACGGCGTGGCGACGGGGGTGTTCGTGCGCTCCTTCACCGGAGCCGAGCACTCCGAGCGGGGCTGGCAGTCCAGCAAGTGGGTGCGTATCAAGGGAGACGACACCACGCCCAGGGCCGAGTAGGAGGAGGAACGGAGTCCGGCCTGTCCCGGTCGGAGATCGGCAGCAGCTACTTCTCGCTGGAGGGCGTGGTCTCCCGCACCAGCCCCGGCAGGCGGCCTGGCGCCCAGTCACCGGAGCGGAAGCGGGCGTCGCTGCTCGGCCCCGAGCGGATGGCGCCGGCCGCGCCGGCCTTCGGCGTCAGCCCATCGGAGAGGCGGCGTCACGACCTTTCGGCCCCGCTCTCATCACGTTCTCAACCCCACCAACGCTCCCTAGATTCCCGCGCCCTGTGAGGGGAGTCTGCGCTCGGTAACCGTCCCATAGGCGGTGGGAATGAAAAAGGCAGGGAATCTTGGTAGAGTCTGGTAAACGTACAACCGAACCAGACCAAGAGGCGCTGCCGATGTCCAGAGTAAGATTCACGCTACCGCAAGTCAAGCTCTCTCCGGACACCCGACCGCCAGCCTGCGTACACTGCGGTGGCATTTACCTGAACCGGCACGGGTCGGTGACAAAGCCCATCAGTGACCTCCACGTCAGTGAGGTGAGGGTGGACAGATACCGCTGCTGTGACTGCAAACGCACCTTCAGACACTACCCGCAAGGGGTCGACCATTGTGACCGGAGTCATCGTCTCAGGGGGTTTGCGGCGCTGAGTTGGGCGCTGGGGTTGTCTTTGCGTTCTGTGAGTCACCTGCTGGGGGCTTTGGGATGTGAGCTGTCCAGGATGAGTGTGTGGCGTGACGTTCAGCAGTCAGGGTCGAACGCGCTGAGTGGATGGTTGAGCCGGCATCGTGGTCGGGTGAGGGTGATGGGAGCGGACGAGACTGTGGTGAAAGTGGGCGGCAGACAGACTGTGGTCGGGTTCGTCACAGACGCCCGGAGCGGGCGGTTGGTGGGAATGGACGTGCTGGTCCAACGCGACAGCGAGGGCTTCGTGAGATGGCTCGAGGGATACGTGGGCAGGTTCGGAGTGGAAGCTGTGGTGACAGACGACCTCAACACCTACAAGCCGGCGGTCGAACATGTCGGGTTGAGCCACCAACTGTGTATCGCGCACGTGAGGAAATGGGTGCGGAATCGACTCAGCAGGATACCGGGGTGGGACTGGTACAAGGCGAGGATATGGCTCCTTGTGGCCGAGTTGCCCGGTGGGGGCGGTCGAGAGTTGCTTGGGATGGAACGCGCGGTTCGTGGGCACCCGATGCTTCACAGACTGGTGGTGGAGTTGTGCGAGAAATGGCGGTCACTGACATGTCACCAACGAGTGAGAGGGATGCCACAGACCAACAACTGTACGGAGCGGGCGATAGGCAGAAGCAAGGTAAGGTACAAGACGATAAGGGGGTACAAGAGCGAATCGGGGATGATGAACGGGTTCGGACTCACACAGTGGGTATGGAGCAGTCGGGACGGCCTCGATCTCGGTGAACTGGTTGCCGCCTAGATCAAAGCCCTTCCAAACCCACACCGCCCAGCCCAAGTTCCCTCCCTCTATCCCTCCCAAACTTCCCCACCACCTATGGGACGGTTACTGCGCTCGCGCCCGGTTGACAAAGGAGCCGTCGATGACGCACTATCTGGGTAAGACTCGATAACAGAGGTTTGACCATGGCGCGAACGACAAAGACTATCACCTTCTCGCTACCGCCGGAGATGGCGGACCGTGTTGACGAGGCGATGAAACGGCAGGGACGGTCCAGGAGCGAGTTCTTGCGGGATGCGGTGCTCCGCTACATCGAGGAGTGCGAGTGGCGAGAGTTGCTCCAGTACGGGGAAGAGAAGGCCAGGGAGAAGGGCATCGGCCCCGAGGATGTGGCCGGTCTGGTGGAAGAATACCGGGCCGAGGTCGACTCCTCCCGCACATGAGGGTCGTCCTGGACACCAACGTCATCGTCTCCGGCCTGAACTTCCCCGGCAACGAGCGGCTGGTCTTGGAGCTGGCTCTCAGAGGGCGGTTCGAGCTTTACCTGTCCACCTTCATCCTGGAGGAAGCTGCCGGGGTGCTGACCCGCAAGTTCGATTGGGACGAGGAGCGCACGTCTCAGGCCCTCAGAGCGATGGGGAACGCAGGGACGGTACTCTACCCCCGTCGGCTCCCGGATGTGATCGCAGGGGGCCACCCCGACAACAGGGTATTGGAGTGTGCGGTGGAGGCTTCCGCCGACTACCTGGTCACCGGCGACCGGCGGCATCTGCTGCCCCTTGGAGAGCATGAAGGTGCGAGGATTCTCAACGCACCACGATTCCTGTCAATGCTGGGAGACGCCCGATAGCCAGAGCAGGGGTGATTCAGGTTCCGTGAAGAAGACACTGTACGGCTTCCTAATTCTGGCGCTCATGGCCCAGATGGCCTGCTCGGACCCGACAACAGGCATGAGGGCAACCGCTACACACGTTCCCACGGGAACGCCGGAACCCGCGAAGGCGTCCACTCGGACGCCCGGCACCACACCCGCTCCGACGCCTGGCCAGACACCGCCAATCCCAACGGCAACCGCCACACCAGCCAGTGTCGGGACGGCGACCGAAACGCCCGCGGCATCGATCTCGCCCGGCACTGATAGGGAGGCACTGGCCGCACTCTACGAGGCCACCGACGGCCCCAACTGGAGAAACAACGAGGGCTGGCTGAGCGCAGCAGAGATCGGAGACTGGCACGGAGTCACCGCCGACGCTGCTGGCCGTGTCATCGCGCTGGACCTCAGCAGCAACCACTTGGATGGAGAGCTGCCATCCGAGCTGGGGGACCTCGCCAACCTAGTGCTCCAACATTTTTGAAATGAAGACCTTAACAGTCATGTTTTTCCGTGAGGGTTTGGCGGTAGGATCGAGCGGAAGGGGGAAGCATGACGTCTACCAAGAAGTACCGTATCAGACTGACGGCAGATGAGCAAAAGGAACTCAAGGCGCTCGTATCCCGCGGGAGGATCGCCGCGTACAAGCAAACGCACGCACGGATTCTGCTGATGAGCGATGAGTCACGCCCGGACGGTGGAATGACGGACGCGGACATATGCAGCGCGCTCGGGGTGGGAATGTCCACGGTCGAGCGGATACGCAGGCGCTGTGTGGAAGAGGGCATCGAGTCGGCGCTGAACCGCAGAAAGCAGTTGAATCGTCGCCGGAAGGTACTGGACGGCGTGGGTGAGGCACGTCTGGTGGCAATGGCCTGCGGCGAACCGCCGGATGGCCGTATGAGTTGGACTCTGAAGCTGTTGGCGGACCGGTTGGTGGAGTGTGAGGTAGTCGAGGCTATCAGCACCGAGACTGTGCGAAGGGTGTTGAAGAAAACGGACTCAAGCCGTGGTTGAAGCGCAGTTGGTGCATCCCGCCCGAACAGAGCGCCGAGTTTGTTTGCGCAATGGAAGACGTGCTCGACACGTATCAGCGCTCGTTTGAAGACAATGAGGCTCTGGTATGCATGGATGAGACGAGCAAGCAGCAAGTCAAGGAGACGCGAGTGCCGCGTCCGGCAGCGCCCGGCGTATCGGCGGCCTACGACTATGAATACGAACGCAATGGCGTGAGCAGCCTGTTCATGCTGTTTGCGCCGCTGGAGGGGTGGCGTCGGGTAGAGGTCAGAGAGCGTCGCACGAAGGTGGACTGGGCGCACGTGATCAAGAGACTGGTTGATGAGGACTACGCCGACAGAGAACGGATCGTGTTGGTGATGGACAACCTCAACACGCACAAACTCTCATCGCTCTACGAGGCGTTCGAGCCTTCAGAGGCGAGACGTATAGCCGAGAGGTTGGAGATACACTACACCCCCAAGCACGGGAGTTGGCTGAATATGGCGGAGATAGAGATCGGCGTATTGTCGCGACAGTGCCTGAACCGTCGCATACCGGACAAGGATGCGTTAACTCACCAGTCACAAGCATGGCAGAAGCGTCGCAATCGCGAAGCGGTGCGGGTGAAATGGCGGTTCACCACCGAGGACGCACGCATTAGACTCAAATCGCTCTATCCTTCAATACAAACGTGTTGAAGCACTAGAGGTACTGAGCCTCGGCGGCAATCGGTTGATCGGGGCAATACCGCCGGAACTGGGCGACCTCGCCAACCTCGAAGTGCTGCGCCTCTCCTGGAACGATTTGACAGGCAATGTACCTTCGGAGTTGGGCAACCTGGGTGAGCTTAGAGAATTGAATCTCGATGGATACCAACTGAGCGGGGCAATACCGCCGGAATTGGGCCGTCTGACCAACCTGGTAACGCTGAGCATCGCGTCCACCGATGTGGGAGGGAGGATACCGCCAGAGTTAGGCAATCTCACTAGCCTGGAGGTGCTCAGCATCACGTCCACCGACGTGGGAGGGAGGATACCGCCAGAGTTGGGCGGCATGGCCAACCTGAAGGAGTTGATTCTCAGGAAGAACAGGCTCGGGGGCGAGATACCGCCCGAGCTGGGTGGTCTGTCCAACCTGGAGGTCCTTGACCTCTACACCAACGAGCTGAGCGGCAATATACCAGCGGAGTTGGGCCGTCTGACCAACCTGAGGAGGTTGTCGCTGGGACTCAATCGTTTGAGCGGCAAGATACCGGCTGAGCTTGGGAACCTGACCGGGCTGGAAGTGCTCCACATCGGAATGAACGAACTGAGCGGCGAGATACCGCCTCAATTGGGAGACCTGGCCAACCTGCAGCACATGGACCTGGGCAGCAACCGGTTGGAGGGGGAGTTGCCACCCGAGCTGGGCAATCTCCGCAACGTGGTGGTGCTCAGGCTTGTCGCGAACCGGCTGAGCGGTGAGATACCCCCCGAATTGAGCCGTCTCGTGAGAGTGGAGGAATTGTACCTCGCCAACAACCGGCTGAGCGGCGAGATACCGCCGGAATTGGGAGACCTCGGCCGCCTTCTGACCCTGGGGCTCGGAGGGAACGCCCTGAGTGGGTGCATACCGGACAGCTTGCGAATCCACTACTACCTCGCCGAAGAGCTCGATCTGGAATTCTGCGCCCTAGCCGAGGTCTCGGCTGCGGATGACGGTAGGGACAGAGCCGATTTCCTCGGATCTAACACCGAGTACATCGACCCCGAGCTGGTGGCGCTGCTCTATGATCACGCCGCCGGAGAGGTGACTCCGGCCACGGTCAGGTTGGGCATTGGCTACGACTACCGAGACGTTGCAGGGCGGGCCGCCCTGGAGGCTTACATCAAGGAATCTGGAGGAACCCCTGACGGCGAGTACATCTGGCTGATGCCCATCGGACTGGTTCCCTCGGTCGTATGCCGCCCGGACGTGGTTGTCGGCGTCCTGGTGGACCCCGACGGGACGCCGAGTTGGGACAGCCGGGAAAGGCCATACCACAACCTGAGCGACGCATTGAGCGACGTCGTGGCGGCACATCAGGGGGGTATGCCCGAAAACCAGGCGGCGCTATACGCTCTTTTCGTGTGGGGTAACTCGGTAGCTGTGCACATCCAGGTTTCTGATGCTGAGACGCAGAGGAGCATTCTCGACTGGCTTGCCCAGAGCGGAATCTACGTTCATGCCAACGCCTCTTCCTCGGGCGAGTTGCATCATGTGGGAGTCCTGCTTCCGGTAGGACAGATCCTGCCTCTGGCACAGCGATTCCCCGATGCATACCTGGATGCCGAGGATTTTCGGGGCCAGGGCCTGCCCATGCTGCGGGCCCAGTGGCCGGCCGAGACGCTTCATTTCGAGAAGGCCGTTGTCCAGCAGTTCCTTGACCCCGACTCCGACGCTGGTCGGATCGAGCCCGGCGGAGGGATTATGCCCTGTTCTTCGGACACGGCGGGCAGGTAGCTGAACGGACTGCCAGCGAGCCGGTGAGCATCTCAGCGATGTTGGGAGCGGGGACAGGGGTCGCACCGGCAGGCGCTCCTTGACAACGGACCTTCGGATGTCCCATGATATAGAGTAAGACTCGGTAAGTAATGGAAGACAGAACGACGAAGAAGAAGCACCTACAGCCACTCACGCCGGCGGCGCTCTACGCCAGGGTGTCCAGCGACCGGCAGGACGTGGACCTGTCGGTGGCAGCCCAGCTACGGGCGCTGCAAGGAGTACGCGAAGGCCAACGGCTACTCCGTGGCCCGCGAGTACATCGACGAGGCCGAGAGCGGCCGCGTCGCCGACAGGCCCCAGTTCAGGGAGATGATCGAGGAGGGCAGCAAGCCGAAGGCTCCCTTCGAGGTCATCCTGGTCTGGAAATTCAGTCGCTTCACCAGGAAGCGGGAGCACGCCGTGGGGTTCAAGGCGCAGCTGCGGCGCAAGGGCATCAGAGTGGTGTCCATCACCGAGCAGGCCGAGGACAACGCCACCGGCAGGCTGCTTGAGGGAATCATCGAGAGCGTGGACGAATACTACTCGGAGAATCTTGCCCAGGAGGTCGTCCGGGGCATGAGGGAGGCCGCGTCCCGGGGCTTCTTCCTCGGGTCCAACGCACCCTTCGGCTACAGAAAGGTCAAGGTCAGCGACGGAGCGCCCCTCGCTTGAGGTGGATCCCGCTACCTGAACGCCCCCAAGGTGGAGGAGTTCGTGGTGGAGAAAATCAGGAAGCGGATACTGACCGAGGAGACCATCGTGGTGCTGGTGCAGGTGGTGGCCGAGGAGATCGACGCGATGGCCGGTGAGCTTGCCGGCAGGCTGGAGGTGGTCGAGGCGGAGCTATCCGACGTGCGGAGCCGTCTGGGGAAGCTCTACGAGGCCATCGAGACCAGCGAGTTGACCCTTGAGGTCCTGTCACCCCGCATCATGTCACTGAGGCACCGCGAGGAGCAGTTGGAGGCTGCCAGAGAGGACGCCGAGACCCGGCTTGAGCAGCGCAGGGTTGTTCTTCCCGACACCGAGGAGATAGCGGAGTACGCGGCGGACTTCCGGGAGTTCTTGCAGAAGGGGACGGTCCCCGAGCGCAAGGCGCTCATCCGCAACTTTGTTGAGGACATCGAGGTGGAGGGAGACGAGGCCGTTCTGACGTACACCGTACCCATGCCGAGTGACGGCGCGACCTCGGAATCGGCCTCGGTTCTTGATTTCGTCCAGTCCAGCCCACCTCCAGAGACTAGAACTATACATTGGAGATAATTCTGTGGTAACAGATGTGGGGATAAGGGCACAAGATGCCATTTACGTAGCTAAGAGCCTATCCTAAAAACAAGATTCAGGCTATACTGGTTTAATGACGAAAGCGAAAGCTGCCAACCCGCCACGCCCCAGACGCGCCAGCCCAGCCACCAAGACCAATCCCACCACCGGCGGATTCCAGGTTTCCGACGAACTCTGGGAAGTGCTGGAACCCCTGATTCCACAGCGGGTGAACACCCATCCCCGGGGCGGCGGCCGGCCCCGGGTTCCCGACCGCACCTGCGCCAACGGCATCTTCTACGTGCTGCGCACCGGCTGCCAGTGGAAAGCCCTGGACGCCACGAGCATCTGCTCGGGCTCCACCGCCCATCTGCGCTTTCAGGAATGGGTTGCCGCCGGGGTGTTCCTCGAGCTGTGGCGAGAGGGGCTGGAACGCTATGACGAACTGAAGGGGTTGGACTGGAGTTGGCTGAGTATGGACGGCGCGATGACCAAATCGCCCCTGGGTGGGGAAAAAAACCGGCGCAAACCCCACCGACCGAGGTAAACGGGGCGTCAAGCGCAGTCTGTTGACCGAAGCCCAGGGCATCCCGGTGGGGCTGGCAGTGGATGGGGCCAACCGCCACGATATGAAGCTGGTGCGGGCCACGGTGGAAAGCGTGGCGGCGCCACGACCGGCGCCCAGCCCCGATCAACCCCAGGGAATGTGCCTGGACAAGGGTTACGACTTCGACGAGGTTCGCCGCACGTTGGAAGAGTTCGGCTTCACCGTCCACATCCGCGGTCGCGGGGAGGAGGCGAAGGCCATCGAGCGGGAGGCCGGGTTCAAGGCTCGGCGCTGGGTGGTGGAACGCACTCACGGTTGGCTGAACCGTTTCCGGCGCATCCTGGTGCGCTGGGACAAGTCTCCACACAACTACATCGCGTTTCTTCATTTCGCCTGCGCCCTGATTGCTCTCAGAGCCGTCGGATTATTAGGATAGGCTCTTATTCCGATTCCCTCTATCTCCACTTTTTCGGACATCGTGTGCTGCAAGCAGTACCTCGCTGATGTCATATTCCATGTATCCCGCTCGGGGCCTGACCACAGTTGCAGGACTTGCGATCTACTACCGTTCGAGGAACATGGTCACATAGCCCGCGTCGACCGCCGGCATCGTCATGCCGATTTCCGATAGAGTCTCGGTGAACTTGCTGATGTCGTAGGCGCTTGTATCGGCCAGATACCCCTCTACCGAATCGAGGGAGCGGACGAGGAGTTTCAATTCGATGTCGTCTTCCTGGTCTGCCTTTGCTTCCAGTCTTGCCTTCCATTCCGCCAGGTCGACGCTGCCGGTCACGTATCCGTGGCTCTCCATTCGGGCGAAGACCTGCCCGGCGGGGACCGGTTGCTGTTGGACCACGTTGTAGACCCGGCCGAGGTGCTCCGGATTGTCGGAAATGCTCGCGACCGCGGATACAAGGAAGTCGACGGGGGTCATTTCGAAGAACCAGTCCGGCGCGCTGGGCGCGCTGCCCAGCCGCGCGCAGGCCTTGATTATCAGCGACAGGAAGTCATTGGGATTGAGCGTGCCAGTGCCGCTGTGGTGCCCGATGTTGCCCGGCCGGTACAGGCAGACGGGCAGTCCGCGGGATACGGCGGACCACACCAGGCGCTCCGCGACCCACTTGGCCTGATTGTAGCCTCCCTCCATCCGGTCGAGGAAGTCGTCTATCTCGTTGTTTTCCAGGTAGGGAGTGTCATCTCCTCCCGGGAAGACTCCGTTCGACGAGATGTACTGCATCGGCTTTGGGGTGCCGCTGCACGCGAACTTGAGCACTTCCAGAGTGCCCCCGACGGTGTGGGGCTTCGCCACAGAGTAGGGGTAGACGTAGTTGACGGAGGCGGCGCAGTGGAAAATCAGGTCGATGGTCTCCGCCAGTTCCCGGAAACGGTCGTCGTCCAGTCCCATATGGGGAAGCGTGAGATCACCGGGGACGGGGATGATCCGGTCAGCCGCGGACTGGCCGGGCAACCCGTAGAACTTCAGTGTCTCCAGGACGCGGTTGGCGGACTCTCCCCGCCCGTCCGTCCGGTCGCGCACCAGGCAGTAGAAGCGCGTGTCCTGCCCGGTGTTGCGCAGCAACTCGTCCAGGAGGAAGGCCCCCAGGAACCCGGTCGACCCGGTAAAAAAGATCGAAGACGCCTCGCTCAGACGCGTTTTCGGTGCGTTCCCCTTTGGTGAGATGTTCGCGTCCAGGGCTGAGTCTTCAGCCAGCATTTCTTTGGTTGTCATGTTCTGACCTCGATGTTCCAGGAATTGCGCCAATTCCCCAACGGTTGGGTACTCGTAGACCTCGGCGCCGCTGAGTTCGATCCCAAACGTTTCCTCCATGTCCAGAGTGAGAGCCAGGCCCGCCAGGGAGTGGCCGCCAAGATCGAAGAAATCCCAGTCATCCTCCAGGCTGTTGCTGTCGACCTCGAGGGCCTCGGCCCACAGCACCCGCAAGGCGTTGCGCCGCTCGGCGGCAGTAGCGCGTTCCGCCAGAGCCGTCCGCTCCTTGAGGGCCGGCCCTCCCCTCCGCAAGGGCGGCAGGGCTTTGCGCTCCAGCTTTCCCGTCTGCTGATTTATCGGAAGAGACTCCAGCTCCATGAAGTGGGTGGGCACCGAGTAAACCGGCAGATACCGCTCCAGCAGCGCCCGCAGTTCCCTGCTCGTCCCGCTCTTGGTGTCCACCTTCCATGTCGCCTGCGGGCCACGCGCGATATAGGCGACCAGCCGCTTGCTGGTCTCGTCCACGGGTTCGGCCACCACCGCCGCATCGGCAACGTCGCAGTGCCTGCGCAAAGTCTCCTCGATGGCGCCGAGGTAAACGCTGTACCCCCTGATCTTGACCATCGAATCGGTGCGGCCAATGATGGTCACCATGCCATCCGGTCCCACCTCGGACAGGTCGCCCGTGGCGTAGTATCGATCCCCGTTCCAGGACACGAAACTCTGGGCATCCAGGTCGGGCCTGCCCAGGTAGCCGCGGGCGAGGCCCCGGCCCCCTATCATCAACTCCCCGACGCCCTCTGAAACCAGGGCGGATTGGCCCTCCGGACGTACCATGACCTTCACGCCGTCCATGGAGAACCCCACAGGGCAGGTGTCCAGCCCATCGACGCACAGGTCGGTCAGGTCAACTGTGCAGACGTCGTGAGTCTCGCTGATGCTGTAGGTGTTGAAGATCCGGGCGGAGCCGGGCAGAACGTCCAGCGCCTGTTTCAGCAGGCTGACCAGCACGACCTCGCCGTTAAGCCACACGACTCGCAGGGACGAAAGCTGCTCGTGCAGCCGGTCGCGGTCCGCAGAGTTCAGGACTCCCTGGAGCAGGGACGGAGTAAACAGAATCTCGGTAATCCTATGTTCCGAGATAAACCTTGTGATAGCCCGAGGGACGAACACGACGTCATCGGGGACCACGTACACCGTTCCGCCCTTAAGCAGCGGGCGTATGAACTCCCAGGGGAAGAAGATGTTACAGGCGACCCTGTCTCCGACGCTGTAAGAACTGAACTCGTACCTGGCGAAGTAGGAAGAGATCACGGAGCCGGTGGTCTGCATCACCCCCTTCGGGTCGCCGGTCGTGCCGGAAGTGTACGGGAGAAAGGCCAGGTTCTCATCGGCGACGCGTGCGAAACGCTCTCCAGTGTCGAGGCTGACCCAGGATCGGTCGCCGTCCAGCGCCATCGTCCGCGTCTGCGTAAGGCGACCCAGCCTGCACAGGTGCCTGGCCGTGGTGAGCACCACCTTAGGCTGCGACTCAGACAGTATGGACAGGAGCAAGGTGTCGGGCGCGTCGAGAGCCATTGGCATGAAGGCCCCGCCGGCCTTGAGGGTCGCGATGGCCGCCACGATGTACTCGCGGCATGTTTCCATAAAGATGCCCACCGGGTCATCGGTGGCAACGTTGCACAATCGAAGGTAGGCCGCGAGCGCGTCAGTCTCCCGGTCCAGCTCGGCATAGGAAGTCTGGCCGTCGGGGAATACTATCGCCGCGGTGTCCGGGCTCCTGGACGCTTGAGACGCAAAGAGCTTATGTAGACCTCTTTCTTCTGAAATCATTTCGTCGTCCCAGGCAAGCCGAAATGCCTTCGAGGCACAATGGGCATGCCTACAGAGTTGGTGAAGCCAGGGGGGTCAGGTCAGGCGACGGCCTCTATCGCGTCCCTGATTCCCAGCCGCAGCGTTTCGAAGACCTCGCGCACGCTCTTGCGGGCGTCTACCGTCTCGAAGTCGTACTGGTCCGCGAGGCTATGGAACTCCTTCAGCAGCGCTTCCTGGTACTCCACGAAGCTGTCGTGCCGGTCGGCTTTTGGCAGAAAGTCCTCCCCCGACTCCCAGTGGTCCAGTTCCCGGTACGCCAGCACGCGGGGCAGAAGGTGGTCCACGTCGATGTCGAGGTAGAACACCTGGTGGGGGATGATGGCGAACTCCAGCATGTCGTCCAGCCAGCGAGCCGGGACACCGCGGACGCGCGCGCGGGCCATGATGGAGTAGATGTAGCGGTCGGCCAGCACCACCATTCCGGCCTGCAGGGCGGGCACTATGCCCTTCTCCATCCGGTCCCAAAGGTCCGTGGCGTAGAAGAGGTTCAGGGTGAGGAGATCCAGCGTGTGGCCCCTCATGGCCCTGTCGATGCCGCTGCCAGTCAACTCGGAGCGGCGGAAGCCGGTGTCCATCACGGCGTGGCCTTCCGTCTCCAGCCACTCCTTGAGGAGAGCTATCTGGGTAGAGCGGCCGACGCCGTCGGTACCCTCGATGACGATGAGGTGTCCGGGCATCTCCGTCTGCCCCAGGTCCAGTGGGGTATGTCCGTAGAATCTGGGCGTGTTCATGGTTCCGCCTCGCGGTCAGGTCTGGTGCGCGTGTTCCGGGGGGCTATCCGTCGGTGGCGTTGACGAGCTCTGGCGTTCGGCGGGAGCCGGACGGTTGGAGGTACCGCCCCGTGAGGCCGGTGCTGACAAGGGCGTCGGTGACGCTGTGGCCGGGCGTCCGCATGACGCCGGGCAGCATGGGCTCCACCAGCTTTCGCACCATCTGCTGCTGCTCGTGAATGGGCTGGGTGGCGTCGATGGTCACCAGTTCGAACTCGCTGGTGAGCCGGTCGTACTCCTCGAGTATCGCGCCCTGGAACTTGCGGAACGCCTTCTCCCGTTTGGAAGTGGGATTGACGTCCTGGCCGGACTCGTAGAAGCCCAGCTCGTCCCGCCCTACTATGCGGCGGATGGACTCGTCCAGTGGCACCTTGAAGTACAGGGCCAGGGATGGGCGGATGGCGAAGGAGTAGACGCGCCGCAGCCAGTCGCGGTCGACGCCGCGCGCGCTGTCCCGGGCGAAGGCGGTGTACACGTAGCGGTCCGCAAGTACGATGGTGCCCTCCTTGATGGCGGGCAGTATCTGGGTGTAGACGCGGTTGGCGAAGTCGGCGGCGTGGATGAGGCTGAAGGACATAGGCGTAAGCAGCCGCTCCGCCTTGCCCCGCTTGGTGCTGCGCTTGACTATGGGCGAGGAGTTCCACTCGGTAAACACCGTGACGTAGTTCCGGCTCGTCAGCCACTTGCCCAGCAGGTCCAACTGAGTGCTCTTGCCGGAGCCGTCGATGCCCTCCACGATGATGAGGCGGCCGGGGTACTCGTTGTCGTAGGGGTGGCTGCCGTATCGGGGGCCCATTGGGAAGGTCGAGTGTCCGTTTTCGTTCATGGCTCACCTCGGCATATCTGAACTGGGTGGTCGAATTCCTTCCTCCAGCGCCTCTGGAGGTCCGGGGCGGATGAAGTCGACCAATTCGGTGTGTGAATCGTAAGACCGCCGCTGCCCGACGCCATATTAACAGATTCGACGCTGGCGTGCGGAGGCAGCCTGCGTTCCAGTTCGTCGGCCAGGACCAGCATCAGGGCCGCCTGGCCCATGCGCCCCAGGTCTTCCTCGGTCAAAATGTGGGTCTTGCGGTAACGCTTAGGCAGTTTCCTGCCCTCGGCCATCCGCAGGATACCCGCTATCTGGGCGGACTCGCGGTGCGTGAAGCCCGGCATGTCCGTCCGGGTCAGGAAAGATGCGGCCCGGTTATGCCGGTTGTAGAAGTCCACGGCACTGCCCACGTCCAGGAGCAACGCCGCGCATCCGAGGGACGACGCGAGTGTGCCGTGCCGCTCTCCCCACACGGCGCGGGCGATGCGGTCGGCCAGGGCGGCGCGGCGCGCTCCTCGGCGGGTGAATCGGGGCGCGAACCGGCCCATCACGTCGTTCAGCGTGTTCCGGCGCACGGCGGCCAGAGGTATCAGAGATACCAGACCGTCCTCGAGGACCGGCTCCGGCTGCCGCGCCAAACCCTCCCGCAGCCCATGGCCGGAGACCATTATGTACCGGGCCGCCGTGTGCTCCAGCAGCGCATGAGCCACCACGGCGCCGCCCACGATGGAGTGAGTGCGCTCCGGGTTCATGCCCGGGATTCTGGAACGTTCCTCCATGCTGCGGGAAGCGAGCCGGTATACCAACCTGGACAGACTCCTCGCGGCGATGCAGTAGCCGTGAATGGTGTGAAGCGGATAGATCTGCTTCCGCCTGTCCAGCTTGGACAGCAGCCGCATCGATCCGCCGGTTCCCACCAAGACGTCCTCATGCTCCAGACGGGGAATTCCGGTCTCGTCCAGGTACTTGCGGACGTATTCGTATGCCGCGTGCATGTCTTCAGGGGTGGGTTGGTCCGTAAGCCGGAAGCGGTTGGCGAGCCGCAGGCTGCCAAGCGGCAGCGAGTTCCGGGTATCCATCGTCCGCCCGGAGAACCCCACCAGTTCGGTGCTGCCGCCGCCGAGGTCAGCCAGCAGGCCCCGCGTGACCGGCAGGCCCTGTGCGGCCCCGATGAAGCAGTAGCCCGCCTCCTCGTAGCCGCTGATTATGCGCAAGTCCACGCCGTATCTGCGACGGGCGGCCTCGGTGATCTCGGAGGCGTTCCGCGATCTCCGCAGGGCCTCGGTCCCGACGGCGTGGATAGTGGTCACGCCGTACCCACGGCACACCTGCACGAAGTCCTCGATGGCGTCGAGAGTGCTATCTACGCCCGCGGTGTCGAGCGTGCCGTTCCGGTCCACGTGGCTCATCAGGTTGAGGGCAAGGCGCTGCTGGGCCAGGATCTGCACGCCGCCGGTGTTCAGCTGCATCACCACGGCGCGGGCCGAGCCGGAGCCTACGTCAATTACTGCGGTCAGCGCCGGCTCAGGCGCGTAGCCGTCGGACGAATGCGAATCGGGAAGGAGATCGGGAGTCTCCCAGGGTTGGGGAGGTCCGGTTGTTTCGAGTACTGCCTCTTGATTGGTCAAACGTGGCCCCATTTCTGGTGTTCTCTTGTCTGCAAGTGCTACTTGGAAGGATAAGGACAGAAGGCGCGGGCCGCAAGTGTCGTCGCTGGACGCCGGATGCGGCGCGGGCGCGTCACAACGCGGGTGAAGTCAGGTGGTACAATCACCGCGAGCAGCCGGAGCGGTCCAAGGCCCGACTCCCGAGCGAAAGGAGCGTAGCCATGAATCGACAGGAGCTTGTACGGATGCTGGAAGGCGAGCTCTCCGGCGACAGGGCGCTCGAGTCTGCCGCGCACATGACCCGGTTCTACCGCTCCCCGGGTGCTTCCGGTTACCACAGGGCGACTGATTTTGTGGCGGACCTGTTTCGGGCGAACGGGCTGGACAGGGTGTGGGTGGAGAGGTATCCGCTGGACGGACAGACGAAGTTCATGAACGTCACCATGCCGCTGGCGTGGGAACCGCTCAGCGCCGAGCTGCGGGTCGGCTCCCCCACGGGCAGGCTGCTGGTGTCTTACGAGGACTCGCCGTCTTGCCTGCCCTGGTGGACGCCGTCCACACCGGAAGGCGGAGCGATGCTGGAGCTCGTAGACGTCGGCACGGGCGAGCGCCCGGAGGACTACGAGGGCCGGGACGTGCGCGGCAAGGCGGTGCTGATTCGGGGCACGACGCGCCCCAGCGGCTTCGGCCATGCCGCCAGGCTGGCGATGGAGCACGGCGCGGCCGGTATCATAACCGACTACCTGCTGTACCAGACGGAGCCGTTCCGCACGCGGGAGTCGCTGCCCGAGCCGGTGCAGCTTCTGCGAATGCCCTCCAACCGGCCGGGTGCCTGGGCGCTGGCGATAAATTACCACGCGGCTGAGCATCTGGCCTCGCTGGCGCATCAGGGCCCCGTTCAGGTCTGGGCCGACATCCAAGCCAGGACGTTCGAAGGCGAGGCGCAGAACCTGTTCGCGGACATCACAGGCACGGACGAGGACGGGCAGATCGTCCAGTTCGTGGCCCACTCCACGGCGGGGACCAAGCCGGGGGCCAACTGCGCCTCCGGCCCGGCGCTCATGGCCGAGATGGGGCGCGTGATGTCGCACCTCATCTCCAGCGGGCGTATCCCTCGACCCAGGCGGACGATCCGCTTTCTCGTGAACGTGGAGGGACACGGCACCAAGCACTACGTCCACAACCACCGGGAGGAGATCGAGCGGACCATCGTCTCGATAGCGCTGGACAGCGTGGGGCACGACCAGGAGAAGAGTAAGTCCGCCCTGCTCTTCTACCACTCGCCGGACTCGCTGCCGACCTTCATCAACGACTACTACGTGGGCCTCATGGAGGCCACGCCGAAGGAGACGCGGTGGGTGTTCAGCGAGGGCGACCGCATTCCCTTCGTCAACTTCACCGATCTGCCTTACACTCCCTGGAGCGACAACCACTACTACCCCGCGTTCGGCGTGCCGTCGCCGCTGCTCATGTCGTGGCCGGACCTGTACTTCCACACCGATCACCTGACGGCGGACAATCTGGACCCGGCGGTGTTCCGAAGGTGCGGCATCACCACTGCGCTGGCGGCGCTGGAGCTGGCCTACGCCGGGCCGGAGGAGGCCCGGGCCATCATGCGTGAGGTGGGCAACCGCAGCCAGTTCAGGCTGGGCCGCATCGCGCTGGAGGCCGCGGGCGGCACGGGCGAGGCCCGGACGCGCCGCCGGCTCGCCATCCTGGCCCGGCGGGACCAGCAGGCCGTGGCGTCGGCGCTGGTGTTGGCGACCGACGAGGAGCGCAGGCTGCACCCGGAGCTGGATTTCGCGAGCCAGCAGGTCCAGAGGGAGATCGCAGACCGCCTGGAAAAGGCCCTCAGTTGGCTGACCCGCGGCGCGAAGGCCCCAGACGACTTCCCGCCCGGCGAGGCGGTTCCCCAGCGGCTCGTGGAGCGCGACGCCCCCGGCATCTCCGGCACGGGCTACTGGGAGCTGGTGCGGATGGCCGAGGAGATGCAGGCCCGAGACCCCAAGATGCGGTACGACTCGCTGCGCATCATCGGCGACGAGATATGGAATTACTCAGATGGACGGCGGACCGTGAACGAGATCGCGGAGGCCGTTGGCGCCGAGTTCGACTTCGACCTGGACCCGCGGCACGTGCTGGAGCTGTTCCGGGGGCTGGCGGAGCAGGGATACGTCAGCTTGTCCGAACAAGGGCCGGCACCCCCATCCTAACCCATTCGGCAGGCTCAGGGCAGGCTCTTCCCCCTGCGAGGGGGAAGGGAATTTTGGCAGTCACCACCTCTGGTTATCTGCCCTGCTTGATGAAATCGGCGACGCGCTCGGCGAGCATGAGGACGGTGAGGTTGATGTTGGCGCGGACGCACTCGGGCATTATCGAGGCGTCCGCGACGCGCAGATTGTCGGCGCCGTGGAGCCTGGCGTACTGGTCCACCACGGCCATGGGGTCGGACCGCGGCCCCATCTTTGCGGTGCAGGAGACGTGGTGGCCGGTGCCGATCTTGCTCAGTATCCACCTGTCCAGGGCCTCGTCGGACTGCAGGTCCGAGTCCTCCGGGTACACGCGCTTGTCGATCAGGGCCGACATCGACGGGTGGTCCTCCATGCTCACCACCAGCCGGACGCCGTCGCGGAACCTGCGCAGGTCCTCGGCGTTGTCCAGCAGGTTGTAATCAAGGTAGGGGTGGTCCCTGTAGTCGGGGGAGTTGAGCCGGACCTCGCCCTTGGCGAACGCCAGGTTGAGACCCAGGTTCGCGCCCAGTCCGACCAACTCGCCGTCCCAGCCGCCCATGTTGGGGCGATGGGCCATGCCGGCGGACATGTAGACGATCATGTCGTTTTCGAGCGGCGAGCCTTCGGCGGTGTACCTCGCCAGAATCTGGGCGTTGGGCACGTGCCGCTGCAGGTCCACCTCAGGCTTGGTGGCCCACAGAATGCTGATGAGCGGATGGTCGGCCAGGTTCTGACCGACGCCCGGCGCGTCGATCAGGGTCTCGATGCCGTGCTCGGACAGGTGATCGGCGGGGCCGACGCCGGACAGCATGAGCACCTGCGGCGAACTGATCGCGCCCGCGCTCAGGATGACCTGCTCCGCCTCGACCACGAATGGCTCGTCCCCGGAGGCGGCCTCGACGCCCGTTGCGCGGGGGCGTTCGCCGGACGTGTCGAAGAGAATCCGCTTGACCGTCACATCGGCGCGGATGGTCAGGTTCAGCCGGTGGCGGGACATTCCCAGGTAGCCGATGGCAGTCGACCAGCGGATGCCGTTGGGGTTGTTCAGGGTCGTCGGCCCCACGCCGGTCGTGCCGGGCAGGTTGTGGTCCTCGCAGTACGGCAAGCCGTAGTCGCGCCAGGCGTCGAACCAGGCCACGTTGCCCTGCCGCCACTCCTCGCGGGGGAAGCGGTGGCAGATGATGGGGCCGCTCGCGCCGTGGAAGTCGCCGGGGTCGTCCTGGTAGGTGGTGTCGGTCTCCACCATGTTGAAGTAGGGCACGAGCTTCTGGAAGCTCCACTCGTCGTTACCCCACTTCGCCCAGTTGTCGTAGTCCTCGGGGATGCCGCGGATGAAAATCTGGCCGTTGATGGCGCTGGAGCCGCCGGTCACCCTGCCCCTGGGCACGTCGATGGTGGGGGCGGTATCGGTGGCCCTGGCCTTGAACTGCCAGTTGTGGTCGCTGTCCCAGATGCTCTTGGTGGACAGGTAGCCGTGCTTCACCTCCTCCGGGAGACTGTCGACGTCGGGGTAGTCGGGACCGGCCTCCAGGAGGAGCACCGAGGTGTCGGGGTCTTCGGTGAGCCGCGTGGCGAGAATCGCGCCCGCCGACCCGGCGCCGATGACGATGTAGTCGTACTTCATGCTTTGCCTCCCGGAGACGGTGCTGTGGCTTGTGCATACTGTGATAACCTTACAACGCCCGCCGCGCGAGCGAAAGAGACTTATTCACCCGGAGGAAGTCCGATGCCAGAACCGAGAGTGATCTACATACCCAGACCGGGCAGTCCCATCGACGTGGACCGCGATTTCTACGGGCGGCTGGGCCGCGAAACCGACTCCCGGAGCCTCGTCGACAGTTTTGTTGTGCCCATACGCTCAGGCAAGGCGTGGCCGGTGCTGGCGGGCCAGATTTGCCGCATCGTCGTGGTGGAGGGCGCGCAGGTGGCCGACTTCAACGCCTGGAATCTGAACAATCCCAGGGAGCGGTTCTGGGCGGCGCGCACCAAGCAGCTTCACAGCGCCCACGTCTCCAAGTTCGACCGGCTGTGGTCCTGCCTGCCCTACCTGCGGCCGATGCTCACCGTCACCGGCGACTCCATCGACTACGGGCTGGACGAGGACGGCGCCGGGTGCCACGACCTGCTGGGCACGCGCTGCGACCCCTACGTCCACAAGATGCTCAACGGCGAGGACTTCGACTACTGCTGCCACTCGAACCTGGTGCGGGCGGTGGCTCCGTACCACATGGACGAGAGCGACGTTCACGACGTGCTCAACATCTTCCAGGTGACCGGCCTGACCAGGGACGACCGCTACTTCGTGAAGCCATCTCCGGGCAGGCGGGGCGACTACTTCGAGTTCTTCGCCGAGATAGACCTGCTGTGCGCGATCTCCACCTGCCCGCACGGGGACCTGTCGGTGCAGGTGTGGGGCGAGGAGGACGCCAGAGACCCCATCGAGACGTGCAATCCGTTGGGCGTCGAAATCTACCAGCCGGACGCCGGATTGCTGGAGGGCTGGCAGCCGCCCGCGACGAGCGACTATCGGGGCATCCACGGGCTGGACAAGGGGTAGGTTTTCGGCGGGCCGCGCCGGCGTCGGACTGGCCGGCGGGCGGGGCCTTACGAAAAATCTGCTCAATTCTGCTACATTCCGCCCATTCCGTAGCTGGGAGGCCCGATGTCTTTGTCACTTTCTGTGAGCCAAGTTGTTAAGGTTCGTCACGCGCATTGCGCCGAATGTGGCAGGACGTGACAGTGGTCTTCACCCCCATCCTAACCTTCCCCCTGCGAGGGGGAAGGGACTTTGGCAATCAGCACCTATGAACAGTTGCCGCAGCGCCTGATAAGTAGAAAATAGCACGTCGGTTCTGTAGAATCAAGAGGGGTCAGGGGCAAGGCCAGGGCTATCGCATACTACTCCGCAGTGGTTGGCGCTGGCACGAATCAGTGCGTTTTTCGGGCCTATGGGCCAAATCAGTGGACTCACATTACCCAAGTGGCATTCGATTACGCTGTTTCGGAGCAGATTTCAGACTTTCGGATGTGAAAGAACGCCTGATTTGGGGCCGAGAAGTTAGTATGCGATAGCCCTGGGGGCAAGGCGCGTGCAAATGCCCTAGATTCCTCGACTACGCTCGGAATGGAAGGGGCAGGGCCTCTAAGGTGGGAATTTCTGTGGCACGTTTGGGAAGGATTGGACCAGCCATGAGAATGGATGTGGCGTTTGGGTTACGCGGATGGGAACGGTTGGGACAGGATTTTCGGTGGTTCGGGCTGGCGGGAGGTGAGTAACCTCTTGGATATGAACCTGATGGGCGTTGTGGGCCGGCGGCCTGTCGCGGAGCCGTGGGTGGAGGGGGAGAAGATTCCCTGGGATGACCTGGAGTTCAGCAGGCGGATGCTGGCGGAGCATTTTTCCCAGCGCCATGACGCGGCCAGCCGCCGCTTCGACAAGATCGACGGGCACGTGGACTGGATTCACGGGGAGCTGCTGGCTGGTGAGCCGACGAGGGTACTCGATCTCGGCTGCGGCCCCGGTCTGTACACGAGCCGACTCGCTGGGCTGGGGCACGAGTGTGTCGGGGTGGACATATCTCCCGCCTCGATCGCGTTTGCGACAGCGCAGGCCGACGAGCACGGGCTGCGGTGCTCCTACGCGCTCCAGGACATGAGGGTCGCCGACTACGGCGTCGGGTACGGGCTGGTCATGCTCATCTTCGGGGAGTTCAACGTCTTCAGGCCGGACGATGCCAGGGCCATTCTCGAAAAGGCCCACGCCGCGCTATCACCCGGAGGCGTGCTGCTTCTGGAGCCGCACACTTTCGACGCGGTGCGCGAGATGGGGGAAAGGGACGCGCATTGGTACTCGGCGGACAGGGGCGTCTTCTCGGACGAGCCGTACCTGTGTCTGCGCGAGAGCTTCTGGCACCCTGACCAGACGGCCGCGACGGAGCGGTACTACGTGGTGGATCCGGCGACGGGGGGCGTCACCCGGTACGCGTCGAGTATGCAGGCGTACACGGACGAGGAGTACCGGGGGCTGCTGGCCGAGTGCGGGTTTGGGGAGATCGCGTTTCACGCGGCGATGGGGGGCGGCGGGGATGAGGGCGAGAGGGGGCTGAGGGTGATAGTGGCGCGGAAGCGTTGGTGGACGTGAACTATTGGTTTTGGCCTATTGTTGGGGAAGGGGGTGGCCGCCAGTCAAGGCTAAGGGCCTGACTCCAACTTACCCGAATATAGGTGGATCCGGCGATGATTCGGCTTACAAGGCATGTTCTCCGGAGTGACGATTATGCCTGCCGAGGCAGAAGGTTGCCCCCAGTCGTCGATGTATGTCCTGCCGTCGCCACGCGCCTGTACGACAAAGCTGTATTCCATGTCGCATGGGAGAGAAAGCAGGTCTGCTGACCAGGTAAGCTCACGAGTGTCATCGTCTGGCGCCTGGATTTCGAATAGAGGCTTGAAATGATCGTAGGGGACGTGGTGGCGGACGCTGCTCAACACATATTTGGAGACTCCAGGCAAGTTTTCCCAGGAAATTTCGATGCTGTTGGACTCGTCCATCAGCCTCAAGTCTATAGCTGGGGCAGGAGGCGGTTCGGAAGGGCCTCCCGGCTCCGTTACAACGACTAGGTACTCGGTGAGGTCGGGGTCCTGTCCACAGTCCCGGGCATCCGGGTCTTGCCAGTTGATAAAGAACCTGTAGAGTCCTTGAGGAAGGTCCTCTGCCGCCGTAAGTGTGTGACCCGGTTGCCTTAGAGTCCACTCCGCTGTCGTGTCCCCTGGTACCGCAGTCCACTTCGCCGAGTAAACTCCATTGAGACCATAGACTTCGGCCCCTTCCCATCTAAAGTAAAGTGCATACCTGTCGATGCCGAACTCGTAGTCCTGATGAAAGGTAATTTCGAACCGCTCCGCGCTTTCTCCCTCCAGCCGCGGCGGATTGAGGTCTTGCCAGAGTGTATCAGGGAATTCCCAGATGATGGCCCCGGCAAGGACAGGTACATTCTCACCGCCAAAACTGAACACTTGTTTGGGGAGGTACGGTAGCGATAACGGCAGTCCGCTGTACCTACCACCTAACCACTCTTTCCCAGCATACTTGTGCATCACACACTGTTGCCAGTCCGCATCCTCATATCGACTGTATTCTTGTACGGCGTTGGAGACACGCTTTCTAATCTCGTCCAGGGCTATCCACTCGCGCCTCTCGCGAAGATAGAATTCTCCATCTGTCCCAGGCATGAGCGGGCTCCATGAATAGCGGTCCAGCCCAGTGATGGAAGAGGCAAGTCCAAGGTAGTACTTGTCGGGGTCGTCGGTGGCTTCCAGGAAAAAGACTGACTCGCCCTCTTCGAAGCTGAGTTCATCTTCGTAGATACTCTTTGCACACTCGATTTCCGCCTCGGAGTTAGAGACGTTCTGACTAGCTACGATGGCAGTGATGCGATCAGGACCCTGTCCCTTCAGATATTCGTGCACTCGCAGTTCCAGTTCGTGGAGCAACGTGTACTTGTACTCGCTGTAGTAGGCCCAGCCTGCGTTAGTGTCTACGTCAATGGAGTCCCCCAATGTGGATGCGACTTCGGCGTCAACCACCTTGACCTCGTCCTTAAGCAGCGTGGCCCTAGCAACAATGTCCCTCCGCAAGGCTCGTAGCTCCAGTACTTCGGGTATCAGATAACGTCCGGTGATGAATCCGCCTATCAGAGAACCATACTCTTCACAACTAGTGCCGGGCCCGGTATCGGTCAGCCAGCCGGGAACTCCCGGTCCTTCGCCACAGGCGGCGATTGATAGTACCAATAGAATGACAATCACGATGTGGGCGTACTTCACTGATGCCTCCCACATGCACTTCGCGGCCGTACGGAACAGCCCTCTGGGTCGTATTGTACGTCTTCTTGCCTTTGCACGCCTGTGTCACTTCGCCGTCTGCGCCCAAGCTGATACACTGGCCGGAGCCGAACCGAGATTGTGTGCTGGCTGAAAGCGTGGAGATTTCGAGAATGCGGGGGGTGTGGGCAAGGCCGCCGACTTGATGGGGCGTGCGCTGTCAACCCTCACCCTAGCCCTCTCCCAGTCTTGGGAGAGGGGACTTCCGCCTCGCGTGGAGAGCCCTTCTACATCGACTCTGAATGGTAACGACTTTGGAGGCTGACATGCGGCTTGTGCTGACTAACGCTACGTTGATCGACTGTGTTGAGCCGGAGCCGGTTGCGGGGGCGAGCGTGGTGGTGGAGGACGGGCGTATCGTGGAGATTGCGAGGGGTGGGGGCGCGCCGGGCGGGGATGTGGCGCGGGTGGTGGATCTGGAGGGGAACTATCTGCTGCCGGGTCTGTGGGACGTCCACATTCACCCGGACTACGTGAGGGACCCGAACGTCACGGTGGCGCAGCAGACGGCGCGGTTCGGGGAGAACCTGATGAGCGGCTTGGCAGAGGCGGGGGTGGTCGGCGTGCGGTGCGGAGGGTCGGCGCATTTCATGGACGTGGCGTGGCGGGACACGTTCGCGTCGGGCGGGCTGGACGGCCCGCGGGTGTTCGCCAGCGGCATCTTCCTCACCACGACGGGCGGCCACTTCCTCACGTCCGGCCACGCGCGGGAGTGCGACGGCCCGTACGGGTTCGTCAACGCGGTGCGGGAGCAGATCAAGAACGGCGTGAACCACATCAAGCTGAACCTGTCCGGCGGCGTGATGGGGCCGTTCTGGGACCAGCACGTCCACTCGTTCCTGCTGGACGAGGAGCTGGCCGCGGCGTTCGCGCTGTGCCGGCAGCGTGGGTACGACGTGATGGCGCACGCCACCAACCCGGACGCGGTGAAGGCGGCGCTCACGCACGGCGCGCACACCATCGAGCACGGGTACATCATGGACGACGAATGCATTCGGCTGTTCCTGGAGAGCGGCGCGTGGTACGTGCCGACGCTGGGCATCACGCACCTGACGCCGTCGCAGGCCAGTTCCGAGCGCGAGAGGCGCTGGGTGGAGCAGAAGAACCTGGCGCCGGACCTGGTGGTGCGGGCGGAGGCTGCGGTGGACGAGCACCGGCGGTGGTTCCGGCAGGCGCTGGACTCCGGCGTGAAGATGGCGCTGGGGTCTGACCTGTACCCGCTGCGCGACTCGGCGCTGCTGGAGATGGGGCTGTGGGTCAAGTCCGGCGCGACGGAGTGGCAGACGCTGCTGGCCGCCACGAGGAACGCGGCGGAGCTGTGCGGCGTGGGGGCAGACCTGGGCACGGTGGAGGTGGGCAAGCTGGCCGACCTGATAGTGGTGGGCGGCAATCCGCTGGAGGACGTGGAGAACCTGGCGGACCTGCGGCTGGTGGTGAAGGAGGGGCGTGTGGTGGCGGACCGGCGCGGGGGGTAGGCACACTAGATTCCTCGGCTGCGCTCGGAATGGCAGGGGGGAGAGGGCGCTCGGAATGACAGGGGAAGGGACTGCCTCGGGGCCAGCGGGCGGGTTTGAAACCCGCCCCTACTGGTCGCGCGCGGACGCTGTGGCGCGCTAGACGCCTTCGACGATTATCATGCTGGTGTTGCAGCCTGCCACGCGGATGTCTTCGAGTTCCTTGTAACCGTCCGACTCGATGAGCCCGCGGGCGGCATCCAGGCTGTCGAACTCCATCACGACGACGCGGCCGGGCGTCCAGCCGCCGGTGATGCCCTCCGCGGCGCCGCCGCGCACGAGGTACCTGCCGCCCTGGGCTTCGACGACTCCCACGATTCGCTCCGCGAATTGCCCGAACAGGGCCTCGTCTGTCACCTCTACGTCTACGATTACGTATCCTGCCATGTTGTCACCCCCATCCTAACTTTCGACCTGCACCGTTACGATTTCGATGCCGTGGTACTTCCGGTGGCGCACTGAGGACGCGTAGTGGCGCAAGAGCCGGAACGAGATGTCGCCCACGTCGGGCGTCTCGGCCTGCTCGCTCATGAACGCGATCCTGTCCTCGATGTTCTCCTCCCCGAACAGCGCCAGAAACTCCAGCTCGACCGACCGGGCTTCGGGACGGGCCAGCAGCACCAGCCGAGGCGCCGTCTCGTCCTCGTAGTCTTCACGCAACTGTAACATGCTGCTCAGCGTCTCTTCACCGGCCGCGCACAGCCTGTCCGTCGATGCCTGGTCCCATCCCGCGCCGGAGCCGACTTCGCGTAGGAAGACGTCTATGACGGGCAGGGCCGAAATGTCCAGCTCCGCCTCGAGCCGACGGCGACGGGACACGGTCATTCCCAGGACTACCGACATCAGCACCGCGACCAGGACGCCCACGACCACGCTGTTGCCGAACGCGAGTCCCCACGGTTCGCCCAGGAATCCCGCGACCAGGTTGTGGCTTTGCAGTCCGACCGCGATCGAGAGCGACAGCCCGACCGCGAGCGCCTTCTGCTGGTTCAGCCCGTCCTGGACGATGGTGCGGACCCCTTCCACGAACAGCAAACCCATGATAATCATCAGCAGCGATCCTGTCACCGGGCGTGGAATCGCGAGGAGAAGCGCGACCATCATGGGCAACAGCGCCAGCCCGACCACTATTGCCCCTATAGCATACCCTACGCGCCGCGCCGCCACACCGGTGAATCCGATGAGCGAGATGCTGGAGGGCAGATAGATGAACACCGGGGTGGTGCCGGCGATCCCCGACAGCAGGGTGGCCAGCCCGCCGACGTTCAGCGTGCCCTGGACGGCTCGAAAGTCGATTGCGCGAGGCCTCCGCCAGGAGACCTGCTGGATCGACGATCCCTCGCTGCTGGCCTTGACGGCCACCACGATGCTCACAACGACGAATATGACCAGCAGCGCCCAGAACTCCGCGTCGAGATTGGTGCTGAGGCCGGGCCAGGACGAAAAGTCCGGGAGCTCGAGCCAGGAGGTGTCCAACAATGGCTGGACGTCGTAGACGCCGAACAGCGCGGCGGCGACACAGCCGGTCAGGATCGAAATCGGCATGGCGAAAAACCGCAGGTAGCCGGATGCGCGCAGCATCAGCAGCGCAACGGCGGCAAGCGTGACCGCCCCGACCGCCGGACCGGCCAGGGAGGACGCGCCCGCGGGCACGTCGTCCAGCCGGGTGATGGCGATGGGCATGGCGGAGACGGCTATCAGCATGAAGGCGACGCCGGAGACCACGGGGGTGATGACCCGACGCAACTGCGCCAGCCAGGCGGACACGGCGAACTGGACCAGGGAAGAGGCGATCACCAGGCTCGACATGACGGCCAGGCCGCCCTCCTCCACGGCGAGCACGCATACCGCGAGGAAGGGGACTCCCGGGCCCATCATGAGAATGTGGCCGGCTCCGAGCCGCCCGAGCCGGGCCGCCTGGAGGGCCGTAACGACGCCGCCAATGAGCAACGCCGTGAAAACCGCCCAGGACTGGTAGCTCTCGTCGGCGTCGAACGCGAGCACGTAGACCGTCGAAACCGTGATAGTGTTCGACACCATCAGGACGACGCCCTGGAAGGCGGCGCCGAGCGTCAGGAGAGGAGGGCTGCCCTCGTCCGGCTCGAAGAGTATGTGATCGTTCTGGCGCAGCGGTCCGACTCCGACATTTGTGGGGACTGGAGGCCGTGTCGTTATACTACACCATCGCCGTGCGGCGTCTTCCGGTTTTGCTGTTACAATGGGCGGCAGCGATCGGATCGCGGATTCGCACGAGAGCAGCGAGGGCGCAATGAGACTTACACCACGAGAGCTGGACAGGCTGACCATCTTCAGCGCGGCAGAGCTTGCGCGACGGCGCAGGGCGAGGGGGCTGAAGCTGAACCACCCGGAGGCGACGGCGCTCATCTGCGACGAGGTGATGGAGTACGCCAGGGACGGCAACAGCTACCAGGACACGCTGGAGATGGCCGCGAACGTGCTCAGCAGGGATGACGTGATGGAGGGCGTACCGGAGCTGGTGGATCCCATACGGGTGGAGGCGAGCTTTTCCGACGGGACGAAGCTCGTGTTCGTGCGGAACCCGATACGGTGAGTCGTGAGGAGGCAGACGTGATACCAGGAGAGGTCGTACACGCGGGTGGGAGCATCGCGTGCAACGTGGGCCGGGACGCGGTGGCGCTGTGCGTGGAGAACACGTCGCCTTATCCGGTGTACGTGACCTCGCACTACCACTTCTTCGAGGTCAACAAGCGGCTGCGGTTCGACAGGCGGGCCACATACGGCAAGCGGCTCGACGTGCCGTCGGGCGGCGGCGTGCGCTGGGAGCCGGGGCAGGTCGTGGAGGTGCGGCTCGTGGACATCGGCGGTGGGCGGCGGGTACACGGCTACCAAGGCTTCGTGAACGGCGGGCTGTCGGAGACGCAGATCGGAGAGGCGCTGGCCCGGGCGCGGGCACAGGGCTTTCTCGACACGGGTGATTGATCATGCCGTTCGAGATGGACAGGGAGAGATACGGGGCCATGTACGGCCCGACCGCCGGCGACCGCGTGCGCCTGGGCGATACGGACCTGTTCGCCATGATCGAGAGGGACTACACGGACTACGGCAACGAGATCATGGGGGGATGGGCCAAGAATCTCAGGACGGGGATGATGTACGCGCACCGCCCCGCCAGGGACAGCGAGCTCGACAGCATCATCCTGAACGCCATCGTCATGGACCCGGTGCTGGGCATATTCAAGGGCAGCATCGGCATCAAGGACGGCGTGATCACCGGCGTGGGTCGTGCCGGCAATCCGGACATCATGGACGGCGTGGACCTGATCATCGGCCCGAACACGGTCGGCTACCGCGGCGACGGTGTCATCGCCACGCCCGGCGGCGTGGACAGCCACGTCCATCTCGGAGACAACCCCAAGCTGATGGACGTGGCGCTGGCGGCGGGACTGACGACGCTCATCGGCGCGGGACTGAACACCACCGGGCGCGCCACGATTCGTAGCTGGCTGCGCTCGTTCGAGAACATCCCGGTCAACCTAGCGCTCCAGGCGAGGGGCAGCGCGAGCCATCCCGCCCCGATGGTGGAGAGCATCGAGGCGGGGGCCGCGGGCTTCAAGATACACGAGGACGAGGGGGCGTACCCCGACGTCATCGACACGTGCCTTCGCGTCGCGGACGAGTACGATGTGTCGGTCGCGCTCCACACCGACGGGCTGCACGAGGCGATGCAGGTGACCGACACCATCGAGGCGATAGGCGGGCGTGCGGTCCACGCCTACCACGTCGAGGGCGCGGGCGGCGGGCACGCGCCGGACCTGATCAGGCTGGCTGGCGTGAACAACATCATCACGTCCTCCACCACGCCCACGATACCGTATACGGTGAGCACCTACGAAGAGCACCACAGCATGACGGCGCAGGTACACAACGTCAACGTGGCCGCGCCGCCGGAGGCCGCGGCCCTGGACGAGAGGCTGCGGCGCGAGACGATGGCGGCGGAGGACGTGCTCCACGACCTGGGGGCGGTGCCGATTATCAACTCGGACTCGCAGGGCATGGGGCGCATCGGCGAGGTGATCACGCGCACCTGGCAGCTCGCCCACAAGATGAAGGGCGAGCGGGGCGCGACGCACCCGGAGCACGACAACGCGCGCATTCTACAGTACCTTGCCAAATACACGATCAATTCAGCTATCACGCATGGCGTATCGTCCTACGTGGGCTCGCTGGAGCCGGGCAAGATGGCGGACGTGGTGCTGTGGCGTCCCGCTTTCTTCGGAGTCAAGCCGGAGATAGTGATAAAGGGCGGAACGTTCGTATGGTCTCCTTCCGGCGATGGCAACGCGACCATCAGGCAGAGCGAGCCGGTCATCTACGGCCCGGCGTTCGGCGCGCTGGGCAACTCGGCGGCGTCGCTCAGCGCCTTCTTCGTGTCACGCGCCTCGCTGGAGACGCGGCTGGGGAAGCGGATTGGTACGCGGCGGAAGCTGCTGCCGGTGAAGGACGTGCGCACCGTCACCAAGCGGAGCATGGTGAGAAACAGCCTGAATCCCGCGATAGAGGTGGACCTGGACAGTCGGCGGATCAGCGTGGACGGAAACGTGGTCACGTCCAGCCCGGTGGGCGAGGTGCCGCTGAACCGCCTGTACAACCTGGCGTGACGGGCGGGCCGGAAAGACGAGAGCGAGTGAGAAAGACCATCTACCTGGCGAACCCATACGGGTTCTCGGAGCAACAGAAGGCACTGCTGCTGCCGCCGATAATCGCGGCGCTGGAGGGGCTCGGCCTGGAGGTGTGGGAGCCGTTCGAGCGCAACAACCAGCTCGACTTCACGCAGGCGGGATGGGCGTACGAAATCGGCCAGAGGGACTACCGCGACGTGAGAGACTCGGACGCCACGTTCGCGGTGGTCAACGGCGTGCCTCCGGACGAGGGCGTGATGGTGGAGCTGGGCATGGCAGTCGCGCTGGGGAAGCCGACGTTCCTGTTTCGCGACGACCATCGGCGGGCCACGGACAGCGAGGAGTACCCGCTCAACCTGATGCTGTTCACTGGGTTGCCGGAGGAGGGCTGGCGGGACTACTACTACACCTCGGTGGAGGAGATAGTCTCGCCTGACAAGGCGCTGGCGCGCTGGGCGAACGCGGATGGATGACTACGCCCTAGCGGTCGACGTTGGCGGCACTTTCACCGACGTCGTCCTGCTGAATCTTGCCACCGGCGAGTTCCGGCTGCACAAGACGCCCTCCACGCCCGACGACCCGTCGCGTGGCTTCATCGCCGGCATCTCCCGCATACTGGAGGCGAACGGCGTTGCCCACTCCCAGGTCCGCCGCATCTTCCACGGCACCACCATAGCCACGAACGCCATCCTGGAGGGCAAGGGCACGCCGGTCGGTGTGCTGGTGTCGGAGGGTTTCAAGTACGTGCTTGAGATCGGGCGGCACAGCATGGACCGGATGGCCAATCCGCACGTCTGGGTCAAGCCGGAGCGTCCGGTGCCGCCCGAGCGCGTCCTGGAAGTGCCGGGGCGCACCGCGTTCGACGGCTCGGTGTTGTCGGACCTCGACGAGGGCACCGTTCGTTCGGCCACGGAGCGCTTCCGGTCGGAGGGCATCGAGTCGGTCGCGGTCTCGCTGAACCACTCCTACGCGAATCCGGCCCACGAGCACCGCGCGCGGGAGCTGGTGCTGGAGGGCCTGCCGGACGCGCACCTGTCGCTGTCGTCCGAGGTGCTGCCGGTGTTCCGCGAGTACGAGCGGACGATCACCACCGTGCTCAACGCCTACGTCATGCCGCGCGTCAGCGGCTACATCGAGAACCTGGACAGTGACCTGCGGTCGCTCGGAGTCGAGGCGCCGCTGCTCATCATGAAGTCCAACGGCGGCGTGATCGGCGCGGACACGGCCATACGGCAGCCGGTGTACACCGCGCTGTCCGGCCCGGCGGCGGGGGTGATGTCCGCCATCGACGTGGCGCGGAGCACCGGCGTCGAGGACTGCATCTCGTTCGACATGGGCGGCACAAGCACGGACGTGTCGCTGGTCAGCAGGCGCACGCCCACCGTGACGCTGAACGGCAGGCTGGGCGACTGGCCGGTGCAGCTTCCGATGCTGGACATCGCCACCATCGGCGCGGGCGGAGGCAGCATCGCCTGGCTGACGGCGGCGGGCAACCTGAGCGTGGGCCCGCGCAGCGCGGGGGCCGCGCCCGGCCCGGTGTGCTACGGGCTGGGCGGCACGGAGCCTACGGTCACGGACGCCAACCTGGTGCTGGGCCGCATCGACGACACCATCGCGGGCGGCGCGCTGACGCTGGACGTGGACGCGGCCAAGGCGGCCATACGAGAGAAGATCGCCACGCCGCTGGGGCTGGATCTGCACCGCGCGGCGCACGGCATACTGCAGATCGTGAACTACAACATGATGGGCGCAATCCGCAACGTCAGCGTGGAGCGCGGCCACGATCCCCGCGACTTCGCGCTGGTGGCGTTCGGCGGCGCGGGGCCGATGCACTCCATCGGCGTGGCGCGGCTGCTTGACATGGACACCGTCATCGCGCCGCCGAGTCCGGGCGTCGCCTCCGCCTACGGGCTGCTGGTGGCCGACTTCAAGAACGACTACGCCAGGACCTCGGTGCAGAAAGCGCCCAGCTACGACGCCGCGGCGATGGAGCGGATGTACGGCGACCTGGAGGGCGAGGCCGTGCGCTGGCTGGACGCCGAGTCCGTTCCCGCAGACCGGCGGGAGCTTACGCGGTCGGCGGACCTGCGCTACGCCCACCAGGGTTTCGAGGTGACGGTGGAGTTCGCGGGCAGAGCCGTCGATCGTGCGGCACTGGATGCGACCATCGAGCGTTTCCACGCGGAGCACCGGCGTCTGTTCGGGTTCTCGCTGGACCAGCCTGTGGAGATAGTGACGCTGCGAGTGACCGCGTTCGGACACCTGGACTCGGTGAGGATGGCGCGTCTCTCCGGCGACCTCGGCGCACCCACCGACGCCCTCATGGGGCGGCGCGACGTTTACTTCGAGGACGCCGGTGGGTTCGTGCGCTGCGACATCTTCGACCGCGCCAGACTGTCGCCGGGTTCGGCCATCGACGGTCCGGCGATCCTCGAGAACGTCGATTCCACGGTCGTCATCGATCCGGGCTGGCGGGGTAGGATCGACGACTACGGCAACTGCATCATGCGACGGGCTTAAGCGGGAGAGGCCATCCATGCAGAAAGACGCAGACAGAGGCGGCTTCGCCGACAGGGGTACTCCGGTGGACCCGATTACGCTCCAGCTTATCCGGGGCTCGCTGCGTTCGGCGCGGCTGGAGTGCGAGCTGATAATCGAGCGCACGGCCATGTCCGCGTTCATACGCGAGAAGAAGGACTACACGGTCAGCTTCCTGGACAGCCAGGGTCAAGAGATCTACGGCGAGACGATGGGCAGCGACATACTCGGTTGCGTTTGGGAGTTCTACCCGCCGGAAACGATGCGGGCCGGGGACGTATACTGGTACAACGATCCGTACATCTCGCGCGGCAGCATCAGCCACACGCCCGACATGGTGTTCATCTCGCCCGTCTTTTTCGAGGGCGAGCTTGTGGCCTACTGCCACTCCTTCGCCCACTTCTGGGACCTTGGCGGCTCGCGTCCGGGCAGCATCGGGCCGGCAAACACGGAGATATTCCATGACGGCACGCTGGTGCCGCCCATCAGGATAATCGAGCGCGGCAAGCTGAACGACGAGGCGTACCGCATTATCCTGCGCAACTCACGCTACCCCGACCTGCTGGAGGGCGACACCCGCGCGCTGATGTCGGCGGCGCAGCGCGCGGAGGAGCGCGTGCTGGAGATGTTTGCGCGGTTCGGCAAGGCGACGACGCTTGCGGCCATCAGGCAGGACCAGCGAGAGACGTCCGAGTTCGTTCGCCGCAAGGCGCTCGAAACGATCCCGCAGGGCAGGTTCTCGACCAGCGACTACATGGACACCGACGGTGTGGGAAGCGAGTGGCACTCATTCCACCTGGAGTTGAGCCGGAAGGGCGACCGCATCACCCTGGACGCCACCGGCAGCGACGATCAGGCCCCCGGCTCGATCAATTTCATGGCAAGCGACGGCACCATCGGCGCGTACTTCGGCCAGCACTTCCACCAGTACGACCCGTCGCTGACGATGAATCAGGGGCTGCTTGCGGCGGTGGACGAGGTGAAGCTGCGCCCCGGCAGCATACTGCAACCGCAGTGGCCCGCCGCGCTCGGCTGCCGCGCCCACACCTTCACCAAGCTGAAGAACGCCGTCCGCGCCGTGGTGGCCAAAGCCAGCGGCGGCGACGCCATGGCGGCGATGGCGGTCTACGTCATCGCTTACTGGCGGATGATCGACCCCGAGACGGGCGAGTGGCTGCTGTGCAGCGACGGCATCGCGGTGGGACACGGCGCCAGGACGGGCGCGGACGGAATCGACGCCGTGTACGCCCGCCACAACGAGAACTACCCGGCCGAGTTCATGGACGTGGAGTATCCGCTGAGAATGGAGCGTTACGCCATCAACCCCGATTCCGGCGGGCCGGGCAAGTACCGCGGCGGCTGCGGCATCATCCGGGACGTGCGGCTGCTGGCGCCGGAGGGCGCCTTCGGGCTGCGGGTGGAGAACAACCGCTTCCCCGCCTGGGGCGTCGCCGGAGGCAAGGCGGGCGGCACGTCCAGGGTGGTCCTGAATCCGGGATGCACGGACGAACGTGAGGTCCCTCCCTTTTCGGACGACAACCCGTGGCAGGCCGGCGACCTCGTGCGAATCCACACCGCCGGAGGCGGCGGCTGGGGCGATCCGCTCGAACGCGAGATTTCCCTGGTCGAGAGGGACGTGCGCGGCGGCTTCGTGTCGCTGGAGTCGGCGCGCACGGAGTACGGCGTCGCAATCGACCCGATCACGCTGAAAGCGGACGGCCCCGGCACCCTCGCACTTCGGAAGGACCTGCGGCGGGTGCGGGAGCAGCCCAGGCTGTTCCACCGTTTCTTCTACTTCGACGACGAGGAAGAGGAGCGGCGCTGGATCGAGCGCAACATGCCGCGATAGGAAGGCAGGCACATGAACAGTAGCCCGGACGTGGTCGTGATCGGCGCCGGCGTGGTCGGCTGCTCGGTCGCGTACTACCTCGCCAAGGAAGGCCTCAGCGTGACAGTGCTGGAGCGGGAGGCCATCGGCAGCGGCGCCTCCGCGCACGCCACCGGGTCGCTGGGCCTTCTGGGCGCGGAGTTCTCGCCAGGGCCCTCCTTTGAGCTCGCCCGCGCCTCCTTCGACGAGTTCAAGCGGCTGGTCCCCGAGCTGGAAGACGCGACGGGCATGGACCTGCTCTACCAGCGTCGCCCGTCCCTCCGGCTGGCGCTGGACGATGAGGAGGCCGACCTCATCAGGAGCTTCATGTCCTGGCAGCAGCCTCACGTGGAAATGCGCTGGATCGACGCCCATGAGGTCCACGCCATCGAACCGCGCCTCTCGCCCTCAGTCGTGGGCGCCGTCTACGAGGACGAGTCGGCGCAGCTCGACAGCTACCGGCTCAACCTGGCGCTGGCGCGCGGCGCGGAGCTAAAGGGTGCCGACATGCTGTACCGCGAGGTGACCGGCCTCATCAAGAACGGCTCCGCTATCGCAGGCGTGAAGACCGCATCAGAGGACATACGCTGCGGCGCCGTGGTAGTGGCCGCGGGCACCTGGAGCCGGGCGTTCACTCCCTGGCTGGGATTCCCGGTCCCCGTCCGTCCCATGAAGGGCGAGCGGCTGTTGCTGAGCTATTCCGGCGAGCCGCTCCCGGTGCTCATCAGCTCGCCCAGGCGCGGCCACATGATCAGCCGGATGGACGGATTCACCAGCGTGGGCAGCACGGGCGGGCGCGACTACGACCGGAGGGAACTGTTCCTGGGCGAGGAGTTCGACCGCCGGCCCACCGAGTCCGCACGGCTGGAGCTGCTTCAGCGAGCCGTGGACGTATTCCCGGACCTGGAGCGCGCGGAGTTGGTCCAGCAGCTAGCCGGTTCCCGCCCGCTCAGCCCGGATGGCAGGCCGATGATCGGTCCCGTTCCAGGCATCGAAAACGTGCTGCTGGCCACGGGCCATGCGACCAAGGGCATACACCTGGGGCCAGCAACGGGCCGCATCGTCGCGGACTACGTCGTCCGTGGAACGACGCGGGTCGTCTCTGACATGGCGGAGTTCTTGCCCGACCGGTTCGCGGACTTCACTGGGGCCGACTACCTGCCCGCCGCCCGCGCTACGGACGAGTAGGCGCGGCGTGGGGGGTCACTTGTCGATGCCAGGCCCCCAGGTCGTGCCGAACTCGGCGCGTAGCACCAACCGACCCGTGAATGTGCTGGCGTCTTGCAGCGCCAGGTGCACGGCGCACGGGCCGACGGCGCTGGGCTCGACCCTCTCGTGCCAGTCGCGCTGCGTCCAGGGGATGGCCGCGGAGCCTTCGCTGCGCAGCGAGCCGGGGCTTAGTATGTTGACCGCGATGTTGTACTCCCGCACCTCGTCGGCAAGGCAGAGGCTGAACATGTGGAGCGCCGCCTTGCTGGCGCTGTAGAGGACGCCGCCGCCCAGGTTGGGGTCGTTGGCCATTCTGGAGCCGACGTTGATGATGCTGCCGCGCCGCCGCTCCATCATCGACGGGAGCACGGCGCGGGAGCAGAGGTAGGGGCCGTTTGCGTTCACGCGCATGACCTGCTCCCAGCGTGCGGGGTCGATCTCCAGGATCGACTCGCCCAGCACCATCGCGCCGGCGTTGTTGAAGAGCACGTCGATCCTGCCGTAGCGGTCGAGTGCCTGCCGGACCATGGCGTCGACCTGGGACTCGTTGGTCACGTCGCAGTCCACGACCAGCACGTCCCCGCCCGCGCTCCTGATGTCTGCGGCGGTCTCTTCGAGCGTGCCGGCCAGGCCGGTTGGGGATTGGGCGCGGGCGCAGATGACCACGCTCGCGCCCTCGCCGGCGTACTCCTTGGCGATGGCGCGTCCCAGCCCCCGACTGGCGCCGGTGACGATGGCCACCATCCCGTCCATCTGTCCCACGGTTGACTCGCCCCTAGAGGTTCTGCACCAGGTTGTCTGGCGCGCGGCAGAGGATCGCCACCATCTCCTCGTCGTAGGGGTTCTCCTCGATGTGCGCGGTGTGGGCCGGCACGAACAGGAAGTCGCCGGGTCCGGCCTCGACCGATTCCTCAAAGTTCTCGCCGAACAGCACGCGCACGTGGCCCTGCATCACGTACACCGCAGTCTCCGCCTCCAGGTGGGTATGAGGCGGGCCTTTCTCATTAGGAGCCGCCGTCACCTTGCCCATCCAGATCTTCGTGGTGTCGCCCTTGCCCGGCAGAATCGCCGGCTGTCGCACCATGCCGGGCGTCTGCAGCGCCTCCGAGGCGTCGCCCACGTTCTGCATCACGTAGGGCTTCTGGGCCGTCTTCTGTTCTGTTGCCACTTTCATCCTCCTTGCCTCTTCTTGCCAATCCGACACCGCTGGTGGAATCGATTCGGCGTCCACAGTGGGCAGTGCCCTCTAGGACTGCCCTCGAGGGCCATGATACAGCATCAAGGCTTGGACTGATACACCAATGTCCGGCCACTCAGTTACAATGTCTACAGTCGAGTGTAGGAGGACACCGTGAGCAAGCAGACAGAACTGATTCCGAGAAAAACCCTGTTCGGAAATCCCGAGCGTACTTTCGTACAACTGAGTCATGACGGAGCGCACATCTCCTACCTGGCCCCTGTGGACGGCGTGCTGAACGTGTGGGTGGCGCCGGCCGACTCCGTAGAGGAGGCCCGACCGGTAACTCAGGATACGGACAGGGGCATTCGGATGTACCTCTGGACGTACAACCCTGCACATATTCTGTACCTTCAGGATCGAGTGGGAGACGAGGACTGGCATGTCTATTCCGTCAACATCGAGAGTGGAGAGACAAGGGATCTGACCCCGTACGAAGGTGTCAGCGCGTTTCCGTTTGGGCTCTCGAGGCGGTTTCCTGACGAAGTCCTGGTCGGTGTGAACCAGAGGGACCCGCAGCACCACGATCTCTTCAGGGTCAGCGTTCTTACCGGCGACTCACGACTCGTCGTGGAGAATGACATAGGGGCCGCCCATATACTCACCGACCATGACTTCGAACCGAGACTGGCCCGAGTATCCACGTCCGTTGGAGGATCCGACTGGCTCGCGCTGAGCGAATCTGGAGAGTGGGAGTCCGCAATGGTAATCGGGCCTGAGGACGACATGACCACCTCCGCCCCCTACTTCGAACCGGATGGCCAGACACTGTACATGCTCGACAGCCGGGGACGCGACACGTCGGTGCTGATGGCGGTCGATACCAAGACCGGTGAGTCGACCGAGCTGGCAAGCGATCACAGGGCCGACGTGTCGGGCATCATCCGCCACCCCGTTACGCGCGGTCCGCAGGCGGTCTCGTTCGAGTACGACCGGGTCTCGTGGAGGGTGCTCGACGACTCGATAGCCGACGACCTGAAGCGCATCGCCGCGCAGGATGGTGGAGACTTCGACGTGGTCTCCCGCTCGCTCGATGACCGCAGGTGGCTCGTCCAGTATGCGAAGGACATTGGTCCCGAAAGGTACTATCTGTACGAGCGGGATTCTGGAAACCTGGTCTACCTGTTTTCGGACCGACCGTCCCTTGAAGCCGCGCCTCTAGCCCCGATGCATACCGCGGTCGTCAGCGCGAGGGACGGCCTCGACCTGGTCGTGTACTACACGCTGCCCGTCGACTCTGGGGAAGAGGCCTCGAACGTGCCCGCCGAGCCGCTGCCGGCGGTGTTGTTCGTCCACGGAGGGCCGTGGGCGCGAGACACATGGGGTTACGATCCTTACCATCAGCTCCTGGCAAACCGGGGCTATGCGGTGATAAGCGTCAACTACCGTGGCTCCACGGGCCTGGGCAAGAGGTTCGTAAACGCCGGCGACCGGGAGTGGGCGGGAGCGATGCACGACGACCTGCTCGACGTCGTCGAGTGGGCGGTGGACCAGGGAATCGCAGATCGGGACCGCGTGGCGATTATGGGCGGCAGCTACGGGGGGTACGCGACGCTCGTCGGCCTCACCTTCACGCCGGAGGTGTTCGCCTGCGGCGTGGACATCGTTGGCCCATCCAATCTGAACACGCTGCTGGAAACGGTGCCGCCCTACTGGACTCCCATGCTCAACATGTTCCGCGCGCGGGTCGGTGACAATTCGACCGAGGAGGGCAAACGCTTCCTCGCGGAGCGGTCGCCGCTCTCCCGCGTAGGAGACATCGTCCGCCCGCTGCTGATAGCACAGGGCGCCAACGACCCGCGCGTGAAGCAGGCCGAGTCCGACCAGATAGTCGACGCCATGCGGGAGCGTGGGATTCCAGTTACCTACGTGCTTTATCCCGACGAGGGCCATGGCTTCGCCCGACCGGAAAACAACCTGTCATTCATGGCCGTCGCCGAAGCGTTTCTCGCACGGTGCCTCGGGGGAAGGCACGAGCCGATTGGAGACGACTTCGAGGGCTCTTGGATTCAGGTGGTTGTCGGAGAGGAAGAAGTGCCGGGTCTCGTGGAGAGACCGAGCGGATAACTCGATAAGTGCGAGGGGGAAGGGACCAATCGGATAGGCCCTCAGCCGAAGGCCGGCTTGGTCACCATCAGGTACAGCGAGCATACAGGCAGCGCTATGGCTATCGCCCCCCAGAAGTACCATCTGTGCAACGCTGAGTAGAATTGAATCGGGGTTTCCTCGTAGTTTCCGGGGTCCGAGAAGACCGCCATGCGGTGCTGCACGGGGATGAGTATCGCCACCCACAGGATCCCAGACAGAGTGAACAGTGCCAGCGCGAGTGAAATCCAGGAGAGCTCGTGGAAGGCTGCCTGGCCGCCCCACCTGGCAAGCACCATCGCATACCCGTTCAGCAGAATCAGGAGTACGCCGGGAAGCGTGAAGAGCAGGTCCGCGCGGATGACGGCCTTGGCCGAGAAGTGAATGACTGAGAGGCTACGTGTTCGTTCGGCCATCAGCATCCACGCGGCGGTCACTACGATGTTGCCTAGAAAAACGACAGCCCCGGCGATGTGCATGAAAGTGTGCCACCCGTAGGGGTACAGCGGCAGGGATACTGCCACCACGGCCAGGGTCAGCAGGCCGTAGGCCAGCCATTCGTTCCGATGAATGTATCGCAATCGGTTTCCTTTCCGTTCGGGTGTGAGGCCCTGACTGTATTGGTGTATGATTCCTTGCGGCGATCAATAGCTTCGTTGGGAGTGTACACTAAAAGTCGAGGTTCGAATTATGCGAGTTATGGTGTTGGTCAAGGCGACCGAAGACAGCGAAGCGGGCGTCATGCCCTCGGCGGAGTTGTTCGAGGCGATGGGCCGCTTCAACGAGGAGCTGGTAGCAGCCGGCGTGATGCAGGCGGGAGAGGGTCTCAAGCCCACCTCGCAGGGCAAGCGCGTCGCTTTCGACGGGCCGAGCCGCACCGTCATCGACGGGCCGTTCGGCGCGACCGGCGAGCTTGTCGCCGGTTTCTGGCTATGGGAAGTGAAGGACATTGACGAGGCGGTCGAGTGGGTCAAGCGGTGCCCAAACCCTATGCCCGGTCCCAGCGAGATCGAGATTCGTCCGCTATACGAAGCGTCTGACTTTGGCGAGGCGTTCACTCCCGAAGTCCAGGAGCGGGAAGATCGCCTGCGGGAAGAGTTGGCCCGTGGCTGATGAGTTAGAACTGCGCCACATCGCATTCGAGCGCTGCTTCAATTTCCGCGACCTGGGCGGTTACGGGACGCGCGGCGGGCACGTCACCGCATGGCGCAAGCTGTACCGCAGCAGCGAGGTCCACACGATGACCGAGGCGGACGCCGCGCGTGCGCGGGGCGAGCTCGGCGTGAGGACCGTGATCGACCTGCGCCAGCCGGGAGTGGCCGCTCGTACCGACGACGGGCCGCTCGCGAGACCGCCCACTCGCTACCACAACATTCCGCTGATCGACGACGGCGACATGCCGGAGGACAGCGGCGAGGCGTCGCGGGCGATGGCCGTGCCGCTGGACTACATCCGACGGCTGGAGCAGCCACTGTACGGCGAGGGAATCGTGGAGTCTCTCGGGAGAATCGCTGAGCCGGGAGCGCTGCCGGCGGTGGTCCACTGCTCTGCCGGCAAGGACCGCACCGGCCTGGTGGTCGCGGTGCTGCTGGGCGCTCTCGGCGTGGAAGACGAGGACATCGTGAGAGACTATGCCCTCACCGCGCGTTACATGCCCAGTCTGCTGGACCACTGGTGGGAGAACGACACCGAGGCCCAGAACACGCGATACGAACATCTCCCGCCCTATATCTACGACTCCCGCCCGGAGACCATGGAGCACGTGCTGGACACGGTCAAGCAGCGATACGGTGGTATGCGGGGCTACCTGGAGCGGCACGGCGGCGACGCCGCGCTGGTGCGCGGACTGGAAGAGGCCCTGCTGGTCTGAGCGCCTATCCGACAACCCGTTCATCACCCCCATCCTGACCCATTCGGCAGGCTCAGGGCAGGCTCTTCCCCCTGCGAGGGGGAAGGGACTTAAAGGAGGCCTGTGTTGGCCGATGCGAGAGTAGCGCCCTACGGATCGTGGAAGTCGCCGATCACGTCCGACCTCATAGCGTCCGGCACAACCGGAATCGGGCAGACCGCGATTGACGGCGGGGACGTGTACTGGATCGAGCGGCGTGCGTCCGAGGGCGGCCGCAACGTCATCATGCGCCGGGCGTCGGACGGCAACGCCAGCGAGCTGACGCCTCCCGACTTCAACGTGCGCACCACCGTCCACGAGTACGGCGGGGGAGACTTCACTGTCGCGGACGGAGTGGTGTACTTCTCGAACTTCGCCGACCAGCGCCTCTACCGGCAACGACCGGGCGAGGCGCCGTCGCCGGTTACGTCCGCGATGGACATGCGCTACGCCGACGGTGTCGTCGACGCGGCGCGCAACCGCATGGTGTGTGTGCGCGAGGACCACACTTCCCCCTGGCGCGAGCCTGTCAATACGTTGGTGAGTATCGACCTGGGGAGCGGCGCAGCGCGCGTGCTGGTGTCGGGCAACAACTTCTACTCCTCGCCGCGCGTCAACCCCGACGGTACACGCCTCGCGTGGCTCACCTGGAATCATCCCAACATGCCCTGGGACGGCACCGAGTTGTGGGCGGCGGACCTGGACGAGTCGGGCGCGCCCGGCGAGCGCGTGCTGGTGGCGGGCGGCGCGGACGAGTCTGTCTTCCAGCCGGAGTGGTCGCCGGACGGCGCGCTCTACTTCGTGTCCGACAGGTCTGGCTGGTGGAACCTGTACCGCTGGCGCGATGGACAGGTTGAGGCGGTGTGTGCCATGGAGGCGGAGTTCGGCGTTCCCCAGTGGGGGCTCGGAATGTCAGCCTACGGCTTCGCCTCCGCCGGACGCATCATCTGCGCGTACAATCAGGGCGGCACGTGGCACGTCGGTGACCTGGACACCGATACCGGCACGCTACAGCGCGTGCCCACGCCGTTCACAGACATAGGCAGGTCCGGTCTGCGCGTGTCGTCAGGCCTCACCGTGTTCGCGGCAGGTTCGCCCTCGATGCCCGAGTCGCTCATGCTGCATGAGCTGGCGACGGGCCGCACCGAGACGCTGCGCAGCTCCAGCGACGTCTCGGTCGATTCTGGCTACGTTTCCTCCCCGGAGGCCATCGAGTTCCCCACCGCGGACGGGCTGACCGCCCACGCCTTCTTCTACCCGCCGCGGAACCTGGACTACGACCCTCCGCCCGGCGAAAGGCCGCCTCTGATTGTGATCAGCCACGGAGGGCCGACGGGCGCGACCTCCACGACGCTGCGGCTTGACGTCCAGTACTGGACGAGCCGCGGCTTCGCGCTGCTGGACGTCAACTACGGCGGCAGCACCGGATACGGCACGTCGTACAGGCGGCGGCTCAACGGCCGGTGGGGCATCGTGGACGTGGACGACTGCGCGAACGGAGCACGCTTCCTGGCGGAGAGAGGCGACGTGGACGCGGACAGGATGGCCATCAAGGGCGGCAGCGCGGGTGGATACACCACGCTCTCTGCGCTTACGTTTCGCGACGTGTTCAGCGCGGGGGCGAGCTACTACGGAATCAGCGACCTGGAGGCGCTGGCGCAGGACACCCACAAGTTCGAGTCCCGCTACCTGGACACGATGATAGGCCCATATCCTGAACGAGAGGACCTGTACGTCGAGCGTTCGCCCATCCACCACACCGAGCGGCTGTCCTGCCCCATCATCCTGTTCCAGGGCCTGGAGGACAAGGTGGTGCCGCCCAACCAGGCCGAGATGATGCTCGACGCGCTGCGGCGGAAGGGGTTGCCGGTGGCCTACGTGGCGTTCGAGGGCGAGCAGCACGGCTTCCGCATGGCGGCGAACATCAAGCGCGCGCTGGACGCGGAGCTGTACTTCTATTCGAGGGTGTTCGGATTCGAGCTGGCCGAGGCTGTGGAGCCGGTGCTAATCGAGAATCTGCCGTAGAGACAGGTCCCCCCGACCTCGTACGGGTGAAGCCGGAGCCGGCCGCTCCGTCACCCTGGACGCGCGCCCTCGAAGTACATCCTCGGATTGTCGACCATCATGCGGTCGATTACGACCACGGGGATCCCCAAGTCCATCAGCCTGGGGATGACGGCGCGACTGAGCCACAAGTATCCGTCGGGGTTCTGTTGCCTGCCGGGAGTCCCCGATGAGCTGATGCGCGAGAGCACGATGTTCCAGTCGTGCGACATCATCATGTTGGGGGCCAGTCCCTCGTCCAGCCGCGTCTTCAGGTAGTCGGTCCGCTCCTGCCACGGCGGAAGGTCGGCGCTGCCGAAGGGACTGTTGATGTCCCAGCCCAGCCACACGCCGAGACGGGCCAACTCGTGGTGGTAGTCCGGGTCGAGGGTGTTGCTGAGGTGGCCCACGTATATGTGGTTCGGCTCTACGCCCTCCTCCGCCAGGATGCGCACCTGCTCCAGGCCAATTCGCGACTGTGTGGGCGTGTGGGTCGAGATCGGCACGCCGGTGCGCAGGTGGGTGCGGGCGGAGGCCCGCAGCATCAACTCCTCATTCTCAGTTATGGGGTCGCTGGTGGCAACCTTGATTATGCCGGCCTTGATGTCAGTGCCGTCGATCCCCTGCTCTATCTCTCGCACCCACAGGTCCGCGATGAAGTCCTTGTCCCGGCCCCAGAAGCTCCTGGGAATGTCCAGCCAGCAGCCCGTGCAGCAGATGAACTGCACGCCCGTCCGCTCCGAGACCTCCCGCATCAGGACGACGTCGCGGCCCAGGTCCAGCGGGGAGACCTCGACGACGGTGTCTACGCCACCGGCCTTGGCTTCGCTGAAGGACTCCAGGGCCATGTCCAGCACTCTGTCGCGTTGCTCCAGCTCGGGGTACGTGACGCGAATGCCCGCCGACGAGTCGACCAGGTGCTCGTGCGGAAGCGTGAAGCCCAGGCGCGCCGTGTCCAGCGGCCCCAGCACCGAGTTTATGGTTGCCATTCGACACCTCCGGTCGCGCCATCGCCGGCTCAGGCGGACAGCTCGTCGGTCTCCAACGTCGCAGCTTTGCGCTCGATCTCCCCTATGGAAAGCGCCGACATTCCCGGCTCACCACACTTCATCCCCGCGTAGGCGGTGGCGAAGCGAGCGACTCTCTCAAGGGGCCAGCCGTCGCGCAGTCCGTGAATGGCGCCCGCCGAAAATGCCGCGCCGGCCCCAAAGCAGTCGACGATTGTTACCTCAGGTGGCTCTACGTGATAGGCCTGGCTTTCCCGCGCGACGACGCTGCCTCGTTCGCCCATCGTCACCAGCACGGTGCCTACGCCCCGCTCTATCAGGGAGCGCGATATGTCGAGCGGACTGCCGCGAGCATCCGGCTCGTCCATGGACACCTGGCAAATGTCTGCATATCGAAGGGCCTCCGAAGGGTAAGTCTCCTCCTGGTACTGGGACTCCAGGTTCAGGAAGACGGGCACGCCGAGGGAGGAGGCTGCCGCAGCCGCGGCCGTGACGCTTGGGCCGTCGTACCAGTCGACGTACAGCAGCCCGGCGCCCGACAGCTCGGCGGCGGTTGGCGGTTTCAGCGCGGCCAGCGCGGATGGCTCCCGCCGCTGGAAGTAGGTGCGGCCTCCATCGGCATCCAGGATGGCCACCTCCAGCGGCGTCTCGTAACCCTCTACGAGGCGCCGCCGTGCGTCCACTCCCCAGCCCTCCAGGTGCTCGCGAATTCTCCGCCCGTAGTAGTCGTCTCCGAACGGGGATGAGAACAGCCGGGCTGGCATGCCCCAGTTGGTCAGGATGCTTGCCACGATCGCGGCATCGTCGCCCACCGTCTCGACGGTATGCCTTACCAGCGACCCGCCGTTTGGAGGAGGCAGGTTGTCCACAGTGAGGAGCAGGCAGTGAGTAAGGAAACCGAAGCAGACGACGTCACCAATGAGCCTCTCAACCGGTCGCGGCCCGGTGTCACGTTCTAGCGGGGCCATAAGCAAATCGCCAATTCACAGAGCTACTCGTACCAGCCCGAGGCGAACAGCAGGCCGTCGTGCCGCACCGCCCAGGTGTGCTTCTGCCGTTCGTCGCCCGTCTCGGGGTTGAGCAGCACGTAATCGACCCAGCGGCCCGACTCGGTGGCGCCCAGCAGATCGTCGCCGTAGAAGCGTCCAGTGCCGTCGACGCGGAGGCTCGGGTCCCGGTTCCTGAAGTCAGGGTTGTGGTGGGCGATCGTGTAGCCGTCCCCGTCTACGATGAAGACGTACCACTGGCCGTCCACGCTTTCCCTGGTGTTGTAGTAGGCGATGGTGTCGTCTAATCCATCCGATTCGTACCTGTCTATGGCCTCTCTCACCAGGAACTGGGTGTACTCGGGTGCGTTCGCCTTATCCGGCACGGCCGCCGCGTCCGGTCCGGAGGGATCCCGGCAGGCGATGACAGCAAGGGTGAGGGCGACGATCAGAGTGGACGCGATGATTGACCGCATTGATTAGCCTTTCGGTTCGAGATAGACGGCGACCGTGGGCTGAAGAACGGCAGGCGAGCCGCAAAAGAGCCCTGATGTTAACGTGCCATACGTTGCCGATTGGCGTCAAGCCGATTCAAGCAGGATGCATTGCCTCACGGACGAAGCGCCTCTCTGCTTTATACGGGATTGCTCTCTGCAAATGGGGCAGGGCCTTTCGGTTATCGGTTTCACGCCGTATCCGGCATCTGCTCCCAAACTTGCAGCCTTGGTCCGAACAAGCGGATATGGCGAGAAATCGTCAGCAATTGGCAATAACCGAAAGACCCTGGCAAATGGGGTCTAACCTATTCCCTTTCCTACTTGCGTGTGGTAGCATCCCACAACTTCAAACGGGCCGGTACGACGAACAAGGTCAAGGGGCATCGAGACTATGCCTGACGTTGCAGTTCCGAGCCATGCCCGCGCGGTCATAATCGGCGCGGGAATCGTTGGTTGCAGCGTCGCGTTCCATCTCGCCCGGCTGGGCTGGCGAGACCTCGTTGTCGTCGACCAGGGACCCCTCTTCGAGACCGGCGGCTCCACCTCCCACGCGCCCGGCCTCGTCTTCCAGGTCAACCCTTCCAGGATGATGATGTCGTTCGCCCGATACACTGTCGACCTGTGGTCGGGGCTGGAGCTGGACGGCGAACCCTGCGCCAGAGCCGTCGGCAGCCTGGAGGTCGCCTGGACTCCCGAGCGGCTGGAGGACCTCAAGCGCAAGGTGGACCTCGGAATGGCCTCCGGCGTTGAGGCGCACCTGCTCGGCCCTTCCGAAGCCCGCGAGCTGTTCCCGCTCCTTTCCGACCGCATCCTGGGCGCCATCTACGTGCCCTCCGACGTCCACACGAAGGCCACCCGCCCCGCCGAGGCGATGGCCCGTGAGGCGCAAGGGCGCGGCGCGGCATTCTTCGGCGGCGTGCGCGTCACCGGAATCGATGCCGACCACGGCCGCGTTCGCCGCCGTCCACACCGACGCCGGTACGATCAACACGGACCTGGTCGTCTCCTGCGCGGGCATCTGGGGGCCGCGCGTCGGAGCGCTGGCCGGGGTGCCGATTCCGCTCTCGCCCATGCAGCACATCTACGCCGTCAGCGAGCCGGTGGCCGAGCTCGCCGGCGCAACGGAGGAGATCGCCCTGCCCCTGCTGCGCCACCAGGACGAGGCGATGTACTTCCGCCAGGAGCGCGACGCCCTGGGCATCGGCTCATACCGGCACGAGCCGCTGCCAGTCGAGCCGGAGGACGTGCCGGACTACACCGACCCCGCGTCGCCTCCCGCCGATATGCTGTTCACTCCCCGCCACTTCGACCACGCGCGTTCCGCGGCCGGCGAGGTGATACCGGCGCTAGAGGGCGTCGGCCTGACGCGCCGATTCAACGGAATGTTCTCGTTTACGCAGGACGGCTTCCCGGTGCTTGGCGAGTTGCCCGGCCTGCGCGGATTCTGGTCCGCCCAGGCGGTGTGGATCACGCACGCGGGCGGGGTTGGAAAGGCGGTTGCGGAATGGATAGCGGACGGTGAGCCATCCGAGGACCTGCGCGAGGCCCACGTGCTGCGCTTCCACCCGCACGCCAAGGCTCGGCCCTACGTGCGGGAGCGGGCGTCGCAGCAGTACCGCGAGGTCTACGACATCATCCACCCGCGGCAGCAGCCCTCCAGTCCCCGCAACGTGCGCGTCACGCCGTTTTTCGCACGGCACGAGGAGCTCGGCGCGGTCTTCTTCGAGTCCGCGGGCTGGGAGCGGCCCCAGTGGCACGCCGCGAACGAGGCGCTGCTCGACTCGCTCAGCCCGCACGGCGCGACACGGGACGGCTGGGCCGCGCGCGAGTGGTCCCCCGCCGCCGCCGCCGAGCACGCCGCCACGCGGCAGCGCGCCGCGCTGTACGATCTGACTCCGTTCGCAAAGTTCGAGCTATCCGGGCCGAGCGCGCTCGGAGCCTTACAGCGCCTCGCCGCTAACCAGATGGACCGCGCCGTCGGCGCCGTCACCTACACCTCCATGCTCACCCACAGCGGCGGCATCAAGTGCGACCTCACCGTTACGCGCCTCGCCGAGGACCGCTTTCTCGTCGTGACCGGCGGACCGATGGGCCTGCACGACCTGGATTGGATTCGCTCCCACCTGCCCGTGGACGGCTCCGTCACGCTGACCGACCTGTCCTCCTCCCTCTGCACGCTCGGGCTGTGGGGGCCGCGCGCTCGCGACATGCTCGCCCGTGTCTGCGCCGACGACCTGGGCAACGAGGCGTTTCCCTACCTCCGGGCCAGGCATATCACTGTCGGCGAGGTACCCGTGCTCGCGCTGCGCATATCCTACGTCGGCGAGTTCGGCTGGGAGCTGTATGCGCCTACGGAGATGGGCCTGCGGCTGTGGGACACCCTGTGGGAGGCCGGCCAGCCGCACGGCCTGGTTGCCGGCGGCGGTGGCGCGTTCGACTCGCTGCGCCTGGAGAAGGGATACCGGCTCTGGGGCAACGACATTCACACCGAGTACAACCCGTACGAGGCGGGCATTGGCTTCGCCGTGCGGATGCGCAAGGGCGACTTCATCGGCCGCGACGCGCTGCGAGAGGTGCGGGCGCGGGGCATGGAGCGCCGGCTGTGCTGCATTACCCTGGACGACCCCGACGCCGTTGTAGTCGGAAAAGAGCCTATTGCGGACGGCGACACGGTCCTGGGCTACGTAACGAGCGCGAACTATGGGCACACGATTGGCAAAGGCATCGTGTACGGCTACCTGCCCGTGTCCCACGCCGCACAGGGCACGAACGTGGACGTGGTCTACTTCGGCGAGCGCCTTCCCGCAACCGTCGCGGAAGAGCCGCTGTACGATCCTGCCGGTGATAAGATGAGGGCCTGATGACCAGTCGTGGTGTGCCACCGGAGGAGGAGGATAGAGATGGCGAAGCCGCTTAGCCATAAGATCGTAAGGCCTGGCAGGAGAATCGGGGACCCCGACGTGGAGATTCCCGTCGCGGAGGATCTGGCCGGCGTTCCCGGCATCACCCAGGAACCGTCGGACGTGGCATTCTACAGCAGGGAGTATCCGCTCGAAACCCAGGCCATAGACCACTCCGCGGACCGACAGTGGGCGCTGGTGGCGCAGCCCCAGGACATGACCGAGTATCGCGAGGTGCAGGACACACGGATGGAGCCTATGTACGAGGCGGCGCTTCACTCGGCAGATGTGGAGCCGACGGGGACGCCGGTTCCGGGCGAGGACCTCACGGAGGACATACGCCGGTTAGCGCGTGAGCTGGGATTCGGCGAAGTGGGATTCACCGCCCACGACCGCCACTACACATACGCCGCCAAGAAGCGCTGGGCAAGGTTCGACCACGCCATCTGCCTCGCCTTCGAGCAGGACTACGTGCAGACCCAGAGCGGCCCCGGCATGGACGCCGACCGCGCCCGGTTCGAGACCTACGAGGCCCAGCAGGAGCGCTGCCTGGAGCTGGCCGCCTACATCAGGTCCAGGGGCTACCGCGCCCAGGTACACGACGGCAGCGACTGCAGCGGGCCGTACATTCCACTATTCGTGGCCGCCGGGCTGGGCCAGCTCGGCGCGAATGGCCAACTGCTCTCGCCCCACTTCGGCTCGCGCTCCCGGCTGATGCTCGTCACCACAGATGCGCCTGTGCAGTACGACCAACCGCAGGACTACGGCATCGAGAAATTCTGTCAGAAGTGCCAGGTCTGCGTCAGCCGCTGCCCGGGACGTGCCCTCACACGCGACAAGGTCTGGTGGCGCGGCGTCCGAAAGAACAAAGTCATCTACGAGCGCTGCCGCCCGGTGATGGTCACCTACCACGGCTGCGCCGTGTGCATGATCGTCTGCCCCATCCAGCGCTACGGCATGAAGCCGGTCATGGAACACTACGTTAAAACAGGGGATGTGCTCGGCAAGGGCACCGAGAACCTGGAAGGCTATTCCATCGCCGGAAAGGGGCATTTCGGCCCTGGGCGACTGCCACAGTTCAGCCGCGAGTTCTTCGACATTCCCCGTGGGCGCGAGGAGGACTGGCTGTACGACCAGTTCAAGCAGAAGTTGAGTGAGGCCGGCGTGCCCAGTGAGCCCGAGCTTGCAGACTTCGCCAGCGACGTCAAGGCCGTGCTCGACAAGGGCGAGACCACGTTCGACGTGGCCTGAAGCCCGGGGTGTGCCCCAAGAGAAGAGGTGTGTCCAGGTGCAACCGTTTTCTGAGGCCCTCGAGTCCGGGGAGTTTGTCGTCACGGCGGAGTTGAACCCTCCCAAGGGCGCCGACCTGCGCCCTCTGCTTGAGCGCGCGGAGGCGCTTCGTGACTGCGTCGACGCATTCAACCTCACCGACTCCGCCGGCGCGAACATGACCATGGCGCCCGTCGCGGCCGCTCGCGAACTGCTCGGGCGAGGAATCGAGCCGATATTGCAGTTCACCGGCCGAGACCGCAACCGCATCGCCCTGCAGGCCGATATGCTCGCGGCGTCGGCGATGGGCGTGACCAACCTGCTGTGCATGAGCGGCGATCCGCCCGGCGCGGGTGACCACCCGGACGCAGTCGGCGTGTTCGACCTGAGGGCCGAGACGCTGCTGGAGGCCGCAAGCAAGCTGAACGCCGGCGCCGACCTCTACGGCAACAAGTTGTCGGGAGCGACGAGGCTGTTCCCCGGCGCGGTCGTCAACCCGGGCGCGGACGACGTGGAGCGCGAACTGGCTCGCATGGAGGAGAAGATTCGACTGGGAGCGGCGTTCTTCCAGACGCAGGCGGTGTACGAACCCGCCGCGTTCGAGTCGTTCATGTCTCGCGCGGGCGGGTCTGGAGTTCCCGTGATTGCGGGAATCATCGTGCTCAAGTCTGGGCGCATGGCGCGTTACCTCAACGAGAGACTACCCGGCGTGCACGTGCCCCAGCCGCTTATCGACGAGATAGAGGCCGCGGACGATCCCGGCGCCGCTGGTGTCGAAATCGCCGCCAGGCTGATTCGTGACGTGCGCGAAATGTGCCGGGGCGTTCACGTCATGGCCATAGGATGGGAGTCCCGCATCCCGGCGATCCTGTCGAAGGCGGGTCTGCGGCGTGACGCGGCATTACCCCGAACGGAGTGAAGGAGGCGGCCTATTCGCGACATCTCAATCCGAGTTTGATTCTCGATTACTGGCGTCTTGTCGAACTGTTACAACTGCCATCTAGTTGGAGGCGCTGAAATGGCCCAACCTCTCGTAATCGACAAACTCAAGCGGCGTCGCGTGCCGGTGAACCTCCGGCAGAGCGGAAACAGCGACGCCCGGATGCTGATATCGACCCGAATCAGAAAGTCCCCCTGGTGGCACCTGTCCAAGCAGGCAGGCGCCTGGGCCTACACCACCTACAACCACGTCTACCACCCGAGGGCCTATATCAGGCCGGAGGACGGTGGATTGATCGAGGAGTACAGGTACCTGACCAATCACGTGACGATGTGGGACGTGGCCTGCGAGCGCCAGATACAGGTGAAGGGACCGGACGCCGCGGATTTCGTCAACCTGCTCATCACCCGCGACGTGGCCAAGGTTCTCCCTCCCATGACGGCGCGGTACGTGATTCTGTGCAATCAGTCCGGCGGCATCATAAACGACCCAGTGCTGCTGCGCGTGGCAGAGGACGAGTTCTGGTTCAGCATCTCCGACTCCGACGTGCTGCTCTGGGCGCAGGGTGTGAACTCGAACGCCGGATACGACGTCGAAATCAACGAGATCGACGTAGCTCCCGTCCAGATACAGGGGCCCAAGTCGGCTGCGCTCATGGAGAAGATGTTCGGCTCCCACGTTCGCGAAATCCCCTACTATGGTCTGGCCCACGATAGCCTCAACGGCCACCCGGTGACCATATCACGCACCGGATTCTCGGCGGAGGTGGGCTTCGAAATCTACCTTCACGACGCCACTATCCACGCCGACGACGTCTGGCCGCACATCCTGGAGCAGGGCGAGGAGTTCAACCTGCGCGTGATAGCGCCAAGCCACGTGCGCCGGCTGGAGGCCGGCATACTGTCCTACGGCCAGGACATGGACATCGAGAACAACCCCTACGAGGTAAGGCTCGGCTGGCAGGTGGACCTCACCAAGCCCCGCTTCATCGGCAGGGATGCGCTGGCGGCCATAAAGGAGCGAGGCGTGCAACAGCGCCTTGTCGGACTCAAGCTCGGCGGCGACCCCATCGTGTGGTACAACGAGAGCTTCTACCCGGTGCTGAACGCCGAGGATGGGGAGCACCTGGGGTACATCACGAGCGCGTTCTGGTCTCCGAATCTCCAGTCCAACATTGCGCTTGCCATGCTGCCCAAGTCGCACTGGCGTCGCGGCACGCGCCTCAAGGCCATGCTGCCAGCAAGCGGAGTCGTGGACGCCGAGGTGGTGCGCGTGCCGTTCGTAGACCCGACCAAGGAGCGTCCCAAGACTGCACTGTAACGCCGCGGGCCGGAGCCTGGCCACAAGGTCACAGGCTCCGGCCCTGCCAACCTCTCTTGATTGCCTCGCACGCCCGTACTGACCTCGCGCCCTGAGAAAAACCTTCCCGCTTGAGCGCGGGCCGCCGTTCGCCTAGAATTGCCTCACGCCCGGATCCCTACCCTGCTCGACGGAGGCCGTACAGCATGGACTCGCAGATCAGGCTTGTAATCGACCGCCGCGCGCCGTTCGCGGAAGGTGGCAGCTTCGGCGACGTCGGCCCCTATGAGCTGCTGTCGGGCCGCGTCGACTTCGCAGTCGACCCCGCCGCGCCGGAATTCAGCGCCGTGGTCGACCTGGAGCACGCCCCGCGCAACTCCGATGGACTGGTCGAGTACTCTGCCTACCTGTACATGCTCAAGCCCGTCGACATGGAGCGGGGGAACCGGCGAATCTTCTACGACGTCAATAATCGTGGCAACATCCGCTGCCTCCAGTTCTTCAACGACGCCGTGCACGACAACGCGCCGTCCGCCCCGGAGCACGCCGGAAACGGCTTCCTCATGCGGCGCGGCTACACCGTCGTGTGGTCCGGCTGGCAGGGCGACATCAGCCCCGGCGCGGACCGCCTGACCATGCGGCTGCCCGTCGCCACACTCGACGGCGAGCCGATCACCGGCGCGGTTCGCACCGAGCTAATGGTCGACGAACGGGGCGTTACTGCGATTCCCCTGAGCGGCAATCACTACACCGACAGCTACGAGGCCGTCTCGACCGACACCGCCGCCTGCACCTTAACCTTTCGCGAGTACGAGCGCGACCCGCGCGCCCCCATTCCCAACGATAGCTGGCAGTTCGCCCGCGTGGGCGCCGACGGCGAGGCTACGCCTTCTCCGTTCTGGTGCCACCTGCCGGGGGGCTTTCGCCCCGGCTGGCTCTACGAGCTAATCTACGACGCGAAGGATCCCCGCGTGCTCGGGCTCGGCTTCACCGGCGTCCGGGACCTGCTCGCGTTCCTGCGCCGCGACGCCGCTGACTCGGACGGCGCGCCAAACCCGCTCAGCGAGAACGGCGCCGGAATCGAGCGCGTGTACGGCTGGGGACGCTCGCAGAGCGGGCGCTTCCTGCGCGAGTTCGTGTACCGTGGGTTCAACGAGGACGCGAGCGGTCGGCGCGTTTTCGACGCCGTCTCGCCGCACGTATCCGGCGGCGGGCGCGTCGCGCTCAACTACCGCTTCGGACAGCCGGGCCGGTTCCCGCGCGGGCACAACGACCGGCTCTATCCATCCGACCAGTTCCCGTTCGCCTACCCGGTCACCACCGACGCGCTCACCGGCAAGATTGACGGCATCCTCAAGAGGCCCGACACCGACCCCCTGGTCATCCACACGCAGACCGCCTCCGAGTACTGGGACCGGCGCGGTTCGCTGGTGCACACCGACTCTCTCGGCAACGACCTGCCGGACCACGACCGGGCGCGCGTGTTCCTGTTCGCCGGCTCGCAGCACAACGCCGACCCGCTAGGCGTGCCGAGGGAGGGCAACCACCGCCACACGTCTAATCCGCTCAACACCACGCCGCTGCTGCGCGCGCTGCTGGACCGCCTGGACGACTGGGCCACGTCCGGCGCGCCGCCGCCGCCGAGCAGCGTGCCTACGCGCTGCGACGAGACAGCCGTTCCCGCCGACGTGGCCAAGTCCCGCTTCCCGTCCATCCCGGGCGCGGAGCACCCCGACGAGGCCAACCGCCTATACGTCATGGACCACGGGCCCATGTTCGACAAGGGCATCATGGAGGGTGCCCCGCCCGCCGAGGACAAGAGCCGTGAGTACGCCGTACTGGTGTCACAGGTGGACGCGGACGGCAACGAGGTCGCCGGCATCCGCACGCCCCACGTCGAGGCGCCCGTCGCGACCTACACCGGCTGGAACTACAGGCCGGACGGCTCCGCCGGCGAGGCGCAGGCCGGAACGCTCGGCAGCTATCTCCCCTTCGCGGCGGACAAGGCCGAGCGGTCGCGCACCGGTGACCCGCGACGCTCGATTCGCGAGCGCTACCCCACCCGCGCGAGCTACGTCCGGGCCATTGCCGCCGCGTGCGAGACCCTGGTCCGGCAGCGGTTGATGCTGGAGGAGGACGCCGACCGCTACGTCGAGCTCGCCATGCGAGACCGGGTACTGGACTGACGACAACGAATCCGTAGCGGCGTCCTCGTGGACGCCCGTAGAGGTTACGACGATGACCGACACATACGATTTCGCGATTGCGGGCCTCGGCGCTATGGGTAGCGCCGCGGCCTACCACTTGGCAAAGAAGGGCGCGTCCGTGCTCGGACTGGACCGATACGCGCCGCCGCACACGCTCGGCTCGTCCCACGGCGAGACTCGCATAATTCGCGAGGCCTACTTCGAGCATCCCTCATATGTGCCCATCATCCAGCGCGCCTACGAGTTGTGGGAGCAACTGGAGGAGGAGAGCGGACGCGACCTGTTCCTTCAGTCGGGCGGCGTCATGGTAGGTCCGCCGGACAGCACGCTCGTCACCGGCGCGGAATTGAGCGCCCGGATGCACCACCTGCCCTACGAGCGGCTTTCGCCTGCCGAGGTCACCGAGCGCTTCCCCGCGCTCACCCCGGCGGAGGACACCATCGCCATCTGGGACAGCCGCGCGGGCATCCTGTTCCCCGAGGACTGCGTGCGGTCGCACCTCGACGTTGCGCGGGCGAACGGCGCCGACCTGCGATTCGACGAGCCGGTCGAGTCGTGGGAGCCGGACGGCGATGGCGTCCGGCTGCGCACCGGGAAGGGCGAGTACAGCGCCGGCAAGCTGCTGCTCTCCGCGGGCGCGTGGATACCCGGGCTGATGAACGGCGTCAGTCTGCCGCTGGAGGTGGAGCGGCAGGTGCTCGTCTGGTTCGAGCCAAAGGCCAACCCCGGCCACTTCGACCCCGACCGCTGTCCGATATTCCTGTGGGACCACGGCCAGGACCGTCACTTCTACGGCTTCCCCAACATGGGGACGGGCGTGAAGGTCGCGCTGATGCACCAGGGCGAGGAGACTGAGGTCGACTCGCTCGACCGCGAGGTGTCGCAGCAGGACGAGGAGGCGGTGCGGGCCATGCTGGAGCGCTACCTGCCGTCTGCCAACGGCCCCGCGCTCTCGGCGCAGGTGTGCATGTTCACCAACACGCCGGACACGCACTTCCTGATAGACTTCCACCCGGAAACACCGCAGACGCTCATCGCGAGCCCCTGCTCCGGCCACGGGTTCAAGTTCGCCAGCGCCATAGGCGAGATACTCGCGGAACTGCTGTCGGACGGCCGCTCGCGGCTGAACATCGACCTGTTTCGCCTGGATCGGTTCGGCGCGGCGAGAGCTTAGGCACCGAATACCAATAGGAGGCACTCCATGAGACTGGCAGGAAAGGTCGCATTCATCAGCGGCGGCGCGCGCGGAATGGGAGAGACGGAGGCGCGGCTGTTTGCGGAAAACGGAGCGAAGGTCGCCATTGGCGACGTGCTCGAGGACGAGGGCCGGCAGGTGGCCGCGGACATCGCCGCGTCCGGGGGCGACGCCATGTTCGTGCCGCTCGACGTGACCAGCGAGTCCGACTGGAACAGCGCCATCGCCGCGACGGTCGAGCGCTATGGCCGCCTCGACGTGCTGGTGAACAACGCAGGCATCAGCGGTCGCGGCATGGTCGAGGATACCCGCGTGGAGGACTGGGAGCGCGTGATGGACGTGAACGCGAAGGGCGTGTTCCTCGGCACAAGGTACGCCATCCCGGAGATGCAGAAGGCCGGCGGCGGCTCAATCATCAACATCTCGTCGCAGCTTGGCCTGGTGGGAACGGACAACAGCAGCCCGCAGTACCAGGCGTCCAAGGGCGCGGTGCGTATCTTCACCAAGACCACCGCCATCCAGTACGCCGCCGACCACATCCGCGCAAACTCAGTGCACCCCGGGCCAATCGTCACGCCCATGACGGAGGAGCGGCGCGCAGACCCGGCCACACGCGAGCTGATGCTGTCCCGCATTCCGCTGGCCAGGTACGGCCAGCCTTTAGACGTGGCCTATGGCGTTCTCTACCTCGCATCGGACGAGTCGTCGTTCGTCACCGGCAGCGAGCTGGTGATCGACGGCGGCTGGACGGCCCGCTAACCTGCGAAACGCACAGCACCCGCGAGTTTGACGCCTTAGCGTCTCAATACTATAATCTCACCTTAACGAATCACACCGAGGTGCAGTTGAAGTTGGCGAACGAAACTGGAAAACGGTATGCTTGCCCCAAGTGTGGTGCGGAGTTCGTCGTAACCAAGGGCGGGAACGGCACCATGACCTGCTGCGGCGAGCCGGTGCCGCTGAAGTAACCGCCCTCGAAAACTCTCACGCCAGGAGTACGTGCGAAATTGTCGAACCAACTCGGACGAAGGTATCAGTGTGAAGTTTGCGGCACGATGGTGCTCTGCACCAAGGCCGGCCAGGGCGTCGTCCAGTGCCACGATGCCGAGATGGCGGTGCAGCAGCCGCGCAAGCTCCCCTCTTCCGACTAAGCCGGTCGGGAGTGCGGTCGCTCAACAGACCGCTCGCCTCGACGTTCCCGCCGTCGTCTGAGGAGTTGTCATTACAAAGCTGAGGGGCGGTTCGAAGACCGCCCCTTTCGTGCGTCTCGCGCCGCCGGCTCCGGCTAGACCGCGACTGCGCTCGCCGCCCTGTGCTGTTCGTCCGCGTGGTATGAGCTGCGTACCAGCGGGCCAGAGGCGACGTGCCTGAAGCCCATCGACTCGCCCAGATCCCGTAGCTCCACGAACTCGTCCGGGGTGTACCACCTGGACAGCGGAGCGTGCTTGTCAGACGGTCGCAGGTATTGGCCGATCGTCAGCAGATCGCAGTCCACCTCTCGAAGGTCCTGCATCGTTTCCGCAATCTCCTCGCGGGTCTCGCCCAGCCCGACCATCATTCCCGACTTGGTTACGCCGTCCGGCGCAAGCTGCTTCGCTCGTTTCAGCAGCTCCAGGGACTGGTCGTAACTGCCCCTCGGCCTGACGCGGCTGAACACCCGCCGCACCGTCTCGATGTTGTGGTTCAGCGTTTCGGGGCCGGCTTCCATCACGCGCTCCAGGGCGTCCCAATTGCCGTCGAAGTCGGGGATGAGCGTCTCAACCTTGCAGTTGGGCAGGCGCTTGTGGATCTGCCTGATGCACTCGGCGAAGATGAACGCCCCGCCGTCCGGCAGCTCGTCCCTGTTGACCGACGTTATCACCGCATATTCGAGGCCCATGCGCTCGACCGTCTCCGCCAGCCGGACCGGTTCGCCGAGGTCCAGAGTTAGTGGCTTGCCGGTCGTCACGGCGCAGTACGAGCACGCCCGCGTGCAGATGTCGCCGAGAATCATGAATGTCGCCGTCTTGCGCTCCCAGCACTCGCCGATGTTGGGGCAGCGCGCCTCCTCGCAGACCGTGTGCAACTGGGCACCGCGCAGCCTCTCTCGCAGTTCCAGGTAGTTGGGGCCGCCCGGCATCCTGACCTTGAGCCAGCCCGGCAGCCTTCTTTGCGCGACCATTAGTCCTCCATCAGGTGAATCTTAGGGACATCTTACCAGACTCGCGAGGGCGCTTTCGCCTCGAAAAGCGACACTTATTTCGGCGGCTTGCCGTTCCGCTAGGGGTGAATCACCACGGTCTTCAACTCCGTCATCTCAAGGACGGCGTATCGGGGACCCTCCTTGCCCAGGCCGCTGTACTTCAAGCCGCCGTACGGCATCAGGTCGGCTCGCCATCCGGGACCGGAGTTGATGTGCAGGTTGCCGGAGTCGACCTCGCGGGCGAAGCGCATCGCCCAATCGATGTTCTGCGTGAATATGCCGGCACTCAGCCCGTAGTCGCTGTCGTTGGCCATGGCGATGGCCTCGTCCACGTCCGAGAAGGGGGTCACGGCGACCGCGGGACCGAACAGCTCATCGCACGACACGCGCATGTCCGCGCGCACGTCGGCGAGCACAGTCGGCGCGTGCATCGCGCCCGAATAGTCGCCGCCGGTGACGACCCGTGCACCCGCTCCGACCGCCTCGCTGAGCCAGGCATTCACGCGGGCCGCCTCCGACTCTTTGACCATGGGTCCCATCGCCACGCTTTCGCTGAGCGGGTCACCGGTGGCGATGGACTCCACGCCGTCGCGCAGCGCGTCCAGGTAGTCGGTGTACACGCCGCGGCTTGCGATCACGCGCTGGGCGGAGATGCACACCTGGCCAGCGTTGGCGAACCCGCTGGTGATGGTTGCGGCCACCACCTTGCCGATGTCGGCGTCGGGCATGACGATCAGCGGCGAATTCGAGCCAAGCTCCATCGTCACCTTCTTCAGGCCTGCCGTCCGACAGATGTGCTCGCCCACCTCACGGCTTCCGGTGAATGTGATCTTCCTGACGCGGGGGTCGGCCACCAGCGCGTCGCCCACTCGGCCTCCCGGACCGGTCACGCACTGCACGGCCTCGGGTGGCGCGCCCGCTTCCAGCAGCACCTCGGTCAGCTTGAGCGCCGACAGCGGCGTGTCGGAAGCGGGCTTGATGATCACCGAGTTACCGGCCGCGAGCGCCGGTCCGACCTTGTGACACACAAGGTTGAGCGGGAAGTTGAAGGGGCTGATCGCGGCGACCACGCCGCACGGAACGCGCAGCGTAAAGCCCATCTGCCCGGTGTAGCTGGGCGCCGCGTCGAAAGGCACCGTCTCGCCGTACAGACGCTTGGCCTCCTCACCGGACAGGCTGATGGTCTGGACAGCCCTGTCAACCTCCGTCCGACCCTCGGCGATGACCTTGCCCTCCTCCATCGTAATCAGCCGGCCCAACTCCTCGCGCCGTTCGTTCAGGATGTCGGCGGCCCGCCGCAGGATGGCGAAACGGTCGTAAGCGGTAAGGCGCGCCATCTCACGGGCGCCCCGCTCGGCGCTGGCAACGGCCAGATCCACGTCCTCGACGCCCGCCGACGGTACAGTGTCGATGACCGAGCCGTCGTAGGGGTTGAGCACTTCAACCTTCTCGTGCCTGTCGACCCACTCGCCCCCGATGTACATCTTCATGGCCATGCTCCTTGGTTGGTTGCACTGTTAGGTGATACGGCTGCGTGCCCCAGACGCATTATCCCGCAAGCTCCATCATGTGGCAACACGGCATCGCGGGATGCCGTTACTGCCGGGCAAACAAAAGAGCTTCCGTCTCCGGAAGCCCCCCGTTTGGTGGAATGGCTGCGCCGCGAGGCGCCGGGCCTTATGCGGCCCTGTTCTTGCTGCCGACCGGCTCGCGCTTTTCCGCGACGACCTGCACGTCCTGTATGCGTCCGCACTGCAGACACTGCTTGTATGCGCCGTATATGTCCTCGCTGACCTTGACGTCTCCCCTACACCGGGAGCACGCCTTGAACTCTATCATTTCGCTGACACCTCCATGCTAGCTTTGAATTTGAACAATCTAAATCGGCCGAACTCTGGCTTATGGCGGGGACCATCGACCTTGCCCCGCAGTCTTTTCATGCCTGGCGTGTGGAAAATCAACACGCTTCGAGCAGCCGGAACGCAAAGCTAACAGAGAAGGTTTGAGTTGTCAATATCTTTTTGGAGTGTGTCTTTTGGGAATTTTGTGCCAAGAGCCAGATTCTGAGAACACGCTGCGATACAAGTGAAGTCGTAGGCAAGAGTGCAGATTTTCTTTAGTACATCTGTTATAATCCTGCCATCAATTGATCTCAACGGAGAGTTGGTAGTCAGGGCATTGTATTGTTAAGGAAGGACTCTTGAGAGCTTGGATGAATTCGCCCAAATGTCGAACGCTTATTGGCATCCTCCATCACATCAGACTGAATAGTATGTGTTCTTCGAAAACGGGAAGCTCTCTAGCAACTCTATCGACCGCGATACCTATAATGGCAAGAATCCTCCTCGGAAAGAACTAGAGAGATTGCTTAGTGAGGATGAAACGTGACTGACGAGCTCCGTCTGATGGTGAACAACATCTATCTAGGAGACGCGACAAGTGTCCTCCGAACTTTGCCGGTGGAGTCGATTAATTGCATTGTTACAAGCCCGCCGTACTATTCTCAACGTAACTACGGCAGCCTAGATCAAATCGGGAATGAGGCGTCTCCGGAGCAGTATGTCGAGAATCTACTGGAAGTCTTTTCGGAGTGCCATCGTGTTTTGGCACGGAGAGGTACACTTTGGCTGAATCTAGGAGATAAGTATCATGCTGGTGAACTTCTCGGGCTCCCATGGAGGCTTGCATTAGGGATGAAGGAGATTGGTTGGATCTTGCGTTCAGACATTGTCTGGCATAAGCCCAATGCCATGCCGTCATCGGTCAAGAACAGGCCCACCACAGACCATGAGTATGTTTTCCTTTTCGCGAAGGATCGAGACTATTACTATGACATTGACGCAATTAGAGAGCCCCATGTGACCTTTACTCCTAAGAGCCGTATGAAGGGTGGCCGAAATCACTTCGGTCGGAGAAACGGGACGCCTGAGACCGGAAAGAACCAAGGTAATGGAAACCTACATGACTCACGTTGGGACCAAGCTTTTCATCCTAAGGGCCGGAACCGTCGTACCGTATGGGAGATACCGCTCTCAAAATTCCGCGAAGCTCACTTTGCGGTCTTTCCTGAAAAGCTAGTGGAGATCTGCGTTACGGCAGGATGTCCCCCCGGTGGCGTTGTTTTGGACCCGTTCATTGGAAGCGGTACAACTGCTGTCGTAGCTCAGCGATTGGGACGAAGCTACGTGGGCATTGACATCAACGAAGAGTACTGTCAATTGGCTGCGAGCCGTCTTGGTCAAGGTCAGTTGATCTGAACTTCGCTGATGTCCTTAAGCAAGGGTAGCAGTTCCTTTTCTAACCTCTTGGCCAACAACGGCTCAATTGAACCGATCTGATTTGGATTGGCCTGAAGGTACACATAGATCTCAGAAGAAAGCTCATCCAAATCACCAGACCATGATTCGGCTATTACTATAGGAACGCAGATGTGCCCCTCCTCAGTGGCAACTAGAATTGACTTGTAGATGTCTCTGGTGAACAAAAGCGCATGTCCACCGCCCATCGTTTCACGAGTCTTGACAGGGAGAAGAAGGGAACCACTTTGACCGGTGACTTGCACGTCATATGTTTCATCTGCAATCTTGACTTGAGTCTTTTGTACCACCAGCGGTAGTTCATAGTCCCGGATCATCGTCTCAAGAATCCGCCTTACGATCCCTTCGAACAGTGTGCCTCTTAAGGCTCGCCTACTACCTTCAAGCCTCGCGAGCATCACTTCAGAAATGGCCGGCCACTCCCAACTCTCTGCTTCCGGGAGCAACGGGGCTACGAACTTTCTGATCTCATTTATCAGGTATGTTTGCCGTTCAATTGGCGTTTTCCCCGGTACGGATCGGAGAAGTGGTTGGAGACGTTGGGTCGCCGCATCACGTAGGAGCCAAGCGAGAAAGAACCACTTGGCCTTTGAGTTGGAGTAAGGTCGGAGAAGGCCGTCATACAGTACCTCAGCACTCTGTCGGTTAAGATAGCGATCAATTGTTCTCGCCGCCCTCTCGTCCGATTCCTCCTGAACAAAGTCCAAGACTGAATAGTAGCCTTGGCTCTCAAGGAAGCTCACGAAGTCGTGATAGAAGCGTCGGTTTTCGCGGACAATTGCTACCAACTCTCTTAAGCGTAAATTGTGGAGAACTAGATTCATTGGTATTCCAACAGATGAGCTAGTGCTGCGAGTTGCAAAAAAGAGGCTAGACTTCGGTGTCGTGGACTATCTTGCCGTCCCTCCACGTATGGACATAACCCTTCGTTTCTATGGCGCGGCGGCGGGCCTTGACGGCGGCGCGCCGCATGGCGATTAGAGCCAACTCGAAGTGGTCAAGCTCGGGAGATTGCTCTGGCGTCGTGGGATCCTCTGTGGTCAAGGGTTCGTTTGCGGTCATGAGTTACGAATCCTCTCCAGCAGTATCGGGGTTGTTCCAGTGGCGTCATACAGCGCCCATTCGTCCACTATTTTACGGTAGATTTGCTGGAAGTTGCGCCAGCCGGCGGCATGTCGTCGGCGTACCACGTCTTCTGGTACGTGATGACCGCCCTCACGCACGCGATCTCGCACACGGGCGACCGCCATCTCCGGCGTAGGCAGCCTCAGGAAGTGTAGCATAATCTCGTAGCCCTGCGCCTGCCAGGCAGGAATGAGGCGCGCGTAGCCTCGTCCGCTCAGCGTCGTCTCGAACGCGAAGCTCTCGCCCCTGCGAACGTAGTCGTTGATCATCGCAAGCATGATTCGGCCCGCGCGGACGGCGGACCGCTCCGGCTGAAACGGGTTCAGCCCCGCCGCTATCAAATCCGCGTTGATGAACGTGGGGCACTCCGCTTCGTTGGGCAGAAACTCGGTCGCGAAAGTGGTCTTGCCTGCCCCGTTGGGACCGGCGATGATTAGAATCCTCTTGAGCGCTGGCATGGTTACCACTTGCTCGAACCGCGGACTGCCGACTCACGCCTGTCCGATAACGAGTGGCTCCCTCCTACCCCAGGCTCTCGTCCAGCAGCTCCAGCAGGTCCTTGGCCCGGCGACTGTCCTGAGCGTCCTTGGAGCCTATGCCCTCTTCGAACATCTGGAGGCAGAATGGGCAGGACACGCCCACGGTGTCTGCCTTGGTGTCCAGGAAGTGTCCGGTGCGGACGTGGTTGACGCGGGTGCCCCTGCTCTCCTCTATCCACATGTGGCCTCCGCCCGCGCCGCAGCAGAAGCCGCGCTCGCGCCGGCGCTCCATCTCCACCAGCTTCACGCCGGGGATGGCGTTGGCAATCTGCCGGGGCGCCTCGTAGATGCCGTTGTGCCTGCCCAGGTAGCAGGAGTCGTGGTAGGCCACCTCGGCATCTATGGTCACCAGGGGCCGGATTCTGCCTTGCTCTATCAGCTCGGCCACGAACTCGCTGTAGTGCTGCACCTCGAATTCGCCGCCCAGGTGCGGGTACTCGTTCTTGATGGTGTTGAAGCAGTGGGGGCAGATTGTCACCACGCGCTTGACGTCGTAGCCCTTCATCGTCTCGATGTTCTGCTGGGCCATTATCTGGTACAGGTACTCGTTGCCCATTCTACGCGCGGGGTCGCCGGTGCACGTCTCCTCCGGGCCGAGGATGGCGAAGTCAACGCCGGCGCGCTTCAGCACCGACGCCATGGAGCGCGCCACGCTCTGGCTGCGCTGCTCGAGCGCTGCGGTGCAGCCGACCCAGAAGAGCACCTCGGCCTCCGGGTGCTCGGCCAGCGTCTTCACGTCCAGGCCCTCCGCCCAGTCGGTGCGCGTGTAGGTAGTGCCGCGCCACGGATGGCCTCGCTGCTCCATGCTCAGCAGGGCGTTCATGGCGGTCTCCGGCATCTCCGCCTGCTCCATTACCAGGTAGCGCCGCATGTCCACTATGGAGTCGATATGCTCGACGCCAACTGGGCACTCCCGCACGCACGCTCCGCAGGTGAGGCAGTCCCAGAGCGCCTCTTCCTCTATCCAGCGCCCAATCAGCGGCTTCTCGTCCTGCTCGTCCTCGCCCTTCACTACGCCTGGGCCGGTCTCGAGCACGTGCTCCTTCATGTTCTCGACTATGTGCATGGGCGACAGTATCTTGCCGCTTATGTTGGCCGGGCAGTTGTCGGTGCAGCGCCCGCACACGGCGCAGGAGTAGCCGTCCAGCAGCTCGCGCCAGTTGAAGTCCTGTATGCGGGACGCGCCGAAGCGCTCGGCGGTCTCCAGGTCCATGGGGGTGTTGAGCGTGCCCCTGGGCTCGAGCGACCGCGTGAAGAAGCTGATGGGGGCCGCGACCAGGTGCATGTGCTTGGACAGTGGTATGTAAATGGAGAACCCAAGTATCACGCCGAGGTGCGCCCACCAGCTAAGACCCTGAAGCAGGTTGGCCGCGTCGACGCCCAGACCCGCGTCCTCGAACAGCCGGCCCAGTGCGCCGCCGATTGGCGCGGAGGCGTGCGGGCCTTCGCCGCCCGCCGCCACGTAGAACGCCTCCGTGAGCAGCGTCAGCGCCATGAGCAGCGCGATGAGCAGCAGGATTACCAGCGACTCCTTCTTCTGCGTGAGGTCGAACGACAGCCTGCTGGGCCGCACGACCCACCGGCGGACGCCCGCCCACACAAGCACGACAAAGAAGCCCGCGGCCAGCACGTTGAGGTAGTAGGTGAATATCGTGACGCCGGTCTCGGTGATAATCGTCTCCGAGAAGGGGTGCCAGATCGAGTCGGCGAATATGAAAAGCAGGTAGCTGGTGGTAAAGGAGAGAAAGCCCCAGAAGATGAAGAAGTGCGCCAGACCGGCCCTGTCCCTGGGCAGCGACACGCTCTGGAGCACCTTCTTCTGGCCCAGCGTGAAAGGCAGCGCGCCCAACAGCCTGCGAACGGGCTGGTCGAACCGATTGGGCCGCTTTCCCAGCGTCACCAGGCTGAACACGCGGCGGTGGAGAATATACCCGGCGGCGCCAAAGGCGAGCAGCGTTGCCAGGTAAACGCCTATCCAGGTGGGTATGGCGCCGAACAGACTCTCCGGAGGTACCATAGTTGCGCTCCTGTGCTGGCCAAACGCCAGTGTTGAGTGTTAGCGGGGCGAAAGGAGTTTAGCACAGCGCGCGCGGAACGGGCCAGATTAGCACCGCCTGCGGCGTAGCCCCGCCGCCAGCGCGAGCGGCGCGGCCAGCAGCGCCAGATTCACCAGCGCCGTCGCCGCCGTTGCCGTTCCCGCGGCTCGACCGCACCCGCCGCTCGGGGGCGTTTCTCTCGTGGCGAGCGGTGGGACGGTAGCCGTCGGAGTCTCGACCGGCACGGGCGAGCGTGTCGGCACCTTTGTCGCGGTAACGGTAGGTGTGGCGGTTGGCGTGCGAGTGGGCGTTGGCGTCACGGTGGCCGTCGCTGTCGGCGTAGGTGTGGTGGTCGGCGTGAATGTGGGCGACGGGGTTGGGGTGGCCCTCGGAAAAACAGTGGGTGAGGGTGTGAGAGTGGGGGCGGCAGTTCGCGTCGGCGTGGGCTCGGGTGTTGCAGTCTGTGTCGCCGTCTGTGTCTGTGTCGCCGTCGGGGTGTCCGTCGGAGCCGGCGTTGGCGTAAGAGTGGCGATCCGCCAGACCGCCGGTACGGGGGTTGGGGTCGGCGTGATGGTAGGGGTGGGCTTTGGAGTGGGTCTCCGCCTGCGGACCGCCGTCGCCACGGGCACGGAGGTGGCCGTCGGCTCCGTCGCCAGCACCAACGCCCTGGACGAGCCGACCACCCTATCGCCCGACGGTCCGTAGTACCTCAGGCGCAGTCTGTCGCCCTCTGGGTCTACGCTCACCACGCCATCTCCTGCCACCGCGGATGCGCCCACTCTCAATTCCACCGAGCCCCTGAAAACGTTCGAGTCGACGGCCGGCGTGGCGTCCGTTGTGCTCTCCACCTCCGTCAGCAACGCCCACTCCCCCGCGGGATCCGCGCCGCTGGACACGAGGACGCGCATCGATGTCGCGGGATAGGAGTCGTGGACGTGAAAATAAAAGGGAACCTCAACGGTGGTTGCGCTCGTCAGATCGGGGATTTCTATCCTGACGCCTCCCTCTTCGTACTCGGTGACGTGGTAACGAACTCCGTCGACCGTGGCAAGCCACTGACGGCCCAGCCAGGGTATCGGTATCGGCTCGACGGGCGTGTCCGTCATTGACGCGAATCCACAGCCTGAGCCATAGCCCTGGTATGCCGAGGACGCCGGAGCGCCCGTGAAGATGTTCCAGAACGTGAGAAAGTCCCAGGTCTGGCCGGCTGGGTCGGCGTCGACCCACCTCACGAGGCATAAAGACAGGGTGGTCAGGTCCCAGTCAGTCACATAGAACACGGCCTCTTGATCGGGTTGGAAGGAGGGCTGGGCAAAAGCGATGTCCGGTAGCGGAGTGGGCGTCGGCGTCGGGGTGGGTGTTGGTGACGGCGGCATCGCGCCGACATCCGCGGACGCGGTGCTCACCGCAGTCTGCCCCGACCGCCCGTAGTACGTGAGTTGCACCACGTCTCCCTCGCCGTCGACACGCACCACTCCGTCTCCCTGCACATCGGCGGCGTCCGCCCTCAACTGCACCGATCCCCTGAACACGCCCGATCTGATCGCCGCGGCGTTGTTCGTGGTGCTGGTCACCTCCACGAGCGACACCCACTCGCCCGCCGTGTCCGCGAGGCTCGTCACCTTTGCGAGCCGCCTTGACGCCGGGTAGCTGTTCTGAGCGTGGAAGTAGAAGGGAATCTCGACTGTGCTTGTGCTACTCACGTCACTACTTAGCAAGGCATTGCCTAGGGATTCGTCGTCAACGTCGAAATCGCCTACTTCGGTCTCCACTCCATTGATGGTCGCCACCCACGGCGATTCCAGTTTAGGAAACTCCTCCAGTGGCGTTGTTGAGGTAGACACATAGGCGCAGTCGGTGCCGCGGCCTTGGAAGGCCGACTGCGCGGGTGCACCGCTGAAGATGTTCCAGTGCGTTTCGACGTGCCAAGTCTCGCCGGCGGGGTCGGCGTCGACCCACCTCGCGGTGCATGAGAGCAGGGTATCGAGACTGCCGTCGATAATGTGGAAGGCGGCGGTCTGACCGGCATCGTAGGAGGGTTGAGCAAACGCTATGTCCGGCAGAGGCGTGGGTGTCGGCGTGGGTGTCGGCGTCGGCGTGGGTGTCGGTGTAGGCGGAAGCGCGCCGACCTGTGCGGACGCCATGCTCACCGCACTCTGCCCGGACGGCCCGTAGTAGATGAGACGTACCGTGTCCCCGCCGCCGTCAACCCGCACGACACCGTCCCCCCCAACCGCGGCGGCGTCCGTTTTCAATTCAACCGAGCCCCTGAACACGCGGGACCTGACGGCTGCGCTGCTGTCCGTGGTGCTCGCCACTTCCGCGAGCGACACCCACTCCCCCACGGTGTCTGCGGTGCTCGTTACGCGCACACGCTGCTCCGACGCCGCGTAGGTGTTCCTGGCATTAAAGTAGAACCGTATTGCGACGGTGGTGGTGCTCTCCACGTCTATGTCCAGCGCGGCATCGCCCGCGAATTCGTCGTAGGTGTAGAATTCCAGAACTGAGGTCTCCACCCCGTCGACAGTGGCGGTCCACGAGCTCATTTCGTCAAGAGGCGTGGTGGAAGTTGACACGAAGGTGCAGCCGGAGTCGAAGCCCTGGTAGGCCGACGGCGCGGGCTCGCCGCTGAAGACGTTCCAGTAGGTGTCATTAGGTAGTGTTGACATTTCATCTTAGCCATATGAGAGCGCCTGTGAAATGGAGGAACCCGAGGTACCTGTTCGCCAGTTTATCGAATCGGGAGAAGATGCGGCGGAAGTGCTTGATCTTACCGATGAAACACTCGACAAGATGACGCTCTCGGTACAGGTACTCATCGTATGAGTGCGGCGCCCTTCTGTTGGAGCGAGACGGAATCACCGGGACAGCCCCATTGTCGACGACCAACTCGCGAACGTGATCGGCGTCGTATGCCCGGTCGGCTATCACATGCTCACTCTCGGTACCGGATATGAGTTCGGCAGCTTGAGTCACATCGTGCTCTTGTCCTGCGGTCAGCGTAAATCTCAAGGGATTGCCCAGACCATCGACACTCACGTGGACCTTTGTAGAGAACCCGCCCCGACTTCGACCGAGGGCTTGGGACGCTTGCCCACCGTTTTTTTGGGTGCGCCAGCGGCAGAATGATGGGCCCGCACTACGGTGCTGTCGATGATGAGGTTCTCCATGTCGGGGTCATCGACAAAATACTGATGCATACGTTCCCATATCCCATGATCGCACCATCGGGCGAACCGTTTGTAGATGCTGTTCCAATTGCCATATTCGGCTGGGAGCATCCTCCACTGCGCACCAGTCCGAGCAATCCACAAGACGGCCTCGATGAAACGCTTGCAATCGGCTTCCTTTCCGACGTACAAATCGGGCTGGCTACGAAGAAACTCCAGCACCTTTGGCCACTGTTCGGGAGATAGTGTGACTGTTGACATATACCTAGTATAATGCAAATGTCAACACTACCTAGAGAGCCATGGATCGCCTCCCGGGTCTGCGTCGACCCAAGTGGCGGTGCAGGAGAAGAGTGTGTCGAGACCGGAGTCGGTTACGTGGAAGACAGCGGTCTGGCCGGGGTTGTAAGAGGATTGAGAGAAGGAGGCTTGGGGGGATTGAAGGGTTGGAGCGGCTGACAGGTTCAGAGAGGAAACTAGAAAGAAGGACGTTAAGGTAAGGGCTGCGAGGGCGAGTAAGCCTGCGTACCATGCCTTCAGCTTCATACGCTCGGAAACCTCGCTGTACTCTGCCTGGAACAAACCGTGCAACTCGCGCCGGGGCTGCACACCATCACCGGCCAACAGGTCTGTCAAATGACAGATCGAGCGAGTGTGAGTAACGGGTGTCTACGCTGTGACGCTTCTGTGACTGTCTTGCAACTGCAATCTTATAGACATAACTTTGTGTGATGTCAATAGCTTGAAGCAGCCTCATCACACCAGTAGATGTAATCTCGAGGTCATGCGTCCCATTGACGCCCGGCAATGTTCAGGCTGGAGCAACCACACACGCATCTTCTCGGATTGACACCCATTTCCGGGCGGTGCTACACTGTCGGCCAGCAGCGATAGCTTCTTCGAGGTGGTGATTTGCCGGAGGGCTTCGACACCAACTGGACCGCCGTGCTCATAGTCGCAGGGGTGGGATTAGCGGCCATCGTCGGGATGTTCGCTGCTTCCTTCATTCTCGCGCCGAAACGCAAGTCCGCCATCAAAGAGATCCCCTACGAGTGCGGCATCGAGCCCGGGCCTTTCAACTGGTCGCAGATACAGATCCGCTACTACGTCTTCGCTATCCTCTTCCTCATCTTCGACGTCGAGGCCGTGTTCCTGTTCCCCTGGGCCGTGGTCTTCCTCACGTCCATCCCCGCGGTGTTCTACGAGATGCTCGTGTTCATCGCCATCCTCTTCTTCGGAGTCATCTACGGCTGGCGCAAGGGGGTGCTCCAGTGGAGATGAGGCTGGGCCAGGGCTACGAGCCCGGTAGGGGCAACAGTCCGGCGGACAGCGTGTTCGAGCGCGTGCTGCCGAACGCCCTCACTGCAAAGTCTGACGAGCTGTTCGCGCTGGCGAGAAAGTCGTCGCTGTGGACGCTGTCCTTCGGCCTGGCGTGCTGCGCTATCGAGATGATCAGCACGCACATGTCGCACCACGACTTCGACCGCTTCGGCGTGGTGACCTGGCCCTCGCCGAGGCAGGCCGACGTGATGATAGTGGCCGGCACCGTGGTCAAGAAGATGGCCGAGCCGATCAAGCTGCTGTACGAGCAGATGCCCGACCCGAAGTGGGTAATCGCGATGGGCAGCTGCGCGACCAACGGCGGCCCCTACTACCGCTCCTACTCCGTGGTGATGGGCGTGGACCATCTCATCCCCGTGGATGTGTACGTTCCGGGCTGCCCTCCCCGTCCTGAAGCGTTGATGAACGGCATATTGCAGCTTCAGGAAAAGATCTCCCAGGATGCCAGGCAACGTGGCGCAAGCTCAGCCTCCTAGCCGCCCCCGCAGACGCGAGCCTCCCGTCCCGGTCGCCGCGGTCTCGCTGGACGAGAGGGCCGAGGCGCTTTCCGAGATGCTGCCGGACGCGCTGCGCGGCATAGAGGGTCAGGTCGACGCAGCCGTGGACGAGGTCACGCTGACCATCGACCCGAGCGACGTCCCTGCCGCATGCTGCATCCTGAGAAGCGATCCCAGGCTTTCGATGAACTACCTGCGCTGCCTGTCGGTAGTGGACTACGAGGACAGGCTGGAGGTGAATTACCATTTGTTCTCGCGAGAGACGCGACACAAGCTCGTTCTGAAGACATCGGTGCCCCACGACAACCCTCTCGTGCCGTCGGTGATCTCGATCTGGCGGGGCGCCGACTGGTTCGAGCGCGAGGGCCACGACCTGTTCGGCGTGGTGTTCCAGGGGCACCCGAACCTCGCGCCGCTGGTGCTCTACGAAGGCTTCGAGGGCCATCCCGGACTCAAGAGCTTCCCATTCCACGATTACGAGGAGTGGTAGAAACCCGACCATCCGGCACGACAGAATTCGACTATGCAGGTACAACAACAACCCACGCAGCAAGCCGACGCGATCGACCTCATGATTAACATGGGGCCGCAGCACCCCAGCACGCACGGAGTGTTCCGGCTCGTCATCTGGGTGGACGGCGAGCGTATCGTGCGGGCCGAACCGCACATAGGCTACCTGCATCGCGGCTCCGAAAAGCTGTCCGAGGGGGAGCTCTACAGCCAGGTCATAACACTCTTCGACCGCCTGGACTACGTGGCCAACCTTAACGGCGAGCTGGCCTTCTGCCTGGCCGCAGAAAAGCTGATGGCGGTGGAGGCGCCGGAACGCGCCAATCTCATCCGCGTCATTCTGTGCGAACTCAATCGTGTCGCCAGCCACATGCTCTTCTACGGCGTGTACGGGCTGGACGTGGGCGCGATGACGCCGGTGCTGTATGGCTTCCGCGAGCGCGAGCGCATCCAGGCGCTGTTCGAGAGCGTCACCGGCGCGCGCATGATGCACAACTACATTCGCATCGGCGGCGTGAAGGAGGACCTGCCGGACGACTTCGGCAAGCGCATGACCACCCTGCTCGACCAGCTCAAGCGCGGCATCGAGGAATGCGACGAGTTGCTGTCGCAGAATGAGATGTTTCTGGCACGGACTAAGGGCATCGGCGCAATCTCGGCGGAAGACGCCCTCGAGCTCGGCGTGACCGGTCCAGGCCTCAGGGCCAGCGGCGTGGTCGAGGACGTGCGTGTTTCCGACCCGTACCTGATGTACGACCGTTTCGACTTTGGTGTCCCGGTGGGCACCTACGGCGACTGCTGGGACAGGTACTACGTGCGCGTGGAGGAGATGCGCCAGTCCATAGGCATTATCGAACAGGCGATGTCGCAGCTCGAGGACGGGCCAATCATGGCGAACGTGCGGCGCATCCTGCGCCCGCCAAAGGGAGAGGCCTACGTTCGCACCGAGTCGCCGCGCGGCGATTTCGGCGTGTTCCTGGTGAGCGACGGCAGCGACAAGCCGTACCGGGTAAAGGTGAGGGCACCTTCCTTCGCCAATCTTCAGGCGCTCCAGCACATGCTTCGCAACGCGTATGTGGCCGACGCCGTTGTGATTCTGGGCTCCATCGACATCATCCTGGGCGAGGTGGACCGGTGACCATCCAGCAACTGGTCCTGTACAGTGCTGCCGCCACAGGGTTGCTGGTGTTCCTGTCTGTCATGGTGCTGGCTCTCACATGGCTCGAACGCAAGGCCTTGGCGCGTATACAGATGCGCATGGGCCCTATGCGCGTAGGCTTTCACGGCGCGCTTCAACCCATCGCCGACGCGCTGAAGCTGGTCACCAAGGAAGACATCCTGCCCTCCTGGGCGGACAGGCGCGTGTACTGGCTCGCGCCCATCGCGGTGTTCGTTCCCGCACTGCTTCTGTGGGTCACCATCCCCGTGACTCGCGACCTGGTGTTGCGCAATCTGGATCTGGGGCTGTTCTACATCGTGGCGATTTCAGTGCTGTCGGTCATGGGCCTGGTTATGGCTGGCTGGGGGTCGGCGAACAAGTACGCTATTCTGGGCGGTCTGCGCGCGGCGGGCCAGCTTATCAGCTACGAGATACCCTTCATCATGGCGATTCTGGCCGTGGCAATGCTGGCGCAATCGCTCGACTTGCGGGTGGTGGTGGACGCGCAGTCCGACTTCGCCAACATCCTGATTCAGCCTCTGGGACTGTTCATCTTCCTTCTGGCGGGACTCGCCGAACTGGGGCGCACTCCCTTCGACATTCACCACGCGGAGTCAGAGGTAGTTGGCGGGCCTTTCGTGGAATACAGCGGCGCGCACTGGGCCGTGTTCTTCCTGGCCGAGTACGTCAACACCTTCACCATCGCGGCCCTGACAGTGCTTCTGTTCCTGGGTGGGTGGCGTTGGCCCGCCATGCCGTTCGAGGGGCTGGCACACTCGGCACTGTCCGTGGCCTGGTTCCTCGCCAAGACCTACGCGGTGATACTCGTCATATTCTGGATTCGGGGCACTTACCCCCGGTTGAGAATCGACCAGCTTATGGCGTTCGGGTGGAAGCTGCTGGTGCCGCTGTCGTTCCTCAACATTGTGCTGACCGGCGTGGTGATGTTCTACGACCTGTCACTGTGGGTACTTGGCGTGGCCTCTGTGGTAGTATTGGGTGGCGTATTCTACCTGATATCGAAGAAGCCGGGCACAGAAATCGAGCGCGACACCATCACGGTGCACGCGGCCAGCAGCCTGCGGGGACACTCAGGGAACTGATGCATGATGACCACAGAGGATAGACTCTCTGGAGTAGGAGGTTGTCTCCTCGGCAGAGAAGGCTGCTGCCTGAGAGTGAACTGCGCCCTGAAACAGGTCGACAGACGGTTTAGCGACTTGATTAAGTTGCTGTTTGTGGCCATTGCCATATATGGGGCAAGCCTGATAACGGGATTGGTGGGTATCTCATTGCAACTGGCTACGTGATGACTGTACGGAAGAAGCGATGATAGGTTTTCTCGAAGGCCTCAAAGTTACGCTCAAGACGGCCGGGCGCAAGCCGGTGACGGCCCAGTACCCGGAGCCGCATAAGCGGCTCGCGGTGCAGGATCGGTACATGGGCTTCCCCGCCCTGCTGTGGGATGGCGATGTGCCGGAGCCTTACTGCACCGGCTGCATGGTGTGCATACGAAACTGTCCTACGCAGTGCATGAGCGCCCAGATGATGGACAACCCCAAGCACGCGGAGGGTACCAGCCGTCGGCGCAAGATCATCAGCGAGTTCGAGATCAACCTGGGGCGCTGTATCCTGTGCGGCATCTGCGTCGACGTGTGCAATTTCGACGCCATCGAAATGAGCCACGAGCACGAGCTGAGCAAGTACGAGCGCAACGGCAACCGCGCCGACCTCCCCAGGCTCCTGGAGATGGGCCAGGAGTTCCAGACCAAGACGGGTTGGAAGCCGACGCAGCCGGACAAGAACAGCGGCGTGCCCATCCATAAACCGGCGGATTCCGCCGCGCAGGCCGCACCTGCGGCCGGTATGAGCAAGGAGGAGCGGCTCGCGGCGGCACGCGCTCGCGCGGCGGCCAAGCGCCAGGGCCAGGAGGCCGACGCCGCGGCGCAAACTCCTGCGGCTCCGATGAGCAAGGAAGAGCGGCTTGCCGCCGCCCGTGCGAGGGCCGCAGCTAAGCGCCAGGCTCAAGAGTCCGAACCCGAAACACCGTGACCCGCGCTATGCTGTCCTATCGTGACGAGATAGTGACGCACGCATAGGCACCAAGCCAAAGCGCCGCACAAAGTACGGAGTACACACCCGAGAATGGTAACGCCTTCTCTGATCCTGTTCTACGCCGCCGCGGCGCTTACGCTGGGCGGCGCGCTGGGCGTGGTGCTTACCCGCAACATCGTGTACGCGGCTTTCGCGCTGCTGGCGTCGCTCGTCGGCGTAGCCGGGCTCTTTCTGCTGGCGTTCGCTGAGTTCCTGGCCCTGGTCCAGTTGCTCATCTACGGCGGGGCCATCGTGATTGTGATACTGTTCGCGCTCATGCTGACGCGCATTCAGGACTTCGAGCGTCTCACCGACAACCGCCAGTGGCCCATAGCGGCCGTCGCGGCGCTCGGCGTGTTCGGCCTGCTGACCGCCGCCGTGCTGGCGACCAGCACGAGGACTCGTACAGGCGAGGATGGCGAGCCGGTGAGGCAGGGCGTGGGATTCGAGGCGTTCGGGGATACCCTGTTCGCGCAGTGGGCAGTGCCGTTCGAGGTGGCGTCACTGATTTTGCTGGTAGCGCTGATCGGGGCCGTCATACTGGTGCGCCACACCGGAGGGCGCGATTGATAGAACTCGCGCACTTCCAGGTGCTGAGCGCGGCGCTTTTCGCCATCGGGCTGTACGGTGTGCTGGCGAAGCGCAGCGCGGTGCTCATTCTCATGTCCATCGAGTTGATGCTGAACGCTGTCAACATCAACCTGATAGGGTACTCCGCGTTCATGGACTTCGCCGAGTCTCAGCGGGCACTGGGCCACGTGATCGTGGTTTTCGTAATCACCATCGCCGCCGCGGAGCTCGCGCTTGCCATCGCCATAATTCTTCGGCTGTACCGCAACCGCTCCTCCGTAAACGTGGACGAACTGGACCTGCTGAAGTGGTAGCGACAGGACCAACGGGCATGAGCCGTAGCACTCGAACGGCGCGAATCGCGTCGTCTGCGACCCTGTAGGGACAGATGCCACTAGCCGACACCATAGGCACGAACTGGGCGTGGGTCATTCCGGCCCTCAGCGCTTCCGCATTCTTCATCGTCGCCATCGTTGGCAGGTTCCTTCCCGGCAAGGGCGCCTTCGTTTCCATTGCCGCCATCGCGCTGGGCTTCCTGCTGTTCTGGTACGTGTTCGCGGACTTGCTGAGCGGCGGCGACGCCTTCTTCAGCATCAACTGGCTCGCAATCGGGGAAACCAGCATCACCTGGGGCGTTACAGTCGACCGGCTGTCTGTGACCATGCTGGGACTGGTGACGTTCGTGGCGCTGCTCGTCCAGCTGTATTCGGTGTCATACATGAAGGGCGACCCGCGCTTCGGCTGGTACTTCGCGGCGCACGCGCTGTTCGCCGCCGCGATGCTCGCTCTGGTGCTCGCCGACAACCTGGTGTTCCTGTACGTCGCCTGGGAGCTTGTGGGGCTGGGCTCGTTCCTCCTTATCGGATTCTGGTACGAGCGGCGGTCCGCCGCGGAGGCGGCCAAGAAGGCGTTCATTACAACTCGGATTGGCGACGTCGGGCTGCTCATCGGAATCATTCTTCTGTATCGCGCCACCGGCTCGTTCGAGATTTCCACGATATTCCATGTCGCCCAGCAGGGCGGTATCGAGCAGGGAACCCTCACCGTTTCCATGGCGCTCATCTTCCTCGGCGCGATGGGCAAGTCCGCGCAGTTCCCGTTCCACGTCTGGCTGCCGGACGCGATGGAGGGCCCCACGCCGGTCAGCGCGCTGATACACGCCGCGACGATGGTGGCCGCGGGCGTGTACCTCGTCGCGCGGCTCATGCCGCTGTTCGAGCTTGCGCCCCTGGTGCTGCATGGCGTGGCGGTTGTGGGCCTCGTGACCTTCCTGTTCGCGGGCACGCTGGCCCTGGTGATGACCGACCTGAAGCGCGTGCTGGCCTACTCCACCGTAAGCCACCTGGGGCTGATGATGCTGTCGCTGGGCGCGTTGAGCGTCGCCGCGGCGATGCTTCACCTGGTCGCCCACGGCGTATCCAAGGCGCTGCTATTTCTGGGCGCGGGCAGCGTCACGCACGGCACGGACAGGACCGACATCCGCGAGATGGGCGGGCTGGTGCGCGCGATGCCAATCACGGCGATCACGTTCGTCATAGGAGCGGCCTCTCTCGCCGGTCTCGTGCCGCTCAGCGGCTTCTTCAGCAAGGACGAGATCATGCTTGCCGTGCTCGACCACCGGCACCCCGTCCTCCTGGTCGCCGCACTGGCCGGCTCGGTGCTCAGCGCCGTGTACATGGCGCGGCTGGTGTTCGTGGTGTGCTTCGGGCGCAACCGGGGCGAGGGCGCGCACGAGTCGCCGTGGCTGATGACGCTGCCGCTCGTGGCGCTGGCCCCCTTTGCGCTGCTGCTTGGCCTGGCCGCCTACGCCTGGAGCGACGGCTACACGGGCTTTGCGGGCTACCTGACGGGCGACAAACCCCACCACGCTCCACTGTGGCTGCCCATCGTGTCGGCGCTGCTGGTGGCTGCCGGGCTCGCCTACGGCTGGCGCACCTGGGGACGGGGCAACGCGACGCCGTTCGCGGGACGCGGCGGATGGCTGCTTCGCTTGCTGGAGAACAAGTACTACCTCGACGAGGCGTACCAGTGGGTGATCGACAGGATTGCGCTGGCGTTCAGCCGATTCGTCGCGCTGTTCGACCGCGTGGTGGTCAACGACACCGGCGTGGACGGCCCGGCCTGGTCGGTGATGCTGTCCGCGGTGCGGATGCGCCTCGTGCAGACGGGCCGGCTGTACAATTACGGCCTGGTCATGGCGCTGGGCGTGCTGGGCCTGACTGCGCTCTGGTGGTTTGTGCTGGCATAGCGGGATTCCTATAGACGTCCTCTCCCTTGACGGGAGAGGGCCGAGGTGAGGGTGAAAGCGTTGGAACGCTACATCGACTCGACCGAGCAACTGGTCACCGAGATATTCGTGCGCGACATCAAGAAGTCGGTCGAGTTCTACCGGCGGCTGGGATTCGAGCTTCTCCGGGACGACGGCGACTTTGTCGAACTCACCTGGGAGGGCCACCACCTGTATCTCGACGAGCCGGGCGGGCTCGGCCCGGTTCCCGAGTCGCCGCAGGCCAACGTGCGCGTGATGGTGCCGGACGTGGACAGGTACTGGGAGCTCGCCCAGGAGATGGGCGCGCGCGTTGTGCGGCCCATCGCGGACCAGTACTACGGCCTGCGCGACTTCACCATCGCCGACCCCGACGGCTTCGGCGTGCGGTTCGGCACCAACCTGCCGGTACAGGAGCAAGGCCAGGCGTAGGCAATGCTGGAGACACTCGACAGCTATCTGCTCATCGCGCTCATCGCGCTGCCCATGGCAGGTGCGGCGCTGCTCATCGCGATACCGGGCTATCGCGCCCAGGCGGTGCGCTGGACCGCGGCGGCGTTCGCCTTCGCCTGCATGATCCTCAGCTTCTACGCATTCGGCTTCTACGATCATGCCGAGGGCGGCCTGCAGTTCACCCGCACCTGGCAGTGGCTCAGCATCCCCGGCCCGTGGCCGCTGGGCGACGACGGCATAACGCTCACCCTGGGCATCGACGGCATATCCGCGCCCATGATTCTGCTCACGGGCATCGTCATGTTCACGGGCGTACTGGTGTCGTGCAAGCTCGAGGAGCGCAACAAGGACTTCTTCATCCTCTACTTCCTGCTGCTCGCAGGCGTGTTCGGCGTGTTCGCCACGCTGGACATGTTCTTCTTCTTCTTCTTCTACGAGCTGTCGGTGCTGCCCATGTACCTCCTCATAGGAGTCTGGGGCAGCAGCAGCACCTTCCCGTCGTTCTCGCGCACGAAGGAATACAGCGCGATGAAGCTGACGATCTATCTCGTCGCGGGAAGCGTGCTCATCTGGATCGCCATCATCGCCATATTCGCGGAGGCGGGGCTCGGCACGTTCGACATAATCGCGCTCCAGGAAGCGGAGTTATCGCCGACTTTCCAGAAGATCTTCTTCCCGTTCCTGGCAGTCGGGTTCGGCGTGCTCGCCGGTCTGTGGCCCTTCCACACCTGGTCGCCCGACGGCCACGTCGCCGCGCCGACTGCAGTCAGCATGGTGCACGCCGGTGTACTGATGAAACTGGGCGCCTTCGGCATCCTCCGCATAGGCATGTTCCTGCTGCCGGAGGGCGCGGAGTTCTGGATGCCGGCGCTGGTGGCGCTGGGCACGGTGAACGTCATCTACGGCGCGATTTCCGCGATGGGCCAGACAGACCTCAAATACGTTATCGGCTACTCCAGCGTCAGCCACATGGGCTACGTGCTCATGGGACTGGCGACGCTTCACCCGCTGGGCGTGAACGGCGCCGTGCTCCAGATGTTCTCGCACGGCGTGATGACGGCGCTGTTCTTCGCGCTCGTAGGTGTGATCTACGACAAGACGCACACCCGCGACATCGCCGCTCTGGAGGGACTGGCCAAGCGGATGGGGTTCACCGCGGCGTTCTTCGTCATCGCCGGCCTCTGCTCGCTGGGCCTGCCCGGCTTGAGCGGATTCGTGGCCGAGCTGCTCGTGTTCCTGGGGTTGTTCCAGACCTACCCGCTCCTGGGCGTGCTCGGCGTGATTGGCGCGGCCATAACCGCCGTGTACATACTGCGCCTGCTCGCGCGCGTGCTGTTCGGCCCTCTGGGCGAGCGGTGGCGGGATCAGACCGATGCCGGAGGACTGGAGAAGGTGTCGACGGTGGTGCTGGCCGGGTTCATCCTGCTGGTGGGCCTGTTCCCCTTCCCGTTCATACGAGTGATAGACAGCGGCGTCACGGACGTGCTGAGCAGGTTTGGGTAGAGAAGTGTTGAGCGCGTATGGGTAACAACTTCTGGCTGCTGCTGCCCGAGTTCCTGGTGACGGGACTGGCGTTTGCCGTACTGACGCTGGACTTCGTGCTGCGCCGCGAGCGCAAGCACCTGCTGGGCTACGTCTCGGCCGTGGGCCTTGTGGCGATTCTCGCCGTGGCGCTCGTGCAGCTCTGGTCGACGAAGGACGACCTGTACGACGGCCTGCTGGTGATAGACGGCTACGCGCTCTTCTTCAAGGCCTTCTTCCTGGGGCTTGGGGCTGTTGTGATCCTGGCCTCTATTGAGTACGTCCGCCGCCACCTCGACCATCCGGGTGAATACTACGGGATCGTGCTGTTCAGCGTAGTCGCCATGATGCTCCTGGCGATGTCGGGCGAGCTTCTGACGGCCTACATCGCGCTGGAGCTTCTCAGCTTCTCGCTGTACGTCCTCGTCTCCTACGACCGCTACAATCCCAAGTCCAACGAGGGCGGCACCAAGTACATACTGCTCGGCGCTCTCTCCTCGGCATTGCTGCTGTACGGCATAAGCCAGGTGTACGGGCTGCTCGGAACGACCAGCTTCACCGGAATCAACGAGGCGTTAGCCGCGTCGCCGGACCTGAGTCCGGGTGTGCTGGTGGGCTTGACGCTGATAGTCGCGGGCCTGGGGTTCAAGGTCGCCGCCGTACCGTTCCATATGTGGGCGCCGGACGCCTACGAAGGCGCGCCCATTCCCATAACGGCCTACCTCGCGGTCGGATCGAAGGCGGCGGCGTTCGCGCTGGCGCTGCGCTTGTTCGTAGACGCGCTGATGCCGGCCGCGGCCGACTGGCAGACTATCGTGATCGTGATCGCGGCGCTGACGATGGTGCTTGGCAACCTGGTCGCGCTGGCGCAGAGCAACATCAAGCGGCTTTTGGCCTACTCCAGCATCGGCCACGTGGGATACCTCATGATGGGCATAGCCGCGCTGGCGGCGGTCGACGGCGAGGGGCGAGTGTCGACGTCCGTGTCCCATCTCGCGTCCAACGGCATAATGCTGCACCTGGTGGCCTACGCCATAACCAACATGGCCGCCTTCCTGTCGATAAGCGCGGTCTACAACGTGACTCGAAGCGAGGAGATCGCCGGCCTTGCCGGGCTGTCCCGCCGCTCTCCCGCTGTGGCGATGGTGCTCGCGGCGGCGCTGTTCTCGCTCGCCGGGCTGCCCATATTTGCCGGATTCGCCAGCAAGTTCTACCTCTTCAATGCGGCCGCTGCCCAGGGACTGCTCTGGCTGGCCGGCCTCGCCATATTCGCCAGCCTCATCTCGCTCTACTACTACCTGACGATTGTGCGGCAGATGTACATCGAGCGGGCGGAGGACCCAACGCCCATCCGGGTGTCCCTGCTTACGCTGTGGGTGCTGGGCGGGCTGTTCGTTGGCATGATTATCGTTGGCATATATCCCGCGCCGGTGATGGAAGCGATACAGCACGCGAGCGACGCGCTGTTCTCGCAGAACGCTCTCGCCCACGTCGCCACCCGGTAGGGGCGGGTTTCAAACCCGCCCGACAACCTTAGACAACGGAGGACAGATGAACCGGAACGACTACAACGAATACACCCGCGGCATGGTGGTGGTGGCTCACGCCGACGACGCCGAGTTCGGCTGCTCGGGCACCGTGGCCAAGCTGTGTGCCGAGGGCTGGGACATGGTCTACGTGCTCTGCACGGACGGCAGTAAGGGCACCAGCGATCGCGAGGTCAGCCCCGACGAGCTCGTCCGAATGCGTCAGCAGGAGCAGATAAACGCCGGCAAGGTGCTGGGCCTGAAGGACGTGGTGTTCCTGGGCTACGAGGACAGCCTGCTACAGCCGACCCTCGAGCTGCGCCGCGACATCGCCCGCGAGATTCGCCGTTACAAGCCGGACGTGGTGATATGTCAGTACCCGATGCGGACGCTGGACGGCTACTGGGGCGTCGGGCATCCCGACCACATGGCCGCTGGAGAGGCTACGCTTGCGGCTATCTTCCCCACCGCTCGCGACCACCTGACCTTCCCGGAGCTGCTGGACGCTGGATTCGAGCCGCACAAGGTGGCCGAGGTGTGGATCAACGGCCACCCCGACCCGGACCTGTGGATCGACGTCACCGACCACATGGACACGTCCATCGAGGCCATCGTCGCCCACGAGTCCCAGATAGGCGAAATCCGCGACGGCACCGTGGAGCGAATGAGCGAGCGGCTGCGCCACTGGCGGCGGGAGCGCGCGGTGGGCAAGGGCATGCAGTACGCGGAGACGTTCAAGCGCATCTCCTTCCGGCGGTAGGCGTTCCCTGACTGTGTAGAGGCCTGCAGCGCTAGTACGGCGGCTCCGCGGGGCCGTCGTATCCGCACGTGGCCAGCCTTGGCGAATTCACGATGGGGAGCGTGTCACCGTAGTCGTGATGAGGATGTGACTGCGCGTGAAGCTCACAGAGAGTTCCCGGCGCATCATGTTCGAAGACGCACTCCATGCACCACTCGGAAGCGGGCAGCCCGCAATCTGTGCACCTGCGGTCGGGTGGATTGTTCCGCGCCATCAGAACGACCGGATTAGACGTAGTTGGCTTGCCGTCGCGGATGTCGAGCGCCTTTATCAGCGTGTAGTTGGAGGTGCCGAAATCGTAAATGTGAGTCAGCTCTAAGCCGGGAGAAAACACCTGCCCAACCGTCAACTCCGACGGAAACTCGTCGGTCCCCCAGCCAGCCACCGAGAACAGGCTCAGGTGGCCACAGCACTCCAGCCATATAGCGCGTAGGTAATGATCCAGGTCGTCCAGAGTGGCTAGGCCATTCACCTCCAGGTGCAGCCAGAAATCTCCGTAGTAGTAGTCTAGTATTCGCAGATGGTACAGTTCGGTGCTATTGGCGCGGACGTTATCGGTCTCAGCGACTACGTCCACTCGGCGGGGGCACGCCCGCAGATGGCTGCTCATGCCGCCCCTGGTTAGCTCGCGCCCGCAATAGGCGCACGCGCCTCTGGATTGTCTCCGTCGAGCCACCGTGCGTCACCCCCTTCTGTTCGCATCACAAACTACCGGGCTTGTCCTGCATGAACTCGTTCAAGCAATTGATGCTGAAGCCATTTTGATACACATATCTGTTGACACCATAAATGCTGCTATGCTATGCTTGTCCTGTAACCTACATGGAGGCCTACTTAGAGCCTATCCTAATAATCCGGCGGCTCTGAGAGCAATCAGGGCGCAGGCGAAATGAAGAAACGCGATGTAGTTGTGTGGAGACTTGTCCCAGCGCACCAGAATGCGCCGGAAACGGTTCAGCCAACCGTGAGTGCGTTCCACCACCCAGCGCCGAGCCTTGAACCCGGCCTCCCGCTCGATGGCCTTCGCCTCCTCCCCACGACCGCGGATGTGGGCGGTGAAGCCGAACTCTTCCAACGTGCGGCGAACCTCGTCGAAGTCGTAACCCTTGTCCAGGCACATTCCCTGGGGTTGATCGGGGCTGGGCGCCGGTCGTGGCGCCGCCACGCTTTCCACCGTGGCCCGCACCAGCTTCATATCGTGGCGGTTGGCCCCATCCACTGCCAGCCCCACCGGGATGCCCTGGGCTTCGGTCAACAGACTGCGCTTGACGCCCCGTTTACCTCGGTCGGTGGGGTTTGCGCCGGTTTTTTTCCCCACCCAGGGGCGATTTGGTCATCGCGCCGTCCATACTCAGCCAACTCCAGTCCAACCCCTTCAGTTCGTCATAGCGTTCCAGCCCCTCTCGCCACAGCTCGAGGAACACCCCGGCGGCAACCCATTCCTGAAAGCGCAGATGGGCGGTGGAGCCCGAGCAGATGCTCGTGGCGTCCAGGGCTTTCCACTGGCAGCCGGTGCGCAGCACGTAGAAGATGCCGTTGGCGCAGGTGCGGTCCGGAACCCGGGGCCGGCCGCCGCCCCGGGGATGGGTGTTCACCCGCTGTGGAATCAGGGGCTCCAACACTTCCCAGAGTTCGTCGGAAACCTGGAATCCGCCGGTGGTGGGATTGGTCTTGGTGGCCGGGCTGGCGCGTTCGGGGCGTGGCGGGTTGGCAGCTTTCGCTTTCGTCATTAAACCAGTATAGCCTGAATCGGGTTTTTAGGATAGGCTCTTATGGCTCCCATATTGCCGAGCGCATTTGACTACGCCTTCTCCCACGAGAGGCTATCACAACTGAGGGCCGAGCTGGAATTGACGCAGGCCGAACTGGCGGACCTTCTGGACGTGCCTGTCAATACAGTTTCGCGCTGGGAGACGGGCAAGACTACGCCTGACGCCCACGCGCTCGCCGCGATCTATTCCATAGCCGTTGAGCGGAGCGGAGAACCGCCGGAGTTCTTTGAGTGGAGGCCAAGGCCATTGAGCGCACGCCTGGAACGCGAAAGCCTCGTCATCATGTGGGACTTTCAGAATATCTCATTTGACTCCGAGGAACTGGACGAAGAACTCGACTGGTTCGACGAATACATCGATCTGATGTATCCCCATGCCGCTGAAAACAAGATTGCCCGCGCCTACGCTGCTTCGTCTGAAGTAAGGAACGCCACGCAATCGTTTCGTGAACACGGGTTCGAAGTTAAGCAGATATGGGGTGACGCTGACCGCCAACTCATCGCAGACGCAGAACGCCTGTTTACGACAGGCATATCTATGGGAATCGCGACTACTCCAGTCGCGAGGGCTGCGAGCACTCAAAGGGTGGATCCGGAAGATTCTACCTTCATTCTGGTAGCCGACGACGGAGACTACGCGGCCCTTCTGCGGGACTTGGCCGAGCAAGGCGTTGACGTGCATCTTTGGGCAACGGACGAGGTAAGCCGCCGTTTGAGAAGCCTCGTTGACAAAGACCACTTCATAGAATGGGACGCGCCATATGTCATCGCGAAGTGTTTCGAGGTGATTGAGGAACTCGATGAACGCACCATCTCGCCAAGTGAGTTTGGCAACACCTGTAAACAGGCCTTCGATAGTGAAGGTTATGACATCTATCCCCCTGATGCGGGGTTCAGCCGCAACAGGCCATACATGAGCGTGTTGCGCTGGATGGAAAAGCAGGAACTCGTAAGCGTCAGGCGTACAGGCAAAGGCAAGTCTCAAACGCTTCAGATATCTTCCATCGAGGCGGAATAGCAGGCCCACTGCAACAGCAGGTGCAACTTATCAACTTGCAGGTTGAACCACCAGGCGTAACCGATATCAGATCACAGGACGAACAGGAGGTAACGATGAGCCGACAGAGCGATCTAGACAATCACGCCAACCAACTGAATCCGAACAACGACGCCTATTGGGAGTCTCGCGGTTGGGACGACCGGCCAGACGACTGGGAGGAGCGAGCGGAGGAGGACAAGGGCCCGGGCGACGACAAGGAAACCAACCCGGAGAGAGTGGAAAGAACTTCAAGAGGCAGGTAGAGTTCTCCTACCCACCCCTGATGGCCACCCTCGGCATGATAACCGACACTGGCACCACAAGGGTCTCTGCCCCTAACATTGTCCATTCCCGCGAAGATTGTGCCCGTGAAAACGGAGAACGTGAACTCGGCGGGTAGGGCCATTGACATGCCAGCACATCCGTGCTACCCTCCCTTAGTTACAAACGACTGGCCACCGACCACTGGTCACCGGCCACCAACGTAACAACCGTGACAACAATCCGTCAGATAAATTCCCGTCCAACCGAAATCCGTTCCATCCGCAGCCTGAAATGCCGACCGCTCAGCTACAAAATCCGAGGAGATAAGACAAAAGAAACGAAACGGGACACTTTTTTCCAGCTTGTTTGTCCCACCCGGCAGTTTGGCACCTGCCTCCGCCCGGATGCTACTCCGCTTGGTAGCCCGTCACTCGTCTATCCCGTCCCCTCCGCTTGTCCCCTCTCCCTCGATGGGAGAGGGCCAGGGTGAGGGTGAAGATGGGGGGTGACGTCAGCGAAAAGCCGTCCGGGACCCGTACCGCGCACGCCGTTAGGCCGGCGCGGAGTTCCGGTCCCGGTTCCGCATCACCTTGCCGACGGCGTCCCCGGCCCAATACACGCGGCAGCAGGTCGAGAGGTGCTGCGCGGCCTGTCATTCGTGGCCGCCGCGCGAGCCAGTCCCGGCCCTTCCGCGTAGCCACTACCGCTTGTCTCTTCCCCCTCGCAGGGAAAAGGCTAACCGACAAGTCCCTTCCCCCTCGCAGGGGGAAGGTTAGGATGGGGGTGACCTCAACCGCGAGCCTTTAACAACTCAATCGGCATCCCATCCGAGTCGAGGCCGTTCTCGCGCTCGAACCATTGGACTCACTACCCGCCCCGGAGCGCCGCCTCGCGGCGGACGCGGCGGATGCCGCCCATGTCGGAGCCTTCCAGCGGCGTGTCGCCTATGACCAGGTCGCGCTCCAGTTCCGCGTAGGCGCTGCCCGATACGCCGAGCAGGTCTCGCAGCACGTAGGCGTTGTGTTCGCCCAGCCCGGGCGCCGGCTCGTGGCGCGGCTCGTCCTGCTCCGACAGCTTCCACATGGGGCCGCTCAGCAGGAACGTTCCCACTTCCGGATGCGTCACCTGCTGAAAGTAGTCCCGCGCCTGCAAGTGCGGGTCGTCGTAGGCGTCCGCGCCGCAGTCCACCACCGCCGCGGCGGGCACGCCGGCCTCTTGCAGCAGCTCGACGGCCCGGTGGCGGTCCAGCCCGCGCGTCCAACCGGCGATCATGGCGTCCAGATCGTCGTGGTTGGCGAGCCTGGCGCCGAGCGTGGCGAAACGCGCGTCGTCCGCCAGCGCGGGCGCGCCCATCGCCGCGCTCGCCGCGCGCCACTCGCTCTCGGTTCGGACGGCGATGGCGACCCAATTGTCTTCGCCCTCGCACGGATAGACCCCGTGCGGCGCCATATCGGGGTGGCGGTTGCCGCGCCGCGCCCTCGGTCGGCCCGTCATGCCGTACTCCAGCACCGCCTCGCCCATGTGGGGGATGAACGACTCCGCCTGCGCCATGTCGATGAACTGGCCCTCGCCGGTGCGGTTGCGCCTTTGCAGCGCCGTGCACACCGCGAATGCCGCCGTCGCGCCGCCCACGGCGTCCGGGTGATGGACCGGCGACAGGGTGGAAAGGTCCAGGTCGGGGTAGCCGCGCTGCGAGGAGTGGCCCGACAGCGCGTCGATGGTCATGCCCATGCTGCGGTAGCGCTTGTAGGGGCCGGTGTTTCCGAAGCCCGGCATCAGCAGCATCACTATGTCCGGCTTCACGCGCCTCAGCGTCTCGTAATCGAGGCCGAACTTCTCCGTCATCACGCCGTAGGCGTAGTTGGACACCACCACGTCGCTGATGCTCACAAGCTCCTTGAAGGCGTCGGCCCCCTTCGGGTCGCCCAAGTCGAGCGTCAGGCCCAGCTTGTTGCGGTTGAGGCCGTTGAAGTTGGCGGCGCGATTCCAGGGCCGCTCGCCGGGGTCGCCGTCCGGATAGCCCGCCGAACCCTGGGGAGGCCGCACGGGACCGCGCGCTATGCGCTGGATGGACTCGACCTTGATGACCTCCGCGCCCAGGTCGCCCAGCAGCACGCCGCAGAACGGCCCGGCCCAGATTTCGGCGAGTTCCAGTGAGCGTACGCCCGCGAGCGGCAGAGGGGCGCTGCTGTCGATGTTCATGATGCCTGCCTCCGTCCTGGCGCTAGATGATCTCGCGGCTGCGCAGGCCCGCTACCTCGGAGGTGTCCAGGCCGAGCAGCCCGCCCAGGATGTCGTCGTTGTGCTGGCCCAGCGTCGGCGCGGGGCGCGGATCGTTCCCTGGCAATCCGTCCAGCTTGAAGGGCGAGCCGCTGTAGGTAAGCTCGCCCGCCTGTGGATGGACTATGCGCTGGAAGTAGTCCCGCGAGGCCAGGTGTTCGTTGGCGATCACCTCGCCGGTCGTGAGCACGGGGCCGCCGGGGATGCCTACTCGCTGCGTGGCCTCGAACACCTCCTCGCGCGTGTGATCGTCCAGCCACGCCTGGAAACTGTCCAACAGCTCGTAGTGGTGCTGCTCGCGCTCGCGCGGCGTCGCCATGCGCGGGTCGTCCAGCAACTCGGGCGACTCTATCATGTTCGCGAAGTAGGGCCACATCCTGGGTCCCAGCGGCAGGAAGCTGAAGTAGCCGTCCTTGCAGCGGAAGGTGCCGACGGCGAACGTCTCGCGAGCGCCCGCGACCGGCTCGTGGGGCGTGGTGCGGCTATCGGTCTCGCCACTGTAGGCGAAGGGCGCGCGCCGCCCAATCTGGTGCGGATGGCCCGCGAAACACTCTTGGATGGATATGTCTATCCAGCGGCCCTTGCCCGTAAGCCCGGCGCCGACGCATGCGGCCATCGTCGCGGCTGCCGCGGACGAGCCGGCGAAGTACTGGGCGATCTCGCCGCCGTACATGAGCGGCTCGCGGTCCGGCAGCCCCTCGCGGAGCATCCCGCCCCCCGACGCGAAGACGGTCAACTCGGTGTACTCGTGGTGGCTGTACGGCCCCGTCTGGCCGAAGGGCGTGATGGAGGTCATGACCAGGTCGGGCCGCGCGCGACGCAGCGTCTCGTAGCCAAGGCCCAGCGACTCCATCTGACCGGGCGGGCCGCTCTCGACCAGCACCTCGCTCTCGCCAGCGAGTCGCAGAAAGAGGCCCCGGCCCTCGTCGCTGTCCAGGTCGAGCGTAACGCCCTTCTTGTTGGTGTTGAGGTGTAGGAACAGGGTGCTGCCCTCGGCGCGGAGCGCGTCCGGGGCGAACGGTCCGCGATGGCGACTCTCGTCGCCGGTGCGCGGAGGCTCGATCTTGACGACCTCCGCGCCGTACTCGGCGAGCAGCTTGGCGCAGTATGGCCCGGCGACTCCTTGGGAGGCGTCCAGCACTCGCAGTCCGTCCAGGGCCAGTATCGGCATAGCGCCACCTAGTCCACGCGCGCCGCGCTCCCGGCGTCGTCCGAGACGCGCGGCGAGGCGTCAGCGGGGTTGCGCGCCATGATACCACACCGGCGCACTGAGGCGCGCCTAGTCGTCGAACATCTCGGTCTCGCTATCGGGCGCGGTGAGCGAGATGTGGGCGAAGTCGGAGTCGGCGGTGGCGCCGTGCCAGTGCTTCTCCCCGGCCGGGATGAGCGCGGTGTCGCCCTCGGTGACCTCCACCTCCTCGGACTCGTTGGCCACGATCCCCGTGCCGCTGGTGACGTACAGAATCTGGTCGCTGGTGTGGGTGTGGAACTTGTTGCGCGCTCCGGCGGCGAAGCTGACCAGGTTGAAGCTGAACCAGTTGCTGTCGCCGCTCACTATCGACTGGCCAGTGACCTTACCCCCTAGGAACAGCGGCGCGTCGGTGCGGTCCTGCGTGGGTCCTGAGCCGTTTCTGATGATCTTCATGGCTGTGTCCTCCTTCTGTGTTCCTACTTTCCGTAGTGCTCGCGTACACGTTGTTTGTGGTATGGGTCGTGCTTGAGGATGCGGCCCAGGCGGACCTGCTCCTCGACTGGCACCGATGGCGTCGGCGCCGGGCGCGTCGGCTCGCTGCCGATTGCGCCGTTGGCCTCCATTGCACGCACGTCCTCGCCGGCCATGCCGAGAACGTCCTCGAGCACGTGGCGGTTGTGCTCGCCGAGCAATGGCGCCGCACGGCGCGGCGCGGCCGGCGCCCCCGCGAACTTCCACGGCCTGCTCGAGTAGGGCAGCGGCGGCATGTCGGCGGCCGGGTGGTGCTGGCACATCTCGTAGAAGCCCCTCGACGTGAGATGCGGGTCGAACAGCAGGTCCGCGTTGTTTAGCACGGCCCCGGCCGGCACGCCGGCTGCCTGGAGCCGACTAGCCAACTCGTGGTGCTCCCATCCGCGCGTGAGCGCCGACAGCGCCTCGTCCAGCGCGGCCCTGTACCGCCAGCGCGAGTCGGCGTCAGCAAAGCGTTTGTCGTCGCTCAGCGCGCCCGCTTCCAGGACGCCGCACAGGGCCGCCCACTCCTCGTCCCGAGATACGGCTACGGCGATCCAGGCGTCCACTCCCCGACACGGATAGAAGCCGTGCGGCGCCATGTACGGATGGCGGTTGCCGACGCGACGCGTGATCCTGCCGTTGGCGGTGTAGTCCATCAGCGTTTCGGGCGCGGTGGCGCTGGCGGCCTGGGCCTGGGACACGTCCACGAACTGGCCCCTGCCGGTACGGGCGCGATGGGCCAGCGCCGCGACTATCGCGAACACGGTGTGTTCGGCGGCGGTGTAGTCCGTATAGGGCATTTCGGCAAGCTCCGGCGGCCCGCCCTCGTAACCCGTGGAGTGGCACAGCCCCGAGGCGGCCTCGGTCGTCGGCCCAATCGCGCCGAACGCGGACCACGGGCCGGTAAAGCCGTATCCGGTGGAGGATACGAACACGATATCGGGCCTCAGTAAGCGCAGGTCGTCGTACTCCAGCTTGAAGTTGCGCATCACCCTGGGGGTGAAGTTCTCGATGAACACGTCGCTTGCGGCGATAAGGTCGCGCAGCGTGTCCAGTGCGCCGGGCTTCGACAGGTCGAGCGTGACGCCCAGCTTGTTGCGGTTCTGCTCGTAGAAGTTCGCGCCCCGGTTCCAGTAGGCTTGGCCCGGGTCGTTGTCGTAGAAGGCCGAGGCACGGTACCCCTCCAGGCGTGCGTGCGACTCCACCCTGATGACCTGCGCGCCCATGTCGGCGAGCATCTTGGCGGCGTGCGGCACCGCGATGAGCTGGCCCATCTCCACGACGCGAACGCCTGCCAGTGGAAGACTCATGGCCTAGATATCCCCGCTGGCCCTGAGCGCGACGAGGTCGTGTCGGGTGAGGCCCAGATCGCCGAACACCTCGGCGTTGTGCTGTCCGAGCGTCGGAGCGGGTGAACGCGCGCGCCACGGCGTGCCGCTCATCTCGAAGGGCGCGCCCGGATATGGGAAGCTGCCCGCCACGGGGTGATCGACCTTCTCGAAGTAGCGCCGGTGGCGATATTGAGGATTGTCGACCAACTGGGCCGGGTCCTGCACGAGGCCGAAGATGTAGCCGCGCCGCTTGTGAGCGGCGTAGAAGAGGTCGGTGGCGTCGTGCCGGGCAATCGCCCGCTCCACCTCTTCGCGCAGTGCCCGCGCGTTGTCTCGCCGGCCCTCCGCCGTGGAGAATCGCTCGTCCGCCAGGACTGGCGCTTCCAGGAACTCCGACAGGTCGGTCCAGTCCACGCCGCCGAACACGATGGGCACCACGTAGCCATTGCCCGCCGTCATGGGCCCCCTTGGCATCTCTCCGGTGTAGGTCGCGGCCCTGGCCTTTATGCCGCCCTGGTAGGAGTAGACGGACGCGGTGTCCCTCAGGGCGGTGGTCATCGACTCCTGGATCGAGAGGTCCACGTAGTCGCCGCGGCCCGTCATCATGCGATGGAAGACTGCGATGGCGGCGGCCGACGCGGCGTTGGTGCCCGCCTTGAACTGCGCCTGGTTGTAGGCGTGGACGAGCGGCTCGCGGTCCTGGCTGCCGAAGATGTAGGCCATGCCGCCCAGGGCGTACTCGATGATCTCGGTGGCCTTGTGATCTCTATAGGGGCCGGACTGGCCGAAGTTGGATATGGAGACCATGATCACGTCCGGGTTGACCTCGCGAATCGCGGCGTAGTCCAGGCCCAGGGACGGCATGACGCGGGGGCTGAAGTTTTCGACCACGACGTCGGCCTCCGCCGCCAGTCTCAGCGCGATGTTCCGGCCCATCTCCGTCTTCAGGTTCAGGGTGACCCCGCGCTTGCTCGTATTCAGGTACAGGAACGGCAGACTCATATCCTGGTGCGGCTCATCGCGGACGAACGGCCCCATGCGGCGCGCGGGGTCGCCACCTCCGGGCCGCTCAATCTTCACGACGTCGGCGCCGAAGTCGGCGAGGAGCTTGGTGCAGTACGGCCCGGCCACGTGGTGGGTGAAGTCCAGCACGCGAACGCCGTCGAGCGCGGCCTGATTCATGGAGCGGAGTAATCCCCCGGATTGGTGTATAATCCGGCCCACGGCCCGGCAACGCGGCGCGGTCCGAAGGGCCGACTAGAGTATATCCCCCCATCTGGCGACACCACAAGCGAGAACGGGCGGATCGCAGACCCGCTCCTACCAGAGAATAGACAGGAGGACTCGATGAGCGCGAAGGTAGTGCTGCTGTCCCCGGACGGCGAGCAGTTGGAGGCGTTTCGCAGGCTGGCGCCGGAGGGCGTCGAGATCGGCTGGGTGGACTCGACGCTGCCCATCGAGGAGCAGGCCGAGCAGATGCGAGAGACCGTGTCGGTGATCGCCATTCCGTCGGTGTTTCCGGTGGAGCTCGCGCGGGCGTGCCTGAACCTGCGGCTGGTGCAGACCATCAGCGCGGGCACCAACATGATGGACCTGCAGGCGCTGGGGGAGTTGGGTGTCAAGGTGGCGAACAACGGCGGGGGCAACGCGGTGGCGGTCGCCGAGCACTCCATCACGCTCATGGTGAGCGTCTACCGGAAGCTCCAGCTACAACTCCAGTACGTGAAGGAGCGAAAGTGGGCGGGGGACATCCGCGAGAGCTGGTTCGAGGACGCTTACGAGCTGACGGGCAAGACCGTGGGCATCATCGGGTTCGGGCGGATCGGGCAGAGCGTGGCGCGGCGGCTTCAGGGCTGGGAGTGCGAGCTGCTGTACAGCGACGTGGTCAATTTTCCGGCGGAGCTGGAGCGGGAGTTGAACGTGCGGCGCGTGGAGAGGGACGAGCTGCTGCGCGAGTCGGACATCGTGACGCTGCACGTGCCGCTGAACAAGCACACGAGGGCGATGCTGAGCGACCGCGAGTTCGACATGATGAAGCCTAACGCGGTGCTGATTAACGCCTGCCGCGGGCCGGTCGTGGACGAGGCGGCGCTCATCAGGGCGATGCAGCAGGGGAAGATAGCGGGAGCGGGCCTGGATGTGTTGGAGGAGGAGCCGACCAGTCCGGACAATCCGCTGCTGGACATGGACCGGGTGCTGGTCACGCCGCACCTGGCCGGCTTCGGGCAGGAGGCGACCGCCAAGAGCCGGGCGTTCGCCGTGCGGAACACGACGGGCGTGGCGGCGGGCGCGGAGCCGGACTCGGTGGTGCTGCCGGAGTAGGTGGCGCGAGGGGGCGCTGTCGGCTACGGTTGCCGCTTCCCGCCGGGAGGTGGCGGCACCTGCTCTTTTATCTCTGGGGGCAGGTTGGCGTACCAGTCTAGTAGACGCCTGTTCTCTTCGGCCAACACCTCGACCGCAGTCTGCAACCACCTCCGCCACTTCCGCTCTTCCTCAAGGGCCTTTTGAAGCCCCAATAGACGGCCTTCGCGATAGCCTTCTTCGCGTGCGGCCTCCAAGCGCCTTTTGTTGAGCCATTTGTAGAGGACCATAGGTATCTGTTTAGCGGACAAGTATCTCCAGGGAGATGGAATGCCCCAGATGTCGCCGGGCCCGAGACTGGTTAGGGGTTTCCTCTCCCACTAGAATGGTGGAGGCCACTGGTCTCGGACTTCCTGGGGCAAGTTGGCGTACCAATGTCTGAGGCGTGCGCGCTCTTCCTCCAACCTCTGGCGGCCTTCCTCGCGCTCTTTCTCCAACCGCTTGCGCTCTTCTTCCCGACCTTCTTGCCGCGCCTCGGCCAAGCGTCTTTCGTTGATTCTTCGCGCCAACATCGAAAACACCTCCCACGTGCCTACCAGCAGCAGTGTGAATCCGGTAGCGCCGGCCGCGCCGATGATCGCTGCTACCACCGTTGCCGGCACGCTGTCCGCTCGGTTGATGAAGATCTCGTAGTAGCCTATCAGGACGGTGATTGCCCAAGCCAAGGCCACTGACGCCACGACGTACTTGATCTCGTCGTCTCTAAACACTGTAGCACATCAATCATCCCCTCGTTGTTTTCGCGTCGGCAGAGGAGGACCTTTACCCCCATCCTAACCTTCCCCCATCAAGTGGGAAGGGACTTTTTCGAACTCAGCCGGCGTATTCGATGCCGATGGAGGCCAGCAGGCCGCGGGGGTTGTCGTCGAGGAGGGTTAGCGCCTCCTGCTCGTCGAGGCCGGCGCCGCGGGCCACCCGGAGGGCGTGCTCGCGGGTCAGCAGGTCGGAAGGCTCGTGGGTGTCCGAGTCCAGCACCATGCCGGCGTTCGCCGCGCGGGCGATACGGGCGACGTGGCCGTTGGTGAGGCTGTGGCCTCTGCGTGAGGAGATCTCGAGGTAGACGCCGTTGGCAGCGGCGATGGCGGCTTCTTCGGGCGTGATGAGGCCGGGGTGGGCGAGGATGTTGACGTGGCGGGAGCTGACGGCGGCGTGGTTGGTGCCCGGTTCCACCGGCTCGACGATGGTCTCGCCGTGGACGTTCACCACCTTCGCGCCGAGCGCCCTGGCCTCTCTCGCGAGGAGGTCGATGTCCTCCTTCGGGGTGTGGGTTATCTCCACGCCCGGCAGGGCGAGGATATCCCAGCGCTCGGAAGCCATCCGGCAGTCGATGGTCAGGGCCTTCAGCACGTACTCGAGGTTGCCGGAGCCCACGTGGTCGGTTATGGCCATGACGCGGTAGCCGACAACGAGGGCGCGCCGGATGAGCTCGACCGGGGAGAGCACGCCATCGCTGAGGAAGGTGTGCGTGTGGAAGTCAAACAACGGGGGCTACTCTTCCCGCAGCTTGGCGGCCATCCGGCGCATGGCGCCGGCGGTGTCGCCGATGTAGACCTCGGGCAGCTCTTCGCCGTGCGAGACCTTCAGGCAAACGAAGACCGGACCCTTGGCGCTCATGATGTTGGGCAGCTCGTTGACGAGGTCCTCGAGGTTGTCCAGCTGGAAGCTCTCGAGGTAGCCGGCGTCCTTCGCCATGGCGGCGAGGTCGAACCTGCCGGCTCCGGGCACCGGCTGGCCGCCGGTTGTGAAGTACATGCCGTCTTCGAAGACGAAGTGGACGAGGTTTTCGGGCTCCTGGTCGGCGATGGTGACGAGGGTGCCGAGGTTCATCAGCAGGCCGCCGTCGCCGTCCAGCACGACGATGCGCTTGTCGGGGCGGGCGAGCGCGAGGCCGAGGGCCACGGACGACGCCTTGCCCATCGCGCCGAAGATGGGCAGGTCCATGTCCTTGTTGGACGAGACGGACTCCCAGTAGCGGTTGGGGGTCATGGTGCTGACCACTACGGAGTCCTCGCGTCCGTCGTTGATGGCCTTGATGGCGTCTAGCGAGTGAATCACGGCGAAAGTTCTCCTGTGCAGGTGCGGACGATTGGCTGGGAGTATTGTATGGCGAAGGCGGGGCCAGTTCAACCGCGGGCATGGCTCCGGGCGCGGTACAAAGTAGGCTTTAGCTGAAAGTGTTCCGTTTTGTGCCGTTCGTACTTGGGGGCTGTTCCGTTGGAAGCGGCTGATGTCGCCCGGCTGTCACGATTTGGCGCGTATTCGGCGTGATTTCGACGGGTTTGGTGGCGGAACGGGATGGTGTGTTTCGCCGGGCTGTCCGGGGCGCTGGCGGCGCGTCGGTTGTTGGTGATGGTTGGCATGTGGGGAGAATAGCACGGATGTGCGGGGCTGTCAATGGCCGTTTGCGAGGACTTGCGACACCTACAGCGGAAGTGGCCCTGAAAGAAATGTTCGTTTGCGTTAAACTTGTACCGAAGCCAGAATAGAATTGAAGCCAAGCGAGACCTGCGCCAAAGTGTATCTGTAGACGGACGACCGATTCGGGATTGGCTGAAACAGGTCGGCTGGGTCGGGATACGGGCCGAACGTTCGGGCGCGGGTACACTGACACACAGATGGAGGCCAAGATGGCTACACCTGAACAGAGAATCAGCTACATCGAAGGACAGATGGCGTCCATGGCTACCAAGGAGGACTTGGCGCGTGCGAAGGAGGACTTGGCAAGGGAAATTGGAGCTTTGGAAGTTCGGCTGACTGAGAGAATCAGCCAGCTAGATTCCTCTATTGCGTGGAAGCTCTTGGCCATGGTAGTCGCGGGCATGAGTCTGGGAACTGCCGCGGCCGCGGCAGTTATTCGTCTGCTCGAGTAGGCCATAAGATATGAAGAATGATGAAGCCACGTTCTGGGTGATCGTTTGTGTCCTAATTGCTCTTGGCGGGTTCATCACAGCTGCGATCTGGCTCTTCCAGCAGTGGTGGTTCGTTCCTGCGGCAATTGGACTCGTGGTTCTTGGCGGTTTATCTCTGTGGGTAAAGTACGCAAGATGAGTTGTGCAAGAGATGGATACGGCTTCTAAGCTAGAAAACTAGGTAGTGTTGACATTTGCATTATACTAGGTATATGTCAACAGTCACACTATCTCCCGAACAGTGGCCAAAGGTGCTGGAGTTTCTTCGTAGCCAGCCCGATTTGTACGTCGGAAAGGAAGCCGATTGCAAGCGTTTCATCGAGGCCGTCTTGTGGATTGCTCGGACTGGTGCGCAGTGGAGGATGCTCCCAGCCGAATATGGCAATTGGAACAGCATCTACAAACGGTTCGCCCGATGGTGCGATCATGGGATATGGGAACGTATGCATCAGTATTTTGTCGATGACCCCGACATGGAGAACCTCATCATCGACAGCACCGTAGTGCGGGCCCATCATTCTGCCGCTGGCGCACCCAAAAAAACGGTGGGCAAGCGTCCCAAGCCCTCGGTCGAAGTCGGGGCGGGTTCTCTACAAAGGTCCACGTGAGTGTCGATGGTCTGGGCAATCCCTTGAGATTTACGCTGACCGCAGGACAAGAGCACGATGTGACTCAAGCTGCCGAACTCATATCCGGTACCGAGAGTGAGCATGTGATAGCCGACCGGCATACGACGCCGATCACGTTCGCGAGTTGGTCGTCGACAATGGGGCTGTCCCGGTGATTCCGTCTCGCTCCAACAGAAGGGCGCCGCACTCATACGATGAGTACCTGTACCGAGAGCGTCATCTTGTCGAGTGTTTCATCGGTAAGATCAAGCACTTCCG